>OY843749.1:0-1235000 GCA_963693025.1 Arenicellales bacterium
TTTTCACAAGGTGATGGAAGCGCTCGGCGCGGCGAACAAAAACGACGACGGTGGCGACGGCGGCGGCGATTTGTATGCGATGTATCACGCGCTGCACAAAAACGGCATCGTCGAAGAACACGAACTGCGCATCATCCGCGAGTGGCTAAAAATCGCCGCGCGCTGAGCGTCGCCACCCTCGCTGTGGCCGCCGCGCCACCGCCTTGCATTGCGGCGCTCAGTTGGGCAGAATTCCCCCGCCACCCACCCCACACAACGCCAACGGAGGCGCAACAACCCATTGAATTTCAACGCATTTATCACCTGCGCGCTGACCGGCTCCGGCAACACCGTCGGCAGGCATCCGGACATCCCGGTCACCCCCGAGCAAATCGCCGACGCGGCGATTGACGCGGCCACGGCGGGCGCCGCCATCGTGCATGTGCATGTGCGCGACCCGCAGACCGGCGCGCCGTCGCGCGACCCGAAACTGTTCGCCGAAGTGGTGCATCGAATCCGCGACAGCGCCACCGACGTGGTCATCAACACCACCGCCGGCATGGGCGGCGACCTGGTGTTTGGCGCGGGCGAAAATCCGCTGCCACTCAACGCGAGCGGCACCGACCTCGCGGGACCATTGGAGCGCTTGGCGCATGTCGAAGAGTTGCTGCCGGAAATCTGCACGCTGGACTGCGGCACGATGAATTTTGCCGAGAGCGACTACGTGATGACGAACACCCCCGGCATGCTCAAAACGATGGCGCGGCGGGTGCAGGAACTGGGCGTGCGCCCCGAGTTGGAGGTGTTCGACAGCGGCCATCTCGTGCTGGTCAAGGAGATGATTGCCGACGGCTTGCTGGACGACCCGCTCATGGTCCAGTTATGCATGGGCATCCCCTACGGCGCCCCCGACGACCCCGGCACCCTGCTGGCGCTGGTCAACCAACTCCCCGCCGGCGCGGTCTTCTCGGCCTTCTCCATCGGCAGAAAACAACTCCCGTATGTGGCAATGGCAGTGCTAGCCGGCGGCAATGTCCGGGTCGGTCTGGAAGACAATTTATACTTGGAAAAAGGCGTATTCGCCAGCAACGCACAGTTGGTTGAACGCGCCGTCACAATCTTGTCGGCGCTCAACGTAACCCTAATGAAACCCGCCGAGGTGCGCGAAAAATTGGCGCTGAAGAAACGCTGAATAGACGTCTCGATAAATTTTGCTATCATGTCGATTAAATGAATACCAACCGAGCGCAAAGCGGACACGGCTATACAAGTACTCCCGCCATGGAGGACGAGTGTCTTGACGCCATTCGAGAATCCTACGCAGAGTATAATAAACACGGAGCCCGGAGCCGCAAGAAACTGCATCCATTGCATCAGTGGGTT
Source organism: Arenicellales bacterium (assembly GCA_963693025.1). Lineage (GTDB taxonomy): Bacteria > Pseudomonadota > Gammaproteobacteria > Arenicellales > Poriferihabitantaceae > JAHRAW01. The sequence goes on from OY843749.1 coordinate 1,363, forward strand.
GCGGATGTAATGAAAGATTTGCTGGGAGCAGAATACGACATACAAAGTTTCAGAAAAGGCGGGGACGGGCATGAAAAGACAATTTCGGGGAAATATTACGAAAAAACAGTGGATGTTTCGATTAGCAAGGATGGTATAGATTTAGGGATTATAAGCATCAAATTCATCACTGCAAATTTCAAACAAAATGCCAACAATTACTTTGAGCATTTAATGGGAGAGACAGCAAATCTTCGCCGTAAAAATATCATTTTTGGGCATTTTATGGTGATTCCAAATAAAATTCCTTATTTGAAGAGAGATAAATCGATTAAGTATTACGAAGAACTCAGCACCAAACATTTAAGAAAATATGTCTTGCTGGGGCAAGACGACAATTACCCGCATAGACCCGATGCGTTGGGAATCGCTGTAATATCCTTGCCACTTGATACTCTGGAAGATGTTAGTAAAATTGAATGGCAGGATGTTGAGTCAATGTCGGTGGACGGGGATGTGAAAAATGCTTTGAGCGCTCAATTTTCGATAACATCTTTTATGCACAAGATGAAGCAACTCATAGAGAAACAGTCATGCTAGGGAAAACCAAAGAATATGGCGTGATTTATACGCCGACCTGGATTGTCGACCTGATATTGGACAACACGCTGAACGACTACCAACCGACAATGAGGGTATGCGATCCATCTTGTGGCGATGGCGCATTTTTAATTCGTCTGGTGGAACGTATATGCGATAGTGTGCCGGCGAGAGATTGCCGTGTCGCTCTGGAAAACATTACTGGCATGGATATCGACAGCGAGGCACTGGTGCAATGCCGAGACCGGCTTAATAAAGCGTTAGTTGGCAAGGGGAAGCGCTTGCAAGTGAAATGGGATCTTCGCTGTATAGACAGCACCGACCGTACAGCACTAACAACGTATAAAAACCGTTTTGACTATGTGGTGGGTAATCCGCCGTATGTGCGTATTCAGCATTTGGGCGAAGAGCGGCGGAAACGTTTACAAGCAGACTGGATGTTGGCGCAACACGGATCAACTGACCTGTACATTGCTTTTTTTGAGATAGGTATATTTTTACTAAAACAAGGTGGCTGGCTAGGCTACATTACGCCGAATACATACACGAAGACAGCAGCGGGGCAAATTCTTCGGCGTTTTATTCTTGGTCAGCATGGAATTGCTTGCCTGATCGATTTTGGCGAACATCAGGTATTTAAATCAGCAACGACTTATTCGCTGATTACTGTTCTAACTAAGAACACCAGGCGGGAAAAATATGAATTACATCGCTTTGACGGAGAAGCGTTAACAAGCAAAGGATTTGTACCTGTTTCTCGTCTGCCATGGAGAGGAATATGGACACTGGAATCGGAAGAAACACTGCAACAGATAGAGAATTTACGCACACGGGGATGGCCGCTCGGAGAAATAGCCGATATACATGTGGGCTTACAAACTTTGGCGGACGATGTGTTTATTTTGGAAAAGAAAAGCGAGAGGGGTGGATATGTGGTGGCTGTTGACAAACTTGGAAACGATGTGCGTTTGGAAAGCGGTATTACGCGGGCAATAATAAAAGCCTCAGTGATGAAGAACGGTTGTGACCGGAAAGAACGAATAATTGTTTTCCCATACGAGAATGAAAAATTGATAAAGGAAGACCAGATGCAAACTAAATACCCCTGCGCTTACCAACATCTCAAAAAATACAAAAATGACTTGCTGAAAAGAGACAAAGGAAAACATGACCCAAATCGCTGGTATGCGTTCGGGCGTGAATTTGGTCTGACCACGACTTTTGGAGATAAATTAATTACATCGGGTATGAACAAACATCCCAATTTCCAGAAGTGTCCTTCGGCTGAGTATACATTTTATGCGGGATACTGCGTAAAACCTCAGAAACATGTGGATGTGGATAAACTCCTGTCTGTTCTTAATTCTGATGAGATGGATTTTTATATCCGGCATACGAGCCGAGATTACCAAAATGGTTGGAAGTCGTATGCTAAAAGTTTTATACAAAATTTTGGAATTCCTTCGCACATAATAGACGGACTATAAGTTTTGATGTGACACGATGAAAAAAATAAAAAACGCCGCCTTACTAGGCGCCGGCGTAATCGGCGCAGGATGGGCTGCGCGGTTGCTCATCAACGGCGTCGATGTAACCGTCTACGACCCCTCCAAGCAAGTGGAAACACGCCTCAACCGCGTCGTCGACAACGCCTTGCGCGCCTACCGCAAAATGACGCTGGCGCCGGTTGGGCGCAAGGGGCGGTTGGTGTTTGCCGGCTCCGTGACCGAGGCGGTCGCCGGCGCCGACTTCGTGCAGGAAAGCGGACCCGAGCGGCTTGAGGTTAAGCGGGCGTTGATTGCGGAGGCGTGCGACAACACCGACGCCGGCGTGGTGGTGGCGTCGTCCACTTCCGGGTTGTTGCCGAGCGACATGCAGAGCGGCGCGCGCTTTCCCGAGCGCGTGCTCGTGGGGCATCCGTTCAATCCGGTCTATCTGATGCCGCTGGTGGAAATTGTCGGCGGGCGGCAAACCGGCGACGCCGCCCGGCGGACGGCGGCGGATTTTTACCGGCGTATCGGCATGCACCCGCTTCAAGTTCGCAAAGAAATAGACGCGTTTCTCGCCGACCGCCTGATGGAAGCGCTGTGGCGCGAAGCGCTGCATCTGGTCAACGACGGGGTCGCCACCACCGGCGAAATCGACCAGGCGCTCTGCTATGGTCCGGGCTTGCGCTGGGCGTTTATGGGCTCGTTTATGACCTATCGCGTGGCGGGCGGGGAGGGCGGTTTTCGCCATTTTATGGAGCAGTTTGCTCCCAGCCTGAAATGGCCCTGGACGCGCTTCGACGGACCCGACCTCAGCGAGGCGTTGCTCGACCGGCTGTGCGCGCAGTCCGACCAACAAGCCGGCGGGAAGAGCATCGACGAACTGGAAAGACTGCGGGACGACTGCTTGGTGTCGGTAATGCAAGGACTGCGCGCCAACGACTACGCCGCCGGCAAGGTGTTGCGGCGTTACGAGGAGACGCTGTATGAAGCCGACCACCGCGAGACGATGGCGGACGAAACGAGTGCAGATGACTTGAGCAGACCGCTCACCCTGCACCGCGACACGGTGGCGCCGGAATGGGTTGACTACAACGGCCACATGACCGAGAGCCGCTACCTGCAAGCATTCGGCGACGCCTCCGATGCGCTGTTCCGTTATATCGGCGTGGACGCCGACTATCACGCGGGCGGCCACAGTTACTACACCGTGGAGACCCACCTCAACTTCCTGCGCGAAGTGAACGTGGATGCGCCGTTCACCATCAGCACGCAGTTGCTCGGCGGCGACGCCAAACGCATCCACTTGTTTCACAGCATGCACGCCGGCAACAACGGCAACGAACAACTCGCCACCGCCGAGCAAATGTTGTTGCACGTCAACACCATTGAAGCGCGCGCCTGCGCCGCCGAACCCGAAGTTTTTGCGCGGCTGAAGCGCATCCTAACGGCGCACGCGAGCCTGCCCCAACCGGAGCAAGCCGGGCGCTCGGTTCAACTCGGCAAACAGCGAAGCGCATGACCGCCGCGCCGACTTTTGCGCAACAAAACGTCTTGGTGACCGCCGGCGCGGGCGGCATCGGCGAAGCCATCGCCACCGCTTTCGCCGCCGCCGGCGCGCGCGTGCACGTGGTTGACATCGATGAAAGCGCGGTCGCCAAGTTGAACGCCGACCATCCCGCCATCCACACCAGCGTCGCCGATGTGGCGGTGGAAGCCGAGGTTGCGCGCGTCTTCGAGCAACACAACGCGCGCTTTGACGGGCTGGCGGCGCTGGTGAACTGCGCCGGCATCGCGGGTCCCACCGCATTGCTGGAAGATATCAAACCAGCCGACTGGCGGCGCTGCGTCGCGGTCAACCTGGATGCAACCTACCTGTGCTGCCGCCAAGCGATTCCGCTGATGCGCGAAGCCGGCGAAGGCGTCATCATCAACATTTCATCGACCGCCGGCTGGCATGGCTACGCGCTACGCACGCCCTATGTGGCTGCCAAGTGGGGGGTCATCGGGCTGACCAAAACCCTCGCGATGGAACTCGGACCCGCCGGCATCCGCGCCAACGTCATCTGCCCCGGCAGCATCGACGGCGAGCGCATGAACCGCGTCATCGCCGCCGAAGCGTCGCGCAAACGGATGAGCGAAGCGCAAGTTCGGCAACGCTACACCGGCGGCGTGTCGCTGCGCACCTTCATCAACGCCGGAGACATTGCCGACGCGGCGTTGTTTCTGGCATCAACCGCGGCGTCCAAAATCACCGGGCAAGTGCTCAACGTGGATGGCCACCTCGAAAACGTCGGCAGCCTCGACCAGTAACGCCGCCGCCTGCCGATGACTCGATGCGTGTTTTCTGTTATAGTCGTTCGCCCTGTCGTTAGCCGCCGAGTGTAAGCCGCCGGGTGTAAGCAATGAACTTTGACCTGAGCGAAGAGCAGCGGATGTTGGTGGACAGCGCGCGGCGTTTTGTCTTTGAGGAGTTGTATCCGCATGAGCGCGAAGTGGAAAAAAACGATGCGCTGCCCGACGGCTTGCGCCGGCAAATCATCGCGCGCGCGAAGCAAGCCGGTTTGTATGCCGCCAATATGCCGCAGGAACTCGGCGGCGGCGGGCTGGATGCGCTCTCAATGTGCCTGCTCGACCGCGAACTCGGGCGCGCGAGTATGGCGTTGCAATACACCGTCGGACGCCCCAGCAACATCCTGCAAGCGTGCGTCGGCGAGCAGCGCGAAAAATATCTCTATCCGTGCATCCGCGGCGAAAAGGTGGACTGCCTCGCCATGACCGAGCCGGGCGCCGGCTCCGACATTCGCTCGATGACTTGCACCGCGGAAGCGGACACGACCGGCGGCGGCGGGTTTCGCATCAACGGCAGCAAGCACTTCATCAGCCACGCCGACGTCGCCGACTTCGTCATCCTGTTCGCCGCCACCGGCACGCAGGACACGCCGCGCGGCGCGCGCAAAAAAATCACCGCGTTTTTGGTGGACAAGGGCGCGCCGGGGTTCGACATACGCGCGGGATACGACAGCGTCTCGCACCGCGGATACCACAACTTCATTCTGGAGTTCACCGATTGCAAGGTGGCGGCGGGGCAGGTGCTGGGCGAAATAGACCGCGGCTTTGAGGTCGCCAACAGTTGGCTCGGCAACACCCGCTTGCAGGTCGCCGCGATTTGTCTGGGGCGCTGCGACCGGGCGTATGAACTGGCGTGCGAGTATGCCGCCACGCGCAAGCAATTCAATCAGACCATCGGCAAATTTCAAGGCGTCGGTTTCAAACTCGCGGATATGGAAATCGCGCGGCGCTCCGCCGAATTGTTGACCTACCAAGCGGCATACCGCGAAGACCACGGCGGCATGAGCGACAGGGACGCGGCGATGGCGAAACTGGCGGCGAGCGAGGCGCTCGCGTTCATCGCCGACGAGGCGCTGCAAATTCACGGCGGCATGGGGCTGATGTCCGACCTGCCGTTGGAGCGCATCTGGCGGGATGCGCGCGTGGAAAGAATCTGGGAGGGCAGCAGCGAAATCCAGCGCCTCATCATCTCGCGCGCCATCCTGCGACCGCTGGAAGACCGCTGATGACGGCTTTCGGATGAGCGAGCGAAAACCCGATTTCTTTGTGCTCGGCGCGCCCAAGTGCGCGACCACCTCGTTGTATGAATGGTTGAAATCACACCCGCAAATTTTTGTCGCGAAAAAAGAGATGCACTTCTTCAACACCGACCACACCGACCGTGAAGTCACCCGTTTGCAAGATTACCGCGCGTTGTTTGCGGGCGCGTCCGAGCGCCACATCGCGGTCGGGGAAGTCGCGGTGATGTATCTGTATTCCGAAGCGGCGGTCGCCAACATTCTGCGCGACAACGCCGAGGCGGTCTTCATCGTGATGCTGCGAAACCCGATTGACATGGCGTATTCCTGGCACAGTCAAGTCTGCTTCACGGGGCGCGAGCGCGTCAAAGATTTTGCGAAAGCGTGGAATTTGCAAGCCGAGCGCAAGGCGAGCCGGTGCGCGGCGGGCGAGACTGGGCGCGCCGATGTCAACAAACTGTTTTATGGCGAGGTGTGTTGCTTAGGGGCGCAGTTGCAGCGGCTCTATCAACAGGTTGCGCGCGAGCGCGTGCATGTCATCGTCTATGACGACCTCAACGCCAACCCGCGCGCGGTTTATCGCGCCGTGCTGAATTTTTTAGGCGTGCCGGACGACCACAAGCAGACTTTTGAAGCGCACAATCGCGCCAAGGTTCATTATGCGGAGTGGCTATACCGCCTGCTGCCGCGGATGGCACGCCTGAAAACGCGCTTGCGAATCCGCCGGAATTTCGGCATTCAGACTTGGATTGCGAACAACAACCGGCGGGAAAAACCGCGCCCGCCGCTGTCGCCGCAAATGAAGCGCGCGCTGGCGCGCCATTTCGCCGAGGACATTCGCCTGCTGGAGCGCCTGCTGGGGCGCGACTTGACGCATTGGAGCGCTTGATGCCGTCGGTGGCGGAGGCGGAGGGGGAGGCGGGGCTGGTCAGCGTCATCGTGCCGACCCACAACCGCGCGCGCTTGTTGCAACAGGCGCTCGCCGGCGTCATCGCCCAGCGCCATCCGTCAATCGAAATCATCGTCGTCGCCAACGGCTGCGTCGACCACACCGCCAGCGTCGTGCACGAAGCGCAATCCGCCCGCCGCCCGACCGGGGCGGTGGCGACGCGGGACGAAGCGCCGCTTCCGCCGGTCGCCGTCACCTACCTTGAGTTTGCGGAAACGCTGGGCGGCGGCGGCGCGCGCAATGCCGGCATGGAGGCGGCGCGCGGCGAATATGTCGCGTTTTTGGACGACGACGACCTCTGGCATCCCGCCAAACTGACGACGCAAATTCGCTTGTTGAACCGCCACCGCTGCGCCGTCATCGGCACGGATTTTTTTTATCTCTATGGCGACAACCGCCGCCGACCCGCCGGCACTGTGCGCACGCGCGGGAGCGATTCAAACGGCGCCGAACTCAGCCTGCAAGACCTGTCGTGCGAAAACAAACTCGGCGGCTTTTCATTGTGCCTGACTAAAAAATCACACCTTGGTCAATGCCGCATCGACGAGGGGTTGGATGCGTTGCAAGACTGGGACTTGTGGTTGAAAATTCTCACCACCACGGGCTTGCCGGCGCGCATCAGCCCGTCCCGCCACGCGTATTACCGCATCGACGGCGCCCGCATCTCAAGCCATTACCAACGAGTCGCCGGCGCGCAACAACGCTTTTTGCGCGCGTGGCAAGACGCGTTTGATGCGCCGAGCGCGGACTATCACAAGATGCGAGCAGTTTGCTTTCAACTCAAAGCCAAAGCGCAAGACGGCAAACGTTTTTTCGCCTTCTGGTCCGTCGCTTATTCCGCCGTCATCAACTCGGCGTGGGTCGTCAAGACGATTTTCCGCAGCCGCGAAAAGCGCGGCATCAAACGCTACATTCACTACCTGCTGCTGCCCGTGCTGAACATCGACGCCGTGCGCGTGCGCCTTTGGAAGTGGCGGAAGTGGCGAAAAAAATGCGGCTAGCGCTTCGCCTGAGCGGCGCCTTGCACGCCGCAAAGTATCGCCTCTATCACGCCTTCAAGCGGCGCTCGGGCATCAACACCGCGCCGCGCGATTTCAAGGTGCTCGTCAGCCTGAGCACCTATCCGCCGCGGTTGCCGCGCGTGTTTCTGGCGGTGGAATCGCTGCTCAATCAAACCTTCAAACCCGACCGAATCATACTGTGGCTTGCGAGCAACGAGGTCGCCGAGTCGGACATCCCCGCCAGTCTGCGCAAGCAGGAAGCGCGCGGGCTTGAGATTCGCTATGTCGACGACAATATCAAGTCCTATAAAAAACTCATCCCCGCGGTTGAAGCCTTCGGCGACCACCACATCGTCACCGCCGATGATGATTTTATGTTTCCCGCGTGGTGGTTGCGGCGCTTGCATCGGGCGCATCAACGCCATCCCGATTGCATCGCCACCTACCGCGGCGCGCGCATGCAGCGGCGCGGCGAGCGTCAACTGCGCCCGTACCTGTTGTGGTCGCCCGCCAACAGCGCGGCGCGCCGCCCGCTCGGACCGTCGCATGATATTTTCCCGACCGGCGGCTGCGGCGCGTGGTATCCGCCGCGCGCATTGGACGCGATGCTGACCGAGCGTTTGTTTATGACCTTATGCCCCGATGCGGACGACATTTGGTTCAAGGCGATGGGCTTGCGCGCGCAAACTCGGGCGGTGATGGCGCAACGCAGAAGCCTCACCTTTCCGCTCATTCATCAAACGCAGGCGCAGTCCTTGTGGGAAAAAAACCGTCGCGCGAACGACGCCAAACTGAAAGCGGTGTTCGACCACTTCGATTTATACCGCTTAATTTCGCGCGCCGATGTAAAATGCGCCGATGACCTCCCGCTCCGTCCCAACCGCGTGAATGTGCGTGTGCGAAAACGCATTTTTGATGTGGCGCTCGGCATCGCAAGCCTGCCCGTGCTCGTGCCGGCGCTGTTGCTCATCGCGCTGCTCATCAAGGCGACATCGCGCGGCGAAGTTATTTACTGGTCGCGGCGCGTCGGCAGAGGGGGCGTCATCTTCAACATGCCAAAATTCCGCACGCTCAAATCCGTTACCGCCGCCGCCACCGCCACCGCCGGCGACCCACCGGGGCAACGCTATGAATCGACCGGTCGCTTTCTTCGCTACACCAGCCTGGATGAGTTGCCGCAAATCTACTCCATCCTCAAAGGCGACATGAGTTTCGTCGGTCCCCGCCCCATCGAGCCGCAAGAAGAGGAGTTGATTTCCCTGCGCAGCGAAAAAGAAATAGACTCCATCACCCCCGGTCTCACCGGCTGGGCACAAATCAACGGCAGAGACCGCCTGAGCATAACCGAAAAAGTCCAATTCGACCTGGAATACGTCGCCAATCAATCGCTGTGGATGGACATCAAAATACTGTGCATTACCTTTGCGCTGGTGATTAAAAGAAAGAACATTTTGTTTTGATGGGTGTGGAATGACAAAGTAAAACCAATGCCCCTCCAACTCCTAATCGCCACCGTCAACAGCCGCCACTTCCAACGCGACTACACCCCCCCCTTCGACAACCACCTAATCATCAACCAAACAAAAACCAACACCCCACCCACCCAACCAACAACATTCAACTACCCCGAAAAAGGCTTGTCAAAAAGCCGCAACCGCGCCCTACAACACGCCACCGCCGACCTCTGCCTGCTGAGCGACGACGACATACACTACGCAGAGTCCGCGCAACGCATCGTCATCGACGCATTCAACGCCAACCCATCCGCCGACATCATCACCTTCCAAACGCAAACCCCGGACGGCGCGTTGTTCAACAAACGCTACCCGACCCGCCACCGCCGCCACACCCGCCGCACGATTATGCGCGTAACCTCTTATGAAATCGCGTTCAGAACCGCCTCCATACGCGCCGCGGGTCTGCGCTTTGACGAGCGCTTCGGGCTCGGCGCCGACTTCCCAACCGGCGAGGAAAACATCTTCCTGCTGGACGCGCTGCGCCACGGCTTGAAACTGTATTATGTGCCGGCGCCCATCGCGGTGCATCCGGCGTGCAGTTCGGGAAGCGATTTTCACAACCCCGAGTTGATCGCCGCCAAAGGCGCGATGTTCCACCGAATGTTCGGCGCCGCCGCGTGGCTCGTCTCGCTCGCCTTTGCCTGCAAAAAATACCGCCTTTCCCCTGTCGGTTGCCGGCGCTTCTACGCGCTGATGTGCCGCGGCATCGCCGCCCACCGAAAAAGCCAATGACCGCCGCCGCTCTGGTGTCCATCATCACGCCCTGCCACAACGCGGCGCCGTTCATCGCCGCCGCCATCGACTCGGCGCGCGCTCAGCAAATGACCGACTGGGAAATGCTCGTGGTGGATGACGGCTCAACCGACGCATCCAACGCCATCGTCGCGGACTACGCGGCGCGCGACCGCCGAATCACGCTCATCACGCTGGCGCAAAACGTCGGAGTAACCAACGCGCGCAATACCGCCATCCGGCGGGCAAGCGGTCGTTACATCGCTTTTCTGGACGGCGATGACTTGTGGTTGCCGGACAAACTCGCCCGGCAAATCGCCTTTATGACGGCGCACGATTTGGCGTTCAGTTACGCATCCTATCGATTGCTCGGCAACCGCGGTCGCCACCTCGGCGCCTTCATCGCCCCGCCATCCATCACCCACACCGGCTTGCTGAAAACCTGCGCGGTCGGTTGCCTGACCGCAATCTATGACACCCGCAAACTCGGCAAGATTTATCTGCCGGATGCCGGCAGGGGAGACTTCGCCCTCTGGTTGCGCATCCTCAAACGAATCAAAACCACCCGCGGCATTACCGAGCCGTTGGCGGTGTATCGCGTCGGCAAGACTTCATACTCAAGCAATAAATTCCGCGCCGCGCGCCGGCAGTGGCAGACCTACACCCAGTGCGAGCAACTCGGTAACGCGCGCTCGTTATATTATCTTTCGCATTATGTCTGTCGCGGCATCGCTAAATATGTCAGGTCGCGGTTAAACCTCGGCGCCCACAGTTACCCCCCCCCCCCCCCCCCCAAATTTCGCCCAGGGAGTAAGCAAGCACGTCCTGACTCCGGTTGCGCCGCCGGCGCGCGCACCGGCATGACGGTTAAAAAAATTCTGGTGTTGACTTCGCGCCTGCCCTATCCGGTGGTCGGCGGAGACCGCCTCAGGATTTATGCGATTTGCCGCGAACTGAGCAAGCGTTATGAAGTGACGCTGTTGAGCCTCTGCGAAAGCCGCGCCGAGTTGGAAATGGCGCTTCCCGCGGACGGCGTGTTCGCCGCCGTGGAGCGCGTCTTGCTGCCCAAATGGCGCTCGCGGTTGAACTGCCTGCGAGCGTTGCCCGGCGCCAAGCCGTTGCAAGTCGCCTACTATGAATCCGATGCGTTCAAAGCGAAACTGGCGGCGATGCTGCAAACGCATGATTTGGTTTTCGCGCACTTGATTCGCACCGCGCATTACCTGCACGATTGCGCGGCGCGCAAGGCGCTGGATATGACCGACGCCATCTCGCTGAACTACGCGCGCGTGTTTGCGCTGGCAAAAGCGTCCGGCATCAAGAACATCATCTACGACATTGAGCGCACGCGCGTGTTGGATTACGAGCGCGCGGTCGTCAAGCGGTTTGATTTTTCGCTGCTGGCGTCGCAAGTGGACAAAGACTTTTTGTTTCCGCCCGATAAGCCCGATGCGTCCGGTGGCGCGAAGGTGTTGCTGTGCACCAACGGCGTGGACTTCCAGCGCATTCGTTTTTCCTATCAACCCGACGGCAAAACCCTCGTGTTCATCGGCAACATGACCTCGCTGCAAAACCTCGACGCGGCGCGCTGGTTTTGCCGGCGGGTTATGCCGTTGCTGATGAAGGAATGCGGCGGCTGGCGCTTGAAAATCATCGGGCGCATCAAGCAACGCGACCAAGCCCAATTCAACCGCCACCCCAACGTCACCGCCACCGGCTACGTGGCGGACATCCACGAAGAAGCGCGCGGCGCCTTCGCCGGCGTCTGCCCGGTGCGACTCGCCGCCGGCATACAAAATAAAATCCTGGATTACATGGCAATGGGCTTGCCCTGCATCGCCTCAACCACCGGCGCCGAGGGCCTAACCGCCCGCCCCAACAAAGAATTCCTACTAGCCAACACCCCCCAAGAATACACCAACCAAATCAAAACCCTAACCCAAAACCCCACCACCGCCCAAACCCTAACCACCAACGCCCGACACTATGTAGAAACCCAGCACGCGTGGTCTTCGACATTGGCGCCGTTGTTGGATGCGGTGGCTGAGTTGGGAAACCCCGTCATTCTCGAACGATAGAAAAATAGGGAGCGTCAGCGACCATATTTTTCATCGCCTTCGGGAATCTCCCTAAGGCTACCGTGGACTTCAACAAAGCCCGTGCCAATCTTAGGGAGATTCCCGAGGACGTAAGTGTCCGTAAGCCGCCGCTTAAAAGAAAAAGCGCGGCGGCAACGGTCACTAACGCTCGAGAATGACGAGTAATTTGACAACGGACACTAACGCTCTAAATGACGAGTTGTAGTTGTCATTCTACTCTTGCCCGGTTTTATACAATCTCCCAAAGCGCACGCAACGGTACGGCGTGTAGCCCGTCGCCGAAACTTAAACTCCTGTCTCCTCTATAAACGAGTGCGCCACCGGCGAAATGTTTGCCGGCGACCGTCTTCAGTTTGCGCAAACTTCGGAAATCGCGGTTGCTTACCGTGGTTGACGCCTTGACTTCAATGCCCGCCAGATCAAATGCTCCGCGTTGTATTACGATATCCACTTCCGTGCCGTCTTTTTCCCGGTAGTGGAAAAAATCGTGCGGTTTTTTATGCCCGCTGGCTTGTCGTCGCAGTTCTTGAAATACGAATGTTTCAAGTATATGACCAAACCGGGAGGTGTCATAAGTGAGTGCGGAGGGGTTCAAGTTCATCAAGGCGCAGGCGATTCCGGTGTCTCCGATATGGAGTTTGGGAGTCTTTATCAGGCGTTTTTTTTGATTGCTGTGCCATGCGGGGATTTTCCCCAGCAGGAACATCTTTGCAAGCAGGGAGAGGTAGTTTTCAACCGTGTTGCGGCTGATTTGAAAGGAGGACGATAAGCCATTCACGCTCAAAAGTTGGGCGGTCTGCACCGCCGCCAGGGCGAGCAACCGGGACAAAGTTTCGGGAGAGCGAATGCGGGCGAATTCAGGCACATCATGTTGGACAAGCGTCTCAATATAATTTTGATACCAAGCCCACCGCCTTTCGTCGGAGCGTTGTAGCGCCGCCGGGTAGCCGCCCGCGGCAATGCGTTCCAAGTCCTGTTTCGGGTCGGCTTTTTTCTTGAGCGGCGTGAATTGCGCCGAAAAAAGCGCATCAAGAAATCGGGGTTCACTGCGCTCAAGTTCGCTCTGTGAAAAAGGATGTAATTCGATGATGTCCATGCGCCCCGCGAGAGAGTCGGTTATTTCGCGCACTTGCAGCACATTAACCGAGCCGGTCAAGATAAAGCGCCCGGCAGTGCGCCGGCGGTCAACCGCCAGTTTGATTGCGGAAAAAAGGCTGGGCGCCTTTTGCGCTTCATCCAATATAATGCGTGACGGCAGGGCGTTGACAAAGCCGATTGGGTCGGCTTCGGCGGCGTCGCACATAGCGCGGTCGTCGAAACTGATGTAGTCGTATCCCGCGGAGAGTCCGACGGTTTGAACGAGCGTTGTTTTACCGCACTGGCGGGGACCTTGAATCAGCACAACCGGGGAATCCGCCAGGGATTCCTTCAATCTCGATTCAACGTGGCGCGGGTAACTGACTGTGGCCATGGTGACTGATTGTAATCAATAAGTGCGACCAATTGTCAATTAACTATACGACTAATTGTCAGTTTACTCAAAAATTACCCATTTTTATATGATAATTCATATAGATAACAGAGCCGACCAATTTTCAGTTTACACCCCGTCTGATTGTCAACTCCGCCGCGTTTTATCAGGCGGGGCGGTTGAGCGCCTTAGCGGTCAATGTTGACAGCGACTGCCGTTGCGTGCCGGTTTCGTCGAAGTTATCCGTCGCCAGCCAGGTTTGGAAAGCGGGCTCCACCGCCGACCATTCTTTGTCCAGGATGCTGTACCAAGCGCTGTCGCGGTTTCGGTTTTTTACTATTAGCATTTGGCGGAAGATGCCTTCGAAGGTGAAGCCGAGGCGGGTGGCGGCGGTTCGGGAGCGTTGATTGAGGGCGTTGCATTTCCATTCGTAGCGGCGGTAGCCGAGTGCGAAGGCGTTTTTCATCATTAGGTACATCGCTTCGGTTGCCATTGCGGTGCTTTGCATGGCGGGGGAATAGTTGATGTGGCCGACTTCGATGGAGCCGGCTTCGGGGTTGATTCTGAGGTAACTGGCGACCCCGGCGGCTTGGTTGGTTTGTTGGTCGATGATGGCGAAGAACATCGGGTCGCCGCCCAGGCAGGCTTCGGTCATCCAGCGCTGATAGTCGTCGAGCGTGTCGAAGGGTCCGTAGGGCAGATAGACCCAGATGCGGTTTTCGCGGTCGAGTTGGTTGGCGCGGAACAGGTCGGCGCTGTGTTTTTCCACGCTGAGCGGCTCGACGATGCAGTAACCGCCGCGCATCGCCCGGCGGGGCGGCGTCGGCGGTGGCGACCAGTTTTCCACCGGCTCGCCGATGGGCATTCCGAGCGCGTTGCGCGCATTGCTATTTGGCATGATTGGCGGTATTTTACGCGGTGGCACAATACAATCATAGCGCCGCCACGACCCCGACCGCGGGGCATAAAAAGTGAGACAACTGCAATGAACATCCACGAATATCAAGCCAAATCCCTGCTGGCGGGATTTGGCGTCAGCGTGCCCAAAGGGCAGGTCGCGTTCACGGTGGACGAGGCGCTCGCCGCCGCGCGGCAACTGGGCGGACCGGTGTGGGTGGTGAAGGCGCAGATTCACGCCGGCGGACGGGGCAAGGGCGGCGGCGTGGTGGTGGCGGACTCGTTGGCGAAGGTCGAGCAAGCCGCCGGCGACATTCTCGGCATGCGCCTCGTCACGCACCAAACCGGCGCGCAGGGCAAAATCGTCAAGCGCATTTACATCGAGGACGGCTGCGACATCGCCCGCGAACTGTATTTGGGTATGCTGATTGACCGCGCCGGCAGCCGCGTGACGGTGATTGCGTCCACCGAGGGGGGAATGGAAATCGAGCAGGTCGCCGCCGACACCCCGGAAAAAATCATCAAAGTCGCGGTTGACCCGGTCATCGGTCTGCAGCCTTTCCACGCGCGCCAACTGGCTTTCGGGCTCGGGCTCAGCGGCGCTCAGGTGCGCTCGGCGGTGGCGTTCATCAGCGCGATTTACAAAGCGTTCACGCAACTGGACGCGAGTTTGGTGGAAATCAACCCGCTGGTGGTTACCGGCGGCGGCGAGTTGCTGGCGCTCGACGCCAAGATGAATTTCGACGGCAACGGGTTGTTCCGCCAGCCGCAAGTTGAAGAGTTGCGCGACCGCGATGAAGAAGACCCGGCGGAAGTGGAAGCCGACGAGCAGGGCTTGAACTATATTAAACTGGACGGCTCCATCGGCTGCATGGTGAACGGCGCGGGGCTTGCGATGGCGACGATGGACATCATCAAGTTGGCGGGCAGTTCGCCGGCGAATTTCCTCGATGTCGGCGGCGGCGCCACGGTTGAGCGCGTGACGGCGGCGTTCAAAATCATTCTGTCCGACCCGAATGTCGAAGGCATTCTGGTCAATATATTCGGCGGCATCATGCGCTGCGATGTCATCGCCGAAGGCATCGTCGCCGCCGCCAAGGAAGTGCGGCTTGGCGTGCCGCTGGTGGTGCGGCTGGAGGGCACCAACGTGGACAAAGGCAAAGCCATTCTTGCCGATTCCGGGCTGCCGATTTTGTCGGCGGGCAATCTGGCGGAGGCCGCGGAAAAGGCGGTTGCCGCCGTCTCGAGGGCAACCTGATGTCGGTCTTGGTGAACAAAAATACGCGCGTCATCTGCCAGGGTTTCACCGGCGCCACCGCCACGTTCCACAGCGAGCAGGCGCTCGCATACGGCACCCATCTGGTCGGCGGGGTCACGCCGGGCAAGGGCGGGATGACGCATCTGGGGCTGCCGGTATTCGACACCGTGCGCGAAGCGGTCGAGCAAACCGGCGCCACCGCCTCGGTGATTTATGTGCCGCCGCCGTTCGCCGCCGACGCCATTCTGGAAGCCATCGACGCCGAAATCCCGCTGGTGGTGTGCATCACCGAGGGCGTGCCGGTGCTGGACATGGTGGCGGTCAAACGCATGCTGGAGCGCTCCCCGACCCGCCTGGTGGGTCCCAACTGCCCCGGCGTCATCACGCCCGACGAGTGCAAAATCGGCATTATGCCCGGACACATCCACCAAAAAGGCGCCGCCGGCATCGTCTCCCGCTCCGGCACGCTGACCTACGAAGCGGTCGCGCAAACCACCGCCGAAGGCATCGGGCAAAGCACCTGCATCGGCATCGGCGGCGACCCGATTAACGGCACCAACTTCATCGATTGTTTGGAGATGTTTCTGGCAGACCCCGAGACCGAATCCATTGTCATGATAGGCGAAATCGGCGGCGCCGCCGAAGAAGAAGCCGCCGAGTTCATCCGCCAAAGCAAAGTCAAAAAACCCGTCTGCGGTTTCATCGCCGGTCTAACCGCCCCCCCCGGTCGCCGAATGGGCCACGCCGGCGCCATCATAGCCGGCGGCAAAGGCGCCGCCGGCGACAAAATAGAAGCCTTCAAACGCGCCGGCATCGCCGTGGCGGATTCGCCGGCGTCGTTGGGGAGTACGTTGAAGAGGGCGATTGAGTAACCGAAGCCGTTTTGCTATGGTAAAAGCATCCCGGCAAAGTTTATTGCGTTCCAGCAAACGATGAATAACTATCAAGACCACATCGAAATCACGCCCGGCAAGCGCAGCGGAAAGCCTTGCATAAAAGGCACGCGCATCACGGTGTATGACGTGCTCGGCTGGCTGGCGCAGGGCATGAGCAACGGCGAAATTCTGAACGACTTCCCCGAATTGAACCCTAACCAAATTCAAGCCTGCCTCGCCTACGCCGCCCAGCGGGAACATCAACTTGTGGCGGTTACCGCCGAGTGAGGCTGTTACTCGACCAAAATCTCTCGCACCGTATCGTTGCATCGCTGGAGGAAGTTTATCCCGAGAGTGTTCAAGTGAGCACGTTGCAAATGGAACGCGCGACGGATGAGGAAATTTGGCTATACGCTCAACAGAATGATTATGCCGTGGTAACACTGGACGCTGATTTCCATGAATATAGCCTGTTGCGAGATGAGCCTCCGTTAATTGTCTGGCTTAAGTGTGGCAATCAACCTAAACAGATTATTCTGAAAAAACTACTGGACAATCAGGACGCAATCAAGCGAGCGTATAACGACCCCGATATATGGAGCGTGGAAATTTACTAATACAAACTCTCGTTTTTGATTGTTTGAGCGCGATATGAATAAAGCACCAACAACCAAACGCCGCCACCCCGGTCGTGGCCGCAACAAAGCCCGTGCGGCGCCCAAGGGGCGGCAGGTTGACCCCTGTGCGCGGACGCGGGTGCGGGCGTTGTTGGGGGATGGGGCGGTGCGGCGGGATATGTTGATTGAGTATCTGCACCGGATTCAAGACCATCACGGGTGTTTGTCGGCGGCGCATTTGGCGGCGTTGGCTGACTTGATGAAACTCTCCATGACCGAGGTTTATGAGGTCGCTTCGTTCTATTCGCATTTTGACATCGTCAAGGAGGGCGAGGCGGCGCCGCCGGCGCATACGATTCGGGTTTGCGACAGCATCGCCTGCCAACTCGCCGGCGCCGAGGCGTTGATTGCGGAATTGCAAGCCGCGCATCCGGCGGACACGCGGATTGTGCGCGCGCCGTGCATGGGGCGGTGCGAGACCGCGCCGGTGGCGGAGGTCGGGCATTTTCATGCGCTCCACGCGACTCGCGACAGCGTGCTGGACGCGCTGACCAATGGTCGGACGCAGGCGTTGATGCCGGACTTCACCGCTTTTGATGCGTATCGAGAGGGCGGCGGTTACCGCTTGCTTGCCGATTGCCTTGCCGGCAAGCGCGGCATTGACGAGGTGATTTCCACGCTGGATGATTCGGCGTTGCGCGGGCTGGGGGGCGCGGGTTTTCCCGCCGGGCGCAAGTGGAAAATAGTGCGCGGCTATGGTGCGCCGCGCTTGATGGCGGTGAATGCCGACGAAGGCGAGCCCGGCACTTTCAAAGACCGCTTCTACCTCGAATCCGACCCGCACCGGTTCATCGAAGGAATGTTGATTGCGGCGTGGGCGGTGGGATGCGAAAAATGCTATCTCTATGTGCGCGATGAATATCCGGCGGTACTCGCGCTGTTGAAATCGGAACTCGCCGAAGTGCGCGCGTCGGCGCCGGAACTGGTCGCGCATACCGAAATCATCGTGCGCCGAGGCGCGGGCGCCTACATCTGCGGCGAGGAATCCGCGATGATCGAATCGATTGAAGGGAAACGCGGACTGCCGCGCAACCGCCCGCCGTATGTCGCCGAAGTCGGCTTGTTCGGCAGGCCGACGCTGGAACACAACGTGGAAACGCTGTATTGGGTGCGCGACATCGTAGAAAAAGGCGCCGCGTGGTTCGCGGACGCGGGACGGCACGGTCGCAAAGGCTGGCGAAGTTATTCGGTTTCCGGGCGGGTAAAAAATCCCGGCGTCAAACTCGCGCCCGCCGGCATCACCGCCAACGAGTTAATCGCCGAGTATTGCGGCGGCATCTCCGACGGCCACGCGTTCAAAGGCTACCTGCCCGGCGGCGCTTCCGGCGGCATCCTGCCGGCATCGCTCGCCGACCTGCCACTGGACTTCGACACCCTGAACGACCACGGCTGCTTCATCGGCTCCGCCGCCATTGTGGTGTTCAGCGAGCAAGACAATATGAAAGATGTCGCGCTCAATTTGCTGCGGTTTTTTGAGGATGAAAGTTGCGGGCAGTGCACACCGTGCCGCGTCGGTACCGAAAAGGCGGTGCGGTTGATGGAGAAGCCGGTTTGGGATACCGACTTGCTGGCTGAGTTGAGTACGGTGATGGCGGATGCGTCTATCTGTGGTCTGGGACAGGCGGCGGGGAATCCGATTAACTGTGTGTTGAAGTATTTTCCGGGGGATTTGTGATGGCCGTAGGTCATTTAGTTAAGGGCAACATTGGGTTATTTCATGTGTGCTATGAGTTATCGCGGCGCGGGTTTAATGTTGTGCCGACTTCGCGTAATACGAAAGCGGTTGATGTGATTGTCGCCAGCGCGAACTTTAAGCGGCAAGCAACGATTCAAGTTAAGGCAACCACGATTAGAATGGGGGTGTCTCTTGGTAGCATAAAGCAATTACCAGATTTGGATGCGGTTATGGCAGAGACGAGTTCGGCTAAATTTTGGGTGTATGTTTGGCTTGATGCGAATTGCGGTCATCGGGTTAAACGAGTCGCCGTTTGGGAAGGTGATGATAGAGATTTGCCACGGTGTAGCGGTACTTCATGGTGGTATGAACCATGGAGCAGCCCGAAAGACATCCCCGACAAAGTAAAACTCAAGTGGGCGAACCAGCAAGACGAAGGCGGATGGAACATAATTGAAAAATTCTTGACCGGAAAAGTTAAGAAATGAACAAACCGATTACAAAAGAGCAAACGGTGGTTGAGCAAACGATCGCTTTCACTCTCGACAGCAACCAAGTAGAAGCCCACCCCGACGAAACCATCTGGCAAGTCGCGCAGCGCCAAGGCGTGGAAATCCCGCACCTATGCTACGCCCCCGAACCCGGTTATCGCGCCGATGGCAACTGCCGTGCGTGCATGGTGGAGATTGAGGGTGAGCGCGTGTTGGCGGCGTCGTGTTTGCGCCAGCCGAGCGAGGGGATGGTGGTCAACAGCGCCGGCGCGCGCGCAAAAAAATCGCGGGAGTTGGTGATGGAGTTGTTGCTGACCGACCAGCCGCCGCGTCCGGTGGCGCATGAGCGCGATTCCAAGTTGTGGCGGTGGGCGGACACGATGGCGCTCAGCGACAGCCGGTTTGACGCGCGACCGGCATCGGCGGTTCCGGACGCGGACGCCAGCCATCCCGCGATGCGCGTTGCGCTGGACGCTTGCATTCAATGCAACCTGTGCGTGCGCGCCTGCCGCGAAGTTCAAGTCAACGATGTCATCGGTATGGCGTTGCGCGGCCACCGCGCGAAAATCGTGTTTGACATGGACGACCCGATGGGCGACAGCACTTGCGTGGCGTGCGGCGAATGCGTGCAGGCGTGCCCGACCGGCGCGCTGATGGAGACGACGTTGGTGGATGAAAACGGAGTGGGGCTTTTTGAATCGAGCGGCGATGCGCTCACCGAAACCGACAGCGTATGCCCGTATTGCGGCGTCGGCTGCCAAATCACCTATCAAGTCGCCGCCGATGAAATCGTCTCGGTTCAAGGGCGCAACGGTCCCGCCAACCGCAACCGGCTGTGCGTCAAGGGGCGTTTCGGTTTTGACTATGTGTCGCATCCGCACCGCCTGCGCAAGCCGTTGATACGGCGGCAAGACGCGCCCAAACGCGGCGACATTGACATCGACCCCGCCAACCCCGGCACGCATTTCCGGGAAGCGACCTGGGAGGAAGCGCTGGACTTCGCCGCCGCCGGGCTGCGTAAAATCCGCGATGCTGAGGACGGCGGCGCCGGCGGCGCGGCGCTCGCCGGCTTCGGCTCCGCCAAATGCTCCAACGAAGAAGCCTACCTCTTCCAGAAACTGGTGCGAACCGGATTCGGCACCAACAACGTCGACCACTGCACCCGGCTCTGCCATGCCTCATCGGTTGCGGCGTTGCTTGAGGGCGTCGGCTCCGGGGCGGTGTCGGCGCCGTTCAACGCGGTCGAGGATTCCGATGTGGTCATCGTCATCGGCGCCAATCCGGTCGGCAATCATCCGGTCGCGGCGACCTTTTTCAAGCAGGCGGCGAAGTCGGGAACGCTAATCGTGATGGACCCCAGAGGCACCGGCTTGAAGCGGCACGCCACGCACATGCTGCAATTCAAACCGGGCGCCGATGTGGCGATGTTGAACGCGCTGTTGCACGTCATCGTTGAAGAAGAAATCTACGACCATGACTATGTGCGAAACCACACCGAAGGTTTTGAAGCGCTCAAAGCGCACCTCGCGGACTTCTCGCCGGAGCGCATGCAATCGGTGTGCGGCATAGACGCGGACACCTTGCGCACCGTCGCCCGAACCTACGCCAACGCCAACGCGGCAATCATCTTCTGGGGCATGGGCATTTCACAACACATCCACGGCACCGACAACGCGCGCTGCCTGATTGCGCTTGCCTTGATTACCGGGCAAGTCGGGCGACCCGGCACCGGGTTGCATCCGTTGCGCGGGCAGAACAACGTGCAGGGCGCGTCCGACGCGGGCTTAATCCCGATGATGTTGCCGGACTATAACGCGGTCGACGACGCCGCATTGCGCGCGCCTTTTGAGCGCGCCTGGGGAACGAGCATAGACCCCGAGCGCGGGCTTACGGTGGTCGAAATCATGCACGCCATTCACGACGGCGCCATTCGCGGGATGTATATCATGGGCGAGAACCCGGCGATGTCCGACCCCGATGTTCAACACGCCCGCGATGCGCTGGCGAAACTTGAGCATTTGGTGGTGCAAGATATTTTCCTGACCGAGACCGCGTTTTACGCCGATGTGGTTTTGCCGGCGGCGGCGTGGCCCGAGAAAGACGGCACGGTCACCAACACCAACCGCCAGGTGCAGATGGGGCGCGCCGCCCTGAAAATGCCCGGCGACGTGCGCCAGGACTGGTGGCTCACGCAGGAGATTGCGCGCCGTATCGGTCTCGACTGGCGGTATCGCGGACCGGCGGACATCTTCGGCGAAATGGCGGGGTTGATGCCGTCTTTGGCGAACATCACCTGGCCGCGTTTGTCGGCGGAAAGCGCGGTCACCTATCCGTGCGACAGCCCGGATTCCGCCGGCAACGAAATCGTTTTTACGGACGGTTTCCCGACCGCCAGCAAGCGCGGCAAACTCGTGGCGGCGGACATCATCGCGCCGGACGAGTTGCCGGACGACGACTATCCGATGGTGCTGAGCACGGGGCGGCAGTTGGAGCACTGGCACACGGGCGCGATGACGCGGCGCGCCGGCGTGCTGGATGAACTCGAGCCGGAAGCGGTCGCCAGCATGTCGGCGCACGCGCTGGGCGAACTCAACATCACACCGGGCGACCCCATCAAAGTCACCACCCGGCGCGGCGTAATCCAATTGAAATCACGCGCCGACAACGCCGTCCCCGACGGCATGATTTTCATCCCCTTCTGCTACGCCGAAGCCGCCGCCAACACCCTAACCAACGCCGCGCTAGACCCAGTAGGCAAAATCCCCGAGTTCAAGTTTTGCGCGGCACGGGTGGAGGCGGTTTGATCGTCATTCTCGAATGATAGAAAATAGGGAGCTGCCCAACTTCGTCATTCTCGAGCGTTAGCGCCCGTTGCCGCGTAGCGGCTTACGGGCGCTTACGACCTCGGGAATCTTTCTAAGGCTAGCGTGGACTTCAACAAAGCCCGTGCCAATCTTAGGGAGATTCCCGAGGACGCAAGTGTCCGTAAGCCGCCGCTTAAAAGAAAAAGCGCGGCGGCAAACGGACACTAACGCTCGAGAATGACGAGTTATAAATACCCGTCATTCTCGAACGGTAGAAAATAGGGAGCCGACAGGCGACCATATTTTCTTCGATTCGGGAATCTCCCTAAGGCTAGCGTGGACTTCAACAAAGCCCGTGCCAACCTTAGGGAGATTCCCGAGGACGCAAGTGTCCGGTAAGCCGCCGCTTAAAAGAAAAAGCGCGGCGACAACGGACACTAACGCTCGAGAATGACGGCGGGGGCGCGGCGGCAAACGGACACTAACGCTCGAATGACGAAGTGGTGGTAAAATTGTCCACCATAAAACAAATCCAGAAAAGCAAGCAAGGTTAAAAAACCGAATCAAAAAATGAAAGCAATCACCCTAACCGGCTTCGGCGGCGCGGAGAAAATGGTCTTTGGGGAGACTGAGCGTCCGCACGCCGGGGAAGGGCAGATTTTAATCAAGGTGGCGGCGACCTCGGTCAACCGCCCCGATGTGATGCAGCGCGAAGGAAACTATGCGCCGCCCAAAGGCGAATCGGACATACTCGGCTTGGAAGTGGCGGGCACGGTCGAAGCGCTCGGCGATGGCGGTGACAGCGGGCGCTGGCGAGTCGGCGAGCGCGTGATGGCGTTGATTGGCGGCGGCGGATACGCCGAATACGCGAGCGCCCACGCCGACCACGCGATGGCGATACCGGACAACATGGACTTCAACCAAGCCGCCTGCGTGTGCGAAACCTACCTGACCGCCTACCTCAACTTGTTCATCATCGCCGGATTAGAAAACGCCCGCTCGGTATTGTTGCACGGCGGCGGCGGCGGCGTAACCACCGCCGCCATGCAGTTGTGCCGGCGCTTGACCCCGGACTGCGTCGTCATCGTCACCGCCTCGAGCGGCAAAGTCGAGCGGGTCAAACAACTGGGCGCGGATGTCGTCATCGATTACCGCAACGAATCGTTTGCCGAGCGCGTCAGGGAAGTCACCGACAAGCGCGGCGTGGATGTCATTCTCGACCATATTGGCGGACCCTATCTGCAGCCGAACATGCGCTCGCTCGCGGTCGGCGGAACGCTGATGTTGATCGGCGTGCTCGGCGGCGTTTCGGCGGAACTCAACCTCGCGCTGGCGATGGTCAAGCGGCAGCGCATCATCGGCTCGGTATTGCGCTCCCGCCCGCGCGCGGAAAAAGCGGCACTCATCGCGCGCTTCGCCGAGACGGTGTTGCCTTTGATGTCAGACGGCGCAATCACGCCGTTGATTTCCGATGTCTATCCGCTGGAAAAAGCCGCCGACGCGCACCGCGCGATGGAAGCCGGCAGCCACTTCGGGAAAATCGTGCTGGCGGTGTAGCGGCGTGAACATCCTCGTATTCGACATTGAAACCGTGCCGGACGTCGCCACCGGCGCGCGCTTATACGGCTTGGACGGCTTGTCGGACGAAGACATTGCGCGCGCGATGTTCACGCGGCGCATACAAAAAACCGGCGGCTCGGATTTTTTGCCGCTACACCTGCACCGCATCGTGGCAATCGCGGCGGTGTTGCGCAACGGCGACACCTTCAAGGCGTGGTCGCTCGGCGCGCCGGAGTCGCCGGAAGCGGAATTGATTACGCGCTTTTACGCCGGCATCGACCGCTACACCCCGACCCTGGTCAGTTGGAACGGCGGCGGTTTCGACTTGCCGGTGTTGCACTACCGCTCGCTGCTGCACCGCGTGCCCGCCGCGCGTTACTGGGAAAGCGGAGACGAAGACCGCGAGTTTCGATACAACAACTACCTCAACCGTTTTCACTGGCGGCACATCGACTTGATGGACGTGCTCGCCGGCTTCACGCCGCGCGCCTCGGCGCCGCTCGATGAAATCGCGGTGATGCTCGGTTTTCCGGGAAAACTCGGGATGAGCGGGGCGGACGTGTGGGACGCCTATCGCGGCGGCGGAATCGGGCAAATCCGCAACTACTGCGAGACCGATGTCCTCAACACCTTCCTCGTCTATCTCAACTGGGAAGTGTCGCGCGGCGTGTTGAGCGTTGATGCGTTTGAGCGCGAATGCGCGCTGGTCAAAGCGTGGCTCAAGCAGTCCGAGCAACCCCACTTCATCGAGTTTCTCGGCGCCTGGGAGCAAGCCGGCATGCCCGCTTCGGAATAACCTCCGCCGCTTCCCCCATGTTGTTGCAAGCGAGGGTCGCCGGTCTCGCCACCGACGGCGCCGGCAAGGTTGAAGTCGATGGCAGGGCGTATTTGATTGACGGCGTCGTGCCGGGCGAAGTGGTGGAGTTCGAGCCGCGCAAGCGTCGGCGGGGAAAACGCCGGGGGATTCTCACGCGCGTCGTCGAGCCGTCGCCCGACCGGGTCGAGCCGCGGTGCGAATATTTCGGCGTATGCGGCGGCTGCGCGCAACAACACATCGCCCCCGCCGCGCAACTGGCGTTCAAGGAAAAAACGCTGTTCGACCACCTGTCCCGCGTCAACGTGCGACCACAACACCGCATCAACCCGCCGCAAACCGCCCTCTGGCATTACCGCCGCAAAGCGCGCCCCGGCATCCGCCACGTGCCGAAAAAAGGCGGCATTCTCATCGGATTCCGCGAGCGCAACAGCAGTTACATCACCTCCCTGATGCGCTGCCACATTCTGGATGCGCGGCTGTCGGCGTTGCTGCCGGGCTTGCACGAAACGCTCGACTCACTCGCTTGCCGCGACCAAATCCCGCAAATCGAAGTCGCCGCGGCGGACAACGCGGTGGCGCTGGTGTTGCGCCACCTGCAACCGCTGAGCAAAACGGATGCTGCTTTGTTGACGCGCTTTGCGGTCGACGCCGGCGTGCAATTTTTTGTTCAACCGGGAGGGCACAACACGATTAAACCGCTGTGGCCCCCCTCTCCGGAGCCGTTGTATTACCGCCTGACCGACTACGACTTGATGTTGCGCTTCGCACCGGGCGACTTCATCCAAGTCAACGCGCAAGCCAACGCCGCGACCATCAAGTTGGCGATGGAATTGCTGAACCCCACCCCCGCCGACCCAATCCTCGACCTGTTCTGCGGCCTCGGCAACTTCACCCTGCCCATCGCGCGAAGCGGGGCAACCGTGCTGGGCGTAGAAGGCGACCCCGAACTCACCCGCCGAGGCACTGAGAACGCCGCGCTCAACAACCTGCCCAACGCCGAATTCAAAGCGCTGGACCTCTATCAGGAAAACACCACCGCGCACTTCCCCAACCGCCCATTCACCAAAGTACTACTAGACCCACCCCGCTCAGGCGCCGCGGAAACCGTCAAACACCTCATCCCAAAAATCGCCCCGCAAGTCATCATCTACGTCTCCTGCAACCCCGCCACCCTAGCCCAAGACGCCCAAACCCTAACCCACACTCACGGTTACAACCCAACCCACACCGGAATAATCAACATGTTCCCCCACACCACCCAAATAGAATCCATCACCCGCTTTGAGCGCTAAGCGCCCCTGGTGTCACGACTAATTCCATCACCACCCCCGCCGTCATTCTCGAGCGTTAGTGTCATAGAACCCGTCATTCTCGAGCGTTAGTGTCCGTTGCCGTCGCGCTTTTTCTTTTAAGCGGCGGCTTACGGACACTTTGCGTCCTCGGGAATCTTCCTAAGATTGGCACGGGCTTTGTTGGAATTCACGGTAGTCTTAGGGAGATTCCCGAAGGCGATGAAAAATATGGTCGCCTTTCGGCTCCCTATTTTTCTATCGTTCGAGAATGACGGGTATATATAACTCGTCATTCGAGCGTGAGTGTCATACAACTCGTCATTCTCGAGCGTTAGTGTCCGTTGCCGCCGCGCTTTTTCTTTTAAGCGGCGGCTTACCGGACACTTGCGTCCTCGGGAATCTCCCTAAGACTGGCGCTAAGTTCCAACAACGCCGTCATTCCCGCAGTCTTTTGAGCGGGAAAAATCCGCCGGGAGCGGATTTTCGCGTAGCCCGAAGGGCGCGTATCAGGGATGATACGCGCAATCCAGCGTCTTTTTGTCGCTGGCACGATGGACGTGGGAGGTGATGATAGTTTGCCATCCATGGACGACTGTTCCCGCGTCCACAGATAGTGTAAAAACTCCAAAAATAAAGCGGCGCATGAAAAATTTTCCCACCGACATAGCAAAAACTCGCATAAAAAGGGATAAGTTTCCCATTTCGCCCCTGTTTTTATGCGATTTTGAGGAATATTTTCCCACCCTTTCGATGTGCGGAGAGTTTTTACACGGGCTGGTCCAGCGGGAATGACGGCGGGGGCTTCGGTAAAGTCCACGGTAACCTTAGGGAGATTCCCGAGGTCGTAAGCGCCCGTAAGCCGCCGCAAGAAGAAGCGCGGCAGCAAACGGGCGCTAACGCTCGAGAATGACGAAGTTGGGGGAATGACGGCGGGGGCTTTGTTGGAATTCACGGTAGACTTAGGGAGATTCCCGAGGTCGTAAGTGTCCGTAAGCCGCCGCAAGAAGAAGCGCGGCGGCAAACGGTCACTAACGCTCGAGAATGACGAAGTTGGGGGGGCGGCAAACGGGCGCTAACGCTCGAGAATGACGGAGTAGTTGTGAATGACAGGCAGTATCTAACCCCCTTTCACCAGACAACACTCAAACCGCACAAACGCCGCCTTGCGTTGTTCCTCATCCACCGCCCCAAGCAATAAAATATCGCGTATCAATTGCTCGGCGGGTTTGTTGTTGTCTGGTTCTGCCTTACCCATAGCGGCGGACAATCGTTTAACTTGTAGCGCCATTCTTTGCCGGTCAAATTCGGCGGGAGATTCTACCTCCGTTAGAATTTCGAGTTGTAGTAGCAACGCATGCAGGGCTTCCAGATTAGCCGAGAGTGAGTTGCGAAGTTGTTGCGCGGCGGTTTCGTCTTGCAGAGCCGCCGATGCCAAGCGGTAGCGCTCGGCGATGATAGGTTCCAAATCGTCGGGTAGTGGGGGTAGTGATTCCCAGCGTTGGCTTAGCGTCTTGAAATCTGCAGTGTCGCCGCCGGCGACCACCAGCGCTTCGATGCTTGCGCACAGCAATGATTTTTCCCGTAACAAGTTCTGCAACCTAATCTCCGCATCCAACCCAGCCTTGGCGAGCGCTTTTTTGGCTTGGGTGACGGCGTGGCGGTAGCGTTTTTCGATTTTTCCGGCTTCCGCTTTGGGCGCTTCGCCGAGTTGCTCCCAGCGGGTTTGCCATTGCGCCAGGTGTGCGCCGATTTCGGCGTGGGTGTCCGGCGCGCCTTGGTGGCAGGCTTCGATTTCGGCGCACAGGGCTTCCCGGTCGGCTAGGTTTTTCTTTAAGGTCAGCGCGAAATCTTTGCGTTCTAGTTTGCGTTGGCGGCGACTTGGTCGCATGCGTGGGTGAACCGTTTCCAGATTGCCTGCTCTTTGCGGCGCGCCGAAGTGACCGTCGGCGCCCACTGTTTTTTCAACGCTTGCAATTCCGCAAGCGCCGCCCCGGTGTCTTCGCGTTGCGCGAGTTGTTCGACTTCTTCAACCAATTTTTCTCTGATTTTATAGTTGCGCCGACGCTCGCGGTCGAGCCGCTCGTCGAATTTTTCAACGATGGCGTCGAAGCGCCGTTGCAAAGGTTTTCGCAACTTGTAATCCGATTGTCCGGCGCCCCGCCAGTCGTTGGTTTTGCCGCGCATCAGTTGTTGGAGTTGCTTCCAGTCCGGGTTGCGCCATTCGGTTTGCTCATATACTTCCTCCAGCGACAGGCAGATTTGCTCGCGGGTTTGGCTATTTTGTTGGCGTTGTGTTTTTTGCGCGTCAAAGTGAACTTGACAGGGTTGGTAGGCGCGGGTGCATTCGCGCTCAAACGCCTCTTGTAGTTTTTTAGACGCGCCTTCGCCGGTTTTTTCCCACGCCCGCCACTCCTTGCGGGCTTGCTGGATGCGCCGCGCGATTTTCTCAAAACTCGCGCCGGATTGATGAATGTTCGCCATCTCCCGAATCATCTTCTCCCTGGCTTGCACCGTGCCCCACTTTCGCCACGCGCTCAGTTCGTGCAATTCGGGTTGCAGCGCTTCCAATTCGGCGGTGATTTTTCGCCGGCGCTGGCTCGACAATCCGGCGATTGCGTTGAGCACGTTGAGCGTGGATTGCTCCAGCCGCCGGGCCTGCGCCAAATCGCCGGACTTCACGCCGGCGCGCAGTTGTTGCAGTTGCGCCTCAACCTGCGCGTATTGTTTCTCCCGCAACGCGACTTGCGCGTGGATGCGCTCGCGCAACTCCGCAAACAACGCCGCCAGCGCCGCGTCCGCGCCCCCCGCGTCCTGATACGCCGCCCACTGCTTGCGAAGGCGTTTCGCGCGGTGCTCGTCGATGCCGTCTTTCGATTCGGCGTCGAGCAAGGCGCGTATTTCGCGTCTCAGATCCGGCGCCGCATCGGGGGCTTTGTCGGCGCCCGCCGGCGGGTTGTCTGCTTTCGCATTATCCATAGAGTCGATGCGCTGAAATTGACTTACAATCCGCCATTATATGGTTTCTTACGGCACGCGGTAAGGCGGCGATGCATATCCGCCGGCGCACAAACCTGGCTCTCTTGACGCTCGCCGTCCTCCTCGGCGGTGCGGCGATGAACGCCGCGCGCGCGCATCACCTGCTGCCGCCGCACACGCTCAACTGCAGCGCCAATTTTCCCTGCCCGACTGCCATTCAGCCGCGAGTTCATTTCTGGATTGAAGTGTTTCGCAGTTGGGATAAAAAAACCGCGATTCTGCACGACCCGAACCGCCCGGAGCGCGTCTATGCGGTCTTTAACAGCGGTCGGGGTTGCAACCGCGCGGCGCGCACAGCGATAAAACGCAAGCGTAATCAAGTGAAGAAGGCGTTGCAATCGGTGGCAAGCAAAATCGAGTCCGGGCGCGCGCTCAGCGGCGGCAATGAAAAACATCTGGCGGCGCTGTTCCCCGCCAAAAACCCCCGCGAAATTCGCGCGGCGGCGGCGAACATTCGCTGTCAAAGCGGCGTGCGCGACAGTTTTCTCCGCGGGCTGAAAGGCTACGCCCGCTACCGCCCGATGGTCGGCAAGATACTCAAAGAAAACAACCTGCCGGCGGAAATTCGCTACCTGCCGTTTGTCGAATCTTCCTACAACCCGGCGGCGTATTCCAAAGCCGGCGCCGCCGGCATGTGGCAGATTATGCCGCGAACCGCGCGCGTTCTCGGGCTGGAGTTAAGCGCCACGCTGGATGAGCGGCTCGACCCCGAGGCGGCGACGCGGGCGGCGGCGGAATACCTCAAGCGCGCCGCGCGCGTGCTGACGGCGGCGGCGCGGAAGTCCAATCCGGCGATTACCCGCGCGCAACTCAACCCGTTCATCATCACCTCCTACAACTACGGCGTGAATGGTATGGAGCGCGCCATTCGCCAGGTGGAACCGGATTTTATGACGGTGTTGGAGCGCTACAAATCGCCGCGCTTCCAAATCGCGGTGAAGAATTTTTATGCCAGTTTTCTCGCCGCCCGCCATGTCGCCTTGAACGCCGAGCGCTACTTCGGCTTCCGCGCCAAAGCGGACGGCGGCGGCTACCAGACCGTGGTCTTGCAGCACCCGACATCCATCGCCCGAATCACCGACGTGTTCGGCTTGAGCGAGGCGGCGTTGCGCCCGTTGAACCGCGCGCTGACGCGTTTCGTGTGGCGCGGATGGCGGCTGATTCCCGCCGGCTACCGCCTGCGCCTGCCCGCCCGAAGCGACCAGTGGCGGGCGCAGCGCGACCAACTGGCGTCGCTCAGCCCCGAGACCGTCATCTCCGGCGGCGACCGCTACACGGTGCGCCGCGGCGACACCGCCTGCGGCATCGCCAGGGCGGTCAAGGTGAATTGCAGCGAGTTGATTCGGCTCAACCGGCTCGGCAAAAAAGCCGTCATCCACATCGGACAGAAACTGCTCATTCCGGGCAAGTTGGTGCTCGCGGGCGCGACCGTCACGCGCGCACAAACCGCGAGCGGCAGCCAAGCCTACCGCGTGCGAAAAGGCGACACCGCCTGCGGCATCGCCAAGCGTTTCGGCGTCGGCTGCCGCACGCTCATCAGCCACAACCAACTGGGGCGCAGCGCCAGGATTTACGCCGGGCAGACGCTGTCCATTCCCGGCGGCGTGCAGCCGTATAGTCTCAACGCGGACAACCTGTATATCGTGCGCAAGGGCGACAGCGCGTGCCGCATCGCGCGGCGTTTTTCGGTTCACTGCGATGCATTGCGCGACCTCAATCAACTCAACCGCCGCGCGCTCATTCATCCGGGACAGAAACTCAAAATCCCCGGTTTGGTATTGCCCGACACCAGCCGAACCGCGCGCGAACTCGCGCAAGTCGGGGAAGTCGAATCCAAACCCGAATCCGAACCCAAACCCGAACCTGAAACGCCCGACGCGCAAACCGCAAGCGCTTCCGATACGGCGGCGGTGGCGGAAACTGGAACCACGCTCGCCACGCCCACCACGCCCGAACCCGAACCCGAACCCGCAACACCCACCGCCAGCAACAACGCCGGCGCCTTGCGCAACCTGCTGGACACGCTGCCCGACCTCAGCATCACCGTCACCGATGTATCGGGGCAGCCGGTGTACACGGTGCGCGTGCAAGCCGAAGAGACCCTCGGGCATTTCGCCGACTGGCTGGGCATCGCCGGCACCGGCAACCTGCGCCGCCTGAACCGCCTGCGCAGCAGCCGCATCATCAACATCGGCAAACACTTGATACTGCCCATCGCCGACGCGCAAATGGCGGAGCGTTTTGAGCAGCAACGAACCGACTACCACCAAGTGCTGAGCGAATCCTTGAAGGAGCATTACGACTTGGTCGGCACCGAATCCTACACCGTGCGCAAGGGCGACTCCCCGTGGTCGCTGTCCGACCAACTGGAATTCCCAGTCTGGCTACTCTACCGCCTCAACCCCATCCTGCACAGCAGCGCCCAACTCAAACCGGGGCAGGCGTTGGTGTTGCCGAAACTCAAAGCGAAGACCTGAGCCCCGCGCCGGTGGCTTTGGCCGCCCATTCCACGGCTTGGCGTTGCGCCGCCAGTTGTTTGCGTTTGAGGTAGGTTTCGCGCGCGAGGTTGATGTCTTCGATGTAGTGTTCCAACTCGTCCAGCGTGAGCGCCTGCGGTCCGTCGACGAGCGCGCTCGGCGGGTTGGGGTGGAAGTCTATTAGCACCATGTTGGCGCCGGCGATGATGCCCTGGGCGGTGGCGTGGAACAGGTCGAGCAATCCGTCGGGCGCGCGCTCGCGGCTGCCGACCGAGTGCGACGGGTCGATGCACACCGGCATGTGCGTCATGCGCCGAATCACCGGCACGTGGCTGAAATCGACGAAGTTGCGGTGCGGGTCGCCCATGTTGGTCTTCATTCCGCGCAAACAAAAAATCACCTTGCGGTTGCCTTCCGAGGCGAGATACTCGGCGGCGTTCAGCGACTCCTCCAGCGTGATGCCAAAGCCCCGCTTGAGCAAAACCGGATGCTCTTTCTGCCGCCCGCACGCTTTCAGCAACTCGAAGTTCTGGGTGTTGCGCGTGCCGACTTGCAGCATCACGCCGGTGGGGCGTCCGGTTTGTTCGAGCGCTTGGTTGATTTCTTCGATGTGCGCGTCGTGCGTGATTTCCATCGCGATGACCTTGATGCCGTGTTTGCCCGCCAACTCAAAAACCCACGGCAGGCAGTCGGCACCGTGACCCTGAAACGAATACGGGTTGGTTCGCGGTTTGTAGGCGCCCATGCGCGTGCATTCAAAGCCGGCTTGCGCGACCGCCCGCATCATTTGCTCGACATGCGCCGCGGTGTCCACCGCGCAGAGCCCGGCGAAAATGTTGAGGTTGTCCTGGTTGAAGGTGACGCCGTTGTAATCAAATCCGTATGAACGCGAATCGCCGGCGTGCCTGCCCAGCACGGCGTAGGAGCGCGACACCCTGACCACCCGCGCAACCCCCGGCAGGCTCTCGATGGCGGCGCGGTCGAGCGTTGAAGTGTTGCCGACGAGGTAGATTTCGGTGAGCACTTGTTGCGCGCCGGTGACGCGGTGAATCTTCGGGGTGATGCCCGGTTGGGCGCGAAGATAGTCGAGGATGTGCGCGCTCTCGGCGGACTCCTCAATCAGTTGCGAATCAAGAATGACTATCATGGCGGCGGTGTCCGTGTCCGGGCGGGGGCGGGGTCATTCGATGGGCAGGGCGGGGTCGTTGCCCCACTCCGACCATGAGCCGGCGTATCCGCGAATTTGAGCAAAACCGAGATGCCGCAGCATAACGAAACTATGCGCCGAGCGGTGGTGCGTCTGGCAATACACGATGACCTCTTTATCACGCGCGATTCCCCGTTGCGCGAGCATCGCATTGAGCGCCTCGTCGGGCTTGAAGCGCAGGCTGTTTTCCATATCAATCGCGTCGAGCCAGTTGAAATTGACCGCGCCGGGAATATGCCCTTTACGCAGGGAAGGGGATTTGAGCCCGTTATACTCCTCCGGCGAGCGCGCGTCGAGCAACCGAACCCGCGCATCGCCGAGCGCGGCGAGCACATCGTCTTTGTCCGCCAGCACGGAAGCATTCGGTTGAACTACAAAGTCGCCCGGCGCAGGTTGATGGGGCGTGGTCTCCGTCTCACAACCGGCGTCAACCCAAGCCGGCAAGCCGCCGTTCAGCAACGAGACCCGCGTATGCCCGAGCGCTTCCAGCGTCCACAACAACCGGCTTGCCCTGCCATTGGCTTGGTCGTCGTAGGCGATGACGCGCTGTTGCGCGCGCAAGCCGATGGATTGAAACGTCCGTTGAAGTTCATCCGCCGGCGGTGGCAGCCCCGGCGCCGGCGGCACGCCCGCGAGCAAGCGGTTGTAATCGAGATGAACGGCGCCGGGCAAGTGTCCGCGGTGATAGGTTTCGGCGGCGCCCACATCCACGATGCGCAAGTTGTCGTCCGGCAATCGCGCCGCCAATTCGCGCGCCTCGATTACATAGGGTATGTCGTCGGTGTCCATGTGCTACCATTATAGAGTAACGAGTGCCGATAACAATGATGAAAAAGTTTGTGGATAGATTGGCGGAAAGTTGGGCAAGCCGGCGCTCGCTGTTATGCGTCGGCCTCGACCCCGACCTGCAAAAACTGCCGCCGGCGCTCCGCGCGCAGCGGGCGCCGCTGTTTGCCTTCAACCGCGAAATCATCGACGCCACCGCGCCCTGGGCATGCGCCTTCAAACCGCAAATCGCCTACTACGCCGCCATCGGAGCCGAGCGCGAACTGCAGCAAACCATCGAATATATCAAAACAAAACACCCCGATATGCCGGTCATTCTGGACGCCAAACGCGGCGACATCGGCGCCACCGCCACGATGTATGCGCGCGAGGCGTTCGAGCGCTATCAAGCGGATGCGGTAACGGTCAACCCCTATCTGGGCGGCGATTCGCTGGCGCCGTTTCTGGATTACACCGACAAAGGCATATTCATCCTATGCCGAACCTCCAACCCCGGCAGCCAAGACATCCAACAACTCAAAAGCAACAACCTATCAATAGCCCACCAAGTCGCCACCCGCGCCGTCAACGACTGGAACAACAACAACAACATCGGCCTGGTAGTCGGCGCCACCTGGCCCCAAGAAGTCAAAGCCATACGCCAACTAGCCCCCAACACCCCGCTACTAATCCCCGGCATAGGCGCGCAGGGCGGCGACTTGGAGGCGGTGTTGAAAAACGGTCTGACGGCTGAGGGGGTGGGGGTGGTTATTAATATCTCCAGGGAGATTATTTATGCGGGAGCGGGGGATGACTTCGCCGAAGCGGCGGGGCGGGTGGCGGAAGCGCGTTGTTGTGAGATTAATCGGTTTCGGGGGGGGTAGGGTGGTGGGTGCTCGTCATTCACAACAACTTCGTCATTCACAACAACCTCGTCATTCTCGAGCGTTAGCGCCCGTTGTCGCGTAGCGACTTACGGGCGCTTACGTCCTCGGGAATCTCCCTAAGTCTACCGTGAACTCCAACAAAGCCCCCGCCCAAAAAACCACAAAAACGGCGGCTTACTCGCCGCCTGCTTCGCTCGCTTTGTTCAAGTCCGTGCCAACCTTAGGGAGATTCCCGAGGTCGTAAGTGTCCGGTAAGCCGCCGCTTAAAAAGAAAAGGCGCGGCGGCAACGGACACTAACGCTCGAGAGTATCTGTGTTAAAAATCAAGCGATATTTACCGCCGCCGGCGTGTAGTTTTTCAGCCATGGGGTGCCGCGTTTGGCGACTGCGTTTAGTTGGGTTAGCAGTTTTCGCATGACTGCCACTTGCGCCACTTTGGGCGGTTTGCCGCGGGCGCGTAGGCGCTCGTAAAACGCCTTCATCTCGGGGTTATAACGGCACGCCGACACCGCTCCCATGTAAAACGCGCAGCGCGGCTGCGAGCGACCGCCGCGGATGCTGCGCTTGCCGCGCATTTTGCCGCTGTCGCGCGAATACGGCGCCACGCCCATCAGCGCCGCAATCCGCCGATCGCTCACTTGCCCCAACTCCGGCAAATACGCCAGCAGGGTCATCGCAATCACTTCGCCGACACCGGTGACACTCTGATACAACGCCGCGCGCTCAGCCAACTCCGGCGCCGCACGCACGCACTCGCGGCAGGCTTTAATCACTGCTTCAATCTCCCCATCCAGCCACGCCAGATGCCGAAGGCACGATGCCTCAACGACCTCATCCGGGCGCTTCTCCAGCCGGTTCTTCTCCTGCACTCGCTGCTTCACCAACTGCTCGCGACGCCTCATCAAGTCGCTCAACGCTTGACTCTCCGCGCTGCGCGCCGGCGTCGGCGGCAACTTCATCAGCGTCGCAAACTCAGCCAGCGTCCGCGCATCCAACTTGTCGGTCTTCGCCAACCGACCGCACGATTTCGCGTAGTCTTTGGCTCGCACCGGATGCACCACTTTCACCGGCATCCGCGCCGCATGCAGCGCGCGCACCAGATGGCGCTCATAACTGGACGCATCGCAAGCCACCTGCTCCACCGCGTTGTCGCGCAACCAAACCAACAGCGCCGGAAAGCCAGCATCGTCGTTGCTAAACTGCTGCGAGAGACCACCCGGCAACCACGCATCCAAATACGCTTTGCCCACATCAATACCCGCAAACTTCTTCATCAAAGCACCTCCTAACAAAAGCAACAAAAGGGTTAAAATGAGTTAACATCAGCGCTGTTTCCGCACACTTATATACGGGGCATTATCCCCAAGCATCTGTTCGCGGCAACAACGGCGCGAGGGGTCCGTACTCTCGAACGCTGCAGCAGGAATCAATGACACCTGCCCAGCACATGACAAGCCGGTTCACCCCTCGCGCCCACCCTCTACTCTGGCCTGAATAGGGGGTAAACTGAACATATAAATGACGAAGTGTTTGGGAATGACGAAGTCGGGGGACACTAACGCTCGAGAATGACGAGTTGTGGTTCGTCATTCCCCCCACCCCGCCCCCGCAGTGTGTTAGCGGGGGGCGCGGCAACATCCCCTACTGCTCGTCAGTGGCGCTTGATTTAGGGGATTTCGGGTTTTTGCGCAACAGCCCGTAGAGCGCAGTCAGTGCGAAGCACGCGGTGATGATCAGGGTTAGGATGACGGTATCACTCATTGTCTTTTTGCCTAAATGAAGAGAGATAGATTAACGCTGCCCCGGACGCCATCAGGATTCTGCCTATGGGTGTACCGCCAGCGACGGACAACAAATCATCGAGCAGCCCAGACGCGAGCAACACAACGCCGAAGTTGCCGGTGAAGCCGAGAAAGCGATTGAAGTCGAATTCCATCCCGGCAGTGTAACACGCCGATCCCGGCGCGGCAATCTGCTTCTTTGGTAGTTCGGGCGGGGCATTGGTGGGATGGCGGTTACTACTACTCGTCATTCTATTACTCGTCATTCTCGAGCGTTGGCGCCCGTTGCCGCCCTCCCGACTTCGTCATTCTCGAGCGTTAGTGTCCGTTGCCGCCGCGCTTTTTCTTTTAAGCGGCGGCTTATCGGACACTTGCGTCCTCGGGAATCTCCCTAAGGTTAGCGCTGAGCCCAAACAAAGCGAGCGAAGCGGGCGGCGGGTAAGCCGCCGGTTTTTTGGGCTTTTGGGTGGGGGCTTTGTTGGAATTCACGGTAGTCTTAGGGAGATTCCCGAGGTCGTAAGTGTCCGTAAGCCGCCGCTTAAAAGAAAAAGCGCGGCGGCAAACGGACACTAACGCTCGAGAGTATCTGTGTTAAAAATCAAGCGATATTTACCGCCGCCGGCGTGTAGTTTTGCAGCCATGGGGTGCCGCGTTTGGCGACTGCGTTTAGTTGGGTTAGCAGTTTTCGCATGACTGCCACTTGCGCCACTTTGGGCGGTTTGCCGCGGGCGCGTAGGCGCTCGTAAAACGCCTTCATCTCGGGGTTATAACGGCACGCCGACACCGCTCCCATGTAAAACGCGCAGCGCGGCTGCGAGCGACCGCCGCGGATGCTGCGCTTGGCGCGCATTTTGCCGCTGTCGCGCGTATACGGCGCCACGCCCATCAGCGCCGCAATCCGCCGATCGCTCACTTGCCCCAACTCCGGCAAATACGCCAGCAGGGTCATCGCAATCACTTCGCCGACACCGGTGACACTCTGATACAACGCCGCGCGCTCAGCCAACTCCGGCGCCGCACGCACGCACTCGCGGCAGGCTTTATTCACTACTTCAATCTCCCCATCCAGCCACGCCATATGCCGAAGGCACGATGCCTCAACGGCCTCATCCGGACGCTTCTCCAGCCGGTTCTTCTCCTGCACTCGCTGCTTCACCAACTGCTCGCGACGCCTCATCAAGTCGCACAACGCTTGACTCTCCGCGCTGCGCGCCGGCGTCGGCGGCAACTTCATCAGCGTCGCAAACTCAGCCAGCGTCTGCGCATCCAACTGGTCGGTCTTCGCCAACCGACCGCACGATTTCGCGTAGTCTTTGGCTCGCACCGGATGCACCACTTTCACCGGCATCCGCGCCGCATGCAGCGCGCGCACCAGATGGCGCTCATAACTGGACGCATCGCAAGCCACCTGCTCCACCGCGTTGTCGCGCAACCAAACCAACAGCGCCGGAAAACCAGCATCGTCGTTGCTAAACTGCTGCGAAAGACCGCCCGGCAACCACACATCCAAATACGCTTTGCCCACATCAATACCCGCAAACTTCTTCATCAAAGCACCTCCTAACAAAAGCAACAAAAGGGTTAAAATGAGTTAACATCAGTGCTGTTTCCGCACACTTATATACGGGGCATTATCCCCAAGCATCTGTTCGCGGCAACAACGGCGCGAGGGGTCCGTACTCTCGAACGCTGCAGCAGGAATCAATGACACCTGCCCAGCACATGACAAACCGGTTCACCCCTCGCGCCCACCCTCTACTCTGGCCTGAATAGGGGGTAAACTGAACATATAAATGACGAAGTCGGGGGAATGACGAAGTGGGCGCGACCAACGGACACTAACGCTCGAGAATGACGCGTGTAGTACCCGGCTTAACCAAACTAAACTCCACCGGTTCGTGAGTTACTTCAATGGGAGTATTGTCATCACCAGACACCCCCCCACCCCCCAACCACCGAGCAACAGTAAAGTACGAATCCATCAACCCCCCATCCCCCGGAAAGTCTTCCCTGAAATGCGCGCCGCGGGAGTTTTGGCGGGATAGGGCGGCGGTTGTTATTGTTTCGGATATGTCCAGCAGGTTGCGGAGGTTTAGCCAGTCGTGCCAGGTTAGGTTGAAGGTGCGGTTGGTGTTTGGGATGCCGGTTTGTTGCAGGGCATCCTTGAGGGCGGCGAGTTGGGTTAGGGCTTGGCGCAGGGTTGTTTCGTTGCGCAGCACGCCGGCTTTTTGCCACATGATGTCCATCAACTCGTGGCGCAAGGCGTTGAGGTCGCCGCGGGGTTGGCGGAAGGGGTGGGTGGCGGTTTCTATTTCGGTTTGGATGCGGTCGTGGTCGGGTTCGGGGGTGGCTTTGCCGGTTTGGCGGGTTACGTAGCGCGCCATTTGCTCGCCGCAGACGCCGCCAAAGACGGTTGAGTTGGCGACGCCGTTGCCGCCCAGGCGGTTGGCGCCGTGGGCGCCGCCGGCGTCTTCGCCGGCGACGAACAAACCCGGCAGGTCGGTGAAGGTGTTGGGGTCGCAGACGATGCCGCCCATCAGGTAGTGCGCGCTCGGCACCACCTCCACGAGTCCGGTGGCGAGGTCGAAGCCGCAGTCGGCGCAACGTTTGACCATTCCGGGGAATTGACGCTTGACGGCGTCGGCGCCGAGGTGCGCCATTTGAATATGGACGCCGCCGTTGGGCGTGGTGCGGTGCGCGCGCATTTCGGCGTAGATGGCGCGGCTGACGATGTCGCGCGTGGCGCGCTCGGCGGCGGGGTCGTAGTCGGGCATGAAGCGGTGACCCG
Organism: Arenicellales bacterium; assembly: GCA_963693025.1. Classification (GTDB taxonomy): domain Bacteria; phylum Pseudomonadota; class Gammaproteobacteria; order Arenicellales; family Poriferihabitantaceae; genus JAHRAW01. Next base: position 40,075 of record OY843749.1, read on the forward strand.
CGCTGTTGAGAAGGTGGCCGCCGGCGCCGCGCAAGCCTTCTTCCAGCACCGTGCCGGTCATGCGCGTGTCGCGTCCGGCGAGCAATCCGGTCGGGTGAAACTGCACCATTTCCATGTCCCGCAACGGCAGCCCGAGGCGCAACGCCATCGCCAGCCCGTCCATCGATTTGTCGCCGGACGGCGTGTGATAGCGATACATCACCGGACCGCCGCCGGTTGCCAGCAACACCGCGCCCGCGCGCACGAAGCGGAACTCGCCGCTGCGCATGTCCGCGAGCAACACGCCGCCGAGCGCATCGCCGCTTGCCGTCGGAATGAGCGCGAGCGCGCGGTGTTCTTCCATGCAGCGCAGCGGTGAGTTTCGATTCATGCGCGCCATGACTTGCTCCATCAGTCGGTTCATTATTTCAATGCCGGTCAGGTCGCCCTTGTGCACGGTGCGGTCGTGGCGCTGACCCGCGAAGGGTTTTTGGTGGAGGGTGCCGTCTCGGTTGCGGTCGAAGAAGCAGCCGAGTTCGTTTTCCAGTTGGCGAACGCGCACGATGGCGGTCTCGCAGAGTGTCCACGCGATGCGCTGGTGCGGCAGCCATTTGCCGCCTTCGATGGTGTCCATGAAGTGCTGCTCGACCGAGTCGCCCGCTCCGAGCGCGGCGTTGTAGCCGCCTTGCACCATGCGCGTGCAGCCGCATTTGCCGAGCAACCCTTTGGTCGCCAGCGTGATGTTGAGGTCGGGGTTGGTTTGCTGCGCGTGCAATGCGGCGAAGAGCCCCGCGCCGCCGCTGCCGAGAATCAAGATGTCGGTGTCGTGCGAGGTAGTCGCTTCGGGCATCGCTAAAACGCCCGCAGTAAAAAGCCGCACGCGACCGCGAACGCCGCCGCCAGCGAGGCGGCGACCAGCGACTTCTGCCAGTCGCGCCACGGCAGAAACTCCAACGCCAGCACTCGCAACCCGCCGAACAGATGCAACGCCAGCAGGAACACCAGCGCGCCCTCCGCCACCGTCGCCGCCGGGTGGCGGGTCAGCACCAAGTAGCCGTCCAGCGCCGCGCTGTCGCGCACCGCGAGGGCGAGCAGGTAGAAATGTAGCGGCAGAAATAGCGTGAGTAGCAAGCCCGACAAGCGGTGTAGCAGAAACGCGAGCCATAGCGAGTGGCCGCGGTGGGCGTGTCGCGTGGCGCGTCGCATGCCGTCAGCCCAACGCCAGCGTGGCGACCGCGAAACTGCCGGTGGCGAACAGCGTCAGCCCGGTTGCCCAGGTTGCGAGGTCGAGCAGGCGGCCACTCAACTTGCCCCATTCAAAGCAGATGACGCGGATGCCGATGGCTGCGTGGAGGGAAACGGCGACGACGAAGGCTTGGTAGAAGAGCGCGAACGCCACGCTGCCCTGGGTTCTGGATAAAATTTCGGCGGCGTCCAGTCCGCCTTGAATGGCGTAGATGATGCCGCTCAAATGCCCCGCCACGAGCGGCGCCATGAGGGCGGCGGTGAGTCGTTGCGCGACGAATAGCCGCGGGCTGAGCATCGCTACAACCGCCCCGCCAACACCGCGCGGGCGACGGTTTTTTTGATGCCGGCGATGGAGCGCGCGGGCGCGAGTTGTAGCGGGCAGTAGCGCGCGCAGCCTTGTTGCGAGTGGCAATTCTGGCAGCCGCCGTCGGCGGAAACGGCGCGCAGGCGCTGGGGTTGGGCGGTGTCGCGGGCGTCGTTCATCAGCGTCCAGGCGCGGTTGAGGGCGGCGGGACCGAGGTAGCCGGGATGCGATGCCACCACGTCGCAGGCGGCGTGGCAGACCGCGCAGTTGATGCATTCAATGCCCGCATCGGCGGCGGCGCGCCGCGGGTCGTGCGGGGCAATGCGGGCGACCGGGTCGTGGCGTCCGGCGGCGCCGTGAAAGCGCCCTTCGGCGCGCTGCCATTTGCCGAAAAAATCCGACATATCGCACACCAGGTCTTTGATGACCGGCAGGTTTCGCAGCGGCGCCAGTTCAAGTTCCGCGCGCGCGCCGCGCAACACGTCTTTGACATGCGTGCGGCAAGTCCAGCGCGGCATGCCGTTGACCATCATCGCGCACGAGCCGCACATCCCGACCCGGCAGGAAAAACGATAACTCAAGCCCGGCTCGACGTTGCGCTGAATCCAGGTGACCACATCCAACACCGTCTGATGCGCCCGCCGCGGCGCTCGATAACACACCATCTCCCCGCCGCTTTGGTCGCCGCGCCGGATGCGGACGCGGAGGTCGTTGGTTGCGGTTGCGGTTGCGGTGGCGGTTGCGGTTGTGGTCGTGGTCGCCCCCCGCCGCCGAGCGCGCAACATCAGGCAACGCTGCCGAACGATTTATCAATGGCGCCCGCAGGCACCTCCAACCCCGCCAACAAACACCCCTGCGCAACCGGTCCGCCGGGGCAGATTTCATAAAGATATTTCATCCCACCCTTACGATGAAAACTCTCCTCCAACGCATCCTTAACCTGCCGCAACACCGGGCGCTCGGCTTTGTGGTAATACTCTTGCAATGCGCGGATTAATTGCCAGTGGTCGGCGGTTAGCGTTAGTCCGTGCTCGCTGGCTGCTTGGCGCGCTGATGCTTCGCTCCATCCTTCCGGGGCGTTTGGGAAGTCAGCCGGGTTTTTGGTTGGTTTGTTCATGGGTGGGGTTCTCGTTGTTGCGGGGTGTGGGTGGGAGTATAACCCCCCACTTCGTCATTCCCCACTACCCCGTCATTTATATGTTCAGTTTACCCCCTATTCAGGCCAGAGTAGAGGGTGGGCGCGAGGGGTGAACCGGCTTGTCATGTGCTGGGCAGGTGTCATTGATTCCTGCTGCAGCGTTCGAGAGTACGGACCCCTCGCGCCGTTGTTGCCGCGAACAGATGCTTGGGGATAATGCCCCGTATATAAGTGTGCGGAAACAGCGCTGATGTTAACTCATTTTAACCCTTTTGTTGCTTTTGTTAGGAGGTGCTTTGATGAAGAAGTTTGCGGGTATTGATGTGGGCAAAGCGTATTTGGATGCGTGGTTGCCGGGTGGTCTCTCGCAGCAGTTTAGCAACGACGATGCTGGCTTTCCGGCGCTGTTGGTTTGGTTGCGCGACAACGCGGTGGAGCAGGTGGCTTGCGATGCGTCCAGTTATGAGCGCCATCTGGTGCGCGCGCTGCATGCGGCGCGGATGCCGGTGAAAGTGGTGCATCCGGTGCGAGCCAAAGACTACGCGAAATCGTGCGGTCGGTTGGCGAAGACCGACAAGTTGGATGCGCGGACGCTGGCTGAGTTTGCGACGCTGATGAAGTTGCCGCCGACGCCGGCGCGCAGCGCGGAGAGTCAAGCGTTGAGCGACTTGATGAGGCGTCGCGAGCAGTTGGTGAAGCAGCGAGTGCAGGAGAAGAACCGGCTGGAGAAGCGTCCGGATGAGGTCGTTGAGGCATCGTGCCTGCGGCATATGGCGTGGCTGGATGGGGAGATTGAAGCAGTGAATAAAGCCTGCCGCGAGTGCGTGCGTTCGGCGCCGGAGTTGGCTGAGCGCGCGGCGTTGTATCAGAGTGTCACCGGTGTCGGCGAAGTGATTGCGATGACCCTGCTGGCGTATTTGCCGGAGTTGGGGCAAGTGAGCGATCGGCGGATTGCGGCGCTGATGGGCGTGGCGCCGTATGCGCGCGACAGCGGCACCATGCGCGCCAAGCGCAGCATCCGCGGCGGTCGGGCGCAGCCGCGCTGCGCGTTTTACATGGGAGCGGTGTCGGCGTGCCGTTATAACCCCGAGATGAAGGCGTTTTACGAGCGCCTACGCGCCCGCGGCAAACCGCCCAAAGTGGCGCAAGTGGCAGTCATGCGAAAACTGCTAACCCAACTAAACGCAGTCGCCAAACGCGGCACCCCATGGCTGAAAAACTACACGCCGACGGCGGTAAATATCGCTTGATTTTTAACACAGATACTCTCGAGCGTTAGTGTCCGTTGCCGCCGCGCTTTTTCTTTTAAGCGGCGGCTTACCGGACACTTACGACCTCGGGAATCTCCCTAAGGTTAGCGCTGAGCCCAAACAAAGTCATTCCCGCAGTCTTTTTGTCAGTGGCACAATGGACGCGGGAGGCGACGATAGTTTGCCATCCATGGACGACTGGATTCCTGCGTCCGCAGCCCGTGCAAAAACTCAAGAACTGGACATGAACTTATCCGGCGCAATTTATCCGCCTATTGATGTTTCCATCAGGGAATCACGCCGACATCCAAAAACACCGCATCAAGCCGCCGTCAAACTCTCGCATAACGCTTCAACGCCCATTATGTTGACCACCCGCTTCAAGTTATACGCCAACACGCTCAATCCCATCTCCGCTTTCACTTTATCCAAACCACGCAACACAAACCGACCGCCCCCCATCATCTGTTTGATCGTGCCAAACGGATGCTCGCTTAAATTCGACCGGCGGCGCAGCAACTCCGGATGCGCCACCGCACGCCCGTGCATGCGCGCCACCGACTCCTCGTAATAATGACGATTAATCGTGCGCCGACGCGCGCCGGTGCACTGACCGCGCAACGCACAACCCCCGCATGCATTGGTCGCGTAATAATGTGTCTTCAACTTCGCATCGCTGCGCCGACGCCGCAACACTTCGCCGGCCGGACAACGGTATTCATCGCGCTTGTCATCGTAAGCAAACTCCGCCCGGCTATAGTAAGCACCGCGCGGATTCACCACCCGCTGCCGCGGCACCACCGCCGTTATACCCGCCGACTCACACGCCGCTCCCTGCTCGCCATTCTGATAACCCGTGTCCGCCACCACCGTCAGTTTATTCACCCCCAGCGCCGCCTTCGCACGCCGCGCCATCCCATACAACTGGCGATGGTCGTTGACCGCATTGGTCACCGCATGCGCGGCTATCAACTTGTGTTTGTCATCCACCGCCGTCTGCACATTGTAACTCACCGCACAACCACCACCCGACTGCCGCATCCAACGCGCCTCCACCTCGCCCGACACCACGCGCTTAGAGCCGCTTGCCTTCAACTCCGCAGTCAACGAACGCAACGCCTCCCGTTGCTCCACCAACGCCGCCAATGCCGCCTTTGTGTCCGCCACTTTCGCCGACGCATCCGCCTCATCGGCCGTATCCAAAACCTCCATATACGCCAACACCCCGCGCTCCACCCGCTCCATCTCACGACCCAACTGCGCCGCCGTATAAACCGACCGACGACCCGACACCGCGCGAAACTTCGAACCATCCACCGCCACCAACTCGCCGCCATACAATCCTTGACCACGACAAAAATGCACAAACGAACGGCACGCAGCCGACAAACCCGCCAAGTTATCCTTGCGAAAGTTCGCTATCGTCTTGAAGTCCGGGCGCAAATCTTCCAGCAACCACATCAACTCCACATTCCGACCCGCCTCCTTCTCCAAACGACGACTCGACCTAATCTGATTCACATAACCATACACATACAACTTCAACATCATCCCCGGATGATACGCCGGACGACCCGTCGCCGCCGCCATCACCTTGTCAAACCCCAACTCCAGCAAATCCAAACCATCCACAAACAAATCAATCGCCCGCACCGCATTATCCGCAGCAATACGGTCATCCAACGTCTCACCAAACAACGCCGCCTGATAACGCGACACACCCTGCACATGCGACATAACTAAACTCCTGCTCTATACAATTTGGGAATGAAACATTTTACCGCAAGAGGGTGAGTTTTTACACGGGCTGAGGATGCGGGAACCCAGTCGTCCATGGATGGCAAACTGTCGTCGCCTCCCACGTCCATTGTGCCACCGACAAAAAGACGTATGGATTGCGCGTATCATCCCTGATACGCGCCCTTCGGGCTACGCGAAAATCCGCTCCCGGCGGATTTTTCCCGCTCAAAAGACTGCGGGAATGGCGTTGTTTGGGCTCAGCGCCAGTCTTAGGGAGATTCCCGAGGACGCAAGTGTCCGTAAGCCGCCGCTTAAAAGAAGAAGCGCGGCGGCAACGGACACTAACGCTCGAGAGTATCTGTGTTAAAAATCAAGCGATATTTACCGCCGCCGGCGTGTAGTTTTTCAGCCATGGGGTGCCGCGTTTGGCGACTGCGTTTAGTTGGGTTAGCAGTTTTCGCATGACTGCCACTTGCGCCACTTTGGGCGGTTTGCCGCGGGCGCGTAGGCGCTCGTAAAACGCCTTCATCTCGGGGTTATAACGGCACGCCGACACCGCTCCCATGTAAAACGCGCAGCGCGGCTGCGAGCGACCGCCGCGGATGCTGCGCTTGGCGCGCATGGTGCCGCTGTCGCGCGCATACGGCGCCACGCCCATCAGCGCCGCAATCCGCCGATCGCTCACTTGCCCCAACTCCGGCAAATACGCCAGCAGGGTCATCGCAATCACTTCGCCGACACCGGTGACACTCTGATACAACGCCGCGCGCTCAGCCAACTCCGGCGCCGCACGCACGCACTCGCGGCAGGCTTTACTCACTGCTTCAATCTCCCCATCCAGCCACGCCATATGCCGCTGGCACGATGCCTCAACGGCCTCATCCGGACGCTTCTCCAGCCGGTTCTTCTCCTGCACTCGCTGCTTCACCAACTGCTCGCGACGCCTCATCAAGTCGCTCAACGCTTGACTCTCCGCGCTGCGCGCCGGCGTCGGCGGCAACTTCATCAGCGTCGCAAACTCAGCCAGCGTCTGCGCATCCAACTTGTCGGTCTTCGCCAACCGACCGCACGATTTCGCGTAGTCTTTGGCTCGCACCGGATGCACCACTTTCACCGGCATCCGCGCCGCATGCAGCGCGCGCACCAGATGGCGCTCATAACTGGACGCATCGCAAGCCACCTGCTCCACCGCGTTGTCGCGCAACCAAACCAACAGCGCCGCAAAGCCAGCATCATCGTTGCTAAACTGCTGCGAGAGACCACCCGGCAACCACACATCCAAATACGCTTTGCCCACATCAATACCCGCAAACTTCTTCATCAAAGCACCTCCTAACAAAAGCAACAAAAGGGTTAAAATGAGTTAACATCAGCGCTGTTTCCGCACACTTATATACGGGGCATTATCCCCAAGCATCTGTTCGCGGCAACAACGGCGCGAGGGGTCCGTACTCTCGAACGCTGCAGCAGGAATCAATGACACCTGCCCAGCACATGACAAGCCGGTTCACCCCTCGCGCCCACCCTCTACTCTGGCCTGAATAGGGGGTAAACTGAACATATAAATGACGAGTTGTAGGTGTCATTCCCGAACGGTAGAAAACATGCCCCGTGCCCCGACACGGGGTAGGGAGCCGCCCACCACTTCGTCATTCTCGAATGATAGAAAAATAAGGAGCGACAGCGACTATATTTTTCATCACCTTCGGGAATCTCCCTAAGGCTACCGTGAATTTCAACAAAGCCCGTGCCAGTCTTAGGGAGATTCCCGAGGACGCAAGTGTCCGTAAGCCGCCGCTTAAAAGAAAAAGCGCGGCGGCAAACGGTCACTAACGCTCGAATGACGAGTTCTGCCCGTCATTCTCGAACGATAGAAAAATAGGGAGCGTCAGCGACCATATTTTTCATCGCCTTCGGGAATCTCCCTAAGGCTAGCGTGGATTTTACCGAAGACCGTGCCAGACTTAGGGAGATTCCCGAGGTCGTAAGTGTCCGTAAGCCGCCGCTTAAAAAGAAAAAGCGCGGCGGCAACGGACACTAACGCTCGAGAATGACGAAGTGGCGGGAATGACGAAGTGGCGGGAATGGCGAAGTAGTAGGTAGTAGTTTATTGGTTTGTCAGTCGTCGCGCCGCTACCGGGTGAAAGCGGCGACCACATTCAACAACAACCGCGAGACGTTGTTGTCGCCGCCGTTGTGTAGCAAACTGCCGCAGAAGGTGATTGAGCCGGTCGCAAATAATCGCCCGCCGTGTGCGTTTACTTGATAGACCATGTCGGCGCGAATCAAGTCTGCGGGTGGGGCGCCGGGTAGGGTGGTGAGGTGGGTGAGGTGTTCTTCCGGCACCAGCACGAAGGTGTCGGCGTGGTTTTCTGAACTGGCGAGCAGGTGGAGGTCGTGCGGTGAGCCGAGGTGGGTGTCCACGCGGTCTAATTCAAAGCCGGCGGCGCCGCCGCCGCTGAGTCCAAAATCGCCGATTATCTCTTCATCTATTCCTTCAAATATCCACGCAATCTCTTGATTTGTAAAGGTTTCAGGATGCCGGCGATAGTAACTGCCGAGGAAGGTTCCCTGCGCGGAGAAGCCGACTCCCGCGAGTTGTTGCGGGGCGCGGTTGTTGCGCCGCCAGAGTCCGCCGTAAGCGCCGTCAAACGCCTGATAATACTCGCCCGGCTCCGCCGCCCAGGCGCGAATTCCGCCTTCGGCGCGGCGAATTTCGATGGCGCCGCCGACGCCGGGTTCGGGGTGCAGCGCAACCCGCCAGTAGAAGCCGTTGCCGCCGAGGTAGATGAAATGGCCGCCCTGAGCGCGGTAGGCGTGCAGCGCGTCGAGGGTGCGGGCGGTGTGGTATTCGGGATGGGTGCCGGTGGTGACCGCTTGGTAACCGGCGATTGCCGCGACGCCGTCGTCGTGCAATTCCTGGTCGGTGATGATGTCGTAGGCAATGTCGTTTTGCTCAAGCCAGGCGAGCAGGTGGCTGTCGGCTTGGAAGTGGCGCAAGCCTGAGTCTGAGTCCGCGCCTTCGCAAAAGGTGAGGTAGCCGGGGCGCAGGGTCAGCAGCGGGCGGCGGTGCGAGGCGTGGCAGATTCCGCTGTGGTCGCCGTGGGTGTTGTAGGTGGAGAGGCCGTATTCGCGGTGCTGCGCCGGGTTCCACGGATAGGCTTGCCACGCCGCCATGCGCGCGAGCCACGCCGGGGTGAAGTCGGGGCGCGCGTGGTTTCCGTAGACGGTGTAGGTGAAGGTGGACACCAGCACGCATAGTTTCGCCGAGCGCTTCCCCTTCGGCGGGCAGACGAAGAATGGGATGGCGTCGCCGTGGTTGTCGTCGTCGTCGGCGCATTGAAGGCGCACCGCATAAACGCCGGACGGAAAATCGTCGGGGATGGTGAAGCGAAAATCGGTCTGCCAGCCGAAGTCGTAAATGTCGTCGTCGTGAAAATGAATCGCGCCGTATTGCGCCGGCGCGTGACGCCAGCACATCTCCCGCCCGTCCCAGTTCGAGCCGGTCATCGCTCTGGCGGGCAGGTTGACCAATTCGCCGTGGTGTTTTCCGGGACCGGTGTCTTCGATGCGGGTTGACGAAATGCCGCGCGAGAAATCCCAGTGGGCGAGGACGGTGGCGGCGTCCGACGGCGGCGCGCGCTCGCCGTGCCATTCCATTTGCGTCTCGTCAAGGCACTGGTTCAAGATTGCCGGCGCCTCGATTTTTCCGTTGAAATGGCTATGCACCGCGTGCTTCGCTGCGTCGTCGCCGTCGCCATTGCGGGCGGCGATGACCACGCGCTCAACCTGCGCCAGTGCCGCCGCCGTGGCGGGCGTTATCTCAACGCGCCGGCAAGTCGTGTCCCGGCGATTATGCAACGCCACGTGACCCACGCTCAGCGTCGCGCTTCGCCGGTCAAAACTCGCCCACACCCGATACCAATGCCGGGCGTTGAGTGGTTGCCCGCTGTCGACGGTGGCGTTTCGCCCGTCCGAAGTCGCCATCGACACACCGCAACCGCCGTCGCCGTCAAGATAGAAATCGACCCCGTTGCCATTTGCCGGATTGCGACAACTGATAATGCCTTGTGGAACACCACCGCCGGGCAGGGTGGGCCAAATGTTGGCGACCAGCGTAAAACTGTCAACCGAATGGAACAAGTCGGCGACCGCAACGGACGCATACGAACCGGGATAAAAGGGCTGGCGGCGGGACGGATAGGCGCGGTTGATGTCGCTGTCGACCGGCGCCTCAATCAAACCCGGACCCGCGGGATTGGGGTCGGCGCAAATGATTCGCACCAAGCGGGCGTGATACGGCGCCGCGAGGCAACTGCTCACCTTGAACTCGATGGTGTCGCCGGGTCGCCCCGACAACCGGTCGGTATAGCCAATCAGGGGAATCAAATCGCTGCGCTCGTTTTCATCGGGTGGGTCGGGCGGTCGGCGCGGGGATTCACAAGGGTTGCAGGTGGTCGTAAATCAAATCTTGCATGCCCGCCGCGGCGCCGAGATGGGGCGCCACGATGAACCGAATCGTCGCCGAATGCCGCCGCTCAAGCCGCGCCACCTCGCTTGGAATGTCCGCGAGCAGATGCTTGCCCGCCGCCAGAAAATAGGGCAGCACGACGATTTCAGTCGCGCCATCGGCAACCAACTTGTCGGCGGCGGCGGCGATGCTCGGCTCAGCCATTTCGAGGAAGGCGTGCTCCACTAAGTCAAACCGCTCACCCCGCGCATCCTCGCGCAGGCGCGCAACCAATGCGCGGATTTCATCGTTGGACGACTGCGCGCGGCTCCCGTGGGCGATGAGCAACAAGGCTTTCATTTTACGCGCTCGCTACCGCCGTCATCGCGCGCTTCGTTTGCCGGCGACGATGCGTGCGTGCGGTCTGCCGAATCCCAGCCCGCGAGGTTGTCGGTGATGAGGTCGGCGAGCGCTTCTATGTGGTCGTCGCGGTCGTTGAGGCACGGAATGTAGCCGTAGTTTTCTCCCCCGGCGCGCATGAAAATGTCGCGGTTTTGCATCGCCACTTCCTCCAGCGTCTCCAAACAGTCGGCGCTGAAGCCGGGGCAGATGACCTGCACGCTGCGCACGCCGTCCCGCGCCCAGTCCGCCAGCGTGTGGTCGGTGTAAGGTTGCAGCCATTGCTTCGGACCAAACCGCGATTGAAAACTCACCCGCCATTCGCGCTCGTCCAGTTCAAGTTCCTCGGCGAGCAGCCGCGCGGTTGTCAAACATTCGCCGTGATACGGGTCGCCGGCATCGGAATACGCGCGCGGAATACCGTGAAACGACATCAGCAAACGCTCGCTGCCGCCGTGAACTTGCCGGTAATCCCGCACGCTGTTCGCCAACGCCGCAATGTAGCCGGGATGGTCGTGATAATGGTCAATCACGCGCAACGCCGGCACCCGCCGCCAGCGCGACAACTCCGCGCACACCGCATCAAAAGCCGACGCGGTGGTGGCGGCGCAATACTGCGGATAAAGCGGCAACACCAACACCCTGCGCGCCCCGCCCGACCGAAGTTTCGCCAGCGCGCCGGCAATAGACGGCGAGCCGTAACGCATCCCCAATTCAACCGCCAGTCCGCCGGAGTGTGAGTGCGAGTGGGGATGCGCCTTCAAACGCCGCTCCAACTCCCGAACCTGCCGCCGCGACACCGCCAACAACGGCGAGCCATCCTCCCCCCAAATCTCCCGATAAGCCTTCGCCGTTTTACGCGGACGGCCAGGCAAAACAACAAGATGCAACACTAACCACCAAACAACTCGCGACACCTCAATCACCCGCCGATCCCACAAAAACTCCGCAAGATAACGCCGCACATCCCCCACCCGACACGAGTCCGGCGTGCCAAGATTAGCAACCAACACACCGATGCCGCCGTCGTCGTTGCTCTGCTCGAAAGAAGGTTGTCGAGTGAATTTCATGCGGGGAATGGTAGCCGATTACAGGTTGTCATTCTCAAACAACAGAAAAATAACCCTCCAACCTCGTCATTCCCAAACGGTAGAAAATAGGGAGCGCCCACCACTTCGTCATTCTCGAATGATAGAAAAATAAGGAGCGCCAGCGACTATATTTTTCATCACCTTCGGGAATCTCCCTAAGTCTACCGTGAATTCCAACAAAGCCCGTGCCAGTCTTAGGGAGATTCCCGAGGACGCAAGTGTCCGTAAGCCGCCGCTTAAAAGAAAAAGCGCGGCGGCAACGGACACTAACGCTCGAGAATGACGAGTAATGGGGAATGACGAGTGATGGGGATTCCGCGCAAACCCGTCAGGTTTGTATTACCTACCGGACTGCTCCACCGCCACCGAGTAGGGCAGGGCGATGGGGGTTAGTGGGGGGGAGGAGGGGGAGCCGGGGAGTAGGGGTTGGGGGGTGGGGGGGGCGGTGGCGGTGAAGGTGTATTGGTCGTGGCCGGTTTTGACCGCGTCGACTATTTGTCCGACTTTTTGGTCGGCGCGTTGGGTTGAATAGACGGGGTCGCCGGGCGCGAGGTTTGCGATGCCTTGTGCGGTGGCGGCGAGCATGCGTTGTTTCACTTGGCCGCGATAGCGCAAGCGCGCGACGATTTCCTGGCCGGGGTAGCAGCCTTTGGTGAAACTGAGCCCGTCGATTAAGTCGAGGTTGAGCATCTGCGGGATGAACGCTTCGACCGTGGGCGGGTAGATTTGCGGGATGCCGGAGAGGATGTCGATGAGCCGCCAGCGCGCGTCATCGGGTTGGGTGTCGGGGGTGTGTGCGCGTGCGAAGGCATCGACCGCCGGTTGTTCGCCGATTAAGATTTGCCGGGGAACGATGCCGGCGATGGGCACGCGGGTGATGTTGTCGTCACCGCCACCGTTGCCGGCATCCGCGTTGATCAAGCCCCGCAGAGCAACTTGCGGCTGCGGCGCGATGGCGACCTTGGCGCGCAAGACAAACATCTTCAGGCGATTGATTAGGTTGTCCGCCAAGTCGGCGGGCACAATCATCCAAAACCCGCCGGCATGCCGCACCAGTTTAACGACCGCCAGCACGCGCCCTTTCGGGTTGCAGTAGGCGTTCAACTGGCAACGCTTTGTCTCGGGCTGGTCGCCGAGCGCATCGACATCATTGCAGAATTGCCCTTGGAGGAATGCCTGCGCGTCATCGCCGGTTACTTCGATTAGCGTGAGTGAATCGAGAGGGGTGAGGGTGGTGTTGCTGGTGAGGTTTTTGATGAGGGTTTGGGCTGGGTTTGTCATCGCAGTTTTAGGTGTTTGGGTGTGTTGGGTGTGGTTATTTTCGCATAGGTTTGACAACCTCGTCATTCGACAACCTCGTCATTCTCGAGCGTTAGTGTCCGTTGCCGCCGCGCCTTTTCTTTTAAGCGGCGGCTTACGGACACTTGCGTCCTCGGGAATCTCCCTAAGATTGGCACGGGCTTTGTTGAAATTCACGGTAGCCTTAGGGAGATTCCCGAAGGCGATGAAAAATATGGTCGCTGGCGCTCCCTATTTTTCTATCGTTCGAGAATGACGGGTATATAACTCGTCATTCTCGAACGTTAGTGTCCGTTGCCGCCGCGCTTCTTCTTTTAAGCGGCGGCTTACGGACACTTGCGTCCTCGGGAATCTCCCTAAGATTGGCACGGGCTTTGTTGAAATTCACGGTAGCCTTAGGGAGATTCCCGAAGGCGATGAAAAATCCGCCGGGAGCGGATTTTCGCGCAAGCCCGAAGGGTTTGTATCAGGGATGATACAAACAAAAATATGGTCGCCTATCGGCTCCCTATTTTTCTATCGTTCGAGAATGACGGGTAGTGGCAAATTTGTCCCACCCCACCCCAACCCCCCCCACAACCCCCCCACCAGTTTTATTACCCGCCGTTTGCTGTATGATTAGCGCAAACAACCCCCAGGTTCCGCGTTTGACCGTGTCGCAGCGTCCGTTGTCACCCCATTTGCAGATTTACAGGCCGCAGTTGACCTCGGTGCTGTCCATCTTGCATCGCGGCACTGGCGTCGTGTTGGCGTTTGGCGCCTTGTTGATTGCGGGGTGGTTTTGGGGGGTTGCCGGTGGGGTTGAGGTTTATGGTGTTGTCCGCGGGTTTTTCGATGGCTGGTTCGGCAAGGGGTTGCTGTTCATTTGGACGTTGTGCACCTTTTATCACTTGTGCAACGGCGTGCGGCATTTGGTTTGGGATGCGGGATATGGGTTTGAATTGCCGGCGGCTTATTTGAGTGGAAAAATTATGGTCGGTGTTTCGTTGGGGCTGACTTTGCTGGCGTGGTTGGTATGAATGCCGAAGCATCGCCGACGCGAACGCCAACACCAACGCCGATGGAAAGCGCACGGGCTTCGGAGCGGGGCGCTCGTCATTGGTGGTTGCAGCGCCTTTCCGCGCTGGCGTTGATTCCGTTGACGCTGTGGTTTGTGTTCGCCATTCTCGGGCATATCGGCGACCGGCATCAGGCGGCACTTGCGTGGGTTGGTCAGCCGGGGGTGGCGGTGGCGTTGAGCGCGTATATCGTGTTGATGTTTTTCCACGCGCAGTTGGGCTTGCAGGTGGTCGTTGAAGACTATGTGTCGTCGGAAGGCGCGCGTATGAAAACCCTGCTGGCGCTCAAGGCGGTCAACCTGCTGGGCGGGGCGGCGGCAATCGTTTCGGTGTTGTCCGTCGCGTTGTGATGAGCGCGCCCTTACGCATAACCCCGATGCCAAACAAAAATCCCAATGGCTGACGCCTATCCCATCATCGACCATCAGTATGATGTGGTCGTGGTCGGCGCCGGCGGCTCCGGCTTGCGCGCGACTTTCGGTATGGCGCTCGAAGGGCTGAGCACCGCCTGCATCACCAAACTCTTTCCGACTCGCAGCCATACGGTCGCCGCCCAGGGAGGGATGAGCGCCGCGCTCGGCAACATGGGCGAGGACGACTGGCGCTGGCATATGTATGACACGGTCAAGGGCTCGGACTGGCTCGGCGACCAGGATGCGATTGAATATATGTGCAAGGAGGCGCCCGATGCGGTCATCGAATTGGAGCACTACGGCGTGCCGTTTTCGCGCACCTCCGAAGGCAAGATATACCAGCGCGCGTTTGGCGGCATGACCACGCACTACGGCGAAGGGCAGGCGCAGCGAACTTGCGCGGCGGCGGACCGCACCGGACATGCAATTCTGCACGCGTTGTATCAGCAATCGCTCAAACACCACGCCGAATTTTTTATAGAATACTTCGCCCTCGACCTCATCATGGAGGATGGCGAATGCAAGGGAATCATCGCCTGGGATTTGGACAGCGGACGGTTGCACCGCTTCGCCGCGAAAATCGTGGTGCTGGCGACCGGCGGTTATGGCCGTTGTTATTTTTCCTGCACTTCGGCGCACAGTTGCACCGGCGACGGCGGCGGCATGGCGTTGCGCGCCGGGCTGCCGATGCAAGACATGGAGTTCACCCAGTTCCACCCCACCGGCATCTACGACGCCGGCTGCCTCATCACCGAAGGCGCCCGAGGGGAGGGCGGTTACCTGACCAACTCCAAAGGCGAGCGCTTTATGGAGCGCTACGCCCCGAACGCCAAAGACCTCGCCTCGCGCGATGTGGTCAGCCGCGCCATGACCATGGAAATCCGCGCCGGGCTGGGGGTCGGAAAGCACGCCGACCACATTCACTTGCACCTCGAACACCTCGGCGCCGAAGTGCTCGCCGAGCGCTTGCCGGGCATCTCCGAATCCGCCAAGATTTTCGCCGGGGTGGATGTCACGCGAGCGCCGATTCCCGTGCTGCCGACGGTGCACTACAACATGGGCGGCATTCAGACCAACATCCACGGCGAGGTGGTGACCTTGAAAGACGGCGATGCGGAGCGCATCGTGCCGGGGTTGATGGCAATCGGCGAGGCGGCGTGCGTGTCGGTGCACGGCGCCAACCGGCTGGGCTCGAACTCGTTGCTGGACATCGTGGTATTCGGGCGCGCCGCCGCCCACCGCGCCAGAGCGTTGATTGCGCCGGGCGCCGGCAAGCCAAGTTTGCGCGCCACCGCCGGCGATGAAATCGTTGCGCGCTTCGACCGGCTGCGCCACGCCGATGGCGATTCGCCGACCGCCGGACTGCGCCTTGCGATGCAGCAAACCATGCAGAAATACTGCGCGGTTTTTCGCGCCGGCGATGTCATGGAAGAAGGCAAGCGGAAACTCGCCGAAGTGTGCGCGCGCTTCGAGCGGGTCAAGGTGTCCGACCGCTCGATGATATGGAACACCGACTTGGTCGAGACGCTCGAACTGGACAACCTGCTGAGGCAAGCGCAGGTGTCGATTTATGCGGCAGCCAATCGCACCGAAAGCCGCGGCGCGCACGCTCACGAAGACTACCCCGAGCGCGACGACGCCAACTGGATGAAGCACACGCTGGTCTGGCAATCCGAGTTGGAGGGCGAGCCGGTCATCGACTACCGAGCGGTGCACGACTATACTCTGACCGACGAAGTCGAGTATATCAAGCCGAAAAAACGCGTTTACTAAACCGCCGCCCAACCGTTATGGCCGAGTTCACCCTGCCCGCCAATTCCCGCATCGTTGAAGGTAAAACCTACCGAGACGAGAGCGCTGCTCGTTTGCGCACGGTTCGGGTTTACCGCTGGGATCCGGACGGTGGTTCGGGCGATGGGGGCGATAACTCAAGCGACGCCAACCTCCCGCGCATCGACACCTACGAAGTGGACATGGACGCCTGCGGTCCGATGGTGTTGGATGTGATGATTCGCATCAAGAATGTCATCGACAGCACGCTCGCTTTCCGACGCTCCTGCCGCGAAGGGATTTGCGGTTCGTGCGCGATGAACATAGACGGCGTCAACACCCTCGCCTGCACGCAGCCGGCGGCGGAGATTGCGGACGATATTAAAATCTATCCGTTGCCGCATATGTCGGTGGTCAAAGATTTGGTCGCCGACATGAGCAACTTTTACGCGCAGTATGCGTCGATCAAACCCTGGCTGCAGGCCGACGACGCCGCAACCGACCCCAAACAAGAGCGCATCCAAACCGAAGCGCAACGGCAAAAGTTGGACGGGTTGTATGAGTGCATATTGTGCGCCTGTTGCTCCACCAGTTGCCCGAGTTACTGGTGGAACAGCGAGCGCTATCTCGGTCCCGCGGCGTTGTTGCAAGCGTATCGTTGGATTGCCGACAGCCGTGACGAAGCCACCGATGCGCGGCTGGCGCAACTGGACGACGCCTTCAAACTCTATCGCTGCCACACCATTATGAACTGCACCAAGACCTGCCCGAAGGGATTGAATCCGGCCAGGGCGATTGCCGAAATCAAAAAGGCCGTGGCGAAAAATCCATGAGTTATTGCGCTAATTACCGCGCTAATATCGGGCGCTGATATTACACTGTGGCGGAGCAGTGTTCGGACATCAACCGGCGGCTGAGATGGCGTTGCCGCCGCGGCACCAGGGAATTGGATTTGATTTTAACCGCCTTCGTGGACGCGCATTATGACGGGCTGAGCGAAGCCGAGCGGCGGCGCTTTGAGCGCCTACTGGAAAGCGCCGACCCGCAGTTGACCGACTGGCTCTGCCACGACGCACAACCGGCTGACAAGGAAATAGCAAGCATTGTCAAACGCATTCTCGCTACCCATCGCGCTTAGCATCGCGCCGCGCCGGCGAATCACCGCCGCGCTCATCGCGCTACACTGCCTGCCGCTGCCGGCGCTGCCCCTGCTAGCAACCGCAACCGCCCCCGGCGCGTGGCTACTGGCGGCATTGGTCGCGCTCTCCCTCGCGCTTGAACTACACAAACAACACACCGCAGGCCCCGCCACCCGACTAGAAGCAACCGCCGCCAACAAGTGGCTACTATACCGCGGCGCCGGGCAAAGCAGCCAAATTGAACTGCTGGACGGCGCCGACTTCGGATGGTTCACACTGTTACTTGCGGCACAAAACGGGAAGAAGTTTCGGCTTGTCATTAACGCAAACGAACAAACCGAAGACCAGTTACACCGCCTGCGCGTATGGTTGGCGCAACGCGGTGGATGACGAGTGATAAATAAAAAAAGAAACCTCGTCATTCCCAAGTACTCGTCATTCTCGAGCGTTAGTGTCCGTTTGTCGCCGCGCTTTTTCTTTTAAGCGGCGGCTTACGGACACTTACGTCCTCGGGAATCTCCCTAAGGCTAACGCGGACTCCCCATCCCCTACCGTTCACACACAACAGAAGGAACCAAAACCGTCTCCTCAGCCTCAACCGCCTCCGGATAATCCCGCGTGATATGCAACCCTCGACTTTCCTTGCGCAACATCGCACAACGCACAGTGAGTTCCGCCACCAACACCAGGTTACGCAACTCAATCAAGTCGTTGTTGATGCGAAAGTTGCTGTAAAAATCTCGAATCTCTTCCTGCAACAGCGCGATGCGGTGCGCGGCGCGGGTGAGGCGTTTGTCGGTGCGCACGATGCCGACGTAGTCCCACATGCAGCGGCGCAGTTCGTCCCAGTTGTGCGCGACCACGATGCGCTCGTCGGGGTCGGTGACTTGGCTTTCGTCCCACCTCGGCAGCGCCGGAAATTCGCTCGCGCCGGTCGCTTCCCGCGCGATGCGCTCAGCGCAGGACTCGGCGAAAACCAGGCATTCCAGCAGCGAGTTGCTTGCCAGACGGTTGG
Source organism: Arenicellales bacterium (assembly GCA_963693025.1). GTDB lineage: Bacteria > Pseudomonadota > Gammaproteobacteria > Arenicellales > Poriferihabitantaceae > JAHRAW01. Next base: position 58,368 of record OY843749.1, read on the forward strand.
CGCCGTGCAGTCCGGTGTAACCCGTTTCGCCGATGGCATACAGGTTGTGAATGTCGGTTTGGCCGTCGAGGTTGGTGACCACGCCGCCGCAGGTGTAATGCGCCGCCGGCACCACCGGCAGCGGGTCGGTGGTTATGTCGAGGCCGAGTTCGCGGCAGCGCGTTGATATGGTCGGGAAGTGTTTGCGGATGAAGTCCGCCGGTTGGTGGCTGATGTCGAGATAGACGTTGTCGCAGCCGTTGATTTTCATTTCCAAATCTATTGCGCGCGCGACGATGTCTCTCGGCGCCAGTTCCGCGCGCGAATCATACTTCGGCATGAAGCGCCGCCCGTCGGCGTGCACCAGTTTGCCGCCTTCGCCGCGCACCGCTTCGGAAATCAAAAACGATTTGGCGTGCGGGTGATACAGGCAGGTCGGATGAAACTGCACGAACTCCATATTGGCAACCCGGCAACCGGCGCGCCACGCCATCGCGATGCCGTCGCCGGTGGAGGTGTCCGGGTTGCTGGTGTACAGATAAATTTTGCTGGCACCGCCGGTCGCCAGCGCGAGGTGGTGGCAGGGCAGCGCGATGGTTTGTTTGCGCTTGAGGTCAAACGCATAGACGCCGAGGCAGGTATTGTCGCCCGCGCCGCCTTGTTTTTGCGAGGTGATGAGGTCGATGGCGATGTGGTTTTCCAGCAGCGTGATGAAGCGGTGTTTGCGCACCATCTGCTCAAGGGTGATTTCCACTTCCGCGCCGGTCGCATCGGCGGCGTGAATCACCCGGCGGTGGCTGTGTCCGCCTTCGCGCGTGAGATGAAATTCATGCTCATCGGTGTCGTCCCGCAGGCTGAAACTGACGCCGCGGTCAATCAACCACTGAATAGCGCCCGGCGCATTCCTGACGACAAACTCAACAGTCCGCCGGTCACACAACGCACCGCCCGCATCGAGCGTGTCATCAATGTGCGAACCAAACGAATCATCCTCCCCAAGCGCCGCCGCAATCCCGCCCTGCGCATAACGAGTCGAGCCTTCATCCAATTCCGACTTGGACAAAATCGTAACCCCAATCCCCCGCTCACCCAACCGCAACGCCAACGACAACCCGGCTAGGCCGCCGCCGATGATGATTACTGGGTTTGGAGTGTCGGGCATAGTTGGCAGTGTAGTGTTTTGGTGTGGAAAAATGAAGAGCGTGTATCAGGGATGAGAAGCGCGATGGCTACGGACGCAGAGATTTCGGCAGGCGGAATTCCCTATCACTCGTCATTCCCACCTACTCCGTCATTCTCGAGCGTTAGTGTCCGTTGCCGCCGCGCTTTTTCTTTTAGCGGCGGCTTACCGGACACTTACGTCCTCGGGAATCTCCCTCAGGTTGGCACAGTCTTCGCCAAAGTTCACGGTAGCCTTAGGGAGATTCCCGAAGGCGATGAAAAATATGGTCGCTGACGCTCCCTATTTTTCTATCGTTCGAGAATGACGGGTGGTTGGTTATTTTTCTGTGTTCGAGAGACGAAGTGGCGGTTGTTTTTTATTGGCAATACTCTATTGCTACCCCCAACCCCAACTTCAACCACCACGAACCTCCCTCAACCTCCCCGTCATAACCCGCATCCGCTCAAGATAGCGTTCATGCCCTTCCTCCACGGAGAGCGAAAGGTCGTGGTCGCCTTGCAAGCCGTGGAGTGCGAGTTGGTGGCAGAACCAGTTGAGCACCGCGCCTTTGGGCAGGGTTTCGGTGGGGGGGAAGTCTCGTTCCGGGGACGGGGCGGCGTTGATTTCGCCGGCCAGTAGTTTGGTTGGGAACTCCGGGTCGATGACGAATGGGCGTGCCATTCCGATTAGGTCGGTGGCGTTGTCGGCGAGTGCGTTTTGCATGACATCAGCCGAGCGGAAGCCGCCGGTCACCATCACCGGAATTTGCAGCGCGGCTTTGACATCGCGCGCATAGTCGAGGAAAAATGCTTCGCGCAACGCCGTGCTGCTTTTCTTAGACGCGTGGCGGTATGCCATCGGCGACTCAAAATTGCCGCCGGATATTTCGAGAAAGTCGACGCCTTCGCTTTGTAACATCTTCGCCACCGCGACGCAGTCTTCGCGGCTGAATCCGCCTTTTTGGAAATCGGCGGAGTTGAGTTTGGCGGCGACGATGAAGTCGCGCCCGGTTTCATCGCGCACCGCGCGCACGACGGACAACAGCAGCCGTGCGCGATTGTCGAGCGAGCCGCCCCAGCGGTCGGTGCGCGTGTTGATGAGGGGTGACAGCGCGGAGCTCAGCAGATAGCCGTGCGCCGAGTGAATTTCAACGCCGTCGAATCCGGCTTGTTTGGCGAGCGCGGCGGAGCGGGCAAACGCGGCAATCACTTCGCCCAAGTCTTCTTCGCTCGCCGCTTTGGGTTGGGCGTAACCGGGCAAGTCCAGGCGCACATCGGAGATTGACAGCGGGCGCGCGCCGATGTCTTCGGCGCTTTGTTGGCGTCCCGGATGATTGAGTTGCGCCAGCGCAATTGCGCCGCCGCTTGTGGCCGCCGACGCCAGTTCGCGCGTGCGCCGCCGGTCGCTGTGTTCGTCCAGCACGAAATTGCCGGCGTGTTCCAGATGGCGGCGGTCAATCATCGCGTTGCCGGTGATGAGCATCGCCGCGCCGCCGCCGCTCCATCGCGCGTAAATTGCCGCCTGCGCCGCGGTTGCGTTGTTGTGCTCGTCCGCCAACGCTTCGGACATCGCCGACTTGACGATGCGGTTTGACAAAACCGAGCCGTTGGCGAGTTCCAACGGTGTGTTGATTGCGCAGCCCGCCATCGATGTCGCTTGTCCGTTTCCCAGTGTTTAGCCGGCGGCAATCATAGCACTCGCGTCTCGTCCGCTTGATAGTATTCGGTTATTTCCTCAAACGCCGACAACGCCTGCTCGATGTCTTCGCCTTCGGCGAGTTGATAGGCGTCGATGCCGCAGCGCTCCATCAAGGGCAGGTTGTCGCGGTGTGCGCCGAGGGCGCGGATTTCGCCGGTGAAGTGGTGTTGTTGGCGGAGTTGCGCCGCCTGCGAATAGCCGCGCCCTTCGTGGAAACTGCCGAACTCAAGCGCGACGAGCGCGATGCGGTCGAGGTCGGCGGCGATGGATTCGACCGCCTCGTCCGGGCGCAGTTTGACGCCGATGGCGCGGTCTTTCAACTCGGGCGAGCGCCGCAGAGTCAGATAGCGGTCGAGGGGCAGGATGGCGTGGTCATCGCGCCCGCCGTCGTCAAGCCCGTCGTCAAGCCGCCACTGATCGCGGATGATGGCGCGGTTTTTGATGATCTGCATAGACAGTGGACTTGAACGGCTCGACGCCGGTGCGAATCACGGTGTCGAGGAATTTCTCGCCGCTCCGGCGCAACGCAAGATAGGTGTCGATGAGGATTTCAACGACCTCGGCGACGCGCTCGCGCTCGACCGCCGGACCGAGCCGCGCGCCCAGGCGGGTGTCGTTTTCCGCCGAGCCGCCGAGGGTGATTTGATACCACTCTTGCCCTTTTTTATCGACGCCGAGAATGCCAATATGACCGGCGTGGTGGTGGCCGCAGGCATTCATGCAACCCGACATTTTGAGTTTGACCTCGCCGATGTCATACAGCCGGTCGAGTTCCGCCAGCCGCTCGTTAATCTGCTTCGCAATCGGCAGGGTGCCGGCGTTGGCGAGCGAGCAATAGTCCAGACCGGGGCAGCAAATCATGTCGTTGAGCGTGCCGATGTTGGGGGTCGCGAGTCCGAGACGATTCAGTTCATGCCAAATGAAGAACAGGTCGGCTTTCGCAACGGACGGCAGCAACAGGTTTTGCTCGTGGCTGACGCGAATTTCATCCGCGCTGTGCGCCTCCGCCAACGCCGCCAGTTGCTCCATTTGCTCCGCGTTGAGATCCCCCGGCGGCACGCCCGGCGCCTTGAGCGACACATAGACGATGCGGTAATCCGGGTCGCGGTGCGCAATCGTGTTTTGCTCGCGCCAGCGAAGGAAGCGTTTATCCGCGACCGGAATCACGCCGGCAACGGTGGCGCCGACGCCGGCTGATGCGGTTGCGGCGCGCTTGCGCGATGCGCTGAAAAACGATTTCGCGCGGGCGATTTCCGCTTCACCGACCACCGGCGCCGACGCTTTGCCGTTGCGCCATTCCTTCTCCACCTTGTCCTTGAACGCATCGATACCCAAATCGTTCACCAGAATTTTGATGCGCGAGCGGTATTTGTGATCGCGGCGACCGTATTGGTTATAGACCCGCAAAATCGCCTGCAGAAACCCAAGCAAGTCCGCCGCCGCCAACGACTCCGCAATCACCTTGCCAATCACCGGCGTGCGCCCCATGCCGCCGCCGGCAAACACGCGAAAGCGCGCTCGCCCGGCGTCGTCGTGAAAGAGGCGCAGCCCAATGTCGTGCAACTGAATCGCCGCGCGGTCGGCGCGCGCGCCGGTCACCGCGATTTTGAATTTGCGCGGCAGCCAGTTGAACTCGGGATGAAGCGTTGACCACTGGCGAATCAACTCGCACCACGGTCGCGGGTCCTCGATTTCATCGTCGGCAACCCCGGCAAGATGGTCGGTGGTGATGTTGCGAATGCAACTGCCGCTGGTCTGAATCGCGTGCATGCCGACTTCCGCGAGGCGGCTCAAAATCTCCGGCACATCGTCCAGTTCGGGCCAGTTGAATTGAATGTTCTGCCGCGTGGTGAAGTGACCAAAGCCGCGGTCGAACTCGCGCGCAATATCCGCCAGCCGGCGCAGTTGCCGGCTGTTGAGAACGCCGTAGGGAATCGCCACGCGCAGCATGTGCGCGTAGCGCTCCTGATACAGCCCGTTGCGCAATCGCAACTGCCGGAACAGGTCGGCGTCCAGCGCGCCGTCTTGGAAGCGCCGCACCTGCCCCTTGAACTGGCGGGCGCGCTGTTTTAACTGCCTGCTGTCGTTTTCGCCGTATTGATACATGCCGTTGCCCTGTTGCGTTGAACAAGTTGTGAGCGGAGCAACAGCCTAGAAAAATTTTTTTACTTTTTCAAGGGTTTGTAGAAAATAATACTATTTTTCTGCTATATTACGCTTCCACATAGAAAATATTCCCTAAATTATGCAATATGAAGAAAATTATTCCCTAGACGACCTCGACCGTAGAATTCTGTATTTTCTGCAACGAGACGCCCTCATGACCATCAAGGACATCGCCAAAAAGGTCAATCTGTCGCCGACTCCCTGCTGGAAACGCATTCAGCGAATGGAAGAAAACGGCACAATCCGCGCGCGCGTGGCATTACTCGACCCAGCCAAAGTGGACGCCGGCGTAACCGTATTCATCGCCATCCGCACCGACCAGCACAACATAGAATGGAGCGAAAAATTCGCCCGCGAAATGAAAAGCATCCCGGAAATAATGGAAATCTACCGCATGAGCGGCGAAGTCGATTACCTCCTACGAGTAGTCGTCCCCGACATCGCCGCCTTCGACCAAATCTACAAAACCATCATCGGCCGAATCGCGCTCTCCGATGTGACTTCGATGTTTGCTATGGAGCAGATGAAATATACTACTGCGTTGCCGGTTTGAGCGGGGCGGGCTTTGCGAGAATGACGGGTAGTTAAATACCCCTAAAAAGAGTAAACTTCGGCGAACTGGATTATAAATCGCCTCTTTGCGATAATCCGCGACCACCCGACGAACCCCACCACCACCATCACAATGGCAAAAATTCTCATCCTGCACGGGCCCAATCTCAACCTACTTGGGACGCGGGAGCCGGGGCGGTATGGGCGGGTTCGGTTGGAGGTTATTGATAAGCAATTGTTTGCGTTGGCGTTGGCGGATGGGTATGCGATTGAGTGTCGGCAGAGCAATGCGGAAAGCGAGTTGATTGAGTGGGTGCAGCGCGCCGGGGAGGGCGGGGTGGATTTTATTATTATCAATCCGGCGGGGTTTACGCATACCAGCGTGGCGTTGCGCGATGCGTTGGCGGCGGTGGAGATTCCGTTCATCGAGGTTCATCTGTCCAATGTGTATGCGCGCGAGGCGTTTCGCCGGCATTCGTATTTTTCCGATATTGCCGTCGGTGTGATTAGCGGGCTGGGCGCGCACGGATATGAACTCGCCTACCGCGCGGCGGCGGCGCGCTTGCGTGAAACCGGCGAGACCGGCGACGCCTGACGCCGAGCGCGCCGGTTGACCGAGTGGCCGAGTGGCTGATGAATGATGGATTTGCGAAAAGTCAAAAAACTGATTGAACTCCTCGAAGACTCGGCGCTGACCGAGATGGAGATTACCGAGGGCGAAAACACCATCCGGCTGAGCCGCGCGACCGTGCGGCAGACGGCATTGGCGCCGGAGCAAGTCGCGCCGAGCGCGCAGCCGACCGTGCCATCGTCCGCTATCCCGCCGGCGGTGGATGCCGCGCAACCCGCCGCCACCGCCGATGCGCCGATTGCCGGCAAGGTGGTTCCCTCGCCGTTGGTCGGCACCTTCTACGACTCGCCGTCGCCGGACGACAAGCCCTATGTCAGCGTCGGCTCGGTGGTCGGCGAGGGGGACACGCTGTGCGTCATCGAGGCGATGAAAACCTTCAACCAACTGGAAGCGGAAATCGCCGGGGTCGTGACCGTGATTTACAAGAGCAACGGCGACCCGGTGGAATACGGCGAGCCGCTGTTCGTCATTGAAGCCGCCAAGCCGAGTGACTGAGCGTGGCGAGCGGCGCTGACTCGCGGTGACCGAGTCGATAAAAAAACTGGTGATCGCCAATCGCGGCGAGATTGCGTTGCGCATATTGCGCGCCTGCCGCCGCCTCGGGATTCGCACGGTGGCATTGCATTCGGAGGTCGACGGCGACGCCAAGTATGTGCGCCTTGCGGACGAGTCGGTGTGCATCGGGCCCGCGCCGGCGGCGCAGAGTTATCTCAACGGCGCGTCGGTCATTTCGGCGGCGGAGGTGACCGCCGCCAACGCGATTCATCCGGGCTACGGCTTTTTGTCGGAGAATGCCGATTTCGCCGAGCAGGTGGAGCAGAGCGGGTTTATTTTCGTCGGTCCGCACCCCGAGACGATTCGCCTGATGGGCGACAAAATATCCGCGATTCGGGCGATGCGCGAGACCGGCATTCCGTGCGTCCCCGGCTCGGACGGGCCGCTTCCGCAGGACGCGGGGGAGACGGCGCACATCGCCGAGCAGGTCGGCTTTCCGTTGATGATTAAAGCCTCCGGCGGCGGCGGCGGCAAGGGCATCCGGGTCGTGCGCCATCCGTCGCAACTGCTCGAGGCATGCGCGATGACGCGCAAGGAAGCGGCGGCGGCGTTCGGCAGCGATGTCATCTATTTGGAGCGCTTTTTGGAAAAACCGCGGCATGTCGAGTTCCAAGTTTTAGCCGACACGCACGGCAACGCCATCCACCTCGGCGACCGCGATTGCTCCATGCAGCGGCATCACCAAAAAGTCATCGAGGAAGCGCCGGCGCCGGGCATCAGCGACGCGCAGCGGCAGTCCATCGGCGGGCGCTGCGCGGCGGCGTGCCGCAACATCAACTACCGCGGCGCCGGCACCTTTGAGTTCTTATACGAGGACGGCGAATTTTTCTTTATCGAGATGAACACCCGCATTCAGGTCGAGCATCCGATTACCGAAATGATTACCGGCATCGATTTGCTGCAGGAGCAGATTCGCATCGCCGACGGGCAGGAGTTGCGCTTCGCCCAGGACGATATTCAGTTCCGCGGCCATGCGTTTGAATGCCGCATCAACGCCGAAGACCCCGACACCTTCATGCCGTCGCCGGGCAGGATTACCCAGTATCACATGGCTGGCGGTCCCGGCGTGCGCATCGATTCGCATGTGTATAGCAACTATGTCGTGCCGCCGTATTACGATTCCATGCTGGCAAAAATCATCACCCACGGCATGCACCGGCGCGAGGCGCTGGCGCGCATGAGCGGGGCGTTGCAGGAGATGGTGGTGGACGGCATCAAGACCAACTTGCCGTTGCATCGTGAGTTGACGGAAGACGAGGCGTTTGTGCGCGGCGGGTTGGACATTCACTATCTGGAAAAGAAACTCGGGATTGGCTAGTGCTTCGGTTGCCGCGCATATTGCGACGGGTTGAGCCGCCGGCGCCGGCGGGCGGGACACGATGACGCCGGGATTGCGCGCCGCCTGCCCGCATTGCGATGCGATGTTCGTGCTGACCGAGGAGCACTTGAGCGCGCGCGAAGGGTTGGTTCGTTGCGGCGCCTGCCGTCAAATTTTCAACGCGAAGTGGCATCTGGCGGAGCAAGCGGAGGCGGTGTCGGTTTCGCTTGATGGCGCGGGTCCGGCGATGGGCGATGCCGGCGATGATTTTCATTCGCCGGCGCATCGGTGGGGGCGGGGGCGCAGGGGAAGGAGTGAGCCGGTGTTGGACGCCGCCGCCGAATCCGGGGCGGACGCACACCACTCAGTCAGCACGCAAGACGGCGTGGCGGCGCGTCGGGCTGAGCCCGGATTTGACGCAGACGCCGGTCACCCGGATGACGCATCAGCCGAACACAACGCAGCCGAAACCGCGCCCGCCGACCCCCCGACCATTCCCCGCTCGGGCCCCATCAACATGAGCGGCGTGGACCACTACATCAACCCGCGCCCCAACCCGCTGGTCAGCCTGTCGTGGCTCATGCTCGGGCTCGGCCTCGTGCTGTTGCTGGGAGGGCAGGTGCGCTACTTTTTTGTGGAAGCGTATGCCCAGCACGAATACTACCGCCCCTATCTCGCCGGCTTCTGCGAAATCGCCGCGTGCGAGTTGCCGCCACGGCAGGACGCGAATCGTTTCACCCTGACGCATACCAAAATCGACCTCCACCCGCACGAACCGGGCGCCATCAAGGTGACGGTCAAACTGGTCAACGAGGCGACCTTCGCGCAACCCTATCCCAACCTGCAATTGACGCTGACCGACCGCGATGGCTGGGTGGTCGGCAGGCGCACCTTCGCGCCGCGCCAGTATCTGGAGCACGGGCAACCCAACGTGCTCGGCTCCGGCGAACTCGGCGCGGCACGCTTCGACCTCGCCCGCCCGCACGAAAAAGCGGTCGGATTTGAAGTCAACATCGTGGCGCGCCCGGCGTCGTCGTGACACGCCGCCGCATTGGTTCGCTTCGGTTAGCGGTTAAAAAGGCAAGCGTAGCGGTAATTATGGAAAGGGTTGGCTAAACAATCTTAATGCTAAAACTACCATACCACTAATTGCTGTGACTGTTGTGACTAATATACCAATCCCCCACTTCAGCATCTCCGATTTCATGCGCTCAATATCCTCTCGGGTGGCCAGGGGCTCCAATCTCGTTTTTATCTCAACTACATCTTTTTCTACTTCGCGCAGACGCGCATCAATTTCCCTCAACCGGGCATCTGCTCCGCCGCCATTGCCACCATCACCGCTGGAATGCTCTGTGGCGTGCGGTTCATTGCTTACCTTTCGCAAATGACTCGGTTGGTTACTCGTGTTCATTCGTCATCCTTGATGGACAGCCATTCCCAAATGGCACGCGTGGCATGTCCTGAGTAAGCGCCGTTTAACTTGAAAACGCCGCCTGCAGAATCCTGTACGCGGTCATCGCCTTTGATTCCAACATTATCAGCGACCTTGGCCGAAATATCGACAGTGCGCACGAAGAAGCATGTGGCGTTGACTCCGTAGTTTTCCGGGTAGTGCTCATTAATCCGTTTAACTACTTTGTCATTCTCCTCTTCTAAAATAATAGCGTGAAGTGCCATGGTATTACCTCATCAATGTGCTCTTCGGTGGTTTATGGTGTGGGTGGAATGCGTGTTTTTTCGCTCATTGCTTGCCTCCCATGACTTCAGACGGGCGGTGCGATTTATGATTCGTCCGGCGGACTGTCAAGTAGTGTAGCAAACATCCGGTCAAAATCAACCGGTGCGTTTGGATGGAAAGATAGGCCGGGCTGGGCTGAAATTCGGGGTTTATGTGCGCCAGTCGGCCCCACTCCACGCACGCGCCGCGCGTTTGTCCGCACTTTCACGCGACACGCCGCCTCCGCCGCCGCGCATTCCACCCTAGCCCCCAACCGCAAACTCCCCTACAATACCCGCACACCAACCGCCGACGCATCTGTGCACATCTGCGCGCATCTGCGGTTTTATTTTTGTCGTTCATTTTTATTTGAGTTTTCAATACACCACCACGATGAAAAAGCCGGCGAGCAAAAAGGAGCGAAGCAAACTATGCGACTGTGTGGAGCAATCGGTGGAGCGGTATTTCAAGGACTTGAACGGGGAGACGGCGAGCGGCGTTTATCAAATGGTGCTCACCGAAATTGAAAAACCTTTGCTTGAAGCGGTGATGAAATACGCCGGCAAAAATCAGAGCAAGGCGTCCAAGGTGCTCGGCATCAATCGCAACACGCTGCGCAAGAAACTCGACCGGTATGGGTTGAACGAATGAACTCTTTCTCCACCGCGACCGCGCGCGGATGACGCCGCCAACACCGCGCGTCGCCAGGGCATTGGTCAGCGTTTCCGACAAACGCGGGGTGGTGCGGTTTTGCCGCGGGCTGGCGGAACTCGGCATCGACATTCTGTCCACCGGCGGAACCGCCCAGCAACTCAAGGAAAACAATATAAAGGTGACGGAAGTCTCTGATTACACGGAGTTTCCTGAAATGATGGACGGCAGAGTGAAGACCCTGCACCCGAAGGTTCACGGCGCCATTCTCGGCAGGCGGGGGGTTGACGACCGCGTGATGGACGCGCACGGCATCGTGCCCATCGACCTGGTGGCGGTCAATCTCTACCCGTTCGAGGAAACCGTGGCGGAGCCCGATTGCAAACTCGAGCAGGCGATTGAAAGCATCGACATTGGCGGTCCCGCCATGCTGCGCGCCGCCGCCAAAAACCACCGCGACACCACCGTGCTGGTTGACCCGGATGACTATCCCGCGGCGCTTGCGCGGTTGCGGCAAAAACCGCACGGCATCCCCTCGGCGATGCGCTTCGATTTGGCGGTCAAGGCGTTTGAGCACGCCGCCGGTTACGACGGCGCGATTGCCAACTACCTCGGAGCGCTCGTCGATGACGGCAAGCCGGGCGATTTCCCGCGCACCATCAACCTGCAGTTTGGCAAAAAACAAGTCATGCGTTACGGCGAAAATCCGCATCAGAGCGCGGCGTTTTATGTCGGGCGCGATGGTGATGGCGGCGGCGGCGGCATCTCCGGCGCGGTGCAACTGCAGGGCAAGGAATTGTCGTTCAACAATATCGCCGACGCCGACGCCGCGCTCGAGTGCGTCAAACAATTCTCCCACGGCCACGCCTGCGTCATCGTCAAGCACGCCAATCCGTGCGGCGTCGCGCTGGACGACACCCAGGCGGGCGCCTACCAACGCGCCTTCGCCACCGATTCCGAATCCGCGTTCGGCGGCATCATCGCGTTCAATCAGCCGCTCGGTGAAGACGCCGCGCGCGCCATCGTCGAGCGGCAATTCGCCGAAGTCGTCGTCGCCCCGGCGCTGTCCGCGCAGGCGTGCGATGCGCTCGCCGCCAAGCCCAACATTCGGCTGCTGGAATGCGGCGCGTGGGAGCAGGGCGAGCAGGACGCCGCCGGTCGCCTCGACTACAAGCGGGTCACCGGCGGCTTGCTCGTCCAGCACGCCGACCTGGCGCTCAACCGCACGCTCGAAGTGGTGACCGAGCGCGCGCCCGACGAGGCGCAGATGGAGGACTTGCTGTTCGCGTGGAAGGTCGCCAAATTCGTCAAGTCCAACGCCATCGTCTATGCGGGTCAGCGCGCCACCATCGGCGTCGGCGCGGGGCAGATGAGCCGCGTCAACTCGGCGCGCATCGCCGCCATCAAGGCACAGCACGCGGGTTTGGCGGTCGCCGGCGCGGTCATGGCGTCGGATGCGTTCTTCCCGTTCCGCGACGGCTTGGACAACGCCGCGCAGGCGGGCGTGCGCGCGGTCATCCAGCCCGGCGGCTCGATGCGCGACGACGAGGTCATCGCCGCCGCCAACGAGCACGGCATCGCCATGGTATTCACCGGCATGCGGCATTTCCGGCACTAGCGCGGCGGGGCGAATGACGGTGGCCGACTCGCGCAAATACCGGGTGATTTTGAGCGGCGGCGTGCTGCCGGAAAAGTCGCGCGCGGAAGTGCTTGATGCGCTGGCGGTGTTGTTCAACTCGCAGCGCGACACGATGGAGCAACTGCTGCGCGGCAAGCCGGTGCCGCTGACCAAGCGCTATGAACGCGAGCAAGCCGACAAAATCTGCCACGCAATTCGACAAGCCGGCGCGGAATGCGCGGTGGAGGAAATCCGCGCGCCGGAAGCGTCGGTAGCGGAGGCGGCGGAAGCGGAAGAGGGCGCATCCGCCACCGCCACCGACGCCACCGAGCCGCCGCCGGACGACGCGCCCGAAGACGAAGCCACCGCCTCGGCGGCGCGCGAAGAAGCATCGGAAGACGCGGCGGAAGAGTCGCCGGAAGAAGCCGCAAAACAAGCGGCGGTCGCGCGCTTTGTCGAAGTCAACACCGGCTACTACCTCCGCCAGTTCGCTAAATTCGGCGGCGCCGAGCGTTGCGCTTTCGTGCTGAGTTGGCATTGGCCCGCTTTTCTGGCGTTCTTTTTCTGGGCGGTGCATCGCAAGTTGTGGCTCTGGGCGGGCGCGCACCTCTTCGGCAGCCTGATTTTGCTGCTCGCATTCCAGCCGGGAATCGTGTATCTGATTTGGGCGTTGGTCTGGCCGCTGACCGCCAACTATCTGTATTGCCGGCGCGTGCGCGACTGCGTCTTCGGCGACCCCGGCGCGCCGCGCCGCACCGATTTCAGCCCCGACGCCGACCTCGATTCCATGATTCACGGCGGCGTCAGCCGGGTGGCGGTCGCCCTGGCGGTGCTGCTGATGTTCGTGTTATCCCTCGCCCTGAACAGCCCCCTGAGCGAGCGCGTGTTGCAGTATTCCGAGCGCGGCGGCGGCGGCAGCCTCCTGCCGGGTCCCCCGCCCGGCTCGCAGCAGCGCGGAGACGGCTCCTCCATCGAGGACGGCGCCGCGCTCACCCCGCGGGTTGCCACCACGGTGACCTTGCTCAACGGGCTGGCGGCGGCGCTGAAACTCGCGGCATCCGACATCACGCCGGGCGACCGGGAACAGGCGTTGTTCGTCTTCCGGCAAGTCGTCGCGCGCGCCAAAGTCAAAGACGCCTGGGGAACCGCCATCGCCATTCAAGAGGATGCGGCGGGGCAGGTGGCGCTGGTCTCCGCCGGACCCGACGGGCGCTTCGACAGCGACGACGACATCGTGCAGTATATCCGCGCGGACGATGGCTAACGCCCCCGACCCGAAGCGCGCGGCGCCGGGCGAGCGTGGGCGCGCGATGAAAATACTCATCGCCGGCGGCGGCGGGCGCGAGCATGCGCTGGCGTGGAAGGCGGCGCAGTCGGCGCGGGTGGAGCGCGTCTATGTCGCCCCCGGCAACGCCGGCACGGGCGCGGAGGTGCGCGTGCAAAACATCGCCATCGACGCCGACGACATCCACGCGCTGGCGCGTTTTGCCGAAGACGAGCGCATCGACCTCACCCTTATCGGGCCCGAGGCGCCGCTGGTCATGGGGGTCGCCGACTTGTTCGCCGAGCGCGGCCTGGCGTGCTTCGGTCCGAGCCGCGCCGCCGCCCGGCTGGAAGGCTCAAAAACCTTCGCCAAGGATTTCTTGCAACGCCACGCCATTCCGACCGCCGCCTACGGCAGTTTCACCGACGCCGACGCGGCGCTCGCCTTCCTCGATTCGTTTGAGGCGCCCGTGGTCGTCAAGGCGGACGGCCTCGCCGCCGGCAAGGGCGTGGTCATCGCCCCGACGCGCGCGCGCGCCGAAGCGGCGATTACCGAGATGCTGACGCAGCAACGCTACGGCGACGCCGGCAGCCGCGTGGTGGTCGAGCAGTTTCTCGAAGGCGAGGAAGCCAGTTTCATCTGCATGGTGGCGGGCGAAGCAGTCCTGCCGATGGCGTCGAGTCAAGACCACAAAGCCGCGCACGACGGCGACACCGGACCCAATACCGGCGGCATGGGCGCGTGCTCGCCGGCGCCCATCGTCGATGACGCCATGCACCGGCGAATCATGGAAACGGTCATCCGCCCCACGGTCAAAGGAATGGCCGCCGACGGCGTGCCCTACACCGGGTTTCTATACGCCGGGCTGATGATCGGCGACGACGGAGCGCCGAGGGTGTTGGAGTTCAACTGCCGCCTCGGCGACCCGGAAACCCAGCCCATCATGCTGCGCCTGCGCTCCGACCTAATCGCCCACTGCCTCGCCGCCGTGCGCGGAGACCTCGCCGGCGAGCGCGCGCAGTGGGACAGCCGATGCGCGCTGGGCGTCGTCATGGCCGCCGCCGGCTACCCCGGCAACCACCAAAAAGGCGACCCCATCCACGGCCTGAACCACGACACCACCCCCCACAAAATCTTCCACGCCGGCACCACCCTAACTAACGGAAAAGTCACAACCACCGGCGGCAGAGTCCTATGCCCCACCGCCACCGGCCCCACCCCAACCACCGCCAAAGACGCCGCCTACCAACTGGCAAAACAAATCAACTGGCGAGGCTGCTGGTATCGCTCAGACATCGGACATCGCGCGATTGAAAGGGAAGGGGGGGGTTAGGTTCGCACGGCTCGCCGGCGTATTCGCTCCCCACCACTCGTCATTCCTATTACTCGTCATTCTCGAGCGTTAGTGTCCGTTTGCCGCCGCGCTTCTTCTTTTAAGCGGCGGCTTACGGACACTTACGTCCTCGGGAATCTCCCTAAGACTGGCACGGGCTTCGGTAAAGTCCACGCTAACCTTAGGGAGATTCCCGAAGGCGATGAAAAATATGGTCGCTGACGCTCCCTATTTTTCTATCGTTCGAGAATGACGGGTATATAGAGCAAATGAATAAACCCCCAAACATCACACCAATAACAGTAGCAGAGTTGTTGCGTTGGGGGCGGGAGCGGGTTGGGGTTGATGCGGAGGTTTTGTTGTCGTTTGTTACCGGGCGGTCGGGGGCGGGGTTGGTGGCGGGGGGTTCGGATGGGGTGGGGCGGGGGGAGGTTCGGGGGTTTGAGGGGTTGGTGGAGCGGCGGGTGCGGGGGGAGCCGGTGGCTTATTTGTGCGGGCGGAAGGAGTTTTGGTCGTTGGCGTTGGATGTTAATCCCGATGTGCTTATTCCTCGGCCCGAGACCGAGTTGTTGGTTGAGTGCGTTTTGGCGCATGCCGGCGGCAACGGCATCGCCGCCCTTTTGGAACTGGGCACCGGCAGCGGCGCGATTGCGTTGGCGTTGGCGAGCGAGTTGCCGGGTTGCGCGATTGTCGCCACCGACATTTCGCCCGCCGCCATCGACGTGGCGGTCGGCAACCGGCGGCGGCTGTCGGTGGAGCATCCCGGTTTGGGCGCGGTCGAGTTTTGCGTCGGCGATTGGTTTGAGGCGGTATCGGGGTTGGGGAGGCGTTTTGACTTGATTGTTTCCAACCCGCCGTATGTCGCGCCCGGCGACGCGCATTTGCAGCGCGGCGACTTGCGCTTTGAGCCGCGGGCGGCGCTGGTGTCGCCACGCAATGGCTTGGCGGCGCTTGAAGCCATCATCGCCGGTGCGCCGCGCTATCTGAATGCCGGCGGGATGTTGTTGTTGGAGCACGGTTATGAGCAGTCGCCGGCGGTGCGCGACTTGTTTGCGCGTGGCGGTTTTATTGCCATCGTCACCCACCGCGACCTCGGCGGTCACGAGCGCGTGACTGGCGGACTCACGCCACCACCCCTCACTTCCGCCGAATGAAAATGCCCGAGCGGGCTTTGGGGTCGAAGTAGGTGGATTTGGGGGGCATCAGGCCGCCGGCGTCGGCGACGGTCATGAGTTGCTCGATGGAGGTGGCGAAGCAGGCGAAGCAGACCGCCCAGCCGTCGGCGCATTTTTGCCGCAAGCCCTCGGCGCCGGTGACGCCGGAGACGTAGTCCAGACGCGGGTCGCTGCGGCTGTCGGTGATTCCCAGCAGCGGTTCCAGGATGTGGTTTTGCAGGAGGGAGACGTCCAGCGAGTTGACCGGGTCGGTCGCGTCAACCAGGTCTTCGCGGATGCGCAGTTGATACCCGTTGTCGTTGAGCAGCATGCCGAATTCGCCGTGGCGGGTTGGCTCGAATGACGCCCCGGACTCGGCGAGCGGTTGGATGGAGAAGTCGCGGCGCAACGCGTCCACCAGTTGCGCTTCGCTCAGCCCGTTCAAGTCCTTGACGGCGCGATGAAACGGCAGCAACGCGAGTTGGTCGGCGGAAAACAGCGCGACCAGCAGTTGGTTATACGGCGCGTCGGTGTCGTCGCCGCCACCGCCATCGCCACCACCGCCACCGCCACCGCCACCGCCACCCGCCGCGTCCCGCATCATCTGCGCGTAGCGCGAGCCGGAGGCGGCGCGGTGGTGGCCATCGGTTAAGTAGGTGATTTCGATGCGCTCAAACAGCGCTTGCAATTGTCGCTGCTCCGCCGCGCTTTCAATGCACCAGACTTGCTGGGCGACGCCGTCGGGCGAGACAAAATCCAGCGCCGGCGGTTGCCGGGTTTGTTGCGCGAGCAGCCGGTCTATGTCGTCGTCGTGCGGATAGGCGAGGCAGATCGGGCTTGAGGAGACGCCGACCACTTGTTGATACATCGCCAGCAGGTCTTCCTTGTCGCTGCGCGTGTTTTCGTGTTTGCGAAGGTTGCCCCGCCGGTAGTCGTCAACCGACACCTCGCAGACCACGCCGGTTTGAGTGTGCGCGCCGAGCGACAGGCGGTAGATGAACAGGCGGGGTTGCGTGAAGCGGTTGAACGAGCCGTCGCACAGCAGCGCATCCAAGTTGGCTTTGTTGAACGCCAGCAACTCCTCGACCGTCGGCTGCGAATCCTCCGGAAAATCAGCCATCAAGCGCATGGTGTTGATGTAATTTCGCGGATTGGCGTCGGCGAATTCGCGGCGCTTCTCGGGCGACACCGCATCATACGCCGGCGACACCACTTGCTCGGCGTGGGCGGGGTTGACGAGGTAGCCGTCGAAAGCCCTGATGCGTGGCATGGATGCGGCGGCGGTCAGGCGTTTGCGTTTGCGTTACCGGTGCGGGCGCGGAAGCGTGCCATGAACTCAACCAGCGCCTCGACTCCCTCCATCGGCATCGCGTTGTAGATGCTGGCACGGCAGCCGCCGACGCTGCGATGCCCCTCCAAGTTAAGCAAGCCCGCTTGCGCGCTCTCGGCGAAGAATTGTTTCTCCAATTCCTCGCTCGGCAGGCGGAACACCACGTTCATGTGCGAGCGGCAGGCTTCGTCCACCGGGCAGTTGTAGTAGCCGCCGCTTTGGTCGATGGCGTCGTATAACAAGCCCGACTTCTCCGCCGCGCGCCGCTCCATGACCGCCAGCCCGCCCTGTTTTTTCATCCACTTCAAGACCTTGCCGAACAGGTAAATGGAGAAAACCGGCGGGGTGTTGAACATCGAATCGCCGGCGTGGTGAATGTCGTAGCGCAGGTAGCGGGCGATGTCGCGGTTGCTGTTTTCCAAAATGGCGTTGCGCACGAATACCACCGCCATGCCGGACGGCCCCAAGTTTTTCTGCGCGCCGCCATACACCAAATCAAAGCGCTCCCACGGAATCGGGCGCGCCATATATTCCGACGACAGGTCGCCGATGAGCGGCATCTCCACTTGGGGCCAATGCGGAAAACGGATGCCGCCGATGGTCTCGTTGGTGGTGATATGCAGGTAGCGGGTGTTGTCGCGCAGCGCCAGTTCGTCGTCCGCCGGCATGCGCGTGTAGCGGTTGTCGGCGCCGTCCCATGCCGTGTAAATGTCGCCGTGCGCCGCGCCGTCGCTGATGGCGCCCTTCGCCCACGCGCCGGAGTTGATATACGCGCCTTGCTGTCCGGTGTGCAGCAGGTTCATCGGAATCATCGCAAACTGCAAGGTCGCGCCGCCTTGAATAAACAGCACGCTGAACTCGTCCGGCGCGCCGAAGATTTCCATCGCCAGCGCGCGCGCCTCGGTCGCCACCGCCTGAAAATGCTCACCGCGATGGCTCATCTCAATCAAGGACATGCCGGCGCCGTGGTAGTCGACGAATTCGTGTTGCGCTTCTTCCAGGACTTCAATGGGCAGGGTGCAAGGTCCCGCGCTGAAATTGTGTTTTCGGTTGGTCATGGGTTGGGTTGGGTTGTGGGTGTGAATTGAAATGGAAACGGGTTAGTCGCTCAGTCACTCAGCCATTAACGCAATAAAGCAACTCGCCCTTCTCAAACGAAGCGACCACGCGCACGACACCGTCGGCGACCGCGGTTTGCGCTTGCTCGGTGGAGGCGCCGATGTGATGCGTGCCGCATACGCCCGGATGGTTTGCCAGCGCGGAGGCGAACTCGCCTTCGCCGCTCGCCGGCTCGTTGCGATACACATCCAAGCCCGCGCGAATTCCCTTGCCCTCCATCGCGCGAATCAGCGCCGCCTCGTCCACCAATTCCCCGCGCGAGGTGTTGATTAGAATCGCGCCCTCCTTCATCGCGCCGAGAAAGGCGTCGTCCACCAGTTGCTCGGTTTGCTCGCTCAGCGGCAGGTGCAGGCTGACGATGTCGCTGCCGCCGAGCAACGCGTCCAGCGACTCCATCTCGGCGATTTCCCACGCGCGGGTGCCGTCCAGCACGGCGGGCGAGCGCGACGGTTTCGCCGGCGTGCATACCCGCATACCGAAGGCATGCGCGCGTTGCGCCACCGCCAGCCCGATGGCGCCCAGCCCGAGGATGCCGAGGGTCATGCCATACAACCCCTGCGCCTTGCCGTAGCGTTTCTTGTTCCAGCGCCGGTTGCGCAGGTCGGTGGCGTTGTCGGCAATATGGCGGTCGATGGCGATAATCAAGCCGAAAACCAGTTCCGCCACCGCCACGGAATTGGCGCCCGGCACATTGCACACGCGCACGCCCTTGCCGGCGGCGTGCGCCTTGTCAATCGTGTTGGTGCCGGCGCCGGCGCGAATCACCCCTTTGAGCGCCGCGCCGGCATCCAAAATCGCGGCGTCCACGCGCGTGCTGCGCACCACCAGAAGGTCGTGGTCGCCCAGCGCCCGCGCGAGCGCGTCGCCTTCAAGGCTCGGGTCAACGGTGAGGCGGTGACCCGCGGCGCTCAGCGTGCGTTGGCGGGATTCGGGGAAGGCGTCGGCGATGAGTATTTTCATTCGGTGGGTTGGCGTGCTAATGGCGGGTCAGTGTTGGTGGAGGATTCGCAGCATCCGGCGCAACGGCTCGGCGGCGCCCCACAGCAACTGGTCGCCGACGCTGAATGCGGAAATGTAGGCGCCGCGCTCGCCATCGCCGAGGGACAACTTCCGCAGGCGACCGACGGGGATGTCCAGCGTGGCGGTCACCGCCGCCGGCGTCAGCCGCGCCAGCGTCTGCTCGCGCTCGTTGGCAACCAGCGACACCCAGTCATTGCCCTCGTCCAGCAGCCGCCCGATTTCATCTTCGGGCAGGTCTTCCTTCAGTTTGATGGTGAACGCCTGACTATGGCAACGCAACACGCCGACTCGCACGCAAGTGCTTTCAATTGGGATGAGGTCGTCCGCGTCTTCGGTGCGCCCCAGAATTTTGTTCGCCTCCCGCGCGCCCTTCCATTCTTCGCGGCTGACCCCCGCGCCCAAATCGCGGTCAACCCACGGCAGCAGACTACTGGCAAGCGGCGCGCCGATTTCCGTCACCGGCAACCGCGCCGAGCGCAGGGCATCGGTGGTCGCGTGGTCAATCTCCAAAACCGAACTGTCCGGGTCCGCAAGCAACCCCCCGGCGGCGCCGCTCACAACCTCCATCTGCCCGACGAATTCGCGCATCTGCCGCGCGCCGCCGCCGGAAATCGCCTGATAGGTCATGACCGTCATCCACTCGATTAAGCCGGCGTTGAACAAGCCGTCGAGCGCCATCATCATCAGGCTGACGGTGCAATTCCCGCCGATAAAATCTTTCCGCCCCGAAGCCAAACCGCGCTCAATCACCGCCAGGTTGACCGGGTCAAGAACAATGGTCGCCTCGGGCGCCAGCCGCAAGGTGGAAGCGGCGTCAATCCAGTAACCGTCCCAGCCAAGCCCGCGCAAACGGGAATGAACCGCACCGGTGTAGTCGCCGCCCTGACAAGTGACGATAACCTCCATCTGCGACAACGCATCGAGGTCGTAGGCATCCACCAACGCCGGCGCCTCACGCCCGCCCCCAATCGCCGGCGCCGGCCGCCCCGCCTGAGAGGTCGTGAAAAACAGCGGCTGCTCAATCAGGGCAAAGTCATCTTCCGCAACCATCCGCCCCAACAAAACCACCCCCACCATCCCCCGCCACCCCACAAATCCCACCCGGTTCAGTTTCATTGGCTTCGGTGAATTGCTGGTTGTAGAATTAAGGACGGCGGATTATACGGTTTTTGGTTGGGGTTGAGTACAACTACTTCGTCATTCCAATTACTCGTCAGATACTCGAGCGTTAGTGTCCGTTGCCGCCGCGCTTTTTCTTTTTAAGCGGCGGCTTACGGACACTTGCGTCCTCGGGAATCTCCCTAAGACTGGCACGGGCTTTGTTGAAATCCACGCTAGCCTTAGGAAGATTCCCGAAGGCGATGAAAAATATAGTCGCTGGCGCTCCTTATTTTTCTATCGTTCGAGAATGACGAGTTGTGGGGGGCTCCCTGTTTTCTACCGTTCCCCCACAAAAATGCTTGTAGATTGCCGCTATGGTGTTAGAATGCGCCGGTCAGGGGTGCGGAGGCGCGGGTTTTCCGTGTTTGTCCGTAGCCGACCGGGGATTATTTGCTTGTTGTTCGGTGAGTCTCCCCGTTCAAGTCGTCCAGTTCATTGAGAGATATTATGGCCATTACCGCCGCAGATAAATCTGCCATCGTTACGCAGCATCAACGCCAGAAAGGCGACACGGGTTCGCCGGAGGTGCAGGTGGCGTTGCTGACTGCTCGGATTCAAGACCTTACCGGTCATTTCAAGACGCACATCCACGACCACCATTCCCGTCAGGGGTTGTTGCGGTTGGTCAATCATCGTCGTAAATTGTTGAATTATCTCAAAAAGTCCGATGCTAAGATTTACCGGGCGCTGATCAGCAAACTCGGCTTGCGTAAATAACCGCGCCCTTTCGCGCTCAGGAGCATCAGGAGTTAACAGTGAGTAAAGTAGTCAAAACCTTTCAATATGGCAAGCACGAAGTGCGTTTGGAAACCGGCGCCGTGGCGCGCCAGGCCGATGGCGCGGTGATTGCCAGCATGGGCGACACCGTGATTATGGTCACCGTGGTCGGGCGCCGCGAAAAGGGGCATCTGGATTTTTTCCCGCTGACCGTGGAATACGAAGAGCGAACTTATGCCGCCGGCAAAATACCCGGCGGTTTTTTTAAGCGCGAGGGGCGGCCATCCGAAAACGCCATCCTGACCTGCCGGCTCATCGACCGCCCGATTCGTCCGCTGTTCCCGAAGGGCTATATGAACGAAGTGCAGGTCATCGTCACGGTGATGTCGATTGACCCGCAAATCAACCCCGACATTCTCGCGCTGATTGGCACTTCGGCGGCGCTCGAAATCTCCGGCATTCCGTTCAACGGACCCATCGGCGCGGCGCGGGTCGGCTTCGTCAACGGCGACTATGTGCTCAACCCCGACGTCACCCAAACCGAGACCGCGTCCGCCCTCAATCTGGTGGTGGCGGGCACCGAAACGGCGGTGCTGATGGTGGAATCGGAAGCCAACGCGCTCAGCGAGGAGCAGATGCTCGGCGCGGTGATGTTTGGCCACGAGCAGAGTCAGGCGGTGATTCGCGCGGTGCGGGAGTTGGGGCGGGAAGCCGGCAAGGCGCGCTGGGAATGGCAGGCGCCCGAGCGCGACGCCGCGCTGGCTGAGCGGGTCGCGGCGGCGGCGGGCGAGCGCATCGCACAGGCGTATCAGATTTCCGACAAAACCGAGCGCCAGGACGCGCTCGCCGAAGTCCGCCGCAGCATCGTTGAGACGCTGTGTCCCGACACCGCCAATGATTCCACGAACGCCACCGCCGGCATCGACCCGGATGCGGTCGCGGACGAAATCAAGCGCATTGAAAAAACCACCGTGCGCAGCCGCATTCTCGCGGGCAAGCCGCGCATCGACGGGCGCGACCACAGCACCGTGCGCCCGATTAACATCGAGACCGGCATCCTGCCGCGCACCCACGGGTCGGCGAACTTCACCCGCGGCGAAACCCAGGCGCTGGTGGTGGTGACGCTCGGCACCGAGCGTGATTCGCAAATCATAGACGCGCTGCAGGGCGACTACCGCGACCGCTTTATGCTGCACTACAACTTCCCGCCGTATTGCGTCGGTGAAACCGGTCGCGTCGGCTCGCCGAAGCGCCGCGAAATCGGCCACGGCAGGCTCGCCAAGCGCGCCCTCAAGGCGGTCATTCCAAGCCAGGAAGACTTCCCCTACACCATCCGCATCGTGTCGGAAATCACCGAATCCAACGGCTCAAGTTCCATGGCGACGGTGTGCGGCACCAGCCTCGCGCTGATGGATGCCGGGGTGCACACCGCGGCGCCGGTGGCGGGCGTGGCGATGGGGTTGATTAAGGAAGACGAGCAGTTTGCGGTGCTGACCGACATCCTCGGAGACGAAGACCACCTCGGCGACATGGACTTCAAGGTGGCGGGCACCGCCGCCGGCGTGACCGCGCTGCAGATGGACATCAAAATTGACGGCATCACGCGCGACATCATGCAGCAGGCGCTGGCGCAAGCCAAGCAGGCGCGCCTGCATGTGCTCGCCGAGATGGAGCGCGTCATCGCCCACCCGCGCGCGCAGATGTCCGATTACGCGCCGCGCATTGTGACGATGAAAATCAACCCCGAGAAAATCCGCGACGTCATTGGCAAGGGCGGGTCGGTGATACGCGCGTTGTCCGAGGAGACCGGCGTCAACATCGACATCGACGACGACGGCACGATAAAAATCGCCTCCACCGACAACGCCGCGGCGCAGGAAGCGATTCGCCGCATCGAGCAAATCACCGCCGACGTGGAAGTCGATTCGGTCTATCAGGGCAAGGTCGTGCGGCTGATGGACTTCGGCGCATTCGTCAACATTCTGCCGGGGCGGGACGGCTTGGTTCACATCTCGCAGATTTCCAGCGAGCGCGTCAATCAAGTCAGCGACGTGCTCAGCGAAGGCGACCAAGTCAAGGTCAAGGTGCTGGAAGTGGACAAGCAGGGCAGGGTGCGCCTGAGCATGAAAGCCGTGGACGGCGCCGCGTGACCACCCCGGTGATGCCCCCCCTCCGCAGTGTCCGCGCCTGACCAGCCGCCGCCCCCCACTTCGGCAAGCGCCGGACAACGGCTGTCGGCGGCGCGCAAGGACTGGGGTCTGAGCGTCGATGAAGTGGCAACCTATCTCAACCTCGGCCCCGCCACCATCACCGCGCTGGAGCAAGACGCCTACGAGCGCCTGCCCGGCTCCACCTTCATCAAAGGCTACCTGCGCGCCTACGCCAAACTGCTCAAACTCGACCACGAAAACATCATCGACCACACCACCCTCCAACCCGAAGCCCCCAACGAAATCCCGGTAACCCCCGCCTCCTTAAGAAGCCCCAGATACTACGCCCGCGCCAAAAAACGCAAAAGCCGCCTAACCCGAATCCTAATAGCCATCCTCCTACTACTAACCGCCACCTGGCTAACCTTAACCCAACTACCCCCCACTCCTAATCTGACCGAAATTCTAAAGACGCTTAAGTTGTCGACTCCGGTTGAGGATGATGGGAAGTCAGTCGGGATACCTTTTTCGCCGGGGAGTGGGGGTGGGGAGTAGTGGTAGTGAGGGGGTGTCCCACTCCGTCATTCTCTAACGGTAGAAAACATGCCCCGTGCGCCGGCACGGGGTAGGGAGCCCCCCACTTCGTCATTCCCACCAACTTCGTCATTTCGAGCGTTAGTGTCCGTTGGCCGCCGCGCTTTTTCTTTTAAGCGGCGGGTTACGGACACTTGCGTCCTCGGGAATCTCCCTAAGATTGGCACGGGCTTCGGTAAAATCCACGCTAGTCTTAGGGAGATTCCCGAAGGCGATGAAAAATATGGTCGCCTGTCGGCTCCCTATTTTTCTATCGTTCGAGAATGACGAGTGATAGGGGTTTTGTTTGTGTCATCCTGATACAAACCCTTCGTGATTTGTGCTTCCAACTCCGCCAACTGCGCCGGTGTGTTGATGTTGGTGAATAGGGCGGGTTCGGCGGTCCGCCTGGGTGTATAATACAAGTTGCCGGCGGACAAGAAAAAACCTTGTTTTCCTGCAATGACCAACATAATATTCCATTATGACGGCAATTTCGACATGAATGACCAGCGAATGCAGCAAACGGTTGCGCTGATGACCGACCCGGTCGTGCGGCGCGAATACCTCAACGACCCCAAGGCGGCATATGAAGACCTGCGCGCGCGCGGCATGAGCGGTCATATGCCCGCGCTGGACGACGATGTGGAAATCAAGGTGATAGTCAACACGGCCGACACCTATTATGTCGTGTTTCAGGAAGTCAGCGCCGAGTATTTGGTCAGCGAGCACGATTTGCAGCGCGTGCAGGCCGCCGACACCGCCGGCTCAGCCGGCACGGTTAGCTCCAGCAGTTCGCTCGGCTCGGTTTGCGGCACCATCTCATCGGTTGGCTCCGCCTCCACCATCGGCACCGCCGGAACCGACGGCTGACGCGCCTTTCAAACCGCAACCACGCAACCACGGACAAACTGATGAACAATCCCACCGATTCCACGTCCACGCTGACGCAGCCTTTCCGTGACCCCGCCGTGCGCCGCAGCATTCTTAGCGACCCCAGGCAGTATGCGCTTGACAACGGCTTGATTGCCGCGGATGCGGAAGTCGAGGTCAAGGTGATGGCCAATACCGCCGACACGATGTATGTCCCCATGCCGCACTTGGATGATTTTGACACGTTGAATATTAGTGATTTACGGACGATTCAGGCGGCCGGCAAAGGCACCGCCAGCACCGCCGGCTGCGGCGGCTCAGCCAGCACGCTCAGTACGGTGTCTTCAACTTACAGCACCGCCAGCACGGCGAGCACGCTGGCCAGTGGCGGATGCGCCAGCGATGAGTGAGCGGTCAACCATCAACCAGCGAGATGTTGAAATGAATGAAATGAATATGTTTTATGAGATAGCGGAATCCTTGGCGGATCCCGCCGTGCGCCAGCGCATTCGTGAGAACCCCAAGCAATACGCGATTGACAACGACTTCATCGTTGCGGATTCGGAGTCCGAGGTCAGGGTGTATGTCAACACCGCTGACACGATGTATATCCCGATGATGGACATACAAGACGCCGGCACGCTGGACGCGCGTGATTTACAGATGGTGCAAGCGGCCGGCGACGGCACCGCCAGCACCGCCGGCACCGGCGGCTCATCCAGCACGCTCTCCTGCCTGACTTCCAGCGTGGGCACTTTCACTACGTTAAGTAGCGCCGGTAGCGCGGGCACCGCGTCCGGCGAATAACTCGTCCAACCTTATTGAGATGAATACCATGCACTCTTTGATGCACGCTTGGACCGACCCCGCCGTGCGCCAGCGCATTCGCGGCGACCCCAGACAGTATGCGATTGACAGCGGCTTGATTGCCGAAGATGCGGACATTGATATCAAGGTGGTAGTCAATGCCTCCGACACCATGTATCTCCCGTTGGCGCACTACGAGCCGGACGGTTTCATAAGCGTTGAAGATCTACAAGCGGTGCAAGCCGCTGGCACCGCCAGCACTGGTGGCACCGTCGGCTCAGCCAGCACCTTTAGTTGCTTCACCGGTTGCCTCGGCACCGCCGGCACCGCCGGCTCAGTCGCCTGCGCGGGGTCGAAGGAGTCGTAAAACCAGCCAACCCGTTGGCGCTAGGGATTGCTTGATAATTGCTCCTCCAACTCCGCCAACTGTGTCGGTGTGTTGATGTTGGTGAACAGGGCGGGTTCGGTGGAGAAGTCCGCTTTGGCGAAGGGGTGTTGGGCGTGCCATTGGTCTATTTTTCTTTTGCCGGTTTGTAGGAATTGTTCGAGGTCGGCGGCGAGGTTGCGGTGGATTAGGGAGTAGACGGGTTGGGGGCGTTGGCCGTCGTGGGCTACTGCGAGTTCGGTGTTTTTGGCGGTGGCGGCGGCGAGCATTCGGGTGGCGTAGTCGGTGGCGACGAAGGGGCCGTCGCAGGGGATGGTTAGCAGCCACGGGTGCGCGGCTTCCAGCAGGGCGGCGTGCATGCCGGCGAGGGGACCTTGGTGGTCTTGTAGTTTGTCTTCGATGACTTTGTAGCCGAGTTGCCGGTAACGCGCGAGGTTGCGGTTGGCGTTGATCATGACTTCCGCCACCTGGGGTGCGAGCGCGGCGCTGATGCGCGCCGCCAGCGGCTCGCCTAGAAAGTGCATCAAGCCTTTGTCGTCGCCGCCCATGCGGGTTGCCCGCCCGCCTGCGAGTACGACTGCGCTTAGTTTCGGGTTCATAGTTTTATGCGCGGCGCCCACCTCAGCGCGCGGCATTGCCGGCGCTTTCGCTTTGCGGCGCATTGCCTTTGGCGAGTGGCGTTACGTTGTCGGGCAGGAGCGGCGCTTGCGACTCGATGAGTTTTCCGCGCTCAAGAATCAGGCAACGGTCGATGAGTTGATAAAAAACGGCGTGGTTGTGGCTGGCAATCATCAGCGCGGTGCGCGCGTTTTTAAGCCGCCGCAGCAGCGACACGGTGCGCGCTTGCGACTCGCGGTCCATATTGGCGACCGGCTCGTCGAGCAGCAAGATTCGGGACTGCCGCAACCACGCGCGCGCCAGCGACACGCGCTGCTTTTCGCCGCCGGACAATGTCTTCGCGTGCGCGTCTTGAAGCGCTTCCAACTGCGCCCATTCGAGCGCCTGACGAATCTTTTTGTCGCGCTGCGCTTTGGGCAGAGTGCGCGGCAACGCCAGCGCCAGATTGCGAATGACATTGCCGTCAAACAAGTACGGCTGCTGGTGCAAATACATGACGCGCCGTTGCAACTGCTTGCGGCAATTCGACCACGGGCGGGGTTTTGAGCCAGCTTCGCCCGGCGTGAAATCGACCAGGCAGTGCGCCGGTTTTTCCAAGCCGGCGAGTATTCTCAGCAGCGTGGTTTTGCCCGCGCCGTTTTCGCCGGACAGCAAGGTCGCGGCGCCGCCTTCGAGCGACAACGACAAACCGTCGAGCAGATGCCGGCGGTTAAAAAACTTGTCGACTTCGCTGTAACGAATGTCAATGCCGCCGCTCATACCGACAGCTTCCCACGCCCTTGAAAATACTGCAACGACAGGTTGAGGATGAAGGCGATGATGAGCAGCACGATGCCGAGCGCGATGCCCTGGGCAAAATTGCCCATGCTGGTCTCGAGGGCGATGGCGGTGGGGATGTTGCGCGTGTGGTGCAGTATGTTGCCGCCGACCATCATCGAGGCGCCGACTTCGGCGATGATGCGCCCGAACGCCGCCAGCATCGCCGCCAGCAGCCCGAAACGCACCTCGCCGACCACCATGATGAAGGCTTGCGGCGAGGAAATCCCCAGCGTCCGGGCGGTTTCCCACGCGCGCTGGTCGGCTGCTTGAAACGCCGCGTGACCCATCGCCACCAGAATCGGGAACGCCAGCATGACCTGCGCGAGCACCATCGCCGACTGCGTGAACAGCAGCCGCCAATCCCCCAGCGGACCCTGGCGGGAGAGCAGCAAATACACGGTCAGACCGATGACCACCGCCGGCAGCGACAGCAGCGTGTTGAACAGCGAAATCAACAGCCGCCGCCCGCGAAACTCCAGGTGCGCCAGCAGAAACGCGACCAGCAGGGCGACCGGAATGGCGATGCTCATCGCGCTCAGCGAGACGCGGAAGGATATGCCGATGATTTCCCACAGTTCGCCGTCGCCGCGCAGCAGCAGCGTCAGGGCTTGGACGGTGGCGTCACCCAGGGAATCCACAACGCGCTACCGGGGCTCGGCGGCGGGCGTGAACAGCGGCGTGTCGGCCACCGTGTAGTCGCCGATGGCGGCCTGCCCTTTGGGCGAGGTGAGCCAGTCGATGAACGCGATGGCGCCGGCGATGTTGATGCCGTGGCGCGCGGGATTGACCGCCATCACGCCGTAGGGGTTGCGCAGCGAGGCACCGCCTTCGTAGAGCAATTCCAGCGAGGTCGTGTGTTTGAGCGAAATCCAGGTGCCGCGGTCGATCAACAAATGCGCCTGCAATTCATCCGCGATTTGCAAACTCCGCCCCATTCCCTGCCCGACTTCACGACGCCACTGTCCCCAGTCGCTAACTCCCGCCGCGCGCCACAGGCTGAGTTCTTTTTTATGCGTGCCCGAGTCGTCGCCGCGCGAGACGAACGGGCTTTTGTTGCGGCGCAACCGCGTGAAGGCATCGACCGCCGAGGTCGCCCGCCGCAGTTCGCCGGGGTCATCTTTCGGTCCGACCACGACGAAATCGTTTGCCATCACTTCGCGGCGATAGACGCCGTGGCCGAGCGCGACGAAGCGTTGCTCGCTCTGCGGGGCGTGCACCAGCAACACATCCACATCGCCGTTTTCGCCGAGGCGCAACGCCTTGCCGGTGCCGACCGAAATCACTTGAAGCGAGTAGCCGCTGTCGCGCTCGAATTGCGGCAGCAGGTAGTCGAGCAAGCCGGAGTTGTCGGTGCTGGTGGTGGTCGCCAGTCGCAGCAGGCGGTCGTTGCTTTGGGCGGGGGCTGTTGTGGTCGCACCCGCCGCTAACATCAACGTGCCCAGCATGAACGCGGTGGCGATGGTTGTCGGCGAAGTTTTTCTGCGGGCGGGTTTCATAGTCAATTCGCTGCGCGGCGCTCGGCGGTACTCAGCGACGCTCAGCGACGTTACAACAACGGCGATTATAAATGACCGCGCGCGCGTTGGCGGCTCAGCCGGTATTGCGCATGCCCGCGGCGATGCCGTTGATGGCGATCAGCAGCGCGTCCTCCACTTCCCCCGGCGCGCCGCCGCGCACCCGCGACAGCAACTCCACTTGCAGTATATTGAGCGGGATGACATAGGTGTTCCTGACGTCCACCGAGCGGCGCACCACCGGCTCGTTTTCCAGCGCGATGCGATGCCCGGTCACTTCCAACGCCAACTCCACGGTCTGCCGGTATTTTTCGCGCAACACCTTGCCGAGCGGTTTGGATTGCCCGCTCACCAGCCGCTCGTCGTAAATCGCCGACACATTCGGGTTGGCTTTGGAGAACACCATTTCAATCGAGTCCAGAGTCGCCTTGAAGAAGGGCCAGTTGCGCTGCATCTCCAACAGCACATCGTGGTCGCCGCGCTCGCGGGCTTGTTGCAGCGCGTTGCCGACGCCCAGCCACGCCGGCAACATCAGGCGCGTCTGCGTCCAGGCGAATATCCACGGAATCGCGCGCAAGTCACGTAAATCACCGCCTTTGCCGCGATGCGCCGGGCGGCTGCCGATGTTCAGTTTGGCGAGTTCTTGTTGCGGCGTCGCCAGCGCGAAATACTCGGTGAAATCGGGGCGGCGCACGATGCCTTGAAATTCGTCGAGCGCGTCGTCCGACAAGCGCGCCATCTGCTGGCGCCAGTCGGCGGTGGGCGCGGGCGGTGGCGACAGCGTCGCTTCCAGCACCGCGCCGATATAAATCTGCAAGGTTTCCTCTGCCATTCCGGGCAAGCCATACTTCGCTTGGATGACTTCCCCCTGCTCGGTGACGCGCATCGAGCCGTTCACCGAGCCGGGCGGCTGCGCGCGAATCGCCTCGCGCGCGGGACCGCCGCCGCGCGCCACGGTGCCGCCGCGACCGTGAAAGAGGGTCAATGCAACGCGATGTTTGGCAAAGGTCTCGACCAGTTCCGCCTGCGCCTGATACAAACCCCAGGCGGCGGACAAAATGCCCGCGTCTTTGGCTGAATCGGAATAGCCAATCATGACTTCCTGACGGTTGTCGATGTGCGCTTTATACCAGTCGATGCTGAACAGTTTGTCCATGCACGCCGCCGCCCCGCGCAACGCATCCAAGCGCTCAAACAGCGGCACGATGCGCAGCGGCTGCAACACGCGGCATTCTTTTTGCAGCAGCGCCACCGCCAGGACATCGGACGGCGTCGACGCCATTGATATCACATACGCGCCGAACGACTCCGGGTTTTCCGCCGCCAGCATCCGAAAGGTCGCCAGCACTTCGCCGACTTCGGCTGAGACTTCCTCGTCCGTCGCGGCGCCGGTTAGCGACAGCGCGGGAAAGGTTGAAGTGATGAGCGGTCGGTTGCTGTGCAGTTCTCGAATCAAAAATTCCTGACGCGCGGCTTCGTCCCACTGCGCGTAACTGCCGATGCCGAGATGCCGCGTAATCGCGTCGATGGCGGCGGTGTGACGCCCCGCCTCCTGGCGAATGTCGAGTTTCAGCAAGGTCAGCCCGAACGCGTCCAGCCGGCGCAGAATGTCGGTCAGCCGCCCCTCGGCAATCATCCGCTCGCCGCACGCCACCAGGGAGTCGTGGCAGAGCAACAGCGGCGCGCGGAGTTGTTCGCGGCGGTGGTAAATATCGTCGCGCGCCCAGTCGGTGGCGCGGCGGGCGGCGCCCAACTTGGCGTCTTCAAACAACCGCGCGTAGTGTTTCACCGTGGCGTTCAGTTTGCGTATCACCTGCTCCAGCAACGCGCGGTAAGGCTCGGCGGCGTCCGCTCCGACCGCCTGCCTGAGGGCGCGGTCGCATCGCCGCATCGACAAATCCCGCCGCAGTTGGTCGATGTCTTGCAGGAACATCCGCGCCGCTTTCAGTTTGTTCAGCAGGCACACCCGCCGCGTGACTTCCGGCGTGGTGTTCGGATTGCCGTCGCGGTCGCCGCCCATCCACGAACCGAATTGAAGCGGAGCCGCATCGAGCGGCAGGCGCTTGCCGGTGTGGCGCATCAGCGCGTGGTCGAGTTCGCGCACCACCGTCGGCAGCACATCCCACAGCGAATGCTCGACCGTCACCAAACTGGTCTTGGCTTCGTCCACCGGAGTCGGGCGCCGCCGCCGGATTTCATCGGTCGCCCACACCTCGGCGATGGCACGATGCAATGCCTGGCGAATTTGCGCGCGCTCCAAGCCCGACAAGTCGTGCCGGTCGCGCTCCGCCAGCAAGTGCGCGATGCGCAGAAATTTGGATGACACGCTGCGCCGGCGCACCTCGGTCGGATGCGCGGTCAACACCAAATTGATGGACAGCGTGCCGACTTGGCGATGCAACGCCTCGCGGCTGACCCCGCGGTCAAGCAGTTCCCGCAGTTCGGCGTCAATCAAGCCGCCGGGGTGGGGGGGCGGGTCAGCCGAGTCGTCGGGGTGGGCGTTCTGGTCTTCCACTCCGGTTACGCCCGCGCCACGCTCAACGTCCTCGACGCGCCATAGTTGCCGACGTTGCCGAATTTGGTGATGCTGCTCGGCAATGTTGGCGAGGTTCAGAAACAACGTAAACGCGCGCGCCAGATTGAGCAACTCCGCCGCCGGAAGTTCGGACAAGGTGTCAATCAAACGCCGCGTCGCCGCCTTCTCGCCCAGCCGCGCCTGCTTGGCAATCGCGCGCACCGCCTCCACCAACTCAAACAACGCCCCCCCATGCTGCGCCCGAATAGTCTCCCCCAACAAATCCCCCAACAACCGAACATCCCGCCGCAACGGCTCGTCGTCGGCGGCATCCAAGCCGGCGGCAAGTTGAACTTGCCCGGCAACTTTCTGCGTGAGGGTTGGGTTGTGCATGGGGTGATGAGGGTGCGCGGGTGGGCGCGGTTGTTGCGCGGTATTTTATACGAGGTGGTTGTGTAATGCGTGCCAGTCTGAGGGAGATTCCCGAGGTCGTAAGTGTCCGTAAGCCGCCGCAAGAAGAAGCGCGGCGGCAACGGACACTAACGCTCGAGAATGACGAGTTATGCAAATTTTCACCGCATCAAACTACCAAAATAACCACGCAAACCCTCAGCGGTTAAGGGTAAAATCCGAAAGCGGCGCTTCCTGCGCTTTATTTCAATTCCATCCAACCGCCGGCGGTTGACCAGTGTGGCGCCAATGCTTGCTCTCGATCAATCAACAATCCGAAATTTCGCCATCATCGCGCATGTCGACCATGGCAAATCGACCCTTGCCGACCGGTTTATTCAACTGTGCGGCGGGTTGGCGCCGCGGGAGATGAAGGCGCAGGTGCTTGACTCGATGGAGTTGGAGCGCGAGCGCGGGATTACTATCAAGGCGCAGAGCGTGATGTTGAATTACACCGCCGCGGATGGGCGCGATTATCAGTTGAATTTGATTGACACGCCGGGGCATGTGGATTTTTCTTATGAGGTTTCGCGCTCGTTGAATGCTTGTGAGGGGGCGTTGCTGGTGGTGGATGCCACGCAGGGGGTTGAGGCGCAGACCGTGGCGAACTGCTATGCGGCGGTGGATTTGGGGCTGACCGTGATACCGGTGCTGAACAAAATCGACCTGCCGGCGGCGCAGCCGGAAGTCGTGATGCGCGAAATAGAAGATGTGATTGGCTTGGACAGCGCCGATGCGTTGTCGGTCAGCGCGAAGACCGGCGAGGGCGTGGACAAGGTGTTGGAGCAAATCGTCACGCGGCTGCCGGCGCCGGCGGGCGACTCGTCGCGTCCGTTGCGCGCGCTGGTCATCGATTCATGGTTTGACAATTATCTCGGGGTGATTTCCCTGCTGCGCGTTGTCGACGGCTGCCTGCGCTCGGACAAGACCAAGGTGCGCATGATGTCCACCGGCTCGCACTATCAGGTCGAGCGGGTCGGCGCATTCACCCCCAAGGCGGTCGATGTCCCGCAACTGCCGACCGGGGCGGTGGGTTTTATGGTCGCCGGTTTGAAGAAGGTGACCGCGGCTCGGGTCGGCGACACGGTGACGCTGAGCCACGACCCGGCGGCGCAACCGCTGCCCGGATTCCGCGAAGTCAAACCGACCGTGTTTGCCGGTCTCTACCCGGTCAACAGCGCCGACTTTGAGGCGTTTCGCGGCTCGCTCGACAAACTCGGGTTGAATGATGCGTCGTTGTCGTATGAGCCCGAGTCATCCACCGCGCTCGGCTTCGGTTTTCGTTGCGGATTCCTCGGCATGCTGCACATGGAAATCGTGCGCGAGCGGTTGCAGCGGGAATACGATTTGGACCTCATCGCCACCGCGCCGACCGTGGTCTATGAAGTGATCAAGAAGAACGGCGAAACGCTGCTGCTCGACAACCCGGCGGCGCTGCCGGAGCCGTCCAAAATTGACACCATCAAAGAGCCTTGCATCATGGCGCGGATTTTGACGCCGCAGAATTTGGTCGGTCCGGTCTTGTCGCTGTGCGTGGAGAAGCGCGGCACGCAGCGCAATATTCATTATCACGGCAGGCAGGTGATGCTGGAATTTGAGATGCCGTTGAATGAAGTGGTGCTGAATTTTTACGACCGCTTGAAATCGGTGAGCCGCGGTTATGCGTCGCTGGATTATGATTTAATCGACAGCCGCCCCGCGCCGATGGTCAAGGTGGATTTGCTAATCAACGGCGACCGGGTTGACCCGCTGGCGATGCTGGTTCATCGTGAGCAAAGCCAGCGGCGCGCGCGCGAGTTGGTCACGCGGATGCGCGAGATGATTCCGCGGCAGATGTTCGATGTCGCCATTCAAGCCGCCATCGGCGGGAAAATCATCTCGCGGGAAACGGTCAAAGCGTTGCGCAAGAACGTGACCGCCAAGTGTTACGGCGGCGACGTGACGCGCAAGCGCAAGTTGCTGGAGAAACAAAAGGCGGGCAAAAAACGGATGAAACAAATCGGCGCGGTGGCAATCCCGCAGGAAGCATTCCTGTCGGTTCTGCAGGTCGGGCGGGAGTAACCGGGCACCGGCATAGTCGCGTGAAATCGAGTTCATAATAAAGCGGAGAGGTCAGTGGATTTTTCATTAATTCTGTTTGTATTCGTGGTGGTTACCGGTTTTATATCAATCGGTTACCGCCTGATTTTCGAGCGCTCCCGAGTCGCCGCAGACGGCGCCGCCGCGCCGCCGTCCGAGGCGGACAATGCGCAGTCACCGCCGCGCCAGCCAGTGCTGGTGGAATACGCGCGCGCGCTGTTTCCGGTCGTGCTCATCGTGTTCGTGTTGCGCTCGTTTGTCGTCGAGCCATTCCGCATTCCGTCGGGGTCGATGCTGCCGAGTTTGCACATCGGCGACTTCATCCTGGTCAACAAGTATTCCTACGGCATACGCCTGCCAATCATCCACCACAAAATCATCCCCGTGGGCGGACCCGCGCGCGGCGATGTGATGGTGTTTCGCTATCCGAAAGACCCGGCGTTGAACTTCGTCAAGCGCGTGGTCGGCGTGCCGGGGGATGTCATCGGCTACCAGGACAAGAAACTGTTCATCAACGGCGAACAAGTCCCGCAAATCACAGACGGCGAGTTTCACTTCAACCAACCCAAACTGCGCGGGCGCTCGGCTGACCGCTACTTGGAGACCATCGACGAATCCAAACACGCCATCATCACCGACCGCGGCTTGCGTGGCCGCGATATGGAAGTGACGGTGCCCGCCGGCAGTTACTTCGTCATGGGCGACAACCGCGACCACAGCAACGACAGCCGCTACTGGCGCTTCGTCCCGGAAAGCCACGTGGTCGGTCGGGCATTCTTCATCTGGTTCAGTTGGAAGGGCTTTGCGAACGGCGGCGTACATTGGAGCAGAATAGGCAACAGCATTCCATGACATAACGAAATAGTACGCGGTGACAGAAAAATAACCCCCAACCCCCGGCAGAAAAGCATGCCAACAAAACCCCGCAAACGGCGCGCCCAACGCCGCCAACAACGCGCCACATCTTCCCCCAGGACGCACTCACACTCCCCCCCCCTGCATAACCCGGCATACGCCGTGGTGGCTCATTCCAACCTATCTGCCGTGGCTACTATTGCTCGGCTGGCTCTCCGCCGTCACTTGGTTCCTGTGCGACGACGCTTTCATCGGCTTTCGCTATGTCCGCAATCTGGTGGAGGGACACGGCTTGGTGTTCAACCCCGGCGAATATGTTGAAGGCTACACCAACTTTTTATGGCTGCTTGAACTCGCGGCGCTCTGGGCATTGACCGGCATTCCGCCGGAGCACACCGCCCCGTTTCTGTCGGTCGCTTACACCGTCGGCACGCTGGCGGTGGCGTTGTGGTGGGTTTATCGGACGCCGTCTTTGCCGCACCGCGGGCTAATCGGTTGGATGGCGCTCGGGCTGCTATGCAGTAGCGCCACCTTCGCCGTCTGGACTTCAGCCGGCGGCTTGGAGACGCGCCAGTTCACCTTCTTTGTACTTGCCGGGTTGGTTGCCTTAAGCGTGCACGGCTCGCGCCGCTGGGGGTTGCTGGCGGCATCGCTGTGTTTCGCGGCGGCGGAGTTGACGCGCCCCGAAGGGCTGCTCATCGGCGGCTGTTTCCTCGCCGGGTTCGCGCTGTGCCGGATGTTGCGCGCCGGATGGCCATGGCGACCGTGGCGCGATTGGAAGGCGCTGGCGGCAATGGGCGCGCCGTTTGCGCTGGTGGTCGCCGCGCATTACTTGTGGCGTTACTCATACTACGGCGAATGGTTGCCGAATACCTACTACGCCAAGTATGTGGAGCCGTGGTATGACTCCGGGTTCCACTACCTCGCGCAAGCCGGCGTTGAAACCGGTGCTTACTTGCTATTGCCGCTGGCGGCGCTCGCCGGCATCGCGCGCTGGCGGCAACATAAAGACGGCACGCATCTGGTCATCCTGCTGACGATTGTCGTGCACGGCGCGTATGTGGCGCGAGTCGGCGGCGACCATTTCGAATACCGCCCGCTGGACTTCTACTGGCCGCTGCTGGCGGTGGCGGCGGCGGTCGGGCTCGCGCATGCCGGCGCGCGCATCGCCGCCTGGGCGGGTGGGGTGATTTCGTATGCCAAGTCGCCGGTCGCGTGGACGCTGGCGCTCTTCGCCCCGGTGCTGATTTACGCCGGCGCGATACAAGGCGCGTTGGTGTATGAAGGCGCGAAAATGGTGCTGCACCGAGGGTTTAGTCACATCGCTCTGAATGAAGAGAACGCCGGCGGGTGGCTGGTGGCGCCGGGCTTGCCGAAACTGGCATCCCTCTCCAATGCGTTGCGCCGCGAATCAACCCGGCGGATGGCGCCAACGCCGTGGATGGAACACCGCGCATTCGCACCCTACCAACAGCGCCGGTTTCAACCCTACGAGAACATGCCGCGCGGAACGCTACCCGACGATGCGGTCGCGGCGGTCGACTCGCTGGGAGTCCAGAGTTATTACTTGCCGGATTTGGAGATTATCGACATCTTCGGACTGACCGACGCCACCGTGGCGCGCAACCCGCATACCCAGCCGGAGGGGTGGGAGCGCCGCATTGCGCACGAACGCCAACCGCCGCCCGGCTACCTCAAGCAACGCGGCGTGAACTTCGATGTGCAGCCGGCGGCGCGCAGTGAAGCGGAAGCCCTGAGCCGCGCGCACTACGCCCTGGAGGTGGCGCCCGGCCTGTGGATGCCGTTTGATTCGGCTGACCCTGCGTGGGTCGCCGAGCGGTTCGCCGATCGCAACTTGAAGAGCCGGTAATCGCGATGTAAGGCTAGTCGTCATTCTCAAGCGTTAGTGTCCGTTGCCGCCGCCCCCCGCCGTCATTCTCGAGCGTTAGTGTCCGTTGCCGCCGCGCTTTTTCTTTTAAGCGGCGGCTTACGGACACTTGCGTCCTCGGGAATCTCCCTAAGATTGGCACGGGCTTCGATAAAGTCCACGCTAGCCTTAGGGAGATTCCCGAAGGCGATGAAAAATATGGTCGCCTGTCGGCTCCCTATTTTTCTATCGTTCGAGAATGACGACGTTGGGGCTCCCTATTTTCTACCGTTCGAGAATGACGAGGAGTTGGTTATTTTCTACCGTTCGAGAATGACGAAGTTGGTGGGCTTGTAATTACCCAGCGCACCCATCGCATCCAGTAGCGTTGTCAAAAAACCTTGCGCGGTGATTCGGCCCAGGGCGCCGGAGATGCAGGCGGTTTCGTTGTAGTGGTGGACGCCGTCACGCCGGCCTTCGGGGTTGCGGATTAGGATGGGGACGGGGTCGCCGTTGTGTTCGCCGCGCACCGAGTCGGTTGAGTGGTCGGCGCAGAATCCGACGATGGTGTCGCCGAGGTTGATGTTGCCCAGTTCCCGGTCGAAGCGGCTGATGAACTCCGATTTGAGCGCCGGGTCTTTGTCGTGCGCGGCGGTGTCGGTGCCCTTGATATGCACGAACACCAAGTCGTGCGAGGCGAGCGCCGCGACCGCGACGCGCAGTTTCTCCGCGAGGTCGGTGTCCGGCAGCGAGGTGAAGCGGGGGCTGTTGTGGCAGTCAAAGTCCAACAACTTGGCAAGCCCCAGCACGGTCATCTCGCCGGCGACCGCCGCCACCTTCAGCCCGAGACGCGACAGCAGATTGCTCAACGGCTGGTAGGCGCCCGCGCTTCGGAGGATGACCCCGTTCGCCGCGGGCAACCCCGCTTTCGCTCGGGCGGCATTCACCGGGTGGTCGGTCAACAGGTCGTGGGCGCGTTGCGTGAAGCGGTTGAGCGCATCCGCCGTGGCGCGCGCGTCCGCATCGGATTCCAACCCCTGGCTGGGCGCGGCTTTGAGGATGCCGCGCTCGATGGCGTGGCCGCCGGGGTCGGTGTCGCTGACCTGCGCCGACAGCCCCTCGCCGCGCAGTTGTAAAACCGTGCGGTGCTGCGTCGCCGGATGCAGGCTGGCGGTGATGCCCCGTCCGCCCGCGCCGACTTCCACCGCTTGCAACGCCGCGCAGAGTTGCCCGACTTGCCCGTCGTCGCGGATGCGCCCGGCGCGGCGGTCGAGAATTCGGTAGCCGCCGCCGCGCACCTTCTCCACGCAAGCCAGATTGCCGCGCAACACCACGTCGCCGCGGCGCAATTCCAAGCCCAGCCCCGCCGCCTCAATCGGTCCGCGGCGCAGGCGCACCGCTTCCGCCGGCGGCAGTCCGAACAAGATGCCGACGCCGGTGTGGGTGTCCACCGGCATGCCCGGCATCAGCGGGTCCATCATGCCGCATTGATTGTCCGCCGCCAGCCGGTCGAGCGCCGGCGTCGTGGCCGCCTCCAGCGGCGTTTGCCCGCCGAGTTGCGGACACGGGCGGTCGCCGAGCCCGTCGAGGATGAACACCAAGCCCTTGCGCTTCACTTGTATCGGGCTTTGATCGCCTTGATGCGGGTTTTGGTATAAGTGGCGGCGATGGTCAGCGTGATGGTTTTTATCATTTCGCGCACCGTTTCCTCGCTGTCCAGATTGTGCAATATCTGAATGTCGGCGTTGTCCGCCTCCGACAACAGCGCCGATTGCAACTGCCAAATGTCATCGATTTTTTTAAGATAGCGCGCCGCCCGGCGTTGCTGGGTTTTCGCCCGGCGCCCCTTGATGCGGCTAATCAGCGAATCCTTGTCGAGCACGCACAGCGTAAACGGCACGATGACGGCGTCGTTTGCTGAGATGTGTTGCAACAGCGTGGGCCGAATGTGGACGCCCTCAATAATCATCGAGACGCGCTCGTTCAAGGCGCGCTGCAACACCGCCTGACACGCCACCTCCACGAGTTCGGTCTGGCGCTGAAAACCGTACAGCAAGTTTTCCCCGTCCTTGACGGTGTAAATGTCGGCGCTGTCGAGCGCCCCGCCCGCGTTGAACGAGGAAGTGTGCAGCAACGGCGAGACGCGCTCGGGGATGAGGATGCGCATGACTTCGCGCAGCATGTCGGTGGACTGCGTGCGCACGATGCCGAGGCCGTTGGCGAGTTCGGTCGCCACGGTGCTCTTGCCGGTGCCGGGCACGCCGCCGAGCAAGACCAGCAACGGCTGGTCGTTGTCGATGAAGTCGTCCCATATCAAATAGCAGTCGGCGTATTCCTGGCTCAGTTCTTTTTTGATGGCTTGATAGGTGGCGGCGGTCAATTTTTCGGTGGTGATCTGCCGCTGCTTGTCGCGAATCAGTTTGCTGTGAATCAGGCGGGCGATGGAGTTGCACTTGTTGCGCGGCAACGAAGAACTTTCCAGCCGCTGGGCGTGGATGCCGCGCGAAAACGGGGCGCTGTGGCCGTCGCTGTAAACCACCTGCAGATTTTCCCGGTAAATGTCCGCGCGGCGGTAACGCTGCAACACCTTGCCGGGATGGTATTCGGTCAACGCCTCAATGATGCGCGCGCGCAAATCCGCGGTGGTTATCGCATCCGTGTCGTCCAAGTCATCGCGAATATCGGTCGCCAGCCGATAAGCCCCGGTAAAATCCAACCCTGCGTCTTGCAACGAGCGCGTCAGCATTCCTCGCAAGAAAGGAATCCGAGTGTTGCGTTGCTCGTCGATTACCAGGAGTTTTGCCATGGCGTGTGTGGGGGTGTTGTTGTGCTGGTGTTGGAGGATAGCAAATTATGGGTACTTAAAAAGCCCGTGCCAGTCTTAGGGAGATTCCCGAGGACGTAAGTGTCCGTAAGCCGCCGCTTAAAAGAAGAAGCGCGGCGGCAACGGACACTAACGCTCGAGAATGACGGGTATAACTCGTCATTCTCGGATGATAGAAAAATAAGGAGCCGGTAGGCGACCATATTTTTCATCACCTTCGGGAATCTCCCTAAGGCTACCGTGAATTCCAACAAAGCCCGTGCCAGTCTTAGGGAGATTCCCGAGGACGCAAGTGTCCGTAAGCCGCCGCTTAAAAGAAAAGGCGCGGCGGCAAACGGACACTAACGCTCGAGAATGACGAAGTTGTTGTGAATGACGGGTGGAACCGCCACCCGCCGCAACTACGCGCCATCCGAATAAGCGCGCCGCACTTCTTCGGCGATGATGCTTATGCCGCGCTCGACCTGTGCAGGGTCGGCGGCGTAGGTTATTCGGATGCATTCGTGCCGGTGTTGCCAGCGTTCTGTTAGGCCGGGGAAGAAGTGTTGGCCATCGATGACGAATACGCCGCGCTGTTTCAAGCGTTGATATAACACCTCGCTTGAAATCGGCAGCCCCGGAAACCATAGCCATAGAAAAATCGCGCCTTCCGAGTTGTGGATTCGGACCGGCAAGCCAGCCATGCGCTCGCGGATGTGGTTGATTGCTTGATGCGAGCGCTGTTGGTAGTAGGGGACGATGAGGTCGTCGCACAGTGGCAGCAGTTCCCGGCTCTGCAGCAGCCGCGTCACCAGCGAGGGACCGAAGCTGCCCGGCGCCAGCGTGAAAATGGCGTTGGCGCCGGTGATTTGCTCGATGACGTCGGGGTTGGCGATGATGATGCCGGTGCGCGCGCCGGGCAAGCCGAGTTTGGATAAACTCAAGCAGAGGATGATGTGCTCATCCCAGATGGGTTTGGCGCGGTTGAACACGATGCCGGGGAAGGGCGGCCCGTATGCGCCGTCCACAATCAACGGCACGCCGGCTTCCACGGTCAGCGCATGCAGTTTGTCGACCTCGTCGTCGGTGACCACGTTGCCGGTCGGATTGGTCGGGCGGGAGACGCAGACCGCGCCAATATCGCCGCCGATTTTCAAGCGCTCAAAATCCACGCGGTATTTGAAAAACAACTCGTCCAGGTCTTCAATCACCGGCTTGTTGGCGGCGAAGACGGGCTCGTCGCCGAGGCCGACGTCGGCGTATCCAATGTATTCGGGGGTCATCGGCAGCAGGATTTTTTTGAATGCACCGTCGGCGTAGCGCCCGGCAAACAGGTTGAACAAAATGCCGAAGCCGGCTTGGCTGCCGTTGGTGACCGCGATGTTGGCGGGCGCAAGCGGCCAGCCGAAACGCTGCGACAACAAGTCGGCGAGCGCTTCGATGAAGGCGCCGTTTCCCTGCGGCGAATCGTAGTCGCCGACCATGCGCTCAAACTTCCCGCCATCGGCGAGCATCGCCTCCATTTCCGCGCGGAACACCGCTTCCACTTCGGGTATGGACGCCGGATTGCCGCCGCCGAGCATTTGAATTTCGACGCGCCGGTTGAGCGCTTCGCCGAGGTCTTGCATCAGCCGCAGGATGCCGCTGTCGCGCTTGAACTGCCCGGAAAAAGTGGAATACTTCATTGTCACGCGGATTTAATTCGCAAGCGCAAGCGCAGCCGACGCTCGCACCGCCGCCGTGTCAACCGGCATCCGCTCGCACTGCTGCTCAGTCGCTCAGCAAACCGTCTTGCACGGGTTTGTTTTTGGTGGCAACCGCGGCGCCCTGCGATTCCAGCAGGAACAAGTAGTCGCTCAGAATGCTGCCGCCTTCCCGAAGGTGTGCGTCGGGCTCCTCTTCACCGTCATCGCCACCGCCCGCGCCGCTTTGTTCTTCGTTCTCCTGCGCCAGCGATTCCATCGACGCCGCCGTCTCCCGCCCCAACGCCCGGCGCATGCGGTTTTCCAGTTCCAGTTGTTGCCGGTCGCGCTCCGCGCGCTCGCGTTCGCGGAGGTCTTGATTGAGGGCGACCGTTTTTTTGTCGCCGCGCTCGGCGTTGATTTTCGCCACGTCGATGAAATACTGAAACTCCGGGCTCGCTTGTACGCGCCGCGCGTGCAACTCCCGCATCCGCGCAAAAACCGCCGCGCCCGGCTCGTCCCGAAACGGCTCAAACGCGGCGCCGTTGATTTGCCGCCAGGGCAGGGCGTTTTCGTAAGCCCGCTCGCCGTATCGGTCGCCCGGGTTGGCGGTCGGCCAGACGATGTCGGGGATGACGCCCATGTGCTGGGTGCTGCCGCCGTTGATGCGGAAGAATTGGGCGATGGTGACCTTCAATTGCCCGAGGCCATCTTCACCTTTGGCAAAGCGGTTGAGGTTGACGAGGTGTTGAACCGTGCCCTTGCCGTAGGTCGGCTCGCCGATGATTAAGCCGCGGCGGTAGTCCTGAATCGCGCCCGCAAAAATCTCCGACGCCGAGGCGCTGTGGCGGTCGACCAGCACCGCCAGCGCTCCGTCATACACGAGTTCCGGGTCCGGGTCGCGGTCGATTTGCACCGCGCCGCCGGAGTTTTGCACCTGCACCACCGGACCTTGCGGGATGAACAAGCCGGTGAGCGAAATCGCCTCGGTCAGCGCGCCGCCGCCGTTGCCGCGCAGGTCGATGATGAGCCCGTCGATGCCGTCCGGTTGTGAGCGAAACTCGGCGAGCAGTTTGCGCACGTCCCGCGTGGTGCTGCGGTAGTCTGGAAGTTTCTGATGCAAGCCGTTGAAATCAATATAAAAAGACGGCAGGTCGATGACGCCGATGGTGGCTTCGCCGCGCTCGGTCTGCAGCGTGAGGATGCGCTTTTTCGCGGCTTGGTCGTCGAGATTGATTTTGTCGCGCCGTATCTCAATCACCTTGCTGGGGACGTCGTTGCCGCCGCCACCGCCGGGGACGATTTCCAGCCGGACGATGGACGCCTTGGGTCCGCGAATCAGCGCGACCACATCATCCAGCCGCCAGCCGATGACATCGACGATTTCCTGACCGCCCTGGCCGACCCCGATGATGCGGTCTTCGGCGCCGAGTTCCCCGGCGAGGTCGGCGGGACCGCCGGGAATGATGCGCCTGACCAGCGTGTGTTCGTCATCGGTTTGCAACACCGCGCCGATGCCTTCGAGCGACAGGCGCATCTGAATGTGAAAGTTTTCGCTGGCGCGCGCGGAAAAATAACTGGTGTGCGGGTCGATGTTGTTGACATAGGCGTTGACGAAAGTCTGGAAGACATCCTCCGACTTGAACTGCCGCGTGCGGCGCGCCAAATGGGTGTAACGCCGCTTCAAGGTGGCGAATAACTCCTCCTCGCCCTTGCCCGCCAGCCGCAGGCCGATGATGTCGTTCTTGATTCGCCTGCGCCACAGGTCGTCCAGTTGCGCGGCGTCGGCGGCCCATTGCGCGGTCTTGCGGTCGAGCGGATACTCCTCGTCGAGCGCAAAATCCAGCGGCTCGTCGAGCCGCGCAAGCGCATACTCCACGCGCTCTTCAAGCCGCGTTCTAAACACGCTGTAAATCGTGAACGCGGGTTGAACGTTGCCTTCGCGAATAAAGTCGTCAAAGCGGTGGCGCAACTTCTCAAACTGCGCGACGTCGGTCTGCGTAAAAATGCTCTTGGCGGGGTCGAGTTTGTCGAGATACGCGCGCAACACCAGCGCGGAAAAACTGTCGTCCAGCGGCTGCTTGCGATAGTGGGATTTTTCAATCAACTGGGCGATTAGGTTGAGCACGCGCGCCTGCTTGGCTGTGGCGGACGGCACCTCGGTCGCCTCCAAGCCGGTGATGGCGGCATAGCCCGGCGCGGCGGCAACGAGGACGCCCGCCAGCGCCATCGCCATTGCGGCGGGGAATAGGGGAAAGCGGGGAAAGCGCGGGCGCATTGCAATTTCCGGGAGTGAGGGCTCGGCGGTCGGCGCGCGGGTTTCGGTTGGCGTCGACCGAAGAGCCGCTATGTTATAGGTTTTCAAGCACTTTTGACAATGCTTCGGGCGAATCGTTGTGCAACAATTTGTTCTTCTCCACGATTAACGCCTGGTCAAAGCGCGGCAACAGCGCCGCGTCGTTCAGCGCCCAGGTCAGGTTGCGACCGCCGCGCAGTGCAATGATGCGGTCGAGAATGCGGGAAAAACTCTTGCTGTCCAGCCCCGACAACGCGTTGTTGATAATCAGAATGTCCGGGTTTTTGAGCAGCGTCCGCGCGAGGGTGAGTTTCTGCTGGGCGTTGGGTGCCAGTTTTGAGCCGCCCGCGCCCGCCGGACAGTTCAAGCCGGCGAGCACGATTTCCTGATTCAAGCCGGTCGATTTGAGCGTGTCACGAATGGTCTCGGTCACGCGCGGTTGCAGGTGTCCCTTGGCGTAGGCGATTCTGCCGAACAGCAGATTTTCCTGAACCGACATGCCGTGATTGTATTGGTTGCGGTCGAAAAACCGAATCTGGTCGTTGTCCCGCCCCAACTCCTCCATCAACATTTTGCGCGCGCTCAACACCTTTTCCTGAATCGTCGGCGTAATCAAGTCGAGGCGGTGGCGAGCCGGGCAGAGTTTGAAACTCACCGCCGACAGTTTGGCTTGCTGCTGCGGCGTCATCGCCGCCGCCCCGTCCGCGCCCGCCGCCGCCACCAGGCGTTGATAGTCGGGCAGTTCGGCGGCCTTGATGAAACTGAATTGGTCGAACAACTCGCTGTCGTCGGGCACATCCGAAAACAACTCCACCATCAAACCCGCCAGTTCCAAGCCAATGTCGCCGAGTTCCCGGCGCAAGCCCGTGGTGTCCAGAATTTGTTTGACCAGCGGGTTGGCGGCGAGAAAATCCGCCACCGGCATCCGCCCTCTCGGCGTGCCGAAGAGCAGGTTTTCCTCGACCGTCAGGTTGTGAATATACTGCTCCGGGTCGAGCGGCTCGATGATGGCGCCGGCTTCGATTTGGTTAATTTGCTCGATCAATTGGTCGCGCAGCGTCACGATTTGCTCCGCCAACTGCTCGGGAATATCGATGTCCTCGGTGGTGCGCAACGCCAGCGTCAGCAACTCGTCATCCAACTCAACGCATTCGATGATGTCGAGCACGATTTGCCTGAACTCCGCCGGGTCGCCCGCGCCCGAGAGCCGAATATCAACCCAGTCCGCGGCAATATCCTGGGTTGAATTGCCCGAGGCGAGGGATTCCTTGATGAATGCGCGGCGCGCGTCGTCGGTGGTGTCGGCGTCGGCGGCGTCGGCTTGCGCCTGCGGCTGATGTTTGAGTCCGTAATACAGGTTGTCGCCGATGGACGCATTGAACAGGCGCGAGGCGGCGGAGCAATACCCGATGCGCTGGCCCGTGACCGCTTCGGGCAGGGCGTGCAAGTCGTCCGCCCCGACGCTGAGCGACCCGGAACTGGGCGACAACAACCGCGCCAGCAGTTGCGTGAGTTCGTCGGC
This sequence comes from Arenicellales bacterium, assembly GCA_963693025.1. Taxonomy (GTDB): domain Bacteria; phylum Pseudomonadota; class Gammaproteobacteria; order Arenicellales; family Poriferihabitantaceae; genus JAHRAW01. The sequence goes on from OY843749.1 coordinate 103,324, forward strand.
GGCGGTGCCGTCCTTGCTTAGAATGACGCTGTGCCGCTCGCTGTCAATCTCAAAATTGAATTCGTCCACGCGCGTGGCGGCTTCTTCCACATAACTCAAACGATTCGCCCGAATGTTGCCGCTCAGCCGGCGCTCCCCATCCGGTTGCGTCTCCTCGCCGTCCTTCGGCGGAGCGTCCGCGGTCACGCCGGGGGGGTCGAACTGCTCGATGATTTGCGCATACTTAACTTTGACATCCTCGGTGATTTGGTAGAACTTCAACAACTCCTTCCACGGCGGCGAGATGTCTTTGTAAGCCGCCAGCACCGCCACCAGCGCGCCCAGCGACAACTCGTTTTTCAGCACCAAATAACCGCCGATGGAGTAGAAAAAGAACGGCGTCAGTTGCGCCAGGAAGTTGTTGAGGAACTTGATGAAAAATTTGCGGCGGTAGATTTCATTGCGAATGACGAAGATGCCGCCGAGCCGCTTGCTGATGTCGGCTTGCTCAAAATGCCCGGTGTCGTTGGCGTGAATGTCGGCGATGCCGGTGACCGATTCGCCGATGCGGTCGGCGAGTTTGCGCACATTCTGCACGCGCTGTTTGCTCAGTTGGTTGACCTTGTGCTGCAGGCGGGGAATCAAATAAATCTGCGGCGGATAGAGCGCGATGGACGCCAGCCCCAACCAGAAATCTTGCACGAAGATGAACGACAAGTAGGTAATCAGCAAGCCGCCCTGCATCACCGGCAGCGCGACCGAATCGCCGATGAACCCGCCCAGCGGCTCGGTTTCCGCGGTCACCATCGGAATCACTTCGCTGGCGCTCAGGTTTTTGAAATGCGGCAGCGGAAAGCGCAGGATGCGGGTATACAACGTGTATCTAAAACGCCGCAGCATGCGCTCCCCGAGCACGCCACGATACACGTTGATGATGTATTTCATCCCGCCATTGATGATGACCATGGCGAGGAAGGCGCAACTCAGCATCAACAAATACTGAATCTGCGTCAGTTCATAACCCAGTATGCCGAAGGTGATATTGCCGCCGCCGATCGCCTTGTTGATGATGAGTTTGGGTATTTCCAGCGAATAATAAACCAGCGGCATCGACGCCACGGTCATCAGCACCAGCCAAATCTGATCCTTGCGGGTATGGCTCAGAATGTATTTGTAAATGGATTTTTCCATCATCCGGCGCCACCGCAGGCGGCGGCTTTACTCATCCGCCAGCCGGTCAAGACGGGTCTGCAAATCGGCGGCATGACGGCTGGTCTCCGCCAGTTTGGCGCTCAGCGTTTGCAGCACATGCAGCGCCACCGGCGGATTGCCCGTCACCAATTCCAAAAACCGCTGATTGGGAATGTTGAGCGCCGTCACCGCACCGCGCGCCTTGACGCTGGCGGTCCGCCCGGCGCCGCTCAACACCGCCATTTCACCAATCAAACTATTCGCCGGCGAAGTCGCCAACAACACCGCCTGCCCGTCAGGGTCGCTGCCGATAATCTCAACCACGCCCTTGAGAATGACATACACACAATCCGAAGCCTCGCCCTGATGGAACAAGTAATCCTGATCCGCATAGTCAAACACATCGCAAGTGAACGCCAGCAATTTTAGTTGCTTGCCGTCCAAACTCGACAACAACGGCACCTGCTTAAGTTGAAGCGCTTCTTTATCAACCGCCACTGCAAACCCCCCGGAAAAAATCCCAGTCACCGCCCCCTATTATGCCCGCCCCGGCGGTGAATACAACCGGCAAGCGCAATGGGTGGTGACGGGTTGGTTGTCTTGGGACTGCCGCATAGCCCGCTACGCTCAAAGCGGGGCGAATAAGGGCATGGGTTTGGATACGTTTCGCAGTTTGAAGGTGCCGAGGGCGCGCCATTGGGTGTTGGTTAGGTTTCGGAATTTTTCGGAGACTATTATTTCTTCGTTGAGGTCGCGGCATTGGTCGGCGACTCGGGCGGCTTCGTTGGTGGCGGGACCGACGACGGAGAAGTTGAGGCGGTCGGGGATGCCGATGTTGCCGAACATGACTTTGCCCGAATGCAAGCCGATGCCGAAACCGAGCGTCTCTTCGCCGTGTGTTTGGCGGGCGCGGTTGAATTCGGCGAAGGCGGTTTTGGCTTGTAGCGCGGCTTGGAGCGCGAGGCGACCGGCTTGTTCGGCTCCGCCGAGTTTGGCGAAGGGGAAAATGGCGAGGATGGAATCGCCGATGTAGTCGAGAATTTCGCCGTCGACCGCTTGCACCGCGTTGCCGGTGCATTCGAAGAAGCGGTTGAGCAATTCGAGGAACACTTCTTTGCCGAGCGATTCGGCGAGCCGGGTGGAGGAGCGCAGGTCGGAGAACCAGATAATCGCTTCGATGTCCTCGCCGTCTCCGCGCTGGATTTGCCCGGCGAGTATGCGTTTGCCGGCGTCCGCGCCGAGATACGCCGAGACGACGTTCTCCGCCAGTTGCTGGCGCATGGCGAGGCGCAACACCACCGCCAGCCGGGATTGCAGGTGGCGCAGGTCGGCGACATCGCGCTCGCTCCAGCCGGCGGGCGCGTCGGTACTCCAGGACATCAGCACGCCGTCTTTCCGTTGGATGGCGGTTTGCGGGTCGCCGAACGGCGTCAGCAGGGCGAGGTAGTCGGTCGCGCCTTTGGCTTGCATTTCGCGGATGACCGGATAGTCGCCGCCCTCGCCGTTGTGGATGCGCAGGCGGTATTCGCCGAGCCCGTTTTCTACCATGTGGCATAGCGGGCTTTGCAGCCACGCATCCGACACGGTGCCGGTGTGCCCATACGGGTCCAACTTCCACCCTTCACCGCGCACCCAGGTGAACTCGGTGCCGGCATACAGGGGATGCAGGGTCTGCGTGGAGACGTGGAGCCGGTAGAGCGGATAGCCCGCCGCCACCAGCCTTTCCGCGGTTTCGGCCACCAGCGCTTTGAGGACGAAGTCGGTCAGCGCCTGGGTGAGCATCCAGTTGATGGTGGGGCGGATGCGGCTCAAGCGGTCGTTGCCGGGCATGGGTCGGTGTTTGGGCGGGGGCGTCCGCGCGCTAAGCCGCGCCGCCGCGCCGCCAGCGGTGGAATTTTTCCAGCAGGTTGAGCCCCCACTGCGGGGCGTGAGCGCGCTTCCAGTTGCCGGCGGCGAATTTGTTGGCTTCCATCCAGGTCGGATAGGAATGCACGGTGGACAGAATTTTATTCAGCCCCAGTCCGTGGCGCATCGCCAGCACGAATTCGGCGATGAGGTCGCCGGCGTGCGCGCCGATGATGGTGGCGCCGAGAATCTTGTCCTTGCCCGGCGCGGTCAGCACTTTGACGCCGCCTCGGGCGTGGCCGTCGGTGAGCGCGCGGTCGAGTTTGGAGAGGTCGTAGCGGGTGACTTCGTATGCCACGCCGCGCGCTTTGGCGTCGAGTTCATTCAACCCGACGCGCGCCACTTCGGGGTCGGTGTAGGTTGCCCACGGCATCACGCGGTAATCCACCTTGAACTTCGCAAACGGGCTAAACAGCGCATTGACCGACGCATACCACGCCTGATGCGACGCCGCGTGCGTGAATTGATAGGGACCGGCGACATCTCCGCACGCGTAAATTGAGGGGTAGCCGGCTTGCAGGTAGTCGTTTACTTCGATGCTGCGCCGCTGGCTGATGGGTATGTCGAGCGGTTGCAAGCCGTAGTCTTCCAACTGCGCGGCGCGACCGACCGCGACCAGAATGGCATCGAATTCGATGTCAACCGGGTCGTTGCCGTCACCGTCACCGCCGCCGCCATCGTTATCAATACGCCGGCAACGCAACACCTTGCGCCCGCCGTCGAGCAACACCTTTTCGGCGCGGTGGCCGACTCGGAGGTCGATGCCTTCGGCGGTGAAGATGCCCGCGACTTCGGCGGCGATTTCGCTGTCTTCGCGTATCATGATTTGCGGCAGCATTTCCACGATGGTCACGCGGCTGCCGAAGCGCGCGAAGCACTGCGCCAGTTCGCAGCCGATGGGACCGCCGCCGAGCACCAGCAGGCGCGGCGGCAACTCGCGCAAGTCCCAGATGGTGTCCGAGGTCAGGGGAGCGGCGCGGTCGAGCCCTTCGATGGGCGGGATGAACGGCCTGCCGCCGGTGGCGACGATGAGGGCGCGGGCGGTCAGCGTGCGACCGTTCACCGTCACGCTGTGGGGCGAGGTGATTTCGGCGCGCCCTTTTATCACTTCGACGCCGAGGGAGGCGTAGCGCTCCGCCGAATCGTGCGGGGCGATGGTTTCGATGACGGTTTGGACGCGCCGCATAATGTCGGCAAAATCAAACTCCGCCGACGCGGATTGAATGCCGTAGTCGGCGGAGCGCTTTATCTCGTGCAACAACCGGGCGGAGGCGATGAGCGACTTGGACGGGATGCAGCCGCGGTTGAGGCAGTCGCCGCCCATTTCCGCCTGCTCGATTAAGATAACCCGCGCCTTAATCGCGGCGCCAATATAGGCGCTGACCAAGCCGGCGCTGCCGGCGCCGATGACGATGAGGTTGGCGTCGTATTTGCGTGCCATGTTCGCCGCTCAGTGCTCCTTCTGTGCGCCCCGCGCGCGCTTCGCGTTGAGCGCTTTGACGATGTATCTGGCGATATACGGGAACAGCGCGAGCAACAGGAAAGAGGCGATGATTTGCGGCGACAGCAACCCGGAGAGCGACTCCAGTTGCGCCAGTTGGGTGCCGGCGTTGACGAACACCATGCTCGGTCCGACCATGCCGAGAAAGGTCGCGGCGACATAGGCGCGCGTCTTGATTGAGGTTAGCCCCATCACGAGGTTGACGACGAAGAACGGGAAGGCGGGGACGAGCCGAATGGAGAACAGGTAGAGCGCGCCGTCGGCGTGAAATTTCTCGCGGATTTTCGCCAGCCGGTCGCCCATTTTGCGCTGCACCCAATCGTCAAACAGATAGCGCGCAATCCAAAACGCGATGGTCGCGCCGATGGTGGCGGACACCAGCACGACCACCGAGCCCAGCACGAAGCCGAAGACCGCGCCGCAGGCGAGCGACAAAATGCCCGCGCCCGGTATGGACGCGGCGGTGACCGTCACATAGACCGCGGCGAATAGCAGCGTCGTGGAAACCGGGTTGGCGTCGTGGTAGGCGATGATTCGCCCGACTTGGGATTTGAGGTAGGCGAAGTCGAGGTAGGTGTCCTTGCCGAAATAGACGAGCGCGCCCGCCAGCAACAAGAGCGCGGCGATGAGGAGGATTCTTTGGGCGGACATGGGTTGCGAAAGCGTCGGTGGGCGGCGGCGTGACTGAGACTATACTAGCACACGAAAATTATCACCGGAGAAGGTTATGAACCGCAACAAAACGCTGGAATGGCTCGGCGTCGTGGTCGCCATCCTGTATTCGCTGTTGCTGGCGCTCAACATCGGCGCTGAATTCTTGGGCTTTGCGTTGTTGCTATTATCCGCGCTACTGCTCGGCATCTGGGCGCACCGCGAAAACCACAGCGGCATGCGACTACTGCAAGTCTTCTACGCCACGGTCGCGGTCATCGGTATGGTGCGCTGGTTTTGATATGCGCGTCGGCGGGGCGGGGCGGCGGCTTGCCGGTGAATGCTCAGGCGCAAGGCTCAAGGCTCAAGGCTCAGTTGCCGGCATTGATTTTGTCAATCAACGCATCCGCGAAGCCGCTGGTGGAGACGGTGGTGGCGCCGGGCATCAGGCGGGCGAAGTCGTAGGTCACGGTTTTGTCCGCCAGCACCGCCACGAACGCGTCGTTGATTAACTCCGCCGCCTCGTGCCAGTTGATATACTCCAACATCATCACGCCGGAGAACAGCAGCGACGACGGGTTGACCTTGTTCTGGTCGGCGTATTTGGGGGCGGTGCCGTGGGTGGCTTCGAAGACCGCGATGTGGTCGGCGATGTTGGCGCCGGGGGCGATGCCGACGCCGCCGACTTCGGCGGCCAGCGCGTCCGAGAGGTAATCGCCGTTTAAGTTAGTGGTGGCGATGACATCGAACTCCGCCGGGCGCAGCAACAACAGTTGAAACATAATGTCGGCGATGCGGTCTTTGATGAGAATTTTCCCCGGCGGCAGTTTGCCGTCGTGTTCATCCCACAACTCGTCCTCGGTGACGATGTGCTCGCGGAACTCCTGCGTCGCCACTTCGTATCCCCAGTTGCGAAACGCGCCTTCGGTAAACTTCATAATGTTGCCTTTGTGCACCAGCGTCACGTTCGCTTTGCCGCGCTCAATCGCGTATTCAATCGCCTTGCGCACCAGCCGCTTGCTGCCGAATGAACTGACGGGTTTAATCCCCAGCCCTGCGCCTTCAAAAAACTCGGCGTGCATTTCCTCGCGCAGAAAACGCGCCAGTTTTTCGTTTTCCGCGGTGCCGCTGCGGTATTCTATGCCGGCATAAACGTCCTCGGTGTTTTCCCGAAAAATCACCACATCCACCTCGTCAGGCTTGCGCAACGGCGACGGCACACCCGCGAAATAACGCACCGGACGCACGCACGCATACAAATCCATTTCCTGCCTGAGCGACACATTAAGCGACCTGAAACCGCCGCCAATCGGCGTGGTCAGCGGACCCTTAATCGACACCACCAAGTCCCTAGCCGCCGCCAAAGTCTCCGCCGGAAAGTAATCGCCCGCATAAATCCCGGCGGCCTTCTCGCCCATGTAAAGCTCACACCAACACACGCCACGCCCGCCCCCATAAGCCTTAGCCACCGCCGCATCCCACACCCGCATAGCCGCCGAAGTGATGTCGGGACCAATACCATCGCCCTCAACAAACCCCAAAATAGGCTGCTCGGGGACGACGAGTTTGCCGTCTTTAATGGAAATCTTCTCGCCGTTTTCCGGCAGGTGAATGTGCTGATAACTCATTGATGACGCTCCGATGGTGAATGGCGGCTGGGTAAGTCGTTGATTGTACTTCATCGCCGGCGAGATGTCAGCGGCTAACCGTGTCGTCATTCACAACAACTTCGTCATTCTCGAGCGTTAGTGTCCGTTGCCGCCGCGCTTTTTCTTTTAAGCGGCGGCTTACGGACACTTGCGTCCTCGGGAATCTCCCTAAGATTGGCACGGGCTTTGGCGAAGTCCACGCTAGCCTTAGGGAGATTCCCGAAGGTGATGAAAAATATAGTCGCTGACGCTCCTTATTTTTCTATCATTCGAGAATGACGAGTTGTAGCCGTCATTCTCGAGCGTTAGTGACCGTTTGCCGCCGCGCTTTTTCTTTTAAGCGGCGGCTTACGGACACTTGCGTCCTCGGGAATCTCCCTAAGATTGGCACGGGCTTTGTTGAAATTCACGGTAACCTTAGGGAGATTCCCGAAGGCGATGAAAAATATGGTCGCTGGCGCTCCCTATTTTTCTATCGTTCGAGAATGACGAAGTAGGGGCTCCCTATTTTCTATCATTCGAGAATGACGAAGTGGTGGGGCGCTCCCTCTTTTCTACCGTTCGAGAATGACGAGTAGTAGTTATTTGCCATACAATACGCATCACCAAAGAATCAACCCATCAAGAGAACCCACCAATGAAAAGAATCTGTGTCTATTGCGGCTCGAACCCCGGTAAGCGCATTGAGTATTTACAGGCGGCGGATGCGTTGGGGGAGGCGTTGGTGGGGCGGGGGGTTGGGTTGGTTTATGGCGGGGGGAGTGTTGGGATGATGGGGCGGATTGCTGATTGTGTGATTGCCGGCGGGGGCGAGGTGGTTGGTGTGATTCCGCGTTTTTTGTTTCGTGAAGAGGTCGTTCATAACAGGCTCAATCGGTTGGATGTGGTTGACGACATGCATGCGCGCAAGGCGTTGATGATGGAGTTGTCGGATGGTTTCATCGCCATGCCCGGCGGATTGGGCACGCTGGAGGAGTTGTTCGAGGTGTTTGCGTGGGCAAAACTTGGGCTGCACCAAAAGCCGTGCGCGGTGTTGAATGCGTGCGGCTACTACGACAGCCTGACGGCGTTGCTCGACCAAGTCGTGGCAGAAGGGTTTGCCAAACCGAAGCATATCAGTTCGCTGATTATGGAAGACGACCCTGCGCGGCTGTTGCAACGAATGACCGAGTCGTGAGCGCTAAGCGCTAAGCGCTAATCCGCAAACGATACTCCTGCGCCGCCAGCGCGCACTCCCCGCCTGCTACTTTTACCGAGCGCTTTCCGTTACACTCGTGGCGGGCAAGTTTCACGAGGGGCAACCATGGGCAAATCGGCGGGCGACAACGGCGGGGCGGAAGCGCGCGAGCGCTGGCGGCGGCTTGCCGAAAAGGAATTGAGCGCCGGAAACCGCGGGGGCGGGGACGCGCAAACCCCCGACGCTGCTCGCTGGCAGACCCCGGAAGGCATCGAAATCAAGCCGCTGTACACGCGCGAAGACCTCGAACACATCGCCGGCGTCAACACTCTGCCGGGGCTGCCGCCCTACACCCGCGGCGCGCGCGCCAGCATGTATGTCGGGCGCCCGTGGACGATTCGGCAATACGCCGGCTTCTCGACCGCCGAGGATTCCAACGCCTTCTACCGCCGCAATCTCGCCGCCGGTCAAGCCGGGTTGTCGGTCGCGTTTGACCTCGCCACCCACCGCGGCTACGACTCCGACCACCCGCGCGTGGAGGGCGATGTCGGCAAGGCGGGCGTCGCCATCGACACGGTCGAGGACATGAAAATCTTGTTCGACCAAATCCCGCTGGATGCGATGTCGGTTTCCATGACGATGAACGGCGCGGTGCTGCCGGTGATGGCGATGTATATCGTCGCGGCATCGGAACAGGGCGTTGACCGGCGCGCGCTGTCCGGCACGCTGCAAAACGACATACTCAAAGAGTTCATGGTGCGCAACACTTACATTTATCCGCCCAAGCCGTCGATGCGCATCGTCTCCGACATCATCGGTTATGCCGCCGCCGAGATGCCGAAGTTCAACCCGATTTCAATATCCGGCTATCACATGCAGGAAGCCGGCGCGACCAGCGTGCAGGAGTTGGCATTCACGCTCGCCGATGGCATCGAGTATGTGCGCGCCGCGACCGGCGCCGGGCTGGCGGTTGACAAGTTTGCGCCGCGGTTGTCGTTCTTCTTTGCGATTGGTTTGAATTTTTTTATGGAGGTCGCCAAGTTGCGCGCCGCGCGCACGCTCTGGGCGGAGTTGATGCAAACCCACTTCGCGCCGTCCGACCCGCGCTCGCTGTTGCTGCGAACGCACTGCCAGACCTCCGGCGTCAGCCTCACCAGCCGCGACCCGTATAACAACATCATCCGCACCACCATCGAGGCGATGGCGGCGGTGCTCGGCGGAACGCAATCGCTGCACACCAATTCCTTCGACGAAGCGCTGGCGTTGCCCTCGGAGTTTTCCGCGCGCATCGCCCGCAACACGCAGTTGGTCTTGCAACACGAAGCCGGCTTGACGCGCGTGGTCGACCCGATGGCGGGCTCGTATTACCTTGAAAGTTTGACGCATAGTTTGGTTGTTGAAGCGCGCAAACTCATCGATGAAGTGGAAGAGTTGGGCGGCATGACCGCCGCGGTCGAAGCCGGCATGCCGAAGTTGCGCATCGAAGAAGCCGCCGCCAAAAAGCAAGCGCGCATCGACCGCGGCGAAGAAGTCATCGTCGGCGTCAATCGCTACCCGTTGGACGAAGAGGACGCAATCGATATTCGCGTGGTGGACAACCGCGCGGTGCGCGAAAATCAAATCCGGCGGTTGAAACAGGTGCGGAAATCGCGCGATGAAGCGCGCTGTCAGCAAACGCTCGATGCGCTCACCGAATTGGCGCGGAAAGGCGAGGATGGCAAGGATGGCGGTGACGGCAACCTGCTCGAAGCCGCCGTAGAAGCCGCAAGCGCGCGCGCCAGCGTGGGCGAAATTTCGGACGCGCTGGAGCAGGTTTATAATCGCCACCGCGCCACCATACGCTCAATCGGAGGGGTATACAGCGCGATGTATGAAGGCGACAAACGGTTTGCCGACTTGAACCGCAAGATAACCGACTTCGAACGCCAAGCCGGTCGCCGCCCGCGCATGCTGGTGGTCAAACTCGGGCAAGACGGCCACGACCGCGGCGCCAAAACCATCGCCACCGCCTTCGCCGACATCGGCTTCGACGTCGACATAGGTCCCCTGTTCCAAACCCCCGAAGAAGCGGTGCGCCAGGCGATTGAAAATGATGTGCATTTGATCGGCATCTCCACGCAAGCCGGCGGGCATCGGACGCTGGTGCCGGGCGTGATGCGGGCATTGCGCGAGGGTGATTGCGATGACATTACGGTGATTTGCGGGGGGGTTATTCCGGCGGATGATTATGATGAGTTGCGTGGGGAAGGGGTGGCGGCGATTTTTGGGCCGGGGGCTAATGTTTTGGATGCGGCGGGGGAAGTTTTGGATATTTTGGAATCCAGAATCAACACAGCAACTACACCGAGTAAAAAAGTATGAAAACTAGAAAGAACTGCCTTGATTTACGCAATCAATATCTACCCGATGATTTGCGATACATTTTCATAACCGAATCTCCTCATCCTTCCGAATTTTTTTATGATGAGTTCGGGGAAAAGACCGAACCGTTTTTTGCGGCAATGATGTCGTTTTTGGAATTCAGCGCGGACAAAAAACGAGATGGGCTGGAACATTTTCAAGAATGCGGTTATTTGCTTATGTATGCAACCTATCAGCCGGTTAATGACATTAAAAATCCGCGTGAAAAAAAGCGGAAATTGCTGGATGATTTGGATTTCTTGCTTAAAGATTTGAGCAGTGTCAATCCAAACAAAGAATCGCCGCTGATATTGGTGAAAAAGGATGTTTGCGTGATGTTGGAGGCCGTGCTTAAACAAGAGGGATATAATGTTTTGAATGACTGCGAAATAGTGCCTTTCCCCGTTCCGTATCAACGGAATCAATTTCAAGCGGCGATTTCTAAATTTAATCTCGCAAAGCAACCTCATGAATGAAATAATCGACCAACTAGAACAAAAACGCGCCCAAGCCAAACAAGGCGGCGGCGAGAAGCGCATTGCGGCGCAGCATGCGAAAGGCAAACTCACCGCCCGCGAGCGCATTGAAATTCTGTTTGACGACGACAGTTTTGAGGAGTGGGATATTTTCGTCGAGCATCGGTGCACCGATTTTGGTATGCAGGAAAAAACCATCCCCGGCGATGGCGTGGTGGTTGGTTACGGCACCATCAACGGGCGTTTGGTGTTCATCTATAGCCAGGACTTCACCGTGTTCGGCGGCTCGTTGTCGGAAGCGCACGCGGAGAAAATCTGCAAGGTGATGGACCAGGCGATGAAGGTCGGCGCGCCGATTATCGGCATCTCGGATTCGGGCGGCGCGCGCATTCAGGAAGGCGTCGCTTCGCTCGGCGGCTATGCCGAAGTGTTCCAGCGCAACGTACTGGCTTCGGGCGTGGTGCCGCAAATTTCGCTGGTCATGGGTCCGTGCGCCGGCGGCGCGGTTTATTCGCCGGCTATCACCGATTTCATCTTCATGGTGGAAGACAGTTCCTATATGTTCGTCACCGGTCCCGACGTGGTCAAGACCGTCACCCACGAAGAAGTGACCGCCGAAGACCTCGGCGGGGCGGCGACGCATACCACGCGCTCAGGCGTTGCCGACCTGGCGTTTGCCAACGATGTCGATGCATTGTTGATGACGCGGCGGTTGTTTAATTTCCTGCCGGCGAACAACCGCGAACGCCCGCCGCACCGCAGCACCGACGACTCCCTTGCGCGCGCGGAGAAGTCGTTGGACACGCTGATTCCCGACAACCCGAGTTCGCCTTATGACATTAAGGAAGTCATCGGCAAGGTGGTTGACGAGGGCGACTTCTTTGAACTGCAACCCGGTTATGCCAAAAACTTGGTGACCGGTTTCGCGCGCATGGAAGGCAACAGCGTCGGCTTCGTCGCCAATCAACCGATGGTGCTCGCCGGCTGCCTCGACATCAACGCATCCATCAAAGGCGCCCGCTTCGTGCGTTTTTGCGACGCCTTCAACATCCCCATCGTCACGCTGGTGGACGTCCCCGGCTTCATGCCCGGCACCGCGCAGGAATACGGCGGCATCATCACCCACGGCGCCAAGTTGTTGTATGCATACGCCGAATGCACCGTGCCCAAAGTCACCCTAATCACGCGCAAAGCCTACGGCGGCGCCTACGACGTGATGGCATCCAAACACTTGCGCGGCGACGTCAACCTCGCCTGGCCCAGCGCCGAAATCGCGGTGATGGGCCCCAAAGGCGCAGTCGAAATCATCTTCCGCGAAGAAGCCAAAGACGCGGAGGCAATAGAAGCGCGCACCGAAGAATACCGAAAAAAATTCGCCAACCCCTTCGTCGCCGGACGGCGTGGGTATATAGATGATGTAATTTTTCCGCGTGATACACGCAAGCGGCTGTGCCGGTCGTTGGCGATGTTGAGGGAGAAGCGGTTGGAGAATCCTTGGAAGAAGCATGGGAATATTCCGTTGTGATGGCAAGAAGCACGCATTTCCATGCTACTATTGCAGAGCACTATTTTTGGATTAACAATTAACTCAGAGGAAAAATCATGAACCATTGGACAGAAATGAGTATTCGCTACGCTAGTCAGACAAATTACCTTGATTCCCTTTTCAAAATTTATCCCACGATTCCGGATGGAATTCGAGATATAGACGAACCCGAATGGAGCCGGGTGGAGGATGCGTATAACAAGAAAGATAGTGAATCCATGATTAAGGCTTTGTTCAAATTGGACAAATTTCCCATTAAGGATCCATATGTCGCTTATATGCGACGCGACCTCCAAGCATTGACGAGAAATCCTGAAACTGTTGCTCGAATCTGTGGCAGGATTTATGATTTGGGGCTGGATAAAGTTTACGACGCGTGCTCTGAGCCTGCTGAAACTAATCGGCAAATTGGCCCAATGTTTAAGCGCTGGCTTGGAAAGAGTCCGCTTGGATACAAACCGGTTTCTTTGTATAAATTTAACTCCAATAAGAATAATGCTATTTTGGATGGTAGCGATAACGATTTGGCAGAATTCGCCCGCAACCACTTGAATTATCAAGGTGATAAGGGGTTGGATTTTGTTGCTCGCTTTAATGGACAATATGTGGTGGGCGAAGCAAAATTTCTAACAGATTTCGGTGGACATCAAAATGCTCAGTTCAATGACGCTATTTCTCTTTTCGACGAAACTAATATCAATGCGATTCCAGTTGCAATTTTGGATGGTGTTCTTTACATCAAAGGGAAGCATAAAATGCACAGGCATTTGCATCGCTATCCTCAACAGGATATTATGAGCGCTCTTGTATTGAGGGAATTCCTGTTTCAACTGTGAGCAAACCCATGTTTCTAGATTACCCGGGAAAGAAAACAGAAAAGGAAATTCTTCGCCTTGGAGAGAAAGCCGTCTTGCGGCATGAATTGGGCACCATAAACGCCGCTAATTTCCTTGTATGGGGAGAAAATGTCGCGGTGATGAAATCTCTCGCCAGCGATTTTTCTCTCAAGGGAAAGGTGGATTTGGTGTATATCGATCCTCCTTTTGCGACCAATTGTGAATTTAAAATCAGTGACAGCCGAGTCGCTACAATTAGCATGAGCAAGTCAGATGATACTGCGTATAGCGATCGACTTGGCGGTGCTGAATTTATAGAATTTCTGCGCGAAAGATTTGTTCACCTGAAAGAACTCATGAGCGCGCGCGCCTCCATTTATGTCCATATAGATTATAAAATAGGGCACTATGTTAAAATAGCCATGGATGAAGTTTTTGGCATAAAAAATTTCAGAAATGACATTTCCCGCATAAAATGCAATCCGAAAAATTTTCGAAGGAAGGCTTTTGGGAATATCAAAGATATGATTCTTTTTTATTCCTTAAGTGATCATTCCACTTGGAATGATCCGATGGAGCCGTTTACCGAGGCGGATGTTAATCACTTGTTCAAAAAAACTGATGAGTCTGGAAGAAAGTATACCACCGTGCCTCTTCATGCCCCAGGAGAAACCGCTAACGGAAAAACCGGAATGAAATGGCGCGATATGCCTCCCCCGAAAGGCAGGCATTGGAGAAGCGCTCCGGAAACTTTGGATTGCCTTGACGAACAAGGGTTGATTGAATGGTCTTCCAATGGAGTGCCAAGAAAGAAAATTTACGCTGACGAAAAGAGCGGGAAAAGGATGCAAGATATATGGAAATTCAAAGACTCTCAACGACCAGCGTACCCGACTGAAAAAAACATTAATATGGTAACAGCAATCATAAACGCTTCTTCCGCTCCAGGTGACTTGGTTATGGATTGCTTTTGTGGTTCGGGGACGACGCTTGTTGCCGCCCGCAACCTCGGGAGAAGGTGGATAGGAATCGACGAATCCGAATATGCTGTGGACGTTGCGAAAAAAAATCTTGATAAAACCGATAGCCTATCAGATAAAGACGAATGGGCTTTTTTGGTTCAGGGTACGAGAAAAATCTTGAAAACTGGAACCGGTGGTTGAGTTTTCCACTAATGACCGATTGTTTATTAGTGTCAGGCTACAAATTAGCTAACCTCATTATCAAAAAGCCTAATCCGAATGCGCTATCAAAACAGCGCTACGAGTAATTGAGGCAATCCGCTCTAATCAATTTTTCTTTATACAGGTTATTGTGCAATGAAAACCAAACTAACCGGCATCATCGAAAAAGAAGACGGCTGGTATGCCGCGCTCTGCCCTGAAATGAATGTGGCGAGTCAGGGTAAAACCGTCGACGAAGCGCGCGCAAACCTGATTGAGGCGTTGGAATTGTTCTTTGAATGCGCCAGTGAAGAGGAAATTGAAAGACGTTCAAACAGGGAAATTTATGTTGAAAGTCTTGAAATATCCACCAATCTGCGAATAAAATCCGTCAAAACCGACTAGGAGAAAATCATGGAAACCATCAGCATCAATCAATTCAAGCAAAACCTGAAACGTTTTATCGGGCGGGTCGTTGCCGAGCATTCGCCGATTAAGGTGCGTAGCGGAGACGAGGAAATTGTCGTGGTCAATGCGCAGGATTGGGAAGGTGAGCGGGAAGATCTGTGCATCTTACATGACAAGGAACTGATGCGGCAACTTGACGAGTCCGCCAAAACGCATGCCGCGGGAACCGGCTATCGGCCAACCAAGGAAGAAATGGATGAGATCCTTAGTGCTTGAGGGAAAGACCTGGGTGCAATATGAAAACATGCGGCGTGAAAACAAGAAAACGCATCAGGCGTTGTGCCGCATAATCCAGGAAATACTCCGCGACCCCGTCACCGGCATCGGCAGACCGGAGCGGTTGAAACATAAAGACGCCGAATTTTGGTCGCGGCGAATCGATCGGAAAAATCGCATCGTCTATCGATACGATGAAGATTACGTTTATGTTCATGGTATTGGCGGGCATTACGACCGCACTTGACACGAATGTTCCAAAAAATCCTAATAGCCAACCGCGCTGAAATCGCCTGCCGGATTATCAAGACCGCGCGGCGGATGGGCATTGCCACGGTGGCGGTGTATTCGGAGGCGGACAGGGATGCGTTGCATGTGCGGTGTGCCGATGAGGCTTTGTGCATTGGGCCCGCGCCTTCGCAGCAGAGTTATCTCAATGCGGACGCCATCATTGCGGCGTGTCGTGAGAGCGGCGCCGAGGCGGTGCATCCGGGTTATGGGTTTCTGTCCGAGAACGCCGGTTTTGCGCGTGAACTTGAGCGGGCGGGCATCGTTTTTATCGGGCCCGGCGTTGCCGCCATTGAAGCCATGGGCGACAAAATCGCATCCAAAGCGCTGGCGCAAAAGGCGGGGGTGAATACCATACCGGGGCATGCGGATGTGGTGGCGGATGCGGCGGAAGCGGTGCGTATTGCCGGGGAAATCGGTTATCCGGTGATGCTCAAGGCGAGCGCCGGTGGTGGCGGCAAGGGGATGCGCGTCGCGCGTGACGAGGACGAGGCGTCGGCGGGGTTTGCGCGCGCTTCGGGCGAGGCGCTTTCCAGTTTCGGCGATGCGCGAATTTTGATTGAGAAGTTTATCGAGCAGCCGCGCCACATAGAAATCCAAATCATCGCCGACTCGCACGGCAACGTGCTCACGCTCAACGAGCGCGAATGCTCGATTCAACGGCGCCACCAGAAAGTCATCGAAGAAGCGCCGTCGCCGTTTATCGACGCGCCGACCCGCGCCGCCATGAGTGAGCAAGCCATCGCGCTGGCGAAGGCGGTCGATTACCGCTCCGCCGGCACGGTCGAGATGGTGGTTGACGGCGCGCGCAATTTTTATTTTCTGGAGATGAACACGCGCTTGCAAGTCGAGCATCCGGTGACCGAAATGATCACAAACCTCGACTTGGTCGAGTTGATGATTCGCGTCGCCGCCGGCGAAAAACTGCCGCTCGCGCAATCCGACATCCCCATCAACGGCTGGGCGATGGAAGCCAGAATCTACGCGGAAAACCCGTATCGGAATTTCCTGCCGTCAAGCGGTCGCCTGGTGCGTTATCTGCCGCCGGATGAAAGCGATGCGCCTGATGACGAACACAATCAAACGAACGGTCGCGTGCGCGTCGATTCCGGCTTTGCCGAGGGCGACGAAATCTCCATGTTCTACGACCCGATGATTGCCAAGTTGGTCACCTGGGGCGAAGACCGCGCGGCGGCTATCGCGCGAATGCGCTCGGCGCTCGACCAGTATTACATTCGCGGAATCGCCACCAACCAGCCGTTTGTCGCCGCGATTATGGCGCATCCGCGCTTCCAAAAAGGCGACCTGAGCACGGACTTCATCGCGCAGGAATATCCCGATGGTTTCGCGCGCGCGGGTGATGCGCAACACGACGCGGACATCGGCGTCTTCGTCGCTATCGCGGCATTGTTGCACGACCGCCTGAGCCGACGCGCGGCGACCATCACGGGCCAGTTACCGGGTTATGGGCGCGCCATCAGCCACCACTGGGTGGTCGTCATCGACGGCTGTTATTACCCCGCCGCGGTGAGCGGAAAGCCGGGGCGGTGGTTGGTTGAATACGCCGGCGCCGACTATGTCATCGAAGACCGATGGCGCGCGACGCAGCCGGTATACCGGTGCGCGGTCAACTTTGATGCCGTCAACATGCAATTCGAGCGGCGCGGACACGACTACGACTTGGCTTATGGCGGAAGCCGCGTCACCGCCAAGGTGCTGTCGCCGCGCGCCGCCGAATTGCACGCCATGATGCCGGTCAAAGCGCCCCCCGACCGCTCGCGCTTCCTGCTGTCGCCGATGCCGGGATTGCTGGTGTCGCTGGCGGCGGAAGCGGGCGCGAAGGTGGTGGCAGGGCAGGAACTGGCGGTCATCGAGGCGATGAAAATGGAGAATTCATTGCGCGCCGAGCAAGATGGCGTGGTGGAAAAAGTGCTGGCGGAGCCCGGCACGACCCTCGATGTGGACCAGCCGATTTTGGAATTCGCCCCCAACGCCGCCACCTCAACCGGCGCGAAAAGTGATGGACATTGAAACCCTGCGCTCGGGCGACCGCCGTGCGCTGGCGCGCGCCATTACGCTCCTCGAATCGACGCGCGCGCAAGACCGCCCGGTGGCCGAGGAGTTGTTGCGTCAGGCGATGCCGCACACCGGCAACTCGATTCGCATCGGAATCAGCGGCGCACCCGGTGTCGGCAAATCGACCTTCATTGAGGTGTTCGGCAACCGAGCGACGGAATGCCAACGGCGCGTGGCGGTGTTGACCATCGACCCGACTTCGTCCGTCAGCGGCGGCTCCATCCTCGGCGACAAAACCCGGATGGAAACGCTGGCCGCCAATCCGCGCGCGTTCATCCGGCCATCGCCGGCAGGGCAGACCCTCGGCGGCGTCGCCCGGCGAACCCAGGAAGCAATCCTTGCGTGCGAGGCGGCGGGCTTCGACCTCATCATCGTGGAAACCGTCGGGGTCGGGCAGTCGGAAACGCTGGTCGCCGGTATGACCGACATCTTTCTGGTGATGTTGTCGCCGGCGGCGGGGGATGACCTGCAAGGCATCAAGCGCGGCATTATGGAATTGGCGGACATCGTGGTCGTCAACAAATGCGACGGCGGTTTGGCAACGCAGGCGTCGGCGGTCGCGGCGGACATTGCGAATGCGTTGAATTTGATTAAGCCGCGCGTGGCGGCGTGGCGCGCGCCGGTGGTGCTGACCTCGGCGCTGGAAAAGTCCGGCATCGATGAAGTGCAACAAAAAATCGATGACTATCGCGGCGTGCTGGAAGCGGACGGAAGCCTGCACGAGCGTCGGCGGCGGCAGGCGAGGGAGTGGTTGTGGAACGAGACACGCGAGCAGTTGCTGGCGGCGTTGAAGCAAGACGCCGCTGTTGACGAGGCGCTCGAAGGCGTGTTGAAGCAGGTCGGCGAGGGCGCGTTGCCGGCTTCCATCGCCGCGCGAAAACTGGTTTCAACATTCATGCGCTCGGCGACATGATCGGCAAACTCAATCATGTTGCGATTGCGGTGCCCGATTTGGCAGCCGCCGGCGCGCTTTACCGGGACGCTTTCGGCGCTTCCGTGTCGGCGCCGTTGGAGTTGCCCGAGCACGGCGTGACGACCGTTTTTGTGGAGTTGCCCAACAGCAAAATCGAATTGCTGCACCCGCTTGGCGAGCGCTCGCCCATCGCTAAATTTCTGCAAAAGCATCCGAGCGGCGGCATTCATCATCTGTGTTATGAAGTCGATGACATTGAAGCGGCGAGCAAGCGGCTGGCGCGCGCGGGAATGCGAATCCTCGGCGGCGGCGCGCCGGCAATCGGCGCCCACGGCAAGCCGGTCATCTTCCTGCATCCCGGCGATGCGATGGGAACTCTGATCGAGTTGGAACAAGCCTGACGCCTCGCCGCACGATGCCATCGCGGACATGAGCAATATCGACAAAGTCTATGCCGGCAAGTTGGAGCGCGTGGCGGATTTTGTGTTTGACGAGCGCGTGGCGGCGGTCTTCCCCGACATGATCAGCCGCTCGGTGCCCGGCTATGAAACCGTCGTCGCACTGCTCGGCGTGATTGCCGAACGCTATCATCAACCCGATTCCAACATCTACGACTTGGGCTGCTCGCTGGGCGCGTCGATGCGCGCAATTCATTCACGAATTGCCGACCCGTCGGCTCGCTTTATCGGCGTCGATAACTCCGCGCCGATGTTGCGGCAATGCCGCGACAATCTGGCGGGTGTCATCGACGACGCGCGGCTCAGTTTGGTGCATTGCGATGTCAGGGAAGCGGAAGTGAAAGACGCCGCTCTGGTTATCTTGAACTTCACGCTGCAATTTCTCGACCCCGGCGACCGCCTCGGCTTGCTCGCCCGCATTCACGCCGGCTTGAAACCCGGCGGCGTAGTGGTGCTTTCGGAAAAGGTCTGCTTCGAAGACGCCGGCGAGGAGCGCATGCAACAAGCGTTGCACGATCAATTCAAAGTCGCCAACGGTTACAGCGACTTGGAGATCGCGCAAAAACGCGCCGCGCTGGAAAATGTGATGTTGCCGGAGAGCGCGGCGGCGCATTGCGAGCGGTTGCGGCAAGCGGGGTTTTCGCAAGTCAGTCAGTGGTTTCAGGCGTTTAACTTCTGCTCTTTTATCGCGCATAAATGAGCGCGAAACCGGAGCCGCCGGCGCAAATGAATTCGCTCGGCGGTTTGCGCCAAGCCCTGGAAGCAAACCGCTTAGGCGCGCTCGCCGACCCGTTGTTACGCGGCGCGCAACGCGTCTATGAAATAAATCGTCACGGCGACTGGGCAAAGTGGCAACGCACCATCGACCATCTGCCCGCCATCACCGCATCGGCTTATGACTTCACCGGTCCGGCGGTGCGCATCGGCGACCGAAAAGATTGCGACCCTGCAACGCGGGCGCATCTTAAACATCTGATGTTGCAACTGAAACCTTGGCGCAAGGGTCCGTTTGATTTGTTCGGAATGATGCTCGACAGCGAATGGCGCTCCAACCTCAAGTGGGCTCGCCTGACGGAACACATCGGCAGTTTGCAAGGTCGCCGTGCGCTCGATGTCGGCTGCGGCAACGGTTATTACCTGTGGCGCATGCTCGGCGACGGCGCAAACATCGCGCTCGGCATCGACCCGAGCCAGTTATTCATCGCTCAGTTCAACGCGCTCAAACGCTATTGCTCCGATTGCCCGGCATTCGTGTTGCCGTTGAAAGGCGGGCAGTTTCCGAGCGGCGGTGATGGCGCCGGCTTCGACACCGTCTTCTCGATGGGCGTGCTATATCACCGCCGCGACCCGCGTGCGCATCTTCGAAAGTTGCTCGCGTGCGCGCGCCCCGGTGGGGAAGTCATCGTCGAAACCCTGACCGTGGATGGCGACGCCGACACCGTGCTAACCCCCGCGAGCCGCTACGCCAAAATGTGCAACGTCCGCGCCATCCCCTCGCCGCTGGCGCTGGAAGCGTGGCTGCGACAATCATCGGCAACCGACATCCGCCTGCTCGACATCAACCAAACCACCCCCGAAGAACAGCGCGTCACCGAATGGATGCAATTTGAATCCCTGACCGATTTCCTCGACCCTGCGAACCCGAATAAAACCATCGAGGGCCACCCCGCCCCGCAACGGGCAATTTTCCTCTGCCGAAAGCCCGAATGACGACGCAATTTGTCGCATAGCCGGCGTAAGGTGGCCGAACAAACCACTTCGATCCAATGGCGGGAGAGCGATGATGACGACAAAACGGCAGTCCGGGCGGGATGATGTTTTGCCTGTTTCCGGTGGGGTTTATAAGGCGGTTGCAGGCGACCGCAAGGTGGTTCGCGTTGCCAGGAAGACGCAACCTCATGTTACTCCTCGGTGGACGGAAGAGAAATTATGCGCGGTGTCACCGTTTGTGGTCGAAGGATTGTTCGGGAAGCGGCACTGGGCTAAGAGATGGGTGAATGAGTTATGTGAAACCGACCCGCAATTTATCCTCCACCTTGCCGACCAGCCGCCCGGCTATGTGCATTTTATTTGTTTGGTTCGGTTGGCGTTGTTGGAGCGGACGGCGGATGATGCGGATACGGCGGAGTATGCGAAGGTGATTCGCACCACAAGCAAAAAAGCGTTGTTGAAGAAGTTGTTCCCGACCGGGCCCGGCGGCATGCTGAGTGTGTTGCCCAAATTGCCGGAGAAGCCATTGGCGCAGAAAGATTACTGGCAACTGCAGGACGTGTTGCGATGTGATACGATGCGCAAGCGTTTACGTCACGCCAAGCATGTGCGTAAACTCGACCTTTATCTGGGCGACATACAGGAGCGGCTATACAAAGAATTTTCCGACGGAGAAGTCATGCTCTGCATCAAAAGCGTCGACGATTATCATCAATTTTGCACGTTTGTCAGGGGGGCGAATCTTCTCGGTCTTAAAATCACCAAGCGTGAACTCAAGGAAATTAATGAAGTTGCGCGAACAACAAAAAGTATGAAGAAGTTGTCCCAGTGGTTTGTGCGAAAGTTTACCGAGTTGCCGTTTCCACCGCCTCCATGGAAGGGGAATGCGATCATCCAACCCGTTCGTTCCCTGGAGGAATTGAAAGCGGTGGGCGAGAAGTTTAAGAACTGTCTGAGAGGCGACGGTTATGTCCACAGTGCGGCGATGCGAGGAAGTTATTTCTATGTCTGCGAGTCCCCTCCGGCGGTGATAAGACTGTCAAGCGATGCGCTTTTTGGTTGGGTTCTCGAAGAAATAAAAGGGGTTCGCAATCGTGAGATTCCATACAATCAACACAATCAAATCAGCCAGGCGTTTCTCGATGCGGGTATTGTACGGAAAGACAATTTTAATTGTCTCAATACGCGAAATCATTGGAATTGGTAACGGCAAGTTGTTACTGACCTAAACGACCATAACCAACACAAACGAGAAACCAAAATGACAACACGACTATCCAAATCAAAAATCCTGTCCGGGTTGCAATGCGAGAAGCGGTTGTGGCTTGAGGTTCATCAGCCGGAGTTGAAGAACGTGCCGGCGGGGGTTGAGCGGGCGTTTGCCGTCGGGCATGCGGTCAACGATGTGGCGCAGTCGTTGCACGAGGGCGGTCACTTGGTTGGGTTTGATGGCGGGATTACGGGCGCGCTTGCCGAGACTGAGCGCGTTCTTGAAGCGTCGCCCGATGCGACGCTCTTTGAAGCGACTTTTACGCACAAGGGCGTGGTGGTCAGGGCGGATATTCTGAAGAAGGGCGCGCGCGGATATGAATTGATTGAAGTCAAATCGAGTGGCAGCGTGAAGGAGCCGTATTACGCCGACTGCGCCGTGCAGGTTTGGGTGTTGGAAGGTTGCGGACTGCCGGTTGAGCGCGTGCAACTGGCGCACATCGACACGCAGTTTGTCTATGGCGGCGACGGCGATTACCGCGGGTTGTTGTGTTATAACGAGTTGGATGCGGACATCGCCGATGTAAAAAAGGAAGTGCCGAAATGGGTGAGTCAATTCCACTGGGTTCTGAATGGAAGGAAGCCGAACATCGCAACCGGCGAGCACTGCAACTCGCCATACCCATGCCCGTTCATCGAGCATTGCTCGGAGCCGGGTGCGGAGTATCCGGTGAGTTGTTTGCCGCGCGGCGGGCAAGTCGTCAAAGAACTCGAAGCGGAAGACATCAAAGACATCCGCGACATACCGCCGGGGCGGCTGACGAATGCGATTCAGGAATGGGTGCGCAGGGTGACCGTGGCGGGCAAGCCGGAACTCGACTCGGCGGCTGGGGAAGTCATCAACGCGTGTTCATATCCCCGCCATTACCTTGATTTCGAAACGATTGGTTTCGCCGTGCCGAGATGGAAGGATACCCGTCCGTATCAAATGCTTCCGTTTCAGTGGTCGTGCCACATCGAAGCGAAGCCGGGCGAGGTGACGCACGCCGAATTTCTCGACACAACCGGCGACTCGCCGATGCGCGCGTTCATCGAATCGCTGCTGGCTGCGCTCGGGCAGTACGGTGCGATATTCGTCTATAGCCCGTTTGAGAAAAGTTGTTTGAACCAACTCGCCGAGCGCTTTCCCGATTTGCGCGAAGAGATTAAAGAAGTGATTGACCGCTTGGTGGATTTGTTGCCGGTCGCAAGGCAACACTATTACCATCCCGACATGCGCGGTTCGTGGTCGCTCAAAGCGCTACTTCCGACCATCGCCCCGCATCTCGACTACGGCGACCTCGGCGAAGTGCAAGACGGCACTGCGGCGGGCGCGGCGTATCAGGAAATGATTGACGCGGACACCGAACAACCGCGCGCGCAGTCGCTGGCCGACGACTTGCGCGCATACTGCAAGCGCGACACCGAGGCGCTGGTTGCTTTGGTGCGATTCTTCGCCGGCGAAAAAACGGATTAGACAATGCGAAAACCCACCGACACCACGCTCCGCTATCTGGCGTTGCTGCAACTAATCCCGGCTTATCCGAAAATGATGAGCGTTGCCGAATTGCAGAAAGCGTTGCGCGATAAAAATGATGAGTATGAAATTGGCGCGCGCTCGCTGCAGCGCGATTTAAATAAACTCTCCGGCGTGTTTCCTCTGAGTTCTGAATTCAAAGGGCGCACACAATATTGGTTCTGGCCCGACAAAAACGACCTCTTGCAAATTCCGGCAATGAACAGCAACACCGCGCTCGCTTTCAAGTTGGCATCGGAGCAGTTGCGCTCACTCCTGCCGCCTTCCGTATTGCGCCTGCTGGCGCCTTACTTCAACCACGCGCGCGGCGTTCTGGAAAAAACAAAACTCGGCAAATGGTCGGCAAAAACACGCATCATCAGCCGCGGTCCCAAACTGATTGCGCCGGTGGTGAAAGGGGCGGTGCAGGAAGTGGTCTATCAGGCGTTGTTGGAGGGCAAACAATTTGAGGCGAACTACAAAAGCAAGGGACAGCCGACCGCCAAACGCCGAGTATTGAACCCGCTGGGTCTCGTGGTGCGCGACGGAATCATCTACCTGATCGCCACCGCACAAGGCTACACCGACCCGCGCCACTACGCGCTACACCGCATGAACCGCGCCAGTTTGTCAGACAAGCACGCAAGCGCCATTCCGCGTTTTGACCTTGCGCATTATATTGAGGAGGAGAAGGGGTTTTCTTATCCGGTGTCGGGCAAGAAAATAAAACTGCGCGCGTTGTTTGCGAAACACGCCGCGATTCATTTAAGTGAATCGAGGTTGTCTAATGATCAAAAGATTACCGATAAAAAAGATGGGTGGGTGTTGGTTGAGGCGACGGTGGCTGATACCGCGGAGTTGCGGTGGTGGTTGTTGGGGTTTGGGGGTTATGTGGAGGTTGTGGGGCCGCGGGGGTTGAGGGGGGAGTTTGTGGGGGTGGCGGAGGGGATGAGATGTATTTATAGTCGTTAATCATATAACTCATATCATAAGTGTCTAAGTTCACTAATTCGCACATGCTACTACCCGTCATTCTCGAACGATAGAAAAATAAGGAGCGCCAGCGACTATATTTTTCATCGCTTTCGGGAATCTCCCTAAGGCTGCCGTGAATTCTAACAAAGCCCGTGCCAATCTTAGGGAGATTGCGCGTATCATCCCTGATACGCGCCCTTCGGGCTACGCGAAAATCCGCTCCCGGCGGATTTTTCCCGAGGACGTAAGTGTCCGTAAGCCGCCGCTAAAAGAAGAAGCGCGGCGGCAACGGACACTAACGCTCGAGAATGACGGAGTTGGGGAGTGTGCTCTCAGTTATATACGCCGATAAACGATATTAAATAACTCGGATTCATCGACCACCCTTATTTCCTTCCCCGCCTCCCAACACCCCAAATCAATCTCCGGAAACCTAACAACACCTTCCCCCTCAACCACATCCGGCACGAAAGTCACATCCAGCCAGTTCAAATACGGCATCGCCGCGCGATAAACCTGCCCCCCCCCGATAACCCACCAATCTTCCTCCCCGCAAGCCTCAATCGCCGCTTCAATCCCGCCGTAACACTCCACTCCCGCCACCTCCGAGCGGCTGATTACGATATTACGTCGCCCCGGTAGCGCTTTGCGTTCAAGCGAGTCCCAAGTCACCCGCCCCATGATGACAGCGCAACCCATCGTACGCCGTTTGAAGCGTTTCAGGTCTTCGCTGTAATGCCAGGGTAAGCCGCCATTGATGCCGATGACGTGGTCGCGGGTCATGGCGACGATTGCGCCGCGTAGTGGGGATGGTGGTGTTTTGTTCGGCGGTTCGCTCACCTACACCGCCACCTTGAAGTTAATCGCCGGATGCGGGTCGTAGTCGTGCAGTTTGAACTTGTCCATAATCTCATCGGTGCTGAGCGACAACAGTGGCGCGATGTCTTCGAGTGCGCGAATGGTCGGGTCGATTTCGAACGCGGGCAGGCGGCGTGGTTTGCGTTTGAGTTGTTGTTTGAGGCCGGGGATGTGGTCGTATTCCGTCATCGTGCCGTCCGCTTTGGCGGTGTAGATGTGCGCGTCTATTAGCGTGTGGGCGAAAGTGCCGGCGCGGATTCCGCTGAAGCGCGACAGCAGTTCCAGCATGAAAGCGTAGCCGGCGATGTTATACGGAACGCCGAGGGCGATGTCGCAACTTCGCTGGGTCAGATGCAGACACAACAACGGCTCGCCGCTTTCGTCCAGTTGCGTATTGACCACCCACAACGCGTGGCACGGGGGCAGGGCGCTGGTTTGGGCGTTGCCCGGCGCCCACGCTGATACCACCATGCGGCGGCTCAGCGGGTTGTCGCGCAACTGCCCGACCACGTAGTCAATCTGGTCGTTGGTGCGATTGTCCGGCAGTGGAAAATGCCGCCAGAAATTGCCATACGCGCTCGGCACCTTGCCGTGCTCGTCGGCCCACGGATCCCAAAACTTGCAATCGTGTTTTTTGAGCAATCCAATGTCGGTGCTGCCGGACAGAAACCAGAGGTTTTCAATCACGATGTTCTTCCATGAAATCGCCTTGGTGGTCAGCAACGGAAAGCCGTCGGCGAGATCGATTTCGTAGTTGATATTGAAGGTTGAAATCGTGTCCACGCCGGTGCGGTTGGGCTTGCGCGTGCCCTTTGTCAAGGTTTCCCGAACCGCATCCAGATATTGTTTCATTCGTCTAATCCTTGGGTTAAGAAGTGGAGACGCCGGCGCTTTGCAACGGTTGCTCGCGGAAATAAAACTCAAGCATTTCCCGCGCCAGTTGGGTTGATTTAACATACCATTTTTGTTTGTTGATGCACAACGCCGCGAAGGCGATTTTGCGCGCGCCCAGTTCACCGAAGCCGACGAACCAGTCGTACTTTCCCTTCGGCGCAAAGCCCGTCAGCGAGCCGGTCTTGCCGCCGACGACCGCGTCTTTCAAGCGTCCGCGGCTGAACCTTGCGAAAGTTCTTCTGGCGGAGCCGCGGGTCACCGTGGCGCGCATGATTTTTTTCAATTCGCGCGCGGTGTCCGCGTTCATCACTTCCGACTTGGCCGGCTGCTCGTGCCAGTAGAGCGGCACGCCGTTGGGCCCGATGAGCGCTTTCACCAGCGTCGGCGCGACCAAGTTGCCGCCGTTGACCGCGCTCGCCGCCAGCGTCGCGCCGTGCAGCGGCGACAGCGTGTTGCGCGTGGTGTAACCGGACGCCATCTCCGCCACCTGCCACGCATCCGCAGTGTCCACTTCAACGACGCCGTTGTCAAAAACGAAGTCCGAGGCAAAGCGCCCGTTGAAGCCGAGCCGCGACGCGTAGTCGAGCATGGTTTCCCCGCCGACCACGACCGCGCCCAGCCGCCCAAACACGGTGTTCACCGATTTGGCGAAGGAGTCTCCGAGGGAATATCGCCGCGTCCATTTGTTGTCGCGGTGTTCAAACACGCTTTTTTTATACAGCGATGTGGATTTTCCGTTGAACGGAATCACGGTGGCGGCGGCGGCTTTGTCCTCGTTGATGGCGGCGACGGCGGTGATGATTTTGGAAATGGATGCCGCCGGGTAACTGTTGATGAGCGTCATGTTGCCGGGGACATTCCCGCTGCGCACGCTACCCGCCATCGCCAGCACGCGCCCCGACTCCGGCTCAAGCGCCACCAGCACGCCATAGTCGGGATTGTGTTTTTGCAGCAGCCGCTCCGCTTCGCGCTGCAACGCCGCATCGAGCGTATAGCGCACCGCGAGTTCGCCCGGCACGGGGAAGTCCGGCAGCGTGATGTTATGCGGAAAGCGGTTGGCTTCAATCGCCGGGCTAATCACGGCGGCGATCGATTGCCGGTCGATTCCCCAGGACGCGCCCCGGTCGGTATTGACCGCGCTGATGTCGGCGGGCCAGCACCAAACGGCAACGAGGAGCGCCGCCGCGACGACCCCGGCGGAGGGCAACGAATGCCGGCGCGGCGCAGACGGTTTGCGCGTCAGGCGAGGCAGGCGAGGTAGGCGGGGTAGGCGGGGCAAGCGCGGCAGGCGAAGCGCGCGTGCCGGTCGTCGCAAGCCCAAGCCGCGCCGCGCCGAATTCCGCACTGCCATCCGCCGTTTCATCGTCCGCGCCCGCGCCCCACTACAACGCCTTCAGCAGGACTTCCTTGGCCTGGTTGATTCGCGCCGCGAGATAATCCGAGCCGCCGCGGTCGGGGTGGATTTTGTGCATCAGATTGCGATGCGCTTCGATGATTTCCCGCTCCGTGGCGCCCGGCGCAAGACCGAGCACCTGATAGGCCTCGGCGACATCCATACCGCCGCCGGGCGTCCCGGCATTCTGCCCCCCGCCTCCCCCCGGCTTGCGAAAGCCCGAGAAGAATTTCCACGCCTGCCGGGCCGCCAGCGCGCGGTTCAACCACGGAATCGCCGCGCTGATGATGGCGAACAGCCACGGAATGCGCCCGGTCAGCACCAAGACCAGAATGGCGGCGCCGATGCCATACAGCAGGACGGTTTTGAGCGAGCGATTGCGCGCCTCCGGGGTCGCCCGGCGATACCAGCCGAGATACCACATCACGCCGATGAGCACGACCACAGCGAGGAACAGCCGGGCAGCCATCAGCGCGTCCGGCGGGGTCGGTGTTGGGGGCGGATTCGGATTTGGATTGGTGGCGGCATCAAAATTAGGCGGCGGGGGCGGTAACCCCGAATGGTATTGCAAAGCGGGCGCGCTTGGCAAATAATACGGCGGCATGAACGAAACGATTGAGAGCGTTCTCGAATTCTGGTTTGGGCGCGGGCAAAGCGCCACCGAAATCGCCGAGCAAAAGTCGCCGCTCTGGTGGTCGAAAAACGAGCAAATGGACAGGGAAATCACCCGCCGCTTCACCGCCACCACCGAAGCCGCCGCCGATGGCAAACTCGGCGAATGGGCCGAAACCCCGCGCGGCCTGTTGGCGCTCATCATCAGCACCGACCAATTCCCCCGCAACATGTACCGCAACACACCGGCGGCATTCTCCCGCGACCCACTCGCCCTGGCGCTAGCCCTAACCGCCGTAGACAGCGGCACCACACAACGCCTAACCCCCATCCAGCAAGTTTTCGCCTACCTGCCCTTCGAACACAGCGAAGAACTGCCGGAGCAGCAACGCTCGGTCGCCCTATACCAAGCGCTGGCGGCAAGCGTCGATGCGGCTGAAACCGACCTGTTCAACGACTACTGCGAATACGCCCGCAAACACCAAGAAATCATCCAACGCTTCGGTCGCTTCCCCCACCGCAACAAAATTCTGGGACGGGTTTCGAGTGAGGAAGAGGTGGCTTTTCTGGCGGAGCCGGGGTCTTCGTTTTAACTCGCCCCGGCAAGGCGGACACATCAAGATTTACCGTCCGCCACTCGCAACCACCCGAGCCACCCACACTACCCACAACCACCCGCAACCACCCGTCATTCTCGAGCGTTAGTGACCGTTGCCGCCGCGCTTTTTCTTTTAAGCGGCGGCTTACGGACACTTGCGTCCTCGGGAATCTCCCTAAGACTGGCGCTAAGCCCAAAAAACGCCATTCCCGCATCCGGCGGAATGACGGCTTTGTTTGAACTCAGCGCCAGTCGGGACGAGATTCCCGAAGGCGATGAAAAATATGGTCGCTGTCGCTCCCTATTTTTCTATCGTTCGAGAATGACGGGTGGTTGGTTATTTTAGTAATGGTTGTTTTTGAGTAAATAACAACACCACCACAACACAATAACCAACGTCTTCATTTCAACCCGCCCCTGCAAGACGAACATCAAGATTTACCACCCCCTATCGCCTCCCCCGAGTCGCGTTCGGCGATGGCTTGTTTGAATCCGGCTTCTTGTGCGCGTTGTTGGAAGTGGACGCCTTCGGGGCTGTGCCGGGCGATGCCGTCGAAAAGCGTGGCGAGGAGTTGGGTGTTGGCGAGGCCCATGTTTTCGTAGGCTTGGTTGACCAGCATTTTCATCATCATCAGTTGATTCTTCGGCACGCCCTTGATTCGGTCGGTCAACTGCGCGACCGCATCATCCAGTTGCGCCGGTGGAGTCGCGCGAAAAATCAGTCCGATTTCCGCCGCTTCTTTGCCGCTGATGAGGTCGCCGGTGAACAGCATCTGCTTTGCCTTTTCCGCGCCGAGGCGATACACCCACATGGCCGTGGTCGGGCAGCCCCAAACGCGCGCGGGCGGATAGCCGATGCGCGCTTTTTCGTTCATCACGACAATGTCGCAGCACAACGCAATGTCGCTGCCGCCGGCGACCGCATCGCCGTGCACGCGCGCAATCACCGGCTTGGGGCAACGCCAAATCGACATGAAATTGCGCGTGCAGCGGCTCATAAATTGATAGTCAATCATCGCATCCCACGGCATCTCCTGAACCGCCGGATGCGCGCCGGAGCCCTCCGCTTGCGCTTCCGTTTCGGCGTAAGTCTTCAAGTCATACCCGCCGCAAAACCCCCGCCCCGCTCCGGTCAATACAATCACGTGAACGCCATCATCGTTGCCGGCATGCGCAAACGCCGCAGCCAAATCATCCGGCATACTTTCGTTGATGGCATTGAAACGCGCGGGGCGATTCAACGTGATGGTCGCCACCCGCTCCTTCGCGCGATATAACACTTCTCCGAAATTCATCGGCAACTCCCGGCAACCGGGTCAGTCCATTTCCAGGGTGTGATCCATCTCCAACGCCGGCTGCTCGGTGCTGCATGCGCCCACCGGTTTGGCGGGGACGCCGGCGACGGTGTAGTGTGCCGGCACGTCGTCCAGCACGACGCTGCCGGCGCCGATTTTGGCGCCTTCGCCGATGCGTACGTTGCCGAGGATTTTTGCGCCGGCGCCGATTAGCACGCCGCCGCCCACCTTGGGGTGCCGGTCGCCGCTGTCCTTGCCGGTGCCGCCGAGCGTGACCTCGTGCAGCATCGACACGTTGTCGCCGACCACCGCGGTTTCGCCGATGACCAGCGAGGTGGCGTGGTCGATGAGGATGCCGTTGCCGATGCGCGCGGCGGGGTGAATGTCGAGCGCAAACACTTCGCTGATTCGGCTCTGCATATACAGCGCCAGTTCGCGCCGTTGCCGCCGCCACAACCAGTGCCCGACGCGGTGCATCTGCAAGCCCTGATAGCCTTTGTAATACAGGAACGGCAGCGAATACCGGTCGCACGCCGGGTCGCGCTCGCAGAACGCCAGCAGGTCGTCGATGGCGGCGCTCAGCAGCGCGGCGTCATCGGCGTACGACTGGCGTATGATTTTCCGCAGGCTCGACTCGGTGAGCGTCGGGCACGCCAGTTTCTGCGCCAGCAACGCCGCCAGCGCATTGCCAAACGAGCGGTGCCGCAGCACGGTCGGGCGCATGAAGGCGGCGAGAATCGGCTCGGCTTCCAGTTGCCGCGCGACTTCGTCCCGCAGCGCGTGCCACACGAGGTCGGTCCGGGAAGGGGCGGGGTGCGCCAGGTTCATGCGGGGATTATAGGGCATTCACAAAGCCGGCGCGTCCGCGAAGCCGGATTGCCGCGCCGCCGCCCGGAAAAAAGCGCACATCCTTGTGCCGCCGCCACCGCGCCGACCCCGTCAGGAATTCATCGGCACGACCACGAAGCGCGTTTGCTCATCGCGCTCAACCAACAGCAAGACCGATTTTTTATCCGTGTTGTCATCGCGCAGGGCGTCGAGCGCATCCGCCATCTCAGCCGGCGAATTGACTCGGCGCTTGCCGACGCGCTTGATGAGGTCGCCTTCGCGCAGCCCGCGTTTGGCGGCGGCGCCGTCGGGCTCAACCGCGACCACGACCACGCCGCCGGCGTCCGCTTCGATGCCGTATTTCTTGCGGTTTTCATCGTCCAGCGCGCCCACGGACAAGCCGAGTTGCCCCGATGCCGCCGCCACCGCATCGGGCAAACCTCCCGCCAATGTTTCCTCCTTGTGGCTGCCGATGGTGACGCGCAAGGTTTGCCGGCGCTCGTCTCGCCAGATTTCGAGGTCAACCTCGGTCTCGCCGTCGGTCAGGGCGACCAGTTTGGGCAGGTCGCGCATTTTGCCGACCTCCTTGCCGCCGTAGGCGAGTATGACATCGCCCGCCTCGATGCCGGCTTCGGAAGCCGGGCTGTCCGCCACCACGCGGGTGACCAACGCGCCGCCGGCTTTCGCCAGCCCCAGGCTGTCGGAAATCTCCTCGCTGACGCCTTGAATATGGACGCCCAGAAACCCGCGCTGCACCACGCCATTGTCGCGCAACTGCGCGATGACGTTGGCGGCCATCGACGACGGGATGGCGAAACCGATGCCGACGTTGCCGCCGTTGGGGGAGTGAATCGCGCTGTTGACGCCGATGACCTCGCCTTTGGTGTTGAACAGCGGACCGCCCGAATTGCCGCGGTTGATGGGCGCGTCGATTTGGATGAAGTCGTCCAGCGGCCCGAACTGAATGTCGCGCCCGCGCGCCGAGATGATGCCGCTGGTGGTGGTGCCGCCGAGCCCGAACGGGTTGCCGATTGCGATTACCCAGTCGCCCACTCTGGCGGCGTCGGAATCGCCGAATGTCACATACGGCAACGGCTTGTCGGTGCGGATTTCCAGCAGCGCCAGGTCGGTTTTTTTGTCGCGCCCTTTGAGCGTCGCCGGAATGCGCGTGCCGTCGTCAAACACCACCTCGATTTCATCGGCGCCCTCGACCACGTGGTGGTTGGTCACCACCAAGCCTTCGGCGTCGATGATAAACCCCGAGCCGACCGCGGTGCTGCGCCGCTCATGCGGGCGGTCGTGCTTGTGGTCGGGGTCTTGACGCCGGCGGTCGTGGCGCGGACCCGACGGCGGCTGTCCAAAGAAGCGGTGAAAGAACTCCTCCATTTCCGGCATTTGCTCGTCAAAGCGCGGACGATTACCGGCGCGGCGGGCGCGCCCCGTGGTCGAGATATTCACCACCGCCGGCTTGACCGCCTGCACCAATGCGGCAAAGCCGTCGTTGACATTGATAGCCGGCAAGTCAGCCGCAACATGCGACTCCGCCGCTTGCGTACTCACCGACAATGCCAACACGGCAAGCGCGACGGCAACGGTCAGGCGGGTGAGGCGAAATCGAATAACATCAAATAAAACAAAAATACGCATGAGTAATCCCTCAAGAGTGCGATTGAATTGTGCGCCAGTATGACAAAATAATTCTTACCGTAGGGTGAACGGGGGATTAAATTATGGTAACGGTACAAAAAAAACCAACTACCCGTCATTCTCGAACGATAGAAAAATAGGGAGCGTTAGCGACCATATTTTTCATCGCCTTCGGGAATCTCCCTAAGGCTACCGTGGACTTTACCGAAGCCTGTGCCAGTCTTAGGGAGATTCCCGAGGTCGTAAGTGTCCGTAAGCCGCCGCTTAAAAGAAAAAGCGCGGCGGCAACGGACACTAACGCTCGAGAATGACGAGTAATACATACCCGTCATTCTCGAACGATAGAAAAATAGGGAGCGTCAGCGACCATATTTTTCATCGCCTTCGGGAATCTCCCTAAGGCTAGCGTGAATTCCAACAAAGCCCGTGCCAGTCTTAGGGAGATTCCCGAGGACGCAAGTGTCCGGTAAGCCGCCGCTAAAAGAAAAAGCGCGGCGGCAACGGACACTAACGCTCGAGAATGACGAGTTCTGCCCGTCATTCTCGAACGATAGAAAAATAAGAAGCGATAGCGACTATATTTTTCATCGCCTTCGGGAATCTCCCTAAGGCTGGCGTGAATTTCAACAAAGCCCGTGCCAATCTTAGGGAGATTCCCGAGGTCGTAAGTGTCCGTTGCCGCCGCTTAAAAGAAAAAGCGCGGCGGCAACGGACACTAACGCTCGAGAATGACGAAGTAATTTGTCCCTTTTACCCCCGCACCCTCAACCCCCCAACCCCCCATCATACACAACCCTACCCTCAACCAACGTAACAACCACCTTGCCATTGACAGTCTCCCCAAACCAAGGCGAATTCTTGCCGTTGCTGTGCATTGATTGCTCGTCCGGCGTCCAGTCTAGTGCCGGGTTGAACAGGCAGATGTCGGCGGTGGCGCCAACGCCCAAATGCCCGGCGTCTATGCCGATGATGGTGGCGGGGTGGGTGGTTAGGGCGGCTATGGCGGTGGGGCGGGGTAGGTTGCTTTGCTCGACTAGTTTGAGGGTCAGGGCGAGCAACGTGTCCACGCCGGAGATGCCGGGGGCGGCTTCGGCGAAGGGGGCTAGTTTGGCGTCGGCGTCGTGTGGTTGGTGGTCGGAGCAGATGGTGCTGATGACACCGTCTGCGACTCCCCGCACCAGCGCGCGTTGGTCGCGCTGCGTCCGCAGCGGCGGGAAGACCTTGTATGCGGCGTCAAACGCGCCGATGTGTTGCTCGTTAAAGTGTAGGTGGTGAATGGCGACGCCGGCGGTCACCGGCAGGCCGCGCGACTGGGCTTCGGCGACCATCTCCACCGCGCGCGCGCCGGAGAGCAAGTCGAAGTGCGCGCGCACGCCGCTGGTCTCGATGAGCGCGAGGTCGCGCGCCACGCCGACCGTCTCCGCCGCTTCGGGAATCGCCGGCAGCCCGAGGCGCGTGCTGACCTCGCCCTCGTGCACCACGCCGTTTCCCTGCAACCACGGGTCGAGCGGCGTGACGAACACCGGCAGCCCGTAGGTGGACGCATACTGCATCGCGCGGCGCATCACCAGCGTGTTTTCCACCGCCCGCCAGCCGTTGCTCAGCCCGACGCAGCCCGCGTCCATCAGCAACGCCATGTCGGCGAGGCGCTCCCCGCCGAGGCCCGCGGTCAGCGCGCCGAGCGGATGAACGCGCGCGAAACCGCAGGTGGCGGCGCGGTCGTGAATCATGCGCACCATCGCCGGCGTGTCGATGACCGGGAAGGTGTCGGGCGGGCAGACCATTCGGGTGATGCCGCCGGCGGCGGCGGCGCGGACTTCCGAGGCGATGGTGGCTTTGTGCGCCTCGCCCGGCTCGCGCAAGCGCGCGCACAGGTCGATTAAGCCCGGCAATACCAGCAGCCCGGCGGCGTCAATTTGCCGGTCGGCTTTGAAACCTCCGGGCTTCTTCCCGATGCCGGCGATTTTCCCCCGGCTGATATAGACATCGCAGACCGCGTCGGTTTCATTAGCTGGGTCAATCAGATGACCGCCTTTGATTAGCAAGTTTTCCGGCGCCGCCTCGGTCGAATTCACAGTCTCAGTCACGACCGCTCCTCCGACCCGCCCATGATGGTCGCCAGTATGGACATGCGCACCGCGATGCCGTTGGTGACTTGCTCCAGGATGACCGAGCGCGAACTGTCGGCGACCGCCGAGGAGATTTCCAGTCCGCGGTTGATGGGTCCCGGATGCATCACCACCGCGTCTTTGTCGGCGTGGCGCAGTTTTTCCTCGGTCAGGCCATAGCGGTTGAAATACTCCTGCGCGCTCGGCACCAGTTGGCCATCCATGCGCTCGCGCTGCAGCCGCAGCATGATGACCACATCGATGCCGCTCAGCCCTTCGAGCATGTCCGAGGTGGCGGTTACTCCCAGCGTTTCGATTTCGGTTGGAATCAGCGTGCGCGGTCCGACCACCCGGATTTCCGCGACCCCCAGAGTGTTGAGCGCGTGAATCTGCGAGCGCGCCACGCGTGAATGCAGCAGGTCGCCGATGATGGCGACCTTGAGTCCGTCAAAGCCGCCTTTGGCGCGCCGGATGGTGAACATGTCCAGCATCGCCTGCGTCGGATGGGCGTGGCGTCCGTCGCCGGCGTTGACCACGCGCACGTGCTCGGGCAAGTGCGCGGCGATTAGATGCGCCGCGCCGCTCGCGCTGTCGCGCACCACGAACAAGTCGGTGTGCATCGCTTCCAGGGTTCGCACGGTGTCCACAATGGACTCGCCCTTGATGGTGGACATGCGCGATGCGTTCAGGTTGATGACGTCGGCGGACAGGCGTTTGCCGGCGATTTCAAAGGTCGTGCGCGTGCGCGTGCTCGGCTCGAAAAAAAGGTTGACCATCGTCTTGCCGCGCAACAACGGCACCTTCTTGACCTCGCGCTTGCCGAAACTGACGAACGACTCGGCGGTGTCGAGAATGCCGACCAGGGTCTCGCGCGGCAGGCCGCTAATGGTCAGAAAATGTTTCAGTTTCCCGTTGCGGTCAAACTGAATGGCGTCGCCGGTGGCGGTCGGCGTCATGCGATTTTCCCGGCGATTGCCTTGCCGATTTGGATGATGTTGAGCGCGAGGTCGCCGCCGTTGTTGCTGAGTTTGGCTTCCTCGTCGTCCGCCAAATCGAGCGATTGCCCGACCACATCCGCTTGTATCGGCAACTCCCTGCCGGGGCGCTCAATCAGCACCGCCAAACACACCCGCTCGGGGCGACCGTAGGAGAAGATTTCGTTGAGGGCGGCGCGAATGGTGCGCCCGGTGTGCAGCACATCGTCCACCAGAATGATGTCGCGGTTGTCCACCGCCACCGGCAGGTTGGAGGCTTTGACTTCGGGGTTGAGACCGACCCGGCTGAAGTCGTCGCGGTAGAACGAGATGTCCAGCGTGCCGAGCGGCGGCGCGGGGTTGAGGGCGGCGCGCAAGCGCTCGGCGAGCCACGCGCCGCCGGTGTGAATGCCGATGATGAGCGGCGCGGACAATTGCTGCGCGACGATGGCATCCGCCATTTCCGCGGTAATCGCCGCCAGTTGCCCGGAATCATGCATGCGCGTTGGGGTCTGCCAGATAGGTCAGCACAATCAATTCCGCCGCCACGCTGTCGCGTTTTTTGGCGAGTTTTTGGACGCTGGGCGCACGCTGTGGATTGCGTGGTTTGCCTCCGGCGGTGGCGGCGGTTCTCAGCAATTCATCGGCGGCGCGCGTGCTCAAACGCTCGTCCACGAACACCACCTCCAAGCCAAACCGCCCGCCGACCTCCCTGCCAAACCGGCGCGCTCTTTTGGCGATGTCGCCTTCGCCGCCGTTCATATTGACCGGCAAGCCGACCACCAGCAGCGTCGGCAACCACCGCTCCACCTGCTTTTCCAACTGTCGCCAATTCGGGACGCCGTCGCGCGCCGCCACGGTGGACAACGCCTGCGCGGTGCGCCGCTCGGCATTGCCAACGGCGACGCCGATGCGTTTCAAGCCGAAGTCCAAGCCGAGGAAATGCGCGCGCAGGCGTGGCGGCGTTTTGCTTACCCGGCGCACGGTATTCAACTCAGGCATGACCGACCTCGGTGGACAGCCGCGAGTAGTCGATGCCAAGCAGTTTGGCGGCTTGATGCCATTTCCGGTCGATTTGCGTGTCGAAGATAATCGAGTGGTCGGCGGGCGTGTGGAACCATGAATTTTGCCGGATTTCAGACTCCAGTTGCCCCGGTCCCCAGCCGGCGTAGCCGAGGAGCATAATGGCGTTGGCGGGTCCGCGGTCGCCGGCGATTGCGCCCAGAATGTCCCGCGAACTGGTCAGCCATAGCCCGCCGCCGATTTCCAGCGAGGACTCCCAGCGGCTCCCGCTTTTTTCATCGGCGTGAATCACCAGCCCCAGTTCAGGGTTGACCGGCCCCCCCTCAAAAACCGGCTGCTCAGTGTGTTTGAGGCTGGAAACCGGCAACGACAGTTGGTCGAAAATGTCCCCCATGCGGTGGTTGGTGAGCCGGTTGACGACCACCCCAATCGCGCCGTTGTCGTCGTGCTGGCAAATCAGCGAGACCGTCTGATGAAAACTCGGGGTGGTCAGTTGCGGCATGGACACCAGCAACTGGTTTTTCAGCGAAGTGCCGCTCATCGGTTTTATATCGTTTGGCGGCTTAGGCAACGGTCGCCTCACTCAGGCAACGATTTGCAGCCCGCCAAGGGCTCGCGCGATTTGTTATGGTCGACAACACGCCGCGATTATACTAAATTCCGCAAACAATTTATCCGCCATCCGCGCCCCCCACCTCGCACCCCCCGCCGCCCACCCCGCACCCGTCGAAGTTGAGTTCGCATTGAACACTCCGCAACCCGGCCCGCTGGCGTTATTGCAGCAACTCGAAAGCGCCGGTCTCGGCGAAAAAGCGAGCCCGCCGGGTGGGGGCGAGGGCGCGGGCGCGAGTGAAGCGCGCGCGGGGATTGGGCGCGGGTTTGCGTTCACCATTGAAGAACTCAACCTCGTGGTGCCGTTCGCCGCCGGTTTGCGAATCGCCCGCAGCCGGGACGCGCAGCCGTTGCCGTTGAGCCGCGAATGGGTCGCGGGCATCATCCATATACGCGGGGAAATCTACACGCTCATCGACTTCGCCCGCTTCATCGGTCGCCGCGCCGCCACCGGCGGCAAGGACGCCGGACTGCTCCTGCTCGCCGACAACCGCATCAAAAGCGCGTTGCTGCTGGATAGCCCGGTCAGCCTGCGGGCGTTTAATCGCGACCCGCCCGCCGGCGCTGGTGCCGAAAGTGTCGCCGGTTTTGACGCCGCGCTGTCGCCTTTTTTGAGCGCGGTGTGGTTGGATGACGGCGAGCCCTGGGGCGTGCTCGATGTCGCGGCGCTGACGCGCTCAGCGCGTTTCGTCAACATTGGTCGATGAAAGCATTACATAAAAATAACAAAATAACAGGTTGATAATAAATGAAAAAAAACCCGCAGAAACTTGAACAAGTCGCGGATTCGTTTTCCACGGAAAGCGAAGCGAGCCTCGCCCGCATCCACGCACAACTCGCCAAATGGCGCGCCGACCGCCCCGACTCGGATTTGCTGGCGGCGCTGCATGGCGAATTCCGCGCGTTGCGGGATGCCGCGGCGTCAGCCGGTTTTAGCGACATTTCGGCGCTCAGCCACAGCGTGGAAAACCTGCTCACCCGAGACGGCAACGCGGTCGGCGCGGACGATGTCGGGCTGCTCAACCTGCTCGAAGAAGTCCACGACGGGCTCGCCGCCGACCTCGGTTTCGCCCCAGCCGCGTCGCGCAATCACGCCCCGTTCTTGAACAGCATGGTGGAGTCGCTGCTGTCCAACCCCGAGGTCGCCGACGCGCCGCCGGTGGCAGTGGCGAACAAATCGAGCGACACCCCCGCCACGCCCCCCGAATCCCCCCCCGACGAAACGCCGCAGGGCGGCTTGCTGAACGCGCCCACGTGCACCTTCAACGACTACCTGCCGCAGTTGCGCCGCCTCACCGAGGACGCCGCGACTCGCCACAACAAGCCGGTCGAACTCACGCTCGCCGGCGGCGAGGTGGAGGTGGACCGGCAACTGCCGGAGCGCATGCTGGCGGCGTTCGCGCCGATGATTGAAAACTCCATCGCGCACGGCATCGAATCCGCCGCGGCGCGCAAGGCGGCGGGCAAACCCGCCGCCGGGCGCATCCGCATCACCGCCGTCCGCCAGGGCGGCGAGTTGGCGGTGGAATACGCGGACGACGGCGGCGGTCTGGACGCGGAAAAACTGGCGGCGCGCGCGGTTGAGGCGGGCATGACCGCGCGCGCCGAGGCGGTCGGCGAGGCGCATTGGTTGCAAATCATCACCCAGCCCGGCGGGTCGGGAATGAGCCGGGTCTACCGCGCGTTGCGCGACCTCGGCGGGCTGATGGCGTTGAAATCGGAAGCGGGCGACGGCGTGCGGTTTCAGTTCCGCCTGCCATTGCCGCAGGTGGCGCAGCGCGCCTTGATGGTGACGGTCGGGCGGCACCGCTTCGCGCTGCTGGCGCGCGCGGTCGAGCGCTTGTTGCGGGCGCGGGAAGACCAGGTGTCGGCGAGCGGCGGGCGGCGGGTTGTCGAGGTCGGCGCCCGGCGCATACCCATCGTCACTCTCGCCGACGAAATCGGCGAGCGCGCGGGCGGGGCGCGCAACCGCACCGCCAGCCTGCTGCCGGGGCTCGCCTCGCTGGTGTTGATTCGGCTGGCGGACCGCGTGGTCGCGTTTGAGGTGGATGAATTCCACGACGTCATCCAAATCGTCGGCAAGAAACCGGACGCCCAACTGGCATCGATTCGCGGGCTCGCCGGCGTGGCGGTGCTGCCCGATTCCGGCGTGGCGATGATTCTCGACCCCGGCGCATTCGTCGACCGCACGACGCTGGAATCGGATGCGCTCAGCCCCTTCGCAAGCCGCGACGCCGAGGGCGCCGGCTCAGCCGCTGACGGCGCGCCGCCACCGCCGGCGGCGGAAAAAACGATTCGCGTGGTGGCGTTGGAAACCCGGCTCGGTCCGGTGTTGATTCCGGTCAGCATGGTCGCCGAAATCGTCGCTCGGGTGCAAATGGACAGGCCGCCGTCCGACGATGCGCCCGACTGGGTGTGCGGCGATTTTCACTGGCGCGGTTTGCGGTTGCCCCTGATTGACAGCGCCGGCGCGCTCGGCGGCGGGATGCGGGAGACGCGCCCCGAGCATGCCGCCATCCTCCGACCGATGAAAGGCGGCAAGCCCGACGCCTTTTTCGCGCTCACCAGCAGCGCCCCGCCGACGGTGATTGAAATCGATTCCGCGCCGCCGCCCCTCAGCCCAGTTGCGCCGCCGCCATCGGGCGGCTCCGGCGGGCGGCTCACCCACCTGCTGGGGCGCGTGCAAATCGAGCGGCGCATCGGCATCATTCCCGACCTGACCAGTCTGGCGCGGCAACTGTTCCGCGCCGACCCCGACTGAGGCTCCGCCATTGAAAGACGCCGCCAATCCCAACCCCGACCCCAACCTCCCCGACTTGCACGAACTGAGCGCGCTGGTCAAGCAAGTGGCGCTGGCGGAATACGCCGGCGCGGACGGCGGCGTGGTGCGCACCGACAAGC
Source organism: Arenicellales bacterium (assembly GCA_963693025.1). Taxonomy (GTDB): domain Bacteria; phylum Pseudomonadota; class Gammaproteobacteria; order Arenicellales; family Poriferihabitantaceae; genus JAHRAW01. The sequence goes on from OY843749.1 coordinate 143,409, forward strand.
CGGACGGCAGTTGGGTCACCGACATCGACCAACGAACCCAGGACCGCTTGCTGGTCGAACTGCGCCAACGGTGGCCGCAATACGGCTTCATCGGCGAGGAAATGGCGCACGCCGAGCAACTAGCGGCATGCGAGCAAAGCGGCGGCGGCTACTGGGTGCTCGACCCCCTCGACGGCACCACCAACTTCACCGCCGGCTTCCCGTTCTACGGCGTGTCGCTCGCGCTGGTGGTCGCGGGCAGCCCGCAACTCGGCGTGGTCTTCGACCCGGTGCGCGACGAATGTTTCGCCGCGCAACGAGGGGAGGGCGCGTATCTCAACCAACAACGCCTAACCTGCCCGTCGACGCGCCAACTCGGCGAGTGCATCGCCATCATCGACTACAAACGCCTGGTCGGCGACCTGGCCGAACAACTGGTGCGCTCCCCGCCCTACCGCTCCCAACGCAACCTCGGCTCGTCCGCCCTGGAATGGTGCTGGCTCGCCGCCGACCGCGCGCAAATCTACCTCCACGGCGGCCAAAAACTATGGGACTTCGCCGCCGGCTACCTCATCCTAACCGAAGCCGGCGGCCACGCCACCTCCCTCTCCGGCCAACCCCTGGACTGCGCCCGCCTACGCAAACGCTCCATAGTAGCCGCCGTCAACCCCGACCTTTTGAGGTTGTGGGATGATTGGTTGAATGCTAATAGTGCTGCGCCTGGGTATTCGCCGTTGTAATCCGGCGGATTGCTTAATATCACGCCGGTGGCAACCGCAAGCCCCATCACGCAAGGGAAATTTTGCTAAAATACTTCCGCGTCGGATTGGATATACCATCACACCCCAGGGTTGTTGCATAACCTCAAAGTCTCGCTATGCCGAATAGGGGAGCAATGTTCGAAACCACTTTTAACAATATCGCCGATGTTCTCTGGAAAGAGGCCGGTTGCACCACCGAACTCGATTACACCGAGCAGACCTCGTGGATGCTCTTTCTGAAGTATCTTGATGACCTCGAAAAGGGGCGGGCAATGAAGGCGGAACTTGGCGGCAAGCGCGCCGGATTTCTGATTGACGAAGCGCATCGCTGGACGAACTGGGCGGTGCCGAAAAAGCCCGATGGTTCCATCGACCACGACCGCGCGCTGACCGGCGAAGACCTGATTGAATTCGTCAACAACGACCTGTTTCCCTACCTCAAAGGTTTCAAGGAGCGCGCCAGCGGGCCCGACACTATCGAGTATAAGATCGGCGCGATTTTTAGCGAGATAAAAAACAAATTCCAGTCGGGCTATTCGTTGCGTGAAGCCCTCGAATTGTTGGATACGTTGACCTTTCGGTCTCAGCAGGAAAAACACGAACTCAGCCATCTATACGAGGAAAAAATTCGCAATATGGGGAACGCCGGGCGCAACGGTGGCGAGTATTACACGCCCCGTCCGCTCATTCGGGCGATGGTTCAGGTTGTCGCACCCAAAATTGGCGAGACCATTTACGACGGCGCCTGCGGCTCAGCCGGCTTTCTCTGCGAAGCATACGACTATCTGCGCGCCGGCAAGTTGACCACCCAACAATTGAAAACGCTCCAATCCGCCACTTTCTACGGCAAGGAAAAGAAGTCGCTCGCGTATATCATCGGGATTATGAATATGATCCTGCACGGAATTGATGCCCCCAACCTCGTCCTTACCAACACGCTGACCGAAAACCTCGCCGACATCCAAGACAAGGATCGCTTCAACATCATCCTCGCCAATCCCCCTTTCGGCGGAAAGGAGCGCAAGGAAATCCAGCAAAACTTCCCCATCAAAACCGGCGAAACCGCTTACCTGTTTCTCCAGCACTTCATCAAGAGTTTGAAAGCCGGTGGCCGGGCGGCGGTGGTCATCAAGAACACTTTCCTGTCAAACTCGGACAACGCTTCAAGGGCGCTACGCAAAGAATTGTTGGAGACTTGCAACCTGCACGGCGTACTCGACTGTCCGAGCGGCACCTTCCTGGGTGCGGGTGTAAAAACCGTGGTGCTGTTCTTTGAAAAGGGCGCGCCCACACGCAAAATCTGGTTCTACCAACTCGACCCTGGTCGTAGCCTCGGTAAAACCAATGCGCTGAACGATGATGACTTGGTGGAGTTTGTTAAACTGCAGAAAACATTTGCTGATTCGGAGCGGTCGTGGACGGTAGATATGTCTGCTGTGGAAGAGGGGGGTTTCGATCTATCGGTAAAAAATCCCAACATGCCGGAGGTTGACCCACTGCGGCATCCGCAAGAAATTTTGGCAGAGATAAAACGGCTGGACAGAGAAACAGACAAAGTTTTGAAATCCATTGAGGAAATGGTATGAACCGCCGGCTTCGGCAGGCGGCGGTAATTTTTTACGCACGACAACCCAACGAGGTGATGATATGAAAGTAAAAGAAGTGATTGCGGAGTTACAAAACCATAACCCGGACACGCCGGTCGTTATTCGAGGCTACGAGAGTGGCTTTAACCGCGTCCTTGAAGTGCATACTGTGGATATCGTCCCTAATGCCACGCAGGAAAATTGGTATGACGGCGAATACGAAAAAGTGTGGGGTAAAGAAGAGCAGATGCGCGCCGTTCCTGCGGTTGAACTTTGGGGAGATAATACCAAGAAGAAAGACGAATGAATAAAGGAGACACCGTGGGGGCGGGGTGGGACACGCAAGAGCTGGGTGATTTAGCAACCGTTTCAGCTGGTAATTCTGCTCCACAAGATAAGGCGCTGTTTCATGGCGGCCAGCACCCGTTCGTTCGCACAGCAGACGTAGGAAAGATTCGATTCGGGACAATCAACTCAACTGCGGATTACTTGAACGATACGGGGGTCGCCAAGCTTCGCCGTTTTCCAAGAGGAACAATCTTATTCCCGAAAAGTGGTGCTTCGACTTTTCTCAACCATCGAGTAATGATGGGGTTCGACGGCTATGTCGCAAGCCATCTTGCCACGATTCAAGCAATAAGAAAGAAGATTCATCCAAAGTTTCTGCTGTATTTCTTACATACGGTCAAAGCTCAGGATCTTGTCCAAGATCAAAATTATCCATCGCTGAACCTACCTTTGATTAAGTCAATCCCTGTTCCGCTCCCGCTTCTCCCCGAACAAAAGCGAATCGTGGCTGTCCTCGACGAGGCATTTATGGGCATTGAGACGGTAATCGCCAGCACCAAGCAGAACCTCGCCAATGCGCGGGAGTTGTTTGGGAGTCAACTGAACCGCACTTGCCATACTTCCGAATTTTCTGGAGACCCGGGAGATGTTGCGATAATGGGATGGAGCAAAACGACACTTGGCGACCTATGTAAGTTTCGAAGAGGACTCACTTACAAGAAATCTGATGAAGTTTCTGTTTAGTCGAATGCTGTTCTACGCGCAAACAACATCACTGCCGAAACTGGGCAAATCAACTACGAAGATATGCGTTTTATTCGTAACGAAATAAATATCCCTGAGTCAAAAAAAGTCATTCCCTGTAGTCTATTGGTTTGCACTGCTAGTGGAAGCAAAAAGCACTTGGGGAAGATAGGGCTAGTCGAAAGTGACTCGAACTACGCCTTCGGTGGTTTCATGGGGCTCATTGTACCTTCTGAACGAGCGCTGCCAAAGTACTTGTTTTGGCTAACTCGATCTAAATTCTACAGAGACTTCATTGAATCTCTCTCCGATGGCGCGAACATTAACAATCTTAAGTGGTCACAACTTTCGCAATTTCCAATTCTACTCCCACCAATGTCTGAGCAGATGAAAATTGTGATATTCCTCGACAAATTCGTAGCGAAAAACTTATCGCTTGTTAGCCTCTACAAAACCAAGAAAAATGCTTTCGCCGAACTCAAACAATCGCTACTCCACCAAGCATTCACCGGCAAGTTGGTCGATACATCCAACGCCACCGACTATGCGGCTTAGCATGAATGATTTTAAGATGGACAAATTTACAGAAACTTGATAAAGTCAGCAATCTTGAGAAACAACTGACGTTAAGGAGGTGTGGCAATGGTTGAACCAACAATAAAAGGTATGAACAGGGGTAAATTTATAGCCCTTGTCGAAGAAACTCTTTCTAAAATAGGAGAGATAAATCGAATACATCAGAAACTCACGGCTATCGAAAGTCAGGTAGACCAACAGCATGCAGATGTAGGTGATTCATTAAATAAAGTTCAAGAGATTCGAGACCAATCGACCACGATGCTAGATGGCATTGAAGATGTTTATAAAAAAGTACTTAAAGGTGATGGGGATAGCGGGTCGATTGAACAAGAGATTAACACTTTGAGGGATAATTGGAAAAAAAGTGACGAAGAAGTTGAAGATATTAAAAACAAATTTCTTGGATGCGTAATAAGAAACGATATAGGAGATGATGTGGAACTTCCAGGTTATTTACACCAAATAAAAAAAGAGTTAGATGATTACCAAGAGAGATATGACTCTCTTTACACACGAATTGAGACAGAACTTTTGTCTGGAGCGACTACGGTTAGTTTGTCTCAAGCTTTTAATGAGAAATCATCAGAGTATAAAAAAGAACGTAAACGCTGGCAAGGTGGACTAGTTTTTTTATTAGCGTCGGCAATGGTGTATTTGGGGTCCAATTATTATTTGACACCAGAATTAAAGGGTGTTGACTGGTTAATTTCTTTTATACCTCAACTTCCTTTTTTCACTGTTTTTATTTGGCTCGTAATTTTTACAGGAAATAGACGTGCGGAAAATAAAAAATTAGAAGAGTCTTATAAGCATAAGGAAGTGATGGCTAAATCTTACACTGGGTACAAAAAGTATATTGAGGAACTAGATGTAGAAGACAAGGCTTTATTGAGAAAACATATGGAGAATTTAGTGAATGCTATAGCAAAGGACGCTAGTAGTTTTTTGACATCAAAAGGTGAAAGTCATCCTTTTGTAGATATGCTAAACAAGCAAAAGCAAAAGAATGAATCAGATTTCAAGTAATTCGCTGGTTTCCATAAAAATCAACGACTTGCTTATTTAATCGCTAGTCGCTTTAAGTGAAAAAATTTCAGGTAAATCCTATAAAATCAATAACTTGTTTATTTAATAGCTAACTCAAACGAAGTCCATGAACGAAGCCGAAACCCGCGCCGAACTGATTGACCCCGCCCTCAAAGTCGCCGGCTGGGGTGAGGTTGAGGGTAGTCGCGTGTTACGCGAGGCTGTGATTACACTCGGTCGCCTGCAAGGCGCGGGCACTCGGGCGCAGCAGGACATCGCCGACTATGTCCTCGTCTATCGCAACCAGAAACTTGCGGTGGTCGAAGCCAAGCGTGAAAGTGCGCCGGTTACCGAAGGGTTGGGGCAAGCCAAGAAGTATGCGGAAAAACTTCAAATTCGTTTCGCTTACGCCACCAACGGCCATGGTCTCTACCGCGCGGACATGCAAGGCGTAGAGGGTGAAGTGGGCGGTTACCCTACGCCGGACGAACTGTGGGAAGCCACCTTTGGCGAGGGCGAGGCGCGGGAGAAGTACTGGCGAGAGCGTTTCTCCGCAATCCCTTTTGAAGACAGGGGCGCACAATGGCAGCCGCGCTACTATCAGCACAATGCGATCACCCAGGCGCTGGAAGCGATTAGCCGCGGGCAGACGCGCATTCTGCTGACGCTGGCGACCGGCGCCGGTAAAACCGCCATCGCTTTTCAGATTGCCTGGAAACTCTTTCACAGCCGCTGGAACCTCGCCGACTGGCGCGCCGGGGCGGAGCAAGGACAGGCACCGGGCCGCCACCCGCGCATCCTCTTTCTGGCAGACCGCAACCTGCTGGCGGATCAGGCGTTCAACGAATTCAGCGCCTTCGGCGAAGATGCGCGCGTGAGAATCGACCCGCAAATCATCCGCCGGAAAGGTCGTGTGCCGACAAATGGCAGCGTCTTCTTTACCATCTTCCAGACTTTTATGACCGGGCACGATACTGACGGCGCCCCCAAACCGAGTTTCGGCGACTACCCACCCGACTTCTTCGACTTCATCGTAATCGACGAATGCCACCGTGGCGGCGCCAACGACGAGAGTAATTGGCGCGCTATCTTGGATTATTTTGAGCCGGCGGTGCAACTCGGTCTGACGGCCACGCCAAAGCGCGTCAACAATGTCGATACCTACGCCTATTTCGGCGACCCGGTGTATACCTATTCGCTCAAGGAGGGTATCGACGATGGCTACCTGACGCCTTTCAGGGTCAGGCAGATAGCCACCACGATTGACGAGTATATCTACGTGCCGGACGACGATGTGGTCGAGGGCGAGATTGAGGCGGGCAAGCGTTATACCGAATCGGATTTCAACAAGGTTATTGAGATTACTGCGCGGGAAAAAAAGCGCGTCGAGATTTTCATGGAGCATATCGACCAAAGCCAAAAGACGCTGGTGTTCTGTGCGACCCAAGACCATGCCCTGGCGGTGCGCGACCTGGTCAACCAGATTAAAACCAACACCGACCCTTACTACTGTGTGCGGGTGACCGCGAACGATGGAGAAGACGGCGAGCGGCACCTGCGCGTCTTTCGGGACAATGAGAAAACCATCCCGACGATTTTGACGACCTCGCAGAAGTTATCTACTGGCGTCGATGCCCGCAACGTGCGCAATATCGTGCTGATGCGGCCCATCAACTCGATTATCGAGTTCAAGCAAATCATCGGTCGCGGCACTCGGCTGTTTGATGGCAAGGACTATTTCACGATTTACGACTTCGTGAAAGCCTGCGAACACTTCAGCGATCCCGAATGGGACGGCGAGCCGCTTGATCCGGAACCCTGCCACCGTTGCGGCTGCCACCCCTGCGAGTGCGAACAGCGGAGCCGGGAACCTTGCGCGGTATGCGGGCGGCAACCCTGCGCATGCGAACAACCGCAGACAGAGTCTTGCCCGCAATGCGCCCGGCATCCCTGCATTTGCAACCGGCAGGCAATGATCGTGGTCAAACTTGCCAACGGCAAGGAGCGTGCCATCCGGCAGATGGTCGCCACTTCATTTTGGGCGCCGGACGGTACGCTGATGTCTGCGCCTCAGTTTATACAACGGCTGTTCGGCGACCTGCCTGCGCTGTTCAAAGACGAGGACGAACTGCGCGCTCTCTGGAGCCAGCCCGATACTCGCCGCAAACTGTTGCGGGAACTGGAAGAAAAGGGATACGGGCGCGAGCAACTCGGCGAATTGCAACGACTAATCGAGGCTGAAAAGAGCGACCTGTATGATGTGCTGGCGTATATCGCTTTCGCCCTGCCGCCCATCACGCGCGAAGAGCGGGTGAGCGCGGGCCGGGCGCGCATCTTCGCCGAGTGTGCTTATAAGGAGCGGGATTTTCTGAATTTTGTGCTGGCTCAATACATCGGCCAGGGCGTCGGTGAACTCGACGACGAGAAACTGCCGCACCTGATTGAACTAAAATATCATACGGTCGCTGATGCCGCCGTAGAACTGGGGCCGGTGGCGGCCATCCGGGATATGTTCATCGGCTTTCAGAAGCATTTGTATGAAAGGCCCGCCGCTTGAACGCTGGGCGGTGACGTCATTGCGTATTGGCGGAAAATCTTTTTTGGAAGATGGCGCAAGAATTGATATGCTATCCGCCGCGTATGATTTACCATAGCGACCCCTGCCCGAACGGGTTGGTTTAACCTTGGACAGAAATTGAAAATGCCTGCTCGTAGATTGACCGGCTGTGATGACGGCCGTTAGCCGGCGGCGGAAAGCCAACGCGATTCGTGCGCTCAGTATGGATGCGGTGCAGCGTGCCAACAGCGGGCATCCCGGTGCGCCGATGGGGTTGGCGGATATTGCCGAGGTGTTGTGGTGCGACTACCTCAAGCACAATCCGAGCAACCCGCGCTGGTGCGACCGTGACCGCTTTGTGCTGTCCAACGGGCACGGCTCGATGTTGCTTTATTCGCTGCTGCATTTGAGCGGTTATGCGCTCACCATCGACGACCTCAAGCAGTTTCGCCAACTGCATTCCAAGACGCCGGGGCATCCCGAATACGGCTACGCCCCCGGCGTCGAAACCACCACCGGACCGCTCGGCCAGGGGCTCGCCAACGCGGTCGGGATGGCGATTTCGGAGCGCACGCTGGCGGCGCAGTTCAACCGTCCCGAACACCGCATCGTCGACCACTTCACCTATGTCATCGCCGGCGACGGCTGCCTGATGGAGGGGATATCGCACGAAGCCTGCTCGCTCGCCGGCGCGCTCGGGCTCGGCAAACTGATTGCGTTTTACGACGACAACGGCATCTCCATCGACGGCGAAGTGAGCGGCTGGTTCACCGACGACACGCCGCAACGCTTCGCGGCTTACGGCTGGCATGTCGTCGCGCCCGTGGATGGCCACGACCCGGCGGCGGTCGCGCGCGCCATCGACGACGCGCGCGCCGAGCAAGCCAAGCCGACGCTCATCTGCTGCCGCACGCTCATCGGTTTCGGCTCGCCCAACAAAGCCGGGAAGGCGTCCAGCCACGGTGCCGCGCTCGGCGAGGAAGAGGTGGCGCTGGCGCGCGCGCAACTGGATTGGCCGCATCCGCCGTTTGACATTCCCGCGGACATCGGCGACGCCTGGAACGCGGTCGAAGCGGGCGCCGCGGCGGAGCGGGAGTGGCGGCGGCGCTTTGCCGATTATGAACGCGCCTGCCCCGACCTCGCGGCGGAATTTTCCCGGCGCATCGCCGGCGAGTTGCCGCGCGATTGGGAGGTGCGCTCGTGCAAGGTGGTCGCGGCGGTCAGCGCGGTGGGGGAGGACATCGCGTCGCGCAAAGCCTCGCAGAATGCGCTCGAACAATTCGGTCCGTTGCTGCCCGAACTCATCGGCGGCTCCGCCGACCTGACCGAATCCAACCTCACGCTGTGGTCGCGATCGCGCGCCATTTTTGATTCGCCGGCGGGTAATTACATTTACTTCGGCGTGCGCGAATTTGCGATGGCGGCGATCGTCAACGGCATCGCGTTGCACGGCGGTTTCAAACCCTACGGCGCCACCTTCCTGATGTTCTCGGAGTATGCGCGCAACGCATTGCGCATGGCGGCGCTGATGAAAATCCCCGGCATTTTTGTGTTCACGCACGACTCCATCGGCCTCGGCGAAGACGGGCCCACGCATCAGCCGGTGGAGCAACTGGCGGGCTTGCGGCTGGTGCCGCGGATGTCGCTGTGGCGGCCATGCGATGCGGTGGAAACCGCGGTCGCCTGGCAGCAGGCATGCGAGTCGGTCGCCCAGCCTTTCGCGCTGGCATTTTCACGCCAGTCCCTGCCGCACCAGCCGCGCAGCACCGCGCAACTGGACGCGATTCGGCGCGGCGGTTATGTGCTGCACGAATGCCGCGGCGAGCCGCAAGCACTCATCATTGCGACCGGCTCCGAGGTCGCGCTGGCGATGGAAGCCGCGCAACGCTTGCATGAGCGGCAAGTTGAAGTGCGCGTGGTTTCAATGCCGTCGCTCGACCGCTTCGAGTCGCAGGACACCGCCTACCGCGACTCGGTGTTGCCGCCGGCGGTGACCGCGCGCGTCGCCGTGGAAGCCGGCGTCACCGCGCCGTGGGTCAAGTATGTCGGCTGGGGCGGCGCGGTGGTCGGCATCGACACCTTCGGCGAGTCGGCGCCGGCGAGCGATGTCTTCCGCGAATTCGCCATCACCACCGAGCGCGTCGTTGAATGCGTCGAGCAGGTGCTTGGCGCTTAGCCTCAGTCGTTATTCGCCTCAGTCGTTATTCATCTCAGTCGTCATTCATTTTGTCATCTACTTTTGGAGTCCCCATGACCATCAAAGTCGCCATCAACGGCTATGGCCGAATCGGCCGCAACATCTTGCGCGCCAAATACGAATCCGGTTGCGACGACATTCGCATCGTCGCCATCAATGACCTGGGCGACGCGCAAACCAACGCCCACCTGACGCGCTACGACACCGCCCACGGACGGTTTCCCGGCAGCGTCGAAGTGGCGGACGGTAACGATGGTCTCATCGTCAACGGCGACCGCATCGCGGTGCTCGCCGAGCGCGACCCGGCGCGCTTGCCGTGGGGCGAACTCGGCGTCGATGTCGTGCACGAAAGCACCGGTTTTTTTGCGAGCAAAGAAAAGGCAAGCGCGCACATCAAAGCGGGCGCGAAAAAAGTCATCATCTCGGCGCCGGGCGGTGCGGATGTCGACGCGACCGTCGTCTATGGCGTCAATCACGAGGTGTTGAAAGCCGGCGATACGGTCATCTCCAACGCGTCTTGCACCACCAACTGTCTGGCGCCGCTCGCCAAGGCGCTGCACGATTCGGTCGGGCTCAAACATGGCTTGATGAACACCATCCACGCCTACACCAACGACCAAGTGTTGACCGACGTCTATCACAGCGACCTGCGCCGCGCACGCTCCGCCACCAGTTCGATGATACCGACGAAGACCGGCGCGGCGGCGGCGGTCGGGATGGTGCTGCCGGAACTGGACGGCAAGTTGGACGGCTTCTCGGTGCGCGTGCCGACCATCAACGTCTCGCTGGTCGACCTAACCTTCGTCGCCGCCCGCGACACTTCGGTGCAAGAGGTCAACGACATTCTCAAAGCAGCGGCGGACGGCAAAGTGCTAGGCTACACCGACGAGCCGCTGGTGTCGGTCGACTTCAACCACTCGCCGCTATCATCCACGGTAGACGCCGGCATGACCCGCGTCACCGGCGGCACGCTGGTGAAAGTGTGTTCGTGGTATGACAATGAATGGGGGTTTTCTAATCGGATGCTGGATACTACTGTTGCTTTGATGAATGCGGCTTAGTGGGCCACTTCGTCACCCCATGCAACACCTACAAAACATCCCACTAAAAAACCGCCGCGTATTAATCCGCGCCGACTTCAACGTCCCGCTGGCGGACGGAGAAATCACCTCGGCAACGCGCATCGACGCCGCCCTTGGCGCCACCCGAACCGCGCTCGACGGCGGCGCCAAAGTGATGCTGATGTCGCACGCGGGCCGCCCCGAAGAGGGCCGCCACGACAACGCCCTGTCGCTCGCGCCGGTGGCGCGCTACCTCAGCCAAGCGCTAAACCGCGAAGTCAAACTCTGCGCCGACTACCTGCAACACCCGCCGGAATTGGCGGGCGGCGAAGTGGTCATGCTGGAAAACGTGCGCTTCAACGCCGGCGAAAAAGCCAACGACGAGGAACTGGCGAAACGCTACGCGGCGTTGTGTGATGTGTTCGTGATGGACGCGTTCGGCGCCGCGCACCGCGCGCAAGCCTCCACCGCCGGCGTCGCGCGCCACGCGCCCGTGGCATGCGCCGGACCGCTGCTGTTGGCGGAACTTGCGGCGCTGAAAAAAGCCCTGCAAACCCCCAGGCGGCCATTGCTCGCCATCGTCGGCGGGGCAAAGGTGTCAACCAAGTTGAGCGCGCTCGAAGCCTTGTTGCAACGGCAGCGCGTCGACCACCTCATCCCCGGCGGCGGCATCGCCAACACCTTCCTCGCCGCCGCCGGTCACCGCATCGGCAAATCCCTGCATGAACCCAACCTCGTGTCCGCGGCGCGCGACCTGCTACAACGAGCCGCCGACCGTGGCCGCCCCATCGTGCTGCCGGATGATGCGGTGGTCGCCAAAGCGCTTTCCGCCGACGCCGTCGCCGACATAAAATCGCTCGCGCAACTCGCCGACGACGACCTGATCTTAGACCTCGGTCCCGCCAGCATCGCGCGCTACGCAAAAATGATTCAACAATCCGCCACCGTCCTATGGAACGGCCCCGTCGGCGCATTCGAACACCCCCCCTTCGCCACCGGAACCCAAACCCTCGCCCGCGCCATCGCCGACTCCAACGCCTTCTCCGTCGCCGGCGGCGGCGACACCCTGGCGGCCATCGAGCGCTTCAACCTCAGCAAAAAAATATCCTACATCTCCACCGGCGGCGGCGCGTTTCTCGCATTACTGGAAGGCAAAACCCTGCCGGCGGTGGCGGCGTTGGAGGCACGCGTTTGAACCGGCGGGTGAACGCGCGCAGTTTTTGCCCGGCGCGGTGTTTGCCGATATACTACGGGTTGATCAGCGGTCGCCGGGCTTGTCTTGACAAGCAAAAAACAATCCCTCGTCATTCTCGAACGATAGAAAAATAGGGAGCCGACAGGCGACCATATTTTCTTCGATTCGGGAATCTCCCTAAGGCTACCGTGAATTCCAACAAAGACCGTGCCAGTCTTAGGGAGATTCCCGAGGTCGTAAGTGTCCGTAAGCCGCCGCTTAAAAGAAAAAGCGCGGCGGCAAACGGTCACTAACGCTCGAGAATGACGCCGTTGGATAATTCCCAATCAAACGACAACGAAACAACCCCACCCGCGCCGCATTTCACCCCCACCCCTCACACATTCAGCAACAAATGTTCGCGTTCCCATGCGCTGATTACGTTGAGGAAGGTGTTGTATTCGTGTTGTTTTACGCGGCTGTAGATGCGGACGAAATCTTCGCCCAGTATGGCGTGTAGCGGGGGGCAGTTTAGTAGTTCGTCGACGGCTTCGCGTAGTGTGTGGGGCAGGGTGGTTCCCAGTTGACCGGCGTTGTTGGCGACCGGTTGTTGTGGTGAGATGCGCTCGGTCATGCCGAGGTAGCCGCAGGCCAGCGAGGCGGCTATTGCGAGGTAGGGGTTGACGTCGGCGCCGGAGATTCGGTTTTCCAGCCGGCGTGCTTGCGGTTGTGAGACCGGGACGCGCAGTCCGGCGGTGCGGTTGTCGTAGCCCCATTCTATGTTTACCGGCGTGCCGAATTCGTTCGGCACCAGGCGGCGGTATGAATTGACATTGGGCGCGCATAACGCCATGGCGGCGGGCAGGTAGCGTTGCAGGCCGCCGATGAAATGCTTGAAGCGCTCGCTCTCGCCGCCGCCGCCGCGCGTGTTGCTGAAGATGTTCTTGCCGGTTTTGACGCTGACCACGCTTTGATGGATGTGCAGCGCGCTGCCGGGTTGGCCCTCCATTGGCGCGGCCATGAAGGTGCCGTAGATTTTGTGGCGCATCGCCACTTGACGCAGCCCGCGCTTGAAGAGGAACACTTGGTCCGCCAAGTCCATCGCGTCGCCGTGCAGCAGGTTGATTTCCATTTGCGCGGCGCCGGATTCGTGAATCAGCGTTTCGATGCCGATGTCCTGAATGTCGCAGTAGTCATACAAGTCTTCGAAGAGCGGGTCGAACTCGTTGACCGCGTCGATGCTGAACGCCTGCCGCCCGCTTTCGGGGCGCCCCGAGCGACCGAGCGGCGGCTCCAGCGGATAGTCGGCGTCGGTGTTGGGCTTGACCAAATAGAACTCCACCTCCGGCGCCACCACCGGCTGCCAGCCGCGCTCACGGTACAACGCCAGCACCCGGCGAAGCACTTGCCGCGGCGCGACCTCGACCGGTCGTCCGTCGAAATGGTGGCAGTCGTGGATAATCACCGCGGTCGGCTTGGAGGCAAACGGCACCCGCCGCGCGGTCGCCGGGTCGGGCTTGAGGAACAGGTCGCCGTCGGCTTCGTTCAGCGTCTCCATCTGCTGCGGGTAATCGCCGCTGACGGTCTGCGCAAACACGCTTTCCGGCAGCCGCAGGCCGACCGCCTCGTGGTATTTCCGCGCCGGCAAAATCTTGCCCCGCGCCATGCCGGTCATGTCGGCGATGACCGACTCGATTTCCTCAATATGATTGTCGTCCAGCCAGCGACGCAGGTCGGCGGGCAGTTGCGCGCGCGTGATGGGTTGGGTTTTGCGGGTGGCGGTCATGTTGTGTCCACGCCTGTTGCGCGGTGAGTGGGCGCTATCATAACACCGCCATCACAGGGGCGGTGGGGGTGTATAATGCAACTTTATGCCAATGAGAAAAAAACCTTGCGCCACCTTTTCAGGCGACCACAATGGGCGCTGTTATTATCGATTTTCAACCCCAACCAACACAGGATTTTATCATGAACGTTAATGAAGTCACTCAATTGATGACCGACCCCGATTTTCGCCGCCAGTTGCGCCAGCACGATTCCGCCGCATTTTCTAAACTCGGCCTTGAGTCGGGCGATACGGAATACAAGGTGGTTACCACACAGCCCGGCACGATGTATTTCCCTATCCCCGCCTCTCCGACTGACGGCGAGCTTTCGGCGGACGATTTGGAATCCGTTCAGGCGGCCGGCGGCGCCCTTCAGATGTCGGGCATAGGTCCGCTAACGCTGATGCTACTCGGTATAGCACGCAACCCGTTCAACCCGACAGAGGGGATGAAGAGTGTAGCAGACAGCATCACGGGCCCATAGATGCCGTAAATCAGCCAACCCCCCGGCGCTTATGGCAACCCCGCCATAGGTCGCCGGGGGTAGTTTTGTTCTTTGCGTTTTTATGCGCGGTTCCTTTACGCGCAACCCCTTCCGTCATTCTCGAGCATTAGTTCCCGTTAGTCGTCGTGCTTTTTCTTTTAAGCGATGGCTTACGGGCATCCCCGCTAACACACTGCGGGGGCGGGCCGCACACTCAACGAGAATGACGGAGGGTTTGGGGGCGGTGAGGCGGTCAAAGCCGGTAGTCTTAGCAATGCCTCACTCAACCGGTTACAATCTTACCCCCCCCACCCTCACCCCACCCCCTTGAAGCCCCACGACCGTCAAACCGCCGACTCATACTACGAAGCCAGCCGGCATTACACCATTGATGCGGCGCAGTTGCGGGGCGAGCAGCGCGCCGACGTGGTGGTCATCGGCGGCGGGCTCACCGGCGTCTCTACGGCGTTGCATCTGGCAGAGCAGGGCGTCGATGTGGCGCTCCTTGAATCGCGTCATTTCGGCTGGGGGGCGTCGGGGCGAAGCGGCGGGCAAATCATCACCGGCTACTCCGCCGACCAGCGCGTGCTGGAAAAACTGGTGGGCGCACAGGGCGCGCGCGCGTTGTGGGAGCATTCGCTCGCCGCCCTCGACTGGACGCACCGGCGCATCGCGCAACACCGCATCCAATGCGACCCCGTTTCCGGCTATCTGCACGTCGCCATCAAGCCCCGCCACGGGCGCGCGTTGCGGCGCTGGGCGGAGCATCTTGAGACGCAATACGACTACGCAAACCTCGAGTACCTCGACCGCGCGCAACTGCGGCAAGTCCTCGGCAGCGACGCGTATTGCGGCGCGGTTTCCGACTCCGGCAGCGGCCACCTGCATCCGTTGAACTACTGCCTCGGGCTTGCCGAGGCGGCGCAACAAGCCGGGGCGCGGCTCTATCAGGACAGCGCCGTAACACGGGTGGTGGAGGCGTCGGCGGGGGCGGCGGTGACGGTTCACACCGCGCACGGCGCCATCGCCTGCGAGCGGGTGGTATACGGATGCAACGCCTATCTCGACCGCCTGCAACCGCAACTGGCGAAGACGATTATGCCGGTCGGCACCTGCATCGTCGCCACCGAGCCCCTGCCGGAGCGCACCGCCGACGCGTTGATTGCCAACCGCGCGGCGGTCGCCGATACCGGTCTGGTGCTGGACTATTACCGGCTGTCGGCGGACAACCGCATGCTGTTCGGCGGGCGCGTCAGTTATGCCGCGCTTGAGCCGCGCCGCCTGCTGCCGGCGTTGCGCCGGCGAATGCTCAAGGTGTTCCCGCAACTCAGCGGCGCGCGCATCGATTTTGCCTGGGGCGGCTATGTCGCCATCACCCGCAACCGCGCGCCGCACATTGGGCGGCTGGACGGCGCGCGCTGGTTCGCGCAAGGGTTTTCGGGGCAGGGCATGGCGCTGACCGGTTACGCCGGCGCGTTGCTCGCCGAGGCGGTGATGGGCGATGAGCGGCGCATCGCCTGCTTCCAAAAAATCCCCCACAAAGCCTTCCCCGGCGGACCCGCGTTGCGCATGCCGACGCTGGTCGCCGGCATGGCGGGCCGCCGGCTGTGGGACGCGCTGGCGGGGTAGGGCGATGTCGGACGATGCCCCTGAGGCGCGCGGATTGCGGGCTGAAATCGTGGAGGTGGGCGCGGAGCAAGCGGGTCAGCGCATCGACAATTTCCTGATTAAATATATGAAGGGCGTGCCCAAAAGCCGCCTGTATCGCGCCCTTCGCGGCGGCGAGGTCAGGGTCAACGGCGCGCGCAAGAAAGCGCCCTATCAACTCTGCGTCGGCGACAAACTGCGCATCCCGCCGATTCGTCGTAGTGGCCGTAGTGGCCGTAGCGCCACCGCCACCGCCACCGTGCCGCGCATCCCGCCGGCGTTGCTGGAGAAAATCCCGGCGCTGTTTGAAGACCGCGACCTGCTGGTGGTGGACAAACCCGCCGGGCTGGCGGCGCACGGCGGCACCGGTATGGACTACGGGTTGATTGAAGCACTGCGCCAACTGCGCGCCGACCTGCCGTATCTGGAACTCGCGCACCGCCTCGACCGCGAGACCTCGGGCTGCCTGATGCTGGCGAAATCCCGCGCCTCGTTGCTGGCGTTACAAGCGCAGTTGGGCAAAGCGCGCAGCGTCGGCAAAGGCTATGTCGCGCTGGTCAAGGGCGCGTGGCGGGGCGGCGCGCGGGCAATCGACCAACCGCTACCCCGGCACAATCGCGCCGCCGCCGGAACAAGCGTGGCGGCGCTCGGTGAAAGCGGGCTGGAAGCGCACAGCGTATTCACCCCCAGACGCCCGCTGCGACACTGCACGCTAATGGACATCCGCCTGCTGACCGGACGCACCCACCAAGCGCGCCGACACGCCGCCGCCGCGGGCCACCCAATCGCCGGCGACTGGCTATACGGCGACCCCGACTTCAACCGCGCCGCCAAAAAAGCGGGCTTGACCCGGCTATTCCTGCACGCCGAACACCTCCGCCTCACCCACCCCGCCACCGGCGCCGCCCTCGACATCCATTCGCCATTGCCCGCGGCGTTGGAAGAAGCGCTGGCGAATTGGTGACCCGCTTTCTGATAGGTGTTTCGTTATTTTGGCAACATCGAGTTGACTTCTTCGACCATCGCTTCCTCCGAATTAGCGCAATGGGTGGCGTGTAGCCTTACCATGTTGGCAAACAGGGCGGCGGTGGTCCCCCCACTTCGTCATTCTCGAGCGTTAGTGTCCATTACTCGTCATTCTCGAGCGTTAGTGACCGTTAGTCGCCGCGCTTTTTCTTTTAAGCGGCGGCTTACGGACACTTGCGTCCTCGGGAATCTCCCTAAGGTTAGCGCTGAGCCCAAACAAAACGAGCGAAGCAGGCGGCGAGTAAGCCACCATTCCCGCAGTCTTTTGAGCGGGAATGCCGCCGGTGTTGCAAACTCATCATGCGAAGAACAAGAATCACTGGTTACCAACTCGCGCACTGACTTTCGCTAACCGTGCAACCGCTACCGCATTTATTCACGGCGAGTTGCTCGGCGGTACTTTGGCTGTTGGTAGCCGCCCACGCTCCGTTGCCGTTGTTTCCTCTTGCGACCGCAAGGCATCCAGCCCCCTCCCATCGGTGGACGATGGAACAGACGCCGCCGGTGGAAGTCAATCGGCACTGATTCAGCGCCCCATTGTCAGCCTGCAATCTTGAATTGACGCCAATTGCCCAGCCATACCCCCGGGACTCACTGGTTCGCACTTCGGCAAACGATGAATACGACTTCTTCGGCGTGGCGGCGACTTGTGTCGCGGCGGTAGCGGTCGCGGCTTGTTGTTCGGCGACTGCGGCTTGACGCTCAGCGGCGGACGCTTGACGAGCGGCGGCGGTCGCGGCTTGTTGCGCCGCCGCCAGCGCCGCGTTGGCGCGGTTGGTGTTGTTGATATTCGTCTTCAATTGCGCGTAGTTCTGCGCCAGACGCGCTGCATGATTGGTCAAGTCCGCCCACCTTTGCTGGCTGCGGGCTTCCGCCTCCGCTTTCCGTTGCTTTTCCGCCAATCGCTTGGCTTCCGCCGCTTGCTCTTTCGCGCGTTTTTTGGCTTCCTCTGCCAGCCGTTGGGCTTCCTCCTGCCGCTTGCGTTCCTGCTCGGCGTCCCAATCGCGCTGGGCTTTGTCCGTGGACAAGTCGGCAAGCAGGTTAACTTCAGCGCCCGCCAATACAAACTCGCCGACTAAATCTTCATCGCCGCTTTCCACGGCAATCGACATCGCGCTTTCGTTTTTGAGGTTGGGCTTATACGGATTGGCGCCGGCGCGAAGCAACGCCTTAACCGCCTCGCGCGAGTTGGCGCGCGCCGCGAAATGCAGCGGCGTGTCGGCGCGTTTGTTGACGATATTGACATCGGCATTGGCGGCGATGAGTCTTTGGATTAGTTCGACCTCGTTATCCTCCGCAGCCAAGTGCATGGCGGTGTTGGTTTCGGAGTTGCGTTGATTAACATCGCCGCCGACCAGCACGACCTCGCCGATTAAATCCGCATCGCCGCTATCCATAATGACCGCCATCGCATTTTCACCTTGGGTATTGGCTTTATTCGGGTCAGCGCCGGCGCGCAGAAGCATCTTAACCACTGCGTTGGCTTGTGCGCGTGTCGCTAAATGCAGCGGTGTGTCGCCGTGTTTGTTGACGATGTTGACATCGGCATTGGCGGCGATGAGTTTTTCAATCAACTCAATGTCGCCGTGCTTCACCGCGCGGTGTAATACGGTATTGGTGTCGGCATCGCGCTGAACTACATCACCACGCGCGATGAGCGCTTCCGCAATCCGCCGCTCTTCCGCTTCTTGTTTTTGGCGTTCTGCTACGGCTATTCTTGCCTCTACTCTGGCAAGTCCTCCCGACCACCCGGCACGGCGATACCATTTCGCCGCCTCGGCGTAGTTTACGCTTACGCCGCCCAAGCCATGTTCGTAGTACTCGCCAATACTGTTCATTATTGGCGTGTATCCCTTGCGTGCGCCAATTCGAAACCATCGCAATGCTTCGACTCGGTCTCTCGGCACGCCTTGTCCGCGATGGTATAAACCCCCAATACTGCTCTCTGGATATCCAGAGTTGTCCCCTTGTTTGATGGCTTCCTTATACAAGCGTATGGCTTCCGCATACTTGCCTGCCCTGTCTGCCGCTACGCCTTTACGGTATGTCTTATCGGCTTCGCTCAGGCTGGTTCCTGTCTTCTCGGCTTTGCTCAGGCTGTTTCCATCCCCGCTGCTTCCACCCCCACACCCCACCAAAAAAGCCACGCCAACTGCAACCAAAAGCAGTTTACTGATTTGTTTCATTGCTCCACCCTCCGGTGCACGAACTTGTTGCAATTTCCCGACACCGGCGGTGTCGGGTCGTTGCAAACCTCACAAAAGGCAAAGTGAACTTCCTACCTATTCGCCCCGCACGGCATGGCGCCGGGCGGACAGTAAAACGCTGTTGTATTAAGCAGGTAACCCGACGGGCGGATTGCCTTTTGAAAAAGGTTTGCGGGCGGGAATTTAGCAAAATTTTCGGGCGTGTCAATCATTTTTTCGCCCGCCGCCGCCGGCAAGGGCAAATCGCCGCCGTATCAAAGCTTTCCCAGCGCAAAACCGCAGAAACACAGGGATGTCGGCAAATTTCTCCCTGTCATAGTGCGCGGTTGCGGGGTGTTTACGCCAAAAACAGTGTTGTTTGCGGTAAAAACCTCACTAATAACGGGTTTGGCGGTGGGTGAGGGGCGTTAACAACGATGTTTTTTGTGTAAACAAGCCTGTTGCCGCAAAAAACAACCCTGTCGGCGGAATTGATACAGGGCGAAATGCATCCGGGAAGGCTGTCGGCGGCGGCAACCACGCTAAAACTTCGGCGATTAAGTGCTATATTGCGCGCGCCGGTAAAAAGGGGTATGATTTGGGCATGAAAGGCATGCTTAAACATTTCAACCATGACCGGTTTTTCACCTTTATCGGCAATATCGGTGTGGTGTTGGTTGCCGCCGGACTGCTGGACGTGGTGCTTGAAAAGGGCATCTCGATGAATTCGGTTTGGTTGGGAGTGTCTGGCTGTCTATTAATTGCATTATCTTCGTGGGGGAACAAAAAATGAGTCCAGTAGTGATTTACGCGTTAGGTATCACCGTGATTGCGGCATCGGCATCAATTTGCGTGCTGTTGCTGATGTACCGCAAAGAGCGCGCCGAAACCGACCTGCCGACGAAAACCGACGATTAAGTGTTATAGTGCGCGCACGGCTCAACTTTGCGCCGCAACTCCTTTGGTACTTTCCCATACCTACTGACGGAAACAACTACCCGTCATTCTCGAACGGTAGAAAGCATGCCCCGTGCCCCGACACGGGGTAGGGAGCCACCACTTCGTCATTCTCGAACGGTAGAAAAATAGGGAGCGCCAGCGACCATATTTTTGTTTGTATCATCCCTGATACAAACCCTTCGGGCTACGCGAAAATCCGCTCCCGGCGGATTTTTCCCGAGGTCGTAAGTGTTCGTAAGCCGCCGCTTAAAAGAAAAAGCGCGGCGACAAACGGACACTAACGCTCGAGAATGACGAAGTCGGGGGAATGACGAAGTCGGGGGGGATGACGAAGTCGGGGGGAATGACGAAGTGGGGGGGAATGACGAAGTGGGGGGGAATGACGAAGTGGGGGCGGCTCCCTGTTTTTTACCTCGGCAAGGTTTCATCTGTTGCCAAGCGGGGCGGCGTGGTAAAATCGGGGCTTCCTCAACCCGCACCGTCACCCCATGGCACGCGTTTCCCGGCAAGCCCATTCCAACCTGCTGATTCCCCGCAAAATCTCCGAGTTGTTGCGCGAGGTTGGGTTGATTGGGTTGCTGGCGGTGATTGTGTATTTGGCGTTTTCGTTGTCAACTTACTCGCCCAGCGACCCCGGTCCGATGCTCGGCGGTGGTGGCGGTGGCGGCGGCGACATTGCCAACCTCGGCGGGCGGGTCGGCGCGTGGTTTGCCGATTGGATGTTCGCCGTCTTCGGGCGCGGCGCCTACCTGTTTTTGTTGCTGCTGTGCGCGTTGGGTTGGCGCATTCACCGCCGGCGTGAGTCGCGCTACGGCGCATGGAGCCGCGTCTTGCCGCCCGCCGGCGTGGCGCTGGCGTTGGTCGGTGCCTGCGGGCTGGAGCAGATGTATTTCTCCGCGCCGCCATCCTTCCACGCCGGCGGCAACATCGGCTACTACGGCGCCATGCAACTGACCGCCTATTTCGCGCAAATCGGCGCGACGGTCATCTTCATCGCTCTGGGGGTGACCGGCATCACGCTGGCGACGCATCTGTCGTGGTTCAACCTGATGGACCGCACCGGCTACCGCGCATTCGTCTTCGCCGCGTGGCTCAAGACGCAAATCGAAAAACGCGCCGACCGCCGGGTCGGCGAGAGGGCGCGCAAGCAGCGGCAGGTGGCGGTCACCAGGAGCAAGGCGAGCGAGAGCGAAAAAAAGCCGCCCAAAATCGAGCCGATGATTCACGATGCGCCGCAAGGCGAGCGCAAGCAGCGTGAGCGTCAAGCCAACCTGTTCCCCGAGTCCGGCGGCGGCGCTCTGCCGCCGCTGTCGTTGCTCGAATCCCCGGCGGAAAGCCACGCCGGTTATTCGCGCGATGAACTGGAGTTGATGTCGCAACTGCTGGTGAAAAAACTCAAAGACTTCAACGTCGATATCACGGTTGAAGCGGTGCAGCCGGGACCGGTGATTACGCGCTTTGAGGTCGAGCCGGGACCGGGCATCAGGGCGAGTCAAATCATCGGGTTGTCCGGCGATTTGGCGCGCTCGCTGTCGGTGGAGAGCGTGCGCGTGGTGGAGAACATCGCCGGCAAAACCGTGATTGGCATTGAGATTCCCAATCAGAGCCGGGAAATCGTGCGGCTGGTGGAGGGGCTGTCGTCGCGCGAGTATGAGAAGAGCGCCTCGCCGCTGACGCTGGTGTTGGGCAAGGACATTGCCGGCAATCCGGCGATTACCGACCTGATGAAAATGCCGCATATTCTGATTGCCGGCACCACCGGCTCGGGCAAGTCGGTGTGCATCAACGCGCTCATCCTGAGCATGGTCTACAAAGCCACCCCGGAGCAAATCCGCTTCATCATGGTCGACCCGAAATACACCGAACTGTCGGTGTATGACGGCATTCCCCACCTGCTGGTGCCGGTGGTCACCGACATGACCAAGGCCGCCAACGCGCTCAGTTGGTGCATCGGTGAAATGGACCGGCGATTCAAAATCATGGCGGCCATCGGCGTCAGGAACATCGCGGGGCACAACAAAAAAGTCGCCGATGCAGCCGCCGCCGGCGAGCCGCTGCTTGACCCGATGGTGGACGAGGCGGGGGCGGGGGCTGGGGCTGATGAGGCGGAAGCGTTGCAGGCGTTGCCCTATGTCGTGGTCATCGTCGATGAACTCGCCGAGTTGGTGATGCGCGACCGCAAGAAAATCGAAGACACCATCATCCGCATCGCGCAACGCGCGCGCGCCGCCGGCATCCACCTGGTGCTGGCGACGCAACGCCCCTCGGTGGATGTCGTCACCGGTTTAATCAAAGCCAATGTGCCGACCCGCATCGCGTTTCAAGTGTCGTCTCGCGCCGATTCGCGCACCGTGCTCGACCGCATGGGCGCGGAGCAGTTGCTCGGGCAGGGCGACATGTTGTTTTTGCCGCCCGGTACCGGCTTCGCGCGGCGCGTGCACGGCGCCTTCGTGTCGGACGACGAAGTCGCGCAGGTGGTCGCGCACCTCAAGAGCGGCGCCCGCCCGGTCTATCTGGATGAAGTGACCGAAGGCGGCGCCGGGTCGGCATCCGATGGCGGGGTGTTTCCCGACGGCGAGGGCGAGGCCGACCCGCTGTATGATGACGCGGTGCGGTTTGTGACGCAGAGCCGGCGGGCGTCCATTTCCGCATTGCAACGCGCGCTGAGGGTCGGCTATAACCGCGCCGCGCGGATGATTGAGATTATGGAAGAGAGCGGCGTGGTCGGTCCCTCGGACAACGGCAAACGCGAAGTGCTGGCGCCGCCGCCGCCGGAGGATTAGATGCGGTGCCGGCGGTTTTTTTCACGCGCCTTGCTACCGGCTGGGGTTGGCTTGCTGGGGTTGGCGGTCGCGCTTATCGCCAGTCCGCCGCTCGCCGCCAGTCCGGGGACGGATGCGCTCGCGCGGTTTTTCAGCGAGGTGGCAACCCTTGAAGCGCGCTTTGAGCAGGTCGTGCTGGACGAGAATCTCAACACCATCGACGACAGCCGCGGCACGCTGTGGATTGCGCGTCCCGGTCGCTTTCGCTGGGATTACGAGCCGCCGGAAGCGGTGCAAATCATCGGCGACGGCGGCAAGGTTTGGTTGCACGATATTGAGTTGGAGCAAGTGACGGTGCGCGACCAGGCGCAAGCGCTCGGGCGCACGCCGGCGATTTTGCTGGCGGGCGACGGCGACCTGGAGCAGACCTACGAGGTGGTGGACATCGGCGCGCAGGGGCGCTTCGACTGGCTCAACCTGATTCCCAAAGACCCGGAAAGCGGTTTTACGCAAGTGCGAATCGGCTTTGAGGGCGCGCGCCTGCGGGTCATTGAATTGCTCGACACGCTCGACCAACGCACGCGCATCGCATTCACCGACTTGGTGGAGAACGCGCCGGTTGCGGACGAGCGCTTTGAGTTTGTGCCGCCCGCCGGCATCGACATCATCGACCAATCCAACTCGTTTTAGCGAGGGGCATGCATGCTCGACCCGCGCAAACTAAAGCAGGACATCGCGCACACCGCCGAGGTGTTGAAGACGCGCAACTACGACCTCGACATCGAGCGGTTCAACGCGCTGGAGCAAGCCCGGCAAAAGTTGCAGTCTGAGACCGAGGAACTGCAAGCCGAGCGCAACCGCGCCTCCAAAGCCATCGGCGTTGCCAAAAGCAAACAGCAAGACGCAAAGGAGTTGCTCGACTCGGTCGCCTCGCTCGGCGAGCGGTTGAAGGCGGGGCAGGCGGCGCTCGCCGAGACGCAGGCGGCGTTGCATCACCTGCTGAGCGACATTCCCAACCTGCCCGATGACAGCGTGCCGGTCGGCAAGGACGAGAACGACAACGAAGAAATTCGGCGCTGGGGCGCGCCGCGCGAATTTGAGTTTGAAGTGCGCGACCATGTCGATTTGGGGGTGCAACTGGGGATGGACTACGAAGCCGCCGCTCGACTGGCGGGGTCGCGCTTTGTCGTGTTGCACGGCGATTTGGCGCGCCTGCACCGTGCGCTCGCGCAGTTCATGCTCGACCTGCACACGCGCGAGCACGGCTACGAAGAGACCATCGTGCCGATGCTGGTCAACCCGAAAACGCTGTATGGCACGGGGCAACTTCCCAAGTTCGCCGACGACCAATTCGCCACGCAGGACGACCCGCCGTACTACTTAGTGCCGACCGCCGAAGTGCCGCTGACCAACCTCGCCGCCGAGCAAATCATCGCCCCCGAAGACCTGCCGATTAGCAAGGTCGCGCACACGCTGTGCTTCCGGCGCGAGGCGGGCTCGTATGGCAAAGACACGCGCGGCATGATTCGCCAGCATCAGTTTGAGAAGGTGGAACTCGTGCATATCGTTCAGCCGGAGCAATCCTATGCGACGCTCGAAGCGCTGACCGGCCACGCCGAGGCGGTGCTGCAAAAACTGGAGTTGCCGTATCGCGTGCTGACCTTGTGCACCGGCGACATGGGTTTTGGCGCCGCCAAAACGTATGACCTTGAAGTGTGGATTCCGAGCCAGCAGCGCTACCGCGAAATCTCATCGTGCAGCAACTGCGAGGCGTTTCAGGCGCGGCGAATGAAGGCGCGCTGGCGCAATCCGGCAAGCGGCAAACCGGAGCCGCTGCACACCCTCAACGGCTCCGGCGTGGCGGTCGGTCGCGCACTCGTGGCGGTCATGGAAAACTACCAAAACGCGGACGGCAGCATCACCGTCCCCACGGCGCTGGCGCCGTATATGGGCGGATGCGCAGCCGTCAGCCGGAAGGCGGATTGAGCGCCCGCCGGTCTCGGTTTCGCAGCGTGCGGATTTGACGCGGTGACAGTGACGGTGACGGCGCGCGTGTTCAACGAGCAAACATTCCTGCTCACCGGCGCCAGTTCGGGCATCGGCGCCAGCCTGTGCGAGCGCCTGCTGTCGCTCGGGGCAAAGGTCGTGGCGGTCTCGCGGCGACCCGTGTCGCATCCCGGCGCGGCGCTGCGCCACCTGCCCTGCGATTTGTCGGACGCGCAACAAGTCTCCACGCTGACCGCGCAACTATCGCGCGACCACCGCGACCTCAGCGGGGCAATCCTGTGCCACGGCGCCGGCGACTTCGGCTCGCTGGAAGAATTTTCCGAAGCACGCATCCGCGCATTGCTCGACACCAACCTCACCAGCGTCATCTTGCTAGCCAGAGCCTGCCTGCCCGCGATGAAGCGGCGCGGGTCGGGGGACTTGGTGCTGCTCGGCTCGCAATCCGCCATCAAAGGCGGCAAGAAGGGCGCGGTTTACTGCGCCGGAAAATTCGCCCTCAGAGGCCTGGCACAAAGCCTGCGCGAAGAATGCGCCGCAAGCGGCGTGCGCGTGTCAATGGTCAACCCCGGAATGGTCGACACCGCATTCTTCAACCCCCTAAATTTCACCCCCGGAGAATCCCCGGACAACGCCTTGACCGCTGACGAGGTCGCACAAGCCATCATAACAATCCTGTCCACGCGCTCAGGGGCGGTGATTGACGAGATTAACCTGTCGCCGTTGAAGACTGTGATTAGGAATAAGGTTTAAGTCGTCATTCTCGAACGATAGAAAAATAGGGAGCGCCAGCGACCATATTTTTCATCGCCTTCGGGAATCTCCCTAAGGTTAGCGTGGACTTTACCGAAGCCCGTGCCAGTCTTAGGGAGATTCCCGAGGACGCAAGTGTCCGTAAGCCGCCGCTTAAAAGAAGAAGCGCGGCGACAACGGTCACTAACGCTCGAGAATGACGAGGAGTTGAAGTGCACCGAAAACGGTACCTAACCAATTGCCGGAATCTCCCCATACCGCCGGCTGAATTTTTCTCTCGCAAGCACCGGAGGAACCGGCGGAACCGGCTGCGCGGGTTTGGGCGCAACTGCCGGTGTTTTTTCGACGACTTCGGCGGGCGGTGAAACAATCTTCGGCGTAAACGGTGTGGGCGGCGGACGATGCTCAGGCTTATCAATTTCGGCTTCGGTTCGAGCCCCAACCCCAACCCCAACCCCAACCCCAACCACCACCTTATCCTCCCCCCGACTTCCACGCCCCCCACCTCTATCAACAACACCCACCTCAGCCCGCGACCGCCGCACCCGCGACCGAGCGACGCCTTGCCCCCGCCCGCCCGCGGCTCGCTCAATCGGCGCCAGCAGTGCCGGGTCGACATCTCGGCGGGGCAGGGGATGGCCGATGTTTTCTTCGATGTCCATGATGGAATACGCATAGCGCTCGCAGACGAAACTGATGGCTTCGCCGCTGGCGCCGGCGCGGGCGGTGCGGCCTATTCGGTGGATGTAGTCGTCGGCGTCTTGCGGCAGGTCGAAGTTATAGACGTGGCTGACGTCCGGGATATGCAGGCCGCGCGCGGCTACGTCGGTGGCGACCAGCGCATTGTATTTGCCGCTCTTGAAGGACTCGAGCAGTTGCTCGCGCTTGCGCTGGGGGACGTCGCCGGACAGGGCGCCGTTGCTGATGCCGTTGGCGTCCAGCACGGCGGCGACTTTTTCCACGCCGTGGCGGGTGTTGACGAAGACGAGGATTCGCTCGTGGTTGCCGCGTTTCAGCAGGTTCACCAGCAATGGCATTTTTTCTTCTTCCGCCGGGTAGAAACTGTATTCGGTCACCTTGTCGACCACCACGGCATCGCTTTGGATTTTGATTTCTTCGGGATTGTTCATGTGCTCATACGCGAGCTCCATCACCTTGAACGACAGGGTCGCCGAAAACAGCAAGTTCAACCGACGCTCCGCCGCCGGCATGCGCCTGAGCAGAAAGCGAATGTCCCTGATGAAGCCGAGGTCGAACATCCGGTCGGCTTCGTCGAGCACCGCCACCTGCGCGTGTTTGAGGTCATACAAACCCTGCTTGAAAAAATCAATCAGGCGGCCCGGCGTGCCAATCAGAATGTCCGTGCCATTGGCGAGCATAATTTTTTGCTCTTCGTAGCCGGTGCCGCCATAGACCAGGCCGAGTTTGAAGCCGGTGTGTTTGGACAGCACCTCGGCGTCGCGGTAAATCTGAATCGCCAACTCTCTGGTCGGGGCGAGGATGAGCGCGCGCGGCTCGGTCGGATGCCGCGCCGCCGGTGCCGGGCGCGTCAGCAGGTAGTGGCAGCACGCCAGCAGGAAGGCTACGGTCTTGCCGGTTCCGGTCTGCGCCTGTCCGGCGACATCCTTGCCCTCCAGCGCCGCCGGAAGGCAGGCTTCCTGTATGGGCGTGCAATAAGTGAAATCAGCATCTTGCAATCCTTTTTGCAGGGATTGCTCCAAGTTGAATGCTGTAAATTTTTGCTCGGTAAGATGTGTTTTTGGCATGTTTTTGAGGTAAGGTTTTGCCCGTTTGGCGGGCGGGTTAATTTGGCAAAATACGCAATTCAATGTTTGATTTTGCCCTTGACTTATTGGCATACTGACCGCATAGTTTGCTTCACAATCAACCAACGAAATCGAGCAGTCAAATGGCTTCCAAAATTGTGCATGTCAGCGATGAATCGTTTGAGGAGGACGTCCTCAACGCCGGCGTCCCGGTGCTCATCGATTACTGGGCGGAGTGGTGCGGACCCTGTAAAATGATTGCGCCCATTCTCGATGAGTTGGCGGAAGAGTTTGGCGACCGGATTAAAATCGCCAAACTCAACATTGACGACAATCCCGAAACGCCGCCGAAGTATGGCATTCGAGGCATTCCCACCCTGATGATTTTCAAGGACGGCAATGTCGAAGCCACCAAGGTCGGTGCGGTTTCCAAATCTCAACTGGCGGATTTTATTGAAAACAATGTCGGCAACCAAGTATTCTAGCAAAAAAATGCGTGAAAAATAATGCTTTTTCGGCTTGTTTTTTCGCTTGAGTTGTTGCTAAATCCGCTTTTCAATTTGCATCCGGCACAAATCGCATCCATCGGCATCCACATCGACATCCAACATCCATGTCGCAACTAGTCTATACTAGTGGCATCCGCCGATTGACCCGATTGTTCCGGTCGCCCGTGCTGAAAGTCTGATTCCTCCAGTAGCAGTCGCTCCGGCTGTAATAAAGCGAAACTTTCGCAACTCTTTTAACTCCGCATTCTGATGAGCCGCCGGCAGTCGTTGCAGGCGCGCACAGTTTGCATCAACATTCCCCTTCATGTCTATCAGTCTAACCGAACTCAAATCCAAATCTCCCACCGAATTGATGGAAGCGGCGCGCACGCTTCGCCTCGACAACATCACCCGCCTGCGCAAGCAGGACCAGATTTTCGCCATCCTCAAAGCGCAGGCGCGCCAGGGCGAAGTCATCATGGGCGAGGGGGTGGTCGAAATCCTGCCGGACGGCTTCGGCTTCCTGCGCTCCGCGAAGTCTTCCTACCTCGCCGGACCCGATGACATCTACATGTCCACCAGCCAGATTCGGCGTTTCCATCTGCGCACCGGCGATACGGTGTCGGGGCAAATCCGCCCGCCCAAAGATTCGGAGCGATATTTCGCGCTGCTGAAAGTCGAGGAAATCAATTTCCAGTCGCCGGAGGACGCCCGCCGCAAAGTCCTGTTTGAAAATTTGACGCCGCTGCACCCGGATGAGCGCTTCAAGGTGGAGCGCGAAAACGGCTCCGCCGAGGACTTGACCGGCAGGGTCATCGACCTGATTGCGCCCATCGGAAAGGGGCAGCGCGGCTTGATAGTCTCCGCGCCGATGACCGGCAAAACCGTGATGCTGCAACATATCGCCCAGTCGATTACCGCCATCAATCCCGAAGTCATCCTGATGGTGCTGCTCATCGACGAGCGGCCCGAAGAGGTGACCGAAATGGTGCGCACCGTGCGCGGCGAAGTCATATCTTCCACCTTCGACGAGCCCGCCACGCGGCACGTGCAGGTCGCCGAAATGGTGATTGAGAAAGCCAAGCGAATGGTGGAACACAAGAAGGACGTGGTCATCCTGCTGGACTCCCTCACCCGGCTGGCGCGCGCGTATAACACCGTCGCGCCGGCGTCGGGCAAGGTGCTGACCGGCGGCATTGACGCCAACGCGATGCAGCGCCCCAAGCGGTTTTTCGGCGCGGCGCGCAATATAGAAGAGGGCGGCAGCCTGACCATTCTGGCGACCGCGCTAATCGACACCGGCTCCAAAATGGACGACATCATTTACGAGGAGTTCAAAGGCACCGGCAATCTGGAAATCCACCTCGACCGGCGCATCGCGGAAAAGCGGGTTTACCCGGCGCTCAATATCAACCGCTCCGGCACCCGCCGCGAAGAGTTGCTCACCGAGCCGGCGGAACTGCAAAAAATATGGCTACTACGCAAACTGCTGCATCCGATGGACGACATGCAGGCGGTGGAGTTCTTAATCGAGAAACTCAAGGCAACCAAAACCAACGCAGAATTCATCAAATCAATGAACCGCTAGCCGCATAACCCACCACTTCGTCATTCTCCACCACTTCGTCATTCGCCACAACCTCGTCATTCTCGAGCGTTAGTGACCGTTGCCGCCGCGCTTCTTCTTTTAAGCGGCGGCTTACCGGACACTTACGACCTCGGGAATCTCCCTAAGACTGGCGCTGAGCCCAAACAACGCGAGCGAAGCAGGCGGCAAGTAAGCCGCCATTCCCGCAGTCTTTCAAGCGGAAAAAATCCACCCGGAGCAAATTTTCGCGTAGCCCGAATAGCGCTACTACGCATCCGACGATGGCGCGGCGGTTGATGCGGGCGGTGCGTCTTTTGAGTCGGCGGGTTCGGGTCGCTTGGTGGGGCGTCCGGTAGCCCAAATTAACGCAATCCCGACAATTAAAATAGATAAAGTGAACAGGGCGCTGAGAACAAACATAAAGCGCAGCGCCATTTCCCCAAA
Organism: Arenicellales bacterium; assembly: GCA_963693025.1. Taxonomy (GTDB): domain Bacteria; phylum Pseudomonadota; class Gammaproteobacteria; order Arenicellales; family Poriferihabitantaceae; genus JAHRAW01. Next base: position 173,295 of record OY843749.1, read on the forward strand.
GGCCGCCGTTTCCGCAGGCGTTAATGTAATCCAATCAAACATGAGAAGTCTCCATTAGTAATTTCATGCGGCGCATGCACTGCGCAGCCAGTTTCATAAACCAAAAGAATAGCACAAAGGCAACGACACTTGTGGCACCGCCCGCCGCCATTCCCGCCACTTCGTCATTCTCGAGCGTTAGTGTCCGTGTCGCCGCGCTTTTTCTTTTAAGCGGCGGCTTACGGACACTTACGTCCTCGGGAATCTCCCTAAGACAGGCACGGGCTTTGTTGGAATTCACGGCAGCCTTAGGGAGATTGCGCGTATCATCCCTGATACGCGCCCTACGGGCTTGCGCGAAAATCCGCTCCGGGCGGATTTTTCCCGAATCGAAGAAAATATGGTCGCCTGTCGGCTCCCTACCCCGTGTCGGAGCACGGGGCATGCTTTCTACCGTTCGAGAATGACGAGCCCATAAGCAACCGCCGTCGGTGCCGCCATCCTCGGCTGTAAATTCTTGGTATAATCGCGCTCCGCCGCCAGTGACTTGGCGGTTTCTCATTCCCGCACTAACGGTGAATTTTACAACTCAAACTTCTATCTAACGGTGAAAATTATGATTATTGGCGAAAACAATGAACGTCCCAACGCAGTGCACGGTCTAGATGATGAGAAAGAGGTTGTCGCTTATATACAGGGCATGGTTTACGGCTGGTGTCAAAGCAAGAACAAAGACACCTTCGCTGGTCGAAACTTATTCGGCGGCGTAAATTGGAACTGGAACGGTACGCCACTCCAACAAGTCTACAAGAAACAGAAAACCGATGACGAAACCGCGTATAAAGTAGCATCACAAGAAGCCGGAAGGCTACTTAAACTTGTCATCTATGAAGATAAACGACGCAAGTTCACTTGTGAGCGTAGGGATGACGCGAATTACTACACTTGGGATGGCGTTTACCCGGAAAAGGGTTAACAAACCATGCGGGGCGGGCGAAAGCCCGCCTTTTCAGTTAGAGAAAAACCATGCTCCCAATCATCCAATCCCTCTGGGTAGGCGACCCGCTTTCCAATCTGGAGAAACTGTGCATCCAGTCATTTCTGGACAACGGCCACGAGTTTCATCTGTATGTTTATGACGAGGTGCAAGGCATTCCCGGCGGGGCGGTGGTGAAAGACGGCAATGACATTTTGCCGTATAACGAACTAACCGCCGGACCGTTGCAAGAGTGGAGCAGTTTATCGGATTATTTTCGCTATGCGTTGCTGTATAAAAAAGGGGGTTGGTGGGTGGATATGGACACGGTTTGCATCAAGCCGTTTGACTTCGGCGAAGAGATTATTTTTCCCGACAAGAGCATGGGCAGCGGATGGATTCCCAACACGCCTCTGCGGTTTCCGGCGGGGCATCCGTTTATGAAAACCATGCAAGACCTTTGTCGTGAGCGCATACAAATAGAAAACGTCGGCAGGGTGATGATGGGCGGACCGCCACTGTTGACTGAGCAAATTGCCCAAGCGGGCTTGCAGCGCCACGCACAGTCACAAATGCGGTTTTTCCTGCCGCATGAATATGAGTTTTCTAATTTTGACGATACTTACCGGGATGGTTTGCTGTTCCCCGCCAACACCCACGCAGTGCATATCGGCAATAGCGTGTCGCGCAAAAGAGGCATTGATAAAAACGCACAATTTGATGCCGGTTCACTGTTTGAGCAACTGAAAGACCGCCACGGCATTCGACCAGTTGCCGGCGCCATGCGGGTCACTTCCGATGACATTCATGCGCTGCAACAAGTCCGCTTGCAAAGAGTCAGCAACGCAAAGCGCAGGCGGAAAAGCCGCGACAGGATGTTGCAAATTACCGTGCTGATTTTGGCGGCGGCATTGGTGGCATCCGTATTGTATTAAACGCAATTTCCCTGTATCAATCGGGCCATGCAAAAACAACCCATCGCAACACTGCACAACCAGTTACGACAACTATTAACGCGCTTCCATTCGCTCTGCAATGCGTATGAAATCGAGTATTGGCTGGATGGCGGCACGTTGTTGGGGGCGGTCAGGGAGGGCGGTTTTATTCCGTGGGATGATGATGTCGATGTCTGTATGACGCTTGACAACCGCAACCGGTTACAAGGGCTGCTGGACGCGGGCGAACTGCAGGAAAAATACGGCATAACCGAAGACAAAACCAACAGGGCGTGCCTGTGCTTGCGCGATTGCCGGTATGAAGACGCGCAGTTGGATGTTTTTTGCATTTATACGCTCCGCGAGACACGCTGGTTGCCGGCATACCGCGCGGCTGAATTTTTTAAGACCCGGCGGCGGCCCGGCAAGCAACAAATTGGCGACTATCTGAAACGCCCCGTTCTTAAGCGCATGCGGAAATACGGGAAAAAGTCTTTCCGGTATTTGCTTGAGCGCGCCAATGTGCCGGCAAGCGACGCGCAGTTGGCTTGGCATAGCGACGCCAATTTGTATAACAAAAGTATTTGGAACGTGCGCGACATTTTTCCGTTGGAGAGCAGGGTGTTCGAGAATGAATCGCTGCCTGTTCCGCGCAACTATGACGCTTATTTGACAAGTTTCTATGGCGACTATATGCGGTTGCCGCCGGAAGAAGAGCGAGCGCCGATTCACAAAAACATTGCGGCGAAGTATCGCGTCAATAGCCCGCACAACCCTTTGCGCGTTTATACTTCCGGCATATTTGATTTGTTTCACGTCGGGCATTTGCGCGCCATTACCGCCGCCGCAAAACAAAATGCGCCGCAGGGCGTTTATCTTATCGTGGGTGTTTCCACCGACGAAAGTTGTGCCGAATACAAGCGCACGCCGGTCATCCCGTTTGAGCAACGCCGCGAATTGATTGCCGGGTTGCGGATTGTCGATGAGGTGATTGAGGCGCCAAACTACCCCGGCGAAGACTTTTACAAACTCCACCGCATTGATTTGCAAATTCAAGGGCAGGAAGACCCGGATAACCAATTTTACGAAACCGCCAAACAACTCGGCATCATCAAGTTTGTCGGCTATCAGGGCGTCACATCAACAACCGACATTATCAAGCGCATTAAAAGCCGGTGAGCAAAACCACATTACCCATCATCCAATCCCTCTGGATTGGCGACGATTTATCGCAAGTGGAAAAACTCTGCGCGCAGTCGTTTATGGATCATGGACACGAATTCCATCTCTATACTTATGCCGGCATCGGCGGCATACCGAATGGGGTGGTGATTAAAGACGGCAATGAAATTTTGCCGGCGGATAAAGTGTTCAAAAATCTGTCCGGCGGGTATGCGGCGTTTTCCGATTGGTTTCGCTATGCGTTGTTGGCGCAGAAGGGCGGCTATTGGGCGGACATGGATATGATTTGCCTGAAACCTCTGGCGTTCGATGATGAAATCATAGTGACCGAAGGCGGCGACGGATTGTATACGACATCGCTGTTGCGCTTCCCGCCGGCACATCCCTTTATGCGGGCGATGGCGCAGGTTTGCGCGGACTATAAAGACCCGCACAAAGCCCGCTTTGGCAGCATCGGCGGACCGCGCGCGATTACCAAGATGATTTTGCGGCACAACTTGCAGGCGCATGCAAAACCCTTCACTTATTTTGTGCCGTTGAGCGCCGCCCAATGGATGCATGCCTTCAATCAAACATTTGCGGGCTCCACCGCGTTGTTCCCGGACACGCACTGCATTCACCTGTCCAACGAGCCGTTGCGCCGAGCCGGCTTTGATAAAAACGCGCAATTTGACGCCGACTCCTTGTTTGAGCAACTAAAACGCAAACACCACATCGCCCCGCTCGCCGACGCGAAGCGAATCACCTCGGACGACCTCGCGGCAATGGTGGTTGACAAGCGGCTCTACAAATTTGAACGCCGCACCGCCCGCAAAAGAAAAACCGCCGCCGCCGTCACGGCGATGGCGGTGGTGGCTGTATTGATTGCGCTTGCGGTTTTTTATTTGGGATGAACGCCAGCCGGCAAATCGTAGGCATTATGCTGGTGCGTAATGAAGACTTGCATGTCGAATGGGCGCTCAGCAACATCCTGGATTTCTGCGACCGCATCATCGTGCTGGACAACTACTCCACCGACCGCACTTATGATGTCGTCTCCGCCCTGGCGAAGCGGCACCATAAAATTGAGTTGCGACGCTGGTGGAATGCGAAGAAATCACAAAAGGCGTTGCGGCGGTTTTATCAAACCGACACTTGGCTGTTTCGCGTGGACGGCGATGAAGTTTACGACCCGTCCGGGCTTGCCATCGTCCGCCGCCGCATCAAGCAAGGCGAATTTGATTTGATGTATGGGATACCGCTTGGTTGTCATTATCTTAACTGCACGGCGGTATCCGCGGATAAAAAAACCGCGATGGGCTATGACCATCCCGTCGCCATGGGTCTGCATAACTTTGCGGTTGTGCGGGGTTGGAAAAACGAAAACCGCGAGCGCTTGCATGGCCACCCGATTTTCACCGCCGACAAAAAACCCGATGCGATTTTTCGTGAGCCGCCGCCCTGGGATGAATCCCTTTTGCGCTGTCTGCATTTATGTTTTGTGCCGCGCAGCAGTGGCGTAAAGCAATACCCGTTTTCATTCATCGGCTGGAAACGCCGCCGCAAAGAGCGCATCAAACCCAACCCCTCCGGCAACCCCCACAACGCCCGCCCCGGTCCCGGCGACACGGTGGAATACAAAATGAAACACTACGCCACGGGGGAGATTGTGGAAAGGGATATTGGGGGGTTTGTTGGGTAGGGGGGTGGTGGTGGTGGAAGGATGCGTGGGAGGCTTCGATAAGCGGAGCGGGTACGCAAGGAGATTCCCGAGGACGCAAGTGTCCGTAAGCCGCCGCTTAAAAGAAAAAGCGCGGCGGCAAACGGACACTAACGCTCGAGAATGACGAAGTGGTGGCGGCGGCAAACGGTCACTAACGCTCGAGAATGACGAGTGGTAGGGAATGACGGCGTAGGCAACCCCACCCGTCATTCCCCACCCCTTGCCGCGCAAGCGCTTTTCTTGTATCATCGCCCGCCCGTTATCCCGCCACGACCCATCCAGAGGAAACCCAATGAAACCAGGCATTCATCCCGACTATACCGGCCTCACGGTGGTGTGCGCCTGCGGCAATCGCTTTGAGACCAAATCCACCCTCGGCAGCGAATTGCACGTGGAGATTTGCTCGGCTTGCCATCCGTTCTACACCGGCAAGCAGAAAATCGTGGATACCGCGGGCCGGGTCGGAAAGTTCAAGGCGAAATACCGCCGGGCATAGTTTCACGCCGGCATCAAAGGATGTTGCGACTGCGCCGGTCTCGGTTGTCGTGGCCGCCCCGGTCGCCGTGGTCGCTGCGCCCATCGCGCCCACTGCGCCGATTGTGCATGGCGGTTGGCGCGCTCTTCTTCCTCGCCCTCGCCGGCTTACCCCGCGTCGCGCCCGCCGAGCAATGGGCAACCGTGCAGTATGTGGTGGACGGCGACACCGTTGAGATTGAAGGCGAGGAGCGGGTTCGCTTGCTCGGCATCGATGCGCCCGAAGACAAACGGCTGCGAAAAGGCAAAGACGGCAAGCGCCGGCTCGTGCCGGCACAGCCGTTTTTCATCGAAGCCAAGCGCTTGCTGCGCGAACTGGTCGCCAAACAACGCGTGAAAATGGTCGTTGGCGTCGAGTCCGTGGGCTATTACGGCAGGACGCTGGCGCATCTGTATTTGCCGGACGGCACCGATGTGCAGCGCGAACTCCTGCGGCGCGGCTATGCGATGGTGGTGGTGTATCCGCCCAACGTGCAGCATTTGCGCGCGTATTCGCAGACCGAAGCCGAAGCGTGCCGCGCCCGCAGGGGCATCTGGGGGCATCCGCATTTCGCGCTGCAAACCCTCGAAGACGGCGCGCCCATCCGGAACGGACTCGGGCGCGTCGCCGGCGTGGTCACCGAGGTCGCGCACAAGGGCAAAAACGTCCGCATCACCCTCGGCGGGCGCATCACGCTCCTAATCTATCGCGGCGCGTGGCGGAAATTCTGGGAAGGGCGGGACGCCACGGAATGGCTGGGCAAGCGTCTCATCGCGCGCGGCCGAATCAAGCCGGCGGGCAAACACAAAATCCTGCGAATACGGCATCCCTTTATGTTGCGCGAGCAAGCCTGCGCCGAATGGCGGGCGGACACATGACCCCCGACGGCGGCGGTGGCGACGACCTGTTTGCGCGCGCAAAGCGGGTCATCCCCGGCGGCGTGAATTCGCCGGTCAGGGCGTTCAAGTCGGTCGGCGGCGCGCCGGTTTTCATTCGTAGCGCCGAAGGTCCGCATGTGGTCGGCGAAGACGGCACACGCTACATTGACTATGTCGGCTCCTGGGGCGCGATGATTGTGGGTCACGCCGACCGCCGCGTCTTGAAAGCGGTCGAAGAAGCCGCTTCCCGCGGGCTCAGTTTCGGCGCGCCGACCCCGCTTGAAACCGAAATGGCGGAATGGCTATGCGCGCGATTGCCGTGGATGGAGCAAGTGCGGATGGTGAATTCCGGCACCGAGGCGACCATGAGCGCCATCCGGCTGGCGCGCGGGCACACCGGGCGCGACACCATCGTGAAATTTGAAGGCTGCTATCACGGCCACGCCGACAGCCTGCTGGTCAAGGCGGGCTCCGGCGCGCTGACCTCCGGCGTCCCCACCTCAAAGGGGGTGCCGGCGTCCGTCGCGCAACACACGCTGACCGCGAACTACAACGACCCGGCTTCGCTCGAGGCGATTTTCGCGCAAGCCGGCGACGCCATCGCGGCGGTCATCATCGAGCCGGTGGCGGGCAACATGAACTGCGTTCCGCCGTTGCCCGGCTTTCTGGAAGGCGTCCGCAAACTGTGCGACGCCGCCGGCAGTTTGCTCATTATGGACGAAGTGATGACGGGCTTCCGGGTCGGCGCGCGGGGCGCACAGGGCGTATATGGCGTGACCGGCGACCTGACCGTGCTGGGGAAAATCATCGGCGGCGGCATGCCGGTCGGCGCATTCGGCGGACGCGCCGACATCATGTCACAACTAGCGCCGGAAGGCGGCGTGTATCAAGCCGGCACGCTGTCCGGCAACCCGGTCGCCATGGCCGCCGGGCTGGCGACGCTGCACGCCGTCGCGCAAGACGGCTTCTACGCCGAACTCGACGCGCGGGCTGAGCGCCTGGTGTCGGGGTTGTGCGAAGCGGCTGCGGAAGCCGGGGTCGCGCTATGCGCCAACCGCGCCGGCGCGATGTTTGGTTTGTTCTTCACGGACAAAAGCGAAGTGAATTCATTCGCCGACGTGCTCGCCTGCGACGCGCCCCGTTTCAAACGCTTTTTTCACGGCATGCTGGCGCGCGGAATCTATCTCGCGCCCTCGCCATTCGAAGCCGGCTTCATCTCCGCCGCGCACGGCGAGCGCGAAATCGCGCAAACCATCGAAGCGGCAAAAGCCGTGTTCGCGCGGTTGTAGGCACAACGATGACCGCCTGTAACGCGCGTGACTTGCGTTCCCTTGTGTTGGCGTTGGCACTGGGTATGGCCGCACTGGTCGGCGCAAGCGCAAGCGCGGCGGACACAACGCATGATGACGAGATTGGTTTTGCCGCAAGCGCCGTCTGCAAGCCGGAGCGCATCGACGTGCCGGCTGAACTCAAGTCGCCGCCGCAGGGAGCGCATGACGACCTGCCGGTGCTAATTGAAGCGGACACCATCGAGACCGAAGGGGAGAACACGGTCGTGTTGCGCGGCAATGCGCGTATCGTGCAGGGCGGGCGCGGGGTGTATGCCGAGCAAATCGTCTATCACCGGGACGGACGCCGGGCGAGGGCGGTGGGCGATGTGCTCTTGTATACTTCGCGCGGGGATGAAGTCAGGGCGGATGCGTTGACTATGGATGTGGACACGTTTGTCGGCGAGGGTGACGGGGTGGCGGTTAAGATTGCGAATACCGATGAAAACACCGTCCGCGCGCGCGCCACCGCGCAACGCGTACAGTTTGAGGGCGGCGATTTCCAGCGGCTGGCGAATGTCAGCATGACCACCTGCGCTGAGGGCAACCGCGATGTCGTGCTGAGCGCGCGGGAAATCACGCTTGACCACGCGAACGGCGTCGGCGCCGCGCAATCAATGACGGTGCGATTCAAAGACACGCCGATTTTTTATTTCCCCACAGCCACCTTCCCCATCGACGAGCGGCGCAAAACCGGCTTCCTGTTTCCGTCGGCGGGCTACACCGGCAAATCCGGCTTGACGCTGGAGGCGCCGTATTACATCAACATCGCGCCGCAGTATGACGCCACCCTGACGCCGCGCTTGCTGAGCCGGCGCGGCGCGCAACTGGTCGGGCAGTTCCGCTACCTCAGCCCGGACGGACGCGGGCGCGGCGCGGTTCGCGGTGAATTCCTGCCGTCGGACAACGCCTTCGCCGACCAAGACCGCCACGCGCTCGGCTACGACCACCGCCACCGCTTCGGCGACGGCTGGAGCGCGGCGGTGGATTTGCAGACCGTCTCCGACAGCGCCTACCTGCGCGACTTTTCCGGCGACATAGACGTCATCGCCTCGAGTTACATCGCACGCAAGGCGCGGTTGGAATACGCCGGCGCCGGCTTGCGCTTCAGCGCGCGCGTGGCGGCGTATGATTCGGTCAATGATGCAATCGTCAGGAGCGAGCGACCGTATGCGAGTCTGCCGCAACTGCGGCTGGCGGTGGCGCCGCGCCAACTCGGTTGGCTACGCGCCGCGGTGGAGGCGGAATACACCAACTTTCAGCACGACGCCTGCGGGCAGACCGGCGGCACGCCACAGCGGTTCGTGCCCTGCGGCGCGCGATTTCGGCTGACGCCCACCGTCAGCATGCCGTTGACCCAACCTTACGGCTATGTCGAGCCGCGGCTGTCGTTGCGCGCGGTTCGCTATTCGTTGGATGAACACGCCCCGGCAAGCGACGCCTCACCGGCGATTGATGTGCCGATTTTCAGCATCGACAGCGGGCTGTTCTTTGAGCGGGAATTGCAGATTAAAGACACGGCGTATCTGCAGACGCTGGAGCCGCGATTGCTGTATGTCAACATTCCGTATAAACGCCGCCAGCGCGGCTTTCCCGATTTTGACAGCGACGCCGGCAGCGACAGCAGTTTGAGCCACTTCTTCCGCACCAACCGATTTTTCGGCGGCGACCGGGTCGGCGATACGGAGCATTACGCGCTCGGCGTGAGCAGCCGGTTGGTGCGCGGCGACACCGGGCGGCAACGCTTGAAACTCAGCCTCGGGCAGGTTTTCTACCGCCAGGACCGCGTCCTGTCGCTGGCTTCCGATTCATCAACCCAAACCCAAACCAAAAACACTTCGGGACTGCTGACCGAGTTCACCGCCGCCCTCTCCGCGCGCTGGGATGCAACCGGCTTCGCGCATTGGGACGAAGACACCTACCGCGTCGCCGCCGACTACACGCACGACCGGCGCCACGCCAGTTTCGCGTATGTCTTCAAGGACGACGATTCCACCGAGCAACTCAACGCCGCGTGGGCAAGCCCGCTGGGGGCGCGGTGGCGGATTGAAGCGGACGCCGCCTACTCGTTTGCCGACGATGACATTCACTCGGCGGCGCTCGGCTTCAGTTTTGACGGCTGCTGCTGGGCGGTGCGGGTGGTCGCGCAACGCTATCTGGACGGCGTCGGCGAGCATAAGAATCGCCTGCTGATGACGCTTGAACTCGCCGACCTCGGCGGGATAAATTCACGGCTGTGACAGGGGGACGGAAAGCGATGCGGTTTTTATTGTGGCTTTGTCTGCTCGGGTTTGCGCCGGTGTCCGCGTCGGCGCAGGCGTTGGCAATCGACAAGGTGCTGGTTATCGTCAACGAAGAGGCGATTACCCTGAGCGAGTATCAAGCCCGCCATCAGCGCGAGGTGTTGCAGGGCGCGCCGCAGGTCAGTCCGTTTGACGGGCGCATCGACCCGCGCATTCTGAATCACATGATTGACGACCGCATTCAAGCGCAGACCGCGGCGCGCCGCGGGATGTCGGTGTCCGCGGCGGAGGTGGACGGCGCGGTCGCTTCCATCGCGGGCGAAAACGATTTGTCGCCGCAGCAACTGCTCGAGCGGCTCGCGCAAAGCGGCATCACGCCGGCGCAGTTCCGCGCCAGCATCAAGGAGCAACAACTGATTCGCCGGCTGGTGGACATCGTGGTCAACTCGCGGGTCGTGGTGAGCGAGCGCGAGGTGGAAAACTATCTGGCGAGCCACGCCGAATTGACCGCGTCGGACGACCTCTATGAAGTCTCGCACCTGTTCGTTTCGCTGGAAGGAAGGAGCGATGCCGAGGCGCAGTCGGAAGTTGAAAACCTGGAACACATTCGTCGCGGTTTGTCGGAAGGGCAATCTTTTGCGGACGCCGTGCGCGCGTTTTCCGACAGCGCCAACCGCGAGGAGGGCGGCTATCTCGGCTGGCGCAAGGTGAGCCAACTGCCGCAAGTGTTCGTTGAAGCGTTGGTCGAAACCGAGGTCGGCGGCGTCAGCGAAATCATCAAAAGCAACAACGGCTTGCACCTGCTGAAACTGCACGAGCGCAAGAAAGAGGGCGGGAATGTCGTCCAACAGCAGCGGCTTCGGCATGTCCTGATTCGCCCCGGCGCGCTCTCCGGGCTGAGCGATGCCGACGCCGCCGAACTGGCAAGCCAACTGCACGCGCGCATTGTCGCCGGCGAGGACTTCGAGAAAATCGCCCGCGCGCATTCGGCGGACCAAGCCACCGGCGTGCGCGGCGGCGGCCTCGGCTGGGTCATTCCCGGCGACTACCCGCCCGAGTTTGAAAACGCCGCGCGCGCGCTGCCGCTCAACCAAGTGAGCCAACCGGTGCGCACGCAAATCGGTTATCATCTGATTGAGGTGCTTGAGCGGCGCGACAACGACATCAGCCGAGACCTTGCCGCCAAGCGGGCGCGGCAAAAAATTTTCCAACGCAAAGCCGCCGAGTTCTACGACAACTGGTATGGCGCCATCCGCGACACGGCGTATATCGAATACGTTTCGGCGGACCTTAATCCCGGTTAGGCTGTGAAATGCGAGGTGTCAGATGATTGATAAACTGGGCGATGCCATCGCCGCGCTGTTGCCGGCGAAACTGGGCGAGGAGTTGCGCGACAACATCGATGCGGTGTTGCGCGGCAACCTGGACAAGATGAATCTGGTCACCCGCGAGCGGTTTGAGATTCAGGAAAAGGTGTTGCAACGAACGCGGACGCGGGTGGGGGATTTGGAAAAACAGGTGGCGGAACTTGAGAAGCGGGTGTTGCCGCCGGAGTCTGCCACCGAAACAGGCGGCATATCGGACGCGAACGCGGACGCGGACGACTAAATCGCATATACTACCGGCGGGCGCGACATCGCCGCCGCCAATTGGGTATACTGCCGAGGCGCGGTGTGACGCGAACGCCGCCGAACAACTCCACGGAGGAGACAGGGAATGCCACTAGCCATCGTATACAGCCGCGCCGAATCGGGCGTGGATGCGCCGGAAGTCACCGTCGAAGTTCATCTCGCGCGTGGCTTGCCGAAGTTTTCAATAGTCGGTCTGCCGGAGACCGCGGTCAAAGAAAGCCGCGACCGGGTGCGCGGCGCCATCTTGAATTCCAACTTTGAATTTCCGCGCCTGCGTATCATCGTCAGCCTCGCGCCCGCCGACCTGCCCAAAGAGGGCGGGCGCTTCGACCTCCCCATCGCCATCGGCTTGCTCGCCGCCAGCCGGCAAATCAGCGGCGACGACATCGCGCGCTATGTCTTTCTCGGCGAACTCGCGCTGAGCGGGGAGGTGCGCGACATTCGCGGTGCGCTCATCGCGGCGTTGTCCCTCAGAGGCGACGCAAAGAAACTGGTGCTGCCGGTCAACAGCGCACGGCAAGCCGCGCTGGTCAATGGCGTGGAAGTGCTGGGCGCGAAGTCGCTGCTGCAAATCTGCGCGGCGCTCAACCGCCACGAAGCGTTGCCGGTGATGACGCCGCAACCGCTCGACCCCGCCGCCGCCGCCGTCGCCGCCACCGGCATTGCCGACATGAGCGAAGTGGTCGGCCAGCCGTTCGCCAAACGCGCGCTGGAAGTCGCCGCCGCCGGCGCGCACCACGTGCTGATGACGGGACCGCCGGGCACCGGCAAGACCATGCTCGCCAATCGCCTGCCGGGCATTCTGCCGGCAATGAGCGAAGACCAGGCGTTGCAATCCGCCGCGATGGAATCCCTCGGACAAAACGGCTTCGACCCCGCCAACTGGATGCGGCGGCCATTCCGCTCGCCGCATCACAGCGCCTCAAGCGCGGCGCTGATTGGCGGCGGCGGCATCCCGCGCCCCGGCGAAATCTCGCTCGCCCACAACGGCGTGCTGTTTCTGGACGAGTTGACCGAGTTCGACCGCAAGGCATTGGAAGCGCTGCGCGAGCCGCTGGAATCCGGCGAAATCAACATTTCCCGCGTGGCGCAACAAATCCGTTACCCGGCAAACTTCCTGCTGGTGGCGACCTGCAACCCCTGCCCGTGCGGCTACCTCGGCGACGACTCCGGACGCTGCCGCTGCACGCCCGACCAGGTGCAACGCTACCGAACGCGCCTGTCGGGACCCTTGCTCGACCGCATCGACATTCAAGTCGAAGTGCCGAGAGTGCACTACCGCCTACTCAGCGGCGCCGCCCCCCGCCCCGAGCGCGCCGAAGAGTCAAGCGAAACCCTTCGCCAACGCGTCGTCGCCGCCAGAGAACGGCAACTACAACGGCAGAATAAAACCAACAACCTGCTACAAGGCAAAGAAATCGACCAAACCTGCGCCATCGATTCCACCGGCCACCGCCTGCTAGAACAAGCAATGGAGCGCCTCGGCCTATCCGCCCGCGCCTACCACCGAATCCTAAAAGTAGCCCGAACCATCGCCGACCTCGGGCAACAAAAAGAAATCTCCCCGCAACACCTTTCGCTGGCAATCAAACTGCGATGTTTCGACAGGAGCGCACGCTGAAAGCCGGTGGCGGGGCATGGGGTTGTTGCCGCCTCAGCGCCCAAAGACCGGTTGCCGCTCGTCGCCCGTAGCGTGGCCGGGGCGGGGGAGGTCGAACTGAGACGCCAACCAACGCTCAAGCGCCGCCACCTGCGGCGGCTCAAAGCGCAAGCCCAGTTTGGTGCGCCGCCACAGTATGTCTTCGGCGTCGGTCGCCCATTCGTGCGCGATTTGATAGGCGACTTCGGTCTCATACAAGCCGTGCCCGAAGTGCGTGCCGAGGTCGGCGATGGCGGCGGCGTCGCCGAGCAGGGCGAAGGCGTCGTTGCCGTAGGCGGACAGGTAGCGCTCGCATAGCGGCGGCGGTAGAAAGGGGTAGGTCGCGCGCAACGCGTCCGGCGTCTCACCACCGCCGCCGCCGGGCAAGACCGCATCGGCGGTCCAGGGCGGTTTGGCGGCGGGGAAATAGGGCGCGAGTTTCGCCAGCGTCGCTTCGGCTAGGCGGCGGAAGGTGGTCAGTTTGCCGCCGTAGATTGTGATCATCGGCGGTGAATCGTCACCGCCGTTGCCGCCGCCACCGCCACCGTGGCTGAGGCGGACGACATAGTCGCGCGTGACTTCCCGCAGGTTGTCCGCGCCGTCGTCGACTAACGGGCGCACGCCGCTGTAACGCCAGATGACGTCGTCGGGCGTCGGCGCGGCGGTGAAATAGCGACCGACCGCCGCGCATAAATACTCGGTCTCGGCGGGCGTGATGCGGGCGTTTGCCGGGTCGTCGCGGAACGCCACCTCGGTCGTGCCGATAATCGCCAGGTCGCGTTGAAACGGGATGACGAACACGACGCGCCGGTCGGCATTTTGCAGAATGTAGGCGTGCGCGCCGTCATACCATTTGCGGACGACGACGTGGCTGCCTTGAACCAGTTTGACTCGGGGGGCGTCGGTGTCCCCGGTCGGCTGCAGCGCGTCCGCATTATCAGCGAGGAAGCGCGCCACCCAGGGACCGGTCGCATTCACCAGCGCCTTCGCCCGGACGGATGACCGGGAGCCGTCCGCATGGCGCAGCGCGATTTGCCACCGCCCGCCGTTACGGGCAATGGCGACCGAGTCGCAGCGCGTGCGCGTTGCGATGGTGGCGCCGCGCCGGCGCGCGTCTTTGGCAACGGTCACCACCAGCCGCGCGTCGTCCACCCAGCAGTCGGCGTATTCAAAGCCCGAGGAGAACTCGGCTTTGAGCGCCTCGCCCGCGCCGCCGGCGCCGGAATGCCGGGTTAGTCGAATCCCCCGGCTGCGCGACAAACTGCGCTTGCCGCCGAGCAAGTCGTATAGCAGCAGTCCGGCGCGAATCAGCCAGGCCGGGCGCAAGCCGGGGTGGTGGGGGAGGACGAAGCGCATCGGCGTAATCAGGTGCGGCGCGCTGTTGAGCAGCGTTTCGCGCTCCCGCAACGCGTCGCGCACGAGTTTGAATTCGCGCTGCTCCAGGTAGCGCAGACCGCCGTGAATGAGTTTGGAACTCGCCGAAGAGGTGCCGCCGCCGAGGTCGGCCTGCTCGCATAAAAACACCGCCAGCCCGCGACCGGCGGCGTCCCTGGCGATGCCGCAACCGTTGATGCCACCGCCGATGACGGCGATGTCGTAGTCGCCGCCGCCGTCACCGCCGTTAATCACCATCCGGCTCGGCGATTTTCACCGTCACCTCGTGCCGGCGGCAGGGTTCGAGAAAATCGGGCGGGGGCATGCTGTCGGTGACAAAGTGGTCGAGCGCGCCGATGTGGGCAAGTCCAATGGGTTGGGCAATGTGGAAGTGTTGAGCGCGGTATTGTATGGGAGTTTGCGCTTTGAGGGAATGGCGAGACCGGCGACGGAGCGTGTATAGTCGCCGTTAGCGTCTCCGCCACCCGTTGCCGATGAAGTCCGTCCGATGATTAGCCCCGCCTTGCTTCTTGCCATCGACCAGGGCACGACCAGTTCGCGCGCGTTGGTGTTTGACGGTGGCGGGCGGGTGGTGGCGGTTTCTCAGCGGGAATTTGGTCAGCAGTATCCGCAGGATGGCTGGGTGGAGCACGACCCCGAGGAGATTTGGCAGACCACGCTGGCGGCTTGCCGTGAGGCGCTTGCTGCGAGCGCCGGCGCCGGCTCGGTGGTTGCCATCGGCATCGCCAATCAACGCGAAACCACGGTGGTCTGGGAGCGGCGAAGCGGCAAGGCGATTCATCCGGCCATCGTGTGGCAGGACCGGCGCACCGCGCCGCAGTGCGCGCTTCTTGAGCAAGCCGGGCTCGGCAAACTAGTCGGCGACAAGACTGGGCTGGTGCTGGACGCCTATTTTTCCGCGCCCAAAATCGCCTGGATTCTCGACCACGTGGACGGCGCACGGCGGCGCGCCGAGGCGGGGGAGTTGGCGTTCGGCACCATCGACAGTTTTCTGATTTGGCGTCTGACCGGCGGCGGCAAGCACCTGACCGACGCCAGCAACGCCAGCCGGACGCTGCTGTTCAACATCCACACCCAGCAGTGGGACGCGGAATTGCTGGAGGCGTTCGCCGTGCCGCCCGGCGTGTTGCCGGAGGTGTTGAACTGCGCGGACGACTTCGGCAGCAGCGACAAGGCGTTGCTGGGGCGCGCCATCCCCATCCGCGGCGTTGCCGGCGACCAGCACGCGGCGTTGTTTGGTCAAGCCTGCTTCCAGCCGGGCATGATCAAGAGCACTTACGGCACCGGTTGCTTCGTCATGATGAACAGCGGCGCGCGCCCGGTGGTGTCCGAAAACCGCTTGCTGACCACGCTCGGTTACCGGCTCGGCGGGGAGGTCGTGTATGCGTTGGAAGGGTCGATTTTCAACGCCGGCAGCGCGGTTCAATGGCTGCGCGACGGCATCGGGCTATTCGACAGCAACCGCGAAATCGCCGCGCTGCTCGCCTCGACCGACGGCAACCGCGGCGTGTATATGGTGCCCGCCTTCACCGGCCTCGGCGCGCCCCACTGGGACCCCGGCGCGCGCGCGGCGATACTCGGCCTGACGCGCGACACCGGCAAAGCCCAACTGGTGCGCGCCGCGCTCGAAGCGGTCTGCTACCAAACCCGCGACCTCATCGACGCGATGCGCAAGGATAGCCAAGCGGACATCCCGATACTGCGAGCGGACGGCGGCATGGCGGTCAACGACTGGCTGATGCAATTCCTAGCCGACATAACCGACACCACCGTAGAGCGCCCCGCGGTAACCGAAACCACCGCGCTGGGAGCGGCATACCTCGCCGGACTACACTGCGGACTATTCGACTCACTCGAGCAAATCAGCGAGCAATGGCGTTGCGATTGTGCTTTTCGGCCTGGTGGCGATGTGGAGGCTGTGGCGGTGCTGGTTGATGGTTGGGAGGATGCGTTGGGGCGGGTGAAGAGTGGGGGGGTGGAAAAATAACCTACGACTCGTCATTCGTGGGCGGCTCCCTATTTTCTACCGTTCGAAAATGACGAATACTGATAGAATAACGAACACTCACAACCAGCCTCCCCATACCCCAACCCACAAAACCACCAACCAATGAACAAACCCCTACCGGACATCACCTAATGTTCGCATTCCTAATCCGGCGGTTGGGGCAGGCTGGGGTGGTTATGTTGGTTATTAGCGTGCTCAGTTTTTCTATTCAGGATGAACTGGGCGACCCGTTGCGGGAGTTGGTTGGGGAATCGGTCTCCGAGGACATTCGGGAGCAGTTGCGCGAGGAGATGGGGTTGAATGACCCGTTCTTTGCGCAGTATTGGCGCTTTCTTAAAAAGGCGCTCCGCGGCGACCTCGGCACCTCGTATTTTTTCAAACGCCCCGCGCTCGATGTCATTATGGACAAACTGCCGGCGACCATCGACCTCGTCATCGGCGCCACTTTTTGGATACTGTTGTTCTCGGTGCCGGTGGGCGTGTTCGCCGCCATCAATCCGCGCCACTGGCTTTCTAATCTGGCGATGGGGCTCAGCATCATCGGCATTTCCGTGCCGGTGTTTTTGACCGCGATATTTTTAATCTACCTGTTTTCGGTGGAGTTGGGATGGCTGCCGTCGTATGGCAGAGGCGACACCGTCACGCTGTTCGGCGGTTGGGAAACCAGCCTGTTGACGCGCGACGGGCTGGCGCATTTGTTGCTGCCGAGCATCTCGCTGGCGTCGGTCATCCTGCCGCTGTTTGTGCGCATGATTCGCTCCGAGATGATGGAAGTGCTGGAATCGGAGTATGTGAAATTCGCGCGCGCCAAAGGGCTGACCAAACGCCGCATCTGGATGCTGCACGCGTTCAAAAACACGCTGCTGCCGGTGATTACCGTCGGCGGCGTGCAACTCGGCATCATGGTGGCATACACCATTTTGACCGAGACCGTCTTCCAATGGCCCGGCATGGGCTTTATGTTCCTCGAAGCAATCAACCGCGTGGACACGCCGCTAATCGTCGCCTACCTCATCATCGTCGGGCTGATTTTCGTCGTCACCAACACCGTGGTGGACATCGTCTATGGCTTGGTCAATCCGATGGTCAACCTGACCACCAAGTCGTCATGAGCAGCGCCAATGGAATGAACGCCGGCACGCTGGCGGTGCGCCCCGAGCGCTGGCGGCGGCTGCGCGACTCGCCTGTTTTTTACAGTTTCACCCACAACCGCACCGCGATGCTCAGCGCGGCGGTCTTGCTGGCGTTTGTGTTCGCCACGCTGCTCGCGCCGCTGCTCGCGCCCTACGACCCGTGGGATTTGACCGCGTTTGACATTATGGATTCGGAAATTCCGCCGCTCGGCAGCGCCGGCGCGGATACGCGCTTTGTGCTCGGCACCGACGCGATGGGACGGGACATGCTCAGCGCGCTGTTATACGGCGCCGGAATTTCCATCGTCATCGGCGTTTTCGCCACGCTCCTGCAAGCCGTCATCGGCGTGTCGGTCGGCCTCGCCGCCGGCTACTTCGGCGGGCGGCTGGACAGCCTGCTGATGCGCATCGCCGACATTCAACTGTCGTTCACCACCCTGATGGTCGCCATCATCGTGCTGGCGGTCTTCCAAGCCACCGTCGGGCTCGCGTTCTACGAAGACTTCGCGCTGATTGTCATCGTGCTGGTGATTGGCATCGCCGAATGGCCGCAATACGCGCGCACGGTGCGCGCCTGCGTGCTGGCGGAAAAGAAAAAGGAATACGTCGATGCGGCGCGCGTGATGGGACTCAAACCGGCGACCATCATCTACCGCCACATCCTGCCCAACACCTTTTCGCCGCTGCTGGTGATTTCCACGGTGCAAGTCGCCAACGCCATCATCACCGAAGCGGCGCTCGCCTTTCTCGGGCTCGGCATGCCAATCACCAAACCGTCGCTCGGCTCGCTCATCAAGAACGGGTTTGAGTTCATCTTCAGCGGCGCGTGGTGGATTACGGCGTTCCCGGCGCTCGTGCTGGTGGTGCTGATTCTGGCAATCAACCTGCTCGGCGACTGGCTGCGGGATGTGCTCAACCCGCGGTTGTATGACGACTGACGGCGGCGGTGGCTAAGGCGACGGTGACTAAGGCGACGGTGACTAAGGCGGCATAAGCGGCATGCCATTGCTCAGCGTGCAAAACTTGGAAGTCGTGTTTCCCCTCAGAGGGGGAGCCGTGCGCGCCATTCGCGATGTCAGTTTTGACCTTGAACCGGGCGAGCGCATCGGCATCGTCGGCGAGAGCGGGGCGGGCAAGTCGGTCGCCGCTTTCGCCATCCTCAATCTCATCAGCAAGCCCGGCTTTCTGGCTTCCGGCAGCATCTTGTTTGAGGGGCGGGACTTGGCGAGCCTCGACGAGGAATCGATGCGCCGCATTCGTGGCAACAAAATCAGCATGATTTTCCAAGACCCGATGATGACGCTCAACCCGGTGCTGACCATCGGCACGCAGATGG
This sequence comes from Arenicellales bacterium, assembly GCA_963693025.1. Lineage (GTDB taxonomy): Bacteria > Pseudomonadota > Gammaproteobacteria > Arenicellales > Poriferihabitantaceae > JAHRAW01. The sequence continues at coordinate 192,174 of OY843749.1, forward strand.
TTGAGACCGTGCTCGCGCACCGCCCGCTCAGCCGCCGGCAGGCGCAAAAAATCGCGCTGGAAAAACTGCGCGCGGTGCAAATTCCCTCCGCCGAAACCCGGCTTGAACAATATCCGCACGAATTGTCCGGCGGCATGCGCCAGCGCATCGTCATCGCCATCGCCTTGCTGAGCGACCCGGCAATCATCATCGCCGACGAGCCGACCACCGCGTTGGACGTGACCATTCAAGCGGAAATTCTGGAACTGCTGCTGAGGCTGTGCAACGACTTTGCGGTCGGGCTGATTTTGATTACCCACGACCTCGGCGTGGTGTCCGAAGTGACGCAGCGCATTCTGGTGATGTATGCCGGGCGGGTCATCGAGCAGGGCGCAACCGAGCAAATCATCGCCGCGCCGATGCACCCGTACACCAGCGGCTTGATCGGAGCGTTGCCGGAAAAAACCCTCGCCGGGCAACCACTCAACCAGATTCCGGGGGTCATGCCTTCGCTGCGCGACATTCCCGACGGCTGCCCGTTTCACAACCGCTGCGCGCACACCCAACCGCGTTGCGCGCAGGAATTGCCGGCGTTGTCCGCCGCCACCACCACCGCCGCCCGCGCCGTCGCCTGCCACTTTCCGCTTGAGCCTCGCTGACATGCCGCCCGCCGCCCCAACCCCTCTGCTGTCGGTGCGCGAACTGCACAAGGAATTCACGCTCACCGGCGGGCTGCTCGACCAGTTGTCGTTTGTGCGCGGCAGGTTGGTGCGCGCCACGAAGACGGTCAAGGCGGTCAACGGCATTTCGCTGGACTTGGCGAAAGGCGAGGCGTTGTGTTTGGTCGGGGAGAGCGGCTGCGGCAAGACCACCGTGGGGCGCACGATTATGGGCTTGCTCGCGCCCACGCGCGGCGCGGTGCATTACCGGCGGGAGCGCATCGACCACCTGAGCCGCGCCGGCTTGCTGCCCTACCGCAAGAAAATGCAGATGATTTTCCAGAACCCGTTTGCCTCCCTCAACCCGCGCAAAACCGTGGCGGCGACCCTGCTGGAGCCGGTGCGGTTTCATTTCCCCGCCCTCGCCGCCGCCGAGCAACGGGCGAAGGTGGAGGAGGTGATGCAGTCGGTGGGCGTCGATGCCGCGTGGGGCGCGCGCTTTCCGCACGAGTTTTCCGGCGGGCAACGCCAGCGCATCAGCATCGCCAGAGCGCTGATGGTTGACCCCGAATTCATCGTCGCCGACGAGCCGGTCTCGGCGCTGGATGTGTCCATTCAAGCGCAGGTCTTGAACCTGCTGATGCAAGCCCGCGAAGAGCGCGGTCTGACCTATCTGTTCATCACGCACGACCTGTCCGTGGTCGAGCATTTCGGCGCGCGCGTGGCGGTCATGTATCTGGGGCGCATTTGCGAGTTGGGTCCCACCCGCGAAGTGTTTTCCGCCCCCCGCCACCCCTACACCCGCGCGCTGCTGAGCGCCATCCCCAAACTGGGCCAACGCAAATCAGCGCATATCAAACTCACCGGCGAGGTGCCGACCCCGATCAACCTGCCATCGGGCTGCGTGTTCCACGGTCGCTGCGCGCACGCCAGGGAGAAGTGCGCGAAGGTTGTTCCGGAGTTGAAGGGTGAGGCTGATGCAACCGATGGAAAGGGTGTGCGTGTTGCCTGTCATGCGGTTGAGGAGGGGTGGGTGTGACGTTGGTGAACCCCGTGCCAGTCTTAGGGAGATTCCCGAGGACGCAAGTGTCCGTAAGCCGCCGCTTAAAAGAAAAAGCGCGGCGGCAACGGTCACTAACGCTCGAGAATGACGGGGGTTTTGTTTTTTTGTCATTCTCAAACAACAGAAAACAATGAAAACAAAAGGAAGCAAGCGCATTGCCGCTTGCGTGGAGTATTGCGGAGTCAACTACTGCGGTTGGCAGTATCAGGACAACGCGGCGTCGGTGCAGGCGCGGGTGGAGGGTGCGCTCAGTCGTGTGGCTGACGAGTCCATTCGCGTTATCGCCGCCGGGCGCACCGATACCGGCGTGCATGGCGGCGGTCAAGTCATTCACTTTGACACGCGCGCCAAGCGCAGCCGCCACGCATGGATGCGCGGGGTCAACACGCATTTGCCGGATGACATTTCGTTGCTGTGGACGCAGCCGGTGGACGATGATTTTCACGCCCGTTTCAGCGCGCTGGAGCGCAGTTATCGCTATGTCATTCTGAACCGCGACGCCGCGCCGTCCTATCTGCATGGGCGCGTCGCGTGGCGTCCCGTTGCGCTGGATGTCGAGCCTATGCAGCAAGCGGCGGCGGCGTTGGTCGGGCGGCATGATTTCAGCGCGTTTCGGGCGGCGGGTTGCCAGTCCAAGAGCCCGGAGCGGCGGGTCAGGCGTCTGCGGGTTAACCGCGCCGGCGCGTGGGTTTGGATCGACATCAGCGCCGACGGATTTCTGCACCACATGGTGCGCAACATCGCCGGCACGCTGCTGCGCATCGGCGAGGGGCGCGAGGCGGTGGAGTGGGCGCGGCGGGTGCTGGAGAGCCGCGACCGCAAACGCGCCGGCGCGACCGCCGCCGCCGACGGGCTTTACTTCGCGCGCGTCAAATACGCGCCGCGCTTCAACCTGCCGCCACCCCCCGCGCACTGCCGATTTTGGTAAACTCCGGCGCGAATGCCCGGCGGACAACCCACGAACTGATGCCGTGAGAACACGAATCAAAATCTGCGGCGTGACCGACCCCGGCGTCGCCCAAACGGCGGTGGCGGCGGGCGCCGACGCCATCGGCTTGATTTTCCATCCGCCGAGCGCGTGCTGTTTGGAGTTGGAGCAGGCTGCCGCCATTTGCCGCGCGCCCGGCGTCGGTCCGTTTGTCTCCACCGTGGCGGTGCTGGTCAATCCGTCGGCGGAGCGCGTGGCGGCGATTATCGAGCGCGTCAATCCGAGCCACTTGCAGTTCCACGGCGACGAGCCGGCTGACTTCTGCGCCGGTTTTGGCAAGCCGTATATCAAGGCGTTGCGCGTGGCTGACGATGCGGACGCGGACGACTCGAATTGGGCGGAAAGGGCGGCGCGCTATCCGTCCGCGCACGGGATTTTGCTCGACACGCATGTGCCCGACCGCTACGGCGGCACCGGCGCGACCTTCGACTGGCGCCTCGCCCGCCACGACCACGGTGGACTCAGCGGTGGCAACGACAAGCCGCTCATACTCGCCGGCGGGCTGACCCCGGAGAATGTCGCCGAGGCGGTCGCGCTGGTTGCCCCGTATGCGGTCGATGTCCGCAGCGGGGTGGAAACCGACGGGCGCAAAGACGCGGAAAAAATCCGCCGCTTCTGCCGGCAAGCCGGCGCGCACGGGGCATAACCCTGATGAATTGGTTCGACAAAATAATACCGCCGAAAATCAAAACCGGCGCGCGCATCGGGCGGCGCGGCGTGCCGGAAGGGTTGTGGAACAAGTGCGCGGACTGTCAGGCGGTGCTGTATGCGGTGGAGTTGCAGCACAGTTTGCAGGTCTGTCCGAAGTGCAACCACCACATGCGCCTCGGCGCGCGCGAGCGGCTGCGCGCATTCCTGGACGACGACTCGCTGCGCTGGCTGGCGGAGGGGGTGACGCCGCTCGACATGCTCAAATTCCGCGACCGCAAGCGCTACCGCGACCGCCTCAGCGAAGCGAAGAAAACCAGTTTCGCCACCGAAGCGCTGCTCGCCGCCCACGGCGCGTTGCAGGGAGCGCCGATTACCGCGGTGGCGTTTGAATTTCGTTTCATGGGCGGGTCGATGGGCTCGGTGGTCGGCGAGCGTTTCGTGCGCGCGGTCAATCACAGCGTGGACAACCGCCAGCCGCTGGTCTGCTTCTCCGCGAGCGGCGGCGCGCGCATGCAGGAAGCGCTGTTTTCGCTGATGCAGATGGCGAAGACCACCGCGGCGATTACGCGCATGCGCGAGCGCGCGATTCCCTATATTTCGGTGCTGACCGACCCGACCATGGGCGGCGTCTCCGCCAGCCTCGCGATGCTGGGCGACATCATCATCGGCGAGCCCAAGGCGCTGGTTGGTTTCGCCGGTCCCAGGGTCATCGAGCAGACCGTCCGCGAAACCCTGCCCGAGGGCTTTCAGCGCACCGAGTTTCAACTGGAGCACGGCGCGATTGACATGATTACCGACCGCCGCGCGTTGCGCGACACCATCGCGTCGCTGCTCGCCACGCTGGGCTTTGCCGCTGAGACCGCTGAGACCGCCACCGAGCCGCCACCGGCGGAAGGCGGTGAGCCGGCGGAGCGCCGCTGAGCAATGGACGACCCGCCCGAAAGCGCCGCCGGGGGGCGGTGAGCGGTGAGCGCTCGGGGGCGGCTTGCGCCGACGCCGGCGGTCTCAGCGAGCCCGGACAACCGGAGCCTGCCCGAGTGGCTCGCGCATATCCAAAGCCTGCACTGGCGAAGCATCGACATGCAACTCGGGCGCATCGCACGCGTGTGGGAGAATCTGGCGGGGCGCCGCAGCGCGCTGGTCATCAGCGTGGCGGGCACCAACGGCAAGGGCTCGTGCGTGGCGATGCTGGAGGCGGCGCTGCGCGAGACCGGCTTGAAGACCGGCAGTTACACCTCGCCGCATCTGGTTCGGTATAACGAGAGGGTTCGGGTTGACGGCCAGGCGGCGGACGACGCCACGCTGTGCGCCGCGTTCGCCGACATTGAGCGCGCCCGCGACGGCATCCGGCTGACCTATTTTGAATTCGGCACGCTGTGCGCGCTGCTGATTTTTCAGCGCCGCCGGGTTGACGTGTCCCTCCTTGAAGTCGGCATGGGCGGGCGGCTGGATGCGGTCAATCTCATCGACAACGACATTGCGTTGATTACCTCCATCGGCATCGACCACGCGCAGTGGCTCGGACGCGACCGCGCGCGCATCGCCGCCGAGAAAGCCGGCATCCTCAAACCGAACACGCTGGCGGTGTGCGCCGAGCCGCGCCCGCCGGCGTGCATCGCGCGCATCGCCGCCGAACAACACTGCGAGTTGCTGCAAAACGGCGTTGATTATCAAATCGAGCAATGCGACGACGGCCTCCTGTGGCAGAGCCGCCACCCGGCGGTGGCGTCAGCGTGGCGGCGCATCGCGCGGTTGCAATCGCCGCTCAGCGGCGCGCAGCAGTTGAACAACCTGGGCGGCGTGGTGGCGGTGTTGGCGTTGGCGCGTGGCGGCATTAGACTCAGCGAAAAAAACCTGCGTGACGGATTGGCGAACACCCGACTGGCGGCGCGCTGTCAGGTCATCGCCGGCGACGACGATTCGCCGGAAGTGATTCTGGATGTGGCGCACAACCCCGATTCGGCGGCGGGCTTGGCGGATTTTCTGGCGCGGCATCTTCACGACGCCACCGGAACCACCCACGGCGTCTTCGCGGCGCTGGCGGACAAACCCGCGGCGGCTATCGTCAAAACGCTGGATGGCGCCATCGACCGCTGGTATCTGGCAACGCTGGCGGTCGAAAGAGGACAGACCGCCGACGCGCTCAAAGCGCAGTTGGCAACCGCCGGCGCCACCGCCGCCACGGCAACCACCCACGACTCCCCGCTGGCGGCCTATCTGTCCGCCGTGTCCGCCGCCAACGCGCACGACCGCGTGGTGGTTTTCGGCTCCTTTTACACGGTCGGTGATATAATCACCCACTTTCAACACTCCCGCAACAATCGCAATCTCTTATACTAGCGAGCCAAGCGATTTTTACGCGACCGACTACGCCATCGTGAAGTCCAGGAACGCCGTTGCGGCGCAGCCCGAATATTTGTTGAAACACCGCCTTGCCGGGGCGGTTATTATGGCGGGTGTGGCGGCGTTGATGGTTGTGTGGTTGCTGAGCAAGCCGGTGACCGAAGCGGGCGGTGGCGGTGGCGGCAACCTTGTTTCCACTCCAATAAACCTTCATGCCGTCCCCGCCTCGACGGAGCGCAACAACACCGAGCGCTCAGCCGACGCACAACCCCAACCCAAACCGGCGCTGGTGGCGGTCGAAGCGAACAACACCACACAACCAACGCACACCAACGCTGAGCGCAAGCCATCCGTGCCGCCCACTTCAACCGAGGGCTGGACCGTCCAAGTCGGCGTATTTTCCAAGCAGACCAACATCGATTCAGTGTCCGCCCGCCTGAAAAAAATCGGTTTTGAGGTGCGCCAAACCGGCTTCAAAACCGCCGGCGGAGACGACGCCACGCGCATCTGGCTCGGACCCTATGCCAGCCGGGAAACCGCCGAGACGGTCAGCGCCCGCACCCATGCCATCACCGGCGAAAAAGGGCTCGTGGCGAAGCACGCGCCTTAGCCGAGTGTCCGTTTAGTGCGCCGCTTACGCCGCCGTCGGTGACCCTTCATGAACGCGATTGATGTCGCCATCGTTGCCATCCTGCTGGTGTCCCTGCTGATCGGATTGCGCCGCGGCTTCATTCGTGAAATCCTCTCGCTGGTGTCCTGGATCGCGGCGCTGTGGGCCGCCTATGTCTATGTCCATCCGGTCGAGGCGATGCTGGAAGGCGCCATCAACCAGCCGCTGTTGCGCGTGATTGCCGCGTTCGCCGCCATTTTCGTGGTCGTGCTGTTCGCGGTTTCATTGCTCGGTCATCTGCTCTGCCGGCTGTTGTCGGTCAGCGGCATCACCGGGGTTGACCGCTCGCTGGGGATGCTGTTCGGCTTCGTGCGCGGAGCGCTCATCGTCGCGGTCGGCATGCTGATGGCGGTCTTCATGGACTTCGCGGCGCAGCCGTGGTGGCAGGAGTCGTTGCTGGTTAATTTTTTCACGCCGGTCGCCGACCTGCTGATTGCGCTGATGCCGCACGACATGGCGCTCTACTTCCACCCCCGCGACGGCCTCGGCTGATGTGCGGCGTCATCGGCATCTTGGGTCCGGACCCCGTCAATCAGGCGTTATACGACGCGCTGACCATCGTGCAACACCGCGGCCAGGACGCCGCCGGCATTATGACCTCGGACGGAAACCGCGTCTATCTGCGCAAGGACAACGGTCTGGCGCGCGACGTATTCCACACCCGCCACATGCGTCAACTCAAGGGCAACATGGGCGTGGGACACGCGCGCTACCCGACCGCCGGCTCGGACTCGCGCGCCGAAGCGCAGCCCTTTTATGTCAACTCGCCGTTCGGCATCGCGCTCGGTCACAACGGCAATCTGACCAACGCGGCGCCGTTGCGCGATGAATTGTTCCGCCAGGATTTGCGCCAGTTGAACACCTCGTCGGACTCGGAAATCCTGCTCAACATATTCGCTCACGAACTGCGCGAAGCCATCGGCGCATCGAGCCTGCGCGCCGCGCCCGACGATTTGTTCAACGCCGTCAGCGGGGTTTTCAACCGCTGCAACGGCGCTTACGCGGTGGTCGTGATGGTCGTCGGAGTCGGCATCATGGCGTTCCGAGACCCGTGCGGCATCCGCCCGCTGGTCTATGGCGTCAAACGCGCCGAGGGCGGGCACTCGCACATGTTCGCCTCGGAAAGCGTCGCGCTGGACGTGCTCGGCTACACGCTGGAGCGCGATGTTGCACCCGGCGAAGCGATGCTGGTGGACCTCGACGGACGCGTGCACACCCGGGTCTGCGCCCGCCAACCCCGGCATGCCCCGTGCATCTTCGAATACGTGTATCTGGCGCGCCCCGATTCCATCATCGACGGCATCGCGGTATACCGCACGCGCATGAACATGGGCGAAAACCTCGCCAACCGCATCAAACGCGCGTGGCCCCGGCGCGACATCGACGTCGTCATCCCGGTGCCGGACACCAGCCGCACCGCCGCGGTGGAAATGGGGCGCGTGTTGAAACTGCCGTACCGCGAAGGCTTTATCAAAAACCGTTACATCGGGCGCACCTTCATCATGCCGGGGCAGGCCGAGCGCAAGCAGTCGGTGCGCCACAAACTGAACCCGATTCGCTCCGAGTTCAAGGGCAAGAACGTGCTGTTGGTTGACGACTCCATCGTGCGCGGCACCACCTCGCGCAAAATAATCGAACTGGCGCGCGAGTCCGGCGCAAAGAAAGTCTACTTCGCCTCCGCGGCGCCGCCGGTGCGCTACCCCAACGTGTATGGCATCGACATGCCGTCTACATCGGAGCTGGTCGCGCACAACCGCGACATCAACGAAATCTGCCGCGAAATCGGCGCCGACAAACTCTTCTATCAGGAACTGGAAGACCTAATCGACGCCGTGGCGCGCTGCAATCCGGCAATCAACGAATTCGACACCTCGTGCTTCAGCGGCCACTACACCACCGGCGACATCACCCCCGCCTACCTCCGCCACGTCGACCAAGAACGAAACGACACCGCCAAAAATCCAACCCAAAGCGAACTCGACCTCTCCGAAGTAACCGACATCGGCGCGACATACGCCTGACTCCTTTCGCGTAGGACGAAGGGCGTGTATCAGGGAGGATACGAACAAAAACCCAACTACTCGTCATTCTCGAACGGTAGAAAATAGGGAGCCGACAGGCGACCATATTTTCTTCGCTTCGGGAATCTCCCTAAGGCTACCGTGAATTCCAACAAAGCCCGTGCCAGTCTTAGGGAGATTCCCGAGGACGCAAGTGTCCGTAAGCCGCCGCTTAAAAGAAAAAGCGCGGCGGCAACGGACACTAACGCTCGAGAATGACGAGTCGTTGTTTATTTTTTAAACGCCAACCTCCCCTCCTGACAATACAACACACTCCGCCGCGCATGCCAGTCCCCAAGAACATAGCGCCATGCCGGTTTGTCGTTGAGGGGGAAGTGGTGGATGGCGGGGCGGTGGGTGTGGCCGTGGATTAGGGTGGTGACGTTGTGTTGTTGCATCAGGGCTTCGACCGCCGACTGGTTGACGTCCATGACCGATGGGCTTTTGGTTTGTTTGGCGTCTTCGCTTTGGCGGCGCAGGGTGGCGGCGGTTTGGATTCGTTGGGGCAGGGGTTTTTGCAGGAAGGTGGTTTTCCATTTGGCGGACAGCATTTGCCGGCGCATCGCCTGGTGTTCGGTGTCGTCGGTGCACAGCGAGTCGCCGTGGGTCAGCAGGAAGTCGCGTTGGTGCAGCGTGACCACCACCGGGTCCGGCAACAGCGTGCAGCCGGCGCGCCGGGCGAATTGCTCGCCGATTAGGAAGTCGCGGTTGCCGTGCATGAAAAAAACCTCGGTGCCGGCGTCCACGGTTTGGCGGATGGCGGCTTCCACCGCGGCGTGTCCGATAGTCTCCCCGCCGTCGTCGCCGACCCAGTAGTCGAACAAGTCGCCGAGAATATACACGCGCTCAAGCAAGCGCGCGGCGCCGCGCAGAAACTCCTCGAACAGGCGCGTGGAGGCGGGGCGCTCCGGGCTCAGGTGAATGTCGGAAATGAACGCGGTGGTTTGATTTTTTTCGGCTGCCATGTTGGGGGTTGGAGTTTGATGGGGTTAGTATACCGCCATTCGCGCGCCGCGTGACCCTGCGCGCGGTTTTCGCGCCCGCCGCATTAAGAATTCATCGCAATGACCCTGCAACTCTACGACAGTTATCAACGCCGCCTGCGCCGCTTTGCGCCGCTTGAGGGCGATGAAGTTCGGATGTATGCGTGCGGACCCACGGTTTATGACTACGCGCATATCGGCAATCTACGCACCTATATTTTCGAGGATGTCTTGCGTCGCGCGCTCGAGTTTTACGGCTATCGCGTCAAGCACGTCATCAACATCACCGATGTCGGACACCTCACGTCGGACGCCGACACCGGCGAGGACAAAATCGAGCAAGGCTCGCGCCGCACCGGCAAGAGCGCCTGGGAAATCGCGCGGTTGTATACCCGCGCGTTTATGGATGACCTGCAACAACTCAACATTCTGGAGCCGGCGATTTGGTGCCGGGCGAGCGAGCACATTGCCGAGCAAATCGCCGACATTGCCGAAATCGAGCGCCGCGGTTTTACCTACCTCACCGCCGACGGCGTTTATTTCGACACCTCCAAACTGGACAACTACGGCTATCTGGCGCGCCTCGACACCGCCGGGTTGGAAGCCGGCGCGCGCGTCGACATCGGCGAAAAAAAGCGCGCCACCGATTTTGCGCTGTGGAAGTTTAGCCCGAAGGGGCGGGCTCGGCAGATGGAGTGGGACAGCCCGTGGGGGGTCGGCTTTCCCGGCTGGCACATCGAATGTTCGGCGATGGCGGTCAAGTATTTGGGCAGCCGCTTCGACATTCACTGCGGCGGCAAAGACCACATTCCGGTCCACCACTCCAATGAAATCGCCCAAGCCGAGGTGTGCTACGGCACCACGCTGGCGAACTTCTGGTTGCACGGCTATTTTCTGGAAACCGAGCAGGCGAAGATGTCCAAATCCGGCGGCGAATTCCTGCGCCTCAAAACGCTGACCGACCGCGGCTACGACCCGTTGGCTTATCGTTACTTGTGTTTGACCGCCAACTATCGCAGCGACTTGAAGTTCACCTGGAAAAGCCTGGACGCCGCCGCCACCGCTTTGGAGCGGTTGCGCGGGGTTGCTCAGTCGTGGGGTGATGATGATGACGGCAACGCCTCGCCGGATGCCGCCACCGTTGCGGAGTTTTCGCGCGAGTTATACCGCGATTTGAATACCCCGCGCGCGCTGGCGGTGGTGTGGGGGATGGTTAAGGGTGATTTGCCGGCGCATACCAAGAAAGCGACCGTGTTGCACTTTGAGCGGGTGCTGGGTTTGGGTGTTGATTGCCGGTTGCCCGTGGCGGATGCGATTCCAGATGAGGTGGCAGCGCTGGTAAAACAACGCTCGCACGCGCGCGACAACCGGGATTGGGGCGAGGCTGACCGGCTGCGTGCTGAGATTGAAGGGCACGGGTTTGTGGTTGATGATTCCGTGGGGGGGAGTAGGGTTCGGCGGAGGAGGGGGTGAGTGTGTGACTACTTGTCATTCACCCCCCCAATCCCCCCAAAACCCCACCAAAACCACCCCCAAACCCCTCAATCAAAAAAACTACACGAATAGATTGAATTTACTCATCACTATGGAGTAGAATCGGCTCGCTGATGCGGGGTGGAGCAGTCTGGCAGCTCGTCGGGCTCATAACCCGAAGGTCGTAGGTTCAAATCCTACCCCCGCTACCAATTGCCGACAGGCATTGCTACGACCCCGCTATAGGCGGGGTTTTAATTTGGGGGGCGTGATGACTGAGCCGGCTGCGTTGCGAGATTTGCTGGAGCCGGCGGTCGATGCGCTCGGTTATGAACTGGTGCATCTTGAGTTTGCGGCGCAGGGCGGGAACAGCGTCTTGCGGGTTTATATCGATGCGCCGGGCGGCATTCGGGTGGATGATTGCGAGACCGTCAGCCGGCAGTTGAGCGCGCGGCTGGATGTGGAAGATGCGGTGGACTCGGCTTATCTGCTGGAGGTGTCGTCGCCGGGAATCGACCGCCCGCTGGTCAAGCCGGAGCATTTTCGGCGTTTCACCGGCAGCCGGGCGCGCATCGTGATGCGCGCGCATGTACTCGGGCGGCGGCGGTTTACCGGCGAGTTGCTGGAAGCCGACGAGCGTCGCGTGTTGCTGGAAGTCGATGGCGAGCCTTATGAACTCGCCTACGACGACATGGCGACGGCGCGCGTTGAGCCGGTGTTTTGAGCACGGGCAACGACGAGTGGCGGTGCGCGATTGCGCGCTAACCAAAGAGATGTGGTAAAAAATTATGGCGATTACAAACAACGAGATACTGCTGATGGCTGAAGTGGTTTCGCGCGAGAAAGACCTCGACAAAGAAATCATTTTCAACGCCATTGAAGCGGCCCTGGCGACCGCCACGCGCAAGTGGCACAGCGGCGACATCGACGCCCGCGTCAGCATCCATCAGGACACCGGCGACTACGACAGTTTCCGCGTCTGGGAAATCATCCCCGACGACGACGAGTTGGAATTCCCCGACCGGCAAATCGCGCTCGCCGAGGCGTTGCAAAGCCATCCCGACATTGAAGCCGGGGCGACCATTGAAGAGCCGATTGAGAAGGTGGAGTTTGGCCGCATCGCCGCGCAAGCCGCCAAGCAGGTAATCATGCAGAAAGTGCGCGAAGCCGTGCGACTGCAGACCGCCGAGCGTTATCAGGACAAATTCGGCGTGCTGATTTCCGGCACCGTCAAGCGTTTGGAGCGGGGCAACGCGATTATCGACCTCGGCGACAGCGAAGCCATTCTGCCGAAGAGCGGCATGATTCCGCGCGAAGGGCTGCGCCCCGGCGACCGCATCCGCGCGTTGCTCAAAGACATCGACACCGAAGCGCGCGGACCGCAACTGGTGCTGACCCGCCTGACGCCGGAGTTCCTGATCGAGTTGTTCAAACTGGAAGTGCCGGAAGCCGGCGAGGGCATCATCGAGATTCTCGGCGCCGCCAGAGACCCCGGTTCGCGCGCCAAAATTTCCGTGCGCAGCAAAGACGCCAACGTCGACCCGGTGGGCGCGTGCGTCGGCATTCGCGGCTCGCGGGTGCAGAGCGTGTCCAATGAAATCTTCGGCGAGCGCGTCGACATCATTGTCTGGTCGGAGGACAGCGCGGAGTTCGTGATACAGGCGCTCGCGCCGGCGGAGGTTGAGTCGATTTATGTCGATGAAGACCAGGAGACGATGGATGTGGTGGTGACCGAGGAAAACCTGTCGCGCGCCATCGGGCGCGGCGGGCAGAACGTCCGTCTGGCTTCCGAGTTGACCGGCTGGGAGTTGAATCTGATGACCGACCAGGACGCCGCCGAGAAACAAGAGAGCGAGCAAAAGGCGCTCGCCGACAACTTTATGGATAGCCTGGACATCGACGAAAATGTCGCCACGATTCTCGTTCAGGAAGGCTTCAACTCGCTTGAGGAAATCGCCTATGTGCCGCGGCAGGAGATTTTGGATATTGAAGAGTTTGACGAAGAGTTGGTGGACGAGTTGCGCAACCGCGCACAGGACACCCTGCTGACCAGCGCGATTGCCTCGCAGGAGGAAAAGGAGCCGGAAGAAGATTTGCTCGCCATGGCGGGAATGGACGACGAGACCGCGCACGCATTGGCGGGCGGCGGCATTCGCACGATGGAAGACCTCGCCGACTGCTCGGTTGACGAGGTGCTGGATGTCATTGAGATGGAGCGCGAGCGCGCCGGCGAGTTGATCATGACCGCGCGCGCGCCGCTGTTTGAAGAGCGCCAAGCGGGCTGAGCGGGCTAATCAAAGGCAAACCGAAAGCAACCAGAGTTTATTATGTCGCAAGTAACCATCACCCGTTTCGCCAAGCAGATTAATGTCAGCGCCGAGAAGTTGTTGACGCAACTTGAGGACGCCGGCATCGAGGGCAAGAACAAAAAGGATTCGCTGACCGACGACGAGAAAATGAAACTGCTGGAATCTTTGCAGAGCAACCACGCCCGCCGTATGGCGGTGGGGCATCAGATTACGCTCAAGCGCAAGACCACCAGCGAAATCAAGCAGACGTCAAGAACCGGCGCCGCCCGCACCGTGCATGTCGAGACGAAAAAGCGGCGCACCTTCGTCAAGCGCAGCGCCATCGAAGCGCAGCACGCCAAAGAAACCGCCAAGTTGGCGGCTGAGCAAGCGCAGCGCAGCGCGCAAAAGGAAGCCGAACAAAAACGCCTGGGCGAGGAGGCGAAGGCGCGGGAAGCGAGCGAAAAGGCGATTCAGCACGCCGCCATGCAAGTCGCCGAGCAAGCGCGCCTTGAACACGAGGCGCAGCGCACTCAACGCGAGAAGGATGCGGAAGAACTGGCGACGGTGGAGACGGAGGCGGCGGTGGCGACGGAGCCGGCGGATGTGCAAGCCGCGACCTCAGCCAAAGCGGAGACAGAAATACAACCGGACGCGCCGGCGCCGACCCCGCCCGAAACGCCGCCCGCGCCCGCCGGAGACGGTGCGCGCAAGGGCAAGGGGAAGAACAAAAAAGGCAAGGGCGCAGGGCAGGGCGGGCGCGCGGAATTGCATGTCGCCAAAGAGCGCCGCGGCAAAACCCGGCGCAAGCCGATGCGCAAGCCGGGCAAAATTTCCTCGACCATTTCCGATGCGCATGCGTTTGTCAAACCGACCGAATCGGTGGTTCACGAAGTCCAGATTCCCGAAACGATTAGCGTCGCCGATTTGGCGCAGGCGATGTCGGTCAAAGCCGGCGAAGTGATTAAGGCGATGATGGCGATGGGGTCGATGGTGACCATCAATCAGTTGCTCGACCAGGACACCGCCATTTTGGTGGTTGAGGAAATGGGGCATCGCGCCAAGGCGATGGCGGACGAAGATCCCGAAGCGCTACTGCTCGCGCAGAACGACCAGGCGCAGGAACTCAAACCGCGCCCGCCGGTGGTGACCGTGATGGGGCATGTCGACCACGGCAAAACCTCGCTGCTCGACACCATTCGAAAGAGCAAGGTCGCCGGTGGCGAAGCCGGCGGCATCACCCAGCATATTGGCGCGTACAAAGTCAAACTGGACAAGGGCGAAATCTGTTTCCTCGACACGCCGGGACACGAAGCATTTTCGGCGATGCGCGTGCGCGGCGCGAAAGCCACCGATTTGGTCATCCTTGTGGTCGCGGCGGATGACGGCGTCAAGCCGCAGACCATTGAGGCGATTAGCCACGCGCGCGCCGCCGACGTGCCGCTCATCGTCGCCATCAACAAAATCGACCGCGAGCAGGCGGATGTTGAGAAGGTCAAGCAGGAACTGACCCATCACGAAGTCGTTTCCGAGGAGTTGGGCGGCGATGTGCTGATGAACGAGGTCTCGGCGCTCAGCGGCGAGGGCGTGGACGAGTTGCTGGAATCGGTGTTGTTGCAAGCCGAAGTGCTCGACCTCAAAACGCGCTACGACGGGCCCGCCGGCGGCCAGGTGGTGGAAGCCCGCCTCGACAAGGGGCGCGGCCCGGTGGCGACGGTGCTGGTGCAGCGGGGCACCCTGCGGCGCGGCGACACCGTGCTGGCGGGGCGAGAATCGGGACGCGTGCGCGTGCTCGCCGATGACCGCGGGCGGCCACTGCAACAGGCCGGACCTTCAACGCCGGTGGAGATTCAGGGACTCGCCGGCGTGCCGGTGGCAGGCGACGATTTGCTCGTGGTCGGCGATGAGCGCAAGGCGCGCGAAATCGCGCTCCACCGCCAGGGCAAATACAAGGAAGTCAAACTCGCACAGCAGCAGAAGTCCAAACTGGAAAGCATGCTCAACCGCATGGAGGAGGAGCGGGCGAAATCCCTCAACCTGCTCATCAAAGCGGATGTGCAAGGCTCGGTGGAAGCGCTTTCCGATGCGCTCGAAAAAATGTCAATCGACGATGTGGAGGTCAAGGTGGTGCACGGAATGGTCGGCGGCATCACCGAATCCGACGTCAATCTCGCGGTCGCCTCCGGCGCCATCATCATCGGTTTCAACGTGCGCGCCGACGCCACCGCGCGGAAGTTGATTGAAAACGAAGGCGTCGAGGTTCACTACTACAACGTGATTTACGATGTGCTCGATGTGGTGAAGTCGCGGATGTCGGGGATGCTCTCGCCAATCATCAAGGAAAAGCCGGTCGGTTTGGTGGAGGTGCGCGACGTGTTCAAGACGCCGAAAATCGGCGCCATCGCCGGCAGTTATGTAATGGACGGCGCGATTAAACGCAACCTGCCGGTTCGCGTGCTGCGCGACAACATCGTTATCTTTGAGGGCGCCATCGATTCGCTGCGCCGTTTCAAGGAGGATGTCAACGAGGTCAAGAGCGGGTTTGAATGCGGCATCGGCATCAAAAATTACAACGATGTCAAAGTCGGCGACCAGATTGAAGTGTTTGAGATCGTCGAAACCGCGCAGCAACTGTAACCCCGGCGCCGACTTCCAAGCGGGCGGGAGCATGCAAGAAGTTGACAGACGCCGGCGCGTCGCCGAACTAATCCGCCGCGAACTCTCCACGCTAATCGCCCGCGAAGTGGATGACCGGCGCGTAAAAATGGTCTCAATCACCGCCGTCAGCGTGAGCAAGGATTTGAAGCAAGCGACGGTTTATGTCTCCAGCGTAGAACAATCCGCCGCCGCCGAGGATATCGAAAAAACGCTGAACCACGCGGGCAAATATCTGCGCTACCTGCTGGGGCAACAGATTCACCTCAGAGTAACGCCGGGCTTGCTGTTCAAATACGACGACAGCATCCGGCGGGGGATGAAGATGACTACGCTGATTGATTCGCTTAATAAGTAGGGGTTGGGGGTTTGGGTTGTTTGTTGGTGTGGGGGGGTGGGTTGGACGACAGGAAAATAACCAACACATCGTCATTCTCGAACGATAGAAAAATAGGGAGCCGACAGGCGACCATATTTTTCATCGCCTTCGGGAATCTCCCTAAGGCTACCGTGAAATTCAACAAAGCCCGTGCCAATCTTAGGGAGATTGCGCGTATCATCCCTGATACGCGCCCTACGGGCTACGCGAAAATCCGCTCCCGGCGGATTTTTCCCGAGGACGCAAGTGTCCGTAAGCCGCCGCTTAAAAGAAAAAGCGCGGCGGCAACGGTCACTAACGCTCGAGAATGACGAGTTATATACCCGTCATTCTCGAACGATAGAAAAATAGGGAGCCGACAGGCGACCATATTTTTCATCGCCTTCGGGAATCTCCCTAAGGCTAGCGTGGATTTCAACAAAGCCCGTGCCAGTCTTAGGGAGATTCCCGAGGACGCAAGTGTCCGTAAGTCGCCGCTTAAAAGAAGAAGCGCGGCGGCAACGGACACTAACGCTCGAGAATGACGAGTACTTGGGAATGACGAAGTAAATGCCACCCCCTAAACCCCCAAGCCAACGCAGCGACCGCATAGACGGAATGCTATTCCTCGACAAACCCGACGGCATCTCCTCCAACCTCGCATTACAACGCGCCAAGCGGTTGTTGAATGCGCGCAAGGCGGGGCATACCGGTAGTCTTGACCCGATTGCGACCGGGTTGTTGCCGTTGTGTTTTGGCGAGACCACCAAGATTTCCGGTGTGTTTCTTGGCGCCGACAAGCGGTATTGGGTGCGTATTCGGCTGGGGGTTGTGACCGACACTGGCGACCGCGAGGGGCGGGTGCGGCGTGAGGGGCGGGTTGCGGTTACTCGGCGGCAGTTGGACGCCGCGCTCGAGCGTTTTCGCGGCGACTACGAGCAAATTCCGCCGATGTATTCCGCCTTGAAGCGGGACGGCCAGCCGTTGTATAAACTGGCGCGCGAGGGCATCACCGTGGCGCGCGCGCCGCGAGCGGTTTCGGTTTATGCGCTGTCGGTGGAGAAATGGAGCGGCGACCTGCTCGAGTTGAGCGTGTCGTGTTCGCGCGGGTTTTATATTCGCGCGCTGGCGCGCGACCTCGGCGATGCGCTCGGTTGCGGCGCGCATGTGCGCGAACTCAGGCGAACCGCGGTCGGCGATTTCCCGGTGGAGGATGCGCTCACCCTTGAGCAACTCGAAGCCGCCGGCTCGCCCGATGCGCGGCGGAAGTTTTTGTTGCCGACCGACCGCGTGTTGACGCATCTGCCCGCGGTCAATCTGCCCGACTCCGCCGCCTTTCGTCTCCGTCAGGGGCAATCGGTGCAACTGGAAACCGCGGCAACCGCGACAACAGCGGCAATGGCAACGAGCGAAAACGACCTGGTGCGGGTCTATTCGGACAGCGCCGGATTTATCGGGCTGGCGGAAGTCAGCGACGACGGCAAAGTCACGCCGAAGCGCATTTTCAACCCGCCTAATCCGCCCGACTCGCCCCGCCCGCCACACGACCCACCAAAACCGCCGCATTGATTGGCTCCCCGGGACAGACTCGAACTGCCGACAGGGTGGTTAACAGCCACCTGCTCTACCAACTGAGCTACCGGGGAACGCGGGCGAATGTTAAGCGCCGACGCCGCGCAGGTCAAGGGCTTGTTTGTCGACGGGCGGCTGTTATACACTCCGCGTTTTCGCAGGCGGCAGGCGGCAGGCGCGTAGCTCAGTTGGTTAGAGCACCACCTTGACATGGTGGGGGTCGGTGGTTCGAATCCACTCGCGCCTACCAACATCCGCAACGCGTTGCCATTGCTCGGCGAGCCGTCTTGAACTTGTTGATTGTCACGCGCCCTTTTGTGGCGGGCGCCACTGAAACTTAAATGCCTGAAATCACCCTCCCCGACGGCTCCAAACGCCGCTTCGACAACCCGGTCAGCGTCGCCGATGTGGCCGCCGACATTGGCGCGGGGCTCGCCAAAGCCACGGTCGCCGGCAGGGTCGGGGAGGCGTTGCTGGACGCCACCGACCTCATCAGCGAAGACGCCGACCTGGTGATTCTGACCGCCAAAGACGCGCAAGGGCTGGAAATCATCCGCCATTCCTGCGCGCATTTGCTCGGGCACGCGCTCAAACAACTGTGGCCGCAGAGCAAGATGGCAATCGGACCCGTGATTGAAAACGGGTTTTATTACGATATTGATTTGGAGCATCGCATCACCGACGAAGACCTGGCGGCAATCGAGCAACGCATGCGCGAGTTGTCCGACAGCGACTACGCGGTGGTCAAGCAAAAGGTGTCGTGGGACGACGCGCGCCGCACCTTCACCGAGCGCGACGAGCCCTATAAACTGGAAATACTCGACCACGACATAGACCGCGACGCGCGCCCCGGTTTGTATCACCACCTCGAGTATGTCGACATGTGCCGCGGCCCGCATGTGCCGAGCATGGGCTTGTGCCGCTTCTTCAAGTTGATGCGCGTGTCCGGCGCCTACTGGCGGGGCAGCAATCGCAACAAGATGTTGCAGCGAATTTATGGCACCGCCTGGCCCGACAAAAAGCAACTCAACGCCTATCTGGTG
This sequence comes from Arenicellales bacterium, assembly GCA_963693025.1. GTDB lineage: Bacteria > Pseudomonadota > Gammaproteobacteria > Arenicellales > Poriferihabitantaceae > JAHRAW01. Next base: position 210,959 of record OY843749.1, read on the forward strand.
CAGTTGAGCGAGGCGGAAAAACGCGACCACCGCAAACTCGGCAAGCAACTGAATTTGTTTCACATGCAGGAGGAGGCGCCGGGTATGGCGTTTTGGCATCCGCGCGGCTGGACGCTCTATCAAACGCTGATGCAGTATATGCGCGACGAGCAGCGCAAGCGCGATTACCGCGAAATCAACACGCCGGAGGTGGTGGATTTTTCGCTGTGGAAACGCTCCGGACACGCCGACAAATTCGGCAACGACATGTTCGCGCTGGAATCGGAAGGCAAGCAGTTCGCGCTCAAGCCGATGAACTGCCCGTGCCACGTGCAGGTGTTCAACCAGGGGCTCAAGAGTTACCGCGATTTGCCGCTGCGCCTCGCCGAATTCGGCGGCTGCCACCGCAACGAATTGTCCGGCGCGCTGCACGGCTTGATGCGCGTGCGCGGATTCGTGCAGGACGACGGCCACATTTTCTGCACCGAAGAGCAAATCCAGAGCGAGGTGTCGGCGTTCATCGACTTCCTGCACGCGGTTTACCGCGACCTCGGTTTCGAGCGCGTGATTTACCGCCTCGCATTGCGCCCCGACGACCGGGTCGGCAGCGCCGAGGACTGGGACAAATCCGAAGCGGCGCTGGCGCGCGCGTTGGAGGCGAAGAATCTGGAATGGGAGGAATTGCCCGGCGAGGGCGCGTTCTACGGACCCAAAATCGAATTCTCGCTGCAGGACGTGATTGGCAGGGTCTGGCAGTGCGGCACCATGCAGGTGGATTTTTCCATGCCGGGCAGGCTGGACGCGCAGTATATCGCCGAGGATGGCGGCAAGCGCGTTCCGGTGATGCTGCACCGCGCCTTGCTCGGCTCGTTTGAGCGCCTGATTGGGATTTTAATCGAGCATTACGAGGGAAAATTCCCGCCGTGGCTGGCGCCGGTGCAGTGCGTTTTGCTCAACATCACCGACAATCAGGCGAAATATGCCGCTTCGGTGGAAAAAATCCTAAAAAAACAGGGTTTCAGGGTTGAAACCGACTTGAGAAACGAGAAGATCGGGCTTAAAATCCGCGAGCACACTTTACAACGCATCCCGTACCTGCTGGTCGCAGGCGAGCGGGAAGCGCAAACTGATTCAGTTGCCGTGCGCACCAGAGCCGGTCACGATCTCGGCGTAATGCCGATCGGGGAGTTTGCCCGGCTGTTGGCCGAGCAAGTGGACATGCGTGGCAATTGTCGTTTAGAGGACTGAGTTATAGCCAAATCAAAACAGCAACGCGTGAACGATCAGATCGGCAGCGATCCGATTCGCGTGATTGGGGTTGAGGGAGACCAACTGGGCATACTGCGATTGAGCGACGCGCTGGAAACCGCGCAAGAATCCGGCTTTGACCTGGTTGAGATTTCACCCCACGCCGAGCCGCCGGTTTGCCGCATCATGGATTACGGCAAGTTTCTGTACACCGCCAGCAAGAAGCGCCAAGAGGCGAAGAAGAAGCAGAAGCAAATCACGGTCAAGGAAATCAAATTCCGCCCCGGCACCGATGTCGGGGACTATGCGATTAAACTGCGCAACCTGACCCGGTTTCTGGAGGCGGGGAACAAGACCAAGGTGACCATGCGGTTTCGCGGGCGGGAAATGGCGCACAAGGAATTGGGCTTGGAGATGCTGCAGTCGGTCGAGAATGACCTCGCCGAAATCGCGGTTGTGGAGCAGGCGGCGACCATGGAGGGCAGACAGATGGTGATGTTGCTGGCGCCCAAGCGCTCGGGCGCCGCCGGGTAACAACACGAGTAACATAACGTCAAGCGTGGCGCACGGGCGCCACCGACATAGCGGAGCAAACCAGTGCCAAAGTTGAAAACCAATCGGGGTGCCGCCAAGCGGTTCATGCGAACCGCCACGGGCAAATTCAAACGCACGCAATCCCACTTCAATCACATCCTCACGAAGAAGTCCACCAAGCGCAAGCGGCATCTTCGCGCAACGCGTTTGGTCAACGCCGCCGACCAGGCAGCCGTCAAAAAACTGCTGCCGTATAGTTAGGAGAAAATTCGTCATGCCACGCATCAAAAGAGGCGTCGTCGCCAAAGCCCGGCACAAGAAAGTCTTGAAGCAAGCCAAAGGCTACCGCGGCGCGCGCAGCCGCACTTTCAAGGTCGCCAAACAAGCCGTCGAGCGCGCCGGACAATACGCCTACCGCGACCGCCGCCAACGAAAACGCCAGTTCCGCGCGCTATGGATAGTCCGCATCAACGCCGCCGCCCGCGAAAACGGCATGAGTTACAGCCGCCTGCTGAACGGCCTGGGCAAGGCTGAAATAGAACTCGACCGGAAAGTGCTTGCTGAGTTGGCGGTTAATGACAAGGCTGCTTTTACTACGCTGGCGGAGCGGGCTAAGGCGGCGTTGGTGGGGTGATTCCCCGATGAGCCTGGACACTGGCAACGACTCGAAAACGACCATGCAGAAAGGGATTGTTTATTGCTTAACTAACCCGGTGATGCCCGACTTGGTAAAAATTGGTCGCGTTGAAACCGATACGGTTGAGGCGTTGAAAACACGCATGAGTGTGCTTTACTCCACTGGCGTGCCGATTCCATTTGAGTTGCATTACGCCGTGGTAGTTGACGATGTGAAACAAACGGAGGGTTTATTGCACGAGGCGTTTGCCAACTCGCGGGAAAATTATCGTCGTGAGTTTTTCCGAATCGACGCTGAAAGAGTCGTCGCCGCGATGAGATTGACTCGGGGCGAGGAGATTTCAATCGACGACTCTCCCGAAAGCACGCCTGATGCAGAAATTAGCCAAGCCGATATTGACGCGCAGAAGCACGCGAGGCAACAGGAGAATAAACGCCTGTCCGCCTTCACTTTTACCGATGTCAACATTGCGCCGGGTGAGGTGCTGACCTTCACAAGGGACGCAACGATTACCGCCGAAGTACTGAATAGCGCCAGAATACTATTTGAAGGCAAGGAGTCCACGCTGTCTGGTGCGGCAAATACAATTCTTGAGCGAATGGGGAAAAGAACGGGTGTTGCCGGTCCACTTTTTTGGGAATATAACGGCGAAACACTTCACCGCATCCGCCTTCGCAAGGAAGCAGAAAAAGTAGAAGAATCCGAAGAGTAATGGAAACATCACGAGGTCGCATCGGCGGTGCCGATAAATCGTGACCGCCGCCGACCCCCGGCTCAGCACTCTATCCGCCACTGCCATACTAACCACTACCCGTCATTCCCGAACGGTAGAAAATAGGGAGCCGACAGGCGACCATATTTTCTTCGACTTCGGGAATCTTCCTAAGGTTAGCGTGGACTTTGGCGAAGCCTGTGCCAGTATTAGGGAGATTCCCGAGGACGTAAGTGTCCGTAAGCCGCTAGCGCGGCAACGGACACTAACGCTCGAGAATGACGAAGTGGTTGTGAATGACAAGGGAGTTGTGAATAACGGAGTAGCCACCGCACCTGCAAGTTAAATTCGCCATGCCCGACAACCACTCCCCGCCAGCCGACCTAGCAACCACCGCCCGCCAAGCCATCGCCGGCGCTGATTCGCCGGCGGCGTTGGAGGCGGTTCGGGTGGGTTATTTGGGTAAGAAGGGCAAAATCACCGCGCAACTCAAGCAACTCGGCGCGTTGCCTCCGGCGCAGCGCAAGGCGGTGGGCGGGGAACTCAATCGCGTCAAGGGCGAGATACAACGCTGGTTGGAAGAGCGCCGAGGCGAACTGGAAGCGGCGGCGGTGGCGGGGCGGTTGCAGGGGGAGCGAATCGACGTCACCCAGCCGGGGCGGGGGCAGAGCGCCGGGGGGTTGCACCCGATTAGCCGCACGCTGCGGCGGATGGAATTGCTGTTTGACCGGCTCGGTTTTGAGGTCGCCACGGGTCCCGAAATCGAGGATGAATACCACAATTTTGAGGCGCTGAATATCCCGGCGGATCACCCCGCGCGCGCCATGCACGACACCTTTTATATTGACCGGCGCACGGTGCTGCGAACCCACACGTCGCCGGTGCAAATCCGCTACATGCACAGCCACCGCCCGCCAATCAAAGTAATTGCGCCGGGGCGGGTGTATCGCTGCGATTCGGATGTCACGCATACCCCGATGTTTCATCAACTCGAAGGGCTGGTCGTTGACCGCGACATCACCTTCGCCGACTTGAAAGGCGTGCTGATTCACTTCGTGCGCGAGTTTTTTGAAAGCGACCTCGGCGTGCGCTTTCGCCCGTCGTATTTTCCGTTCACCGAGCCGTCGGCGGAAGTGGATATCGCCTGCGTGTTCTGCAGCGGGAGCGGTTGCCGAATCTGCAAGCACAGCGGCTGGTTGGAAGTGCTCGGCAGCGGCATGGTGCATCCCGAAGTGCTGCGGCACGGCGGCATCGACCACAAGCAATTCAGCGGCTACGCCTTCGGCATGGGCGTCGAGCGGCTCACGATGCTGCGCTACGGCGTCAACGACCTGCGGCTGTTTTTTGAAAATGATTTGGCGTTTCTCAAACAGTTTTGACGCGGCGCGCGCGCTGAGCGGGGTGGCGCGATGCTAGTCAGCCACGCGTGGTTGCGCGAATGGGTGTCGCCGAAAATCGGCATCCGCGAGTTGGCGGAGCGCCTGACGCTGGGCGGCTTGGAGGTCGCGGCGGTGGCGGACGCGGGTCCGTCGTTGCATAAAAAGCGCGTCATCATCGGTCAAATCATCCGCAACGACCCGCATCCCGGCGCGCCCCATAACCGTGGTGACCATGGCAAGTTACGGGTGTGCGAAGTAAACGTTGGGCGGCGCGCGCCGCTCACCATCGTCTGCGGCGCGGCCAACGCCGCGGTCGGCGGCAAGGTGGCGGTCGCCACGGTCGGCGCGAAACTCCCGGCGTTGAAAGGAGAGGTGCAAGCGCGGCGCATCGCCGGCATCGAATCCGCCGGCATGATTTGCTCCGCCGACGAACTCGGCTTGGAGGAAAATTCCGAAGGCGTGATGTTGTTTGATGACGCCGCCCCGGTCGGCGCATCGGTCGGCGACTATCTCGACTTGTCCGACCCCGTATTGGAACTCGAATTGACGCCCAACCGCGGGGATTGCCTCGGCATTCTCGGCGTCGCGCGCGAAGTGTCCGCGTTGACCGGCGCGAAAATGGCAGCGCCCAAGTTTGCTGCGTGCAACCCGACAAGCAAAGCGCGGTTGCCGGTCGATTTGCAGGCGCCGCGCGACTGCCCGCGATACGCCGGGCGGGCGTTGCGCAACGTCGACATGTCGGCGCGCACCCCGGACTGGATGGCAGAGCGCCTCCGGCGAAGCGGCGTGCGCAGCCTCAACGTGGTGGTGGACGTCACCAACTACGTGATGCTCGAACTGGGGCAGCCGATGCACGCCTTTGACATGGACAAACTCGCCGGCGGCATCGTCGTCAGGATGGCGAAGGCGCGCGAAAAATTGCGCTTGCTGGACGGCAGCCGGGTGACGCTCAACCGCGACAATCTGGTGATTGCCGACCACAAAAAGGCGGTGGCGCTCGCCGGCATCATGGGCGGGCAACACTCGGCAATCTCCGACTCAACCCGCCATATTTATTTTGAGTCGGCGTTTTTTCCGGCTTCGGCGATGCTCGGCAAGGCGCGGCAATTCGGCATGCACACCGACGCCTCCCACCGCTTCGAGCGCGGCGCGGACCCGGCGATGCAAGTCACGGCGATGGAGCGGGCGACGCAACTGCTGGTGTCGCTGGCGGGCGGCGAGCCGGGACCCATTACCGACGCGTGCGCGCGCCACTTCATGCCGCGCCCCGCGAAAATCACCTTCAACCGCGCGGAGATAGCGAGAATCCTCGGGGTGTCGGTGCCGGGCAACAAGGTGGGCGCGTTGCTGAAACGACTGGGGATGCGCGTCACCCCCACCGCCACCCCGACCGCCACCTCGACCGCGACCACGGCGGGCTGGAAGGTGGTCGTGCCGGGCTGGCGCTCCGACATAACCGGCGAGCACGACTTGGTCGAAGAGGTCGCCAAGGTGGTCGGATTCGAGCAAATCGCGCCGCGCGCGCCGTCGGCGACCGCCACCACCGGCGGGCATCCGGAAAGCCGGATTGAAATCGCCCGAATCAAGCAGACGCTGGTGGAACGGGGCTATTTTGAAGCCATCACCTATAGTTTTGTCGACCCGGAAATCCAGCACGCGCTGCTCGGCGCGCGCGGGATTAAGGTGCGCAATCCAATCGCCGACAACATGGCGGCGATGCGCCGCAGTCTGTGGCCCGGCTTGCTCGAGGCCGTGCGAAGCAATCTCAACCGCCGGCACGAGCGCGTGCGGTTGTTTGAGTCCGGGCAGGTGTTCCTGCCGGGGCGCGCCGAGCGCGGAAGCGTGCGCAAGGAAGTCCATCGGCTGGCGGCGGCGGCGACCGGTCCGGCGTTGCCGACGCAATGGGGCGAGCCCGCGCGCGCGGTCGATTTTTTCGATATCAAGGGCGACCTGCTGGCGCTGTTGGACTTGCCCCGCCAGCCGGGACTCGCATTCCACCCCGCCGAGCATCCCGCGCTCCATCCGGGGCGCAGCGCGCAGATTAAACTGGGCAAGGACGCCATCGGCTACCTGGGGCAACTGCATCCGGGCCACCAGCAGCGGGTGGATATTGACCAGCCGGTCTATTTGTTTGAACTCGACCTGCCGCCGTTGATGCGGGCGGCGTTGCCGCGCTTTTCGGCGGTCTCGCGCTATCCGGCGGTGCGGCGGGATCTGGCGGTTGTGGTCGACGCCGGCGTGGCGGCGCAAGATGTGCTGGATACGGCGCGCGCCGCCGCCGGCGGGCTGCTGACCCATTTAGAGTTGTTCGACATCTATGCGGGTGAAAGAATTGAAAAAAATCAGAAAAGTTTCGCTTTCCGCTTGACCTTCCAGTCCGAATCAAGCAATCTTACCGCCCGCGAAGTGGATGCAAAAACCGACAAAATTGTGGCGATGTTGCGACGGCAATTGGGTGCGCGATTGCGGACTTGATACCGAACGCTTGACACCGAACGCTTGATACCGGTTGGATCAATCTGATGCGGAACGCTTAAACAAAACGAGAAGGCAATGACGGTTACCAAAGCAGATTTAGGCAACACCTTGTTTGGCAACGTCGGGCTGAACAAACGCGAAGCCAAAGATTTTGTGGAGACGTTTTTTGAAAGGGTTTGCCGCTCGCTCGAGCAGGGGGTCGCAATCAAGTTGTCGGGCTTCGGCAGTTTTACGCTGCGGGATAAAACACCGAGACCGGGGCGCAACCCGCGAACCGGCGAAGATGTCGCCATATCGGCGCGCCGCGTCGTGACGTTTCGGGCGAGTCAAAAACTCAAAGACAGCGTGGTTGACAATTCGTTTGAACTGACACAGCGACTGGGGCGGGAAAAATAGCCACGATGCTCGACCCCAGCAGTTTTGAGTTGCCGCCGATTCCGTCCAAGCGTTATTTCGCCATCGGCGAAGTCGCCAAGTTGTGCGCCGTCAAGCCGCATGTGCTACGCTACTGGGAGCAGGAGTTCCCGCGCTTGAAGCCGGTGAAGCGGCGCGGAAACCGCCGCTACTATCAGCGGCACGAAGTCCAACTGATTCGGCAAATCAGGAAGTTGCTGTATATTGAGGGTTTCACCATCAGCGGCGCGCGCGTCCGCCTCGACCAACTGGCCGCCGAGGGAAGTCCCAAAGAGGCGCCGGGTTTGGGCGGCGACGGCGCCAAACTGCTCAACCGGCTCGTCGACGAACTGGATGAAGTTCAAGACATCCTGCGTTGAAATGGTCGCTCCCGCCTTCGTCATGCGCGCGCGGGAAGAGGGCGGTTGGCAGACATAGTTTCGGGGTGTAGCGCAGCCTGGTAGCGCACCGCAATGGGGTTGCGGTGGTCGGAGGTTCAAATCCTCTCACCCCGACCAATTTCCTCCGCCAACGGAGCGCCATGCAAACCGTCACCCGATTCCCGCCCAGCCCGACCGGCTACCTCCACGTCGGCGGCGCGCGCACGGCGTTGTTCAACTGGCTTTACGCCCGCAAGAGCGGCGGCGAATTGGTGCTCCGAATCGAGGACACCGACCGGCAGCGCTCCACCCGCGAAGCCTGCGATGTCATCCTTGAGGCGATGCAATGGCTCGGCCTCGACTGGAACCGCGGACCCTTCTACCAGAGCGCGCGCTTTGAGCGCTACGCCGAAGTCATCCGACAACTGCTGGACGAAGACAAGGCCTATTATTGCTTCTGCGACAAGGAGCGGCTCGACGCCATGCGCGAAGCGCAACGCGCCGCGGGCGACAACCCCCGCTACGACCGCCACTGCCGCGACCTCGGTCGTCGATCGGGGCGCGGTGAAGACGCCACCGCCGCTGCCGTGGTGCGCTTTAAGAATCCGTTAGAAGGCTCGGTGGTTTTTGACGACGTGGTGCGCGGCTCGGTGGCGGTCGAAAACGCGCAGATGGACGACTTGGTCATCGCCCGCTCGGATGGCGCGCCGACCTACAACCTGACCGTGGTGGTGGACGACATCGACATGGGCGTCACGCACGTGATACGCGGCGACGACCACACCAACAACACGCCCCGGCAAATCAACATTTTCCACGCGCTCGGCGCGCCGCTTCCGGTGTTCGCGCACGTGCCGATGATTATGGGCGCCGACGGCAAGCGGCTTTCCAAACGGCACGGCGCCGTCAGCGTGCTCGAATACCGCGACATGGGCATCCTGCCGGAAGCCCTGCTCAACTATTTGGCGCGGCTCGGCTGGGCGTACGGCGACCGCGAGATTTTTTCCGTCGACGAGATGATTAAGTTGTTTGACATTCACGACATTAACCAATCCGCCGCTAGTTTTGACACCGCCAAGTTGCTGTGGCTCAACCAGCATTACATCAAGGAAGCAACGCCGGAGCGCCTGGCAACGGAACTCGGCGCGCGGCTCAAGCGGCGTGGCATCGAGGACGCGGACAACGGCGAGAGTCCCCCGCTTATTGAGGTCGTCGAAGTCATGCGCGCGCGCGCGCAGACGCTGGAGGAGATGGCAGACAAGGTCGTGTACCTGTATGCCGACTTCGATGAATACGACGAGCGCGCGGCTAAAAAACACCTAGCGCCGGCTGCAGCAAGCCCGCTCCAAGCCCTGCACGATGCGCTGGAAACCGTCACCGATTGGCGGGAGGACGCCATCAACCAAGCCATCGAAAGCGTGCTGGAAACGCAGCCGGTCAAACTGGGGCAACTGGCGCAACCCCTGCGAGTGGCGATTTCCGGCACAGCCGCCACCCCCTCAATCGACACCACAGTCCGGCTGGTCGGCAAGCGGCGCACCCTGCAGAGAATTGAAAAAGCGCTAAACTGGATTGCCGCGCGAGACGCAAATAACGCTTGAACAACAAGCATCAACCCCATACAATACGCGCTCGTTTCGGGGCCATAGCTCAGCTGGGAGAGCGCAACACTGGCAGTGTTGAGGTCGGCGGTTCGATCCCGCCTGGCTCCACCAGTTTCCCTGGTCCAAACACAAACCGGCCCCGGAAACCCAGCCGTCCCCATCGTCTAGTCGGCCTAGGACACCGCCCTTTCACGGCGGCAACAGGGGTTCGAATCCCCTTGGGGACGCCATTCCCAAGTACTCGTCATTCTCGAGCGTTAGTGTCCGTTGGTCGCCGCGCTTTTTCTTTTAGCGGCGACTTACGGACACCCCCGCTAACACACTGCGGGGGCAGGCTTGCGTCCTCGGGAATCTCCCTAAGACTTGAAGTAGAAAGTGTAATTTACATCACACCTACCGAGGCGGAGCAGTCGCCACAAACACTTCCACCTCATTAGCAACAGCAAGCAAATCACGAAGATTATCCAAACCATCCAGAGTCATCCGCTTGCGAAATAACGCCCAGTCTATAAAACAGGCGCAACGCAACGCACTGTCGGTTGTGATACCACGCGCCGGGTCAACCCGTTGGTTAAGCGTTTTGAGCCCGCTACTAATCCGATTTTTCTGTCGCCCGACATACTGAATTTCATCAGCCCCAAAGCCCTCATTTTCCAACAGGAAAACATTAATCATACTGTCCAGCACCGTATTAGTCAGCGCAAAGTTTTCGTAATCATCCAAATCGGCGAGAAAAGACCCGCCGGATTTTTCACGGACATATTTTAGAATCGAACTCGAATCGGTCAGCAACAAATCGCCGTCGGCGAGAAAGGGCACCTTGGCGGCGGGGGAGGTTTCCGCGCTCATCGCGTGGTCGGTTTCGACAAAATCAAAATCAACGCCCTCCTGCATCAATGCGATTTGGCAATGGCGGACGAAGGGCGAGGTGTAACTGCCGTGGAGTTTCATGAAGGTTGCCTGTGGTCGATGATGGGGCGCAAGTCTAACAGAGAATGGCGCGCGCGCGAATCGGCGCTTAGGCACTGAGGCGCTGAGGCGGTGGCGCAGGTGTGCGAAAATACCCGACCCATCCCCGCCGCGCACGCACGGTCAGCACGCCAACCGATGAATTTACCCGCAATCAAAAAACTATCCGCAGTGCTGATGCTCGCGTTGCCGTTGTCGGCGATGGCGCAAACCGGCGCGCCGGCAATCATCACCAGCCCGCTTGACACCAAGCAATACCGCGTCCTCACTCTGGACAACGGCTTGAAAGTGGCGCTGGTGTCCGACCCCGCGACCGACAAATCCGCCGCATCGCTGGATGTGCATGTCGGCTCCGGCAGCAACCCGCCGGGGTGGCAGGGGCTCGCCCATTTTCTGGAACACATGCTGTTCCTCGGCAACGAAAAATATCCCGAGGTCGGCGAGTACATGAATTTCATCGGCGACCACGGCGGCGACACCAATGCCTACACCTCGTTTGCGCACACCAACTATTTCTTCGATGTCAGTTCGGAACATCTGCTGCCGGCGCTCGACCGCTTCGCGCAGTTTTTCATCGCGCCGACTTTCAATGAAACTTTTGTCGCCCGCGAGCGCGCGGTGGTTCATTCCGAATATCAGGCGCGGCGCAAGGATGAAGGGCGGCGTTTGTGGAGCGCGCGCCAGCAGTTGCTCAATCCCGAGCATCCGTCGTCGCGCTTTCTGGTCGGCTCCGAGCACACCTTGCGCGACCGGGACGGCGCCGGCGTCCGGCAAAAACTCATCGAGTTCTACGAGCGCCACTATTCAGCCAACCTGATGACGCTGGCGGTGGTCGGCAGGGAGCCGCTCGACCAACTCGAGCACTGGGTCATGCGATTGTTTGCCGGCATTCCCGACCGGCAAGCCAAAGTCGAAATTTTCGAGCAACCGTATATCGACCGCGAGCGAATTTCATCACGGTTGAATGTGCGACCGCAAAAAGACGAACTGCGCGTCACGTTCATGTTCCCGGTCGCCGGCACCGAAGCGCATTACCGAAGCAAACCGCTCGGCTACATCGCCAACCTGCTGGGACACGAGGGCGAGGGCTCGCTGCTGGCGTTGCTCGAATCGCTCGGCTGGGCGGAAGCGTTGAGCGCCGGCGTCGGCTATATGGACGAAGTGCAAGGCACGTTTGAAGTGTCCATTAAACTCACCGAGCCCGGCTTGCAACACATCGATGAAATCGGGGCATTGCTGTTCCGAGCCATCGATTTGATTGCCGCCGAAGGCATCCAAGCGTGGCGCTACGACGAAAAGCGAAGGCTTGCCCGCCTCGCCTTTCGCTTCGCCGAAGAGCGCGGGGCGAGCGCCACCGCCCGCTCGCTGGCATTCGGTTTGCAGCGCTATCCGCTCGAAGATGTGTTGCGCGGACCCGGCATGATGGAAGCGTTCCGCCCCGAGTTGATACGCGACTTGCTCGCCGACCTCACCCCGGACAACGTGCTGTTGCAAGTCGTTTCCAAAGACGCCGAGACGAGCGCGAAAACTCCGTTTTACGACGCCGAGTTCGGCATTCAACCCATCGCGCCCGCCACGCTCGCGCGCTGGAAGCAGGGCAACCCCGACGAGCGCTTAGCCTTGCCCCGTGCCAACCGTTTCATCCCCGAGCGTCTGCTCGCCCACCCCCTGACGCAAGCGCCCACCATCCCCCAAAAGTTGAATGTCGATGACGGTGTCGCGACGGGCGTGAATGCATGGTATCGCGGCGACCCGCGCTTTGGCACGCCGCGGGCGGTGTTCTATTTCAGCGTGGAGTCCCCGCTCGCCAACGACAGCGCGCGCAATCTGGCGCTGACCCGGTTGTTCGTCAGCCTGGTCAACCGGCGGCTCGACCAAGCCGGTTATCCGGCGCTCCTCGCCGGTCTCAACTACGATTTGTACCGGCACGGCACCGGGTTTTCGGTTCGCATCAGCGGCTATGAAGACAAGCAGCCGGTTATGCTGGCGGTCGTGCTGGAGGCGTTGTTTGTGCGGCATTTTGACGCATCCAAGTTGGCGCTGGCGTCCGCCGAGTTGGAGCGAAAGTGGAAAAACAACGCCCTCGAGCCGCCGTATAACCAGGGCGCGCATGAGTTGTATCGCCTGCTCCTGCATCCCAACTGGAGCGAGGCGGAGCGCCTTGCGGCGCTCGACGAAATCGGGGTTGACGACCTCGCCGCCCACGCCGCGCGGTTGCTGGAAAAGGCGGCGATTACGACGCTCGCGCACGGCGACATCACGCGCGCGCGCGCGGCGGAGATGAACGCGTTGCTGGCGTCGGCTTTCGCCGGGGCGGAGTTGATTGAGGCGGTCGATCCGGTCCGGGTCAGGATGCTGAACGACCATCGCGTCCATCTGCGGAGTATGGATGTTGACCACGGCGATTCGGCGTTGCTGGTTTATTTTCAGGGCGACACGAAAAGCGATTGGGAACACGCCAAGATGTCGTTGCTCGCGCAGTTGATGGAGGCGCCGTTTTTTTTCAACCTGCGCACCACCAACCGGGTCGGCTATCTGGTGCAAGCGACCAACCTGAACATTCTGGAAGCGCCGGGCTTGCTGTTCGCGGTGCAGAGCCCGACGCATACGCCGCCTGAAATCAACCGACTGCTCGACGACTTCTTGAATGAATTCCAACGCACCCTTGAGGGTATGGATGCGCGCACGTTCGAGCAAATCAAACAAGGCTTGATTGCCCGCATCCTGACACGCGACCAAAGACTCAGCGACCGCAGCAATCGTTATTGGCGGGAAATTGACTTGAAAAAATTCACCTTCGATTCGCGCGAGCGGCTCGCCGGCGCGCTCGAAAGTCTCACCCAAACCGATATGCTCGACTATCTTCAACAAGTGACCGCGGAGCAACCGCGCAAACTCATCATACAATCACCCGGTCGCCGTCAACACGCGGCGAACCCGCGCCTCGCCGTCGACGCCAACGCGTATACGCCGGTGAAAAACGCCATTGAATTCCGCAAAACCGCCACGCAGTTTTTCCCGGCGGACTGAGCGAAAATGACCACGCCATCGCGCAACCCGGCGGCTGACTTAGGCGAGCAACTGATAAACATCAAGCGTAGCGTCGCCACCGTGGAATCCTGCACCGGCGGCGGCATCGCGCAAATGATAACCGCCATCCCCGGCAGCTCCCAATGGTTCGAGCGCGGTTTCGTCACCTACGGCAACGCCGCCAAAACGGAAATGGTCGGCGTCGCGCGCGAGTTAATCCAACGCCACGGCGCGGTCAGCGTGGAAGTGGCAACGGCAATGGCCGAAGGCGGCATCCGCTTCAGCCGCGCGGACTACTGCCTAGCGGTAACCGGCGTCGCAGGACCCGACGGCGGCACGGCAACCCACCCGGTCGGCACAGTATGCTTCGCCTGGGCCGCACGAGACGCGCAACAAAAAGAAACCCTGTCCGCCCGCCAACACTTCACCGGCAACCGCCACGACATCCGCGAACAAAGCGTTGCGTACGCGCTGGCGGGGCTACTGGACTTCATCGGCGCCTGACGCGCCACGCACGCATTTTCCGCATTCAGAATATCCGAGATTCCAACCCGGCTGCCATCAGCGTGCCTAACTGCTCGCATTGTTTCGGAAATTCCTCGTTGTAGTCGCCTTTCAGCACCAGCGTCGGTTGCACCAGTTTCCATTTCAAGCCGGTCAGGATGCGCTCCACGCTGGTTTTTGCGCCTTGGCCATCCAAGCCGCCTTTGACATAGACGGCGGCGGGTAGTCCTTCGGTTTTTTCCAGGCAGGGGTAGTAGATTCTTTCGAGGAAGTCTTTGACCAAGCCGCTCATGTAGCCGAAGTTTTCGGTGGTGCCGAGGATTAGGCCGTCCGCCCACAGCACGTCATCGGGACCGGCGTCGAGGGGCTCGCGGACGCGGGTTGTGATTCCGTTGATGTCTCGGTGGCGGGCGCCGGCGTGCACCGCTTGTTGCAGTTTCCGGGTGTTTTCGGACGGGCAGTTGGAGACGATGAGCAGGTTGGGCATGGGGTTGCCTGCGAGTGCGGCGGTGGCGGCGTATTACATTCGCCGGATGCCGTCGTCGTCCATGCGGATGAATAGCAGGCCGCCTTGCCGCTGCAACTGGCCGCTGATTTGCACCGGCTCGGCGGCGAACTTTGCCAGCCACTCGGCGGCGCCGGAGCCGTCGGCGCGGGCGAGTAGGTAGCCGAATTGTTTGCCGTGCGCGTCGGTGGCGAGCAGCATCGGCGGAATGCCGCCCAACAGGCAGACCTCCGCGCACGCCTTGTGGATTGTCCCTGCGCCGGGTTTCATCACGCCGAGGAAGCACTTGGAATCGGCGATTTCCCCGCGGAGCGACACCGGTCCCAGCGGCACGCTTTCCAGCGAGGCGTTGATTTCCCCCACATCCACACCGCCTGCTTTTTGGATGGCGTCTTCGTCGGCGATTTCCAGCATCGTCCAGCCGCCGCGGGTGATGGCGTAGCCGCTGACGGAAACCGGCTGGCGGTCGAAGCGGACCGACCAGTCATCGGCGGAATGTTTGCCCTGGCGCACCAGCAACACCGACTCCACTTCGCCGGGTTTGTCGGGGCTGATGCGATGCAGCACGGGGTAGGGGCGCAGCCTCAGGACGCCTTGCATCGTGGTGACTTGCGCGTTGTCCCAGGTTGCGGGTCCCGTGGATTTTTGTTGCGCCGCCAGCCAGTAACCGCCGACCCCGCACGCGGCGATTAGCAGCACCGCCAGCGGTCGGTACAAGCGCGCAAGCGCCGTCGGCATCGGCAGGTAGCCGACAAAGAACGGGGCGTCTTGTTTATTCGGCGGCGGCATCGGCGGCGGCGCCTCGCGGTATTTCCGTCACCGGGCGGGGCGCGCCGGCGGGCAGGGGGGTCGGGTCGAGCAAGACCTTGTCCGCCTCCACGCGCAACCGGTAGGTCGCCACCTTTTCGGTGAACGGCGGCGGCGAGCAGCCGTCTTCGGGTTTGTATTGATAGCCGTGCCACGGGCAGGTAATCAATCCGTCGATGACCTTGCCCTCGCCGAGCGGCCCGTTCTGGTGCCGGCAGACGTTGGAGACCGCCGCCAGTTTGGTTTGCTCGTAGCGGAAGACGGCGACGCGCTCGCCGCCCGCCACCGAGACGGTGAGCGCGCGGTTGTCGGGTATGTCGCGCCAGTTGCAGGCGGCGACCCAGTTGCCTTCCTGCGCGGGCGCCGGTTGCCCGCCGTCGATGTCGATGTCAGCCGAAGATTGGGTGAACCCGGCGACGAGGTGCAGCCCGCCGACCAGCAACACGCTGCTCGCCGCCATCCACGGTAGCAATCCGGTGTTGTCCTGTTGCAGCGCGCCGAAGGTTATATGGATGACGATGAGCGCGTAGGCGGGATAGACCAGCATGTGGAGCGCCTTCCACAGGGGTCCCCCGAGGTTGGCGTTCCAGTAGTCGTGGCTGGTGGCGGCGAGCAAAAACAGGAGCGCCAGCGCCGCCGCGCCGACCGCTTGAAAGGGGAAGTCGCCGACCGAGCGGTAGTCGCCGCCCGAGATGAACACCGACACGACCGGATTGACCACGCCGAAACTGTGATACCAATAAACCGCCAGCGCGGCGTGCAGCAACGCGACGACAAACAGCGACACGCCGAAATGCCGCCGGTTATACAGCAACGGCAGAAAGCGCCGGTCGATGCGCGCCAGCGGGCCGATGCAGAGAATGAAGGTCAGCATGATGAACGCGCAAGTGGCAAGCGCGCGCATCGCCACGATGGGGGTGGAGATGGCGTCGGCGCCGGTGTAAAGGGCGTTGCTGACGGCGATGAACAGGGCGAGATACGCGACGATGCCAGCCCAGACGCAGGCATCGTAGATTTGCTTGCGCCGGTTCCAGTTGACCGGCACATACCCGTGACTCACGGCAACACCCCCATTTGCGGCTTGCCGGGGACGGTTGGAACTTCGGTGTTGGTGGGGGATAAATTCGTGTCGGGCTGGCTGAACGACAAGACCAGCCCCAGCAATAACGGCGCCAGTAGCAGCCAGACGACACGGTGGAGGGTGCGTTGCCGTGCAATCATCGGCGGGCGAACCACTTCCACCCCAACAACGGCCACAACACAACCGCCGCCGGCACCCACATCAATCGCACCCCAACCGAAGCCCCCCGCGCCTCCGGCGCAATCACCCCATACCCCCAAACAAAAAACCCCACACCAAACGCGCAACCGGCGAGTAGGTAGTAGCCGATGAGGGTTAAGATGAGCATTGATTGGGGGCGGGTACAAGTGGTGGATTATTTTACTCTATTTGTGGGGATGGTGTAGCTTGCAACTCGTCATTCCCAACAACTTCGTCATTCTCGAGCGTTAGCGCCCGTTGCCGCGTAGCGGCTTACGGGCGCTTACGACCTCGGGAATCTCCCTAAGTCTAGCGTGGACTTTACCGAAGCCCCCGGCGGATTTTTCTCGCTTAAAAGACTGCGGGAATGGCGTTGTTTGGGCTTAGTGCCAGTCTTATGGAGATTGCGCGTATCATCCCTGATACGCGCCCTGCGGGCTACGCGAAAATCCGCTCCCGGCGGATTTTTCCCGAGGACGCAAGTGTCCGTAAGCCGCCGCTTAAAAGAAAAAGCGCGGCGGCAAACGGACACTAACGCTCGAGAATGACGAAATCCTCTATTTATCCAACCCGCAGGAATGAAACAGGCTATAATCCGCCGCAGTGTCATTTTTCATTTCGTATGAGCGCACTTGAGACCCGATTGACGGTTGCTGAATTTAATCGCATCAAAGCCGAGCGAATGCCGTTTGCCGCGTTGATGGGGCTTGAGATTGAGTCTATTTCCAGGGAGTTGGCGGTTATGCGGGCGGTGCATCGGGATGAGTTTTTGCGACCGGGGGGCACCGTGGCGGGGCCGATTATGACGGGGTTGGCGGACGCCGCTTTTTATGCCTTGATTCTGGGGAATATCGGAGCCGTGGAGTTGGCGGTGACCACCAATTTGTCGATTAACTTTTTGCGCAAGCCGCCGCCGGGGGACATCGTCGCCGCCGCCCGTTTGCTCAAACTCGGCAAGCGGCTGGCGGTGTGCGAAGCCAGCCTTTACAGCGAGGCATTGGGGAAGGAGCAGCCGGTGGCGCACGCGACCGGCACCTATTCCATTCCCCAGACCTGAATGAAGAAAAAATCCGGCTCCAAATGGGTCGTGCTGGCCGCGCTGGTCGGGAACGGGCTGATTGCGTGCACCAAATTCATCGCCGCCGGCATCACCGGCAGTTCCGCGATGTTGAGCGAGGCGATTCACTCGGTGGTCGATACCGGCAACCAGGGGTTGCTGCTGTGGGGTATGAAGCGCTCGTCCAAACCGGCGGACGAGCAGCATCCGTTCGGCTACGGGATGGAGTTGTATTTCTGGACTTTCGTGGTCGCCATCCTGGTGTTCGCCATCGGCGCCGGCGTGTCGCTGTATGAAGGCGTCACCAAACTGATGGCGCCGACGGAGATACTGCGCCCGATGGTCAACTACATCGTGCTGGCGGTCGCGATGGTGTTTGAAGCGGGCGCCTGGGCGGTGGCATTCCGCGAATTCAGGAAGCAGAAGGGCTCGGCGACCGGCTATTTCGAGGCGGTGCGGCTGAGCAAGGACCCGACCGTGTTCACGGTGCTGTTTGAAGACAGCGCCGCCATGCTGGGGCTGATTTCCGCGCTGATTGGGTTGTTGCTGGCGCAATGGCTCGGCAATCCGATGTATGACGCGCTGGCGTCGATCGCCATCGGCATCATCCTGAGCGCCACCGCGATGGTGCTGGCGTATGAGAGCAAGGGCTTGCTCATCGGCGAAGCCGCCAGCCGCGAAGTGCGAACCGGCATCCGGCGCATCCTCGCACAGGAGCGCAACATCCTCAGCATCAACGAGGTGCTGACCATGCACCTGGGACCGGAGGACGTGCTGCTGACCATCAGTTTGGACTTCACCGACTCGATGTCGTCGGGGGATGTGGAGGATAGTATTAGTCTTTTAGAAACAAGGATTAAGGGGAAGTATCCGGAGATTGCTCGAATATTTATTGAGGCGCAGAGTAAGACGGGGCATTTGCGGAATATCAAGCGGTCGCAGTGAAATTTTACTTCGTATAATCTATATTATGTAAAATAACCTTACAGGTTATTTTACATAATATATGCGGCGGAACGCCGTTTGCTGTGGGGGCTACTACTTCGTCATTCCCCACCTACTTCGTCACTCACAACAAACTCGTCATTCTCGAGCGTTAGTGTCCGTTGCCGCCGCGCTTTTTCTTTTAAGCGGCGGCTTACGGACACTTACGACCTCGGGAATCTCCCTAAGACTGGCACAGGCTTTGTTGGAATTCACGGTAGCCTTAGGGAGATTCCCGAAGGCGATGAAAAATCCGCCGGGAGCGGATTTTCGCGTAGCCCGAAGGGTTTGTATCAGGGATGATACAAACAAAAATATGGTCGCTGTCGCTCCCTATTTTTCTATCGTTCGAGAATGACGAGTACTTGAGAATGACGGGTAAGTAGTTGGGCACCGACATTCACCACAACCACCCCCTCATTCCCCCGACCCCTCCAACTGCCTCAAAATACTCTCCACTCCCTCATGCCGGACATCAATCCCGTGTTTGATAAACACCAAATGCCCGGCGATGTTTTTGGCGTGGCCGCCGAAGCGTTCCAGGGCGCGGATGCCGAGGACTATGTCTATGAAATGGCCCGCGTTGCGTGCGTCTTCCGTTACGAAGGTGGTCAGGCGGTGCAGGATGGATTGTAGTTGGTCGTCCAGTTTCAAGCCTTTGCCCAGCACGTTGAGCGCTTCGTCCAGGTTGAGGTCGTCGAAGGCGGTGATGACGGCGGTTAGCATGGCTTCCACGTAGTCCGCCAGCGCGTAGATGTCTTGCAGGACGGTTTCCGTTGGCGGGGGTTTTTTGTTGTCGGTGTAGAAACGGATGGTGAGGCCCGCGATTTTGCGCGCTTCGTCTCCGGCGCGCTCCAACTCGGCGATGATTTTGCTGACGGCGATGATTTCGCGCAAGTCCCTCGCCATCGGCTGGCGTCGGGCGAGAATTCGCACGATTTCGTCGTCCGCTTGGATGTCCAGGTCGTTAATCTTCTTGTCGTTTTGGATGACCCGCCGCGCCTTTTCGACATCCTGTTGCTCCAGCGTGGCGACCGCCTCGCGCAACTGCGACACCGCCAGTTGCGCCATCTGCACTGCCAGCGAATGCAGGTGGTCCATTTCGCTGTCGAAACGCCTGAAAATATGCCCCTCGCTCTGAGTGCTCATAACCTTACCTCGCTTGTTTTCTCTATAAACGGCATAACTCGCTGTTTTTTAGCCAAATCTGCCGGTGATATACCCTTCCGTCAACTCGTGGGACGGGTTGGTGAACAGGTCGTCGGTGCGCCCGATTTCGACCAGATGGCCGAGGTGAAAATACGCGGTGCGCTGTGAAACCCGCGCCGCTTGCTGCATGGAGTGGGTCACGATGCCGATGGTGTATTGCTGCTTCAACTCGTCAATCAACTCCTCGATGCGCGCGGTGGCGATGGGGTCGAGCGCCGAGCACGGCTCGTCCATCAAAATCACCTCGGGCTGAATGGCGATGGCGCGCGCGATGCACAGCCGCTGTTGCTGGCCGCCGGACAAGCCGGTGCCGGGCTGATTGAGCCGGTCGGCGACCTCCTCCCACAAACCCGCGCGCCGCAGGCTGGAAGCGACAATCTCATCCAGTTCGGCGCGGTCGCGGCTGAGGCCGTGGAGTTTGGGTCCGTAGGCGACGTTGTCATACACCGATTTGGGGAACGGGTTGGGCGTTTGGAACACCATGCCGACGCGCGCGCGCAGATAGACCACGTCCATCTCTCTGGCGTGAATGTCGTTGCCGTGCAGCGTGATTTCGCCGCTCACGCGGCAGCCGTCGATGGTGTCGTTCATGCGGTTGAGGCAGCGCAGCAACGTGGATTTTCCGCAGCCGGAGGGGCCGATCATCGCCAGCACCTCGTTTTTCGCGAAGTCCAGCGACACATCGAAAATCGCCTGCTTGCCGCTATAGGACACGTCGACGTTGCGGCACGCCATAACCGCGTCCTCAACGAAGGCGTTGCCGACGGTGTCGCCGACTTCGCGTGCGGTGGCGGTGGCGTCGTCGTCGGTGGTGGCGGCGCCGCCCGCCCTGCCCTTGCGATTATTCAACATCACTGCGCGTCCGCCTCACCATCGTTTTTCCACCTTGTTTCGGAGCAATGCTATTGCGCCGTTGATGATCGCCAGTGCCGCCAGCAACACCAGAATCGCCGCCGAGGTGCGCTCCTCGAAGGCGCGCTCCGGGCTGTCCGCCCACAAGTAGATTTGCACCGGCAAGGCGGTCGCGGGGTCGGTCGGGCCCGTGGGGACATCGACGATGAACGCCACCATGCCGATAGCCAGTAGCGGCGCGGTTTCCCCGAGGGCGCGCGCCAGCCCGATGATGGCGCCGGTCAGCATCCCCGGCAACGCCAGTGGCAGGATGTGGTGCACCACCACCTGCACCCCGGACGCTCCGACGCCGAGCGCCGCCTGGCGGATGCGCGGCGGCACCGCCGCCAGCGCCGCGCGGCTGGAGATGATGATGGTCGGCAGCGTCATCAGCGCCAGCACCATGCCGCCGACCAGCGGCACCGAGCGCGGCATCCCGAAGAAGTTAATCAGCACCGCCAGCCCGAGCAACCCGAAGATGATGGACGGCACGGCGGCGAGGTTGTTGATATTGACCTCAATCAAATCCACCAGTTTGTTCCTGGGCGCGAACTCCTGCAGATAGACCGCCGCAGCGATGCCCACCGGCAGCGCCAGCAGCATGGTCACCATGAGCGTGAACACCGAGCCCATCGCCGCGCCGAGGATGCCCGCCTGCTCGGCGTCGCGCGAATCGCCGACGGTGAAGAATGCCCGGTTGAAGCGCTTCTCCACTCGCCCTTCGCGCGCCAGCCGGTCAATCCAGGCGATGGATTGGTCGGACAACCGGCGGGTGGATTCGGGCTGCGCGCGGTCAATGTCGCCCTTGATGAGCCGGTCCACCTCGTCGTCCGCCGGCAGCCAGAAGCGGTGTGGGATGGGCTTGCCAATCAGGCCGGGGTCGTCCAGCACCGCGTTCCGCAGGTCGTATTCGGCACCGCCGCTGAGCAGTTGATAGAGGCGTTTTTTATCTTTGCGCCGAGTGACCTCGGGGAAATCCGCGTGCAGGGCAGCTTTGAGTATTTTGCCGTAGGGCGCGCCGGCGAGCGCGCGGCGGTCGTAGTCGTGGTGGGCGGGGAACTGCGACGCATCCAGCGCAATGTCGAGCGCGATATAGGTCTGCGAAAACGCGCCGGTCGCCTGCCACACGCTGACCCCGAACAGCCACAGCAGGAACAGCACGCCGACGGAGATGGCCGCCGCCCCCAGTCGGCGAAAGCGCCGTTCGCGGCGGTAGCGGGCGCGAATGTGTTGGCGCAGCCGCGCGTCGGGCGTGACCGCCGCCGTGCCATTAGCCGCGTTCATTCGCGCGTTCATTCGTATTGCTCCCGGTATTTGCGCGCCACGCGCAGTGCGATGATGTTGAGAACGAGCGTGACGATGAACAGCACCAGCCCGAGCGCGAACGCCGCCAACGTTTTCGGGCTGTCGAAGGCCTGGTCGCCGACCAGCAGGGTCACGATTTGCACCGTCACCGTGGTCACCGACTGCAGCGGGTTGGCGGTCAGATTGGCCGCCAGCCCGGCCGCCATCACCACAATCATGGTCTCGCCGATGGCGCGCGAGGTGGCGAGCAAAATGCTGCCGATGATGCCCGGCAAGGCGGCCGGCAACACCACGCGCCGAATCGTCTCCGAGCGCGTCGCGCCGAGCCCCAGAGAGCCGTCTCGCAGCGATTGCGGCACCGCGTTAATCACGTCGTCGGACAGCGATGACACGAACGGCAGGATCATAATCCCCATCACCAGGCCCGCCGCCAGCGCGCTTTCCGAGGCGGCTTCCAACCCGATGATGGCGGCGGCATCGCGGATTAGCGGGGCGACGGTGAGCGCGGCGAAGAAGCCATACACCACCGTGGGGATGCCGGCGAGCATTTCCAGCACCGGCTTGCCGATGGCGCGCGTGCGGCGGCTGGCGTATTCCGACAGGTAGATCGCCGACAGCAGCCCGAACGGAACCGCGATGAGCATGGCGATGAGGGTGATTAGCGCGGTGCCGGCGAACAACGGCACGGCGCCGAATGCGCCGCTTGAGCCGACCTGGTCTTCGCGGATGGCGGTCTGCGGCGACCAGTCGAGGCCGAATAAAAACTCCCACAGCGGCACCACGTTGAAAAAGCGAATGGCTTCAAACAGCACCGATAACACAATGCCGACGGTGGTGAAAATGGCGAGGCACGCGCACAGGATTAAGAACCCTTTGAACGCGCCTTCCACGCGGTGGCGCGCTACGCGGCGGCGGCGCAGCAGATGCATGGCGGCGAGCAACAGGGCGGGCAGGCCGATGAAGAACAGGCACAGGGCGACGAGGATGCTCATACGGAGAGGGCGACGGGGGTGATGGCGGAATGGCTACGGTGACAACGCGCTTTGGCTCAGGGGGGTGCGATTGACCGTAGCGTCACGAAAGCGCGCGCGCTCCGCTTCGGGCATCGGAATCAAGCCGCGGTCGGCGAGGTAGCCTTCGTCGCCCCAGGTGTCTTCGTCGGTCAACTCGGCCATGAACTCCGCCATGCCGGGTATGACGCCGATGTGCGCCGACTTGGCATACAAATAAAGCGGGCGCGAAATTGGGTAGGAGCCGTCCGCAATGTTTTCAAATTCCGGCGCGACACCATCCACCTTTGCGCCCTGCACCACATCACCGTTTTGGTCGAGGAAACTGAAACCGAATATGCCGAACGCATTTGGGTTGTTGCGAAGTTTCTGCACTATCAGGTTGTCGTTCTCCCCGGCTTCAATAAACGCGCCGTCCTCGCGAATGTGATGGCACGCCGCCTTGTAAGCGGCTTTGTCGGTTTCTTTAATCGCCGCAATTTGGGGGATTTTTTCGCAGCCGCCTTCCATCGCCAACTCCACGAACGCATCGCGCGTGCCCGAAGTCGGCGGCGGACCCAGCACTTCGATTTTCACCGCCGGCAAGTGCGGGTTGACTTCCGCCCAGGTCGCATAAGGGTTGGCAACCAACGCCCCCCCCCCGTCCGGGTCGGGCACCGTTTTGGCGAGCGCGAGAAAAATCTCCTTGCGCGTCAGCGAGATTGGCGGCGCGCTGCGGCTGTTGGCAAGCACGATGCCGTCATAGCCGATTTTGATTTCTACTATGTCGGTGACGCCGTTTTCCACGCATTTCGCAAACTCGGATTTTTTCATCCGCCGCGAGGCGTTGGTGAAATCGGGATGGACTTTGCCGACGCCGGCGCAGAACAATTTAATGCCGCCGCCGGAGCCGGTCGCTTCGATAATCGGCGTTCTGAACTCGGTTGACTTGCCGAATTTTTCCGCGACCACCGTGGCGAAAGGATAGACGGTTGAGGAGCCGACAATTTGGATGTTCTCGCGCGCCTGCGCCGGGTCTGCGGTGGTCAGCATCGCCAATGCCATCGCCGTCGCTGTCACGAAGACTCGGACGGGGTTGCGGTCGGGTTTCATAAACATTTTGGACTCTCCGGTGGGTTGAGCATGATGCGTTTCGGGTGCGCACGGCAAGTCGCAAGTCTAGCAAAACCGCCACTCACCTGCGCGGTTGCCGGATGATGATTAAGCCCGAGGCGGCAATCATCACCATGCCCGCGACGGATTGCAGGTCGGGGATTTCGGTGAATAGCAGGAAGCCCCACAGCAGGCTGAATATCAGATAGGTGTAGTCGAACGCGGCGATGGTCGCCGATGGTCCGTTCTGGTAGGCGTAGGCGCCGCAGGTGTTGCCGATGACCACGGTGGCGGCGAGGGTGGCGACCGCCAGCCACTGCGCCGCGCCGAGCGGCGCCCAGACGCCGAATAAAAACGGGTTGATTTGCGCGAGTTCAAGCGGCTGCCAGATTGCGAGCGCGATGCTGACGATGCCGCCGGTGATGATGAACAGAATGTTTTGCATCAGCGCGAGGATTTTCGGGCTTTCGTCGCGGCATTTGGTGCGCGTCAAAATCATCGCGCAGGCGAATAGTATCGCCGAGAGCAATGGCAGCAGCGCATAGAGGTTGAAGTCATCGGCGGTCGGTCGGACAATCACCAGCACGCCGATGAATCCGAAGCCGACCGCAAACCAGGATTTCGCGCCGACCCGGTCGCCGGTGAACAACGCGGAAAACAGCGTGATGAAGAGCGGTATCGTATACAACACCGACGCCGCCACGGAAAACGCGACATGCGGCAGCGCGATAAAGTAAATCCCCCACATCACCACCATCAAAAAACTTCTGAGCGCCGTCCAGCCGAGCGACACGGGCATGAAGCCGCGTGCCTGTCCCGGTCCCGGTCTTGGCGTGGCGGGCAGTTTGACCAGCGCGACCAACACCGGCACCGCCAGCAGCGAGCGCAAGACATAGAGTTGCCAGAGGGAAAAGTCGGCGCTGACCAACTTGACGATGGCGTCGCCGAACGACAAGACGAACACCGTCAGCACGATGGATGCGCTCGCCAGACGGACGTTGTCCACGCGGCGCGGGTGTGCGGTGGCGGTGGCTTGGGTGGGGGTTTTGGCGGCGGTGGGGGGCTTGAAGTTCATTTTTTTGTTCCCGCATGGGCGCGCGAAGTGTAACGGAAAGGAGCGCGCATCGCCTATACTTGCGGCGTGGGCGGAGCGAAGATGATGAAAACGGGTGGCGGGGAAAGCGATGCCGGTCTGAGTGCGGGCGAGGGGCTTGCGTTGTCTTTTCGCGCTTACGGCGGCTCGGGCGGCTCAGGCAATTCAGGCGACACCAACCCCCCCGCCCCCAAACTGCTCATCCTGCACGGCCTGTTCGGCTCCGGCGCCAACTGGCGCACCATCGCCACGCGCCTGTCGGCGACCCACGAAGTGTTCTGCCTCGACCTGCGCAACCACGGTCGCTCGCCGTGGCATGACGACATGGAATACGCCGCCCTCGCCGCCGACGTGGCGCGCTTCATCGCCGACCATCAACTCAACAACGTCACACTGCTGGGCCACAGCATGGGCGGAAAAACCGCCATGACGCTCGCGCAAAACTGCCCCGACCTGCTCTCCAAACTCATCGTCGTAGACATCGCCCCACTGCCCTACCCCCGCGACCGCCACCTCGCCTTAATCGACGCCCTACTCGCCGCCGACCTCACCACCGACCGCCGACAAATCCAAACCACACTCGCAACCCAAATCCCCGACCCCGCCACCCGGCAGTTCCTAATCCAAAACCTCACCAAAGACAAAGTCGGCTCCGACTCTGACTCCAGTTCCAGTGCCGGTTCTGACTTCGGTTCCGACTCCCGCTACCGCTGGCGCCTCAACCTACCCGCCATCCGCCGCAACCTGCCCGCCCTCGCCGGCTACGAAAACGACCGAACCGCCACCCTCGACACCCTATTCATCGCCGGCGCCAACTCCAACTACCTACCCCCCACCGCCCACCCCCCAATCCAAACCCGCTTCCCCAACGCCCGCATAAAAACCCTCCCCAACGCGGGCCACTGGCTACATGCCCAACAACCCGACCGGTTGGTGGATTTGTGTAACGAGTTTCTCGGGCGGTAACCGGCACAACGCCGTGTTATTTTGTTCGCCGCTTCCATAAGGTCACCTTGAAATAATCCTCGGTGGCATCAAACTCGGGCTCCGACTCGTTATGTTCCCGCATCAACGGAATCACCTTGCGCCGTATTCCCATACCGCGGTCGTCCATCAGCCCGTAGTCGCGGAGTATGCGTACCATATTGGTATTGCGCGGCACCTGCTGGCCTTCCTTTATCTTTGCAACACTCATACCGTTGGGAAGCGCACCGGGGCTGGTGACTTCCAGTCGGTCGCTGTAAACGGTCAAGTGAATGTCGTTTTGTTTGGTCCAATCCCGGTGCGCGAATGCGTTCACAAGCAGTTCCCGGATGACTTCCTGCGGGTATTCCCAATGCCGGCGCCGGGTCATTCCGGTCAATCGCTCTTCGCTGATGTGCGGTTGTAAATAACTGAGCGTTCGCTCAGGCAATGACTGCTCGATGAACTTGTCTCTCTTCTGCTCGCCAAGACCGACAAAAGGAATATCCAACACTTCGTCAAGGCTGGCGTTGTAATCCATATCCGCACCGGGAAAAATTAGCAAGCGAAGCCCCGCCTGTGGCAGTCGGCGTCTCGGCTGCGAAGCAAACAACGCATAACCGGCATATGAACAATAACAAGTTGCATCGTCACCGTTTGCCTCCACCAACAAATCACGGTAAAGCAATTTTTGTTGCCAGTTTTCTATTTCGTCTTCACCGAGGATGCGCTGAAAATACTCTTGCAAACGGCGCCTGTCCAATTCATCCACGCGACTGCCATGCACCGGCATTTTCTCCACGGAAATCAACCCGCCACTTTCAAACAAACGTGCCAACTGCTCGCGAGACGCCAGTTGGCAGGTGCTACCCAGTCGCAAGTAATAATCCAGCCTGTCATCCCGCCTAACCGCATACGGCTTGGCGGCGCCCATAGGCACATCGATGACGGCAACCGTGCCGCTATCCATTGCGACTTCTTCATAATCAGGAATAATCGGCGGCGCAACATATCGCCCAATCACCGTATCCATCAGCCACTCTTGCAAATTTTCGCGCTGAATACCGACAACCATTCCGTCGTCCTCAACGCCGAGCAAGATTTTCCCGCCGTTCATGTTGGCGAAAGACACGATTTCTCTGGCCAGTTGCTCCGGGCGGATGTCATCGCGTTTGAACTCGGTTTTTGAGTTTTCGCCGTCTGCGATGATTTCCGTGATGTGGGTTTTGAACATATTTAAGCCTGTTTTCTAAAGCCCAAAATAGTCCGCTATTGCATCGAGTTTTTCTGTAACTTCCGGGTGAATCTCTTCAATAAGCATGCTCTCCGCGATTTGGTAATATTCCATTTTTCCTATGTCCATCATCGCCGACGAAAACACTTTATCTAGAATATGCTCACTCGCCTTCGTTGTTTGCATATAATCATGTTCGCCTGCCGGATTATTTATTACGGCGGGAGGCAATATCTGCTCTAACATACTGAGCGCTGATGATACAAAAAGTGGGCCCACCTTTTTCTCATTCATAAAACGCTCCAGTACGTCGCGATCAATGAGATAATTTTCAATCTCATAGCGTCGCCAATAAAGCACATTCAGATGTTTCGCGCGCAGTTCGTGTTCCGGAACATTTTTATTGTCGCTATCCAAAAGCAACACTCCGCGCACGCGCGAGTTTACTGCACGTAGCGCAAAAAAATGGTCTTTGGCGTTTTTGATATTGCCTCTTCCTTTGATTGGATGACAATATGGAGTGGCAAACCATTCTACCAACCGATGATTTAATTTTTTTGCCCAGGTACGAAGAATGCTGAAATCACTATCGCCTTCAACATATAAAATGGTGCCTTGCTCAGCAAGCGAAATGTCTTTTGAGTTTAAACGCTTCAGTGCTTCTCTAACCCCACTTCGTTCTGTGTCGTGAACCAACTGGTGTGGTTTTTCACCGTAAAAAGAGATTATTTTCGACGGGTCGGTATTGTCTATAACAACCTCCGAGTGAGTAGCCACAATGAGTTGGCAATTTCGTTTTGACGCGATGGTGCGCAAATGATCATAAATCTGCTTTTGTAAAATCATGTGCATGTGAGCATCCGGCTCATCGATGAGCAAAACGGTTGACGGTCGAGCGTAAAAGAATGCCAGCAGAAGTAAAGTTTGCAGAAATCCGCTACCGGCGTTGGCAATTTCCAGCCGGGGATACCCTCCATGGCCGCGGTTTTTTGGTATCCCTGGGAGGTATTCGCATAAAATAAAAGGGCGTCCTTCATATTGCGGCTCAAGAATGCGATAACCAAATATTTCTTCGACATCGGAAGACAGATCCTTCCATGCATTTTCTTTTTGACAGGTCTCTGCCAACAAATTTCTAATGATGTCCCCTGGTTTGCCCTGGCCAATTAACCACTCTTGATATTCGGGCGTGTGAACTTTTTCCTCTATTTCAATACCTGAGAAAGAAGGAATATAAACCACTTTGCTTATTTCATCGGGCAATGTGTTCGGATCGCTGGGTTTTGCATGAATCAATTCAGAGTTTGCATAGTGGAACTCCATGGTATACGTCCATGGCTTCTCCTCCGTGCTCTTGCCTTCCAGAGTAATTGTCATAATTCGGGGAGTGGCCGCCCCCCTTCCCCCACCCTCTTCTTTTTTTCGTCCGGTCTGGGTGTCCGTCCACAACAACTTAAATGCTTGAACTGGAACAGAAAGAAATTCCTTGCGAGTTAATGGAACACCTGTTCTTTTCTTAGCGGAAGATGCGCCTTTTTTCTTCTGCCACTCTCGGAAAGCAAAGTGCCATGTTGCGATCGCTTGCAGAAGGGTTGTTTTGCCAGCATTATTTTGCCCGGCCAAAACCACGGTATCTTTCAAGTCGAAAGAGTTTTTTTCAAAACGCTTGAAGTATTTAAGTGTGACTTTTTCAATCATTTAGAAATTCCGACTGCATCAATATCCGTTATGCTCAAAATAATAAACATGCCAGGTGGCGATTTCTTGCCCATCGCCACCGGGGTGAGATTCGCATGCCCAAGCATTCGCAAGCATAGTCTCACGAGCTTGGGCTTGAGATTTCGAGTAATGAGTTTCAACAACCTGCCAATTCCGGAAACTCCCCGGATATTTATTTTCCCAATACACCCTTCTGTTTATCAGGTCAGTGGTAATTCCGACTCTACATGTCATTGCTGTATTGCCTCATCAGGTTTAAGAGTTTCACCAACCCCCAAAATCCGCAAACTCTCAACCCCCCGATCACCCACAACCCTAACCGCCCACCGCCAATGCTTGCTTGGCTTGCGTGTCTGGTTTTTGCCGTTGTTGTCTGGGCGAAGGCGGTTTTTGGCATTTCTATTCGCTGGTCGGGGCGGTGGTGTTTGGGGCGATGACTGTCTATGCGGTAGTGTAACCGAAAACTGAGGGTTTGATGAGGGTGGCAGTTTAGCATCCGCACCACTGCCTGCGCGCCTTCCGCAACAACAGGCTCGGCGCGATGGTGTTCTGCGGGTTGGTGCTGGGGTTGGTGAAGGGTTGATAAGTCGGCGAATGTTTCGCCACCGCCGGCGGTATTGGCGGAATAAGCAAAATTCCCCGTCATTCGAGCGTTAGTGCCTGTTGTCGCGTAGCGACTTACGGGCGCTTGCGACTCAGGAATCTCCCGCAATCTGACGCTGAATTCGTTGCGCTTGCCAGCCGTTTTTCCCACCATCATCACCACGATTACCGTCGCTATCGCCCGGCAGAGAATGTTGACATCGACGGGAGTTATGCTTTAATCGTGCTTGTTTCAATTTACACAGATTGCCGAGGGCGAATAAGCAAGTCTTCATTCTATCTGCGGAATATTGTTTTTACTTGAAATAACCAGAGAATTTTTAATAATGACTACAATTACTGCAATTAATCATTATGTTTCAATGCGATTAAGCAAGAGAATTGCGTGGCTTTTTTTGCTGTTGATAATATCGGCAGAAGCAAAACCACAAAATGTTATGACGGTTGAACAAGCGAAGAACAGGCAAATAATTGACTTGTACGACATTAGAGGAACAGGGGGTTCTACGGGAACAGTAATAGAAGCGGTGTTGCGTAACTTGACGAACAAGGATATCCGAATTTCTACCAACATTAACCGAGGTTTATTTTTACGCAACAGTGGAAAGGGGCAAAATATGATTGCCACACAGATTTACCGTGCGTCTGGGGAGTATTTCGTGAGTGGCGAGCAAAAATTTAGCATGGTGGAGCCATTCGAAAAGATGAAAGTTCTTCTGTTTGCATATTGTGCTGATTTTGAAAAAGATAATCCAACACCACAGGAAAAATTTACTATAAAATCTTTTCCGCAGAGATATAGTGATATAGTGGATAAAATATCTCGATATAGTGAAAAGAACCCAAAAGACGATGGCATTGTTAGATCTGGGCAAGTGGCATTATGGATGTCGCAAGGGCATTCGTTGCAAGAAATTCAGGGAAAGTTTGAGGTTTCGGATGCCGATGCAGAATTAGCATATAAATTATTGCAGTAACTTATTAGATAAAAAAATTACAATGAAACGAATAGATGTTAACAAATTAAAAAGCATGCTGAGCGAACTTTCTGATTCTGAAATTGAACGTCGCAATAAAAGAGAGATTGAAAGGTCGCACGCCATAAGCAATGAATTTAAATGTTTCTATAATCGAAATATATGTTATACGTGCAAGAATAGTTTTGACACATTTAACATAGAAGAACCATGCATACACTGGTTACTGGGGATTCCACCATTTAAAGCAAAACATTTTCCCAAAATATATGGAAAATTTAATTACGGAAGCATATCTTCGTTTCTTAGATTGGTTGCAAATCAAGAGCACTTTCAAGGAAATATTAATGACATGTCTTCCGAGCAAGACAGTGAAAAAGTATTTCAGGCAACTATTGTATGGAAAAATATTGAATGGAGTTTTGACTGCTCAAAATCCGACTACACCGGACATGGTGGAAAATCTCTTGCTAAATTTCCACATTATCATTTCCAAATGAGGATTGATAGGAAACGATTTATTGATTTCAATCAACACCATCTACCGTTCTCGGAAAGTGACCTTTTTGTTCTAGACTTATACCAAAAAGATCAGGATTTATTCACTTACACGCACGGGGTAGGTGGGGCGGGAATGCAAGATCTACTTGACATAGCACCTGAGCTGATTGTCAAAAATTCGAATTTGTCTAAAAATCCAGAAACAGCGCCTATCAGAATGAGAACCTTTGCGAAGTCCAACGATGGGCCAATCGATACAGACGCTGTCCGGAGTGCTACCGAAGAAAGTCGCAGAACCGGGATGCCGGTGGCAAATTTGTTGCCTAAATACATCGGCAATACTGCAACTGTCAAAACAATAATTTCGCCCGCTGATTCGATTCCTGATATAGCAAAGAGAAAAAGAAGAAAATGAATTAAGGAATCTCAAAACAGCCAATTTTTAGATTTAGCGTATAGAGCAAGAAAGAAATCACCCGCACAGAAAATATCGAAACCCTCGCCATTAAGCGCATAACCCTGTTTGCGTTCCTCTCTCCATGCAATTCAATCAGCGGATTTAAGGGCATCTTGCCTACTGGCGCACCACCACTCCCCCTCGGCATTTTGCAGTGTTTTAGCCAGAATCCATACAGGATACTAAAATCGACCACTCCCAAGAGCATTCTGGTTGCCGACTGTGGATAACATGATTACGGCATACCAGTAGCAATGATGGCGGGCAATGCCAGACTGCCAAAGATATTGGACTTGTACAAGGGATTGACAACGGCGGCAAGGACGGGTTTAATCCCGCTTGCCACTATTGAAGGAAACCCGTTTTAGCTGGGTTACCTGTTAAATACCATAGCCATAGAACCCGGCGGATTGATCCCCGCCGTGCGAATAGGCAGGGCTTTCATTGTTTCCTTTGATAGTGGCAACGGCCCGGCGCCGTTGCGCCGGGATGGTTTTGCCCATCACTCGGAGGAATCATGCCCGCAACCACACCAACGGTTTGGCGGTGCGCCGCCATTTTTTTCATGGCACTCGCCTTGACCGCCTGCGCCGGCACGCCACAGCAAAGAGCGCATCAACAAATAGAATGGCTCATCGTGGCCGCCGCGGCGGCTGGCGCCGTTTTGAGTAGCGATAGTAGCAGTAGTAGTAGTAGCGGTGGCACAGTGTCGGTCATTGCGCCCAACATCGCTCGCGCGCCGACCTATACGCCGGACAGCACGCATTCGGCTTATCGACGCGGCAACACCGACACTTTTTACATGGCCGGTTGCACCGGATCGTGTTATCGCAATGTTGCTAGCGGCGACTTGGCGAATGTGTTGGAATCACTGGGGTCGGTCTATCCCGAAGGCGTCCCCTTCTTGCATCGTCGCATCCAAAGCCAGCCACTTGTAGCAAGAGTCCGAGTGCCGGAGCCGCCACGGGATGTACGGCAAGCATGGCGAGACGGTTGGACCGGACAGGGCGTGAACATGCTCATCGTTGATGCGTTCGGCGCACGGGGGAGCACTATCGGGCTCAACGACATGAACGACAGACACGGCTACGCGGTGTACATGTCGGCGCTCGAAGTCGCCCCGCGCGCCACCCACTACGGCTCGAATCCGGCACCGACACCTTGCGCTATGGCGTCGGCGGTGTGCGCGATGCCAACGGCGTGCGTGTCGACTACGACTCCCCACGGTTCCATGTCGTCAACCTCAGTTTTGGCAACATCAACCCGTCATCAACCGGCGGTGCGCCCACCCAGGCAGAAATCAACGCCGCGACCGCCCAGCCATATTTCCGCGATTTACTCGGCCACCGACCTGACACCGACGATGCGGTCATCACCAAAGCCGCCGGCAACGACGGCATTGATGCCGGACGCCGCGCTGGCAATGCGGCGCTCGCCACCCACCGAAGCACCTCCCCCCGCGTGCTGATTGTCGGCGCGTTAGATGGTTATGCGCGCACCAGCAACCCACAGATGCAACCCAATGTGCGCACCGATGCCAACATCGCCGATTACAGCGACTTCGCTGGTAGCAACGAGCACATCCAGCGCCGCTTCCTGGTCGAATACGGCGGCACGCCATATGGCGAGTTTTCGGGTCTGTGCGACTACCCCGAACCGCCCTGCCGCAACCCGCAAACTATTGCCGAGGACGACCCTCTTGAGGTTCAAGGCACCTCTTTCGCCGCCCCCCGTGTAGCCGGCTTCGCCGCCCTAGTGCGCCATAAATTCCCCAGCCTGAGCGGCGCACACACCGCCAACATCCTGCTGGAGACCGCCACCACTCAAGGGCTTGCTTGCCACACCGGCACCGCGCGAAAATCATCCGCATGCGCACGCAACGTCTATGGCCAGGGGCGGGTCGATATCGGCGCGGCGCTGGCGCCCATCGGGTCACTGCGATGAAACGGCTCGCATTAGCGCTGGCACTCAGCGCCATCCCCCTCCCCGCCACCGCAACCGATGACTGGCAACAGGTGGCAACCTACGCGCTGGCATCCAAGCAGATGAGCGTGAAGGTGGCGTGGCCGTGGTTGGACACGCTGGATTGGAGCGCCGACCCGGACACCATTCGCCATGCCGATGGCAGCGCGCTGATGCGCCGACCGGGGGTGGTGGCATCAGCATACGACCGCTCGGTGCGCCACGACTTGTCGCGCTTCTACCGCCAGGACAAGCCGCGCCTTCGCTTCAAGATGCGCTATGCCGGACGGCGCAGCGGCGAGGTGATTTCGTTCGGCATTGACACCGGCTATGCGGCGGAGAAAATCCGCGTGCGCCCGGCGCTGTTCCTCGGCTATGCGCGCGCCATTGAAGTGCGAAAGAACTTTTACTTGACCGCCGGAATAAGCGGCTATCTCGGCGGACGGGTGTCGGAAGAAGCGTGTTTTGACGCGTATGACCGCGCCTATTACTGCCCCACGCTGACCGCATGGAGCGACTACCGCCGCCCCAAACACCGCGCCGCTGTGCATGGGAGTTTGGTGTTTACGCGGGTATTTGGGGGCAGATGATCGAGCTAAAGTAGGCATTGCCGTTGACGGTGCTGGCTGCGCTCAGCGGATGCAATGCCGTCCAGATGCCAGCCGCCGACGAGCTCATCAATTTACAGGACGAAGTTTGAATTTTTCTTTCGCCCAACGTCCGATGGCGTATCACCGTTATGGTCAGTCGCGCAAGTATCTGCCCCATTTTCAACTAACCAATTTCTCGATTTTGCGGCTTGCCTGAATACTGCTAGATGCAGAGGTGTCCACCTATCGTTGTTGGTCGCATTCACACTCATTCCTTTTTCAACCAACAACGTTAAAATTTTTGGAGAATCTCCCCATGCGGCTTCGTGCAATATCGTATTTCCGTTTCCGTCAATTGCGTTTACATCAGCATTCGCCTCAATCAACATAATCGCGACTTCAACGTTGCCGCGAACCGCAGCTTCATGTAAAGGTGTCCACTTGACCTGATCGGTTTTCATATTCACATCAGCACCTTCCTCAATCAAGAACTTCGCCATTTTGTGGTCATGGTTTGATGCCGCACAAAACAATGGCGATTTCCCTTCGTTGTTTTTTATATTCACATCTACGCCATCAAGAATTAACAATTCTGCTACATTAATGGCGGTGTCGTTATCCACGGAAATGCAGAATGCCGCTACATGCAATGGTGTTCCTCGCTTACTAATCATATTTACATCGGCTCCATTGTGCATCAATAAAGCCGCTACGCTTACGGAATTTCTTGATGCCGCGCTATGCAACGGGGTTTCTCGATTTTCATTTAACGCATTTACATCTGCGCCTTGCGCTATCAGCAACTTTGCTTTTTCTTGGTCGTTTGACAATGCTGCATGGTGTAGTGGTGTGTTACCATATTCATCTATCACATTTACATTCATGTTTTTCACCTCACTAGGTAATGTTGCGGGCTTCCGCCGCTGGCGGGATTGTCGCAGTAAATTGGTGATGGTCGGCGGCGGAAAGGCAACACTGGGTCAGCGTGCGTTTAATCTCGCTTTGTGGCGCATTAATGCGTATGCGCCTATTTTAACTAAAAAGGACGTAAAACAAAACATGCCTTTTGTCTCCGTCGGGGATAATTAAGTATTCCCCCACCCCCTAAAATTCGCTAACATCCGCCCCTTTACATTCCCTTCCAAACACCAATGAGGCACCCCATGAAACTCGAAACCAAATGCGTCCGCGCCGGTCAGGCTCCCGACCCTACCACCGGGGCGATTATTCCGCCTATTTATCAGACGGCGACTTATGTGTTGCCGGAGGTGGGGCGGGTCCGGGGGTTTGATTATACGCGGTCGTCCAATCCGACCCGGCAGGTGTTGGAGGAGAACTTGGCGGCGCTTGAGAGTGGCAAATACGGGGTGTGCTATTCGCTGGTCTGGGCGATGGCGGTGGTGTTTGGAGTGGTGACTGTCTGGGGGTAGTGTAACCGAAAATTGAGGGTTTGGTTGGTTGCGTCATGACTGCCGTTTTTCCCGCTATCGTCGCTACTGCCCAATCAAACTCTGCTCACAGGAATAATCGCAGAAAGGAGCAAAGAGTATGCGCTTGAATGTTTCATTGATGGCTATTCAAGCAGTAAGATGATGTCCGAGTATTCTCTAATTCGCGCCATGTTCATCGCCGTGTCGCCATGCCGGTCGATCGCTTTGATATCTGCCCCGTTTTTACGCAACAGTCTTACAGCATCAGTGGCAGAGTTGCAAACCGCCTCATGCAACGGTGTCCGAAGAGAGTTGTTAACTGCATTAACATCCAAATCCTTTTTAATCAACACATCCATAAGGCAGCAAGTATTGCTCCATGCTGCTCTGTGTAATATCGTATTCCCGTTCCCATCAATTGCATTCACATCAGCCCCCATACCAATCAACATATTCGCAACATCGCTGTTGCCGCAAAACGCGGTTTTATGTAACGGTGTCCACTTACTCGGACCAGCCTTTACATTCACATCAGCGCCTTCCTCAACCAGCAATTTCGCCACCTTGAGGAAACCGCTTGATGCTGCGCAAAATAATGGGGATTCCCCCGTGTTATTCACTGCATTTACATCTATTCCCTTATTGAGTAACAATTTTGCTACATCCACGGCATCATTAAATGCCGCTACATGCAACGGTGTTCCACACTCACTAATCACATTTACATCGGCTTTTTTGCACATCAATAAAGCTGCTGTGTGTATGGAATTTCTTGATGCCGCGCTATGCAAAGGCGTTTCCCCGCTTTTATTCAGCGCATTTACATCCGCGCCTTGCTCTATCAGAATCTCTGCTTTTTCTCGGTCGTCTGACAGTGCTGCATGATGTAGTGGCGTGTTGTCATCGAGTAATTGAACTATGTCCCAGTATTTTTTGTGTCGCGCAATGTCGAGAGATGTTTCACCCTTCCGTTCTGTCGCGTTTACGTTCGCCCCTTTCTCAATCAACCAAGTCACAGTTTCGATAGAGTTTAACGTTACCGCTATATGTAACCGTGTTCGACCAAGCCAATCAGTCAAGTTTATATCTGCACCTTTTTCAATTAGCAAAGCCGCCGTATCGAGATTGTTGGAAAATAATGCGTGATGAAGAGGTGTTCCAGGTTCGTATAAAGAGCCGTCATATGCATCAACAATCGCACCTTTTTCTATCAGCAAGGATGTTACTTCAAGAGAATTTTTCGATACTGCATGATGTAATGGTGTCAGCCCGCGCATATCCATCGCACTGACATGTGTATTCTTTCCAAAGATATTACCCAGCCATGTGGCTATACGAATCACTGAA
This sequence comes from Arenicellales bacterium, assembly GCA_963693025.1. GTDB lineage: Bacteria > Pseudomonadota > Gammaproteobacteria > Arenicellales > Poriferihabitantaceae > JAHRAW01. The sequence goes on from OY843749.1 coordinate 247,803, forward strand.
ATTTTATCAAAAAAATCTACCACTCCACCAAAGAACATTTTTATATAATCATTTTCTACATTTGGAAATATGCCTTCTTTTATAAGCAACTCAGCCACTTCAAGCGCATTTTCCGATGCGGCATGATGCAATGGTATTTTTCTGCCTTTGTCCGGCGCATTTACATCTGCTCCATTTTCAATCAGTAAGTTTGCAACCGCCAACGCATTCTTCGATGCCGCCACATGTAGCGGTGTTACTTTGGGCGATTTATCACCACCTGAATTCACATCTACGCTCCTTTCAATCAACAAATTCGCCACATCAAAAGCATTACTCGATGCCGCCAAATGCAACGGTGTCATTGAAAATAAGTCGGTCGCGTGCATATTTGCCCCTCTATCGATTAGCAAAGTCGCCACTTCCAGAGAGTTATTCGACGCCGCTACATGCAGCGGTGTCGCCCAGGACACATCGATAGCCTCTATATCGTCACCGTTTTCAATCAATGAAACGGCTGTCTCATATTCGTTGGAAATCGCCGCATGATGCAACGGTGTCTTCCCTGCCTTATTTATGTCCACTCCCCTAACACGCAACGAGAGCAAAACCAAAAGGGCGTTGCTTTGAAGTGTTCCACGGAATGGATACATATCATCAAATTTATCCTTGTAAGCCGCATTCACATCTGCACCGTTTTCGATCAACAGGGCTGCTATTTCGGTAGCAATGGCACCGTAGGATAGCGCAACACGCAAGGGGGGCTCTTTTAAATTGTCAGACACATTTACATCTGCACCTTTTGCAATCAACAACTCTACCAATTTTTTATGTTGATCGAGTCCTACTGCTTCATGCAACGGAGCACTTCCAGATGTATCAGTTACATTCACATCTGCGCCATTTTCGATGAGAAAAGCCGCAACTTCGAGAGCGTTGCTTTTTGCTGCCGCATGCAATGATGTCTCACCAAACTTGTCGGATGCATTTACACTCACGCCGTTCTCGAACAACAAAATCGCGACTTCAAGAGCATTGTTCTCTGCCGCCACCTGCAATGGCATTTTGCCAAACTTGCCGGCTGCATTTATATCGGCACCTTTCTCAATCAACAAAGCCGCCACCTTGTCGTCGTTTAATTCTGCCGCGTCATGCAATGGGGTATTTTTACCCCAATCTTCTGTATCCAGACCCAGTTCTTCCAATTCTATATCCACGGATTTTAAACGTTTGTTAAATGTTCTATTTTTGAATCGTATAAAAAATGCAAAAAGTATTACACGCTCATCAGTAATTTTTCATCAAGTGCTGATGCGAGCTCCCGCCACTGGTGGGGTTGTCGCGGTGAGTTGACTACGGTCGGCGGCGGAAAGGTTGCAGTGGACATCAATACTCATACGCTTATGCTAGCATACCTTTTATCCTGGTTGGTCGTGGATGGGTAGGTGTGTGAGGCACATTATTCCCCCCACCCCCCAAAATCCGCTATCATCCACCCCTTACCCACTCTTCCTCAACCTCAAACACCAACGAGGCAACCCATGAAACTCGAAACCAAATGCGTCCGCGCCGGGCAGGCTCCCGACCCCACCACCGGGGCGATTATTCCGCCTATTTATCAGACGGCGACTTATGTGTTGCCGGAGGTGGGGCGGGACCGGGGGTTTGATTATACGCGGTCGTCCAATCCGACCCGGCAGGTGTTGGAGGAGAACTTGGCGGCGCTTGAGAGTGGCAAATATGGGGTGTGTTATTCCAGCGGGATGTCGGCGGTGGATGCGGTGATGAAGTTGCTGAGCGCCGGCGACCATGTGGTTTCTTCGGACGATGTGTATGGCGGCGTGTCGCGGCATTTCAATCAAGTGTTGACGCGTTACGGTTTGGAGTTCACCTATGTTGACAGCACCGATGCGCAGAATGTCGCCAATGCGATTCGTCCGGAGACCAAATTGATTTGGCTGGAGACGCCATCCAACCCGCTGATTAAAGTCACCGACATTTCCGCCGTTTCCAAGATAGGCAAGGAGGCGGGCATTCCGGTGGGGGTGGATTCGACTTTTGCCACGCCGGTGTTTTTGCGCCCGCTTGAATTGGGCGCGGACATCGTCATGCACTCCACCACCAAATACCTGAGCGGTCATAACCAGATTATCGGCGGCGCGGTGGTGGTCAACGACGAGGCGATTTACGAGCGGCTCAAGTTCATTCAGAAAACGATTGGCGCGGTCAACAGTCCGTTTGATGCGTGGTTGACGCTGCTCGGCATCAAGACGCTTCACCTGCGGATGTATCGCCACGACCAAACCGGGCTGCGCATCGCGCAATTTCTTGAAGCGCATCCCAAAGTCGCGCGCGTCAGTTTTCCCGGCTTGAAGTCGCATCCCCAGCACGCGATTGCGCAGCGCGAAATGAGCGGCTGCGGCGGGATGCTGTCGTTTGAATTGAAGGGCGGCATTCCCTCGGGCAAGGCGCTGATGAACGGCGTCGCGCTCTGCCAACTGGCGGAAAGCCTCGGCTCGGTGGAGACGATGATTACCCACCCCGCCACCATGACACACGCCGACGTCCCCGCCGACGAACGCAACGCCCGCGGGTTGACTGATGGGTTGGTGCGTTTGTCGGTTGGCGTGGAGGATGCGGATGATATTGAACAGGATTTGGCGCAGGCGTTGGATAAGGCTTGAGGGTGGTTGAGGGGAAATTCCACCACTTCGTCATTCTCGAACGATAGAAAAATAGGGAGCCCCCAACTTCGTCATTCTCGAACGATAGAAAAATAAGGAGCGATAGCGACTATATTTTTGTTTGTATCATCCCTGATACAAACCCTGCGGGCTACGCGAAAATCCGCTCCCGGCGGATTTTTCATCGCCTTCGGGAATCTCCCTAAGGTTAGCGCGGATTTCAACAAAGCCCGTGCCAATCTTAGGGAGATTCCCGAGAACGCAAGTGTCCGTAAGCCGCCGCTTAAAAGAAAAAGCGCGGCGGCAACGGACACTAACGCTCGAGAGAATGACGAGTTATATACCCGTCATTCTCGAACGATAGAAAAATAGGGAGCCGTTAGGCGACCATATTTTTCATCACCTTCGGGAATCTCCCTAAGGCTACCGTGAATTCCAACAAAGCCCGTGCCAATCTTAGGGAGATTCCCGAGGACGCAAGTGTCCGTAAGCCGCCGCTTAAAAGAAGAAGCGCGGCGGCAACGGACACTAACGCTCGAGAATGACGAGTCCTGCCCGTCATTCTCGAACGATAGAAAAATAGGGAGCGTCAGCGACCATATTTTTCATCGCCTTCGGGAATCTCCCTAAGGCTACCGTGAATTCCAACAAAGCCCGTGCCAGTATTAGGGAGATTCCCGAGGACGCAAGTGTCCGTAAGCCGCCGCTAAAAGAAAAAGCGCGGCGACCAACGGACACTAACGCTCGAGAATGACGAGGTTTTTTGTTGGTTTGTCGTTAGGTGAGTTTGGGCGTATAATGCGCTATCGTGATTTGCAGGGTTGTTTCGATTGTGACCACTGAGCGCGCCGCCGCCAATGCCTAAATATCAGACCATCCCGGTGCAACCGGATGCCGCCGGGTGCGAAGACGCGGTGTGCCGGCATTGTTTGGGGCGGCATCCGGCTACCGGGGGGATGCTTAGCCGGGCGGAGACTGACCTTATCCATGAACACCGCACGCGCCTGCGCTTTGGTGCGCGTGAGACGATTTGTCGCCGGGGGAAGGCGCCGCCGTTTTTTATTGGCAACCTTATTTCCGGCGTGCTCAAACTCTCTTTCGCGGCGACGCCGGGGGAGGTTGATGCGTTGTTGTTCCCCGGCGATTTCCTGGGTCCGTTTGGCGATTCCGCCGCGGTCACCTGCACCGCCGCCGCACTTTCGGACTGCGAACTGTGCTGCTTTGAGGGCGAGGGCTTGCATCGCGTGTTTGCGCGCCACCCGCGATTGCAGGAAAACTTCCTGCAACACTTCGCCGACGCCATCGAGCGCGCCCGCCAAGACGCCGCCAAACTGCGCCGCCCGCAAGCCACCGCCCGAGTCGCCGCGCTGCTGACAATCTTCGCCGAGCGCGCCGACGCCGAGCGCAACGGCAGCGGCGCAAGCAATGACCCCTCCGGCAAAACGCCACTCGACAAAGCAAACAAAGCCGGCAAAGTACAACTCCCCCTGCGCCGTACCGAAATGGCGCTGCTCCTCGGCCTCACCACCGAAACCGTCAGCCGCTGCCTGAGCCGAATGCGCCACAACGGCATCATCCGCCCCCTCTCCCGCCACAGCATCCTAATCAAAAACCGCTCGAGGCTTGAAGCGCTGGCGGAAGACTGAAACGCCGGCGGTCTGCCACCGCCGCAAAATTGATTTATGTCATGGAAAGCGCGCCCGCCCGTTTTTAGACTGGGCGGACATTCCGTTTTGAGGGGCGAGCAATGCGCAGTCTCCGTCTTTTATCCGCACCGGTGTTGCCGGCGGCGTTGATTCTTGTTCTTGGGCTGTTTTCGCACAGCCACGGTGCTCACGCCGATGAAAAAAGCGCCGCCACGCTGGAGGTGGTCGGCGAGGAAATCGCGGTCTTGACCACGGCGCCGGATGTGCCGCCGCCGATCACCCGCAAACACGCCACCAAAGTCATCGTCAATCTGGAAACCAAGGAGTTGCCGGGGCGGCTGAGCGATGGCGTGGAGTATTTGTTCTGGACTTTTGGCGGCGTGGTGCCGGGCAAATTCATCCGCGTCCGCGAGGGCGATTTGGTGGAGTTTCACTTGCACAACCACCCCGACAGCCGCATGCCGCATAACATCGACCTGCATGCGGTGACCGGACCCGGCGGCGGCGCCACTTCGTCTTTCACCGCGCCGGGGCGCACCTCGGTGTTCTCGTTCAAAGCCATCAATCCGGGGCTGTATGTGTATCACTGCGCGACCGCGCCGGTGGGCATGCATATCGCCAACGGCATGTATGGGCTGATTCTGGTGGAGCCCGAAGCGGGGCTGCCCGAGGCGGACCGCGAATACTATGTCATGCAGAGCGAGTTCTACACCAAAGGCAACCATGGCGAAGCCGGCTACCAGCCATTCAGTATGGAAAAAGCGTTGCGCGAGGATGCCGATTATGTGGTCTTCAACGGCGCGGTCGGCAGCATGGTGGGCGACGCCGCATTGCCCGCCAAACCGGGGGAGCGCCTGCGCCTGTTTGTCGGCAACGGCGGACCGAATCTGGTGTCGTCGTTTCACGTCATCGGCGAGGTGTTTGACAAGGTGTATGTGGAAGGCGGCACGCTCGTCAACCGCAACGTGCAATCCACGCTCATCCCCGCCGGCGGCTCGGCGATCGTGGAAATGGTGATGCAGGTGCCGGGCGTCAACATCCTCGTGGACCACTCCATCTTCCGCGCCTTCAACAAGGGCGCGCTCGGCATGATTCGCGTCGCCGAAGATTTTTCGAGTTACCCGCAAGCGTTGGCAGACCTCGTCTATTCCGGCAAGACGCATGAGGAAGTGTATTTGCCGGAGGGCGGCGCGGTAATAGACCTGAACGAAGCCGTGCGCCCGCTCGTCGCCCGCACCCGGCAGGAGCGCCTCGACGCGGGCTTGCGCGTTTATGGGCAGAACTGCCTCGCCTGCCATCAAGCCGACGGACAAGGCGTGAGCGGCGCCTTTCCGCCGCTGGCTTCCTCCGACTGGCTGAACGCCGACAAAGCGCGCAGCATTCGCGCGGTGCTCGCCGGGCTGTCCGGCGCGATTACCGTCAACGGCAAACCGTATAACGGCGTGATGCCGGCGATGCGTCTCAGCGATGAGGATGTCGCCTATGTGCTGAGTTATGTGTATAACAGTTGGGGCAATGATGGCGGCATGGTGACGCCCGAGGAAGTCGCGCGAGTTCGTGCGCAACTCTGACGCCGGTTGCGGTGTGCGTTGTTGCGCGGTTGCGGTTGCCTGCCCGCTCATTGTGCGCGACATGCTGGCAATCTACCGCGCCCTCGACGACGCTGAGCGCGCCGCCGCCAACTTTGTATTGTTTTCCTTCGACCCGCAACGCGACGCACCGAGCGCCATGCGCCGCTACGTCACCGAGAAAAACCTACCGGCGCCCGACTGGACATTGCTCGCCGCAAACGACGACGCCACGCTGGAACTCGCGGTCGCTCTCGGCGTGCGCTACAAACCGCTCGCCGGCGGCGACTTCGCGCATTCCAACATCGTGTTCGTGCTCGACTGCTTTGGTGCGCCGGTGCATCGCCAAGAGGGCCTCGGCACCGCCCCCGACGCGGCGCTGAGCGCCGTGCGCACCGCACTGCGCGACTGCCCCGGCGCGTTGTAGGTTATTCGCCCGAACGATGAACGTAACGACAGAGTTTTTTGAAGACCGAGTGGTCACCGCCTTCGCCGCCGCTGCGGTCGTGTGGGCGTTGTTCGGCATGCTTGCCGGTGTCTATCTCGCCGCCGAGATGGTGTGGCCCGCGCTCAATCTGGATCAGCCGTGGCTCACCTTTGGCCGCCTGCGCACGGTGCACACCAACGCCGTCATCTTCGGCTTCGGCGGCTCGGCGCTCATCGGCACTTCGCTGTACAGCGTGCAGCGCACCTGCCACCGCCGCCTGTTCATGCCGCGGCTTTCGTGGGCGGTGTTCTACGGCTGGCAGGCGGGGCTGGCGCTGGCGATGGTGACGCTGTTCATGGGCATCAACAGCGCCAAGGAATACGCCGAGTTCGAATGGCCGCTGGACATCGCCGTGGCGTTGTTGTGGATCGCCTACGCCGTGGTCTTCTTCGGCACCATCGCGCGGCGGCGCATCGAGCCAATCTATGTCTCCAACTGGTTCTTCGGCGCGCTGATTATCGTCGTGGCGATGCTGCACGTGGTCAACAGCCTGGCGTTGCCGGTGTCGTTGGTGAAATCCTATCCGCTATACGCCGGCGCGCGCGACGCCGTGGTGCAGTGGTGGTATGGCCACAACGCGGTCGGTTTCTTTCTCACCGGCGGCTTCCTCGGAATGCTCTACTACTTCCTGCCCAAGCAGACCGGCGCGCCGATTTGGAGTTACCGCTTGTCGGTGGTCGCGTTCTGGGCGTTTGTGTACAGTTACATTTGGGCGGGTCCGCACCACCTGCACTACAACGCCATCCCCGACTGGCTGCAATCGCTGGCGATGGTGATGAGCCTCATCTTGCTGGCGCCGTCGTGGGCGACCATGTTGAACGGCATCATGACGCTCAGCAAATCAAAAACGCCGTGGCGCACCGACCCGGCGTTGAAATTTATCGCGTTGTCGCTCGCCTTCTATGGCCTCGCCACCTTCGAGGGTCCGATGCTGGCGATCAAGAGCATCAATGCGGTCAGTCATTTCACCGACTGGACTATCGGCCACGTCCACTCCGGCGCGCTCGGGTGGAACGCCTTCGTCACCTTTGGCACGCTGTATTTTCTGGTGCCGCGTTTATTCGGGCGCAAGTTATACAGCACGCGGCTGGCGAACTTGCACTTCACGCTCGCACTCAGCGGCGTGTTGCTTTACATCTTTTCGATGTGGGGCGCCGGCGTGACGCAGGGCGTGCAATGGCTCAGCCTCGATGACGCCGGCGAGGTTCGTTATAGTTTCACGCAAGTGATGGATGCGATGGCGCCGTATTACGCCGCGCGCTTGCTCGGCGGGCTGTTGTTCCTCACCGGTGCGGCGTTGATGGCGTGGAACTTCCACATGACCGCACGCGGCGCCGACACCGTGGTGGCTTCGCCGGCGCCGATTGCTCCGGTATCGGCATCGGCACCCGCCACCGCCACCGCCACGGTCACGGTTTAACCGCGCATGCTGAACCTCCATAAAACGCTCGAACGTCATTCCGGCTTGCTGATTTTTGGCATCCTGTTTGTCGCTTCCCTCGGCGGCCTGGCGCAAATCATCCCGACCTTATTCGACCGCGAACTGGGCGCCGCCGCCGCCGCAACCAAGCCCTACACGCCGCTGCAACTCGCCGGGCGCGACATCTACATTCGTGAGTCGTGCGCGCTGTGTCATTCGCAACAAATCCGCCCGCTGCTCGCCGAAGTCAAACGCTACGGCGCGCCGTCCACGCCCGGCGAGTTCGTCTATGACCGCCCGTTCCTGTGGGGCTCCAAGCGCACCGGTCCCGACCTGCATCGCATCGGCGGCAAATACAGCGACGCGTGGCATGAACTGCACTTGCTCGACCCGCGCGCGGTCGTGCCGACCTCCATCATGCCGGCGTATCCGTGGCTGGCGACGCGCCCCGCCGACTCCGGCGCGAGCATCGCGGGGCGAATGCGCGCGCTGCAAAAACTGGGGCATCCGTATTCGCAGGCGGACATCCTCGCCGCCGCCGATGCGCTCGCCGGTAAAACCGAAATGGACGCGATGATTGCGTATCTGCAATCGCTCACTCCAAGACCGCGACCATGACCCAACTCATCCTCATCGGCGACTTGCTGGTCTGCGCTTTCATGGTCGGCGTGGTCACCTGGCTGCTGACCCGCGGCGGCAAGGAAAAAAGCGAGGCGGCGGCGCGCATTCCACTGCACGATGAAGTCAACGGCGAAGAGACCCAATGAGCGCGTTTTGGAGCGGCTGGATTAGCGGCATCGTCATCATCAGCCTTGCCGGGCTGGTCTGGTTGCTGGTGAGCGTGTGGCGCACCCGCGGTGGCGGCGGCGAGCCGGTGGAACCGGACGCGGTGTGGGACGGCGACCTGCGCGAAGTCGGCAACCCCGCGCCGTTGTGGTGGCTGGCGCTGATGGTCGCGTTGCTGGCGTATTCCGCGCTGTATCTCGTGCTCTATCCGGGCCTCGGCAACTTCCCCGGCGCATTGAAATGGACGCAACACAACCAACTGGAGCGCTCGCAAGATGCCGACGCGCAACGCTACGGCGCGCTGCGCGCACGCTGGCGGGACGCCTCAATCGCCGAACTCGCCGCCGACCCGCAAGCCATGCGCAGCGCCGCCGGCATCTACCAACTCCACTGCGCCGGCTGCCACGGCGTCGACGCCCGAGGCCAGGCAAAACGCTTCCCCAACCTAACCGACGCCGCCTGGCAATGGGGCGCAAACGAAGCCCAAATCATCCACAGCATCACCCAAGGCCGCACCGCCCTGATGCCACCGTGGGGCGCGGTGCTACAAGACCACGGCGTGGCGCAAGTGCGCGACTATCTGCTGGCGCTTGCTGAAGGGGGCGGTGGCGGTGATGGTGGTGATGGCGGTGGCGGTGATGGTGGCGGTGGTGTCGGTGATGGCGATAGCAGTCATGACAATGACAACGCCCACGCCGAAGCCCGCCAACTCTACGCACAATTTTGCACCGCCTGCCACGGACCCGAAGCCCGCGGCAACCCCGCCCTCGGCGCGCCCAACCTCGTCGACACCGCCTCGCTATACGGCAACGACCCAACCGCCATCGCCCACAGCATAGCCAACGGCCGAACCGGCATCATGCCCGCCTGGAAAACCCGCCTAACCCAAACCCAAATCCGCCTGCTAACCGCCTGGCTAATCAACGACGCGCCAACGGCTGATAAGTGAGTGGTTTGCGTTATGATTGAAACACGCGCTAAAGCCGCAACGATAATGAATGCGTTGTCATCAGATGGAGATGTTTGAATCGTTTCAACACCGCTTTGTTGACACCGGCGAGGGGAAAATTTTCTGCCGCCATGCGGGCCAAGGTTTTCCTTTGCTGCTTTTGCACGGTTATCCGCAAACCCATCTGATATGGCATAAAACCGCACCGGCATTGGCGCGCGACTTCACCGTGATAGTCCCCGACCTCAGGGGTTACGGAGACAGTATGGCGCCACCATCAACGCTCGACCACACGCCGTATTCCAAACGCGCCATGGCCACCGATATGGTTCGGTTGATGGACGATTTTGGTTTCAACAATTTTTTCATCGCAGGCCATGACAGGGGCGGCAGAGTGGCGCATCGGCTGGCACGAGATTACCGCGATAGAGTCCGGGCGATGGCTGTCCTTGACATATGCCCGACTTTGGATATGTATGAGGCAACCGACATGGACTTTGCCACCGCGTATTTCCACTGGTTTTTTCTGACTCAGCCACCGGACATTCCCGAACGAATGATTGCGTCCGACCCGCGTGCGTGGATGAAACTCTGCCTGCAAAATTGGTCTGACGGCTTGGATTTCGGCGAATTGGAAGACTTGTACCTGGAGTCTTTTCAGAAACCGGAATGTATCCACGCCTCATGTGAAGATTACCGCGCCGCCGCCACGGTGGATCTGGAACACGACCGCGCCGACCGGCACGAACCCGTCGATATTCCGCTCCATGTCTTGTGGGGCGAGCGCGGCGTGGTCGGGAGAAACTTCCACCCCTTGAAAGTCTGGGAGCGTTACACAACCGGGCCGGTGACCGGCGGGGCGGTGCCGTGTGGCCATTTTATTCCCGAAGAAAACCCCGAGGCGACGGTTGCGGAGTTGAGGGAGTTTTTCGGCCTTGTTGTTTCTCCGTAATTTCAGGTGTGACAGATTGAGCGCGATTGCGGGCGTATTTATCAGGAGGCGCCACCGATGCCATCGGCGCGGTGTTGTTGATTGTGTTTATGCTGAGAGTGTCGTTGGGCGGGCGGGGTAAGTCGCAAGCCGAGCAACGTACGGTGGAGTCGCCGCCGGTATAAAGCCGGCGAAAAAAACAACCACTCGTCATTTCGAGCGTTAGTGTCCATTTGCCGCCGCGCTTTTTCTTTTAAGCGGCGGCTTACCGGACACTTGCGTCCTCGGGAATCTCCCTCATACTGGCGCTGAGCCCAAACAACGCCATTCCCGCAGTCTTTTGAGCGGGAATGACGGCTTTGTTTGAACTCAGCGCCAGTCGGGACGAGATTCCCGAAGGTGATGAAAAATATAGTCGCTGTCCAGCCCGTGCAAAAACTCAAGCCGCCGCAAGCCAATCGTCCGGCGCGGTTTGTTGTTTTAGCGATGCTCGCGCCGGGCGGGGATGTTCTTGCTTAAAAAACGCCGCTCAAGCCGGCGCCGGGGAGGGCTCCGCCAATCTCGCGCACAGCGTCTCAACGCCCATGAGGTTGATGACCCGTTTCAGGTTATACGCCAGCATACACATACCCGCTTCCGCCTTGACTTTATCCAAACCACGCAGCAGAAACCGACCGCCACCCATCATCTGTTTGATGTTGCCGAACGGATGCTCGCTCAAACTCGCCCGCAAACGCATCAACTCCGGATGCGCCACCGACCGCCGGTGCATGCGCTCCACCACCGACTCATGGTAAGGACGACTGATGCTGCGCCGCCGACTGCCAGTGCACTGACTTCGCATACCGCAACCACCGCAAGCATCAGTCGTGTAATGCCGCGTCTGCTTCTTCGCCCCGTTGCGATAACGCCGCAACACCTCGCCAGCCGGACAAGTATAAACATCGCGCCGACCATCATATCTAAACCGCGCGCGGCTGAAATAATCACCGCGCGGATGCGACAACTTCGCGCGCGGCACCACCGCCGTTATCCCCGCCGCTTCACACGCCGCACCCTGCGCGCCATTCTGATATCCCGCATCCGCCAACACCGTCAATCCCTTCACCCCCAAAGCCGCCTTCGCTCGCTTCGCCATGCCATACAACTGCCGACGGTCGTTGCTCTCAGTGGTCACTTCATGCGCCGCAATCAACTTGTGCTTGCCATCCACCGCCGTCTGCACATTGTAACTCACCGCTCGACCGCCGCCCGCTTGACGCATCAGCCGCGCATCTCCCTCGCCCTTCACCACCTGAGCTCCACCGCGACCGCGCAACTCCGCCGACAACCCATCCAACTTGCCCTTATGCGCATCCAACGCCGCCAACGCCGCGCGCACCGCCGACACTTCCGCCACTTCATCCACCGGCGCATCCGACGCATCCGACGCTTCCAGCAACTCTCTATACGCCGCCACTTCGCGCTCCACTTGCGCCATCTCTCGCCGTATCCGCGCCGCCGTATAAACCGACTTCTTGCCCGACACCGCGCCAAACTTGGAACCATCCACCGCCACCAACTCGCCGCCATACAACCCCGCCCGACGACAAAAATCCACAAACCGCGCGCACACCCCCGACCACGCCGCCGCATTGTCCCGACGAAAGTTCGCAATCGTCTTGAAGTCCGGACGCAAATCTCGCAACAACCACTGCAACTCCTGATTGCGACCACACTCCCTCTCCAAACGCCGACTCGACCGAATCTGATTCAAATAACCATACACAAACAACTTCAACATCATCCCCGGATGATACGGCGGACGACCGGTCGCCGCCGCCACCACCTTGCCAAAACCCAACTCTAACAAATCCAACTTATCCACAAACCGGTCAATCACTCGCACCGCATTATCCGCCGCCACACGCTCATCCAGCGTCACCGCAAACAACGCCGACTGATGACGCGATACCCCTTCAACATGACCCATCCCCGAATCCCCCCATATGAAAATCAAAGTCAAAGAATTTTACCCGAATGGGACGAGTTTTTACACGGGCTGTGTCGCTCCTTATTTTTCTATCATTCGAGAATGACGAAGTGGTGGGGGCTCCCTATTTTTCTATCGTTCGAGAATGACGAATATTGCTCACCCCACCGCCTCCTCCGGCAACACCAAATTCAAAACAATAGCAATCACCGCCGCCGGCAACAATCCCGATGTCATCAACACCTTAGCCGTCCCCGGCAGGTATTGCACCGCTTCCGGTACCAGTTGCAACCCCAAGCCAACCGACAACGAGAGTGCGAATATCATCATGTTGCGGCGGTTCCAGTTGACTGCCGACAGCAACGAGATGCCGGCGGAGGCGACCATTCCGAACATGACTATGACGCCGCCGCCGAGCACTTCGATGGGCACGGTGGAGATGGTTGCGCCGATTTTGGGGATTAGGCCGCAGATGATTAAAAAGATGGCGCCGTAGGTGACGACGTGGCGGCTCATCAGGCCGGTCATTGCCACCAGCCCGACGTTTTGCGAGAACGAAGTGTTGGGCAGCGCGCCGAACACGCCGGCGACCGCGGTGCCGATGCCGTCGGCGAAGGTTGCGCCGCGGATTTCGTGGTCGGTGGCTTCGCGTCCGGCGCCGCCTTGGGTGATGCCGGAGACGTCGCCGACGGTTTCGATCGCCGAGATGACCGCCATCAACGCAAAGCCGATGATGGCCGCGGCGCTGAATTCAAAGCCGAAGTGAAACAGGTTCGGCAAGGCGAATACCGAGGCGCGACCGATGTTGGCGAAGTCCACCATGCCGAGCGCGATGGCGACGACGTAGCCGGCGATTAAGCCGAGCAACACCGCGGCGAGCGAGAACAAGCCGCGCGTGAAAAATTTCAACGCGAAGGTGGTGACGATGACGATGAGCGCGAGCGACCAGTTGAGCAAGCCGCCGAATTCGGGCGCGCCGGATTGCATCGCCGGCACGCCGCCGGCGGCGTAGATGATTCCGACTTTAATCAACGCTAAACCAATCATCACCACAATCAAGCCGGTGATTAGCGGCGGCAAGGCGAAGCGAATGCGCCCGACGAACGGCGCCAGCGCGGCGTGGAGCAGCCCGCCGACCAACACGCCGCACATCAGCGCGCCCATCGCCTCCACGCCTTTGCCCGCGACCAGCGGAATCATAATCGGGATGAAGGCGAAACTGGTGCCTTGCACGATGGGCAAACGCGCGCCGACCGGACCCGCGCCGATGGTTTGCAGCAGCGTGGCGACGCCGGCAAACAGCATCGACATTTGAATCATATAAATCAGGTTGGGGAAGTCGGGCGAGTTGGAGCCGAAGCCGAAACCGGCGGCGCCGGCAACGATAATCGCCGGCGTCACATTGCTGACAAACATCGCCAGCACATGCTGGATGCCAAGCGGAATCGCCGATGTCAGCGGCGGCGTGTAGTTGGGGTCGCGTAGTTGTTCGGGGGTTCCGATGGGGGTGTGCGGTGACATTGTCTTCCTCTCTTCGTGGGTGGTGCGGGTGATGTGGAGTTGTTACAGCATTCGGCGCAGGACGTCGTCGCGGTCGATGAAGTGGTGTTTGCAAGCCGCCGACGCGTGCAGTGCGGCGAGCGCGAAGATGGCATAAGCCGACCAATAATGTACCGCCACCGCCGCTTCGCGCGCGCCGTCGCTGAGCGCGCCCACTGCCGGCATCGCCAGCCCGCCCGGCAACGGAATGGCGGCGCCGGCTGAGGTGGAAATGAGATAGCCGCTCACCGGGATGACCGCCATCAACAACAGGAACAACCGATGCATGGCGGCGGCTGCGCGCTGCTCCCAGTCTTTGCCCAACGGCGGCAGCGCGGCGCGCCACCGGCGGCGGGCGACTTGCCCCACCGCCACCAGCGGCACCAGCAAGCCCAGCGTTCGATGCCAGAACAGCGCATCATTATACCAACGGTCGTAGTAACTGAGTTCGGTCATCCACCAACCGAGCGCCACCAAGCCGAGAATCAGCGCCGCTTGCAACCAATGCAACGCGCGGGTCGTGCGGTCGTGGCGCAAGGTTGGCATCGCGCATTGTGGTGGTGGCGTTACTGGCGGATGCCTTCGATGTAGAGGCTGAGTTCGATGTTCTCGGCCAGCGGTCCCAAGTCGTAGGTGATGCCGAAGTCGCTGCGGGCGATGACGGCGCTGCCCTCAAAGCCGGCGCGGTAGCCGCCCCACGGGTCATCCCCCTCGCCGATTTTGCGCAGGGTGATGACGATTGGGCGGGTGACGCCGTGCAGTTCGAGGTCGCCGCGCAACTCGCCGCCATCGGCGTCGCCGCTGTAACCGGTGCCGGTGAACACCGCACGCGGATAGGTGTCGGTGTCGAGGAAGTCATCGCTGCGCAAGTGCTTGTCGCGCTCGGCGTGATTGCTGTCCACGCTGGCGGTCTCCAATTGCACGCTGATGTTGTGCGGACCGCGGTCGTCCGTAGCATCATATTCAAAGCGCCCGTCAAAGCGGTTGAAGCGACCGATGAGCCAACTGAAACCGAGATGCTGAGTGCGGAATTGCACGAAAGAATGCGCGAGGTCGATGCGGTATTCGGCGGCAACCGCCGGCGCCGCAGCCCACAACGATAACGCGCCGACCAATACGGCGATGGCGGCGGCGCGCGAACGCGGCGGGGATAGTGTGAGATGTGACATGCGGGGGTCTCTCCGGGTTGTGGTAGGTGGTTAGTGTACAGCGTATCAGGATTCTTTACCCAGTTTCTTTTTCAACCAGCGATAAACGGCTAGTTGCTCAGATGCCCCGGCTCGCCGAACCGCCACTAGCAAATCACGTTCGCTCGGTGGCGCCGGCTTGATATTTTGTGAACCTTCATTGCAAACCGAACATAGCGCGCGTAAATTATGCAATTCATCCAGTCCGCCTTTGCTGCGGTCCACGATGTGCCCTATTTGCAACGTTGCCGGTCGGTTGTTGTGTGCGTGAATATCGCCGGCGGCGACCCCGCACATCTGACAAGTAAATCCATTTCGTTCAAGGACACGCGCGCGCAATCCTTTGGATATGCCCGCGGTGAACGCGACCGCCTTGCCTTTTGTTCCACTGCTTAACCGCCATTGACCGGGAGATAAATCCGGGCTGTCACGGTGTGTCTGAATATCCCAGCCTTCGGCTCTTAATTCCCGCAACCGCCTGCCAAATTCGACCGCATCGTTGGCAACCTGCTGTAATTCACGGGAGTTAAAAACCCCGCCAACGTTGGCGCGCAGGAAGTCCAATAGTTTTTGTTTAGAAGATTTGTTTTTCACTTTGGATTTTTTTTATGCGCTGCTCGGCTTGAAGCGCGTATTTGCGAGACTTCTCGATTCCCATCCATTGCCGTTTCTCAAGAATAGCCGCAATCGCGGTTGTACCACTGCCGATAAACGGATCAAATACAGTTTTAGCGTCAGTGCTTGAAATGACGCGATGCGCCAATTCAAGGGGAAACGGCGCCGGATGCGGATTATTGGTTTCTTGATTGATGGTCCAGACATCGCCGAGTTTGTTGGCTTTTTCCCGAAGCTTAAAATCAGGTTTTGCAATCAAATAAATAACCTCATATGTTGGTAGAAAGTATCCGGGATTGAAGTTTATCCCGCCATTTCGTTTCCAGATAATAATCTGACGAACAGGAAATCCTTCCACAATATCACTGCGGTCTTGAAGCAATCGATTTTGAACGCGCCACTTATGGTTGTAGAAAATAGCGCCGGCAGGCGACAGCACCCGCAACATTTCATTCAAACATTCGCGTTGCCATTCGACATAAAGTTTATGCGGCATCGCATCATCGTGCACATTATACCCTCCTCTTATTTTGCGCCCTTCGCTAAAAAGACCGCCATCGCGCAGCAAACCACCTCCAGTGGTATTTCGCAAATTATAGGGTGGCGAGGTTAACACCAAGTCCATGCTCTCGCCCGGGATTTGCCGCATAATTTCCAGACAGTCACCACAATGGATTTTGCCAAACCAGTGAGGCAAATCAGTTGTGGCGGCGTGCTGCAATTTCAAGCCTTGGTTCATGCTGAGACTTCCCTCTACCTTATGTGCATTTCCCTGGGCCATTAAGCAGATGCGCGGTTCGCAATCAACTCTTCAACCACCGACGGGTCGGCGAGTGTGCTGGTGTCGCCGAGGTTGTCGAGTTCGTTGGCGGCGATTTTTCGCAGGATGCGGCGCATGATTTTGCCGGAGCGGGTCTTGGGTAAACCGGGCGCCCACTGGATGACATCGGGCTTGGCGATTGCGCCGATTTCTTTGCGCACCAGACTCACCAGTTGCGCGCGCAACTCATCGCCGGGCTGCGTGCCGACCATCAGCGTGACATAGGCGTAAATCCCCTGCCCTTTGACGGAATGGGGATAGCCGACCACCGCCGCTTCGGCGACTTGCTCGTGCAACACCAGCGCGCTTTCCACCTCGGCGGTGCCCATGCGGTGGCCCGAGACGTTGAGCACGTCGTCCACCCTGCCGGTGATCCAGTAGTAGCCGTCCTTGTCGCGGCGCGCGCCGTCGCCGGTGGTGTAGTAGCCGGGGTGGGCGGCGAAATAGGTTTCAATAAAGCGCTTGTGGTCGCCATACACGGTGCGCATCTGTCCGGGCCACGACTGCTTGATGACGAGATTGCCCGACGCCGCGCCCGCCAACTCCTTGCCGTCGGCGTCCAGCAACGCCGGCTGAATGCCGAAGAAGGGCAAGGTGGCGGAGCCCGGTTTGAGGTCGGTGGCGCCCGGCAACGGCGTGATGAGGATGCCGCCGGTTTCGGTCTGCCACCAGGTGTCCACCACCGGGCAACGCTCGCCGCCGACCACGCGGTAATACCATTCCCACGCCTCGGGGTTAATCGGCTCGCCCACGGTGCCGAGGATTCGCAAGGAGGCGCGGCTGTGTTTGAGCACCGGCTCGTCGCCCTGCCCCATCAACGCGCGCAACGCGGTCGGTGCGGTGTAGAAAATGTTGACTTGGTGTTTGTCGACGACCCGCCAAAACCGCCCGGCGTCGGGCCAGGTCGGCACGCCTTCAAACATCAGCGTGGTGGCGCCGTTGGCGAGCGGTCCATAGACGATATAGGAATGCCCGGTCACCCAGCCGACGTCGGCGGTGCACCAGTAAACATCGCCGTCGTGGTAGTCGAACACGTATTTGTGCGTCATCGCGGCGTATAACTGGTAGCCGCCGGTGGTGTGTAAAACGCCTTTGGGCTTGCCGGTTGAGCCGGAGGTATACAGAATAAACAGCGGGTCTTCGGCGTCCATTTCCACCGGCGGGCAATTCTCCAACGCCTCCTCCATGGCTTCGTGATACCACACATCGCGCTCGTCGTTGCCGCTGACCGGGTTGCCGGTTCGCTGCACCACGAGGGTGGTGTGCACTTCGGGGCAGCCCTGCAACGCCTGCTCGACATTTTCCTTGAGCGGAACCGCCACGCCGCCGCGCACGCCTTCGTCGGCGGTCACCACCACGCGGCAGTCCGAGTCGAGAATGCGGTCGCGCAACGCATCCGGCGAAAAGCCGCCGAACACCACCGAATGAACCGCCCCAATCCGCGCGCACGCCAGCATCGCCACCGCCGCCTCCGGAATCATCGGCATATAAATCGCAACGCGCTCGCCCTTCTTCACGCCGCGCGATTTGAGGACGTTGGCGAACCGGCAAACTAACTTGAATAACTGCGCGTAGGTGATTGATTTATCGACATTCGGGTCGTCGCCTTCCCAAATAATCGCCGCCTGCTCCCCACGCTCGGCGAGATGCCGGTCAACGCAGTTGTAACACGCATTCAACTTGCCGCCCGCAAACCAAGCAATCTGCCCGCGACGAAAATCCGCCGCCATCACCGTGTCCCACCGCTTAAACCAACTAACATGCACCTCCGCCTGCTCCCCCCAAAACCCCTCCGGATCATCCACCGACCGCCGATACATCTCCCTATACTTCGCCGCATCCAAATACGCCCGCGCGGCGGTTTCTGGGGCGACCGGGTAGGTTTTTTCTTGGCTCATGGTTATGTTGGGTGGTGTTTGGTTGGGGTTACTTTACTACAAACCAACCTTCTCGTCATTCTCCACTATTCCGTCATTCTCAACTACTCCGTCATTCTCGAGCGTTAGTGTCCGTTGCCGCCGCGCTGTTTCTTTTAAGCGGCGGCTTACGGACACTTGCGTCCTCGGGAAAAATCCGCCGGGAGCGGATTTTCGCGTAGCCCGAAGGGCGCGTATCAGGGATGATACGCGCAATCTCCCTAAGACTCGCGCGAACTTGAACAAAGCGAGCGAAGCAGGCGGCGAGTAAGCCGCCATTCCCGCAGTCTTTTGAGCAGGAACACAGCACAATGCACACTAACCGCCCCGCCCTCACTTCACTCCTCCCCCGGCAATTTAGCCATCCGCGGATACAGCCCAGTCTCCTCCTCACTCGGGTCGCGCAACAACGCCTCGTCCACCTCAATCTCCTCCGGCTTGAGATAAACCACCTTCCCATCCCGCAACACCACAATACTGCGCCCCGCCATCTTATGCTCATAAACCTCCCGCGCAATCGCACGCGGGGCGATGTAATCCACCACGGCGATAAAATCATTCTTATCGATGTGCGGCGGCAGTGTAATGTGCCGGGAAAGTTTTATCGGTTTATTTTCCGCCATTGCTGTTCGTTCTCAACCACGGTTTCGGCGCGCTCGCCACGGGCGACTACGATTAAATTGTCAGTGGAATTATCATAAACCCTCCACTGTTCGGCAAGCGGCAAATAATCATTCTTCAGATTCACCAAACTACGCCGATAACGTCTTTCAATATCCCGAACCGGAATGTCATGACCGCCGCAACGCACACGGTTACGCACTCTCTCCACCGCTATCTCCACCGACCACAAATAAATGTAAATCAAATGAATCCGGTATCCTTTGCCCCACAACCCGCGCAAAAAATTAATCAAAGACCGGGAAGACAACGTGCTCTCAAACGCAAAGTCCTCCCCCTTGCCCGCCAATTCCCGTATCCGCCGCAACATCACCCGCCCGGCCTGCAAGCGCGTGGCGTCATAAGCAAACGGCGACAACCCGGCGGCAATCTCATCGGCATTCACAAACTGATGACACAACGATTCCGGCAACAACCGATACGCCAGCGTCGTCTTACCCGCTCCATTCGGTCCCCCGATGACATAGACGACGGGCATTAGCGGCAACTCGATTTAACGCTTTTCAACGAAGGCGGCGACCTATCCGGTACCTGACAGGGTTTTTCCTGGCTCATGGTTGTGTTGAGTGGTGTTTGGTTGGGGTTACTTTACTACAAATCCGCCAACTCCGTCATTTAGAACAATGGAAAAATAACCAACCACCCGTCATTCTCGAGCGTTAGTGACCGTTGCCGCCGCGCTTTTTCTTTTAAGCGGCGGCTTACGGACACTTGCGTCCTCGGGAATCTCCCTAAGGTTGGCACGGACTAAAACAAAGCAAGCGAAGCAGGCGGCGAGTAAGCCGCCATTCCTGCAGCCTTTTGAGCGGGAATCCATGTGTCTTAATGTCGCTCCGTTCAAGACCACGCCAAACGGGACGAGATTCCCGAAGCGAAGAAAATATGGTCGCCTATCGGCTCCCTATTTTCTACCGTTCGAGAATGACGAAGTGGTGGATTCCCTATTTTTCTACCATTCGAGAATAACGAGTGGTCGGGAATGGTCTGCCATCATGCTTTGCCCACAGTCGAGAATAACTCGCGAGAGGATTGATTCATGCCACACACCAATTATCTTGCAAGTCGCCGTCTTCTATTTTGCCAATCGCCGGAGGCGCTCTTTCCGCAGGTATCTTTTGATATACGGTCGACCTGTGCGCTACGGCAATCGGAATTATCACCATTTCTTCGTCGTAAATTCGACACAAAACCCGGTAATCGCCGACACGGTAACTCCACAAACCCGCAAAACCTTCCACGCCCTTAACGCGGCTTTGCGGATTTTGCGTTTTCGCCAGCACGTTGCACAGTTTGCGGTCAATCCTGTCAACCACCGCGCGCGGCAATCTCTTCGCTTGTTTCTTGAAAGATGCGCTATATTTAACCGTCCAGTTCAAGTTCCGCCCTCAATTCCTTCGAGGTATAAGTCTTCTCCTCTCCCCGTTTGATTTTTTCGGCAATCAACTGCGCTTCGTGCGCCTCCTCCATATCCGCCAAGCCCGCATTCAAGACAAACTGCAAATACTCATCCGGCAAATACCCCGATTCCGCCGCGAGTTGCCGAACTCGCTTCTCAAATTTCTCCGGCACGGTGATGGTTAACATATCAGCCTCCGCTTACTGAAAGGTGACCAACCCTACCACGCCCACCCGCCACTTTCAATTTGTTGTTGCCGATAGCCCACCACGAGCAAACACTACCCCCCCGACTCGTCATTCTCGAACGTTAGTGCCCATTTTCCAACCACGCGCGCGGGGGCGGGCTTACGGCCACTTGCGACTCGGGAATCTCATGGCCACCGGCGCTGAGGCTTCAACAAACGGAGTAACAGACGGTGCGACGGACTTACGCGAAAATCCACCCCCGCCGTCATTCCCGAGAGTGCGGGAATCCATAGCGCCAGGGATGGCAGACCATCGCCACCTCCAGTACCCGCCGTGCCACCGACAAAACCCCTGGATTCCCGATGGTAAGTGTCTATAAGCCGCTGACGCGGCAACGTTGGGAATGACGGCGGAGGAGTGGGCGGGGTCGCAGTCAATGACAGACAATAATACACGCTACCTGCACCCGCCGATGACATAGACAATTGGCATTAGCTTTGCTGTAATCAAGCAACAGAATGTGTATAGTTGGTCTCTATTCTACTCATTTCGTATTGGCAATGAAAATATTGTTGAAAATTGCGGTAATCGCTGTCGTCGCTGGCCTGGTTGGTTGTGGTCAATCGGTGCCGAAATGCCACGATTCCGCCGTAACCAGCGGAATAATCGAAGCAGCTGGACATAACCGTATTCTGATGTGGGAAGGCATTAACCTGGATATTAACAAGACTGAGCGCAGAATACAGTCTTATAACCCACCAGCAAGCAACTGGGCTGAAGTGTATGACAATCAAATTGACAGCCTACAAATCGAGCTGGATGTGGCTAATAAACAACTGGTAGAGTGGACGATGTTTGTTCAGAACAAGATTAAAAATAACCCAAGTTGGGCTACAGTGATTAATGTGTCTACGTTGAAATTTAGCATGCGCCCAGATGAGGTACTGGATCGAGCGGAAGCATTTCTAAACGCTGATGCCGAGAGAATTAAGCAACTAGTTTTACAAAGTAGCAGCTTAGAAGAAGCAGAGTCGCTGATAGATCGATCATGGATGGGGCCATTTTTGAAAGAATCCACGAAAAATATTAATCGAACATT
Organism: Arenicellales bacterium; assembly: GCA_963693025.1. Classification (GTDB taxonomy): domain Bacteria; phylum Pseudomonadota; class Gammaproteobacteria; order Arenicellales; family Poriferihabitantaceae; genus JAHRAW01. The sequence continues at coordinate 269,666 of OY843749.1, forward strand.
CATCCGGAAGGATTGGCTCCAGTCAGGCAGAAAAAGCTATGCTGATTATGGTCCTTTTGAAAGAATACAAAAAAAAGCAACTAGAAACTTTATCAGCGAAATGAGTCCCGAAAATTTGAACCCCGAAAGTGGGTGGCTATATATTCAAAAATTTGCAAAACAAAAGTACCGATTAGCCAAGTCAATTGAACGCCAACAAGCTTATACCCGACCGACAGGCGATTGGTCGAGGGTGAATGACAATGACTATTTTCATTTGCGGTCCGAACTGAGCAGTGTTAATTATGTACTGGAAGATTGGATCTTTTTTGTTCATAACAAGATTCGGAATAACCCAGTTTGGGCTACAGTGATTGATGTATCAACGTTGAAATCTAGCATGTCTCCCGATATCGTGCTAGATCGGGTGGAGAAGTTTCTAAATGCTGATGCCGAGAGAGTCGAGCAACTAGTTAGAAAAAGCAATAAATTGGAGGAAGCTGAGTCAATCATCTCGCGATCTTGGATGGGGCCATTTTTGAAAGAAACTATGAAAGATATCAATCGAAACGACTACCATAAAAATTGGAGTCAAGAAACCAGAAAGATATATGCTGACGGTCTTTTTTATGATAGGCAAAGAAAAGCGATTAAAAATTTTATTAAGGAAATAACCCCAAAAAATGGTTACGGATATATTGGGTCATTTGCAGAACAAAAGCATCGCCTACTCAAATCGATCGAATACATACAAGCCGACAAGAAAAATGCACTAGCACGCATCGAATCGAGCAAAGCAGAGCAACAAAAACGAAAAGATTCATTGCCATCACTTCACAAGTTACTGAAGCATATCGAAGAGGGCAAGTTTACTATCAGCAACATCAAAACTCAGTTTGCCAACGAAGCCAGCGGACAATCCTACTGCACTGCTGATTTGACATTTGCAGGATTTTCCGGAGTGGTCACAACCTCTGTTGAATACAGAATTGGTCCCAGCGATAATAGCGAACTCAATATGCAAATATCTGGTTTAGCAGGAGATATTTATTTCCCTTAGTTCAGTTTTGTTTCTCAAATAATACCTAACGGGTGATTCTAATGAACAGTTGTGGCAGATTTTTCGAAAAAATCACTGAACACGATCTTACAAATCTATACAGAGTGGCGAATGAAGCCATGACTGAAGTTTATAAGTCGAAACCAGACTACAAGCCATTCCAAGATAAAGCGGTTGTTGTTGCATTATGTCAAGGAGCGGCTTTGCATTATATTGACGGAAAAACTGGCGTAAAAGATTTTGATGTGTGGTTTTTCTATGCACCGATCGACGGCAAGAGTAAATGGCATCGTGGAACACTGACGGTTACAAATTTCGGCGACTCGAAGTTTGGAAAATTACCAGATAAATCCGCATTCAAAGACAAAAGAGTAGATGTACTTATGCGCGCAATGCCGGAATTTTCTTGTGGAGACCCGAAAAAGTCGATACAAGATTATCTAACTTCTCCTGTAAATACCACTCCAAAATACCTTGCGAAAAAGGCGGTTATTGGGCTGTATCCAAAAAAAGTGTTTGGTAAAACTCTTTGGTCGAGTAAGTAGAATGCACCAAGATCGGCGGGGCTTCGTTCCGCTTTTTTTATGCACAGATTGCATATAATCTTTCTACTAGGCACGCTTCTGTGGCAGTATTGTTGCAAAACGAATAACCATCCGTATCATTCAACCCCATGCCCCACCCCACCAAAACCCGCTTTGACACCCTCGCCCTGCACGCCGGACAGCGCCCCGACTCGCAGACCGGCGCGCGCGCTACGCCTATTTATCAGACGGCGAGTTATGTGTTTCAAGACAGCGACCATGCGGCTTCGTTGTTTAATATGGAGCGGCCGGGGCATGCTTATTCTCGGTTGTCTAATCCGACCAATGCGGTGCTTGAGGAGCGGGTTGCGGCGCTTGAGGAGGGGGTTGGGGGGATTGCCACCGCCAGTGGGCAGGCGGCGCTGCATTTGGCGATTGCCACGTTGATGGGCGCCGGCTCGCACATCGTTTCTTCCGGCGCGATTTACGGCGGCTCGCATAACATTCTGCAATACACCCTGCCCCGCTTCGGCATCGACACCACCTTCGTGTCGTCGCGCGACCTCGATGCGATGGCGCGCGCTATTCGCCCCGACACGCGGTTGATTTTCGGCGAAGTGGTCGGCAATCCGGGCGGCGATGTGATGGATGTGCCGGCGGTCGCCGAGTTGGCGCATGCGCACGGCATTCCGCTGCTGATTGACTCCACTTTCACCACGCCCTATCTGTTCAAGCCGTTCCATCACGGCGCCGACATCATCATGCACTCGGCCACCAAATTTTTATGCGGGCACGGCACGGTCATCGGCGGCGTGCTGACCGAACATGGCCGCTTTGACTGGAAGAAAAGCGGGCGCTTCGACACACTCGCCGAGCCCTATTCCGGCTTCCACGGCATGACCTTCGACGAGGAGTCATCGCAGGGCGCGTTCTTATTGCGCGCGCGGCGCGAAGGCTTGCGCGACTTTGGCGCGTGCATGAGCCCGACCACCGCGTTCTATATTTTGCAAGGATTGGAAACCTTGTCGGTTCGCATGGAGCGCCATCAGCAAAACACGCGCAAGGTGGTCGAGTTCCTGCGCAACTCGGATGCGGTCGCCGACATCAGTTACCCGGAACTCGAAGAACACCCCGACCATCAACTCGCGCAGCGGCTGTTGCCGAAAGGCGCGGGCGCGGTGTTCTGTTTTACCCTGCGCGGCGGACGCGAAGCCGGGCGCGCCTTCACCGAGGGGCTGGAAATTTTCTCCCACCTCGCCAACGTAGGCGACGCCAAGTCGCTGGTCATCCACCCCGCCAGCACCACGCACTACCGCATGAGCGACGACGACTTGCTCGCCGCGGGAATTAATCAAGGCACCATCCGCGTCTCCATCGGCCTCGAAGATGTGGATGACTTGCTGGAAGATTTGTCGCGCGGCATTCATCTCTCGAAAAAAGTTGCGGGCTGAGCAACCGGAGCGGCGGCTATGCTGATTGCGCAGGACACGACCGACTACTACGCCTACACCGCCAACCACGCGCCCGCGGACGACCGTGACACCATCGTGTTCGTCCACGGCGCGGCGATGGACCACAGCGTGTGGAGTCATCAGAGCCGCTACTTCGCCTATCACGGTTACAACGTCGCGGCGTTTGATTTGCCGGGACACAACCTGAGTGGCGGGCAACTGTTGGACGACATCGCGGGCATGGGCGATTGGCTCGGAAGCATCATCGCGCGTTGTGGCGGGCGGGCGTTTCATTTGGTCGGGCATAGCATGGGCGCGCTGGTCGCGTTGCAGGCGGCGGGGGTTGCGTTGACGGAGTCCGCTGAGTTTGATGGCGCGCGCTTGAAATCGCTGTCGCTGGTGGGCTTCAGTTATCCGATGGCGGTGACGCCGCAGTTGCTCGAAGCCGCCGCCAACGACCCGCAAGCCGCCTATGCGATGATGACGCAGTGGAGTCACGCATCCAAAATTGGCGGCGAGCCGGTGCCGGGTTTCTGGTCGCCGGGGATGCAACTCAGCATGATGAAAAACAGCGCGCCGGGCGCCATCTTCGCCGACCTGACCGCCTGCAATAACTACACCGGCGGCGAGCAAGCGTTTGCCGGCATCGACTGCCCAACGCTGTTCATCTGCGGTCGCCTCGACCGAATGGCGCCGGCGAAATTGGCCAAAGCGCACGCCGACAAAAACGCCAACGCCGAAATCGTCTTCCTGCCCGACTGCGGTCACAGCCTGCTGTCGGAATCGCCGGACGGCGTGCTGGATGAACTCAAACGATTCATCGGACGGCATCGCTCCGCCTGAGCGCTGAGCGCCTGAGTTGCCCGCCGACCGTTTCCGCACTAGATGCAACAAGTCGACCAAATAATCATCCCGCGCTGGCTGGCGCCGATGGATGCCACCGACGCCCAGCGACCGCCGGTGCTGGAAGACCACGCATTGGCAATCTCCGGCGACCGCATCGAGGCGCTGGATTCCTGCGAGGCAATCCGCGCGCGTTATCACGCCAAGACCGAGGTCGCGCTCGACGACCACGTGCTGATGCCGGGATTAGTCAACGCGCACACCCACGCCGCTATGACGCTACTGCGCGGTTACGCCGACGACCTGCCGTTGATGGACTGGCTCTCCAAACACATTTGGCCCGCGGAAGCCGAGTGGGTCGATGCCCGCTTCGTTGAAATCGGAACCGACCTGGCGCTGGCGGAAATGATTCGCGGCGGCACCACCTGCTTCAACGACATGTATTTTTTCCCCGAAGTCGCCGCCGCGCGCGCGGAAAACGCCGGCATGCGCGCCTGCATCGGTATGATCGTCCTCGACTTCCCGTCGGTGTGGGCGCAAGACGCGGACGAATACATCAACAAGGGATTGGAAATGCGCGATGCGGTGCGGCATTCCCCGCTCATCACCACCGCGTTCGCGCCGCACGCGCCCTACACCGTGTCCGACCCGGCGCTCGAAAAAATCCGCACGCTGGCCGAGGAACTGGATTGCCGCATCCACACGCACGTTCACGAAACCCAACAGGAAATCGAGGAGTCCACCGGCAGATACGGCGTGCGCCCGCTGGAGCGCCTCGGACGGTTGGAATTGGTCGGACCGCGGCTGCTGGCGGTGCACATGACGCAACTGCTGCCGGGCGAAATCGAAACCGTTGCCGAGCGCGGCGTCACGGTGGTGCATTGCCCGCAGTCCAACCTCAAACTCGGCAGCGGCCTGTGCCCGGTGGCAAGCCTGCTGGAAAGCGGCGTCGCCGTCTCCATCGGCACCGACGGCGCCGCCAGCAACAACGACCTCGACATGCTCGCCGAAACGCAGACCGCCTCGCTGCTCGCCAAAGGCGTCAGCCAAAACCCATCCGCCCTGCCCGCCCAAGCCGCCCTCGAAGCCGCCACCCTCGGCGGCGCCAAAGCCCTCGGCCTCGACCACCTAACCGGCTCCCTCACCCCCGGCAAACAAGCCGACTGCATCGCCATCAACCTCTCCGCCCCCGCCACCCAACCGGTCTACCACCCCCTCAACCAAATCCTATACAGCGCAACCCAAAACCAAGTAACCGACGTCTGGATAAACGGAACCCGCCTACTAAAAAACCGCCACCTAACCACCCTGGACGAAGCCGAAGTCATACAAAAAGCGGCGGAGTTGGGTAGCCGGATTTTTTCGGGGGGTTGATGCGCTGAAAAATGGAAACTATCTCGTCATTCTCGAGCGTTAGTGACCGTTTGCCGCCGCGCTTTTTCTTTTAAGCGGCGGCTTACGGACACTTGCGTCCTCGGGAATCTTCCTAAGATTGGCACGGGCTTTGTTGGAATTCACGGTAGCCTTAGGGAGATTCCCGAAGGGTTTGTATCAGGGATGATACAAACAAAAATATGGTCGCTGTCGCTCCTTATTTTTCTATCGTTCGAGAATGACGAAGAAATAGCCGGCAGGCTACCTTAACAGATTTCAGCAATAGCCTCGCTAACAGCGCTATCGATTTGCTCAACTTCGGAAACCATTCGATAACACCACCGCCCATTTGCACCATCGGCGTTGACCGCTGCGACCCAGCGTTCGGCGGCGCTTTTTTTGACTTCTTTCAGCGGATCGAAACCTTTGGTCTCCAAAATCAGATAACAGTTTTTTTCTTCGTGCAGGCGAACAAGAAAATCCGGCATATAGTCATGCGGTTCACCGTTATTCAGATAAGGGATGCCGAAACCCATGCCTTCGTTTTTGACAAACGCAAAAACCTGAGTGTTTTTGTCCAAATGATAAGCGGCTATCTGTTCAAATTTTTTGGTATCCGCCACAACTGCATTAAGGTGGCTTTTTTGTACTGGATAGGGTTCTCTTTGAGTGAAAAAATCCACGTCCGCGGTCGAGCCTTCACCGCGCATTCGCTCGTAGCGTGGCAGTTCGGGCGATTCATCAGCGGTTTCGTCCGGGCGGATATTTTGCCGCAAGTTTTCAATAACCCAACCGTAATACGGTGCTAAAAAAACATCTTTTATGTCGTTGGGCGGAGATGCGGCAACTTTGCCGGTGATGTAAGCGCGCACGATTTGATATAACTGCGAAAAAAGATGGCCCGGTGGTAATTGGTAACTGTCATCGTTGCCTTTGAGATATTCGTTCGTTAGCGTGGTTACCATCTCGTAGATGTGTTCTTGCAGGCGTTTTTTGCGAAATTCTTTCAAATTGGCTTCAGTGGTCTCCCCCGGCCCGTGCAATGATGGCCGCCTGTCGTTAGTCGCCAACGCCGCCATCATCTCAACCTCCGGCGGAATGTGGGTGCCGTCGAGCGTCAACGGCGGAATTTTATCCATCCGACAAATGATGCGGCGGCGCACGGTTTGCCGGTAGCCTTCCACGCGCGGGAAACTGATTGCGTATTTTGCCCTGTCGGGTAGCGCCCAAATATGATGGCGTTTTTGTTTTTTCACGTCCCCGTCACCGGTGGCTTTGACCGTGAAGGAAGACAGCGGCACACCGAGCACCGTGGCAATTTCCTCGCGCATCAGCCCGTCTTCGCCGACTTCATATGAAGCGCGCCGCAGTCCGCGCCCGATGACCTGCTCGCACAGCAGTTGCGACATGAATGGGCGCAACCCGATAATGTGCGTCACCGTGCTGCAATCCCAACCTTCGGTCAGCATCCCCACGCTGACGATGCAGCGAACATCACGCCCCGGCGGGTGTTTTTCCCGCCCGAGTTTTTTCGCCAACTCCTCAAAACCGTCAGGATATTGCGCTTGCTTTTGCCGGTTTCGCGGCCAGTCCAGTTTGCCGATGGTGTCCAACGTGTGGCGCATCCACCGGTTCTCATCGCTTTTCGTATTGCCGCTTTCTATTTCCTTCTGAACATCGGAATAAACACAGATGGTATTAATTTTCTCGTCGTGGTTTTGCAGTTCGGGCAGATGCGCGTGCGGAATGGCGGTCGTCGGGGGCTGATCTTCAGCCAACCACTGATAAACAACTCTCGCCAATTTTTTAGTCTTGCAAACAAGGATAAAAACCGGCGGACGCGGGTCGTCAGAGGCCGCCATCTCCCGCCGCAACTCTTCCCACATACCGCCAAGCATGGCAATCGGCGTGTGCGCATACTTGAGCACCGCTTCCGGTTTGACATCGCTCTTTGTGCCGCCACGCTCCGAGGTCGTAAGTTGCGGCAGTATCCACTTCCAAATATTAAAATAGCCGGGAACATTCGCACCGGAAGAATCTCGGACCGGTAGTTGCGGGATTTTAACCAACCCGGATTCAATCGCATCCTGCAAGCCGAAATCACTCACCGTCCACGGAAAAATACGGTTGGTATCATCGCCCGCTTTCCCCAAAAAATAAGGCGTCGCCGAAAAATCAGCGCAGAAGTTAATGTTGCGCAGTTTATGCACTTTGTCCAACCCGTCCACCCACACCGTCGCTTCGCGGTAATAATTGTCCGACACTTCCTCGTCGCCGATTATCTCGTTTTCACCGCCATCTTTGTCATCGCCGGCGGTGCGCAGACGGTAGGCGTGGTGTGCCTCGTCGTTGAAGACAAGAATGTTGCGCCGTGTTCCCAGTTCGCCATCCAGCACGCGCCGCACGATGGCGGTGTCGGTTTCAATGTGTTTTTCCGATTCAACCTCCACTTTTTTCAGCGCCCCGCTCTTATCCCGAAATTCCTCAAGCACCCGCACAAAACCGAGCGCGCTTTGTTCGTTCAAACTGGCTTCGGTCAGATACCGCTTACCGCGCGCGGTGGTATTTTTGGTACTGATAAAAACGGTTTCACGCGCAAGAATACGCCGTCCCGTTTTGACCACCTTGCCACCGGGCTGCGGACTGCGCGGCTCAAACAGATGCCAGTTGACGGTAAGAATTCGCCCCTGTGCCAACTGCGGCATCATCGCCGGCGGCACCAAATCGCGGGTGCGATAAATGCTGGCTTCGTCTTTTTGCGGGTCTAACTCGGCAAGGCGGTCGCGGATGGTGACATTCGGGCAGACGATCAAAATGGCATCGGAAAAACGCCGGTCGCCCTTGTTGTTGATTTTATTCAGCACACTCCACGCCGCCAGCATCGCCATGACCGTGGTCTTGCCCGCCCCGGTCGCCATTTTGCAGCAAAGCCGGCGAAAGGCGGTAAATCCATCCCGCTGTTTTTCCTCGCCCGGTTCATCCGGCGGGATAGCAATGCCCTGCAAAAAATCCGCGCGCGCCTCGGTAAGAAAAATAACCGTTTCCACGGCTTCCAGTTGCGCAAAAAACAACCGATGTTCACGCCCTTCCCGCCGCCAATAGTTCAACAACTCCATCGTCACACGACTCACGCCACCCTCGCCACGCAAAGCCAACGCCCGCCACTCCGCCAAACGGCGTCGAATCAACGCAACCGTTTGCAACTCCACCTCATAACCCACATCACGCTCGTTTTTCCCTTCGGTAGTTTTTCCCGGCGGCAGATACACATAAGTCGGCTTGCGACGATGACTAATCAACTCCGCCGGCTCATGCTCGTGGATTTTCCAATGCGAGGCGGGCTCCTCGTAAGGGGAATTGATGATTGGATTTTTGACTTCGGAGGCTGGCATTACAGATTGAAATGGTCGGCGATGGCGTCTAATTTTTCCGTTATTTCGGGATGGATTTCATCGGGCAACATAACCGCCGCAATTTCCGCATAGCGGGTATAGGGAAGGCTTGGCAATCCGGCAGTGTCGAGAATGTCGGGTAAAATGGACTTGCGAATCTTGGTGTCTATCAGAACATCACCATCTTTTAGCGGTTCATCCACAACATCACCCGGCAAGTGTTTCCGCATTTCCGCTTGCATGGCATCGGTTTTCGCCAATGCGGCGTTTGAGCCAACGGTTTCGCCAATAAAGCGGGCGAGAACGTCGGGATGAATTAGATAGTTTTCAATCTCGTAGCGTCGCCAGCATAACTTCAGCAGCCTTCCGTCAAATACCATACTGCTATCAGGCGTGTTTTCATTGCCATCGCGGTCGGAAACTTGCACGCCTCGCGTATCCTCCTGTGCCAGCAAAAGCGATTCAAAATGGTCTTGTGCTTTTATTCCTCTGCCGCCCGTCCTTGTTTCCGACACAGTAGGTTTCCAGAACGGTCGTGCCAAAAAATCTTTTATCCGGTGGTCGAGTATCTTTGCCCAGGCTTGTAACATACTCAGGTCGGTATGTCCCTCCACATACAGAATGTTCTTTTTTTCCAGCGCCAGCACAATGTCCATATTGGAGAGCGCGGAAAGGGAGCGGAGCAATGATGATTTTTCAGTATCTTCAATCAGTTTTTTCGGCGCACCCACCAAAGCGCACAGTTCCCTGGGGTCAACCGCATTGATGACAACTTCGGAATGCGTGGCGATAATCAGTTGTGACCCGTTTGCTTTTGCGGCGGCTCGCAATTCGGCGTAAATGCCGTCCTGCAAAATCACATGCAAATGCGCGTCCGGTTCGTCCAGCAACAAGACCGTGCCCGGTCGGGAGTTCAAGAAAGTCATCAGCATCAGCACTTGCAAAAATCCGCTACCCGCGCTGGCGATGTCAAATCTCGCGTTTATTTTGTTGTGCTGATATTCGGCGATAATGTTGGGTCCATCGGTATTGGGTGGCAACAATTCATATCCGAACATGTTGTGAATGGATTTCGTCAACCGCTCCCATGCGTTTTGATTCTTGTGTGTTTCAACCAGCAGATTGCGCAACACATCACCGGGTTTGCCCTGCCCTAATAATTGGTTGATTTTGGGTTGTTGATAGACGGGTTCTTCCGTGCTCAAGCCGGTCATTGGTGGGACAAAAACTGGTTTGGGGAAATTGTTGTTGATGTTCCATAACAACGCCCCCGGTTCGATGCTGTTCGATGGGCGGACATACGCTTGTTCACTACTATCGCTCACTACTTCAACAGGCACACAAACGTCATCGCAAGTCACTTCTATCTCAATCTTGTCTGTTACTCCACGTTGATGCCATAACAAATCAAAAGCGCGCAACGGCACGGAATAAAAGGCTTGCCGCGAGATAGGTGCCTTACTGTAAGCGCTACCATGGCGCTGATAATCATTCAATTCACTCCAACGCTCCAACGCCAGCGACCAAGTGGCGATGGCTTGTAACAGCGTGGTTTTTCCGCAGTTGTTTGGTCCAGCGACAACGATGTTGTCGTCAAGGAGGAAGGTTTCTTCCTTGAAACGCTTGAAGTTGCGGATGGTGGCTTTATTGATTTTCATTTTTTAGATCGACAATTTTGGTAGTTTTTCCTTGTTTTTAATATAATGAATGTGTTTGATGTTGTCGATCAGCGAAATTTCTATTGCCAACAATTTTGCTCGTCGTGATGGAATGACATCCGAAGAAGAAACAAAAACAGGCATAAAGTTAAAGCCATATATATCAAGTGCGGGATCCTTTTGAATAAAATCAGCAACGAAATTTGCCCCGCCTTGTAATTGATCTTCGATTTTCGTTAAGTCAATGATATTGGTTTTTCTTTCAATTAAGTAAATGCCCGTTGCATTCACATTAATCTCAAAAAATATGAATTCATCACATCGCCTGCCCTTTTTGTTTTGTTTTTTTCCGTAAACACAGTCAACGCAAAAAACAACAGGGTTCTTTACATTCCTCACTTTGTATTGTGGAGGAACAGAAATTTTGCAATTGCCATACTTGGCAAAAAAAACTTCATTAATCATTGTTCTTTCTTCTATTTAGAATATCAACTGTTTCGTTATACAGTGCAGAGGAAACCTCCAAATGATCTGGAGTCAAAATACCCGTATTAGGATCAAAAGGAATTTTTTTAACAATAGTATTTTTTTGTTTACTTCTTTTTGGTCTATTAAATAAGTAAACAGAGATTTTTTCTGCGTCTAATGCTTGCTTATTTATTTTACCTTTTATTTTTGACGCATGAACATAATTACTAATTTGCTCCAGTACATATTCGCTATGGGTAGTGATTAATACATGAACGCCAGCGTTAACCAATTGCACAAGAATGTTAGACATATCGCGTTGGGCAGCAGGGTGCAGGTGAGCTTCCGGCTCTTCGAGAATAAATAAATCACCATGATTTACATAATGACGAATAAACAAAGAAACAGACGCTAGCTCTGAAACCATAGAGGATGCGCTCATTAATGGTAAATCATATTTTTGATCGCCACTTTCAAATAAATATCGAAAATCTGGATAGTTGACATCGGATTTCCTTACATTAATTACTCCTTCCATAATCCTTTTCTCTATCTCTCTACTGATTCTTCGGATTCTCATCTGCTTGCCATTGCCAGCCCTTCTGAAACGTGTAGAATGCCTACTCCCCCCCTCAACACTGATTAGTTTTTTCATAAAATCAGAGAGAACACCAGAAAAAAGAGGGATGGGTGATATTTCATCTAGCCCTGCCATTGGCGCACGCCCAATTAATGCGCGGACAAGAGTGCGATGACTTTGCATAATACCACCGCGGATGGCAGGCAAATAATGTGTTCCGATTCCTACATTCTCGGCTTCTCCTTGTTGCGGAAAGAGTATGGAAAAAAATTTTTGAGTAATTTCTTCACGAAAACTTAATTCGAACTGAGGTCGTAAAAATCGGCCATCAATTTTTTTTGGGTCTCGTTGTTCTACCCTATTTTTTTCCATGTTAAGTGTGTTCAAAAACCTTTCATCATTCTGCATCCAGTCAACCATCTTTTGTTTCTCCTCGGAAACCAAACTACTTTTTTCTGGGGAAACTAAATTTAAAATTAACTTACCCTCGCTGTCCGAAATTCCTATAGCCACATTATCTTTCTCCATCATACTTTTTCCTTCTTCCCCAAAACAATAGACCATTTGTTTTTCCCATAAATAGCTGATTGTTCGTGCCCACTCGAAAAACACTTCGCCTAACTGAATAAACATCTTCTTCTCATCCATATAATCATCTAAATTTGCAGAAGTCTTTTTGTTTACTTTTTCGTCAAGCGCATGGGCAAAATACCATAATAAGTGTTCATACCTGAGTCCAAGTATGTTCAGAATCGAATAAATTAATATCGCCAAATAAGATTTCCCAGTATTACTATGCCCAACAAAAACCGTCATAGGCTTGATATCCACCTTCGCCGACTTGATAGGCCCAAAATTCTTAACAGTAAGTTTCATCTCAAACCCCCTCTCTAGTCAGTTTAACCACCATCAACTCATTCCCCCGTTCATCCAACACCTTAACCGCAACCTGCTCCCCCGCCACAAACGGTGCACTAACCGCCCCCCGCAAATGTTCCCACACAGTGTCGTCAAAATCCGCCCTCACAGCACGGCGTATTTTGTCCCAGGCGGAAGTGCGGGGGAAGAATACCTGCCCCGCGCGGAAGCATTGGTCGTCGTAGTCGGGGTCGAGCATCCAGCAGGGGACGTCGTCGCCGTTCAGGGATTGGGTTTTCATGGTGGCGGGGTCGAAGACGTCCAGGCCGTGCAGGGTGACTTGCCACAGGTCGCCGCCGTCTTCGGCTTTTTCGGCCGCTTTTTTCAGTTCCACATCGGGCAGGCCGACCACGGAAAAAATCTGGCTTGAGCGCATGTTTTTGAGCAGGTCTGCCATCGCCAGGTCGGTGCTTGCCTGGGCGTAGGTGGCGGGTAGGCCGAAGGTTGTTTCACCGTGTTCAACGGTTTGGCGCGCTGCGGGTTCGATGGCGAAGGCGATGACCAGCAGCATGGCGTAATCTTTGTGGCGCGCTTCCTTGCCCGCTTCAACCACGGCGCGTTCGCTAATGGCGCCGTTGGCGGGGCCGAACACGATGGCGACGGGCTCGCTGTTGTCGGCGTTTTCGCCTTCGGCGTGGAGGTTCAACGCTTTCGCCGGCGGGCGGATGTTGGTCAGGTTGAACTGCTTGTTGTTTTGCAGGTGCAACACGGGCGACAACTGCAAAACCCGAATCATGCGCGGGATGTGGTTTTCTTCGTTATCCAGAACTTCTTCGGGAGGCGGCTCTTGTATTGCCGTTTCATCCGCCCCGCTCGACTCCGGCGACAGCGGCGTGGGCAGCACGGCTTCCACGCAAAAGGGTCCGCTGATGCGGACGGTGTTTTTTTCCGTTTCGGGTTTGTCCACCAGCACTTCTTCGGCGGGCGGTTCATCGTTGGCGATGGATTTCAGCGTGATATGCGGCACGATGCCGCCGACTTCCTCGCCCTTTTTGTTTTGTTTGCGCGCATAGACGAAGCCGCCGCCGGGTCCGCGTTGTTGCTCTTTCAGTTGATAATAGGGATAGGTGGCGGTGAGCAATCGCTGGCGGGCAAGCGCGAGCGGCACGCGCGATACATCGGTGGTAATCCAGCGGCGTCCCCACTGTTCGGCGACCACGGCGGTGGTGCCGCTACCGCAGGTTGGGTCGAAGACGAGGTCGCCGGGGTCGGTGGTCATCAACATGCAACGCTGGATGACCTTGGTGTTGGTTTCGACAACATACCTTTTATCAGTGGCAAAGCCTGCAAAGCCGGTATCCATCCAGGAGTTGGTGATTTGTTGCACGGGGTAATCGTCCATGTAACGGACGTACCAGATTTTGTTTCCAACTACGGCAAGCCTGCCTGCCTTCTTGAGGTTCTCCATTCCTTCAGGATAATTTGCTTTCCAGTGACTGTTCTGAAGAGGACGGAAAGTCTGACCTTTGTACTCAAAGGGGGCATCCCTGGATGCCGGTCCCTGACTTTGCGAATTATCATAACGAAAAATCCTGCCCCCCTCCGGCAAAGGTGAACGACCTTCCCGCTCGTCTTGCGTCATCGGACGACGCGTTCCATCAGCAAGTTCTATGTAACGGTAAGCCGCATCGCCTCGTGCTAAGCCTTCTTTGAATTGAAACAAAGGACGATATTTAATTTTGCTCTTATCTTTTCCATACCAGACCAGGTAGTCACCTACCCGACTGATTTCTGAAGCGGAAAATCCGCTGGTAGTGGTAAAATAAATCTGCGAAACAAAATTCTCCCGCCCAAAAACCTCATCCATCACCCCCCGCACCAAATGCACATTCTCATCCGAAATCTGCACAAAACACGACCCGGAATCCGTCAGCAACTCGCGCGCCAACAACAAGCGGTCGCGCATATAAGTCAGCCATGAATGAATCCCCAACTCCCAGGTATCCCGATACGCCTGCACCATCTCCGGCTCGCGGCTCAGTGCGTCGTCGTCGCCATCCTTGACATCGCGCTTGCGCACAAAGGGCTGGAAGTTGCCGCCGAATTTGATTCCATACGGCGGGTCCATATAGACCATCTGCACCTGCCTGCCCATCGCCTCGTATTCCAGCAGCGAGTTCATCACTTGCAGGGAATCGCCGAGTATCAGGCGGTTCTGCCAGCCGTTCAGATGCTCATACGCGCCGCGGATTTTTTCGCCGATGCTCTTGTCGCCCTCGCCAAACAGGTCGAGCGTTCCCTTGCGGTCGCGCCGGTGCCGTTTCAGGGTCTCCAGCACCGCCGCGGTGGACAGCCGTTCGTGCACAAACAGGGGCAGGGTCGGCACGCTAATGCGCTCGCGCTCGGTCTTGCCGGTCCAGTTGAGAAACGGCTGCGACAGGTGTTTCAGCATTGAAGCCGCCGCTTGCGCCTGTGCAAGGTCATCGCTGCCGATAATCTCGTCAATCAGCCGCTCGCCCTCGCCGCGCGCCTCGGCCTCGTCCCACGCCAGTTCCGGCGACAGCGACGAGTCGTAGCGATAGGTTTTGTGCGGCTTTTTTTTGGCCGGCGGAAACACATCCTGCGCGCCGCTTTCCGGGCGTAGCAGGGCTTGTTTGTCGTCGTGGCGATAGTCTCGCGTTGATGTTTGTTGTCGTTTTTTTGGCATGGGTGGGATTTTACGCTAATTTGCGCGGCGACATCGTCATTCTCGAGCGTTAGTGTCCGTTGCCGCCGCGCTTTTTCTTTTAAGCGGCGGGTTACGGACACTTGCGTCCTCGGGAATCTCCCTAAGGTTGGCACGGGCTTCGACAAAGTCCACGCTAGTCTTAGGGAGATTCCCGAAGCGAAGAAAATATGGTCGCCTGTCGGCTCCCTATTTTCTACCGTTCGAGAATGACGTGCCTGTTGTTGGGTTTTTTGTTTGTCAACGCTCATTGATAGTTCCCATTTCACGATATAATTCGCCAATGAAAAAACCAAACGCTCCGCACTGCTTCCCCGGCATTGCATTCCCCCAATGACTGACAACGACCATCGCCGCTTTGATGCGCGGAATGTGGATTCGGGGGAGGTTGATAAGTTTGACCGGATTGCGTCTCGTTGGTGGGACGCGGAAAGTGAGTTCAAGCCTTTGCATGAAATCAATCCGTTACGCCTTGATTTTATTGGGAAACATTCGCCTATTTCGGGGAAGAAAGTGTTGGATGTGGGGTGTGGGGGGGGGATTTTGGCGGAGGCGATGGCGTTGGGGGGGGCGGAGGTGACGGGGATTGATGCGAGCGAGGCGCCGTTGGAGGTGGCGCGGTTGCATGCGTTGGAGAGCGGCGTTGAGGTGGCGTATCGGTGCGTTACCGCGGAGGACTTGGCGGCGGAGCGTCCGGGGGAGTTTGACATCGTTTGTTGTTTGGAATTGCTTGAGCATGTTCCGAATCCGGCGAGCATGGTGTCGGCTTGCGCGACGCTGGTTGCGCCCGGTGGCGCAGTTTATTTTTCCACCATCAACCGCAACTTGAAGTCCTTCCTGCTCGCCATCGTCGGCGCGGAGTATGTGCTCAACTTGTTGCCGCGCGGCACGCACGATTACGCCAAACTGATTCGCCCGAGCGAGTTGGTCGGCTGGTGCGAGCAAGCCGGGTTGGCGGTCGCGGATTTGACCGGGATGCACTACAACCCGCTCAGCCAAACCTATTCGCTGGGTCCCGGCGTGGATGTGAATTACATCGCCTACGCCGCCACCGCCTGACCCGAGCATCAACCGTAACCATAACAACGATGCGCGGCGCGATTGACACCGTTTTGTTCGACTTGGACGGCACCTTGCTGGACACCGCCGGCGATATGGCCGCCGCCCTCAACGCGGTTCTCGCCGGCCACGGGCGCACGCCGTTGCCGTTGGAATCGATTCGACCGTATGTGTCCAAGGGCGGCATGGCGCTGGTTTGTTTGGGCTTTGATGTGGAAGCGGGGAGCGAGCGCGCCGACTCGTTATACCGGCAGTTGATTGATTTTTACCGGCAAAACCTGAGCGCCCACACGCGCCTGTTCCCCGGGATGGAGGCGTTGCTGGCGCGCATCGAAGACAGCGAGCGGCGCTTTGGCGTGGTGACCAACAAACCCGGTTTTCTCGCCGAGCCGTTGCTGGATGCGATGCAACTGGCGGGGCGGCTGGCGTGCGTGGTCAGCGGCGACACGCTGGACAAACGCAAGCCGTGGCCCGAGCCGCTGTGGCATGCCTGCGAAGTCATCGACACGCCCGTCGCCAACTCGGTGTATGTCGGCGACGACGCGCGCGATATTGAGTGCGGACGCCGCGCCGGAATGCGCACCATCGCCGCCGCCTACGGCTATATTGCGCCGGGCGAGGACCCGCGCGAATGGGGCGCGGACGCGGTGGTCGAACACCCCGATGAAATTCATCAATGGCTTGACTGAGGTCGTGCGCGGGCGTTTGATGAAGGATTTGCCACGATGATTCAATCGCTGCCCGACCCGCAAAGCGCGTCGCGCTGGTGTTCGCAACAACGCGCGCGCGGCAAGACGATTGGATACGTCCCGACGATGGGCGCGTTGCACCGCGGCCACCTCTCGCTGGTGGAGCAAGCGGTGCGCGAAAACGATGTCGCCTGCGCCAGCATCTTCGTCAATCCGTTGCAGTTCAACAACCCCGACGATTTACAAAACTACCCGCGCGACGAACAACGCGACACCGCCCTGCTGGAGCAAGCCGGTTGCGCGATGGTTTACACCGGCACCCTGGCGCAGTTTTTTCCGGAGGCGGACGGGGATGATGCGAGTGCGGTTGAGAAGCCCGACCCCGGTCCCGCCGCGCACGGGCTGGAAGGCGCGTTTCGTCCGGGCCACCTGCAAGGCGTATGCGCCATCGTCGAGCGGTTGTTTGTGACGGTCGGCGAGTGCAACGCTTACTTCGGCGAGAAAGACTTCCAACAAACGCTGGTGGTCGCGCATCTTGCGCGGCGTTTTGCCGGCATTGAAGTGCGCGTCTGCCCGACGGTACGCGAGCCATCCGGCTTGGCGATGTCATCGCGCAACCAACACTTGAGCGCAACGCAACGTCGCGCGGCGGCGCGATTGTATCAAGCATTGCTCGCCGCCGAAGTTGCGTGGCGGCGGGG
Source organism: Arenicellales bacterium (assembly GCA_963693025.1). GTDB lineage: Bacteria > Pseudomonadota > Gammaproteobacteria > Arenicellales > Poriferihabitantaceae > JAHRAW01. The sequence goes on from OY843749.1 coordinate 287,027, forward strand.
TGTGCGCGACTGCGGCGAGATTGAGTGGGTTATGCGAAACCGGTTGAGCGATGCGGGTATTGTCATCGAATATGCGGCGGTGCGCGATGCTCTGGATTGGAGCGAAGATTCACCGCGTGGTGAGTTGAAGCATGCTAGGGCGTTGCTTGCTGTTTATGTTGGGGGGGTTCGGTTGATTGATAATATTTGGCTTGGTTGAAAATGCTCGTTATTCTCGAACGATAGAAAAATAACCCCTCACTTCGTCATTCTCGAATGATAGAAAAATAAGGAGCGACAGCGACTATATTTTTCATCACCTTCGGGAATCTCCCTAAGGCTACCGTGAATTCCAACAAAGCCCGTGCCAACCTTAGGGAGATTCCCGAGGACGCAAGTGTCCGTAAGCCGCCGCTTAAAAGAAGAAGCGCGGCGGCAACGGACACTAACGCTCGAGAATGACGAGTTATATACCCGTCATTCTCGAATGATAGAAAAATAAGGAGCGCTAGCGACTATATTTTTCATCGCCTTCGGGAATCTCCCTAAGGCTACCGTGAATTTCAACAAAGCCTGTGCCAGTCTTAGGGAGATTCCCGAGGACGCAAGTGTCCGATAAGCCGCCGCTTAAAAGAAAAAGCGCGGCGGCAACGGACACTAACGCTCGAGAATGACGAAGTAGGTGGAATGACGAAGTAGGTGGGAATGACGAAGTAGGTGGGAATGGCGAAGTAGGTGGGAATGACGGGTGCTTGAACCCTCACCGCTTAATCGACTTCCCCCGTCGAATAGTAGACTTCCCATAACGCCGCCTGATTTGGTCGGTCAATTTATCCAACGCCTTCTGCTTCGAACCATCATCCGCTTGAAACAAATCTGTCTGAGTATTTTCGGGCTGGTCAAAATTGCTAACGCCGACGCCAAGCAAGCGCACCGAAAATTTCCGATTGCCGAGTTCTTGCCGTAACAACGCATCGGCAAGGCGCCAGACATCGGCGGTAACATCGCTCGCTTCGCTTAAACTCCGCGCACGCGTAATCGTGGAAAAGTCTTCGAAGCGGATTTTTAGCGTCACCGTCTTGCCGCTCAGCCGCCCCTGTCGCAAGCGAAAACATACCCCTTCGGTCAACTCCAGTGCGGTTGCTTGGAGGACGGCGAACTTGGAAATGTCGGTGGCGAAGGTGGTTTCGTGGGATACGGATTTGACCTCGCTGTCCGGGATGACCTTGCGCTCGTCCAAGCCGTGCGCGAGTTGTTGCAGTTGTGCGCCGTGCCGTCCGAATTCTTTTTTTAGATACTCGGCGGGGGCTTGCCGCAACTCGGATACGCGGTGGATGCCGGCGCGGTTGAGCCGCGCTTTGGCGGACTTGCCCACGCCCCAGATTCGCTCGACCGGCAGGTCATCGAGAAACGACTGCGCGCCCTCGCGGTGAATGATGGTGAAACCGTCCGGCTTGTCGTGCCCGCTTGCCAACTTCGCCAGGAACTTGTTGGGCGCCACGCCGACCGATGCGACCAGCCCGAGTTCGGCGCGAATGTCGTGTTTGATTGCCTTGCCGATTTGCTCCGCGCCGCCGTATAGCCGCTCGCTGCCGGCGGGGTCGAGAAAGGCTTCATCCAGCGACAGAGGCTCGATGACCGGCGTGTAGCGCGCGAAAATCTCGCGGATTTGCGCGGACACCGCGGCATACAATTCCCCGCGCGGCGGGATGAGGGTGACCTGCGGGCACAGCCGGAGCGCGGTGGCACTCGGCATCGCGCTGTGAATCCCGAACTGGCGCGCCGCGTAGTTGGCGGCGGACACCACGCCGCGCGCCTCGGGCCGCCCGCCGACAATCAGCGGCTTGCCGCGCAACGCGGGTTGTTCGCGTTCTTCCACCGAAGCGTAGAACGCATCCATATCGATATGTAGAATCAATCGCATCCACCGCTATCGTCAAGCGCCCGCCGAGCCGGACATCAACCGGCGGCTTGAATTGGCGGGGGCAACACCCTACACTCACCGTTTTCACGCTCCCCGCCCCGTTGTTCAATTCCGGCGCATCCGCCTCCCAACCCCCTTCCCTTCTTGAGGTCGCCGACCTGGAGTGCGTGCGCGGTCGCCGGCGTCTTTTCAGTGGCTTGCATTGTAAACTTGAAGCCGGGTCAATGCTACAAATCCGCGGCGAAAACGGTTGCGGAAAGACTTCGTTGCTCCGGTTGTTGTGCGGCTTGAGCCTGCCCGAAGCCGGCGAAGTTCGCTGGAACGGCGCGCCAATTCTGAAAGCCCGCCCGGACTATCATCGTGCGCTGTCTTGGCTCGGACACAGCACGGCGCTCAAAAGCGAATTGACCCCGCCGGAAAACCTCGTGCTGGCGGGCGCGCTGGCGGGCAACGCCGCCCTCTCCGCCACCGACGCATTGCAGCGAATGGGGTTGCGCGACTGCTTGCACTTGCCGTGCGGCGCGTTGTCCGCCGGGCAGCGCCAGCGCGCCGCCCTCGCCGGCGTGATGCGGCGCCCCGGCGGCATCTGGATTTTGGATGAACCCGCCGCGGCGTTGGATGAAACCGCCATCGGTTTGCTGGAGCGAATGCTCGAGGAGCAAGTCGCCGGCGGCGGCATCGTGGTGTTCACCAGCCACCGCGAACTGGCGCTGAGCCGACCTCAGCAGTTACACCTGGAGCAGTTTCGATGAGCGCCGCCCCCGCTTCGCTGCCTCAGGCGTTCACCGCGCTACTGCGCCGCGACTTCACCATCGCCTACCGACGCCGCGGGGAATGGCTGCGCCCGTTGCTGTTCTTTGTCATCAGCATCGCGCTGTTTGCCTTCGCGGCGGGACCCGACCCCGCCCTGCTCGCAACCATCGCGCCGGCAATCATCTGGGTGGCCGCGCTGCTGGCAACCCTGCTCGCGTTGGACGGCGTGTTCAGAGCCGACTACGACGACGGCGCCCTCGAACAAATGCTGCTGAGCCCGCATCCGCCGAGCGTGCTGGCGCTTGCCCGGACGCTGTCCCACTGGCTGCTCACCGGCGCGCCGCTAATACTCGTCTCCCCACTGCTGGCGGGCATGCTCAACCTCCCCCAGCGCGCCTTGCCCGAACTGCTGTTGAGCCTGCTGCTGGGCACCCCGGCGCTGAGCCTCATCGGCGCCATCGGCGTCGCCCTGACCCTCGCGGCGCGCGCAAGCGGCGTCTTGCTGGCGCTGCTCGTCCTGCCCCTCTACATCCCCGTCCTCATCTTCGGCGCCGGCGCGGTACACACGGCAACCCTCGGCGGCGACGCATCCGCGCAACTGCTGTTACTCGGCGCCATCCTGCTACTCGCCCTCGCCCTTGCGCCGGCGACCATCGTTGCGGGGTTGCGGGCCAGTTTGAATTAGGTGTGTGGGGGGGATTGCAAGCGGCGCAATATCTGCTATACTCCCGCCCACGAACCGAGCGACGCAAGGCGACTTTTCCCGAAGTCTCATCTCGGAGGTAAAACACCATGAATATTCCTGCGGTAGTACAACAAGCACTAAACCAATCATGGATATGGGTTGTCGCGGTTGCTGGTATATGGTTTCTCTGGAAAGTGCCGACTTGGAAAGCCGGCATTGAGCATCGCCTGTCTAACGTAGAGAAGTCGGTCGATAAATTAGAGAGCTCAGTCGATAAATTAGAGAGCTCAGTCGATAAATTAGAGATCTCAGTCGATAAATTAGAGAGCTCAGTCGGTAAATTAGAGAGCTCAGTCGGTAAATTGTCAGGGAAAGTAAACGAGATTTATGGTGTCATCATCAACAAGTTCGGGCGCGACGTCGCTCAAACCGACAGTCCGGTCATTCTGACTGACTACGGCAAGGACTTATACAACCGAATCGATGCGGAAAAAATCGTGGATAGATACGCGGAGCGATTGCTACAAGAAACAAAGGGTATGAACGCGTACCAGATACAAGAGCATTGTTTTCTTTTTAGCAAGGATAGTTTGTTGGAGGATTTGGAAAAGAACGACAAGGAGAGTTTTGAAACCGTATCCGATGTTGCATATATGGAAGGCATTGATTTGGAAAAAATCATGCGCGTTGTTGGCATACCCTTACGAGACCGGGTGCTGTCAATGCAGGGTAAATCGTACACGAAAGTGGACGACCACTCTCCGGTGGCGGACATGGTCAGGGAGCCGACAAACAACGGAGACCAAGCCAATAACTGAAACAACCAACCGGCAACGCTGACGAGCCCTCGCCCTTGCGCCGGCGACCATCGTTGCGGGGTTGCGTGCCAGTTTGAATTAGGTAGACTCGTCATTCTCGAATGATAGAAAAATAAGGAGCGACAGCGACTATATTTTTGTTTGTATCATCCCTGATACAAACCCTTCGGGCTACGCGAAAATCCGCTCCGGGCGGATTTTTCATCACCTTCGGGAATCTCCCTAAGACTACCGTGAATTTCAACAAAGCCCGTGCCAATCTTAGGGAGATTCCCGAGGACGCAAGTGTCCGTAAGCCGCCGCTTAAAAGAAAAAGCGCGGCGACAAACGGACACTAACGCTCGAGAATGACGAGTGGTTGGGGAATGACGAGTAACCGAATGTTCCCTTCCCGAAACCACGCCCAAATAAAGTAAAATACACACCCCATGTCGCCCGTATCGGCTTTCCGAATCCGCTTCCCGACTATGTTATGCCCCCGCAGATGAATCCCAATTCCGGCAAGCCGCGCGCCGAGGGCTGGGCGTGGTTTCATCGGTTTGGCTCGCCGCCCTGGTTTTATCAATTCGCCGCGCGTTGGTCGAAGCGCCTCGGCTGGGCGGCGGGGTTGTTGTTTGTTGGCGGGGCTTATGGTGGGTTGGTGGTTGCGCCGCCGGATTATCAGATGGGCGACAGTTATCGCATCCTGTATGTGCATGCGCCGTCGGCGTGGATGTCGATGTTCGCTTATGTCGTGATGGCGGCGGCGGCGGCGAGCGGGTTGATTTGGCATTTGAAACTGGGGGATGCGCTCGCGCGTGCTTGCGCGCCGTTGGGGGCGGCTTTCACGTTGTGCGCGCTGGTGACCGGCTCGCTGTGGGGCAAGCCGACCTGGGGCGCGTATTGGGTGTGGGATGCCCGGCTGACTTCGGAGTTGGTGTTGTTGTTTCTTTTCCTCGGTTATATGGCGTTGTCCGATGCGCTGGATGACCGCCGTTCGTCCGCCCGAGCGGCGGCGATACTGGCGGTCGTGGGCGTCGTCAATCTGCCCATCATTCACTTCTCGGTGGAGTGGTGGAACACCCTGCACCAGGGTCCGAGCGTCACCAAACTGGGGCGACCGAGCATCGACACGCGCATGCTGATTCCGCTGCTCGTGATGTTCGCGGCGTTCAATCTGTATTTCATCTCCGCGCTGCTGAGCCGCGTGCGTTGTGAACTGCTCGACCGCGAAAGGCGCACCCAATGGGTTGCCGAGGTGGTCCGTGGCTGACTTTTTCCACATGGGCGGCTATGCGTTCTACGTGTGGTCGAGTTATGGCGTGGTCGCCGCGGTGTTGGTGTATCACTACCTGTCGCCGCTGTGGCGAAGAAAGAAACTGCTGGAAGAGTTGGCAACCGAGCCGCCGGCGCCGCAGTCAAAGAACGCGCAATGAAATCACAACGCCGCCAACGATTGATTTTGACCGCCCTGCTGCTCGCCGCGGTCGGCGGCGCGGTCGCCCTCGCGCTCGCCGCGCTCGACCGCAACATCAACCTCTTCTTCAGCCCGACCCAGGTGCACGCCGGCGAAGCCCCGAGCGGTCGCGCATTCAGGCTCGGCGGAATGGTGGTGGACGGCAGCGTAGTGCGCAGCGACAGCGATTTGTCGGTGACCTTCGATTTGACCGACACCGCGCGCACCGTGCCGGTCGCCTACACCGGCATCCTGCCCGACCTGTTCCGCGAGGGGCAGGGCATCGTCACGCAGGGCGAGTTGCGCGGCGGCGTGTTCCGCGCCACGCAGGTGCTCGCCAAGCACGACGAAACCTATATGCCGCCGGAAGTGAGCGACGCGCTCAAAGCCGCCAACCGGGCGCGCTATGGCGGTGACGGTTACGATGGCGGCAACGCACAAGACACCACCCAACCGCAATGATTCCCGAACTCGGTCAATTCGCGCTCATTCTGGCGTTGCTGATGTCGCTTATGCAGGCGGCGCTTCCGTTATACGGCTCGCTCGCCAACGTGCCCGCGTTTGTCACGCTGGCGAGGCCCGCGGCGCGTTGCCAACTGCTGCTGGTGGCGGTCGCGTTTGCCAGCCTGCTGACCGCCTTCGTCACCGGCGATTTTTCGGTGGCGTATGTCGCCAATCACTCCAACAGCCACCTGCCGCTGCTGTATCGCATCTCCGGCGTGTGGGGCGGTCACGAGGGCTCGCTGTTGTTGTGGAGTCTGATTCTGGCGATTTGGAGCGGCGCGGTGGCGGCCTTCACGCGGCACATTCCGGACATCATCGTCGCGCGCGTGTTGTCGGTGATGGCGATGATTAGCGTCGGCTTTTTGCTGTTCATGCTGCTGACCTCCAACCCGTTTGCGCGCCTGCTCCCCGCCCCGTTGGACGGGCGCGACCTCAACCCGCTGCTGCAAGACATCGGCCTCGCCATCCACCCGCCGATGCTCTACACCGGCTATGTCGGTTTCTCGGTCGCCTTCGCCTTCGCCATCGCCGCGCTAATCGGCGGGCGGATGGACGCGGCGTGGGCGCGCTGGTCACGACCGTGGACGAATATCGCGTGGATGTTCCTGACCATCGGCATCGCGCTCGGCTCGTGGTGGGCGTATTACGAACTCGGCTGGGGCGGCTGGTGGTTCTGGGACCCGGTGGAAAACGCCTCGTTCATGCCGTGGCTGGTGGGCACCGCCCTGCTCCACTCGCTCGCCGCCACCGCAAACCGCGGCGCCTTCAAGGCGTGGACGGTCTTGCTGGCGGTCAGCGCCTTTTCGCTGTCGCTGCTCGGCGCCTTTCTGGTGCGCTCCGGCGTGCTCACCTCGGTGCACGCCTTCGCCACCGACCCGGCGCGCGGGCTCTTCATCCTGATTTTCCTCGGCGTCGTGGTCGGCGGCTCGCTCGCGCTCTACGCGTGGCGCGCGCCGATGCTCGCCGCCCACATTCGCTTCGCGCCGGTGTCGCGCGAAACGGCAATCCTCATCAACAACGTGTTCTTCGGGACGCTCTGTTTCGCCGTGCTGACCGGCACGTTGTATCCGCTGATTTTAGACGCGCTCGGCGGCGCGAAAATCTCCGTCGGCGCGCCCTATTTCAACTTGCTGTTCGCGGTCATCGGCACGCCGCTGGCGGTGTTCATCGGCATCGGCGCGCTATTGCGCTGGAAAAAAGACCGCGCCGGGCGCGTGCGCGTCAAACTGCTCGCGCCGGCGTTGCTGAGCCTCGCCGCCGGGCTGCTGTTGCCGCTCGCGACCGGCATGCCGCACTACTCGCTCAACGCCGCCGGTGGCATCGCGCTGGGGTGCTGGGTCATCCTGACCGCGCTGCTGGCATTGCATCAACGCAGCGGAAGCGGCGCGGAAGGTTTACGCTTGCGCGCCCTGACAAAAACCCCGCGGGCGGTGTACGGCATGACGCTGGCGCATATCGGAGTCGGCGTATTCATCATCGGCGTCACCTTCACGCACGCATACGGCGTTGAAAAAGACGTCCGCATGGCGCGCGGCGAGACCTTCACCGTGGCCGGCTACACCTTCCAATTCAACGGCGTGGCGAACCACCGCGGACCGAACTACGACGCCATCCGCGGCGAATTCGTGGTCGGCGGAAAGGCGCGCGGTGCAATCAAACTCTACCCGGAAAAGCGCACCTATCTGGTGCAGAAAAACCCGATGACCGAGGCCGCGATTGACGCCGGCTTCACGCGCGACCTGTATGTCGCGCTCGGCGAGCCGCTGGACGGCGATGATGTGTGGGCGGTCAGGCTCTATTACAAACCGTTCATTCGCTGGATTTGGCTCGGCGCGTTGCTGATGGCGCTCGGCGGATTGGTGGCGGCGACGGATAAGCGTTACCGGCAGGGGCGAGGGCGCTCAGAAACCGCCACCGCCGCCGGCAATCAACCCGCGCACCAAGCGACGACGTGATGAACCGCTTCATCATTCCACTGCTGGCGTTCATCGTGTTGGTCGGCTTCCTCGGCGTCGGCTTGACGCTCAAGCCGCGCGAGTTGCCGTCCCCCTTCATCGGCAAACCGGCGCCGGCTTTTTCGCTGCCCGGCTTGTCGCCCGCGCAGCCGGCGTTCAACAACCGGCAGATGGCGGGCGCGGTGTGGCTGCTGAATGTCTGGGCGTCGTGGTGCGTGGCGTGCCGCACCGAGCACCCGCTGCTCAACCAACTCGCGCAGACCACCACCGTCCCCATCGTCGGCTTGAACTACAAGGACGACGCCGGTGACGCCGCCGCCTGGCTGCGGCGTTTCGGCAATCCCTACACACACATTCCGTTCGACCCGCGCGGCAATGTTGGCATCGAATACGGCGTCTATGGCGTGCCGGAAACCTATCTCATCGACAAAAACGGCATCATCCGCTTCAAGCAAATCGGACCCATCACCCCGGACATTTTAGAGCGCGAGTTGCTGCCGCTAATAGAAAAACTACGCAAGGAGCCGGCATGATTCGCCAAGCCCCGCTCGCCGCCGCCGCCATCGCCGCCATCATCGCATTGCTGATTGGCTTCGCCGCCACCGCCAGCGTGGAAGCGGTGAACTTTGAAAACGCGCGCCAGGAATCGCTATACACCGACTTGCTCGCCGAACTGCGCTGTCTGGTGTGCGCCAATCAGAGCCTGTCCGACTCCAACGCCGACCTCGCCAAAGACCTGCGCGGCAAGGTGCGGCGGATGGTCGCCGACGGGCGCAGCCGCGAAGCCATCGTCGATTACATGGTCGAGCGCTACGGCGAGTTCGTGTTATACCGCCCGCGATTTTCCGCGGCGACATTCTTTCTGTGGGTCGCGCCCTTCGTGCTCGCGCTCGCCGGCTTCGGGTTCGTCGCCGCCCTCGCCCGGCGCAAATCCCAGCAAGTCTCACCCGACCCGGACACCGACGCGCGGTTACAAAAAGCGCGCGCGCTCATCGAGGACGAACGCCATTGGTGATGCTGTTCAGCCTGAGCGCGCTCGCGCTGGCGGGCGTGGCGGTGGCAATGATTCTGCCCGCGCTGCTGGGACGCCGCCCGCTCAACCGGGACGACAGCGCGCGGCAAAACATCCGGCTGGCGCGCCGGCGCATCGAGGAGTTGGAGCAATCCGCAACCGCCGAAGACGCCGAAACACTGGCGCAGTCGCGCACGGAAATCGAGCGCGCATTGCTTGACGACCTGCACGACGAACCCGACGAGCGCGCAACCAAAACAAAGCAACCCGGCAAGGGCTGGACGGCGCTCATCCTCATCCTGATTCCCGCCCTCAGCGCCGCCCTGTATCTAGCGCTAGGCACGCCCTCGGCGCTGATGCCGCCGTCGGCGGTGGTGGCAGAACCGCCGTCCGCAAAGATGCCGACGGTGGCGGAAATGGTGCGGCGACTGGAACAAAAACTCGCCGACAACCCCGGCAACGCGGACAACTGGGCGCTGGCGGGCAGAGCCTATATGACACTAGGCCAATTCAACAACGCCGAGCGCGCCTACCAAACCCTACACCAACTACGAGGCGACAACCCCGACGTCCTAACCGCCTGGGCGGACGCCGCGGTAATGGCAAACGCCGGCAAATTCTCCACCCAAACCCAAACAAACATCAACCGAGCCCTAACCCTAGCCCCCAACCACCCAAACGCCCTATGGCTAGCCGCCCTCGCCGCCGAAGAACGCGCCGACTACGCGCAGGCGTTGGCGCATTTGCAACGGTTGCTGCCATTGATGGAAAACAAGCCGCAACAGTATGCTGAGGTGGCGGGTTTTATCGACCGGATGCAGCGGTTGAACGCGCCTTAAGGAGCCCCCGACTTCGTCATCCCCCCCGACTTCGTCATTCCCCCAACTTCGTCATTCCCCCGACTTCGTCATTCTCGAGCGTTAGTGTCCGTTGCCGCCGCGCCTTTTCTTTTAAGCGGCGGCTTACCGGACACTTACGACCTCGGGAATCTCCATAAGGTTGGCACGGACTTGAACAAAGCGGGCGAAGCAGGCGGCGGGTAAGCCGCCATTCCCCCAATCTTTTAAGTGGGAATGACGACAACAACTTCGTCATTCTCGAGCGTTAGTGTCCGTTGCCGCCGCGCTTTTTCTTTTTAAGCGGCGGCTTACCGGACACTTGCGTCCTCGGGAATCTCCATAAGGTTGGCACAGACTTGAACAAAGCGAGCGAAGCAGGCGGCGAGTAAGCCGCCATTCCCGCAGGCTTTTGAGTGGGGATGGCGGCTTTGTTGGAGTCCACGGTAGACTTAGGGAGATTCCCGAGGTCGTAAGCGCCCGTAAGCCGCTACGCGGCAACGGGCGCTAACGCTCGAGAATGACGGAGTCGGGACCCCTACCCCACAAACTCAACAGTAATACGCCGATTCTGTTTCCCCTTACTCTTAATACTCTGAACCCGCACCCCACCAATCTCACCGCTGGAAGCAACATGCGTACCACCGCAAGGCTGCAAATCCGCACCCGCAAACTCAACCAACCGAACCCGCCCGGCGCCGGTCGGTGGTTTGACCGACATCGTCCTGACCAAATCAGCCTGCTCCGCCATTTCCTCATCACTAATCCAACGCAGACGCATCGGATGGTCTTCTTCAATCAAGCGGTTCAACGCCGCTTCGACATGCGCCTTGTCCGGCGGGTCGGGCAGGTAGAAGTCCAGTCGTCCGCTGCCGTCGCGGATTGAGCCGCCGGTGACCGGCGCCGGGATGACCGCGCATAGCATGTGCATGCAACTGTGCATTCGCATCAGGCGGTGGCGGCGCGCCCAGTCGATTTCCAGGGCGACGCGCTCGCCGACTTCCGGCGGTGTTTCGCCGTCGGCGACGATATGCAGGTGCGCGCCGCTTTCCGGCGCTTTCTGCGTGTCGATGATTGCTGTCTCGCTTCCGCCGTGGTCGGTGCGAATCAGTTTGCCGGTGTCGCCGGGTTGCCCGCCGCCTTCCGGGTAGAAAACGGTGCGGTCAACGCACACGCTGTTGCCGTCGACCGCCACCACGGTGGCGTCGCAGCGTTTGAGATAGCCGTCTTCGCGGAACAATTCGATGGTCATGTCATCACCCCATGGATTCGGAAATTTTTCGCCGCACTTGCTGCGCGACTTGCACGGCGAGCAGGCCGTCCTCGCCGGCGACCAGCGGCTTGCGCTTGTGCCGCACGCAGTCCACGAAGTGCGCGAGTTCGGCGTTGAGCGGCTGTTGCGGCTCCACTTCAAGGCGGCGCTCAACCAGTTTCGGGAAGCCTGAGCCGCCTGAGTCATCGGCGTTGGCGGCGGGCTCAGGATAGATATGGTCGAGTTGCTGGTCGGTGAAATTCAAGCCCAGATAGCCGTCTCGGGAAAACACCCGGATGCGCCGAAAGCGGTTGCGCGACACCCGGCTGGCGGTGACGTTGGCGACCGCGCCGTTGTCGAATTCCAGGCGTGCGTTGGCGATGTCGATGTGCTCGGTAATCACCCGCGCACCGGCGGCGGAGACGCGTTTGAGTCCCGCCGGCACCAGCGCCAGCGCGATGTCTATGTCGTGTATCATCAAATCGGTAACCACATCCACATCGGTGGCGCGCTCGACGAAAACGCCGAGGCGGTGCACTTCGATAAAGCGCGGGTCGTCGGCGAGTTCCGCCAGTTTCATCACGCCGGCGTTGAAGCGCTCCAAGTGGCCGATTTGCAAAATCACGCGGTTGGCGGCGGCGAGGTCGACGATTGCGCGGCTCTCTTCCACGGTTGGCGCAACCGGTTTTTCCAGCAAGGCGTGGATGCCGTTTTCCAGCAACACTTTGGCAACCGGCAAATGCGAACTGGTCGGCACCGCGATGCTGACGGCATCGACGCGCCCAATCAACCGCGCGGCGGAATCGAGCGAGTCGCAGTGGTATTTTTTCGCGGCGGCGCCGGCGGTCGGCGCGTCAATGTCGACGACCGCCACGAGTTCAACATCGGGCATGCCGTGATAGATGTCCGCGTGGATTTTACCGAGATAACCGACACCAACCACCGCAACCCGCAGGGGATTACGATGATTGGCGGGCGGTTTCAATTGCATTGCGTGTCAGCCGGGCGCGCGCAAATCGCCGGCGAGCGAGCGCGCAACCGCCGCCGGCAGGGCGCCGGTTGAATGCGTGTAATGGGGATGCTCAACGCCAATATGGATTTCCGCGCCGTCTTTGACCGCCGCAATCATCGCCTCCGTGAGTTCAAAACGCAGGAAGTGAACCGCCGAGGTCTTGGCGTCGGTTTCGCGCACCAGGTCTTCGTTGGCAATCGGCGCAACGGCATCGTGCGCCCCAACCCGAATACGCAACGCGCGCTCAACGCCAATCAACTCGGCAAGCGCCTCGCGCCGCTCCGCCTCGTCTTCAAACTCAAGCATAAATGTCGCCTTCCAGTTGCCGCCGTCTGGAATCAGCGGGTTATACGCGGCTAGTTCTTCCTCGATCTCGGCGGGCTCGAAAATTTTCTCGACTCGCAGGATTTCTTGAACCTGGTAGTGCATGGTTATGCGGTCTTCAAAATACAAAGTCGCATTTGGACCCAGCGGCACTTGCCGGTTTTTTTTATGCGCCATTACCTCAGCGCGAAAACTCGACCGCTTTTCGGCGTAGGTTTCAAGAGGCATTAGGTCGGTTTTGTGTAGTTTTTTCATAGTGAGTTTTCGTGTTTATGTTAAATGATTCGTTGATGTGTGGAATGGTTTACATAAACCCCACTTCGTCATTCACCCCAACTTCGTCATTCTCGAATGATAGAAAAATAAGGAGCGCTAGCGACTATATTTTTCATCACCTTCGGGAATCTCGTCCAGTTTAGCGTGGTCTTGAACGGAGCGACGCTAAGACGATGGATTGCGCGTATCATCCCTGATACGCGCCCTTCGGGCTACGCGAAAATCCGCTCCCGGCGGATTTTTCCCGCTCAAAAGACTGCGGGAATGGCGGCTTACTCGCCGCCTGCTTCGCTCGCTTTGTTCAAGTTCGTGCCAATCTTAGGGAGATTCCCGAGGTCGTAAGTGTCCGGTAAGCCGCCGCTTAAAAGAAAAGGCGCGGCGGCAACGGACACTAACGCTCGAGAATGACGGGGTTGTTGTTGTTGTGAATGACGAAGAATAACAGCCCCCCCTAAATCCCATAAGCCCCCCGCAACAACGAAACCGGATGCTCGGTTTGACTACCATCCGCCATACCGTGTTGAATAAACCGCCCCGCCATCGGACAGTCGCTACCGTAATGGTCGGCGTCGGCTTGTGCCACTTTTTTAACCACCGGGCGTACGATTTTGCCGGCGGTTTTGTAGAACTTGTCTTTGACGCCGTAGGTTCCGTCGTGGCCCGAGCAGCGCTCGATCGTCACCACCTCCGTGCCGGGCACGAGTTGCAGGCATTGTTTGGTCTGCGTGCCGATTTTTTGTACGCGTTGATGGCAGGCGGCGTGATAGACCACCTTGCCTAGCGATTTTGGGAAGTCGGTATTCAGCCGCCCTTCGCGGTGGAGGCGCATCAGGTATTCAAACGGGTCGGCGACCGCCTCGGCGACTTTTTTCACCGCCTCGTCTTCGGGAAACAGCAGCGGTAACTCCTGGCGCAACATCAGCACGCAGGACGGCACCGGCGCGATGATGCTCCAGCCTTGCTGCGCCATTTTCGCTAAGCCGGGAATGTTGGCTTGCTTCGCTTTTTCCACGGCTTTCAAGTCGCCCAACTCCAGTTTCGGCATACCGCAGCACCGCTCCGTGTCCGCCAGCGCGACCGCGACTTGGTTGTGTTCTAGCACCGCAATCAAGTCTTCGCCGAGGTCGGGCTCGTTGTAGTTGCCGAAGCAGGTGGCGAAGATGACGACCTTGCCGTTGCGCCCGTTGTCGTTGTGCGCCGCGGCGTGGGAGCGCCGGCGTTTGCGCAGGGTGTCGCTGTGATAGGTGGGGACAGCCGCCTGCGGATGCACGCCCAGCGTGTGCTTGAGCAGTTTGCGCAGCGGCTTGGATTGGTTGGCGGCATTGACCGCATTGACCACGATGGGAATGCCCGCCAGTTTGCCGATGGCGTCGGTTGACGACAGGATTTTTTCGCTAATACCGACTTCGCCCTTGCGAAACCTGACCGCCTTGGCGCGCAACATCAGGTGCGGGAAGTCGATGTTCCAGGGATGCGGCGGGATATACGGGCACTTGCTCTGATAGCACATGTCGCACAAATAACACTGCTCCACCACCTTCCAATAGTCGGCGCGCGCGACCCCGTCGACCTCCAGCGTGGCGGACGCATCCACCAAATCAAACAGCGTCGGAAAGGCGTTACACAGACTGACGCAACGCCGGCAACCGTGGCAGTGGTCGAACACCCGCTCCAATTCGCCGAGCAGAGCCGGCTCGTCGTAGAAGGGCGGGTTTTTCCAGTCAATCGGGTGGCGAGTCGGCGCGTCGAGGCCGCCCTCGCCTGGGGTGGTGGGGGTGGCGGTGGAAGTCATGGCGGTGTGGTCTCGCCGGCGGGTCTGGCAAACTCAGTCCACCGAGTTTGGCGGACTGAGCGCCGGCGAGAAGTCGCGCGGTTAAATTACAACTCGTCGAGCGCTTTTTGGAAGCGGTTGGCGTGCGAGCGCTCGGCTTTGCCGAGCGTCTCGAACCAGTCGGCAATCTCGTCAAACCCTTCGTCTCGGGCGGTTTTCGCCATTCCCGGATACATGTCGGTGTATTCGTGGGTCTCGCCGGCGATGGCCGCCTTGAGGTTGTCCGGCGTGCCGCCGATGGGCAATCCGGTGGCGGGGTCGCCGACCTCTTCGAGGTATTCCAAATGCCCGTGGGCGTGTCCGGTTTCGCCCTCGGCGGTGGAGCGGAAAACCGCGGCGACGTCGTTATAGCCCTCAATATCCGCCTTGGAGGCGAAATACAGGTAACGGCGGTTGGCTTGCGATTCCCCGGCAAAGGCGTCTTTCAGGTTTTGCTGGGTTTTTGATTCGGTCAAGTTCATAGTCGTGTTTCCTCGTCAATGGTTGATGCGGTGAAAATCGTGTCGCTGGTTGATTTATTCTAATTGATTGCGCTAACCAATCCAATAGTCATCGCCTATTTTAGAGCAGTCCGAGAATCGTCTCGGCGTTGCTGACCTCGAAATTAGCGCCCTGCTCCACATTCAGGTGGGTCACCACGCCGTCTTCCACGACCATCGCATAGCGCTGCGAGCGCACGCCCATGTGACGGTCGGTCAAGTCCAGTTCCAGCCCGACCGCCGCGGTGAAAGCGCCGCTGCCGTCGGCGAGCATCAGGACATTCTCCCCGGCATTCTGCGCGTCTCCCCACGCGCCCATCACAAACGCGTCGTTCACCGACAGGCAGGCGATGGTGTCGACGCCTTTTTTGACAATGGCGTCGTGATGGACGACATAGCCGGGCAGGTGCGCCTTGCTGCAAGTCGGCGTATACGCCCCCGGCAGCGCAAACAACACCACCTTCTTGCCGGCGAAAATTTCATCGGTGCTTATCTCCGCCGGTCCGTCCGATGACATGACGGCGACGGTCACATTGGGTAGCGAATCACCAATCTGGATAGCCATTTCAACTCCTCGTTTGTGTGGGTGGGTAGGGTTGAGCATAGCGGCGCTTCTTCGGTGGGTCAAGCGCCGCGCCGCGATGTGGCGGTGTGATAGAGTTCGCCAAACCGCAATCCCGATGCGCGATGCGCGATGTTTTGCACACGATGAACTACGACACCCGCTTTCCCTGCGTCGCCGACCTCAAGGCGCGCGCCAAAAAACGAATGCCCGGCTTTGCGTTCGAGTATGTGGACGGCGCCATCGACCAGGAGCACGGCAAGCGCCGAAACCGCGCGGCGTGGCACGATGTCATCCTCACCCCGCGCTACCTGTGCGACGTGTCGCACGCCGACCTCACCACCAGCGTCTTTGCGCGCGAGTATGCGATGCCCTTCGGCGTGCCGCCGGTGGGTCTCGGCAACATGATGTGGCCCCGCGCCGAAGCGGCATTGGCGCGCGCCGCCCAGCGCGCGAACATCCCCTACATCCTCAGCACGTTCAGCACCACCGCCCTCGAAGAAATCGCGCAACTGGCGCCGGATGTGTGCTGGTTTCAGTTGTATGTGCCGAAGGAAGTCGAGGTGATGAAGGATTTGCTCGCGCGGGTGAAGCGCGCCGGCTACCGCGTGCTGGTGGTCACGCTGGACATCCCGGTCGGCGCCAAACGCAACCGCGAACTTCGCTGCGGCTTGAAACTGCCGTTCAGTTGGACGCCCTACATCGTGCGCGAATGCCTGACGCATCCGCGCTGGTCGCTGCAAACCCTGCTGCATGGCGCCCCGGATTTCGTCAATGTCGCCGCCTACCGCAAAGGCGCCAACGAAGGCTTGTCGCAATTCATCACCAACTTCAACATGCACGGCGTCACCCGCGAGCGAGTAGAAATGATACGCGCACTATGGGACGGACCCCTCGTGCTAAAAGGCGCGCAACACCCGCAAGACATGCGCACCGCGGCGGACCTCGGCGTAGACGGCCTCATCATCTCCAACCACGGCGGCAGACAACTGGACGCCGCGCCAACCTCAGTAGACACCTTGCGCGCCGTGCCCCCGGAAATCCACGAGCAAATGACAATAATGGCAGACAGCGGCATCCGCACCGGCACCGACGTAGTCCGCGCCGGCGCCCTGGGCGCGTGCATGACCTTCTCCGCCCGCGCTTTCTTCTGGGGAATAGGCGCCCTCGGCAACCCCGGCGCCACCCAAGTCATAGAAATCTTCCGAGATGAAATTACTCGGACTTTGAAGCAGGTGGGGTGTAGTTCGTTTGCGGGGGTGGATGGGAGTTGGGTTGAGGGGGGGGGTAGGTTGCGGGAATAACGCCTACTACTCGTCATTCACAACAACCTCGTCATTCTCGAGCGTTAGCGCCCGTTGCCGCGTAGCGGCTTACGGGCGCTTACGACCTCGGGAATCTCCCTAAGACTACCGTGGACTCTAACAAAGCCCCCGCCCAAAAGACCACAAGAACGGCGGCTTACCCGCCGCCTGCTTCGCTCGCTTTGTTGAAATTCGCGGTAGTCTTAGGGAGATTCCCGAATCGAAGAAAATATGGTCGCTGGCGCTCCCTATTTTCTACCGTTCGAGAATGACGGGGTTTTTTGTTACTCGTCATTCCCCCCTACCTCGTCATTCTCGAGCGTTAGCGCCCGTTGCCGCGTAGCGGCTTACGGGCGCTTACGACCTCGGGAATCTCCCTAAGACTACCGTGGACTTTACCGAAGGCCGTGCCCAAAAGCCCAAAGAAACGGCGGCTTACCCGCCGCCTGCTTCGCCCGCTTTGTTCAAGTCCGTGCCAACCTTGGGGAGATTCCCGAGGACGCAAGTGTCCGGTAAGCCGCCGCTTAAAAAGAAAAAGCGCGGCGGCAACGGACACTAACGCTCGAGAATGACGAAGTTATAAATACCCGTCA
Organism: Arenicellales bacterium; assembly: GCA_963693025.1. Taxonomy (GTDB): domain Bacteria; phylum Pseudomonadota; class Gammaproteobacteria; order Arenicellales; family Poriferihabitantaceae; genus JAHRAW01. The sequence continues at coordinate 304,561 of OY843749.1, forward strand.
TTCTCGAACGGTAGAAAATAGGGAGCCGACAGGCGACCATATTTTCTTCGATTCGGGAATCTCCCTAAGGCTACCGTGGACTCCAACAAAGCCCGTGCCCAAAAGACCACAAGAATGGCGGCTTACCCGCCGCCTGCTTCGCTCGCTTTGTTCAAGTCCGTGCCAATCTTAGGGAGATTCCCGAGGTCGTAAGTGTCCGGTAAGCCGCCGCTTAAAAGAAAAGGCGCGGCGGCAACGGACACTAACGCTCGAGAATGACGAAGTTATAAATACCCGTCATTCTCGAACGGTAGAAAAATAGGGAGCGTCAGCGACCATATTTTTCATCGCCTTCGGGAATCTCCCTAAGACTGGCGTGGACTTTACCGAAGCCCGTGCCCAAAAGACCACAAGAACGGCGGCTTACCCGCCGCCTGCTTCGCTTGCTTTGTTCAAGTCCGTGCCAACCTTAGGGAGATTCCCGAGGTCGTAAGTGTCCGGTAAGCCGCCGCTTAAAAGAAAAGGCGCGGCGGCAACGGACACTAACGCTCGAGAATGACGAGGTTGGGGGACACTAACGCTCGAGAATGACGAAGTAGTCTAAAACCGCACCCGCCCCTCAAACCTAATCGCATGCTCAACCCCCACCCCATCCTTCTCCGCCCTCTCACCCACCAAGTTCAAATCAAACAACGTCCCTACCCCCCAACTCAACCCCAAACGGTAATTCTGAACTTCCTCCCCAAGCGCCATCTCACCATAAGGCGTCAGCATAAAAGCCGCAGACGGCAAACCATAACCCACACGAGTATTCAAACTAGCCTGCAAGTCAGCATCAGCATCAGCAACCGCAGCCAATCCACCCCGCCACACTTCCTCAGCCCCACCCGCAGTATTCCCATACGCCGGAGCCAACGACAGCGACAACCCCTGCCCATCAGCCCCTGCATTCAACTGCACATCCCCGCCAATCCCAAAGTCATCATAATCCCCGCTATGGTAAAGCAACGCCCGCGTATGAAGCCCCAGCGTCAACCCCCGCGCAGCATCGGTGTAGCGTAGCGCGCTACCGAACTCAACGCCGCTGCCGGTTGCGCCGTCTCCGCCGTCGTAGCGCATTCCGCCTTCAACCTCCAGCGTCAAATTTGCGCCGCTTGGCAGGGTGTGCGGGCGGCGGGCCTGCAACGCCAGGCGCACCCGCCGCGCGTCCACATCCAATGACGACAATCGCCGCAAGTCGCTTGCCTTGCCGCCGTCCACATCGGTGCGCGTGGTGAAGGCTTCGGCTTTTAGGCGTAACTCGCTGTCGCCGCGTGCCAGTAGGCGGCTGTTGCCGCCGACGCCTAGCATTTGCAGGGTGATGTCGCTGCTGGCGCGCGTGTTGTTGGTTTTGTTGCGGATTGACAAGTCGCCGGTGCCGTAGCCTAGCGTCGCCCACCAGTCCAGGCGTCCGTCCGGTGTGCTTTTGCCGATGTAGGGGTGGAGGCTGACCATGTCCAGGTCGTAGTCGCCGCGCTCTTGCAGACCGGCGGTGTCGTCGGTGTAGCCCACATCCGCCTCGTTCCACGACAACATCAAGCCCGCCAGCAGACCGTCCCGCAGGTGGGCGTCTACGCCGGCGTTTACGCTCAGCAAGTCGCCGTCCCAGTTGATTTTGCCGCTCTCGCCGCCGAGTTGGCGGAAGTCGCCGCTGCCCCACATCGCCGCGCTTTCGCCCAGCACGCCGCCCGATACGCCGAGCGGCAACACGAAGTCGGATGCGCCGAGCATTGCCTTGCCGCTAAACTCGCCATCAACCCCCGAGCGCATCGCCTCAGCCGCCCACGCCGATGCCGAGACCGCCGCCGACGAAGACCCGCCGCCGCCATCGTCCGACCTCGCCTGACCGACCCTTCGCGCCACCGCTCCCATTTGCCGGTCGCTCATCGCGCGCGTGACTTCGGGCAGAATCACGCGGTTGACCGCGTCTTCCTCGGTGGCAACAACGCTTTCGCTGACCGTCACCGTAACCGAAGCGGTGAGGCCGAGGCCCGCGTAATTCCCGCCGGCGGTCTGGGTCGCATCGTTCGTAATTGTGGCGCTACCGCCGACGCCACCGGTGACCGTCACCGCCTGCGGCGTCTCCCAGTTGGCGGCGCTGAAGACCAGCATAGCCGGCGAAACCGTCGCCACGGAAGTGTCGCCGCTACTCGGCGTAATCGTCACATTGCCGCCGGTCGGCACGGCGTTCAGCACCACGGTGTAACCCCCGTTGCCGCCCTGACTCAGGCGCAAACTCGACAGGCTCGACAGGCTAACCGTCACATCGGGGTCGGGGTTATTCACCACCACCGTCTCGTCGCCTTCGGTAAGGTCTATGCCCATGGTGGCGCCGCCGGGGGCTTCGTAGGTCAGCCGATGGGCGATGTCGACGCTGGCGGCAACCGTGTCAGCGCCCGCGGTCACGGTAAACGCCTTCGCCTCGTTCCAGTCGGCGGCGGTGAAAGTGTGGCTAGCCGGCATAATCGTCACGCTACCTTCGGAGGAGGTCGGCGTAATCGTCACCGACCCGGTCGGCGGTGCGTCCAGCGCCACGGTATACCTGTTGACCCGCGCGGAGCCTCTCGTCAAGTCCAGGCCGCCGAGTCCGGTAAATATCGGCGCCAAGTCCGCCGGCATTTTGGCAGCCGGCGCCGTGCCCGCCGCCGTCACCGTCACGCTAAAAGTCAGCGAGGCGGCATCGTCGTCGGTGTCGGTGGCGGTGTAAGTCAGCGTTACCGCACCGGCGACGGCGGTTGGCGTGCCGCTCAGCACGCGCGAGCCGGCGTTAAAAGCCAGCCCCGCCACCGAGCCCGGCACCGCCGGCGTGAGCGAATAAACCAGCGTCCCATCGCCGCCGCTCGCCGCCGGCAGCGTCACATCGCCGATGGCGGTGTTGGCGGGGAAGGACAAATCGCGCTGCGTCGAGCCGAAAGACGGCATCAAGTCCGCCGGCGCTTCCACCGTCACGCTAAACATCAGCGTGGCGGTATCGCTGGCGTCCATGTTGGCGTCGCCATCGTTGGCGATTAAAGTCAGGCTATGCGGTCCGCCCGCGGCGCTCGGCATGCCGCTCAACACGCGCGTGGCGGGCGTGAAAACCAGACCGGGCACGGCGGAAACATCCATTGAATAAGTCAACGGCCCGTCGCCGGTGTCGCCGCCGGTGGCTTCGGGCAGGGTCAAATCAACCGCCACGCCGACGGTGTAGGTCTCGTCTTCCTGCGTCATCGAGCCGAAAGTCGGCACGTTGTTGTCCACCGCATTCACCTTGATGCTGAAGGTCTGGTCGGCGGTGTTGCGGTCCGCATCGGTAACGCGGTAGGTCAGCATCGCCACGCCGGCTTCGGTGGTCGGCGAGCCGCTCAGCACGCGCGTGGCGGTGGCAAAAGTGAGACCGGGCACTGCTATCGTCACATCGGGGAGGATGGAATATGCCAAAGGCGCGTTGCCGCCGGTCGCCACCGGCAGGGTCAAGTCAACCGTGTCGCCGACGGTATAAGCCGGGGCGACGCTGCCGCCCAACGCCGTCGTAAACGCGGCGGTGGCGATCTCGGGCTGGTCGCTTTCGAGGATGGTGATGGTGACGCTACTGGGCGTGCCGATGCTGAGTGGCGCGCTGGGTCCGGGTTGACCGCCCGTTGGCGGCAACCAGATAAAATCATTCGTAACCAGCGTGTATACAATGTTTTCTGCCCCTTCCGCCCGCATGTCATCGAGGACTTCCACCGTAAAATGAACCGACTCGCGTCCATCGGGGAAATTATTCGAGAACCGAGCGTAATGCGGAGCGGCAACCGCAGGGTTCGCTTCACTCCGAAGGTCGGCATCTCCTCCCATAACGCTGGGCGAGGAATCGTCGTTGAGTACATGCACGGCTGACCCCGTAGCCGTCGCCAGCACACGCGTAAGCCCAGTCGTCGTCGTCCGCCCATGAAAAGTCGCCGTCAACGTAATCACATCCCCTTCCTCAACCTGCAACCCCGCCGCATCCGCGTCGCGGTCGCCGTTGTCGCTGGTGGCCGCCAGCGTCACCGTCCCATAATCAGGACCCCCCGACACCGTCACCTCAAACTCCAGCGTGTCGGTATCGCTCGCGGCTTCGTTGCTGTCCGCATCAGACGCAATATAAGTCAGCGTAACCGCCCCCGCCACCACGCTCGGCGTGCCGCTCAGCGTGCGCGTGTCGGCGGTGAAAACCAGACCGGGCACGCCGGAAACATCCAGCGTATAGGACACCTCCCCGTTGCCGCCGCTCGCCGCCGGCAGCACCACCACGGGCGAGATTGCCTCGTCAACGGTCAAATCCAAATCCCCCTGAGACGCACCGCCCGCAAAAGCCGGCGCAGTATCCGCCGCCGCGGTCACGCTGAAAGTCAGCGTGTCGTTGCCGGTGGCGTTGGTGGCGGTGTAGGTCAAACTATTCACCTCCGCCGCCGCCGGCGAGCCGGTTACCTGACGGTTGGACGCGTCAAAAGCCAAGCCGTTCAGCGCGCCCGAAGGCGTCAGCGTATAAGAAGTCGCGCCGCTCGCCACCGGCAGGGTGAGCGTGTCGATGGCTTGCCCGACGATGTAGTTCTGGTCTTCCACCATTCCCGCGCCGAAGTCCGGCGCCGCCGGCGACACCGTGACGGTGAAACTGAACGAACCCACATCGGCACTTCGCCTGTCGTTGTCGGAATCAAACGCGTTATAGACCAGCGTAATCGGCGCCGCCGTCGCCGTGGTCGGCGAGCCGCTCACCACGCGCGTGTTGGCGTCCCAGGTCAGACCGGGTATATCGATGAGACCCGTCCCCACGCCGAGGTTTAGACCGTAACTCAAATCCCCGTTGCCGCCGCTCGCCGGCGGCAGGGTGAGGTTAACCGTCTCGCCAATTTCGTAGTTTCGGTTGCCCGGCGAAGTACCGGCAGTCGGCACCAAATTGGGAACCGTATCCACGACGAAAGTCAGCGAGTCGGTGGCGCTGTTGGCATCGGTGGCGACGTAGGTGAAAGTCAGGCGGGCAACCGCGGCGGGTATGCCGCCGAATTGCGGGACGTTGCCCGACGTGCCGAGACCGAAACCGAAGCCGTTAGCGGGGAGCGTTGGCAGCGTGTAGGTAATGGGAGAGGCGCCACCGATGGCGGTCGGCAAAATCACGTTGAAGATGCCGGTCTGCGGCGCCATGCCGGTAACCCCCGGAACATAAGTGCGGTCCATCACCATCTGCGAGCCAAAAGTCGGACCCGCCCCCCCCGCCGTCACCGTCACGGTGAAACTCTCCGAATCCACATCGCTGGCTCTGCGGTCGTTGTCGTCGTCGCTCACGCCGTAATTCAGCGTGTGCGTGCCGGCGGCGCTCGGCGTGCCGCTCAGCACGCGCGTGGCGGCATCCCAGGTCAGACCGGGTATATTGACCAAACCGCTACCCGTGCCAAGGTTCAGCGTGTAAATATTCCTCAAGCGGCCACGGATGTGCGTGCCGATGTTGCCGCCGGTTGCCGGCGGCAGGGTCACGTTAACCGACTCGCCGACCACGTAGGTCAAGTTGTCCACCGTCGGCAAATCCGGCGCCGAGTTGGCGACGATGCTGATGGCGAAAGTCAGCGCCGCGACGCCGCCGGAGCCGCCGGTGGCGGTGTAGGTGAAAATGTGGCGACCAATGTCGTTGGTCGGTATGCCGCTATAGACCGGACCGGCGGTGATGCCGCCGAAAGTACCCATCGTTATTTCCAAACCCAAGCCGCCGGCGCTCATCGGGTCCATCGAGTAGGTAACGCCTGTGCCATCGGTCACCGTGGCGCGCGGCAATCGCACGTTGAAGATGCCAGTCTGCGGCGCCATGCCCGCCACCCCCGGCACATAGGTGTTCTCCGGCACGGTTCCCGCCGAGTCAAACATCGGCACCGGCGCGTCTGGGTTCGCCGTCACCGTGATGGTGAAACTCTCCGAATCGGTATCCGCGGCTCTGCGCTCGTTGTCGTCGTCGCGCACGTTATACATTACCGTGTGCGTCCCGGTCGTGGTCGGCGTGCCGCTCAGCGCGCGCGTGTTGGGGTTAAAAGACAGCCCCACCACGGCGTCGATGTTGGCAAGCGTGTAAATATTCTGCCCGTTGCCGCCGCTCGCCGGCGGCAGGGTCAGGTCGACCTCCGTGCCCGCCTCGTGGGTTTGGTCGGCCACCGGAGCGAGCACCGGCGCCGAGTTGGCAACCGTGCTGATGGCGAAAGTCAGCGCCGCGGAGCCGCCACTGTCGCCGGTGGCGGTCATGGTGAAAATGAAGCGGCCCACCGCTGTCGGTATGCCGCTATATTGCGGGACGCCGGCAATCGTCTCCAAAGCGAAACCGCCGGCGGTTGCCGGGTTCAGCGAGTAGGTAATCGACTCGCCACCGGTCACAGTGGCAGTCGGCAAAATCACGTTGGCGATGCCGGTATCCGCACCCGTGCCGCCCGTCGCCGCCACAAATGTGTTCTCCGGTATGTTTTGCGAAGTGAACACCGGCGTCGGCGCGACCGCCGCGGCGGCGGTGATGGTGACCGTGTGCGCGGTGTTGTCATGTGTCGTTGACGCCGGCGAAGCGACCATACCGGCGTGACCACTCAGCGTGACGATGAGGGTTTCGTCGGCGGTGTCGGCGTCGGCGGTTAAAACGACCGGAATGTTGCGGCTGGTCTGCGTGGTGGAAAACGTAATGGAGCCGCTGGGCGGGGTGGTGGCTGGGTTAAAGGTGACGTCGCTGCCGGTCGTCACCGAATAATCGGCGGTCGTGGCGGTGCCGGTGAAGGTGAAATTGACCGTGGAAACACCAGTGCGCGCCGACCCGCGAATCGCCACCGGCACATTCAGCGTGCCGCCCGCCGCCACCGTGGTCGGGGCGGTGTCGGCGATATACGCCTGGCTGTCGTCATTGGCGCGGATGGTCACGGTAACCGCGGCGGGCGTGCCAAACGTCCAGGTGGCTGCGCCGGTCGCGCCGCCAAGCGTGCTGGGCGTCCCACTCAGCGTCAAGATTAACGTCTCATCATTTTCGCTCAACGAGTCATTGCGGACTGGAAAATTGGTGACTTTAGTTTCTCCGGCGTCTCCCGGACCATGACTAACAGACGAAAAAGCCGATGGCTGAAGAGAGATGGGTTCAATGTCGTAAGGCACGCTGGCGCCCTCCCCGTGCAATTGATACCGCGCCGTCCCAGTGGCGTCCACCTGCGTTTGAACGACGCCCCCCGTCTTGCCGTGAAACCTAGTAGTCAAAACAATGGTATCGCCCTCATCCACCTGCAACCCCGGCGTGCTCATATCGCGGTCGCCGCCGCTGCCGGTAACCGACAGCGAAATCTCCCCGGTCAGCGGGTCAATCACCGTCACCGTGAAAGTCAGCGAGGCGGTGTCGCTGGCGGCCATGTTGGTATCGGAGTCGCTGGCGGTATAAGTCAGCGTCACCGCCGCGGCGTTGGTGATGGGCGTGCCGCTCAGCGTGCGCGCGCCGGGGGTAAAAATCAAACCGGGAACCGCCACCGCCAAATCGGGCGTCACCGCATACGACAAATTCCCGTTCCCGCCGCTCGCCTCCGGCAACACCACGTTGGGGCTGATGGTGCGCGCGCTCGGGAAGGTCAAATCATCCTGCGTCGTCGTGCCGAAAGACGGCGGGGTGTCGGGGGGGTTGGTTACTGTGACGGTGATGGTCGCGGTAGCCGTCTCGCCGTTGGTGTCGGAAATTTGGTAGACCACCGAGGTGGTGGCGCTCATGCCGACGGCAAGACTCGAAAAGTCGCCGGCGGGGTTAAAACTCCAGGCGCCAGTGGTGCGGATGGTGAACTGTCCGCCAGAGGTGGCATTGAAGATGGGGGGAAAGAGCCCGGCAAGGAATCCCGTGTTCAGATCGCCGGCGTTGTTGCCCAGGGCGGTGACGGTAAAGGTGTCGCCGTTCGGGTCGCTGTCGTTGTCTAGCACGCCCGGAGCGGCGATGTCGATTCGGGTGTCCGGGTCGGTCGCGCCCGTATCATCGACGGCGACCGGGGCTTGGTTGACGGGGGCGGCACCGGCTTCCACCGTCACGGTGAAAGTCAACGAGACGCTTTCGGTGGCGCCGCCTTCGGCGGTGGCGGTGGCGGTGTAAGTCAGCGTCACCGCTCCGGCGGCGGTGGTCGGCGTGCCGCTCAGCGTGCGCGAGTCGGCGGCAAAAGCCAGACCCGGCACGAGGGTCTCCAGATTCGACAACGCATAAGTCACAGTCCCGGTGCCGCCGCTCGCCGCCGGCAACACCATGGCGGTGAGGGTTTCGTTGGCGGTGAGGGTCAAATTACCCTGCGTCGAGTCGAAAGTCAGCGGGGTGGTGGGGTCGGGGTCGGGGTCGGGGGCGGCGGGGGCGGTAACCGTGATGCGCAGGGTGCCGGCGGTAGACGACTTCGCGCCGTGGTTGTCGGCGACCTCGTAGACTATCGAGTCGGTGCGGCTTGCGCCGGGGGCCAGACTGTTAAACGCGTTAGCCGGGTTATAGGTCCAGGAGCCATCGGCCATGACGGTGAAGTGACCGCGGAGGTTGCCAAATGTAACTACGCCCACGGTGCTTGCGCGCAGATTGGACTCAGTGTTGCCCACCCTGGTGACGGTGGTCACGGTGTCGCCGGTGTTCGGGTCGGTGTCGTTGGCAAGCAAGCCATTGGCGGCGCTCACGGTGAGGGGGGTGCTCGGGTCGGTGGTGGCCGTGTCATCGACGGGGGTGGGGCGCTGGTTGGGGTCGGCGTTGCCGTTCACATTCATTCTCAGTGTCGCCATAGCCGTATCGCCGTTGCTATCGGTGACCTGATAGTGAGCCGCGGTGCTGGTGCTGCCGCTGGTAAGGCTAAAGTCGCCGTTCGGGTTGAAGGTGTAAGAGCCATCGGCGTTGATGGTGAACTCACCGCCGACCTGGCCGCGTATGGGATTGCCGACATTGGCCGCAGCCCGCGTGCTTGTGGTGCCGCCAACCTCGGTGACCATGAGGGTGGTACCGGCGTCGTTGGTAAGCAGGCCTGGGGCGGCCACGTTGATGACGGTTTCTGTATCGGTGCTGTCGGTATCATCAACGGCAGTAACCTGCCCCCACCCCACCCCCGAAACCCCCAACCCCACCACCACCCCCAAAACACGCAGGGGGAAATTAAAAATGCGATAAGTCATTGGCTTGCTCCTCGGGTTAGGGCGGTTGTTGGCGGACGGGCGGCGGTCGGACGAGGTCATTGGCTTGCTCCGGTGGGGGGCGTTAGTTTGCATGGAAAGCAGGGCGGCAACCGGCTCGCGGCGAACGGCGCGCCGGAAAAACCCGGCTCGGGACAAACAACCGCCCCGCAACAAACAACCAACCCGCCCCAGCCTCAATTGCACAAAATAAGTATTTTTCATCAGAACCCCACCCAAAAAAGAAAAGAACCCCCCAATAATAACAAAAACTCGGAAAGCAACCAAGAAAAAAATCAATCCTCTCACTTCGTCATTTCCAACCACCCGTCATTCGAGCGTTAGTGTCCGTTGCCGTCGCGCTTCTTCTTTTAAGCGGCGGCTTACGGACACTTGCGTCCTCGGGAATCTCCCTAAGATTGGCACGGGCTTCGGTAAAGTCCACGCTAACCTTAGGGAGATTCCCGAAGGCGATGAAAAATATGGTCGCTGACGCTCCCTATTTTTCTATCGTTCGAGAATGACGAAGTGGGGGGTTATTTTTCTGTTGTTCGGGAATGACGGCTACAACTCGTCATTCTCGAGCGTTAGTGTCCGTTGCCGCCGCGCTTCTTCTTTTAGCGGCGGCTTACGGACACTTGCGTCCTCGGGAATCTCCCTAAGGTTGGCGCTGAGTTCCAACAACGCCATTCCCGCAGTCTTTTAAGCGGGCATGAGACAGGCACGGGCTTCGGTAAAGTCCGAGGTAGTCTTAGGGAGATTCCCGAGGTCGTAAGCGCCCGTAAGCCGCTACGCGGCAACGGGCGCTAACGCTCGAGAATGACGAGGTTGTTGTGGGGCGCTTCCGCCCCATGTCGGGACACGGGGCATGTTTTCTGCCGTGACGGCTTCGACTAAAACTTCACCTCCCCTTCCAACAAATAAACATCCTCCACCGCCGCATCATCTTTTTCCAAACGCTCACCAGCCAAGTTCAAAGTAAACATAGCCCCCAACTCCCAGCGCACGCCCAAGCGGTAGGTTTTGGATTCTTTGCCCAGGGTCATTTTGGTGTAGGGGGTTAGCAGGCCGTGGGGGGTGGTTAGGCCGTAGGCTAGTTCGGTGGTCATGCGGGCGCTTAGGGCGCGGTCGGGGGTGGTGGCGCTGTCCAGCAAGCCTTTGTTCCATACATTCTGCACGCCGCTGTCGGGGTTGCCGTAGGCGGGGGTTAGGGTGAATGAGAAGCCCTGGCGGTCGGCGCCGGGGGTTAGTTTCAGGGTGGCGCTGATGCCTTTGTCTTCGGTTTCGCCGCTGTGGGCAAGCAACGCGCGTGCGCGGGTTTCCAGTGTCAAGCCGCGTCCGGCGCTTTGGAAGCGGAGGCCGCCGCCGATTTCTATGCCGCCGCCGGTCTCGCCGTCTCCGCCGTCGTAGCGTGCGCCGAGTTCCAGCGATGGGGACACTTGCGCGCCGCTTCGGGTGGTGACGGTGCGGGTTGCTTCTATTGCGAGGCGCGCCTGGCTGGCGTCCACTTCCATTTCGTTGAAGCCGCCGTCCTCGGCTTGCTCCACTTCCAGTCGCGTCTGCTGGACTTCGCCTTTCAAGCGCAACTCGGTGTTGAAGCCCCCCGCCAAGCGCGCGCTGCCGCCTATGCCGACGGTCTGCAGGGTCGCGTCTCCGGTGCTCGGCTCGGTGGCGTTGGTTTCGGTGATTGTCAACTCGCCGCTGCCGTAGCCGGCGGTCGCCCACAGGTCGAGGCGGCCATCGCGCGCGCTCCAGCCGATATACGGGTGCGCGCTGGTCATCTCCAATTCGTAGTCGCCGGTCACGGCGGTGGTGGTGTTGCGGTTGGTGTATTCCAAATCCGCTTCGCTCCACGACACCATCAAGCCCGCCAGCAAGCCGGAGCGCAGTTCGGCATCCACGCCGAGGTGCGCGCTGAGCAGCGAGCCGTCCCAGTCGACGTTGTCGTGCTTGCCGCCAATGTCGTGGTATTCGCCGCTGCCCCACAGCGAGAAGAGTGCGCCCGACCCGCCGCCATCGCCGCCGGCGGCGCTCAAGGGCATCGTGAAGTCCGAGCCGCCGAGCAGCGTCTTGGCGTCAAAGTCGTCGTCCACCATCGTCTGCGCGTGCGTCGCCGCCAGTTCCTCCAGCGTGGAATGCCCGCCGAGGTTGGCGCGCAGTCCGCCGTTCACGCCGCCGCCCGCGCCGATGGTTGAGGTGCGCGCCCGCGCGATGCGGTTGGTAATCGCATTCAAGTGATGTACGACCATCACGCGCGTCACTTCCGGCAGGATGACGGCGTTGACCGGATCCACCGCCTCGGCGGAGTCAAAGACGACACTGAGCACGGGACCGACCAAGCCGGCGTAGTTGCCCGTCGTGCTGACGATGTGGCGGATGTCCGTGCTCGCGCCGACGGTGATGTTAACCGTCTGCCGCACGTTCCAGCTGGCGGGGGTGAAGACCCGTGCGCCCGTCCTGATGGTCACGGCGCTGACATCGCCCTGCGGCGTCACCGTCACATTCGCGGTGGGGACGGTGTCCAGTTCGATGGTGTAGTAGGTGATGCTGCTGCCTTCGTCGAGATTCAGTTGGGTCACCTCCACGCCGAGACGGTTCCTCAGCACAATCCCCGCCGCGCGCACCGTCACCGCCACTGCAGCGGCGGTGGTGATGCCGCCGTAGCCGCTCACCGCGTGGCTGATGACGCCGGTGATGTCTTCCGCTGCGCTGATGTCGCCGCCGGTGACGGTGATTGTCTGCGCGGCGCTCCAGTTGGCGGGGGTGAAGGTCAGCGGAGCGGAGACGATGGCGGCGGCGGTGTTGCTGGTGGGCGTGACCGTCGCATTGCCGCTCGGCGCGGTGTTCAGCCGCACGGTGTAAGTTTCGACACCGCCGCTTTCGTTCACGCTCAGGCTGGTCTCGGAAATCGTCACGCCCGGTGTGTCGTCGTCGGTGACGGTCACCTCCACCGAGTCGGCAACCACGCCCGCGTAACCGTCGCCGCTCACGCTGTGGCTGATGATTGCCCGCTCGTTGTTGCCGTCCGCATCGTCGGCGGCGGCTACGCTCACCGCTTGCGGGGTGTTCCAGTTGTTGCTGCCGAAGACCAGCGCGCCGCTTGGGGTGATGGTTACGCCGTGGGCGGCAACATCGCCGTCCACGCTCGGCGTCACCATCACATCGCCGCTAGTCGGCGCGGCGGTCAGCACCACGGTGTAAGCCATCGCCTCGCCTTCTTCATCCACCGCCAGCGTTGGGCGCGAAATCGTGACGCCGGGGCGGTCGTCGTCGGTGACGGTGACCGCAACCGCGGCGGCGGTGACGCTGCCGTAGCCGGTGACCGTGTGGGTGATACTGACGCTCTCGTCTGCGCCGTCGTCATCTTCGGCGCCGGTGACGACGACGGACTGCACCGTGTTCCAGTTGGCGGGGGTGAAGACCAGCGCGCCTGAGACGGTGGCGACATCATCATCATCGCTGTCTGGCGTCACCATCACATCGCCGCTCGGTTGCGTGTTCAAGACCACGCCATAGTTGGCGCTCGCGCCTTCGGTGACGGTCACCGGAGCCCCCGACAAAGTCACGCCGGGCATGTCGTTGTCGGTGACGGTCACCGCCACGGTCTCGGCGGTCAAATCAAGGGCGACGTAGTCGGCTGAGCCGGTGGCGACGTGGGTGATGTTTACCATTTCGTTAGTGGCGTCAGCATCCTCTGCGCCGGTCACGAATACCGTCTGCGCGATGTTCCAGTTGCCATCGGTGAAAGTCAGCGGGCCTGAGACGGTGGCGATTTCGTCATCACCGCTCGTCGGCGTAATCACCACCTCGCCATCGGGCTGGGTGTCCAACTCCACGGTGTAGTTGGCGGTCGCGCCTTCGGTCACGGGCAAGGTGTTCACCGAAAGCGTGATGCCAAGCGGGTCGTTGTCGGTGACGGTGACGGTGACGACGGGGTTGGTGATGGTCGCGCCGATGTAGTCCGCCCCGCTGACCGTGTGCGTGATGGTGGCGGTGTCGTTGTTGCCGTCAAAATCTTCGGCGGCGCTCACGACGACATCCTGCGGCGTGTTCCAGTTGCTCATGGTGAAGTTGAACGTGGCGGTGTCGGCGGTCACATCGCCGTCAATGGTCAGCGCAACGGCGACAGGACCACTCGGCTGCGTGTTCAAGACCACGGTGTAGGTGTTATTGCTACCTTCGTCTACGGCAAGCGTGGCGGTGGAAATCATGACGCCCGGCATGTCGTTGTCGGTGACGGTGACCACAACCGGGTCGTCGGTAACGGTGACGCCGTCGTAATCGGCGCCGGCTACCGCGTGCGTGATGGTGGTGGTGTCGGTTTCGGTGTCGGCATCTTCAACGCCGGTGACGGTGACGGATTGCGGGGTGTTCCAGTTGGCGGTGGTAAAGACCAGCGCGCCAGTGGGTAATACGGTCGCAACAGCGGCGGCGGCGCCACTCGGCGTCACCATCACATCGCCGCTCGGTTGCGTGTTCAAGACCACGCCGTAAGCGGCGGTCATGCCTTCGAGGACGGTCACCGGCGTCCCCGACAAAATCACGCGGCGCATGTCGTCGTCGGTCACGTTCACCGCCACGGTCTCGGTGGTCAAATCAAGGCCGTCGTAGTCGGCTGAGCCGCTTGCCGCGTGGGTGATGTTTACCATATGGTCAGTGGCGTCGTCATCCTCTGCGCCGGTCACGATGACCGTCTGCTCGATGTTCCAGTTGGCGTCGGTGAAAGTCAGCGGACCTGAGACGGTGGCGATGTCGTCAGCACCACTCATCGGCGTAATCACCACATTGCCATCGGGCTCGCTATCCAACCGCACGGTGTAGTTGCCGGTGGCGTTTTCGGTCACGGACAAAGCGGTCACCGACAACATGATGCCGCGCGTGTCGGTTTCGGTCACCATCACGGTCACGCTGGCGATGGTGGCGATGGCGGCGTACTCCGCCGCGCCGGTTGCCATGTGGCTGATGACGGCGTCGGTGTTGGCGTTGGCGTCAGCGTCCGTCACGCCGGTGACGGTGACCGCCTGCATCTCGTTCCAGTTGGTGGGCGTGAAAGTCAGTGCGCCTGAGACGGTGGCGGTGGCGGTGCTGGTCGGCGTAATCACCACGTTGGCGGTCGGTTGGGTGGTAAGCCGCACGGTGTAAGTGTCGACGGCGCCCTCGTCCACGCTCAGCGTGGCATCGGAAATCGTCACGCCCGGCGTGTCGGTGTCGGTCACCGTCACGTTCACCGTCACACCGCTGATGGCGGTGCCGTTGTAATTCGTATCCGTGCTGACCGCCGTGTGCGTGATGTCGGTGGTGTCGGTGACGCCGTTGTCGTCATCGGCGCCGGTGACGGTGACGCTCTGCGCCGTGTTCCAGTTGGCGGTGGTGAAGACCAGCGCGCCGGAGACGGTGGCGACATCATCATCATCGCTCCTCGGCGTAATCGTCACATTGCCGCTCGGCTGCGTGTCCAGCATCACGGTGTAGGTCGTGTTGGTGTTTTCCATCAGGGTCACATCGCGCTCGGAAAGGGTGACGCCGGCGTCGTTCGTGTCGGTGACGGTGACCGTCACGGCGGCGGCGGTGGTGATGCCGTTGTAGCCGCTCACCGTGTGCGTGATGCTGACCATCTCGTCGTCGGCGTCGAGGTCTTCCACACCGCTCACGGTGACATCCTGCGTCATATTCCAGTTGGTGTCGCTGAAGGTCAGCGCGCCGGAGACGATGGCGATGTTGGTGTCGGCGCTGGCGGGCGTCACGGTCGCATTGCCGCCGCCGCTCGGCGCGGAGGTCAGCATGATGGTGTAGGTGTTGTTGCGGTTTTCGGCAACGGTCAGGGCGGGCGTGCCAATCGTCACCGAAGCCGTGCCGGAGTCGTCCACCGTGACCGTCACATTAGCGGCATTTGC
Organism: Arenicellales bacterium; assembly: GCA_963693025.1. Taxonomy (GTDB): domain Bacteria; phylum Pseudomonadota; class Gammaproteobacteria; order Arenicellales; family Poriferihabitantaceae; genus JAHRAW01. The sequence goes on from OY843749.1 coordinate 319,596, forward strand.
GCCGGTGTAATCCGACAAACCATCGCTCGCCGCCACCGCATGGCTAATCACAACCGTCTCGTCAACCGCATCCTCATCCGGCACACCGGTGACGGTCACCGTCTGCCGCGTGTTCCAGTTGGAGTCGTCAAACACCAGCGCGGCGGCGGGGGTGACGGTGACCGCGCCGCCATTGCCGCTACTCGGCGTCACCCTCACTTCGCCGGCGCTCGGCGCGGAGGTCAGCGCCACGGTGTAGGTGGCGAACTCGCCCTCGTTCACGGTAACGGTGGTCTCTTCAACCGTCACCCCGACGCGGTCGTCCTCGGTAATCGTGGCGGTCACATCGGCGGCGGTGACGTTGTTGCTTTCGTAATCCGCGCCGGTAACCGCGTGCATGATAACGATGGCGGGGTCGGCAACCGCGTCATCATCGGCGGTGGCGGTGAGGCTAACCGGCTGTGCGATGTTCCAGTTGCTCACGCCGAATGTCAGCGCGCCGCTTGAAATGAACGACAACTTGTTGCCCGAAGGAATGCTCGCCGTCACCGTCACATCGCCGCCGTCCGGCGCGGAAGTCAACTCCACGGTATAGGTGTTGGAATCGCCTTCGGGAACATCCACAGTGGCGGTGGAAATCATCACGCCGCGCATGTCGGTCTCATCCACCGTCACCGTCACGCTGTCGATGCCGGCGAGTCTGTCGTATTCCGTCGCGCCGGTTGCCGCGTGGCTGATGCTGGCATCGGCGTTGGGGCTGGCGTCAGCGTCCTCAACGCCGGTGACGGTAATCGTCTGCCGCACATTCCAGTTGCCGGCGGCGAAAGTCAGACCGCCGGCGGGTGCGACGGTGGCGGTGGCGGCGCTACTCGCCGTAATCGTCACCTCGCCGCTCGGCACGGTGGTAAGCCGCACGGTGTAGGTGGCGGAATCGCCTTCGTCCACGGTCAGCGTGGGCTCGGAAATCACCACACCGGGCGTGTCGTCGTCGGTCACGCTCACCATCACATCGCCGACGGTGACGGCGGCGCCGTCGTATTCCGCATCCGCGCTGGCAGCCGTGTGCGTGATGCGGGTGCTGTCGTTGACGATGTTGTCGTCATCGACGCCGGTGACGGTGACCGACTGCGGCACATTCCAAGCGGCGACGGTGAAGGTCAGCGCGCCGGAGACGGTGGCGATGGCGGTGGCGCCACTTGCCGGCGTCACCGTCACATCAGCGCTCGGCTGAGTGCCCAAGACCAAGGTGTAGGTCGCGGTGGCGTTTTCTATCAAGGGCAGCGTGCTCACGGAAAGGTTGACGCCGACCGTATCGTCGTCGGTGACGGTGACCGTCACGGCGGCGGCGGTGGCGATGCCGTTGTAACCGCTCACCGCGTGGGTGATGCTAACCGTCGCGTCGTCGTCGTCGCCGTCCGCCACGCCGGTCACGGTCACCGTCTGCGGCATATTCCAGTTGCCGGCGGCGGCGGTAAAAATCAGCGCGCCGGAGACGGTGGCGATGTCGGTGTCGGTGCTGGCAGGCGTCACGGTCGCATCACCGCCGCCACCCGGTGCGGAAGTCAACACGATGGTGTAGGTGCCGTCGCCGTCTTCGTCAATCGTCAGGGCGGGCGTGTCAACCATCACCGCCGCCATGCCGTCGTCGTTGACCGCCACCGTCACACCCGCCGCGCCTGCGCCGGCGTAATCCGAAGAGCCCACGCTCACGCCGACCGCATTGCTAATCAAAACCGACTCGTCAACCGCATCATCATCCGCCACGCCGCCGACCGAAACCGTCTGCGGCATATTCCAGTTGGAGTCGTCAAACACCAGCGCGGTAGTGATGACATTGACCGCATCAAAATCGGCGCTACTCGGCGTCACACTCACCACGCCGGCGCTCGGCGCGGAAGTCAGCGCCACGGTGTAAGTGACGGTAACGCCTTCATCCACGCTCAGCGTGGTCGGGACAATCGTCACCCCAACGCTGTCGTTTTCGGTAATCCTGACCCTCACAAAGGCGGCGGTGACGCTGTCGTAGTCCGCCCCGGCGACCGCGTGGGTGATTTGGATGTCGGCATTGGTGACCGCATCGTCATCCTCGCGGACGATGAGGGTAATCGCCTGCGGCGTATTCCAGTTGCCGGCGGTGTCGGTGAAAGTCAGCGCGCCGGGGCTGAGCGTCAAGTCGCCGCCCGCGGGAATGCTCGGCGTAATCATCACATCGCCACCGAGCGGCGCGGAAGTCAGCGCCACGGTATAAGTGTCGGTGCTGGCGCCTTCTACCACAGTCACGAAGGCGGCGGAAATCATCACCGAAGCGGTCTCGTCGTCAATAACGGTCACCGCCACATCATCGGCGGTGTTGCCGGCGTAACTCACACCGCTAACCGCATGCATGATGGTGGCGGTGGCGTCGACGGCGTCATCGTCCGCAACACCGGTGACGGTCACCGTCTGCCGCGTGTTCCAGTTGGCGGTGGTGAAGGTCAGGGCGCCGGAGACGGTGGCGGCGGCGGGCGGGACGCTGGTCGGCGTCACTATCACATTACCGCCCGGCACCGTATACAACGCCACGGCGTAAAAGGCGGTCGCGCCCTCGCCCACGTCCAGCGTGGCGTGGGAGATGGCAACCCCCGGCGTCGGGTCGGTCAGCGTGGCGGTGGCGCTGGGCGCGGGGCTCAGCGGCGCACGGCTCTCGGCGGCGGTGCCTTCATTGAATATCATTTCGTCCAGCGTCAGCGTCAGTTCCTCGTCCGGCGACTCGGTCACGCCGTCCAGCGCAATCGGCAACCTGACTTCGCCGGTGGTTTCACCGACCGGGATAGAAGTGGAGACAGGGGCGCCGTAGTCGGCGGCGTCCGCCGGATTGCCGCCGCTGCCCGCCACGCTCGCCGCGAAAGTTACCGGACCCGACAGCGTGGTGGAAACAAGCGGCGTCACCGTGGCGACGAAGACGGCATCGTCACCCTCGCGCACCGCGCCCGCCGGCGAGGCGAGCGCAACCGTCGGCAAGTTGCTCGGCGTAATCTCGCCGCTAATCGCGCGCTCGGTGAAACTGATTCTGTAATCACCGGCGGCGCTACCACTCAAGCCCGTAATGGTGAAGGTAAAGCCTTCGTAGCCCTCGGCGATGTCGTCCAAACGCACATTGAGCCTCTGCCTGACCGAGGTGTCGCCGGGGTTGAAGGTATGCCGGAACGTGGAGGAAGCCAACGGGACGCTGCTGCTGAGGGCGGTAATCAAGTCGCTCGCCGCGCCGGCGGCGCCGGCGACGCCGGAAACCTCCACGGTAACGGTCAGTATTTCGCCGGCGGTGGGCGCGGTGTTCAGGGTGATGTCGTAACTCACGCCCGGCGCCACGCCGCTTCCGATGTCTCGTTCATCCACCTGAAAGCCGGGGCGCGTAGTGTCGTCGTCAATCCCTGAGCGGTTAAAGGGGTCGTTGTCCACGACCCGCGCAATACTAACCGTCGGCGGCGCTTGCTCTATGGTGACGCTGAACGTCAGGCTGGCGGTATCGTCGGCGGCGGTGTTGATGTCGCTGTCGGCGGCGGTGTAGGTCAGCGAGACGGCGGTGGCGGCGGTGGTCGGTCTGCCGCTCAATACGCGCGTGGTGTCGTCAAAACTCAAGCCCAACGGAATGTCCCCGGTGGGCGTCAGCGTGTAGATGGTGTCGCCGTCTCCGGGGGTGGCGGGAGCAACCACCGGCAACGTCAAGGCGGTGATAGGCGTGCCGGCGATGTAACTCTGGTCGTCCACCGACTCACCGGAGGCGAAAGCCGGGGCGCCGGTGTCGGCAATTTCGTCGTCGGCAACCGTTACAACCACATCGTCGGCGGTGACGCCGACATAAGTGCCGCCGTCGGTCACCGCGTGGATAATCGTGGCGGTCTCGTCGTCGGTATCCGTATCATCGGCGGCGGCGACCGACACATCTTGCGCGGTCGACCAGTTGCTGCTGTCAAACGTCAATGCGCCGGTTGTTACCGTAACGCCGTGGGTCGCCGTGCCGCCACTCACACTCGGCGTCACCGTCACCGTCGCGTCCACACCGGGGTCGGTCGCCAGCACGACGGTGTAATCGCCGCTGTCGCCTTCGGTGACGCTCAGCGCGCTCGCCGAAACGGTGACCGCGGGGGTGTCGTTGTCGGTGATGGTGATGGTGGCGGTGGCGGTGGCGGAATCAATCGTCAGGTTCGGAACGGTATTCGCATTCGCAATAGCGCTAATCGCAACCGTGAAGGTCTCGTCACTTTCGATCAGCACATCATCAACAATCGAAATGGCGAAGCATCCGGGCTGACTCCCCACAACGACCGAACTTGGCGCGCCAACGACAAAACCGGACACGCTCCCGTAGTCCTGGGGGCTGGTGGCGAAGGCGGTGCCGGTGCCGTCGGCAGTGGTCACTTCCACCCAGAAATCACCGGCAACCGTCGCGCCGAGTGTCGGCAGGGTTATGTCCAGGCACACTTCCACAAGCCCAGCGCTCTCCGTCACCGTGTAGGCGGTCGGGCTAAAGCCCACGGCAACGCGCTCGCGGATGGTCACCGGCAACACGGCGGTGACAGAGGCGTAGCCCGCGCTCGCGCCGGTGGCGGTGTGGGTAATAGTGACGGTGTCGTCCGTCATGTCGGTATCGGCGGCGGCGGTCACGCTGACGGTCTGCAAATCGTTCCAAGTCGTGGTGGTGAAAGTCAGCGCACCACTGGGCAACAACGCCGCGCCGCCATCGGCGAGGGTCAGCGTCAAGTCGTGGTTCGCTACGGCAACGCTCGGCGTGACGGTCACATCGCTCGCCGGTTGCGTGCTCAGTCGCACGGTGTAGAAGTCGCTACGGTCTTCGCTCACGGTGAGCGCGGTCGGGGCAATCACCACCGCCGGCGTTACCGGGTTGATGGTGACGGTGAAGGTCAGGCTGGCTTCGTCCGACGCGCCGGTGGTGAGGTCTTCGTCGGCGGCGGTGTAGGTCAGTGTAACCGTCGTCGCCGCCGCCACCGTGTTCGGCGTGCCGCTCAAGGCGCGCGTGGTGTCGGTGAAACTCAAGCCCGCGGGGATGTCCGTCTGCGGCGTCAGCGTATAGGTGATGTCGCCGTTGCCGGGGGTGCCGGCATCCACTTCGGGCAGCGTCAAGTCGGCGATTTGTGTGCCGGCGGTGTAGGTCTGGTCGTCCACCGACTCGCCGGCGGCGAAAGCCGGGGCGGTGTCGGTGTCGTCGTCGGTGATGGTTACGGAGGCGTAGCCGCCGGACAAGCCGGAGCCGAGGGGCGCGTCGGGGATCAGCGCCGTGTTGGGCGGCACCGCCTGCCCCGGCAGGAAGTCGGACACGATGCCAAAGGTCTCGTCCCCTTCCACCCGCGTGTCGTCCGTAATCGGCACGACCACCGTGTAAGTGCGGGTCGCGTTGCTGAACGGACCGACCGACTGGTTGAGGAGCGCCGTGAAATCGCTCCCCGCCGTCGCCGTGTCGCCGCTCAGTACGTGCGTGGTGACGCCAATGGAGAAATCGCTCCGGTAGATGGTGTCGCCGTCCGGCACAGCCAACTCCAGCGTAACCGTTACTCCGCCGTCTTCCTCGCCGGCGGTGTAAGCGGCGGCTGACCACTGCACGGTCAACGGGTCGTCATCCTGAATCTCCACCGTGGCGATGGCGGTGGCTGCGTCAATCGCCACCGCAAAGTCGGAAGCGCCCGCGTCCGGCGTCAGCGTGAGCGTGAAGGACTCGCTGTTCTCGATGAGCGCATCTTGCGTGATGAAGACGCTGAAACAATCGCGCCGTGGCAGTTGCCCTTGGCTGAAAATCAGAGTGTCGCTGACCGCCGTGAAATCGCCCGCCTCGGCGGTGCCGACGACGCTGCTCACCGTCACCCGCGCATTACCCGGTGGCATTGTGCCGCTCAGCGGCGGGACGGTTACCACTGCGCACACCTGAAATCCCCCCACATCCTCGCGCTCGGTGTAACTGACTCGCTCAAACCCGACAGTCACCGTCTGCACCGTCATCGTGAAGGTCAGCGCGGCTTCGTCGCTGGCGGCGGTGATGGCGTCGCTGTCGGCGGCGGTGTAGGTCAGCGTGACCGCCGCCGTCGTCGCCGCGCTCGGCGTGCCGCTCAAAACGCGCGTGGCGTCGGTGAAACTCAAGCCCGCGGGCAAACCCGACGTCAGCATGTAGGTGATGGCGCCGTTGCCGGTGCCGGCATCAACGGCGGGCAAGGTCACGGCAACCGGCAAGCCCACGAGGTAGTTCTGGTCGTCCACCGTCACGCCGGTGGCGAAAGCCGGCACGCTGTCGGCGCGGTCGTCGTCGGTCACCACCACCACCGGCGCGGCGCGCGTGTCGCTGACACCGCCGGACAGCGTGTGCGTGAGGGTCGTGCGCTCGTCAATGTCGTTGCCATCGTCGGCGGCGGCGCTGACGCTGACCGTCTTCGCCGTATTCCAGTCGGCGGCGGTGAAGGTGAGCGCGGTGGCGGTGGCGGTCACATCCGGCGCCAGCGTCAAGTCCGCATTGGGGGCGTCAAACGCCGCGGTCACCGTCAACACCTCCCCGGCGGCGGGGGCGGCGGTCAGTTCCACGGTGTACACGGCGCTGCCCTCTTCCGCGACCGCCAGCGTGGCGGGCGCAATCGCCAGCGTCGGCGCCGCCGGCGGATTCACGGTAACCGCGAATTCAAGGCGGGCTTCGTCGCCGTCCGCGTCGGTGGCGGTGTAGGTCAGGGTGACTGCGGGCGTGACTTCGGCGGTCGGCGTGCCGGTCAAGGCGCGGTTGGTGTCGTCGAAGGTCAAACCCGGAACGGCGGCGGTGTCCAGCGTGTAGGTGGTCGCGCCGTTGCCGGCGGTGGCGACTGCGGGCAGCGTCAGGTCGGCGATTTGCGTGTCGACGGTGTAGGTCTGGTCTTCCACCGACTCGCCGGTGGCGAACGCCGGGTCGTTGTCGGTGTCGCCGTCGGTGACCGTCACCACGACATCATCGGCGGTGGTGACGCCGGTGTAGCCGGCAACCGCGTGGCTAATCGTGGCGGTCTCGTCGCCGCTGTCGTCATCGCTCACCGCCGTTAGCGTCACCGTCTGCGCCGTGTTCCACGCGCCCGCCGCGAAGGTCAGCGCGTCCGAAGTCGACACGGCGTCGATGTCGTCGCTGGTCGGCGTCACCGTCACCGCGCCGCCGGGGTCGGTGGTCAGCGTGACGGTGTAGGTGTCGGTGTTGCTCGCGCCTTCGGCAATCGTCAGCGTGGTCGGGGCAATCACCACCGACGGCATCAGGTTCACGGTGACCGCGAAGGTCAGGCTGGCGGTATCGCCGGCGGTGGTGTTGATGTCGCTGTCGGCGGCGGTGTAGGTCAGCGTGATTGCCGTCGGCGTTGCGGCGGTGGGTCTGCCGCTCAATACGCGGGTGTCGGCGTCAAAGGTCAAGCCGGCAATGGCGGCGGTGTCCAGCGTGTAGGTGACAGTGCCGTCTCCGGTGGCGGTGGGCAGCGTCAGGACGGCGATGGCTGCGTTGGCGATGTAGGTCTGGTCGTCCACCGTGTTGGCGAAAGCCGGGACGGCGTTGTCGGGGAGGTCGTCGTCGGCAACCGTTACGACCACACTATCGGCGGTGGCGCTCGCATCGGGGTAGCCCGCCACCGCGTGGCTAATCGTGGCGGTCTCATCGTCGGCGTCCGCATCATCGGCGGCGGCGGCGACGGACACGGTTTGCGCGGTTGACCAGTTGTTGGTGTCAAAGAGCAACGCGCCGCTTGGGGTGGCGCTTATACCGTGTCCGCTACCGCCCACGGTCGGCGTCACCGTCACCATCGCGCCCGCACCCGGGTCAGTCGCCAGCGCCACCGTATAAGTGCCGGTGTCGCCCTCCGGCACGGTCAGCGCGGTCTCGCTAATCAGCACACCGGGCACGACATTGACCGTCACGCTGAACGTCAGGCTGTCGGTGTCGCCGGCGGCGGTGTTGGTGTCGGCATCGGCGGCGGTGTAGGTCAAGGTCACCACCACCGCCGCATTGGCGGGCATGCCGCTCAACATACGCGTGGCGGCGTCAAACGCCAAGCCCGCCGGAATGTCCGCCACCGGTCCCAGCGCATAGGTCGGGCTGCCGCCATTGGCGTCGCCGGCGGTGGGCAGCGTCAGGACGCGGATGGGTCTGAGGGCATCGTAAGTCTGGTCGTCCACCGACACACCGGCGGCGAAAGTCGGGGCGATGTCCATCGTGGTGTCGGTAACCGTAACCACCAAGTCGGCGCTACTGACGCCGTTGCTCACCGCGTGGCGAATGACGGCGGTCTCGTCGGCGAACTCCAAGTCGTTAGCGGCGGCGTCGACGGTGACGGACTGCGGGTCGTTCCAGGTGCCGGCGTCAAAGGTCAATGCGCTTGTTGAGGTGAGCGTGACGCCGTGTCCGCCACCGCCCACGCTCGGCGTCACCGTCACCGTCACCCCCGCGCTCGGCGCGCTCGCCAGCGCCACGGTGTAAGTGCCGCTCGCGCCTTCGGCAACCGTCAACGCGGTTGGAACAAACACCACCGGCGTGGACTCAACCGTCACGGCGAAGGTCAGGCTGGCGGCGTCGTTGTCCGCGTCGGTGGCGGTGTAGGTCAGCGTCATCACCGCCGCCACCGCGCTCGGCATGCCGCTCAATACGCGCGTGTTGGCATCAAACGCCAAGCCCGCCGGAATGCTCGCGCCGGGTGTCAGCGTGTAAGTCAGCCCGCGGTTGCCTAAGGTGGCGGCGGGCAGCGTCAAGGCGACCACGGTGTTCGTGTTGTAGGTCTGGTCGGGCACCGTCTCGCTGAAAGTCGGCACGGTGTCGAGAACATCGTCATCCCACACCGTCACCACGACATCATCGGCGGTGGTGACGCCGGCATAACCGACCACCGCGTGGCTAATCGTGACGGTCTCGTCAATTGCATTCGTATCCTCGGCGGCGGTGATAGTAACCGTCTGCGCCACATTCCACGCGCCCGCCGCAAAGGTCAGCGCGCCGCTGGGCTCAAGGCTGACGCCGAGCGCGGCGTCGAAAGTTGGCGTGACGGTGACATCGCCGCCGGGGTCAGAGTTCAGTTCCACGGTGTAGGTGTGGGTGTCGCTGTCTTCGTCAACCGTCAGCGCGGTCGGGCTGGTTATGACCAGGGCGACATCGTCATCCTCAATCGTGATGGTGGCGGTGGCGGGGTTGAGGATGCCGGTGTTGCCGAGACCCGGCGGCGCCGTCAGCGTGAGCGTAAAAGTCTCGTCGCCCTCGTCAATTTGGTCGTTGGTGATGCCGACCGCAAAACATTCGCGCCGCCGGGCGTCGCCAAATGGACCGACCACCTGATTGCCGATGGCGGTGTAATCGCTGCCGTCGGCGGTGCCGGCGACGCTGTTCACATGCAACGAGAACGTGTAGTCAAGCGGCAGACTCAACGGCGGAATAGTCACCGCCACGCAGACCTGAAACTGCCCGACATCCTCGCGCCGAGTATACAAATCCGAATCCATTTCAAAGCCCACGGTGGCGCGTTCATAAATCGTCACCGGCAAGTCGGCGGTGGCGGGGAGGGTGTAGTTCGCGCCGCTGGCGGTGTGGGTGATGGTGACGGTGTCGTCGGTGTCGTCGTCCCCGTCAATGCCGGCGGCGACGGTGATGGATTGCGGCTCGTTCCAGTTGGCATTGGTGAAAGTCAGCGCATCTCCCGCCGCCAGCGTAACGCCGTCTCGGTTGAGCGCCAGGTTGTGGTTCGTTGCGGCGATGTCCGGCGTGACGGTCACATCGGCGGGCGGCTGCGCCATCAACGCCACCGTGTAGCGGTTGTGGCTGTCTTCGGACACGGTCAACGCCGTCGGGGCAATCACCACAACCGGTGCGGGGTTCACGGTGACCGCAAAGGTCAGGCTGCTGGTGTCGGTGGCGTCGGTGTTGCCGTCTTCGTCGGCGACGGTGTAGGTCAGCATCACCACCGCCGTCGTCGGGGCGTTCGGCGCGCCGCTCACTACTCGCGTCATATCGTCAAACGTCAAACCGGCGATGACAGTGGAGATGTCCGGCGTCAGCGTGTAGGTCAGGTCGCCGTTGCCGAGGGTGGTGGCGGCAACCTCCGGCAGCGTCAGCGCGGGAATGGCGGCGGTGGCGGTGTAGGTCTGAGCGTCCACCGACTCGCCGGCGGCGAAAGCCGGGGCGGTGTCGCGGTCATTGTCGGCGACCGTCACCACCAAATCGGCGGCGGTGACGTTGCCGTAGCCGAGCACCGTATGGCTAATCGTGGCGGTGTCGTCGACGAAGTCCAAGTCGTCTTCGGTGGCGGTAACGGTGACCGTCTGCGTCGTGTTCCATTCCGTGGCGGCAAAAGTCAGCGCGTCCGGAGTCGGCACTTTCGCGGTGTTGTCGCTCCTCGGCGTCACCGTCACCGCCCCGCCAGGGTCGGTGGTCAGCGTGATGGTGTAAGTGTCGGTGCTGGCGCCTTCGGCGACGGTCAGCGTGGTCGGCATAACCACCGCCGCCGGCGCGATTTCCACCGTGACCGCGAAAGTCAGGCTGGCGGTGTCGGCGGCATCGGTGTTGATGTCGCTGTCGGCGGCGGTGTAGGTAAGCGTGACGGTGACCGCGGCGGCGATGGTGTTCGGCGTGCCGCTCAATACGCGCGTGGTGTCGTCGAAACTCAAGCCCGCCGGAATGTCCGCCTGCGGCGTCAGCGTGTAGGTGATGTCGCCGTCTCCGCTGTTGGGGTCAACCTCCGGCAGCGTCAGGTCGGGGATTTGCATGTTGGCGGTGTAGGTCTGGTCGTCCACCGGGGCGGCGGTGGCGAAAGCCGGGGCGGAGGTGTGGGCAATCTCGTCGTCGGTGACCGTTACGATTACATCGGCGGCGGTGATGCTGGTATAAGCGCCGCCGCCGACCACCGCGTGGCTGATGGTGGCGGTTGCGTCGTCGGTGTCCGCGTTGTCTTCGGTGGTGGCGACGATTACGGACTGCGCGGTGCTCCAGTTGCTGTTGTCAAAGGTCAACATGCCGCTTGGGGTGATGCTTACGCCGTGGTTCGCCGTGCCACTGCTCACACTCGGCGCAACCGTCACCGTCACGCCTGCCCCCGGCTCGGTCGCCAGCGCCACCGTGTAAGCGCCGTTGTCGCCCTCCGGCACGGTCAGCGCGCTCTCGCTAATCAGCACACCCGCTACGGCGGTGACCGTCACGCTGAATGTCAGGCTCGCTTCGTCGCTTGCGCCGATGGTGATGTCGGCATCGGCGGCGGTGTAGGTCAAGGTCACATCCGCCGGCATATTCGCGGGCGTGCCACTCAACACGCGCGTGGCGTCGTCGAAGGTCAAGCCCGCGGGAATGTCCGTCTGCGGCGTCAGCGTGTAGGTGATGTCGCCGTTGCCGGCGTTGGCGGGGTCAACCGCGGGCAACGTCAAGGCGGGGGTGATGGGGTCGAGGGCGGTGTAAGTCTGGTCAGGCACCGGCAAGTCGGCGGCGAGGAAAGCCGGGGCGGTGTCGGTGTCGTTCTCGGTGACCGTGACCACCACATAGGTGAACGTGACGTTGCCGTAGCCGACCACCGCGTGGTTAATCGTGGCGGTCTCGTCGTTGGTGAAGTCCGCATCGTCTTCGGCGGCGGCGACGGATACATCTTGCGCGGCGTTCCAGTTGTTGCTGTCAAACGTCAACGCGCCGATGGTCAGCGTAACGCCATGGTCTGCCGTGCCACCGCCCACACTCGGCGTCACCGTCACCAACCCACTCGGCGCGGTCGCCAGCGCCACGGTGTAAGCGCCGCTAACACCTTCGGCAACGGTCAGAGAGGTTGGGTCAAACACCACCGCCGGCGCGATCGGCGCGGGGTTCACCGTAACCGCAAAAGTCAGGCTATCTTCATCGCTTGCGCCGGTGTTGTTGTCGTCGTCGCGCACGATGTAGGTCAGGCTAACCGCCGCCACCTGCGTGGTCGGTCTGCCGCTCACTATGCGCGAGGTCTCGTCGAAGGTCAAACCGGGCACGGCGGTGGCGATGTCCGGTTCCAGTGCGTAGGACGCGGGGGCGTCGCCGAGGTCGGTAGCCACCGGCAGCGTCACATCAACCATCACGCCGACGGTGTAGGTCTGGTCGTCCACCGATTCGGCGTCGGCGAAAGCCGGGGTCATGTCGTCGCCGTCGTCAACCGTCACCACCAAGTTGCCGGTGGTGACGCCGGTATAGCCGACCACCATGTGGCTGATTGTGGCGGTCTCGTCGGCGGTGTCCGGCGGCGCATCATCGGCGGCGGCAACGGTGACGGACTGCGCGTTGCTCCAGTTGCTACTGCCAAACGTCAATGCGCTTGATGTCACCGTGACGCCATGGTCGGCTGCGCTGCCTTGCACATCCGGCGTCACCGTCACATTGCCGTCCGGATTGGTCGTCAGCACGATGGTGTAAGTGCCGGTGGCGCCTTCGGTGACGAGCAACGCGCTCGGAGCAAACACCAGCGCCGGCTCAGGGTTCACGGTGACCGCAAAAGTCAGGCTGGCTTCATCGCCGTCTTCGTCCGTTGCCGTGTAGGTCAAGGTGACCGACGATGCGACACGGGTCGGCGTGCCGCTCAGTTCGCGCGTGCCGTCAAACGTCAAACCGGGAACGGTGGCGGTCAAGTCCGGCATCAGCGCATAGGTCAGGTCGCCGTTGCCGTCGGTGACGGCGGGCAGGGTCAAATCAACCGTGTCGCCGACGGTGTAGGTCTCGTCGGATTGTGTGAGCGTCCCGAAAGTCGGTTGCGTGTCGGGGGTGATGTCGTCAACCGTCACCACGACATCGGCGGCGGTGACGCTACCGTAGCCGTCAACCGCATGGCTAATCGTCACGGTCTCGTCGCCGCTGTCCTCATCTTCGGCGGCGTCGACGGACACATTTTGCGCAACGCTCCAGTTGCTGCTGTCAAACGTCAACGCGCCGGTGGTCAGCGTGACGCCGTGGTCGCTTACATCACCGCCCACGCTCGGCGTCACCGTCACCATCGCGCTCGCACCGGGGTCGCTCGTCAGCGCCACCGTGTAAGTGCCGGAGTCCTTTTCGGCAACCGTCAGCGCGAGCGCCGACAGGGTGACGGCGGGGGCATCGGTGTCGGTGATGGTGATGGTGGCGGTGGCGGCGGCGGCATCAATCGTCAAGTCCGCAACGGTATTCGCGCTCGCAATACCACTAATCGCCACCGTGAAAGTCTCGGTAGCCTCGACCAGCAAGTCATCAACAATCGAAATGGCGAAACATCCGGGCTGACTCCCCACAACGACCGAACTCGGCGCGCCAACGACCAAACCGCGCACCTGCCCGTAGTCCTGCGGGCTGGCGATGGTGGCGCTGCCGTCGGCGGTGGTCACTTCCACCCAGAACTCACCGGCAACCGTCGCGCCGAGTGTCGGCAGGGTGATGTCCAGGCACACCGCCACAAGCCCCGCGCTCTCCGTCACCGTATAAGCGCTCGGGCTGAAGCCCACCGCGACGCGCTCGCGGATGGTCACCGGCAACGCGGCGGTGACGGCGGCGTAGTCCGCGCTCGCGCCGCTGGCGGTGTGGGTGATGGTGACGGTGTCGTCGGTCGGGTCGGCATCGGCGGCGGCGGTCACGCTGACGGTCTGCGCATCGTTCCAACTGGTGGTGGTGAAAGTCAGCGCCCCGCTGCCGGGCAACAACGCCGCGCCGGTGTCAGCGAGGGTGAGCGTCAGGTCGTGGCTCGTTGCGGCAGTCGGCGTGACGGTCACATCGCTCGCCGGTTGCGTGCGCAGTCGCACGGTGTAGAAGTCGCTACGGTCTTCGCTCACGGTGAGCGCGCTCGGCAAGAGCGTGATGCCCGGCGTGGCGGCGGCGTCGACGGTGACCGCGAAGGTCTGGCTGACGCTGGCGTTGGCGGTGTCGGTGGCGGTGTAGGTCAGCGTGGTTTCCGGTGCGACTGTGCTCGGCACGCCGCTCAATTCGCGGTTGGTGGTGTCAAACGTCAAGCCCGCCGGAATGTCCGACTGCGGCGTGAGCGCGTAGGTGATATTGCCGACACCGCCGCTGGCTTCGGGCAGCGTCACGGAGACGGCGCTCATGCGGGTGTAGGTCTGGTCGTCCACCGTGTCACCGGCGGCGAATGCAAGCGGCGTGTCGGCGAAGGTGACAGTGCGCGCGGTGGTGGTGTCAACGGTGTGCGCCGGACCGCCGCTGCCGCTACTAGTGTGTCCGGTGAGGGTCACGACAAGGGTTTCACCGGCGTCGGTGATGGCATCTGACAGCACGCGCACGGCAAGGTCACGGCTGGTCTGCGCGGCGCCGAGTTCAATAGTGCCGGTCTTCGCCACCGGGTCAAAGGTGATGACACTGCCCTGCCCCGCTTGCGTCACCACTTCATAGTCCGCAGTCGTGGCGTTGCCGGCGAATGCGAAGGTGACGGTGGAAACCGCAGTGCGCGCGGGACCGCGAATTTCAATCGGCACATTCAGCGTCGTGCCTTCCGCCGCGCTCGTATCCGCGCCGCCGATAAACGCCTCGGCGTCGACATCGGTGACCGTTGCCACCACTTCATCCGCGACAACCGTGCCCAAACCGCCGGCGCTGGCATAACGGCCATCAGGAAGACTGGATGTTACCGGGTGGGTGATGGTGACGGCAGGGTCGGCAAGCGAGTCGCTATCCACGACGCCGGTGACGGTCACCGTCTTCGGCACATTCCAGTCGGCATCGCTGAAAGTCACCGCGCCCGAGGTGTCGGCGACCGTGCTATCGGCGCTGGTCGGCGTGACCGTCACGATTTCCCCCGCCCTGGGCGCTTCGGGCTCCAAGACCAGCGTGTAAAAGGCGGTGGCGCCTTCATCCACGGCAAGCGCGCGGGGTGATGCGGTAACGCGGGGTTGCAGTTCCACAAAGAAAAACCGCGTCAGTGAGTTGTCAGCCACGGTGGCGACGCCGTCGATACTGACACGAAGCGTCGCCATATACTGCCCGAGGGTGGCTCGGCTGAATGCGCCGGCGGTGGTCACCGTCCGCGGGGTGTTCCAGTTGGCGGGCGTAAAGGTCAGCGAGTCGGGCCCAAAACTGACACTCGGCGGCGGCTGCGCGAAGGTAAGCAACAACGTGACCCCCACCGTCACATCGCCTGCGGGCTGGGCGTCCAGCGACACCGTGAGCATGTTGTCAATGGTATTCACCAGCCTTGTTTCCGCAAAACTGGCTTGCACCTGCGGCGCCACCACCAGCACGACCGTGCGCGAGACGGTGACGGCGGTGGGGGTGGTGGAGTCGGTGGCGGTGTAGGTCAACGTGGCGGCAACCGCGCCGGCGGCGGGTATGCCGGTGACGGTGTGCGTGGCGGCGGTGAAGGACAAGCCTGAGGGAATGTCACCGGTCGGCGTCAGCGCGTAAGTCACCGCGCCCATGCCGCCGGTGGCGGCGGGCAATACCGTCGGGGTAATCGCGCTGCCCGGTGTGAAGATATGCACCACCGGCGTCGTGCCGAGGCTCAGCGCGGCGCCGCTGTTGTCGTCAATGGCGATTACCGTCACATCGGCGGCGGTGGCGACGGTGCCGTAGCCGGTCACGGTGTGGCTAATGGTGGCGGTGTCGTCGGTGTTGTTGCCGTCATCGCCGGCGGCGACGGTGACCGCCTGCGGCGTGTTCCAGTTGCCGGCGTTGAAGGTCAAACCAGTTGCCGGTGTCAGCGTCAGGTTGTGTCCGGTCGGCATGGCGGCGTAGGTAACCGTCACATCACCACTCGGCACGGTCTCCAACTCCACGCTGTATGTCGCGCTGGCCATCTCCCGCACCTGCAACGCCGCGGTTGAAATCGCAACAGCGTCGACCGAGTTGTCGTCCACCGTCACCGTCACATCGACGGCGGCGATGCTCGCGCTCGTGCCGGTGGCGGTGTGGGTGATGGAGACGACATCGTCAACCGTATCAGGGTCGGCGGCGGCAGTCACGCTGACGGTCTGCCCGGTGTTCCAATCGGCGGTCGTGAAAGTCAACGCCCCACTCGGCAACAATGCCGCGCCGGTGCCAACGAGGGTAAGCGTCAAGTCATGGCTCGCCGCGGCAATGCTCGGCGTCACCGTCACATCACTCGCCGGTTGAATGCTCAGTCGCACGGTGTAGATGTCGCTCGCGTCGCCGGTGTTTTCGGTCACCGTCAGCGCGGTCGGACTAATTTGCAACGCAACCCCCACCACCGACGCGGGGTTCACCGTGACCGCAAACTCGCGGCTGGCTTCATCGCCGTCTTCGTCCGTTGCCGTGTAGGTCAGCGTGACCGCCGATGCGACGCTGAGCGGCGTGCCGGTCAGTTCGCGTGTGCCGTCGTCAAAGGTCAAACCCGGAACGGCGGCGGTGTCCAGCGCGTAGGTGATAACGCCGTTGCCCGGCGTAGCGGCGTCCACCATCGGCAGGGACAAGGTCGGAATCGGGTCGTTGACGGTGTAGGTCTGGTCATCCACCGTGTCGGCGGTGGCGAAGGCGAGCGGCATGTCGGTGGTGGGGTCGGTGACCGTGACCACGACATCATCGGCGGTGGGGACGCCGGCGTAGCCGCTCACCGCGTGGCTAATCGTGACGGTCTCGTCGCCGCTGTCCAAATCAACGACGGCGGTGACGAAAATCGGCACCGGCGTGTTCCAACTGTCGGGGGCGCGGAATACCACCGAGTTGCCAACGCAGAATGTCACCGAACGGCACTCCAACGTTGCCGCGCCGGTGTCTGCGCTCACCGGCGTCACCGTCACATCGCCGCTCGGCGCGGTCGTCAGCACGATGGTGTAGGAGTCGGTGCCGCTTTCGGCAATCGTCAGCGAAGTTGGGTCAAACATCACCGCCGCCACCGCGGGGTTGACGGTGACCGCAAAGGTCAGGCTGGCGGTGTCGGCGATGGTGACTATGTCGCTGTCGGCGGCGGTGTAGGTGAGCGTGACGGTGACCGCGGCGGCGATGGTGTTCGGTGTGCCGCTCAATACGCGCGTGGTGTCGTCGAAGGTCAAGCCCGCCGGAATGTCGGTCTGCGGCGTCAGCGTGTAGGTGATGTCGCCGTCTCCGCTGTTGGGGTCAGCCTCCGGCAGCGTCAGGTCGGGGATTGGCATGTTGGCGGTGTAGGTCTGGTCGTCCACCGGGGCGGCGGTGGCGAAAGCCGGGGCGGAGGTGTTGGCAATCTCGTCGTCGTCCACCGTCACGACCACATTGGCGGCGGAGGTGATGCTGTCATAAGCGCCGCCGCCGGTGCCGACCACCGCGTGGCTGATGGTGGCGGTCTCGTCGTCGGCGTCCGTGTCGTCTTCGGCGGCGGCGACGGTGATGGACTGCGCGTTGTTCCAGTTGCTAGCGTCAAAAGTCAGCACCGCAGCATCGGTGGGGCTCGCGCCGCTTGGGGTGAACGTGACGCCGTGGTTCGCCGTGCCACTACTCACACTCGGCGCAACCGTCACCGTCACGCCGGCGCCCGGCTCAGTCGCCAGCGCCACCGTGTAAGCGCCATCGCTGCCTTCCGGCACGGTCAACGCAGTCTCGCTAATCAGCACACCCGCTACGGCGTTGACCGTCACGCTGAATGTCAAACTCGCTTCGTCGTTTGCGCCGGTGGTGATGTCTTCATCGGCGGCGGTGTAGGTCAAGGTCACCTCCGCCGGCATATTGGCGGGCGTGCCGCTCAATACGCGCGTGGCGTCGTCGAAGGTCAAGCCCGCGGGGATGTCGGTCTGTGGCGTCAGCGTGTAGGTGATGTCGCCGTTGCCGGCGGCGTTGGGGTCAACTTCGGGCAGCGTCAGTTCGGTGATGGGGTCGAGAGCGCGGTAAGTCTGGTCGGCCACCGGCAAGTCGGCGGCGAGGAAAGCCGGAGCGGAGTCGGTGTCGTTCTCGGTGACCGTCACCACGAAATAGGTAGTGGTGACGCCGGCATAGCCGACCACCGCGTGGCTAATCGTGGCGGTCTCGTCGTTGGTGAAGTCCGCATCGTCTTCGGCGGCGGTGACGGATACGTTTTGCGCGGTGTTCCAGTTGTTGCTGTCAAAGGTCAATGCGCCGGTTGTGAGCGTGACGCCGTGGTCTGTCGTGCCACCGCCCACGCTCGGCGTCACCGTCACCAACCCACTCGGCGCGGTCGCCAGCGTGACGCCGTAAGCGCCGCTGCCGCCTTCCGGCACGGTCACCGCACTCGGCGCAAACACCACCGCCGGCGCGGGGTTCACCGTGACCGCAAAAGTCAGGCGGTCTTCGTCGCTTGCGCCGGTGTTGGCATCGCTGTCGCGCACGATGTAGGTCAGACTAACCGCCGCCGCCTGCGCGAGCGGCATGCCACTCACCACGCGCGAGGTGTCGTCGAAGGTCAAACCCGGAACGGCGGTGGCGATGTTCGGCTCCAGCGCGTAGCGCGCGCCAGCCAAGCCGCCGTCGCCGAAGGTGGTAGCCGCCGGCAACGTCAAGTCAACCATCTCGCCGACGGTGTAGGTCTGGTCGTCCACCGATTCGGCGTCGGCGAAAGCCGGGGTCATGTCGTCGTCGTCATCCACCGTCACCACCAAGTTGCCGGTGACGCTGCCGTAGCCGACCACCATGTGGCTAATCGTGGCGGTCTCGTCGGCGGTGTCCGGCGCATCATCGGCGGCGGTGACGGACACGGTTTGCGCGCCGTTCCAGTTGCTACTGCTAAACGTCAATGCCCCTGTCGTCACCGTGACGCCGTGTCCGCTGCCTTGCACATCCGGCGTCACCGTCACCAACCCGTCCGGATTGGTCGTCAGCACGATGGTGTAGGTGCCGGTGTCGATGCCTTCGGTGACAAACAACGCACTCGGGCTAAACACCAGCGCGGGCTCAGGGTTCACCGTAACCGCGAAAGTCAGGCTGGCTTCATCGCCGTCTTCGTCTGTAACCGTGTAGGTCAAGGTGGCCGCCGATACGACACGGGTCGGCGCACCGCTCAATTCGCGCGTGCCGTCAAACGTCAAACCGGGAACGGTGGCGGTCAAGTCCGGCGTCAGCGCATAGGTCAGGTCGCCGTTGCCGGCGGTCACGGCGGGCAGGGTCAAATCAACCGTGTCGCCGACGGTGTAGGTCTCGTCGGGTTGTGTGAGCGCCCCGAAAGTCGGCGTGGTGTCGGGGTCGTCGTCGTCAACCGTCACCACCAAGTCGTTGGCGGTGACGCCGCCGTAGCCGTCAACCGCGTGGCTAATCGTGGCGGTCTCGTCGCCGCTGTCGTCATCCTCGGCGGCGGCGACGGATACGTTTTGCGCGGCGTTCCAGTTGTTGCTGTCAAACGTCAATGCGCCGGTGGTCAGCGTGACACCGTGGTTTGCCGTGCCACCGCCCACGCTCGGCGTCACCGTCACATTGCCACTCGGCGCAGTCGTCAGCACGACGGTGTAGGCTCCGGAGTCGTTTTCGTCAACCGTCAACGCGCTCGGCGCAAACACCACCGCCGCCTGCGCGGGGTTCACCGTAACCGCAAAGGTCAGGCTGGCGGTGTCGGCGGTGGTGACTATGTCGCTGTCGGCGGCGGTGTAGGTGAGCGTGACGGTGACCGCGGCGGCGATGGTGTTCGGCGTGCCGCTCAATACGCGGGTGGTGTCGTCGAAGGTCAAGCCCGCCGGAATGTCGGTCTGCGGCGTCAGCGTGTAGGTGATGTCGCCGTCTCCGCTGTTGGGGTCAGCCTCCGGCAGCGTCAGGTCGGGGATTTGCATGTTGGCGGTGTAGGTCTGGTCGTCCACCGGGGCGGCGGTGGCGAAAGCCGGGGCGGAGGTGTCGGCAATGTCGTCGTCGTCCACCGTCACGATGACATTGGCGGCGGTGATGGTGGTGTAAGCGCCGGTGCCGACCACCGCGTGGCTAATCGTGGCGGTCTCGTCGTCGGCGTCCGCGTTGTCTTCGGCGGCGGCGACGGTGATGGACTGCGCGTTGTTCCAGTTGCTAGCGTCAAAAGTCAGCACCGCAGCATCGGTGGGGCTCGCGCCGCTTGGGGTGAACGTGACGCCGTGGTTCGCCGTGCCACTACTCACACTCGGCGCAACCGTCACCGTCACGCCGGCGCCCGGCTCAGTCGCCAGCGCCACCGTGTAAGCGCCATCGCTGCCTTCCGGCACGGTCAGCGCAGTCTCGCTAATCAGCACACCCGCTACGGCGTTGACCGTCACGCT
Organism: Arenicellales bacterium; assembly: GCA_963693025.1. Taxonomy (GTDB): domain Bacteria; phylum Pseudomonadota; class Gammaproteobacteria; order Arenicellales; family Poriferihabitantaceae; genus JAHRAW01. The sequence continues at coordinate 339,660 of OY843749.1, forward strand.
GAATGTCAGGCTCGCTTCGTCGTTTGCGCCGGTGGTGATGTCTTCATCGGCGGCGGTGTAGGTCAAGGTCACTTCCACCGCTCCATTGGCGGGCGTGCCGCTCAACACGCGCGTGGCGTCGTCGAAACTCAAGCCCGACGGAATGTCGGTCTGCGGCGTCAGCGTGTAGGTGATGTCGCCGTTGCCGGCGGCGGTGGGGTCAACCCTGGGCAGCGTCAGTTCGGGGATGGGGTCGAGGGCGGTGTAAGTCTGGTCGGCCACCGGCAAGTCGGCGGCGAGGAAAGCCGGGGCGGTGTCGGTGTCGTTCTCGGTGACCGTGACCACCACATAGGTTTGGGTGACGCCGGCATAACCGACCACCGCGTGGCTAATCGTGGCGGTCTCGTCATCGGTGAAATCCGCATCGTCTTCGGCGGCGGCGACGGTGACCGACTGCGCGGTGTTCCAGGTGCTACTGCTAAACACCAATGCATTTGTTGAGGTCAGCGTGACGCCATGCCCGCTGCCTTGCACGCTCGGCGTCACCGTCACATCGCCGCTCGGGGCGGTCGCCAGCGTGACACCGTAAGCGCCGGTTCCGCCTTCCGGCACGGTCACCGCGCTCGGCGCAAACACCACCGCCGGCGCGGGGTTCACCGTGACCGCAAAGGTCAAGCGGTCTTCGTCGCTTGCGCCGGTATTGTTGTCGCTGTCGCGCACGATGTAGGTCAGACTAACCGCCACCGCCTGCGCGAGCGGCATGCCGCTCACCACGCGCGTGCTGTCGTCGAAAGTCAAACCGGGAACGGCGGTGGCGATGTCCGGTTCCAGTGCGTAAGACGCCGCGCCGTCGCCGGGGTTGTTGGAATCAACCAACGGCAGCGTCAAGTCAACCGCCACGCCGACCGTGTAGGTCTTGTCGTCCACCGATTCGGTGGCGGCGAAAGCCGGGGCGTTGTCGTCGTTGTCGTCCACCGTGACCACCAAGTTGGCGGTGACGTTGCCGTAGCCAACCACCGTGTGGCTGATTGTGGCGGTCTCGTCCTCAACGTCCGTATCATCGGCGGCGGCGACGGACACGGTTTGCGCGGTGCTCCAGTTGCCGCCGCTAAACGTCAATGCGCCGGTCGTTACCGTCACGCCGTGGTCGGCTGCGTTGCCTTGCACATCCGGCGTCACCGTCACATTGCCGTTTGGATTAGTCGTCAGCACGATGGTGTAGGTGCCGGTGTCGGTCTCTTCGGTGACGAACAATGCCGCCGGAACCAACACCAGCGCCGGCTCAGGATTCACCATCACCGCAAACGCTTCGGTTGCCACATCGCCGTCCGCATCGGTCGCCGTGTAAGTCAGCGTAACCGCCGCCGCGACACGGCTCGGCGTGCCGGTCAATTCGCGTGTGGCAGGCGTAAAGGTCAAGCCCGGCACGGCGGCGGTGTCCAGCGCATAGGTCGGCGTGTCGTTGCCCTGCTCCGCTTCGGGCAAGGTCAAAGTCCGAATCGGAGCGTTGACGGTGTAGGTCTGGTCGCCCACCGCATCAGCCGGGTCGAAGGCGGGTTGCGTGTCGGTGTCGTTGTCGTCGACCGTGACCACGAAGTCGGCGGTGCTCACCGCGCCGCCGCCGTTGCTCACCGTGTGGCGGATGATGGCGGTCTCGTCGCCGCTGTCCGGGTCTTCGGCGGCGTCGACGGACACGGTCTGCGGGTCGTTCCAAGTGCCGGCGTCAAAGGTCAATGCGCTTGTTGATGTTGATGCGAGCGTGACGCCGTGGTCTGCGACATGACCGCCCACGCTCGGTGTCACCGTCACCGTCACACCCGCGCCCGGCGCGCTCGCCAGCGCCACGGTGTAAATGCCGGAATCGGCTTCGTCAATCGTCAGCGCGGGCGGGTCAAACACCACCGGCGTCGGCACAACCGTCACGGCGAAGGTCAGGCTGGCGGCGTCGTTGTCGGCGTCGGTGGCGGTGTAGGTCAGCGTCATCACCGCCGCCACCGCGCTCGGCATACCGCTCAATACGCGCGTGGTGTCGTCAAACGCCAAGCCCGCCGGAATGCTCGTACCGGGTGTCAGCGTGTAAGTCAGCCCACGGTTGCCCAAAGTCGCGGTGGGCAGTGTCAAAGCAACCACGGTGTTCGTGTTGTAAGTCTGGTCGGGCACCGCATCCGCCGCATCGAATACCGGCGTGGTGTCGGGAACATCGTCATCCCACACCGTCACCACCACATCATCGGGCGTCGGCGCGGCGTCGTAACCGAGCACGGCGTGGCTAATCGTGACGGTCTCGTCAGTCAAATTCGCGTCCTGAGCGGCGGTGATGGTGACCGTCTGCACCGCATTCCACGCGCCCGCCGCAAAGGTCAACGCGCCGGACGGCTCAAGGCTGACGCCGAGCGCGGTATCAAAAGTCGGCGTGACGGTCACATCGCCGCCGGGGTCGGTGTTCAGCGCCACGGTGTAGGTGTGGGTGTCGCTGTCTTCGTCAATGCGTAGCGCGGTCGGGCGGATGATGACCTCGGCGCCATCGTCATCCTCAATCCTGACGGTGGCGGTGTCGGGGGAGATGTTGCCGGTGTTGCCGAGACCCGAGGGCGTCGTCAGCGTCAGCGTAAAAGTCTCGTCTCCCTCGTCAATTTGGTTGTCGGTGATGCCGACCGCAAAACATTCGCGCCGCCGCGCGTCGCCAAATGGACCGACCACCTGATTGCGGATGGCGATGTAGTCGCCGCCGCCGAAGCCGCCGGTGGCGGTGCCGTCGACGCTATTCACCGACAGCGCAAATCGGTAATCAAGCGGCAGACTCAACGGCGGATTAGTCACCATCACGCAGACCTGAAACTGCCCGACATCCTCGCGCTCAACATACGAAACCCTTTCAAAACCCACGGTGGCGCGCTCATAAACCGTCACCGGCAAGTCCGGTGCGGCGACGGTGTAGTCCGCGCCGCTGGCGGTGTGGGTAATCGTCACCTCGTCGGGGGTGGCGTCCGCGTCAATGGCGGCGGCGACAGTGATGGATTGCGGTTCGTTCCAGTTGGCGCGAGTGAAGACCAGCCCGTCTCCCGCCGCCAGCGCAACGCCGTCTCGGCTGAGCGCCAGGTCGTGGTTCGTTGCGGCGATGCTCGGCGTGACGGTCACATTGCCAAGCGGCTGCGCCATCAACTCAACCGTGTAGCGGTTGCGGCTGTCTTCGGACACGTTCAACTCATCCGGGGCAATCACCACAACCGGCGCGGGATTCACGGTGACCGCGAAAGTCAGGCTGCTGGTGTCGGTGGCGTCGATGTTGCCGTCTTCGTCGGCGACGGTGTAGGTCAGCATCACCACCGCCGTCGTGGCGGTGTTCGGCGCGCCGCTCACGACTCGCGTGTTGGCGTCAAACGCCAAGCCCGCAATGACGGTGGCGATGTCCGGCGTCAGCGTGTAAGTCGGCGCGCCGTTGCCGGGGGTGATGGCGGCAACCTCCGGCAGAGTCAGCGCGGGAATGGCGGCGGTGGCGGTGTAGGTCTGAGCGTCCACCGACGCACCGGCGGCGAAAGCCGGGGCGATGTCGCGGTCGTCGTCGGTGACCGTCACCACCAAATCGGCGGGAGTCGGCGCGGCGTCGTAGCCGGTTACCATATGGCTAATCGTGGCGGTGTCGTTGGCGAAGTCCAGGTCGTCTGCGGTGGCGGTGACCGTCACCGTCTGCGCCGTGTTCCATTCCGTGGCGGCAAAGGTCAGCGCGTCCGGAGTCGGCACTTTCGCGGTGTTGTCGCTCGCCGGCGTCACCGTCACCGCCCCGCCCGGATTGGTGGTCAGCGTGACGGTGTAAGTGCCGGTGCTAGTGCCTTCCCTAATGCCCAGTGTGGAGGGTCGGATGACCACCGCCGGCTCGAGGGTCACCGTCACCGCAAACTCCAGCGGGGTTGCCGCGTCACCGTCTTCGTCGGTGGCGGTGTAGGTCAGCGTGACCGCCGCCACGATTTGCGTCGGCGTGCCGCTCAAAACGCGCGTGCCGCCGTCAAACATCAAACCCGGCACGCCGATGGTGTCCAGCGCGTAGGTGGGCGTGCCGTTTCCGGGCGAGGCGGCATCCAACTCCGGCAGCGTCAAGGGCTCAATCAGCGCGCCGATGGCGTAAGCCTGGTCGTCCACCGATTCGCCGGCGGCGAAGGCGGGCAGCGTGTCGGGGTCGTCGTCGGCAATCGTAACCACCACATCGTCCACCGTCGTTGTGCCGACATAGCCCGCAATCGCGTGCGTGATGGTGACGGTCTCGTCCGCGCTGTCGCCGTCCTGCGCCGCCGCCAGCGTGACCGTCTGCGCGGTATTCCACGCACCCCGCGCAAAGGTGAGCGCGCTCGGAGTCGGCACTTTGGTCGGGTCGTCGCTCGCCGGTGTAATCACGATTTGGGTGGCGGGGTCGGAGGAGAGCGACACGGTGTAGACCGGGTTCGCGCCTTCGTCCACCGTCAGCGTGGTCGGCAACACATCCACCGTCAGCGGGTCGATGACCGTCACGAAAAATTCAGGGCTGGTCAGACCGATGTCGTAGTCTATGTCAAAGACCTCATAGACCAGTCGGGTGCGCGCCGTCGCATCGGTCGGTTTGCCGCTCAGCACGCGCGTGTTGGGGTTAAAGGTCAAACCGGGAAGGGCTTCGCTCACAGGCCTGTCCGCCTGCACCGTTCGGGCCAGCACGCGGTAAGTCAATGTGCCGTTCCCGCCGCTGCCCATGGGCAGGGTCAATTCGGGAATCGTGATGCCGGTGATGTAGATTTGGTTGGGAATCCGAGCCGACAGGAAGGACGGCGCGGGGTTGCTGACCAACTCAACGATTGTGGCGAGCAGGTCAACCGGCGACAGGCTCGCGTATTCGCTCGCCCCGCCGAATGCGTGGCGGATGAAGGGGGAGTCTTGGTTGCCATCCACATCCACGGCGGCGGCGACGAAAATCGTCTGCGCGATATTCCAGTTGGCGGGGGTGAACACCAGCGGAGCGGTCGGCGGAGTATTGCCGGTCGTCACCGTCAGGTCGTGCATGTGCGGCGGGAGCGGCACCGTCGGCAGAAGGACGGTACTCGGCGGCACATAGCGCGGACCCGTCATCGGGGTCGGCGTCACCGTCACATTACCCGTGGGCGCGAGCGCCAGTTGCGCGGTATACAACCCGCTGCGACCCTCCAAAATGGCAAGGTCGCCCCCCGCCTGAGGTATCGTGATACGAAGCCCCGCACCCTCTTCCACCGTGACCGTAAAGGTCTGGCTGACGCTGTCGCCGTTGCTGTCTGTCGCCGTGTAGGTCAGCGTTACCGGCGCCGTGGTCAGCGTGGTCGGCGTGCCGCGCAACTGGCGACTGACGGAGTGATACCTCAAACCCGGCACGGCGACCGACAGGTCCGGCGTCACCGAGTATGCCAGCGCGCCGTTGATTGGCATCGTGCCGGTCGCCGTGGGCAGTTGGAACAGCGAGAGCGTTACGTTGCGCCGGAAGGTCTGGTCGTCAATCGTCTCGGAGGCGCTGAAAGACGGCGTGGTGTTGACGTCGTTGTCCAGGGCGGTGACCAACAAGTCGGGGGCGGTGGTGACGCCCGGATAGCCGCTGACGGCGTGGCTAATCGTGGCGACCTCGTTGACGAAGTTCGAGTCGTCTGAGCCGACGGCGATGACCACGCTTTGCGGGTTTGACCAGTTGTTGGCGGCAAAGAACAAGGCGCCTGTTCTGACCTCGACGGTGTGGTTCCCGGCGACCACACTCGGCGTCACCGTCACCACCTCGCCCGCGCCGGGATTGGTCGCCAGCACGATGCTGTAAGCGTTGACGACGGTGTCTTCGACGACGGTTACCGCGGTCGGCGACAGCACGACGCCCGGCGTGTCGTTGTCGGTGATGGTGACGGTGGCGAGGTCGGGGTCAATCAATATGCCCGAATTCTGCGTCCTCGTGACGGGCGACAGCGTCACCGAGAGCGTGAAGTCTTCGGCGCTCTCCATGTCGGTGTCGTCAAGGATGACGACATCCACACAACGCTGCCGGTTGCTCGCGTCAAATTCGATGAAGTGGTCGGCGATAGCGGTATAGTCCGCGCCCGCCGTGGCGGCGGCGTCATTGCTGTTCAGCAACAAACCGACATCCATAAACCGAGCATCCGGCGGCGATGCCAGCGCCTCCACGCACACCGCCACCGTGCCAACCCCCTCCGCCACCGTGTAAGCAGTCGGCGCCACGGCAAACCGATATTGCTCGTCGGCATTCACCGTCACCGACGGCGCGGTGCTGACGCCGGCGTAGCCGGTGATGGAATGGGTGATGGTGACGGTCTCGTTGTCCGTGTCGCCGTCCTCCGCCGCCGCCACGGTGACCGTCTGCGGCGTGTCCCAGTTGGTGGCGTCGAAGGTCAAATCGGTACCGGCGGCGGGTGTCAGCGTCAGGTCATGCCCCGTCCCCGCAATGCTCGCCACCACCGTCGCCGTGCCACTCGGCGCGGTTCCGAGGCGCACGGTGTAGATGTCTTGCCGCGCTTCCAAAATGCTGAGGATGGGCGGCGAAATCAACACCGCATCCACCGGCACCGGGTTCACCGTGATGGCGAAAGTCAGGCTGTCGGTGTCGGCGGCGGTGATGTTGATGTCGCTGTCGGCGGCGGTGTAAGTCAGCGTGATTGCCGGTGTCAGCGTGTCCGCCGTGCCGCTCACTACGCGCATGGTGCTGTCAAAAGTCAAGCCCGGCACGATGGTAGTCACATCCGGCGTCAACGCGTAGGTGATGGTGCTGTTGCCGCCGGTGGCGAGGGGCAGGGTCAAGGCAACCGTTTCGCCGAGGGTGTAGGTCTGGTCGGGCTGTGTCGCCGCGAAAGTCGGCGGCGTGTCGGTGTCGTTCTCGGTCACCGTCACCACGACATTATCGGCGGTGGGGACGCCGGCATAGCCGCTCACCGCGTGGCTGATTGTGGCGGTCTCGTCGTCGGTGAAGTCCGCATTGTCTTCGGCGGCGGCAACGGACACATTTTGCGCGGCGTTCCAGTTGTTGCTGTCAAAGGTCAATGCGCCGGTGGTGAGCGTGACGCCGTGGTCGGTCGTGCCACCGCTCACGCTCGGCGTCACCGTCACATTGCCGCTCGGCGCGGTCGCCAGCGCGACGGTGTAGGTACCGGAGTCGCCTTCTTCAATCGTCACCGCGGGTGGGTCAAACACCACCGCCGCCTGCGCGGGGTTCACCGTGACCGCGAAGGTCAGGCGGTCTTCGTCGCTTGCGCCGGTGTTGGCATCGCCGTCGCGCACGATGTAGGTCAGGCTGACCGCCGCCGCCTGCGTGGTCGGTCTGCCGCTCACTATGCGCGTGGTGTCGTCAAAGGTTAAGCCCGGAACGGCGGTGGCGATGTCCGGTTCCAGTGCGTAGACATCGCCGTTGTCGCCGGCGGTGGCAACCAACGGCAGCGTCAAATCAACCATCTCGCCGACGGTGTAGGTCTGGTCGTCCACCGATTCGGTGGCGGCGAAAGCCGGGGTGTTGTCGTCGTCGTCGTCAACCGTCACCACCAAGTCGCCGGTGACGCTGCCGTAGCCGACCACCGTGTGGCTAATCGTGGCGGTCTCGTCGTTGGTGTCCGGCGCATCATCGGCGGCGGTGACGGTGACGGACTGCGCGTTGTCCCAGTTGTTGCTGTCAAACGTCAATGCGCTTGATGTCACCGTGACGCCGTGTCCGCTACCTTGCACATCCGGCGTCACCGTCACATTGCCGTCCGGGTTGGTCGTCAGCGCGATGGTGTAAGTGCCGGTGATGCCTTCGGTGACGAGCAACGCGCTCGGGTCAAACACCAGCGCGGGCTCGGGGTTCACCGTAACCGTAAACTCGCGGCTGGCGGTATCGCCGTCTTCGTCCGTAACCGTGTAGGTCAAGGTGACCGCCGATGCGACACTGAGCGGCGTGCCGGTCAGTGCGCGCGTGCCGTCATCAAACGTCAAACCGGGCACGGCGCTGGTGTCCAGCGCGTAGGTGATGTCGCCGTTGCCTTGTTGCGCGCTCGTGTCGGGCAGAGTCAAGGTATCAATCGCGGCGTTGACCGTGTAGGTCTGGTCATCCACCGTGTCGGCGGCGGCGAAAGCCGGTTGCGTGTCGGGGGTGATGTCGGTGACCGTTACGACAACATCGGCGGCGGTGTTGACGCCGGTGTAGCCGACCACCGCATGACTAATCGTGACGGTCTCGTCGCCGCTGTCGTCATCCTCGGCGGCGGCGACGGATACATTTTGCGCGGTTGACCAGTTGCTGCTGTCAAACGTCAATGCGCCGGTGGTCAGCGTGACGCCGTGGTCGGCTACATCACCGCCCACCCTCGGCGTCACCGTCACCATCGCGCCCGCACCGGGGTCGCTCGTCAGCGCCACCGTGTAAGTGCCGGAATCGTTTTCGGCAACGGTCAGCGCGAGCGCCGACAGGGTGACGGCGGGGACATCGTTGTCGGTGATGGTGATGGTGGCGGTGGCGGCGGCGGTATCAATCGTCAGGTCGGGAACGGTATTCGCGCCCGCAATACCGCTAATCGAAACCGTGAAAGTCTCGGTGCCCTCGACCCGCACATCATCAACAATCGAAATGGCGAAGCATCCGGGCTGACTCCCCACAATGACCGAACTTGACGCGCCAACAACCAAACCGGACACCCTCCCGTAGTCCTGCGGACTAGCGAAGGTGGCGGTGCCGTCGGCGGTGGTCACTTCCACGGAAAACTCACCGGCAACCGTCGCGCCGAGTGTCGGCAGGGTGATGTCCAGGCACACCGCCACCAGCCCCGCGTCCTCCGCCACCGTGTAAGCGCTCGGATTAAAGCCCACGGCAACGCGCTCGAGGATGGTCACCGGCAACGCGGCGGTGACGGCGGCATAGTCCGCGCTCGCGCCGCTGGCGGTGTGGGTGATGGTGACGGTGTCGTCGGTCGTGTCGCCGTCGGCGGCGGCGAGCACGCTGACGGTCTGCGCATCGTTCCAACTAGTGGCGGTGAAAGTCAAAGCCGCCCCGCCGGACAACAAGGCGGCGCCGCTGTCGGCGAGGGTGAGCGTCAGGTCGTGGTTCGCTACGGCGGTCGGCGTGACGGTCACATCGCTCGCCGGCTGCGTGCTCAGTCGCACGGTGTAGAAGTCGCCACCGTCTTCGCTCACGGTGAGCGCGGACGGCAACAGGGTGATGCCCGGAGTGGTGGCGGCGTCGACGGTGACGGCGAAGGTCAGGCTGTCGGTGTCGGCGGCGTCGGTGTTGATGTCGCTGTCGGCGGCGGTGTAGGTCAGCGTGACTGCCCCCGTCGTTGCGGTGTCCGGCATGCCGCTCAATACGCGGTTGGTTCCGTCGAAGGTCAAGCCTCTGGGAATGTCCGTCTGCGGCGTCAGCGCGTAGGTGATGGCGCCGTCGCCGGTGTTTGGGGTAACCGTCGGCAGCGTCAAGGCAACCGTATCGCCAACGGTGTAGGCTTGGTCGTCCACCGACTCGCCGGCGGCGAAATCCGGGGCGCCGAGGGTGTCGGCAATGTCGTCGTCGTCCACCGTCACGACCACCTCGTAGACGGCGGTGAGGCTGGCATAAGCGCCGCCGCTGCCGCTCACCGCGTGGCTAATCGTGGCGGTCTCGTCGTCGGCGTCCGCGTTGTCTTCGCTGGCGGCGACGATGACGGACTGCGCGGCGCTCCAGTTGCTGTTGTCAAAGGTCAATGCCCCGCCGCCGCCGGGGGTGGTGGTTACGCCGTGGTCGCCTACAACGCCGCCCACACTCGGCGCAACCGTCACCGTCACGCCGGCACCCGGATTAGTCGCCAGCGCCACCGTATAAGCGCCATCGCCGCCTTCCTGCACGGTCAGCGCGGTCTCGCTAATCAGCACACCCGGTACGGCGTTGACCGTTACGGCGAAAGTCAGGCTGGCTTCGTCGGTGGCGGCGGTGTTGCCGTCTTCGTCGGCGGCGGTGTAGGTCAATGTTACTTCCACCGAGCCATTGGCGGGCGTGCCGCTCAACACGCGCGTGGCATCGTCGAAACTCAAGCCCGCCGGAATGTCGGTCTGCGGCGTCAGCGTGTAGGTGATGTCGCCGTTGCCCGCAGCGTTGGGGTCAACCCTGGGCAGCGTCAGTTCGGGGATGGGGTCGAGGGCATCATAAGTCTGGTCAAGCACCGGCAAGTCGGCGGCGAGGAAAGCCGGGGCGGAGTCGCTGTCGTTGTCGTCAACCGTCACCACGAAATAGGTGGTGGTAACGCCGGCATAACCGACCACCGCGTGGCTAATCGTGGCGGTCTCGTCGGTGAAGTCCGCATCATCTTCGGTGGTGGCGACGGTGACCGACTGCGCGGTGTTCCAGGTGTTGCTGTCAAAGACCAAGTCGCCGGTGGTCGCCGTGACCCCGTGTCCGCCGCCTTGCACACTCGGCGTCACCGTCACATCGCCGCCCGGCGCGGTGGAAAGCGTGACGCCGTAAGCGGCGGTGGCGCCTTCGGTGACGGTCAGAGCGGTCGGCTCAAACACCACCGCCGCCGCCACCACCGGTGCGGGGTTCACCGTGACCGCAAAGGTCTGGCTGACGCTTGCGTTGGCGGTGTCGGTTGCGGTGTAGGTCAGCGTGGTTTCCGGCGCGACTGCGGTCGGCGTGCCGCCCAATTCGCGCGTGCTGTCGTCAAACGTCATGCCCGCCGGAATGTCCGACTGCGGTGTGAGCGCGTAGGTGATGTTGCCGACGCCGCCGGTGGCTTCGGGCAATGTCACGGAGACGGCGACCGTGCGGTTGTAGGTCTGGTCGTCCACGGTGTCACCGGCGGCGAATGCAAGCGGCGCGTCGTCAATGGTGTAAGTGCGCGTGGTGGCGTCAACGGTGTGCGCCGGACCGCCGCTGCCGCTGCTGGTGTGTGCGGTGAGGGTGACGACAAGGGTCTCACCGGCGTCGGCGATGGAGTCGTCCAGCAACCGCACGGCAAGGTCGCGGCTGGTCTGCGCGGCGCCGAGTTCAATGCTACCGGTCGCCGCCGCCGGGTCAAAGGTGATAACGCTGCCCTGCCCCGCTTGCGTGACCACTTCATAGTCGGCGGTCGTGGCGGTGCCGGTGAATGCGAAAGTCACGGTGGAAACCGCAGAGCGCGCCGAACCGCGAATCTCAATCGGCACATTCACCGTCGTGCCTTCCACCACGCTCGCATCCGCGCCGCCGATAAACGCTTCGGCGTCGACGTCGGTGACGGTGACGACGACGGCGTTCGTCCTGACGTCGTGTCTGAAATTACCGCCCGCGCTCGTGACTTGATGCGTGATAGAAACCGGCGGGTCGTCAGTCGAGTCGTTGTCCACGACGCCGGTGACGGTGACCGATTGCGGAACATTCCAGTCGGCGACGGTGAAAGTCAACGCGCCCGACACGCCGGCAACCGTGCTATCGGCGCTGATGGGCGTGACCGTCACGATTTCACTCAGCGAGGATAGCGGTGGCAAGGGTCCCAAGACCACGGTGTAGAAACCGGTGGCGCCCTCGTCCACGCTCAAGGTGTCCGGCGATGCCTCGGCGAAGAACTCCAGGATGGCATGGTAAAACCTTGCGGCGCTGAAAACCGCGCTTCTGCCGCCGATGTCGGCGGTAAGAAAAGCATAATACGAGCCGGTGTTTGCCCGAGCGAAACCGTCCAGGGCGGTGGTCACCGTTTGCGGGATGTTCCAGTTGGCGGACGTGAAGGTCAGCGAGTTGGGACCGAAGCGGAAATTCGCCGGCAACGGGAGAAAGGCGTTGTATTGCATCCTGACCGCCACCGTCACATCGCTTGCGGGCGCGGCGTCCAGCGACATCGTGAGCGCGTTGTCGGCGCTATTGATTACCGATGCTTGCACAAAACTGGCTTGAACCTGCGGCGCCACCACCAACACGACCGTCCGCGAGACGGTGACGGCGGTGGGGGTGGTGGAGTCGGTGGCGGTGTAGGTCAGCGTGGCGGCGACCGCGCCGGCGTCGGGCGTGCCGGTGACGGTGTGCGTGGCGGCGGTGAAAGACAAGCCGGAGGGGATGTCAGCAGTGGGCGTCAGCGCGTAAGTCACCGCGCCCATGCCACCGGTGGCGGCGGGCAATACCGTCGGGGTAATCGCGCTGCCCGGTGTGAAGATATACATCACCGGCATCGAGTCAAAAGCCGGCGGGTTGCCGCTGTCTTCGTCAATGGCGATTACCGTCACCGCCCTGGCGGTGGCGACACCGTAGCCTGCCACCGTGTGGCTAATCGTGGCGGTGTCGTCGGTGTTGTTACCGTCATCGGCGGCGGTGACGGTGACCGCTTGCGCTATGTTCCAGTTGCCGGCGTTGAAGGTCAAGCCGTCCGCCGGTGTCAGCGTCAGGCTGTGTCCGGTCGGCGTGGCGGCGTAGGTAACGGTCACATCGCCGCTCGGTACAGTCTCCAACTCCACGCTGTATGTCGCGCTGGCGTTTTCCCGCACCTGCAACGCCGCGGTTGAAATCGCAACGGCATCGACCGAGTTGTCGTCCACCGTCACCGTCACATCGACGGCGGCGATGCTCGCGCTCGTGCCGGTGGCGGTGTGGGTGATGGAGACGACATCGTCCACCGTGTCAGGGTCGGCGGCGACGGCGACGCTGACGGTCTGCGCGGTGTTCCAGTCGGCGGTCGTGAAAGTCAAAGCCCCGCTCGGCAACAATGCCGCGCCGGTGCCAACAAGGGTAAGCGTCAAGTCGTGGTTCGCCGCGGCAATGCTCGGCGTCACCGTCACATCACTCGCCGGTTGAAGGCTCAGTCGCACGGTGTAAATATCGCTCGCGTCGTCGGTGTCTTCAGTCACCGTCAGCGCGAGCGGAGCAATCTGCAACGCAACCCCCACCACCGACACGGGGTTCACCGTAACCGCAAACTCGCGGCTGGCTACATCGCCGTCTTCGTCCGTTGCCGTGTAGGTCAGCGTGACCGCCGATGCGACGCTGAGCGGCGTGCCGGTCAGTTCGCGCGTGGCGTCGTCAAAGGTCAAACCCGGAACGGCGGCGGTGTCCAGCGCGTAGGTGATAACGCCGTTGCCCGGCGTGGCGGTGTCCACCATCGGCAGGCTCAAGGTCGAAATCGGGGCGTTGACCGTGTAGGTCTGGTCATCCACCGTGTCGGCGGTGGCGAAGGCGGGTTGCCTGTCGGTGGTGGGGTCGGTGACCGTGACCACGACATCATCGGCGGTGGTGACGCCGGCGTAGCCGCTCACCGCGTGGCTAATCGTGACGGTCTCGTCGCCGCTGTCCGCATCAACGACGGCGGTGACGAAAATCGGCACCGGCGTGTTCCAACTGTCGGGGGCGCGGAATACCACCGAGTTGCCAACGCAGAATGTCACCGAGCGGCACTCCAACGTTGCCGCGCCGGTGTCTGCGCTCACCGGCGTCACCGTCACATCGCCGCCCGGCGCGGTCGTCAGCACGATGGTGTAGGAGTCGGTGGCGCCTTCGGCAATCGTCAGCGAAGTTGGGTCAAACATCACCGCCGCCACCACTTGCGCGGGGTTCACCGTGACCGCAAAGGTCTGGCTGACGCTTGCGTTGGCGGTGTCGGTGGCGGTGTAGGTCAGCGTGGTTTCCGGCGCGACTGTGGTCGGCGCGCCGCTCAATTCGCGGTTGGTGGTGTCGAAGGTCAAGCCCGCCGGAATGCCCGATTGTGGCGTGAGCGCGTAGGTGATATTGCCGACGCCGCCGCTGGCTTCGGGTAGCGTGACGGTGACGGCGACCGCGCGGTTGTAGGTCTGGTCGTCCACGGTGTCACCGGCGGCGAATGCCAACGGCGTGTCGGCGAAGGTGTAGGTTCGCGTGGTGGCGTCAACGGTGTGCGCCGGACCACCGGTGCCGCTGTGTCCGGTGAGGGTCACGACAAGGGTTTCACCGGCGTCTGTGATGGCATCTGACAGCACGCGCACGGCGAGGTCGCGGCTGGTCTGCGCCGCGCCGAGTTCAATGGTGCCGGTCGCCGCCGCCGGGTCAAAGGTAATGACGCTGCCCGGCGTGGCGTCCGTCACCACTTCATAGTCCGCAGTCGTGGCGGTACCGGTGAATGCGAAAGTGACGGTGGAAACCGCGGCACGCGCGGGACCGCGAATTTCAATCGGCACATTCACCGTCGTGCCTTCCGCCACGCTCGCATCCGCGCCGCCGATGAACGCCTCGGCGTCAACGTCGGTGACGGTGACTCGGACGGCGTTCGTCCTGACGCCGCTATTGACGGCGTAATTACCGCCCGCGCTCGTGACTCGATGCGTGATAGAAACCGGCGGGTCGGCAGCCGAGTCGTTGTCCACGACGCCGGTGACGGTCACCGACTTCGGAACATTCCAGTCGGCATCGGTAAAAGTCACCGCGCCCGACACGCCGGCGACCGTGCTATCGGCGCTGGTGGGCGTGACCGTCACGATTTCCCCCGCCGCGGGCGGCACCGGAGCCAAGACCACGGTATAGAAACCGCTGGCGCCCTCGTCCACGCTCAAGGTGTCCGGCGATGCGGGAGCGGCGAACTCCAGAATGACATGGTAGAACATTGGGGTGGTGCGCCCGGTGTTTACGCCGCCGATGCCGGCTTCAAACGCCGCAAAATACGCGCCGGCGTTGAGGATGGAAAGGTCGTCGATGGCGGTGGTCACCGTCTGCGGAATGTTCCAGTCGGCGGGCGCGAAGGTCAGCGAGTTGGGAGCAAAGCGGAAATTCGCCGGCAACGGCTCCACAAAATTGAATGACATAGTAACCGCCACGGTCACATCGCTTTCCGGCTCGGCGTCCAGCGACACCGTGATGGCGTTGTCGCCGGTATTGGTCAGCGAGGTTTCCACAAAAGCGAATGAAACCTGCGGCGCCACGACCAACACGACCGTCCGCGAGACGGTGACGGCGGTGGGGATGGTGGAGTCGGTGGCGGTGTAGGTCAGCGTGGCGGCAACACCCCCGGCGGCGGGTATGCCGGTGACGGTGTGCGTGGCGGCGGTGAAGGACAAGCCCGAGGGAATGTCGCCGGTGGGCGTCAGCGCGTAAGTCAGCGCGCCCATGCCACCGGTGGCGGCGGGCAATACCGTCGGCGTAATCGCGCTACCCGGTTGGAATATATGCACCACCGGCATCGAGTCAAAAGCCGGCGGGTTGACGCTGTCGTCGTCAATGGCGGTTACCGTCACCTCATCGGCGGTGGCGACGCCGTAGCCGACTACGGTGTGGCTAATCGTGGCGGTGTCGTCGGTGGTGTCGGTGTCGTTGGCGGCGGTGACGGTGACCGCTTGCGCTATGTTCCAGTTGCCGGCGTTGAAGGTCAAGCCGGTTGCCGGCGTGAGCGTCAGGTCGTTGCCCGCAGGCGTGGCGGCATAGGTGACCGTTACATCACCGCTCGGCACGGTCTCCAATTCCACGCTATATGTCGCGCTGGCCATCTCCCGCACTTGCAACGCCGCGGTTGAAATCGCAACGCGGTCAACCGAGTTGTCATCCACCGTCACGGTCACATCGACGGCGGTAATGCTCGCGCTCGTGCTGGTGGCGGTGTGGGTAATCGCAACGACGTCGTCAACCGTATCAGGGTCGGCGGCGGCGGCGACGCTGACGGTCTGCGCGGTGTTCCAATCGGCGGTGGTGAAAGTCAAAGCCCCGCTCGGTAGTAATACCGCGCCAGTGCCAACGAGGGTAAGCGTCAAGTCATGGCTCGCCGCGGCAATGCTCGGCGTCACGGTCACATCGCTCGCCGGCTGCGCGCTCAGTCGCACGGTGTAAATGTCGCTCGCGCCTTCGGTCACCGTCAGCGCAACCGGGCTAATCTGCAACGCAACCCCCACCACCGCCGCGGGGTTCACCGTGACCGCAAAGGTCTGGCTGACGCTCGCGTTGGCGGTGTCAGTCGCCGTGTAGGTCAGCGTGGTTTCCGGCGCGACTGTGGTCGGCGTGCCGCTCAATTCGCGGTTGGTGGTGTCGAAACTCAAACCGGGCACGGCGTTGGTCACATCCGGCGTGAGCGCGTAGGTGATATTGCCGACGCCGCCGCTGGCTTCGGGCAATGTCACGGAGACGGCGATGGTGCGGTTGTAGGTCTGGTCGTCCACGGTGTCGCCGGCGGCGAATGCCAGCGGCGTGTCGGCGAAGGTGTAAGTTCGCGTGGTGGCGTCAACGGTGTGCGCCGGACCGCCGGTGCCGGTGTGTCCGGTGAGGGTAACGACAAGGGTTTCACCGACATCGGTGATGGCATCTGACAACACGCGCACGGCAAGGTCGCGGCTACTCTGCGCGGCGCCAAGTTCAATGCTACCGGTCGCGGTCGACGGGTCAAAGGTAATGACGCTACCCTGCCCCGCTTGCGTGACGACTTCATAGTCCGCAGTCGTGGCGGTGCCGGTGAATGCGAAAGTGACGGTAGAAACCGCGGCACGCGCCGGACCTCTGATTTCAATCGGCACATTCAAAGTCGTGCCTTCCGCCACGCTCGCATCCGCGCCGCCGATGAACGCCTCGGCGTCGACGTCGGCAACGGTGACGACGACGGCGTTCGTTATGACGTTGTGTCTGAAATTACCGGCCACGCTCGTGACTTGATGCGTGATAGAAACCGGCGGGTCATTAGCCGAGTCGTTGTCCACGACGCCGGTGACGGTCACCGTCTGCGGCACATTCCAGTCGGCATCGGTGAAAGTCAACGCGCCCGACACGGCGGCGACCGTGCTATCGGCGCTGGTCGGCGTGACCGTCACGATTTCCCCCGCCTCGGGCGCAAAGAATCCCAAGACCACGGTGTAGAAACCGGCGGCGCCCTCGTCCACGCTCAAGGTGTCCGGCGATGCGTCGGCGAAATATGCCACGCTGGTAAAGTAGAACCGCGTGCGGGTGTCAGCGGTCACGCCGCCGATGTCGGCTTCCAGCGTCGCATAGTATCCGCCGGTGTTTGCCTGAGTGAAGCCGTCGATGGCGGTGGTCACCGTCTGCGGAATGTTCCAGTTGGCGGACGTGAAAGTCAGCGAGTTGGGAGCAAAACGGAAATTCGCCGGCAACGGCGCATCCACATTGAGCGCCATACGGATTGCCACCGTCACCTCGCTTGCGGGCGCGGCGTCCAGCGACACCGGCAGCGTGTTGTCGCCGGTATTGGTTACCAAGCGTTGCGCAAAAGCGGCTTGCACCTGCGGCGCCACCACCAACACAACCGTCCGCGAGACGGTGACGGCGGCGGGAGTGGTGGAGTCGATGGCGGTGTAGGTCAGCGTGGCGGCAACCGCGCCGGCGGCGGGTATGCCGGTGACGGTGTGCGTGGCGGCGGTGAAAGACAAGCCCGAAGGAATGTCAGCGGTGGGCGTCAGCGCGTAGGTCAGCGCGCCGCTGCCGCCGGTGGCGGCGGGCAATACCGTCGGGGTAATCGCGCTGCCCGGCGTGAATATATGCACCACCGGCGTCGTGCTGAGGCTCAGCGCGGCGCCGCTGTTGCTGTCAATGGCGATTACCGTCACATCGTCGGCGGTGGCGACGGTGCCATAACCGGTCACCGTGTGGCTAATGGTGGCGGTGTCGTCGGTGTTGTTGCCGTCATCGGTGGCGGCGACGGTAACCGCTTGCGGCGTGTTCCAGTTGCCGGCGTTGAAGGTCAAACCAGTTGCCGGTGTGAGCGTCAGGTTGACGCTTGGCGTGGCGGCGTAGGTGACCGTCACATCACCACTCGGCACGGTCTCCAACTCCACGCTGTATGTCGCGCTGGCTTCCTCCCGCACCTGCAGAGTCGCGGTTGAAATCGCAACGGCATCAACCGAGTTGTCATCCACCGTCACGGTCACCGTCACGGCGGCAATGCTCGCGCCCGCGCCAGTGGCGGTATGAGTAATCGCAACGACATCGTCAACCGTGTCAGGGTCGGCGACGGCGGCGACGCTGATGGTTTGCGCGGTGTTCCAATCGGCGGTCGTGAAAGTCAAAGCCCCACTCGGCAACAATGCCGCGCCGGTGCCAACAAGGGTAAGCGTCAAGTCATGGCTCGCCGCGGCAATGCTCGGCGTCACCGTCACATCACTCGCCGGCTGAATGCTCAGTCGCACGGTATAAATATCACTCGCGCCTTCGGTCACCGTCAGCGCGGTCGGCATCACCAGCAACGCCGCCCCCCGCACCGTAACCGCGAAAGTCAAACTCGCGGTGTCGCCGTCCACATCCGTGGCGGTGAAGGTCAACGTAACCGCCGCCGCCTGCGTGAGCGGCGCGCCGCTCAAGGCGCGCGTGGTGTCGTCAAAACTCAAGCCGGGGATAGCGACACTCACATCCGGCGCCAGCGCGTATGTCAAGCCGCCGTTGCCGCTTGTGGCGATGGGCAGCGTCAAGTCGACCGCCTCGCGCACGGCATAGGTCTGGTCGGGCTGCGAGAGCGCGCCGAAAGTCGGGATGCTGTCGCCGTCGAGGTCGGTGACCGTCGCCACCAGACTATCGCCGCTTGCGCCGCCGGGATAATCCGTGCCGCTCAAGGCGTGGCTAATCGTGGCGATGTCGTCGGTGGAGTCGGTGTCCTGAGCGGCGCGGAGCGTGACCGTCTGCGCGACATTCCACTGCGCCACGCCGAATGTCAGCGCGGTGGTCGGTTCGACCGTCACATCGGCGTTATCGCTCGCCGGCATCACCGTCACATCTCCCCGCGGCACGCCCGACAGCGCCACCGTGTAGGTCGCCGACTCCCTCTCCGCCAGCGTCAGCGTCGCATCCGACAGCGCGGTGCCGCTCGCCGCCGGCAGAATGCCCGGCACGACGCCGATGTAGTTGGTTCCCGCCGCGCCGGCGGCGAACACCGGATTGCTGAGCGTCGGCAATTCACCGGCGACGCCGAAATCAGCGTCGCTCAACACCTCGCCCGCCTCAATTCTCGCCTCGCCGCCGGGGGTTCCGACCTGCGACCAGGTCACGCGCACCGGACCCGGCGCGCCCTCAACGAGGCGCACGCGGAACAAGCCATTCGTCTGCCGCTCAACCCGCAGCCCGAGCGTGAAGGCGCTTTGTGCGTTGGTCGAGCCGGGGTGGTCGCTCAACGACACCGATGAACTCGCCCCGCTGAAATCCAGCCCGGCAAACAAGCCCGCCGGCAGAGTCGCTAACTGCCCCCGCCGCAGATTCAGCGTCGTCAAATTCATCGTGTCGCCGAACAGGTCGGAGCGCAACGCCGTCAAGCCGGTGTCGTCGAGGTGGAGCGCGGTCAATGCTGACAAGCCATCCAGCACGTCCGCCGGCAACGCCGTCAGCGGGCTGTTGGACAGGAACAGCGCGGTCATGCCGCTCAAACCCGCGAAATCGCCGCTTTGCAAGCCGCTCACGCCGGACACCGCCAGACTCGTGATGTTGCCCAAATGCGCCGCCGTCACCGCGCGGCAGTCGGGAATGATGTCGCCCGGATTGTCGCGCCGCGCCGCCAATACAATCGCATCGCGCACCGCCGGCGTGCGCCCGCAAAGCGCCGCCGTGGTCTCGCCCACGGTCACTGCGAATGTCAGGGTGTCGCTGTCGGCGGCGGTGTTGTTGGTGTCCTGGTCGGTTACCGTGTAGGTCAATGACACCGCGCCCGCCACCGTGTCCGGCGTGCCGCTCAATACGCGCGTGGCGGCGTCAAAACTCAAGCCCGATGGAATGTCGCCGTTTGGCGTCAGCGCATAGTCCAGCACGCCGAAACCGCCGGTTGCCTCGGGCAATGTCAGCGGCGCAATGGCAAAATTCCGGTCGTAACTCTGCGCTTGAACCTGCGCGCCGCCGAAGTCCGGGGCGTCGTCAATCTGCGCGTCGGTAATCGTCACCACCGCATCGGGCGCGGCAATCGCATCATAAGGCGCGCCCGCCGCCGTCACCGCGTGCGTGACGGTGACGGTGTCGTTGATTTGATTGCTGTCGACGGCGGCGGTGACCGTCACCGTGCGCGCCCGGCTCCAATCGTTGCGCGTGTAAGTCAATTCGCTCGGCGCCACCGTCAACGCGCCACCCGCCGGCGCGCTCGGCTCGATGGTCACATCGCCGAGTGTCGGCGCGGTCAGCGACACCGTATAGGTCGAACTCAAGCCCTCGCCGACTCGCGGGTTGGCGGGCGCAATCACAATCGCCGGCGCGGTCGCGTAGGTCACCCGCACGCGGAATGTCTGGCTATCGCTGTCGCTCGCATCGCGGTTGGCGTCGGCATCGTGAACCGTATAGGTCATCGTCAAATCCGCCGCCACCAACGGAATGCCGGACAAAGTCACACTGCCGAACTGGGTCGGAGTCAGCGCCAAACCCGGAACCGCCGTCGCCAAATCCGGCGTCAAGGTATAACTCAACGCGCCGTTGCCGCGCGTGGTCGGATGCGCCACCGGCAGAAACCGCGTCGGAATCGGCGTGCCGACCACCGCGTCAATGTCGGCAATTATGTCAAACTGCGTCGTGCCAAACGCCGGGGCGGTGTCGGTGTCGTCGTCGTTAACCGTCACCACCACATAGGTCGCGGTCACGCCGCCATAACCCACCACCGCGTGGCTAATCGTGGCGGTGTCGTCGGCAAAATCCGCATCGTCCTCGGCGGCGGAAACGATGACCGGCTGCGGCGTGTTCCAAGTGTTGCCGTCAAACACCAGCGCGGTGTTCGCCGGAATGGACACGCCATGGTCGGCAACATCCCCGCCCACGCTCGGCGTCACCGTCACATCCCCGCTCGGCGGCGTGCTCAACGCCACGGTGTAGGCGGTCGCGGGACTACCCTCGTCCACGCTCAGTGCGGTCGGGCTAAACACCACCGCCGGCGCGGAGATTACGGTGACCGCGAAGGTCAGGCTGGCGGTGTCGGCGGCGTCGTTGTTGATGTCGCTGTCGGCGGCGGTGTAAGTCAGCGTGACTGCCGTCGTCGTGGCGCCGCTCGGCGTGCCGCTCAATACGCGCATGCCGGAGTCAAACACCAAGCCGGGTATGGCGGCGCTCACATCCGGCGTCAGCGCGTAGGTGACGCTGCCGTCTCCGGTGGCGGGGCTGACCGGCGGTAGCGCAAAGGCGATGATGGGCGCGCCGGCGGTGTAGGTCCGGTCGGGCAGCGATGACACCGCGAAAGCCGGGGCGGAGGTGTCGGGGATGTCGTTGTCGGTGACCGTGACGACCAAGTCGGCGGCGGTGACGCCGGTATAGCCGCTCACCGCGTGGCTAATCGTGGCGGTGTTGTCGTCGGCGTCCGCGTCGTCTTCGCCGGCGGCGACGGTCACATTCTGCGCGTTGCCCCAGTTGGCGCTGTCAAAGGTCAAGGCGGTGGTGGTGACGAGCGTGACGCCGTGAGCGACTGTGCCGCCGCTCACGCTCGGCGTCACCGTCACCGTGCCGCTCGGGGCGGTCGCCAGCGCCACGGTGTAGGTGGCGGTGCCGCCTTCGGCGACGCTCAGCGCGGCGGGGCTAAACACCACCGCCGGCGCGGGGGTGATGGTTATGGCGAAAGTCAGGCTGTCGGTATCGGCGGCGTCGGTGTTGATGTCGCTGTCGGCGGCGGTGTAGGTCAGCGTGACCGTGACCGCGGCGGCAACGGTGTCCGGCGTGCCGCTCAATACGCGCGTGCTGTCGTCGAAACTCAAGCCCGTGGGAATGTCCGAGGTCGGTGTCAGCGTGTAGACGATGTCGCCGTCTCCGGTGTTGAGGGTCACCGCCGGCAACGTCAGGTTGGGGATTTGCGTGCCGGCGATGTATGTCCGGTCGTCCACCGAGGTGGCGGCGGCGAAATCCGGGGCGGAGGTGTCGGCAATGTCGTCGTCGGTGACCGTCACGACCACATAGGTGGCGGTGGCGCCGGTATAAGCGCCGCTGCCGACCACCGCGTGGCTGATGGTGGCGGTCTCGTCGTCGGTGTCCGCGTTGTCTTCGGCGGCGGCGACGGTGATGGACTGCGCGTTGTTCCAGTTGCCGCTGTCAAAAGTCAATGCGCCGCTTGGGGTGATGGTTACACCGTGGTCGCCTACGTTGCCGCCCACACTCGGCGCAACCGTCACCGTCACGCCGGCGCCCGGCTCGGTCGCCAGCGCCACCGTGTAAGCGCCGCCGCCGCCTTCCGGCACGGTCAGCGCGGTCTCGCTAATCAGCACACCCGCCACGGCGTTGACCGTCACGCTGAATGTCAAACTCGCTTCGTCGGTGGCGGCGGTGTTACCGTCTTCGTCGGCGGCGGTGTAAGTCAAGGTGACTTCCACCGAGCCATTGGCGGGCGTGCCGCTCAACACGCGCGTGGCGTCGTCGAAACTCAAGCCCGCGGGGATGTCGGTCTGCGGCGTCAGCGTGTAGGTGATGTCGCCGTTGCCGGTAGCGGTGGGGTCAACCTCGGGCAGCGTCAGTTCGGGGATGGCGCTGAGGGCGGTGTAAGTCTGGTCGGGCACCGGCAAGTCGGCGGCGAGGAAAGCCGGAGCGGAGTCGGTGTCGTTCTCGGTGACCGTCACCACCACATAAGTCTGGGTGACGCCGGCATAACCGACCACCGCGTGACTAATCGTGGCGGTCTCGTCGTCGGTAAAGTCCGCATCGTCTTCGGCGGCGGTAACGGATATGTTTTGCGCGGCGTTCCAGTTGTTGCTGTCAAAGGTCAAGGCGCCTGTGGTGAGCGTGACGCCGTGGTCTGTCGTGCCACCGCTCACGCTCGGCGTCACCGTCACCAACCCGCTCGGCGCGGTCGTCAGCGTGACGGTGTAGGTGCCGGAATCGCCCTCGGGGACGGTCAGTGCGGTTGGGTCAAACACCACCGCCGGCGCGGGGTTGACGGTGACCGTGAAGGTCAGGCTATCTTCGTCGCTTGCGCCGGTGTTGTTATCGCTGTCGCGCACGATGTAGGTCAGGCTGACCGCCGCCGCCTGCGCGAGCGGCATGCCGCTTACCACGCGCGTGCTGTCGTCGAAGGTCAAACCCGGCACGGCGGTGGCGATGTCCGGTTCCAGTGCGTAGCGCGTGGGGATGTCGCCGGGGTTGTTGGAATCAACCAACGGCAATGTCAAATCAACCGTCTCGCCGACGGTGTAGGTCTGGTCGTCCACCGATTCGGCGGCGGCGAAAGCCGGGGTGGCGTCGTCGTTGTCGTCCACCGTGACCACCAAGTTGGCGGTGACGCTGTCATAAGCGGCGGCGCCGCTGACCGTATGGCTAATCGTGGCGGTCTCGTCGTCCTCGTCCATATCATCGGCGGCGGCGACGGACACGGTTTGCGCGGCGTTCCAGTTGTTGCCGTCAAACGTCAATGCGCCGGTCGTTACCGTCACGCCGTGGTCGGCTGCGTTGCCTTGCACATCCGGCGTCACCGTCACATTGCCGTTCGGATTGGTCGTCAGCACGACGGTGTAGGTGACGGTGGTCTCTTCGGTGACGAACAGCGCCGCCGGAACAAGTACCAACGCCGGCACCGGATTGACCGTCACCGCAAATTCTTCGGTTGCCACATCACCGTCGGCGTCGGTCGCCGTGTAGGTCAGCGTAACCGCCGCCGCGACATTGCTCGGCGTGCCGGTCAATTCGCGCGTGTTGGCGTCAAACACCAAACCCGGCACGGCGGCGGTGTCCAGCGCATAGGTCAGCGTGTCGTTGCCCTGCTCCGCTTCGGGCAGGGTCAAGGTCGCAATCTGGGCGTTGACGGTGTAGGTCTGGTCGCCCACCGCATCGGCGGCGGCGAAGGCGGGTTGCGTGTCGGTGTCGTTGTCGTCGACCGTGACCACGAAGTCGGCGGTGGCGCCGCCGCCGTTGCTCACGGTGTGGCTAATGATGGCGGTCTCGTCGCCGCTGTCCGGGTCTTCGGCGGCGTCGACGGAGACGGTCTGCGGCTCGTTCCAGTCGCTGTTGCTGAAGGTCAATGCGCTTGTTGATGTCAGCGTAACGCCGTGGTCAGCGACATTACCGCCCACGCTCGGCGTCACCGTCACATTGCCGCTCGGCGCGCTCGCCAGCGCGACGGTGTAGGTGTGGGTGCTGCTGCCTTCGGCAACCGTCAGCGCGGCTGGGGCAAACACCACCGGCGTAGGCACAACCGTCACGGCGAAGGTCAGGCTGGCGGCGTCGTTGTCGGCGTCGGTGGCGGTGTAGGTCAGCGTCATCACCGCCGCCACCGCAGTCGGCATACCGCTCAATACGCGCGTGGTGTCGTCAAACGCCACGCCCGCCGGAATGCTCGTACCGGGTGTCAGCGTGTAGGTCACCCCGCGGTTGCCACCGGTGGCGGCGGGCAGCGTCAAGTCGACCACGCTGTTCGTGTTGTAGGTCTGGTCGGGCACCGTCTCGCCGAAGGTCGGCACGGTGTCAGGAACATCGTCATCCCACACCGTCACCACCACCTCATCGGGCACCGGCGCGGCGTCGTAACCAACCACCGCGTGGCTAATCGTGACGGTCTCGTCAATCAAATTCGCATCCTGAGCGGCGGTGATGGTAACCGTCTGCACCGCATTCCACGCGCCCGCCGCAAAGGTCAATGCACCGGCGGGCTCAAGGCTGACACCGAGCGCGGTATCAAAAGTCGGCGTGACGGTGACATCGCCGCCGGGGTCGGTGTTCAGCGCCACGGTGTAGGTGTGGGTGTCGCTGTCTTCGTCAATAAGCAGCGCGGTCGGGCGGATGATGACCTCGGCGCCATCGTCATCCTCAATCGTGACGGTGGCGGTGGCGGGGTCGAGGATGCCGGTGTTGCCGAGACCCGGCGGCGGCGTCAGCGTGAGTGTAAAAGTCTCGTCTCCCTCGTCGATTTGGTCGTTGGTGATGCCGACCGCAAAACATTCGCGCCGCCGCGGGTCGGAGAACGGACCGACCACTTGATTGCGGATGGCGATGTAGTCGCTGCCGTCGGCGGTGCCGGCGACGCTGTTCACCTGCAACGCAAACATGTAGTCCAGCGGCAGACTCAGCGGCGGATTTCTCACCATCACGCAGACCTGAAACTGCCCGACATCCTCCCGCTCAGTATACAAAGTCGAAGTCCTCTCAAAGCCCACGATGGCGCGCTCATAAACCGTCACCGGCAAGTCCGCGGCGGCGACGGTGTAATCCGCGCTGGCGGCGGTGTGGGTAATCGTCACCTCGTCGGCGGTGCTGTCCGCGTCAATGGCGGCGGCGACGGTGATGGACTGCGGCTCGTTCCAGTTGGCGGTGGTGAAGACCAACCCGTCTCCCGCCGCCAGCACAACGCCGTCTCGGCTGAGCGCCAGGTCGTGGTTCGTTGCGGCGATGCTCGGCGTGACGGTCACATTGCCAAGCGGCTGCGCCATCAACTCAACCGTGTAGCGGTTGCGGCTGTCTTCGGACACGTTCAACTCATCCGGGGCAATCACCACAACCGGCGCGGGATTCACGGTGACCGCGAAAGTCAGGCTGCTGGTGTCGGTGGCGTCGATGTTGCCGTCTTCGTCGGCGACGGTGTAGGTCAGCATCACCACCGCCGTCGTGGCGGTGTTCGGCGCGCCGCTCACGACTCGCGTGTTGGCGTCAAACGCCAAGCCCGCAATGACGGTGGCGATGTCCGGCGTCAGCGTGTAAGTCGGCGCGCCGTTGCCGGGGGTGATGGCGGCAACCTCCGGCAGAGTCAGCGCGGGAATGGCGGCGGTGGCGGTGTAGGTCTGAGCGTCCACCGACGCACCGGCGGCGAAAGCCGGGGCGATGTCGCGGTCGTCGTCGGTGACCGTCACCACCAAATCGGCGGGAGTCGGCGCGGCGTCGTAGCCGGTTACCATATGGCTAATCGTGGCGGTGTCGTTGGCGAAGTCCAGGTCGTCTGCGGTGGCGGTGACCGTCACCGTCTGCGCCGTGTTCCATTCCGTGGCGGCAAAGGTCAGCGCGTCCGGAGTCGGCACTTTCGCGGTGTTGTCGCTCGCCGGCGTCACCGTCACCGCCCCGCCCGGATTGGTGGTCAGCGTGACGGTGTAAGTGCCGGTGCTAGTGCCTTCCCTAATGCCCAGCCCCGCAGGGGCGGGGGGGACCGTGGAGGGTCGGATGACCACCGCCGGCTCGAGGGTCACCGTCACCGCAAACTCCAGCGGGGTTGCCGCGTCACCGTCTTCGTCGGTGGCGGTGTAGGTCAGCGTAACCGCCGCCACGATTTGCGTCGGCGTGCCGCTCAAAACGCGCGTGCCGCCGTCAAACACCAAACCCGGTACGGCGGTGGTGTCCAGCGCGTAGGTGGGCGTGCCGTTTCCGGGCGAGGCGGCATCCAACTCCGGCAGCGTCAAGGGCTCAATCAGCGCGCCGATGGCGTAAGCCTGGTCGTCCACCGATTCGCCGGCGGCGAAGGCGGGCAGCGTGTCGGGGTCGTCGTCGGCAATCGTAACCACCACATCATCCACCGTGGTGGTGCCGACATAGCCCGCAATCGCGTGCGTGATGGTGACGGTGTCGTCCGCGCTGTCGCCGTCCTGCGCCGCCGCCAGCGTGACCGTCTGCGCGGTATTCCACGCACCCCGCGCAAAGGTGAGCGCGCTCGGTGTCGGCACTTTGGCGGGAGCGTCGCTCGCCGGTGTAATCACGATTGCGGTGGCGGGGTCGGAGGAGAGCGACACGGTGTAGACCGGGTTCGTGCCTTCGTCCACCGTCAGCGTGGTCGGCAACACATCCACCGTCAGCGGGTCGATGACCGTCACGAAAAATCCGGGGCTGGTAAGACCGATGTCGTAGTCTATGTCAAAGACCTCAAAGACCAAGCGGGTGCGCGCCGTCGCGCTGGTCGGTCTGCCGCTCAGCACGCGCGTGTCGGGGTCAAAGGTCAAACCGGGAAGGGCGGCGCTCACACCTCTATTTATCCCCGAGCCCCCCGATACTCTCAATCGGTAGGTCAGCGTGCCATTCCCGCCGCTGCCGATGGGCAGGGTCAGGTCGGGAATCGTGATGCCGGTGATGTAGATTTGGTCGGGAATCGTAGCCGACATGAAGGACGGCGAGGGGTTGCCAAACTCAATGATTCGGGAGGGCAGGTCGAGCGGCGACAGGCTCGCGTATTCGCCCGCCCCGCCGAATGCGTGGCGAATAAAGGGGAAGTCGTCATTGCCATCCACATCCGCATCCGCGGCGACGAAAATCGTCTGCGCGATATTCCAGTTGCCAGTGGTGAACACCAGCGGAGCGGTCGGCGGGGTGCTGCCGGTCGTCACCGTCAGGTCGTGCATGTGCGGCGGGAGCGGCACCGTCGGCAGAAGGATGTTTTGCGGCGGAACATAGCGCGGACCGGTCATCGGGGTCG
Source organism: Arenicellales bacterium (assembly GCA_963693025.1). Classification (GTDB taxonomy): domain Bacteria; phylum Pseudomonadota; class Gammaproteobacteria; order Arenicellales; family Poriferihabitantaceae; genus JAHRAW01. Next base: position 366,788 of record OY843749.1, read on the forward strand.
GCGTCACCGTCACATTACCCGTGGGCGCGAGCGCCAGTTGCGCGGTATACAACCCACTGCGACCCTCCAAAATGGCAAGGTTGCCCCCCGCCTGAGGTATCGTGATACGAAGGCCCACCCCATCTTCCACCGTGACCGTAAAGGTCTGGCTGACGCTGTCGCCTTGGCTGTCTGCCGCCGTGTAGGTCAGCGTTACCGGCGCCGTAGTCAGCGTGGTCGGCGTGCCGCGCAACTGGCGACTGACGGAGTGATACCTCAAACCCGGCACGGCGACCGACAGGTCCGGCGTCATCGAGTAAGACACCGCGCCGTTGATTATCGCCGTGCCGGTCGCTGCGGGCAGTTGGAACAGCGAGATCGTTACGTTGCGCCGGAAGGTCTGGTCGTCCACCGTCTCGGATGCGGTGAAAGACGGCGTGGTGTCGATGTCGTTGTCAAGGGCGGTGACCAACAGGTCGGGGGCGGTGGTGACGCCCGGATAGCCGCTGACGGCGTGGCTAACCGTGGCGATTTCGTTGACGAAGTTGGAGTCGTCTGAGTTGGAGGCGACGCGCACGCTTTGCGGGTTTGACCAGTTGTTGGCGGTAAAGAACAAGGCGCCTGTTCTGACCTGGACGCTGTGGTTCCCGGCGACCACACTCGGCGTCACCGTCACCACCTCGCCCGCGCCCGGATTGGTCGCCAGCGCGATGCTGTAAGCGTTGACGACGGTGTCTTCAACGACGGTTACCGCAGTCGGCGACAGCACAACGCCCGGCGTGTCGTTGTCGGTGATGGTGACGGTGGCGAGGTCGGGGTCAATCAATATGCCCGAATTCTGCGTCCTCGTGACGGGCGACAGCGTCACCGAGAGCGTGAAGTCTTCGGCGCTCTCCATGTCGGTGTCATCAAGGATGACGACACCCACGCAACGCCGCCGGTTGCTCGCGTCAAATGCGAGGACGGAGTCGACGAGACCGGTGTAATCATCGCCCGCCGTGGCGGCGGTGGCGGGGGTGGCGCCGTTACTGCTGTTCACCAACAAATCAATATCGGCAAACCGCGCATCCGGCGGCGCCGTCCGCGTCTCCACGCACACCGCCACCGTGCCGACCCCCTCCGCCACCGTATAAGCAATCGGCGCCACGGCAAACCGATATTGCTCATCGGCATTCACCGTCACCGACGGCGCGGTGCTGACGCCGGCGTAGCCGGTGATGGAATGGGTGATGGTGACGGTCTCGTTATCCGTGTCGCCGTCCTCCGCCGCCGCCACGGTGACCGTCTGCGGCGTGTCCCAGTTGGTGGCGTCGAAGGTCAAATCGGTACCGGCGGCGGGTGTCAGCGTCAGGTCATGCCCCGTCCCCGCAATGCTCGCCACCACCGTCGCCGTGCCACTCGGCGCGGTTCCGAGGCGCACGGTGTAGATGTCTTGCCGCGCTTCCAAAATGCTGAGGATGGGCGGCGAAATCAACACCGCATCCACCGGCACCGGGTTCACCGTGATGGCAAAGGTCAGGCTGTCGGTGTCGGCGGCATCGGTGTTGATGTCGCTGTCGGCGGCGGTGTAGGTCAATGTGATTGCCGCCGTCAGCGTGTCCGCCGTGCCGCTCAAAATGCGGTTGGCGTCGTCGAAGATCAAACCGGGCACGGTGGCGGTCAAGTCCGGCGTCAACGCATAGGTCAGCGTGCCGTTGCCGCCGGTGGCGTCGGGCAGGGTCAAGACAACCGCTTCGCCGAGGGTGTAGGTCTGGTTGGGCTGAGTCGCCGCGAAAGTCGGCGGCGTCTCGGTGTCGTTGTCGGTGACCGTGACCACGACGTTGTCGGCGGTGGGGACGCCGGCATAGCCGACCACCGCGTGGCTAATCGTGGCGGTGTCGTCGGCGAAGTCAATATTGTCTTCGGCGGCGGCGACGGACACATTTTGCGCGGTGCTCCAGTTGTTGCTGTCAAAGGTCAAGGCGCCGGTGGTCAGCGTCACGCCGTGGTCTGCCGTGCCACCGCTCACACTCGGCGTCACCGTCACCAACCCACTCGGCGCGGTCGCCAGCGCGACGGTGTAAGTGCCGGAGTCGCCTTCGGCAACGGTCAGCGCGGTTTCGCTAATCACCACCACCGGCGCAGGGTTCACCGTGACCGCAAAGGTCTGGCTGACGCTCGCACTGGCGGCGTCGGTCGCGGTGTAGGTCAGCGTGGTGGCGGACGCGACTGCGCTCGGCACACCGCGCAATTCGCGCGTGGTGTCGTCGAAACTCAAGCCCGGCACGGCGTTGGTCACATCCGGCGCCAGCGCATAGGTGATGTTGCCGATGCCGCCGATGGCTTCGGGCAGTGTCACGGAGACGGCGACCGTGCGGTTGTAGGTCTGGTCGTCCACCGTGGCGGCGAATGCCAACGGCGCGTCGTCAATGGTGTAAGTGCGCGTGGCGGTGTCAACGGTGTGCGCCGGACCGCCGCTGCCGCCGCTATGTCCGGTGAGGGTGACGCTCAGGGTCTCACCGGCGTCGGCGATGGAGTCGTCCAGCAACCGCACCGCAAGGTCACGGCTACTCTGCGCCGCGCCCAGTTCAATGCTACCGGTCGCCGCCGCCGGGTCAAAGGTGATAACACTGCCCTGCCCGGCTTGCGTGACCACTTCATAGTCGGCGGTCGTGGCGGTGCCGTCGAACTCGAAACTGACGGTGGACACCGCGGTGCGCGCGGAACCTCTTATTTCAATCGGCACATTCACCGTCGTGCCTTCCACCACGCTCGCATCCGCGCCGCCGATATACGCCTCGGCGACGGGCTCAATGACGGTGACCCGGACGGCGTTCGTATCGACGTTGGCGGTGAAGTATCTGCTTCCCGTGGTCGTGATGGTATGGGTGATGTCAACCGGCGGGTCGGCAACCAAGTCGCTGTCCGCGACGCCGGTGACGGTCACCGTCTTCGGAATGTTCCAGTCGGCATCGGTGAAAGTCAGCGCGCCCGACACGTCGGCGACCGTGCTGTCGGCGCTGGTCGGCGTGACCGTCACGAGTGCGCCCGCTGTGGGTGGCACGGGCGCCAAGACCACGGTGTAGAAGCCGGTGGCGTCTTCGTTCACGCTCAAGGTGTCCGGCGATGCGATGGCGAGGTAATCCACGATGACAGTGTAAAACGTGCCGCCGGTGAGAGCGATTACGCCGCCGATGCTGGCTTCAAAACTCGTTTGATACGAGCCGACGTTGTTCAGCGTTAAGCCGTCTATGGCGGTGGTCATCGTCTGCGGGACGTTCCAGTTGGCGGGCGTAAAGGTCAGCGAGGCGGGACCAAAGCGGAAATTCGACAGCAGGGGCCCGAAGTCCTGGCGTATGCGAATCGCCACCGTCACATCGCTTGCCGGCTCGGCGTCCAGCGACACCGTGAGCGCGTTGTCGCCGGTATTGGTCAGCACTGATTGCGCAAAACGGAATGAAACCTGCGGCGCCACCACCAGCACAACCGTCCGCGAGGCGCTCGCGGCGGAAGTGGCGGAGTCGGTGGCGGTGTAGGTCAGCGTGGCGGCGACCGCGCCGGCGTCGGGCGTGCCGGTGACGGTGTGCGTGGCGGCGGTGAAACTCAAGCCGGAGGGGATGTCGGCGGTGGGCGTCAGTGCGTAAGTCACCGCGCCCATGCCACCGGTGGCGGCGGGCAATACCGTCGGGGTAATCGCGCTGCCCGGTGTGAAGATATGCACCGCCGGCATCGAGTCAAAAGCCGGCGGGTTGCCGCTGTCTTCGTCAATGGCGATTACCGTCACCGCCCTGGCGGTGGCGACGCCGTAGCCTGCGACGGTGTGGCTAATGGTGGCGGTGTCGTCGGTGGTGTTGCCGTCATCGGCGGCGAAGACGGTAACCACCTGCGGCGTGTTCCAGTTGCCGGCGTTGAAAATCAAACCGGTTGCAGGTGTGAGTGTCAGGTTGACGGCGGGCGTAGCGGCGTAGGTGACCGTTACATCGCCAGTCGGCACAGTCTCCAACTCCACGCTGTATGTCGCGTTGGCGTTTTCCCGCACCTGCAGAGTCGCGGTTGAAATCGCAACAGCATCAACCGAGTTGTCATCCACCGTCACGGTTACATCGACGGCGGTAATGCTCGCACTCGTGCCGGTGGCGGTATGGGTAATCGCGACGACATCGTCAACCGTATCAGGGTCGGCGGCGGCGGCGACGCTGACGGTTTGCGCGGTGTTCCAATCGGCGGTCGTGAAAGTCAAAGCCCCACTCGGCAATAGCGGAGCGCCGCCAACAAGGGTAAGCGTCAAGTCGTGGCTCGCCGCGGCAATGCTCGGCGTCACCGTCACATCACTCGCCGGCTGCGCGCTCAGTCGCACGGTGTAAATATCACTCGCGCCTTCGGTCACCGTCAGCGCGAGCGGGCTAATCTGCAACGCAACCCCCACCACCGCCGCGGGGTTCACCGTAACCGCAAAGGTCTGGCTGACGCTTGCGTTGGCGGTGTCGGTGGCGGTGTAGGTCAATGTGGTTTCCGGCGCGACTGTGGTCGGCGCGCCGCTCAATTCGCGGTTGGTGGTGTCGAAACTCAAACCGGGCACGGCGTTGGTCACATCCGGCGTGAGCGCGTAAGTGATGTTGCCGACGCCGCCGCTGGCTTCGGGCAATGTCACGGAGACGGCGATGGTGCGGTTGTAGGTTTGGTCGTCCACGGTGTCGCCGGCGGCGAATGCCAACGGCGTGTCGGCGAAGGTGTAGGTTCGCGCGGTGATGGTGTCAACGGTGTGCGCCGGACCGCCGGTGCCGCCGCTGTGTCCGGTCAGGGTCACAATAAGGGTTTCGCCGGCATCGGTGATGGCATCTGACAGCACGCGCACGGCAAGGTCACGGCTGGTCTGCGCGGCGCCGAGTTCAATAGTGCCGGTCTTCGCCACCGGGTCAAAGGTGATGACACTGCCCTGCCCCGCTTGCGTCACCACTTCATAGTCCGCAGTCGTGGCGTTGCCGGCGAATGCGAAGGTGACGGTGGAAACCGCAGTGCGCGCGGGACCGCGAATTTCAATCGGCACATTCAGCGTCGTGCCTTCCGCCGCGCTCGTATCCGCGCCGCCGATAAACGCCTCGGCGTCGACATCGGTGACCGTTGCCACCACTTCATCCGCGACAACCGTGCCCAAACCGCCGGCGCTGGCATAACGGCCATCAGGAAGACTGGATGTTACCGGGTGGGTGATGGTGACGGCAGGGTCGGCAAGCGAGTCGCTATCCACGACGCCGGTGACGGTCACCGTCTTCGGCACATTCCAGTCGGCATCGCTGAAAGTCACCGCGCCCGAGGTGTCGGCGACCGTGCTATCGGCGCTGGTCGGCGTGACCGTCACGATTTCCCCCGCCCTGGGCGCTTCGGGCTCCAAGACCAGCGTGTAAAAGGCGGTGGCGCCTTCATCCACGGCAAGCGCGCGGGGTGATGCGGTAACGCGGGGTTGCAGTTCCACAAAGAAAAACCGCGTCAGTGAGTTGTCAGCCACGGTGGCGACGCCGTCGATACTGACACGAAGCGTCGCCATATACTGCCCGAGGGTGGCTCGGCTGAATGCGCCGGCGGTGGTCACCGTCCGCGGGGTGTTCCAGTTGGCGGGCGTAAAGGTCAGCGAGTCGGGCCCAAAACTGACACTCGGCGGCGGCTGCGCGAAGGTAAGCAACAACGTGACCCCCACCGTCACATCGCCTGCGGGCTGGGCGTCCAGCGACACCGTGAGCATGTTGTCAATGGTATTCACCAGCCTTGTTTCCGCAAAACTGGCTTGCACCTGCGGCGCCACCACCAGCACGACCGTGCGCGAGACGGTGACGGCGGTGGGGGTGGTGGAGTCGGTGGCGGTGTAGGTCAACGTGGCGGCAACCGCGCCGGCGGCGGGTATGCCGGTGACGGTGTGCGTGGCGGCGGTGAAGGATAAGCCCGAGGGAATGTCGGCGGTGGGCGTCAGCGCGTAAGTCAGCGCGCCCATGCCGCCGGTGGCGGCGGGCAATACCGTCGGGGTAATCGCGCTACCCGGTGTGAAGATATGCACCACCGGCGTCGTGCCGAGGCTCAGCGCGGCGCCGCTGTTGCTGTCAATGACGGTCACCGTCACTGCCCTGGCGGTGGCGACGCCGTAGCCTGCCACCGTGTGACTAATCGTGGCGGTGTCGTCGGTGGTGTCGGTGTCGTTGGCGGCGGTGACGGTAACCGCCTGCGGCGTGTTCCAGTTGCCGGCGTTGAAGGTCAAACCGGTTGCCGGTGTGAGTGTCAGGTTGACGCTTGGCGTGGCGGCGTAGGTAACCGTCACATCACCACTCGGCACGGTCTCCAACTCCACGCTATATGTCGCGCTGGCTTCCTCCCGCACTTGCAGAGTCGCGGTTGAAATCGCAACACCGTCAACCGAGTTGTCATCCACCGTCACGGTCACATCCACCGCGGCGATGCTTGCACTCGTACCGGTGGCGGTATGGGTAATCGCGACGACATCGTCCACCGTGTCAGGGTCGGCGGCGGCGGCGATGCTGACGGTCTGCGCAGTGTTCCAATCGGCGGTGGTGAAAGTCAAAGCCCCGCTCGGTAGTAATACCGCGCCGGTTCCGGCGAGGGTAAGCGTCAAGTCATGGCTCGCCGCGGCAATGCTCGGCGTCACGGTCACATCACTCGCCGGCTGCGCGCTCAGTTGCACGGTGTAAATATCGCTCGCGCCTTCGAGCACCGTCAGCGCAGTCGGCATCACCAGCAACGCCGCGCCCCGCACCGTGACCGCGAAAGTCAAACTCGCGGTGTCGCCGTCCACATCCGTGGCGGTGAAGGTGAGGCTGACCGCCGCCGTCTGCGTGAGCGGCGCGCCGCGCAAGGCGCGCGTGGTGTCGTCAAAACTCAAGCCGGGGATAGCGACACTCACATCCGGCGCCAGCGAATAGGTCAAGCCGCCGTTGCCGCCGGTGGCGATGGGCAGCGTCAAGTCGACCGTTTCGCGCACGGCGTAGGTCTGGTCGGGTTGCGAGAGCGCGCCGAAAGTCGGGACGCTGTCGCCGTCGAGGTCGGTGACCGTCGCCACCAGAATGTCGCCGCTCGCGCCGCCCGGATAGTCCGTGCCGCTCAAGGCGTGGCTAATCGTGGCGATGTCGTCGATGGAGTCGATGTCCCGAGCGGCGCGAAGCGTAACCGTCTGCGCGACATTCCACTGCGCCACGCCGAATGTCAGCGCCGCCGTGGTCGAGTCGACCGTCACATCGGGGTTATCGCTCGCCGGCATCACCGTCACCGCGCCCCGCGGCACGCCCGACAGCGCCACCGTGTAGGTCGCCGACTCCCTCTCCGCCAGCGTCAGCGTCGCATCCGACAGCGCGGTGCCGCTCGCCGCCGGCAGAATGCCCGGCACGACGCCGATGTAGTTGGTTCCCGCCGCGCCGGCGGAGAACACCGGATTGCTGAGCGTTGGCAACTCACCGGCGACGCCGAAATCAGCGTCGCTCAACACCTCGCCCGCCAAAATCCGCGCCTCGCCGCCGGGGGTTCCGACCTGCGACCAGGTCACGCGCACCGGACCCGGCGCGCCCTCCACGAGGCTCACGCGGAACAAGCCATTCGTCTGCCGCTCAACCCGCAGCCCCAGCGTGAAGGCGCTCTGCGCGTTGGTTGAGCCGGGGTGGTCGCTCAACGACACCGACGAACTCGCCCCGCTGAAATCCAACCCCGCAAACAAGCCCGCCGGCAGCGTCGTCAACTGACCGCGGCGCAGGTTCAGCGTCGTCAAACTCGGCGTGTCGCCGAACAGGTCGGAGCGCAACGCCGTCAAGCCGGTGTCGTCGAGGTGCAGCGCGGTCAATGCCGACAAGTCATTCAGCACGCCCGCCGGCAGCGAGGTGAGCGGGCTGTTGGACAGGAACAGCGCGGTCATGCCGCTCAGCCCCGCGAAATCGCCGCTCTGCAGACTACTCACGCCGGACACCGCCAGACTGGTGATATTGCCCAAATGCGCCGCCGTCACCGCGCGGCAGTCGGGAATGATGTCGCCCGGATTGTCGCGCCGCGCCGCCAGCACAATGGCATCGCGCACCGCCGGCGTGCGCCCGCAGAGCGCCGCCGTGGTCTCGCCGACGGTCACCGCAAAAGTCAGGGTGTCGCTGTCGGCGGCGGTGTTGTTGGTGTCTTGGTCGGTTACCGTGTAGGTCAATGACACCGCGACCGCCACCGTGTCCGGCGTGCCGCTCAATACGCGCGTGGCGGTGTCAAAACTCAAGCCCGACGGAATATCGCCGTTTGGCGTCAGGGCATAGTCCAGCACGCCGAAGCCGCCGGTTGCCTCGGGCAGCGTCAGCGGCGCAATCGCAAAATTCCGGTCGTAACTCTGCGCTTGAACCTGCGCGCCGCCGAAGTCCGGGGCGTCGTCAATCTGCGCGTCGGTAATCGTCACCACCGCATCGGGCGCGGCAATCGCGTCATACGGCGCGCCCGCCGCCGTCACCGCGTGCGCGACGGTGACGGTGTCGTTGGTTTGATTGCTGTCGACGGCGGCGGTTATCGTCACCGTGCGCGCCCGGCTCCAATCGTTGCGCGTGTAAGTCAATTCGCTCGGCGCCACCGTCAACGCGCCACCCGCCGGCGCGCTCGGCGCAATGGTCACATCGCCGAGTGTCGGCGCGGTCAGCGACACCGTGTATGTCGAACTCAAGCCCTCGCCAACGCGCGGATTGGCGGGCGCAATCACAATCGCCGGCGCGGTCGCATAGGTCACCCGCACGCGGAATGTCTGGCTGTCGCTGTCGCTCGGAGCGCGGTTGGCGTCGGCATCGTGAACCGTGTAGGTCATCGTCAAATCCGCCGCCACCAACGGAATGCCGGACAAGGTCACGCTGCCGAACTGCGTCGGGGTCAGCGCCAACCCCGGCACCGCCGTCGCCAAATCCGGCGTCAAGGTATAACTCAACGCGCCATTGCCGCGCGTGGTCGGATGCGCCACCGGCAAAAACCGCGTCGGAATCGGCGTGCCGACCACCGCGTCAATGTCGGCAATCATGTCAAACTGCGTCGTGCCAAACGCCGGGGCGGTGTCGGTGTCGTCGTCGTTAACCGTCACCACCACATAAGTCGCGGTCACCCCGCCATAACCCGCCACCGCGTGGCTAATCGTGGCGGTCTCGTCGGCAAAATCCGCATCGTCCTCGGCGGCGGAGACGATGACCGGCTGCGGCGTGTTCCAAGTGTTGCCGTCAAACACCAGCGCGGTATTCGCCGGAATAGACACGCCGTGGTCGGCAACATCCCCGCCCACGCTCGGCGTCACCGTCACATCACCACTCGGCGGCGTGCTCAGCGCCACGGTGTAGGCGGTCGCGGGACTGCCCTCGTCCACGCTCAGCGCGGTGGTTGAGAGCGTGACGCCCGGTGCGATGGAGTCCACGACCGTCACCGTCACATCGGCGGGCGTGATGCCGTCGTATTCGGCGGCGGTGGATGCCACGGTGTGGCTGATGACGGCGGTGTCGTCGGCGGTGTCGGAGTCGACGCCGCCGCTCACCGTCACCGTCTGCGCGACATTCCAATCGCCGGCGGTGAATACCAGTCCGGCGGGCGCAATGTGGGTGGTGGCGACCGCCGGATTGTCGCTGCTCGGCGTGACCGTCACGCCGCCGCTCGGCTGAGCGTCCAGCACCACGGTGTAGGTATTGCTCACGCCGCTGCTGCCCTCGTCAACGGTCAGCGTGAGCGGGGCAATCGTCACCGATGCGGTCTGGGCTTCGGGAACCACCACGCGCAGGTCGGCGATGGTGATGCCGGCGTAGGCGGCATCCGCGCTCGCCGCCGTGTGGCTAATCGTGGCGTCGGGGTTGGGGGCGGCGTCGGCGTCGGCGGCGGCGGTGACGGACATCGTCTGCGGCGTGTTCCAGGTGGCGGCGTTGAAGGTCAGCCCCGCCGTCGGGGAGACGGTGACCGAGGCGTCGCTGCTCACCGCCGTAATCACCACATTGCCGCTACTCGGCGCGCCTTCCAGCGCCACGGTGTAAGCGCCGCTCGCGCCCTCCGCCACGGTCAGGGCGGGCGTGGAAATCGTTACCGCGATGCGCTGGGCTTCGGGAACCGTCACTTGCACATCGCCGATGGTGACGCCGTCGTAGTCCGCGCCGATTGCCGTGTGGCTCACATTCGCACCGGGATTGGCGACGGCGTCGCCGTCCGCCACGCTGGTGACGGTAACCGACTGCGCGGTGTCCCAATCGGCGGGGGTGAAGACCAGCCCCGCGGCGGGGGCGACGGTGACCGAGTTGTCATCGCTCGCCGGCACAATCGTCACATCGCCGCTCGGCTGGGTGTTCAGCGCCACGGTGTAGGTGTCGCTCGCGCCCTCGCTGATATTCAGCGCGGCGGTTGAGAGCCTGACGCTGGGCGTGCTGGTGTCGGTGACGGTGACCACGACATCGCCGCCGTCGAGCAGCGTGGCGTAGTTGCCCGCCCCCGCCACCGCGTGGCTAATGGTGAGGGTGTCGGTTACGGTGTTGGTGTCCGGCACGGCGGTGATGACGATGTTCTGCGCCGTGTCCCAGTTGGCGGCGGAGAAAACCAACTCAACCGGCGAGTAGGACAACCCGCCACCGCTCGGCGTCACCGTCACATCGCCGCCGTCGGGCGCCGCCGCCAACTCCACCGCGTAGGTGCCGGAGTTGCTGCCCTCGGCGACGGTCAGCGTGGTCGGGTCAAGCAACACCGCCGGGGCGAGATTCACGGTGACGGTGAAGAGCAGGCTGTCCTCGTCCGTTGCGCCGGTGAAGCCGTCGGCGTCGGCGACGGTGTAGGTCAGCGTGACGGTGAGCGCGCTCGTAATGCTCGCGCTCGGCTCACCGCGCAATGCGCGTGCGGTGTCGTCAAAACTCAAACCCGCCGGAATGTCCGTCTGTGGCGTCAGCGTATAGGTCAGCGTGCTGTTGCCGGTGGTGGCGATGGCGGTGGAGGGGAGCGTCAAGGCGGTGATTGGCACGCCGACGGTGTAGGTCTGCGCGGGCACCACCGTGCCGCCGGCGAAAGCCGGGGCGGTGTTGAAGTCGTTGTCGAGCACCGTCACCACCACCTCACCGGCGCTCGTAATCACATCGTAGCCGACCACCGCGTGGCTAATCGTGGCGGTGTCGTTGTCAAAATCCGCGTCGTCCTCGTCGGCGGCGACCACCACCGCCTGCGGCGTGTTCCAGTTGTTGCGGTCAAACACCAGCGCGGTGTTGGGCGGAACCGACACGCCGTGAGCGGCGACATCGCCGTCCACGCTCGGCGTAACCGTCACATCGCCACCCGGCTGTGTGTCCAGAACCACGGTGTAGGTGTTGCCCCCGCCGCCGCCCCTGCCCTCGTTCACGCCGAGCGCGCGCGGTGCAATCGTGACGCCCGGCGTGCCGGTGTCAATCACCGTCACCGACACCCCCGCCGCCGTGACGCCGCTGTATTCGGCGGCGGTGGCGGTGACGGTGTGGCTAATCGTGGCGGAGTCGGCGGTGGTGTCCAAGTCGGCGACGCCGCGAACCGTCACCGTCTGCGCGACATTCCAGTCGGTTGCGGTGAAGGTCAATTCGGCTGGCGAAGCAGCGGCGGCGGCGGGCGTGTCGCTCAGCGGCGCAATCACCACATCGCCCGCGCTCGGCGCGGCGGTCAATACCACCGTATATTCGCCGGTGTCGGCTTCGTTCACATCCAGCGTGAGCGGATTCACCGTCACGCCGGCGCTCTGGGATTCGGGAATCGTCACCGTCACCGCATCGATGGTGATGGCGTCGTAGCCCGCGTCCGTGCTTGCCGCCGCGTGGCTGATGGTGGCGTCGGCGTTGGGGGCGGCGTCGGCGTCCGCCGTGCCGGCGATGGCGACGGTCTGCGCGACATTCCAGTCGCCGGCGGTGAAGGTCAACGCCGCGGTGGCGGGAGCGACGGTGGCGGAGGCGTTGTCGCTGGTCGGCGTAATCACCACGTCGGCGCTCGGCGGCGTGGTCAGCGCCAAGGTGTAGGTGGCGGTCGCGCCCTCGTTCACGGTCACCGTGTCGGTGGACACCGTGACGGCGGGCGCGTCGTCGTCGGTGACGGTTACAGTCACATCGCCGCCGACGGTCAGCGTGGCGTAAATGCCGACGCCCGCCACCGCGTGGCTCACGGTGACGGTCTCGTCGTCCGTGTCAACGTCCCGCGCGGCGGTGATGCTGATGTTTTGCGCGGTGTTCCAGTTGGCGGCGGTGAAGGTCAATACGGCGGGCGAAAGGGTCAGTCCCGCGCCGCTCGGCGTCACCTCCACCTCGCCGGTGTTGGGCGTAACCGACAACGCAACCGCGTAGGTGCCGGTGCTGCTGCCTTCGGCGACGGTCAGCGCCGGCGGGGTAAACACCAGCGCCGGCGGCACTGCGGTGGTGATGGTGACGGTGAAGGTCTGGCGGGCTTGGTCGGTGGCGGCGGTGCTGGCGTCGGCGTCGGCGGCGGTATAGGTCAGCGTGAGCGCCTGCGCGACCAGCGCATTCGCCGTGCCGCTCAACACGCGGTTGCCGGCGTCAAAACTCAAACCCGGCACGGTGGCGGTCAAATCCGGCGCCAGCGCATAGGTCAGCGTGCCGTTGCCGCCGCTGGCGTCGGGCAGCGTCAAGTCGACCGCATCGCCGAGGGTGTAAATCTGGTCGGGCTGAGTCGCCGCGAAAACCGGCGGCGTGTCGGTGTCGTTGTCGGTGACCGTGACCACCACCACATAGGTCGCGGTCACGCCGGCATAGCCGACCACCGCGTGGCTAATCGTGGCGGTGGCGTCGGCGAAATCCAAGTCGTCCTCGGCGGCGGAGACGACCACCGCCTGCGCCGTGTTCCAGTTGCCGCTGTTGAAGACCAATGCCGTGTTTGGCGTAATCGTCACGCCGTGGTTTGCCACATTGCCGCCCACGGACGGCGTCACCGTCACGCTAGCGCTCGGGTCGGTGGTCAATACCACGGTGTAGGTGTTGTTGCTCCCCTCGTCAACCGTCAGCGCGCTCGGCGTCACCCTGACCGCCGGCGGCGGTGTGTTGACGCCGGTGTCGGTGGCGGTCACCGGCAGGGAGATGCTACCGGAAACGCCGCTGTTGTCGGTGTAGTGTTGGATATAGCGATAGACCGTGCTCACCGTGTCAAGGTCGTTTTGGGCGGTGAAAGTAACGCGCAGGAAGTCGGTTTGACTGGTACTCGTCAGCGCATGCGGCAAAGTTTGGTCGGTGGTAAAAGTCAAACCGCCGTCGTTCGGGACAATTTCCCCGCGCTCCAACGTCACCCTCGGCGGCGTGATTCCTTGCGCCACAAACACGCGTACAGAGTCGTCGCTACCCTCATTCACCGCCAATGACGCAACCGGAGTGACCCCAGTGCCATCCTCAAGAAACACCACCGGATGCCCGTCATTATCGCGCACGGTCACCCGAACCGTGCCGACATTTTGGTTGTTGAACCGGGTGTAGGGATTGTCGGCGCCCGTCGTGCTCAAGGTATGCGTGATGCTCAAGCCGGTCTCGTCGACTTCGTTGGCGTCATCGCCCGCATTCACGGCGACGGTCTGCGGGACATTCCAAGTCGTCGAGGTGAATCGCAACTGGTTTCCCGGCGTGGGCGGGGTGACATTGATTCCCGAACTGAAGGCGAGGGTAATCCGCACATCGCGCAACGCCCCCGGAAAGGTGTCCAACACCACCGTGTAGAACGAGTCCGCCCCTTCCTCGTAGACATCCAATCGCAACGGGCTGATGACCACTCCCGCCGCCGTCACCGCCACCGTAAACTCGCGGCTCGCGCTGTCGCCGTCGGCGTCGGTGGCGGTCAGGGTCAGCGTGACCGGCGCGGTGATGGCGGTCGGCGTGCCGCTCAGTTCGCGCGAGTCAATCCGCCCGCCGCCCGGCGTTCTGACGCTGGTCTCAAACGTCAAGCCGGGCAAGACGCTCGGCACATCCGGCGTGAGCGTGTAAGTCAAATCGCCGTTGGCGGGCGCGCCGCTCGCCTCGGGCAGGGTCAGCGTGGTGATGGGTACGTCGATTCGGTAGGTCTGGTCGTCCACGGTCTCGGTGGCGGCGAAAACCGGCGTGGTGTCGGCGTCGGTGTTGGCAATCGTCACCACCACGCTTTCCACGCTCAGCACGCCGCCGTAACCGCTCAGCGCGTGGGTGATGGTCACGGTGCTGTCTTCAACGAGGGTGTCCGCCACCGCCGTCAGCGTGACCGTCTGCGCCACATTCCAAGTCGCCGCCGTGAAAGACAGCGTACCCGGTACCGGCAAGGTCGCGGGAGCGCCGCTCTGCGGCGTTACAAGCACCGTGGTGTTGCGCGGGTTGGTGGATAGCCGCACGGTGTAGGCGGCGGTGGCGACGCCCTCGTCAATCGTCACCGCCGTGTCGCTAATCAGCACTTCCGCTTCGGGCTGCACGGTGACGGTGAAGGTCTGGACGGCGGTGTCGGCGTCGGCGTCGGTGGCGGTGTAGGTCAGCGTGACGGCGGCGGCGATGACGCTCGGCATGCCGCTCAACACGCGCGTGTTGGCGTCAAACGATAGTCCCGGCACCGCAACCGTCACATCCGGCGTCAGCGTATAAGTCAGCGGCAAATCGCCATTGAGCGCGGCGGGCAGCGACACCGTCTGCGGCTCGTTGACGGTGAAAAACTGAGCGGCAATCCCACTGCCGATGCCGAAAGTCGGGACGGCGGCGTTGGTGACATCGATGACCGTCACCACGACATCATCGGCGGTGGTGACGCCGTAACCGGTTACCGCATGGCTAATCGTGGCGGTGTCGTCGGCGAACTCGCGGTCGTCGCGGATGGAGGTGACGACCACCGACTGCGGCGTGTTCCAGGTGGCGGCGTCAAAGACCAGCGCGGTGTTCGGCGGAAGCATCACGCCGTGAACGGCGACGAAGCCGCCCACGGTCGGCGTCACCGTCACCGTGCCGAGCGGCGGCGTGTCCAGCACGACGGTGTAGGTGTTGCTCACGCCGCTGCTGCCCTCGTCAACGGTCAGCGTGAGCGGGGTAATCGTCACCGATGCGGTTTGGGATTCGGGAACCACCACGCGCAGGTCGGCGATGGCGATGCCGGCGTAGGCGGCATCCGCGCTCGCCGCCGTGTGGCTAATTGTCGCGCCCGGATTGGGGGCGGCGTCGGGGTCTGCGTCGGCGGTGACCGACATCGTCTGCGGCGTGTTCCAGGTGGCGGCGTTGAAGGTCAGCCCCGCCGTCGGGGAGACGGTGACCGAGGCGTCGCTGCTCACCGCCGTCACCACCACATTGCCGCTACTCGGCGCGCCTTCCAGCGCCACGGTGTAAGCGCCGCTCGCGCCCTCTGCCACGGTCAGGGCGGGCGTGGAAATCGTTACCGCGATGCGCTGCGCTTCGGGAACCGTCACTTGCACATCGCCGATGGTGACGCCGTCGTAGTCCGCGCCGATTGCCGTGTGGCTCACATTCGCACCGGGATTGGCGACGGCGTCGCCGTCCGCCACGCTGGCGACCGTAACCGACTGCGCGGTGTTCCAGTCGGCGGGGGTGAAGACCAGCCCCGCAGTCGGGGCGACGGTGACCGAGTTGTCATCGCTCGCCGGCACAATCGTCACATCGCCGCTCGGCTGGGTGTTCAGCGCCACGGTGTAGGTGTCGCTTGCGCCTTCGCTGATGTTGAGCGCGGCGGTTGAGAGCCTGACGCTGCGCGTGCTGGTGTCGGTGACCGTGACCACGACATCGCCGCCGTCGAGCAGCGTGGCGTAGTTGCCGGCGCCGGACACCGCGTGGCTAATGGTCAGGGTGTCGGTTACGGTGTTGGTGTCCGGCACGGCGGTGATGACGATGTTCTGCGCCGTGTCCCAGTTGGCGGCGGAGAAAACCAACTCAACCGGCGAGTAGGACAACCCGCCACCGCTCGGCGTCACCGTCACATCGCCGCCGTCGGGCGCCGCCGCCAACTCCACCGCATAGGTGCCGGAGTTGCTGCCCTCGGCGACGGTCAGCGTGGTCGGGTCAAGCACCACCGCCGGGGCGAGGTTCACGGTGACGGTGAACAGCAGGCTGTCCTCGTCCGCCGCGCCGGTGAAGCCGTCGGCGTCGGCGACGGTGTAGGTCAGCGTGACGGTGAGCGCGCTCGTAATGCTCGCGCTCGGCTCACCGCGCAATGCGCGTGCGGTGTCGTCAAAACTCAAACCCGCCGGAATGTCCGAAGTCGGCGTCAGCGCATAGGTCAGCGTGCCGTTGCCGATGGTGGCGATGGCGGTGGCGGGGAGCGTCAAGGCGGTGATTGGCACGCCGACGGTGTAGGTCTGGTCGTCCACCGACGCGTTGCCGGCGAAAGCCGGGGCCCTGTTGAAGTCGTTGTCGAGCACCGTCACCACCACCTCTCCGGCGCTCGTAATCACATCGTAGCCGCTCACCGCGTGGCTAATCGTGGCGGTGTCGTTGTCAAAATCCGCGTCGTCCTCGTCGGCGGCGACCACCACCGCCTGCGGCGTGTTCCAGTTGCTGCGGTCAAACACCAGCGCGGTGTTGGGCGGAACCGACACGCGGTGAGCGGCGACATCGCCGTCCACGCTCGGCGTAACCGTCACATCGCCGCCCGGCTGCGTGTCCAGCACCACGGTGTAGGTGTTGCCCCCGCCGCCGCCCCTGCCCTCGTTCACGCCCAGCGCGCGCGGTGTAATCGTGACACCGGGCGTGCCGGTATCAATCACCGTCACCGACACATCATCCGGCGTGATGCCGGCGTATTCGCTGGCGGTGGCGGTTACGGTGTGGCTAATCGTGGCGGAGTCGGCGGTGGTGTCCAAGTCGGCGACACCGCGAACCGTCACCGACTGCGCGACATTCCAGTCGCCGGCGGTAAATGTCAATTCGGCGGGCGAAACGGCGGCGGCGGCGGGGGTGTCGCTCAGCGGCGCAATCACCACATCGCCCGCGCTCGGCGCGGCGGTCAATACCACGGTGTAGAAGCCGGAGTCGCCCTCGTTCACGTCCAGCGTGAGCGGGTTCACCGTCACCCCGGCGCTCTGGGATTCGGGAACCACCACGCGCAAGGTGGCGCGGGCTTGGCGGTAATCCGCGCCGCTTCCCTGGTGGCGGATGCCGATGGCGGTGTTGGCGACGGCGTCGTCGTCCGCGGTGGGCGTGACGGTTATCGACTGCGACACATTCCAAGTGGCGGGCGTGAAGGTGAGCGTGGCGGGCGCGAAGGTGGCGGCGCCGGCAAGGAGTCTCAGCGTAATCACCACATTGCCGCCGTCCGGTATGGTCGAAAGCGCCACGCCATAAACGCCGCTGACTCCCTCCGCCAAGGTCAGCGTGTCGGTCGACAGCGCGACACCCGGTACGCTGGTGTCGCCAACCTCCACCCTCACCTCAGCGACGGCGATGCCGGCGTATTCGGCGGCGCCGGTGACGGCGTGGCTGATGGTGGCGATGTCGTCATCACGGTCGGGGTCGATAGCGGCGGTTACCGTCGCCAACTGCGGCACATTCCAGTTGCTGCCGTCGAAGGTCAATCCGGCGGCGGGCGCGACGGTGGCGATGCCGGTGTCGCCGCTCGTTGGCGTTACCACCACCACGCCCGCGCTCGGCGGCGCGGTCAGCGCCACGGTGTAGGTGTCCTCGGTGTCGTCGCCGTCGCTGTCATCCTCGCCCAGCGACAAGGTGGTCGTGCCAATCGTCACCCCCGCGCTCTGGGCTTCGGGAATCGTTACCGTCACCGCATCAATGGCGGCGAGGGCGACATACTCCGCCGCGCCGCCGGCGGCGTGGCTAATGACGGCGGCGGCGTTGGGCGCGGCGTCAGCATCCGCCGCGGCGGTGACGGTGACGGTCTGTGCATCGTTCCAATCGCCGGCGGTGAAAGTCAGCGGACCAGAGACGGTGGCGGAGGCGTTGCCGCTGCTCGGCGTAATCACCACGTTGGCGGTCGGACTCGTGGCAAGCCGCACGGTGTAGGTGTCCCTTCCGCCTTCGGCAATCGTCAGCGTGTCAGTGGAAATCGTCACCGCCGGCGGCGTGCCGGGGGTGGTGTCGGTTACCGTCACCGTCACATCGGCGGCGTTTCCAATTTGGGCGGCGTAATCCGATGCCGAGTCGCTCACGGTGACCGCGTTGCTAATCACGACCGACTCGTTAGTCGAATCGGTATCCGGCTCGGCAATCACCGAAACCGCCTGCGCGACATTCCAGTTGGCGGATGTAAAGGTCAACTCGGCGGTGCCGGAGTAAATGCTGACCGCAGCGGAGTCGGCGCTGCTCGGCGTGACCGTCACTTCGCCGGTGCTCGGCGCGGCGGTCAACACCACGGTGTAGGAAGCGGAGTTGCCTTCGTTCAAGGCAATCGTGGTCGGGGTGACCGTGAAGCCGACGCTGTTGGTTTCGGTTACGGTCACGCGCAGGGTGGCGCTGGCTTGGCGGTAATCCGCGCCGCTTCCCTGGTGGCGGATGCCGATGGCGGTGTTGGCGACGGCGTCGTCGTCCGCGGTGGGCGTGACGGTTATCGACTGCGCCACATTCCAAGTGGCGGGCGTGAAGGTGAGCGTGGCGGGCGCGAAGGTGGCGGCGCCGGCAAGGAGTCTCAGCGTAATCACCACATTGCCGCCGTCCGGTATGGTCGTAAGCAACACGCCATAAACGCCGCTGACTCCCTCCGCCAAGGTCACCGTGTCGGTCGACAGCGCGACACCCGGTACGCTGGTGTCGGCGACCTCCACCTCCACCTCATCGACGGCGATGCCGTCGTATTCGGCGGCGCTGGCGGCGGTTACGGCGTGGCTGATGGTGGCATAGTCGTCATCACGGTTGGGGTCGATAGCGGAAGTCACCGTCGCCAACTGCGGCACATTCCAGTTGCTGCTGTCAAAGGTCAGCCCGGCGGCGGGCTCAACGGTGGCGATGCCGGTGTCGTCGCTCGCCGGCGTCACCACCACGACGCCCGCGCTCGGCGGCGCGGTCAATGCCACGGTGTAGGTGTCCTCGGTGTCGTCGCCGTCGCTGTCATCCTCACCCAGAAACAACGCGAGCGGGTTAATCGTCACCCCCGCGCTCTGGGCTTCGGGAATCGTCACCGTCACCGTATTGATGGCGATGGCGTCGTAGTCCGCGTCTGCGCTTGCCGCCGCGTGGCTGATGACGGCGTCGGGGTTGGCGGCGGCGTCGGCGTCCGCCGCGGCGGTGAGGGCGACGGCCTGCGCGACATTCCAGTCGGCGGCGGTGAAGGTCAACGCCGCCGTGGCGAGGGTGACGGAGGCGTTGCTGCTGCTCGGCGTAATCACCACATCGCCGCTCGGCGGCGTGGCGAGGCGCAGGGTGTAGTTGCCGGTCGCGCCTTCGTTCACGGTCACCGTGGCGGCGGACACCGTGACCGCGGGCGCGTCGTTGTCGGTGATGGTGACGGTGACATCGCCGCCGACGAGCAGCGTGGCGTAAATGCCCGCGCCGGCGACCGCGTGGCTGACGGCGACGGTCTCGTCGTCCGTGTCAACGTCCTGCGCGGCGGTGATGACGATGTTCTGCGCGGTGTTCCAGTTGCTGTCGGTGAAGGTCAGGCTGGCGGGCGCGAGGGTCAGTCCGCCGCCTGCGCCGGGCGTCACCGTCACCTCGCCGATGTCGGGCGCAGCCGACAACTCAACCGCGTAGGTGCCGGTGCTGCCTTCGGCGACGGTCAGCGCGGGCGGGGTAAACACCAGCGCCGGCGGCGGTGCGTTGACGCCGGTGTCGGTGGCGGTGACCGGCAGGGAGATGCTGCCGGAAGCGCCGTTGTTGTCGGTGTAGTGTTGGAAGTAGCGATAGACCGTGCTCACCGTATCCAAGTCGGTTTGGGCGGTGAAAGTGACGCGCAGGAAGTCGGTTGCGCTGGTATTACTCGTCAGCGCATGCGGCAGAGTCTGGTCGGTCACAAAAGTCAAACCGCCGTCGTTCGGGACGATTTCCCCGCGGGTCAGCGTCGCCGGCGGCGTGGCTGTCGTCCTCATGAACACGCGCACCGAGTCGCTACCGCCCTCATTCACCGCCAATGACGAAGTCGGTCTGCCGAGAGCCCCCCCCAAAAACTCCACCGGATGCGCGCGCGTTACCGCCACCGTGAACTCGCGGCTGGCGTTGTCGCCGTCGGCGTCGGTCGCCGTATAAGTTAGCGTGACCGCCGCCGTGGTGGCGGCGGTCGGCGTGCCGCTCAATTCGCGCGTGGTGTCGTCAAACGCCAAACCGGGTATGGCGATGGTTACGTCCGGCGTCAGCGTGTAAGCCGGCACGCCGTTGGTGGCGGCGCCGGTTGCTTCGGGCAGCGTCAGCGGGGTAATCGGTGCGCCGGCGGCGTAGGTTTGGTCGTCCACCGTCTCGGCGGCGGCGAACGCCGGCGTGGTGTCGGTGTCGGTGTTGGTAATCGTCACCACCACGCTGTCAACGCCGGTCACGCCGGCGTAACCGCTCAGCGCGTGGGTGATGGTGACGACGTTGTCGGCAACGAGGGTGTCCGACGGCGCCGTCAGCGTGACCGTCTGCGCCACATTCCAAGTCGCCGCCGTGAAAGACAGCGTACCCGGTACCGGCAAGGCGGCGGGGTCGCTGCTCTGCGGCGTCACAAGCACCGTGGCGCTGCGCGGGTTGGTGGATAGCCGCACGCTGTAAGCGGCGCTGGCGACGCCCTCGGTAATCGTCACCACCGTGTCGCTAATCAGCACCGCCTCCGGGGGTTGCACGGTGATGGTGAAGGTCTGGACGGCGGTGTCGGCGTCGGCGTCGGTGGCGGTGTAGGTCATCGTTACCGCCGCCGCCAACGTGTCCGGCAAGCCGCTCACCACGCGCGTGTTGGCGTCAAACGCCAAGCCCGACACCGCCACCGACACCTCCGGCGTCAGCGCATAGGTCACCGGCAAATCGCCGTTGAGCGCGGCGGGCAACGCCAGCGCAGCCGGCTTGTTGACGGTGAAAAACTGGTTGTCAATCGCACTGCTGGCGGCGAAAGTCGGGATGGCGGGGTTGGTGACGTCGACGACCATCACCACCACATCGTCGACGCTCGTGACGCCGGCGTAGCCGCTCAAAGCGTGGCTAATCGTGGCGATGTCGTTGGCGAACTCGCTGTCGTCGCGGATGGAGGCGACGACCACCGGCTGCGGCGTGTTCCAAGTGGCGGCGTCAAAGACCAAAGCCGTGTTCGCCGGAATCGTTACGCCGTGAGCGGCGACCAAGCCGTCCACGCTCGGCGTCACCGTCACCGTGCCGCTCGGTTGCGTGGTCAGCGCCACGGTGTAGGTGTTGCTCGCGCCGCTGCTGCTGCCCTCGTCAATCGTCAGCGTGGTTGGGGCAATCGTCACCGCCGCATCCACCGCGGGGAGGATGGTGATGGCGAAAGTCAGGCTGGCGGTATCGGTGGCGGCGGTGTTGGCGTCGCTGTCGGCGGCGGTGTAGGTCAGCGTGACCGCGGCGGCGACGGTGAGCGGCGTGCCGCTCAGGGTGCGCGCGGTGTCGTCGAACACCAAGCCCGCCGGAATGTCCGCGCTCGGCGTCAGCGTGTAGGTTACCGCGCCGTTGCCGGCGGTGGTGGGCGCGACCGCGGGCAGGAGCAGGTCGGCGATGGCGAAAGTCGCGCGATAGGCCTGAGCGGGCACCGCGGCGCCGGCGGCGAACGCCGGGGCGGTGTCGCTGTCGTCGTCGGCGACCGTCACCACCACATTCGGCACGCTGCTGACGCCAATATAACCGGCGACCGCGTGGCGAATCACGGCGCGCTCGTCGGCGAAGTCGGCGTCGTCCTGCGCGGCGGAGACGGTGACCGACTGCGCGGTGTTCCAGTTCGCGCCGCTAAATGTCAATGCGGTGTTGGGCGAAATCGTCACGCCGTGGTCGGCAACGCTGCCGCCCACGCTCGGCGTAATCGTCACGATGCCAATCGGCTGCGTGTCCAACACCACGGTGTAGATGTTGTCGGCGCCGGCGTTGCTGCCCTCGTCCACGCTCAGCGCGCGCGGTGAAATCGTGACACCGGGCGTGGTCGTGTCAAACACCAGCACCGTCACATCCGGGGCGCTGCTACCGTCGTATTCGGCGGCGGCGGGGGCGGCGACGGCGTGCGTGATGGTGGTGAAATCGTTGGCGAGGTTGAGGTCGGGAACGGCGCTCACCGTGACCGACTGCGGCTCGCTCCAGTTGGCGGCGGTGAAGGTCAGCCCGGCGCCCGATGACACCGACACCGTGGCGACCGCGGGGTCGGCGCTGGTCGGCGTTACCGTCACATCGCCGGCGGTCGGCGGGGCGGTCAGCACCGCGATGTAGGTGGCGACGTTGCTGCCGGCGGCGCCGTCGGTCTCATACACATCCACGTTGGTGGGCAAAATATCCACCCCGGCGCTCTGCGCTTCGGGAACCGTCACGCGCACGCTGTTGATGACGAGCCCGGCGTAATTCGCGCCGAGGGCGGTGTGGCTAATGGTCGCTTCGGGGTTGGGCGCGCCGTCGGCGTCCGCGCCGGCGGTC
This sequence comes from Arenicellales bacterium, assembly GCA_963693025.1. GTDB lineage: Bacteria > Pseudomonadota > Gammaproteobacteria > Arenicellales > Poriferihabitantaceae > JAHRAW01. The sequence continues at coordinate 389,209 of OY843749.1, forward strand.
ACCGTCACCGACTGCGCCACCGTCCAGTTGGCGAGGAAGAAGGTCAGCCCGGCGGCGGGGGAGACGGTGACGAAGGGGTTGTCGCTCGCCGGCGTAATCACCACGGTGCTGGTCGGGCGCGTGTCCAACTCCACGGTGTAGCCGCCGCTCGCGCCTTCGGCGATGCGCAAACTGGGGGCGGAGAGCGTGACGCCCGGAATGTCGTCGTCGGTTACCGTGACCGTCACATTGCCGCCGGCGGCGAGCGGGATGTAGTTGCCCGCGCCGGCGACCGCGTGGCTGACGGCGAGGATTTCGTTGTTGCCGTCGCCGTCGTGCGCGGCGGTGAGGGTGACCGCCTGCGCGGTATTCCAGTTGGCGGCGGTGAAAATCAGCGAGGCGGGCGCAACGGTTAGCCCGCCCCCGCCGGTTACGCTCGGCGTCACCTCCACGTTGCCGGAATCGGGCGCCAGCGACAACGCCACCGTATACGTGCCGCTACTACCTTCGTCGACGGTCAGCGCGGGCGGGACAAACAGCACCCGCGGTATCTCCGCGACCACCGCGACGATGAACTCATCGGTGGCGGCGTCGGTGGCGGCGGTGTTGATGTCCGAATCGGCGGCGGTGTAGGTCAGCGTGAGCGGCGCCGTCAGTTGCCCGGTCGTGCCGCTCAACACGCGCGTGTCCGGGTCAAACGACAAACCGGGCACGGCGGTGGTCACATCCGGCGACAACGCATAGGTCAGGGTGCCATTGCCGCCGCTGGCGGCGGACAAGGTCAGGTTGACCGTGTCGCCGACGAGGTAAATCAGGTTGGCTTGCTCCGTCGCGAAAGCCGGAACGGCGTTGGTGTCGGTGTCTTGCACCGTGATTCGCACCACGTCGCTCGGCAAGCCGACATAACCAATCACGGTGTGGGTAATCGCGACTCGCTCGTCGGTGAAGTCTTCCACCGCATCGGCGAGGGCGGCAAAGGTGACGGTCTGCGCCACGCTCCACCCGCCCGCCGAAAAGGTGACCGCCGGCGGAGACGGCACCACGGCGGGGTCGTTGCTCAGCGGCGTCACCGTCACCTCCCGGAACGGCGGCGAGGTCAGCACGATTTGGTAAGTGCCCGTTGCGCCTTCGGCAAGGGTCTGCGTGGCGTTGGCAATGCTGACATTATCCGGCGGCGTGTTGGCGCCGCTGTCGACGGCGGTTATCGGGAAGGAGACGTCGCGGATAAAGCCGTTTTTGTCCTCGTAATACACGATAAAACGATAAGCGTTATTGCGGGTGTCGAGGTCTCCCTGGGCGAAGAATTCAGCCTGGAAGATGGATTCAAAATCGGTCAGTCTCTGCGGAAAAGTCCCCGGTCTCGTGTTATAAACCATGCCGCCGTCGAACGGGAGAACATCCACGCCGAGCACCGTAACAGTAGGGGCATCCCTTGTACTCGGAAAAAAGAGCATACGGATGCCACCACCCTCCTCAGGCACATCCAATCCGGTAAGCGGGCTGCCGCTCGGAAACGACCCAAACGATATGGCGTGGCCATCATCATCGTGGATATTCGCCAGCACCGTGCCGAGGTTCGTGTTACGGAAGCGCGTGTACGGGCTTTCGAGTGCGTTAGTCGTCATGGGATGCGTGATGCTGACGCCGTTTTCATCGACTTCGTTGTCGTCATCATCCGCCGTCACGACGAGGGTCCTCGGGGTGTTCCAGTTATTGCTGTCGAAAAACAGGACTTTGTTCGCTACCCCTAGTTCACCAATAACCAGGCCAGCCGTGGCGGAGGGGGTGGGTGTAATCCGTATGACATTCGCCGGTCCGGGGTCGGTGTCCAGCACAACCGTGTATTGGGATGGCGCCCTGCCCTCGTAGACATCCAGCACCTCCGGGCTGAGGACGATGCTCGCCCCCACCACCGTCACCGTAAACTCGATGGTGTCGCTGTCGCCGTCCGCGTCGGTCACCGTGTAAATCAGGGTAACCGCCGTCGTCGTCAGCGTGGTCGGCGTACCGCTCAATTCGCGCGTGGGAGGTAAGAGGAAGGGTGTATCAAACGTGAATAGCAAACCCGGCACGGCGCGAGTGTCCATCGAGTAGGTCAGGTCGCCGTTGCCGAGAACCCCGGTCGCCTCGGGCAGGCTCAGCGTCGTGATAGGCGCGCCGGCGACATAGATTTGGTCGCCCACCGTCTCGGTGGCGGAGAAGGTCGGCGTGGTGTCGGCGTCGGTGTTGCTGACCGTCACCGCCACAGTGGGAATGTCCTGTGGCCTCACGCCGGCATAACCCATCAGCCGGTGGCTGATGACGACGCTACCGTCGTCGACGAGGCCATCCGCCACCGAAGTCAGCGTGACCGTCTGCGGCACATTCCAGGTGGCGCGCGTAAAGGACAGCGCGGCGGGAACCAGCACTTTGGCGGGGTCGCCGCTGACCGGCGTCACCACCACGGTAGTCGTGCCGGGGACGGTCGCCAGCCGTATGGTGTAAGCGGCGTTGGCGGCGCCCTCGGTAATCGTCACCGCCGTCTCGCTGAACAGCACGCCCGGTCTCGGGTTAACCGTGACCACGAAAGTCAGGCTGGCGGTGTCGGCGGCGGTGTTGTTGGCGTCGGTGTCGGCGGCGGTGTAGGTCAGCGTGACGCCCTCGGCGGCGCTCACCGCAGTCGGCGTGCCTTTCAATTCGCGCGTGATGCTGTCAAACAGCAAGCCGGGCAAGACGCTCGCCACATTCGGCGTTATCGTGTAGGTGATAATGCCCTCGCCACCGCTGGCGATGGGCAGCGCCGGGGTGCGAATCGCGGTGTTGATGGTGTAAATCTGGTCGTCCACCGACGCGCCGGCGGCGAACGCCGGGGCGGTGTCGGGGATGGTGGTGTCGATGACCGCCACCGTCACCTCGTCGGCAATCGTAACGCCGCTGTAACCGCTGACCGCGTGGGTAATCGTCGCGGTCTCGTCGATGGAATCGGCATCCCCCGCCGCCATCACCGTCACCACCTGCGCGGTATTCCAGGCGCGCGCCGCAAAGGTCAGCGCGGCGGGGGTCGGCACTTTCGCCGGGTTGTCGCTGCTCGGCGTCACCACCACCTCGGCGTCGGGGTCGGTGTCCAGCGAGACCGTGTAGGTGTCAAACGCGCCCTCGGTAATCGTCAGCGCCAACGGGGCAATCGTCACCGAGCCGGGCGGCTCGGAGGAGATGGTGTCGATGGCATTCACCCGGAAAGAGAAACTGCCCGGATTGCCTTTGCCGTCTGCGTAGTGTTGGACGAAGCGGTAGGCGTTATCCACCGAGTCGTTGTCCTCGTTGGCGTTGAAGGTGATTAGCATGACCTCGCCGGGGGCGTTCACCGGGAGCGGGTAATCCGGCGTCGTCGTAAACTCCACCCCGCCGTCCGCCGGGACAATCTCCGCGCTCTCCAGAGTCACCGGAAACTCGGCGCCCGACATCAGGAACAAGCGGAAAGACACCGGCGCGCCCACCTCGCCCACGTCCAACGACGATATCAGCGTGTTATCAGCCTCCGCCACCGCCGTCAGCGGGTGGTCGTTATCACGGATATTCACCGTCACCGTGCCGACATTCTGGTTATTGAGGCGCGTGTAGGGATTCGCGGCGCCCGAAGCGCCCATGGTATGCGTGATAACCGCGCCCTCTTCGTCCTCGGCGCCGGCGTCAGCACCCGCCGTCACCTGAATGGTCTGCGGCACATTCCAGTTGGCGCCGGTGAAGTTCAGCGCGGAAATCGCGGCGCCATCCGGCACCGAAAGCGTCAGCCTCGGATCCCCCGAAAGCGTAATCCGCGCCCCCGCCACCCCCGGATCGCTGTCCAAAACCACCGTATAAGTCGCCCGCTCCACCCCCAACGCCTCCTCATAAACCTCCAATTCCATCGGGCTAAACAGCACGCGCGGATTCACCGTCACCGTAAAAGTCAAACTGGTAGCATCCGAATCCGTGTCGGTAGCCGTATAAGTCAAAGCAACCGCCGAAGCCGCCGTGTACGGCGTCCCACTCAAAATCCGAGTGTCGGAGTCAAACTCCAACCCCGGAACCGCTGCCGACACATCCGGCGTCAAAGAATAACCAACCGGCGCATCACCCCCGGTAGCCAGAGGCAAAGTCAATGAAACCACGGTTCCGGTGTCGTAAATCTGGTTCTCGATATTGACGCCTGTCCCGAAAGCCGGCGCCGTCTGAGCGCTAACAACCCCCGGCAAAAACACCCCGCCAAGCAAGGCAACAAGCCAAATACGCCGGAATTTGCGGTGGAGGGAGGGTCGGCGGAGGTCGGGTCGGCGCGGCGATGATGACGCGAACTTCGCCAATAATGACGCGAACTTCGCCGATTGAGCGGCGAACTCCGGCAAAAACAAAACGGACTTCACCACCCGAAAAAGCCCCAAATTCCCACACCGGGCAGGCGAAGGCGAACCAGCAGATTGCACCACCGACGGCTCAGATTGCGACGATGGCGAGGCGAAGTGCGCCGATTGCTCTAAGTGTACACATTGCACCAACGGCAAGCCCGACTGCGCCGACGGCAAGACGAATTGCGCCGATGAAGAGTCAGGCTGCACCAACGGCAAACCACCCCCCCCACCCAAAACAAACCCGCCCCCCCCACACCAAGCGGGCGAAGACAAATCTGCCGAGTACGCCATCGACAAGGCGACAGAGCCGGGGGAAACTGCCGTCATTATTACTTCTCTACTCATTTAGATACTAGTTTCTAGCACGTATCACACCGCAATGCAATCAAGTCAAGCACGCATAAACAAACACTTAACTCACTACATACGCTAATAAGCCGGGGCGGAGTATAACTGTTTTGTATAACCGTATAACTGTTTTATAAAAACGTGAGTAGGTTGGTTATGATGCATCCACACCCATAACATCCGCACTTGCGATGCTGTTTATTAAAAAACAAAAACAACAATAACAACAACTCCGTCACTCGAGCGTTAGTGTCCCCTACTCCGTCATTCTCGAGCGTTAGTGTCCGTTGCCGCCGCGCTTTTTCTTTTAAGCGGCGGCTTACCGGACACTTACGTCCTCGGGAATCTCCCTAAGATTGGCACGGGCTTTGTTGAAGTCCACGCTAGCCTTAGGAAGATTCCCGAAGGTGATGAAAAATCCGCCCGGAGCGGATTTTCGCGCAAGCCCGTAGGGTTTGTATCAGGGATGATACAAACAAAAATATAGTCGCTATCGCTCCTTATTTTTCTATCATTCGAGAATGACGAGTTATACCCGTCATTCTCGAGCGTTAGTGTCCGTTGCCGCCGCGCTTCTTCTTTTAAGCGGCGGCTTACCGGACACTTACGACCTCGGGAATCTCCCTAATACTGGCACGGGCTTTGTTGGAATTCACGGCAGCCTTAGAGAGATTCCCGAAGGTGATGAAAAATATAGTCGCTACCGCTCCTTATTTTTCTATCATTCGAGAATGACGGGTATACAACTCGTCATTCTCGAGCGTTAGTGTCCGCCGTCGCCGCCGCCGCCGCCACAACAACAACTCCGTCATTCTCGAGCGTTAGTGTCCGTTGCCGCCGCGCTTCTTCTTTTAAGCGGCGGCTTACCGGACACTTGCGTCCTCGGGAATCTCCCTAAGGTTGGCACGGACTTGAACAAAGCGGGCGAAGCGGGCGGCGGGTAAGCCGCCGGTTTTGTGGTTTTTTGGGTGGGGGGCTTTGTTGGAATTCGCGGTAGACTTAGGGAGATTCCCGAGGTCGTAAGTGTCCGTAAGCCGCCGCAAGAAGAAGCGCGGCGGCAAACGGACACTAACGCTCGAGAATGACGAAGTTGTTGTTGTTGTGAATGACGAGTTAGAACTTCACCTCCCCCTCCAACAAATAAACATCCTCAGCCACCGCATCATCCTTTTCCAGCCGTTCATTGGCTAGGTTCAGAGTGAAAATCTTACCCAAGTTCCAACGCATCCCCATGCGGTAAGTTTTGTTGTTGTCGTCGAAGGTCAGTTCGCTGTATGGCGTCAGTAATCCGTCAGCAAAGCCTGCAAAGCCATAGCCGACTTCCACACTCATCCGCGCGTTCAGGTCAGAGTCGGAGTCGGCGGTGGGCACACCTTTGTTCCATAGGTTCTGCACGCCGCTAGTGGCATTGCCATACGCCGGAGTCAGAGTCAACGACAAGCCTTGCCGATCCGCGCCGGGGGTTAGGTTCAGGGTGGCGCTTAGGCCTTGGTCTTTGGTGTCGCCGCTGTGGCTTAGCAACGCGCGTAGGCGGGTTTCTAATGTCAAGCCACGGGTGGCGTTGTGGTAGCGGAGCCCTGCGCCTATTTCCAGACCGTTGCCGGTTGCGCCGTCTCCGCCGTCGTGGCGCATTCCGAGTTCGAGGGATGGGAGGATTTGTGCGCCGTTGGGGGCGGTTAGGGTGCGGGTGGCTTCTAATGCGAGGCGCGTTTGGGTGGCGCTTACTTCCATTTCGTTGAAGGCGTCGTCTTTGGCTTGCCCTACTTCCAATCGCGTCGCTTGGACTTCGCCTTTTACGCGCAACTCGGTGTCGCGGCTTGCCAGCAGGGTTCCGCTGCCGCCTATGCCGAGGGTTTGCAGGGTCGCGTCTGCGGTGGTCGGGGTGGCGTTGGCTTCGGTGATTTTCAGGTCGCCGCTGCCGTAGCCTACGGTCGTCCACATGTCCAGGCGACCGTCCAGTGCGCGCCAGCCGACATACGGGTGGAGGCTGGTCATGTCCAATTCGTAGTCGCCGGTGGTGGCGGCGGCGGTGGCGGTGTTGCGGTTGGTGTATTCCAAATCCGCTTCGCTCCACGCCAGCATCACGCCCGCCAGCAAGCCGGGCTGTAGCGCGACATCCACGCCGAGGTGCGCGCTGAACAGCGAGCCGTCCCAGTCGACGTTGTTGTTGTCGCCGCCGATGTTGCGGTAGTCGCCGCTGCCCCACAGCGCGAGGTTGGAGCCGCCCAATCCACCGTCGCCGGCGTTCAAAGGCATCGCAAAGTCCGAGTCGCCGAGTAGCGTCTTGGTGTCCAAGCCGTCGTCCACCATCGTCTGCGCGTGCGTCGCCGCCAACTCCTCCAGCGTGGAATGTCCGCCGAGGTTGGCGCGCAAGCCCGCGCCTGCGCGACCGGTTGGGGTGCGCGCTTGGTTGATGCGGTTGGTAATCGCGCTGACTTGATGTCCCACCATCACGCGCGCCACTTCGGGCAGGATGACGGCGTTGAGCGCATCCATCGCCTCGGCGTTACCGAAGATGACCCTGAGTTCGGGACCGACCAAGCCGGCGTAGTTGCCCGTCGCGCTGACTTCGTGGCGGATGGTCGCGCTTGCGGTGGCGGTGATGTCAACCGTCTGTGCGGTGTTCCAGTTGGCGGGGGTGAAGACCAATGCGCCGGAGACGGTCACGGCGGCGTCGCTGCTGAGCGGCGTCACCGTCACATTCGCGCTCGGCACGGTGTCCAGCACGACGGTGTAGTAGGTGATGCTGTTGCCTTCGTCGAGATTCAGCCGGGTCACTTCAACCCCTTCCCTGTCCCGCAACACAATCCCCGCCGCGCGCACCGTCACCGCCACTGCATCGGCGGTGGTGATGTTGCCGTAGCCGCTCACCGCGTGGGTGATATTGCCGGTGATGTCGTTTGCCCCGATGATGTCGCCGCCGGTGACGGTGACCGTCTGCGCGGTGTTCCAGTTGGCGGAGGTGAATGTCAGGGGCTCGCTCGGCGAGACGAGGGCGGCGGCGGTGTTGCTGGTGGGCGTGACCGTCGCATTGCCGAGCGGCGCGGTGTTCAGCCGCACGGTGTAAGTTTCGACACCGCCGCTTTCATCCACGCTCAGGCTGGTCTCGGAAATCGTCACGCTCGGTGTATCGTCGTCGGTGACGGTGACGACAATCGGGTCTTGGTCGGCGGAGGTGACGCTACCGTAGTTGCTCACCGTGTGCGTGATGCTGACGGTCTCGTTTGTGCCGTTGTCATCCTGGATGGCGGTGATGATGACCCGTTGCGTTATGTTCCAGTTGCCGCCGGTGAAAATCAGCGGACTCGGCTCGACGATGACGGCGGCATCGCTGCTGGTCACCGTCACCATCACACTGCCGGTGGGCTCGGTTCTCAGCACCACGGTGTACTCACGAGTCTCGCCTTCATTCAGCGCAAGGGGCGTCGTTTGGGAAAGCACGACTGCCGGCGTGTCGTTGTCGTTGTCGGTGACGGTGACCACCACCGAGTCGATGGCGACTGCGCTGCCGTCGTATTCCGACGCGCCGCTTGCCGTGTGGGTGATGGTGGCGGTGTCGTCGGTGGAGTCGCCATCTGCGGCGGCGGTGACGGTAACCGTCTGCACGCTGTTCCAGTTGGCGGAGGTGAAGGTCAACGCCGCAGTGGCGGAAACCGCGCCGCCCGACAATAGCGAAACGTCGTTGCGGCTTAGCGTCAAGTCGTGTCCCATCGGTGCAACACTCGGCGTAACGGTCACCTCGCCATCGGGCTCACTCGGTAGCCTCACGCTATAGGTGCGGGCGCGACCTTCGGGCACGGTCAGCCTGGTCGTTGAAATGCGGACGGGCACCGCCAGCACGGTGATGCTGAAAGTCAGCGTGTCGGTATCGCCATCCTCATCGCGGACGGTGTAAGTCAGCGTAACCGCACTCGCCACGGCGGGAGGTGTCCCGCTCAGCACGCGCGTGCCGGAGTCAAAAGCGAGTCCCGGCACATCGGGGGCGAGCGCATAGGACAAATCCCCATTGCCGCCGATCGCACGCGGCAGGGTCAAGTCGGTAATGCGCTCCCCAGCGAAGTAGGTCTGGTCGGGCGGCGCAGCGCCGGCGAATTCCGGCTCGGTGTCGATAGTCACGAAAACCTGACGGGCGGGGATGTCCCCGAACAAGACCGCCGCGTGGGAGCGGGTGATAACCGGGAAGCTGATGCCGCTAATCGCGTGGCGGATCCGTGCTCCACTGACCACGCTGTCTTCGGCGGCGGCGACAGTGACCGTCTGCGCGCTGCTCCAGTTGTCGGTGGTGAAGGTCAACGCCGCAATGGCGGAAACCGCGCCGCCCGACAATAGCGAAACGCCGTTGCGGCTTAGCGTCAAACCGTGTCCCTCCGGCACAACACTCGGCGTAATCACCACCTCGCCATCGGGGTCGTACGCTAGCCGAACTCTATAGGTGCCGGTACCGCCTTGGGTCACGAGTAACACGTCCGGGCTAACGAGGACGAGGCGCTCCACAGTGGCAATGCTGAAAGTCAGCGTGTCGGTATCGCCATCGGCATCGCGGACGGTGTAAGTCAGCGTAACCGTGTCGGCCTCCCCTCTAAACGGCGAGCCGAACAGGACGCGGTCGATAAAAGCGAGACCGGGCACGTTGGGGGTGAGCGTGTAGGACAAATCCCCATTGCCGCCGGTGGCTTCCGGCAGGTCCAGGATGCCGGTGGTGGCCCCGACGTAGTAGGTCCGGTCTGGTATCGTAGCGCTGCCGAAAGTCGGGGCGGTGTCGGGTTCAATCCTCACGGTCATCCGAGGGGTGGTGGTGTAGGCGCCGGTGCCGCTAACCGCGTGGCTGATGGTCGCGATGTCGGCAACGTCATCGCTGTCTGCGGTGGCGGCGACGGTAACCGTCTGCGCGCTGTTCCAGTTGCCGATGGTGAAGGTCAACGCCGCAGTGGCGGAAACCGCGCCGCCCGACAATAGCGAAACGCCGTTGCGGCTTAGCGTCAAGTCGTGTCCCATCGGCGCAACACTCGGCGTAATCACCACTTCGCCACTGGGCACGCTCGTTAGCGCCACGCTATAGATGCGGGTCTCGCCTTCGGGCACGGTCAGCCCGGTCGTTGAAATGTGGACGGGGGGCTCCCGCACGGTGATGCTGAAAATCAGCGTGGCGGTATCGTCATCGGCATCGCGGGCGGTGTAAGTCAGCGTAACCGCTTCCGCCACCCTGGACGGCGTGCCGAACAGCCGGAATTCGGTCAATCTGGCGGAAGTCAATCTGGCGGAAGTACGAAGACCGGGTATGGCGGTACTCACAGAGGGGGTAAGCGCGTAGGACAGCCTCGCATTGCCGCCGGCACGCGGATTGCCGCCGGTGGCACGCGGCAGGTACAAGTCGGCAATACGCTCCCCGACGTAGTAGGTCTGGTCGGGTATCGTAACGCCGTCGGCGAAAATCGGGGCGGTGTCGGTCTGCGCCGATGCCGCCGATGCCACATACATCGCCAGCACGCCCAACAAAACCCGTGCCGTGCGCCTCGGCAAGTTCATACTAAAACCCGCCGCCGCCGCGTCCCTGCCAGTCGTATGGAATTCTGGGGGGGGGGGGCGATTCCGCTCACGACATTCGCAACGCAACGCGCGCCGGCTGGCAGAATGACCGCTTTTTCTTGCTTCATTGTGGCGCTGTGGTTGGGTGGGTTAGAAGTTACAAATAGGCAGTAATCGCGGCAAATATAGCATATTCGTTGGGCGTGGCTAGGGGGTGGATGGGGGGTTGGGTGGCTCTTTCGTCATTCTCGAGCGTTAGTGTCCGTTGCCGCCCTCCCTACTCCGTCATTCTCGAGCGTTAGTGTCCGTTGCCGCCGCGCTTTTTCTTTTTAAGCGGCGGCTTACGGACACTTGCGTCCTCGGGAATCTCCCTAAGTCTACCGTGGACTAAAACAAAGCGGGCGAAGCAGGCGGCTTTGTTTGGGCTCAGCGCCAAACGGGACGAGATTCCCGAGGTCGTAAGCGCCCGTAAGCCGCTACGCGGCAAACGGACACTAACACTCGAATGACGAAGTAGGAGGTTAGCGCGGATTCAAGCAAAGCGGGCGGCGGGTAAGCCGCCGTTCCTGCAGTCTTTTGGGCGGGAATCCCAAATACCCGTCATTCTCGAGCGTTAGTGTCCGTTGCCGCCCTCCCTACTCCGTCATTCTCGAGCGTTAGTGTCCGTTGCCGCCGCGCTTTTTCTTTTTAAGCGGCGGCTTACCGGACACTTGCGTCCTCGGGAATCTCCCTAAGGTTGGCACGGACTTGAACAAAGTGGGCGAAGCAGGCGGCGGGTAAGCCGCCGGTTTTGTGGTTTTTTGGGTGGGGGGCTTTGTTGGAATTCGCGGTAGACTTAGGGAGATTCCCGAGGTCGTAAGCGCCCGTAAGCCGCTACGCGGCAACGGGCGCTAACGCTCGAGAATGACGAGGTGGTTGGGAATGACGAAGTTTTTGCTTTGCCCCCCCACTAAAACTTCACCTCCCCTTCCAACAAATAAACATCCTCCGCCGCCGCATCGGTTTTTTGTAGGCGTTCGCCGGCTAGGTTTAGGGTGAACATTTCGCTCAACTCCCAGCGCACGCCGAGGTGGTAGGTTTTGCTTTCTTCGCCCAGGGTTAGTTCGCTGTATGGCGTCAGTAGTCCATCGGCGATGCCGGCGAAGCCATAGCCGACTTCCACACTCATCCGAGCGTTCAGGTCAGAGTCGGAGTCGGTGGTGGGCACACCTTTGTTCCACAGGTTCTGCACACCGCTAGTGGCGTTGCCGTATGCCGGAGTCAGGGTCAACGACAAGCCTTGCCGATCCGCGCCGGGGGTTAGGTTTAGGGTGGCGCTTAGGCCTTGGTCTTTTGTGTCGCCGCTGTGGCTTAGCAATGCGCGTAGGCGGGTTTCCAGTGTCAAGCCGCGGGCGGCGTTATGGTAGCGGAGCCCGGCGCCGATTTCCACGCCGCTGCCGGTTGCGCCGTCTCCGTTGTCGTAGCGCATTCCCAGTTCGAGGGATGGGAGCAGTTGCGCGCCGTTGGGGGCGGTTAGGGTGCGGGTGGCTTCTAGCGCCAGGCGCGTCTGGGTGGCGCTTACTTCCATTTCGTTGAAGGCGTCGTCTTTGGCTTGCCCTACTTCCAATCGCGTCGCTTGGACTTCGCCTTTTAGGCGCAACTCGGTGTCGCGGCTTGCCAGCAGGGTTCCGCTGCCGCCTATGCCGAGGGTTTGCAGGGTGGCGTCTGCGGTGGCTGGATTGGCGGTGGCTTCGGTGATTTTCAGGTCGCCGCTGCCGTAGCCGACGGTCGTCCACAGGTCTAGGCGACCGTCCAGTGCGCGCCAGCCGACATACGGGTGGAGGCTGGTCATGTCCAATTCGTAGTCGCCGGTGGTGGCGGTGGCGGTGGCGGTGTTGCGGTTGGTGTATTCCAAGTCCGCTTCGCTCCACGCCAACATCACGCCCGCCAGCAAGCCGGGTTGTAGCGCGACATCCACGCCGAGGTGCGCGCTGAACAGCGAGCCGTCCCAGTCAACGTTGTTGCCGTCGCCGCCGATGTTGCGGTAGTCGCCGCTGCCCCACAGCGCGAGGTTTGCGCCGCCCAATCCGCCTACGCCATCGGCGTTCAACGGCATCGCAAAGTCCGAGTCGGCGAGCAGCGTCTTGGTGTCCAAGCCGCCGTCCACCATCGTTTGCGCGTGCGTCGCCGCCAACGCTTCCAGCGTGGAATGCCCGCCAAGGTTGGCACGCAAGCCCGTGCCTGCGCGACCGGTTGGGGTGCGCGCTTGCTCGATGCGGTGGGTAATCGCGCTGACGTGATGCACCACCATCATGTGCGCGACTTCGGGCAGGATGACGGCGTTGAGCGCATCCATCGCCTCGGCGTTACCGAAGACGACCCTGAGTTCGGGACCGACCAAGCCGGCGTAGTTGCCCGTCGCGCTGACGGTGTGGCGGATGGTCGCGCTCGCGCCGGCGGTGATGTCGACCGTCTGCGCGGTGTTCCAGTTGGCGGGGGTGAAGACCAATGCGCCGGAGACGGTCACGTCGGTGGCGCTGCTGAGCGGCGTCACCGTCACATTCGCGGCGGGCAGCGTGTCCAGCACGACGGTGTAGTAGGTGATGCTGTTGCCTTCGTCGAGATTCAGCCGCGTCACTTCAACCCCTTCTCTGTCCCGCAACACAATCCCCGCCGCGCGCACCGTCACCGCCACTGCATCGGCGGTGGTGATGTTGCCGTAGCCGCTCACCGCGTGGGTGATATTGCCGGTGATGTCGTTCGCCCCGATGATGTCGCCGCCGGTGACGGTGACCGTTTGCGCGGTGTTCCAGTTGGCGGGGGTGAATGTCAGGGGCTCGCTCGGCGAGACGAGGGCGGCGGCGGTGTTGCTGGTGGGCGTGACCGTCGCATTGCCGAGCGGCGCGGTGTTCAGCGCCACGGTGTAAGTTTCGACGCCGCCGCTTTCGGCCACGCTCAGGCTGGTCTCGGAAATCGTCACGCCCGGTGTATCGTCGTCGGTGACGGTCACCACCACCGAGTCGGAAACCACGCCCGCGAAGTCGGCGCCGCTCACGCTGTGGCGGATGGTCGCCACATCGTTGTCGCCGTCGGCGTCGGTGGCGGCGGACACCCTCACCTCTTGCGCGGTGTTCCAGTTGCCGGCGGTGAAGACCAGCGCGGTGTTGGGGGTCAGCGTCAGGTCGTTGTCCGCGGGCGTGGCGGTGGGGGTGACGGTCACCTCGCCGCTTGGCACGCTCATTAGCGCCACGCGGTAAGCGCCGCTGTCGCCACCTTCAATCACGGTCAGCGTGGTCGGTGAAATGGTGACGGCGGACGCCACCCCATGCGCCGCCACGGTGATGCTGAGCGTCTCCGCAATGGTGTCGCCATCCACATCGCGGGTGATGTAAGTCAGCGTGACGGCATCGGCGGCGGTGGTCGGCGTGCCGCTCAATGTGCTGGTGTTGCCGTCAAACGTCAAGCCGTCGGGAATGTCCGCCACCGGTGTCAGCGTGTAGGTGACCGGGGGCGTTCCGGACCGCCTCGGCAACTGCAAGGGCGCGATTTGCACGCCGGCGGTATAAGTCTGGTCGGGCACCATGTAAACGGGTAAAACCGGCACAACCCTGATGGTAGCCGACAAGTCGGTGAGCGGATGGAAGCCGCGAACCGCGAGGCGGATGGTTGCGGTGTCTTCAACGTTGTCGTCGTCTTCGGCGGCGTGAACGGTAATCATCAGCACGTTGCGCCAGTTCAAGCGGGTGAAGGTCAATGCGTCGCCCGGCAATAGCGGAATGCCATCGCTACTTAGCGTCAAACCGTGTCCATCCGGCGCAAGACTCGGCGTAATCACCAAGTCGCCGGCGGGTTGGCGCGTTGCCTGAACGCTAAACGTGCTGCTGTAGCCATCGGGCACGGGTAGCGTGCCGGGTGAAATGCGGACGGGAGGTCGCGCCAGCACGGTGATGCTGAAAGTCAGCGCATCGGTCTCGCCATCGTCATCGCGGACGGCGTAAGTCAGCGTGACCGCGTCCACCGCAGTGCTCGGCGTGCCGAACAGATGGATGCCGCCGCGCCTGAGGGTGGCAGTACTGATACCGGGCACGGCGAACCTCACATCGGGGGTGAGCGTGTAGGACAAAACCCCATTGCCGCCGATGGCAGACGGCAGAGGCAAGCCGGCAATGCGCTCCCCGACGAAGTAGGTCTGGTCGGGCGGCGTAGCGCCAGCGGCGAACTCCGGGGCGGTGTCGGGTTCAATAGTCACAATAACCGAGTCGGCGGTGACCGAGCCGTAGCCGCTAACCGCGTGGCTGATGGTCGCGGTGCTGTCCATGCTGACGCTGTCTGCGGCAACGGTGACCGTCTGCGCGCTGTTCCAGTTGCCGGTGGCGAAGGTCAATGCGTTGCCCGGCGATAGCGGAGCACCGTTGCGGCTTAGCGTCAAACCGTGTCCCCGCGGCGCAACACTCGGCGTAATGGTCACCTCGCCACCGGGGTTGGTCGTCAGCGCCACGCTATAGGTGCGGGCGATGTCCCCGGTCACGGTCAGCGTGGTCGGTGAAATGGTGACGGCGGGTGCCATCTGCACGGTGACGCTGAAAGTCAGCGTGGCGGTATCGTCATCGTCATCGCGGACGGTGTAAGTCAGCGTAACCGCGTCCGCCACTCTGGACGGCGTGCCGAACAGATAGATGCCGCCGCGCCTGAGGGTGGCAGTACTGATACCGGGCACGGCGAACCTCACATCGGGGGTGAGCGTGTAGGACAAAACCCCATTGCCGCCGATGGCAGACGGCAGAGGCAAACCGTCAATGCGCTCCCCGACGATGTAGGTCTGGTCGGGCGGCGTAGCGCCGTCGGCGAACTCCGGGGCGGTGTCGGGTTCAATAGTCACAATAACCGAGTCGGCGGTGACCGAGCCGTAGCCGCTAACCGCGTGGCTGATGGTCGCGGTGCTGTCCATGCTGACGCTGTCTGCGGCAACGGTGACCGTCTGCGCGCTGTTCCAGTTGCCGGTGGCGAAGGTCAATGCGTTGCCCGGCGATAGCGAAACGCCGTTGCGGCTTAGCGTCAAACCGTGTCCCATCGGCGCAACACTCGGCGTAATGGTCACCTCGCCACCGGGGTTGGTCGTCAGCGCCACGCTATAGGTGCGGATGATGTCCCCGGACACGGTCAGCGTGGTCGGTGAAATGGTGACGGCGGGCTCCACCTGCACGGTGACGCTGAAAGTCAGCGTGTCGGTATCGCCATCGGCATCGCGGACGGTGTAAGTCAGCGTAACCGCGTCCGCCGCTCTGGACGGCATGCCGAACAGAAAAAGCGGGTTTGCGTTGAAAAGAAAGAGACCGGGTACGACGCCCCGCACATCGGGAGTGAGCGTGTAGGACAAACCCCCATTACCGCCGGTGGCACGCGGCAGGGTCAATCTGCTAATGCGCTCCCTGACGAAGTAGGTCTGGTCGGGTATCGTAGCGTCAGCGAAATTCGGGATGGTGTCGGGTTCAATAGTCACAATAACCGGGGGGGTGGTGGTGTAGTAATCGTAGCCGCTAACGGCGTGGCTGATGGTCGCGATGCCGTCATCGCTGCCTGCGGCGGCGGCGACGGTAACCGTCTGCGCGCTGTTCCAGTTGGCGGTGGTGAAGGTCAACGCCGCAGTGGCGGAAACCGCGCCGCCCGACAGTAGCGAAACGCCGTTGCGGCTTAGCGTCAAGTCGTGTCCCCCCGGCGCAACACTCGGCGTAACGGTCACCTCGCCACTGGGCTCGCTCGTTAGCGCCACGTTATAGGTGCGGGCGCGGTCCTCGGATACGGACAGCCTGGCCGGTGAAATTTGGACGGGGGGCTCCCGCACGGTGACGCTAAAAGTCAGCGTGTCGGTATTGCCATCCTCATCGCGGACGGTGTAAGTCAGCGTAACCGCGTCCGCCGCAGTGCGTGGCGTTTCGCGCAGCCAGAAGCCGTCCTCGTTGTCGGTACTACGGAGACCGGGTACGGCGCCCCCCAGAAAGGGGGTGAGCGTGTAGGTCAAATCCCCATTGCCGCCGGTGGCACGCGGCAGGGTCAAGTTGGTAATGGTCACCCCAGCGAAGTAGGTCTGGTCGGGTATCGTAACGCCGCCGAAAGTCGGGGCGGTGTCGGATTCAATAGTCACGATAACCGGGTCGGCGGTGGTGACGGAGCCGTAGCCGCTAACCGCGTGGCTGATGGTCGCGGTGCCGTCATCGCTGCCTGCGGCGACGGCGACGGTCACCATCTGCGCGCTGTTCCAGTTGGCGGCGGTGAAGGTCAGCGCGCCGCTCGGCAATAGCGGAACGCCGTCGCGGTTTAGCGTCAAACCGTCCACCATCGGCGCAATACTCGGTGTAATGGTCACATCCCTACCGGGGTCGAACCTCAGCGTCACGGTGTAGGCGCCGCTGCCGCCTTCAAACACGGTCAGTCTGGTCGGTGAAATGCGGACGGGGGGCTCCCGCACGGTAACGCTAAAAGTCAGCGTGTCGGTATTGCCATCCTCATCGCGGACGGTGTAAGTCAGCGTAACCGCGTCCGCCGCAGTGCGTGGCGTTTCGCGCAGCCAGAAGCCGTCCTCGCTGTCGGTACTACGGAGACCGGGTACGGCGCCCCCCAGAAAGGGGGTGAGCGTGTAGGTCAAATCCCCATTGCCGCCGGTGGCACGCGGCAGGGTCAAGTTGGTAATGGTCACCCCAGCGAAGTAGGTCTGGTCGGGTATCGTAACGCCGCCGAAAGTCGGACCGGTCTGCGCCGATGCCACCGACGCCGCCGATGCCACATACATCGCCAGCACGCCCAACAAAACCCGCGCCGTGCGCCTAGGCAAGTTCATACTAAAACCCGCGCCGGCTGGCAGAATGACCCCTTTCGCTTGCTTCATTGTGGTGCTGTGGTTGGGTGGTTAGAAGTTACAAATAGGCAGTAATCGCGGCAAATATAGCATATTCGTTGGGCGTGGCAAGGGGGTTGGGGTTGTTGGTGGGGTTGGGGGGGGGGGCGGCATTCCCTATTACCCGTCATTCTCGAGCGTTAGTGTCCGTTGCCGCCGCCCCCACAACTTCGTCATTCTCGAGCGTTAGTGTCCGTTGCCGCCGCGCTTCTTCTTTTAAGCGGCGGCTTACCGGACACTTGCGTCCTCGGGAATCTCCCTAAGGTTGGCACGGACTTGAACAAAGCGGGCGAAGCAGGCGGCGGGTAAGCCGCCGGTCTTTTGGTCTTTTGGGTGGGGGGCTTTGTTGGAGTTCGCGGTAGACTTAGGGAGATTCCCGAGGTCGTAAGCGCCCGTAAGCCGCTACGCGGCAACGGGCGCTAACGCTCGAGAATGACGAAGTAGGAGGTTAGCGCGGATTCAAGCAAAGCGAGCGAAGCAGGCGGCGGGTAAGCCGCCGTTCCTGTGGTCTTTTGGGCGGGAATCCCAAATACCCGTCATTCTCGAGCGTTAGTGTCCGTTGCCGCCCTCCCTACTCCGTCATTCTCGAGCGTTAGTGTCCGTTGCCGCCGCGCTTTTTCTTTTTAAGCGGCGGCTTACCGGACACTTGCGTCCTCGGGAATCTCCCTAAGGTTGGCACGGACTTGAACAAAGCGGGCGAAGCAGGCGGCGGGTAAGCCGCCGGTCTTTTGGTCTTTTGGGCGGGGGCTTTGGTGAAGTCCACGGTAGTCTTAGGGAGATTCCCGAGGTCGTTAGCGCCCGTAAGCCGCTACGCGGCAACGGGCGCTAACGCTCGAGAATGACGAGGTTGTTGGGAATGACGAAGTAGCGCTAAAACTTCACTTCCCCCTTCAACAAATAAACATCCCTCGACACCGCATCGGTTTTTTGCAAGCGCTCACCGACCAGGTTCAAGGTAAACATTTCACTCAACTCCCAGCGCACGCCAAGATGGTAAGTTTTGTTGTCTTCGCCCAGGGTCATTTCGCTGTAAGGCGTCAGCAACCCATCGCCAACGCCGGCAAATCCATAACCAACTTCCACACTCATCCGCGCATTCAAGTCAGAGTCGGAGTCAGCGGCTGGCACACCTTTGTCCCACACATTCTGCACACCGCTGGCAGCATTGCCGTATGCCGGTGTCAGACTCAAAGACAAGCCTTGCCGATCAGCGCCGGGGGTTAGGTTTAGGGTGGCGCTTAGGCCTTGGTCTTTGGTGTCGCCGCTGTGGCTTAGCAACGCGCGCAAGCGGGTCTCCAAGGTCAAGCCGCGGGTGGCGTTGTGGTAGCGGAGGCCCGCGCCTATTTCCACGCCGTTGCCGGTTGCACCATCTCCGCCGTCGTGGCGCATTCCCAGTTCGAGCGACGGGAGCAGTTGCGCGCCGTTGGGGGCGGTTAGGGTGCGGGTGGCTTCTAATGCCAAGCGCGTCTGGGTGGCGCTTACTTCCATTTCGTTGAAGGCGTCGTCTTTGGCTTGCCCTACTTCCAGTCGTGTCGCTTGGACTTCGCCTTTTACGCGCAACTCGGTGTCGCGGCTTGCCAGCAGGGTTCC
The DNA here is from genome assembly GCA_963693025.1 of Arenicellales bacterium. GTDB lineage: Bacteria > Pseudomonadota > Gammaproteobacteria > Arenicellales > Poriferihabitantaceae > JAHRAW01. Next base: position 407,890 of record OY843749.1, read on the forward strand.
GCTGCCGCCTACGCCGAGGGTCTGCAGGGTGGCGTCTGCGGTGGCTGGGGTGGCGTTGGCTTCGGTGATTTTCAGGTCGCCGCTGCCGTAGCCGACGGTCGTCCACAGGTCTAGGCGACCGTTCAATGCGCGCCAGCCGACATACGGGTGGAGGCTGGTCATGTCCAATTCGTAGTCGCCGGTGGTGGCGGCGGCGGTGGCGGTGTTGCGGTTGGTATATTCCAAATCCGCTTCGCTCCACGCCAGCATCACGCCCGCCAGCAAGCCGGGTTGCAGCGCAACATCCACGCCGAGGTGCGCGCTGAATAGCGAGCCATCCCAGTCAACGTTGTTGCTGTCGCCGCCGATGTTGCGGTAGTCGCCACTGCCCCACAGCGCGAGGTTTGCGCCGCCGCCCGAGCCGCTGGCGCCGGCGCTCAGGGGCATCGCAAAGTCCGAGTCGGCGAGCAGCGTCTTGGTGTCCAAGCCGCCGTCCACCATCGTTTGCGCGTGCGTCGCCGCCAACGCTTCCAGCGTGGAATGCCCGCCAAGGTTGGCACGCAAGCCCGTGCCTGCGCGACCGGTTGGGGTGCGCGCTTGCGTGATGCGGTGGGTAATCGCGCTGACGTGATTCCCGACCATCACATTCGCCACTTCGGGCAGGATGACGGCGTTGAGCGCATCCATCGCCTCGGTGCCACCGAAGAGGACGCGGACGCTCGCGGCGGTGACGCCGGTGTAGTCGCCGGTGCCTGTGACGGCGTGGCTGATGAGCGCGCGCGCGGTGCCGGTGACGGTGACGGTCTGCGCGGTGTTCCAGTTGCCGGTGGTGAAGGTCAGCGTGGCGGGAGCGACGGTCACGGCGTCGGTGTCGCTGCTCGGCGTCACTATCACACTGGCGCTCGGCAGGGTGTCCAAGACCACGGTATAGGTCGCCGCCGCGGTTGCAAGAACGGTCACGCTGTCTCGGGAAATCGTCACCCCGCGCGTGTCGGTTTCGGTGACCGTCACCGTGACCGCCGCGGCGGCGATGCCGTCGTAGTCCGTATCCGTGCTGGCTGCCGAGTGGGTGATGGAAACGGCGGCGTCGGCAACGGCGTCAGCGTCTTTGACGCCGGCGACCATGACCGGTTGCGCTATGTTCCAGTTCATGCTGGTGAAAGTCAGCGGACCTGAGACGGTGGCGACGCCGGTATCACCACTCGCCGGCGTAATCACCACATTGGCGGTGGGCTGGGTAGTCAGCCGCACGGTGTAGTTGGCGGTCGCGCTTTCCGCCACGGACAAGGTGTTTCTTGACAGCGTGACGCCGCGCATATCGTTGTCGATGATGCTGAGCCTCAGTTCGGCGACGGTGAAGCCGCCGTAATCGGCGCCGCTCACCGTATGGCTGATGACGGCGTTGTCGCCGTTGGCATCATCGTCCTCGGCGATGTCGAACCCGAGCGTCTGCACGACATTCCAGTTAGTGGCGCTGAATATCAGCGTGCTGACGCCGAATGTCACATCGCGGTTGTCGCTCCTCGGCATCAGCATCACCTCGCCGCCAACCGGCGCGGAAGTCAGCACCACGGTATAAGTGCCGGCGCTGCCTTCGGGCAATGAACTACCACCGCTCGGCAGCGCAACCGTCACCCCGCGCATCTCGTTGTCGGTGACGGTGACGACGACCGGGTTGTTGCTGATGGCGGTGATGCCGTCGTAGTTCGCCCCGCTGACCGTGTGCGTGATGTCGGCGCTGTCGTCGGTGGCGTCGGGGTCTTCGGCGGCGCTCACGATGACATCCTGCGGCGTGTTCCAGTTGGCGGTGGTGAAATTCAGCGTGGCGGCGTTGGTCGTCACATCGTCGTTGTCGCTACTCAGCGCAACGGCGACCGCGCCGCTCGGCTCGGTGTTCAAGACCACCGTGTAGGTATTATTGCCACCTTCGCCGACGGCAAGCGTGCCCGTGGAAATCGTCACGCCCGGCATGTCGTTGTCGGTGACGGTGACTATTACGTTGGCGGCGTTGACGCCGGCGTAATCCGCGCCGGTGACCGCGTGCGTGATGCTCGTGTTGTCGGCTTCGGTGTTGGAATCATCAACGCCGGTGACCATGACGGACTGCGCGGTGTTCCAGTTGGCGGTGGTGAAAGTCAGCGGACCTGAGACGGTGGCGATGGCGGTGTTGGCGCTGCTCGGCGTCACCACCACATCGCCGCTCGGTTGCGTGTCCAAGACCACGCCGTAGTTGACGCTCGCGCCTTCGGCAACGGTTACCGGCGTCCCCGACAAAGTGATGCCGCGCGGGTCGTCGTCGGTGACGGTTACCGCCACGGTCGCGGCGGTCAGGACAACGGCGGCGTAGTCGGCTGAGCCGGTGGCGGCGTGGGTGATGTTAAACATTTCGTTAGCGGCATCGTCATCCGCCACGCCGGTCACCATAACTTGCTGTGCCGTGTTCCAGTTGGTGGGGGTGAAGACCAATGCGGCTGAGACCGTGGCGGCGCCGGGGTCGGCGCTCGTCGGCGTAATGGTCACATTGCCGTCGGGCTCGGTATCCAACTCCACGGTGTAGTTGGCGGTCGCGTTTTCGCCCACAGACAAGGTGTTCACCGACAGCGTGATGCCAAGCGGGTCGTTGTCGGTGACGGTGACGACAACGGGGTTGGGGCTGATGGCGGCGCTGCCGTAGTTCGCCCCGCTGACCGCGTGCATGATATTCGCGGTGTCGTTGTTGCCGTCAGGGTCTTGCTCGACGATGATGGTGACATTCTGCATCGTGTTCCAGTTGCCGGCGTCGAAGTTCAGCGTGGCGGGGTTGGCGCGCACATCGGGGTTGCTGCTGGTCAGCGTGACGGTGACCGTGCCACTCGGCTCGGTGGTCAAGACCACGGTGTAGGTGTTGTCCGTGCCGCTGTCGCTGCCTTCGTCTATGTCCAGCGTGGCTTTGGAAACCGTCACGCCCGGCATGTCGTTGTCGTTCACCGTGACCATCACCGGGTCGGCGCTGACGCTGACGCCCGCGTAATCGGCGCCGCTCACCGTGTGCGTGATGGTGGTGGTGTCGGCTTCGGTGTTGGCGTCCTCGGTACCGGTGACGGTGATGTTCTGCGTCGTGTTCCAGTTGGTGGCACCGAAGACCAGTGCGCTTGAGACGGTGGCGACCGCCGTGTCGCCGCTCGCCGGCGTCACCGTCACATTGCCGCTCGGCTGCGTGTTCAAGACCACGGCGTAAGTGATGTTCGCGCCCTCGGTGACGGTCACCGGCGTCCCCGTCAAGGTCAGCCCGCGAACCGATGTGTCGGTGACGGTGACCGTTACGGTGGCGGCGGTGGCGATGCTGTCGTAGCCGCTCACGGTGTGCGTGATGTCAACCGAGTCGTCGGCGGCGTCGGCGTCCGCCACACCGGTTACGGTGACGGTTTGCATGTCGTTCCAGTCGGCGGCGGTGAAGACCAGCCCACCGGTGGGGGAGACGGTGGCGGCGGCGGTGTTGTCGCTGGCGGGGGTCACCGTCGCATTGCCGCCGCCGCTCGGCGCGGAGGTCAGCACGATGGTGTAGGTGTTGTTGCCGTTTTCGGGAACGGTCAGGGTGGTCGGGGCAACCGTCACCGAAGCCATGCCGGGGTCGGTGACCGTCACCGTCACGCTGGGGGCAGTTTGACCCATGTAGTCCGAAGAAGAGTCGCTCACCGTCACCCTATTGGTAATCACAACCGTCTCGTCAACCGCATCATCATCCGCCACGCCGCTGACCATCACCCGCTGCGACGTGTTCCAGTTGCTTGCGCCAAACACCAGCGCGCCGCTGACGCTGAGCGCGTCGGTGTCGGGGTTGGTCGGCGTCACCGTCACTTCGCCAACGCTCGGCGCGGCGTCCAGCACCACGGTGTAAAGCCTAACAGCGCCGCCCTCGTCCACTTCAAACGGGCTTGCCGCGTTAATCGTCAAGCCAACGCTGTCATCCTCGGCAATCATCACCGTCAGGTTGCCGGCGGTGACGTTGTTGCTTTCGTAGTCCGCGCCGGTGACCGCGTGGGTAATGGTGACGTCGGCATCGGTCACCGCGTCTTCATCCTGCTCGGCGACCACGCTGCGCGTCTGCGCAACACTCCAGTTGCTCGCGTCGAAGACAAACGCACCGCTCGGGTCAAGCCGCACATCGGCGCCGGCGGGGATGGTCGGCGTCACGGTCACATCGCCGCCGTCCGGCGCGGAAGTCAGCGCCACGCTATAAGTCGGCGAATCGCCCTCGGTCAAGGCTAAGGTCGGCGGCGTAATCGTCACGCTGCGCGTCCCGTTGTCGGTGACGGTGACGGTCACGGTGTCGGGGGTGATGACGGCGGCGTCGTAGTTCGCCCCGCTCACGGTGTGCATGATGTCGGCGGTGTCGTCGGTGGCGTCGGGGTCTTCGGCGGCGCTCACGATGACGTTCTGCGCGGTGTTCCAGTTGCCAGCCCCGAAGTTCAGCGTGGCGGGGTTGGTCGTCACATCGCCGTTGTCGCTACTCAGCATGACGGTGACCGCGCCGCTCGGCTCGGTGGTCAAGACCACGTTGTAGGTATTGCCCGCGCCGCTACTCGTGTCTTCGCCGATGGTCAGCGTGGCGGTGGAAATCGTCACACCGGGCATATCGTTGTCGGTCACGCTCACCGCCACATTGGCGAGGGTGAAACCGTCGTAATCCGCGCCGGTGACCGCGTGCGTGATGCTGGTGCTGTCGCCTTCGCTGTCGGCGTCCTCGGTACCGGTAACGGTGACGGACTGCGCCGTGTTCCAGTTAGCGGTGGTGAATACCAGCCCACCAGTGGGTGAGACGGTGGCGATAGCGGGGGTGTCGCTGGTTGGCGTCACCGTCACATCGCCGCTCGGTTGCGTGTCCAAGACCACGCCATAGTTGGCGCTCGCGCCTTCGGTGACGGTCACCGGCGTCGCCAACAAAGTCACGCCGCGCGGGTCGTCGTCGGTCACGGTCACCATCACGGTCTCGCCGGTCAGGACAACAGCGGCGTAGTCGGCTGAGCCGGTGGCGGCGTGGGTGATAGAAACCATTTCGTTAGTGGCATCAAAATCATCCACGCCGGTCACCACGACTGGCTGCGCCGTGTTCCAGTTGGCGGTGGTGAAGGTCAATGCGGCTGAGACGGTGGCGGCGCCGATGTCACCACTCGTCGGCATAATGGTCACCTCGCCGTCGGGCAGAGTATTCAGCCGCACGGTGTAGTTGGCGGTCGCGCCTTCGGTCACGGACAAGGTAGTCGCCGACAACCTGATGCCGCGCGTGTCGTTGTCGGTCACGGTAACGGTGACGACGGGGTTGGTGATGGTCGCGCCGTCGTAATCCGCCCCGCTGACCGTGTGCGTGATACTCGCGGTGTCGTCGTTGCCGTCAAAATCTTCGGCGGCGCTGATGGTGACCGTCTGCGCCGTGTTCCAGTTGCTCATGGTGAAGTTCACCGTGGCGGTGTCGGCGGTCACATCGCTGTTGTCAATGGTCAGCGCAACGGTGACAGGACCGGTCGGTTCGGTGTTCAAGACCACGGTGTAGGTGTTATTGCCATCTTCGGCTACGGAAAGCGTGGCGGTGGAAATCGTCACGCCCGGCGCGTCGTCCTCGGTAATCGTGGCGGTCACATCGGCGGCGGTGACGTTGTTAATTTCGTAGTCCGCACCGGTAACCGCGTGCGTGACAACGATGGCGGCATCGGCAACCGCGTCATCATCGGCGGTGGCGGTGAGGGTGACCGGCTGTGCGACATTCCAGTTGCTCATGTCGAATGTCAGCACCGCAGTGGCGGCGGGAGCCCCGCCGGTTAGGAAGAGCAACAAGTCGTTGCCCGCGGGAATGGTCGGCGTCACCATCACAGTACCGCCGTCCGGCGCGGAAGTCAGCCGCACGGTATAGGTGTTGGAATCGCCTTCGGGAATCGTCACGCTCGTCGGCGCAATCGTCACCCCGCGCATCTCGTTGTCGGTGACGGTGACGGTGACAACGGCGTTGGGGGTGATGTCGGCGCCGTTGTAGTTCGCCCCGCTCACGGTGTGCGTGATGTCGGCGGTGTCGTCGGTGGCGTCATTATCTTCGGCGGCGCTCACGATGACATCCTGCGGCGTGTTCCAGTTGCCAGTCCCGAAGTTCAGCGTGGCGGCGTTGGTCGTCACATCGTCGTTGTTGCTATCCAGCATAACCGTGACATCACCGCTCGGTTCGGTGGTCAAGACCACGGTGTAAGTGTTGCCGGTGCCGCTGCTCGTGCCTTCGCCGATGGTCAGCGTGGCGGTGGAAATCGTCACACCGGGCATGTCGTTGTCGGTCACGGTCACCGCCACGTTGGCGACGGTGACGCTGGCGTAATCCGCGCCGGCGACCGCGTGGGTGATGCTGGCGCTGTCGGGTTCGCTGTCGGCGTCCTCGGTACCGGTGACGGTGACGGACTGCGCCGTGTTCCAGTTGGCGGGGGTGAAGACCAGTGCGCCTGAGACGGTGGCGACGGCGGGGGTGTCGCTGTCCGGCGTCACCGTCACATCGCCGGTCGGTTGCGTGTCCAAGACCACGCCGTAGTTGGCGGTTTCGCCTTCGGTGACGCTCACCGGAGTCGACGGCACAGTCACCCCGCGCGGGTCGTTGTCGGTGACGGTCACCGTTACGGTCTCGGCGGTCAGGACGACAGCGGCGTAGTCGGCTGAGCCGGTGGCGGCGTGGGTGATGGTAACTGTTTCGTGGGTGGCGTCGTCATCCGCCTCGCCGGTCACCACGACTTGCTGTGCCGTGTTCCAGTTGCTATCGGTGAAAATCAGCGCGGCTGAGACGGTGGCGGCGCTGGTGTCGTCGCTCGTCGGCGTAAGGGTCACATTGCCGTCAGGTTCGGTATTCAACCGCACGGTGTAGTTGGCGGTCGCGCCTTCGCCCACGGACAAGGCGGTCACCGACAGCGTGATGCCGCGCGGGTCGTTGTCGGTGACGGTGACGACGACCGGGTTGGGGCTGATGGCGGCGTCGGCGTAGTTCGCTCCGCTGACCGTGTGCGTGATGTTGACGGTCTCGTTGTTGCCGTCATCGTCTTCGACGCCGGTCAGGACGACATCCTTCGGCGTGTTCCAATCGGTGGCGCTGAAGTTCACCGTGGAGACGCTCGCCGTCACAGCGTCGGTGTCGCTGCTCACCAACGCAACGGTAACCGCGCCACTCGGCTCGGTGTTCAAGACCACCGTATAGGTGTTGGCGGCACTGCTACTCATGCCTTCGCCGATGCTCAGCGTGCCGGCGGAAATCGTCACGCCCGCCGTGTCGGTGTCGGTCACGGTCGCCGTCACCATGCCAACGCCGACACCACCGTAATCGCCGCCGGCAATCGTGTGCGTGATTTGCGCGGTGTCGGTTTCGGTGTTGGCGTCGTCCACGCCGGTGATGATGACCGACTGCTCTTCGTTCCAGTTGGCGGGGGTGAAAGTCAATGCGCCGGAGACGGTGGCGGCGGCGGGCGTGTCGCTCATCGGCGTAATCGTCACATTGCCGCTCGGCTCGGTGTCCAATTCCACGGTATAGAACCCGGTGGTGCTTTCGGTCAGGGTCACCGTGTTCGTGGAAAGCATCACGCCGACGGTGTCCGGGTCGGTGACGGTGACCGCCACCGGGTCGGCGGTGGTGATGGTGTCGTAACCGCTCACGGTGTGCGTGATGTTGGTCGATTCGTCGTTGGGGTCGGGGTCTTCCACACCGCTCACTGTAACCGTCTGTTCATCGTCCCAGTTGTCGGCGGTGAAGGTCAGCGCGCCGGTGGTGGTGGCGATGGTGTCGTCGCCGCTCATCGGCGTTACGGTCGCATTACCGCCGCCGCCCGGCGCCGACATCAGCACGATGGTGTAGGTGTTCATTGCCTCTTCGACCACGGTCAGCGTGCTCGCGGAAACCGTCACGCCCGCCGTGTCGTTGTCGGTGACGGTCACCGTCACATCACCGGCGGGGGTGACGGTTGCGTCCATGTAATCCGATGAACCATCGCTCACCGTCACCGCATGGCTAACCACAACCGTCTCATCAACCGCATCATCATCCGCCACGCCGCCGACCGAAACCGGCTGTGGCATGTTCCAGTTGTTAGCGTCAAACACCAGCGCGCCGGTAACGCTAACCGCCCCGTCATCGCCGCTACTCGGCGTCACCGTCACTTCGCCAACGCTCGGCGCGGAAGTCAGCACCACGGTGTAACTGCCAAACGCATCTTCGTTCACGACAATGGGGTCGGTTGCGGTTACGGTCACGCCAACGCTGTCGTTGTCGTTCACCGTCACCGCCACATCGTCGGCGCCGGCGGTGACGCCGGCGTAATCCGCGCCGCTCACCGCGTGCGTGATGCGGGTGCTGTTGGCGATGGCGTTGTCGTCCTCAGCGCCGGTGACGATGACCGACTGCGCCGTGTTCCAGTTGGCGGTGGTGAAGGTCAGCGCGGCTGATACGGTCGCAACCTCTTCATCATCACTGTCCGGTGTCACGGTCACGCTATCAGTCGGCTGCGTATCCAGTTCCACGGTGTAACCGCCGCTCATGCCTTCGGTAACGGTCACCGGCGTCCCGGACAAAGTGATGCCGCGCGGGTCGTTGTCGGTGACGGTCACCATCACGGTCTCGGCGGTCAGGTCGACGGCGGCGTAGTCGGCTGAGCCGGTGGCGGCGTGGGTGATGGTAACCGTTTCGTTAGTGGCATCAAAATCATCCACGCCGGTCACCACGACTGGCTGCGCCGTGTTCCAGTTGCTAGCGGTGAAGACCAAGGCGGCTGAGACGGTGGCGGCGCCGATGTCGCCACTCATCGGCGTAATGGTCACATTGCCGTCGGGCTCGGTATCCAACTCCACGGTGTAGTTGGCGGTCGCGCCTTCTTCGGTCACGGACAAGGCGGTCACCGACAGCGTAATGCCGAGCATGTCGTCGTCGTCGACGGTGACGGCGACGACGGCGTTGGTGATGGTCGCGCCGTTGTAATCCGCCCCGCTGACCGTGTGCGTGATACTCGCGATGTCGTCGTTGCCGTCAGGGTCTTGAGCGGCGCTGATGACGACATTCTGCGCGGTGTTCCAGTTGCTCATGGTGAAGTTCACCGTGGTGGTGTCGGCGGTTACATCGGTGTTGTCAATAGTCAACGCAACGGCGACATCACCGGTCGGCTCGGTGTTCAAGACCACGGTGTAGGTGTTATTGCCATCTTCGGCTACGGAAAGCGCGGCGGTGGAAATCGTCACGCCCGGTTCGTCGGCGTCGTTCACCGTCACCGTGACCTCATCGGCGGTGGCGGCGGCGTATTCCGATGCGCCATCGCTCACCGTCACCGTGTTGGTTATTTCAACCGACTCGTCGGTCGCATCAGCGTCCGCCACGCCGCCGACGCTCACCACCTGCTGAATGTTCCAGTTGGCGGCGGCAAACACCAGCACCGCAGGGGTGGTGGGGTCCGCGGCGGTGACGCTGACCGCGCCGCCATCGGCGCTACTCGGCGTCACCGTCACTGCGCCAACGCTCGGCGCGGAGGTCAGTTCCACGGTGTAAGTGGCAAACTCGCCCTCGTTCACGGACAACGCATCCGGCGTCACCGTCACCCCGACGTTGTCGTTGTCGTCAATCGTTACCGCCACATCGTCGGCGGGGGCGGCGGCGTAGTCCGCGCCGGTTGCCGCGTGGGTGATATTGACGGCATCGTCGACCGCGTCAGCGTCTTCGGCGGCGGAGAGGGCGACCATCTGCGCCACATTCCAGTTGCCGGCGGTGAAGGTCAACCCGCCGGTAGCCGGGCTGAGCGTCAAGTCGGTGCCCGTGGGGATGCTCGGCGTCACCGTCACCGCGCCGCCGACCGGCTCGGAAGTCAGCGTCACGGTGTAAGCACCGCCGGCGCCTTCGTCGACGGTCACGGTGGAGTCGGAAATCGCCACCGACACGTCCTCATCGTCGGTAATCGTCACCGCCACACTGCGAGCGGTGACGCCGGCGTAATTCGCGCCCTCCACCTCGTGGGTGATGGTGGCATTGCCGTCAGCGGCGTCATCGTCATGAGCGCCGAAGACGGTCACCGCCTGCACGGCGTTCCAGTTGCTTGTGCTGAAAATCAGCCCGCCCGTGGGCGAGACCGTGGCGGCGGCGTTGCCACTCATCGGCGTCACCGTCACATTGCCGTTTGGTAGGGTCGCCAGCCGCACGGTGTAGGTGTCGTCTTCGCCCTCGTCCACGGTTAGCGTGGTCGGGGAAATCGTTACGCCCGGCGTGTCGTTGTCGGTGACCGTCACCACGACATTATTGGCAGTGACGCCGCCGTAATCCGCCCCGTCCACCCTGTGCGTAATCGTCGCGGTTTCGTTTTCGGTATCAGGGTCGGTGGTAGCGGTGACGATGACGGTCTGCGCGGTATTCCAGTTGCCGGCGGTGGCGGTAAAAGTCAGCGCACCCGTGACGGTGGCGGCGGCGTCATCACTACTCGGCGTCACCGTCACATCGCCGCCGTCCGGCGCGGAAGTCAACGCCACGGTGTAGAAGCCGGAAGATTCTTCGGTAATGCCCAGACTGGCGGGGGAAATCGTCACGCCGCGCGTCTCGTTGTCGGTGACGGTGACGGCGACGGGGTTGTTGCTGATGGCGGCGCCGGCGTAGTTCGCCCCGCTGACCTCATGCGTGATGTCGGCGCTGTCGTCGGTGGCATCATCATCTTCGGCGGCACTCACGACGACATCCTGCGGCATATTCCAGTTGGCGGCGGTGAAGTTCAGCGTGGCGGCGCTGAGCGTGACTTCGGTGTTGTCGCTACTCAGCATGACGGTGACATCACCGCTCGGCTCGGTGTTCAAGACCACGTTGTAGGTGTTACCCGCGCCGCTACTCGTGTCTTCGCCGATGGTCAGCGTGGCGGTGGAAATCGTCACGCCCGGCATGTCGTTGTCGGTGACGGTCACCGCCACATTGGCGAGGGTGACGGTGGCGTAATCCGCGCCGGTCACCGCGTGCGTGATGCTGGCGCTGTCGGGTTCGCTGTCGGCGTCCTCGGTACCGGTGACGGTGACGGACTGCGCGGTGTTCCAGTTGGCGGTGGTGAAGACCAGCGCGCCTGAGACGGTGGCGACCGCGGGGGTGTCGCTGGTTGGTGTCACCGTCACATTGCCGGTCGGTTGCGTGTCCAAGACCACGCCGTAGTTGGCGCTCGCGCCTTCGGTGACGGTTACCGGAACAACCCCGGACAAAGTGATGCCGCGCGGGTCGTTGTCGGTGACGGTCACCATCACGGTCTCGCCGGTCAGGACAACGGCGGCGTAGTCGGCTGAGCCGGTGGCGGCGTGGGTGATGGTAACCGTTTCGTTAGTGGCATCAAAATCATCCACGCCGGTCACCTCGACTTGCTGTGCCGTGTTCCAGTTGCTATCGGTGAAAGTCAGCGCGGCTGAGACGGTGGCGGCGCCGATGTCGCCACTCGTCGGCGTAATGGTCACATTGCCGTCAGGTTCGGTATTCAACCGCACGGTGTAGTTGGCGGTCGCGCCTTCGCCCACAGACAAGGCGGTCACCGACAGCCTGATGCCAAGCGGGTCGTTGTCGTCGACGGTGACGACGACCGGGTTGGGGCTGATGGCGGCGTCGGCGTAGTTCGCTCCGCTGACCGTGTGCGTGATGTTGACGGTCTCGTTGTTGCCGTCATCGTCTTCGACGCCGGTCAGGACGACATCCTTCGGCGTGTTCCAATCGGTGGCGCTGAAGTTCACCGTGGAGACGCTCGCCGTCACAGCGTCGGTGTCGCTGCTCACCAACGCAACGGTAACCGCGCCACTCGGCTCGGTATTCAAGACCACCGTATAGGTGTTGGCGGTGCCGCTACTCGTGTCTTCGCCGATGCTCAGCGTGCCGGCGGAAATCGTCACGCCCGCCGTGTCGGTGTCGGTCACGGTCGCCGTCACCATGCCAACGCCGACACCACCGTAATCGCCGCCGGCAATCGTGTGCGTGATTTGCGCGGTGTCGGTTTCGGTGTTGGCGTCGTCCACGCCGGTGATGATGACCGACTGCTCTTCGTTCCAGTTGGCGGGGGTGAAAGTCAATGCGCCGGAGACGGTGGCGGCGGCGGGCGTGTCGCTCATCGGCGTAATCGTCACATTGCCGCTCGGCTCGGTGTCCAATTCCACGGTATAGAACCCGGTGGTGCTTTCGGTCAGGGTCACCGTGTTCGTGGAAAGCATCACGCCGACGGTGTCCGGGTCGGTGACGGTGACCGCCACCGGGTCGGCGGTGGTGATGGCGTCGTAACCGCTCACGGTATGCGTGATGTTGGTCGATTCGTCGTTGGGGTCGGGGTCTTCCACACCGCTCACTGTAACCGTCTGTTCATCGTCCCAGTTGTCGGCGGTGAAGGTTAGGGCATCTGAGACGGTGGCGATGGTGGGGTCGCCGCTCATCGGCGTCACGGTCGCATTGCCGCCGCCGCCCGGCGCCGACATCAGCACGATGGTGTAGGTGTTCATTCCATATTCGGACACGCTCAAAGTGCTCTCGGAAATCGTCACCTCCGCCATGTCGGTGTCGGTGACGGTCACCGTTACATCGTCAATGGGGGTGATGGCGTCGTAATCCGCGTCCGGGCTGGTCGCCGCGTGGCTGATGGTGGCGTCGACGTTGGCAACGGCATCATCGTCCGCCACGCCGGTGACGGTGATGGTCTGCGCATCGTTCCAGTCGGCGGCGGTGAAAGTCAGCGCGCCGGAGACCGTGGCGGTGGCGGTAGGGGTCGGCGTAATCACCACATTGCCGGTCGGGATAGTGGCAAGCCGCACGGTGTAGGTGGCGGCGACGCCCTCGTTCACCGACAACGTGTCGGTGGAAATCCTGACGGCGGGCATGCTGTTGTCGGTGACGGTTACCGTCACATCGGCGGCGTTTCCAATTTGGGCGGCGTAATCCGATGACGAGTCGCTCACGCTGACCGCGTTGCCAATCGTGACCGTCTCGTCATTCGCATCAGCATCCATCTCAGCACGAACCGAAACCGTCTGCGCGACATTCCAGTCGGCATCCGTAAAGACCAACTCGGCGGTGGCGGCGAAAATGCTGACCGCACCGGAGTCGGCGCTGTCCGGCGTCACCGTCACTGCGCCAACGCTCGGCGCGGAGGTCAATACCACGGTGTAGAAGCCGGAGTTGCCCTCGCTCAAGGAAAGGGTCGGCGGGGTGACCGTGAAGCCGACGCTGTCGGTTTCGGTTACGGTTACCGTCACATCGTCAATGGGGCTGATGGCGTTGTAATCCGCGTCCACGCTGGTCGCCGCGTGGCTGATGGTGGCATCGACGTTGGCGACGGCGTCAGCGTCCGCCACGCCGGTGACGGTGACGGTCTGCGCGTCGTTCCAGTTGCCGGCGGTGAAGGTCAGCGCGCCGGTGGGGGAGAGGGTGGCGGTGGCGGTGCTGGTCGGCGTAATCACCACATTGCCGGTCGGGCTCGTGGCAAGCCGCACGGTGTAAACATCGCTCTCGCCCTCGTTCACGGTCAAGGTGTCGGTGGAAATCCTGACGGCGGGAATGCTGGTGTCGTTCACCGTCACCGTCACCTTATCGGCGCTTTCGCCGGCGTATTCCGATGAAGCAACGCTCACCGTCACCGTGTTGGTAACCCTAACCGACTCGTCATCCGTATCATCATCCGCCTCGGCGCGAACCGAAACCGTCTGCGCGACATTCCAGTCGGCATCCGTAAAGACCAACTCGGCGGTGGCGGCGAAAATGCTGACCGCACCGGAGTCGGCGCTGTCCGGCGTCACCGTCACTGCGCCAACGCTCGGCGCGGCGGTCAGTTCCACGGTGTAGAAGCCGGAGTTGCCCTCGCTCAAGGAAAGGGTCGGCGGGGTGACCGTGAAGCCGACGCTGTCGGTTTCGGTTACGGTTACCGTCACATCGTCAATGGGGCTGATGGCGTTGTAATCCGCGTCCACGCTGGTCGCCGCGTGGCTGATGGTGGCATCGACGTTGGCGACGGCGTCAGCGTCCACCACGCCGGTGACGGTGACGGTCTGCTCATCGTTCCAGTCGCCGGCGGTGAAGGTCAGGGCGGCGGAGACGGTAGCGGTGGCGGTGGCGGTCGGCGTAATCACCACGTTGGCGGTCGGTATGGTGACAAGCCGCACGGTGTAAACATCGCTTTCGCCCTCGTTCACGGTCAGCGTGTCGGTGGAAATCCTGACGGCGGGCGTGCTGGTGTCGGTGACGGTTACCGTCACATCGTCAATGGGGCTGATGTTGTTGTAGTCCGCGTCCGGGCTGGTCGCCGCGTGGCTGATGGTGGCATCGACGTTGGCGACGGCGTCAGCGTCCGCCACGCCGGTGACGGTGACGGTCTGCTCCTCGTTCCAGTTGCCGGCGGTGAAAGTCAGCGCGCCGGTGGGGGAGAGGGTAGCGGTGGCGGTAGGGGTCGGCGTAATCACCACATTGCCGGTCGGGATGGTGGCAAGCCGCACGGTGTAAACATCGCTTTCGCCCTCGTTCACCGACAACGCATCGGTGGAAATCCTGACGGCGGGCATGCTGTTGTCGGTCACCGTCACCACCACCTCGCCGCCATCGGTCAGCGCGGAGTAATTACCCGCGCCGACCACCGCGTGGCTAACGGTGAGGGTCGCGTCATCCGTGTCGTCATCCCGCGCGGCGGTGATGACAATATCCTGCGCCGTGTTCCAGTTGCCGCTGCTGAAAGTCAGCACGGCGGGCGCGAAAGTCAAGCCGCCACCGTTCAGGCTTGGCGTCACCGTCACATCGCCGCTGTCGGGCGCGACCGACAACTCAACCGCGTAGGCGCCCCCACCGGTAGCGCCTTCGGCAACGGTCAGCGCGCTCGGGTCAAACATCACCGCCGCCACAGGGTTCACGGTGACCGCAAAGGTCAGGCTGGCTTCGTCTCCCGCGCCGCTCACGTCGTCGGCGTCGGTGGCGGTGTAGGTCAGCGTGACCGCCGCGGTCACCGTATTCGCCGTGCCGCTCAAAACGCGCGTGTTGTTGTCGAAACTCAAGCCCGACACGATGGCGGTGATGTCCGGCGTCAGCGCGTAGGTCAGCGTGCCGTTGCCGCCGGTGGCGGTCGGCAGGGTCAAATCAACCGCGTTGTCGACGACGTAGGTCCGGTCGGATTGAGTCACCGCGAAAGTCGGCGGCGTGTCGGTGTCGTTGTCGTCCACCGTAACCACCAAGTCGGCGGCGCTTGTCACGCCGGTGTAACCGGCAACCGCGTGGCTAATGGTCGCGGTCGCATCGGCGAAGTCCCAGTCGTCTTCTTCGGCGGCGGTGACGGTCACCGTCTGCGGCGTGTTCCATTCGCCCGCCGCAAAGGTCAGCGCGTCCGGGTTCGGCACGGCATCGGTGTTGCCGCTCATCGGCGTCACCGTCACCGCGCCGCCGGGGTCCACGGTGAGCGTGACGGTGTAGGTATTTGAGCCGCCTTCGGCAACGCTCAACGCGGTCTCGCTAATCACCACCGCCGGCGCGACGTCCACGGTCACCGCAAAGGTCTGACTCACGCTCGCGCCACCGGCGTCGGTCGCCGTGTAAGTTAGCGTGACCGCCGACGCCACCTCGCTCGGCACACCGCGCAATTCACGCGTGCCGGGCGCAAACGCCAAGCCCGCCGGAATGTCCGCATCCGGCGTGAGCGCGTAGGTCACAATGCCGCTACCGCCGGTCGCCTCGGGCAATGCCACGGAAACGGCGACCTCGCGGTTGTAGGTCTGGTCGTCCACCGTGGCGGCGGCGGCGAACGCCAACGGCGCCTCGTTGATGAGGTAGGTGCGGCGCGCGTTGGGACCCACGGTGTGCCGGGGAGGGTCGCTGCCGGTATGCTCGGTGAGGGTGACGACGAGGGTCTCGCCGTTGTCGGCGACGGCGTCGCCCAGCAGGCGCACGGCGAGGTTGCGGCGGGTCTGCGCGGCGCTCAGTTCAATGGCGCCGGTCGCGGTCGCCGGGTCAAAGGTGATGCGCTCACCCGCCGGCGTGGATTGTGTTAGCACTTCATAGTCGGCGGTCGCGGCGCTGCCTCTGAGCGCGAAGCGCACGGTGGAAGGGGCGGTGCGCGCCGCAAAGCGAATGCCCACCGGCACGTTGAGGGTCGTGCCTTCGGTCGCCACCGCATCGCCGCCGCCGATAAACGCCTCGGCATCGCCGTCAATGACGGTGACCGCAACCGCGTCTGTCACAGCGCGGGAATACTCACCCCCGGTGGATGTTATTTGATGCGTGATGTTAAACGATTCGTTGACCGAGTCGTCGTCCGCGACGCCGGTGACGGTAATCGTCTTCGGGATGTTCCAGTCGGCATCGGTGAAGGTGACCGCGCCGGACGTGGTGACTACTGTGTTATCGGTGCTGGTGGGCGTTACCGTGACGGTCTCGCCCGCCTCGGGTCGCAGCGGTTCCAGGGCGACGGTGTAGAACTCGGTGTCGGTTTCGCCTATGCGCAGGGTGTTTGGTGATGCGATGGCGCGGTGGGCTAAGAGGACAGAGTAGTCGTATGTACGACTGGGGAAACTGCTATAGCCGCCGATGGAGGCAGGAAACTTCACCCAATAATCGCCCACGTTGGCTCGCGTAAAGCCGTCAATGGCGGTGGTCACCGTCTGCGGGGTGCTCCAGTTAGCGGGCGTGAAGGTCAGCATCCTAGGTCCATAGCGGTAATTCGCCGGCACAGCCCCTCCGTTGAGGGACACAGTAACCCTCACCGTCACATCGCTTGCCGGTGCGGCTCCCAGCCGTACCCGGAGCGCGTTGTCGCCGGTATTGGTCCGCGTGCGGTGCACAAAACTGGGCCGGGCTAATGGCAGCAACACCAGCACGACCGACCGCGAGACGGTGGAAGGGGGAGTGGCGGAGTCGGTTGCGGTATAGGTCAGCGTGGCAGCCACCGCGCCGAGGGCGGTTGTGCCATTGAGGGTGTGCGTGAGGGCGTTGAAAGACAAGCCATTCGGAATGTCCCCGGTGGGTGTCAGCGCGTAACTCAGCGCACCCGTGCCACCAGTGGCGATGGGCAACACCGTCCCCGGCGGAAACCCGGTGAGCGGCTGGAATACATGCACCACCCGACCCGCACCGAAAGCCAGCGGGTTGCCGCTGTTATCGTCAATGGTAGTCACCCTCACCGCCACGGCGGTGGTGGCGCCGTAGCCCGCCAACGTGTGGCTAATCGTGGCGGTGTCGTCTATTGTGTCGGCGTCATCGCCGGCGGTGACGGTCACCGTCTGATACCCGATCCAGTTGCCGGCGGTGAAAGTCAAACCACCCGCCGGCGTCAGCGTCAGGTCGTGGTCCGCGGGCGTGGCGGCGTAGGTGACGGTCGCATTGCCGCTCGGCCTGTCCGTCAATCTCACTCTGTATATCTCGCTGGTGTTCTCCCGCACTTGCAGGGTCCTACGAAAAATGGAAATGTTAACGTCGTTACGGGGGGAGGAGGTGTCGCGCACCGTCACGGTCACATTAACTGGCTCAATGCGCGCGCTCGTGCCGGTGGCGATGTGAGTGAGA
This sequence comes from Arenicellales bacterium, assembly GCA_963693025.1. Taxonomy (GTDB): domain Bacteria; phylum Pseudomonadota; class Gammaproteobacteria; order Arenicellales; family Poriferihabitantaceae; genus JAHRAW01. The sequence continues at coordinate 425,369 of OY843749.1, forward strand.
GTGTAGGTATCGTCCACCGCGTTGCTGTCGTTGTGGGCGAGCACGCTGACGGTCTGCGGGACATCCCAGTTGGCGGTGGTGAAAGTCAGCGGAAGGAGCCCTCCCAATTCCACGCTCGGCGTGCCAGTCCTGACGAGGAAAATATCCAGGGCGCCGCGGATGTTCAGCCCGACGTCCACACTACTCACCGGTCGCGCGCTCAGTCGCACGGTGTAGATGTCGCTCCCGCCCTCTACCACCGTCAGCGTGGTCGGCTCAATCAGCAAGGCGACCGGTTCGGCTTGGATAGTAACGACAAAAGTCAGGCTATCTTCGTCTATCCCACCGGTGCGGACATCGCTGTCGGCGGCGGTGTAGATTAGCGTGACGGTGGTGGCGGCGGCGGCGATGGTCGGCGTGCCGCTCAACACGCGGGTGCCGGGGTCGAACGTCAAGCCGTCGGGGATGTCCGTCATCGGCTCCAACGCGTAGGTAATCTCGCCGTCTCCGCTGCCGGCGCGCACCGTCGGCAACGTCAGGGCGGTGATGGGCGTGTTGACGGTGTAGGTCTGGTCGTCCACCGTGTCGGCGGCGGCGAACCTCGGCACGGTGGCGTGCGCAAGGTCGATGTCGGTGACCGTGACGACCACATCGGCGGCACTCATCACGCCGCCATAACCAACAACCGCGTGGCGAATCGTGGCGGTGTCGTCGGTGGCTTCCGTGCCGTCCGCCACGGCGGCGACGGTGACGGTTTGCGCTTCGTTCCAGTTGCCGCCGTCAAAGGTCAACACCGCAGTGGCGGGGGCGGTTGTGAGCGTAACCCCATGGTCAGCCACATTCCCGCCCACGCGCGGCGTGACCGTCACCGTGCCGCTCGGCTCGGTTGCCAGTTTCACGGTGTAGATGTTGCTCGCGCCGCTGTTGCTACCCTCTTCCACCGTCAACATTTGCGGCGCAATCACCACCGCCGGCGCCTGCGCCAACGCCACCGACGCCACGCACATCGCCAGCACACCCAACAAAACCCGTGCCGTGCGCCTCGGCAAGTTCATCCTAAAACCCGCCGCCGCCGCGCCCCTGCCAGTCATATCGAATTCTGGGGGGGGGGGGGGGGGCGATTCCGCTCACGACATCCGCAACGCAACGCGCGCCGGCTGGCAGAATGACCGCTTTTTCTTGCTTCATTGTGGCACCGTGGTTGGGGGGGTTAGAAGTCACAAATAGGCAGTAATCGCGGCAAATATAGCATATTTGTTGGGGGTGGGAAGGGGGAGCCTTTTCCAACGGAACATGAGCCTGAAAAATTGTCGTCATTCCAGCGGCAGATGAGCCTGAAAGGGGTGGTTTTGGGATTATCGGGGGATGATGATCGTGAAACTGCACTCCAAACGCTTACACTCCGTGGACGAGATTCGTGCTTTTTTGGCCGGCTCGCGCCCGCTTGATTTTGAAATACCGGCGCGCGCCGAGGCTTATCAGTGGGTTGAAGGCTCGCTGCGCCAACTGCGCTACCGGCACTTAAGCAAAGCCGACAAGGGGCTGGTGAGGCGCTATTTGCGCAAGGTCACCGGCCGCTCGCGCGCGCAGATTACCCGCCTGATTACCCAGTTTATCCGCAGCGGGCGCATCCGCGACCGGCGCGGCAAGCCGGTGAATGCGTTCCGGCGGCGCTATTTGCCGGCGGATGTGGCGCTGCTGGCGGAGGTGGATACGCTGCACTCTACGCTGTCCGGCCCAGCCACGCGCAAACTCTGCGAGCGCGCTTATCATCTTTACGGCGATGCGCGCTTTGAGCGCCTGGCGGGCATCTCCAACGGACACTTGTATAACCTGCGCAAGTCGCCGCCCTACCAGCGCCGCCGGCGCACCTTCACCAAAACCCGCCCGCGCACTATTCCCATCGGCGAGCGCCGCAAACCGCAACCCGAAGGACAGCCCGGCTTCGTGCGCGTCGACAGCGTCCATCAGGGCGATTTGGACGGCATCAAAGGGATTTATCACATCAACGCCGTCGATGAAATCACGCAAATGCAGGTGGTCGTCAGCGTGGCCGTCATCAGCGAGCATTTCCTCATCCCAGCCCTCGAGCAACTGCTGCAGACCTTTCCGTTCGTTATCCGCGGCTTCCACTCCGACAACGGCTCCGAATACATCAACCACCGCGTCGCCCGACTGCTGCAAAAACTCCACATCGAACTCACCAAATCGCGCTCGCGGCAGACCAACGACAACGCCTTGGTAGAAGGCAAAAACGGCTCCACCGTGCGCAAACACTTGGGCTATAGCCATATCCCCAAACGCTTCGCGCCGCAAGTCAATCACTTCGCACTCAACTACCTAACCCCCTACATCAACTTCCACCGACCTTGCTGGTTCCCCGAAGAAACCCTCGACGCCAAGGGCAAACGCCGCATCCGCTACCCCTACGAGCGCATGATGACGCCCTACGAAAAACTCAAATCCCTGCCGCATGCCGCACAATACTTAAAACCCGGCATCACCTTCCAAATACTTGATGACATCGCCAACCAATGCAGCGATAATCAAGCCGCCAAACGCATGAACCGCGCCCGGCAACGACTATTCAAACAACTCAACTCAACCCCAAAAACCACCGCCTAACAGACTCACCACTGACCGACTCATTCAGGCTCATATCTGAATTGGAAAATACTGGGGGGTGGATGGGGGTTTTTGGGGGGTTTTTGGGGGGTGGGGAGGGGGGTTGGGGGGGTTGGGAAGCGCCCTACTTCGTCATTCTCGAGCGTTAGCGCCCGTTGCCGCGTAGCGGCTTACGGGCGCTTACGACCTCGGGAATCTCCCTAAGGTTGGCACGGATTCAAACGGAGCGAGCGAAGCAGGCGGCGGGTAAGCCGCCGTTTTTTGGTTTTTTGAGTGGGGGTTGGGGGCTTTGTTTGGGCTCAGCGCTAGTCTTAGGGAGATTCCCGAGGACGTAAGTGTCCGGTAAGCCGCCGCTAAAAGAAGAAGCGCGGCGGCAACGGACACTAACGCTCGAGAATGACGGGGTTGTTGTGAATGACGAGTTGTAGGGAATGACGAGGTGTGGGAATGACGGGTTGTAGGGAATGACGAATATTTGTTCTTGAATGTTTGCGCCGTGGTTTGTTAGTATGGCGGGGCAAACCGATGACGACATCATTATGACTGACCTGACCACCCTACTCCCAAAACTCCTCGAACTCCGCAAACAATGGCTTGCGTTGCAGCCGTTGGCAGAGCGTAACCATGCTGCGCTGTGGCGGTGGTTTCGCATTAATTTTAGTTACCAGTCTAATCATTTTGAGGGCAATACGCTGACTTACAGCGAGACGCAGTTGTTGCTTATTTACGGCGCGACCAGAGGCGATCACTACATCCGCGAATACGATGAAATGAAAGCGCACAATGTGGCATTTGAGTATGTGCAGAAGTGCGCGGCGGATGAGGACATCATCCGCGAAAAAGACATCCGCGACATCAATTTGATTTGCTTGAAAGAGCCGTTTTATAGCCCTGCGCGAACGGCGGACGGGCAAGAGACGTATAAAAAAATCTTCCCCGGTGAATACAAAACAACGCCCAATCATGTGCTAACAAAAGAGGGGCATATTCACCACTTCGCATCGCCCGAAGAGACCCCGGCGAAAATGGCGGAGTTAACGAAGTGGATGCAGGACTGGCTCAGCCAAACCGAAGACAAAAAACTCGCCGGCATGGTTGCCTTTCTCGCCGAGTTTCATAATCGCTTTATCAACATTCACCCGTTTGACGACGGCAATGGCCGCACCGTGCGTTTGCTGATGAACTATGTGTTGCTGCGCGAAGGGTTTTTGCCGATGGTGTTAGATAATCGCGAGAAGTATATCGACGCTATCCAAAAATACGATGCGGACATTACGGAACCTCTGGAAACTTTGTTCGCCGCCAACCTGTGTGCAATGCTGGAAAAAGGCATTCACGCCGCCGCTGAAGAAATCACCTTGAACGGCAAGCCGGGGCTGGCGATGTGATGGCTACAACTTGTCATTCACCCCCTACTTCGTCATTCTCGAGCGTTAGTGTCCGTTAGTCGCCGCGCTTTTTCTTTTTAAGCGGCGGCTTACGGACACTTGCGTCCTCGGGAATCTCCCTAAGGTTGGCGCTGAGCCCAAACAAAGCAAGCGAAGCAGGCGGCTTTGTTTGGGCTCAGCGCCAAACGGGACAAGATTCCCGAGGTCGTAAGCGCCCGTAAGCCGCTACGCGGCAACGGGCGCTAACGCTCGAGAATGACGGAGTAGTGGAGAATGACGGCTATTACTCGCCATTCTCGAGCGTTAGGGTTCCTTACCTACGCCATTTTGCGGCGGGTTAGGTCTAGTGGTGTTGATTTTCGGGCGAGTGCCAGTTCGTGGCCCAGGCGTGAGGGCTCCATGGAGGTTATCGTTTCATAAAAATCGTCCAGCGCGACAAAAATTCCGTTGTCCTCCGCCCATTCACGCATTCGCTTATTACAGGCATGGCGCCACGACAAAATTTCCACTTTCCAATCACGTTTGTGCATTCTTTCCAAAGTGCTGTGAAACCCGGTGCCTTCATAATATCCCGCGCCATCGCCGGTTAGCAGCACCACAATGCCGGGGTTGCCGTTGTAATCAAGCGCGTCTTCCAGCATTCGCAGTTGCAACATTCTGTCGGGGACATCTTGTTCTCCGCGCTCAATTTCGCCGCGGTCATAAAGTTTAACTTCCATTCCCCGGTTTTCCATTCGGTTCCACAACTGCCGCATTTCCGGCGGTACGGAGCCCGCGGCAATCGCTTTCACCACCGGACGGTCGGCATGCGCCAGTCGAAACATATTGTCAAAATTGATACGCACCCGTCCGCGCGCGCCGGCGTCTTCATTGTGTTCTTCGGCGAAACGTTGTGCTTCGTGGAAGATATTGGAATTGTCCCAATAGATAAAAACTTTGTCTTTATTCATGCTCGTATTCCTGTTCAATTGGGTGAGAAAAGTCCGCTGAAATTCACGGTAGCCTTAGGGAGATTCCCGAAGGTGATGAAAAATATAGTCGCTACCGCTCCTTATTTTTCTATCATTCGAGAATGACGGGGTAACGCCTTCATCAACGTCCGCGGCAGGTGGATGTCGAACTCTTTGCGTAGGCGTGCGTCCAGTTCGTCGTTGATGTGGTTTGGGAAGTGGGTTGCCAGGATGTCTTGGGTTTTTTGGCGGGCGGGGATGTTGATTGGGTGGGCGCCGATTTCTTGCCATTCGGCGGGGGTTAGGCGGTTGCCTACTTCGGGGTAGACGTAGTCGCGCTGCATTCGGGAGAGGGTTGCGTCGTGGCCCAGGAAGTGTTCGGGTCCGTGGCAGACTTCTTCGATGGTTTTTACGGCGAGCGAGTCGGCGTCGGTTTCGATGCCGCGCACGCTGCGGTTGATGGCGCCGAGCACGTCGTTGTCGATGGTCGCGCCCTCGAAACTGAAGCCGAGCAGGCTGCCTTGCATGCCGGCGGATTCATACACGAGGTTGGCGCCGCTGTGCCCCGCCATCGCCAGCGTGTAGCCTTTCTCGCTGCCGGACTGCGCGTCCGGGATTTTGGAGTCCGCCATGCCGGCGGCGATGCCGGTGGGCAGGTCGTAGTGGCGCCCCATTTGCCCGCACGCCGCCATCAACACGGCTTGCTCGCCGCTGCCGCCGCTCATCGCGCCGGTGCGCAGGTCGGATACGAAGGGCCAGGGACCGAAGATGGCGGGATGTCCCGGCTGAATCAGGTTGACATAGACCAGCGCGCCGAGCACTTCCGCGCATTCCTGCGCGACCGCGCCCGCCAGCGACGCCGGGCTGGTTGCGCCGGCTTGACCCGCCGCCAGCAGCAACACCGGCATGCCACCGCGCACGCACACTTCCAGCACCCGGCAGGCGTCTTCGGCAAAGCGCAACGGCGGCACGACGAAGCAGCAGGAGACGCTGGCGAACGGTCGCGCGCGCCATTGCGCTTCGCCGCCGGCGATGTGGTGCAGCAACGCGAGCCCTTCGTGCGCGTGGTCGGCATCGACATAACTCACGCCGCAGTGCTTGCGCGTGCCGCTAACCGATGCGTAGGTCGTGTTGAGGTCCATCGCGCGCGGGCTTTCAATGTCGCGCGCCACCATGCAGCGCTGAAAGAAGTGGATGTGTTCGAGGTGGTCGACGAGGCGGGCGGCGTCATACAAATCTTGAACGGTGGATTCGCGGTAAGCGCCCTTGCCCGGATATTTCTCGTGCGCCTTCCACTCATCCACCACATGCACCGCCGCGCCGGCGGTGCCGAAATACACTTTGTAGCCGCTCAGATGCAAGTCGAATTCGGGCGACTGTGCGTGCAAGGTGATGTCTCTGGCGGCTTTGTCGAGCGCGTCTTCGACCAATGCGCGCGGGAATAAGAGGCGGTTGTCCTTGGTAAGTTTGCCGCCGGCGGCGGTGATGAGTTCGATGCAAGACGGGATGGCGCGCGAGAAGCCTACGTTTTCCAGTAGGTCGAAGGCTGCGGTGTCTATGCGTTTGATGTCTGCCTGGGTTAAGGGCAAGAACCGTCCGCCGGTTTCGCCTGGGCGGACGGGTTTGCTTTCCTCGGCTAATGGCGCGGCGCGCAGGGCTTTACGCGCTTGCCTGCCGCCTGCTCTTTTGGTGGTCATGGGTTGTTGTGAATGGGGTTGTTCTACTCCAAAACCCCGGGCCAATTCATATCGCCATCCACAATCAACGCCTCCATATCATCCCGCCACTGCTTATTAATCTTCTTGTTGTAATTCAGATAAAGCCGACCCTCATGCACCGTCCACAACAACGGGTCGCCGCTCGCAGTGTCTCCCTGAGCGACCGCCCAGGCGCAATAACCGCCATACTGCGGCGCATACATTTCCGGGTTGTTGACGAATTTATCCAGGTTCTCACGGCTGGCGAAGAGCCAATCCGCGCCCTGATATTTCGTCTTGAACGACTTCTTTCCCTTCACCGGTTTTCCCTCGGTGAAGTAGGCGGTGACGTCGTAGCCGCCGGCGGCGGCGTTGCTGAAGTAGGATGTGTAGATGGGGTCTTCTTTCGACCAGGCGGCGCCCGGCAGCGTCAGGGCGGCGAGCGCGAGTAGCGGCGCGAGGTGGCGTAGCGTGAAGCGGCGTAGAGTGTGTGTCATGATGTTTGATACTCGTTGAGTGATGAGGATGGTATTGTGACCGAAACGGGCGCGTGAAGTTCGCGGCGTTATTTTAGCAGTTCCGCGCCGTCGTCCGACGCCGCGAGCGAAATGTTTTCGATTTTATCCAGGGGCTTCTCCAACCCGCGGGTGCGCGTGGTGACGAGGGTGTGAAAATCGCCGCTCAAGCCTTCAATGCGCCGCCCCAGTTTGTCCATCTGCTCCACATACTTCTGCCACTGGCGCCGGAATTCATCGACCAAACCCATCACCTCCGAAGCGCGCTCGTTCATCGTGAAATTGCGCGACGCCTGATGGATGAGCGACAGCACCGCATAGAGCGTCAACGGCGAGCACAGCAGGACGTGGTTGTGCAGCGCATAGTCCACCAACTCGGTGTCTTCGCGGTTGATGAAACCGTAAATGGATTCGTTCGGGATGAACAACATCACATAGTCCAGCGTGCCCTCGGCGGGGTTGATATACTCGCGCCCGGACACCGACTTGATATGGTGTCGGACGTTTTTCAAGAACGCATCTTTGGCTTGCGCCTGCTCCACCTCGCTCTCGGCGGCGAGATAATCCTCATAATGCGCGAGTGGAAATTTCACATCCATATTCAACTTTTTTTCGCGCGGCAGGTTGAAAGTATAGTCGGGACGCTGACCCGATTCCACCTGCTGCTGCCGCGTATAATTCACCCGCTCCACCAACCCCACAAACTGCAAAATATCCCCCACCATCCGCTCCCCCCACTGCCCGCGCTTCTGCGAAGAAGACAAAATCTCCCGCAACCGAGTCGTATCCTCCCTGAGCGCCTCGGTGTGCTTGCGACTGGTGTCGATGCTGGACTTCAACTCGGTCGATTGCCGGTGAATAAACTCCAGTTTTTCATTCATCCCGGTGAGACTTTTGTCGATGAGTTTTTTCTTCTCGTCCAAGTCTTTTTCCGAGGTTTGTTTGAGGGCCTTGAATTGTTCGTTGGCTTGTTTGAGGAATGACTCGGCGTTGCTCTTGGCAATGTCCGCCGCCATCGCTTTGAATGCGTTTTCCATCTCGGCGCGAATTTCGGTTAGGCGTTTTTTTTCTGCTTCGAATTGGGTTTGCAGGTTGGCTAAGGTGGTGCGCGCTGTTACTTCCGCTTCTCTTGCGATTTGTAAGTCGTTTTCCAGTTGGGTGGTCTTGTTGTTGTCTTTGTTGCCGACACGGGAATGCAACCACCAGCCGAGGGTGGCGCCGATTAGGAAGGTTAGTAGGGGGATGATGGCTTCGGGCATTTGGGGGTTTTTTGGGTGGTGGTGGGGGTATTATAACCGCCTACTTCGTCATTCTCGAGCGTTAGTGTCCGTTGCCGCCGCGCCTTTTCTTTTAAGCGGCGGCTTACGGACACTTGCGTCCTCGGGAATCTCCCTAAGGTTGGCACGGACTTGAACAAAGCGAGCGAAGCAGGCGGCGAGTAAGCCGCCGGTTTTGTGGTTTTTTGGGTGGGGATGGGGGCTTTGTTGGAGTCCACGGTAGTCTTAGGGAGATTCCCGAGGTCGTAAGCGCCCGTAAGCCGCTACGCGGCAACGGGCGCTAACGCTCGAGAATGACGGGTACTTGGGAATGACGAGTACTTGGGGTGACGAAGTTGTAAAATACCCCTCCCCATGAACATCCTCCTAGAAGTCTCAACCCCCATATTCGCCCTCGGCTTTCTGGGCTACTTTGCCACCCGCCTCGGTTACTTCTCGCAAACCCAAGCCGACGGCCTGGCGCATTTCGTCTACACCTTCGCAGTCCCACTACTGCTATTCCGCACCTTGGCAAACGCCGATGCAGTCAGCGACATCCCGTGGCGATTGGTGTTGGCTTATTACCTCCCGATGGCGGTTTTTTATTTGGGGGGGATGCTTATCAGCCGGTTTGTGTTCAGGCGGGGGTTTGAGGCGCAGGTGCTTACCGGGTTTTCTTGTAGTTATGGCAATGCGATTTTGCTCGGCTTGCCGTTGGCGTTGCTGACCTTTGGCGAGGACGGCGCGTTGCCGTTTTTTATTTTGCTGGCATTCCACGCGCTGAGCGCGTTTACGATTACCACGGTCGCGCTGGAATACGGGCGCAGTCAGGGGCTGGCGGTGGGACCGCGGCTGTTTGCGATGTTGAAAGAAATTCTGACCAATCCGATTATCGTCGGCGTGCTTGCCGGCGCCGCCTTCAACCGGCTGGGCTTGACGATTCCCGGACCACTGGACGCGCTCGCCGGTTTCATGCAAAATGCGGTGACGCCGTGCGCGTTGTTTGCGCTCGGCGCGACGCTGACCGGTTATCGTATAGCGGGCAACCTGAAACAGACCGGCGTGATTATCGCCGTCAAGTGCGTGGCTTTTCCGCTGGTGGTGTGGGTTAGTTGCCGCTGGGTTTTTGCGATTGAGCCGTTGTGGTCGATCGTCGCCACCTTGCTGGCGGCGCAACCGGTCGGAGTCAATCTTTTTATTTTCGCCGAGCGCTACAATACCGCGCAGGCGATGGTGACCACCGCGATTTTTTTATCAACTACTTTTTCACTGCTATCCATTCCGGTGTTGCTTTATCTCATCGACCTTCACGGACTGCGCTGAGCGCTTCCGCAACGATTCCGTAAAACAAAAACACTTATGCCGACCGCGCAAGCCATCATCCGAGACGCGACCCTTGAAGACGCGCCGGCGCTCGCGCGTTTCAACCGCGAGATGGCGCTGGAAACCGAGAACCTTTCGTTGATTCCGGCGGTCATTCTGGACGGCGTCAAGGCGGTGTTCGCCGACCCGGCGCGCGGGTTTTATGTGGTCGCAGAAGCGCCGGAAGCGCACGGAAATCTGGTCGCCTCATTGCTCGTGACCACCGAATGGAGCGACTGGCGCAATGGCGAGTTGTGGTGGATTCAGAGTGTCTATGTGCTGCCCGAGTGGCGCCGCCGCGGGCTTTACCGCGCGCTCTACCGCCGCGTGACGCAACGCGCGGCGCGCGACCCAAACGTGTGCGGGTTTCGCCTCTATGTGGAGCGCGACAACCGCGCCGCGCAAAAAACCTATGCCGCGCTTGGGATGTCCGAGACGCATTACAAGGTGTTCGAGCACCTGACAGCGGCGCGCGATTTTTCCCGATAACCCCACATCCAACGACACCACGCCCATGCAAAAAAACTACGACAAACTGCGCCCAATCAAGCGGCTGAACTTCGTGGAACTCTCCCCGATTTCATTCTTGAACCGCGCCGCCGACACCTACCCCGAGCGCGCGGCGGTGATTTACGGAGACCGGCAGTACACATGGAAACAAGTCGCGCGGCGATGCAAGCAACTGGCTTCGGCGTTGCAACAACTCGGCGTCAAGACCGGCGCCACCGTCTCGATGATGGCGGCGAACACGCCGGAACTCGTGGAGGCGCACTACGGCGTCCCGATGGCGGGCGGCGTGCTCAACGCCATCAACACCCGGCTGGACGCGGACACGGTGGCGTACATATTGGAGCACAGCGACTGCCGCGTGCTGATAACCGATAGCCACTTTTCCGGCGTGGTCAAGCGCGCGCTGGCGGCGTTGAAAAAACCGCCGCTGGTGATAGACATCATCGACGCGCAGGCGCCGCCGCCGGAGAGCAATGGCGAGGCGTTGGGCGCGATGACCTACGAGGAATTGCTCGCCGGCGGCGACGCGAATGCCGGCTGGGGCTATCCCGAATCCGAATGGAATGCGCTGTCCCTCAACTACACCTCCGGCACCAGCGGCAGGCCAAAGGGCGTGGTCTATCACCACCGCGGCGCGTATTTGATGGCAATGGGCACCATCGCCGCGTGGGAAATCCCGCGCCATCCGCGCTATCTGTACACGGTGCCGATGTTCCACTGCAACGGCTGGGGGCATGTTTGGACGATGGCGGTGATGGGCGGGACGCTGGTGTGCAACCGCGTGATTCGCGCCGATGTGATTTTTGATGCCATCGAGCGGCACCGCATCACCCACTTCGGCGCCGCGCCGATTATCCTTTCAATGCTCGCCGATGCGCCGCCGGACATTCAGAAAACCCCGGATTACACCGTGCAAGTGATGACCGCCGGCGCGCCGCCGCCGAGCAAGGTGCTGGAAAAAATCGAGCGGCTCGGCTTCAACGTCACGCACGTCTACGGGCTGACCGAAACCTACGGCCACGTCGTCTATTGCGAATGGCAAGACGACTGGAAAAACCTCGCCGACGAAGAGCGCGCCGAACTCAAAGCCCGGCAAGGCGTGCGACTGCCGATGATGGAGTCCGCCAGAGTGCTGTCGGTGGATGGTCAAAACGCGGGGCGGGAAGTGCCGGCGGACGGCAAAACCATCGGCGAAATCGCGCTAACCGGAAACACCACGATGAAAGGCTACTACAAAAACCCCGAAGCCACCGCCGAAGCATTCGCCGACGGCTGGTTCCACAGCGGCGACCTGGCGGTGGTGCACGCCGACGGCTACGTCGAAATCAAAGACCGCCTGAAAGACATCATCATCTCCGGCGGCGAAAACATCTCGTCCATAGAAGTAGAATCAACCCTATACAAACACCCCGCCATAACCGCCGCCGCCGTAGTAGCCAAACCCCACCCCAAATGGGGCGAAACCCCATGCGCCTTCGTAGAACTCAAACCGGAAGAGTCCGCCGATGAAGCCGAAATCATCCAATTCTGCCGCCAACACTTGAGCGGATTCAAACTACCCAAGCAAGTGGTTTTTATGGAACTGCCTAAGACTTCGACGGGTAAGATTCAGAAATTCAAGCTGCGGGAGATGGTGCGTGGGGGGGAGGTTTAGGGACACCAACTCGTCATTCTCGAGCGTTAGTGTCCGTTGCCGCCGCGCCTTTTCTTTTAAGCGGCGGCTTACCGGACACTTACGACCTCGGGAATCTCCCTAAGACTGGCACGGGCTTTGTTGAAATTCACGGTAGCCTTAGGGAGATTCCCGAATCGAAGAAAATATGGTCGCCTATCGGCTCCCTATTTTCTACCGTTCGAGAATGACGGGTATTTATAACTTCGTCATTCTCGAGCGTTAGTGTCCGTTGCCGCCGCGCTTCTTCTTTTAGCGGCGGCTTACCGGACACTTACGACCTCGGGAATCTCCCTAAGACGGGCACGGGCTTTGTTGGAATTCACGGTAGCCTTAGGGAGATTCCCGAATCGAAGAAAATATGGTCGCCTGTCGGCTCCCTATTTTCTACCGTTCGAGAATGACGGGGTTGGGGGTTATTTTTTGAATGACGAAGAGTTGTTGTTCTTTTCAACTTCGCTTAATACCCCCCCAAAGTTTAATTTCTCGCCGAAACAACACCCCGATAAGAATTTTTTGATACCAAGTCAGCGCTTCCCGCCAGGGGCGGGTGTCTTGGCGGTAGTGGGATTTGGCGAAGGGTAGTTCGGGGATTTCTACTTGCAGGTGGTGCGACAAGTGCGCCATTTCCGCATCCAGTTCTTCGTAAAGGCAGACCCGGTCTACCGCGACCTTGCCGTCAATCGCGTATAAATTCATTCCCCGCAGTTGACTGACAGCGGTGCGCGACAGCAGGCGGCGGTTGAGTGAGTGTTGCCGTGAGTAGTTTGCCGAATGATTAGTCTTCGATGCGCAGGTTGCCGTATGATAGTCGTGCGCGGAAATAAATTTATCCCATGGGTTGCGCTCAAAAACGAATTTGTAATAGCGCGCGAAGTCGTGCGCGTTCATGAAACGTTTGACTTCGGCAATCGGCATGTGGTTGTAGCATTGCGTGCCGTCTTCGAGCACGTGGTTTTGTGCGCCGCGGAAGCCCAGGCGTTGCCGGACTTCCTCGTCTTGCGGGCTAATCGGCGTAATCACATCTTGCGCGCCGCAGATGCCGGAGAGCGCGATTTCAACGCTGGTGCTCGCGGTCTTGCGGTTTTTGATGAAGATAAACCGGTGCTTGTGCGAAATAATCATGGGCGGCGCGCAACGGGGAATATGTGACATCGCACATCCAGTTGGGCGCGCAGGCGGCGGGTCAGATAGACGTTGTAAAAAATTGCGCTGATGAGGGACGCCACCGCCGCGCCGGTCATGCCGTAAAGCGGAATCAGCGCGAGGTTGAGCGCGACATTCAGCACCGAGCCGAGCGCCAGCGTATGCAGTATGTCTTTTTCGTGGCGGGTTGACTGCGCCAGCCCGCCGACCGGACCGAACGCGGTCTGCACCAGCAAGCCCGCGCCGAGTATCATTAGCACGGGATAGGCGTTGATGTATTCCCGCCCCAGCAGCAGGATAATCACTTCCTTGCCGAACAACAGCACGACCGCCATCATGGCGATGGTGAAGACAAACCCCCCGCGCGCGCACGCGGACAGCATGCGCTGCAGGCGGTGCGTTTCGCGGCGCTGATACATGGCGGTAATCTGCGGGAGAATCACCGCTTTGATGATTTGCGGACCGAGCGCCACGAGCGCGGAGACGCGAACCGCGATGTGATAATTCGCCACCTCTTCCGCCGACACGAAGAAGCCGAGCATGAAGATGTCGATTTTGCCGTTGATGAGTCCGATGCCGGCGAGAAAGATGAACGGCGCCGCTTCGCCCAGCCATTGGCGGGTGTGATAAACGGTCGGACCCTGATAAAACGCTTTCGGCAGTTGACGCCACAACCACCAGCCGAGCAAGGCGCAAGTCATTACGCTGACCAGCACGGCGATGGCGGCGGCGTATTCCGGAAAGCGCGTGTGCGGCAGCAGCCAGAACAGCAGGGCGAGCGCAATCAGCCGCAGCAGCGAGCCGACCACGCCGACCACGCCGCCGACCAGCACGTGGTTCATTCCATACAGCACCGCGCCGGCGATGCCGCTGACGACGCTCAGCGGCACCAGCGGCAGCAGCCAGATGGAGGTGTACAACTTGTGCACCGACAGCCGGTCGGCAAACCACCACAGCGCGAGCCCCGAGACCAGCAGAATGGCAACCGCCAGCAGCGCGAGGACTTGCGAAAAACGCGCCACCATCGAGCGCAAATACGACCACTCCGAACTCACCAGACAGCGCGTCGTGCTGCGCGTAATCAGGCTCGGCACCCCCAGTTGATTCAGCATCATCAGCAGCGAGATGATGGTCATCGCATACACATACACGCCATACCCTTGCGCGCCCAGCCCGCGCGCCATGATGATGCTAATCGGCAGACCAATCGCGGTTCCCAGCACGCTCAAGACCGCCAGTTTGAAGGTGGACGAGATGAGGCGCCGCTTGAGGTCGCCGGCGGACAGGAGGGTATTCATAAAAAGGCGATGAACGGGTCGGGGTCGGGGTCGGAATCGGGAGGGTCGGGTATTCGCGCGCGCCGCGAGACGGCTACGGGGTCGGCGATTATAATCGCAACGCCGCATCGGGTATAGTGGGCATTGGGGCAATGGGCGGTGGGCGGCTTGCCCGGCGCGCGCAGTATGGATACCATAGCCTCAGTCAAAACGCCGTGCCGCTCAGTCCAAACGCCGTGCCGCACAGACCGGAGCCGCGCCATGGCGCGAAGAAGAACGCAGAAAACACACAAGCCAGCGAAGTCCGCCAGACCCGATAAGTCCGCCAAGCCCGGCGCAGCGCAAAGCGTTGCCATGCGCCCGGTCTCAATCGGCGCGGTCGTGGCGGTGTGCATCGCCGCGGCGGTGCCCGGCACATTCGTCGGCGCCAGCATCGGCTTCTCCGACCACTACCGCGAAGTCGCGGCGGAAGTCGGCTTTCTCGGCTTGCTGGTGTATTGGCTATACCGCAACCGCAACCTGCGCGAAATCACCCTCAACTTGAGCGGCACGCGCGGGTGGCTGGCGGGCTTGCTGGTGCTGGCGACCGCGTCGGTTTTCTGGTCGGGCGACCTCGGCTTCTTCGTCAGCAAATACTTGTTGTGGCTCGCCGCCGCCGCCGCGTTGCTGGTGACGCTGACGCTCAAACCCGACTTCGACTTGATGCTCAAACTGGCGCGCGGCTTCGCGCTAATCGCCGCGTATATCGCCGTTATCGGGCTTGTGCAGGCGTTGCTGGCGGTCGATATATTCCTGCAAACGCATCCCCCCTCCGCCAACTTCCATAACAAAAACGCGGCCATGCAAGTTATCGTATTGGTGGCGCCGATGCTCGTCTTCGGGCTGCTGTTCGACCGCCACAAACACCTGTCAATCGTCTATTGGTTCGTGCTCGCGCTGGCGCTGGCTTATGCCTTCCACACGCGCACCCGCTCGGCGTGGCTGGCGCTGCTGCTGGAAGCGGTCATCATCATCGTCGGACTGCTCTGGCACCGCGGCTGGCTCAAGACCGCCATCCGCGAGGGGCGTGTGAATTGGGGGCGCGCGCAACGACTCGCCGCGCCGGCGTCGGCGCTGCTGCTGGCGGTGTTGCTCAACCTCTCGGCGAGCGGCTGGGGGGGATTTGCCAACACGGTGTCGGGCGCCACGTCCAGTTTGCAGCAGGACATCGCTAGTTACTCGGAGCAGGTGTCGAAGCGGCAGTCGGAGCGCTATAAAATTTGGAGCAGCGCGCTCAAGATGATGGAGACGCGCCCCGTGCTGGGCTCCGGCATGGGCAGTTTTTCGCGCAACCTGCTGACCGAGTCGGCGCGCTATCCGGTGTGGGCGCCGTTGCGCGTGCACAACGACCTGCTGGAAACCGGCGTGGAGTTGGGCGCGCTCGGCCTGCTACTGTTGCTGGGCGCCGTCCTCGGCTTGCTCGGCGGCTTGCTCCGGCTACTGCGGCAAGCCGACTTCGCGGCGCGCTGCTTTTACCTGCTGGTCGCCGCCGCGCTGGGCGGCAGCGCGCTCAACATGCAATTCAGTTTCCCCTATCAAATGCCGGTGCCGCTTATCATCTTCGCCATCTACGCCGGGCTCATTCTCAAAAGCGGCGACGCCGTCAACCCGCGCATCAAAAGCCTGACCCTGACCCTGCAACGCCGCCACTGGCTGGGCGGCCTCACCGTCGCCGGCGCCGCCTGCGCGCTGGCGCTCGCGGTCAACCTCTACTGGCTGCAAATACTCTTCACCGCCGACAGCAACCTGACCCGCCGCGCGTGGCACGACCCGGTCAACCCCGCCCCGCCGCTATGCCACCGCGGCATCGTGCGGCTGTTCTTCCACCTCCCCTCCGCCTACCGCGAAGCCGGACGCCACCAGGAAATCCAAGGCCTGGTGAAATCCATCGAGCACTGCATCCCCGGCACCTGGCTGTCGCAACAAATCACCATCGCCGACCTGCTGCGAAAAAAACGCTGGCCCGAAGTCATCCCCCCCCTAAAACACGCCATCAACCACGCCCCCCCCGGCATCTACGTAGACCACATCAACCTGCTCGCCACCCACCTCCAACAAAACAACCTGCCGGGCGCGCTAGAAGTATACGAAAACCTAATCAACGAACCGACCGAGCGCCTGATCAAAAGAAGAGTCACACTACAAACCCTGGTCACCTTCTCGGTACAAACCAACAAACCGGAAGAAGCAAAAAAATTCTACCGGCTGCTAAATAAGCACTACAAGAAGAAGCCTGAATTTGAAGAAACGATTCCGGGTTGGGTGCGGGAGTAGTATTACTCGTCATTCCTAAGTACTCGTCATTCCCTACTACTCGTCATTCTCGAGCGTTAGTGTCCGTTGCCGCCGCGCTTTTTCTTTTAAGCGGCGGCTTACGGACACTTACGACCTCGGGAATCTCCCTAAGATTGGCACGGGCTTTGTTGAAATTCACGGTAGCCTTAGGAAGATTCCCGAAGGCGATGAAAAATATGGTCGCCTGTCGGCTCCCTATTTTTCTATCGTTCGAGAATGACGTGTATCAATCTTCTCCTCCACCGCCGTAAATATCCCCCTCAGTATTCGAATTTCTCTTGAATGAGGGTGGGCTCGGTTGAATAGGCGGGTTAGTTTTCGGTGTAGTTTTTCGGGGTGGGTGTGGCTGAATTGGAGGAGGGTTAGGAGGTGTTCGAGGTGTTGGTAGAAGTGTTGCATTTCTTCGGCGGTTGCGTGGGGTTCGGGGGTTGCGGTGGCGGTGGCGGGGGCGGGGGTGTGGCGGAGGGCGGCTTTGTGTAGTTCGTAGAGTAAGACCATGACCGCCGAGGCGAGGTTGAGGGAGGGGAAGTCGGGGTTGACGGGGATGCGGACCAGGTGGTGGCAGCGGTCAAGTTCGCGGTTGGTGAGGCCGCGGCTTTCTCTGCCGAATAGCAGGGCGGTGCGGGACTGGGTTTGGTGCGCGGTGTTGATGGCTTTTTCCATCGCCTCCGCCGGCGCCAACTGCGGCCACTCGATAGACCTCGCCCTTGCGCTCGCGCCGATGACCAGCGCGCAGTCTGAAATGGCTTCGTCGAGTTGCTCCACGACTGCGGCGTTTTGCAAAATGGTGTCGGCGCCGGCGGCGCGGGCGGTGGCTTGCGGGCTGGGGAAATCGCGCGGTTGAACCAGCGCCAGTTGCGCGACTCCCATGTTCGCCATGGCGCGGGCGGTGGCGCCGATATTGCCGGGATGGGTGGGTTGAATCAGCACGACTCGGATATAATGCAACGCTTTCATTACGGCATTGTGCCGCAAGCGGCGCGGCAATGGAACGCCTGCGCGAGGCGGCGCGCCCACGCGCATCGCCGGCACCACAGTAGCGCCTCCGGCGCGCGCCAACCAGCGGGAATCGTTGATGAACCCTCACCTTAACATCGCGGTTAAAGCAGCCCGCCAAGCAGGCAAGACCATCTTGCGTTATATCGACCGCCTCGACCGCGTCGCCGTGCAAGAAAAAGGGCGCGGCGATTTCGTCAGCGAGGTTGACCGGATGGCGGAAGACGACATCGTCAACACCCTCCACGCGCGTTACCCGAACCATCGCATCGTCGCCGAAGAGCGCGGCGGCACGCTCGCCGGCGCATCGGACGAGCACGAAATGGAATGGATTATCGACCCGCTGGACGGCACCACCAACTACCTGCATCGCCATCCGCAATTCGCCGTCTCCATCGCCGCGCGGCAAAACGGGCGCCTGCAGCACGCGGTGATTTTTGACCCCTTGCGCGACGAGATGTATACCGCCTCGCGCGGACAAGGCGCGCAGGTCAACAGTCGCCGCATCCGCGTAACCCATCAGCACAAACTGGAGCACGCCCTGCTGGCGAGCGGCTCGCGCAACCACGACCCGGCGTTGCACGATGAATGGCTGCGCGTTTTCACGGCGCTGTTGCCGCGGGTTGTCGATGTGCGCCGCGGCGGCTCGGCGGCGCTCGACCTCGCGTATGTCGCGTGCGGTCGCCTGGACGGTTACTGGCAATGCGGTCTTGCGCCCTGGGATATTGCCGCCGGCGGCCTGTTGGTGCGCGAAGCCGGCGGGCTGGTGACGGACTATGCGGGGGCGCAAGACTTCCTTGAAACGGGGCAAGTTATCGCCGCCAATCAAATGATTTTCAACGATTTTATGCTCGCCATCACCGCTCAAACGAGCGCCGCCCGGTAAGGCGCCGCATGAGCAGGACGGCGGCCAGCCGCGCCCGGCGGCAAACCGAACATACCCCGATGATGCGCCAGTATCTGGGCATCAAATCCGACTATCCCGACACGCTGCTGTTCTACCGGATGGGGGATTTCTACGAGTTGTTTTACGAGGACGCCGAGCGCGCCGCCAAGTTGCTCGACATCACGCTGACCACGCGCAGCAAGTCCGCGGGCTTGCCGATTCCGATGGCGGGCGTGCCGTATCACAGCATCGACCAATACTTGGCGAAACTGATGCAGCAGTCGGTCGCGGTTGCCATCTGCGAGCAAATCGGCGACCCGGCGACTTCCAAAGGACCGGTGGAACGCAAGGTGACGCGGGTGGTCACGCCGGGCACGCTGACCGAGGAAAACCTGCTGGCGGGTCGGCGGGAAAACATCACCGCGGCGTTGTTTGAGGCGGGCGGGCGCATCGGCGTCGCCACGCTGGAAATATCCAGCGGGCGTTTCAACGGTTTTGAACTCGCCGACCGCGAGCGCTTGCGGGGCGAACTGGAGCGCATTGCCGCCGCCGAAATTCTGACCGCCGAAGACCAGGCGCAGTTGCCGGGGGAAATCGCGCGCACCGACACCGCCAAAGCGATTCCCGACTGGTATTACGAATCGTCGCGCGCCGGGCGCGTGTTGTGCGAGACCTTCGGCACGCACGACCTCGCGGCGTTCGGCAGCGACTCCTTCCCGCTGGCGACGCGCGCCGCCGGCGCGTTGATTCAATATGTGCGCGACCTTCACGGAAACGACATTCCGCACATTCGCAGCATCGAATACCAGCACGATGATTCCGGCATCATCATCGATTCGGTCAGCCGCCTCAACCTCGAAATAGAGCGCAGCCGAGACGGCGACAGCGCGCACACGCTGGTCAGCCTGTTCGACCGCTGCGCCTCGCCGATGGGCGCGCGGATGTTGCGGCGTTGGTTCAACAGCCCGACCCGCGACCACGCGGTTTTGGCGGCGCGCCACGACGCCATCGACTGGCTCATAGACGACCGCCGCCACGCCGCATTCGCCGACTCGCTCAAACAAACCGGCGATATGGAGCGCATCCTGGCGCGCATCGCGCTCAAGACCGCGCGCCCGCGAGACCTGACGCGCCTGCGCGCGGCGTTGGCGGTGCTGCCGCAGATTCACTCACAACTGGAGGAGGCGACGGCGCCGTTGCTGGAATCGCTGCGCATCCCGCTGGCGCCGCAACCCGAGACTTTGGACTTGCTCATCAAGGCGGTGATTGACGCGCCCCCGAACTTGATTCGAGACGGCGGCGTGTTGCGCGACGACTACGACCCGGAACTCGGCGAACTGCGCCACTTGCAACGCGACTCCGGCGAGTTCCTGTTGGAACTGGAAGCGCGCGAGCGCAAGCGCACCGGAGTCGCGGGCTTGCGCGTCAAATATAACCGCGTGCACGGCTACTACATTGAGTTGCCGAGGTCGCGCTCGGACTGCGTGCCGGAAGATTACATTCGCCGCCAGACCATCAAAAACGCCGAGCGCTTTGTGACCGAAGACTTGAAGCAATTTGAAGACAAAATTTTGAGCGCGCGCGGCAAGGCGCTGGCGCGCGAGAAATGGCTTTACAACGAATTGCTGGACACGCTGGCGCCGCGCGTTGCGGCGTTGCAAGACTGCGCCGACAGCCTCGCCCAACTCGACCTGCTGGTCAACTTCGCCGCGCGCGCGGTCGACTTGCGGCTGGTGCGCCCGGTGTTGAGCGACACCCGCGCGCTGGAAATCGAAGAGGGGCGTCACCCGGTGGTCGAACAAGCGCTCGACACCTCGTTCATACCGAACTCCATCCGTCTCAACGACGCCACCCGAATGCAACTCATCACCGGGCCGAACATGGGCGGCAAGAGCACCTACATGCGGCAAGTGGCGGTCATCACCCTGCTCGCGCACACCGGCTGCTACCTGCCGGCGCAAGCCGTCACGATCGGACCCATCGACCGCATCTTCACCCGCATCGGCGCGTCCGACGACCTCGCCGGCGGGCGCTCAACTTTCATGGTGGAGATGACCGAAATGGCGCACATCCTGCGCAACGCCACCGACAAAAGCCTGGTGTTGGTGGATGAAATCGGGCGCGGCACCAGCACCTTCGACGGCCTCGCCCTCGCCTGGGCATGCGCCACCGACCTGTCGCGGCGCGTGCGCGCATGCGTGCTGTTCTCAACCCACTACTTCGAACTGACCACGCTCGCGGAGCAATTGGAAGGCGTGGTCAACGTGCATCTGGACGCGGTGGAACACGGCGACGAAATCGTCTTCATGTACAGCGTCAAACCGGGACCCGCGCACATGAGTTTCGGCTTGCAGGTTGCACGCCTCGCCGGCGTGCCGGACGAAGTCATCGCCGTCTCCCGCAAAAAACTACGCGCGTTGGAGGCGCAGTATGTTGGTGGTGGGGTGGCTGGTGATGTGGGGGGGGAGTCGGCGTCTCAGGCGAGTTTGTTTTCGCAGGGGGGGGTGGGGGAGCGGGAGGTTATTGCTAAGTTGGAAAGTGTTGTTGCTGAGGAGACTTCGCCTAAGGAGGCGCTGGAACTTCTGTATTATTTGCAGGGGTTGTTGGGGGGGAGGGATGGGTGACGGTATATTTGCCGGCGCGAAAACCTTACAATAGCGCCTGCTTCCCGTCACGAACCCCCCGTTAAAATGGAGCGTTGAAATGACCTATGTTGTTGTCGAATCTTGCATCCGTTGCAAATATACGGACTGCGTTGAAGTCTGCCCGGTGGATTGTTTTCATGAGGGGCCGAATTATTTGGTGATTGACCCGGAGGAGTGTATTGATTGTAGTTTGTGCGAGCCGGAATGTCCGGTGGATGCGATTTTTTCGGAGGATGATTTGCCGGATGAACAGCAGCACTTTCTCAAACTGAACGCGGAGTTGAGCGAAATCTGGCCCGTGATTACGGAGATGAAACCGGCGCCGGAGGATGCCGATGAGTGGGTGGATACGAAGGATAAGTTGCAACACTTGGAGCGTTGAGCCCGCCAACAACCCACCCAACAAACACCCAAATGAAAACCAACCCCCCGCCGGTTACCCGCCTTGCAGACTACCGACCGCCGGCGTATCGCATCACCGAGACCACGCTGACCATCGCCCTGGATTTCAGCGAGACCAAAGTCAGCGCGCAACATCGCGTGCGTCGTTGCGAGCAATCGCAGTCCGACCTTGTGTTGGACATCGACCCGGAGGCGGTGCGGTTGGGGCGTGTTGGCATTGACGGCGCCGCTCTTGCGCCCGAGCGTTACCGCATAGATGCATCGCGGTTGATTATCTCCGATGTGCCGAATCAATTCGACCTTGCGATTGAAAACACCATCGCGCCCGACCGCAACACCGCGTTGAGTGGTTTGTATCAGTCCGGGGAGATGTTGTGCACGCAGTGCGAGGCGGAGGGCTTTCGGCGCATCACGCCCGCCATCGACCGCCCGGACAACCTCGCGCGTTACACCGTTACGCTGCGCGCCGATGCGAAAGCGTTGCCGTTGTTGTTGTGCAACGGCAACTTGATTGACAGCGGCAGCGCGGGCGAGCGCCACCACACCACCTGGCACGACCCGTTTCCCAAGCCGACTTACTTGTTCGCTATCGTGGCGGGGAAACTGGCGTGCATGGAAGACCGCTTCACCACCGCCGGCAAGCGCGATGTCGCGCTGCGTTTTTTTGCGCGCGCGCGTGACATTGACAAGTGCGCGTATGCGATGGCGGCGCTCAAGCGCGCGATGGCGTGGGATGAAAAAACCTATGGGCGCGAATACGATTTGGACTTGTTCAACGTGGTCGCGGTCGGCGACTTCAACATGGGCGCGATGGAAAACAAGAGCCTGAACATTTTCAACACCCAGTATGTGCTCGCCGACCCGGACATCTCCACCGACGTCGATTTTGAGCACGTGGAAGCCGTCATCGGGCACGAATATTTTCACAACTGGTCGGGCAACCGCGTCACCTGCCGCGACTGGTTTCAGTTGAGTCTCAAGGAAGGGTTGACCGTGTTCCGCGAGCAGCAATTCAGCGCCGACATGGGCTCGGCGGCGGTCAAGCGCATCGAAGATGTCGCGGCGTTGCGCGACCACCAGTTTCCGGAAGACGCGGGACCGATGACGCATCCGGTTCGCCCCGACTCCTACATTGAGATTAACAACTTCTACACCGCCACGGTCTATCACAAAGGCGCCGAGGTCATCCGCATGTTGCACACGCTGTTGGGCGCCGGCACATTTCGCCGCGGCGCCGATTTGTATTTTGCGCGCCACGACGGACAGGCGGCGACCACCGATGATTTCGTGGCGGCGATGGAAAGCGCCGGCGAATTGGATTTGAGCCGCTTCAAGCGTTGGTATAGTCAGGCGGGCACGCCGGTGGTGGATGCCAAAACCCACTACGATGCCGAGCGCGAGCGGTTTGAGATTACCCTCAGCCAGCATTGCCCCGCCACGCCGAAGCAACCGCACAAGGAGCCGTTTGTGATTCCGATTAAGGCGGCGTTGTTTGACCGCGACGGCAAGCGCATGACGACCGCCACCGCCACCGCTACCGCCGGCGGGGACGACCTGCTGGTGCTGTCCGAGCCGCGCCAGTCGTTCGTGTTTGAGGGCATTCCGTCCCCGCCGGTGGCTTCGCTGCTGCGCGGATTCAGCGCCCCGGTTGAACTGCGCCACCCGCTGTCCGAGCGCGATTTGGCATTGCTGTTGGCGCACGACGACGACCCGTTCAATCGCTGGGAAGCCGGGCAACGGCTGTTCTTCCGGCATCTGCTGTCCGGCGTTGAGCGGCTGCGGGCGGGGCGGGACATCGCGGTCAGCGACACGCTGATGCGGGCTTTCGAGTCGGTGCTTGTGCAGCACGAGCACAAGCACGGTGAGAACCACGACCGCGCGCTGCAAGCCAAAATTTTGACGCTACCGAGCGAGACCTATTTCAGCGAGACGCAAGAGGTCATCGACCCGGCGCTCACGCATCGCGCGCATCGCGGTTTGCGGCGTCATCTGGCGAGCGCCTTCAAGCCGCAACTGCTGGCGCGCTATCACCTGCTCAACCGCGACAACGACGGCACGGTCAGCCCGCAACAAATCGCGGCGCGCAGTTTGCGCGATGTCTGCCTCGGCTACTTGGTGTCGCTGGATGACGACGAAGTTCACGCGCTTGCCGCCGACTTGCTCGCCAATGCCCGCTGCATGACCGATGCGTCGGCGGCGTTGTCGGCGCTCGCCAATTCCGGCAAGCCCGACCGTCAGGCGTTGCTCGATGACTTCTACCACCGCCACCGCGACGAGCCGCTGGTGGTGGACCGGTGGCTGCGTATTCAGGCGACCGTCGCGCACCCGGACACGGTCGCGCGGGTGGCAGCGTTGACTCGTCACGCGGCGTTTGACCCCACCAATCCGAACAAGGTTTATGCGCTGATTCTCGCGTTCTGCCACGCCAACCTGACCGGCTTTCACCGCCCCGACGGCGCGGGTTACCGCTTCGCCGGCGACTGGGTCGCGCGCCTCGACCCGCTCAACCCGCAAGTCGCCGCCCGGCTGGTGACGGCGTTCACGCAGTGGAAAAAGTATACGCCCGACTTGAAGGCGCAGATGCAAACCACGCTAAAGGAAATCGCCGACTTGCCGTCGTTGTCCGGCGACGTGGCGGAAATCGTCTCCAAGAGTTTGGAGAACTAACCGCCGCCACCGCCACGGCGCTCAGCCGCCGTGGAAAATCGACATCACCATGCGGCGAATGTGCACCGGCAGGTGTTCGTCGTAGCCGCCCCAGTCCGCGTATTTCGGCAGTTTGAGTTCGTTCTGCCAGCGCTCAATACTCGTTATCACCGCCACCGGACCGCCGGACTGCATCGCCGCTTGCACCTCGCCCAGCACCAAGTCATACAAGTCCTGAACGAACGCAAGGTTGTCCTCCACCATCTGCACCGAAGTGCTTTCCGAATGCGAGTTGACCGCGTGTTTGAGGTTTTTGTTTTTCAATTCTTTGAGCGTGCGCAAAATCGCCAGGTAGTTGTCGTCCTCCATCCATAGCCCGTTGGTCAAGCCGCCGTCTTCATACAAGTCAGCGGTGAAGGCGATGCGCTCGTCGGGCAGGAACACCACGGTGGAGGCGAAGCCGTCGGCGGGACCGTAGTTATGCAAGTGCAACGTCTTGCCGCCGAAATCAAGGTGCATAAAATCACCAAAAGTCACATCCACCCGCTCCGGCGCAACCCCCATAACATCCAACGCAAACACCGCCTCGCAACTACGATGACAAATAATCTCCGCCCCCGGAAAAACCTCGGTGCCGCCGACGTGGTCGTAGTGTTCGTGCGACAGGATGATGTGCGTCACCGGCTTGTCGGTGATGCCGGCAATCGTGCTTTTCATCGACTCTGCATGCGAGGTGAAAGACGGGTCGAGGATTAACACGCCGTCATCGCCGACTATGATTAAACTGGTGTAGTGGTTTTCGCTGAATAGGTATATGTCGTCGGCTAAGGTTTTAACTACTGGTGCGGCGGTTGTGGTTAATGGGATGAGGAATGCTGTGGCGATGATGAGTGGTTTTAAGTGTTTGAACATGGTGGGTGTCCTCTGTGGTTGGTGGTTGGGGTGGGTGGGATTATACCTGAAGGTGGTGCCTACTTCGTCATTCTCGAGCGTTAGTGTCCGTCGCCGCCCCCCCCTACTCCGTCATTCTCGAGCGTTAGTGTCCGTTGCCGCCGCGCTTTTTCTTTTAAGCGGCGGCTTACGGACACTTGCGTCCTCGGGAATCTCCCTAAGATTGGCACGGACTTTATTGGAATTCACGCTAGCCTTAGGGAGATTCCCGAAGGTGATGAAAAATATAGTCGCTATCGCTCCTTATTTTTCTATCATTCGAGAATGACGGTAGTTGGTTATTTTTCTACCGTCCGGGAATGACAACTACAACTCGTCATTCTCGAGCGTTAGTGTCCGTTGCCGCCGCGCTTTTTCTTTTAAGCGGCGGCTTACGGACACTTGCGTCCTCGGGAATCTCCCTAAGATTGGCACGGGCTTCGGTAAAATCCACGGTAGACTTAGGGAGATTCCCGAGGTCGTAAGCGCCCGTAAGCCGCTACGCGGCAACGGGCGCTAACGCTCGAGAATGACGGGTAACTTAGCCAACTCCTCATCCACCAAAACACAAATCTTACCCAACGCACCGCGATTCTTCTCCACCAACTCCCGACCCCGCTCAGCATATTGCCCTATGAGTACCGCATCACCCAACAACCGCAACACCACCTCAGCCAACTCCCCGCTATCCAAAACCTGAATCCCAGCCGCATGCCGCAATACCAAGTCGGCTATTTCGGTGAAGTTGAACATCTGCCGCCCGAACACCACCGGCACGCCCGCCGCCGATGCTTCCAACACATTGTGCCCGCCGACAGGTACAAGGCTGCCGCCGATGAAGGCTATGTCGCCGGCGGCGATTAGCATGGGTAACTCGCCCATGGTGTCGCCGATGTAGATGTCGGTGTTTGGGCTGATGGTTTGGTGTTTGACTTGCGAGCGCAGGACGGTGTGGTAGCCGCGGCGGGCGCATAGGCGGGAGACGCGTTTGAAGCGTTGTGGGTGGCGTGGCACGATGACGAGTAGCAGCGACTTGTGCTGCGCGCGGACTTGCGCGAATGCGTCCAGTATTTGCGACTCCTCGCCTTCGTGCGTGCTGCCGGCGACCCACACCGGGCGCTCGCGTCCCCATTGGTTGCGCAGCGACTGCGCCGCTTCGCGCTCGCCGGCGCCGGCGCTCAGCGCGACATCAAACTTGATGCTGCCGGTGACGGTGAGCGCCGACGCCGGCGCGCCGAGTCGCATCAACCGCTTGGCGTCGAAGCGCGTCTGCACCGCGAAGCGGTCGATTTTTTTTAGCGTGGGTTTGATGAGCGCTTTGAGGCGGTGATAGCCGCGATGCGAGCGCCGCGACAAGCGCACGTTGACATAGACCAGCGGCACGCCGAGTCGGTGGCAGCGGGCGATGAGGTTGGGCCAGATTTCGGTTTCCATCACCAACGCAAGGCGCGGCGAGACGGCGCCGAGAAAGCGCTTGACCGCACCGGGATAATCATACGGCAGATAGCAGTGCCGCACGCGCCCGGCGAAAGTCGCGGCGACTCGGTCGGCGCCGGTCGGCGTCATCGTGGTGACGGTGACCGGTTGATGCGGATAGGTCGCTAACAAATGCTCCACCAACGGCGCGGCGGCGTTGACCTCGCCGACCGACACCGCGTGAATCCAAACCCCGCCGCTCGGCGGACGCTTGCCGACGAAGCCCAGCCGCTCAGAGACGCGCTCGAAGTAACGACGGTCGCGCAACGCGCGCGCCAGCAAGCGCAACATCACCAGCGGGAACGCCAGATACAACGCAATGCGATATAAAGTCAGCAAGGTTTTCGCGCGCCTAACGCCTAACGATTAACTCGGCTCAACTCAACCCGACTCGACTAAGCCCAGCCAATCTCTCGGCTTGAGGTAGTAGTCAACCAACCGCCGTTCATCGCTATCGGGAGCGGGGTCGACTTGCCAGTCGTATTTCCAGTGCGCCGCCGGCGGCATCGACATCAGAATGGATTCGGTTCTGCCGCCGGCTTGCAAGCCGAACAACGTGCCGCGGTCATACACCAAGTTGAACTCCACATAACGCCCGCGGCGGTAATGTTGGAAGCGTTGTTGGCGCTCGGTGTAAGGCGTGTCGCGCCGCCGTTGCACGATGGGCTCGTAAGCATCGAGGAAACTATCGCCAATCGCTTGAGAAAATTCAAACGCGCGCGCGAAACCGCCGTCGGTGTAGTCGTCAAAAAACAACCCGCCGATGCCGCGCGCCTCGTGCCGGTGTTTGAGATAAAAGTAGCGGTCGCACCACGCCTTGAAGCGCGGATAGTGGCGGCGGTCAAACCGGTCGCATGCCTGTTTCGCGGTTTGATGCCAGTGGACGCAGTCTTCGTCAAAGCCGTAGTAGGGAGTCAAGTCGTAGCCGCCGCCGAACCACCACACCGGCGCCGCGCCATCGCCCTGCGCGTCCGCCAGAAAAAAACGCACATTCATATGGCAGCACGGCACATACGGATTGCGCGGATGCATCACCACGGAAACGCCGCTCGCCTCGAACGGCTTGCCGGCGAGATGCGCGCGCTCGGTGCTGGCGGTGGCGGCGGTCGGCAACGCGTCTCCGCGAACGCCGGAAAAATTCACCCCGCCTTTTTCAAACAACGCGCCGTCCTCAATCACTCGAGTCACGCCACCGCCACCGTGCGCGTGTTGCCACGCATCCTCACGGAACTCGGCGTCGGGCTCAAGCGCGCCCAACTCCCGGCAGATGCGCTCCTGCAACCGCCGAAACCCGCGCGCCACCGCCGCCGGGTCGGGGGTGTCCGAAGTCGCGCCCACCGTCAGCCCCGCACCACTTCACCGGTCTCGCCGTGGCGGATGCTCGACGGCGTGCGGGCGTTGCCAATCCGACCCTCGACGATGAAATCAATCTCATCGCCGAACTCGCGCAACACCGCGCGCCCGCTTCGCAACATCCGGCGACCGGCGCGGTTGGCGCTGGTGGAGACGATAGGCGTGCGCGCCAGCCGGCAGAGTCGCGCCGCATCACGATGCGCCGTCACGCGCACCGCCAGCGTATGCCGCGCACTCTCCGACTCCGAGCGGCGCACCCCGGCGGCGGCGCGCTTGCGCGTCGGCAACAACCAGGTATGCGGACCGGGCCAAGACGCCAGCATCTGCGCGCGGCAAGCCACCGCGAAGGAATCAACGAATGGCAACAACCGACTGGCGCGGTCGGCAATCACAATCAACCCTTTGGCGCGCGGGCGGCGCTTGATTCGCAACAACCGCCGCAACGCCGGCGCACTGCGCGGGTCGCAACCGAGGCCGAAACAAGATTCAGTCGGATAAGCCACCACCCCGCCCGCTCTGATAACCGCGGCGGCGCGCGCGACCGAGCCGATGGGGGGCGTGCTCAATCTGTGTTGGTAGTCAGAGACTTCTGCAAAGCATCATCCGCGGCGATGACCGCCTTGGCGTTCTCCTCCCGCCCGGCACGCACCCGCGCCGCCAAGCCATCATCGGCAAGCGCCAAAATCTGCGCCGCCAAATGCCCCGCATTCTTCGCACCCGCTTTCCCAATCGCCACACAAGCCACCGGCACCCCACCGGGCATCTGCACCGTGGAAAGCAACGCATCCCGCCCATTCAAAGGTCCCCCATCCATCGGCACACCAATCACCGGCCGCACCGTCAACGCCGCCACCGCCCCCGCCAAATGCGCCGCCAACCCCGCCCCCGCCACAAACACCCCACACCCTCGTTGCTCTGCGTCGACGACGTATTGCCGGGTTGCTTCGGGGGTTCTATGTGCTGATGCGATTCGGGCTTCGAATGGGACTTTTAGTTGTTTGAGCACTGCGAAGGTTGCTTGCATTGTTGGGAGGTCGGATTCTGAGCCCATTAGGACTGCTACGAATGGTTTGTTCATTGGTTGGTGGGTGGTGGGTGTGGGGGGTAAGGGTAGCGAAATTGGGGTGGGGGGGCAAGGGTGATAACGCGTCATTCTCGAGCGTTAGTGTCCGTTTGCCGCCGCGCTTCTTCTTGCGGCGGCTTACGGACACTTGCGTCCTCGGGAATCTCCCTAAGGTTGGCACGGACTTGAACAAAGCGAGCGAAGCGGGCGGCGGGTAAGCCGCCGGTTTTTTGGTTTTTTGGATGGGGGCTTCGGTAAAGTCCACGCTAGTCTTAGAGAGATTCCCAAGGTCGTAAGCGCCCGTAAGCCGCTACGCGGCAACGGGCGCTAACGCTCGAGAGTGACGGAGTTGGGGGTTTTTGGTTGGGGGCTTTGTTGGAATTCACGGTAGGCTTAGGGAGATTCCCGAGGTCGTAAGTGTCCGGTAAGCCGCCGCTTAAAAGAAAAAGCGCGGCGGCAACGGACACTAACGCTCGAGAGTATCTGTGTTAAAAATCAAGCGATATTTGCCGCCGCCGGCGTGTAGTTTTTCAGCCATGGGGTGCCGCGTTTGGCGACTGCGTTTAGTTGGGTTAGCAGTTTTCGCATGACTGCCACTTGCGCCACTTTGGGCGGTTTGCCGCGGGCGCGTAGGCGCTCGTAAAACGCCTTCATCTCGGGGTTATAACGGCACGCCGACACCGCTCCCATGTAAAACGCGCAGCGCGGCTGCGCCCGACCGCCGCGGATGCTGCGCTTGGCGCGCATGGTGCCGCTGTCGCGCGCATACGGCGCCACGCCCATCAGCGCCGCAATCCGCCGATCGCTCACTTGCCCCAACTCCGGCAAATACGCCAGCAGGGTCATCGCAATCACTTCGCCGACACCGGTGACACTCTGATACAACGCCGCGCGCTCAGCCAACTCCGGCGCCGAACGCACGCACTCGCGGCAGGCTTTACTCACTGCTTCAATCTCCTCATCCAGCCACGCCAGATGCCGAAGGCACGATGCCTCAACGACCTCATCCGGACGCTTCTCCAGCCGGTTCTTCTCCTGCACTCGCTGCTTCACCAACTGCTCGCGACGCCTCATCAAGTCGCTCAACGCTTGACTCTCCGCGCTGCGCGCCGGCGTCGGCGGCAACTTCATCAGCGTCGCAAACTCAGCCAGCGTCCGCGCATCCAACTTGTCGGTCTTCGCCAACCGACCGCACGATTTCGCGTAGTCTTTGGCTCGCACCGGATGCACCACTTTCACCGGCATCCGCGCCGCATGCAGCGCGCGCACCAGATGGCGCTCATAACTGGACGCATCGCAAGCCACCTGCTCCACCGCGTTGTCGCGCAACCAAACCAACAGCGCCGGAAAGCCAGCATCATCGTTGCTAAACTGCTGCGAGAAACCACCCGGCAACCACACATCCAAATACGCTTTGCCCACATCAATACCCGCAAACTTCTTCATCAAAGCACCTCCTAACAAAAGCAACAAAAGGGTTAAAATGAGTTAACATCAGCGCTGTTTCCGCACACTTATATACGGGGCATTATCCCCAAGCATCTGTTCGCGGCAACAACGGCGCGAGGGGTCCGTACTCTCGAACGCTGCAGCAGGAATCAATGACACCTGCCCAGCACATGACAAACCGGTTCACCCCTCGCGCCCACCCTCTACTCTGGCCTGAATAGGGGGTAAACTGAACATATAAATGACGAAGTTGTTGTTGTGAATGACGAAGTTGGGGGGTGGCGGGGTTGGGGGAATGACGGGGAGGGTGGTAGAATAACCAACCACCAAAATAACCAGCCCCAAACCATCCCCATGCCTGACAAGCAACCCGCAATCTACATTATGGCGAACAAGCGAGACGGGGCGATTTATACGGGGGTGACTTCCGACTTGTCTGCGCGTGTGTGGCAACACAGAACCAACGCAATCGGAAGTCATACCAAGAAATACAACATCCACCGGTTGGTTTATTTTGAGCAATGCGGGGATATGTATTCGGCTATTTCGCGGGAGAAGCAAATTAAAAAGTGGGGGCGGGGGCGGAAGGTGGAGTTGATTGAAAGGGAAAATCCGGAGTGGCGGGATTTGTGGGAGGATATTGGGTGAGTTTGGTTTGTTATTTTTGGATGGTGGAAAATGGGGAGCGTCCTACTTCGTCATTCGAGCGTTAGTGTCCCCCGACTTCGTCATTCTCGAGCGTTAGTGTCCGCCGCCGCCGCCACAACAACAACAACAACTTCGTCATTCTCGAGCGTTAGTGTCCGTTAGTCGCCGCGCTTTTTCTTTTAAGCGGCGGGTTACGGACCACTTGCGTCCTCGGGAATCTCCCTAAGGTTGGCACGGATTCAAACGGAGTGAGCGAAGCGGGCGGCGGGTAAGCCGCCGGTCTTTTGGGTGGGGGGCTTTGTTGGAATTCGCGGTAGGGTTAGGGAGATTCCCGAGGTCGTAAGCGCCCGTAAGCCGCTACGCGGCAACGGGCGCTAACGCTCGAGAATGACGGGGTTGGGGGTTTTTTGGGTGGGGGTTTTGTTGGAGTTCGCGGTAGTCTTAGGGAGATTCCCGAGGTCGTAAGCGCCCGTAAGCCGCTATGCGGCAACGGGCGCTAACGCTCGAGAGTATCTGTGTTAAAAATCAAGCGATATTTACCGCCGCCGGCGTGTAGTTTTTCAGCCATGGGGTGCCGCGTTTGGCGACTGCGTTTAGTTGGGTTAGCAGTTTTCGCATGACTGCCACTTGCGCCACTTTGGGCGGTTTGCCGCGGGCGCGTAGGCGCTCGTAAAACGCCTTCATCTCGGGGTTATAACGGCACGCCGACACCGCTCCCATGTAAAACGCGCAGCGCGGCTGCGCCCGACCGCCACGGATGCTGCGCTTGCCGCGCATTTTGCCGCTGTCGCGCGTATACGGCGCCACGCCCATCAGCGCCGCAATCCGCCGATCGCTCACTTGCCCCAACTCCGGCAAATACGCCAGCAGGGTCATCGCAATCACTTCGCCGACACCGGTGACACTCTGATACAACGCCGCGCGCTCAGCCAACTCCGGCGCCGAACGCACGCACTCGCGGCAGGCTTTACTCACTGCTTCAATCTCCTCATCCAGCCACGCCAGATGCCGAAGGCACGATGCCTCAACGACCTCATCCGGACGCTTCTCCAGCCGGTTCTTCTCCTGCACTCGCTGCTTCACCAACTGCTCGCGACGCCTCATCAAGTCGCTCAACGCTTGACTCTCCGCGCTGCGCGCCGGCGTCGGCGGCAACTTCATCAGCGTCGCAAACTCAGCCAGCGTCCGCGCATCCAACTGGTCGGTCTTCGCCAACCGACCGCACGATTTCGCGTAGTCTTTGGCTCGCACCGGATGCACCACTTTCACCGGCATCCGCGCCGCATGCAGCGCGCGCACCAGATGGCGCTCATAACTGGACGCATCGCAAGCCACCT
Organism: Arenicellales bacterium; assembly: GCA_963693025.1. Classification (GTDB taxonomy): domain Bacteria; phylum Pseudomonadota; class Gammaproteobacteria; order Arenicellales; family Poriferihabitantaceae; genus JAHRAW01. The sequence goes on from OY843749.1 coordinate 457,911, forward strand.
GCTCCACCGCGTTGTCGCGCAACCAAACCAACAGCGCCGGAAAGCCAGCATCATCGTTGCTAAACTGCTGCGAGAAACCACCCGGCAACCACACATCCAAATACGCTTTGCCCACATCAATACCCGCAAACTTCTTCATCAAAGCACCTCCTAACAAAAGCAACAAAAGGGTTAAAATGAGTTAACATCAGCGCTGTTTCCGCACACTTATATACGGGGCATTATCCCCAAGCATCTGTTCGCGGCAACAACGGCGCGAGGGGTCCGTACTCTCGAACGCTGCAGCAGGAATCAATGACACCTGCCCAGCACATGACAAACCGGTTCACCCCTCGCGCCCACCCTCTACTCTGGCCTGAATAGGGGGTAAACTGAACATATAAATGACGAAGTTGTGGGGGTGGCACGGACTTGAACAAAGTGGGCGAAGCGGGTGGCGGGTAAGGCGCCGGTTTTTTGGGTTTTTTGGGTGGGGGCTTCGGTAAAGTCCACGGTAGTCTTAGGGAGATTCCCGAGGTCGTAAGTGTCCGGTAAGCCGCCGCTTAAAAGAAGAAGCGCGGCGGCAACGGACACTAACGCTCGAGAATGACGGGGTTGCTAAAACTCCACTTCCCCCTTCAGCCAAACCCCCTGGTTGTTTTGGTGGTTGGTATACAGGTTCAAGTTTAGGTGGGGGGTTTTTTGGTATTTTAGGCCTAGGCGGTAGGATTGGGTTTTGCCTAGGGTTAGTTGGGTGTAGGGGGTTATTGGGTGGGTGGTTAGGCCGTAGGATAGGTTGGCGCGTAGATTGGCTTCTAATTTTGAGTCTGCTGTTGTTGAACCTGAGCCCAGGGTTGAGGCGGACGATGACGAACCCGCCCCCGCCGAACTCCTTATCCCCTCATCCCACACCTCACTCATCCGGCTACTTGAGTTGCCGTAGGTGGGGGTTAGGGATAGGGATAGGCCTTGGCCGTCTTTTCCGGGGGATAGGTTTAGGTGGGCGCTTATTCCCCAGTCGTCGTATTCTCCGCTGTGGCCGAATAGGGCTCTGGCGTTTCCTGAGAGGGTTACGCCGCGGGCTTGGTTGGTGTATTGGATGCCGCCGCCTACTTCTATTCCGGAGCCGGTTTCGCCGTCTCCGGTGTCGGAGCGGATGCCGATTTCGGCGTTGCGGTTGAGTTCGCCGCCGGTGGCGGTGGTTTGTTTGTGGTTGCCTTCCAAGGCGAAGCGCAGGCGGTTGGCGTCTACTTCGCGCGCCATGTAGTCGTCGGTTTTGTCTACATCGGTTTTGGTGACGAAGGCTTCGGCTTTTAGGCGCATTTCGGTTTTGCCGAAGTGGAACCAGGTGCCGCTGCCGCCGATGCCGAGCATTTGCGTGCTGATGTCGGTCTTATATGATTCGTCGGGGTCGTTATCAAAGGTGGCTTCGATTTCGCCGCTACCGAAGCCGGCGGTCGCCCACATGTCCAGCCGCCCGTCGCGCGCGCTCCAGCCGAGGTAGGGGTTGACGCCGGTGTGGGTGAGGTCGTAGTCGCCGCCGCCGTTGATGCCGCCGGCGAACTCAATGTCCGCTTCGCTGTGGGTGACGAGCAAGCCGGTGAGCAGGTCGGGGCGCACGCGCGCGTCGAAGCCGAGGTTGACGCTGAACAGCGTGCCTTCCCAATCCAGCGCGCCGCTTTCGCCGCCGAGTTCGCGGTGGTCGCCGCCGCCCCAGAAGGTGGCGTTGTGCAATCCGCCGGCGCCGAATCCGCCGCCGCCCGCGCCCACCCCAAAGCCGCCGTTACCGTCGGCAGCTGCGGACAACGGCATCACGAATTCGGAGCCGCCGAGCGCGCGTTGGAAATCTATGCCGTCGGTGTTGACCGCCGCATCGGCTTGCGTGGCGGCGATGCCTTCGAGCGTGGATTGCCCGGCGAATGACAGGCTCGCGCCGCCGCCGCCGCCCTCGCCGAGTTTGGCTTGGCGGATGCGGCGGGCAATCGCGCCGGTTTGCTGGTCTGCCATAGCGCGCACGATTTCGGGCAGGATGACGCGGTTGAGTTCATCGAGCGCGGCGGTTGGGGAGGGTCGGACCATGAACTCGGGCATGGTGAGGACGCCGTTTCTGAAGTAGTCGGCGTAGTTGCTAGCCCCGGTGACGGCGTGGCTGAGGCCGATGCCGTCGGGATAGGTGTCGGGCGTGAAGTCAGCGGTGGCGGTCACGGTCACCGTTTGTGGCATGCTCCAGTTGCCGGCGATGGCGGTGAATGTCAGCGCCGAGGCGGGCGTTAGCGTCACGCTTACCACGTCCGGCGGGACGGTGCTCGGCGTCACCAGCACATCGGCGCTCGGTGGGGTCTCCAGCACGATTGTATAGATCTTGCTCTCGCCCGGATTGAGGCTGAAACCGAGCGGGGCGAAGGTGATGCCGGCTTGGTTGACCGTCACCTGAAAAGCCTTCGTGACATCGCCGTAGTTTGCCCCGCTCGCCGTGTGGGCGATGGTGAAACTGCCGGCGGTGCTGGCGGGGGCATCCGGGGGGGACATCAACGCCACCTGCACCGGCTGATTCCAGTTACTGTCGGAGAAGGTCAGCGTGGCGTCGGAGACCATGAGATTGTCGGCGTTGCTGCTCGCTATCATCACCGTGACATCGCCGGTCGGGAGTTCGGAAAGCCGCACGCTGTAATCCATATCCGTGCCTTCGCCGAAGTTGGCGGCGGCGGTGATGCTCTCCGGGGTAAACGTCAGGTCAGGACCCGGCACCCTAATCGTATAAAACGCCCCCGCAGGCATGGGGATAGGCACGCCCCCCACGGTCGCGCCCGGACCGGTGAGCGAGGTCATCCGTATTTCATAGTCCCCGGCGGCGCCGGCGGGAATCACCACATCCAATGCCCCCAGGGGGAGGTTGGCACCGGTGGGGTTGGCTTCGGGCATGAAGACGACCGGAGACGGGTTGAGCGTTGGCAAGTAGGTGGGGGTGTCGCCGTCCATGCGCACCACTTCAAACGCGACCGTCAAATTGCCTTCCAGATGGGTGTTGATATCCAGTTCAATGGTCAGGGTCTCGCCCGGTCTGACGACCCGCGGGTCTGCGGGTGTGCCGCTTCCGCCGCCGCCGCTACCGGTGCTTAAAGCCCTTGTCGAAGTGATCCTCGGCGAAGCCACTCCCACACCAACGCTCGTGGAAAGCGCGGCATATTCGGGCGCGTCATCGCTGCTGGATGTGTGCCTGACTTGCAGGGTGAAGTCATCGGCTTGCCGCTCGGCAACGGTGACGGTTACCAACTTCCTGGTGAGCCAGTCATCTTGGCTGGCGGCGGTGAAAGTCAGCGTGGCGGGGGTGATTTCGCCTTGCGACGCCGTCAACGACACCACCACCGTGCCGTCACCGGCGGGCTGGGTCGCCAGCGCGACTCCGTAGATGAGCGTGCCGTCCGCATTGATGATGTTTAGCCCACTGTTCGGCAACGGACCGCCCGCTTCCGTGAGAACCAAAATCTCCGCCACATCGTTCTCAATAATCGTCACATTAAACGGACCAGCAGGCTGGGTGGCGTCGATGCCTTCATACGACTCACCCGTGGCGGTGGCGGCGCCGGAAATCGCGTGCGTAATCGTCTGCGTGAGGTCGCCGTCGTCAATCACGTCGCCGACAGTGCCCACCGTGACCATTTGCGCCATCGCCCAGTTGGTGGCGTCAAAAACCAGCGCCGCCGGCGTGAATGTCAAATCCGCCGCGCCAGTGCCCGGTCCGTGCGCCGGCGTCACCGTCACCAACCCGCGCGGGTCGCTCGCCAGCACAATAGTATAAGTATCCGTCTCGCCACCTTCGTCAATCCGCAAATTATCCACCCCCCCCACCAAAACCCCCGGCGTGTCGTTGGTAATCGTCACTTCAACCGGCGGGATGGTTTCGCTGTTGTAATCGCCGCCGGAGACGCTGTGGGTGACCATCAGCGTTACATGCTCAAGGCTGTCGTCGCGCCCCGGCGCGGCGGTGATGCTCACGGTCTGGCGCACATTCCAGTTGGCGTCGGTGAAGGTCAGCGCGTCCGGCAGCGTCAATTCGCCGCTCAAACTCGCGCTCGGGGTAATCACCACATCCGCCGCCGGCAGGCTGTTCAAGACGATGGTGTAGATTAGGCTGCTGGCGCTGTCGCCTTCCAGCACGCTCTTGTCGTCCGCGGTGAACAACGCCCCGCCGGCAATCACATCGGCGACATCGTCATCCGCCACCGTCACCGCCACCGAGCCGACGCTGGCGCCGTTGTAATCATCCCCCGCGCTCACCGCGGTGTGGCTGATGTTCGCCGAATCGTCGTTGTTGGCGCCGCCCTCGCCGGTGTCTCTGGCGGTGTCGTGCGCGGCGGCAACGGTGACCACTTGCGGCGTGTTCCAGGTGGCGTCGGTGAACACCAACGCGCCGCTCGGTGTCAGCGTCAGGTCGCTGTCGTCCGGCGCCACCGCCGGCGTGATGGTCACATCCTCCGACGGAATATCGCCCAACATCACGGTGTAGGTCGTGAATTCGCCCTCGTCCACGCTCAGCGCGCTCGCCGAGACCAGCACGCCGACCACATCGTCGTCGACCACGGTGACGGTGAACTGCTGTTCGCCGATGTCGTCGTCGGCGTAGTTGGTGGCGCTGTGGGTGACGGTGAAGGTGCGGTCAGCCTCGCCGCCCTCGCCGTTGTCAAGTGCCGTTACCCCCACCGTTTGCGTCACTTGCCAGTTGTCGGCGGTGAACCGCACCTCGGGAATGGTCAGGTAGCCGCCCGCCAGCGGGGTGGCGGCGACATAGACGGGGGTGATGGTGGCAACGCCGTCGGGAATGCCGAGCAGTTCCACGGTGTAAGTCGGGCTCGCCCCGCCTTCGTTCACCCGCAGCGGCTCAGTGGAAATCACCACATTGGGGTCGTTGTTGTAAATCGTGACCGCCACATCCGCCGTCGTGGCGTCAAAGGCGGAACCGTAGCGCAATGCTCGGGGGTCGGTTGTCGGTATGGTTATCGGCTCGTCTATACCAATCACCTGACCGGCGCTCGTCGCGTGATCCTCGGGGAAGACGTCGGTTACGCCGTCGGCGAACGCCAGCGTGCGAATGCCGCCGGACAATTCGTGGGTGATGGAGACGGTGTCCGACCTGCGCGTGTCTTCGTCATTATCCGCGCTCACCACGGACACCGTCTGCGGCGTGTTCCAAGTGGCGGCGGTGAAGGTCAGGGCGGCGGTTGAGGGGTGCACGCTCAGCCGCGAGTCGGGGTCGTTTGTCGTACTCGGCGTGACGATGACCGCGCCGGCGCTGTCTAACGGGGGCTGTACGCTGAAGCCCGGTATGCCGTGGGGCGGCACGCCGGTGAGCGAGACGGTGTAGGTGCCGGCGCCGCCTTCGTTGATGGTGATGCCGGACGCCGAGACGGTGATGCCTTGCTCCTCAAGCGGGTCGTCATCCGCGATAGGCATCGCAAAAACCGCAGGAGCGGCGCCGTAATACTCTCTTCTTCCGGGTACTGTACTTGAGCCAGTCGGCTCGTATCGAATTTGATAGTACGAATCGGCGCTGTTGGCGTCTTGAGCCGTCGTGATGGACCTCGACACCGGGATGTGCCAGTTGTCGGGGCTAAAGATTAAGTTCGAGCCTACAGTAAAGTTGCGGGCGAAAGTATTCTCATTCGCCTCATGGTACCGGTTGAGATTCCGCTGGTTGGTATTGAACTGGCTAATTATCACGTTGTCGAGCAACGGTCTCGCCCCCAGCCGGACGGTGTGGTGGGAGACGCCGCCTTCGGTGACGGTCAAGCGCGCGGGCTCAATGACGATGCGCGGCTGACCCACCACCGTCACGGTGATGGCGGGGACTGGCAAGCCGTCGTAGGTGCCGTAGCCGGCGACCGTGTGCGTAATCGTGGCGATGTCGTCGATGGTGTCCTCGCCGGCGGCGGTGGCGGTCACCGGTTGCGGCGTGTTCCAGTTGGCGGCGGTGAACACCAGCGTGCCGTCGGCGTTGCCGGTGTTCAGCGTGACGGCGGCGGGGTTGTCGTTCGCCGGCGTGACCGTCACCTCGCCGCGCGGCTGGGTGGCGAGCGCGACGGTGTACGCGCCGGTCGTGCTGGCAATCACATTCAGGTTATTGTCCGGATTAAGCGCCAACGCGGCTTCGTCGTCGTCGGCGATGGAGGCCGTAATCGGCGCGACGGTTGCGTAGTCGCCGCCGCTGCCGCCGCCGCTGCTGGCGTAGGCGAGGGTGGTGGTGTCGTTGTCGTTGTCAAAGTCGTGCGCGGCGGACACGAGCACCGTTCGCGGCACATTCCAATCGGCGACGGTGAACTCCACCGTCGGCGGGTCAAGCGTGAGCGCGCCCGCCGCGCCCGCCGCGGGCAACCCGGTCGGCGTCAGCGTCACCGTGCCGGTCGGCACGCTCTTCATCTCAAGGACAACCGTGGCAGGGTCGCCGCCCTCGTTCAGGGTGAAGGCGCCGGTGTTCGAGAAAATCAGTTCGTCGTTGTTGAGAACCGTCAGCGGAATCGAATCCGCGGACAGCGCGCCGTAACCGGCGATGTCGCCGCCGCCGGGAGTGTTGGTAATGGTGCGAAGTTCGGTGTCAAACCCGCCGTTGTTCTCGCCGGCGGTGAGGCTGACGGTCTGCGGCGTGTTCCAGTTGGTGGTGGTGAAGGTCAAGGTGGCGGGGGCGAGCGTGACCGGCACAAAGGGGTTGGTGGCCGCCGCGCTGAGCGTCGGAGTGATGACCACGTTGCTACCGGGCACGCTGTTCAGTTGCGCGGTGTAGAAGGCGGAGCCGCCCTCGGTCAGCAGCAGGGTTTGCTCGGAGAAGCGCATCGCGGCGCGGTCGTTATCCAGAATCGTGATGGTGACGACGCCGGGGTCGGAGAACCCGGGACCGCTGGCGAGGCTCGGCGTGAGGCGGAATGACAAGTCTGCGGTGCCCATGCCGCCGTCGATGGTGGACACGGACACGCACTGCGGCGTCCCGACGGCGGTCAACGGCGGCAACGTCCCGCCGGTCGCCATCGGGGCGGGCAACGTGTAATGGTCGCTGGTGGCGCCGTTGGTGAAACCGGCGTTGTCCGGCGTCAGCAGAATGTTCAAAGGGCTCGTCGCGAGGTTAATGTCGGCGGGCGAGCGCACGACTTCCAAGCACACATCCGTCGCGCTCCCTTCAGCGAGGCGAAGCGCGGTTGGCGTCGTGAAGCGCAGCAGCGGCGCTTCTTGAACCGTCAGCGTGAAATCCGCAGCCGGACCCACGTCTTCCCCGAAACGCACGCGCTGCGAGATGACGACGCTGTCGGTGTCCCCGTCCTCATCCGGCAACGCCGTAACGGTAACCTGCTGCACCGTATTCCAGTTGGCTTTGGTGAAGGTCAGCGTGTCGGGGGTGAGCCTGGCGAGGGTGTCGCCGTCGTCATCCATCGCGGCGCTGCCGGTGACGACCACGCTGCCGCCGGGTTGCAGCCAATCCGAGGCGAGGGCGACATCATAGGAGCCGCGCTGGTTTTCGCGCAAGGTCGCCGGGGTGCGGGCGATGGCGAGGACGGCGCCGATGCGGTCGTCGTCGATGATGTTGACGGTGAGGGTCTCGTTGACTATCGCGACATTCGCCACGGGATTTGACGGGTTGTTAAAGGAATTGATGGCTGTCAGCCGGACGGTAAACTGCTCGTTGCCCTCGGGGTAAGCGTCATTCTCGAGGCCCATACTTTGGACAACGGGGACAAAGTCGTTGCTGTGTTCTGCGTGGAGGCCGAATTGGAACGAACCGAGTCCGGATAAACCGTAGGCGTCAACGCCGCCGCCGCTCCCGCCGGCGTAGGTGGCGCTGCCGCTTATTCCCTGCGTGTTAAAGTAGAGGAAGTCGCCGCCGGTGTAACCGGGGGTTTCGTAGGTGACTCGGCGCATCGGCGGGTTCATTACTTGCACGCGTAAAGGGACCCCGGTGCCAATATCATCGCCCTCGCCGAAAGTTGCTGTATCACCAGCATGGTCCCAGCGAAGAATCGGGCGCTCCGGCGCCAGCCCGCTCACCGCCGGACCGACGCTGACCGAGGCGCCGCTCGCCGCGTGGGTGATGGTGAAGGGGTTGTCAATCGCATCGGCATCCACAATGCCGGTTACCGTGACCGACTGCGCGGTGTTGTAGTTGGCGGGGGTGAATGTCAGCGTCGCCGGCGAAATGGAAACCGCGCCGGCGCCGACGCTAATGGAAGGCGTAACCGTCACGTTGCCGCTGGGGGCGGTCTGCAACGTCACGCCATAACTGCCGGTCAGCCCTTCAACAACGAGATTCTGGGTTGTCGGGAAATTACCGTGAGTGTCCCGAGTAAACCCCGCCGAAATCACCACCCCCCCCGCCGTCTGGGCGAAGGCGGTTTGCGCGGTGAAGGTGGCAAGAAGAAGGGCGGCAAGCAAAGCCAGCCACCGGCGGCGAGGGTCAAGGTCTGGATTCATGGGGTCGTCTCGGGTCATGAGGTTGTGAGCCATTTCGGTTAGGGTAAATGCCATTATGCTTGTCTCTGGTTGGGTTCGTCAATAGGGTGGGGGGGCAAAAAGCCTGTCATTCTCGAACGGTAGAAAATAGGGAGCCGATAGGCGACCATATTTTCTTCGATTCGGGAATCTCCCTAAGGCTAGCGTGGACTTTGGCGAAGACCGTGCCAATCTTAGGGAGATTCCCGAGGTCGTAAGTGTCCGTAAGCCGCCGCAAGAAGAAGCGCGGCGGCAAACGGTCACTAACGCTCGAGAATGACGAGTTGTGGCCGTCATTCTTCGCCGTGCGTGGCGGCATCCCGCTCGGATTCCTCTTCGCGCCGCGCGCCCAAATAAGCGCCGACCAACAACACGACGACCAAAGGCACGACCGCCACCCATGTGGCGACGACTGCTGCGTTTATCATTTTGGTTTCCGTGAGTGTTAAGAGGGTGATTTTACCTGATTGGCAAGCCACTTATAAACCCGCCGTCCCAAACCCCACAATGGCCGCCAGTATCACCGCCAACGTCGGCACGACAAAAGTCAGCGTTAACTTCCAATGCCGGTCGCCGTTTTCTTTCACGGCGACGACGCTGTCTTTCAGGGCGAGGATGCTTTCTTTCAGGACGGCAATGTCTGTTTTTACCTCAGCGAATTCCGTCTTGGTCACCATATCGGCGATATCCGCTTTGGTGACCATATCGGCAATATCCGCCTTAGTCACAATATCGCCCTGCCGCTCGGCAATGATGTGACTAATCACCTCAGCCTGTACGCGCTCCATACCCACCTCCTCCATCTTCTTGGCGGCGGTTAGCGTGTCAAAAGCAAGATTCATCGGGTGTTCTCCGTGGGTGTTGAGGGGGTGATTTTACTTGATTGGCGGCGGCTTACACACCCGGTAATTTTATCAAAATCTGTATAATCGCCACCGTAGCCCCTACCATAGCCAGCAATATCGTCAGCATCGCCGGCATCAGAAAAAACAGTATTACCTTCTTCTGCCAGTCGCTACTTTCTTTCAGGGATTTGATGTCGCCTTTTAACTCAAACATGACTTCTTTCATATCAGCCATGACTGCTTTCATATCAGCCATGTCTGCTTTCATATCAGCCATGTCTGCTCTAAATTCCGCTCTGGTTATCAAATCAGCAATATCCGCCTTGGTTAGAAAATCAGCAATGTCCGCTTTGGTTATAAAATCAGCAATGTCCGCCTTGGTTACCATATCAGCGATATCCGCTTTGGTCACCATATCGGCGATATCCGCCTTAGTCACAAGACCGCCCTGCCTTTCAGCAATGATGTGACTAATCACCTCAGCCTGCACGCGCTCCATACCCACCTCCTCCATCTTCTTGGCGGCGGTGAGCGTGTCAAAAGCAAGATTCATTGGGTGGTTTCCGTGAGTGTTGAGGGGTTGATTTTACCTGATTGTGGTGGCGGCGGCAAACGGATACTAACGCTCGAGAGACGAGACTGTGGTGGTCATTCGTCGCCATGCGTGGCGGTGTCCTGCTCAGATTCCCCTTCCCGCCGAGCCCCCAAATAAGCGCCGACCAACAACACGATGACCAGAGGGATTACTGCGACCCATGTGGCGACGACTGCTGCGGTTATCATAGTGGTTTCCTCGGGGTGATGCCGCTCGCTAACAAAAGCAGAATGCCGCCGGCGGCGATGAGCGCGGCGGCGCCGATGTTCCGATTACCAAAAGCCCCATCGAGAACCGCCGCGGTGATTATTGCAACGGCTACATGTGACGCGCCTCGGCGCACGAGTTCTAAATCGTAACCGATTTTCATGGGGGGGGAGTGTAGCATTTTAAGGGTTGTGGGGTGGGAAAGCCTAACGCTCGAGAATGACGAGTAATCAATTCGACCCAACTTGCAAGCCATACATATAACCCACCCCCGCCGCCCAAAACGCCACAATCATCACCAGTATCAAAATCGATATCCATATCACGGCAACCAGGGTATAAAACAGCTGGTCAAGGTTTTTTTTCAAGGCGGCGATTTCGGTTTTCAAGGCGGCGAATTCGGCGTTGGGTTTGTCAGAATTCATTGGGTGGTTTCCGTGAGTGTAAGACGCTTGATTTTACCTGATTTGCGGGCAACTTATAAACCCGCCGACACCTTCATGGACGCCTGCCCCGCCAAAAACCCAAACTGGTAAATAATCACCAGCCCAATCGACCACGCCAACATGCTCATAGCCAGCATTATCTTCCAATACCGGTCATGGCGCTTTTTCCACTCTTTGCTGTCGATTTCTGTTTCAGTCATGGCTTCTTTCTATGAACCCGCCGACGTCCCCGGAAGTTCAACCCCCAAAGCAATCGCCAATACCATCAGCAACAGCGGCACCATAAAACCCATTGTTATCGTCCAATATGTTCTAACGTTTTGGCTCAAGGTTTTGATGTCGCCTTTTACCTCAGCGAATTTCTCAGCGAATTCCGCCTTGGTTACACAATTAGCGATGTCCGCCTTAAGGATAGCGATGTCCGCCTTGGTCGCCATATCAGCGATGTCCGCCTTGGTCGCCATATCAGCGATGTCCGCCTTAGTCGCCATATCAGCGATGTCCGCCTTGGTCGCCATATCAGCGATGTCCGCCTTGGTCGCCATATCAGCGATGTCCGCCTTAGTCACCAAATCACCCTGCCGCTCGGCAATGATATGACTAAGCACCTCAGCCTGTACGCGCTCTATACCAACCTCCTCCATCTTCTTGGCGGCGGTGAGCGTGTCAAAAGCAAGATTCATTGGGTGGTTTCCGTGAGTGTTGAGGGGGTGATTTTACCTGATTTGCGGCAAAAACAAGGGGATTTCGTGTACGTCCTTGCCGAACGGCGAAAATATACATCATCGGAAGGCGGGTTGGCAAGGGTGGTGGAGGGGGGAATCGGGTGTTGTGTAGTCCCAACGCCGCCGACTCCGTCATTCCCCCCTACCCCCCCCGAACCTCCCTCAACCGCCCCTTCGTCCCAACATCCACCCACCGCCCACCATAAACCTCACCACTAACCCGCCGACCAACAATCCCCCGCCGAATAACCGAAACCAAAGGAAACCGCTCCGCCGCAAACCCATCAAACGCCCGGCGGCGAAAGCAGCCTATGCCGGCATAAGTCCAACTCGGCAACTCGCCCAACACAACCCCGCCATCCACCAACCCAAAATCCCCTTCAGGATTATGCGGCGGGTTTTCCACCAGCACCAAATGCATATCGCAACCCGCCCCCACCCGCAGCCCGGCGAAGTCAAAGTCACAAAAAACATCCCCATTGATTACGATAAACGGCTCACTCAACAACCCCAACGCATTCACAACCCCGCCGCCCGTCTCCAACGCACCGTCCGGCTCTTCGGAATAACGCACGCGCAACCCGAACCGTTTGCCGTCTCCGAGGTGGTCGCGGATTTGTTCGCCTAGCCATGCGAGGTTGATGACGACTTCGGTGAAGCCTTGCGTTGCCAGCCGGTCTAGGTGGTGTTCCAGCAGGGTTTTTTTGCCTACTTGGAGTAGGGTTTTGGGGGTGGAGTCGGTTAGGGGGCGGAGGCGGTTTCCGCGTCCGGCGGCTAGGATTAAGGCGGTTGGCATTTTGATAGTACTCGTCATTCTCGAGCGTTAGTGTCCGTTGTCGCCGCGCTTTTTCTTTTAAGCGGCGGCTTACCGGACACTTGCGTCCTCGGGAATCTCCCTAAGGTTGGCACGGACTTCACCCAAACCCAACCCCCAACCCTTCAGCCAAAACCCCCTCAACCTCCTCAACCTCCACATCAACAAACTCACTCATCTTCGTAACCCGCAACCCCGCAAACCCACACGGGTCAATCAACCCATACGGCGTCAAGTCCATATCCACATTCAAACTCAACCCATGAAAACAACACCCCCGCCTGATACGCAACCCAAGCGCCGCGATTTTTGCGCCGCGCACATAGACGCCGGGCGCGCCGGGGTGGCGGGTGGCGGGTAAGTCGTAGGTGGCTAGCAGGTCGATGACGACTTGCTCGATTTGTTTCACCACCGACTTGACCCCGAGCCCGCGGCGTTTGATGTCTAGTAGCAGGTAGGCGACCAGTTGACCGGGTCCATGATAGGTAATCTGCCCGCCGCGGTCGGTGTGGATGACGGGGATGGCGCCGGCGCGGGGGGTGGTGTGGCAGTTGGTTCCTTGCGTGAAGACCGGGGGGTGTTGGAGTAGCCAGATTTGGTCGGCGGTGGTGGGGGTGCGGGTGTGGGTGAAGTGTTGCATGCGCTGCCAGATGGGGTGGTAGTCGCGGAGGCCTAGGTGGTGGATGGTTGGTTGCAATTTCGTCATTCTCGAGCGTTAGCGCCCGTTGCCGCGTAGCGGCTTACGGGCGCTTACGACCTCGGGAATCTCCATAAGGTTGGCACGGACTTGAACAAAGCGGGCGAAGCAGGCGGCGGGTAAGCCGCCATTCTCGCAGTCTTTTGAGTGGGGATGACGGCTTTGTTTGGGCTCAGCGCTAGTCTTAGGGAGATTCCCGAGGACGCAAGTGTCCGTAAGCCGCCGCTTAAAAGAAAAAGCGCGGCGGCAACGGTCACTAACGCTCGAGAATGACGAAGTTGGGGCCAACGGACACTAACGCTCGAGAATGACGAAGTAGTGAGAATGACGGGTAATGTCAAAACCCCAAAACAAAAACCATCCGCCGAAAATAATCCACCACCCTCGACCACCACTCCCCCGCCGCGTAATCCTCAGCCGGATACAACGGCATCACCCGCACAACCTCTCCGTCAAATTTTATCTCAGCCTTCCCAACCTCGTCATCAACCGACAACGGCGCGTCCAAACTATGTGGCAACTTAATCTCGCCCGACAACTTCCCCTTGCCCCCCTTAGGATACAAAATCCCCAGCGCATCATTAATCTTAACCCGCGCTTCACGCTCAAGCCCCATCCATAGCGGCAACACATCGACTTCTTTACCCGCCGGATACACCAACACGCTTTCGTAATTTGCATAACCATATTGCAGCAGAGCATAAACCTGGTCGGCGCGGATTTTGGCGCTTTGGGAGCCTATTACGGTGGCGATTAGGCGCATGCCGTTGCGGTTGGCGGTGCCGATTAGGCAGTAGCCGGCTTTGCGGGTGTAGCCGGTTTTGATGCCGTCTACGCTGGGGTCGCGCGCTAGTAGCAGGTTGCGGTTTTGTTGGGTGATGCCGTTGTAGGTGAATTCTTTTTCGGAATAGATTCGGTAGTGGTCGGGGAAGCGGCGGATGAGCGCGAGGGTGAGGATGCTCATGTCGCGCGCGCTGCTGTAATGCTCCGGGTGCGGCAAGCCGCTGCTGTTGACGAAGTTCGTGTTGCGCATGCCGAGTTGCGCCGCGGTGTGATTCATCTGCGCCGCAAACCCCGCCTCCGAGCCGCCGAGATGCTCCGCCAACGCCACCGCCGCATCGTTGCCCGACTGCACGATTAACCCGCGCAGCAAGTCCGCCACGCTGACCCGAGTATCCACCCGAATAAACATCCTCGACCCGCCGGTCTGCCACGCCTTCTTGCTGACATAAACGAGGTCGTCCAACGCAATCGCGTTGCGCGAAAGCGCATCAAAGACGAGATAGCCGGTCATCAATTTAGTCAAACTAGCCGGCTCAATCCGCGCGTCGGCGTTAACGCTGTCAATAACCCAACCGCTCTCGAAGTCTGCCAGCAGCCAGGCGTTGACCGGCATTTCCGGGACGGGCATGCGGGATTTTAGGGGGACGGGGAGTGGGGCGAGTAGTGGCTCGGCTAGGGCCGAGGTGGCGCAGAGTAAGAGCGCGATTAGGAAGGTGGGCTTTGGCATCGGGGATGGTTTCGGGTGGGGGGAGGGTGATTATAGCGGGGGGTTGTGGGGGAATTCCATACTCGTCATTCTCGAACGGTAGAAAATAGGGAGCCGACAGGCGACCATATTTTCTTCGATTCGGGAATCTCCCTAAGTCTACCGTGAATTCCAACAAAGACTGTGCCAGTCTTAGGGAGATTCCCGAGGTCGTAAGTGTCCGTAAGCCGCCGCTTAAAAGAAAAAGCGCGGCGGCAAACGGTCACTAACGCTCGAGAATGACGGGGTGGGGGTTTTTTTGGGGGTGGTCGCCACTCCCGCCCCCGCCCCCGTATAATCACTCCCATGATTACCTACTCCTCCATCGAAAACGCGGCACTTGTGGTTATGCGGGGGGCGGCTGTTGATATTCCGGAGGATTATCGGGTGGCGGTGGCGGGGTTGGCGGAGGGGGAGGAGGATGGGCTTTCTTGTTTTGTGCTTAAGACGATGCTGGATAATTATGCGGCGGCTTCCGCCGACCGGCGACCGATGTGCGCGGATACCGGGTTGCCGCGTTACTATGTGAAGGTCGGCAACGAGGCGCGGATTGAGGGCGGGATGGTGGCGTTGGAGAAGGCGTTGCGCTCGGCGACGGCGCGCGCGACGCACGATATTCCGCTTCGCCCGAACCGCGTGCATCCGCTTTGGCGCACCGACCCGAACAACAATGTCGGCATCAACGCGCCGGAAATCGATTGGAGTTTTGAGCCGCGCGCCGACTGGCTGGAGGTGACCACGGTGCACAAGGGCGGGCTGTTCGGCACCGATTACCGGATGTTGTTTCCGGGCGACGGCATCGACGGCATCAAGCGTTTTTTGCTGGACACGCTGATCGCCTTCGGCAAGCGCGGGCTGGCTTGCCAACCGGCGATTGTCGGGGTCGGGCTGGGCGGCTCGAAGGATGCGTGCATGGTCTTGGGCAAGCAAGCCGCCTGCCTGCGCGTCGTCGGCGACCGCCACCCCGACCCGAAAATCGCCGAACTGGAATTGGAGTTGAAAGACCTCGGCAATCGCATCGGCATGGGTCCGATGGGTTTCGTGGGGCGCTCGATGGTCGCCGACTTGCACATTGAAGTCGGTCACACGCATACCGGCGGGATGCCGATGAGCGTGCACACCTTCTGCTTGTCGTCGCGGCGGGCGACGGTTCGCATCGGCGACGACGGGTCGACGCAATACCGAAGCGACCCGCGTTGGTTTTCGGATTATAGCCGCAGGGAGGGGATTGAATGACGCCGTCGTCGCCGCCATCGCAGCCGCCATCCGCGCCCACCCGACTCACTCTGCCGGCGCGCGCCGATGATTTGGCGCAACTCGCCATCGGCGCGGTGGTGTATCTCGACGGCGTCATTTACACCGGGCGCGAAGGCGTGTATCAGCGCGTGTTGGAGGAAGGCGTCGCCCTGCCGTCGGACTGGCACACGGCGAGCCGGGCGAACTTCCACTGCTCGCCGGCGGCGGCGATTGAGGCGGACGGCAGTTACCACGTCGGCGGCGTCACCGCGACCGCGAGTTTTCGTTTTGCCAAGTGGATGAAGGCGTGGTTTGAAGTCTCCGGCGCGAACATCATCATCGGCAAAGGCGGCATGAGCGCGCGCGACTACGCCGACCTGTTCGTGCCCGCCGGCGCGATTTACCTGACCACGGTGGGCTACGGCAGCGGCGCCTTGCTGGGGCGCGGAATCAAGCGCGTGCTGGATGTTTTCTGGGTGGAAGAACTCGGCAACGCGCAAGCGATGTGGGTGTTTGAAGTGGAAAACTTCGGACCCTTTCTGGTGGAGAGCGACATCAACGGCAACAGTTTGTTCGAGCAACACAGCGCGCGCATCAACGCCAATATCGAGTCGCTATACCGCGGACTCAAAGCGCCCGCGCTGAGCCGCTTCGGCGAAACCGACGACCGCAAGGATGACTTGATTCAGTCGGAATAAACCCGCCGCGCGCCGTCCATTGCGCGTTACAATGCGCGCCCACCGCAACCCACCCCGCAATCAAAAATGCCAAACCTCGAAGAGTTGGTCAAACTGGGACAAATCATTCTCGTTGACCTCGTGCTGGCCGGCGACAACGCCATCGTCATCGGCTTGGTGGCTGCCAAATTCACCGCGCAGTACCGCCGCAAGGTGATTTTCTACGGCGTTGCCGCCGCGGTGTTGATGCGTATCTTGTTTGCAATCATCACCGTGCAGTTGCTGCAAATTATCGGCTTGCTGTTAGCCGGCGGTCTGCTACTGCTGTGGATTTGCTGGAAATTATGGCGCGACCTGCGCGCGCCACAGCCGGAATCGAAACCGCAACCATCCAACCTTGACGCCACCAACGCCGACAACGACAGCGGCGCTGAAGACCCGCCACTCCGCAACGCGATTATGCAAATCGTGGTCGCCGATGTGTCGATGTCGCTCGACAACGTGCTCGCCGTCGCCGGCATCGCCGAAGGCCACACGCTACTGCTGGTGTTCGGCCTCGCGTTGTCGGTCGCACTGATGGCTTTCGCCGCCACGCTCATCGCCAACATGCTCGAACGCCACCGATGGATAGGCTATGTCGGCCTGGCGATGATTCTCTATGTCGCGCTGAAAATGATTTATCAGGGGGGGTTGCAATTGATTGGGTGAGGCGGGGTTATGTGGGGTCGGTTGGTGGCGGCGTCATGTGCGACTCAAGCAGCCGAATATCCAGCATCGCGCGCAGTTGCGCATCGACGGCGGGAGCGATGTGCGCCGGGAAGTGGGTTGCCAGAATGTGCCGCGCACGGCGGCGGGCGGTCTCACGAATGTCGTGCGCGCCGTCCGCCTCCCACTCGGCAAAGGAGCGGCGGTCGGCGATTGCCGGGTAGAGGAAATCGCTCTCCATTCGGCGCAAGGTGTCGGCGTGCCCGAGGAAATGCCCTTCGCCGTCCACGACGCCGGCGATGGCGTCCACCGCCAGGGTGTCGGCGTTGACTTCCGGCGGGCTGAGGGTGCGCAGGATGCCGCCGAGCATGTCGTTATCGATGACATAACTCTCCAACGCGCAAGCCGACAAACTCGCCAGCATACCGCACGCCTGAGTGATGACATTGGAGCCGGATTGCGCCGCCAGCGTCACCGACAAACCCTTCTCAAAGCCGCTCTGGGCGTCGGCGATTTTGCTGTCGGTCGCCCCGGCAATCGACGTATTCGGCAGGTCATAGTAGTGCGCCATCTGCGTGCCGGCGGCCATCAACACGGCCTGCTCGCCGCCGCCGCCGGAGAGCGCGCCGGTGCGCAAGTCGGTGACCATCGGGCGCGCGCCGAAGGTGACTTTCGCATCCTCGTTGACGCTCCAGGCGAAGATCATCCCGGCCAGGGTTTCCGCCACGTTCTGCGCCACCGACCCGGCGATGGTGACCGGGCTGGAAGCCCCCAACTGCCCGAAGGAATTGGCGTGCACCGGAAACCCCAGCCGCACCGCCGCCGCCATAACCTCGCAAGCGTCCGCCGCGTAGCGCAACGGCGGCACCGCGTGATTGATGTTGAAAGACAGAAACGGGCGCGCCGCAAAAGCGCTTTCGGAGCCGGCGATGGCGAAGCACATCTCGGCGATTTGGTGAACCTGTGCGGGCGCGCCGGCGGCGGTGAACACCGGCTTGGCGGTGCCTTTGATGCTGGCGTAGGCGGTATTGAGGTCGAGCGCCGCCGCATCCGGCATGTCGCCGGCGACCAGCGAGCGGCTGAAAAAATGTATATTTTCCAGCGCATCCACCAACCGCGCCGCATCGTATAAATCGCGCAACGTGGAGCGGCGGTAGCGCCCGCTTGTCAAGTCAACGATATTCGGCGCGGCGCCACCGGAGCCGACATGCACGCGCTTGCCCCGCAAGCACATGTCGTGCTCCGGTTTGCGCCCCGGCAGCGTGAAATTCCGACTGAGCCCGGCGAGGGCGTCGTCAATCAGCCGCGCCGAAAACAGCAAGCGACCATCATCGTTGAGCCGCCCGCCACGCGCGGTGATGTGCTCCACCACCACCGCCGGCGCCTCCGCCATGCCGATGGTTTGCAAAATCTCGCGCACGGCGCCGTCGATACGCGCCACATCCCGCGGCGACAACGGCGCAAAACACCCGCCGCTGACCCCGGCGCCGCTGGGCGTAGCGCGCCGCACCGCCGCGCTACGCGCTCTGCGCCCGCGCCGTGCTGCGTTGGCGGGGGCGGCGGAGGTTTTGGTTTTGGTTTTGGGCATGGGGGAAGCGGGGTGGGGACGGTGGCGGGCGGAGGAATGCTGTGTGGTCATTCGGCGCCCGCCAGTATATAATCTTCCGTTCTTTCATTCACCAACTGAGACCATACCAAAATGAAAAACACCAACATCCTCAAAGCCTGTGCCGTCGCAACTTGTGCGATGGTGGCGGGCGTGTCGCTTATGGCGGCGAGCGTCGCGGGCGCGTCCAGTGGAACATTTCGGCAAGCGTACGAGGTTGGGTTCGGCAGTTCCTCCAGCCTCGACCCCATCGCCAAGGGCCGCGTGTTTCAGATTACCGAAAAGATTATGAACCGGCTGGTGCGCCCCGGGCTGGACGGCAAACCGAGCCCTGACCTGGCGGTCAGTTGGTCTGCCAACGACGACGCCACCGAGTGGACTTTCCAACTGCGTAGCGGCGTGAAATTTCACGATGGTTCGAGTTTCGGCGCCGAGGACGTGGTCTATTCCCTGGGGCGGGTGCTCGACCCCGATTCCGACAGCCCGGCGCGCTCGGCGGTGAAAATGATCGACGCGGTTGAAGCGGTTGATTCGCGCACGGTGCGCATCTCGCTGAACACACCGTTTGCCGATATGCCGCTGCAATTGATGGACTACCGCCTGCGCATGATTCCCGAAGGCTCCGGCGACACCATCGGCGCGACCGGCATCGGCACGGGACCCTTCAAGGTGGAAACATTCAACGCGCAGAGCACCACGGTGCTGCTCGCCAACCCCGACTACTGGGAAGGCGCGCCGGGGCTCGCCAGTATTGAAATCATCGGCATTCCCGATGGCCAGGCGCGCGTGCAGGCATTGCTCGGCGGTCAGATCGACATGTTGCGCAATGTGACCGCGCAGCAGAGTGTGATGCTCGCCGACAGCGCCAAATATAACATTCAGCAAATCCCGGTGGGCAACTGGCGCGGGTTGGTGTTCCGCACCGATGTGGCGCCCTTCAGCGATGTGCGCGTGCGCCAGGCGGTGCGCATGGTGGCCGACCGGCAAGAGTTGGTTGACCTCATCCTCGGCGGTGGCGGCGTAGTCGCCTGCGATGCGCCGGTCGAGCCCAACGACCAATACCGCGCGGACTTGTCCTGCCCGCAGGACATCGAAGGCGCCAAAGCGCTGCTCGCCGAGGCGGGCTACCCCGACGGGCTGGACATCGACATTCACGTCTCCACGCTCGAACCCACCTGGCCGCAACTGGCCGAAGCCTATCAGCAGCAGGCCGCCAAAGCGGGCATTCGCGTCAACATCGTTCAGGTGCCGACCGACGGCTACTGGAAGGAAGCCTGGATGAAGAAGGACGTGGTGGCGACGCGCTGGAACGAGCGCCCGGCTGACCAGGCATTGCATGAAATTTATCTGAGCACCGCCAAGTGGAACGAGTCCTATTACAAAAACCCCGAGTTCGACCAACTACTCGCCGCCGCCCGGCGCGAACTTGACTTCACAAAACGCAGAGCGATTTACGTCAAGGCGCAGGAGCATCTTTTTGCAACCGCCGGCACGTTGATTCCGTATACGGTGACGCGCAATGTCGGCACCACGGCACGCGTGAAAAACCTCGACGCGGTTAAGAATGAGGCGGTTCGGTGGCATAAGATTACGGTGGATTGAGGTTGAGGGGGGCTCGGTCGATAACGACCAACATCAACATCAACATCAACACCAACACCAACACCAACACGACCACGACTTCGTCATTCTCGAGCGTTAGTGTCCGTTTGCCGCCGCGCTTTTTCTTTTAAGCGGCGGCTTACGGACACTTACGTCCTCGGGAATCTCCCTAAGGTTGGCACGGGCTTTGTTGAAATTCACGGTAGCCTTAGGGAGATTCCCGAAGGCGATGAAAAATCCGCCCGGAGCGGATTTTCGCGTAGCCCGAAGGGTTTGTATCAGGGATGATACAAACAAAAATATGGTCGCTGACGCTCCCTATTTTTCTATCGTTCGAGAATGACGGCTTTGTTGTGAATGACGAGGTTTTTTACGGTACCGGATGATGCTAAAAATGATTTTGCGCCGGTTGTTGCTTGGCGTGGTGACTATTGGCATGGTGTCGCTGATTATTTTCGGCGGGGTTGAGTTGTTGCCGGGGGATGCGTGTACCGCCTTCCTTGAGCGCGAGGCACAGGGCAAGTTGCTGGAAAACTGCCGCGCCGAACTGGGGCTCAATCGCCCGGCGTACGTGCGCTACTGGAGTTGGGTCAGTGGCGCGGTGCATGGCGATTTCGGCATCGCGGTCAATGGCCGCGAAACCATCGCCTCGCTGGTCGGTGAGCGGTTGCTGAACACCCTGTTGCTGACCGGTTGCGCGATGCTGGTCGGCATTCCGCTCGCGCTGTTGCTCGGCGTGGTGTGCGCGTTGTGGCGCGACCGCTCGGTGGATTTGCTCTTCTCCTCGCTCGCCATCCTCGCCATGACCATCCCGGAATTCGTCTCTGCCACGCTGCTCATCCTGGTTTTCAGCGTCTGGCTCGGCTGGATTCCCGGCATCGTGTTGACCCCCGCCGAGGCGCCCTTGCGGGAATTTTTTCCGGAAATCCTGCTGCCCATCATGGTGCTGGCGATGGTGATGACGGCGCATATTCTGCGCACCGTGCGCTCCTCGGTGATCGAAACACTGGCGAGCGATTACGCCCAGATGGCGGCGTTGAAAGGGGTGCCCTACTGGCGGATTATCTTCCGCCACGTCCTGCCGAATGCGCTGCTGCCGACCATCAACGTGGTCGCGCTGACCATCGCCTGGCTGCTCGGCGGTGTGGTGGTCATCGAAACCGTGTTCAACTACCCAGGGCTTGGGCGCATGATGATCGACTCCATCTCCGACCGCGACCTCGCGGTGACGCAGACCCTGGCGCTGATTATCGCGCTCATCTATGTCGGCGTGAACCTGCTCGCGGATGTACTCACGATGCTCGCCAACCCGCGCTTGAGAACGCTCAAAGCGCGGACGCCATGAACGACGCCGCCGCCCACAACCCCCTGGCCGGGCTCGCCGCGGTGGTGCGCGATATTGTCCGCACGCCGTCCGGAGCAGCCGGGCTGACGCTGCTCGTCATCCACCTCGCGGTCGCCGTGAGCGCGCCTTTCTGGGCGCCCTACGACTACCGCGAGGTCAGTTCGTTGCTGCTCCTCAAACCGCCCAGCCCGGAGCACTGGTTCGGCACCGACCATCTGGGGCGCGACACCTTCACGCGCACGTTGCTGGGCGGGCGCGAGGCGCTCATCGTCACCGGCGTGGCGACCCCGGTGGCGGTCGCGTGGGGCGGCTTCGTCGGCATTTTTTTCGGCTTGGTCGGCGGGCGGTTGGACGATGTCTTCATGCGCTTCGTGGACGCCTTTCTGTCGTTGCCGTGGATACTCAAAATGCTGGTCTTGATCGTCACCTTCGGTACCGGACCGGAAGTCTTCATCCCGACTCTGGCGTTTTTCTACGGCGTGCCAATCATCCGCGTGGCGCGCGCGGCGACGCATGATGTGGTCGCGCGCGACTTCGTGTGGGCGGCGCGGGCGCGCGGGCATAGCCGCATGACCCTCATCAGGAAGGAGTTGCTGCCCAATGTGCGCGACGCCCTGCTGGTGGAGGGCGCGATGCGCTGGTCGTGGATGTTGCTGGCGTTTTCATCGCTGTCGTTCCTCGGCTTCGGGGTCTCTCCGCCGACCCCCGATTGGGGGCTGATGATCGCCAACGCGCGCGGCTATATGTCGTTCGCGCCGTGGGGCGTGCTGGCGCCGATGGTTGCGCTCTCCAGCCTCATCATCGGCATCAACCTGACCGCCGATGCGCTCGCCAAAACCCTCGGGGTTGACCGCGCGCAAAAAGCGCCGATTTAGCGCGCCGCCGACGATGCGCGCGCCACCCCTGCTCAACATTCGCGGTCTGTCAATCGGTTTCACGGGGCAGTCGGGGGAAACCCTGCCGATTCTGCGGCGCGTCGACCTTGCGGTGGCGCCCGGCGAAAGCGTCGGCATCGTCGGCGAAAGCGGCTCGGGCAAGAGCACGCTGGCGCTCGCCGCGATGGGCTATCTCAAGCACGGCTTGCGCGTCATCGCCGGTGATGTGCTTTTTCCTGAGCGCGACATGTTCGCGTTGTCGCCGACCGAATTGCAGGTCATCCGCGGGCGGCGCCTCGCGCTCATTCCGCAGAACTCCGGACAGTCGCTGACGCCTTCCATGCGCATCGGCGCGCAACTGAGCGAAGCGCTGGCGTTGCATTCCGGCGCCGCCAAGCGCGACTATCCGGCGCGCGTGACCGACCTGCTGAACAAGGTGCGCTTGCCGGACCCGGTCGCCATCGCGCGGCGCTACCCCCACGAGTTGTCCGGCGGGCAGCAGCAGCGCGTCGCCATCGCCATGGCGCTGGCGGGCGAGCCCGAAGCGCTGTTGCTCGACGAGCCGACCACCGGGCTGGACGTCACCACCCAGGCGCACATCCTCGAATTGCTGCGCGACCTGGCGGCGCAATACGGCACCTCGATGATTTATGTCAGCCACGACCTCGGCGCCATCGCCAGGGTATGCGCGCGCGTGGTCGTCATGTATGCCGGCGAAATCGTGCTGGCGGGCGCCACGCGCCGGGTGCTGAGCAATCCGAGCCACCCCTATGCGCGCGGCTTGCTCGCCTCCATACCGCGGCTGGCGAGTTCGCAACTACCCGCCGCGCTCGACGGCATCCCGCCGATGCCCGGCGGCGCCGGCGCCGGTTGCGCCTTCGCCACGCGTTGCGCGCTCGCCGAGGAGCGCTGCGCGCGGCAACACCCGGACTTGAACGACCCCGACCCCGCCTTTGATAACCAACAAGCGCGTTGCCACTTCGCCGAGCGCGCGGTGGAGATTCCCCTGCACACGCAGACGCCGCCCCAACCGGCGGTCAACGGCGGCACGGCGGCGGCGCTCACGCTGGACGAGGTGTCAATCCGTTACGCCCGACCGACGCTACTCCAACAACTGCTGGCGCGCCGCGCGACCGCCACGCCGACCGTCAGCGACATATCGCTTGCCGTCGTCAAGGGCGAAACCCTGGGGCTGGTGGGCGAGTCCGGCTCCGGCAAATCCACCATACTAAAAACCATCGCGGGCTTGCTGCCGACCGACCACGGCGCGATTTATCTCGGCGAAGACGAGGCGCTTGCCGGCGAAATCGAGCGGCGCACTCATGCCCAACTGCGCCGCATTCAACTGGTCTTCCAGAACCCGGACGAAAGCCTCAACCCGCGGCACACGGTCGCCGAGATTCTGGCGCAACCGCTGCAACTCTATTTTCAACTGAGCGGTCCAGAACTGCGCCAACGCAGCCGGCAACTCCTCGACACCGTGCGCCTCAGCGCGCACTATCTCGAGCGCTTGCCGAGCCAACTCTCCGGCGGCGAAAAGCAGCGTATCGCCATCGCCCGGGCGTTCGCCGCCGAGCCCGACATCGTGCTGTGCGACGAAGTCACTTCGGCGCTCGATGTATCCGTGCAGGCGGCGGTGCTCAACCTCCTCGACACCCTGCGCCGCGAGCGCGGCACCACCTACATTTTCGTCTCCCACGACCTCGCCGTGGTGCGCGCGCTGGCGGACCGCGTGGCGGTGCTCTATCAGGGGCGGCTGTGCGAAGTCGGCGCCACGTCGCAGGTCTATTCGCTGCCGTCGCATCCCTACACCGAAGCGTTGCTGAGCGCGGCGCTGGAACCCGACCCCGACAGCGCGCCGCGCCTGACCGCCAACGATGTCATCGAGTCGTCCCCGCCGGCGGCGGGATGCCCGTTTCAACGGCGCTGCGCGCACCGCATCGGTCCCGTGTGCGACCGCGAAACGCCGCCGTGGCGCACACCGCAGCCGGGGCATGCGATTCGCTGTCATTTGCCAATGGCGGCGGATGCGCCCGCGCGCGCAACCGGCGGGCATGGCGGGGTAAACTGACCGCCATGACCCTGTTCGGCAACCCAATCTATTCCGGCGAGGACGCGCGGCGGCTGGCACGGCGGCGGATGCCGCGCATGATGTATGACTTTGTCGCCGGCGCGACCGGGCACGAGTTGGCGGCGCGGCGCAATCGCGCGGCGTTTGCCAACATTCGGTTGTTGCCGCGGGTGCTGAACGACACCAAAACGCGCGTGCTCACGCAGCGCATTCTGGGCGAGGTAAAGGGGCTGCCGTTTGGCGTGGCGCCGATGGGCATGTGCAACCTCGCCTGGCCCGGCGCCGACCGGATGCTGGCGGCGGCGGCGGCGCGGCACGCCATTCCGCTGGGCGTGTCGACGGCGGCATCGACCCCGCTGGAAGACATCTACCGGCAGTCCGAGGGGCAGGCGTGGTTTCAACTCTATGTCAACCACGCCGGCGATGGCGGCGATGACGGCGATTCCGCGTTGCGCATGGCGGAGCGCGCGCAGGCGGCAGGATACACGCACCTGATGCTGACCGCCGATGTACCGCAGATTGCCCGCCGCATCCGCGATTTGAAAAACGGGTTTCAGGTGCCGTTTCGGATGGGGTTGCGGCAATTCGGCGATTTTGCGCTGCATCCGCGATGGTCGATTGAAACGCTGATGCGGGGAGTGCCGCGCCTGATGAATTATGAAGCGCCGGGCTCCGGCAAGTTTGTCAGAACCGCCGAGCGTGGCGCGGCTGACTGGGCTTTCCTCGACCGGTTGCGCGCACGGTGGCGCGGCAAGTTGATCGTCAAAGGCGTACTGTCGGCGCAGGATGCGCGGCGCATCGTGCGGGCGGGCGCGGACGCGGTCTATGTCTCCAACCACGGCGGGCGGCAACTCGACAGCGCGCCGCCGTCAATCGACAGGCTGGCGGCCATCCGCGCGGCGGTCGGCGCCGACTATCCGCTGATTCTTGACAGCGGCATCCGCAGCGGTGAGGATGTCGTCAAGGCGCTCGCGCTGGGGGCGAATTTTGTCATGCTTGGCCGCCCGATGTTGTATGCGCTCGGCGCCGACGGCGCGCGCGGGCTGGCGGCGCTCATCGACATTCTGGCAAACGAAATCAGCGTCGTGCTGGCGCAACTCGGGTTGCGGCGGGTCAGCGACATCAGCGCGGCGGTGGTCGCCGGGCACAGCGGCGAAGACGCATCGGGCGATGACGGGATGGCGGATGCCCGGTAATTCGCCGGCGAATTAGCGAGCCCATACAACAATGACAACCAAACGACAACTTCGGGGCGGCAACTTGCTCGCGCGGGCGTTGCGCGACAAAGGGGTGGAGCATGTTTTCACGCTCGCCGGCGGTTTCTGCAACCCGGCGCTGGAAGGCTTTATGCAGTGCGCGATGGCGGTGGTCAACTGCCCGCACGAGCAGGTCGCCGGGCATCTGGCGGATGGCCACGCGCGCATCACCCGCCAACCGACGGTTTGTCTGGTGGGACCGGAGGGTTTCGCCAACGCGGTGCCGGCGATGATGGAGGCCTGGGGGGAGCGCTCGCCGGTGATTTTCGTGACCGGCTCCAGCACGCTCAAACGAGACGGCGCCGGCGGCTTCAAGGAAATCAACGATGTCGCAATCGCCGCGCCGCTGTGCAAGCACAGCATCAGCATCACGGACGGCGGCAGAATCGGCGAATTCGTCGACCGCGCATGGAAAATCGCCATCGGCGGCTATCCGGGTCCCGTGCACCTGAGCTTGCCCGTCGATATTATGTTTTCATCTTTTGACGAGGATGTGGGGCGCGATGAACGCCCCTTCGAGCGCGCCGCCCGCCCGCCGCCGCGCGCGTGGCCCGACCCGGACGCGCTGGCGCCGCTGCTGGACCTCGTTGCCGCCGCCGAGCGACCGGTGCTGATTGGCGGGCACGGGGTGTGGTGGTCGGGCGGCGAGAAAAAACTGGAGGCTAGCGGCGCGGCGCTGTCAATCCCGGTGTTCAATGTGCCGTATCACCAAAAACTGTTGGGCGAGTCGAGCCCGGCGTATTTCGGGCTGGCAGACATTCACCAATATCCGCCCTCCAAGTTCGCCCTGCAGCAATCCGATGTCGTCATCCTGCTCGGCGCGCGGCTCGACAACCAGATGAATTTTGGCAACCCGCCGCTCTTCCCGCCGTCCACCACGCTGGTCTGCGTCAACGGCTCGCACGAAGAGTTGCTGCACAACCGTGCGGCGGATTATCTGCTGCTGTCCGACCCCGGCGCTTTTCTGGATGCGCTGCTTCGCCTGCGCGACCGCGGCGGACCGAGCCTCAGCGGCGAATGGTATGAACTCAACCGGCAAAAGCGCGGCGCGTGGGTCGATGCGACGCTGGCTGAGTTGCGGCGTGATACCGAGACCGAGGCGGGCGGCAAGATACACCCGTTGCAACTCGCCCTCGATGTGCAGGAGGCGCTGGCGGAGGATGACTGGCTGGTGTTCGACGGCGGCAACACCCACTTTTGGTCGGAAATTGCGGTCAATATCGCCGGCTGGCGGGGCAAGAAACTCGGCGGCATCCTGCATCCCGGCTCATTCAGCATGTTGGGGGTCGGGGTGCCGTTTGCGGTCGCCGCCAAGAACACGCACCCGGATTCGAAGGTGGTATTGATTAGCGGAGACGGCGCGTTTCTCTCGGGCGGGCTGTCGATTGAAACCGCTTTTCAGGAGCGCTGGCCCATCGTCGTCGTGGTGGACAACAACGGCGGGCTGGACTGCATTTCCCAGCAGCAAGAGCGGCTGTTTGAGAGCGCCCGGCACTTCGCCACCGATTTCCGGGACATCCCCTTCCACACGCTTTTCGAGGGACTCGGCGGCCACGGCGAACTGGTCGAAACCCGCGACCAACTCGCCCCCGCGCTACGGCGCGCCTTCGCCAGCGGCAAGCCGGCGTGCGTCAATGTGAAGACCAAAGGCGTGATTAGCCCGATCGTGCTTGCCACCACCAGCAAGCGCGACAAAGCGTCCATCGAGTAGGCAGCGGGAGCAGTCGTGGCGACGCTGACAACACATGTCCTGGATTCCGTCAACGGCGCCCACGCCGCCGGCGTCGGCGTTGCGCTATACCGCATCGAATCATCCGGCGCAAAAACGACGTTGTTCAACGCCGCCACGGACGCCAACGGACGCCTGCGCCAAACCATCTCGCCGGACGCCGTGGCCGCGGGAATGACCTGCGAACTGGTGTTTCAGGTAGCCGATTATTTCGCCGCCCAACCGGCGGCGCTCGGCGGCACGCGCATCCTGTGCGAAGCGGTATTCCGCTTTTCCATGCCCGACCCGTGCGGCGCCTATCACATCCCGCTGATGCTGTCGCCGAGCGGGTATTCGGTTTGGTATTCGCAGGCTGCCGTTCCGGCGCAGGGCGGTGTGGACGCTGAGTAATTCGCCGGGTTTCATGAACAACAAATGACAACCAACCACCTCAACCTCTCCCGCCGCATTCGGCGCACGCCTTTTACGGAGAAAGTCGAAGCCCTCGGCGTACGCGGCTACTCGGTGGTCAACCACATGTTGCTGCCGAAAGCGTTTGCAACCTCGGTGGAGGATGACTACTGGCATCTGCGCGCGCACGTGCAGATGTGGGATGTCGCCTGCCAGCGGCAAGTCGACATTCGCGGCGCCGATGCCGCCCGATTGGTGCAGTGGATGACACCGCGCAACCTCTCGAAGGCGCGCGCCGGGGATTGCTTGTATGCGCCGCTGGTGGACGAGTCCGGCGGCATAATCAACGACCCCGTCATTCTGAAATTGGCATCCGACCACTTCCGGCTGTCGATTGCGGATTCGGATGTGTTGTTGTGGGCAAAGGGGTTGGCGCTCGGCGCCGGCATGGATGTCGTCATCGAAGAGCCCGACGTGTCGCCGCTCGCCATTCAGGGACCGCGCGCCGAAGCGTTGATGAGCGCGGTTTTCGGCGAGCGCATCCGCGAAATCCGCTTCTTTAAGTTTGCCCGCTTTGAGTTCATGGGGAGCAGTCATGTTATCGCCCGCTCCGGCTATTCGCGTCAGGACGGGTTTGAAATCTACCTGGAAGACAGCCGGCTCGGCGCCGCCCTCTGGGACAGGTTATGGGAGGCCGGGCAAGCGTTCAACATCCGCCCCGGCTGCCCCAACCTCATCGAGCGTATCGAAGGCGGGTTACTTTCTTACGGCAACGAGATGACGCGCAAGAACAACCCGCTGGAATGCGGACTGGCGGCATTTTGCGACCTCGACGAGCCACTGGACTGCATCGGCGGCGGCGCCTTGCGCGCAATCAAAGCCGCCGGCATCACGCGGCAGATTCGCGGCTTAATCTTCGATGGCGACCCTTGCCCGCCTTGCGCCACGCCGTGGCCCGTCCGCCGCGCACAAGGCAACGACCGGGCAGCCCCAGTCGGCGAAGTCACCTCCGCCGCCTACTCGCCGCGGCTGCGCGCCAATGTTGCGTTGGCGATGATGAACAACGGCTTCCGGGCGCCGGGCGAGCGCGTGTTGGTACACAGCGCCGACAGCCAAACGCGCGCGGGCGTGGTTAGCGCCCTGCCCTTTGCGTGACGCCGATGAATAGGCGGGGTTGCGGCGCACCGGCATTCGTCGGCGACTCAGCGCCACCCTCACTGCGATGAAAATAACCGCCATCGACACGTTTTCTAATCGGTTTATCGGCATGGTGAAGGTGACCGCCGAGACCGGTGATGTTGGTTGGGGGCAGGTTGCGCCGTATCAGGCGGATATTACTTCGCGGGTGCTTCATCGTCAGGTTGCGCCGCATGCTATTGGCGAGGATGCGTTGGATATTGCGGCGTTGGTGGGGTGTATTCCGGAACTTGAGCATAAGTTTCCGGGCTCTTATTTGTGCCGGGCGCTTGCCGGGTTGGATACGGCGTTGTGGGATTTGCGCGGGAAATTGGAGGGGCAGCCGGTGTGCAGATTGCTGGGCGGCGAGCCGGGGCGGATTCGCGCTTATGCCTCTTCGATGAAACGCGACATCAGCGGCGAGCAAGAAGCGGAGCGGCTGACCCGGCTGCGCGAACAACACGGCTTTGATGCCTTCAAGTTTCGCATCGCCGATGAATGCGGGCACGATGTGGATGCGTGGCCCGGGCGAACCGAGGACATCGTGCGGCGCATGAGCGCGGCGATGGATGACGGGGTTGAGTTGTTGGTGGATGCCAACTCGGGTTACTCGCCGGCGAAGGCGATTGAGGTCGGGCGGTTTCTGCAAGACCATCGCGTCTCGCATTTTGAAGAGCCCTGCCCTTACTGGGAGTTGGAGCAGACGCGGGAAGTGACCGCCGCTTTGTCGCTCGACGTCACCGGCGGCGAACAGGATTGCGATTTGCCGACTTGGAAGCGGATGATTGCCGAGCGCGTGGTCGATATCGTCCAGCCGGATATTTGCTATGTCGGCGGGCTGACGCGCGCGCTGGCGGTGGCGAAAATGGCGGCGGAGCGCGGGCTAGCGTGCACGCCGCACTGCGCCAACTTGTCTATGGTGACGCTATTCACCATGCACTTTCTGCGCGCCATTCCCAACGCCGGAAAGTATCTCGAGTTTTCCATCGAGGGCGCGGATTATTATCCGTGGCAGCAGGGGTTATACCGCGACGACCCGTATGCGATTACGGACGGCTGCGTGACGCTGACCGACCAGCCGGGTTGGGGCGTGGAGATTCATCCCGACTGGCTGAGCGCGGCTCGTCATCATCAAAGCCGGTTGGGATGATGGACTCGGCGATTTTCACGGCGGATTTCCGAGAGGCGCCGTATTGGTGGGAGCGAACGCCCCGCCCCGGCGGCGGTGGCGATGGCGGTGGCGGTGACGGTGACGGTGACGCCCCGCCCGGCGACGCCGATGTGGTCATCGTCGGGTCGGGATATACCGGGTTGTCGGCGGCGATTCAGACCGCGCAACACGGTCGCCACACCGTCGTGCTGGACGCCGAGGCGGCGGGTTGGGGATGCAGTTCGCGCAATGGCGGGCAGGTCAGCACGAGCATCAAGCCGGGCTTTCCGTTGCTG
The DNA here is from genome assembly GCA_963693025.1 of Arenicellales bacterium. Taxonomy (GTDB): domain Bacteria; phylum Pseudomonadota; class Gammaproteobacteria; order Arenicellales; family Poriferihabitantaceae; genus JAHRAW01. The sequence goes on from OY843749.1 coordinate 488,330, forward strand.
GCGAAAAAATTCGGGGCGGATGCCGCGCTCAACATTTTGCGCGAAGGCAACAACGCGTTGTCGTGGATTGAGGCGTTTATCCGAGACAACGAGATTGACTGCGACTACCGCAAGGTCGGGCGATTTCACGCCGCGCACACCGCCAAGGCGTTTGACGAACTGAGGCAAAAAATCGACGACATACCGCCTCAGTTAAACATCGGCGCATACCCCGTCGCACCGCACGAACAACGCCGCGAAATCGGCAGCGCGTTCTACCACGGCGGCGTCGTGTATCCGCATCACGCATCGCTTGACCCTGGGCGCTATCATCGCGGGCTGCTGGAATGCGCGCAAGCAAAAGGCGTGGAGGTCGTGAGTCATTGCCGGGTTGAGTCGATAAAAAAACGCGGCGCTCGCTTCACCGTTGAGACATCCAAAGGCAACATCACCGCCGGCGATGTCGTGGTCGCCACCAGCGGCTACACCGGCGGCGCCACGCCCTGGCAACGCCGGCGCATCATCCCAATCGGCTCATACATGATTGCCACCGAAGCATTGCCGGCGGAAACTGTCGCGCGCCTCATACCGAATGACCGCGTGGTCACCGACACGCGCAAACTCGTGGTGTTCTACCGCACCTGCCCGGAACGCCGCCGCCTGCTTTTCGGCGGCAGGGTCTCGCTGAAAGAAACCGACCTGCGCCGAAGCGCCCGCCTCCTGCGCCGGCAGATGCTCGACATCTTCCCCGAACTTGCCGCGGCGCGCATCAGCCATTCGTGGATGGGTTTCGTCGGCTACACCTTCGACGCGATGCCGCACACCGGAAAACACGACGGCATCTTTTACAGCATGGGCTACTGCGGCTCGGGCATTTCGCTCGCCAGTTACTTCGGCATGCGAACCGGATTGAAAGTCCTAAACGACCCCAAAGGCAACACCGCCCTCGACACCTTGACTTTCCCCGCCCGACTCTATTATCGTCGCAACCCCTGGTTCCTCGCGCCCTCCATCTGCTACTATCACTGGCGCGACCGGCGGGCGATGAAACGTTAAGTGGGTCAAGCAGCCATTTTGTCTTCGGATGGCTCACCCCGCCAGCCGGCAACCGCCACGATTTTTATAATCCCCTTTCACCAACACCATTTTTTACGGAGGAATAAACGATGACAACAAAAGCAACTTCGACCCCGCGACTGCGCGCAGTTTCCGGCGCGGTTCTCGGCTTGACTTTCCTTGCCGGCGCGGGTTCATCCGCCGCGCTCGCGCAGGAGGTGACCGTGGCTTCCTGGGGCGGCTCGTATCAGGACGCGCAAAGCAAGGCGCTGTTCCAGCCGGTCGCCAAATCGCTCGGCATCACCATCAACGAAGAAACCTGGAAAGGCATCGGGCAACTGCGCACCAAGGTCGCCGCCGGCGCGGTTCCCTGGGACATCATCAGCACCGGCTCCGGCGGCGGCGCGCGCGCCTGCGCCGAGGGCATTCTGATGACGCTGGATTACAACCTCATCGACGTCTCCCAGTTTGTTCCCGACACCTACCTGCCGTGTTGCGTCGGCTCGGACATATTCGCCACCGTCGCCGCGTGGAACACCGAAACATACGGCGAGAACGGACCGCAGAACTGGGCGGACTTTTGGGATGTCAAAAAATTCCCCGGCACGCGCTCGATTCGCAACAAAATGCACGGCATGCTGGAGCCGGCGTTGATGGCGGACGGCGTGCCGGCAGGGCAAGTGTATGCGGTGCTCGACAGCGAAGCGGGCATCACGCGCGCGCTCGACAAGATTCGTGAACTCAAACCGCATGTCGCCGTGTGGTGGAGTTCCGGCGCGCAGCACGCGCAGTTGATGAAAGACGGCGAAGTGGATATGACCACCGGCTGGAACGGACGTTTCGATGTGGCAAAAGCGGACGGCGCCAAAGTGGCTTATACCCTGGTGCAGGCGTTGCAAGATTACGACTGCTTCGGCATTCCCACAGGCGCGCCCAATCCGAAGTTGGCGATGCAGACTATCGCCGAGATGAGCAAGGCGGAGTTTCAAGTCAACCTGCCCAAATACATCACCTATGGTCCGACCAACTCCGATGTCTATAAAACCGGCAAAATTGACGAAGCGCTGGCGAAGCAACTCCCTTCGCATCCCGACAACGTCGGCGATATGCTGCCGATTAGCCAGGAGTGGTATGCCAAGTGGGAGAAACTGGCGTCGGAGATGTATCAGGACATGATTACCGAGTAACGACGGCACCTTGGCGGCGGCGGAATATGCCGGAAGCAAGGCGGCGCAATCAACGGCGCCGCCTTCTTTTTGTGCGCGCCGCCATTGACACTGCGTCATAACTTAACGGACGGCAAGAACATGGGGCGAATTGCGGCATTGCCCATCGGTATCCGCGCGGTCACCAAAACCTACGGCGACATTTACGCGTTGGAGCATGTCGACCTCGATGTTCAGAGCGGGGAATTCCTGACGTTGCTGGGTCCCTCGGGGTCGGGCAAGACCACGCTGCTGATGGTGCTTGCGGGGTTCACGCGCCCCGATTCCGGCAGCGTGCGCTTTGGCGACGAGGAGATGATTCGAATGCCGCCGCACAAACGCGAAGTCGGCATGGTCTTTCAGAACTACGCGCTGTTTCCCCACATGGACGTGGCGGGCAACATCGGCTTTCCGTTGAAACTGAGAGGGGCGTCAAAAGACGACATCGGCGCGCGCGTTGAAAGCGCGCTGGCGACCGTCCAACTGGAAGGCTACGGCGAGCGCCGAATCACCCAACTGTCCGGCGGGCAGAAACAACGCGTCGCGCTTGCCCGAGCCATCGTCTTTGAGCCCCGCATACTCCTCATGGATGAGCCGTTGTCGGCGCTCGACAAAAAACTGCGCGAGCACATGCAAATTGAGTTGCGCCGCCTGCACGACCAACTCGGCATGACCACGGTGTATGTGACCCACGACCAACGCGAAGCGCTGACCATGTCCGACCGCATCGCCGTCATCAACCACGGAAAACTCATCCAGTTGGACGACCCCCGCAACATCTACGACCATCCGGCGGACCCGTTCGTGGCTAACTTCATCGGCGAGTCGGTTCTGCTGCCGGTCGAATACATCGGCGGCGCGCCCTGCTACCGGGGCGAGCCTTTGCGGCTGTCCGAGTCCGCCGCAGCGGCGGCGGGGGGGCATTTGCTGATGCTTCGACCGGAGCGGCTGGTCTTGCTGACCGACGAGCAGCCGGCAGACCACGCGCACTACAATCGATTCAAGGGAAGCGTCGGCCATGTGGTTTATCAGGGCGAGAGTTTTGTCACGTATGTGACGCTCGCCGACGGCGCCGAAGTGGCGGTGCGAAGCGTCAGCCGGCGGCAAACCCTGGCGGCGGCGCCGCCGCCCGGAAGCGAAGTCACGCTGGGCTTGCACCCGGATGAAACCACGCTGATTCCGGACCCGAGTCAAACGCGCGATGACTGAACACGCCGTTATGAATCGCACCGCCGCGGGCGTCAATGCCGCCGGAATTCGCCGAGACGAGTTGCGCGAAAAGTTAACGTTGTTTGGCTTGGCGGCGCCGGCGGCGATGCTGGTTTTGGTCATCATCGTCATTCCGGTCGGCTGGCTGTTCTGGTTGTCGCTGTTCAACGACGAAGGCGTGATGTCGCTGAGCAACTATACCCGGATGCTCGAAAGCAAATCCTACACCCGCATATTCACGACCACCTTCAAGGTCAGTTTTCTAACCACGGCGCTGTGCGTCTTGCTCGGCTATCCGCTCGCCTATTTTCTCGCCCAGTTGCCGAAACGCTGGGCGGCGCTCGGCATGATGGCGGTGTTGCTGCCGTTCTGGACGTCGCTGCTGGTGCGAACCTATGCGTGGCTGGTGGTGCTGCAACGCAAGGGGCTGATTAACCAATGGGGAATCGAACTGGGCTTGTGGGACACGCCCATCCGGCTGGCGCACAACTTGAACGGCACGCTCATCGGCATGGCGCACATCATGCTGCCGTTTCTGGTGCTGCCGCTGTATGGCGCGATGAAATCCATCGACTTTGATTATATGAAGGCGGCATCAAATCTCGGCGCTACGCCGGCTTATGCGTTTCGGCATGTGTTCTTCCCGCTGTCCCTGCCGGGGCTGTTCGCCGGCATCATTATCGTCTTCGTGCTCTGCCTCGGCTTCTTCGTAACTCCGGCGGTGCTCGGCGGCGGCAAGGTCATCATGGTCTCGATGAAAATCGAAACGCTGGTGGACTTGTTCTTCAACTTCGGCACCGCCAGCGCGCTCGGCGTCGTGTTGCTGGCGCTGACGCTGCTGGTTCTGTTTCTGGCGCACCGCCTCCTGCAACTCGACCGCGTGCTCGGCGGGGGGCATGGCGGATGAACCGCCGGCGCGCACACGGGAACTGGCTCGCGCAACCCGCCTCCGACACCCAAATCACCCACGGCGGCAGGCTCTGGCTGTATGCCGTCGCCGCGCTGATTATGCTGTTTTTAATCATCCCGACTCTGATCGTTATCCCGATGTCATTTTCCGGCTCCCAGTATCTGGAATTTCCGCCGCGCAGTTGGTCGGGCAGGTGGTATGACAATTATTTTGGCTCCAACGAATGGATGCGAGCGACCTGGGTCTCAATCAAAGCCGCGATTTTAACCGTGCTCGTCATCACGCCGATGGCGACCATGGCGGCGTACGGATTGTATGTTTCCAACCTCAAAGCGGCGCGCTATGTTTTCATTCTGCTGATAACGCCGATGATGGTGCCGGTCATCCTGATTGCCATCGGCGTCTTCTTCGCGTATACCCACTTGCGCTTGAACAACACCCTGCTCGGGCTGGTGCTCGCCCACTCGGCGCTGGCGTTGCCGTTGTGCTTGATCGTAATCAGCGCGGGGCTGAAAAGTTACGATATGAATCAGGAACTCGTCGCGCGAAGCCTGGGCGCGTCCAGACTGCGGGCTTTTCTGGTCATCACCCTGCCGCAAATACGCTTTTCCGTCATCACCGGCGGATTGCTCGCGTTCATCGTTTCATTCGATGAAGTCATCGTCGCGTTGTTCATCTCGGGCAGGGACATGTCAACCATCACGCGCAGCATGTTTCTCGCGCTACGCGATCAAATCGACCCGACCATCGCCGCAATCTCCACCATCATGATTCTCATCACCACCGCCGCGCTGGTCATCGCGCAGGTGTTCGGGAAGTCGTCGGACTAGCGCGGCGCGTTTTACGAGTTGAGTTTGGCGAAAGTTTTTTTCACGGTTTTTAGCACTTGTTCTATGTTGCGTTTCTCCTTTTTATTGAGCACGCGTAGCGGGGAGCGGGCGGGGCCTGCGGGTAGGCCGCTCAGGGTGCAGGCGTATTTGATTGCTTGAACGAATTTTCCGCCTTGCTCCAGCACCGACATCAGCGGCAACAGCGCGGCCATGATTTCGCGGCCCTTTGCGATGTCGTTTTCAACCGCCACCGCCTGATATAGCGCCATGTGCTCTTTCGGCAGAAAGTTTCCGCCGGCGCAGACCCAGCCGCGCGCGCCCCAGGCGAAGAACTCCAGCGCTTGGTCATCGACTCCGCACAGCAGCGTGATATTCGGATAGTCGCACGCCAGCATGCGCAGTTGGGCGGGGTCGGCGGAAGCGTCTTTGACTGCCGCGAAATTTTTGCGGTGGCTGATGCGCTTGAAAAAGTCCGCCTGCATCATCGTCCCGGTGCGGGCGGGATAGTTATACAGCATGACCGGCAGGTTGACCGCCCGGACAACGTCGAGCGCATATTCGGCGAGTTCGTGCTGAGTGGGCAACACATAACTCGGCGCATTGAGCAGGATCGCTTTCGCGCCATGCTCGTGCGCGGCTTCGGCATACGCGATGCACTCTTCGGTGCGAATCGAGCCGACACCGGCAATCATCGGCACCCTGCCGGCAATCGTCTGCGCCGCCAGTTCCATCAGCCGCACGCGCTCTTCAAAAGTCTGCGCGTAATACTCGCCGGTGGTCCCGCCCACGACAATGCCATGCACGCCGGCTTTAATCAGACGCTCAAGCACGACGGCAAAACCGTCCTCGTCAATCGAACAGTCATCGTGATACGGCGTGATGACCGGCGGATAAATGCCTTCAAATTTCATAATATTCTCCTCACGGTGGATTCATAAAATTTTACCAAGAAATTCCCTGGTGCGCGCTTCTTTCGGATGGTCGATTAATGCGCCGGCGGCGCCGACTTCATGAATCACCCCCTGGTGAAAAAACGCAACCCGGTCGGCGACTTCCCGCGCGAAGGGCATCTCATGCGTGACCGCAATCATCGTCATACCGTCTTTGGCGAGCATTCGCAAGGTGTCGAGCACCTCGCCCACCAATTCCGGGTCGAGCGCGGAAGTCACTTCATCCAGCAACAGGTAATCCGGGCTCATCGCCAGTGCGCGCGCGATGGCAAGCCGCTGTTGCTGACCACCCGACAGTTGCGCCGGATAGCATTCAATTTTATCACCGAGTCCGACTTTTTCAAGGTGTTGTTCGGCCAGCAAGCCGGCTTCTTTGGGCGGCATTTTCAGCACTTTTCGGGGCGCCAGCGCGACATTCTGGCGGGCGGTCAGGTGGGGGAAGGCGTTGAATTGCTGGAAGACGATGCCGAGTTTTCGGCGCAGTTTGTCTTGATTGGTTTGCTTGGAATGGACATCGATGCCGTCGACCACAATCCGTCCGCGCGCAATTGGCTCGAGCGCGTTGATGCACAGCAGCAGGGTTGATTTCCCCGAGCCGCTGGCGCCGATGAGGCAAACCACTTCGCCTTTGTCAACCACGAGGTCGATTCCTTTCAGCACCTCAAGCGCGCCAAAAGATTTGTGGACGTTGTCAATTTCAATCACCGCGCAACCTCGTGTTTTTGCCGCCACGATTTTTCATAGCGCCCGGCGAACAGCGTGATGACATAGCACATGACGAAGTAGAAAGCCCCGGCGCCGAGCAGAATCAGCAGCGGCTCTTGAATGCGGTTGATGATGATTTGCGAGGCGCGCAAGAGTTCGGGTGGCGTGGCGCCGAGCACGGCGATTAACGAGGTGTCCTTCATCAAGCCGAGCATCAAACCGACCCAGGCGGGGAACACGGTGCGCATGCCGATGGGCACGACCACATTGGAAAAGTCCTGGGCATAGGTCATGCCGAGCCCGCGCGCGGCTTTGCTCATGACCGCCGGCACCGATTCGATGCCCGCCTTGACCACTTCCGACACATACCCGGAGATATACACCGACAGCGTGATGATGCCGGAGGTGAACGGGTCGAGCGGGTTGCCGGCGATTGCCATGAAACTGTTGAACAGGACGAACTGTATGATGAGCGGTATGGAGCGGATGATATCGACATACGCGCCCAGCAAGCCGCGCAACAGCGGGTTGCGGCTGGTGCGCGCCCAGCCGATGAGGAAACCCATCACGCTGCCCAGCGCGCCGGCGACGAGGGTCAGCACGAATGTGATGCCGGCGCCGCGCGCCATGAACCACAGGTCGTTGGCGGTGAAGGTGTAAATCATTTCACCGCCCCGCCGCGCGACAGGTAGGCCGCGACCAGTTGCGCGAGGACGGTTGCGATTTTGGCGATGACCAAATACATGCAGGCGGCGACAAAATAGAATTCAAACGGACGGAAAGTTTGCGATTGCAGAAACGTCGTCATTCCCGTCAATTCCTGCAAGCCGATGATCATTCCAAGCGAAGTGGCGAGCATCGCCCAGATGACTTGATTGACGATCGGCAAAAACACCGCACGCAATACTTGCGGCAGGGTCACATAGAGATAGGACTGCGCCGGTGTCAGCCCCAAACCGCGCGCCGCCAGTTTTTGTGAGGCGGGAACCGAACTGAAACCGCCCCGGATAATCTCGGCGAGATAGCCCGCGTTGTTGAACGCAACCGCGCTGAGGACGGCCGTGTAGGGCGTCAGGTGGATGCCGAACGCGCCAAGCCCGAAGTAAGCCATATAGATTTGCAGCAACGCCGGCGTGTTGCGGGCAAGCGCAATCCACGCAATCGATGCGCTTTTTAGAATCGGATTATCGGAGTCCTTGAATACCGCCAGCAGGGCCGCGATGACGAGGCCGATGATGATGGAAAGCAGGGTCAGTTGCAGCGTCAGCAAGCCCGCCTGAAACAACTCGGGCCAGTGCTTCCAAACGACCCGCCATTGAAAGGTGTAGTCGAGCATTACACGCTATGGTCGGGGGCATGCCCACGCCACGCGAAATGAATCCGGGAGGCGGTCCCCGGATTTATTTCGCGCGTTTGTTGGCGGGCTCGGCTCAGTTTTTCAATATCCGTGAATGCCCGGATACGTCATGCTGGGCGCCGGATAGCCAAACCATTTAATGTACAGTTCATCCGTGCGACCGGTCTTCCACTGATGCCAGACGAACAGGTTAATCCAGTTCAACAGCCCCTGATGATCTCGATTGACCATCAAACCCGTCCAGTCGGAGGGCGCGGTGGTGACGCTGCAACAAACCTTTATCTTGTCCTTGCCTTTGCCCTTCGCGTATTCGCCAAAAATCGCGGTGCTTTCGACTATCGCATCGACCTTGCCTTGCGACAACGCCAAAAACTGCTCCGCGTTTGACCCGTAGGCGATGTGCGATGTCCCGCCGCCCCATTTCTTCATGTCTTTGAGGAACGCCACCTCGCCGGTTGTGCCGCGCACGGTGCCGATCGCCTTGCCCTTCAAATCGTCATAGGTGCGGATGGTGGTGTTGTCCGCCGCAACCGCGACCCCGACATCCCAGATTTGATACGGAATTGAAAACGCCACCGACTTGGCGCGCTCCAGCGAGTTGGTCGCCGAGGCGACACCGACATCGACGCGCCCCGACAGAATCGCGGGAATGCGGTCCGGAGCCGGCGTCTCGACGATGACCGCTTCCACGCCCAGCGCCTCCGCCATATCCCGGCAAAACTCCACATCATAGCCAACCGGTCGGTTGTCGTTGTCGCGCATGCCAACCGGCGGAACATCGAGCATGATGCCGCACTTGACCTCGCCTTGCGCGATGATGTCGTCAAGCCGGTCAGCCAACACGGCGGTGGAAATGAAGGCGGCGCCGATCGTTGCCGCCGCCAGATACTTCGGGGTTTTATATGATTTCATGGTATACCTCCTACGGTTGAGTATTAAATAAGATACGCGGTGTTTCTTTCCCCACCGCCTGGTCACGCATTTTTGACTTTGCTTAATCGACCGTGCCTGCGATAATCCGGGTTAATCTACTCCTTTTATTCGCAACATACAATTTTCGGTGAAGATTACAAAAATCTCGGTTTATCAGGTTGCCTTGCCGATGAAGGAAGGCGCGTATAGTTGGTCAACGCAGTCCTTTTCGGCGTTTGACAGCACGGTGGTCATCGTTGAGACCGACTGCGGCTTGAGCGGCGCCGGCGAAACCTGCCCGCTGGGGCCGTCCTACCTGCCCGCTTTTGCGGAAGGCGCGCGCGCCGGGCTTGCCAAACTCGCCGCCGGACTCATCGGCGAGAACCCCATTGAACTGAATGCGATTAACGGGCGCATGGATGCGTTGTTGAAGGGGCATCCGTATGTCAAGTCGGCGATCGATATGGCGTGCTGGGACCTCTTCGGCAAGGCGACCGGTCAACCGGTTTATACGCTGCTTGGCGGAATGTGCCAGCCGCGCGTCAAGTTATTCAAGGTGGTCAGCCGGCAGAAGGCGGACGCCATGGCGGTGAAAATTCGAGACTATCAAGCGCAAGGTTTCAAGCAGTTCCAAATCAAGGTCGGGGCGGGCGCGGATGATGATATTGAGCGCATCTTCAAGGTGTCCGCCGAACTCAGGGCGGGCAATGTGCTCAACGCCGACGCCAACACCGGCTGGCGCCAGCACGACGCCATTCGCGTCGTCAAAGCAATCCGCGATGTGGACGTGTATATCGAGCAACCCTGCCTGACCTACCCGGAGTGCCTGGCGGTGCGCCGCCACTGCGACCACCCGATGATTCTGGACGAGTGCATCGACAGCATCGACATCTTGATGCGCGGCTACCGCGACAGCGCCATGGATTTAATCAACCTGAAAATCAACCGGGTCGGCGGTTTGACCAAAGCCTGCCAGTTCCGAGACTTGTGCATGACCATGGGCTTGGCGATGACCATTGAAGACGCCTGGGGGAGTGAAATCGCCACGGCGGCGATCGCGCATCTGGCGCATTCATTGCCGCAGGAATTTCACTTCCAGTCATCCGCCTTTCACGAATACACCGAGGTTGAGGTCGCAAGCGGCGCTCCCGTCATCGAAGACGGCTATATGAAAGTGTCCGACCGCCCCGGCCTGGGCGTCGAACCCAACCCGGACGTCCTCGGCGAAGCGGTGTTTACCACGGACAGCGGAGCCCCTCGATGACAACCCCTTACAACACCGCCGAACTGCGCGACCTTGACCGTAAGCATCACTTTCATCCGTTCACCAATCACCGCCGCATGCATGCCGGCGGGGCGCGTATTATTTGTGGGGCTGAGGGGGTTTATGTTTATGATTCGGATGGCAAGCAATATCTTGACGCGATGTCGGGGTTGTGGTGTGTCAATATTGGTTATGGGCGGCGCGAACTTGCCACGGTCGCGGCGGAGCAGATGGAGCGGTTGCCCTATTACAACAGTTTTTTTCAGACCGCGCAGGTGCCGGCGGTGGAGTTGGCGCACGCGCTCGCCGAGGTGACGCCGGCGCAGTATAAGCGGGTGTTTTTTGGTTGCACCGGCTCGGATGCGAACGACACCATCGTGCGTTTGGCGCGATACTACTGGCAACTGCGCGGGCGCGCCGAGCGTCAAATCATTATCAGCCGGCACAACGCCTACCACGGCAGCACCCTCGCCGGCGCGAGTCTCGGCGGGATGAATGCGATGCATGCGCAGGGCGGTTTGCCGATTCCCGGCATCGAGCATATCGAGCAGCCCTATTACTTTGGGCGCGGGGGCGATGATGAAGCATTGTCCGAGGCCGATTTTGGCATTCACGCGGCGCGCGCGCTGGAGAATAAAATCGTGGCGCTCGGCGCGGACAAGGTGGCGGCGTTCATCGGCGAGCCGATTCAGGGCGCCGGCGGCGTCATCATTCCGCCGCACACCTACTGGCCCGAAATCCAACGCATCTGCAAAAAATACGACATCCTGCTCATCGTCGACGAGGTCATCTGCGGCTTCGGTCGCACCGGCAACTGGTTCGGCTCGGACACCTTCGCCATCGAAGGCGATTTGATGACCCTCGCCAAGGGTTTGTCGTCCGGCTACCAGCCCATCAGCGCGGTGATGGTGGCGGACAAAATCGCCGACGCGCTCGATGAACACGACGACGAGTTCAGCCACGGCTACACCTATTCGGGGCATCCGGTCGCCTGCGCGGTCGCCTTGAAAAACATCGAGATACTGCGACGCGAACGCATCATAGAAAACGCCCGCGCGCACAGTATGGACTACCTGCAAACGCGCCTGCAAACCCTCGCCGCGCATCCCCTGGTCGGCGAGGTGCGGGTCGAGGGTTTCGTCGGCGCGATTGAGTTGGTCGCGGACAAAACAACCCGTCAACGCTTCGACACCAACGGCACCGCCGGCACACTATGCCGCGAAGCCTGTTTTGACAACGGCCTGGTAATGCGCGCGGTTGGCGACACGATGGTATTTTCTCCGCCGCTTGTTATTAGTCATGCTGAGATCGATGAGTTTGTTGAAAAGGCGGGGGGGAGTTTGGAGGTGGTTGGGCGGGTAATCTCGTCATTCTCGAATGATAGAAAAATAGGGAGCCGGTAGGCGACCATATTTTTCATCACCTTCGGGAATCTCCCTAAGGTTACCGTGGACTTTGGCGAAGCCCTTGCCAATCTTAGGGAGATTCCCGAGGACGCAAGTGTCCGGTAAGCCGCCGCTTAAAAAGAAAAAGCGCGGCGGCAACGGACACTAACGCTCGAGAATGACGACGTAATGGAGAATGACGAAGCATAAAAAAATCACCCAATTTGTGACATTTCCCACAACTTTTTTACGGAACCCTCACTACCCTGCGCCTAATTTCACAAGCGGGCTTTGCAGGGAGCACGGATATGTCAGGAACACGGAAACAAGTGGGAAACGAGCACGGTTCACCACACAGAAAGGCGCATCGGCGGGCGGTTATTGGCGTTTGCTTCAGTCACGTTAGCAATAACGCAAAGCGCGCATTGTTGCATCTTTGCCTGGTTTTATTGCTGCTTCCAACCCCTTCCCTTGCCATCACCGAAGCGCAGTTTATCGACAAGGTGTTGGCGCAGGACAAACTGTTGGAAGAGGCGCAAATCGGGCTTGACATTAAGCGCATTGAGCGCGATGCGAGCCGTGATAATTATGTCAACTGGAAAGCCAATTTGTCGTGGGATGTGGGTTATCGTTACCGCGATTTGGACCGGGACATCTACACCACTTACGACTACACCAGTCAGACTCGGGACTACCCGAAGACGGTCGGGGTGGCTGTTGAAAAACGGTTTCTGTCGCACCCCGGCAGTCTGCGAATGGGCATTAGCCGGAGCAAAGACAAAGGCACGGAAGAGCGCAACGACTCGCCCACGAAATCTCAGCGGGAAAGAAACATCGATGACCGAACCACTTATCACCACGTCAAAGAATACAAAACCCGGCACTACATTCAGTTCAACTATCCGCTGCTCAAACACGACACCAACGCCCTCTCGCTCAAAACCCACCGCCGCGATATCGTTGACCTCAAGCGGCAACAGTTGTCGTTTTATGAAACCAAAGAGGACTTCCTCGACGCGCGGCTGAGCGACTATTTGTCGTGGATGCGTTATCAGCGCCGGGTGATTATCAACCGGGAGTTGCTGGATAAACTGCGGCGGCTGCATCCCGACGGCGAGGCTGAAACCGCGCTGCTTAAAAGCACGGTTTATCAAATAGAAAGATACCAGTCGGACGCCGGCATTCAGTTGCAGGCGATTAAGGAGAAACTGTCGGTGCTGCTCGACGACGCGGCGATTTTAACCGAGACGCCGGAATACGAGTTGCACAAACGCATTGACTTTATTCGCGGAGATTTGCCGGACTATCTGACAACGCACAACCGCGAGTTGCAGCGCATCGCTTTGAGTATGGAGTTAAACAAAATTGAAATCGCCCACTATAAAAATCAAAACCTGCCGGAGTTGGATTTGATACTGCGCGCCGAGGAAAACTCAAACCAGGGGCATACGCGCACTTCCAAAATCAATGACGACCGGACAAACTATACCGCCACGCTGGAATTCAGTTATCCGTTGGGCGGCAACATTGCCAACAAGGCGAACCTGAAAAAATTCCAGTTGGGGGTGCGCCGGTTGGAAATCAGTTATCAGGAGGAATTGCAAGACATCGTCGCCGACATTCAACGCTTGCACACGCTGCTGACGCTGGACGAAGCGCAACTCCTAGAAGCCATCAACGCGGCGGCGCAGAGTGCGCGGATTGAGTTTGAAAACTATCAGTCGGGGGAGACTTCGTTTCGGGATTTGTTGCAAGCCTTTCAGGATGAGCGCACGGCTAAATTGAATCATATTGATAATGTGATTGATTATCAACTTAATAGTATTGATTATGATAATTTGCTTGATAGGATTATTGAGACGCCTTGTGGGGTTGGGTTGTCTGGGTGTTGATTTTGATGGGGTGTTGAGACCGTGCCAGTCTTAGGGAGATTCCCGAGGACGTAAGTGTCCGTAAGCCGCCGCTTAAAAGAAGAAGCGCGGCGGCAACGGTCACTAACGCTCGAGAATGACGAGTTATGCCCGTCATTCTCGAACGATAGAAAAATAAGGAGCGCCAGCGACCATATTTTTCATCGCCTTCGGGAATCTCCCTAAGGCTAGCGTGGACTTCAACAAAGCCTGTGCTAGTCTTAGGGAGATTCCCGAGGTCGTAAGTGTCCGTAAGCCGCCGCTTAAAAGAAGAAGCGCGGCGGCAAACGGACACTAACGCTCGAGAATGACGGGTGGTTGGGAATGACGAAGTGGGGGGCGGCGGGAACGGGCGCTGACGCTCGCTCGAATGACGGGGTTTTTATTGTTTTTATTATAGACAATACAAACTATAATCCGCCCGCACCCGCTTTGCCGGGTCCGTATACCTACGCTGAACGGGTTTGTTATGACTAGTCAAATTGAGAACGGCGCCATCAGGGAGATTGACGGCGTTGCGCATATTTTTTATGACGATTATTGGATTCGGTATTATGAGCCGCCGGCGGAAGCGCTTTCGGCTAAGAAGAAATTGATTGATGCGCTCACTCGGCGCACTTTTCATCATACCGAGGCGGGCATCAATACGCCGGGGGAAAAACTTGAGGAGGCGCGGAGCGCTTGGGAGGCGGAGACCGATGCGCGGCGCAAGCGGGTTAATGCGGCGATGCTCGCCGGTGCGTTGTTCAACCGCGCGACCGATATTTTCACCACCATCGTCGAACTGGAAGAGCGCGGCATTCGCATCAACGGCGACAATGAATTGATGCGCGAATGCGCCAACTGCTTTACCGAGGCGCTTGAGTTGAGCGTTCATGTCAAGCATTACAGCGGCGAAGATGGCGTGGATGAATTGTGGGGCGAGCCGGTCAAGGTGTTCACGATGTCGCTGGCGGATTACTATCACAGCCGCTACCGCAAAATCGCCCAGGCGATGCGCGAAATCGACCAAATCGGCGAAGTGTTGCACCGAACCGTGTGCGTGCAACCGTGGTTTGAAGGCGCGGGCGAATTGGTGGACGACTTCATTCGCATCGCCAAAAAGGAATGCCAAATCTTTCGCAGCGACGCCAACTACTACCGGGTCTGGCCGCAATTCGTCGCCGACGGCGAGCAACTGTTGGAATACATGGCGGTCATTCCGCCGCGCGCCGATGCGGAACTGGAGCGTCATATTAAACGCGGCACGCGCCTGTTGCGCGCCGGCAAAAACTTGATTACCTGGATTGCCAGCGTGCGCGTGCCGATGCCCGGCAGCACGCGCGGCTTCCTTGAGAAGTGCGAAAAATACCGCGCGGCGGCAAAGATGCGATGATTGGAAGCGGGTTTATTTGCGCGAATCATTTTCATACCGCACCGTCTTGGCTTATCATCGCCGTATCAAGTCAGCCACCCGCCACCGGGCGCCCCGACATTGCAACGCACCCCACTCCATCCGCTCCATCTGGAACACGGCGCCAAACTCGTGCCTTTCGCCGGCTATGAAATGCCGCTCAACTATTCCGATGGCATCCTGGCGGAGCATCTGCACACCCGCGAGTTCGCCGGTCTGTTCGACGTGTCGCATATGGGGCAAATCGACATTCGCGCTGAAACCGCCGCCGCCGCCGCCGCCACCACCGAGATAGCATTGGCATTGGAGTCGCTGATTCCGGCGGACTTGCTTTCCCTGCCCGCCGGACGCCAGAAATATGCGCTGTTGACCAACGCACAGGGCGGCATCATCGACGATGCGATGTTGCAAAACCTCGGCGAGCGCTTCGTGCTGGTGGTGAACGCCGCTTGCAAGCAACAGGACTTCGACCACCTGCGCCGACACCTCGGCGGCGCAACCCGCGCGTCGTTTCCATTGGTCATGGCGTTGTCCGACGACCGGGCGTTGCTGGCATTGCAGGGACCCGCGGCGGCGGCGGTGCTCGCGGAGTTGGGTCACGACCTCGATGATATGAAGTTTATGGCGGTGCGCGAAATGGAAATCGCCGGCGCCGCCTGCGTCGTCGCGCGCTCGGGTTACACCGGCGAGGACGGCTTTGAGTTGGCGATGCAGTCCGCCGACGCCGAGCGGGTGGCGCGCGCATTGTTGTCGCATCCGCCGGTCAAACTGGCGGGGCTCGGCGCGCGCGATTCACTGCGTCTGGAAGCGGGCTTGTGCTTGTATGGCAACGACATCACCGCCGACACCACGCCCGCCGAAGCCGGATTGAACTGGGCGGTGTCCAAAGCGCGCCGCGCCGGCGGTGAACGCGCCGGCGGCTTTCCCGGCGACCACATTGTGCTCGCGCAAACCCCGCCCAACGCAGCCCCCGTCGAGCGCCTGCGCGTCGGCTTGCTCCCCGGCGGGCGCGCGCCGGTGCGCGCCGGTGCGCCGTTGCTGGACGCCGACTCCAACGCAGTCGGCGAAGTCACCAGCGGCGGGTTTGCTCCGAGCCTCGGATGCCCGCTCAGCATGGGCTATGTGCAACCGCAACACGCGGACGTCGGCGCCGAGTTACACGCCAAGGTTCGCAACAAACGCCTGCCCGTGACGGTCACCGCCCTGCCCTTCGTGGCGAGCAACTTTTACCGCTAAACTCGCTCATCCGACGATTACCAAACCACCAAACCACCAACACCACCATGAGGCGCTGACATGACCATCAAATACACCGAAGACCATGAATGGGTGCGCGAAAAAGGCGACCTGCATGTGGTTGGCATCACCGACTACGCCCAGGAGCAACTGGGGGAAATCGTCTATGTGGAATTGCCCGCCGTGGGCGGCGCCGTGACGCAGGGCGCGGAAGCCGCCGTGGTCGAATCGGTCAAGGCGGCGGGCGAGGTCAAGTCGCCGCTTTCCGGCACGGTGGCGGAGGTCAACGACAAACTGGAAGACTCGCCCGAACTGGTCAACCAAGACCCCGAAGGCAAGGGCTGGCTGTACAAAATCCGCGCGGAAAACCCGCAGCAACTGGACGCCCTGCTGGACGCCGACGCGTACCGCGAATTGGTGCGCCCGCTCGCCTGAGCGACCGCCCGACAAACTATCATGCCGCGCGCCGACGACTTCACCGTTCGCCACATTGGCTCCAACCCGGAGCAACTCACCGCCATGCTGGATGCGCTCGGCGTCGCTTCGCTGGATGAGTTGATCGAGCAGACCGTGCCGGCTTCCATTCGCAGCAACCACCGTTTCAAACTGCCCGAAGCCCTCGACGAAAATCGTCTGAACAAACTGAGCCGACTGGTGGCAGCCGACAACGTGGCGGCGATATCGATGATTGGTCTCGGTTATTACGGCACGGTCACGCCGCCGGTGATTCGCCGCAACGTGCTGGAAAACCCGGACTGGTATACCGCCTACACGCCCTATCAGCCGGAGGTCAGTCAGGCGCGACTCGAGGTGTTGCTGTCGTTTCAACAGATGATTATCGACCTGTGCGCGCTGGAAATCGCCAACGCATCATTGCTGGACGAAGCCACCGCCGCCGCCGAAGCGATGATGCTGGCGCGTCGGGTCAATAAAAACCCGTCCAACCGTTTTTTGATTGGGCGCGATTGCCTGCCGCAAACCATCGCGGTGGTAAAAACTCGCGCACAACCGATGGGCATCGACGCGGTGGTCGATGTCAACGGCGATGACGACGGCGACTGCTTCGGCGCGCTCATTCAATATCCGAGCGCGAACGGCGACATTTACGCGCGCGCGGAGTATGAAAAGTTCATCGAAAAAATGCACGCAAAGAACGCGCTGGTCATCATGGCCGCCGACTTGCTGGCGCTGACATTGCTGACGCCGCCGGGCGAACTCGGCGCCGACATTGCGGTCGGCACGACCCAGCGTTTCGGCGTGCCGATGGGGTTTGGCGGACCCCACGCGGCGTATTTCGCCACCCGCGAAAAATACAAACGCAGCATTCCGGGCAGGCTGATTGGCGTCTCCATCGACGCCAACGGCAACCGCGCCTATCGCATGGCATTGCAGACGCGCGAGCAGCACATTCGCCGCGACAAAGCCACCAGCAACATCTGCACCGCGCAAGTTCTGCTGGCGGTCATGGCGACTTTTTACGCGCAGTATCACGGACCCGGCGGGCTGACGCGCATCGCCAAACGCGTCAACCGACTGACGCGCGCGCTGGCGGACGGCTTGGCGCACCTCGGCTTCCCGGTCGTGCACCGCCACTTTTTCGACACCTTGATGGTGCGCACGCCGGACGGCGCCGCGCGCTTGTGCGACAAAGCCGAGCAAGCGCGCTACAACCTGCGGCTGATTGACCGCGACCACGTCGGCGTGAGTCTTGACGAGACCATTACGACGGACAAGGTGGAGGGGTTGCTGCACGTCTTCGCTTCCACCACCGCGCATGAAATTGAAGGGATGTTGTTCAACCGGGACTTGGAAAAATCCATTCCCGCGGACTTGGAGCGCAGCAGCGCGTTTCTCCAACACCCCCACTTCCACCGCTACCATTCGGAAACCGAGTTCATGCGTTACCTGCGCAAGACCGCCAGCAAGGACATCACGCTGTCGCGCTCGATGATACCGCTCGGGTCGTGCACGATGAAACTCAACGCCGCCAGCGAAATGGAGCCGATTTCCAACCCGCTGTTCGCGCACATCCACCCGTTTGCGCCCGCCAAGCACGCGCGCGGCTATCACCGCATCATCAACAAACTCGACATCATGCTGTGCGAGTTGACCGGTTTTGCCGTCTTCAGTTTCCAACCCAACGCCGGCTCGCAGGGGGAGTATACCGGGCTGCTGTGTATCCGCGCGTGGCACCGCTCGCGCGGCGAGGACGCGCGCGATGTCTGCCTGATTCCGTCATCCGCGCACGGCACCAACCCGGCGAGCGCGATTATGGCGGGCATGCAAGTGGTGGTGGTCAAATGCGACCCCGACGGCAACATCGACATCGACGACCTCGAAGCGCGCGCGAAAGAGCACGCCGACCGCCTCGCCGCCGGCATGGTGACCTACCCCTCCACCCACGGCGTGTTCGAGGAAAGCATCAAACAAATCTGCGACATCGTGCACCGCCACGGCGGGCAGGTTTATATGGACGGCGCGAATATGAACGCGATGGTCGGCATCTGCCGCCCGGCGGAAATCGGCGCCGACGTCATGCACCTCAACCTGCACAAAACCTTCGCCATTCCGCACGGCGGCGGCGGACCCGGCATGGGTCCCATCGGCGTGGCAAAACATCTCGCGCCGTTCCTGCCCGACCACCCGCTGGTCAGTTGCAACCGCGGCGGCTCCGACCCGGTCGGCACGGTCTCCGCGGCGCCCTGGGGCTCGCCGCTGATTCTGCCGATTTCGTGGGCATACATGCGCCTGCTCGGCGACTACGGACTCAAGCGCTCGACCAAAGTCGCCATCCTCAACGCCAACTACATCGCGCACCGCCTCAACCCGCATTACCCGGTGGTCTACAAAGGCGTCAACGGCAGGGTCGCGCACGAATGCGTGGTCAGCCTGGCGCCCATCAAAGACGCCTGCGGAGTCACCGTCGAAGACGTCGCCAAGCGCTTAATCGACTACGGCTACCACGCGCCGACCATGTCATGGCCCGTGCCGGAGTCGCTGATGATCGAGCCGACCGAAAGCGAATCCAAAGAAGAAATCGACCGCTTCTGCGACGCGCTAATAGAAATCCGCGAAGAAATCCGCGAAATAGAAGCGGGAAAATTCACGCTGGAAAACAGCCTCCTAACCAACGCCCCGCACAGTTACCACCTCCTAGTCAGCGACGACTGGCCCATGCCCTACTCCCGCCAACGCGCCTTCTTCCCCACCAACGAAGTCCGAAACAACAAATACTGGCCCCCCGTTGGCCGCGTGGACAACGTGTACGGCGACAAAAACCTGCAGTGTAGTTGTCCGCCGATGTCGGATTATGCGGGGGTTGATGTGGTGGTGTAGGCTACGGGGATGACGGGTATTTATAATTCGTCATTCTCGAGCGTTAGTGTCCGTTGTCGCCGCGCTTTTTCTTTTTAAGCGGCGGCTTACGGACACTTGCGTCCTCGGGAATCTCCCTAATACTGGCACGGGCTTGAACAAAGCGGGCGAAGCGGGCGGCGGGTAAGCCGCCGTTTCTTTGGGCTTTTGAGTGGGGATGGGGGCTTTGTTTGGGCTTAGCGCTAGTCGGGATGAGATTCCCGAGGTCGTAAGCGCCCGTAAGCCGCTACGCGGCAACGGGCGCTAACGCTCGAGAATGACGGGGTTGGGGGTTTTTGTCAGTCGGATTCACCTCAACCACCCCCCCGAATAACCATCGAAAAAAACGCCGTCTCCTTCTCAAGCGAATCGACGCGCGTCTGCAGGCGGCGGAAGCCGTGGCCTTCGTTTTTGTATTCTATGTATTCGTGGCGTATTCCCTTGTCGGCGAGGAGGTCGGCTACTTCGCGTGAGACTGCCGGTGGGACGACCTTGTCGTCCATTCCCTGGAACAGGATGAGCGGGCATGCAAGGCGCTCCATTTGGAAGACCGGGGAGCGTTGCACGAACCGGCTGGCGGGGTCGGCGGAGGTGTGTTTGTCGAAGGTTTCTCCGACCAGGCGGTCGGTGTAGGAGGCTTCAAATTTGTGCGTGATTTTTGCCAGCGTGATGAGGTTGCCGATGCCGTAGTAGCAGGCGCCGCCGCTGAATAGTTGCGGGAAGCGGGTCAGCGCGCGCAGCACCGCATAGCCCCCGGCGCTGCCGCCGCGGATGAACACCAGGGCGGGGTCGACCCGTTTTTCCGCCACCAGATGGGCGACGCCGTCGGCGATGTCGGTGGCGTCGATTTCGCCCCATTGCCCGAGCAAACTCTGCCGGTAGGCGCGCCCATAGCCGGTGCTGCCGCGATGATTGATGTCCAAAATGGCGTAGCCGAGCGAGGCGAAAAATTGCTTGAGCGGATGCCATTCCGGTGTCGCGCGCGCGGTCGGACCGCCGTGCACGACCACCAGCAACGGCGGCATCGAGCCCGGCGGCGCGCGGTAGCGGCGGTTGGACGGCGCGTAGAAATAGGCATAGGCTTGTTGCCCGTCGCGCGTCGGGTAAGCGATTGGCTGCGGTCGACTGCACTCCGCCGGAGCGGTGGCGGTGGCTTGTCCGCCGGCGGGTCGGTCGGCGCCGCTTTGCAAATCCAGCGAGCGGATTTCCGCGCCCCGGTCGGCATAGCGGGCGACCCACAGCAACTCGCGCTCCGACGCGCCGACCTGCAAGTCGGCGCACACCGCAACCGCCTCCGCCAGCGGCGCGCGCGCCGCCGAGACGCTTCCCGAATCGAGCGTTATCTCAACCAAACGGTCGCCATCGTGCGCGCTCGCCACGGCGGCGATTTTATTCGCCGCGATGGGCTGCCAGCGGCGCTGACCGAATACCCAGTGAACCTCGCCGTATTCGCAAGAGTCGTTTGTAACCTGTTGAATCTCGCCCTCTTTATAACGGAAGAAATTCCAAAAATCGGCGCCATTTCCATCGCTCACGAAGAGCAGGCTATGGTCGTCGAGAAAACCAATCTGGCATACCGACTGCTCGGCGCAATCGACCAATACCCGGCGATTGCGGAGTGCGCGTCCCGCCCCGCCATCGCCGTCACCGCCGAGGGCGGGCAATTCCGCCGTCACCAAACGGCTCTGGTCCCACGGCATAAAGGGCTTGTCCCATTCCAGCCAGGCGAGTTCGGTATGGTCGGGGGAGAGCACCGGGCAGGCGTAGAAATCGCCGCCTTCCACCCAGACCTCCGGACGCGCCGCGCCGCGCCGGCTCGCCTCGCTTGCGAGATCGATCAGCACCAGCGCGTCGCGTTCGCCGTGGCCGCTTTCGCTGCTTTCCATCACCGCCACCACCGCGCTGGCTCCTGAGCGGCTGAGCGGCACGAGGTCGGCGAAGCACGCCGAGTGACCCGCGGGTGGCGCGGCGGTTACCGGGGTTGGCGGAGGTGAAGAGGGCGTGTCGTCGGACAAATCCTGGCGGTAAATGCGCCCGTCGCCGAGGTTGTTGAAGACGAATTGGTCGCCGAGCACGCAGAAGCAGCGCCCGCCGTATTCGTGAACCCGCGTGCGAATGTTGAACTCCGCCGGCGTCAGGCACTGGCGCTCGCCGGAGCGCCGTTGCCGCATCAGCGCGACGCGGCCATCTTCCTGCGACAACGCCTCAAGCCAGTGCAACAAGCCGCGATGACGGAACGGATACATCGGCGCCGACGGCAGCGACAACAACTCGCTCAGTTTCAGCGGACTGCGCCACAGCCCGTAGGGCATTTCAATGGTGTCGGTCATGCCGGCGGTCATGGCAGCGTGTCGAGCAGCAATCGGGACGCGCCGGCGGACAAGCCCTTTTCCCGGAAGAACCCGGCGCGCGCTTCCAGCGCATACTGAAATGTCCGCATCGGTCCATACAATATCTCGTCGCCGTCCCCGTAGGGGCGCATCACCATGGACTGAATCAGCACGCCGCCTTCGTCAAAAAACCCGATGTCCAGCGGCGCCTTGACATTGCGCATGTGGAACCGCCCGGCGCCCGGCGCGGCGTAGCGAAACAAGATGCTGGTGCGCGCAATCACTTCCGGGCAAATATGCTGATAACCGCTGGCGCGCTCGAGCGCATCATCGGCAATCAGCGAGTCGAGTTCAACGCGCTGCCGGTGCGCGTTGAGCAACGCAATGCGTGCGCTCTCCATGCGCTCCATCCCGCGGTTTGTACGGCTACACTCAGCCTGCGCCCACACCCCTCGCCCGCAAGCAAAAGCAATGAGCGTGATTGCCCATAGCGTGATGCGTATCGTGGCTCCAGCTGGCATACGATGAACTTGGCTCATGGGTGGATTATATTGTATGTGGGGTTGGGTGATTTGGTATCCTCGTCATTCTCGAGCGTTAGTGTCCGTTGCCGCCGCGCTTTTTCTTTTTAAGCGGCGGCTTACCGGACACTTGCGTCCTCGGGAATCTCCCTAAGGCTACCGTGAATTTCAACAAAGCGGGCGAAGCAGGCGGCGGGTAAGCCGCCATTCCTGCGGTCTTTCAAGCGGGGATGACGGCTTTGTTTGGGATCAGCGCTAGTCGGGATGAGATTCCCGAGGTCGTAAGCGCCCGTAAGCCGCTACGCGGCAACGGGCGCTAACGCTCGAGAATGACGGAGTAGTCGAGAATGACGAGTGATTGGCTGAGCAACCGCCATACAAATCACCGCCCACGCATAAACCACTTATCTATTTCCGGCAACGACACGCTCATCCAAGTTGGGCGGCCGTGGTTGCATTGGGCGGAGCGTTCTACTTGCTCCATTTGTCTTAGGAGGGCGTTCATTTCTGCGTGGGTTAGTTTTCGGTTGGCGCGGATTGAGCCGTGGCAGGCTATGCTGGAGAGGATTTCGTGTTCGGCGTTGGTGATGCGCTCGCTACTGCCGTGTTCGAGCAGGTCTGACAGCACATCGCGCACCAGCATTTCGATGTCGGCTTTGACCAGTAGTTCCGGCACCGCCCGCACCGCCAGTTGCTCGCCGCCTAAGCGGTCGATTTCGAAGCCGAGGTCGTTGAAGACGTCGTGAAATTGCTCGGCGGCTTCGGCTTCGGCGGCGCTGACGAGGATGCTCAGCGGCACCACCAGCGGCTGGCTGCCGGCGGACTGCTCGGTGGCTTGGCGTTTCAGGGTTTCGTAGGTGATGCGCTCGTGCGCGGCGTGCATGTCCACCATGATTAAGCCGTCGGCGTTCTCGGCGAGGATGTAAATTCCCTTGAGTTGCGCCAGCGCATAGCCCATCGGCGGCGCTTCCTCTCCGTTGGCGCCGGGTTGCGTTGCGCCGGCATCGGCATCGGCGGACGGATGGAGCGCGCGGTAGTTGTCCATCTGCTCGGCGACCAGCATGCGGATGTTGCGCTGCGCCGCGCCCGACCCGTAGCCGCCCTGCCCCGCGCCCGGCGCGCGCGCTGCGGCGACCGCGGCGGGCGTCGGCAATTCCACCGCGCTCTCGCCCGGCGTCAGCGCGGCGATGGCGCGATGCAGGGTGCGGTAAATGTAGTCGTGAACCGCGCGGCTGTCGCGGAAGCGCACTTCGCTTTTCGCCGGGTGAACATTGACGTCGACCAAGTTGGGCTGGATGTGGAAGAACAGCGCGAAGGCGGGATGCCGTCCGTGATACAGCACGTCGTGATACGCGCGCCTGACCGCGTGGGCGATGAGGTGGTCGCGCACCGCCCGCTCGTTGACGAAGAAATACTGCAGGTCGCGCTGGCTGCGGGAGAAGGTCGGCAAGCCCATCCAACCGCGCAAGGTCATGATGTCGGTCTCGTCTTCAAAATACACGCTCTGCCCCGCGAAGGGCGCGCCGCAAATGCCGGCGATTCGCCGCTCGCGCTCCGCCGCCGTGCGCGCCGCCAATGCGTGAAACACTTCCCTGCCGTCGTGCACAAAATGAATGTCCAAGTCAAAGCGGCTGAGGGCGACTCGCCGCACGACATCATCCAAGTGTTTGAGTTCGGTCTTTTCGGTGCGCAGGAATTTTCGCCGCGCCGGGGTGTTGTAAAACAGGTCGATGGCTTCCACCGTGGTGCCGGGCGGATGCGCGACCGGTCGCGGCGCGCCGACCGCACCGCCGTCGCAAGTGACTTGAAACGCGGACGCGGAATCGGCGGTGCGGGAAGTCAGGCTGAGCCGGGAGACCGCGGCGATGCTGGGCAATGCCTCGCCGCGAAAGCCGAGCGTGTCGACGTTGAACAGGTCGTCGAAGCGGCGCAACTTGCTGGTCGCGTGGCGCGACAAGGCGAGGCGCGTTTCCGCTTCGGGGATGCCGGCGCCGTCGTCTTGCACCGCGATGCGCTTGAGCCCGCCGCGCTCGGCGTGCACCCGGATGCGCGTGGCGCCGGCGTCGACGCTGTTTTCCAACAACTCTTTCAACAACGACGCCGGGCGCTCGATGACTTCGCCGGCGGCGATTTGGTTAATCAGTTTGTCATCCAGTTGGACGATAGCGGCGCGGCGCGCGGCGACTGGCTTGGCGTCGGCGGTTGACTCGGCGGTTGACTCAGCGATTGACATAGTAACCCCTGTTCTTGGCGAGGTGGCGTTTGATGCCGGCGACGATGGCCGACGCGATTCGGTTTTGATGCTCGGCGCTCATCAGCAGTTTCTCATCCCCCGGGTTGGTGATGTAGGCGGTTTCGACGAGGATGGACGGGATGTCCGGCGATTTCAGCACCACGAAGCCGGCTTGCTCAACCCGCTTGCTGTGCACGCGCCCGATTTTTTTCAACTCCGCCAGCACATCCGCGCCGAAGTCGAGCGACTTGCTGACGGTTTCGCTCATGGATAAATCGAGCAACACCTCTGCCACTTGGTCGTCCTTGTCGGTCAGGCTGAGCCCGCCGACCAGGTCGGAGGCGTTTTCCTTGTTGGCGAGCCACTTCGCGGTTTCGCTGGACGCGCCGCGCTGCGACAGCGCATACACCGACGCGCCCCTCACGGACGAGCTCTTGAAGGCGTCGGCATGCACCGACACGAACAGCGCGGCTTGGCGGTGGCGCGCGATGCGCGTGCGTTTGCGTAGCGGGATGTAGTAGTCGCCGGTGCGCGTCAGTTCGGCGCGCAGTCCCGGTTGGCGGTCGATGCGCGCTTTGAGTTTTTTCGCGATCTGCAACACCACGTTTTTCTCGTAGGTGCGCTTGCCCACGGCGCCCGGGTCTTCGCCGCCGTGACCGGGGTCGATGAGGACGAGCAACTCGCCGCCGGGTCGCGGTTGGTCGGCGGGCGGGGTGGCGTCGCGGTGGTAGAAATCCACGAGCAAGCGGTATTGATACGCGCCGGTGGGCTTCAACATTCGCACCGAATAGCGCACCGGTTGCGCCAGGTCGAAGACCAAGCGCGTGACGTTTTTCGGCTGCGCGCCGAGCCGAACGCCGCGAATAAACTGCCCGCGCCCCGCCGCCGCCGGCACCGCGCCCTTGATTCGCACATTGGTCAGGTCGAGCGCCACTCGGGACGGATGTTTCAGTTCAAACGCGTTAAACGCGGTGCGCCGATTCATATCAAAAACGATGCGCGAGCGCTGCGGCGCGTGCCATACGCGGATTTCTTTGATGGTAACGGGGGCGGCGGTGGTGGGTCGGGAAGCGCTCGAACCGCAACCTTGAATGACAAGCGCA
Source organism: Arenicellales bacterium (assembly GCA_963693025.1). GTDB lineage: Bacteria > Pseudomonadota > Gammaproteobacteria > Arenicellales > Poriferihabitantaceae > JAHRAW01. Next base: position 514,172 of record OY843749.1, read on the forward strand.
CCGAGCATCAGCGCCAGCGGCAACAAGCGTCTCGAACTCAACATGGCCGCGGCAATTCCACTGCGCCCGATGAGCGCACGCGCACGCGGCGACCGCTGCCGTGGTAGCGAATATCCACTTGAAAGTCCGGCGGCGGCATCCGCCCGAGGCCGCGCGCGGGCCATTCGACCAGCAGGATGGAGGAGCCGTCGAGCAGGTCGCGCAAGCCGGTCATCTCCAATTCCGCCGGTCTTGCAAGCGGTATAAATCAAAATGATAGACCTCGCGCCCCGCCGGCGAGTAGTGCTCGACCAGCGTATAGGTCGGGCTGGTGACCGCGCCGCGGTGTCCCATGCCGCTCAGAATGCCGCGCGCCAGCGTGGTTTTGCCGGCACCGAGGTCGCCGTCGAGAAACACCACCGCGCCGCCGTCAATCCGATTCGCCCAGCCGTTTCCGAGTTCAAGCATCGCGCTTTCTGTGGGAATGTCAAAAAATTGCATTGGATTGGTGAGGGGTCGCCATGCCGAAACACAAGCCGCATTTTATCACTTCGACTCGGCGCGGCGGATGAGCGGCGGCAACCGCGCGATGACATCCCGCGCCAGCACGCTGCGCTCGCCGGTCTCGGCGGCGGCTATGTCGGCGGCGCTCGCATGCAGCCAGACCGCGGCGGTGGCGGCGTCGGCGGCGGGCATGCCCTGCCCGATTGTTGATGCGACGATGCCCGACAGCACATCGCCCATGCCGGCGCTCGCCATGCCCGGATTGCCGCGGTCGCACAACCACAACGCCCCGTCGGAGTGCGCCACCAGCGTGCCCGCGCCCTTGAGGACGCAGATGCCGCCGAAGCGCGCGACGATTTCAGCGGCGGCGGCGGGGCGGTCGGCTTGAATGTCGGCGGGGCTTGATTGCAGCAGTCGCGCGGCTTCTCCCGGATGGGGCGTCAGCACCCGGTTGGCGCGTTGCCGGGGGCGGGCGCGCGCCAGCCAGTTGAGGCCGTCGGCGTCCACCACCATCGGCAAATCGCAATGGATGAAACGCTCGAAAATCCGCTCGCTCCATTCGGACTGGCCGAGACCCGGACCGAGCACGACCACATCGGCGAGCGCGCCGACATCTTCCGGCGCCATCCGAGCGGCGTCGGCGCTCATCAACTCCGGGCGGTGAAGCGCGGCAAGGTCGAGGTGCGCCGCATCGCCGGCGAGGGTCACCAGCCCGCTGCCGCAGCGCAACGCGGCTTCCCCGGCGAGTAGCACGGCGCCGAGCATGCCGCGCTCGCCGCCGACCACCAGCACGCGCCCGGCGTCACCCTTGTGCATTTCGCGCGCGCGTTTTGCCAGTGTGGGCGGCTGAATGATGCGCGCCGCCGGCGGCACCGCGCGCCTCGCCTCGGCGGGAATCCGCAGGTCTTCGAAGATGATTTCGCCGGCGTGGCTGCGCCCGCGCCCGGTGAGCAGCCCGAGTTTCACGCCGATAAAGGTGACCGTCGCGTCGGCTACTACGCACGGGGAAAACGCGAAACCGGTGTCGCTGTGCAAGCCCGACGGCATGTCCAGCGACACCACCGGCACGCCGCCGCTTGCGCCCGCCCGCGCCCGGTTGATGCGCGCAATCACCTCGGCGGCGGCGCCTTGCGGCGCGCGGCTGAGCCCGGTGCCGAACAGCGCATCCACCAGCAAATCCGCCGACGCAATCACCGCGCCGGCGTCTTCGACTTTTGAGACCGTGGTGCCGCCGTGGTCGTGATAGTCGCCGGCGGCGGTGGCGGCATCGGCGGTGGCGGCGTCGCCAGTGTTGTCGCCGCCCACGGCGAGCACGGTCACGCGGATGCCGATTTGGCGTGCGCATAACGCGACCACGTAGCCGTCGCCGCCGTTGTTTCCGGGTCCGCAGACCACCACCAAATGCGCAACCCGGCTGGAGCGCTCCATCATCCGCTTGAACGCCGCCGCACCGGCGCGGCGCATCAGGGTGATGCCGGGCACGCCGTGTTGCTCGATGACGACGCGGTCGATTTCCCGCGTCTGGCGCGCGCAATAGATTTCCTCGGGAAGCATGGCGGTGGCTGACTGAGCCGATGCGTTGATGGGTCGCTCTTCCCTATCAATAATTTTCTATAATTGCAAGTAACACCACTTGCCACCCGCCGCCCGCCGGCTTGCCGATGCCTCAATCACCGCCCCGCGCTCCGCACGACTTCGCCAACCTCAGCGAATTGATCAAGGCGTGGGGCGCGCAGTTGGGGTTTGCGCATACCGCGATTAGCGATGTCGATTTGAGCGAAGCGGAGCGGCGACTCGCCGATTGGCTGGCGAATAATTTCCACGGCGAGATGGCGTATATGTCGCGCCACGGCAGCAAGCGCACGCGCCCCGGCGAGTTGGTCGCCGGCACCATCCGGGTGATTACGGTGCGGCTGGATTACCTGCCGCAGACGATGGCGGCGGCGGAGGCGGCGTTGTCCGACCCGGCGCTCGGCTATGTGTCCCGCTACGCGCTGGGGCGGGATTATCACAAGGTCATTCGCCGCAAACTGCAGCAACTGGCGGAGCGCATCAGCGCCGAGGCGGGCGCATTCGGCTATCGCGCCCTGTGCGACAGCGCGCCGGTGATGGAGAAGGCGCTGGCGCAGAAATCGGGGCACGGCTGGCTCGGCAAGCACACCAATGTGCTCAACCGCGAAAGCGGCTCGTGGTTTTTTCTCGGCGAGCTGTACACCGACCTGCCGCTGCCGGTGGACGCCCCGAGCGGCGCGCACTGCGGTAGTTGCACCGCCTGCATCGACGTCTGCCCGACCGGCGCCATCGTCGCGCCGTATCAACTCGACGCGCGGCGCTGCATTTCCTATCTCACCATCGAACTGCACGGCGCCATCCCAACACCCTTCCGCAAAGCCATCGGCAACCGAATATTCGGCTGCGACGACTGCCAACTGGTCTGCCCGTGGAACCGCTACGCCACCCTCAGCGCACAACCCGACTTCGCCATCCGCCACCGCCTGGATGCAACCGCGTTGACCGAGTTGTTTGCCTGGGATGAGGCGGCTTTTGCGCGCTTCACCGAAGGCTCGGCGATTCGGCGAATCGGCTTCGTTCGATGGTTGCGGAATATCGCCGTTGCGCTCGGCAATGCGCCTTCTTCCGAGGCGGTCGTCACGGCGTTGCGGAGTCGGCGGGAGCATCCTTCCGAGTTGGTGCGCGAGCATGTGGATTGGGCGTTGGAGCAGCATGCCCCTATTGACTATATCAATACAAACCAAGCGCGATAACCATTAGTCACGCCCGCGGTTTCCCCCTACCTTACCCGCCACCGCGCATCCCGCGGCAACCCCAAACCAACCAGGGTCATCACCATGCAATTCACCCACGAACGCGAATTCACCTACTCCCGCACCTACCGCGGCCCCCTCCGCTGCGTCATTCTCGACTGGGCGGGCACCACCATGGACTTCGGTTGCATGGCGCCCGCCGTGGTCTTCTGCCAGGTCTTCGAAAAAGCCGGCGTCCCTATCTCCCTTGAGGAAGCGCGCATCCCGATGGGGGCGCACAAGAAAGTCCATATCGGTCTCATCTGCGAAATCGCCAGCGTCCGCCGGCGCTGGGTCGAAGCGCACGGCACCGAGCCGACCGAGGAAGACGTGAGCCGGATGTTCGACGACTTCGTGCCGTTGCAAGAGGCGTGCCTGTCGGACTATTCGCAACTGATTCCGGGCACGCTGGAAGTCCTCGCCGAATGCCGCAAGCGCAACTACAAAATCGGCTCCACTTCCGGCTACTTGCCGGGCATGCTGGCAATCAATCAGGCGGACGGCACCAAGCAGGGCTATACACCCGACGCCACCTTCGGCGCCGGCGACGTCAAGCGTGGCCGCCCCTTCCCGCACATGGTGCTGCGCAACCTGCTCGAACTCGACATCTCGCCGGTGCAGTCGGCGGTCAAAGTCGACGACACCCTGACCGGCATCGAAGAAGGCGTGAATGCCGGTTGCTGGGCAATCGGCTTGGCAATATCCGGCAATGAAGTCGGGGTTCAACTCGACGAGTGGAACGCCTTCTCCGAAGAGGTCAAGCAGAAACACCGCGACCGCATCTACCCGACGATGTATCAACGCGGCGCGCACTATGTCATCGACAGCATCGCCGATTTAATCCCCTGCTTGGATGACATTGAATTGCGCATGAAGCGCGGCGACAAACCGTAACGCCGAGCATCGCCGACCCCGCCTCGCGCGTCATTGCGGGGCGGGATGGCGCGGATGGCGCAAGCGTTGCCGACACTCCGGCAACGCTTGCGGTTGCGCGCGTTTTTCGCCACACTCGCGTAGACATGGAACCTGACTTCTGGCATCAGCGGTGGGTGGCGGGCAAACTCGGTTTTCACCAGCAAAAGGTCAACTCCCGGCTGAAGCAATTCTGGAACGCGCTTGCGCCCGCACCTGTGCGGGGCGCGAAGGCGCTGGTGCCGCTGTGCGGCAAGTCGCTGGATATGCTGTGGCTCGCGCAAAGCGGATACCGCGTAATCGGCATTGAAATCAGCGACATCGCCTGCCGCGATTTCTATGTTGAAAACCAACTGCGCTATGAGCGGATAAACCACGCGCCATTCGTCAAGTACATTGGCGACGACATCGAACTATGGTGCGGCGACTGGTTCGACTTGCAACCCGACGACCTGAGCGACGTCCATCTGGTCTATGACCGCGCCGCGCTAATCGCCCTGCCCGAGCCGATGCGAACCAACTACGCCGCGCATCTCGCCACGCTCCTGCAACCCGGCGCGCAAGTCTTCCTAATCAGCATGGACTACGACGAAAACAAAATGAAAGGCCCCCCCTTCTCCGTCCCGGAACACACGGTGCGCGACTTGTTTGAAAACAACTTCTCAGTAGAAATCATCACCCAATCCGCCGGTCCCGACATCGTAGGCCACCTCGCCGAGCGGGGGCTGGATTGGTTGAATGAGAAGGTATATCGATTGCAGAGGTTGTAGAAAATCAAACATCAATTCAAGAAACCCAGCCAAAAATATATTTCCCTTTCTCCTGTTTTCTAGTATAAACCCCGCCAGCCGTATTCGGGCGACACCGACTTAGCCCGGATTTCATACACCAACGCTCAATTACTGGAGAAGAGACCTGTGAACACACTCAATCTGTTGCGCTCAATCACGCCCCCCCCATAAAATCAAATACTTACAGCCCCTTCTGTTTGTTCTGCTGTTAAGCAGTTCGACGGCTTGGGCGTATAAAGCCGGCGAGGGCGCCGATGATGTGCCCGATGGTATTCCGGAATACACCAATGTTCAGGGTTACCTGAGTGATCCTGAAAGGGGTCAACACAGATTCGTCCGCATCAACAACCGGTATTTTTCGACCTTCCAACTCAACGAATTTAATGGCCGGACTAGCGGAGGATTGACCGACGCCAATCTGATTACCACCTTTGCGGATGTCAACGCCTATCTCGCCAACCCCAACAGCAATCAACTTTACGCGCAGATTGGCGACGGCATCTACCTCGTCTCGGTGCTTGAGTCGCGTCGCAACGCGGGCACGCTGAACGCCGATAACCTGCCAAGCCCGGTGACAACCGATTTTTCAACCACCGCCATCGGCGATTACGCCAGGGCAAAAGACTTTGATTCCACCGCCATTGGCTCGTCCGCGTATGCGGGAGGCCGGGATTCCACCGCAATCGGTCAGTATTCCGGCGCCTTTGAAACGCGAGGCCTGGCGGTCGGTGCCAACACGCGCAGTTATGGAGACCGCTCCACAGTGGTCGGGGGAAACACCCTCTCCTTTGGCAGGCAGTCGGTCGTGGTCGGAGTTGACAGCATTAGCTACGGCGAACGCGCCACCGTGGTCGGGCAATACGGGCTGGCAATCGGTGACCGAAATTCGGTGTTTGGTCGCGGCGCGACCGCCGCCAACCTTGCGCCGGGCCAGGAGATTGAAGACGCGGTTTCGGGACATAGCGGAATCGGCGGTTTGGTCGAATGCGCCCGCGAGCCGGATTTGAATGATGCCGAAAGTTTCGTCTCGGGCTGCTCATCCTATTTGACTGATGCGGAACGTGGTGATGTGCGCCTGGCCGCGGAAACCGACGCCGGTGAAACCTTCCGCGCGGACATCCGAACGCGCCTGCAAGCCCGCCTGACTGCGCTTGAGGTCGGGCGCGCCACCGCCCTCGGCTACGCCGCACGCGCCACCGAAGACCGCGCCACTGCGGTCGGTCAGTATGCCCAGGCCATTGGCGTGGACAGCACCGCCGTTGGCACAACCAGCATCGCGTCCGGTGCTTCAAGCACCGCAGTCGGCGTTTTTTCGTGGGTCACCGGCGACCACTCCACCGCTGTGGGCCGCTACGCGCAAGCGCTCGGAGAACACGGCGCCGCCTTCGGCAGGCACGCCAACGCCGGCGGTCTTTCCTCCGACTGGATTTATAATGATGCTGAGGAATATTTCGCCGACAACGACCGAACCCGCCACACCAACGTCATCATCGCCGGCAAGGTCTTCGCCACCAGCGCGTTGGAGGCTTTTCCCAACTACGCTGATGCAGCCGCTTATCTGGCCGCGACCCGCGCCAGCGATGTCACGCACGCCGTCATCGCCGGCAAGTTATACGCCGTCGCGGATCTCGACGCGGTCACCAGCCTCACCGACACCAACCTTCCCGGCGAAATCTATCAGCCGCCCAATCCGTTAAGCGGCGCAGCGCGCACGCTGGCGGCCGGCGCCAACAGTTTTGCCGGTGGCGAGGACAGCACCGCGCTTGGCGCGAATGCGCGGGCGGAAGCCGGTGATTCCACGGCGGTCGGACAGAACGCGCAAGCAATCGCCGATCGTGCCACCGCGGTCGGCGCCAATGCACAAGCGAAAGCCGAGCGTGCCACCGCAGTCGGTGCGCAAGCAAGAGCCGGCGAGCGTAGCGCCGCGGTCGGTCAGCGCGCCATCGCTACCGGAACCCGAAGCAGCGCTTTCGGACGCCAGTCCTACGCCGCCGATCGCAGCACCGCCACCGGCCACTATGCCTTTGCCCCGGCCGCCCGCAGTGATGCGTATGGAAATAGCGCGCTTGCCCTGGGTGAGCACAGCGTTGCGCTTGGAGGAAGCAGCCGCGCCGGCGGGCTGGGCTCCATCTACTACAACTACGACAGTGTTGCCGATTACCTCGCCGACACCGAACGCGCCGCGGATATACGCGACAACTTTCCGGACGACAATCTGGTGGTAATTGCCGGCAATGTATACGAAATCTCCGCGCTGGACGCCGTCACCGGCTTGACCGAAGCCAACCTGCCGGCGCCCATCATCGGCGCGACCGACACCACCGCCGTGGGCAACGCCGCGCACGCCACTGGTGATGAATCCACCGCCGTCGGCCAATCCGCGCAGGCGAGCGGCCAGGACAGCGCCGCATTCGGCGCCGACAGCATCGCGTCCGAGTATGAAAGCACCGCGGTCGGCACCAGTTCCTGGGCGACCGGCGAATCCGCCGCCGCCTTCGGTTTTGACGCCGAAGCGCACGCCGAGGACAGCGCCGCATTTGGCACCGGCTCGCTGGCTGGCGGCACTTCCGCCGGCAAACAGTATGACGACGCCGAAGCCTATTTCGCCGACGCCACCCGGCTCGACACCGACGGCAATCCCGTGTTCACGCACGTAATCATCGGCGGCAAGTTGTATACCACCGCCGCGCTGGAGGCGCTGCCCAAATACACCAACGCCGCCTCCTACCTCGCCAACACGCCGCCGCGCGGCGACAACACGCATGTCGTCATCAACGGCAAGTTATACGCGGTGGATGACCTCCAAGCGGTCGCCGGCCTGACCGACGCCAACCTTCCCGGCGAAATCGACCAGCCGCCCAGTCCGTTCACCGCCCCCGGCGCCGGCGCGCTCGCCATCGGCACCGAAAGCCGCGCCGACGGCGTCAACAGCATCGCGCTCGGCAAAGGCGCGCATGCCGCCGGAAACAACGCCATCGCCATCGGCGCCGGCGTGCGCGCCGCGGCCAATCAAGTGGTCATCGGCAACAACGCCCACACCTACATCCTGCCGGGGCTGGCGGCCACGCAAACCACGCGCCCGGAAGTCGTGACGGTGGATGAAAACGGCGAACTGGTCGCCGATGGTGGCGCGCTGCACCAACGCGTGGAAACCCTCGAAAGCACAATCGCAGGCGATGGCACAGGCACGGTGGACGAGGTTGCGCGGACTGCCGCCGCCACCGCTCAGGCGGAAGTCGATGCGCTGGAAACCAGTGTCGGCACCGCCGACGATGCCGCCAGCGAAACCGGCTCGGTGTTTGCGCGCTCCAAAGCCGCGCAAGCCGATGCCGACACCGCACAAACCGCCGCCGACACCGCGCAAGGCGAGGTTGATGTGCTGGAAACGCGAGTCGGCACCGCAGAGAGCGACATTGACGCGTTGGAAACCAGCGTTGGTGCCGCCAGCGATACCGCCAGCGATACCGGTTCGGCATTCGCACGCGCCAAAGCCGCGCAAGCCGATGCCGATACCGCACAAGGCGAAGTCGATGCGCTGGAGACCACGGTTAGCGGACACGCCGGACGGATTAGCGCTCTGGAAAATGCGCCCCCAGGTGAAGGGACAGACTCGACTGCCAGGGCCGCCGCTGCCGCCGCGCAAGCGGATGCCGACACCGCGCAAGGCGAAGTCGATGCACTGGAAACGCGAGTCGGCACTGCGGAAAGCGATATTGACGCGTTGGAAACCAGCGTCGGCGCCGCCAGCGATGTCGCCAGTGAAACCGGCTCGGCATTCGCGCGCGCCAAAGCCGCGCAAGCCGATGCCGATACCGCACAAGGCGAAGTCGATGCGCTGGAAACTCGAGTCGGCACCGCAGAGAACAATATTGACGCGTTGGAAACCAGTGTCGGCGCCGCCGGCGATGCCGCCAGCGAAACCGGCTCGGCATTCGCGCGCGCCAAAGCCGCGCAAGCCGATGCCGATGCCGCACAAACCGCCGCCGATACCACACAAAGCGAAGTCGATGCGCTGGAGACCACGGTTAGCGGACACACCGGACGGATTAGCGCTCTGGAAAATGCGCCCCCAGGCGAAGGGACAGATTCGACTGCCAGGGCTGCCGCCGCAGTCGCACAAGGCGAAGTCGATGCGCTGGAGACGCAAGTCGGCACCGCCGATGATGCCGCCAATGAAGACGGCTCAGCATTCGCACGCGTCAAGGCGGCGCAGGCGGATGCCGACGCTGCACAAGCCGCCGCCGACACCGCACAAGGCGAAGTCGATGCACTGGAAACAAGCGTGGGCACGAGCAGCGATGCGGCGAGCGAGACCGGCAGCGTTTATGCGCGCACCGCCCAGGCGCAAGCAGATGCCACGGCCGCCCGAACCGCCGCCGGAAACGTAGGCGACACCGCCAGCGCCACCGGTAGCGCGCATGCGCGCATTACCGATCTGCGAGCGGCGTGGACGGCGGCGGCGGACGACCCGGCGACTGCGGCGGCGGCGGCGGTATCGACCGCTAATCAGGCGATTACGGCGGCCGGGGAAATCGAGAATGATGATTACGAAACAGTTGCCATGCAAGCCGTGCAGCAAGTGGAGAATCCTGACGACGACGTCGCCCCCGCCGATCAGCGCTTTGAAAGCGTTACTATCAGTGTGGGCGCGGGATCTCAGCGAGTCGTGTTGAAACTGAAAGGCGGCGCCACCGAGCAGATCGCGACGCTGGTTGCTTTGTTGAGCAGACAGCCCGCGCCCGGTGACCCGGTGACAGGTGCGAATGGAAATCCGGTCGGAACCACCTACACTGAGTTTAGCCAACTTGATCATGAGACGAACGGAGCAACCCCCACTATGAGGCTTGCATATTTGTTTGAATCTCTCTACGGGAACCCGAGAAACGGTATTATCGACACTCCTGAAGCCGACAGTTACCGACCCGATGAGGACAGCATCTTCGGGCGACATCAGCGGGGTATTTTGCGCAGTGCGCAAGATGTGGCTCTGCTTGGCGACGGTTTTACTAACAGCGCCGGCACGCGAGTCACCATCACCAATGAGCAAAAAGAAGATTTGACAAGAACCACACAAGGATACCGCAGAGCGCCTGACATCCATCCCACTAACGACTTGACCGCACCACGGACAAACGAGGATCGCCGGGTGGTTGTTCAAGATACCAATAAAGACGGCACGATCATCTTGCGCACGATTGAGAACACCGCATTGTCCGGCAGAGATCCGCGCGTGGATGTGCTGAGCAAAGAGTTGAAGCAATCCGCCGCGAGTTCGGCGGCGTTAACCGCATTGCCGAACACGGTGCCGGGCGATGGAAACTTCTACCTCGGTCTCGGGCTGGGCAATTACCGCAGCGAGTCAGCAATTGCCATCGGCGTCAGCGGGCGGATGGAGTTGCAATCGGGGCGTTCTTTCTTTGCCAACGCCGGCGTCTCCAGCGCACTCAGTAATGACAGTTCGGCCAGCAGCCGGGTTGGTGTCGGCTGGTCTTGGTAAGTGGATTGCCGCGCGGCGTTTTTTTGCGGGGGTGTAAGCGCAAAGCGCGTTAGCGCCATGCGCGCGTTATCCGCCGGCGGCGATTCGCTCGCATTGTGCGCGCGCGTGTTCGGCGGTTGGCGCATCGCCGAGTTGCGCGCACACCTCGGCGTAGCGCCGCCAACTGACATAACTGTTGCCGCGCCGCAAGACGCGCTCGGACAACAACGCCTTGCCGAGCGGCAAGTCGCCGGCGCGCACTGCGGCGTCGATTAAGTAACATTCGAAGACATCGCGCTGCGTGTGGCTGCCGCCGATGGGTTGGTAGTGGTCGCGCAGGGCGGTCATTTGTGCGGCGGCGGCGGCGAAATCGCCGCGGTAGAAATCGCCGATCGCCGCGCACAACGGCGCCACCACCGGCGCAATCCAGCGAGCGGCGGAGATGTCCGGGTCGCGCGCGAAGTCGCGCAGTGACGCCAGATGCAAGGCGGCTTGCTCGAAGCGGCCGGTGCGCCCCAGCGCCATCGCGCAGTGCGGTTCGGTGAACAACAGCACATGGTCGCCGTGGCGGTTTTGCGCCGCATCCGCCAACTCATCCCAGCGCGCGCCGACCTTCACTCCGGCAAATTCCAAACGCGCCAGCAGCGAAACCGAGTTCTGAATGTCCAGATAAAAATCCGACTCCGCCGGGCGCACCGCCGCATCGTATAAACTCAACACGCGGTCGAACTCGCCCTTCTCCAACGCAAACATCGCGGCGTGCCACCACAGATGACCCTTGAACGGATTGCGGTCATCCCAATGGTCGAGCGGGCGCTCCAACCACGCGATGCCTTCGGTCAAGCGCCCCTGCATCTCATAGACATGCGCCACCGAGTGCAACGCCCACAGGTCGTCGGGATGGCGCTCAACCGCCTCGCGCCCGAGACGCTCGGCTTGCGCGTAGTCGCCGGTTTCCTCCAGCGCGAAGGCGGTCATGCCGAGCAAGTGGGCGTAGCCGTACATGCGCTCGTCCCACGCCGGCAACACGCGCTCCGAAGCATCGCGCATCCGCGCCGCATCGCCCAACCAAAACAGCGCGAAGTGCTGCAACTTAAACGCCAGCAAATCGCGCGGCGCATCGCGCAACGCCTCGTCCCAGCAATCGCAAGCGCCCTCGGTGTCGCCGCGCGCCCACGCATCCAACGCGCGCCAATGGATGCGCTCGTGCGCCGTGACGGCATCGACAGTCGCGCCGACATGCCGGTGACACGCCCGCGCCGCCGCCACGGTGTCGCGGCTTCCCATGGACAGCAACAAAAACCCTTTCAACAAATGCGCCATCGCAAAATTCGGCGCCGCCTCGCAGAGCGTTTTCAGCGCAGGGTAAGCGCTCAGGCGATGGTCGAAATAATCCCGCACCACCGCGTCAAACGCCGCCGCCTGCGCCGAGTCGGCGCCGCTCAATGTCAGCCCCCAGGGGTCTGTCGTCATTTCGCTCATTTTTGATGGGTTGGATTTTAGATGCATGCCGGTTCTACCATTTTTCACGCGCACCGGTTTTGCTATCATTTTCGCCGACAACGCTTTATGGTTCAATTCATCTTTTTACATCCTCGCTCACGATGCTCTCGCTCACATCCGAACAACGCGCGCTTCAAGCCGACGCCAAGTCGTTGGCTGAGACGCATGTCTGCGCGCGGGCGGCGGAGGTTGACCGTAGCGAGGAGTATCCGTGGGACACGGTGGCGCGGTTGGTTGACGGCGGGTTGATGGGGATGACGATTCCGCCGGAATACGGAGGGCGCGGGTTGAGTTATTTTGACGCGACTCTGGTGATTGAGGAAATGGCGCGCGCGTGCGGCGTGACCGGGCGCATCGTGGTGGAGGGCAACATGGGCGCAATCGGCGCGATTATGCAGTATGGCTCGCGCGCGCAAAAAGAATTGGCGGCGCGCCTCGTGCTGGACGGCGACAAACCCGCCATCTGCATCACCGAGCCGACTGCCGGAAGCGCCGCCAACGAGATGACCACGACCGCGGTGAAAAAAGGCGACCGCTATCTCATCAACGGCAAAAAACATTGGATTACGGGCGGCGGCGTGTCGCGGTTGCATTTGATTTTTGCGCGCGTTGTGGCGGACGGCGGCGCGCAAGGCATCGCCGGGTTTATCGCGGTGCGTGATTGTGGCGACGGCAGCGCGCGGCGGGGTGAAGACTCGCGCGGTGGCGGCGGCGGCTATCCCGATGGCTTGAAAATCGGCAAGCGCGAGCCGACCATGGGCTTGCGCGGCCTGCCCGAAACCGAAGTGTTGTTGGACAATCTGGAAGTGCCCGAGGAGATGGCGGTGATTCCACCCGACGGAATGAAGCGCGGGTTCGCCGCGCTGATGAACGCCTACAACGCGCAACGCGTCGGCGCCGCCACGGTCGCACTCGGCATCGCGCAGGGCGCATACGAACACGCGCTCGCCTTCGCCAACCAACGCGAGCAGTTTGGCCGCCCAATCGCCGAGTTCCAAGGCTTGCAGTGGATGCTGGCGGACATGTCCATCGGCCTGGCGGCGGCGCGCGCACTGATTCGCAACGCCGCCATCGGCACGGGCGCATTCCCGGACAAACTGGCGGCGGCACAAGCAAAAATCCTCGCCTCCGAAACCGCCATCAAGGTGACCCAGGACGCACTGCAAATTCACGGCTCGGCAGGCTACTCACGCAACCTGCCACTGGAGCGCATGGCACGAGACGCGCGAATGTTCACCATCGGCGGCGGCACCACCCAAATCCTCCGTACGCAAGTCGCGGGCGCGATTCTCGGAATAAAAACACCGCAAACGCGTGATGGTTATGTGGGGCGTGGGGGGTGGGTGGGGGAATAACCAACCGCCCGTCATTCTCGAACGGTAGAAAATAGGGAGCGCCCAACCCCGTCATTCTCGAACGATAGAAAAATAGGGAGCGTCAGCGACCATATTTTTCATCGCCTTCGGGAATCTTCCTAAGGCTACCGTGAATTCCAACAAAGCCTGTGCCAGTCTTAGGGAGATTCCCGAGGACGTAAGTGTCCGTAAGCCGCCGCTTAAAAGAAAAAGCGCGGCGGCAACGGACACTAACGCTCGAGAATGACGAGTTGTAGGCGTCATTCTCGAACGATAGAAAAATAGGGAGCCGACAGGCGACCATATTTTTCATCGCCTTCGGGAATCTTCCTAAGGCTACCGTGATTTCCAACAAAGCCCGTGCCATCCTTAGGGAGATTCCCGAGGTCGTAAGTGTCCGTAAGCCGCCGCTTAAAAAGAAAAAGCGCGGCGGCAACGGACACTAACGCTCGAGAATGACGAGTTGTAGGGAATGACGGGCTTGTTGTTTGTTGGTTTGTTGTTATTGGCTTGCTGTTATTGGTTTGTTATTGCTGGCTTGCTGTTATTGTATGAGTTTAGTCTGGATGATAACGTGAACAGCGGCTTTAGACTGTACACGCGTTGAGCGACACACTGAGCGATTACCACTCAGCGGCTTTCAAGACAAATCCGACGACCAACCCACTCAGGCAAATCCGCAACCCGCGCCGCTTGAAGCGCCGTTTGGGTCGCCTCCGGCATCGGGATGGTCCGCTTTTCGCGGGTGTCGTAATGCAGCGTCATGAATTCGCCGGTGGCGCGCAGGGTGCCTTCTACCCACATTGAATGCGCGAACCACATGCGTTTGGTGTCCGAGCCTAGCATGAGGGTTTCGATTGCCAACTCTGCGGGGGCGTGCACGTCCTTTAAGTAGCGGATGTGCGTTTCAACCGTGTACATCGCGCAGCCGGTTTGGTGAAAGTATTCTACGCCCAAGCCGAAATGAGCCTGCATAATCCAACTGGTGTTGCTGAACGGCACGAGGTAATACGCTTCGTTCAAATGGCCATAGGCGTCCAGCCAGTGGTTTTGCAGAGGCTCGGAATGGAGTTTCAACGGGGTCATTGCGCGTTGGGAAATAGATTCTACAGGAAGCGCGAAGTATAAGAAATTTTACCCCCGGCGGCGGGTTTTTTAGGAAATCATTCTCCCGCCGGGGGTGGTCAAACGCGCGCGGGCAGGGCAGACTTAAGGGTGTTTTGATTGCGTCCGGCGGCGTCTTGAAACTCCCGGATGCTTTGCCCGTCTAAACCGCCAATGCCACGCGCCACGCGCCAATCGATGAAATGACCCAAGCGTCCCCCCATACCGAAACCGTCATCGAAGTTCACCACTGGTCGGACAAACTGTTCACCATCAAAACCACGCGCGCGCCGTCGCTGCGGTTTCGCAACGGCGAGTTTGCGATGATTGGCATTGAAGTCGATGGCAAGCCGCTGATGCGCGCATACAGCATGGCGAGTTCCCACTACGAAGACCACTTGGAGTTTTACAGCATCAAGGTGCAAGACGGCGAGTTGACATCGCGCTTGCAGCATATCAAGGTTGGCGACAAACTGCTGGTCAGCAAGAAACCGACCGGCACCTTGTTGTGGGATCACCTGCGCCCCGGCAAGCGGCTTTACCTGCTGAGCACCGGCACGGGTCTGGCGCCTTTTTTGTCGGTCATCAAAGACCCGGAAGTCTATGAAAATTTCCAAACCGTGATACTGGTGCACGGCTGCCGCTTCATCAACGAGCTGACGTATCAAAAACTGATTACCTCCGAGTTGCAAGACAATCCGTATTTCGGCGACAGCGTGCGCGAAAAATTGATTTACTATCCGGCGGTCACGCGCGAGCCGTTTCACAACTACGGGCGCATCACCGAGCTCATTGAAAGCGGCAAACTGATGCGCGATATTGGCTTGCCGCCGTTCAACACCGAGGAGGATCGTTTTATGCTGTGCGGCAGTCCGGGTATGCTCAAAAACTTGAGCGCGCTCCTCGATGAACAAGGGTTTCGGGAAACCAGAAAGAGCGACTTCCGCGAGTATGTCGTCGAGCGCGCTTTCGTGGAAAAATAACGCCGAAAAAATAACGCCGATGAAGCGGGTATGAGGGAGTCGAAGCCCTCCATCGTTGCCGCTCACCCGCAAACACTATGCCGGAAATCTGGATACCCATCACCATCGCCGCGGCGTTTTTTCAGAACATTCGCTCGGCGTTGCAAAAACATTTGCAAGGGCGGTTGTCGGTGTTGGGCGCGGCGTATGCGCGGTTTGTTTATGCGTTGCCGGTGGCGGGGTTGTATTTGTGGGGGCTGCACACCGTCGGCTCCTTTTCGCTGCCGACTCCCAATGCGCGCTTTTTTGTTTACTGTTTGCTCGGCGGCATCTGCCAGATTGTATTCACCGGTTTGTTGCTGTGGATGTTTTCCTTCCGCAGTTTCGCCGTGGGCACGACCTTCTCCAAACTGGAAGTCATCATGGTCGCGCTGCTCGGCGCGGTCTTGCTCGGTGATTCGCTGAGCGCGTTTGCGGCGCTCGCCATCGTCATCAGCGCGTTCGGCGTGGTCGCGCTGAGCGCCGCTCAATCGGGCATGACGCCGGCGGCGTTGTTGCGCGGGCTGGCGCACAAATCAACCGCCATCGGTCTCGCCTCCGCCGCGTGCGTCGGCGCGTCGTCGGTGTTTTTTCGCGGCGCCTCGCTGTCCCTCGAGCACGATGAGTTCGTCGTGGCGGCGGCGTATACCCTGTTCATCAGCGTGCTCATTCAAACCGTGTTGATGGGCGTTTTCATCGCCTGCAAAGCGCCGGGGGAATTGGCGCAAGTGGCGCGACACTGGCGGCGCGCGAGCGTGGCGGGCCTCGCCGGCGCGCTCGCCTCAATCTGCTGGTTCACCGCCTTCACGCTGCACAACGCCGGCTATGTCCGCGCGCTCGGGCAAATCGAACTGGTCTTCACCTTCGCCGCCACCACGCTGTTCTTCAAAGAAAAAGTCAGCCGAATGGAGCTCGCCGGCATCGCCCTGGTGGTGGGCGGCATCGTGTTGTTGTTGCTGGCGGGTTGAGGTTGGGGCGTGGCGCTCAGGGGTCGCGCTGGATTCCGGCTCAAAAGACTGCCGGAATGGCGGGCTTGGGCTACGCTCTTGCTCGTTGCGTCCGTTGAAAAACCCCCTACTTCGTCATTCTCGAGCGTTAGTGTCCGTTTGTCGCCGCGCTTTTTCTTTTAAGCGGCGGCTTACGGACACTTGCGTCCTCGGGAAAAATCCGCCTGGAGCGGATTTTCGCGTAGCCCGCAGGGCGCGTATCAGGGATGATACGCGCAATCTCCCTAAGATTGGCGCTGAGCCCAAACAACGTCATTCCCGCAGTTTTTTGAGCGGGAAAAATCCGCCCGGAGCGGATTTTCGCGTAGCCCGCAGGGCGCGTATCAGGGATGATACGCGCAATCTCCGTCAGGTTGGCACGGGCTTTGTTGGAATTCACGGTAGACTTAGGGAGATTCCCGAGGTCGTAAGCGCCCGTAAGCCGCTACGCGGCAACGGGCGCTAACGCTCGAGAATGACGGAGTGGTCGGAATGACGGGTAAGTGGTTATTCATCACCATCACCCACCCAAAAACAACTCCCCTACTTTCGGATTAGCCAGCAACTCGGCACCCTTGCCGGCGATGGCTATTTGCCCCGACACCATGACGTAGCCAATGTCGGCGAATTCCAGTCCTTTTTTGGCGTTTTGTTCGACCATGATGATGGTCTTGCCTTCGCGGTGTTGCAGGTCGTCGAGAATCTCGAAGACCATGTCGATGAAGCGCGGCTCGAGGCCGATGGAGGGCTCGTCCACCAGCAGCACTTCGGGGTTCATTACCAGCGCTCTGGAAATCTCCAGCAGGCGGCGCTCGCCGCCGGAGAGGACTTTGGCTTGGTGTTTGCGCCGCGCCGCCAAGCGTTGGTATTTGTCGAACACTTGCTCGGCGGCTTGCTTGGCTTGCGCCGGGCGCCCCTTGAGGAAGCCGCCCATCCACAGGTTTTCCTCGACCGTCATCCCCGGAAAAATGGACTTGTCTTGCAAGATGTAGGCGATGCCCGCTTTGGCGAGTTTTTCGCTCGGCGTGAGCGCGGTTACGTCGAGTTGCGCATCCCCTTCGCCGATGAGAATTTCCCCGGAAAAGATGGTGTTGAATCCGAAGATTGCGTGCAACACGGTGGACTTTCCGGCGCCGTTGGGACCGATTAAGCACAGCGATTGCGCGCGCGCCACGCGCAGGTTAATCTCGTGCAGAATTTCCATCTGCCCGTAGCCGGCGCGCAGGTTGGCGAGCGACACAAACGGTTTGCCGCCGGCGAGCGCATCGAGTTGTTCGACGCTGATGTCCTCGGCGATAGCCGCCGCCCGGCGGGTGACTTGGTCGACCGAGATGACGGTATCGACACCGCCGCCGGCGTAGCCCTGTGCCGATTTTGTTTCGTCTTCGCCGCTCATCACTCGTCTCAGTGCGCGCCCAGATACGCGTCGATGACGCGCTGGTCGTTTTGGATTTCATCCGGCGTGCCGGAGGCGAGCATTTCGCCGTGCGCGAGGCAGTAAATCGTGTCCGCCATGTTCATGATGACGCGCATGTTGTGTTCGATGATGAACAGCGTGATGCCGAATTCGGTGTTGGCGAGTTTGAGGCGGTCGATGAGGCCGTTGATTAGTGTCGGGTTGATGCCGGCGGTCGGCTCGTCCAGCAGCAGACCGGTCGGCTCGTTCATCAACGCCATCGCAAACTCAAGGAGTTTTTGCTGGCCGAACGAGAGGTCGCCGGAGCGCAGAAACCGCTTCTCATACAAGCCGACGAACTCGAGCAGGCGGTCGGCGCGTTCATACTCTTCGCGGCTGTTGCGGGCAAACGAATCGAGCATGCGCATCTTGCGGTGCGGCAGCGAAATCAGCATGTTGTCAACGCCGTTCATGGCGCCGTAAATGCGCGTCTGCTGGAAGGTGCGCAGCAAGCCCATGCGCGCGATTTTCTGCACCGGCAAGGTCGATATTTCCCTGCTTTGGAATCGAATCGAGCCGGCGTCGATGGGATGATAACCGACGATGGAATTGAACAGCGTGGTCTTGCCGGAGCCGTTGGGCCCGATCAACCCGGTGATGCCGCCGGTCGCCACCGACAGCGTGATGTCCTTGTTGGCGACCACGCCGCCGAACGACTTGCTGACGCCCGTAATGTCGAGGATGCTCATTCCCGCCGCTCCACGCGAATGCCGAACCACTCCGGTTTTTTATGCGTCAGCCAGCCCATCACGCCGTCCTGAAAATACACCACGGTCACCACGATTAACGCCCCCAGCGCGACCCACTGCCAGCCCAGCAGGTAAGTCCATGTGACCTCCTTGAAGAGGTGGAACAGCACCGCCCCGATGACCGGTCCCCACAGCGTGCCCTTGCCGCCGAGCAGCACGCACACCACCATGAAGATGCCGAGGTTGATGGTCTGGTAGGCGGTTTCAAGCGGCTCGAAGTGAATCAACTGGAACGCCGAAATGCCGCCCGCCACGCCGACGAAGAAAGCCGCCATCGACCAGGTGATGAGTTTGTAGCGCAGGGTGTGCAAGCCCATCGCTTCGGCTTTTTCCTCGTCGTCGCGCAACGCGTTGATGGCGGCGCCGAAGCGCGTGTCGTAAAGCCATTTGAGAAAGACGAACAACACCACCCCGGTGGCGGCGAACAAAAAATAAAAAACAACTTTGCCGGTTTCGAGGTCGCCGGGATAGACCGGCAACGCGATGCCCTGACCGCCGCCGACCCAGTCCCAGTTGGCGACCAGTTCGCCGGCGGCGATGGCGACGCCGAGCGTGCCGATGGCGAAATAGGGACCGCGCAAACCGAAGGTGATGTAGCCGATGACGAGCGCGCACGCGGCGCAGAAAAACCCCGCGCCGAGGATGCCCAGCAACATGCCCGTGAAATATTGGGCGTCGGTGAATTCATAAACGCCGCCGCCGAATGCGTTGGTGTATTCGCCGACGTTGTATGCCAGGGCGATGGTGACGACGGCGGCGACATACATGCCGGTGCCGTAGAAGACGATGTTGCCGAGCGAGTTGTAGCCCATCTGCCCGCCGGTCATGTCCCAGGTCAGCGCAACGATAATCATCAGCCACAACGTCGCCAGTTGCGTGCGGAAGTCGGGAAACAAAAACGGCGCGGCGAAAATCACCGCCAGCAACACGAGGTGGAACAGAGTTTGCCGGGAGAGTCGCGGTGCGTTCATGGTCGTGGTCGTGCTCGCCAATCGCATCAAGCGCGCTGCGCGGTGGCGGCAAACACGCCCGCGCCAATCAAGGCGGCGCCGCCGCAACGGTTAAACCGCCGCCGCACGTTTTCCGCTTGCAAAAACCGTTTCAAGGCGCCGGCAAAAACCGCGTAGCACATCGCGGTAATGCCGCCGATGACGATGAAGGTGGCGGCGAGAATGACCAGTTGCGCCAGCACATCGGCGGTGGGCGTGACGAACTGCGGTAAAAATGCGATGAAAAAGAGGATGCCTTTGGGGTTGAAAGTCGTGACCAAAAAGGCTTGCCCGAAGAGCGAGCGCGCGGCGTCGGTGTCGGTGTCGGTGGCGGTCGGCGCGATTCCTTTGCCTGAGTCGCACCAAAAGCGCACACCGAGATAAATCAAATAGGCGGCGCCGAGCCACTTGACCACCGCAAACCACACCGCCGAAGCCGCCAGCAACGCGCCCAGCCCAAGCAACGACAACGCCACCGCCACCGTGTCGCCCAACACCACCCCCGCCACCAACGGCAACGCCGCCGCCCTGCCGTGCGCGACCGACTGCGTAATCACCAACAAAATCGTCGGACCCGGAATGACAGTAACAACCGCCGCCGCCAGCGCATACGCCAACCAAATTTCAAGCGCCATTGCCGTTCTCGCTATTTAGGATACAGATAGAATTGTCTGGCTTTATAGCACATAAACTGCCCGCTTTTGTTCTGATTTTTATTGACATCAGCGAAAAAATCCGCTTCAATCCCGCTTGCACCGATTTACTTACAAGTAGCCCGCCCAGCCGGGTTACCTGTCGAATACAACAGCATTTTTCACCCGGCACGGGGTCGCACCCTACGGGGCAAATAGGCAGGACTTTCATCTTACTTGTAAGTGATCGGTGCAACGACCCGGTGCCTTTGCGTCCGGGATTTGCCAACGTTCCCGAGAACACAAGAATGCCCCGCATAAAAATTGTTGAACAAACACCCTGCGCGACTCCATGTATACGGTTCACCCTGAGCGCACTTTTCACCCTCACACTTGCTTCGATTACTGCGCCGGTTGCGGCGCAACTGGCGATGGACATTACCACCAACGCCTCGGGCACGACCATCACCGGGTATACCGGCTACACCGCTAACTGCGCCGTGCAGACCGCCAATGTCCCTGTGCGGTCAACGGCGATTGCGCCAGATGTAGCATCGACCGTGGCCAACCAGCCGATGTGTTCGATTGCACGACGCATTACACAAGCCCATTCCGACTCCAACGCCGAGAGTGCTGCGGAGGCCGACCAATCCACGGTGACCATCTGGGGCGGCGGTTACTACGACAACGACATCGATGGTGAGAGTTTCTCTCTCGAATTGGATGGTCGTCTGCGCACCGCATACTTTGGCCTTGATACGCGCTTGCGCGACAACCTGCTGGCAGGACTGATGGTGTCGAGGAGCGAGGCAAACATCGGCTACACCGCTTTTACCGCCACCACAAGTCAAGGCGGCGACTACGATGTGCACTTGACCAGCGCGAACCCTTATATCAGTTGGAATACGCCGGATGGACGGCTGGACCTTTGGGGGATGACGGGCTACGGAGAGGGTGATGTGGATATCATCCCGAATAACACCGGCCAACGGGTGACCGCCGATTTGACGATGCGGACGATCAGCGTGGGTGGTAGCAGGCGGTTGCTGAAACGCGGCACAAGCGAGTTGCGTTTGAAAGCCGATGCATTGCAGATACGATATGAAGTTGAAAACGGGGACGTTATCGTGGGGGTTGTGAAGGGCGAGAGAATACGGGTAGCAGTGGAAGCGGTACGTATTCACACCACGGTCAACGGTGTGCGGCTGGAGCCATCGGTCGATTTGGGGGTTCGCTTTGACGATAGAGACGGAGAAACTGGCACCGGTATTGAAGTAGGTGTCGGACTACGCTACACCGACCCGGCTCTCGGGTTGACCGTCGATTTCAATGGACGGACATTGATCCGGCACAATCGTGGTGATAGGAATTCCTATGAGAATTACTACAATGAGTGGGATTTCAGCATCGGTGGTAGCCTACGGCCAGTGGCTGGCACCGGTGGGCAAGGGCTATCGTTTTCCGTGTTCCCTGACTACGGCAAAACCGCCGATGACGGGCAAGCGGTTTGGCGGCAAGGGCTACTCAATACTGACGAGCGCAAGCCGCGGATGAATACGCGCATCAGCTATGGGCTACCATCGTTCGGCGGCGGGCAACTGACGCCTTATGGTGAAACGACCCTCGGCGGGGCGAATAAGATTCATCGATTAGGGGTGCGTTGGGAATTGGGTTCGTTGCTTGACATGGAATTGGCCGGCGAACGGCGCGAAAAAGAAAATGCGGTAGCCGGGCATGCAGTCCTGCTCACTGGCGAGGTGAGGTTTTAGTGCCGCCGACTTTGAACAAGTGCGTGAATCAGCCGCTCCAGTTCATGTTCACCGCCTTACTCCTCTTCACCCGTAAGTGGGCTGGTGTTTTGCAACACCTAACGAACATACAAGGGCTTCAATCCCCAAACACTGCTATGGCACATCCCCTACAACTTCTCAAGCGCAAAAGGTGTTGAAAATATAAAGGTCTTATGTTATAATGGGAACTGCGACTTCGCTCACACCACTAAACGAGCGGTGAAGAGAAAATCATGAATCTGACAAAGAACGAAATTGTGCGCAAAAAGTATCGAGTAGTCTGCAATGTCCGTCCCGCCGAGTCGTTGATTTTCGCGCAATAACAAGTGCGCTGGATGACCGACATCATGGATATCAACACAATCTTTTTACAATATGGTGATAAAAATGGCTAGCGAAAAACAGTTACGCAATAAAATCAACACCGATGCACAGCGCGTCCTTGCCAGCATAAAAGAACTGTTGGACGTTATGCGTATAACCGAAAATATGATAGAGTCTATTAATGAGCATTGTAAAACGGTGCGCCAAGAGGAAATACGTAAAAATTCCGATGAACAACACAGACTGGAATTTGAGGTATTCTGCTATACCATTTTTTTGACCACTAAACAAACTCGCAAATATCTAGTTCCAAAAGGTATATTCAGTAAAGAGACAGAAGAAGAATTGTGCGGATTTTTTGACGGAGCACTAACATACCAATCTATGATTTCTTGCCGTACCGAATTTCAAGACACTATGGTAGAACAATTGGATAAGTATCAAGCAATTGAAAACAAAGAGACAGGGGGTAGCTTACAATTATTTGGAATACTCATCGCGCGTGCTGCTACAAGAGATATGCAAAAAAGATTAAACGCTTATACTGGTGCAAGTATAGCGGGAGAGGGAGTTGTGCTAACCATAGGAGAAATAGCAATGCGTGCGATGGAAAAAGAATTAAAACACCCACATTTAGACACTTAACTCATATCATTAGGTTGTTTCTATTTTTAATTACGTTCAGAAGAAATTAAAAACCTTTTTTATCACAATAAAAAGACTACGCCTTGACTACCTGCTATTGATGATGTTGTAAAATCAGAATTTCATTTCTTTAATTTCCATTTTAAATGATGTCAAACTAGGTCTAGCTTTGAATATTTTTACTTCAGATAGACTACTACCAAGATATTCTGAAACATCACGATAGGTAACGGATGATTTGATCCCAACGATTACCTTTCTTAATTTTAACTGTGCAGAATCAAATCCAGTAAAAATTAATTCATCATCGGTGTATTCCGGTTTAAGCCACATCCG
This sequence comes from Arenicellales bacterium, assembly GCA_963693025.1. Lineage (GTDB taxonomy): Bacteria > Pseudomonadota > Gammaproteobacteria > Arenicellales > Poriferihabitantaceae > JAHRAW01. The sequence goes on from OY843749.1 coordinate 537,508, forward strand.
ATATTCTTCCTCATAACTCCAATGAGAAAATTTAGTGTATACGACTTTCTGCATAAATTCACGCCTCTCTATCTGTGAAAGCTTCTGCGCAGATGGCTGATCGAACCCATATGGAAATTTAAGGCGAGAATCTACATAGTTGATTTTATTACACAAACCTTCGGGCACTTCAAACCCAAGGCAAATTCCTGTGTGTTTTTCTGCATAATGCCCCCATAGAACTGGGTTTTTCCAAGTCGCGCTGAAGCAAAGAATCCCTGTTGTTTCTGAAATTTTGTTTTTTACTTTAAGTAGTGCAGTTCGTAACCGTTGATTAGATAACTCAACACTAATAAATTCAAACGGATCATTAAGTTCATTAATACGTGCCAATTTGAGCTTGCGATACCTTATACTATCAAGCCCATAGCAGGCAGTTAAAAAGCGATATAAAATCATTGCGTTAAGGTGCTTTATTGGTTATTAGTTTCCCACCGGTTTGCGAACACTATACTCGAATGATGGGCGTTGTTGTTTTATTTAGGTTTAAATTTACCCTTACCGCAAACTCTGGCGCATCCTGCGCTGTTGGATTAGGCGGATGAGTAGCACCAGTAACAGTAGCAGCACCGCCACCGCTTGCTGGTAGCCGATGCCGAAAATGTGTGCGCCGTATTGTTCGAGTGCGCCGATGCCTAAGCCGGCGGCGATGACGCCGGGTAGGTTGCCGAGACCGGCGGCGGTGACGATGACGAAGGCGCGGATGGAATAGGATATGCCGTAGAACGGTTGGATTAACCACACCATGACGATGATTGCGCCAGCGGCGCCGCAGATGGCGGCGTTGAGTGAGAAGGTGAATGCGTAGACCTTCTCGGTGTCGATGCCCAGCACCCGCGCTGCTCTGGCGTCCTGGGCGGTGGCGCGCACCGCCTGCCCCATGCGGCTCGATTTCATGAAGATGATGACCCCGGCGGCCAGGCACGCCGCCAGCACCACGCCGATTAATTTGGCGATGGGCACGTCGACGAAGCCGTCGAAAAAATACAGCGTGTCGTATTCGAGTTTGATGCTTTGGGTGTCCGAGCCGAACAGCAGGTTGAGAATTTGCGCGAGCATGATGGCGAGCCCGAAGGTCGCCAGCAGCGAGGTGAACAAGTCGCGCTCGATGACCCGCGAGATGACCAGTTTATAGACGACCCAGCCGATTCCCCACATCACGATGAAGGCGGCGGGCACGCCCAACAACGGCGGCAACCCCAGCCCGGCGAGCCACCACGCGACATAGCCGCCGAAGATGACGAAGTCTCCTTGCGCCAAATTCTTGACATTCATCACGCCCCAAACCAACGCCAACCCATAAGCCGCCAACGCAAACAACGAGCCGATCATCAGCCCGTCTACGATGATTTTGACGTTGATTACCGGGAAGTTTAGTAGTAGGGATAGGTTGTTTAGGATTTGGTCCATTGGATAAGTACGTCATTCTCGAACGATAGAAAAATAGGGAGCGTCAGCGACCATATTTTTCATCGCCTTCGGGAATCTCCCTCAGGCTACCGTGAATTCCAACAAAGCCCGTGCTAGTCTTAGGGAGATTCCCGAGGTCGTAAGTGTCCGTAAGCCGCCGCTTAAAAGAAAAAGCGCGGCGGCAACGGTCACTAACGCTCGAGAATGACGAGGTGGGTGGGAATGACGAGGTGGTGGGTTATGACGAGTTTGGGGTTCTATGACGAAGTAGTGCTTTTACTGCGGCTTACGCGGCCAGTTAAGCGCGTGAGACGCGAACTCGGAAGGCGCCACCACGTTGTATTGGCCGTTCTGGATTTGGCGTAGCACCATCGGTTTGGCGATGTTGTTGCCGGCGTCGGAGAACTTGATTTGCCCGTAAAAGGTGGACAGGTCGGTGGCGGCGATGGCGTCTCGGACTGCTTCTTTGTCGAGGGAGCCGGCGCGCTCGAAAGCGTCCTTGAAGACATACACCGCGGCGGAGGCTTGCGCGGTTTGATAGGGGACGGACTTGTTCGCGTAGTCGGAATACGCCGCCTTGAAGCCGCGCTCGTATTGCGCCGAGGTGCCGAAAATGGCGTCTTCGTAAGTCAGCGTTTCAGCCCATTGAGTCGCGCACAGAATGTCGTTGGCGGTGGCGCCGAATTTGCCGACCACGTCCGCCGCCTCGCAGTGCGTCATCGCAATCATCGGCACATCGATGCGCTGCTCGCCAATCTGCCGCACCGCGGTCGCCGCCCCTTTGGAATGCCCGCTGACGATGAGCACATCGGGCTTGATGACCTTGACCTTGGTGAGGATGGCGCTCATGTCGGACAGGTCGCGCGGCAGTTGCTCGTCGATGACCACTTGCATATCGTATTTGCCCGCGTCCTCCAGCACGCCGGCGCGAATGTCGAGCGAGAACGGGTCGTTTTCAACCGCCACCGCCACCTTGACGGAAGACGGAGATTTACCGCCCTGCTTTGCCTTCTCCGCCGCCAGCGTGATCGCCGAAGCCAAATACTGCTCCGAAGTTGACAGCACCGCGAATAAATACTTGTAGCCCTTGTTGAACAGCGAGCGGGACGCGCCTTCGGCCTCGACCATCGGAATCCGATATTTCTCGGTCACCGGCGCAATCGCCTTTGCCATGCCGGACGAATAGGGACCCAGCATATACTGAACGTTGTCCTGATTAATCAGGCGCTCCGCCAGCGTCGCGCCGCGGTCGCCTTTGGACTCGTCATCGTAGTAAATCACCTTGAAGGTATAACACTGCCCGCCAAACACCACGCCGCCGGCTTCGTCGATTTTCGTAATCGCGTATTCATAGCCGTTCTGCGTGTGAATGCCGTTGGTGGCGTATTTCCCGGTCAGCGAAATCGCCGCCCCGAGGATAATTTCCTCGCAGTCAGCCGCCTGACCGGCGTGCGAAAACAACAGGGCGGCGCCGACAAGGCAGCCCGTCAATGCGTTATGGATTTTCATCGTGCTAATACTCCTCACAGTGGGTTGGTGGTTTGTTTGTCGCCAAACAATAGCATATCAACGCGCGCCGACGCCAGACTCAAACAGCGCCCGCCAGCGTTCGAGGCTGTCGGGGGACCAGTAGTCGCGGCGGTCGTAGTATTGCTCCACCGCAGGGATGTGCGCTTCCAGCACGACCCAGGGCTGCTTTGATTCGGTGTAAATATGGATGTCCGGCGGCAGTTGGTCGGGGTCATCGAGCGTGCCGACTCGGATGAAACTCAGCGCCTCTTTTGCCGTGCGGTAGTGGCTCCACAGCGCGACTTGGCATTGCGGGCAGCGCATGATTTGCTGGCCCTTGCCGCTGTTGGAGGGCGTGTCCACGACTTCCGGGGGCGCGCCGAGCAGGGTGATGTTTTCCGATTCAACCATCGCGTTCAACGCAAACGCGGCGCCGCTTTCGCGCTGGCACCAGCGGCAATGGCAGCAGTTGACGAATAGCGGTCGGCGCTCCATACGGTAGCGCACCTCGCCGCAGGCGCAACCGCCCTCGGCGGAAAATTTCGGGTCATCGGGCATGGTGCATCGTCTCCTCGTGTGCGCTCGGGTTGGCATTATCGCAGACTAGGCGCGCGCGTGGCGCTGAGGCGGTGGCGGTGGCGGTGGCGGTATTCACCCGCCTGAAAGTCAGATTGATGCGCGCGCCGACGGGTTGTTTGGTGCGCGGCACGGCGTGACGCCAATGCCGCTGGGTTCCTCCGCGCATCAGCAACAGCGAGCCGTGGCGCAACGCCAGTTTCACCAAGCCGAGATTTTTTCGCCGCTTATGGCGCATCAGAAAACGCCGGGTCGCGCCCAGGCTGAGCGAGGCGATGACCGCTTGCGCGCCGAGTTCCGGCTCGTCATCCGAATGCCAACCCATCGCATCGTCGCCGTTGCGATACAAGTTGAGCAACACGCTGTTGAAACGCGCGCCGTCTCCGACATGCGCCTCAACCCGGCGGCGCAACCGGCGCAGCGAATCAAACCACGGCAGGGGCCGGTTCGCCAACCCCGAATAGGTATACACCGCGCCCGCATCCCCATACCACGCCGCAAGCCGAGGCGAGCGCACCGGCTTGCCGAACAAAGTGAATTGCGGTTGATGCCAGACCGCGGTCTCTGCAATATCGGCAAAAAATTGGTCGGCCTGCGCTTCATCCAAAAAACGCTCGACCAAACAACACTCGCCATCAACCAGAGGGATTACGTCCATTCAAAAATTTTTCCGGGGTTGTGTGTTGGTTGTTTGCATATTATTTACTCTCCGTTAGCGCTGCTTTCAATTCGGCTTTGTCGAGGAAATAGTAGCAAATTTCTCGTTCGTCGATGACCAGTGTTGGGACGTATTCACGGTAGCGTTGATACCATTGTTCGTTGGATTCGATGTCTCTTGCGATGACTTTGAATTTAATTTCTGAGTCTGATTTCATTTCGTGCTCAAATTCAATCAGTCCGCGCGCCATGTCATCGCAGAGGTGGCAGCCGGTTTTGCGGTAGAAGTAAATGGTTGGTTTGTTGTTTTTGGGTTTTTTCATTGTTGGGATTATATCTTTTTGTTGGTTGGTTGGGATGTTTGTTGAGGGGGAGTTGCGCTAACAAGAAACTCGTCATTGTCGAACGGTGGAAAATAGGGAGCCGCCTACTTCGTCATTCTCGAATGATAGAAAAATAAGGAGCGCCAGCGACTATATTTTTCATCACCTTCGGGAATCTCCCTAAGTCTACCGTGAATTCCAACAAAGCCCGTGCCAGTCTTAGGGAGATTCCCGAGGACGCAAGTGTCCGTAAGCCGCCGCTTAAAAGAAAAAGCGCGGCGGCAACGGACACTAACGCTCGAGAATGACGAGTTATATATACCCGTCATTCTCGAATGATAGAAAAATAGGGAGCCGACAGGCGACCATATTTTTGTTTGTATCATCCCTGATACAAACCCTTCGGGCTACGCGAAAATCCGCTCCCGGCGGATTTTTCATCGCCTTCGGGAATCTCCCTAAGGCTGGCGTGGACTTTGGCGAAGACCGTGCCAATCTTAGGGAGATTGCGCGTATCATCCCTGATACGCGCCCTTCGGGCTTGCGCGAAAATCCGCTCCCGGCGGATTTTTCCCGAGGACGCAAGTGTCCGTAAGCCGCCGCTTAAAAGAAAAAGCGCGGCGGCAACGGACACTAACGCTCGAGAATGACGAGGTTGTTGTGAATGACGAAGGTGGTTGGGAATGACGAAGTGGTTGGGGATGACGCGTGCTTGGGGATGACGCGCACGAATGGGTGAACCGAGACAGAAGTATCACCAGAGCCGTTACTCCCCAACCCTCAATCCAGCATCTCCATAAACCGCGCTTGGTCGAGTACGGTGACTCCCAGTTCTTCGGCTTTGTCGGCTTTGGAGCCGGGGTTTTGTCCGGTTATTAGGTAGTCGGTTTTCTTTGAGACGCTGGCGGTGACTTTGGCGCCGCGGGATTGTAGGATTTGTTTTGCTTCGGCGCGTGGCATTGACAAGGCGCCGGTTAGCACTACGGTTTTTCCGGCGAAGACTCCGTTATCGTTGTCGTTGCCGGTTGCGACCGTCGGCGACGTTGGCCAGTTGACGCCGGCTTTGATGAGTTGGTCGATGACTTCCAGATTATGCGGCTCGTTGAAAAAGGTGATGATGCTCTGCGCGACCACGGGACCGACGTCCGGAATCGCTTGCAACGTTTCTTCATCCGCCGACTTCAAGCGCGCTATGCTCGGCAGGTTGGCGGCAAGGGTCTCGGCGGTGGCTTCGCCGACCAGTGGGATGCCGAGGGCGTATAAGAAACGCGCCAGCGAGGTGTGTTTGCTTTTGTTTAGCGCATCCAGCAGGTTGGCGGCGGATTTTTTTGCCATTCTTTCCAAGCCTTCTACTTGCGCTGCGGACAGCGCATACAAGTCGGCGACGTTGCGCACCAGTTTGCCGTCGATGAGTTGCTCCACCAGTTTGTCGCCGAGCCCTTCTATGTCCATCGCCGTGCGGCTGGCGAAGTGTTTGATGTGCTCCTTGCGCTGGGCGTTGCAATAGAGTCCACCGCTGCAGCGCGCAATCACGCCGTCTTCTTCATACACGATGCCGGAGTTGCACACCGGACAGCGTTCCGGAAACACGAACTTGCGAAGCCTCTTCTTTAACCGTTTGTCTTTCATCACCCCGACCACTTCGGGAATGACATCGCCGGCGCGGCGCACGATGACGTGGTCGCCGACTCGCACATCCAGGCGCGCGATTTCGTCGCGGTTGTGCAAGGTGGCGTTGGACACGGTGACGCCGCCGACAAACACCGGTTGCAGCCGGGCGACTGGCGTGATTGCTCCGGTTCGCCCCACTTGAAGTTCAATTTTTTCCACGCGCGTCATCTCTTCCTGCGCCGGAAACTTGTGCGCGAGCGCCCAGCGCGGCGCCTTGGCGGTATGCCCGAGCGCGTCCTGCCAGTCGAGGCGCGACACTTTGTACACCACGCCGTCGATGTCGAACGGCAACTCGGCGCGCCGTTTCAACATCTCGTCGTAGTATTCCAGACAGCCTTTCACCCCGGTCACGCGCCGGGTGAACTCTGAAACCGGCAAGCCGAGGTCGGCAATCCAGCGCAGCGTGTCCCAGTGCGTGCGCGGCGGGGGCGCGCCGGCGACTTCGCCGAGGGCGTAGCAGCACAGGCTCAACGGGCGCGCGGCGGTGACCGCCGGGTCCAGTTGGCGCAGGCTGCCGGCGGCGGCGTTTCGCGGGTTGACGAAGGTTTTCCCGCCGCGCTCTCGTTGGCGTTGATTGAGACGCGCGAAGTCGTCCTTGCTCATATACACCTCGCCCCTGACCTCAAACGCTTCGGGCGGCGCGGTTTGCTGAGTGGCGGACAAGCGCGTGGCGCCCGCCAGAATCGGGCGCATGTTCTGCGTGATGTTTTCGCCCGTCCTGCCGTCTCCGCGGGTGGCGGCTTGAACCAGCCACGCGTTCTCAAAGCGCAGGCTGACCGCGAGGCCGTCCAGTTTGACTTCGGCGACGTATTCAATCTCGCCTTGCTCCATTTCCACGCGCTCGCGCACGCGCTGGTCGAAGCGCTCGACTTGCTCGCGCGCAAACGCGTTGGCGAGCGACTGCATCGGCACGCTGTGCGCGACTTCGGAGAAGGTCTTTGCAACCGCGCCGCCGACCTTGCGGGTCGGAGAGTCATCGGAGGCAAACTCGGGATGGGCTTTTTCCAGCGCCGCGAGTTGCGCGATTAGCCGGTCATACTCGCTGTCCGGAATCTGCGGGTCATCGAGCGCGTGGTAGCGGTAGTTGTGGTCTTCCAGTTGCTCCCTGAGCGCGACGATTTGCTTGAATACGGTTTGGGAGTCCGCCATCGCCCTGTTAAAATAAGCGCGTGGCTTGGTCGCCGCCGGCGGGGATGCCGAGCCGCTCCATTTCCGCCGCCACTTGTTCGATGGAAGCGCGAATCGTTTCCACGTCGTCTTGCGACAGGTCGTCGTGGTTGGGTGAATTGACCACGCCCTGGATTCGCGAGGCGAACGCTTTGGCGGTGTCCACCATCTCGGCGAACACCGCCCCCGGCGAGCGGTTGACCGCCGGCTTGGTGAAAAAAATCAAACCGCGCGCGCTGAAGAAATTCATGTTGTCAAAATCAAACCGTCCGGTTTCGCTCCGGTCGGCGAGGCTGTATAGCGTCACCCTGCCCTTGCCGACCGACTTGAAACGCGAGTAATAGCGGTTGGTGTCCCGCTCCAAACCCATGCGCGGCGCGGTGCGGTCGATGGCGGCGCCTTGAAACCGGTTGGCGCCCTGCGGGGTGATGTTGACCACGAAGATGGAGTCGAAATAATCGATGAATTCGGCGATGGCGTCCGCCTGGGTGAAGGCGTTGTCGACCGTCGTCATAAAGCGAAACTCGCGCCCGGTGCCTTCGGACAACTTCGACACCAGCGCGGAAAACCGGTTCATCTCCCGCTCGCTAATCGCCCCGGCGCGGTCCGCCAGTTGCACGGTCACCACCAAGTCGGCAAAGCGCGAATCCTCCGCCTCGTCCTCCAGATTGCACCACACCCTTTCCGGCTCCTTGAGTCCGTGAATGCTGTGCGGCTTGGTCAAGTCCATCGCGCCCTCCCGGTAAATCGCGAGCACCGTTTCCCTGCCGACATCGCGCGCGCCGGTGATTTTTGCCCAGTAGTCGATTTGGCTAATGCGCTCGAATCCGTCGACCGCGCGCGGGTGAAACTGCTCCGCTCTCTGTACACCAGACGCATCGCTTGCGTCACCGCCACCGAATGGTCGCTGCGGTTGCGCGGCGTCGCCGCTTCGCCCGGTTGCTTGCGTTGTTTCCGTTTCCGTTTCTATCGTGGGCGTGGCGGCGGCGAAAGTGTGCGCGGCTTGCGCTTCGGCTACCGCTTCTTCGCGTGCGCCTGCATCGGCGGCGGCGTCAACCTTGTCGCCGCCCCGGTCATAACCAACACCCTGCGTCTGAGCGGACTGAGCCGGCTCCAGCAGCGGGATTTCATCCTGAATCAAAGGCGGCTCGAACTCGCCGAGCGCGGGCGCGTCTTTGTTTGAATCCTGACTCCGCGCGCGGCTTGGTTTTTTCGCCTCGGCTTGCGCGCGACCTCGCTCCCGCTCCCGGTCCCGCCGCTTGAAAAACCAGTAGAGCGCGCCGCCAACGACGATGGCGATGACCGCCGAGATAATCTGCAGATTCAAGGTCACGCCATCTCACCACGCTCGGTTGGTTGGACGCGCTCAACTGCGGCGGCGGAGCAGGTGAGCGCGCGGACATTTCGGCGCCTCGTGCCGCCCGGCGCGCGCCTCCGCTAGTGGGCCGCCATCTCCACCGCCTGCTCGATGTCCACCGACACCAGCCGGGAAACGCCGGGCTCGCCCATTGTAACACCGACCAGGACATCCGCCGCTTCCATCGTGATTTTGTTGTGCGTAATCACGATCATCTGGCTGGCTTTGACCAGGGTTTTGAGGGTGTGGCAATAGCGCTCGACGTTGGCGTCGTCGAGCGGCGCGTCCACCTCGTCCAGCATGCAAAACGGCGCCGGGTTGAGTTTGAACAGCGAGAACAGCAGCGCGACCGCGGTCAGCGCTTTTTCGCCGCCGGACAGCAGGTGAATGTGGCTATTGCGCTTGCCCGGCGGGCGCGCCATGACCGCCACGCCGGCGGTCAGGAAGTCGTCGCCGGTCAGGTGGAGTTCGGCTTTGCCGCCGCCGAACAGTTGCGGGAAAAACTCGTTGAAGCCGGCGTTCAACCGGTCGAAGGTTTCCTTGAAACGGGCGCGCGTCTCGCGGTCGATTTTTCTAATCACGCTGCGCAGGGTGTCGAGCGCTTCGGTCAAATCGGCGTGCTGTTTGTCGAGGTAGTCCTTGCGCTCGCTTTCTTCGTCAAACTCCTCGATGGCGACCAGATTGACCGGACCGATGCGGTTGATTTTCTGCTCCAATTCCTCGCTGCGCTGCTGCCATTCCTCAACGCCCGCATCCTCCGGCAACTCGCGCCGCAATGCCTGCTCGTCATAACCCTGCTCGGCGATTTGCTCGGCTTGCGTGTCGCGCCGCACCAGAATTTCCTGACGCGTGAGTTTGTGTTGCTCCAGCACCTCGCGCGCTTCACCGACCGCGCCGGCGTGCGACGAGCGCTGCTCGTTGGCGCCGCTGAGTTGATTGTCGTGACCGGCGACGGCGTCGCCGGCTTCATTGTAGCGTTGCTCGACTTCCACCCGGCGCTCCAGCATTTGTTGCAACTGCGCTTCCAAATCGGCGACCGGGTCGCCGCCCTCGTCCGCCTCGCCGCTGACTTGCGCGATTTGCTCATCAGCCGCCCGGAACTGCCGCTCGAGGCGGGCTATTCCGTCGGCGGTCGATGCCAGTTCGGCGTCCAACCGCTGTTTGTGCAGCGCGCGCTCGTGAACCTGCTCGCTCGCGCGCCTGAGCGCGTCCTTGCAATCGGCGACCGCGTTTTGATGCGCGTCCTTGCGCGCCAGCAAATCATCGCGCTGCGATTCCAGCGTGGACTGCCGGTCGTCGGCGTTGCGCAGCAGTTCCCGCGCGTTGGCGATTTCGCTGTGGTCGGTTTGCACATGCGCGCCGAGGCTGCTGATTTCCTTGTCCAAGGCGGCGATGCGCTGCTCCACTTCGAGGTAACGCGCCTCCTCCCTGCCGAGCGCGCCGTGCATCTCGGTTTTCTCGCGCCGCAGTTGGTTCAACTTCGCTCGCTGCGTTTCGCCCTCTTCCCGGCGCGTCTCGCGCTGCGCTTCCAGTTGCGCGATTTCGCGCTCGCTCGCCGCCACCTGCGTCTCCAGTTCGCCGAGGCGCTCTTGCAACCGGTTGATTTCATCCTCGCGCACCAGCACGCCGGTTTCCAACTGGCTCTCGCTCGCAAAACTGACCCAGTTGGCGCCCACCAGCGCGCCGTCTCGGGTGACCACGCATTCGCGGCTGCCGAGCGTGGATTGCAATGCGACCGCCGCGTTCAAGTCTTCGGCGATATACACCCCGCCGAGAAAACCGGACAGGTCGAAGTCATCGGCGGACACCTTGTCGAGCAAGCGCGCCGGTTTGCCGGCACCGGCGGCGGCGTCCGCGGCGTCGTCCGCGGCGGATTTGGATGCGTCCGGCGCGGCGGTCACCAGCGTGAAGGCGCAGTCCGGGCGCTCGGTGAATACGCTGTCCGGCAGTTGCGAGACGCGCACCGCGCCGAGGTATTCATTCATCAAGCGGTCGGCGGCGCGCTGCCAGCCGTCGGCGACGCGCACGCGCGCCGCCAGTTTCGGCTGAGACGCGAGGCCGCTTTCGGTGAACCAGTTTTGCAGGGCGTCATCGTCGCCGCCGAGGGCAGCCGCCTGAATTTCCCGCAGCGACGCCAGCCGCGACTGCGCCTCGTGCCGCTGCCCGCGAAGTTGCGCGCCCTCGTCGCGCTTGTGCTGCGCTTCCTGCGCGAGCGACTGAATCGCCTCTTCGGTTTGACGAAATTCCAGTTCGCTTTGGTCGCACACCGCATCGTGCCGCCCGACCTCGGCGCGCATCGCCTCAACATTGATTGCCGCAATCGCCTCCTGTGAAGCCGCGAGTTCCTGCTCCAGCCGCGCGGTTTGCTCGGTCGAGCGCTCGAGGTGTTGTTGCAGTTGCGAGATGCGCGATTGCTGCACTTCCCGCTGGCGCGCCGGCGTCTGCGATTCCTCGCTGAACGCGTCCCATTCGGCTTGCCAGTTTTCCAAGTCGCGCTCGGCTTCCGCGAGTTGTTGCTCGGCTTGCCGGCGGGCGTGCTCCAGTTGCTCGCTCTGCGGGGCGAGCGCCGCGTGCTCGGTTTGCAATTCGCCAAGCCGCGCCTTGTCGCCTTCCAGTTGCCGCCGGCGCTCCTCGCGGCTCGCCCGCAAGCGCTCGATTTCCTCGTCTCGTCGTTGCCGGGTTTCAGACAGGTGGCGGGCGCGTTGCTCGACGTTTGCAATTTCCGCGCCGAGGGTGTGATATTCCTGCTGAATGCGGTTATGCGCTTCCTGCGATTCGGATTGCCGGCGGCGCAGTTTCTCAATCTCCGCCTCGCTCTCGCGCTGCGCCGCCACGGCGGCTTCCAGCGCGTTTTCGTATTTCGCCGACAAGCGGTCTTGCTCGCCCAGTTTCTCGTCCAGCGCCAGCAGTTTGAGCGCCAGCAGTTGACCAGTGACCAGGCGCGCCTCCTCCTTCATCGTCTTGTAACGCCGCGCCGCGCCCGCCTGCCGCTTGAGCCGGCGAAGTTGTTTATCCAGTTCGTCCCGAATGTCGGCGACGCGGTCGAGATTTTCGCGCGTATGCCCTATTCGTCTTTCGGTTTCGCGCCGCCGGTCGCGGTATTTTGAGATGCCCGCCGCCTCTTCCACAAACAGCCGCAGTTCATCCGGGCGCGCTTCGACGATGCGGCTGACCATGCCCTGCTCGATGATGGAATAGGAGCGCGGACCGAGCCCCGTGCCGCGAAACAGGTCGAGCACGTCGCGGCGGCGCGTCTTGACGCCGTTGATGAGGTAGGTGGAGTGGCCGTCGCGGCTCAGCGTGCGCTTGACCGCGATTTCGGCGAAGCGCGCGAAGTTGCCCCCCGCCGAGCCGTCGCTGTTGTCAAACAGCAACTCAACCGCCGCCTTGCCGACCGGCTTGCGCGAGGTCGAGCCGTTGAAAATCACATCCTCCATACTGTCGCCGCGCAACATCTTCGCGGACACCTCGCCCATCACCCAGCGCACCGCGTCGATGATGTTGGATTTCCCGCAACCATTGGGACCCACCACCGCCACCAAATCCGCCGGCAGGCGAATGTCGGTCGGGTCAACGAAGGATTTGAAACCGGAAACTTGGAGTTTTTTGAGGCGCATAGTGGGAAGGTCGGCGAAGCGGATATTATATGCCACGCGTCCGATTAAAACAGCACGGGGACGCCGAAAATGCGGTCAATTAAGCGCCGATTATTTTCACCAGTATATTCGCTGACATCAAGAAGCAAACGATGACGACCATCGGCTTGATGAGCGCGGCGCCTTTTTTCAATACCATCTTTGCGCCGACCACCCCGCCGAGGATTTGTCCGCCGACCATCGCCATTCCGGCGAGCCATGCGATGTCGCCGTAAAGGATGAAATAGCCCAGCGACGACACGCTGCTGGTGAAATTTAACACCTTGGCGTTGGCGGTCGCCGCCGTCAAGCCATAGCCGCAGAACAAGACGAACGCCAGCGCCATAAAACTGCCGGTGCCGGGTCCGAAGAAGCCGTCATAAAAACCCAGCAACGGCGCCACCACCACCGCGAACGCCAGCACTGGGATTTTTTGCTTGCGCTGCGCGTCGCTGATGTTGGGAGAGAATAAAAAATACAATCCGGTGGCGGTGAGCAATACCGGCAGAACCCAAAGCAATATGTTGGCGTCGATTTGCAACACAAACCAACTACCCAACACCGAGCCGGCGAACGTCATGCCAATCGGCAGTTTCATACGCGCAAGGTCAACCGTCCCCCGCCGTATAAAATAAACCGCCGCAATCAACGTGCTCACGCTGGACTGCAACTTATTAGTCGCAATCGCCACCGCCGGCGGCATCCCCACCATCACCAACACCGGAACCGTCAACAACCCGCCACCACCGGCAATGACATCCACCCAGCCGGCGATTGCGCTGACCAGGAAGAGCAGGGCTAGGATTTCTGTGGGGAGTTCTATTTTGGGGTTTGATTGGTGGGCAACTACTCGTCATTCCTAGTACTCGTCATTCTCGAGCGTTAGTGTCCGTTTGTCGCCGCCACTTCGTCATTCTCGAGCGTTAGTGTCCGTTGCCGCCGCGCTTTTTCTTTTAAGCGGCGGCTTACGGACACTTACGTCCTCGGGAATCTCCCTAAGATTAGCACGGGCTTTGTTGAAATTACACCGTAGCATTAGGGAGATTCCCGAATCGAAGAAAAATCCGCCCGGAGCGGATTTTCGCGTAGCCCGAAGGGTTTGTATCAGGGATGATACAAACAAAATATGGTCGCCTGTCGGCTCCCTATTTTCTACCGTTCGAGAATGACGGACACAACCGTGATGGCAAGCGGTCCGGGCTATTGACAACCGGAAAAATCGCTTATAATCCTCACCGCAACCATCGGAACGAGAGTCCGCCATACCGGGTCTCTCGCCGAATACAATACTTTTTATTCAGGGTAGAGATTGATCCCTCGACCCGGGAATAAGCGAGACAACACGACACGACTTCTCGTTCTGTTGGTTGCAGGCCCGGTGCTTTGCCGGATGCCATTTCTTCATGCAACTGGAGAAGTCGTGAATCCTGCTGTTGCGTCGTGTGCAACCACGCCGCACATCGCTGATTTTCCCGCGCACTGCGCGCCGATGCGCGCATTGCAACCTTTCGTCGTCCCGCCGATGCGCTCCGTTGCATACGCGGCGCGTTGCTGAGTGCGCGGACGATGCAGCTCAGCGTCATTCTCCCCGTTTATAACGTCGAAGACTACATCGCCGAAGCGATAGACAGCATCCTCACACAAACCTACACCGACTACGAATTAATCATCGTCGACGACGGCTCAACCGACCGCACGCCGGAAATAGTGCGCGACAACGCAACTGATAAAAAGGTAAAAATAATCACCAACGCCACCAATCAGGGACTGACAAAATCCCTGAACATTGGCATCGCCGAAGCCAAAGGAAAATACATCGCCCGTCAGGATGGCGATGACATCAGTCTACCCACGCGCCTCGCCGAGCAGGTTGCTTTTATGGAAGCGAATCCGGAAATTGCCTTGCTCGGCACGGACATGCAGGTGTTGAGCGAAGGCAAAATGCATGTAAAAAAGCCGAAAAATCCCAATCCTACTTTTGACGATTTACTCGCGCATAATTCCATAGTCGGCGCATCGATAATGATACGCAAAAGCGCGCTGGATGAAGTCGGTGTGTATGATGAAGCGTTTCGCGTAACGGAAGACTATGAACTAACCTTGCGTGTGGCAAAGCGCTTCAATGTCGCCACCTTGTCTAAGCCGCTATACGTGCAACGTATTCGCCTCGCTAGCATCTCCATTGCCGGCGCCGACGACACAGCGCTTTGGGCAATGCTGGCGCGTGGTATTCATTCCGGGCAAGTTGATCGTTCAGTGCTGGCACACGTGCACAAAGAAGGAATCACTGCGTATTACAAAATGATGCCGTCGGTGAACAAAATCTGGTATCACAAACGCCGTGCCGCCACTTCCAAACGCTACAAACTTCGTCAAGCCGCTATTCACCATTACGACAAACTACAAGATCTTCAAGGTTGGAACTGGAAGGTTGCGGTTAAGCGGTGGTTGGTGATGTGGAAGGTGGTTTAAGCAGGTACGGAATGCACTAATGAAAATCCCCTTAGTTACCGTTTTAATGCCCGCTTACAATGCTGAAAAATATATCGGCGAGGCGATTGACAGCATATTGAATCAAACCATGCGGGATTTTGAGTTGATTATTGTCAATGATGGCAGTACCGACAACACCCAGCAGATTGTTCGATCGTATACCGATGAACGAATCCGTTACTTTGATAACGGAGAAAATATGGGTATTGCAGAATCTTTTAATCGCGCGATCAGTGTGGCGAGGGGAAAGTACCTTGCCATCGCCGAACACGATGATATTAGCCACTCGCAACGGTTAAAAATTTCGGTGAGTTATCTGGAAGAACACCCGGAAATTGACATGCTTTCCGGTCAGATTGAATTGTTCAAAGACACCCCACCGATTCCCAAAACCATCACTGACACGAACAAGATTCATGCTAGTCCGATGCAAATTAAATGCGCCGCTATTTTTGGTCAACAACGATTGTTCCATCCCGCCCAAATGATGCGTGCTAGCACACTCGAAAAACACGATGCACAGTACAATGGCAACTATAAAATATGCTGTGATTTAGATTTGTTCCTGCAACTCATCCCATTTGTAAAAACGATAGCGTTGTCCCCGAAGTTAATTTTTTATCGCTGGCACGGTAACAATGCAAGTGGAGGGATAAACGTACGTGCTGAAGCAAACGATATTACCAATCAGTTTTTGCGAGATAATTTCTCTCTGGATTTGGGCGCCGAATTTTTTGTACAAGGCGATGTCAGTATAGAATATTTTTCAGATTATATGCGCCACACTGAATTGATACTGCAAACCGTAGTGAAAAACAAAGAGTATGATGCCGCATTGCTCAAGCAAAACGCCGGCAACCACGCCTATAAGTGTTTTCGCCTGCTTTATAAAAGCGGTATTGACCATCGAGCGATTTTCACGACCTACCGAGAAACCGAACTATTGCATGCAGCCGACAAGAAAAAGAGATTTCGGGTTCACCTGAAACATCTAGCCAACAAGCTTCATCTTTACGAGGGGTAACCGACCTTCTAAGCATAATAGGGTTAGAATAGTCCTAAATTTCTTTCCTCAAATTCAAGCATAGATGCCATACATGTTTTCGTTCATCGGGCAATCAGTCGCAACCATTTAACTATACTTTGGAGCATTTTGTACCATGACTAGTGTCATCAAATTTTTTGGGCTGTTAAAATCTCTCAACGTCATTGAAAGCAAATTATTCAGGTGGGCGATTTTGTTTACTGCTGCCAGTATTGGATTTCTACTAGTCTTCCGATAATATCAGGTACTCCATTCGCATATTTTCTTAATGCTACCGGAGTTGCACCGATTTTACTTGCATTGTGGCACTTCCGAACCTACGATGTTCGCCAACAAATTGAGAAAGCCGAACAACAAATTCAACAAGCAACGTTAGAATCTGGCATGAACAAACTTATCGGTGAACATTCATTAAGCATAGATGTAGGAACGCAATTGCTTTTGAAACTATCCAGCGAGACAAATAGATTTAACGACCAAATCCAACTCGCATTTATTAAGCGGTTGCAATACTGGCCAAGTAAAGCCCCGAAGTCTTGGACAGATGTGGATCACCCTTACGATAGAGATTATGAAGAAGAACGCCGCCAAATATTTCTAGGCGATTCTAGAATATCGTACGCTCAGTATATTTGGGAGTGGCTCACTGACCACTCTACAAAAGACCCCATCAAATTGCAAGGAATGAGTTTCTATTACTCCGAATTGGGCAACAAAGAAAGTTTCACACTAGAAGAAATTAGAATAGCTATTGAAGAACACAAAAAACCTGACGTATCCCCGCGTAGTGATAATACATAATTTAATTATGGCGAACAGCGGTCAGAAAATTTTCCTGGATGTCGGCGGGCATTTCGGCGAAACGCTGGACGAGATACTAAAACCGGCATGGCGGTTTGATGTTGTGCATTGCTTTGAGCCACAAGCAAAATGCTACGCCCATTTGAAAAACAAATTTTTCGAACAAGTAACTGACGGAAAATTAGTATTGCATAAATATGGATTGGCGGATTTTAATGGTGAGCGGAATTTGTATGGTGGTGCCAGTTCTACTATTGGCGCCAGTTTATTCGCTGACAAAAATGATATTGATGCTAGCGAAGCAGAGAAATGTGAGTTTGTACGAGCATCAAATTTTGTTCAAGAATACATCGCTCCGGGTGATTTGGCGATAATGAAATTAAACTGCGAAGGCGGCGAGGTATTAATTTTACGCAACTTGATGGAAAGCGGTGCAATTCATTCATTTAGTTCGATTTTTATTGACTTCGATATTCGCAAAATCCCATCACAGAGAGAAGAGGAACGTAAGCTCATCGTAGAAATGGAAAATTGCAATTTCAGGAATTATGCATTAGCACACGAAGTGTCTCGGATTAAAACTTACTCGCTCTCAAAGCGATGCATGCTACCACGAAGTTTTGCCGGCTATGGACTTTCTCGAATCTATATTTGGCTGGTGCTACTAAATCAAGCGCAACGCATCCGCCATTTCACACTTTCCGATAAAATACTGCGCTGTTTACCAAAGTC
Organism: Arenicellales bacterium; assembly: GCA_963693025.1. Lineage (GTDB taxonomy): Bacteria > Pseudomonadota > Gammaproteobacteria > Arenicellales > Poriferihabitantaceae > JAHRAW01. Next base: position 554,923 of record OY843749.1, read on the forward strand.
AATCTGGGGGCGCATATTTAGAATTAAACGAACAATGACTAAATTACGCTACAAAATCAGGAGACAAACCAATGCATGATTTCGCCGAATTTCAATTTAACGCTACCATGCTGGATGCCTCTCGACCGCCCGGCATTAGCGCGTATATGCGAATCAAAAACGAAGAGCAATTTGTTCGACTGGCGATTGAATCCCACTTGCCGTTTTATGATGAAATTGTCGCTGTGTATAACGACTGCACTGACAACACCGAGGAAATTTTGTTGGAACTGCAAGCGCAACACCCGGATAAAATCAAGGTATTTCATTATCTGCCAAAAGTGCATCCGATCGGGACGAAAGAACACGCACAAATGCCCGACGATTCAGTGCATGGTATGGCAAATTATTACAACTACGCTCTGTCCAAGACAATGTATAACACAGCCACAAAATTGGATGCCGACCATCTCGCCATTCCGTGCAAACTGGCGCCAGTGATTAAACAAATTCGTGCTGAAATTTCCGCCGATAAAAAGAAATTCTATATGGCTTCCGGCATTAATTTAATTCACCAAAACCATAGAGTATTAGCGGGCGGGAACATCGTCTCTCCATTTTCTGGTAATGGTGATTATTTTTACCATCCGGTTTCACCCGTTTATCACTACAAGAATAGCTTTAGTTATGAGGAATTACACCACCCACCGCCGAAACAAGTGGAGAGGAAATACATGGGCATAACGTATTTCCATTTAAAATATTTGAAACAGACCGAGCAAAAATTCCGCGAACAAGTTCTGAAAGATAGTTTTTTTGTTCCATGGAATGAATTCTGCACCGAAAGTATTCGTAGAAAAATGATTGCCGACCGACCACTGCGCGACCGAATTGACATTGCAATGTACTCATGCAAAGCAATTCGCAAATTGAAATTCAGACTAACCAAAAAACACCCTAGTATATACAAAATTCGCTTAGTGCGTCTGAAAAAAAATTTAGCAGGTATTGATTTCAAGCGTGATTTACTGGATAAATTGCCATAAAACCCCTCACGCAGCAGGCTCACGGCAATGACCGCCAGCAAAAAACTTGTTATACGATTATGAGGGTTGTTGCATTTGCTGTCGCCACCGCTTTTTTCTTGGCCGGTTGTGGTAAAATCCACAATCTCTATTCACTAAATTTTTCAGGAGGTTGATTATGCTTGTTGACACAAACGGTAAAAAAATCCATATCACTATTGGTAATCGTGGTGTTGATAAGAGGGATGCTCGGCGAATTTTGGACTATTTGCAAGGCGCTGTTTATTGCTGGTGCAAGAACCGCAAAGACGAAGAATTCAGCGTCCAAAAGTTATTCGGTGACGAGAACAATGATTGGACCGGCACTCCAATTGAAGAGCTTTATAAAAATCGTCTCTCTTCGGGAACCGCTGACCCTGTTGATGAAGCAGGGAAAGATTGTGGTCATTTACTTCGACGAACGTTACAAGAAGACAAAAATCGAAAATTTATGCAAACGGATACCAAATTCCCAGGGCAACACTACAAGTGGATACCAAATTAAGGTTAGTAAATGCTGGTATACTGTTGTAAAATATACTCTTATGAAAGAGGTTGACTTTATGGGTGGCATATAAAACAATGCCAGCCACCATACCACACCGAGAAGGGGCACAACAATGCGCGACTACATCAATGTTATTAACGAGACAAACGATACAGTATCCATCAAGGTTTCCTTCTCCGCATTGATTAAGAAAGAGAAGGAGACGGGCTTATACGTTTCATATTGCCCCACGCTGGCGGTGTATAGTCAGGGTGAAACGAGAAAAGAGGCCAGGGAAAACATCGTGGAAGCGGTTGAGTTGTTTATCGAGGGTTGCATTGAAGATGATACGCTGGAAGAAGTGCTGAAAGATTGCGGTTTCAGTCGTTACGCCAGTGTTGGTTCAGCGTCGCCCAAACAAGTTGCTCGAAAAACCCCCGACCACACGAATTGCCCCCTCAATTCGCGGCTGCTAGAAAAATCAAGATTCCCGCTGAAATTCCAATGATGACTCATGGCTCTTAAATTGCCTATTGTTAGTGGAAAACAACTGGTGCGGTTATTAGAATCGCATGGGTTTGAGAAGAAACGCCAAAGAGGAAGCCATATCCCGTTCAAGAAACCGGGTGTCCGTCGTCGACTGGTTATTCCCGCACACAAGGAAGTATCGACCTTCATCGTATTAGATGTCTTGAATACCGTTGGAATCTCGCGGGAGGATTTTATTCGCGCCATCAAAAAACCAAAGAAAGGTTCGTCCAAATGAAATGACCGCCACCTTCGACGAATTCCGTTTCAACCCCGTCATACTCTCCGCGCCGCGCAAACCCGGCATCAGCGCTTTGTTGCGGGTAAAAAATGGCGAACAGTTTGTCCGCCTTGCAATCGAATCGCATTTGCCGTTTTATGATGAAATCATCGCCTGCCATAACGACTGCACCGACAATACCGAAGCAATCCTGATGGATTTGCAAAAACAGCATCCCGGCAAGGTCAAGGTCTATCATTATCTGCCCCAAGTCCATAACGCAACGCCGCAACAGCACCGCCAAACGCCCGCTGATTCTGTGCACAGCATGGCGAACTACTACAACTACGCGCTTTCTAAAACCACTTGCAGCATTGCCGTGAAGTTGGACGACGACCATCTCGCTATTCCATGCAATCTTGCGCCTGCGATTGACGCCATTCGCACGGACATCGCCGCAGGAAAGAGCCAACTTTATTTTTTCTCAGGAATCAATTTAATCCGCGCGCACGGCGATATTATGGTCGGCGGTCGCACAAAGTATCCGTTTTCGGGACAGGGTGACATTGTTTATTATCCTGTCGGCGCGGACACTTATTACCGGCAAGGCTCCCACACCGAAAAGTTTGTGAAGCCGTCCGTCAAACAAATGGAGCGTGTGCACCTCGGGCAGTTGTATTTTCATTTGCACCATCTAAAGCACGGACGCGAGCGAGAGTTCTTTGCGGCGGTTGACGGCATCTGCCGCGAAAAAGACGGAGGTGAATTCATCGCAATGTCGTTTGACGTGTTCCGTTCGGAACGGCATTACAAGCGGCTGGTGCGGCAAATGAAACCGCGCGACCGGATTCGGTTGCGGCTCCACCGCATCACAAGGCGCAATCCGAAATTCCGCATTGCGCGTATGCTGCGCTTGCGGGCGGATTTGCGGCGGATTGACTTTGAGAGGGATGCGTTGGATTGGTTGCGGTAGCACAGACCCAACTGCTATCGCGTGGGTGCGTAGTCTAACGCTTCGTCATTCGCAAGCAACTACCAGTCATTCTCAAGCGACTACTCGTCATTCTCGAGCGTTAGTGTCCGTTGCCGCCGCGCTTTTTCTTTTAAGCGGTGGCTTACCGGACACTTACGACCTCGGGAATCTTCATCAGGTTAGCGCTGAGTTCAAACAACGTCATTCCCGCGATCTTTTTAAGCGGGAATGACGGCTTTGTTGGAATTCACGGTAGACTTAGGGAGATTCCCGAGGACGTAAGCGCCCGTAAGCCGCTTGCGCGGCAACGGGCGCTAACGCTCGAGAATGACGAAGTGGGGGGGCGGCAACGGGCGCTAACGCTCGAGAATGACGAGGTTGTTGTGAATGACGAAGTAGGGGGATGCCGCGCACGGCTAAATCAAACCTCCGGCCCCATATGCCCAATCCCTTCCGGCTCTTTTTCGCCGACTGCAATCAGCGGTTTCCATTTGACTTTTTTCATTTCCCATTCGCCGGTGTCGCGGTCGTAGCGGGAGTTGACGAAGCATTTCCATTCTTCGTCGTTGATTTCCTTGTAGTCGGCGCGGTAGTAGTAGCCGGGGTAGCGCGATTCCTTGCGGAATTGGATGTGTTTCATGTGCGCTTCGGCGGCGATGATGCGGTGGTAGTTTTCCCATGCGCGCAGCAACTCGTGCAGGTCTTTGGCGCGCATTTTTAGCGAGTCTTCTTTTAGCATTTTCATCTTGCGCTCCGCCACTTCCAGCATCGCTTCGTTGGTCTGATACCACGTGGCGACGCCGGCGACATACTCGTCCATGATTTTTTGCAGGCGGAATTGCAGCATCTTCGGGGTGATGTAGTGCGGGTTGATGTCGATGGCGGTGGTGTAGTCCTTGTGTTCCAGGAAGGTGCGCACCGGGCGGTAGATTTCATCGACCAACTCCTCGGTGGTCTTTGACAATTCGGGTTTGAGGTCGGGGTTGTCGAGGCAATACTTGACCATGCTCTTGGCGCAGATTCGCCCTTCGGTGAAAGAGCCGGACGAGAACTTGTGCCCGGAAGCGCCCACGCCGTCGCCGGCGGTGAACAGGCCGCTGACCGTGGTCATGCGGTTGTATCCCCAGTGGTAGTGGTCGGGCACGCCGGGCAGGTCGTCGGGACCGGAGCACCACAGCCCGGCACAACCGGCGTGCGAGCCGAGCAGATACGGCTCGGTCGGCATCAACTCGGACATCTGTTTGTCCGGCTCGATGTTCTCGCCCGCCCACACGCCGCACTGCCCGATGGTCATGTCGAGAAAATCCTCCCACGCCTCGGCCTCAAGGTGTTTGATTTCCTTCGGCGTCATGGAGGCGGCGAGGTTCGCCATCGCGGTCGGCGTGTCCATAAAAATCGGCCCGCGCCCTTCCTTCATTTCAATCATCATCAGGTGGTTGCGCAGGCAGGTGCCCATGGCAAAGCCGACGGCGTAACGGTCGTAGCCGCTTTCTTTCAGCAGTTCGTAGTTTTTCTCCTGATAGTCCTCGCCAAACGCATTCATCGCCTTGGCTTTGAACAACAGAAACCACGCGCCAACGGGTCCGTAGCCGTCCTTGAAGCGCGCCGGCACGAAGCGGTTTTCCATCAGCGTCAACTCGGCGCCGCATTCCGCCGCCATCGCGTAGGTGGAGCCGGCGTTCCACACCGGATACCACGCGCGCCCGGTGCCCTCGCCGACCGAGCGCGGGCGAAACACGTTGACCGCGCCGCCGCACGCCAGCAGGCACGCCTTGAATTTATAGATATAGATTTTGTTGTCGCGCACCGAAAACCCCGCCGCCCCGGACACGCGCGTGGGGTCGTTGGCGTCGGTCATCAGGCGCACGATGAAAATGCGCTCGCGGATGTTTTCCATCCCCAGGGCTTTCTTGGCGGCTTCGGCGACAATCCATTTATACGACTCGCCGTTTATCATAATCTGCCAGCGCCCCGAGCGCACCGGCTTGCCGCCGTCGCGCAACTTCTTGCCCTCGTCGCCCTTCTGCTTCCAAATCGGCAAGCCCCAATCCTCAAAGTTGTGCACCGAATCATCGACGTGCCGCCCGGTGTCATACACCAAGTCTTCGCGCGTAATCCCCATCAAATCGCCGCGCACATAACGCACGTAATCCGCCGGGTCGTTCTCGCCCATGTAGGTGTTGATGGCGGACAAACCCTGCGCGACCGCGCCGGAGCGGTCCATCGCCGCTTTGTCCACCAGTTTAATATTGAGCCCGGTTCCCTCAGCCCACTTCATAATTTCAAACGCGGCGCCGCAACACGCCATACCGCCGCCTATTAGAAGAATGTCGCATTCTTCTTCGACTATTTCGGGTTCGGCAAAAGTGTATTCAGTCATGATGTTGGCTCCTGTAATTGGACGGCGTAAGTCTCACTCTCAACCCGACATAAACTGATTCATATCGCAACTATGCAACTCATCGGTAAACAAATTGGCGTGATTGCCGAGGTCGCCGCGGTTGGCTTCGGGTTTGTCGCCGAAGGGGTTTATTGAGCCTTCGGGCGTGGTGCGAATCGGGAACTTGAAGCGTTTCATATTGCCGTTGCGGAACTTGATGGTCCACATAATCGACTCGGTGCCGCGCAACGGTTGAACCTGCGCGCCGAGTGGCACGACGTCGGCGTAGTGGCGGCATTCAATCGCTTGTTGCGGGCAAATCTTGACGCAGGAATAACATTCCCAGCACTGCTCGGGCTCCTGGTTATACGCCTTCATCGCGTGTCCCGTTTCCGAGCCGTCTTTGTCCAGTTTCATCAGGTCGTGCGGGCAGATATACACGCAGGCGGTTTTATCCTGGCCCTTGCAGCCATCGCATTTGTCGGTACGTACATAAGTGGGCATGGGGTGTCTCCGAGTTGAGTGAATGGGTTGGGGCTTGTGACGGCGCACTTTACCAGATTGCCACCGCGCGCGCTAAAAAAAAACAATTAGATTTATCACATAGGGTTATAAATCCGGTTTATGCCGCCCGCGCCGGGCGCAGCCATAAAAACAGCCCGAGCATTATCATCGGCGCGCTCAGCGCTTGCCCCATCGTCAGCCAGTCGAGCGCCACGGGACCGAGATGCGCGTCCGGTTCGCGGAAGAATTCGACGAGGAAGCGGAAGGCGCCGTAGCCCAGCAGGAAGAGCCCGGACACCCGCCCGAGCGCGCGCGGGCGCGACGAATAAACCCAGACGATGGCGAATAAAAGCAGCCCTTCCAACGCGAATTCATAGAGTTGCGACGGGTGGCGGGGCATGGCATCCGGCGCGCGGGGGAACACCATCGCCCACGGCACATCGGCGGCGCGGCCCCAGAGTTCCTGATTGATGAAGTTACCGAGGCGGCCCACGCCGAGCCCCGGAATGACGAGCGGCGCGAGAAAATCCCCGACCGCGAGAAAGCGCCGGCGGGTCTTGCGCGCGTATAACCACACCGCCGCCAGCACGCCGAGCAAGCCGCCGTGGAACGACATGCCGCCGTCCCAGATGGCAAACACGTCCGGCAAACTGTTGAGATAAAACAGCGGGTTATAGAACAACACATAGCCGAGCCGCCCGCCGACAATCACGCCGACGGCGATGTAGAAAACCAAATCCATCATTTCATCCGCGTCCCAGCCGGATGCGGCTTTGGCGGCGCGATAGCAGCCGAGCAACCCGCCGGCGGCGAAGCCGAGCAGATACATCAGCCCATACCAGTGGATTGACAGGGGTCCAATCGATAACGCGATGGGGTCGAAATCGGGATGTATAATCAAGGCGGCGACGCTCGTTTTTTCATTCCAACACAGGCAATGTAGCACATGGCAAACGCACTTGACACGCAAACCAGCCCCTATCTGTTGCAGCACGCGCACAATCCGGTGGACTGGCATCCCTGGGGCGAGGCGGCGCTGCGCTTGGCGCGGGAATCGGACAAGCCGATTCTGTTGTCCATCGGCTACTCGGCGTGTCACTGGTGTCATGTGATGGAGCGCGAAAGTTTTGAGGACGAGACCATTGCGGCGCAGATGAACGAGTTGTTTGTGTGCGTCAAGGTGGACCGCGAGGAGCGCCCCGACCTCGATAAAATCTATCAGACCGCGCACCAGATGCTGACCGAGCGCCCCGGCGGATGGCCCCTGACCGTGGCGTTGACGCCGGGCGGGCATGCGCCGTTTTTCGCCGGCACCTATTTCCCGCCGGCGCCGCGTCAGGGAATGCCCGGTTTCGGCGAAGTGCTTGCGCGAGTCGCCGCGCATTACCGCCAGCACCGCGAGCAAATGGCGGGACACGACCGCTCCTTCGAAAACGCGATGGCGCAACTCAACCCCGGTCCGTCTCAATCACCGCTGCCGGCGCCGGCGCGCGCGCTGGAAAAAGCGGCGCGGGAATTGTCGGGGCAATTCGACCGCGAATTCGGCGGCTTCGGCAACGCGCCGAAATTCCCGCACCCGACCCAACTCGAACTGCTGTTGCGGCATAGCGCGCTGAGCGATGGCGGTGGCGGTGGCGACAGCGCGCGCATGCTCGACCTCAGCCTGCGCAAGATGGCATCGGGCGGATTGTTCGACCAACTCGGCGGCGGCTTCTACCGCTACTCGGTTGACCGGCAATGGCGCATCCCGCACTTCGAAAAAATGTTGTATGACAACGCGCAACTGCTGGCGTTATACAGCGATGCGGCGCGCTATTTTGACGACCCGTTTTACCGCGGCATCGCCGAGCAAACGGGCGCGTGGGTGATTCGGGAAATGCAGCAAGCGCACGGCGGCTACGCCTCCACGCTCGACGCCGACTCCGAAGGGGTTGAAGGCAAATACTATGTGTGGAGCGAAACCGACCTGCGCGCCCTGTTGCGCGCCGACGAATACGACGCGCTCGCGGGTTTCTACGGCCTCGCCGGCGAGCCGAATTTCGAAGGCCAATGGCACCTTGCGATTCACGCGGAAGCAGAAACCGAAACCGTAGTGGGCGCGACGGCAAACAACGCCGCGCTACAAACCGCCAGAGAAAAACTTCTGGCCGAGCGTCAACGCCGCATTCGACCGGCGCTCGACGACAAGATTCTGACCGCGTGGAACGGCATGATGCTCAAAGGCATGGCGCGCGCGGCGCTCGTCCTGGAGCGCGACGACTTCGCCCAATCGGCGCGCGCGGCGCTGGACTTCATCCGCGCCGACCTGTGGCGCGATGGCCGCCTGCGCGTCACCAGCCGCAACGGCGAAGCCAAACTGAACGGCTATCTCGACGACTACGCCTTCCTCGCCGAAGGCATCGTCGAGTTGTTGCAAACGCAATGGCGCTCCGACGATTTGGCGTTCGCCGTCGCCGTCTGCGACGCCCTGCTCGAGCATTTCGAAGACCGCGACTCAGGCGGCTTTTTCTTCACCTCGCACGACCACGAAAAACTGCTCTACCGCCCCAAGACCGGACCCGACGACGCCATCCCCTCCGGCAACGGCGCCGCCGCCCGCGCGCTGTTCAAACTGGGACACCTGCTGGGCGACACGCGCTACCTGCAAAGCGCGGAAAAAACGCTGCAACTCTTCGCCAACGCGCTCGACAAAATGCCCTCGGTCCACGGCCTGCTAACCATGGCGCTACAAGCCCGCGACCCCGCCAACAAAACCGTCATCATCCGAAGCCAACCCGCCCAAACCACCCCCTGGCGCAAAGCCTGCCACCGCCACTACCACCCCGAACAACTCACCCTATCAATCCCCCCCAAAACCCCCGCCCTACCCGAAGCAATAGCCGCCCGAAAAGCCCAGGGAAAACCCGTAGCCTACATCTGCCAGGGCACCCATTGCTCAGCGCCGATTGACGAACTCGAAGTGCTTGAAGGGGAACTGGCTCGGAACTCTGTCGGCGCACCACACCCGGGCGCCTCCGACTAAACATAATGAATTCACCTAATCAAACAACATGTTGAAATTCTACAAAGCTTGCTTATATTGCATGTACAGGGTATAGTAATGTGTCACCCTTTACTTATCAGGGAAAATGAGCAGAGAACACATCAGCCACAAAGATCTTGTCAGTTTTGCGGACAGTCATGTCAATCTCAAGCGAGAAGCCGCATCCCGATACAGGGAGCAAGTTAAGAATCTGAGAGAAAGGCTGGAAAAACGTTTGGGGGATGATCCTGATTTTCAGTTAAAAAAAATGTTGCTATCAGGCAGTTTGGCAAAAGGCACTGCACTAAAAAACCTCAACGATATTGATGTGGCGTTGTATGTAATGCAGGAAAATCCGCCTTCGGATATGCCTAAATTTATTGATTTGCTGGTTGAAACCTTACGCAATTTATATCCTAATATGGAGCCATCGCAGATTACGCCACAACAACACTCGGTGCGTATCTCGTTCCGTGGTAGCGGTTTGGACGTTGATATTGTTCCCCTCTCATACGATGGTAATCAGGAGTGGAACGGATATTTATATCCGATTGATACGAGCGAATGGTTAATGACTAATATCCCGAGACATATTGAGTTCATTCGAAAGAGAAAAAGTGAACATCCACAACATTTTGCACAGATGGTTCGCTTGTTGAAGTATTGGGTTAAGGAAGTCAAAAAAAGAGACGAAAATTTTAAATTCAAATCATTCCTGGTGGAACTGATTTTGGCTCATCTTGCGGATAGCAACAAAATAAAATTAGATGACTATGTGGAAGCGATGGCAGAATATTTCAATTTTATTGTAACGGGTGGTTTGGATGGCATGATCGTGTTTGATGACTATTATCCGAGAAGCAAAGCAAAAGATGATGGCCGACCGATGCGTATCTTTGATCCAGTGAATTGCGAAAACAATGCATCTAAAACATATACATCAGAGATCAAAGAAACCATTTTAAATACAGCTTCAGATGCCGCTGACGCGGTAGATGCTGCTTTGTATGCAACGACTAAAGGTGAGACTGTCCGCTATTGGCAAAAAGTCTTTGGTCCTTCTTTCGGAGGATAATTTCATGCAAACTAAAGCACTAACACTCACGGACACGACGACTCATGCACGGCATGTTGCATCCAAAGTGGCTGCGGATTTGAAAAGAGTACAACGAATTTATCAAATTAATAGCCCGTCTGATTCACAAATCGCCGAGTACCAAGAAGAGATTGCCATATTGTTAGACAACGACTGCTTGGACACAGTAACGTATGGATTCAAAAGAGGAGGCAAATGGGTTATTGCCTTAAAATACCAATCAATAAATGGGCATTTGGACGGTGGCAATGATGATCCCGGTGGCATAAGATATGAAACAGGTATATCAGATGCCTTTTTCGCTTCTTTTTTGTCGTATTCTCAACGTTGGTTTAGACTTTCACGTGCACAACAGGAAGAATTAAAAAATTCATTGCCTATTAAAAGGGTTGAAATGACCGAGCCCAACATTGAAGGGGGTTATTGGGGAGATGGAAACAGGTATTATCAGTCAGGCGAACTTGGCGTACAGCGCTCCATGATACGGAGAACATAAAGTGACGGCAGTAGCAATGGACGACGTTTTCAGCAGACGAATCGTCTTACCGGACAGTGATGCTGATGAACGTCTTGCCCGTTTGGTTGGCATGGATGATTCAATTGAACGATTGTCCAGAGTATTGGAAACGTTGCTGTTTCCTTCACGTTTTCAAGAGTGGCGAGATAAGCATCACCCCCATGCATCAATTATTTTTGATTACGTTAAGAATCGACACTCTCTGGTTATTATTTCCGGTGATGTGGGGACCGGAAAAACCGAGTTGTCCGAAACAATAGGCAGTTATGTAGCCAGAAAAAACGACCTGGAAATAATGTTATTCCCGATGAGCTTATCCACACGCGGGTCCGGCCTTGTCGGAGAAATGACTCAATTAATATCATCCGCCTTCCAACATGTTAAAAATGAATGTGAAAAAATTGCCCTGACAAAGGAGGGAGCATACAAAGCGGGTGTTATCCTCCTGATAGACGAAGCAGACGCATTGGCTCAATCACGGGAGGATGGGCAAATGCACCACGAAGATCGGGCTGGAGTTAATGCCCTCATTCGTGGCCTTGATACATTGAATCGCAAACAATTACCGGTGGCAGTTATTATGTGCACAAACAGAATACAAGCAATTGACCCCGCCATCACAAGGCGTGCCGCAGAAATGTTTGTTTTCGAGCGCCCTGACAGAAACAAGCGGTTGGCTCTCTTGCGACAAGCATTTGAGGAAATAGGATTTACCCAGAAGCAAATCAACGAAATGGCCGACATGACAGGTGCCACAGACGGACGCGACTACGGCTTTACATTTTCCGATATCACACAAAAGCTTTTTCATACCGTTGTAATGTCGGCGTACCCGGACCAGCCAATTAGTCATGAACAAGTTATCTCGGCCATCAAGAAAATAGCGCCGACACCTCCCTTCAAGAACAATGCTTGATTATGTTTTAGATTTTTTTAGCCATCCGATTTTTACACTGCTCGGAGGGTTTTTTGTCGTAGGCTCGCTTTGTGCCTTAATCTATACAATATATCTTGTGCTCAACGGAGTTCTCCCTGTTTTGTATCGTTTGGGAATCTCCCTATCCAAAAAAAAGATAGCGATCTTTGCCGAAGGTGATGATTTTAATAATCTAAAAAGTACTTTAATTGATTCACTATTATTCAAAGAAAAAAATATCCTGCACATTGACCAAGAGAGCCGCGGAAGAGCAGAAGCGGCGTCGTTGCTGTTGCTTCGTTGGAAATCTTGCCAAGGTGATTTGAAAGCTATCTTGGGCCGCAAAAAAGACACGCAGGATCTGATTGTTTATGCGCCCAGGGAGGACGGAAAGATCGATGATGCAAGTATGAAGGAAATAGGCGAACACAGAAACGGTATTGTCGTCAATTTCCGAGGCAGGTTAGTAAATGATGTGCTGGTTTGCATGATGGCTTCTCGGAGAAACCAATGAAAGGACAACGAGGTCACGATGAGGCTTCTGATCCATTCGAAATCAATGACCGATTGCAAACAGCGGGAATGTCAGAGGATGAAGCATTTAATTTTAGTGGTTGTTGTGCTGAATACCATCGCGCTCTTTTTCTGATTAAGCAGTATGATGAAGAAGAAAGCACACCGGATGTTTCTCCGGAAACTCAGCAGATATATCGATTAGAAGAGCCAAAGGTGAACTTGGTTATTAAAGAATTGAAGTCACATCTCGCCTCACGCGGTGAGAATGTGGATAATTTTGCCGTTGCCCGCAATGGCGGGATAGGACAGGTTTTGGGAAGCATCTACCAAACGTGGGATGGGAAAGAACTATATCCGTATGTAGAGGATAAAGCGGTTCATCTTTTTTATTTCTTGGCGAAAGATCATCTTTTCATAGATGGCAATAAGAGAGTCGCTTCCTTTTTGTTTCTCTGGTTTTTGGACATGAACGATATATTAGTTACAGGGCGCGAGGACAGAACGATTACTTACACCACCATCTATGCACTGGCTATTTTTGTCGCTGAAAGCAGCCCAAAGGACAAAGACCTCATCGTCCAATTGATCCGCAATCTCGTTATGACGCACCGGAAGGCTTTGCCAGACGAGCCCTATGCAACGGTATGAAATCTCGGTGGGCTTGGGTCATACAGCAATATCGAGTCATCTCACAAAAGTGATTCGAGCGTTAGTGTATGGCGAATTGATTGAATACACCATTCCGGAGAAACCCAACAGCCGGTTGCAAAAATACAAACTCACCAAAAAAGCAGGAATTTGTTGATGAAAGAAGACCTGAACAGAGCCGAAATTAAACGAATCAAGGCGATTGCCGTCGGGCTTCTGGCAACGCTGAAGGAGGAGAAAATTCGCGTCTATCAATGGCGGAACAAGGAGACAACCCGCGATGCCGTGCGTGTGTCAATCCGGGATTTTCTTCTGGAAGAAATCGGGCCTTCGGACACGTTATACACCGAAGACGAGATATTACAAAAAGCGAACGATGTATTCATTCATGTACACCGCGCTTACCCCACGGTTCCATCACCCTGCTATGCGGATTTAGTGGCTTGATATGAACTCACCGCCGCGCCCTATTCATACATTTGGGAACTATCAAGCAAAGTTGACAAGAACAGTGTCTTAGGTCGGAGGCGTTAGAACCAAAGACGCTGGATTCCGGACACGAAGAAAATATAGTCGCTGTCGCTCCTTACCCCGTGTCGGGGCACGGGGCATGTTTTCTACCGTTCCGGAATGGCGGCTACTACTCGTCATTTCCCACCACTTCGTCATTCTCGAGCGTTAGTGTCCGTTGCCGCCGCGCCTTTTCTTTTAAGCGGCGGCTTACGGACACTTGCGTCCTCGGGAATCTCCCTAAGATTGGCACGGGCTTTGTTGGAATTCACGGTAGCCTTAGGGAGATTCCCGAAGGCGATGAAAAATATGGTCGCCTATCGGCTCCCTATTTTTCTATCGTTCGAGAATGACGAAGTGGTGGGGGCTCCCTCTTTTCTACCGTTCGAGAATGACGAAGTGGTAGTTAGCGAATTACTGAGCACTGCATCTACAATCCCGCGGCGGCTGGTGGTAAAGTAGGGCGGGTAAGTTCGCATTAGGAAAAATGAAAAAATGAAATTGATTCCGGTTGTCATGTGCGGCGGTTCGGGCACTCGTTTGTGGCCGCTTTCGCGTAAGAATCATCCCAAGCAGTTTGCGCCGCTGTTTGACAAGGACGGCGAGGACACGCTGTTTCGGCGCACGATGGACCGCGTGGCGCGCCTTGAGTCTCAGCGCAGCATCGTGGTTTGCAACCGTGCGCACCGTTTTTTTGTCGCCGGCGGTTTGCATGAGCGCGAGCGCCGCGCTTGCACGATTTTGGTCGAACCGCACCAGCGCGGCACCGCGCCGGCGGCGACGCTGGCGGCACTGGAAGCGCGCCGCGAATTCGGTGATGCGTTGTTGTTGATTATGCCGTCCGACCACGCCATCGCCAGCCCGGAGGTTTTCGCAAGCGCGGTTGACGCCGCGGCGCAGTCGGCGCGGGAAAATTGCATCGTGATGTTTGGAATTAAACCGGCGCGCGCGGAAACCGACTACGGCTACATTCGCACCGCGCCCGGCACCGCCGCCGGCACCCACAACGTGGCGGTCAAGGTGGTTGAGTTCTGCGAAAAGCCCGACCAAGCGACCGCCGCCGCGTGGATTGCGCGCGGCGATTGCTACTGGAACAGCGGCATCTTTCTGCTCAAAGCCTCGGTCTATCTTGACGCCATCGCCCAATTCGAGCCCGGCATCGGGCGGGCGTGCGAGCAGGCGTTGGAAAAACGCTATGACGACCTCGGTTTCATCCATGTGGAGGCCGACAGTTTTGCCGAGTGCCGCGACATTTCCATCGACTACGCGGTCATGGAGCGCGCCGACAATTTGTTGTTGTTGCCGGCGGACATGGGCTGGAACGACTTGGGCGGCTGGCACGCCCTCGCCGGCGCGTTTGCCGCCGATGCGCACGACAACCGCATCCGCGGCGACGCCATCTGCAAGGACGCCACCGGCAACATCATCTATGCCCAAGACCGCTTGGTCGGCGTCCTCGGCGTGGACGATTGCATCGTCGTCGACACGCCGGACGCGGTGCTGGTGGCCGCCGGAAAACACGCGCCCGACATTAAACATCTGGTCGCCGACCTGCGCGACCAACAACGCCCCGAAGCCGACGAGCCGCGCAAAGTACTCCGCCCGTGGGGCTACTACGAAAGCGTCAACCAGGGCGACAATTTCCAAGTCAAACGAATCGTGGTCAGCCCCGGACAAGGCTTGTCCCTGCAACTCCACCACCACCGCTCCGAGCATTGGGTGGTGGTCAAAGGAAAAGCGCGCGTCACCAAAGGCGACGACGTGTTCACGCTGACCGAAAACGAATCAACCTACATCCCCGCCAAAACCCGCCACCGCCTTGAAAATGTTTATGATGAACCGGTTTTTTTGATTGAGGTGCAGTGCGGGGATTATTTGGGTGAAGATGATATTGAGCGGTTTGATGATCGGTATGGGAGGGCGGGGGAGGCGTGAGGGTGAATGACGAAGTGGTGGTGAACGCCGACGATAGCGCCGCTACTTCCGCGGACTGGCGTCTTTTCGTTTTTTGAGCGGCACCGGGCGGCGGTTGTTGTCTACTGAGACGTAGGTGTAAGTCGCTTCGGTGACTTTGAGGTGTTGTTCTGCGGTTTGTCTTCGGCGTACCCAGGTTTCTATGTGCACCGAGAGCGAGGTGTTGCCGGTGTGGGTGAGTTTGCAGTAGCAACTCACTTGGTCGCCGACGAATACCGGCAGGTGGAAGGTCATGCTTTCGACGGCGACCGTCACGAGGCGGCCCTCGACCAAGTAACTGGCGTAAATGGCGCCTGCCAAATCCATCTGCGACATAATCCAGCCGCCGAAAATATCGCCGCTGGGGTTGGCGTCGGCGGGCATGGCGACGGTGCGCAGCGACGGCAACTCCGCTTCGGGAAACGCGCTCGCCATCAGGGTCGCTTCCTCACTGGCAACGGCAACGGCAACGACACCGACACCGACACCGTCTACAACACCGGGTTGAAGTAGTGGCGTCCCGAGGTGATGCCGCCGACCTGCTTCAGCAGCAGTTCCAAGTGCTCGTCGTTTTCGACAAAGTTGAGGTGTTCGGCGTTGATCATCAACAGCGCCGATTGCTGGTAGGCGAGAAAGAAGCGCGCGTAGGCTTCGACCAGTTGCTCAAGATAGCGGCGCTCCATGTTGCGCTCAAACAACACGCCGCGTTTGCGGATGCGCGACACCAGTACCTCCGGCGGCGCTTGCAGGTAGATGACCAAGTCCGGCGCCGGCGCTTCGGTCACGAGTTGCTGATAGACCTGCTCATACAGGTAGAGTTCGTCTTCGTCGAGGGTGAGGCGCGCGAACAGCGGGTCTTTGGCGAGCATGAAATCGGCGACCCTGACCGGCGAAAACAAATCCCCCTGGCGCAATTCCTTCAACTGCTTGACCCGCTGGAACAGGAAGAACAACTGCGTCTGCAAGGCAAACTGCGCCGGCGACTTGTAGAAGCGCTCAAGGAACGGGTTGTCGGCGGCCTGCTCCAGCGACAGCCCGGCGCCCATGCGCGCGGCGATTTTCCGCGCCAGGGTGGTCTTGCCAACCCCGATGGGACCCTCCACGACGATATATTTTTTGGCGCTGATGACTTTACCCGTGCTTGTTGCCGGTTGTTGTTGCGATGACACTGCGATGACGCTGCGCGATGAGTCGGCAATGGAATGACAGACTCGCCGCAAGTGCGTATACTCGCATGTTTTTGACTTGCCGCCAAGTTCCAATCTCACTGAGTGGCGCGCCTAACCGAACCCGAAACCGAAACCCAACCGAGCCAAGCGATGAAACTGTTGTTCGACCTGCTGCCGCTGCTGATATTTTTTGCGGCTTTCAAATTCTACGATATTTACACCGCCACCGCCGCCGCCATCGTGGCGACCTTCATTCAGGTCGGGGCGTTCTGGGCGAAGCACCGCCGCTTCGAGCCCATGCACCTGTTCCTGCTGGTCGCCATCTCGGTGCTGGGCGGCCTGACCATCGTGCTGCAGGACGAGGTGTTCATCAAATGGAAACCTTCTATCGTCAACTGGTTCTTTGCGGCGGCGATTGCGGGCACCTTGTTATTCGGCAAAAAATCGGCGCTCGAATACATCATGGGAAAGCAGTTGCGCCTGCCGCCGGCGGTGTGGCGAAAACTGAGCATCGCCTGGGGCGTGTTCTTCCTGCTGATGGGGTTGTTGAATTGGTATGTCGCGTTCTATTACAACCCGGACGCGGACGCCGTCATCCGCACGCAGACCTGGGTCAATTTCAAGGTCTTCGGCTTGACCGGATTGTCGTTCGTGTTCATCGTGCTGCAGATGCTCTTTCTGGCGAAGCACGTCCAATCGGAGGAGGAGGGCTGATGTATTACTCCATCTACGCCAAAGACAAGGACAACAGTCTTGAGGCGCGCCGCCACGCCCGCCCGGCGCATGTGCAACGGCTGACGGCATTGCTTGAGCAGGGGCGCTTGCTGGTCGCCGGTCCGAGCCCGTTGATTGACGGCGAAGAGCCGGGGCGGGCAGGCTTCAGCGGTAGCGTGATTATCGCCGAATTCGATTCGCTCGAAGACGCCCGCGCGTGGGCGGCGGACGACCCCTACTTCGCGGCGGGGGTTTATGAAAGCGTTGAGGTCAAGCCGTTTGTTAAGGCGTTGCCTTAGTGCGGCGGCGTTGCCTTAGCACAACAGCGCTCGCCGACGCATCACTCCGCCCCTTCCCCCGCCATCCGCCGCCACACCACGCCGCCCTCGGACTCCTTTTCCAACAACCGCAGCCACTTCTCGTGCGCTTCCAGGTCGTCGCCCGCCGCTTCAATGACCGGCGTGGCGATGCGCTCGGCTTCGTCCATCGGCCCAGCCGCCTGCGCGTGCGCGTAGTCGGGCAAGTCGCTCGCCTCGCCGAGCAGCGTCGCCTGCCCGCCGGTCATCGCCAGATACACATCGGCGAGGATTTCGGCGTCCAGCAACGCGCCGTGGAGGGTGCGCTGGGTGTTGTCGACCGCGTAGCGTCTGCACAATGTGTCCAGGTCGGCGCGCTGCCCCGGATGTGTGTGGCGCGCCATCACCAGCGTGTCGCGCACTTCGCAGTTGGCTTCGATGACGCCCTCGCCGAGCCCGGCGAGCGCGAACTCGCCGTTGAGAAAGCCGACATCGAAGGGCGCGTTGTGGATGATTAACTCCGCGCCCTTGATGAACTCAATCAACTCGCCGGCGAGGTCGGCGAAGGCCGGTTTGTCTTTCAACATCTCCACGGTGATGCCGTGGACTTCGGCGGCGGCCTCGTCAATGTCGCGTTGCGGGTTGATGTAGTGGTGAAAGGTGTTGCCGGTCAGGCGGCGGCTCAGCATTTCCACGCAGCCGATTTCAATCACGCGGTGACCCTGGGAAAACTCCAGCCCGGTCGTTTCGGTATCGACGACGATTTGTCTCATGCCGGCAACTCGTCAATCGCGCGGTTCGCCAATGCATCGGCGCGCTCATTGCCGGGGTTGCCGGCGTGCCCCTTGACCCAGCGCCAGTCAATCTCGTGCTTGCCGGTCAGCGCGTCGAGCCGCTCCCACAGGTCGCGGTTTTTCACCGGTTTCTTCGCGGCGGTTTTCCAGTTCTTGCGCTTCCAGTTATCCATCCACTTGACCACGCCATCGCGCACATAGCGCGAATCGGTATATAACTCCACGCGGCAGCCGCGGCGCAACGCGCTCAGCGCCTCAATCGCGGCTTGCAATTCCATTCGGTTATTGGTGGTCTGCGGCTCGGCGCCATACAGCGTTTTGCTCGAGTCGCCATAGCACAGCAACGCGCCCCAGCCGCCGGCGCCGGGGTTGCCGCGGCACGCGCCGTCCGTGTAAATCACCACCGTGCCGGTCCGCGCCATCGGCATTACACCCGCGTCCGGCGCGCGCCGCCGGTGTTCTGCGCCGCCGGTTGCGCCATGCCGGGAATCAGGCGCCGCCAGCGTGAGCGCGCCGCCACGCGACCCGTCACCGCGATTTCCCGCTTGCGCCCGACGATGACATAGACCGCGCCCAGTCCGGGCCACCACCGCGCGCCCGCCTTGTCGATGAAGTCCAGTTGCCGCCGCCACTTCTCGTTTTGCAGCGGCGGCTGGTAGGCGAGCATCGCCGCCCCGACGAGGTCGAAGCCCAGCAACGCCAGCCAGTCTTGCACCTGTCCGACCCGGCGGTAACGACCGCTCCACGGCGCGCGCCCCGATGCTTTCATCATCAGGCGAACCACGCCCCAGAGGCTCAACTGGTTGAAGCCGGTGATGACCACGCAGCCTTGCGGCACCAGAATATGGCTGACCTCGCGCAACACCGCGTGCGGGTCGTCGCAGAAGTCCAGCGTGTGCGGCAATACGATGAGGTTGTGGGTTTTGTCCGCAAACGGCATCGCCGACGGCTTGGCGATAACGCAGTGCACCGGCGGGGCGGTGGCGGTGTCGTGAACATTCCGCCGCTCAGGCGAGTGCGGTGTTTTCAGCGCGCGTTCACCGACGAAAAACCGACCGTCGGTTTCCAGTTCATCGAGAAAGACAATGGACGGGCAGCCCGCCTGCAAACTATTCGGATAGTACCCGGACGGCACCAAGTCGCGGCAACGAAGCAATTCCTGTTCGAGCAGAAACCGACCGAGGGAGGATTCAAACCAGTCGCTCATGCCCGCCGGTCAAGCCTGCCGCGAGCGCAGGTGGGCGTGCCATTTCTTTTCCACCTGTTTGAACAAATAGACGATCATAAACGTCAGGCAGAGGTAGAAAAAACCGGCGGCGATGAACGATTCGAACGGCACGAAATGCCGTGAATTGACGATTTTGGCGGCGCCGAATAAATCGACAATCGTGATTACCCCGGCGATGACCGTGCCGTGCAACATAAAGATGACTTCGTTGCTGTATGCCGGCAACGCGCGGCGGAAAGTGCTCGGCAGGATGATGCGCCGCAGCACGGTGGCGGCGGACATGCCGCAGGCGCGCGCCGCTTCGATTTCACCTGCAGGGGTTTGTTTAATCGTGCCGCGAATGATTTCCGCGGTGTAACCGGCGGTGTTCATGGAAAACGCAATCAGCGCGCACCAGTAGGCTTGCTTGAACACCACCCACAGAAAACTCTCGCGCAGAAAATCAAACTGCGCGAAGCCGTGGTAAATCAGGAACACCTGCACCAGCAACGGCGTGCCGCGCATGCAATAGATGAAGGCGCGCGGGAATGCGTTGACCGACACGCGCCCGGAAGCGGCGGCGACGCCCAGGGGGATGGCGAGCGCGAGGCCGCAAATCAGCGACAGAATCAGCAGTTCAACGGTGACCCTGAGCCCCGACAGATAGAGCGGCAGGTTGTCGATGATGACGGCGAAATCCACGACTCAGTCCCCGACTCAGGCCGCGCGCACGCCGGCGCTGTAACGCCGTTCCAGATAGCGGATGCCGACATTGGAAAACGCCGTCAACAACAGAAACAGCGCCGCCACCAGCAGGTAGAACGAAAACGGCTGGCGGGTGGCGCCGCCGGCTTGCCCCGCCTTGAACACCATGTCGTGCAAGCCGATGACCGACACCAGCGCGGTGGTTTTCATCAGCACCAGCCAGTTGTTGCCGAAGCCCGGCAGGGCGTGGCGAATCATCGCCGGAAAGGTGATGCGCACGAACACCCTGGCGGGCGTCATGCCATACGCATACCCGGCTTCGATTTCCCCGCGCGGCACCGCGAGTATCGCGCCGCGGAAGGTCTCCCCCATGTAGGCGCCGAAGATGAACCCGATGGTGATGACCCCGGCGGCAAACGGGCTGACATCGACGTAGCCCCAGCCGAGTTGGTCGGTGATGTTGTTAATCACGATTTGCCCGCCGAAAAACAGCAGCGTCATCAAGACCAGGTCGGGGATGCCGCGGATGACGGTGGTATAGACGCCGCCGACGGCGCGCGCCACGACCGACTGCGAGAGTTTGGCGGCTGCGGTCAACACCCCGAGCGCGCACGCAATCACCAGCGAAAGCAACGCGACCTCGACGGTCAGCAACGCTCCCGTCAAGATGAACGGCAGATATTCAAGTACCTCGGACACGATGTGCTATTCCATACCGCCGCCGCGCGGGTGGTGGTGGCGGCGGCGGTGTTCAGGTCGGATTAGTAAATATCGAAATCAAAATATTTGTCGTTGACCGCCTTGTATCTGCCGTTGCCGCGGATGGTCGCAATCGCTTTGTTAAGTTGCTCGGCCAAGTCGGTATCTTTCTTGCGAATGGCAATGCCAACACCTTCGCCAAAATACTCGGGGTCGGTATAACCGGGTCCGACGAATTCAAAATCTGCGCCCTGTTCGGTGGATAGAAAACCATCCTGAATCGCCAGTGCACTTCCCAACAGCAAATCAATGCGCCCGGAAACCACGTCGAGGTAGGCTTCGTCTTGAGTGGCGTAGCGTTTTATGGCGACCGATTCGCCAAACTCAGTTGAGATGAAGGTGTCGTAAGTAGTGGCACGTTGCACGCCGACGCTTTTGCCCGCCAAGCCCGCTTTGTTAATCTCGATGCCGGAGCCTTTTTTGCGCACGAATCTTGCCGCTTCGCTGTAATACTTGTCAGTGAACGCCACCTTCTTCTTGCGCTCTTCGGTAATCGACATGGAGGCGATAATCGCGTCGTATTTGCGCGCCAGCAACGCCGGAATGATGCCGTCCCAATCCTGCGGCACGAGCGTACACTCGGCTTCCATCGCCTTGCAAAGTTCCATGGCAATGTCGATGTCAAAGCCCACCAGTTCGCCGCTTTCGGTGACCGAACTGAACGGCGGATAGGCGCCTTCAACGCCGATGCGAATCTCTTTCCAGTCTTTCGCCTGCGTATAAGACGATGCAGTCGCCAGCAACGCGACCGCGAACAGGGATGTCAGTGTTTTTTTCATGGGTGTTCTCCTCGGGTTGTCTAAATGGTTGGGTTGGGTTGTCTGCTATGGATTGCGCGGTTCGCCGAATGACGACGCGTCAAGGGAAAATTTCACTGCGGCATCGGCGCCGCCGGCTACTTCAAGTTGCCGGCGAGAAACTGCCGGAAACGCTCGGATTTCGGATGGTCAAACACCTCTTGCGGCGGCCCGTCTTCCTCCACCAAACCCTGGTGCAGAAACAGCACGCGCCCCGACACCTCGCGCGCAAAGCCCATTTCATGGGTCACCACGAGCATGGTCCTGCCCTCCTCCGCCAAACTGCGCATAACTTTCAGCACTTCGCCGACCAGTTCGGGGTCGAGCGCCGAGGTCGGCTCATCGAACAACAACACCTCCGGCTCCATCGCCAGCGCCCTGGCAATCGCCACGCGCTGTTGCTGACCGCCGGACAGGTGCGCCGGATAATACGTCTTGCGGTCGCTCATGCCAACCCGGTCCAACACCGCTTCGGCGCGCTCCACCGCCTCCTTCTTCGCCATTTTCAACACCGAAACCGGCGCCTCGATGACGTTTTCCAGCACCGTCATATGCGACCACAGATTGAACTGCTGAAACACCATGCCGAGTTTGCTGCGAATGCGCTCAACCTGGCGCCGGTCAACCGGAACACGCCCGCCACGATGCGACCGCATCGCAATCAACTCGCCGTGAACCGCGATGTCGCCCGAAGTCGGCGTCTCCAACAAGTTCACGCAACGCAACAACGTGCTCTTCCCCGACCCGCTGCTGCCCAGCATAGAAATCACATCGTGCCGCCGAGCCGCCACCGAAATCCCCCGCAAAACTTCCAGCGCCCCAAAACTCTTATGCAAATCCGTAATAGAAAGCACCGTATCGGAATCGTTCATACTCATCTTCGCGTCTGTTTCAATCCGCCCAGCCTAAATGTTTTGGGGGGATAAAGCAATTGCTTTGGGGTTGTGTGGGGGTCTCGTCATGCCATCCCATACCCCCACCCCCCCCAACCCCGTCATTCTCGAGCGTTAGTGACCGTTGCCGCCGCGCTTTTTCTTTTAGCGGCGGCTTACGGACACTTACGACCTCGGGAATCTCCCTAAGACTGGCGCTGAGCCCAAACAACGCCATTCCCGCAGTCTTTTGAGCGGGAAAAATCCGCCGGGAGCGGATTTTCGCGTAGCCCGAAGGGTTTGTATCAGGGATGATACAAACAAAAATATAGTCGCTGACGCTCCCTATTTTCTATCGTTCGAGAATGACGACTATTACTCGTCATTCTTCAGTACAGGTCGCCCACGCCGGCGGAGCGAATTCTCATCCGCCGTCTATTCCGCACGGATTACTTCTTAACGGCTCGCGCGTTGGGCGTGATGTGATCAAAGGCATCATCGCCGTAGGATTTTTGCACTTCCGCAATAACTACATGAAATCCGTCGTACCAATCCTTGTAGCGTCGCTTGGCTTCCACATGTTTGGGATGGCGGGAAAACTGGCTAAGCGCCGTTTGATTTTCCCAATAATAGACAGAATTGCGCTTGCTCCCGTCAGGCGCGATCCAGTTTTCTTTGCCAAGAAACCCCGGCGTGGCTTGCGCCGCCTCGGCAATCATTGCATCAAGGGCGAAAAACTCGGCATCAAGGTTTTTCTCGGTGAAAATAAAACTCGCCATTAACATTTTTTCTCCCTTTCGGAATAAGAAAAACTGCATTATACAAAATTCAAGTACAGGAAAAATATCGAGCGTTAGTGTCCGTTGGTCGCCGCGCTTTTTCTTTTAAGCGGCGGCTTACGGACACTTGCGTCCTCGGGAAAAATCCGCCGGGAGCGGATTTTCGCGTAGCCCGCAGGGCGCGTATCAGGGATGATACGCGCAATCTCCCTAAGACTGGCACGGGCTTTGTTGGAATTCACGCTAGCCTTAGGGAGATTCCCGAAGGTGATGAAAAATATAGTCGCTATCGCTCCTTATTTTTCTATCATTCGAGAATGACGAAGTTGGGGAGTTTTTCTACCGTTCGAGAACGACAAAGTCACTACACCCCCGACTCGAACGCACCCCACCCCGCACACGGCTTGAAACGCTCCCCATACTGCGCCTGCAAAGCACGAAGTTTGCGCAGCAAATTGTCCTGCCCTTGCTCGGCGATGTAGTTGATGGGTCCCCCGCGGAACGGCGCGAAGCCGGCGCCGAAAACTAGTGCGGCGTCGAGTTGGTTGGGTTGTTCCACCACGCCTTCGTGCAGGCAGGCGAGCGCTTCGTTGAGGTAGCGGAAGACCAGCCGGTCTTGAATGTCCGCCGCCGCCGGAGTGCCCGCGTCATCGGCGCCCTTGCCTTTTTGCGCTTTGCCGCCGACCCATTTGTAAAACCCCTGACCGGTTTTCTTGCCGAGTTCGCCGGCTTCCACTTTTTGTTGTAACGCCGCCGGCACATCGGCGGCGGCGGCGCTCAGGTTTTGTGCGACTCGTAGGCAAATGTCCAGCCCCACCGTGTCCGCCAGCGTGACGGGTCCCATGAGCATTCCGAATTGTGTCGCCGCGCGGTCGATGGCGGGGGCGGGCACGCCTTCGTCGAGCAGCGTCACCGCTTCTAGCAAATACGGCGTCAGGATTCGGTTCACCAAAAAACCGGGTCCGCTTTTGACCGGCACCGGCAGGCGACCAATGCGCCCGGCGAATGCGGCGGCGGTGGCGGCGGCTTGCGCGGCGGTGGCATCCGCCGTCACGATTTCCACCAATTGCATTTTCGCCACCGGGTTGAAAAAGTGCAGCCCCACCAAACGCTCGGGCGCGCTCAGGGACTGGATCAGGGTTTCCAGCGGAATGCTGGAAGTGTTGGTCGCCAACAGCGCGTCGGGGCGGGCGATTTTCTGCAATTCGGAAAACACCGACATCTTGGCGTCGGCGTTTTCAACGATCGCTTCGATGACCACATCGGCGCGCCGCGCGCCCTGCCCTGCCAAATCGATGTGGAATCGGTCCATCGCCCGTTGAACCCGCCGCGGCGATTTCAGTTTGCGCTTGAACAGGTCGTGGGCGCGGCGGTTGGCGTGGGCGAGCGCTTGCGGATTTTGGTCGTGCAGCGTCGCGCTCAAACCGCGCAGCGCGCACCACGCGGCAATGTCGCCGCCCATGACCCCGGCGCCGACGACATGCACGTGCTCGCACCGCCGCCCTTGCCCTTGCGAACTCCCGCCGGCTTTTTTCAGCGCCTCGCGGAGGAAAAACACCTTCACCAAGTTGCGCGAAGTCGGCGTCGTAATCAGTTGCGCGACCGATGCTTGCTCCGCCTTCAGCAAGGCGCCGCGCTTGCCGCCGTGCCGCCGCCACAGTTCGAGCAGTCGGTAGGGCGCGGGATAGTGTTCCGGGTCAACCATGCCGGCGATTTTTTTGTGTAGCACATTGGCGACTATCGCCCGCAGCGGCGCGTGGTTGAGCAACCTTTTCCAGCCCCCCACTCGGTGGCGGCGGCGGCGCGACCGCGCATTGCCGGCGATGACATAGCGCGCCGTTCGCTCCAGTTGTCGCAACGGCACCGCATGGTCGACGATTCCAAGCCGTTTGGCGGTTCGGGGCGGGACGCCGCGACCGCTCAGCATCAAGTCCATCGCCGCGAGGGCGCCGATGGTTTCGATTAGCCGGGCGACGCCGCCGAATCCGGGGTGAATGCCGAGCCGCACTTCGGGCAGCCCGATGCGGATTTCCGGCGCATCGCACGCCACGCGGTAGTCGCACGCGAGCGCCAGTTCGAGGCCGCCGCCGAGGCAGTGGCCGTTGATGAGCGCCACGCTCGGCAGGCTCAGCGCTTCCAGCCGGTCGATGACGCCGTGGGCGGTGGCGAGCAGGTCAGCCGCCTGTTGCGCGTTTTCGATGGCGCTGAATTCGCCGACATCGGCGCCGGCGATGAAGCCGCGCGCTTTGCCCGAGCAGATGAACAGCGCGCCGGGTTGGGCGCGCTCGATTTCATCCAGCGCCGCGCCCAACTCCGCCATGACCTCGCCGGACAGCACATTCTGACCGCCGCCCGGTTTGTCCAGGGTCAGCCGGCAAATATCATCCGCGCTTTCGATGCGCCAGTTTTGCAGCGTTTGCATGCGCGTCAACTACCTCGCCTCGCCTTGCGCCCGGCTCACGCCTCGGGCGCGCGTTCAATCAGCATCGCGCCGCCCTGCCCGCCGCCGATGCACAGCGTCGCCACCGCGCGCCGCCAGCGATTGCGCTCCAGCACGTGTAATGCGTGCAGCACAATGCGCGCGCCGCTGGCGCCGACCGGGTGGCCGATGCTGATGCCGCCGCCGTCGAGGTTGAGCCGCTCGCGCTTCACTTCGCCGAGCGCGCCGGGCAGGCCGAGGTGGTCGCGGCAATACGCATCGGATTGCCACGCCGCGAGGCAGCCGAGCACTTGCCCGGCAAAGGCTTCGTTGATTTCCCAGTAGTCGATGTCGTCGAGGCGCAAGCCGTGGCGTTGCAGTAGCGGGGTGACGGCGTGCACGGGACCGAGCCCCATCTCGGCGGGGTCGAGGCCCGCCCACTGGCAGTCGAGCAACCGCGCGCGCGCGCGCAGGCCGTGCCGCTTCACGGCGGCTTCGCCCGCCAGCACCAGCCAGGCGCAGCCGTCGCTGATTTGCGCGCTGTTGCCGGCGGTCACGCGCCCCGCGGGACGGTCGAACACCGCTTTCAGTTTCGCCAATTTTTCCACGCTCGAGTCGCGGCGCAGGCCGCTGTCTTCGCGGTAATCGTTGCCGGCGGTGTCGAAAATGGCGACCCTTTCGGCGTCGAAAATTCCGCCATCGGTGGCCGCCGCGAGCCGCTCGTGGCTGTCAACCGCGAACGCGTCCATCGCTTCGCGGCTGATGTCAAAACGATGCGCGACTTCCTCGGCGGTCTGCCCCATGGAAAGGCCGACCACCGGGTCGGTCAGCCCTTTGAGCAGGCCGATGACCGGCGCCAGCGACGACGGCTTGAGCCGCGCCAGCGCCTTCAACTTGCCCGCCACGGTGGTCGCCCGCGCCCAGCCCGCCAGCCAACTCACGAACGACGCGCTGAACAGCACCGGCGCATGGCTCATGGCTTCGGTGCCGCCCGCGAGCGCCAACTCGCTGCGCCCCGAGGCGATGTTGGTGGCGGCGGAATCGAGCGCCTGCATGCCGCTGGCGCAGTTGCGCGCCACGCTCCACGCCGGGGTTGAATCGCCGCAGCCGAGGCGCAACGAGGCGACCCGCCCAATATTGGCTTCTTCCACACTGGGACCCACGCAGCCGAGAATCACCTCGTCAAAGTCGCCCGGCGCAAACGGCTGGCGCGCCAGCAACGGCTGCCCGGCGGCGACCGCCAAATCAACCGCGGCAAACGGACCGGGCGCGCCCGCCGCCTTCAGAAACGGCGTGCGGCAACCGTCAATCACATAAACATCTCGACCATCGTGCATAAGCAATCCCACCGAGCATCGGCGCATCATCGCATCGCATTATAGCGCATGGGCGGCGCGCGGCGCGGCGCGTTCGGGTATACTTCGGGCAATCGGCGGGTGTCGTATAATGGTTATTACCTGAGCTTCCCATGCTCATGACGACGGTTCGATTCCGTTCACCCGCTCCACCTGACACCTCCGGGCGCGGTTGCCCTGCTTTCCGCGTTCCGCGCTCCGGTAACGCAGTCGTTGAGATGACCCTTTCCCCGCACGTTCAGCCCGCCACCGCCACCGCTCGCGTTTTCTGATGGCGTGGTGGGGCAAAGTGGTCGGCGGGGCTTTCGGCCTCTTGCTCGGCGGACCGATTGGCGCGCTGCTCGGCGCCTCTCTGGGGCACCGGTTTGACGCCGGCAAGGACGCATCGCATCTCCACGCCGGCGACCAGGAGCGCGTTCAAGCCGCGTTTTTCACCGCCACCTTCGCGGTGATGGGGCATATCGCCAAGGCGGACGGCCGGGTCAGCCGCGAGGAAATCGCCCTCGCCAGGCAGTTGATGGGGCAGTTGCGGCTGGACCGCGCGCAAAGAAAACTGGCCGAAGCGCTGTTCAACGAAGGCAAGCAACCCGCGTTTCAACTCGATGCGGTGTTGCGGCAGTTTCGCCGGGAATGCCACCGCCGCGGCACGCTGGTGAAGATATTCATGGAGATACAAATTCAGGCGGCGCTGGCGGACGGCAGCCTCGCGCCCGAGGAAAATCAAATACTCCGGCAAGTGGCGCAAGCGCTCGGCGTGACGCGCGCCGACTTGGAACAACTCATCAACCTGATGCGGGGCGCCCACGCCTACGAGACCCAAAGCGAGCAAGTTTCGCTCGCCGACGCCTACCGCATCCTCGGCGTCGATGCGAAAACACCGCTACCCGAAATCCGCAAAGCCTACCGCCGCCTGCGCGGTCAACACCACCCCGACAAACTGGTATCAAAGGGCTTGCCGGAGGAGATGATTAAACTAGCCAACGAAAAAACCCATGAAATACGCCAGGCATGGGAGCAGGTGAAGAAGTCGCGTCAGGGGGGTTGAGAATGGGGGGTGGGGGTTCGGTTTCGGTGGGAGGTTAGTCGTTGCCTTTGCTTTCGTCGCTCTCATCTCCGCGGAGGATTACGTAAATCATGAGCAACAAGAACGGGATTCCAACACTCAACACACTAATCACAAACGGAGTCATCTACCTTTCCTCCTTGACCGCAGGAAAATTCATGCTCTCTCCGTTGCCGGAGAGAAAATCACTATTCAATCGTCGCGCGTACTTTCGTCATCCTTACCTTCGCGGTAAAGTCCGTAAATCATCAGTAGCAAGAGCGGGACTGAAATACCCAACACGCTTATCATAAATGGAGTCATTTATCTTTCCTCCTGATTACAGAAAAAACAATCAACAGACCCCCGGCAATGATGGCGGTTATCGCCTCGCGCCACACCCCATCACCGAGGGCACCGTGTAACATACCGCCCGCCAAAATCACGATGCCCGCGTTCTGGCTCACGTCTCGAAGCCGGGTCCAATCGATTTCAAGTTTGAATTTCATAAGCGAACCCTAACACACTTTCTCCCGCCAAACCACATCCAAGCCATTTATTCCGTTTCGCGCATCCCGTAAATACCCCATCTCTGCGGTTTCTCCGAGGTTGTTAACTATAATCCGGCATAAACCAAAGCCCAATTGACGAAAGATTAACCACCCCGCCCGATGACCAACGCCCGCGCCGCTTTCCGCCCAATCCGCACTTATGTATTGCGCGAGGGCCGCTTGACCGCGGGGCAGCGGCGGGCGCTTGATGAGTTGTGGCCCCGCTATGGACTTGCGCTGCCGGCGTCGGGCGGCGGCGCGCCGGACCTTCGGCGGGCGTTCGGGCGGGACGCGCCGACTCGTCTTGAAATCGGTTTTGGAGACGGCGGCGCGCTGCTGGAAATGGCGCAAAAAAACCCGCACTGCAACTTCATCGGCGCGGAAGTTCACCGCCCCGGGGTCGGCCACTTGCTGCTACAAATCGAAGCGCACCGGCTCACCAATGTCAGGCTGTTTTGCGACGACGGCATTCAAGTGCTGTCCGCGGCAATCGCGCAGCAAACCCTGGATGCAATCTACCTCTATTTCCCCGACCCGTGGCCCAAGAAAAAACACCACAAGCGCCGGATTGTGCAACCGGCTTTCATCGAGTTGGTTTCCACCCGGCTGACCCAAGGCGGCTGTTTCCACTTCGCCACCGACTGGCAACCCTACGCCGAAGAAGCGCTGGCACGGCTGGAGCAATCCGCCCACTTCCAAAACCAAGCCCCCCCCGGCCACTTCTCCCCCCGCCCCAACAACCGCCCCGAAACCAAGTTCGAACGCCGGGGCCAAAAACTCGGACACCGGGTGTGGGATATAGTGATGCGAAAAGCGGGTTGATTGACGCTAAGCGCAACCTCTCTGTGCGATTACTCCGCTTGAGTCCACGCCATCGGAATGAGATGCCCGAAATGAATGGTGGCCAGGGACAGAATCGAACTGCCGACACGAGGATTTTCAGTCCTCTGCTCTACCGACTGAGCTACCTGGCCAAGTAAATCACCTTCGCACGCGTTCCATCGCCCGGCGGCGATTCTATCCCCATAGCCAACAGATGGGAATGCCCCAAAGCAAATAATCCGCCCCGCCACCACCCCGCCCCTCACCCTCACCCTTCGTCATTCCCAAGTACTCGTCATTCCCAAGTACTCGTCATTCCCAAGTACTCGTCATTCTCGAGCGTTAGTGTCCGTTAGTCGCCGCGCTTTTTCTTTTAAGCGGCGGCTTACGGACACTTGCGTCCTCGGGAATCTCCCTAAGATTGGCACGGGCTTTGTTGGAATTCACGGTAGCCTTAGGGAGATTCCCGAAGGTGATGAAAAATATAGTCGCTACCGCTCCTTATTTTTCTATCATTCGAGAATGACGAAGTGGGGTTGTGGGGCGCTCCCTATTCACCCCCCACCACCACCCCACCGCTCCGCATTCGCGGTATCTTTATTCACACCATCACCATAACCCGCCTCATACGCCTCGGTCAGCCTCTGCTCTTCCCGTTTTGGGGTGCCGAGGAAGCCGGTTGCCCAGCCGAGGATGTAGTCGCGGGCGGTGCCTTGTTTTTCCAGGGCGGCGATGGTTTCGTAGTAGGGATTGGTCATTGGCGGTTACGGTTCAAGGGGCGTTAGCCTTCGCGGTGGTGTCTTTCCAGCGCTTCGGTTATTTTCCATCGGCAGCGTGCGTCGGGCATGCAGGTTACCAAATCGCCGGCGCGGACGACAACGGTTTTGCCGTCTTGCGGGGTGATTTCGGCGCGGCCGCGGAGGATGTAGTGGGTCTCCGTGTGCGCGTGGGTTTTTTCTTGCACGGACACCGCATCAACGCTGACGGGCCAGTCATCAACGCCCAGCACTTCCAGTTTCATCGGCGACGGGTCGTGCTCAACCAAAACCATAACCATAGCCGAAACCGGAGCGCTACTCATCGCACGCCGTCAGCGCAACACCCGCGCCGCGCCGTCTCCCCGGTGGTCGGATGCGGCGGTGATTTGCCCGCCGGCGCGGTCGCGGATGACGATGTGCATGTTGCCCCACGGGCGCGCTTTGGGGTCGAGTTGATGGCCGCGCAGGCGCAACGCTTCGACGGTTTGCGCGGACAGCGCGCCGGGCTCATACTGAATCGCGTCCGGCAGGTATTGATGGTGAAAGCGCGGGCGGTTGACGATGTCGCTTGCGCCGGCGCCGCGGTGAAATTCCAGCGCCGCGAGCAGCACCATGGAGATGATGCGGCTGCCGCCCGGCGTGCCGAGCGCGGCGACTCGCTCGCCGGTTTCCAGAAAGGTCGGGCTCATGCTTGACAGCATCCGCTTGCCGCCGGCGATGGCGTTGGCGCCCGCGCCCACCAGCCCATAGACATTGGGCGAGCCGGGCTTGGCGGAAAAGTCGTCCATCTCGTCGTTCAACAGCACGCCGGTGCCGGGCGGCACCCAGCCTGAGCCGAACGAATAGTTCACCGACAAGGTCGCCGCCACGCGGTTGCCGGCGGCGTCGATGACCGAGAAGTGCGTGGTGTCGGCGCCTTCGCTTCGCCCCCCGCCCGCGCCCGCGAAAGTGGGCGCGAGCCGCTCGCTGGGCGTGGCGTGTTCCAGCCGAATCGACTGCCGCAGTCCGGCGGCATAGCGCGGGTCCGCGAGCAGGCCGGTCGGCACCTCGACAAAATCGGCGTCGCCCATATACTCCGCGCGGTCGCGGTAGGCGCGGCGCATCGCCTCGACCGCCAGATGGACGAAGTCCGGCGCATCCAGCGAGCCGGGCGCGAGCGCGGCGAGGTCGTAGCCCGACAAAATGTTGAGCGCTTGCGCCAGCACCAGCCCGCCGGATGACGGCAGCGCCGCCGAGGTGATTTTCATGCCGCGGTAAGCGGCGACCACGGGTTTGCGCACCACCACCCGGTAGGCGCTCAAATCCTCCGCCGTCCAGATGCCGCCCGCCGCGCGCACGCCGGCGACCAGTTTGCGCGCCACTTCGCCGCGGTAAAACCCGTCAAACCCGGCGGTCGCCAGCGCCCTCAGCGTGGCCGCCAAATCGCGCTGCACGATCAACGCGCCCTCCGCCGGCACTTCGCCGTCAGCGAGGAAAATCGCGGCGGCGCCCGGCGATGCCGCGACCGCGTCCAAGCGAAACTCGAGTTCCCGGCGGTAGCGTGGCGTTACCGGGAAGCCGGTCTCCGCCAGCCGAATCGCCGGCGCCAGCGAAGCCGACAACGGCAGCGCGCCGCGGTTTTCCGCCAGCCAGGCGAGCGCGGCGGGCTCGCCGGGAATGCCGGCGGCGAGCGCGCCGTCGATGGACAACTTTGGAATCACCTCGCCGGCGGCGTCCAGATACATGTCGCGGGTTGCCGCCAGTGGCGCTTTTTCGCGGCCATCCAGCATCACGTCCTCGCCGGTGGCGGCGTCGTGCAACAACCAAAACCCGCCGCCGCCGAGCCCCGAACTGGCGGGCTCGACCACCGCCAACGCGGCGCTCACCGCGACCGCCGCATCAAACGCGTTGCCGCCCGCGCGGAGGATTTGGATGCCGGCTTCGGTCGCCAACGGGTCGGCGGACGCCACCCCCGCCGCCGCCGTCGCATCGCGCGGTGGTAGCGCGAGTAGCAGTCCAAGCGCGAGCGCGGCTACGGTGGCGGCGGCGTATTGCGCGCGCGCCGCTTTCGCCCGCCGACTAGACGGAGGCGGAGCCATCCGGCGCACCCATCTTGATGAAGGTCTCGCGGTAGAATTTGAGTTCGGCAATCGATTCACGAATGTCGTCGAGCGCGCGGTGCGTGTTGTTTTTCTTGAAGCCGTCCAGCAAATCGGGGCGCCAGCGCACCACCAACTCCTTGATTGAACTGACATCCAGATTGCGGTAATGCAGATACGCTTCCAGTTTCGGCATATAGAGCGCGAGGAAGCGCCGGTCCTGACAAATGGAGTTGCCGCACAACGGCGAGTGGTTGCCGGGCACATGCTTGGCGATGAACTTAAGCGTAATACGCTGCGCCTCGTCCTCGTCAATCTCCGACTCCTTAACGCGCGTCACCAACCCGCTCTCGGTGTGAGTCCGAGTATTCCACTCGTCCATCTGCGCGAGCCGAGCAAGCGGCTGACGAATCGCCATCACGGGACCCTCTTCAATAACATTGAGATGCGGGTCGGTCACCACCGTGGCGATTTCAATGATGCGGTCGTCCGGCGGCGAAAGACCGGTCATTTCGAGGTCCATCCAGACGAGGTTGCGGCGTTTCTTCATAGATTTCATTATGCCCGCATTGGGGTGGGAAAGCGATGATTTGTTGGGGGGCAACTTCGTTATTCACTCAACCCCCGGCTGATAAATATCAAACCGCACCAACTTACCCCCAACCTCCCCCACCCTACCCGCATAAAGCGGCACCGCACGACGTGAACGTTTGACCACCACGCGTTGCGTCGCACACGCCATCGCTTGCGCGAACAATGTGCTGCTGTCGCCTGCGGGACCAGCCAACATTCGCAGGATTGCCAGCGGCTTTTTCGCCGCCGCCGACTTGGACTTGGGCGGATACATCGGGTCGAGATAGACCACATCCGGCGACGATGACAACGCGCGCAGATACGCGAGGCTGTCGCCGTGCACGATTTCCAACCGCGCTTTCACGGCATCGTCACGGCACGCGGCGTGCGCGTGTTGCAACATAACCGCGACCAGCGGGTTTTGCTCCACCGCAATCACCCGGCAACCGCGCCGTGCCAAATGCGCCGCATCCGCGCCCCATCCGGCGGTGGCGTCGATGACCGTTTTCGCGCGCGCGCCGACCGCCTTATGCAACGGGTCGGCGCCGGCGCCAATGCGCGGGCGCGCCGCGTCCAAGCGAATGCGCAGCGGCGCATTGGGCGGCAGGGCGTCGCCGTGCAATGCCAGTCCGTGGCGGTCGAGTTCGAGGTGGAAGGGCGTGGCGGGCGGTTCATCCGCTTGCAGTAGCGGCGCGCCGAGTTCGGCGGCGAGTTGGCGGCACAGTCGGTCGTATGCGCGGTTATGGCGCACCGACACCGCGGCGGGGGTTGGGGTGGAGGGGGGCATTTTGATTTTGACAGCGCCGCCGGCATAAGGTAAAACCCGCAGCGTGAACCAGTGTAACAAGCGGAGGCTTTGATGGGTTTTCTTGCGGGCAAAAAAATACTGATTACCGGCATCGCCAGCAACCGGTCGATCGCCTGGGGCATCGCCGCGGCGATGCGCAAACAAGGCGCGGAACTCGCGCTCACCTATCCCAACGACAAGATGAAACCGCGCGTGATGAAACTGGCGGCGGAACTCGGCGCTGAGGTCGTGTTGCCCTGCGACGTCGCCAGCGACGAGCAAATCACGCAACTGTTTGAAGACCTCGGCAAGACCTGGGACGGCTTGGACGCGCTGGTTCATTCCATCGCCTTCGCCCCGCGCGAAGAATTGCAAGGGTTGTTCCTCGACGCGGTCAGCCGCGAAGGGTTTGCGGTCGCGCACGAAATCAGTTCATACAGTTTCGCCGCGCTCGGACGCGCCGCGGCGCCGCTGATGCGCGCACCGGGCGGCGCCATGCTAACCCTCACCTACATCGGCTCGAACCGCTCCATGCCCGGTTATAACGTGATGGGGCTCGCCAAAGCCAGCCTCGAAGCGAATGTGCGCTACATGGCGCAGTCCCTCGGCGGCGCGGGCATTCGCGTAAACGGCATCTCCGCCGGTCCCATCCGCACCCTGGCCGCCGCCGGCATCGCCAACTTCAAAAAGATGACCGCCCACTTCGAAAAAGTCGCCCCCCTGGGCCGCGCCGTCACCATAGAAGAAGTAGGCAACACCGCCGCCTTCCTATGCTCCGACCTCGCGTCGGGGATTACCGGGGAAATCACTTATGTTGATGCGGGGTTTAATACGGTGGGGATTAGTGAGCGTTTTGTTGTTGATGAGTGAGGGGGTGGTGGGTGAAAAAAAAACCAACCCACCACTTCGTCATTCCCGAACGGTAGAAAATAGGGAGCCGACAGGCGACCATATTTTCTTCGCCTTCGGGAATCTCCCTAAGGCTACCGTGAATTCCAACAAAGCCCGTGCCAGTCTTAGGGAGATTCCCGAGGACGTAAGTGTCCGTAAGCCGCCGCTTAAAAGAAAAAGCGCGGCGGCAACGGACACTAACGCTCGAGAATGACGGGTTTCTTGTTGTTGTTTTTGCGTAAACTACGCCAAGGAGATTAATGTCATGTATGCCTATAGTATCAACTATATTCAGCAAATTTTAACACTGATTCAATCTTCTCTAGTGCTTGTTTACATTCAGTAGCACGATTATCAAGAGACCCTGGAGATGCTGTTCTCACGAATGTGTTTTCATACTGTTCCCAAGCTTCGTCAAATTTTTTGCGTTTACAAGACGGGACATGGTGTTGAAAATTTACCTTAGCTCTTTTATGTCGCGCGATTACTTCCGTCGTGAGAATTTTGCATACATCCGCACGCTCCTCATTAAGATCAATCATTGCGTCCACAAATTCCGCATGAAATTTCCCAGTAGCCACATAACGTTGCTGTTTTCTGGCAATACGATCCGTCAAAATGTAAGTTATAAACGAACCGATAATCACCCCGATGATTCCAGAAATCATAGAACAATCTGTTAGATATTGGACCACGCTACTACTTCTCTAATAAACAAATTTTCGTATTATGTGCTATCCAGTACATTGTGATAGCACAGTTACTGCGATTAAAGTTATAGCTACTACCTCTGCAGTGTAGGTCAATTTAGATTCTTTGGAATCAACAGATGGCACATGTGATTTAGACTTAAAGTATGCCGATCTTTGGCGGAACAAGCGATTTCCTTCGCGTCTCAAGTCTGCAGCTATATTTTCATCTTTAGGGACGCCCATGCCATCTTCATATAGTTGAGCGAGATGATCATATGCCCACGAATTACCTAATTTAGCCGCTTTCCAATACAAGTTTACAGCTTCCTTGCAGTCCTTCTTAACACCGTCTCCATGACTGTACTTCCAGGCTAAACTATTTAAAGATTCTGCATGATTCTGTGCGGCAGCTTTGCGGTACCATTTTATAGCCTCTGCATTATTTTTCAAAACGCCCTTTTCAGAATTGTACATTGTGCCAAGTTCATACTGAGCGTCTGCGTCACCCTGAATGGCTGCGTCATAAATTTTATTGTCCATTATTCACCCCCACCCCTCACCCCAACCCCAAACTCTCCAACTTCCCCTTCGTCGGCACACCGTCCTTATCCCACCCGCGCAGTTCGTAGTATTGCGGAATCAGCACATCCAACTCCACCACGCCGCCTTTGGCGAAGCCGCCGGGGACGGGGTCTTTTAGCATTCGCGGGGGGAGCGTGTCGTCTTTGCTTGTTAGGCCCGCTTTGAGGTTGAACAGGCGTTCCAGGTTCCAGATGCGCTCGCCGGTTTGTCGCAGGCGCTCTTCCGACCAGTCGCCGGGGCAGGCGGCGTCGACCAGTTTTCGGTAGTCGCCGTTGCCCCATACGCCGGTGGTGAACAGGCACAGGCCGGTCGAATCGACCATCGCGTGGAAGTCCTGGGTGGTGCGGCACGCCTCGGCTTTGCCGGTGGTGCCGGGGTCGGACATGTCGACGTCGAAGGTGTCGTGTTTGAGGTGGCAGGCGCCGCGGTTGCTGGTCGCGTAGCCCAGCCCCATGCCCTGCATCGCGCGCCCGTCGTAGCCGGCGAACTCCTGCCCTTTGGACACCATCGCCAGTTCCGGGCGCCCGTATTTTTCGCACAGCCGCTTTGAGCCCAGCCCGAGGTCGCGCCCGAAGCCTTCGTATTTGCCGGTTTTTTCCGACATCACGACCAGCGCTTCGGCGCTGCCGAACTTCAATTCAACGCCGTCGGTCTGCGCGCCGCTGATGGCGCCCGACTCATACAACTCCATCGCCGCCGCCAAGGTCACGCCGAAGGAAATCGGGTCCATGCCGTGTTCGTTCATCATGAAGCCGGCGAAGGTCAGCGCGTCCAAGTCGTCCACCCCGACCACCGGACCGAGCGCAAACGCGGTCTCGTATTCCAGCCCGCCGGACGCATTCCAGTATTCGCGGCGGTCGGCGACGCTGAAATGTTGCGGGTCGATTTTGGCGATGCGCCCGCAGCCGATGGTGCAGCCGAAGCAGGCGGCGTTGGTGACCAGGTTGGTGTGCCCGTTGCGGTTTTTCAGGGTGACCGCTTTGGCGTTGATTTTATCGACGCCGCCGAACGAGACCTTGCGGAAATTCTCGGTCGGCAAGCCGCCGAATTCCTGCATGTTGTCAATCATCGCCAGCGTGCCATAGCGCATCAATCCGCGCCGCTCCCCGCTGCCGTGCAGGGCGGCGTTGACTTCGTCCGCAACCCGCATGAAGCGCGCCGGGTCGCCCGCCTTGACGCCGACGCCGCCGTGCGCCGCAATCGCCTTGAGGTTCTTGCTCCCCATCACCGCGCCGACCCCGGAGCGCCCCGCCGCGCGGTGCAAGTCGTTGACCACGCAGGCGTATTTCACGCCGCGCTCACCCGCCACGCCAATCGCCGCGACTTTCACCTGCGGGTCCTGCCGCTGCTTCCGAATCCAGCCGTCGGCCTGCCACACGCTTTGCCCCCAAATGGCATCCGCCGGCAACAACGCCACCTCGTCGTCGTGGATGGACAGATACACCGGCTTGTCGGAGCGCCCCTTGATGATGAGCATGTCGTAACCAGCATACTTCAACTCCGCGCCAAATTTACCGCCGGAGTTCGAGCAGGCAATCGCGCCGGTCAGCGGCCCCTTGGTAATCACCGCATAACGCCCGCTGGTCGACGCCATCGTCCCGGTCAACGGCCCCGTCACAAAAATCAACACATTATCGGGCCCCATCGCATCCGCCGCCGGGTCCATCTCCTCCCACAAATACTTACTCCCCAGCCCGCGCGCCCCGAGATAATCATTAGCCCAACGCTCATTAAGCGGCTCGGTGGAAATGGCGCCGCTGCTGAGGTCTACTTTCAATACTTTGCCTTGCCAACTCATACATCCCTCCCAAAAAGAATAAACCAAACCCGAATAATCGCTGATTTAGGCGGGTAAATCTAGTCAACTCGTCATTCTCGAACGATAGAAAAATAGGGAGCGACAGCGACTATATTTTTCATCACCTTCGGGAATCTCCCTAAGGCTACCGTGAATTCCAACAAAGCCCGTGCCAGTCTTAGGGAGATTCCCGAGGACGCAAGTGTCCGTAAGCCGCCGCTTAAAAGAAAAAGCGCGGCGGCAAACGGACACTAACGCTCGAGAATGACGAAGTTGTTGTGAATGACGTAGTGGGTGGGTTTTTCCGTTACCTCACCCCTCACCCCGGCGAAATCATCTTCTCCGGGCGGACTAGTTTGTCGAATTTTTCGGCGGTGACGAAGCCGCCGGTGATGGCTTCTTCGCGCAGGGTGGTGCCGTTTTTGTGGGCTTGTTTGGCGATGGTGGTGGCGGTGTCGTAGCCTATTTCGGGGGCGAGGGCGGTTATTAGCATCAGGGAGTTTTCCAGCAGGTGGGTGATGCGTGGCTGGTTGGGTTGTATGCCGGCTACGCAGTTGTCGGTGAAACTGACGGCGGCGTCGCCGAGCAGGCGGATGGATTGGAGGACGTTGTGGGCGATGACCGGTTTGAATACGTTGAGTTCCAAGTGCCCTTGCGCGCCGGCTAGCGTGACCGTCGTGTGGTTGCCGGCGACTTGCGCGCACACCATCGTCAGCGCTTCGCATTGCGTCGGGTTGACCTTGCCGGGCATGATTGACGAGCCGGGTTCGTTTTCCGGCAGGTGTAACTCGCCGAGCCCCGAGCGGGGTCCCGAGCCGAGCAGGCGTATGTCGTTGGCGATTTTGTTGAGGCCGACCGCGATGGTGTTGAGGACGCCGGATATTTCCACCATCGCATCGTGCGTGGCGAGCGCTTCAAACTTGTTGGGCGCGGAGGTGAACGGCAAGCCCGTGAAGGATGCCACTTCATCGGCGAACCGCTCGGCGAAACCTTGTTTGGAATTGACTCCGGTGCCGACCGCGGTGCCGCCTTGCGCCAGCGGGTAGAGGCGCGCGAGGCTGCTTCGTATGCGCTCGCCGGCGAACGCCATCTGCGCGGCATACCCCGAAAATTCCTGACCCAGCGTGAGCGGGGTCGCGTCCTGCAGATGCGTGCGCCCGATTTTGACCAGACCGCCCCACTGCTTCGCCTTGTCGTCGAGCGCGGCGTGCAAGTGTTGCAACGCCGGCAGCAACGCGTGGTGCAACTGCTCGACCGTGGCGATATGCATCGCGGTCGGGAAGGTGTCGTTGGATGACTGGCTCAGGTTGCAGTGGTCGTTGGGATGAACCGGCGACTTCGAGCCCGGCGCGCCGCCGAGCCGCCGAATCGCGAGGTTGGAGATGACCTCGTTGGCGTTCATGTTGGACTGCGTGCCGGAGCCGGTCTGCCAGACCACCAGCGGGAAGTGGGAGTCGAAGGCGCCGTCGATGACTTCCTCCGCCGCCGCCAGAATGGCCGAGCCGATGGTTTCGTCGAGCAACCCCTGGGCGATATTGACGCGGGCGGCGCAGCGTTTGACGATTGCCAGCGCGCGAATCAACGGGCGCGGCATCCGCTCGCCGCCGATCTTGAAATTGCCGAGCGAGCGCTGCGTCTGCGCGCCCCACATTTTGTCCGCCGGCACTTCGATGGCGCCGAAAGAATCGGTTTCGGTACGGGTGTCGCTCATGGGGGCGGGACCTCGGGGTTTGTCGCGCGAGTATAGCATTCGCGGCGAACGGGCGACGGCGGGCGCGGCGGCGGCGGACGCGGCGGCGGGCGGGATTTCGGCAAATAACGCTTGCGGTGGCGGTGGCGGTAGCCTACATTGCCGCTTACCCGCCGCCACCGCCCCGCGCCATGCAGGCATTTTCCAACATCCGCATCATCGACTTGACGCATGTCATCGCGGGTCCCTTTTGCACCTATCAGTTGGCGGTCATGGGCGCCGATGTGATTAAAATCGAGCCGCCAAACTCGCCCGACATGTCGAGAACCTCCGGCGCGCCCTCGCCCGCCGATGCCGGCAACGATACCGAACTGGCGAGCGACTTCACCGCCCAGAACGCCAACAAACGCTCGGTCTGCATCGACTTGAAAACCGCGCGCGGCGTGGACATCGTGCGCCGCTTGCTCGCCACGGCGGATGTCTTCGTGGAGAACTACCGCAGCGGCGCGATGGCGAAGGTCGGGCTCGACTACCCGGCGGTGGCGGCGGTCAAGCCGGACATCATCTACTGCGCGATTACCGGCTTTGGCCAGCGCGGACCGAACGCCGAGCGCACCGCCTACGACAACGTCATTCAGGCGTATTCCGGGTTGATGGCGGCGACCGGCGATGCGCACAGCGCGCCGCTCAAGGTGGGTCCGCCGGTGCTGGATTACGGCACCGGCATACAGGCCGCGTTCGCCATTGCCGCGGCGTTGTATCAGCGCAGCGTGACCGCAAAGGGGCAGTTTATCGACGTCGCGATGCTGGACGCGGCGATTATGCTGATGAGCTCGCACGTGACGCGCTGGCAGCAGTGCGGGGAATTGTCGCCGCTCAGCGGCAACAACAGCGCCTTCAACGCCGGGTATGGCTGCTATCCGAGCAGCGACGGACTGCTGATGCTGGGGGCGAATACCGGCAAGCAAATGGCGGCTATGTGGGCGGTTTTGGGCGTGGCGAATGAGGGCGCGGAGGACATGACCGAAGCGGCGATGCGCGCGCGGTTTAACGACGATAGGCGGCGCATCGCCGCCATTCTGCTGACCCAGTCCGCCGAGTTTTGGGAGCGCGAATTCAACCGCCACAGGGTGCCGGCGGCGCGGGTGCGCCGGCTCGACGAAGCGCTCGCCGACCGCCAGTTGGAGAGCCGAAGCGTGCTCCGACAACCGCCCGGCGCGCGCGCGCAAGCGTTGCCCGTGGCCGCCTTCCAAACCACCGACAACGGTCCCGCGCTAACGCGCCCGCCACCGCGTTTGGCGCAGCACACCGATGAAGTGCTGCGGGAA
This sequence comes from Arenicellales bacterium, assembly GCA_963693025.1. Taxonomy (GTDB): domain Bacteria; phylum Pseudomonadota; class Gammaproteobacteria; order Arenicellales; family Poriferihabitantaceae; genus JAHRAW01. Next base: position 595,694 of record OY843749.1, read on the forward strand.
ATCGGCTACGGCGAGCGCGAGTTGGCGCAACTGCAAGACGAGGGGGTGATTAAGTGCGCCGCCACCGTTGCCACCACCGCCACCGCCGACTGAGCGCCGAGTCAAGATGAACATTTTGCTCACCGGCGGCACCGGGCTAATCGGTCGGGCGTTGTGTCGGGCGTTGCTCGACGCGGGACATTCGCTGACCGTTTTCAGCCGCCGACCGGCCACGGTCGGAGCGCGATGCGGGGCGGCGGTGCGCGCCATCGGCTCGCTGGATGAATGGCTGCCCGGCGACCACTACGACGCGGTCATCAACCTCGCCGGCGAGCCCATCGTCGGCGCAAGGTGGAGCGCGCGGCGCAAAGAAACGCTGCGGGACAGCCGCGTCACCCTGACCGCCACGCTGCGGAAAAAAATCGCCGAAGCGGAAACCAAGCCGGAGGTCTTGCTCAGCGGCTCGGCGGTCGGCATCTACGGCGACGGCGGCGAGCGCGAACTGGACGACAGCGCACCGACGACGACCGAGACAACCGACTTCGGCGCGCGGCTGTGCGCCGAATGGGAGCGGGAAGCGCATGCGGCGGCGGCGGGCGGTGTCAGAACCTGCGTGCTACGCACTGGCCTGGTGTTGAGCGGCGAAGGCGGTATGCTCCGGCAAATGATGACGCCGTTCAAACTGGGGCTGGGCGCGCGCATCGGCGACGGTCGGCAGTGGATGAGTTGGATTCACATTGACGACCAAATCGCCATCATCTTGAAGTTGCTGAGCGAGACCCATCAACACGGCGCGTTCAACCTGTGCGCGCCCAATCCGGTGCGCAACGCCGACTTCACGCGCGCGCTGGCGGCGGCGGTCAAACGCCCCGCCTTTCTGTTCGCCCCCGCCTTCGTCCTCAACGCCGCCCTCGGCGAATCCGCGGGCTTGTTGCTCGGCGGGCAGAAAGCGGCGCCCGGCAAACTGCTGTCTGCCGGTTACCGCTTCCGCTATCCTGACTTGGATGCGGCGCTTGCGCGGCTGGTGTGAGCGCGTGCGTGGCGCAACATTTTTGACGAGGCTAATCGGTAACGGTAACGGTATGCGTTATGGATAGTCACGGCTTCCTGTTCAACCTCGTGGTGTATTTGTCCGCCGCGGTGATTGCGGTGCCGTTGTTTGCGCGCATCGGGCTCGGCTCGGTGCTCGGCTATCTGGCCGCCGGGGTGTGCATCGGGCCCTGGGGGCTGGGGCTGATTAAGAACGTCGGCGACATCCTGCACTTCTCCGAAATCGGCGTGGTGTTGCTGTTGTTTTTAATCGGGCTGGAACTGGAGCCGCGCAAACTATGGACGATGCGCCGCCCCATCCTCGGCGTCGGCGGCACGCAAGTGTTGGTCACCGCGGGTCTCCTGTTCCCGCTCGGCGTATGGCTCGGCTTGCGCTGGCAAACCGCGCTGGTGGCGGCGCTCGGGTTGGCGTTGTCCTCCACCGCCATCGCGTTGCAATCACTCAAAGAAAAAAACCTGTTGAACACGCCGGCGGGGCGCACCGGCTTTTCCGTGCTGCTGTTTCAAGACATCCGGTCATCCCCATCATCGCGTTGATTCCATTGCTCGGATTCGGCGCGCAAGCCGCGGGCGACGGCGGCGGCAATCAATCCGCGCTGATGATTATCGGCGTGATAGGGGCGATTCTGGTCGTCGGCAGATTTTTCCTGCGCCATATATTCGCCTTCGTCGCCGCGACCCGCCTGCGCGAAGTGTTCACCGCGCTGTCGCTGCTGCTGGTCAGCGGCATCGCCGCGATTATGGACATGCTCGGCATCTCGATGGCGCTCGGCGCTTTTCTCGCCGGGGTGCTGCTCGCCAATTCCGAATACCGCCACGCACTGGAATCCGACATCGAGCCGTTCAAGGGCTTGCTGCTCGGGCTGTTCTTTATCTCCGTCGGGATGTCGGTGAATTTCGGTTTGTTACTCGAAAATCCGCTGCTGATTCTCGCCCTGACCGCCGCGCTGGTCGCGCTCAAGGCGGCGGTGTTGTTTGTCATCGCGCGCGCGAGCGGAATCGGCGCGCACCAGCGGGGCGTGTTTTCATTCACGCTGGCGCAGGGCGGCGAATTCGGTTTCGTGTTGTTCGGCTTTGCGGTCACCGCCGGCGCGATGGAGGTGCAAGTCGCCAATCAACTGACGCTGGCGGTGGCGCTCTCCATGGCGAGCACGCCGCTGCTGTTGATCGTCGACGAAAAACTAATTGCGCCGCGTTTTTTTCGCGCGGGGCTGGTTGGCGGCGGCAACGGCGAGGGCGGCATGGACGACATCGCCGACAACCAAAACCCGGTCATCATCGTCGGCTTTGGCCGCTTCGGGCAAGTGGTCGGGCGCATGCTGATGGCAAACAAAATCACGCCGACCCTCATCGACAACAACCCGGAGCAACTGGAGCGGGTGCGCCGCTTCGGTTACAAATCCTACTACGGCGACGCGCTGCGTTTGGATGTATTGCGCTCCGCCGGCGCCGCGCAAGCCAAACTGATCGTGTTGTCGATGGCCGACCGCGAGACCATCAATCAGGCAATCGAATTGATTCGCCGCGAATTCCCCAACCTGAAAATTTTCGCGCGCGCCTACGACCGCGGCCACGCGATGCACTTAATCGACAACCGGGTGGACGGCTTCTCCCGCGAAACCTTCGCGTCGGCGCTTGAACTTGCCAAAGATGCGCTGATGGAATTCGGCTTCACCTCGTGGCAAGCGCAACGCCTGAGCGAAACCTTCCGCCAGTTCGACATCGACACGCTACAACAACAAGTCGCAGTCCGCCACGACGAAAAAGCCCTAATCTCCATCGCCCGCACCGCCCGCACCAACATCGAGGAAACCTTCGCGGCGGATAAGGATAAGGGGGAGGAGGGTTAGTGGTGGTGGTGGGGACGCGAGCGCCGCACCGCCGTCACATCAAACACCGACTCGCGCCGTCACCTCGATTTCAATTTTCATCTTCGCGTCAGCCAGCCCGGCAAAAAACACCGTGCAAGCGGGAGCCGCCGCGCCCAAATACTTCCTGAAAACGGGCCAGCACGGCTGAAAATCCGCCCGCTCAGGCAAAATATAATGAACGCGCACCACTTGCCCAAGCCCACTGCCAGCCTCCGCCAACGCCGCCGCGATATTCAAAAAACACTGCTCAGCCTGCACAACCACATCATCAGAAATCGTCATCGCCCGGTAATCATAACCGGTAGTGCCCGAAACAAAAACATAGTCCCCATCCACCACCGCCCGCGAATACCCGACATTCTTTTCAAAGTCGGAACCGGTTGAAATGCGTTTTCTGTTCATCGTGTTTTTCCTTTTGGGTGTGTTTCGGTTGTAGTGAGTTGAGCACAGTAACAGATTAACAAAAACCCGCAACCACACCCGTCATTCTCGAGCGTTAGTGTCCGTTAGTCGCCGCGCTTTTTCTTTTAAGCGGCGGCTTACGGACACTTGCGTCCTCGGGAATCTCCCTAAGACTGGCACGGGCTTTGTTGAAATTCACGCTAGCCTTAGGGAGATTCCCGAAGGCGATGAAAAATATGGTCGCTGACGCTCCCTATTTTTCTATCGTTCGAGAATGACGGGCATAACTCGTCATTCTTATATGTTCAGTTTACCCCCTATTCAGGCCAGAGTAGAGGGTGGGCGCGAGGGGTGAACCGGCTTGTCATGTGCTGGGCAGGTGTCATTGATTCCTGCTGCAGCGTTCGAGAGTACGGACCCCTCGCGCCGTTGTTGCCGCGAACAGATGCTTGGGGATAATGCCCCGTATATAAGTGTGCGGAAACAGCGCTGATGTTAACTCATTTTAACCCTTTTGTTGCTTTTGTTAGGAGGTGCTTTGATGAAGAAGTTTGCGGGTATTGATGTGGGCAAAGCGTATTTGGATGTGTGGTTGCCGGGTGGTCTCTCGCAGCAGTTTAGCAACGATGATGCTGGCTTTCCGGCGCTGTTGGTTTGGTTGCGCGACAACGCGGTGGAGCAGGTGGCTTGCGATGCGTCCAGTTATGAGCGCCATCTGGTGCGCGCGCTGCATGCGGCGCGGATGCCGGTGAAAGTGGTGCATCCGGTGCGAGCCAAAGACTACGCGAAATCGTGCGGTCGGTTGGCGAAGACCGACAAGTTGGATGCGCGGACGCTGGCTGAGTTTGCGACGCTGATGAAGTTGCCGCCGACGCCGGCGCGCAGCGCGGAGAGTCAAGCGTTGAGCGACTTGATGAGGCGTCGCGAGCAGTTGGTGAAGCAGCGAGTGCAGGAGAAGAACCGGCTGGAGAAGCGTCCGGATGAGGTCGTTGAGGCATCGTGCCTTCGGCATCTGGCGTGGCTGGATGAGGAGATTGAAGCAGTGAGTAAAGCCTGCCGCGAGTGCGTGCGTTCGGCGCCGGAGTTGGCTGAGCGCGCGGCGTTGTATCAGAGTGTCACCGGTGTCGGCGAAGTGATTGCGATGACCCTGCTGGCGTATTTGCCGGAGTTGGGGCAAGTGAGCGATCGGCGGATTGCGGCGCTGATGGGCGTGGCGCCGTATGCGCGCGACAGCGGCACCATGCGCGGCAAGCGCAGCATCCGCGGCGGTCGCTCGCAGCCGCGCTGCGCGTTTTACATGGGAGCGGTGTCGGCGTGCCGTTATAACCCCGAGATGAAGGCGTTTTACGAGCGCCTACGCGCCCGCGGCAAACCACCCAAAGTGGCGCAAGTGGCAGTCATGCGAAAACTGCTAACCCAACTAAACGCAGTCGCCAAACGCGGCACCCCATGGCTGAAAAACTACACACCGGCGGCGGCAAATATCGCTTGATTTTTAACACAGATACTCTCGAGCGTTAGTGTCCGTTGCCGCCGCGCTTTTTCTTTTTAAGCGGCGGCTTACGGACACTTGCGTCCTCGGGAATCTCCCTAAGACTGGCACGGGCTTTGTTGAAATTCACGCTAGCCTTAGGGAGATTCCCGAAGGCGATGAAAAATATGGTCGCTGACGCTCCCTATTTTTCTATCGTTCGAGAATGACGGGTATATATAACTCGTCATTCTCGAGCGTTAGTGTCCGTTTGCCGCCGCGCTTCTTCTTTTAAGCGGCGGCTTACGGACACTTACGACCTCGGGAATCTCCCTAAGATTGGCACGGGCTTTGTTGAAATTCACGGCAGCCTTAGGGAGATTCCCGAATCGAAGAAAATATGGTCGCCTGTCGGCTCCCTATTTTCTATCGTTCGTGAATGACGCTACACCCCCACCCCCCACCCCCCGGTGTTTCAATCACGAACACATCGCCCGCTTGCAATTCAACCTGCGCCACGCCGGGGAGTTTGGTTATGCTGCCGTCCGGGTGTTCGACTCGGTTTTTGCCGGTGGCGCCGGGTTGGCCGCCGGATTGGCCGTAGGGGGGGACTGCGCGGTGGCCGGAGAGGATGTTGGCGGTCATTGGTTGCAGGAATTTGATGCGGCGGATGGCGCCGTTGCCGCCGCGGTGGTGGCCCGTGCCGCCGGAGTTTTTTCGGATGGCGAAGGATTCCAGCCGCACCGGGAAGCGCCATTCCAGCACTTCCGGGTCGGTCAGGCGCGAGTTGGTCATGTGTGTTTGCACCGCGTCCGCGCCGTCCGCTTGCGGGGTTGCGCCGGCGCCGCCGCAGATGGTTTCGTAATACTGGCAGGCGTCGTTGCCCCAGATAAAATTGTTCATCGTGCCCTGCGACGCGGCCATGGTTTGCAGCGCGCCGAACAAGGTGTCGACCAGATATTGGGACGTCTCGACATTGCCGGCGATGACCGCTGCGGGGTATTGCGGGCTGATCATCAAGTCGCGCGGGATGATGATTTCCATCGGCTTCAGGCAGCCTTCGTTCAACGGAATGTCGTCGTCCACCAAGCACCTGAACACATACAACACCGCCGCGCGAACCACCGCGGTGGGCGCGTTGAAATTGCCCGGATGCTGGTTGGATGTGCCGGTGAAATCGACCACCGCGCGCCGCGCAACTTTATCCACGCTGATTGCCACCGAGATTCGGCAGCCGTCGTCCATCGCGTAAGTGAAGCGCCCGTCATTCAGCACGCCGAGCACGCGCCGCACCGACTCCTCGGCGTTGTCTTGCACGTGCCGCATATAGGCGTGCACGGTGTCGGCGCCGTAGTGCGCGGCCATGGCGGTCAACTCGCGCGCGCCCTTTTCGCAGGCCGCCAACTGCGCCTTGAAGTCGGCAATGTTGATTTGCGGATTGCGCGCGGGCCAGCGTCCGCCGCTCAGCAACGCGAGGATTTCCGTTTCGCGGAAGCGGTCGTCTTCCACCAGTTTGAAGTTGTCGATGACCACGCCCTCTTCCTCGATGCTGACTGAATCCGCCGGCGCCGACCCCGGACTTTTGCCGCCGATGTCCGCGTGGTGACCGCGCGAGGCGACATAAAACAGCAGTGTGTCGGCGCGCGCAGCGGCGGACTCAGCGGCGCACTCAGCGGACGCGAACACCGGCTTGATAATGGTCACATCGGGCAGGTGGGTGCCGCCGTTATACGGCGCGTTGAGGATGTAGGCGTCGCCCGCTTGAATGTCATCGCCGCGCTCGCGGATGACGGTTTTGATGCTCTCCCCCATCGAGCCGAGATGCACCGGCATATGCGGCGCATTGGCAACCAGCGCGCCGTGCTTGTCAAAAATCGCGCAGGAAAAATCCAGCCGCTCCTTTATGTTGACCGAGGCGGCGGTGTTTTCCAGCACCGAGCCCATCTGCTCGGCGACCGACATAAACAGGTTGTTGAAAATCTCCAGCGCCACCGGGTCAACCTCGGTGCCGATGGCGCGGGTTTGCGCGCGCGCAAGATAGCGCTCGAGCACGAGGTCGTTGTCGTCGGTCAAGCGCGCGCGCCAGCCGGGCTCGACCACGATGGCGCTGGTCGGGTCGAGAATCACCGCGGGACCATTGACCGGCTCACCGGCGCGCAATGTGCTTCGATAATAAAACGGACAAGGCAACCATTCGCCTTCCATATAACATTTCCTGAGCGCGTCGGGTTTAATCGTTGCGCCATCGTTTGCCGCATTAACATTCTTGACGATGGTTGAAGGTTTGGCATAGGCGACGGCCTCAACTTCGACCGACTCAACCAGCAAATGTTTCTCCTTTGATATAAAACCAAAACGCATTCGGTGCAGCCGCTCAAACTCCGCCACCACTTCTTTCATCGCGCCGTGCGCAACCACCAACGCCGTGTCGGAGCCGTGATAGCGAATGTGCAGCAGCCGCTTGAAGCCGAGGTCGGCGCCGTCCTCGCCTTGCGCGCTGAGTTCATCGACGCATTCGCGCTGCAATGCATCCAACTGCGCGTTGAGGTCGTCCAACAACTCGGCGGTGAGCGCCGATTCAACCGCGCGCTGGCGCTCGACCACGGTGTCGGCGAGCCCCATGCCATACGCCGACAACACGCCGGCGAAGGGATGAATGAGGATGCGCCGAATCGCCAGCGCATCGGCGACCAGGCACGCGTGCTGACCGCCGGCGCCGCCGAAACAGCACAGCGTATATTCGACGATGTCGTAGCCGCGCTGCACCGAAATCTTTTTGATGGCGTTCGCCATGTTCTCCACGGCGATGGTCAAGAAGCCGGCGGCGACCGCTTCGGGTTGCGGGCGCTCACCGCCGGCATCGGTGTCAGATGTAATCCGTGCCGCCAACTCCGAAAACTTGCGCGCGACCACGCCCTCATCCAATGCCTGATTTGCATCGGCGCCAAACACTTGCGGAAACAAATCGGGCTGCAGTTTGCCGAGCATTACATTGCAGTCGGTAATCGCCAGCGGTCCGCCGTTTCGATAACACGCGGGACCCGGATGCGCGCCCGCCGAGTCGGGACCGACGCGGTAACGCGCGCCGTCAAAATGCAACACCGAGCCGCCGCCGGCTGCCACGGTGTGAATCAACATCATCGGCGCGCGCAACCTGACCCCGGCGACTTCGGTTTCAAACGCGCGCTCGAACTCGCCGTTGTAGTGGCTGACATCGGTCGAGGTTCCGCCCATGTCAAAGCCTATGATTTTGTCGAAGCCCGCCGCCTCCGACACCCGCGCCATGCCCACCACGCCGCCGGCGGGTCCCGACAACACCGCGTCCTTGCCCTGAAAGAAACCGGCGTCGGTCAACCCGCCGCCGGAGCGCATGAACATCAGCCGCCCGCCGTGCGACTTCAACGCCGGCAACTGAGACGCCACCTGTCCGACATAGCGGCGCAAAATCGGGGAGAGGTAGGCATCGACCACGGTGGTGTCGCCGCGCGAGACGAGTTTCATCAGCGGGCTGACGAGGTGGCTGACCGAGACCTGCTCAAAGCCGGCGGCGCGCGCAATGTCGGCGAGTTGCGCCTCGTGCCGGTGGTAACGATAGCCGTGCAACAACACGATGGCGACGGCGCGATAGCCGCCGGCGAAAAACTCTTCAAGCCCGCGCCGCGCGCCGGTCGCATCCAGCGGCGTCAACACCTCGCCGCTCGCATCGACGCGCTCATCCACTTCCAATACATCGCCATACAACATCTGCGGCAGCCGAATGTCCAGCGCAAACAAATCCGGTCGCGCCTGATAACCAATCCGCAACGCATCGCCAAACCCGCGCGTAATCACCAACAAAGTGCGCTCGCCGCGGCGCTCCAACAACGCATTGGTCGCCACCGTCGTCCCCATCTTGACCGCCGCAATACACTCGCTCGGCAACGCCGCATCGGCGCCAATATCAAAACCAAAACGATTCAGAATATCCTTAACCCCCTGAATAGCCGCATCCCCATACCGCCCCGGATTCTCCGACAACAACTTATGCGTAACCACCTCCCCCCCGGGCCGCCGCCCCACCACATCCGTAAAAGTCCCCCCGCGGTCAATCCAAAATTCCCACTGGTCGTCGTGCGGTTTTTTTGTTTGGGGTTTCATTGTGAGTTAATTCGTGTGCGGGTGTTTGAAGTGGTGATGTTAACCTGCTTGTTGTTGGAACTCAGCGCTAACCTTAGGGAGATTCCCGAGGTCGAAAGCCTGCCCCCGCAGTGTGTTAGCGGGGGTGTCCGGTAAGCCGCCGCTAAAAGAAGAAGCGCGGCAGCAACGGACACTAACGCTCGAGAATGACGAAGTAGTCGAATGACGAGTTGTTGCGAGTTGTTGCGAGTTTTTGGCGGCTTCCCTACCCCCCCCCAACCGACACCCCCTCCCCGTCAGCCGCCTCATCCACGCTACCGTTTAGGCCGCATACGTCGGCGTTGGCTTGGGTTCGGTCTATTAGGCCTTTGGCTACCAGGGACCAGCCGCCGGTGTAGAAGGCGGCCAGCCATTCGGCGCTGCTTTGTAGTAGGCGGCTGGCGTCGCCTTCTATTTTGGGGTTGGCGAGGGTGCCGCCTACTCGGACTACTTTGGCTAGCGAAGAGGAGTTGATGCCGAAGCCTTTGCGCGCTTTGGGTAGGAGGAGGATTCGCAGCGACTCGTCGTCGAGGTTGACGTTGCCGCCGCCGAGTAGTGTGACGCGGTCGGTTTTGACCGCCAGGCCGTCGCGCGTTTTTGCTACGCCTTGCTCGATGTCGAAGCGCATCACGCCGCATTCAATCGTCACGTATTCGCCGATTTGCCGGAAGGGATTGACCGCGGTGATGATGTTGGAAAAGATGTCGCCGCCGATGATGTCCATGGACTGGTTTTTGATTTTCGTTTGGTTGAGCCGGAGCAGTCCGTGTCCGTTGGCGTGGGCGGCGAGGCTGGCGGCGGAATGTCCTTCGGCGGAGACGTCAAAATCCAGGTCGAAGGTGCCGCTGTCGAGGAAGTTGTTCTTGTGGAACGCCGCCAAGCCCGCCGTGTCCAGTTGTTTTCCGCTCATCTTGAACTCGGTCAGGAAGGGTCGGGCGTTGGCGTCTATGTCGAGGCTGGCGGTCAGCGCGCCTTGCCCCATGCGCCCGGCGATGCGTTGTTGCAGCGTGCCTTCGCGCAGCGTCATTCGCACCGTCACATCGCTCATGTCGAGCAAACTGTTGCGGGCTTCGCCGGCGGAGAGGTCGAGTTGTCCGCTCAGTTTGTGAATCCAGTTGGTGTTGATGGGCGCGGGCGAAAAGAACCGGCTTTTGGGGGGGGCTTTCAGTAGCATTTCCCGAATGTCGAGGCGGTCGGAAACCAGTTTCGCCTCAAACCAGGAGGGTGTTTGCGCGTCGTCGGCGCGCCGCCATTCGACCGTGCCGCGCAGGTCGCTTGCGCCGATTGCAAGATTGAGGTCGGCGCGGTTGCCCGGTGCGCCGAGACTGAGCGCGAGGTTGCCGGAAACCGCATTGTCGCGCTTGAGCGGACCGGTGTTTGCCCAGCCGAGCGCCGCCACGCTGGTGGCGTCAAACTCCAAATCCATGCGGTTGATTTGGAGCGGGCTCAGGCGCTCAATGGCGCCGCGCGCCGCGAAAGTCGCGCCGGGTGAGTTGAGCGCGGCGCGGATATTCTCAACGCGCCACGCGCCCGCGCCCGCATCTGATTCGGCGACCAAGTCAAGCGACAAATCCAGTTCGCCGTCTCGCGGCTGCGGGATTTTCCACGGCAACGTGGGAGCGGCATCGGCGAGCGCCACGCGCTCAAGCGACAAGCGCAAGCGCGCTTCCGGCGGCGCGAATGCGGTGACTTCCCCCGCCAGCGACGCCTCCACGCGATCCGCCAGCGACACCGCCTTGATGTTCCGGATTCCCCAACGCGCCGCGTCCGACGAGTATAAATTCCCCGACGCGCTCAGCGGCATCGCCCGCTCCAACAACGCCGCCGATTCGGATGCGGACAACCACGACCATCGCCGCAACGGCGCCGCGGTTTCCAAGCGCGCATCCCAATCGATATCCGCGCGCATCGTGGCTCCGAGGTTGCGAATCTCGCCCGCCGCCTTCAACGCGATATGCCGGTCGGGGTCGGCGTTGGCGGCGGTGATGTCGGTGAGATGAAACGTCCCATCGTCATCGTCCGCCAGTTGGGCGCGCAGTTGCAGCGCGCCCATCACGGGAAGCGCCCGCTCCATCGCCGGCGGCAACTGCGCCAAACCCGCCGCCCCGCTCTCGGCGCGCACCGCCAAATCCACGCCGCGCCACCGGTTCAACTCCGCAATCGCGCCGCTCGCCGACCAGTCAGCGCCATACGCGCGCCCTTCCAGTCGCGCCACGTCCGCACGCAAGACGCCGCGCTCAAAGGCGACCCCGGCTTGGAGTTGAAGCGCGGACAGCGGCGGCAACGGCGCATCAAACAGCGGCTGCAGATAGCGACCATCGTCGGCGGCGGCGGTGACCGCCAGATTGCCGTCGAATCCGCGCCCCAATCGCTCGACTTCGCCCGCCACCCGCACCGCCAGCGCGTCTCGTTCCAGCGACAGGTCGATATCGCGCAAGTGCCACCCCGCTTGCTCTCGCCGCAACTCGGCGCTTGCGGTCACCGGCGCGACTTGCGCCAACGCCCTGCCCGGCGCGCCCTTAATGTTGAGCGCGTTGAAATGGTTCACGGTGAGCGAAACCGGGAATGCGCCGCGCCACCTGCCGCCGTCGGTGCGCGTGAATGCGCCGTTGGCGGTGAGCGACAGCCCGGCGGTTTTCGCCGTGGCGGTCTCCACGAGCAACTCGGCGTCGCGCCGCGACCCGCGCAGGCGGGCGGTCACGCTGGCGTCGAGGTCGCGCGGGGCGAAGGCGCGCGCCCAGTCGGTCAACTTGTGGTCGAGGACGCCCGTGGCGGTCAGGCTCAGGTCGATTTCGCCGAGGCGGTAGAGTTTGGGAATCTCGCCGGTGAGCGTCCCGCGCAGCCCGAATTGCGTGGAGTTCACCTCGACTTCGCGCAGTTGCATGCCGAAGATGCTCTCCGGCTGATAGAGCCGGGCGTGACCGCTGAGCGGCGCGATGTTCGGCAGCGGGACGGTCGCCAGTTTGGACAACTCGGCGAGTTGTGCCGCCTCGAAATCCAACCGCAGGTCGACGCCGCGCCACTTCAACACATTCCGCACGCTGCCGCGGGCGCTGAGCCGATTGTCGTCGGCGCCGACTATGCCGTCGAGCGTGAACGGCGACGGTTGCGCGGCGAACAAGGTTTCCGGGCTGCCGAGGGTGGCGGTGGCGGTGACCGGGGTTTCCTCGACCTCCCCGCGCGCCTCGATCGCCACGGGCTGGTCGCGCCCGGCGCTCTGCGCGCTCGCCTCGTGGAGGAGGATGTCCCAGTGGCGGTAGCGCGTGGCGACGGTGATTTCGCCGTCCACGATGTCCACCGACGACACGCCCAGCCACGCGGGGAACGAGCGCGGCGGCGCTCCCGCTTTGCCGAGTGGTAACCGCGGGCGGGCGATGGTCAGGTTGTAAATGCCCGACGCATTCTTCTCGACCCGCAGCCGCGGCTTGCGCAGCACGACATCGGTCACCAGCACCTTGCCGCGCAGCAACGCCCACAGGTCAACGGTCAGCGCCGCCTCGTCCACCTCAATCGCCCATTGGTGCTTGCCCCAGTCGGCGTTGGGATAGCGAATCGCGCGCGCGACCAGCCTCGGCTTGACGCCGAACGCCATCCCCAACTCGCCTTCTATTAGCAGCGGCCGCCCGGTCCTCGTTTCCACCGCGTTGCTGATTTGCCGCTTGGCGTATTCTTCATCCACCAACAGGGCGAACAATAGCGGCACGATGACGACCAGCGTCACGAGGGTCAGCGAAACCCCCAGCAGCCATTTGGAGCGGGTTTTCATTCGCGCTCGCCGACGACCGGTTTCACCGCCGTCGGCGCAACACGCAACGCGCGCCATACCGCCAACCCCCGAAACCCCCGCACCGCTCGCCCCTCAGGGCACCAACGCCACGCTGTCAAGCCCGGCGGTTTCGGGCAAGCCGAACATCAGGTTCATATTCTGCAACGCCTGCCCGGCGGCGCCCTTGACGAGGTTGTCTTCAACCACCAGCACCACCACGGTGTCGCCATCGTGCGGTCGGTGAACCGCCATCCGGCAGACATTGCTGCCGCGCACGCTGCGCGTATCGGGATGCGAGCCGGCGGGCAACACATCGATGAAAGGCTCGTCGGCGAAACGCGCTTGATAGATTTGTTGTAAGTCCACGTCCGCCTCAGCGGCGGCGGTGGGCGTCAGGCGGGCATACAGCGTGGCGTGAATGCCGCGAATAATCGGCAACAGGTGCGGCGTGAACACCAGTCCGACCGGTTGCCCCGCGAGTTGCGCCAACTCCTGCGCGGTTTCCGGCGCGTGCCGATGCCCGGACACCGCATAGGCTTTGAACGAATCGGCGGCCTCGCCGAGCGCGGTGTCCAGACTGGCTTTGCGCCCCGCGCCCGAGACGCCGGATTTGACATCGGCAATCAGGTGGTCGAGGTCAATCAGTTGGTTTTCGATCAACGGCAGGTAGCCGAGTTGCACCGCGGTCGGATAGCAGCCGGGATTGGCAACCAGTCGCGCGTCGCGGATGCGCTGCCGGTTGATTTCCGGCAAGCCGTAGACCGCTTGCTCCAGCAACGCCGGGCAGTCGTGCTCTTTGCCATACCACCGCGCCCACTCTTGCGCGTCCTTGAAACGAAAGTCCGCCGACAAGTCGATGAATTTCACGCCGGCGTCCAACAACCCCTCGGCGTAACCCATCGCCACGCCGTTGGGCGTTGCGCTGAACACCAAGTCGCACTGCGCGAGCGCGGCTTCGTCCACGGGGGTAAATGTGAGGTCGGCGATTTTGGCGACGCCGCGCAACGCCGGAAACACTTCCGCCACGCCCCGCCCGGCGTAGGCGTTGGAGGTCACGCACGCCGGCGCCGCGCTCGGATGGCGCGCCAGCAAGCGCAGCAATTCCATGCCGGTATAGCCGCTGCCGCCGATGATGCCCGCTTTAATCTGTGTCATTTTTCCACGCCGCTTTGCCGCTTGCCATTTACGTTTTGCGCGTTGCGCCCTGTTACAATCAGCCGTCTCAACCGTGTTGGATTCTTGCGAATACAAGCCAAAGTGTACCGCCATTTACGCCGCTATTATAATGCCCGCAGCCACAAACGGTGGATTGCGTTCGCCGAAAAGCGCTGAAAAATGCGCCCGCCTTCGCACGCCGTGAGATGGCGCCGGGTCAGGGAGGAGATTGCGCGCGCGAGCGCACTTCACCGGCGAACCCCCGACTCGGTCAGGCTGGTGGCGGTCAGCAAGCAGCAGCCGGCGCACGAGGTGGTGGCGCTCGCCCGCCTCGGTCAGCGCGACTTCGCCGAGAACTACGCGCAGGAGGCCGTCGCCAAAATCGAGGGGGTGATGGAATCGTTGGCATACACCGATGACATTGACACCATCCTCAATTTGCGCTGGCATTTCATCGGCCATATTCAAAGCCGCAAATGCCGCGCTATCGCGGAGCATTTTAACTGGGTGCACAGCGTGGACAGCATCAAGGTGGCGAAAGGACTGAGCCGATGGCGGGCGGGGGCGGTGCCGCTGAACGTGTTGATTCAACTTAACTTGCAGGAGGAAGACTCCAAACACGGCGTGTCCGAGCGCGAGTTGCCGGCGCTCGCCGACGCCGTCGCCAACTTGCCGAACCTCGTCCTGCGCGGCTTGATGGTGATTCCCAAACCCGAAAAATCCCCGCAAAAACAGCGCGCGGTATTTCGCCGCTGCCACGCGGCACTCGATGCGCTAAACGCACGCGGCCTGCGCCTCGACCACCTGTCCATGGGCATGACCGCCGACATGGAATCCGCCATCGCCGAAGGCGCCAGCATGGTGCGAATTGGCACTGGGGTGTTTGGTCCGCGCTTGGCGAAGTTGCCGGTTCCCCCCCATTTCACCCACAATCCACCCACCATGAACAAACCCACAAAAATCGCTTTCATCGGCGGCGGCAATATGGCGCGTGGCATCATTGGCGGGTTGATTAATTCGGGCTGGGCGGCTGGGGATTTGTCGGTGGCGGATCCGGTGGGGGCGCAGCGTGAGGGGGTGGCGGAGCGGTTTGGTGTGGGGTGTTTTGAGGACAATGCGCGTTGCGCCGAGCGCGGTGATGTCGTCGTGCTGGCGGTCAAACCGCAGTTGATGCGCCCCGCCGTGGAGTCCGTGGCGGAGGCGTTGCAACGGCGGTCCGCCAAGCCGCTACTCATCTCCGTCGCCGCCGGCATTCGCTGTGACGATGTGCTTCGCTGGGCGGGCGGGGCGCTGGCGTTGGTGCGCGTGATGCCCAACACGCCGGCGCTGGTCAACGCCGGAATTTCCGGGCTGTTCGCCAACGACTTGGTCACCGCGCAACAACGCGCGCTGGCGCAGACCATCCTGCGTGCGGTCGGCGAGACGGTGTGGGTGGAGCGCGAAGCGCTGATTGACACGGTGACCGGCGTCTCCGGCAGCGGTCCGGCATACTTCTTCAAGTTGATGGAGTTGCTGGCGCGCGGCGCGCAGGACAACGGACTCGACCGGGAGACCGCCAACGCGCTCGCCGTGCAGACCGCCCTCGGCGCGGCGTTGCTCGCCCAGCAGAGCGAAGCGGATGCCGCCACGCTGCGCCGCCAGGTCACCTCCGCGGGCGGCACCACCGAAGCGGCGCTGAGCCAAATGGAAGCGCTCGGACTGGACGACGCAGTCCTTCAAGGCATCGCCGCCGCCATCGCACGCGCCGAGCAACTCGCCGACGAATTCGGAGACAAATTCGGAGACGTCAGATGAGCGCGCCCGCCTCCCTCATCCAAACCGTCATCGGTCTCTACGTGATTGCGGTCATTCTGCGGTTTTTGTTTGAGTTGTTGCGCGTGGATTTTCGCAACCCGCTGGCGCAAATGATTGTCGCCGTCACCAACCCGCCGCTGCGCGTTATGCGGCGATTCATCCCCGGCTTATACGGCATCGACCTGTCCGCCGTCGCGCTCATTTGGATTCTTGAACTGGTCAAACTGGCGGCGCCGCTGATGCTCGCCGGCTATCCCTTCGGCTGGAGCGGCGCGCTCGTCTTGAGCCTCGCCGAGGGCTTGAACTCGGTCGTCTGGGTCTTCCTGCTGGCGGTCCTGGCGAGCGTCGTCGTCAGTTGGGTCGCGCCGCGCTCCGCGCATCCGGCGGTGCGCCTCGTGGACGACCTGAGCCGACCGGTGATGATGCCGTTCCGCCGCCTGCTGCCGCCCATCGGCGGGCTGGACTTCTCGCCCATCGCCACGCTGTTCGCCCTCCGATTGGCGCAGCAGTTCCTGCTCTCGCCACTCGCCGAGTTTGGCGCGCGGTTGTTGTGAGCGCGCCTTAGGGCATGCGCATCACCGTCAACCGCGCGCGCGCCAGCCACACCAGCGCCAGCACCGGCACGCCGAGCACGGTGGTGAAAATGAAAAACTGGTTGTAGCCGAGCGCATCCACCATCGCGCCGGAATAGCCGCCGAGGGCTTTGGGCAGCAGGGTCATCAGCGAGGTGAAGATGGCGAACTGGACGGCGGTGAACTTGACATTGGTGAGCGCTGACAGGAACGCGACGAACGCCGCGCCCGCGAGTCCGGCGGACAGGTTGTCGGCGCTGATGACGAGATACAACATCGTCAGGTTGTTGCCGGCGGCGGAGAGCGCGAGGAACAGCAGGTTGGTGGCGGCGGAAAGCAGCGCGCCGGCGAATAAAATTTTCATCACGCCATAGCGAAACGCCAGCGCGCCGCCGAGAAATCCGCCCGCGATGGAGAGGAACAAGCCGTAGGTTTTTGACACCGTGGCGATGTCAATTTTGCTGAAACCCAAGTCCTGATAAAACACATTGGCGATGACGCCGAGCACGATGTCGGAAATGCGATAGACGCCGATGAGCGCGAGCAACAACCACGCGGTTGTCCTGCCGTGGCGCGCGAAAAAATCTGCAACCGGTTGCGCGTAGGCGCGCGTGGCGACCGACGCGTTCACCCAGCCCGCGCGAATCAGCGCGTAGGTGGTGAGCGCGCTGCACGCGAGCGCCAGCAGCAAGCACAGAAACTCGACCGCCAGCCCCGCCAGCGCGCGGTTGCCGCTCGCCTGCGCGAGCGATGACTTGAGCGCGGCGGCGAGTTCGGCGGTGAAGACATAGGCGAGGATGAAGGCGCACACGCTGAACGCAAACAGGCGGAGCAACTGCAAGTTTTTTCGCAGCGACTGCGGCGCTTCGGTTGCGGTTTCGGTTGCGGTTTCGTTTTCGGTATTGGCTTGCGGTTGCGGCGGTTCGGGAATCAGCAAGGTGGTCGCCACGCCGACCGCCATCGCCGCCGCCATCCACAGGTAGGCGCCGCGCCACGCGGCATACTCATACTGCGCCGCGGTCGAGCCGAAGTAACTCGCCAGAAACAACGCGCCCGCGCCGGCGACCAGCATGCCGATGCGGTAGCCGCAAATGTAGGTGGACGACATCAGCGCCTGCAAGCGCGGCGCGGCGGATTCGATGCGGTAGGCGTCGATGACGATGTCCTGCGTGGCGGCGGAAAAACCGAGCATCACCGCGAACACCGACATCGCGGTCAGCGCATGCGCATCGGCGAGCGGGTCTTGCAGCGCCATGCAAACGATGGCGGTGGTGACCGACGCTTGCGACAACAACATCCAACTGCGCCGCCTGCCGAGCCGCGCCAGCAACGGCAGCCGCAGCGCATCCACCAGCGGCGCCCACACAAACTTGAACGAATAGCCGAGCGCCGCCCAACTAAACAACGTCACCACCGAGCGCTCGACGCCGGCTTCGCGCAACCACAACGACAGCGAGGAAAAAATCAACAACAACGGCAAGCCCGCGGAAAAACCGAGGAACAACATCGTCATCACGCGCGGATGAAAAAACGCGGCGACGGTGTCGCGCCAGCGCGGATGGCTTGCGGCGGCGGTGGCGGCGGTGGCGGTGTCGGGCGGCGGCATAGTTGCGTTATGGAAACGGGAGTGGCGTATAATATACCAATCCATTCGCGCCGGATTGCGCGCGCCGCTTTACTTCACATTGCTACTTCAAATGAATGCCTTGAAAACCCAGTTTGTCGAACTATGCATCCAAAACGAAGTCCTTCGCTTTGGCGAGTTTACGCTCAAATCGGGGCGCGTCAGCCCGTATTTTTTTGACGCCGGCTGCTTCAACCGCGGGCGCTTGCTGGGGCAACTGGCGCGGCACTATGCGCGCGTCCTCGCCGAGCGCATCACACGCGATTTCATGCTCTACGGACCCGCCTACAAAGGCATCCCACTGGCCGCGGCGACCGCGTTGAAACTGTCCGAAGACCACGACCGCGACGTCGGCTACGCCTTCAACCGCAAGGAAGTCAAAGACCACGGCGAAGGCGGCGCGCTCATCGGCGCGCGCTTGCGCGGCGACGTGGTCATCATCGACGACGTAATCACCGCCGGCACCTCGGTGGCCCAGTCCGTCGCAACAATCAAAGCCGCCGGCGCAACCCCCCACTCGGTAATCATCGCCCTCGACCGCCGAGAAATCGCCGGCGCCAACAACCTGTCCGCCGCGCAGCAGGTGCAACGCGAATACGGCATTCCGGTTTACTCAATCATCGACCTGCGCGATTTGATCGACTATTTGGAGCAGGATGAAACCGCGGGGCGGTTTGCCGAGGCGATTAAGTCTTACCGCGACCGATATGGGGTGTCGGAGGATGAGCGCGGTGTATGAGTCGTTGTCGGCGCCGTGAAATAAGGGGATCATTAAGCAAAGTTGAAGATCAACAACCCCAACAAAAACAAAACTTCGTCATTCACAACAACTTCGTCATTCACAACAACTTCGTCATTCACAACAACTTCGTCATTCACAACAACTTCGTCATTCACAACAACGTCGTCATTCTCGAGCGTTAGTGTCCGTTTGCCGCCGCGCTTCTTCTTGCGGCGGCTTACGGACACTTACGACCTCGGGAATCTCCCTAAGGCTACCGTGGACTAAAACAAAGCCCCAACACCGCCACCCATTCCTCCGAATACCCCAACGCCGCCATTCCGGAACGATAAAAAATAAGGAGCACAGCGACTATATTTTTCTCGTATCCGGAATCCAGTGTCTTTAGTTTCAACGCCACCGACCTAAGACGCTGGATTGCGCGTATCATCCCTGATACGCGCCCTTCGGGCTACGCGAAAATCCGCTCCCGGCGGATTTTTCCCGCTCAAAAGACTGCGGGAATGGCGGCTTACTCGCCGCCTGCTTCGCTCGCTTTGTTCAAGTCCGTGCCAACCTTAGGAAGATTCCCGAGGACGCAAGTGTCCGTAAGCCGCCGCTTAAAAGAAAAAGCGCGGCGGCAACGGACACTAACGCTCGAGAATGACGAGGTTTTGGAATGACGGTGTTGTTGTCAATGACGATGCTGTTGTGAATGACGAGGAGTTGTTGAATAACGAGAAGTTGCTTTTTGTTTGTCAACTCGCATTGCCTCCCCCCAAAAATAATGGCGCGCCCGGAGAGATTCGAACTCCCGACCTCCTGGTTCGTAGCCAGGTGCTCTATCCAACTGAGCTACGGGCGCTTGGTGATTCTTCGTAACTTGTTGATAAATTTGCCCCCCCCCCCGATTTTCCAACCGCGGTAGTCGCTCGACAGACGCGCCGGAAGGGGAGCCTTCAAGGGCGCGGACACCGCTCGCTCTCTTTGCGGTTCGCGCGTTGCGAAAATCTGTTCAAAGCGCGCCGCTATCGCGTCATCCGTCAGATAGTCCGGCTCGTGGTTGCCGCGCAAATACGGCTCGGCGAGATACGCGCGGTACAACCGCTCGGATTGGTCTACTTCCACCACGCGCTCAATCACCTCGTCAAAACTGTGGTAATCATGGCAGTTGATGAACGCCTTCGGGTTGAATTCAAGATTGACCAGCGGGTTGCCCCAGTAAATCGGTATCGTGTTGGCGACCATCGCATCGTAAATCTTTTCCGTAGTATAACCGGGATAGGAGGCATTTTCAAAAACGATTGAAAACTTGAAGGGTGTCATAAAATCAATTTTCGCCCGATGGTTGAGATGGACGCCGGTATTGTTGCGAAAACGCCCGGCGCTCACCACCGGTTGGTAGGCGGAAAGTTGTTCGAAGAAACGGTTTCGCGCCTTGCATTTTGGATTGCTGTAGATGAAATTGCAAAATTTATTCTTGGCTTGCATCAGGGTGTCGATGTCTTTGTGCGCCTTCAGTTTGGCGCACTCGGGGTCTCTCCAGGCGTATGACGGAAAGCGGTAATTGCGGTTGGTGATGGGATAATCAAACCCGAAGGCGTAGTCGCATTCCCGGAAATTGGGGCGCAGGTTTTCCGCGGTGCAAAAGATGCGTATGCAGTCATATTTGCGATAGTCGTTGCCGAACGCCGAGTAAAAAAGATAGTCGGGCTGTTCTGAAATCTCCGGCGTAAATTTTTTCGACAAGAGGCGAAAAAAAGGATTGCGGTCAACCGAGCGTAGCGGCCAGAAATCGCTGAAATTGACTTTTACGACACGCCTGTTCACCGCGCTTTCACCCTGAGAACGCTGGCGGAGAGAGAGGGATTCGAACCCTCGATGAGGCTATAAACCCCATACTCCCTTAGCAGGGGAGCGCCTTCAACCACTCGGCCATCTCTCCGTATTTCCGCCCCGCATCAACCGCACCTCGGCGACTCAGGCGTTGTGCGGGTCCGCTTCTTCGGGCGAGGGCTGTTGCTCGTCGTCGTAACTCTCCGGGTCATCGCCCTCGCCGGTCCGGTCATACTCGTTGCCCTGCTGCGGCGCCTGGCCGCCTTGTTCGTGTTTGATTTTGTAGTAGATTTCCTCGCGGTGGACGGGAATGTCTTTGGGCGCATTGATGCCAATGCGAACCTGGGTGCCACGCACACCCAGCACGGTAAGACGGACTTCGTCTCCGATATAAACGGATTCGCCGATTCGGCGGGTAAGGATTAACATTGGCCTGCTCCTGTTTGGGTAAGTCTGCTAATTACGGCACCAAATTCGCCATTTCCGCCACACACTCCCAGCCTTGGCGCCCGATGCCTAGACGTTAAAGTAACCGATTTTTGGGGGGGATGCAATCTTAACTGCGTCGGCATTCCCGCAACCTACCCCCCTACCCCTCCGCCTCATCCAAACCAAACGCCTTATGCAACGTCCGCACCGCCAGTTCCGTGTACTCCATATCAATAGTCACCGAAATCTTGATTTCCGAAGTGGAAATCATCTGGATATTGATGCCTTTTTCGGAGAGCGCCTTGAACATCGTGGTGGCGATGCCGGCGTGGGAGCGCATTCCTACGCCGACTACTGATATTTTTGCGAGGTCGCTGTCGCCGACCACTTCTTCGGCGCCCAGTTTTTTGGCGATGGGCTCCAGGATTTGACGGCTGGGTTCCAGGTCGGCGCTGTCGACCGTGAAGGTGAGGTCGGTGAGTCCGTCGGAGCCGACGTTTTGCACGATCATGTCGACGTTGATATGCGCGTCCGACACCGGTCCGAGGATGCTGTATGCGATGCCCGGTTTGTCCGGCACGCCCCGGATGGTTATCTTGGCTTCGTCGCGGTTGTAGGCGATGCCCGAAATCAGCGGCTGCTCCATTGATTGGTCCTCGTAGGTGATGAGCGTCCCCGTGCCGTGCTCAAACGACGACAGCACGCGCAGGGGGACATCGTATTTGCCGGCGAATTCCACCGAGCGGATTTGCAGCACCTTGGCGCCGGCGCCGGACAATTCAAGCATCTCCTCGAAGGTGATTCGGTCGAGGCGCTGGGCGTCGGGGACGATGCGCGGGTCGGCGGTGTAGATGCCGTCCACGTCGGTGTAAATGCGGCATTCGTCGGCTTTCAACGCCGCCGCCATCGCCACCGCGGTGGTGTCGGAGCCGCCGCGCCCCAGGGTGGTGATGTTGTCGTCCGCGTCAACCCCTTGGAAGCCGGCGACCACCACCACCGTGCCCTTTTCCAAATCGCGCTTGGCGCGCTCGGATTGAATGTCCACGATGCGCGCCTTGCCGTGGATGCGGTCGGTCAGGATGCGAATCTGCGCGCCGGTGTAGGAGCGCGCCTCCACGCCGAGGGTGTGCAACGCCATCGCCAGCAGCGCGATGGTAACCTGCTCGCCGGTGGAAATCAGCACATCGAGTTCGCGCCCCGACGGCGCCGCGTCAATGTCCCCGGCGAGCGCCAGCAACCGGTCGGTTTCCCCGCCCATCGCCGACACCACCACCACCAGTTTGTCGCCCCGCTTCGCCGAGCCCGCCACATTACGCGCCACCGCCGCAATGCGCTCAACATCGGCAACCGAGGTGCCGCCGTATTTTTCAACAATCAGGGACAATGCGTTGGGGTCGTGGTTGATTGCGGGGATGCGGTAAATTATACAAGCGGTTGATGGATAATGGGAGAGGGGTATTAGGTAAAGTTGGCAAACAAAAAACAACTCCTCACTCCGTCATTCTCGAACGGTAGAAAATAGGGAGCCGATAGGCGACCATATTTTGTTCGATTCGGGAATCTCATCCCGTTTGGCGTGGTCTTGAACGGAGCGACACTAAGACACATGGATTCCCGCTCAAAAGACTGCGGGAATGGCGGCTTACTCGCCGCCTGCTTCGCTCGCTTTGTTGGAATTCACGGTAGACTTAGGGAGATTCCCGAGGTCGTAAGTGTCCGGTAAGCCGCCGCTTAAAAGAAAAAGCGCGGCGGCAACGGACACTAACGCTCGAGAATGACGAATAATAGGTTTTTGTCGAACCGATTCGAGTCATGCGGCTTGATGTTTGTTTGTTGAATAAATTACTCCCGACGCTTTTCAATCTCTTCCAACCGCCGCATTGCCTCCGTTTTCGCGTCGTGAATTTCTGAACGAGACAAAGAATAAATCTGTTCTTCAATATCGTCTCCGGCTAAATTTTTGACCACGTCGCTAGTTACTTTTGCAATAGAGTGCCAAATATAGGCTTCATATGCATTCTTAATCACTCCTTCGCCCTTTAAGTATGCAGAGCCTAATGCATCTTGTGCAAGCCCTATGCTAATAGACTCACTTTTATTTTTTGGGTATTGCTTCGCTACTTTGCGATACCATTGAGCCGCTTCGCGTTTATTTCTCGCAATGCCTTCGCCTTCGCTATATGAATAAGCCAAAGCAAATTGGCCTGCAACGTTTCCTTGCTCGGCAGATTTACGATACCAATGGACTGCTTCTTGTTTGTTTTGCGCAACGCCTTCACCTTCGCTATATGCATACCCCAAGTGATACTGTGATCTTGCATGCCCTTGTTCCGCTCGAGTACGATACCAAAGCACACCGAATTCCTTATCGGGCCAATTGCTTATGCCATACTCAGCCGCTTTGACAAGCCACTCACCTGCGACTGCTTCATCTTTGGTCACACCGCGTCCGAGATAATATGCCTCGAATAAAGCGTGTTGCGCGGGTGCATAATCTTGTTTTGCGGACTTAAGAAACCATTCATTTGACTTAACAGCATCATGAGAAACCCCCTTTCCATTAAGATAGAATTTACCCAAATAATATTGTCCGGGCGCATTACCTTGTTCTGCTGATTGACGATACCAATATACCGCTTTGGATTCATCCGCCACAACACCAAGACCGATGAGATACAATCCCCCTAACTGATTTTGTGACGGAATGTGACCTTGTTCCGCTGCTTTGGTGAACCAATATACTGCTCTTTTCGGATCTTCTGATAACGCCCTAAACCCAATGGCATGTTGGTCTTCCGCAGACATTGGATCAACAATTTTCTCGCTTATCATGGTGCGATATATGTCTTCGCCTGTTTCTTTATCAAAACCGACTGCAAATATTAAAAATTTCATGTAGTCCTGCGCAAACTCATCGTGAGTAAACTCACTTTCTGCGGTGGCAGACGGTTCACTGCCAGATGGCGCACACGCGGCTATTTGCATAATTATTGCAAAAACCACCGTATAATAAAGAGAAATTTTCTGTTTCATATAAACACCAGTCGGCTGATTCAATTAGTCACGGAATTTTATTACATCAAACCCCAACTTGAGGAATTTATTTTGTCTTTCTTTGGCCTTCTTAACTTTGTGCGGTGGCAAATGTTCACAGTTAAACTCATAACCATATGCTACACCGAGAATGGCTTTGGGGTCATATCGCTTTCCATTGGCCATCAATGCGTATTTTGTCGCCATGCCATAGCCGTAATATGTAAGAAAATTATCGCGTCCCATTTCATCGCAACGCCTGATTGCTTTCCAAATAGATTCTGGGTTGTTCACATCTTTCCAAGTCCTATTTACCGTACGTTCCATGCCGGAATTCACTCGGCATTTTAATTTAAGCGCGTTTTTGGCGCCGTCATATTCAACGAAGTCCAGTAAATCAAACGCAATCAAAATGAATGCGGATCTTTTGATGTTGTGTTCTTTGCTCAGTTCATTTTGCGTGACGGAATTTTTTTCACAAAGCAGTTCCCAAGTTTTTTCAAAAAAATGACAGGGAATCATTTGATAGTTCGGCTTGCTCTTTTTTGTCATTACCCACACTTCACGACCGCGAATGTCGACTTGGTTCCGATCGCGCCGAGTTTTTGTATAGTGAAATTTAGCCTTGCCGAGTTCGGTGAGTATCGAAGGAAAAACTTCGTTTTCAAAGTTTTTGTCTTTCATTGGCTTGTTACCCAAACCCCTGCTCCGGCACCACCGAGTTAGCCGCCTTGTTATACGACTCGATTTCATTGAAGTTCAGATAGCGGTAGATGTCGGCGGACAAGGCGTTTAGTTGGCCGGCTTCGGCCATGTATTCTTCTACGGTGGGTAGGCGTCCTAATACGCCGGCGACGGCTGAGAGTTCGGAGGATGCCAGGTAGACGTTGGCGCCTTTGCCTAAGCGGTTGGGGAAGTTTCGGGTTGAGGTGGATACTACGGTGGAGTTGTCGGCTACGCGGGCTTGGTTGCCCATGCATAGGGAGCAGCCGGGGGGTTCGGTGCGGGCGCCGGCGCGGGCGAAGATGGCGTAGTGTCCCTCTTCGACCAGTTGCGCTTGGTCCATTTTGGTCGGCGGCACGATCCACATGCGCGTTGGGATGACGCGCCCCATTTTGTCTAGCAGGTTGCTGGTGGCGCGGAAGTGGCCGATGTTGGTCATGCACGAGCCGATGAACACTTCGTCTATTTTGTCGCCCGCCACTTCCGACAACAGCCGCGCGTCGTCGGGGTCGTTGGGCGCGCACAGGATGGGCTCGGTGATGGCGTTGAGGTCGATGTCGATGACTTCGGCGTATTCGGCGTCGGCGTCGGCGCACATCAGTTGCGGGTCGTCCAGCCACGCCTGCATCGCGTCGATGCGTCGCGTAATCGTTCGCACATCGCCGTAGCCTTCGCTAATCATCCACTTGAGCATCACGATGTTGGAGGTGATGTATTCGGCGATGGGCTCGGCGTTCAGTTTGATGGTGCAGCCGGACGCGGAGCGCTCCGCCGACGCATCGGCAAACTCAAACGCCTGCTCCACCTTGAGGTCGGGCAGCCCTTCGATTTCCAGCACGCGCCCCGAGTAAATGTTTTTCTTGCCCGCCTTCTCGACCGTCAACAAGCCCTTTTGGATTGCCGCATAGGGCAGCGCATGCACCAAATCGCGCAGCGTGATGCCCGGTTGCATCTCGCCGCTGAAACGCACCAGCACCGACTCCGGCATGTCGAGCGGCATGACGCCGGTGGCGGCGGCGAACGCCACCAAGCCCGAGCCCGCCGGGAATGAAATGCCAATCGGGAAGCGCGTATGCGAATCGCCGCCGGTGCCGACCGTGTCGGGCAGCAGCATGCGGTTCATCCACGAATGGATGATGCCGTCGCCGGGGCGGAGCGAGATGCCGGAGCGGTCCATCATAAAATCCGGCAGGCTGTGCTGGGTCTCGATGTCCACCGGCTTGGGATACGCCGAGGTGTGGCAGAAGGACTGCATCACGAGGTCGGCTTGAAAGCCGAGGCAGGCGAGGTCTTTGAGTTCGTCGCGCGTCATCGGACCGGTGGTGTCCTGCGAGCCGACGGTGGTCATTTTCGGCTCGCAATACTGATGCGCGCGCACGCCGTCCACGCCGCACGCTTTGCCGACCATCTTTTGCGCGAGCGTGTACCCCTTGCCGCTTTCCACCGGCGGCGCCGGCTTGCGGAACAGGTCGGACTCGGGCAGCCCGAGCGCTTCGCGCGCCCTGGCGGTGAGCCCGCGCCCGATGATGAGGTTGATGCGCCCGCCGGCGCGCACTTCGTCCAGCAACACCTCGGTCTTGACCGAAAAGCGGCTGAGTTCTTCGCCGCCGTCGTGGCGGCGCAGCACGCCTTCATACGGATGCAGGTCGAGCACGTCGCCCATCGCAATTTGGCTGACATCCAGTTCAATCGGCAGCGCGCCGGAATCCTCCATCGTGTTGAAAAAAATCGGCGCGATTTGCCCGCCGAAGCAATAGCCGCCGGCGCGTTTGTTGGGGATGCCCGGGATGTCTTTGCCGATGTGCCACAGCACCGAGTTGGCGGCGGACTTCCGCGACGAGCCGGTGCCGACCACATCGCCGACATAGACCAGCGGATGCCCCTTCTCTTTCAACTTCTCCAACACCTCAAGCGGTTTGTCGGGCAAGCCGGGGCGCGGATTTTTCAGCATCGCCAGCGCGTGCAACGGAATGTCCGGGCGCGACCAGGCATCCGGCGCCGGCGACAGGTCGTCGGTGTTGGTCTCGCCGGGCACCACGAAGGCGGTCAGCGTGATGCGCTCCGGCGCTTCCGGCGAATCGGTGAACCACTCGGCGTCAGCCCACGACTGCATGACTTGTTGCGCGTGCGCGTTGCCCGCTTTGGCGCGCTCGGCGACATCATAAAAAGCGTCGAACATCAGCAGCGTATGCGAGAGCGCGCGCACCGCTTCATCCGCCAACGCCTCGTCTTCGAGACACGCAATCAACGGCTCGATGTTGTAGCCGCCGTGCATCCCGCCGAGCAAGTCCACCGCCTGCTCGCGGCTGAGCAACGGGGAGTTGGTCTCCTCGCGCACGATTGCCGCGAGAAACGCCGCCTTGACATAAGCCGCCTGAGCGACGCCGGCGGCGACGCGGTTGCCGATGAGGTCGAGCAACTGCGCTTCGCTGTCCGCCGGCGGGTCTTTCAATAACTCGACCAGTTGCGCGGTCTGCTCCGCGTCCAGAGGTAGGGGAGCGAGGCCCTGTTCGGCTCGCTCGGCGACGTGTTTTGCATAAGATTCAAGCACGGTGTTTCCTCGTATTGAAGGTTCGGATTGGTCGGCGTTACTTGCCGAGCGCTTTCCACACACCGGGCAAGACCACCACCGCCAGCGCGATTTTCACCAAGTCGCCGGGCAGGAACGGATATAGCCCCCACTGCAAGAGCGGTTTGTCCCAGCCGAGCAACGCGCCGAGCCAGAGCAGGCCGAGCGCGTAGATGATGAGGTTGCCAATCAGCATCGCCGCCACCGTGGTGGACGCGCGGCGGTCCCAGCCTTTTTCGGCGAGATAACCGCACACGCCGGCGGCGACGACAAAACCGAGCAAGTAGCCGCCGGTCGTGCCGAGCATATAGGCGACGCCGATGCCCTTTTCCGGGGTGCCGGCGAACACCGGCAAACCGACCGCGCCTTCCGCCAGATAGAGCAGGATGGTGAGCGCGCCGAGCCGCCAACCAAATGCAAACCCGATGGCGAGCACCACGAAGGTTTGCATGGTGAGCGGGACCGGATAAAACGGGATTTGCGCTTTGGCGGACAGCGTCAGCAGCAGTGAGCCGACCACCGCCAGGGTGATGGCGCGCAGTTGGCTTTGCCCTCGCCAGAGTTCGGCGGCCAGGGTGGGATGCTTAATCGTCTCGATGGTTTGAGTGCTCATGAAAGGGCGCCGTGGGTGATTGTGGGGTCGGCGATTTTACCGCATGCGCCGACCCAACACCAACCCGAGCGCCAGCAACACCAGCGCAAAAATCAACGCCGGACGGTCGCCGTAGCGGACATAGGGGGTGACGCCGGTGCGCGGGCGGACTTCGGCGGTGACCACGGTTTTCACGAACTGCGGCGCGATGGCGTCGATGCCGCCCCGCCAGTTGATGACCGACGACAAACCGTTGTTGGACGAGCGAATCATCGGTCGCCCGCTTTCAAGCGAGCGAAAGCGCGCCATCTGCAAGCGCTGATGCGGCGCCAGCGAATCGCCAAACCAACTATCCTCGCTGACGTTAATCAAGGCGCCGGCAGCCGGCACCTGCGCGCGCCACTCCTGCGGGAAGGCATCCTCATAGCAGACCGAGGCGGCGAAGGCGTTGCCCGCCAGATGCAACGGGGCTTGCGGTTGTTGCCAGCGCGTGAAATCCGACATCGGAATAGCAAGCCAATTCACGAGCGGCTGAAACAACCACTTCACCGGCAGAAACTCGCCGAAGGGCACCAGATGCTGCTTGTGATACAACTCGGTTTGCCGGCTGACCGCCGCGATGCTGTTGAAGTATTCCCACTCGCCGCCGACCGCCTGGCGCGTCAACACCCCGAACACGAAGTCCGCCGGGTGCTCGCGCAGTTGCCGGTGGAAGGCGGGGGGCAGCCGGTCGAGGGTGACGGGCACCGCGGCTTCGGGCCACACCACCAAATCGGCGTCGCGGTGGCGGGCGCTTTGCGCGAGGTATTCGGCGATGATTCGCTCGTTTTCGGAGCGCTCCCACTTGCGCGTCAGCGGGACGTTGTTCTGGATGATTGCCACGGCAATCGGCTCGCCCTGGGCTTGCGTCCACGGCGTGGCGGACAGCAGCCACCCGCCAAGCCAGCCGAGCGCAATCAACACCGCCGGCAACACACTGGCGCGCAACCGGCGGTGCAGCAACATCAGCACGACGCCGGCGGTCATCAGCGCCAGCAGGCTGACGAGATACACTCCGCCAAGCGGCGCCAGCCCGGCGAGCGGGGTGTCGAGCATCGCGTAGCCGGTGGTCAGCCAGGGAAAGCCGGTGAGCAACCAGCCGCGCAACCACTCAAACGCGAGCCAGATGGTCGGCATGATTAGGACGGCGCGGGCGGTCAGTGCGCGGTGGTTCGTGGTTTGGGGGAAGCAAAGTCCTTGCACGAATCCGGCGGCGGCGGGTAGTAGCGATACCGCCATCACTAACAGCAAGATGCATAGCCCCGCGATTACGGGTGGCATACCGCCGAAGGTGTGGAGGCTGATGTAGATCCAGGAGGTGCCGACGCCGAACATGCCGACTCCGTATAAGAAGCCATGCCATGCGGCTTGGGTGCGGGTGTCGCTTAGCCATAGCGCGAATAGAATGCCGAGGCTGATTATGCATAGCGGCCACCAGTTGAATGGGGCGAAGGCTAGTGGGTTAAGCGCGCCGGCTAGTAGTGCGATGAGATGTTTCATTTTGTTGGTGTTGGTGTGGCTTTGGTGGGATGAGTACTACTTGTCATTCTCTAACGGTAGAAAATAGGGAGCCGCCAACTTCGTCATTCTCGAACGATAGAAAAATAGGGAGCCGTTAGGCGACCATATTTTTCATCGCCTTCGGGAATCTCCCTAAGTCTAGCGTGGACTTTACCGAAACCCCCGCCGTCATTCCCGCTCAAAAGACTGCGGGAATGGCGTTGTTTGAACTCAGCGCTAGTCTTAGGGAGATTCCCGAGGACGTAAGTGTCCGTAAGCCGCCGCTTAAAAGAAAAAGCGCGGCGGCAACGGTCACTAACGCTCGAGAATGACGAGTGTAGGGGGAATGACGAGTTATCCACATTCCGCCATAATGTTCCGCTCCAACAACTCCATCCGCTCGGCGTCGTCGGCTTGTTGATGGTCGAAGCCGCACAAGTGGAGGATGCCGTGGATTACCATGTGCGCCCAGTGGTGCATTAGCGGTTGGTGTTGTGCCGCGGCTTGCTCGGCTACTACGGGGGCGCAGATGACTATGTCGCCGAGGATGTCTAGTGGCAGTCCTTCGATTGTTTCAAACGGGAAAGACAGGACGTTGGTGGCGCCGCGCTTTCCGCGGTAGCGGTGATTGAGGTCGGTCATTTCGGCGCGGTCAACCACGCGGATGGTCACTTCGCCGCGGCGGGCGGGGTTGGGGTGCGCGGCTTTTTTTAGCGCCGTGCTTGCCCAGGATTCGACCTGAGCGCGGGTCGGAACCCGCTCGCGCGCATCGCAGGCAATCTGCAGTTGCAGTCGCATCAGTCGCCGCGGTGTTGGTAAGCCTCGACGATGCGTTGAACCAGCGGGTGGCGCACCACGTCCTCGGGCAGGAAGCGCGTGAAACTGATGCCGTCTATGCCGCTCAGCACGCGCTCGGCGTGCTTCAGCCCGGACAACTGCTCGCGCGGCAAATCCACCTGCGTAATGTCGCCGGTGACGATTGCCCTGGAGCCGAAACCGATGCGCGTCAGGAACATCTTCATCTGCTCGACCGTGGTGTTCTGCGCCTCGTCCAAAATCACGAACGATTCATTCAGCGTGCGCCCGCGCATATACGCCAGCGGCGCCAGTTCGATGGTCTGGCGGGCAATCAGTTTGCCGACGCGGTCGAAGCCGAGCATTTCATACAGCGCGTCAAACAGCGGGCGCAGGTAGGGGTCGATTTTCTCGCCAATATCGCCGGGCAGAAAGCCCAGTTTTTCGCCCGCCTCGACCGCCGGGCGCACCAGCAGTATGCGGTCCACGCGGTCTTCGGCGAGCGCCTGAATCGCGCACGCCACCGCCAAATAAGTCTTGCCGGTGCCGGCGGGACCGATGGCGAAGTTGATGTCGTTGCCGGCAATGCGGCGCAGGTAATCGCGCTGGCGCGGGTTCTGCCCGCGAATCAGATGCTTGCGCAACTTGATGAAAACCTCTTCGCCTTCGCCTTCGCTTTCGCCCTTGCGCTCGCCGTCGGCTTGCTCCGCGCCAACGCGCGCCAGTTCGAGGTGGACATCGTTGCCGGTAATCGGTCCCGTTTTGTGCTGGGTCATTTCAAATAAACTCCGAATGACGGACTCGGCGCTCCACGTCCGCTGGCTGGCGCCGGTCACGCTGAACGCGTTGTGGCGCTGCGTGATTTTGACATTCAAGCGGTTCTCAATCTGCTGCAAGTGCGCGCCGAGTTCCCCGCAGACCTGAAACAACCGCTCGTTCTCGGCGGGCAACAACTGGAAGACGATGGCTTTGCTCAACGTGGCGGGCCGCTTTACTCAACGGTGCCGGCGGTCTCAGGCAACCTTCTGTTCCGGCACGGCGGGGGACGCCAGCACACCGCGCAGCGAGTTGGGCAACGCCTCGGTGATTTCAAGCGCGACGAACTCGCCCGCCAGATTCGCGTTGCCATCGAAATTCACCACGCGATTGTTCTCGGTGCGCCCCGCCATTTGCTTGGCGGCGCCCTTCCCTTTGCGCGACTCGCCCTCCACCAGCACCGACTGCACGCCGCCGACCATGCCCTCGCTAATCGAAGCCGCCATCTCGTTGATGCGCTGTTGCAACACGCGCAAGCGCTCTTTTTTAGCCGCCATCGGCAGGTCGTCCGGCAACGCCGCCGCCGGCGTGCCGGGGCGCGGGCTATACAGGAAACTGAAAGACTGGTCGTAGCCGACCGTTTCAATCAACTCCATCGTGGCGGCGAAGTCGGCGTCGGTCTCACCGGGGAAGCCGATGATGAAATCCGATGACAGGGAAATGCCGGGGCGGTGGGCGCGGACTTTGCCGACCCATTCAACGTATTCGCGCGCCGTGTAGCCGCGTTTCATCAACCGCAACATTCGGTCGGAGCCGCTTTGCACCGGCAAATGCAAATGCCCCGCCAACTCAGGAATGTCGGCGTAAGCGCGCGCCAACGCATCGGTGAAGTCGATCGGGTGCGAGGTGGTGTAGCGAATGCGGTCGATGCCGTCGATGGCGGCGACGTAGTGCAGCAACTCGGCGAACTCAACCACGCGTCCGTCGTGCCGCCGCCCGCGATAGCCGTTGACGTTCTGCCCGAGCAGGTTGACTTCGCGCACGCCCTGTTGCGCGATGCCATACACCTCGGCGACGACATCGTCGAACGGGCGGCTGAACTCGGTGCCGCGCGTATACGGCACGACGCAGAACGAGCAGTATTTGCTGCAGCCTTCCATGATGGACACGAACGCCTTGACGCCGTCGACGCGCGGCGGCGGCAGGCAGTCGAACTTTTCGATTTCGGGGAAGGTGATGTCCACCGCCGCGCCGCGTTTTTCCAATGCTTGGTCGAGCATCGCCGGCAGCCGGTGCAATGTCTGCGGACCAAACACGATGTCGACAAACGGCGCGCGCCGCGTAATCATCTCGCCTTCCTGACTCGCCACGCATCCGCCGACGCCGATCACCAGCCCCGGCTTGCGCGCCTTAATCCGCCGCCACCGCCCGAGTTGCGAAAACACTTTTTCCTGCGCCTTCTCGCGCACCGAGCACGTGTTCAACAACACCAGGTCGGCATCGTCCGGCGCATCGGTGGTCTCGTAGCCGTGGCTGGCGTGAAGCAGGTCGGCCATGCGCGACGAATCGTATTCGTTCATCTGGCAGCCGAAGGTTTTAATGTGCAGTTTGGGCGTCACGCGGAATGCCGTCTCTTGTGTTTCATTAATTCGAGTTTATACCGATTTGCGGCAATCGGCACGCCCATCGACGCAACGGGGCGCGCCGATTATTGATACCGCGCTTCCGCATCGCCTTCCACTTTCGGGCGGGCGATGCCGGCGATGATTTGGTCGAGGTGGATGCTACCGAGCACGTTGCCGTCGTCGCCGACCACGTTGCCGGCGCGCGTGTCCGAGGCGACCACTTGTTGCAGGGCGTCTTCCAGCACCACGTCGTGGCGCAAATCGGGACCTTTGAGGCGCGCCTCGGGGGACGCGTCGGCGGTCATGACCGATTTGACTTCAATCACACGCGCGCGGTTGATGTCTTTGACGAAATCGAAAATATAGTCGTCCGCCGGATGCAGAATAATTTCCTGCGGGTTGCCCTGCTGCACGACCGCGCCGTCGCGCAGAATGACGATGCGGTCGCCCATCCGCAGCGCTTCGTCCAGGTCGTGGGTGATGAACACGATGGTCTTGTGCAATTCTTCCTGCAAGCCGAGCAACACGCCTTGCATGTCCGCGCGAATCAGCGGGTCGAGCGCGGAGAAGGCTTCGTCCATCAGCAGGATTTGCGCGTCGGTCGCCAGCGCGCGCGCCAGCCCGACGCGCTGCTGCATGCCGCCCGACAGTTGCGACGGATAATGCGCCTCAAAACCCGACAAGCCGACGCGCTCGACCCAGCGATGGCTCTCCTCCTTCGCCCGGTCGACCGGCGTGCCCTGAATGACCAAACCATACGCGACGTTTTCGGCGACGGTTTTGTGCACATGCAATCCGAATTTTTGGAAGACCATGGATGCCTGATGACGACGGAACTCAATCAACTCCTCCTTGCTCATCCCCAGCACATCGCGACCATCCACCACAATCTGTCCCGCGGTCGGCTCAATCAGCCGGTTGATGTGGCGAATCAGCGTGGACTTGCCCGAGCCCGACAGCCCCATGATGACCGAAATGCCCCTGGCGGGAACTTCAATATTGATGTCCTTCAAGCCGAGCACGCAATGGTGCTGCTCCAGCAACGCCTGTTTGGACATGCCCTGCTCGACTTGCGGCAACACCGCGCGCGCATTCCTGCCGAAAATTTTATACAGGCTTTCGATTTTTATTTTGACTTCGGGCTCAGTCATGGTGAATGCCCTTGCGGTGTTTCTGCAGGCGGTCGCCGTATTTCTGCGAGACGCGGTCGAAGATAATCGCCAGCGCGACGATGGCGAGGCCGTTCATCAAACCGAGCGCGAGGTATTGATTGGAAATCGAGCGCAGCACCGGCAAGCCGAGGCCCGCGACGCCAATCATGGACGCGATGACCACCATCGACAGCGCCATCATAATCGTCTGGTTGACGCCGGCGAAGATGTTCGGCAGCGCCAGCGGAATCTGCACGCCGAACAACTTCTGCCGGTAATTCGCGCCGAACGCATCGGCGGCCTCAAGCGCATCTTTGTCCACCAGCCGAATGCCGAGATTGGTCAGGCGCACGATCGGCGGTATCGCGTAAATGCACACCGCGATTAAACCCGGCACCTTGCCGATGCCGAGCAGCATCACCACCGGAATCAGATAGACGAACGCCGGAATGGTCTGCATCACGTCGAGCGCCGGCGTGATGAGCGCCTGCGCGCGGTTGGAGCGCGCCATCAGGATGCCGAGCGGAATGCCCGTTGCGATGCAGACGATGGTGGCGACCGAGATGATGGCGAGCGTTGACATGGTGTCTTCCCACATGCCGAAGTAGCCGATGACGAGAAACGACAGCGCGCAGCCGGTGACGATTTTGACGCTGCGCGAACCGAACCACGCGAGCGCGCAGATGATGAGAATGATGAGGGGCCACGGCGCGGCGATCAGCAGTTTTTGCAGCCACACGAGGAACCACAGCAGCGGCTCGAAAAAATTCTCAAGCAACTCGCCGTATTCGCGCGAAAAGCCGCGGAAGCCGGCGTCGATGCCTTGTTTCAAGTCGCGCAGGTTCTGGCGCTCCATCTCCGGAAATTCGGTTAAAAAATCCATGGCGGGCCTCCGTTCAAGTTAAAAAAACAGGCAAAAAAATGCCTGCTTGCCATCAAAAGCAAACAGGCATTTTACAACGATAACGCGCGGGGTTTTAGTTGATGGCGTTTGTAATTTTCGCGGCAACGCCGGCGCTCACCCAGGACTTCCAGACATCGCCATGCGCGCGCAAGAATTCCATGGCGGCGTCAGCCGGCTCGGCTTGGTTGTCCGCCATATAGACCAGCATGCTGTTCATCACATCGGCGGGATAGACGCGCGCTTTGATATAGTCAACGCCGTCGTCGCCCGCGCGCTTTGTGAAGTCGGCGCTAGCCACGGTGAACACTTCGGACTCGGTCCACGCGGACTGTTGCGGGTCGGCGCATTCCTGCTCCGACAGCGCGATGCACTCGTCCCAGGCTTTCCTGCCGACAAACGGCACGCCGAAGTCGAGTCCGACCATGCCGTGCTTGGCGAGCAGGGTGGTCGGCGACCAGTAATAACCGAACCAATTTTCGCCGCGCTCAACCGCTTTGGTCATCGAGCCGTCGAGACCCGCGGCGGAGCCGGGGTCAACCAGCACCCAGCCCTTCTTTTCCATCTCAAACGCGCGGAACAGATTGGCGTTGACCAACTGACAGCCCCAGCCGGCAGGGCAAGTGACGAACGCGCCTTTGGATTTATCTTCCGCATACGGGAACAAATCCGGGCGTTTCAGCACATCCTGCACGGTTTTTAGTTCCGGGTGCTTTTTGGCTGTTGCGGGCGGAATCCACCAGCCTTCGCCGAGGCCGGTGATCGGGGCGGTATTGAGCGCGAACAGGCGGCCTTCGGCCATCGCCTTTTTCAGCGGCGCGCCGACCGAGTTGGTCCACTGCTCGGGCGCGAGGTCAGGCTTGCCCTTTTCGTTCATTGAGGTGAAGGTGGGCACGGTGCTGCCGGCGACCACTTCCACTTCGCAACCATAGCCTTGTTCCAGAATAAACCGGTCCACTTCGGCCATCAATGAAGCGGTGGGCCAGTTCATATCGGCAATCTGAATGCTGCCGCATTCCGCCATGGCGGTGTTGGCGCCGAACAACAGCGCCAAACCAATCGCTATTCTTTGGGTCATCTTGTTCATTTCGCTCCTCGTTATGTCGTGGTTGGTTGTAAAAAATAATCGGCTCACGCCGACTTCAGCGCCCAGTATAAGGGGTTGCGCGGCAAAATAAAACCCGATTGCGACCCGATATATCGCCGACACGCCATTGACTCAGTCCGCCCCGCAACCGCCGGAAACGCTTACTGCGCCAGCATTTCCGCCTTGATAATCACCACCGGCTCGGTCGGCACATCGCCGTGGCCGCCGACCGAGCCGGTCGGCACGGCGCCGATTTTCTCCACCACATCCATGCCGCTCACCACCTTGGCGAAGACCGCGTAGCCCCAGCCCTGCGGCGTTTTGGCGGTGTGGTCGAGGAACGCGTTGTCCACCAGATTGATGAAAAACTGCGAGGTGGCGGAGTCCGGGACGGACGTGCGCGCCATGGACAGCGTGCCTTTGAGGTTTTTCAGCCCGTTGTCGGCTTCGTTTTTAATCGGCGCTTGCGTCGGGCGTTGCTGCATGTCGCCGGTGAAACCGCCGCCTTGAATCATAAAGCCGGGGATGACGCGGTGGAAAATCAGGTTGTCGAAATGACCCGATTCAACGTAGTCGATGAAGTTGCGAACGCTGGCGGGCGCGGCTTCGGGGTTGAGTTCTATTTCAATCTCGCCGAGCGTGGTGGACATTTTTAGCATGGTCTGGTTACCGGTTTGGCTATGAACCGGCAGCGCGCTGATTAGCGCCACGGTCAACAGCAGGCTTGGAAGAAAAAATCGCATAAAGGTAAAGGTGAGGGTAAAGTGAATGTGTTTCATAGTTTGCTCATCTCAATGATTAAGTCCCAGTGGGGTTTGTCAATCGGAAAAACCGACAGCCGGTTGCCGCGCTTGACCAGCCGCATGTCCGCCAGCGCCGGCTCGCGTTTCATTTGCTCCAGCGTGACCGGGGTTTTCAGTTTGCCGGCGAAGGCAACATCCACCAGCATCCAGGTCGGGTTGTCGGGGTCGCTCTTCGCATCGTAGTGCGCGTCGGTCGGGTCAAACGCGGTCGGGTCGGGGTAAGGCGCGCTTGCGATTTTCATCGTGCCGACGATGGCGGGCGTCTTGCAATTGGAATGATAAAAAAACGCCTTGTCGCCAACCGCCATTTCATCGCGCATAAAGTTACGCGCCTGATAATTCCGAACCCCATCCCACGGCTCCACCTTGACGCGCTTCAGGTCGTCAATGGAAAATTCATTGGGCTCGCTTTTCATTAGCCAGTAGCGTGTTGGTGTTGTCATTTGCGTATTAACTCGTCATTCCCAACCACCTCGTCATTCTCTCGAATGATAGAAAAATAAGGAGCGCCAGCGACTATATTTTTCATCACCTTCGGGAATCTCCCTAAGGCTACCATGAATTCCAACAAAGCCCGTGCCAATCTTAGGGAGATTCCCGAGGACGCAAGTGTCCGTAAGCCGCCGCTTAAAAGAAAAAGCGCGGCGGCAACGGACACTAACGCTCGAGAATGACGGAGTTGTTGTGAATGACGGGTGTTTTGTTTGTTGCTAAGCACACTCATAAATCCCCCGATCAGTCACCACCGCCGTAATCGGAATATCCCAATTTTCCGCGTCAATTTTCTCAACCCGCTGCATTTCATGCGCTAGTCCAACCAGCCGGGGGCTTTTGGCGGGGTTGGTTTTTTTATAGGCGAAGGTCGTGTCGTAGAACCCGCCGCCCATGCCGATGCGGTTGCCGTGGCGGTCAAAGCCGACCAGCGGCAACAGCGCCAGGTCGAGTTCGCGCGCGTCGATGAGTTGCTCGGCGTCCACCAGCGGCTCGGCGATGCCGAAGCGGTTGTCGTGAAATTGCGTGTGCGCCGTGATTTCGGCAAAGCGTAATGCGTTTTTTTTCGCCGCAATGATGACCGGCGCGTAGCAGCGCTTGCCGTGCGCCAGGCTCCAGTCGAGCGCCTTGCCGGGGTCGATTTCGCCGTCGCTCGCCAAGTACAGCGCAATCGACTCGCTGCGCCTGAACGCCGGCAGGCTTTGGAGTTGCGCCGCCAAATCATCCGCCGCCTGCGCCTGATGCGCCCGGTCGAGCGCGTTGCGCCGGCGCCGCAACATTTTTCTCAGCGCGGATTTTTTCAACCCGGCTTCACCGCCAATTTGATTCATGGACAATCCAATAACGACGAACTAATAACACAAACAATGCAAACAGACGCTGCCCGCTCATGCCGTGTGCTTGCATGACCTTGAACCGGAAGATTCAAGTGGGCGCCGGGGACCGCTTCGGGATTTCCAGCGGCGGATGCCGAGGTAATACACGCCCGCGGCCCGACTTTGGCTCCCCTAACTGTCGATTAGGTTCTAAGGGTTTCGGCAAACATCACCAACACCGCAGGCAGCGCCGCGGTCTATTGTAGCAGAACTTCAAGCGGGGCAACCGGAAAATTTTCGCCGGCGAATAAAAGCGTTACGAAGCCTGCCGAATGTTGGTCACCACTTCGTCAACCTGTTGGTGCAAACTCTCCAGCCGCGCATTGATTTGCTCGTCTTCGCCCTCCGCCTTGCGCAGCGCCAGCAGTTCGTGGCTGATATTCAACCCCGCCATGATGGCGCAGCGGTCGATGCCCAACACCTTGGCGCCCTTGGAAACCGCGCGCATCTGCTTGTCGAGATAAGCCGCCGCCTCGACCACGCTACGGCTCTCATCGACGGTGCAGGCGACGGTGAACTCGCGCTGCATGATGCTCACCTTGATGCTTTCTTTTTGCGCGCTCATGAATGGGAATCGATGCCGGCGACGCTCAATCTTCCAACGACTTAAGGCGCGCCACAATCTGCCCGACCCGGTTGCGCGCGATTTTATTTTTTTCCTGCAACGATTTGTATTCCTGCCGAAGCGCGCGCTGGTCGTTGCGCAACACTTCGTTCTCGCGGCTCATGCCTTCGGTCAACTTAATCAGGTCGGTCACGCGCCGCTCAAGTTTTTGTATGGTCTGTTCCATTATGATTAAGCGAAATGATATGCAAAAGGGTCGCGGCTGATGTTGCGCCTGGCGCTTGGGACGGGCACTATAAATCGCCCGCCGTTGCGCGTCAAATACTTCTTGCGGAAAATCGCCATTCGGCAACTGGGGCAACCGACCACGCGAAAGCGCACGCCGGCATTGCCGCGCGGCGCCCGGCACACTAAACTACGGCGATTATCCCGGACATCCGGTCCCGGAGCAAACGCGAGGAACACCCATGCCAACCAGTCTAGTCGTCGGCGCCAACCGCGGGATTGGCCTTGAAATATGCCGCCAACTCCGGCAACGCGGGGACGACGTCATCGCCGCCTGCCGAACACCCGGCGCCGACCTTGAGGGGCTCGGCGCGACCGTCATCCCCGACATCGACGTCGCCGACCCGGACAGCGTGCGCCGGCTCGCCGAGCGGTTGCGGGACACCGAACTGGATGTGCTGATTCACAACGCCGGCATCCTCACCTCCGAGACCTTCGACGACCTGGATTTCGAGCGCATGCTGCGCCAGTATCAGGTCAACGCGCTCGGTCCGCTGCGCGTCGTGCGCGCGTTGCTCGGCGCGCTCAAAGCCGGCTCGAAAATCGGCATCGTCTCCAGCCGCGTCGGCTCGCTCGGCGACAACACCTCCGGCGGCATCTACGGCTACCGGATGTCCAAAGCCGCGGTCAATATGGCGGGCGTCAACCTCGCGCACGACCTGCGCGCGCGGGAAATCGCCGTGATTTTGCTGCATCCGGGGCTGGTCGCCACCGAGATGACCGGCGGAAGGGGCATTGAACCGGGCGCCGCCGCGCGCGGGTTAATCGAGCGCATCGATGCGTTGTCGCTCACCGACAGCGGCGCCTTCTGGCACGCCGAGGGCTATCAACTGCCGTGGTGATGGCGGCGAGTTCGGGTATGAGCGATTCTACAACATCCACATTCGCGCCCACGCCCGCCGCCGCCAAGCGGCAATTTCAGGCGGATATTTACCGCGACCTCGACCGGAAACTGCGCCATTCCAGTTGGAAGAGCGGCGCATCCGAAGCGCACGGGTTGCTGAGCGGACTGGCGTGCCGCGGCATCCGCAGCGAGCAGTTGCGCACCCGGGCGTGGCTGCTGCAACTGTCGGAAAAAACCGACCTGGATTTGCTGGAAGGTTTGTATGATTGGATACTCCGCGACCTGCAGTCGGACGGCTTCGAGTTTGCGCTGTTGTTGCCGGGCGCGGACGCCGATTGCGCGCAAAAAACCGAGTCGCTGGCGGACTGGTGCGGCGGCTTCGTTCAGGGTTTCTTGCACGACGGCGAGCACGTCATCAAAGACTTCCCCGCGGCGGTGCGCGAGGCGCTCGATGACATCATCGCCATCAGCCGTGTGGACCCCAACCCGCCGAGCGACGACGAGACCGAGCGGCAGTTGGCGGAAATTGAGGAATACCTGCGGGTCGCCGCGCAGATTATCTTTGAGGAACTAAACTCCAACCCCAACCCCGCCGCCGACACTGCTGACACTGCCGAAACCGCCGAACCCCGATGAAGCACGCGACCGACAGCCCAATCTACCACCGCCGCCGTCAAGACTTGATGCACTTCATGCGCGACGGCATCGCCATCATCCCGACCGCGCCGCAGCAGCCGCGCAACGGCGATGTGCTGTTCCCGTTCCGCCCCGACAGCGACTTCTACTACCTGACGCATTTCCCCGAACCCGAAGCCGTGGCGGTGCTGATTCCGGGGCGTCCTGAGGGGGAATTCCTGCTGTTCTGCCGCGAAAAAGACGCGCACAGCGAGGCCTGGGACGGACGCCGCGAAGGCACCGCCGGCGCGCGCGAGGCATACGGCGCCGACCAGAGTTTCGCCATTGAAGAACTCGATGAGCGCATGCCGGCGCTGTTGCAAAACCGCGGCAAGGTGTTCGCCACGATGGGGCGCCACGCGGATTTTGACAGCGATTTGATTCGCTGGACCAGCGAAATCCGCTCCAAACAGCGCAACGGCGTGCACGCCCCCGGCGAGTTCATCCACCTCGGCCACCTCCTGCACGAGATGCGCGTCATCAAGAAAAAGGACGAGCAAAAACTGATGCGCACCGCCGGTCGGCTGGCGGCGTCGGCGCACCGCCGGGCGATGCGCGCGACCGCGCCGGGCAAGTATGAATACCAAATTCAGGCGGAACTGGAATGCGAATTCCGCCTCGGCGGCAGCGCGTCGCCCGCCTATCCCTCCATCGTCGCCGGCGGGGAAAACGCCTGCATCCTGCACTACACCGACAACAACTGCGTGTTGAAGGACGGCGACCTGCTGCTAATAGACGCCGGCGCGGAACTGGACTGCTACGCCTCCGACGTGACCCGCACATTCCCGGTCAACGGACGATTCAACGCCGCGCAAAAAGCCGCATACGAAGTCGTGCTGGCGGCGCAAAAGGCGGCGATTGAAGCGGTCAAGCCGGAGCAACCGCTCATCCGCTACCACGAAGCCGCCACCGAAGTCCTGACCGACGGCCTAATCGACCTCGGCCTGCTGCGCGGGGAGCGCAACGAACTCCTTGAGACCAACGCCTGCCAACGGTTCTACATGCACCGCACGGGCCACTGGCTGGGAATGGATGTGCACGACGTCGGCGACTACAAAATAGACGACCAATGGCGCCTGCTGGAACCGGGCATGGCGCTGACCGTCGAGCCGGGCCTATACATCTCCCCCGCCAACGACATCGACCCCAAATGGCACCACATCGGCATCCGCATAGAAGACGACATTCTGGTCACGCGAACCGGCAACGAAAACCTGACCGCCGATGCGCCGAGGGAAGTGGCGGATATTGAGGCGTTGATGGCGGAGGGGGTGTAAGGTGTTTGGTGGTTTGTTGGTGGTTTGTGATTGTGATTCAACCGATGCGCACTATTCAACCCGCGCACGTCACTCCCCCCTGCACTCGTCATTCTCGAGCGTTAGTGTCCGTCGCCGCCGCCCCCAACTCCGTCATTCTCGAGCGTTAGTGACCGTTGCCGTCGCGCTTCTTCTTTTAAGCGGCGGCTTACGGACACTTGCGTCCTCGGGAATCTCCCTAAGGTTGGCACGGGCTTTGTTGAAATTCACGGTAACCTTAGGGAGATTCCCGAAGGCGATGAAAAATATGGTCGCCTGTCGGCTCCCTATTTTTCTATCGTTCGAGAATGACGGGTATATAACTCGTCATTCTCGAGCGTTAGTGTCCGTTGCCGCCGCGCTTCTTCTTTTAAGCGGCGGCTTACGGACACTTGCGTCCTCGGGAATCTCCCTAAGACTGGCACGGGCTTTGTTGAAATTCACGGTAGACTTAGGGAGATTCCCGAAGGTGATGAAAAATATAGTCGCTATCGCTCCTTATTTTTCTATCATTCGAGAATGACGAAGTTGGGCGCTCCCTATTTTTCTATCATTCGAGAATGACGGGTACTTTATGACACCACCCACCCACCACCCCCACGACATCGCCATCATCGGCGGCGGTCTGGTCGGCGCCAGTCTGGCATTGGCGCTTGAGCCGACCGGCCTGTCGGTGGCGGTGGTTGAGCCGGTGGCGGCGGAGGGTGGCGAGCCGCAAGGACCCGGTTATGACGAGCGCACCGTGGCGCTGACCGACAATGCCCGGCGAATCTACACCGACCTCGGTGTCTGGGAGCGGTTGATGGCGCAGCCGCAGCCGCCGCAGCCGATTCGGGAAATCCATATATCCGACCGCGGGCATTTTGGCATGACCCATCTGAGCCACGCCGATATGGACGGCGGCGTGGAGGCGCTCGGCTATGTCGTGCCGACTCGGACGCTTGGCGGGGAATTGCACCGGCGACTGCGCCACAGCGCCGCCATCACGCTGCACTGCCCGGCCACCGCCGAGCGGTTGCGCGCGCGGGAGTCGGGCATCGTGGTCAGCCTCGCCGCCGACGCCCACAACGCACCCAGCACGACGCTGAGCGCCCGCCTCGCGGTGCTGGCGGATGGCGGGCGCTCGCCCCTTGCGCGGCAGATGGGCATTCAATCCGGCACGACCGACTACCGCCAGAGCGCGATTCTCAGCGTCGTCGCCACCGACCGCGACCACCGCGGGCGCGCCTATGAGCGGTTCACCGACGAGGGACCGCTGGCGCTGTTGCCGCACAGCGAGCGGCGCTATGCGGTGGTGTGGAGCACCGCGCGGGAGCGGGTGGCGGCGCGCATGGCGTTGTCGGATGCCGCGTTCATCGCCGCGCTGCAAACCGCGTTCGGCGAGCGCGCGGGCGCTTTCAGCGAGCCGAGCGCGCGCACGCGCTATTCGCTGCAACACGGCATCACGCGCCGCCCGATTGGCGCGCGCACGGTGACCATCGGCAACGCCGCCCACACCGTCCACCCGGTCGCGGGGCAGGGATTCAACCTCGGGTTGCGCGATGTCGCGGCGCTGGCGGAGGTCATTCGCGCGGCGCGGGCGCGGCGGCAAGACATCGGCGGGCGCGATGTGCTGGAAGAATACGCCGCGCGGCGCCGACGCGAAACCGCGAGGGTGAGCGGCTTTACCGACGGCTTGATTCGGGTGTTCGGCAGCCGCCGCGCGCCGGTCAGACTGGCGCGCAACCTCGCCCTCGCCGGCATCGAACTGTGTCCACCCGCCAAGCGGTTTCTGCTGCGGCGCACGATGGGCAGGGTGTCCGCCGGGCGGGTGCGGAGCGCATGAGCGCGCCACGGCAATTCGATGTCATCGTGGTCGGCGCGGGCTTGATTGGCGCCGCCGCCGCCTGCCTGTTTGCCCGCCAGGGCCTCACCGTGGCGTTGGTTGAAGCGCGGGCGCTCGACCGGCACGCCGGCGCCGGGGACGCAACCGACGAGCGCGTCAGCGCAATCAACCTCGCCGCCTTTGCTTTGTTCGACGCGCTCGGCGTATGGCGGGGAATCGACCCGCAGCGGGTGAGCCGCTATGACGCGATGAAGGTGTGGGATTGCAACAGCCCGGCGAAAATCTCATTCCTCGCCGCCGACCTCGGCGCGCCATGCCTCGGCTACATCGTGGAGAACCGGGCATTGGTCGCGGCGTTGCGGGAAAAACTTCGGCAGAACTACAACGTCACGCTACTCGACAACACCGAGGTTGCCGGCATCAATTACGACCGCGACCCCAACCCCAACGACGCGGGCGGTCGCCTGAGCGTCACGCTGTCCGATTCCGGCGAGCGCGTGCAAACCCGGCTGCTGGTCGGGGCGGACGGCGCCGACTCCGGAGTGCGCGAACTCGGCGGCTTGCACAGCCGCAGCGAAGACTTTGGTCAGGACGCCATCACCGCCACCGTGTCCACCGCGCGCGACCACCGCGCCACCGCGTGGCAGTGCTTCCTCGACACCGGACCGGTGGCGATGCTGCCGCTGGCGGACGGGCGTTGCTCGCTCGTCTGGTCGTGCGACCGCGCCGATGCGGATGAATTGATGCGACTGGAAGATGCCGATTTTTGCGCCCGACTGCAGCCGTTGTTCGCGCATGAACTCGGCAACATAACCGCCTGCCAACCCCGCCGGCGTTTCGCCCTGAGGCAACAGCACGCCGACGCCTACATCGCCGAGGCGGTCGCGCTGATTGGGGATGCGGCGCAT
Source organism: Arenicellales bacterium (assembly GCA_963693025.1). Taxonomy (GTDB): domain Bacteria; phylum Pseudomonadota; class Gammaproteobacteria; order Arenicellales; family Poriferihabitantaceae; genus JAHRAW01. Next base: position 639,857 of record OY843749.1, read on the forward strand.
ACCACGCATCCGCTCGCCGGGCTCGGCGCCAATATTGGGCTGGTTGATGCCGCCGCCCTCGCCGAGGTGGTGGAGTGGGCGCGCCGCCACCGCAAAGACATCGGTCAAACCAGCGTGCTGCGGCGTTATGAGCGCTGGCGCAGGGGCGATAACGCGCGCGTGCTGGCGATGATGAAAGGCTTCAAGGAGATTTTCGGTAGCCGCCACGCCGGCGCCAAAGCGGTGCGCAGCGCCGGCATGAATCTGGCTGACACGGTCACCCCGTTGAAAATGGTTCTGGCGAAATTCGCCACCGGTCAATATGGCGACCTGCCGGCGCTGTGCCGGCGCGCCTGACGAGTCGCCGCCGGGGTGATGTATAATCCGGCGCCGAGCAACCTCAACCGATATGTTTCCCGTGGCAAGCCGCACCGACCTCCGACAGGCAGGGCTAAAAACCACCCGCCCGCGCCTCAAAGTGCTGGCGGTGCTGGAGAACAGCGATGTGCGGCACATGGCGGCGGAGGATGTCTATCAAATCCTGCTCAAGGAGAAACAAAACATTGGGCTGGCGACGGTGTATCGCGTGCTGACCCAGTTTGAAGACGCCGGGCTGGTGATTCGCAATAAATTCGAAGGCGAGCGCGCGGTGTTCGAGCTCAACGACGAAGCGCATCACGACCACATGGTGTGCGTTGAATGCGGCGACGTCACCGAATTTGTCGACGCGCGCATCGAAGCGCAGCAGGAGCGAGTGGCAAAGAGCCACGGCTTCATCATCCACGACCACGCGCTCACCTTTTACGGCAAATGCAAACAATGCGCGCGACTGAAGAAAGCGGCGAAGGCGTCGCCATAACCCACACCACCGACTGACAACCACCCCGGAGGACACCCGTGCCGACCCTGATTACCGGTTCGTTTGCCTATGACACCATCATGGTGTTTCAAGACCAGTTCAAGAAACACATTCTGCCCGACCACGCGCATATCCTGAATGTGTGTTTTCTGGTGCCGGAGTTGCGCCGCGAATTCGGCGGCTGCGCGGGCAACATTGCCTATGGCCTCAAGTTGCTCGGCGGCGACCCGCTGCCGATGGGCGCGGTCGGCGCGGACTTTGCGCCCTATCGCGCGTGGCTCGAAGAAAACCGCATCGACCTCACGCACGTGACCGAAGCGCCGAACACCTTCACCGCGCAGGCGTTCGTGACCACCGACACCGACAACAACCAAATCACCGCCTTCCACCCCGGCGCGATGAATCACGCGCATCAAAACAAGGTGAGCGACGCCGCCGGCATCCATCTCGGCATCATCGCGCCGGACGGCAGGGACGCGATGCTCCAACACGCCGCGCAATTCGCGCAGGCAAAAATACCGTTCATCTTCGACCCCGGCCAGGGCTTGCCGATGTTCACCGGACCGGAGTTGGACCGCTTCATCGAGCAGGCGGCATATCTCGTGGTCAACGACTACGAATCCGAAATGCTGCAGGAAAAAACCGGCAACAATCTGGAACAAATCGCCGCGCGCGTCGACGCGCTGGTGGTCACGCGCGGCTCCAAAGGCGCCGACATTTACAACAACGACGCTTTCATCCATGTAAACGCCGCCCGCATCGCCGCCCCCCAAGACCCCACCGGCTGCGGCGACGCCTTCCGCGCCGGCTTGCTATACGGCCTCGCCAAGCAACTCAACTGGCAAACCTGCGGCCAACTCGCCTCGCTGATGGGCGCCATAAAAATTGAACACCCCGGCACCCAAAACCACCGCTTCACCCACGCGGAATTTGAGGAACGGTATCGGGAGAATTTTGGGGAGGAAGTTAGTCTGGGTTGAGGCTGCCTGACACCGCCCCGCCCCAAAGCCGCCTATCCGAAAGCCGTCATTCTCGAGCGTTAGTGTCCGTTGTCGCCGCGCTTTTTCTTTTAAGCGGCGGCTTACGGACACTTACGTCCTCGGGAAAAATCCGCCGGGAGCGGATTTTCGCGCAAGCCCGAAGGGCGCGTATCAGGGATGATACGCGCAATCTCCCTAAGACTGGCACAGGCTTCGACAAAGTCCACGCTAGCCTTAGGGAGATTCCCGAAGGCGATGAAAAATCCGCCGGGAGCGGATTTTCGCGTAGCCCGAAGGGTTTGTATCAGGGATGATACAAACAAAAATATGGTCGCTAGCGCTCCCTACCCCGTGTCGGGGCACGGGGCATGCTTTTCTATCGTTCGAGAATGACGAGTTGGCGGTGGCGAATTTTGAGGTTGCATTGTCAATCAAAGTCTGTTATGTTCCGCCAATCTGTCCGGGAGTGGCGCTGTCAGGGAGGGCGAATCGGGGATTCGAGAGGGTTGTCGGTTTGGGTGGGTGCCGGGACGGGTTGCGTGGGTTGGGATGCCTGCGCAAAGCAAGTGAAAAGTTAACCGGTGGTCCTTTGGGTCACTACGAATGGGCGGAGGCGCCCGAATAGTGGGAGACAAGGTTTATGTGGCGGAGGCTCCAGTGGGAGCCATCACCCTACAGGTTGCGGCATTTCAATCGGTGGATTGAATGGGTTTGCCGATTTTCAATATCTCATCTAGTTTAGATAGTCTATTGATAAATAAGGATAATCGAAGTCATAACGATTTCGCTGCATCGTTGCCGTGTCCGGCGACGCAAATCCAAAGCCGCGTCGTGCGTCCAACCCGGCGTCCGACCAACCGCCTTGTCCTCACCCTCGTACGCCCCGCCTGAAATGACGCGCTGTCCGTGGCAGTCAAACGCCCGGACAGCCTGAATGTATATCAACGCGCCTCGAACCGGGCTCGCGGGACACGCGTCCGCCGGCACGGGTTGATGGGGCGCCGGAGAAATTGACAATGAAAAGAATGCTGTTTAACGCAACGCATCCGGAAGAACTTCGCGTTGCCATCGTCGACGGGCAACAACTCATCGACCTCGACCTCGAATCCGCCGTCCGCGCGGAGAGAAAGGGCAACATCTACAAAGCCGTGGTCACCAAAGTGGAGCCGGGCTTGGAGGCGGCGTTTGTCGATTACGGCGCGGGCCGCCAGGGGTTTTTGCCCTTGAAGGAAATTTACCGGGGGTATTTCGGCAAATACGATTCCAAAACGCCGATGAGCAGCGTCAAAATCGCGCAGGAAATCGAGGAGGGGCAGGAAATGGTGGTGCAGGTGAGCAAGGATGAGCGCGGCACCAAAGGCGCGGCGCTGACCACCTTTATCAGCCTGGCGGGGCGCTTTCTGGTGCTGATGCCGAACAACCCCAAAGGGGGCGGAATCTCGCGGCGGGTGTCGAGCGAAGAGCGAACGGATTTGCGCCAAGTGCTCGCCAATCTCAAGGTCAGCGAGCAGCACGCCCTGATTGCGCGCACCGCCGGCATCGACCGCAGCCCGGAGGAATTGCAGTGGGATTTGGACTTCCTCCTCAAGTTGTGGGAGAGCATCGAAACCGCCGCCGCCGAACTGAATGCCCCCCGCCTGATTTATCAGGAGAGCAACCTGATTGTGCGCTCCATCCGCGACCATCTGGGGGCGGACATCTCCGAAATCATCGTCGATGACGGCGAGATTTACGAGCGCGCCAAGCGTTTTGTGCTGAAGATGATGCCGCACAATCTCGCCAAACTGAAACACTACGACGACACGACGCCGCTGTTCTCCCGCTTCCAAATCGAGCAGCAAATCGCGTCCGCGTTCAACCGCGAAGTGAGCCTGCCCTCCGGCGGCTTGGTCGTCATCGACCACACCGAGGCGCTGACTTCCATCGACGTCAACTCGGCGCGCGCCACCAAAGGCGCGGACATTGAGGAAACCGCGTTGCAGACCAATCTGGAAGCGGTCGATGAAATCGCCCGGCAGTTGCGCATCCGCGACCTCGGCGGACTGGTGGTGATTGACCTCATCGACATGACCGTGAGCCGCAACGAGCGCGCCGTGGAAGCGCGCCTCAAAACCGCGCTCAAACCCGACCGCGCGCGCGTGCAGGTCGGCAAAATATCGCGCTTTGGCTTGCTCGAAATGTCGCGCCAACGCCTGCGCTCCTCGCTCAGCGACACCAATTACCGCCCCTGCCCGCGCTGCGACGGCACCGGCACCATCCGAAGCGTGGTCTCCGCATCGCTGAGCCTGCTCAGGCTCATCGAAGAAAAAGCGCTGCAGGAAAACACCGAAGCCATTCAAGTCGTCCTGCCGTTGGACATGGCGACCTATCTGCTCAACGAAAAGCGGCCCGAGGTCAATCAACTGGAGTCGCGGCTGGCGTCCCGCATCATCGTGATTCCGTCGAACAAACTCGCCAGCCCGCAATTCCAAATCAAGCGGTTGCGCGGCGATGAACTGGATGAACTGAGCGCCACCCCGAGTCACCGCCAGCCCATCGAAGTCGACAGCAAGGAGGAAGACATCGCCGCGAGTCTGAAATCCGCGCCGGCGGAAAAGCCGCACATTCAACTGGACCAAATAGAGCAAGCCGCCCCGCCCGCCGCCCCGAAAAGCGCCCCAAAACCGCCACGCGCCGCGCCGGCATCCGCCCCGCCTCCGACAGGCGACAGCGGTTTGCTGGGCAGATTGTGGAAAGCATTGACCGTCGACAAACCCGCCCAAGACAAACCCGAACCGCAACCCGCCGACAGCCCCGGCAAAGCCGCCAAACCCGCGACCGCACGCGGCGCCGGTCGCCGACGACAGCAACCGAGGCGCGGCAAAAGCAACACCCAACAAGGACGCGGCACGACCGCCACCACCGGAAGCGGCGGACGGCAGAGCAAACGCGGCGCCTCAGGCGGAGGCGGAGCGCGCGCAGGCGCGGGCGCCGGCGCGCAAAAATCCCAACCCCGCGCCGACCAACCCAAAAAACCCACAAACCGCGGTCGCCAAAGCGCACAACGCCCCCCAAGAGAGCAAGCGAAAGCATCAAACGGACAATCCAAACCGCCCGAAGACATGCCCACTCCCCCCACCCGCCGAGACTTCGCCGCGCACCAACCCGAACAACGAGTAGGCCAACGAGCGCCAAGAAAAACACCAAGACCCAACCCCGCAGAAAAACCGGCTGCCGCCGCCACCCATCCGAACACGCTTCCACCGGAGTCACCGGATGTTCCTGATGATATTGGGAATCGGTAGGGGGGGTGTTTGTGTCGGGGGTGATGTGCGACTTCGTCATTCTCGAACGGTAGAAAGTAGGGAGCCGCACAACTCGTCATTCCCGAACGGTAGAAAGTAGGGAGCCCCCAACTTCGTCATTCTCGAACGATAGAAAAATAGGGAGCGCCAGCGACCATACTTTTGTTTGTATCATCCCTGATACAAACCCTTCGGGCTACGCGAAAATCCGCTCCCGGCGGATTTTTCATCGCCTTCGGGAATCTCCCTAAGGCTAGCGTGGACTTTACCGAAGCCCGTGCCAGTATTAGGGAGATTCCCGAGGACGCAAGTGTCCGTAAGCCGCCGCTTAAAAGAAGAAGCGCGGCGGCAACGGACACTAACGCTCGAGAATGACGAGTAATAGCCGTCATTCTCGAACGGTAGAAAAATAGGGAGGCCCAACTTCGTCATTCTCGAATGATAGAAAAATAAGGAGCGATACAGGCAGTGTAAAAACTCCAAAAATAAAGCGGCGCATGAAAAATTTTCCCACCGACATAGCAAAAACCCGCATAAAAATGGATAAGTTTCCCATCTCGCCCCTGTTTTTATGCGATTTTGAGGAATATTTTCCCACCCTTTCGATATGCGGAGGGTTTTTACACAGGCTGGATAGCGACTATATTTTTCATCACCTTCGGGAATCTCCCTAAGGCTATCGTGAATTCCAACAAAGCCCGTGCCAGTCTTAGGGAGATTCCCGAGGACGCAAGTGTCCGTAAGCCGCCGCTTAAAAAGAAGAAGCGCGGCGACAACGGACACTAACGCTCGAGAATGACGAAGTAGGTGGGAATGACGAAGTAGGTGGGAATGACGAAGTGTGGGGTTTTTGTTTATTGGGCAACGGGCGCTGACCTACATCCTCCCAAAACTTTCGCCAGCCGCTTGCAACACCAACAACTCCGCCGCCACCGACACCGCCACTTCCATCGGGGTTTTGCCGGGGATTTTGGGGTGGCCTATGGGGGAGGTTAGGTGGGTTAGTTCTTTGGGGGTGAAGCCTTTTTTGGTTAGGCGGCTGCGGAATTTGGCGGCTTTGGATTTTGAGCCGATTAGGCCGCAGTAGCGGCTGTCGCCGCGCGTTAGGATGGCTTCGCAGAGTTCCAAGTCGATTTCGTGGCTATGCGTCATCACCAGATAGCAGGCGTTGGCGGGGCAGTTTTCGACCGTCTCGAACGGGTTTTGCATGGTGACCGTTTGGATGTTTCGTGACAGCGGTTGCGGGAAGATGTCGTTGCGCGAATCGACCCATCGGACTCGGCACGGCAACTCCGACAGGATGGTGGCGAGCGCCTTGCCGACATGTCCGGCGCCGAACAGGGCGATGTTGAATTGGCAGGCGGGGAAGCATTCAAACAACAGCGTCACTTTGCCGCCGCAGCACTGGGTCAAGTCTTTGCCGAGCGAAAAGACGCGGCTTTGGACGGCGGACTCGCCCTTGTCCAGCAACGCCCGCGCCATGCCGATGGCTTCGTATTCCAGGTTGCCGCCGCCGATGGAGTCGTGGGTTTGCGCGGCTTCGACCACCATTTTCGCCTCGGCGTCTCGCGGCGCGGAGCCTTGCGTTTCAATCACGGTGACCAGCACGAAGCCGGCGTTTTCGCGCGACAGCCGGGCGGTGGCGTCAATCCAGTTCATCGTGCGTCGTGGTCGTTATGGTTGATGCGGGCGCGCACGGCGTCGACGGCTTTGAGGATTTCTTCCGGGGTGGCAGGCGCATCCAGCCGCGGGCAGATGCGGCGTTTGGTGGATGCGGATGCGGACGCAGGCGCGAGCGAGGCGATGGCGTCTCGAATCGCGCACCACGCGGAAATCGCCAGCATCAACGGCGGCTCGCCGACCGCCTTGGAATGGAAAATGGTGTCCTCGGCGTTGGGCGCATCCTCCAACAGGCGGACGTTGAAAATCGCCGGGGCGTCCGCGACCGCCGGAATTTTGTAGGTCGCGGGTCCGTCGGTCAGCAGGCGGCCATCGGCGTCCCATTTCAACTCCTCACAGGTCAGCCAGCCGACGCCTTGCACATAGCCGCCTTCAATCTGCCCCAAATCGACCGCCGGATTAATCGACTGGCCGACGTCGTGAATGATGTCGGTCCGCAGCAATTTATACTCGCCCGTCAGCGTGTCGATGATGACTTCGGAGACCGCCGCGCCGTTGGCGTAGTAGTAGAACGGCCGCCCCGATGCGGTTTCCCGGCAGTAGTGAATCTTCGGGGTTTTGTAGAATCCGCCGGCGGACAGCGGCACGCGCGCGAGCCACGCCGAGCGCGCGACTTGCTCCCATGCCAGCGCCTCGCCGGCGACGGTCACGCGGTCATCGGCGAACACGACTTGTGCCCCGGCAACTTGATGTTGCGCGCTCAGCCACGCGCTCAGCCGCTGCTTGATGGCGCGCGCGGCGTTGCGCGCCGCCATGCCGTTGATGTCGGTTCCCGACGACGCGGCGGTCGGCGCGGTGTTGGCGACCTTGTCGGTGCGCGTCGCCGACACGCGGATGCGCGCCGTGTCCACGCCCAGTTCGCGCGCGACGATTTGCACGATTTTTATCATCAAGCCCTGCCCCATTTCGGTGCCGCCGTGATTGATTAGGATGCTGCCGTCGGTATACAGATGCACCAGCGCGCCGGCTTGGTTGAGATGCGAGACGGTGAACGAAATGCCGAACTTGACGGGGGTGAGCGCGATGCCTTTTTTGAGCACCGCGCCGGCGGCGTTGAAGCGCGCGATTTGCTCGCGGCGTTGCCGGTAATCCGACGCGCGCTCCAGTTGCTCGATGATGCGCGGCACGGTGAAGGCGGTGACGGTCTGATGATAGGGCGTCACATTGCGCGGCGCGGCGCCGTATAGATTGAGTTTGCGAATCTCCAGCGGGTCCTTGCCGAGCGCGAACGCGATTTGGTCGATGACCTCCTCCATCGCAATCATGCCCTGCGGACCGCCGAAGCCGCGGAAGGCGGTGTTGGACACGGTGTGGGTTTTGCAGCGCAAGCCGTCGATGGTGACGTCGGGCAGGTAGTAACAGTTGTCGCAGTGGAACATCGCGCGGTCAACGATGGCGTCGGACAAATCCGGCGAGTTGCCGCACTGCGCGGCGAGCACATAGGTGATGGCGGTGATGACGCCGTCGTCATTGAAGCCGACATCGAAGCGGTTGAGAAAGCCGTGGCGCTTGCCGGTCATCACCATGTCGTCGCGCCGCGCCAGTTTGCACTCCACCACCCGGTTGTTGCGCACCGCCAGCAACGCCGCCAGACACGCCCACGGACCGGCCTGAGTTTCCTTGCCGCCGAAGCCGCCGCCCATGCGCCGCGTGACGACCGTGACCTTGTTCATCGCCAGCCCCAGCGCCTCGGCAATCTGCTTCTGGGTCTCGGTCGGGTTCTGGTTGGAGGTGTGGACGGTGACGCCGCCGTCTTCTTCGGGAATGGCGGTCGCGGCCTGCCCCTCCAGATAGAAATGCTCCTGTCCGCCGACGCGCATCTCGCCTTGAATGCGGTGCGCCGCCGACGCCAGCGCGGCCTCGGCGTTGCCGCGTTGCATGCGGTGGGGCGGGCGCACATAAAACGACTTCTGCAGGGCTTCGTCCAGGTCGAGCAGCGGCGCGCGCTCGTCGTATTCAATCTCCGCCAGCGCGACCGCCCGGGCGGCGGCTTTGGCGCCGGTGGCGGCTACGGCGAACAGCGGCTGACCGACATATTCGATGGTGTCGGCGACCAGCAGCGGGTCGCCGGGGAACACGGGTCCGATATCGAGTTTGCCCGGCACATCGTCGGCGGTGATGACATCAACCACGCCCGGCGCGTTGCGGACGCGCGACAAATCCATGCGCGCAACCGTGCCGTGGGCGATAGCGCTGCCGCCGACGCAGGCGAACAGTTGGTCGCCGGCGCGCACGCGGTCATCGACATAACGCGCTTCGCCGGTCACATGTCCGCGCGCGCTATCGTGCGCCAGCGGGTCGCCGGCGCTAGGCGGTCGCGTTTGCGACTGCGTTGACGCGAGTTGGAATTGTGGCGTCGTGTCGTTCATCGGACAGTTCAATGAAGAGGCGTTGCAACAGATTTTGCGACACCGTCATGCGGTAGGATGCGCCAGCGCGGGCGTCGCTGATGGGTTGAAAGTCTTCGCGCAACGCCCGCCGGGCGCTTTCCAGCGTGCGCGCGTTGAGGGGCTTGCCAAGCAGGGCGCGCTCGCAATGGAGCGCGCGTTTGGGGATGGCCGCCATGCCGCCAAAACCGGTGCGCACGGCGGCGACCACATCGTCTTTGAGCGTGATGTTGAAAACCGCGCACACCGCGGAAATGTCGTCATCCAATCGCTTGCTGATTTTGTAGGCGCACACGCTGGTGGCGGCGGCGGCTTGGGTGCGGCGTTCCGATTGAGCGCGCGGCAACAAGATGCTCTTGATGAACTCGCCCCGCCCCAGCGCGGTTTGTTTGTAGTCGATGAAGTAGTCTTCCGCGTCCACGCGGCGGGTGCGCTCGCCGCATTGCAACACCACGCCGGCGTCCAGCGCAATCAACGCCGGCGGCAAGTCGGCGACCGGCGATGCGTTGGCGATGTTGCCGCCCAGCGTGGCTTGGTTGCGCACCTGAACGGAGCCGAAGCGGTGCAACAACTCGGCGAGGCCGGGGTATTCGGCGCTGAGCAAATCGCCGCATTCGCCAAGCGGCGCCGCCGCGCCGATTTCAACGCAATCGTCACGGGTGTGTATTTGCCTGAGCGCCGCCACCTCGCCGAGGTAGATGATGTCTTCGAGCGATTTGAGTTGCTGGGTCACTTCCAACGCGAGGTCGGTTCCCCCTGCCAGCAAGCGCGCATCGGGATGGCGTTGCAACAACGCCGCCAGTTGCGCTATGGAACGCGGCAAGTGGAAGCGCGGCGCATCGGGCTCAGCCTCGGTCTCATGCTCATGTTGCCGGATGCGCTTCAATCGCCGCACGCACTCGGCCTCAAAGTCGCTGAACAAGTCGGCGCCGGCATCGCGCGTGGCTTGCAACGCCGCCGCGACAATCGGGCGGTAGCCGGTGCAACGGCACAGGTTGCCGCCGAGATATTCTTCAACGGTGTGCCGCGATGCGCCGGGGTGGTTTTTATACAACGCGAACATCGACATAATAAAACCGGGCGTGCAGAAGCCGCACTGCGAGCCATGCTGCTCGACCATGGCGCGCTGCACCGGATGAAGTTCGCCGCTCGCTTTGTGCGCCAAATCTTCCACCGTAATCAACTGCTTGCCGTGCAGCGAGCCGGCAAACGCGATGCAACTATTCACCGAGCGATAAGCAAGCGCATCGCCTTCCACGGCAGCCACCACCACCGTGCAAGCCCCACAATCCCCCGAAGCACAACCCTCCTTGGTCCCGCACTTATGCCGGCGCTCGCGCAAATAATCCAAAATAGTTAAATCCGCCGGCGCATCCTGCAGGACGACCTCTTCGTGGTTAAGCAAAAAACGAATCATGCGATGCCGCACCTGTCTTGTCTGCGCACAAGTTTAGCAAATCGGAAACGGGATGTAAGCCCGGCGGTGCACCAATGCGACCGCTTGCGTTGGGTAATTGCTCATCGGGGTTTGCCTAAGATAGCGCCATTTCCAGTTTGTGTTTCCGTTGCGTCCAGTCGGGCAGAGAGCGTTCCAGCAGGTTGTAAAACGCTGGCCCGTGGTTGCGATGGAACAGATGACATAACTCGTGGATAACGACGTATTCAATGCATTCTCCGGGCGCTTTTATCAGTTCCAGATTCAGCGTCATTGCGCCTTTGCCGCTTAAACTTCCCCAGCGGGTTTTCATGCTGCGAATTTTGAGGGTGGGTTTGTTCACTCCCTTGTTGCGAAAGGGTTGCCAACATTCTTCAAGCGCTCGCGCGAAATAAACCTCCGCCCTGCGCCGATACCATTTTTCAAGCAACGCCGCGATGTGTTCGGGCTTGCTGTCAACCGCCGTGATATTAAAGAAGCCGCGCTGTAACGAAACAGCGTCCGTATCAGATGGCCGTATCTTCAAGCGGTATTTTCTTCCGAGGTATAGATGGCTTTCACCGCCGACGAACCGCCGCCTGGGTGTGCGCGGCTCGAACTGCGCGAAGTAGAGAATCTGGCGGCTTATCCAGCGCGCGCGTTTGTGTACGCGTTGTTCAATCAGACGTTCATCCGTGCCCAGCGGGGCTTTTACAACCACCGCGCCGTCGGGATGAACCGCGATTTCCATCGATTTTCTTTTGGAATAACTCAGATTAAAGAGAATCGACTTTCCTCCGTATGTGATGGCGCGCTTGGGTTGCGGCATCATCAGCGCCTCTGGAGTTTGGCGATTTTCATTGTCCGGGCGGCGATTTCATCCATCATTGAAGGCGGCAAATCAATGCCGTGTTTCGCTTGCAGAACGTCGTAGAAAAAATCGTCAATCTCGTCTTTTACGGATTTCTGCGCGTTGCTGTCGTTCCAGAAATCCACCTTCCAATGGTTGTTTATCGCGCCTTGAATGGCGCGTGCTGTCTTTGCGGCAATATCGTCAAGCGGGCCGTCCGCCTCTATCTCAGTCAAACAGGATTTGACGACCCCGAAATGGGCGCATGCCTCGTCGTCGTCACGAAGTTCGCCGGGCACATCGTCGCGTTGACGGCTGTCCATTTGGTCGCGGATGTTGCCCGCCTTCTGTAAATACTCGGCGGATGATATTCGCTCGTGCCTGAAATCATCGATGGTTTGCTGAATGAGTTGAGAGAACTGCCGGTAGAAAACCGGGTCTTTCTCCAAATTTTCAATGATTCGATTTTTGACCGCGTGGGCGATGATGTCGGCGCGCGCCGCCACGGTTTTCCCCAGATAAACCCCCCGTCCATCTTTGACCTGATTAAACCCGGCCTCGTCAAAGATATTCACGGGCTCGTTTAACCGGGTCACCTCATCCGCTTGAATATGCGTGTCCAGCAGTTTCTTGATTCGGGATTCATAGTCGCGGTAATCAACCGTCTCGGCGTAGCGCAGTTGCACCGCCCTTTTCAGTTTCATAAAAAACTTGAGATCGCTCTTATAACGTTCCAAGTCACGCGGGTTGGTTTGCGTAATAAACTTCTCGGATGAAAGCGCGATGGCAAGGGCTTTTGCATAGCGGGTGAGGCGCTCGTAAAAATCGCCCCGCAACTTCTCATCGGCGAGCAACGCTTCATAACGCTCTTCATCATGGGAATCCTTGACTTCCTTGAACAGGTTCCAAAGCGCCGAGTAGCGCTGCGGCAATTCGGAGACTTGTTCTTCGATGGAAACCAGAAAATCCGCCAGATCCTCTTCGTCGAAACCGGCAAGCGCATCATAAGTATTGAGCGCCGCGTCCAATTCCCCAAGCACATTGGCATAGTCGATGATGTAGCCATACTCCTTGCCGTCATACAAACGATTAACGCGGGCGACCGCTTGCAGCAACGTGTGTTCGCGCAACGGGCGGCACAGATAGAGCACGGTATTGCGGGGCGCGTCAAAACCGGTGATGAGTTTGTCCACAACAATCAGGATTTCCGGTTTCTCCCTGGATTGGAACTGCTCGATAATTTGCCGGTTGTATTGCTCCTCGGAGCCGTAGCGCGCCATCATTGTTTCCCAAAATTTCCCCACCTCGTCTGTCGGTCCCACGTTGACGTCTTCGTGTCCCTCGCGCGTGTCCGGCGGAGAGATAATGACCTCCGATGAAACGACGCCCAACTGGGTGAGATAGTCGTGATACTTCAGCGCGGTCGCCTTCTGCGGCGTGACAAGTTGCGCCTTGAATCCGGTGTTCTGCCAAGTTGCGCGGTAGTGTTCGCTGATATCAAATGCCTGCATATAAACAACGCGGTCGGCCTGGCTCAACTGTCCGGCGCGCGAATATTTTCTCTTCAGGTCCGCCTTTTGTTCGTCCGCCAAATCCTGGGTGTGGCGGTCGAACCAGAGGTCAATGGCCGCTTGATCCTGCTCCAACTCAGCGTGCCGCCCTTCATACAACAGGGGAACCACCGCCTTGTCCTCGACCGCCTGCCTTACCGGATAAGACGGCTCAATCACGCCGCCGAATTTTGCAAAGCTGTTCTTTTCCTCTTTCAGCAAGGGCGTGCCGGTGAAGCCGATATAACAGGCATTGGGCAACATCTGCCGCATGCACGCCGCCAGCGAGCCAAAGTTGGTGCGGTGACTTTCGTCCACCAGAACAAAAATATCCGGCGAGTCATCAACACGCTCTTCGGCGGAAAGCGCCTTGTCGAACTTGTTGATGACCGTGGTGATGATGCCCACCTTGTTGTTAATATGCCGCATCAGACTGCGCCCGGACGTTGCCTGCTTCATATCCAGTCCGCACGCCGCAAAAGTGTTGCCCAGTTGCTTGTCCAGGTCTTTGCGGTCCGTCACCAGGACAATTCGCGGGTTGCTCAACTGCGGGTCCATCGCCAGAGCGCGAACCAACATAACCATCGTGATGGACTTCCCGGAGCCCTGCGTGTGCCAGACGATGCCGCCCCGGCGCCGCCCGTCGTTGTCTCTTTTCGTAATGCGTTTCATCACCGAGCGCACCACAAAGAACTGCTGGTATCGGGCAATTTTTTTGAGGTTGGAATCAAAAACGATAAAGCCGTGGGTTATCTCCAACAGCCGCTCCGGTCTGCACAAACTGTAAAGGCATTCATCCTGTGGTGTGGCTTCCCGCTCGGTGTTGCCAATCTCGTCAAAGTGCCGCCGCGCCGAAGCGAACTCGCCGGAGAAAAGGGCGTCCTTGTCGGCGTTTGAAAGCGGTTTATTTATGCAAGCATTGACGGCATCGCCGGAATCTTCGCGCTCGCGCCAGACGCTCCAAAATTCTTTGGAAGCGCCCACCGTTGCATACTTCGCGCTATTCTTGTTCACCGCCAGCAGAATCTGCGCGTAAGTAAAAAGTTGCGGGATATACTCCTCTCCCTGATTGCGAATCATCTGTGATATCGCCTGCTCCACCTCAACATTGGGCGTCTTACACTCGATCACGGCAAGGGGAATGCCGTTCACAAACAGCACGATGTCAGGTCTTGCGTGTTGCATGCCACGGGAGCGCTCAACGGAAAATTCCGCGCTAACATGAAACACATTGGCGGCGGGATTCTGCCAGTCGATATAGTTCAGGGTAAAACTTTTGGAGTCGCCGTCTATCGTCTGCTCAAGCGCCGTGCCGAGCGTAATCAGGTCGTAGATTGCCGCATTCGTTTTTTGCAAGCCGTCGTAGTGAACATTTTTAATTTTCTGAATCGCCGACTGGATATTCTCCTCGCTAAACAAATGCTCGCCGCCCTTGAAACGGATGCGGTTTATCTTTTTGAGTTGCTCGCGCAGGATGTTTTCCAGCAAGACATTAGAGAAGTATCCACCCCGCTCGGCCAATGCCTGCTCGGGCGTGAGGTATTGATAGCCGAGATTGATAAGCTCCCACAGGGCGGGGATGTGGGAAACATATTTTTCGTTGAGCGGGGGTGTGGTGGATTTTGTTGGCATAGTGCGGGTTATTCCTAATCCAAAGATTTCGGATTACTCAATCCCTTTTTCGCGTCGGACTTTAACTTTCTTTCCACTTTCTTTACGTCTTCACCGGGCGGCAAATTTTCCGGTCTGATGCCCCTTTCAATCAAAGTATTCCTGACGCTTTCGTTGTTGGTGATATGCTCGCCGGAAATTTCCCGTTCCGTTTGTAGTTGGTTGGATTTTGCATTGAATATGGTGATCTCAGTGGCAAAATCTTTCGCTTTCAAAACAATAGTCGGCGCAAAATCCGCCAACGCCCTGCTCTTGGGAACTTTCCATTTGTTCTTCATCTGCTCGGTGGTGTAACCGAACAAGGCTTTATCTCCCTTGGAGCGAATCATGCCGAAGTTTCGGTCGCTGCCGGTTTGCTCGTATATCACGCCGGAAAGTTCTTTTTCCGTGTCGGCAAGTTTTCTGCGAGCCGACACCCGCTCTGTCTCAAGAATTCGCCGCTCAATGATTTCAAGTTTCCGCGTCTGAACGGCAAAGTAAGTTTGAGCAAAAGCAATCGTCTCCTTGCGCGGGTCGCCGTTTTGGGCGATGAGGTAGCAGGCGTAGCGGGTGAGCATCATATCAGGCACTTCCCGCCGGCTGCCGGAGCCGAGGGAGACCATTTTGTTGGCGTCAACGAAATGGTCGGAAATCGGGTGTTCTGATGCTTCGCACGCCATTTTCGCGCGGTTGACAACCTGCAAGAAATTCCGCCAATCGGTATAGCCGAGCAGGTCTTGAAGGTCGCGGGCAAGCCAGAACTCAACGCCGTTTTCGGTTTGTCTGGCGTGGGATTCGAAGTCGCTGGTTAGTGATTGGATGATTTCAGTTTTCATTTGTTTTGCCTCTGCTTTGTCCTCTCCGCGACCTACAAAGCAGGGGCGTTATTCCCACCTGCCACGTTCCCGATATGAACTAAATCAAAGTTTCCAATTTGGGTGCTTGATAGCAGTATAAAAACTAACACAACTTGCTCGAGGGGGTCGACCTATATACTTGCGCTTTTTATCGAGAATTTCTACTAAAGATTGGTAAAAATCTTTCTCGCCAACATATTGTTCTTTTTCCGAGAATAACTCAAGCCAACGGCGGTAAACATAACAAATAGCATCGGCTACTTGAATTAAAGAAGAATGCTCAGATTTAATTGCAAAAGCTGTATTGATTATATGATCAAAACGCTCAGAAGATTTGATTTCTTTCCATTGCTGTTTGCCCCTGATTTTCTTGCTTGTTTTATAAAGAGCGTCAAACCATGAGTCAGTTTGGTAAAGCTGATCCGATACCTCGGGCATATGCCGCTTGTTGTCATCAAAAATAAGAACAGTCAATCCTTTGTTCTTATCCATTTTTTTCGCATTCTTCTGAATTAAACTACAAAGAAACATACCGCTAAGTGGCCAATAATGTTTTATAGGTAATTCATATTCTGCAACGCAGCAAGATTCTCGAAATGCACTAAATGACATAGCGAAACCATAAATATCTGCTACCTGTGCCGCCAATTCACACATTTCTTTTAAGAACTCTTTGCGCTCATCATGTGGAACTTTACTCCATCTATTCTTACCCATAATAAATTTTTTGGTTTTTAACTCTTTGGGAGCAGAAGGGTGTTTTCTCAAGAATTCTCCCAAAATATCATCGAAGGTCTTCGTCTGTGCACGTAAGCGATAAGCATCTACAAGCAATCCAGACATGACAAAGACATCTCCTTCATCCGTTGATCCAGATTCATCAATGTAAGCGAATTTCATAGGTACAACCCTCTCTGTGTTCTGGTTCGCCATTCTCCTGTTAGCAATTTCTGCATCAGCCCAGATTTTAGTCTTTGATATAGTTCCATCAGTTGCTTGTGCAGGGCGATTTCTCGTTGAGCATCGTTGAGCGTACAGACAATCTGTTTTTGTGTCTTTTTGGGTGGAATGAGCATATCAAGAAGCGCTATATCTTTGGCATAAACATGAGGTTGTGCACCGCCTGATTGTAATTTGTAAATACGGTCTTGTTGCATTTTAATTGCGTAGTAAAAGTACTCAATGACTCCTGATATGGCTGTGATGACATTACAGTCGGTCGCAAATATTGGGTAGTCATGAAAACCGACGAATCCAGCGTAAGCACCGGAGCTGCTGATGGTTATAGTTTTAGTGCTATGTGTACACTCATTGTGAAAGGATGCATAAGTTCGCCCGCCCGCTACGACTGGAAAATTTCCTTTGCTCATTTTCGCCTTCGTAAGCATCACTCCCTTTTCAATTGCCAACTGATTACCAAATAAATTCCCTAATTTCATCATCTGCCAGTCAGGATTATTTTTCTGATCGCTAATGAGGGTTTTTAGCAACCACTTAAACCGCTTTTCCTTTGCCGCAATAAGCGCCTCTGTTTTCTCAATCGCCGTGTCCCATGTTTCCAGTAAAGATGCAATGACTTTTTGATATTCTACTGGAGGAAGCTTTAACGACAGATTGCCAAGAATTTTTTGATTCACGGATGGAACAGCGCTTTCTTGACAGAATCTGCCAAAATCTTTAGTTGTCAGATAGTAGTAAAGAAATTTGGGAAAAACCTCTGAAGTCTTTGGGATTGCGCCCATCATATTGTTGTCAATAACGGTATCTCTTGTAAGTATTCTTCTCCTGTTTAGTTTTAAAGCAGCTCCAACCTTTGCGAACACTATTGAATTTGGTGGGCAGTGAGTGGCTTTTAAGTGTTCTTTTACTTCAGATGTTATCCAATTGTTTGATCGGCGGATATACATTTTGTTCTTTGCCAAATTCATATCGCTTACCTTTATGAAAGGGTAATCTCCTATATCCTTCCCCTGATATATTTCGGGGAAACCCGAACCACTAAGGAAATTGCAAACAGCCCCCAGCTTCACCTCCCGCCACCCTTCCGGCAACGCTTTCTCTTCAATTCCTTTCCTACTCATCACCCACCTCCACTTTGACCATTTTCCCGACGCCGGCAAAATGGTCTCCAGATTTCCACCATTTCTTGAACCCCACGGCGATAATGGCTTGCAGGTTATAGTGCTTGGTGTTGTAGTTTTTTCCGTCAGCGGCAGTTGTTAAGTATTTCTTAATAACTGAACCTTCTTCCAGTTCGTTATCCTGGAATATCCGCTTCAAGTGCTGATTGACGGCAGAAACCGAAACATCGTACAGGGTGGACATCATTTTTTGCGTTAGCCAGATATTCTCATCTTCATAACGCATTTCAACGCTCGATTCCGCATCTCCTACAGCGGCAACAAAGGTCAGATATTCCGCCGCCGATGATCTGATGGTCAGGCTCTGCGGTTTCTTCTTGCTCATAATTTCAGGTCTCTTTTTTGCCGAAATCTATACATTTTCCGGTGATATGTATATGAAAACGGGGTTTTGCATACATATTTTTGCGATAGGTATATGAAATGGTCATTTCTTATAGCGGTTGCTGACCGCCCGCCCTTTCTTCAACCCTTTCGCCCCCGCTCCAAGCGCTTTGGCGCTGGTTTTCGGGGTTGGCAACTCTTCTGGCATGGTTCCGCCAAGTTCGCCGATGGTCTTTCTTACTTTTGCGCCGACTTGATGGTGGGCGATGTTGGCATTTCCTTTGCCTTTTATGTCTTCACGCCGCAGTTTTTCCTCGGCTTGTGTCGCCCGGAAAAGATTGGCGGCGAGTTCCGTGCTGCCCATGTGGTCTAAAATTTGTTGGCTTTTCTTCAGGTTCTTCCGCTTGTGAATATCTTTCGCGCCAAGTCCGCCATACAATCCCTGATAGCCGTGGTTTTGGAATATCGCGAAATCCAACCCGCTTTCAACGCCCGCTTGACTGGCGGTTGCCACGAGTTGTTTGTTGTGCTCTTTGAGTTCATCGCGGAGGAAAAGGCGTTTTTTGTCTTCATCCAGTTGCTGAAAAACCTCATTGTCCGCGAGTTCCTGCCGGCGTGTCTGAATGGCGAAGTAGGTTTGGCCACTGGCAATGACGGGCTTGGCGGGGTCGCCATTTTGGACGATTAGATAGCAGGCGTAGCGGGAGAGTTTGACATCCGCTATTTCGCGCTTTGCCCCAGAGCCAATGGAGACCATTTCGAGGATATCCTCGAAATGGTCTGGAACTGATAATCCACTGTTCTGACAAGCATTTTTCGCACGGTGAATGACCGGGCGAAAATGGCGATATTCCGAGTAGCCAAGCACTTGGGCAAGGTCGCGTGCTGACCAAAATTCTGACTCATCCTCGTTTTGCTTTCGTATGCTCTCAAACGTTTGATGGTGTTTCTTTTCAATACTGGTCATCTCTTCACCCCCTTCAACAACTTCCCCATCCGCCCGCGCACCTCAACCAACTCCTTCTCCAAGCGCGCTATTTCTTCCTCCACCGCGTCAATGTCGATCTCCTCCTCTTCCTCGAATGTGTCCACATAACGCGGAATGTTCAGATTAAAGTCGTTTTCCTCGATTTCCTTAAAATCCGCGACATGCGCATACTTGTCCGCATCTTTTCGCGCCTTGCAGGTTTGCAGGATTTTCGCCAGGTGTTCATCCAGCAAGGTGTTCTGATTTTTCCCCGCCTGATATTCACGGCTTGCGTCGATAAACAGCACATCTTTGCGCTTGTGATTTTTGCCGCCTTGTTCGCGTGAGCGGTCGAAGAGCAGAATGGCAACCGGTATTGATGTCGTCGGAAACAGGTTGCCCGGCAGTCCGATGACCGTGTCCAGCAGGTTTTCCTCGATCAATTTCCGGCGAATGCGCCCCTCCGCCGCGCCGCGAAATAGAACGCCGTGCGGAACCACGACCGCAATCCGCCCCTTTCTCTCCAATGCCACTTCCACCATGTGGCTGATGAAGGCGTAATCGCCTTTGGACTTGGGGGGCACGCCGCGCCAGAAGCGGCTGTATGGGTCCGCCTCGGCTTCTTCCGCGCCCCACTTGTCCAGCGAGAACGGCGGATTGGCGACCACGTTGTTAAACTTCATCAGTGCGTTGTTTTCCACCAGCGCCGGGGAAGTGAGCGTGTTGCACCATTCAATGCGCGCCGCATCGGCGCCGTGCAGAAACATATTCATCCGCGCAAGCGCCCAGGTGCTGCCGTTCACTTCCATTCCCGACAGGGAATAATTTTTCCCGCCGACCACACGCGCGGCTTCAATCAAAAGCCCGGCTGATCCGCAAGCGGGGTCGCAGATGCGCGCGCCGGGCTTGGGCGCGCACAATTTTGCCACCAGTTCGGACACCTTGTGCGGCGTGTAGAACTCGCCGGCCTTTTTGCCGGCATCGGACGCGAAGCGCTCGATCAGGTAAATATAGGTGTTGCCGATGACGTCTTCCGAAACCCGGCTGGGGCGCATGTTCAACTCAGGCTTGTTGAAATTCTCCAGCAACATTTTCAAGCGCCGGTTGCGGTCGCGGGTCTTGCCGAGATTGGCTTCGCTGTTAAAATCAATGTTGCGAAAAACACCCTCCAGTTTTTCCCTGTTCGCGGTTTCAACCGCCTCCAGCGCGATGTTGATAAGCTCGCCAATGTTGGATGCCGCGCGTTTTTCATAGAGCGTATAGAAGTCGCTGCCTTCCGGCAGAACAAACCGCTCGTTCTTCAACTTGCGCCGGATGCGCTCGTCGTTGTCGGAATACTTTTCCGCATATTCCCGGTAATGATCGCCCCAGACATCGGAGATATATTTCAAGAACAATATCGTGAGGATGTAGTCTTTATACCCGGCGGCGTCCATCACGCCACGAAAAACATCGCAGGCGGTCCAGGCGGCAGAGTTGATGTCTTTTTGTTGAATCTGTTCTTTCATATCCTATGCTCCGCAGATGATGCAGATGGGAAATTGAATTGCCGGTTGCAACGAGGGCGGTGGAAAACCGCCCGTGTGTTTTTTCAGCTATTCTATTCTAAACTAGCGCCCGCACCCTACCGATACCGACACCAACACCGACACCAATGCAAGAAACCCCGCAACCCCTGCTGTCGCTGCACGGTATGACCAAAGCCTTCCCCGGCGTCATCGCCAATCAAGACATCGACTTGACCCTGCGCGGCGGTGAGATTCACGCGTTGTTGGGGGAAAACGGTGCCGGGAAATCCACGTTGGTGAAGATGATTTATGGCGTGCTCAAGGCGGATGCGGGGCGGATGGAATGGCGTGGCGAGGAAGTGGATATCCGCGACCCGGCGACCGCCAGAGGGCTCGGCATCGCCATGGTGTTCCAGCATTTTTCCCTGTTTGATTCGCTCTCGGTGCTGGAAAATATCGCGCTCGGGATGGCGCCGGGCAAGGAGAGCCGCCACGAACTCAAGACGCGCATTCACGATATTTCCGAGCGCTACGGGCTGCCGCTGGACGCCGACCGCCATGTGTATACGCTGTCGGTCGGGGAGCGCCAGCGCATTGAAATCGTGCGCTGCCTGCTGCAGGAGCCGAAACTGCTGGTGATGGATGAGCCGACCTCGGTGCTGACGCCGCAGGAGGTCGCCGGGTTGTTTGAGACGCTGAAACAGTTGGCAAGCGAGGGGCTGGCGATTCTCTACATTAGCCACAAACTGGATGAAATCATGGCGCTGTGCCGGCGCGCTACTATTCTGCGCGGCGGGCGCGTGGTGGATTCGGTGCGGGTCGAGACCGAGAGCGCCAAGTCGCTCGCCGCCCGAATGATGGGCGCGGAATTGGAAGACGCCGACCTGCGCGCGCGCGTCGACGCCGGGGCAATCCGGCTGGAAGTTGACCGCCTCAACCTGCCGGCGGGCGACCAATTCGGCATCGGCTTGAAAGACATCGCGCTCACGGTGCGCGGCGGTGAAATCGTCGGCATCGCCGGCGTGGCGGGCAACGGTCAGGACGAGTTGCTCTCGGCGCTCAGCGGCGACCGCCCCGCCACGCGCGCCGACAGCATCAAAATTGACGGCACGGCATGCGGTCTGGCGGGCGCCAACCGCCGCCGCCGACTGGGGCTCGCCACCATCCCCGCGGAGCGCCTCGGCCACGGCGCGGTGGCGGAAATGAGTTTGGTGGAGAACGGCTTGCTGACGGCCTTCCAACGCCTGCGGTTGCTGCGCAACGGGTTCATCCGCTACCGCGACTGCCGCCGCTTCGCCGCCACGGTGGTGGCGCGCTTCAAGGTCAAGTCGCACGGCATCGGCGCGCTCGCCGCGAGCCTGTCCGGCGGCAACTTGCAAAAATTCATCGTCGGCAGGGAAATCTGCCAGTCGCCGAGTTTGCTCATCGTGTCGCAGCCGACCTGGGGCGTGGACGCGGGCGCGGCGCAGACCATCCACGTCGCCCTGCGGGAAATGGCGGACAACGGCGCCGCCATCGTGGTCATCTCCCAGGACCTCGACGAGCTGATGTCGCTGTCAGACCGCATCGCCGCCATCTGCGCCGGCTCGCTGTCCGCCCCGACACCGACCGCATCCATCACGGTCGAGCGCATCGGACTGCTGATGGCAGGCGCGCAAGCCGGCGAGCACTGAGCCGAAGACGATGTTCGCCGAGCTGGTAAAACGCCCCGAGCCGTCCAAAACGATGGTGTATCTCTCGCCGCTGCTGGCGCTTGGGATTACGCTGGCGGCGGGGGTGGTGATGTTTCAGGTGATGGGTGTCGACCCCGCCGCGGCGTTGCATGCGTTTTTTGTCGAGCCGCTGACTTCCGCCTACGGCTGGGCCGAGCTCGGCGTCAAGGCGACCCCGCTGATGCTGATTGCGGTGGCGCTGGCCATCGGCTTCCGGGCGGGCGTGTGGAATATCGGCGCCGAGGGGCAGTTGACCCTGGGGGCGATCTGCGGCGGCGGCGTCGCGTTGTGGTTATACCGCGTCGATTCGCTCTTTGTGCTGCCGCTGATGCTGATTTGCGGCATCCTCGGCGGCATGGCGTGGGCGGCGATTCCGGCGTTCCTCAAAACCCGCTTCAACACCAACGAAATCCTGACCAGCCTGATGCTGACCTATGTCGCCACGCTGCTGCTGAGCCTGCTGGTCTATGGTCCGTGGCGCGACCCCGACGGGTTCAACTTCCCGGAGTCGCGCATTTTCAGCGACTCGGCGACCCTGCCAATCATCGTGGAAAACACCCGGCTACACCTCGGGGCGCTACTGGCGCTGGCGCTGGTGGCGGCGGTCTGGGTGATGCTGGCGCGCAGCATCATCGGCTTCCAGGTCAAGGTCGTCGGGCAGGCGCCGGCGGCGGGGCGCTATGCCGGCTTCAGCCTCAACCGGGTGGTGTGGTTTTGTTTCGCGCTCGCCGGCGGCGCCGCCGGGCTCGCCGGCATCGTGGAAGTGTCGGGTCCCATCGGCCAGTTGCTGCCCAGCATCTCGCCGGGCTACGGCTTCACCGCCATCATCGTCGCCTTCCTCGGGCGGCTGCATCCGCTCGGCGTGGTGTTCGCCGCCTTGCTGCTGGCGTTGTCGTATCTCGGCGGCGAGTCCGCGCAAATCACCCTCAACCTGCCGCTGGCGGTGACCGGGGTGTTTCAGGGCATGCTGCTGTTTTTTCTGCTCGCCTGCGATGTGCTGATTCACTACCGCATCCGCTTCAAGTTCGCCTCCGCCTCCGCCGCCTCCGAGACCGCCCGCTGATGGACATCCTCATTCCCGCGATGCTGACCATCATCACGGCGGCGACGCCGTTGTTGTATGCGGCGTTGGGCGAGTTGATTACGGAGAAATCCGGCGTCCTCAACCTCGGCGTGGAGGGCATGATTCTGCTCGGGGCGGTGTGCGGCTTTGCGGTCGTGCACTTCACCGGCAGCGCCGTTCTGGCAATCGCCGCCGGCTTGCTGGGCGGCGCCGCGTTGTCGCTCATATTCGCGCTGCTGGTGCTCGGCTTCCAAGCCAGCCAGGTCGCCACCGGGCTGGCGCTCACCATCTTCGGCATCGGGCTGAGCGCGCTGCTGGGGCAAGACCTGGTGGGCGTCGCCTACGCGGGCTTGCCGAAAGTGGCGATTCCATTGCTGGCGGACATTCCATTCATCGGCGCGCTGCTGTTCAACCACGACATGATGGTGTACGGCTCCTTTGCGATGGTGGCGGCGGTCGCCTGGTTTCTCGCGCGCACCCGCGCCGGGCTGATTGTGCGCGCGGTCGGGGATTCCCACGACGCGGCGCACGCGATGGGCTATCCGGTCATCCGCATTCGGTTGCTGGCGACCCTGTTCGGCGGCGGCATGGCAGGGCTCGCCGGCGCCTATCTGTCGCTCGCGTATTCGCCGCTGTGGATTGAGAACATGAGTTCGGGGCGCGGCTGGATTGCGCTGGCGCTGGTGGTTTTCGCCACCTGGCGACCGTGGCGCGCATTCGTCGGCGCCTACCTGTTCGGCGGCATCACCATCCTGCAACTCCACGCCCAGGCGCTCGGCGTCGGCATCCCCTCGCAGGTCATGTCGATGCTCCCCTACCTCGCCACCATCGCCGTGCTGGTGCTGATTTCCCGCGACCAAAACAAAATCAAACTAAACGCCCCGGCGTGTATTGGGAAGCCGTTTCATCCGTCTTCTTGAAATTTGGTGGAACTATCAATGAGAATTGACAAACAAAAAACCAACCCCTCGTCATTCTCGAACGATAGAAAAATAGGGAGCCGTTAGGCGACCATATTTTTCATCGCCTTCGGGAATCTCATCCCGACTAGCGCTGAGTTCAAACAAAGCCGTCATTCCCGCTCAAAAGACTGCGGGAATGGCGTTGTTTGGGCTCAGCGCCAGCCTGAGGGAGATTCCCGAGGACGCAAGTGTCCGTAAGCCGCCGCTTAAAAGAAGAAGCGCGGCGACTAACGGACACTAACGCTCGAGAATGACGGGGGTTTTGTTTTTGTTGGATGTTCTTGTCAACTTTGCCGGATAATTCCCGAAAATTTGATATACTTCGGCGCAAGATGAGAGTGCAATATGACCAAGAAGTGGACGCGTTGTATCTGGAATTGAGTACGCAGAAACCCAACGGCGTCGTTGAGGTTGCCGACGGCATCAACATTGACACGACGGACAGCGGAAAAATCACCGGCATCGAAATTCTTAACGCGTCCGAAAAAATCAACATCAACAATTTGCTGACTTACACGCTTGAATTCGATCAAGGCATCATACGCAAAGGGTTGCCCGGCAAAACCATTCGACCGGCGGTTTAATAGACTCGGTACTGAACAGCAAGGAAACACCCGTGGGACGAATATCAGTCAATGTGAAAATACGCAACCTGCTCGACGATGCGCGGATGATTACCTGCGATTCGTTGGTGGATACCGGCGCCGCGTATATGACCCTGCCGCTGGCATGGAAGGAGCGTCTGGGCGACATCAAAACCATCCGCGAGGTGGAATGCGAGACCGCCACGCAAGCCATCGTGCCGGCGGAAGTCTGCGCCCCGGTGGAAATCGTCTTGGAGGGCTTTGCGCCGGTTGTCGGCGAAGTCTTATTTCTGGAAATGGAGCCGGCGGATGGCGTGTATGTGCCGCTGGTCGGCTACATCGTTCTCGAACAAGCGCAAGCGGCGGTTGATATGCTTGGGCACCGCTTGGTGCATGTCAAGCATGTGGATATGAAGTAACCAACACCAAACCAACTCTTTTACCACCTTAACCCGGAGGACACATGAACCCCAACCTAACCACCACCCTAACCGCGGCCGTCATCGCCGCCCTGTCGCTGGTTGCGCCCGCCGCCGCCGATGAAGTCGACAAAGTCGGCTTCGTCTATGTCGGACCCATCGGCGACCACGGCTGGACTTACCGCCACGACATTGGCCGCCAGGCGGTCGAGCGCGAACTCGGCGTTGAAACCGTGTTCGTGGAAAGCGTCGCCGAGGGCGCCGATGCCGAGCGGGTCATCCGCAAACTCGCTTCAACCGGCAGCGATGTCATCTTCACCACCTCGTTCGGCTATATGAACCCGACGGCGAAAGTCGCCAAACAATTTCCCAATGTTAAGTTTGAGCACGCCACCGGCTACAAGCGCGCCGACAACGTCAGCACCTACTCGGGGCGGTTTTACGAAGGGCGGGCGGTGATTGGCACCATCGCCGGGCACATGAGCAAGACCGGGCAGGTCGGCTACATCGCCTCGTTTCCGATTCCCGAAGTGGTGCGCGGCATCAACGCATTCACGCTCGCCATGCGCAAGGTCAACCCGCAAGCGACGGTCAAGGTGGTGTGGGTCAATTCGTGGTATGACCCCGGCAGGGAAGGCGACGCCGCCAAAGCGCTCATCGACGAAGGCGTTGACATCATCAGCCAGCACACCGATTCGCCGGCGCCGCTGCAGGTGGCAGAGCAGCGCGGCGTGTATGCGTTCGGGCAGGCTTCCGACATGCGCGCGTTCGCCCCCAAGGCGCAGTTGAGCGCAATCATCGACGACTGGGATGCCTACTATGTGGCGCGCGTCAAGGCGGCGATGGACGGCAGTTGGGCTTCCGCCGACACCTGGACCGGCATCGCCGACGGCATGGTCGTGATGGCGCCGTATGGCGATGCGGTGCCGGCTGACGTGCGCGCCGCCGCCGATGCGGTCACCGCCGCGATTGTGGATGGCTCGCTGCATCCTTTCCAAGGTCCGATTAACAATCAGGCGGGCGAGCAAGTGGTCGCGCCGGGCGAGACGCTGGACGATGGCGCGCTACTCGGCATGGACTGGTATGTGGAGGGCGTGCAGGGGCAGTTGCCCAATTAGCCCGGCGGGGAATGTGCTGCGCTTCCGCTAAGCCATTGCGCTGACGAGCGCCGGCGCGGATGGAGGAAACGAAGCCGTTGGATGCGGTGATTGCAGGCCTGCCGAAGGCGGAGTTGCATTGCCACATTGAGGGCACGCTGGAGCCGGAGATGCTGTTCGAGATGGCGTCGCGCAACGGCGTGACGCTGGCTTGCAAGTCGGTGGACGAATTGAGAGACGCCTACCAGTTCACCCGCTTGCAGGATTTTCTCGACCTCTACTATCAGGGCATGGACGTGTTGCGCGGTGAGCGCGATTTTTACGACCTGACGCATGCCTGCCTGCAAAAAGCCGCGGCGCAGAACGTCCGCCATCTGGAATTGTTCTTCGACCCGCAGGCGCATGTCCAAAGGGGCGTGCCGTTCGCCGCCGTGGTCGACGGCATCAGCGCGGCGTTGCGGGATGCGGAGCGGGAATGGGATGTGAGTTCCCTGCTCATCATGTGTTTCTTGCGCCACCTCGATGAGCGCGACGCCTTCGACACGCTGGAGATGGCAAAGCCGCATCACCGCCGCGGGCAAATCGCCGGCGTCGGTCTGGACTCCGGCGAACTCGGCAATCCACCGGAAAAATTTGAGCGCGTGTTTGCGCTCGCCCGCTCGCAGGGCTACCGCTGCGTCGCCCACGCCGGCGAAGAGGGTCCGCCGGACTACGTCCGCGGCGCGCTGGATGCGCTCAAGGTCGAGCGCATCGACCACGGCAACGCCGCGCTGGCGGACGCGCAACTGGTTGAGCGCCTGGTCGCGCAGGCGGTGCCGCTGACGCTATGCCCGCTCTCCAACCTGAAACTCCGCGTCATCGACAAAATGTCCGACCACCCGCTCAAAAAAATGCTGGACCTCGGCCTGCACGTGACAATCAACTCGGACGACCCCGCCTACTTCGGCGGATACCTCAACGAAAACTACCACGCCGTTGCCAAAGCCCTAAACCTCACCCCCGCAACCCTCACCCAACTCGCCCGCAACAGCATCACCGCCTCATTCGCCGAACCGCGGCGGCGGGAGGTGTTGTTGGCGGAGGTTGATGATTGGTGTTGTAAAAGTGAACCACATACATAAACGCGCTTTTTTTACCCACACCCCGTCATTCCCAAGCCGTGTAAAATACCCATTACCCACTGCGTGCAACCAATTACCCGCCGCATTGGAATCCAAATCCCCCACCCACAAAACCAAAGGTGACTGCCATGCCTCACTCTCCCCCCGCTTCTTCGCGCATCATACAACTTGATTTTTTTCGCGGCCTGATGTTGGTCGTTATGATGCTCAATCATCTGCGCTATTTTCCGCTGGCATCCATCGACCCGGTGGTCGCCAACTTTACTTTTCAGCCGCTCGGTTTCACCACCGCGGCGGAAGGTTTTGTTTTTCTTTCCGGTTTGATTTTTGCGATGGTTTATACGCCGCGTTATCAGCGCGAAGGAATGCGGCAATTTGACTTGCATGTCATGCGCCGGTTTTTCTTTATCTATCGCTGGCACCTCGCCACTTATGCCATCGTCGTGCTGTTTTTCCTCGTCCCGTTTTTCAATCAACATTGGCCGCCCAACTGGGACAGTCAGGAAGCAATCCGGCAAGCGCCGTTTGCGATGTTGTTGCGCGCCTCGGTGTTGCTGCACCAGACCGGCTTGCTGGACATTCTGCCGTTATACCTGTGCTTCATCGTGTTCATTCCGGCGGTGATGCGCGCGCTGGTGGCGGGCAAGACAGCGCGCGTGCTGGCGGTGGTTTTCGCGCTCTGGTTTGCCGCGCAATGGGGACCGCAGCGCTATGTGGAAGCGACCTATGACCTGTCGCTCGGCTGGTTTGAAGCGCTCGCGTGGCAGTTGATGTTTTTCACCGGCTTCGTGCTCGGCTATCACCTGCGCGGCGGTCTCGTCATCCCGGTCAAACGCCAATGGGTGGTTCAGGCGTTGTTGATTTGCGTGCCGCTGTTCATCTACCGGCACACCGCCGACCCGGCAACCATCACCGCCTGGGCGAGCAGCCCGGCGCCCGGCTCGGTCGCGCAACTGGTCTCCGACCGCGGGCTGGGAGCGGTTCGCATCCTCAACATGGCGGCGCTCTCGTATTTGCTGTATGCGATGTGCCAATGGCGTCCATCGTGGTGCCGCGCGCGCGCCTTCACCTCGCTCGGGCAACACGCCATACAAGTGTTCAGTTTTCATATTCTGCTCTGCTATGCGCTGATGCCGCTGCGCCCGTGGCTCGCCGAATACACCCTGCCGGTGCACCTCGCCTTCGCCGCCGCCTGCACCGCCGCGCTTTACTTGCCCGTGCTGGTGTTTCGCAAACCAAAGTAGCGCGCCGCCCTTATTGCAATGGAAAGCCATATTTACGAATGGGTCAACCTACTGCTCCGCTGGCTCCACTTCATCGTCGGCGTGGCGTGGATTGGCGCGTCTTTTTATTTCAACTGGCTTGAAAATCATCTGGAGCGCAAGTTGCCGAAGGAGGCGGGCATCGCCGGCAGTCTGTGGGCGATTCACGGCGGCGGTTTCTACCACCTCAAAAAATTCGAGCACGGTCCCGATGAATTGCCGGCGGTGTTGCACTGGTTCAAGTGGGAAGCCTACGCCACCTGGCTGAGCGGCTTTGCGCTGCTGGTGGTGGTGTATTACTTCAACGCGAGTTTGTATTTGCTGGACGCCGGGCAGAGCGATTTGTCGCCGGCGAAAGCCATCGTGCTCGGCGTGGTGGCGGTGGTCGGGTCGTGGTTTGCGTATGATGCGCTGTGCCGCTCGCCGCTGCGGCGCTCGCCGCCGCTACTCGCCGCCTGCGTGTTCGGCGGTCTGGTGATTCTGGCGTGGATGCTGTCCGGCGTGTTCAGCGGGCGCGCCGCCTATATTCATATTGGCGCCGCCATCGGCACGATGATGGTGGGCAATGTCTTCTTCGTCATCATCCCGGCGCAAAAGGCGATGGTCGCGGCGCTCGCTTCCAAACGCCGCCTCGACCCCCGACTCGGCGCCAACGGACTGCTCAGGTCGCGCCACAACAACTACCTGACCCTGCCGGTGCTGTTCATCATGGTCAGCGCCCACTTCCCGAGCGCCTATGGTCACCGCTGGAACTGGGCGGTGCTGGCGCTGATTTCCGTGGCAGGCTGGCTGGCGCGCCACTATTTCAACATTCGCCATTTGCCCGCCGCCCGCAGCGCCGCCGGTGTGGTCTTGTTGCCGCTGGCGTTCGCGCTCATCGCCGGCTTGGCGTGGATGACCGCGCCGGCGCCGCCGCAGTCATCGGCGAGCGCGCCGCCGGGCTTGGCGCAGGTCGTGCCGGTGGTGCAAGCGCGCTGCGCGTCGTGTCATGCGCGCCACCCGACGCAAGCCGGTTTTTCCGCCCCGCCCGCGGGCTTGGCGCTGGAGTCGCGCGAGGAGATTGCGTTGAATGCGTCTCGAATTTTCAACGCGGCGGCGGTCACGCAGACCATGCCCATCGGCAACCTGACCGGCATGACCGACGAAGAGCGGGCGCTCATTGCGGCGTGGTATAATGCGCTCGCCTCGCCGCCACCGCCGCCGCCAACGCCAACCGAGAACGCGCAACCCCCGCCCGATACAAAATAACAACACCATGACCTACCCGCGAGACCTCATCGGCTACGCCGCCAACCCGCCGACGCCAAACTGGCCGCGGCGCGCGCGCGTTGCGGTGCAGTTCGTCATCAACTACGAGGAAGGCGGCGAGAACAACATCCTGCACGGCGACGGCGCATCGGAAGCGTTCCTGTCCGAAATCGTCGGCGCGCAGCCGTATGCGGATGTCCGCCACTTCAACATGGAATCGATTTACGAATACGGTTCCCGGGCGGGCTTCTGGCGATTGCACCGGCTGTTCACCGAGCGCAACATTCCGGTCACGGTGTTCGCGGTGGCGATGGCGATGGAGCGCAATCCGCGCGCGGTCGATGCCATGCTCGCCGCCGACTGGGAAATCGCCAGCCACGGATACCGCTGGATTGATTATCAATTCGTGCCGGAGCAACTGGAGTTGACGCATCTTCAACAAGCGGTTGAGATTCACCGCCGCCTCACCGGCAACGCGCCGGCGGGTTTCTACCTCGGTCGCACCAGCCCCAACACCCACCGCCTGACCGCCGAATACGGCGACTTCGCGTATAGCGCGGACAGTTACGCCGACGACCTGCCGTATTGGGACACGCACCACGCGAAGCCGCTGCTGATGGTGCCGTATACACTCGACGCCAACGACATGCGCTTCGCCAGCCCGCAGGGGTTCAACAGCGGCGAGCAGTTTTTCAACTACTTGAAAGATGCGTTTGACACGCTCTTTGCCGAGGGCGAATCGCAGCCCAAGATGATGTCGGTCGGGTTGCACTGCCGGCTGGTCGGGCGTCCCGGGCGCGCCGCGTCGCTGGCGCGCTTCCTCGACTACGTGCTGGGACATCCGCAGGTCTGGCTGGCGCGCCGCATCGATATAGCCAACCACTGGATTGAACACTTTCCGAACGAGGGCAAACAATGACTGACTTCTCCAAACGCTGGGTCAATCTGGCGTCCACCAAACTTGGCGCCGCCGCGATTCGGTGCAGCGACGAGTTTTTTGCGCCGATGGAGCGCATGCTGCACGACCAACCGCCGGTGTTCATCGAAGGCAAATACGACGACCACGGCAAGTGGATGGACGGCTGGGAAACGCGGCGCAAGCGCGTTGCGGGGCACGACTGGTGCGTGGTCAAACTGGCAAAAGCCGGCGTCATCCACGGCATTGAAATCGACACCACCCACTTCACCGGCAACTACCCGCCGGCGGCGTCGGTGGAAGCCTGCCGCATCGATGGCGGCGAGCCGGACGACTCGACCGAATGGCGCACGCTAATCGCGCAAACCGAGTTGCGCGGCGACAACGAACATCAGTTTGCAATCGACGACGAGCGCGCGGTCACCCACGTGCGCCTCAACCTCTTTCCCGACGGCGGCGTCGCCCGGCTGCGCGTGTATGCCGAGCCGAAGGTGGACTGGGCGCAAATCGCCGCCGGCGAGCAGGTTGACTTGGCGGCGGCGTTGAACGGCGCGGTCGCGCTGTGTTGCAACGACGAACACTTCGGCTCGATTCGCAACCTGCTGACGCCGGGGCGCGGCGTCAACATGGGCGACGGCTGGGAAACGCGGCGGCGGCGCGAACCGGGCAACGACTGGGTCGTCATCGCCCTGGCGCATCCCGGCGTCATCCAAAAAATCGAAGTGGACACCGCCCACTTCAAAGGCAACTACCCCGACCGTTGCAGTATACAAGGCGCCGCGTTGGCGGTGGCAGACGCGTCGTTGGAGCGCCTACCGCAACAAAGCGAAGAGTGGGGCGAACTGCTGCCGCAAGTCAAACTGCAAGCCGACAGCGAGCATCAGTTTGAAGCGCAAATCGCCGACCTCGGCGCGATTACGCATGTGCGCCTCAACATCTATCCCGACGGCGGCATCAGCCGCTTGCGCTTATTCGGCGTCGTGGACGCCTCTTAGCGGGCGGCGCATGACCGAGTTGACCGCCCTGCCCCTGAGCGCGGATGCATTCGCCGACTTCGGCGAAGTCATCGACTTGGAAGCCGCGCGCCGCATCCCGATTAACGACGGCCTCACCACGCGCTTCCACGACTTGTTCACCATCGATGCGCTGGAAGCCGGCGGTCGCCCCATCGTCAGCGTGTTCCGAACCGCGCCGTTGCCGTTGCCGCATCGCGTGCGCGTTATGGAGCGGCATCCGCGCGGCAGTCAGGCGTTCATGCCGATGGATGATTTGCCGTTTTTGGTTTTGGTCGGTAGCGGTGGCGATGCGCCGCGCGCCGATGATTTATCGTTGTTCATCACCAACGGAAAGCAAGGCGTCAACCTATACAAAAACACCTGGCATCACTTCCAAATCGTGCTCGGCAAGCAACGAGATTTCATCGTCGTTGACCGCGGCGGCGACGGCGACAACCTCGAAGAGATTCGCATCGAAGACGAAGTGTGGATACCCGCGGTTACGCTTTCCACTTGATTGAGCAGCCCATACTGGCGTTCTGCTGCGCGGGTCCCTCGCCGGTCTCAATCACCAACCGCATGGCGTCGAGCAATTCGGTTTTGCGTTTACGTTTGACGGCGGCGGTGGCGTCCATTCCGGCATCGTCCAAGCGACCGCGGTATTGCAACTCAAGCGCGCGATTGAAGCCGAAAAAATCCGGCGTGCACACCGCGCCATAGTCGCGCGCCACGGCTTGCTCCTCGTCCGTCAAATACGGAAAGGTGAAGCGGTGGCGTTCGGCAAACGCTTTCATCTTCAAAGGGCGGTCGTCCGGGTAGGCGTGGAAGTCATTGGGCATCACCGCCAGCGTGTTGACGCCCTCGGCGCTCAGCAAGCCGGCGTCCGCCACCAGGCGGTCAATCACCGCCTTGACATACGGGCAGTGATTGCAGATGAACGCCAGCAGCAAACCGTTGGCGCCGGCGCTTTGCGCGAGCGAAACCCGCCGCCCGTCGAGGTCGGGCAAGGTGAAGTCCGGCGCTTTCCAGCCGAAGTCGCAGAGGGGCGTGTCGAGTAACATAGCGCGTCCGTCGTGGGGAAAGGTGGCATTGTAACCGCTCCGGGCGCCGCGATGCGCGCATAGCGCGGGCGTGTCTGCTAAAATCCCGCGCACAGTCCGCCCACCCGCCGCGCCCGCCGCAACCGCCCAACACCATGTCCGACAGAATCGAAATACACGGCCTCAGCATCGACCGGGCGTTGCACGATGTGGTCGCCGATGAAATCGCGCCGGGTAGCGGCATCGACGCGGCGCAGTTCTGGCAGAGTCTGGCGGCAATCGTGGCCGACCTCGGCGGCAAAAACCGCGCCCTGCTGGAAGCGCGCGATGCGTTGCAACAACAAATCGACGACTGGCACCGCGCGCATCCGGGCAAGCCCGACCTGCCGGCGTATAAAACCTTCCTCGGCGACATTGGCTACCTGCTGCCCGAAGCGCCGGACGACGACTTTTGCGTGCAGCCCGGCGACATAGACGAAGAAATCACGACCATCGCCGGACCGCAACTGGTCGTGCCGGTGGACAACGCGCGCTATGCATTGAACGCCGCCAACGCGCGCTGGACGAGTTTGTACGATGCGCTGTATGGCACCGACGTCATCGCCGAAGAGGAAGGCTGCAAGCGCACCGCAAAATACAACCCGGTGCGCGGCGCCAAGGTCATCCGCTATGTCCGGGATTTTCTCGACCGCGTGGTGCCGCTGGCGGTCGGCAGCCACGGCTACGCGGTCAAATACAAAGTCAGGTCGGGCAAACTCATCGTGGTCATGGGAGACGGCAGCGAGACCGAACTCGGCTGGCGCGAGTGCTTCGCCGGCTACCGCGGCGCGCCGGAATCGCCGTCGAGCGTGCTGCTCAAACACAACAACCTGCACATCGAAATCCGCATCGGCGAAGGCTACTACATTGGCCGCGGCGACCTCGCCAACATCTACGACGTCAGACTCGAGTCGGCAATCACCACCATCATGGACTGCGAAGACTCGGTCGCGGCGGTCGATGCCGATGACAAGGTTCGGGTCTACCGCAACTGGGCGGGGTTGATGAAGGGCGACCTCAGCACGACCGTGAAACGGGGCGACGAAACCATCGAGCGCGCATTGCAACCCGACCTCGAATTCACCGGCGCAAACGGCGCGCCGCAACGCCTGCGCGGGCGCAGCCTGATGTTCGTGCGCAACGTCGGCGCGCACATGTATACCGACGCGGTCACGCTGGACGGCGCGGAAATTCCCGAGACTTTTTTGGATGCGATGGTGACGGTGTTGGCTGCCAAACACGACTTGCCCGGCAATGCTCGCGCCCGCTCCTCCTTCCGCAACAGCGAAACCGGTCATGTTTATATCGTCAAGCCGAAGATGCACGGTCCTTTCGAGGTCGCCGCCGCGGTTGAGTTGTTTGCGCGGGTTGAAGACGCGCTCGCGCTCGCGCGCAACACCATCAAGATCGGCATCATGGACGAAGAGCGGCGCACCACGGTCAACCTCAGCGCGTGCATCCGCGCCGCCGCCGAGCGCGTGGTTTTCATCAACACCGGTTTTCTCGACCGCACCGGAGACGAGATTCACACCTGCATGGAAGCCGGCGCGGTGCTGCCGAAAAACGATATTAAATCGACCCCGTGGCTGCTCGCCTACGAGGATTGGAATGTCGATGTCGGGATCAAAGCCGGGCTGCCGGGGCGCGCGCAAATCGGCAAGGGAATGTGGGCGGCGCCGGACGAAATGGCGGCGATGATGGAGCAGAAATTCGCCCATCCGCGCGCCGGCGCCAACACCGCCTGGGTGCCGTCGCCGACCGCCGCCACGCTGCACGCGCTGCACTATCACTATGTCAATGTCGCCGCCCGGCAACGCGAACTAGCCGCCG
Organism: Arenicellales bacterium; assembly: GCA_963693025.1. Taxonomy (GTDB): domain Bacteria; phylum Pseudomonadota; class Gammaproteobacteria; order Arenicellales; family Poriferihabitantaceae; genus JAHRAW01. The sequence continues at coordinate 674,575 of OY843749.1, forward strand.
CCGCGCGCGCCAACCTCGACGACATTCTGACCATCCCCCTGCTGGAGCGCGCGCTCAGCGGCAGCGAACTGAGGCGCGAACTGGAAAACAACGCGCAGAGCATCCTCGGCTACGTGGTGCGCTGGATCGACCACGGAATCGGCTGCTCCAAAGTCCCCGACCTGTCCGACACCGCGCTAATGGAAGACCGCGCAACGCTGCGAATTTCCAGCCAACACATCGCCAACTGGCTGCGCCACGGACTCATCACCAAACGACAAGTAACCGCCGCCTTCCAAAAAATGGCCGCCACGGTAGACCGCCAAAACACCGACACCCCCCACTACCAACCGATGTCCCCCCACCACAACACCCCCGCCTTCCAAGCCGCCCTGGAACTAGTCTTCAAAGGCCAACAAGCCCCCAACGGCTACACCGAGCCGGTGCTGCATGCTTGGCGGCGGGTGGTGAAGGGGGATGAGGATTGAATAGCCGTCATTCTTGAATGGTAGAAAATAGGGAGCCCCCACAACTCGTCATTCTCGAATGATAGAAAAATAAGGAGTCCCCAACCCCGTCATTCTCGAACGATAGAAAAATAGGGAGCCGATAGGCGACCATATTTTTCATCGCCTTCGGGAATCTCCCTAAGGCTGCCGTGAATTCCAACAAAGCCCGTGCCAACCTGAGGAAGATTCCCGAGGACGTAAGTGTCCGTAAGCCGCCGCTTAAAAGAAAAAGCGCGGCGGCAACGGACACTAACGCTCGAGAATGACGGCGGGGGCGGGTGCGGCAACGAACACTAACGCTCGAGAATGACGGGTATTTAGGAATGACAAGTATTTGGGGATTTTTGTTCGTGATTCCCTTATAAAGAGTATCCTGCTCATTGACCCGCGCAAACACCATCAACACCGACCAACCAACACCGACCATCGCCATGTTCCTAGACAATTACCTTCACCAATTCGATGGCTGTGGGCGGGTGACGTTGGTGGGGCCCGTGTTGGGGCGGGGGTTGCAGGCGGGGGATGTTGGGGAGCCGGTGGTTTGGGTGGATGGGGGGGTTAATCATCGGTGGGGGGATGTGGGGTTTTCGGTGGGGGATGGGGATTCTTCGGAGTTTCCGCTTGACCATTATCTCAGCGCGGACAAGGACTGCTCCGACCTCGCCTATGTGTTGGGGCGGGTGGCGGGTGTGCGCGGGGTTGACGAGGTGGTGTTGCTCGGGTTTTTGGGCGCGCGGCGGGATCACGAGTTGTTTAACCTGGGGGAAGTTCATCATTTTCTGGCGGCGGCGGCGACGCCCACGCGCGCGCGGTTTGACGATTGCGTGGTCGGTTATTCCAAAGGGCGGTGGCGTTTTCAGGCGCGCGCGTTGTTCAGTCTGGCGGCGTTTGCGCCGACCACGGTGACGCTCACCGGCGCGTGCGACTACCCGCTGCCGGAGCCGACCCCCATCGCGCCGCTGGTGTCGTTGGGCTTGAGCAACCGCGGGTTTGGCGAGGTCACCCTGACCACCGAGGGACCCGTCTTCATCCTCAAACCGGCATACAATACGGCATCGCCCCGCTAACGACGGTGGCGGCGGCAACCGCAACCGCCGACCCGACCCCACACCGACATGACAGACCTGTTCGACTTCCAAGCGCCATCCAACCACTTCGCGGTCATGGGCAACCCGGTCGAGCACAGCCGCTCGCCGCAGATTCACCGCTTGTTTGCGCGGCAGTTCGGCATCGCCATCGACTACGACCGCATTCAGGTGGACGCCGGCGGATTCGCCCAGGCGGTCAGCCACTTCGCCGCGCACGGCGGGGCGGGGCTCAACGTGACGCTGCCGTTCAAGGTTGAGGCGTGGCGGTTGTGCGGTCGGTCGGGCAATCGGTTGAGCGAGCGGGCGGCGCGCGCGCAGGCGGTCAATACGCTGCAAGTCGGTCACAAACCGGCGTTGTTCGGCGATAATACCGACGGCATCGGCATGGTCCGCGACATCGAACACAACCTGGGGTTTGCGATTGCAGGCGCGCGCGTGCTGGTCTTGGGCGCGGGCGGTGCGGTGTGCGGCGTGCTCGGCGCGTTGCTGGCGCGCCAACCCGCCGCCGTGACCGTCGCCAACCGCACCGCGCGCAAGGCGCAAGCGCTGGCCGAGCGGTTCAGTGACGGCGGCGGCGACGGTGGCGGCGGCGACATCACCGGCTGCGGTTACGAGCGGCTTGAGTTGCCGGAGGGGGGCGCGTTTGACCTCGTCATCAACGGCACCTCGGCGAGCCTCGGCGGCGAGTTGCCCGCCATCGACGCGCGTTGCGTGGGCGCGGGCAGCGTGGTCTATGACATGATGTATGGCGCATCCGCGACCGTGTTCATGCGCTGGGCGGCGGAGCACGGCGCCGCCAGGGTGAGCGACGGGCTCGGTATGCTGGTGGAGCAGGCGGCGGAGTCGTTCCGCCTCTGGCACGACCGCCGCCCCGACACCGCGCCGGTAATCAGCGCGTTGCGGGCAACCTGAGGACGATTGAATGCCGACCACTTTTGACGATGCGCTGGTGATTGCGATTTCATCGCGCGCGCTGTTTGACCTGCGCAAGAGCCACCAAATTTTTGAGGAGGAAGGGCTGGAGGCGTACAGCCGCTATCAAATCGAACGCGAAAACGAGCCGCTCGAAGTCGGCGTCGCGTTTTCCATGGTCAAGAAGTTTCTGGCGTTGAATGACGGCGGCGGCAAGCAGAAGGTGGAGATTGTGTTGATTTCGCGCAACAGCGCCGACACCGGGCTGCGCATCTTCAAGTCCATCGAGCACTACGGTTTGGACATCAGCCGCGCGGCGTTCACCGGCGGGCAGTCGTCGTATCAGTATGTCGAGCCATTCGACGCCGACCTGTTTTTGTCAGCCAATCCGTCGGATGTTCGGCGCGCGCTGGAGTCGGGCGTCGCCGCCGCCACCATCCTGCCGTCGTCCGTGGACACCGCGTCTTCGGAGCAGTTGAAGATCGCCTTTGACGGCGATGCGGTGCTGTTCTCCGATGAAGCCGAGCAGGTGTATCAGCAACAAGGTTTGCAAGCCTTCACCGACACCGAAAAGACCGCGGCGGAGAAGCCCCTGCTCGGGGGACCGTTCAAGAAGGTGTTGTCGGCGTTGCACACTATTCAGAAAAACTTCGCCGCCGACGCGCCGCCGATTCGCACCGCGCTAATCACCGCGCGCGCCGCGCCCACGCATGAGCGGGTCATCAAAACCCTGCGCGCCTGGGACATACGCATCGACGAAAGTTATTTCCTCGGCGGCATGGACAAGGGCAAATTCCTGCGCGCGTTCGGCGCCGACATTTTCTTCGACGACCAACATAGCCACTGCGACTCCGCCAGCCAACACGTCCCCACCGGGCATGTGCCGCACGGCATCACCAATGCGTAGGCGGGGGCGGCGGGCGGCGGCGAGAGTCGCGCCATCATTTCAACACAGCCCTCCGCGCTTGGGGTAAAATCCGGCGTTTGAAAATCGCCCCGCCCCGTCAACCTGCTCCATCTGCGCGACCTACACCACCCGCACTCAATCCGAATCCGAAGCGATGATTCTCGAATTTGTCTCCGCAAACTGGCATTTGTTTGCGATGCTGGCGGTCATCATTCTGCTGCTGTCGTTCAACCCCGGCGCCGCCGGCGGGACGCGGAAAATCTCCCCGATGCAACTGCCGCGCCTGCAAAGCAGCGAGTCGGCGGTGGTGCTGGACGTGTGCGATGCGGAGGCGTTCAAGCAAGGGCATATCGCGCAGGCAATCAACCTGCCGCTCGAGCAAATCAAAGACAAAATCGCCAAACTCAACAAGCACAAGAGCAAGCCGATTATCGTCGCCTGTCAAAACGGCAGCCGCTCGGCAAAGGCGGCGTCCATCCTGCGCAACAACGAATTCAGCCAGTTGTATATCCTCGAGGGCGGCTTGGTCGCCTGGAAGAAGGAAAACCTGCCGCTGGTGAAAGACTGAAGGGAGCGCGCCCCTGCCCCGCCATGCGTACGCTTCCGAATTCGGTTTCCGTCATCGGCGCCGGGTCGTGGGGCACGGCGCTGGCGCTGGTGTTGGCGCGCAACATCGCCGGCGTCAAACTGTGGGGCAGGAACGCGCCGGAAATGGAAAAAATGGCGCAACAGCGTTGCAATCAACGCTACCTGCCCGGCGCCGCGTTTCCGTCAAACCTCGTCATTGAGACCCGCTTCGCCGAGGTGGTCGATGAACACCTCGCCTTTGTGGTGGCGGTGCCGAGCCACGCGTTTCGCCACCATATAGAATCACTTCACCGCCACCTTGCCGACGGCGGTCACTCGGCGGACGCCGCCACCATCATCTGGGGCACCAAGGGCTTCGACCCCGGCAGCGGCAAACTGCTGAGCGAAGTGGTCGATGACGTGTTCGGCGGACGCGGCACGCGCGCGGCAATTTCGGGACCGAGTTTCGCCGCCGAGACCGCGCAGTTTCTGCCCACCGCGCTGACCCTGGCGTGCCCCGACCGGCGCGCGGCGGAGGCGCTCGCCAACTGGTTCCGCAACCCGACCACGCGCGTCTATTTCAGCGGCGACCTGGTCGGCGTGCAACTCGGCGGCGCCATCAAAAACGTGATGGCAATCGCCGCGGGCATCAGCGACGGCCTCGGCTTCGGCGCCAACGCCAGAGCCGCGCTAATCACCCGCGGGCTCGCCGAGTTAACGCGCCTCGGCGTCGCCCTCGGCGGTCAAGCGGACACCTTCGCCGGGCTGACCGGGCTCGGCGACTTAATCTTGACCTGCACCGACGACCAGTCGCGCAACCGGCGCTTCGGCTTGGGGCTGGGACGGGGCAAACCGCAAGAGCAGGTTTGCGCTGAAATCGGCCAGGAGATCGAAGGCATCAACACCGCCCGCGAACTGTACCGGGTGAGCCGCGAGCGGGCGGTGGAAATGCCGATCACCGAGCAGGTTTACCGAATCGTGCACCAAGGACACGACCCCAAAAGCGCGGTGCGGGATTTGCTGCGGCGCGACCCGAAGTCGGAGCAATCCGACTAAGCGCGCCCCGTCAAAGCGGCTTGACCACCGCCAGGATGATGATTCCGAGCAATAACAAAACCGGCGCTTCGTTCATCCAACGATAATAAATATGCCCGCGCCGATTGCGCTCGCGCCGAAAAGCCATCAACGCAAAATAACACCAGAGATGATAAGCAACCACCCCCGCCACCAACCACAACTTCAGCGTCAACCACCCCCCGGAAAAACCATAACCAACCCACAACCACACCCCAAACCCCAACGCTAAAACCGCGCTCGGCGTCATAATCCCCCAAAACAATTTGCGCTCCATCACCTTAAAACGCTCAATGCCGACCCGGTCGCTCGCCTGCGCGTGATACACATACAAACGCGGCAAATAAAACAACCCGGCAAACCAAGTCGTCATAAAAAGAAGATGCAGTGATTTAATCCAGAGCATGTTCTGCGCCTATCTGCGCTGCGGTTAAATAGCCTTCGGGTCCGAACTCAAATTTTGCAAACGCAACAACACCTCAACATACCCGCGCACATTATCCATATGCGGATTGACCGCCAGCGCACGGCGAAAATAACTCAGCGCTTGCTCAACGTTTTGCGCTTGCATATACATCATTCCCTGCCCGACCAGCGCACCGAAATGGCGCGGCTCAAGGCGCAATGTTTTTACCACATCGGCGGTCGAGGCGGCGAAGTCGCCCATCAGGTAATACACCGTCGCGCGCTTGTTCCACGCCTCGGCAAAATCCGGCGCAAGGTCAACCGCCGCATCGAACCGCCCAAGCGCATCGCGCCAACGCGCGGCGCGCATGTCGCGCATCCCGGCGCGCATCAACGCGCGCACCTCGTCATCATCGTGCCGCAACCACGCCGACCAAATCTCCTGCGTAACCGCCACCACCGCCGACGCTTCCAAGTCGCCCTTCAAGAGCGCAAACAAACCGTCCAACTCCGGCGCAGTCTGATCAGCGCGCAACGGAGAGGCAAACAACACCGCAACGATAAGCAACCGCTTCACGACATCGGCAAGTTGAGCCCGGCGCTTCATTCTTCGATTGTAACGCGTTTTCGCCGCCCTTGCGGGTAGGCTCAACCCGCCATCAACCTCGCCTTAAGCGCATTCAATAACAAGCCATACGCCGGCAGGAACACCAGAATCGACACCACAATCTTAAAGACAAGGTCAACGCTCGCCAACTCGACCCAGTTGTTTGCCATGAAAGCGTCCGTTGAATGATAGAACGCCAACGCGTAGAACACATAGGTGTCTAGGATGTTGGCGAAGAGGGTTGATAGCATCGGTGCGGGCCACCATTGGGTGGTGTGGTTGCGGATTTTTTGGAATAGGGTGATGTCCAGTAGTTGCCCGAGCAGGTAGGCCGTGCCGCTGGCGATGCCGATGCGCCAGCCGGCGAGGGCGACGCTGATGGCGATGGCGGGCACATAGGCGATGGCGACGATGCGGCGCGCGTTGTGTTGGTTGGAGAGCCGCACCGTGAGGTCGGTTGCCAGAATGACGAGCGGGAAGACGAACATTCCCCAGGTGAAATCGACTCCGGCGACGGCGCCGGTGAATTGCACGGCGTAGTTTGCCAGCGCGATGATTGCGATATGAAGCAGCGCGAGTTGGCACACCAGTTGGGTGTTGATGCGGGCGGACACGGAGGCGGTGGCGGTTGGATTGCGTGCGGCGGGGAGCGGGAGTCACTGCGCCGGGATTGTAATCGATTATGCGCGGCGCCTGGCATTAATGAAGCGCCCGCGCGCGCGGTGTGCTAAATTCCCGCGCGCTTTTGCATTGAAAGATAACGAGCGAGGAGCAGGTTATGAAAACACGCGCGGCTGTTGCATGGGAGGCGGGCAAACCGCTGAGCCTTGAAGAGGTCGAACTTGAGGGTCCGCGGGCGGGCGAGGTGCTGATTCAAATCAAAGCCACCGGGGTCTGCCATACCGATGCGTTCACCTTGAGCGGCGACGACCCGGAAGGGGTTTTCCCCGCGATTCTGGGGCATGAAGGCGCGGGCGTGGTGGTTGAAGTCGGCGCGGGCGTGAAGTCGGTGGCGCCGGGCGACCACGTGATTCCGCTTTATACCGCCGAATGCCGCGAGTGTAAATTCTGCAAGTCGGGGAAGACCAATTTGTGTTCGTCGGTGCGCGCCACGCAGGGGCGCGGCTTGATGCCCGATGAAACGAGCCGCTTCTCGATGAACGGCAAACGCATTTATCATTACATGGGAACCAGCACCTTCTCCGAGTTCACCGTGGCGGCGGAGGTGTCGGTGGCGGTGGTCAACAAAGCGGCGCCGTTCGACAAAATCTGCCTGCTCGGCTGCGGCGTCACCACCGGCATCGGCGCGGTTCGGAACACCGCCGGGGTCGAGCCGGGCGCGACGGTGGCGGTGTTCGGCTTGGGCGGCATCGGTCTGGCGGTGATACAGGGCGCGGTCATGGCGGGCGCCGGGCGCATCATCGGCATCGATGTGAACGCGGATAAATTCACGCTCGCGCGGCAGATGGGCGCAACCGAGTGCATCAACCCTGCGGAGTACGACCGACCGTTGCAAGAGGTGATTGTCGACCTGACCGACGGCGGCGTGGACTACTCGTTTGAGTGCATCGGCAACGTGGAAGTCATGCGCGCGGCGTTGGAATGCTGCCACAAAGGCTGGGGCGAAAGCATCATCATCGGCGTGGCAGGCGCCGGACAGGAAATCAGCACGCGCCCGTTTCAACTGGTGACGGGGCGCGTATGGCGCGGCTCGGCTTTCGGCGGCGTCAAGGGCCGCACGCAACTGCCGGAGATGGTCGAGCAGTCGATGCGCGGCGAAATCGACCTCGCGCCGTTCGTCACCCACACGATGGGCTTGGAAGACATCAACACGGCGTTTGACTTGATGCACGCGGGCGAGAGCATTCGCTCGGTCATCATCTACTAACGCCGCGGCTGCGGAATTAAACCGGCGGCGCGCTACGGAAGCGGGCTTGCCGGGTTCCGCTGACGAGTTCGATGGCGGCGCGGATGGCGACCGCGGAAATGATGAGGATGCCGCCGATGACGGTCCACAGCGAAGGTTGCTCGTTGACGACCAGCCACACCCAGACCGGTCCGAGCGCAAATTCCAGCAGCATGAACAGCGTGATTTCGGCGGCGGCGAGGTGGCGGGATGCGTAGATGAACAACCAGTGGGCGACCCCGGCGAGCGCGCCGCCCCAGATGAAACTCAAGAGCAGGTCGTGCGTTGAGATGCTCAAATCGTCGGCCTGCACGAGCGCCGACACCACGATGATGACGCCCGCGGAAATCAGCAGCGCCGGCAGCATTTCCCTGTGCCGGTTGCTGCGCAGGATGACCGCGTATAACGCGAAGAACAACGCGGTCAGCAGCGCGTAACCGTTGCCCGCGCCCGCGCCGAGGGTGATGCCTTCGAGCACCATGACCGCCAAGCCCGCCGCCGCCACCAGCATAGTCAGCAGCGTCGCCGCGTTGAGTTTTTCCTTGAGCGCGATGCGCGCCAGCAACGCGGCAAAAAACGGAATCGCGCCGAGGATGAACAGCGTGTTGGCGACCGTGGTGTGCGTCAGCGCCTGCAGGAAGGTCATACCGGCGACACCGAGCAACACGCCGGCGACGCAACCCGGCACGCCGATGTTACCGATGACCGAAACCGATTCGCGGCGAAACCGGAGCAAGATATAAACGCTGACCACGCCGAGCAACGCGATGGAGCGGTAAAAATTAATCTGCCACGGAAGCGCCGCTTCCATACTGCGAATAATCAAGCCGCCAAAACTGATAATCACCGAACTGAGCACCATCAACAACATGGCAAGCCCACGCTTAGAGTCGAGCGCGGGTGGTGTTGATAGTGTGTTGTTCATAGGCGGATTTTACTCGGAATGGTGGTTTGCGGGGGAACAAGTCCCATTACTCGTCATTCTCGATCGTTAGTGTCCGTTGCCGCCGCCCCCCGCCGTCATTCTCGAGCGTTAGTGTCCGTTTGTCGCCGCGCTTTTTCTTTTAAGCGGCGGCTTACGGACACTTACGTCCTCGGGAATCTCCCTAAGACTGGCACGGGCTTTGTTGAAATTCACGGTAGCCTTAGGGAGATTCCCGAAGCGAAGAAAATATGGTCGCCTACCGGCTCCCTATTTTCTACCGTTCGAGAATGACGGGGTTGGGGGTTATTTTCTATCGGTCGAGAATGACGAAGTGGTTGGGATTTTCATAACAAACACCAACCCCACAACCCGCCCCCCAACAAAACTGCTATCATCCAACCACAACGCCCATGAAACAAATCATGCCCAACACCGCCGAACACGCGCCCCGCCACACGGAGGGCGATGTTAATCTTTCCGCTCGGCGCGATGCTTGGGCTGGCGAGCATATTGACCGTGAAACCGCGTTGTTGCTCGATGAGGACGCGCGTTATTTTTTGCATCAGTCGCTGTCCACGCCCTGCTTGAATGCGCTTCGTGCGAGCGCGGGCATTCATCTGGAGGACTTGCAGGGGCGGCGGATTATGGACTTTCACGGCAACAGCGTGCATCAGGTGGGTTATGGCAATGCGCGCGTGATTGAGGCGGTGGTGCGGCAACTGGAGCGCCTGCCGTTTTGTCCGCGGCGTTACACCAACCGGGCGGCGGTCGAACTCGCGCGGCGGCTGACCGGCCTCGCTCCCGGCGGGCTCGACAAGGTGTTGTTTGCGCCGGGCGGCACCACCGCCATCGGCATGGCACTCAAACTGGCGCGCTTTGCCACAGGCCGCCACAAGACCATTTCAATGTGGGACAGTTTTCACGGCGCTTCGTTGGACGCCATTTCCATCGGCGGCGAGGCGCTGTTTCGCAAAGACGCGGGACCGCTGCTGCCCGGCGCCGAGCATATCCCGCCGCCGACCCGCGGGCGTTGCCATTTCAACTGCGCGGACGAAGCGCACACCGGCTGCACCGACTATCTCGACTATGTGCTGGCGGTGCAGGGCGATGTGGCGGCGGTCATCGCCGAGCCGGTGCGCTGGACCACGGTGGAGCCGCCGCCGCCGGGCTACTGGCGGCGCGCCAGGGAAATCTGCGACCGCCACGGCGCGTTGCTGATCTTCGACGAGATTCCGTCCGCGCTGGGGCGCAGCGGCAAGATGTTCGTGTGCGAGCATTTTGACGTGACGCCGGACATGCTGGTGATTGGCAAGGGGTTGGGCGGCGGCGTCTTTCCGATGGCGGCGCTGCTGGCGAAGAGCGAACTGGACATCGCCGCCGACCGCGCGCTCGGCCACTACACCCACGAGAAAAGCCCGGTCGGTTGCGCCGCCGCGCTGGCGACGTTGGACTGCTTGTTGGAAGACGGCTTGATGGACGCGGCGACCCAACTCGGCGAGCACGCGCTCGGTCGCCTGCGCGCGATGCAACAACGCTTTCCGCTGATTCATCAGGTGCGTGCGCTCGGCTTGCACATCGGCGTGGAATTGCGCCGCGACGGCTTGCCCGCCGGCGACGCCGCCGATGCGATGTTGTATCACTCGCTGTCGCGCGGACTCAGTTACAAGGTCGGCGGCGGCTGCGTGCTGACGCTGTGCCCGCCGCTGACCATCACCCGCGAACAACTCGACCGCGCGCTGGACATCATTGAAGACGGCTTGGCATCCGTGAACTAGCGCGCCCAAATGTCAGTCCAAAAAGGCGCGCGCAAAAAGGCGGTTTATGCGCTCAATATACTCTCCGCCATTCCGGGCATCCTCATCGTTCCGCTGGCGCCCTTTGCGTTCTTGATTCTCGACGGCGAGGGGCGCATCCCCGGCTTGCTGCATGAACACGCTTTCACCGCGTTGTTGCTGTGCTATCCGTTTTTGTTGCTCGGTTGTATCGGGTTCTCCGTGTTTTCGCTGCGGCGTGGCGGGGGTTACGGCGTGCTCATCGTTGCCGCGCTGCCGTTAATTTGCGCCTTGCTCTTGGTGTGGGTATTCATCATCGGCGGGGTTCGGTTGCGTTAGCGAAAAACTACGCCGGCTCCTCCGGCAAGGTATACGCCCGCGGCAAATAGTACGCAACTTCGTCGTCGGAATAGCCGATCAATTTAATCAGCCGCCGCTCGCATTCGCGCATCGATGCGCCGCGCGCTTTCCACAGGGGCACGCGTTTGACCAGCGTTTCCACGCGCTCGCGCGGCGTGATGATCCAGGTGTGTTGCGGCGTTTCGCCGAAGTGGAAATCCGCGCCGCAGGTTTGCATCGCCTTGGGCTTCATATACATCGCCAGGTTCAACACGCGGTGCGCGCCGCTGTCTTGAATGTAGCGCGAGAGGAATTGCATCGTCCCGCCCTCGTCTCCGAGGTCGTCGATGACCAGCACGGTCTGGCCGCTGATTGGAATCGATATGCCGTGTTGTATCAGCGGATTTTCATAGCGCTCGCCGGGTCCTTTGTATAACGACAAGCCGACGGTTCCGAACTCGATGCGCGGAATGTTTTCGCGCCGCCCCTCGACCAGATGGTCGTATAAAATGACGCTCGGCAGCAGCCCGCCCATGGTCACCATCAGCGCGCGGGTGATTTGGTCGCGGCTGTTGGCGTGCTCGGTTTGGTAGGCGTGAACCTGTTTGGCGAGGTCAAAGCACGCCGCCGCAACCACCGCATCGGGCACCAACAAAAAACTCAACTCATCGTCCGGCACGGTCACGCCTTCAGGCTTGCGCCAAAATGCCAAATCAACCGCGCCGCCGGTGGCGCGGTCAAGGCGGTGGTTTTTCTGCCGGTCGTTCATTGTCGGCTTCCTCTTCTTGCGGCGAGTAAAGCGCGATTATGCTATATTTTCGCCTCCGCAACGGACTGCCGTGCGCGACCACAACCATCCTTTGCGATTCGTCTCCTCACAACAACGTCGTCATTCACAACAACCTCGTCATTCTCGAGCGTTAGTGTCCGTTGCCGCCGCGCTTCTTCTTTTAAGCGGCGGCTTACGGACACTTACGTCCTCGGGAATCTCCCTAAGGTTGGCACGGGCTTCGGTAAAATCCACGCTAGCCTTAGGGAGATTCCCGAAGGTGATGAAAAATATAGTCGCTGTCGCTCCTTATTTTTCTATCATTCGAGAATGACGAAGTGGGGGGCTCCCTATTTTTCTACCGTTCGAGAATGACGGGTATATAACTCGTCATTCTCGAGCGTTAGTGTCCGTTGCCGCCGCGCTTTTTCTTTTAAGCGGCGGCTTACGGACACTTACGACTCGGGAATCTCCCTAAGACTGGCACGGGCTTTGTTGAAATTCACGGTAGCCTTAGGGAGATTCCCGAAGGTGATGAAAAATATAGTCGCTGTCGCTCCTTATTTTTCTATCATTCGAGAATGACGAAGTGGTGGGGCTCCCTATTTTTCTACCGTTCGAGAATGACGAAGTGGGGGGCTCCCTATTTTTCTACCGTTCGAGAATGACGAGGAGACGCATCAATGACAACAGCCGGACTACTCTCCCTATTCATCGGCTCGCTGCTCGCCTCCACGCTTCTGCCCGGCGGCGTTGAAGTGCCGCTTTATGTGATGTTCCAGTCGGGCAACTACGCGCCGTCTTCGTTGCTTGTGACGGCGACCGTCGGCAACACGCTTGGCGGCGTCATCACTTATGCGGTTGGTTGGGCGTTGGGGCGCGGGCTCGCGCATGTGTCGTGGGGGCGGCGGTTGCGTCAACGTTTTCGGCTGCGACAATCCGCGCTTGAGCGCGTCAAACGTTGGGGGGTGTATTGCCTGCTGTTCTCGTGGATGCCGGTGGTCGGCGACCCGCTGTGTCTTGCCGCGGGTTACCTCAGGCTGGCTTTCTGGCCCAGCGCGGCGATGATCGCCATCGGCAAGTTTTTGCGCTACCTCGCGTTGCTGTGGCTGTTCGGTTGGCGCTAAGCAACTTCACTCCCGATAAGACGGATCCTGCCGCTCCAACATCCGAATCAACGCCGCCCACGAGCGCGTGACGAAATCGCCCGGCGCATCGGCGGGCGGGCGGGCGTAGTCGCTCACGCCCGCCAAAACCTCCGCCGGCGGAATCACCGTTTCCGCCCCGGACGCCAGCACATCGACCTGCACCTTGCAGGCGTTTTCCAGCGTGTATAGCAAATAGAACGCCTCCGCCACGGTTCTGCCGGCGGACAGCAAGCCGTGGTTGCGCAAAATCATCAGCCACTTGTCGCCGATGTCCTCCCCGAGGCGGCGGCATTCCGCCTCGTTGTCGGTCGGCACATCGTAGTCGTGATGACAAACCAACTCACGCACTTCGTTCGCCTGCTGCGTCAACGGCAACAAGCCGCACTCCATACAAGAGACCGCCATACCCGCGCGCGTATGACTATGCAACACCGCGCCCGCCTCCGGTCGCGCGCGCAAAATCGCCACGTGAATCGCATGCCCCGCATCGTTATACGGATAATCGCCGGCGATGACATTGCCGTCAAAATCCACCTTGAGCAAATTGGACGCGGTGATTTCATCAAACAACAAACCGTAGGGGTTAATCAAATATTGCTCGGGATGCCCCGGCACGCGCGCGCTGAGATGCGTGAAGATTAAATCGGTCCAGCCATAGCGAACAAACAACCGGTAACACGCGGCGAGGTCGCGGCGCACTTGCCACTCGTCTTCGCTGATGGCGCCGGACGTCGCTTTCACGTCGTTATTTTTTCCGGTCATCCTTTTATATTCCTCGACATCCTCGGCAATCGGCGACCATATTTCCACGCGCCCGTTGATACGCTCAAATACTTTCGCGTGGTTTCTCTCGCCAAAATTAACCATTTGATTAAAATTCTTTTCAAACGTATCCGCAGGTTTCTTTTTAGCGTATTCCTTTTGGATATCCGCAGGGACAATCGAAGTATGCCCTCGACACCGTAACGCAAGAAAAGAGTTCAAGATAGTAGTGTTAATTTGATTTTGGTTTTTTGCCCATCGCAGCAGTTTCTGTTGGGCTCTTTTTATTTCTCGACGCACTTGCCACTCGTCTTCACTGATGGTGCCGGACATCGCTTTCACGTCGTTATTTTTTCCGGTCATCCTTTTATATTCCTCGACATCCTCGGCAATCGACGACCATATTTCCACGCGACCGTTGATACGCTCAAATATTTTCGCATGGTTTTTCTTGCCAAAATTAACCATTTGCTTAAAATTCTTTTCAAACGTATCCGCAGGTTTCTTTTTAGCGTATTCCTTTTGGATATCCGCAGGGACAATCGAAGTATTCCCTCGATGCCGTAACGCAAGAAAAGAGTTCAAGATAGTGGCGTTCTTTTGATTTTGGTTTTTTGCCCATCGCAACAGTCTACGTTGGGCTTTCTTTATTTCTCGATTTATTTCATGCTGATTCATAATGCATCCTCGTTCAATCAACTTCAACATCCGTCACCGCACCGCGCGAAGCCGAGCCGACCAGGCGCGCGTATTTGGCGAGCACGCCGCGTTGATAGGCTGGCTTGGGCGGTTTCCAGGCGCGGGCGCGCCGTTGCCATTCGGCTTGACTGATTTTGACATTGACTTCGCGCTTGTCGGCGTCAATCGTGATGGCGTCGCCGTTTTTCAGCAACGCGAGGGGTCCGCCGACCGCCGCTTCCGGGGTCACATGCCCGACCACGAAGCCGTGCGAGCCGCCGGAAAAACGGCCATCGGTGATGAACGCGACATCCTGCCCCAAGCCCCTGCCCATAATCGCCGAGGTCGGCGACAGCATCTCGCGCATGCCGGGTCCGCCCTTCGGTCCCTCGTAGCGCACCACAATCACATCGCCTTTTTTGACCGTGCCGTCGAGGATTTTTTTCAACGCTTGTTCTTCGGATGCGAAGACTCGCGCCTTGCCGGCGAAGCGCAACCCTTCCTTGCCGGAAATTTTTGCCACCGCGCCTTCGGGCGCGAGGTTGCCGTATAAGACCACCAGATGGCTGCTCTTTTTAATCGGGTCGCTCAGCGCGTGCACGATGTCCTGACTTTTCGGATACGGTTTAACCGCGGCGAGATTTTGCCGCAGCGTCTTGCCGGTGACGGTCAGGCAATCGCCGTGCAGCATGCCGGCATCCAACAACATTTTCATCAGCGGTTGTATGCCGCCAATCTCAATCAACTCCGACATCATCGCCTTGCCGCTGGGGCGCAAGTCGGCAAGCACCGGCGCGCGTTTGCCGATGCGCGTGAAGTCATCCAGTTTGAGCGCCACGCCGGCGGCGGACGCCATCGCCAGCAGATGCAGCACCGCATTGGTCGAGCCGCCGAGCGCAATCACCACGACAATCGCATTCTCAAACGCCTTCCGGGTCATAATGTCGCGCGGCTTGATGTTCGCTTTCAGCAGCCGCATCGCCGCCCGCCCGGCTTCATAACAATCGCTCGCCTTGTCCGCCGACACCGCCGCCTGCGCCGAACTGTTGGGCAGACTCATCCCCAGCGCCTCAATCGCCGACGCCATCGTGTTGGCGGTATACATCCCGCTGCACGAGCCGGGACCGGGTATCGCCGCGCGCTCGATGGCGGCGACTTCTTGCGCGCTGATTTTCTGTTGCGCGCACGCGCCGACCGCCTCAAACACGCTCACAATGTCGATGTTCCTGCCCTTGTGGCAACCGGGCATGATGGTGCCGCCATACACGAAAACCGCGGGCCGGTTGAGGCGCGCCATACCCATCAGGCAAGCGGGCATGTTCTTATCGCAACCGCCAATCGCCACCAGCGCATCAAACCCCTGGCAAGCGGCGACCGCCTCGATGGAGTCGGCGATAATCTCCCGCGACACCAGCGAATACTTCATCCCCTCGGTGCCCATCGAAATCCCGTCCGACACCGTAATCGTGTTGAACACCACCGCCTTGGCACGCGCCGCATTGACCCCCGCCGCGGCCTTGAGCGCGAGTTGGTCAATGTGCATATTACAAGGCGTCACCCGGCTCCAAGTCGAAGCAACCCCAATCTGCGGCTTCTTAAAATCCCCATCCCCAAACCCCAACGCACGCAACATAGACCGACTGGGCGCGCGCTCAATGCCATCGACAACCTGAGAAGAAAAAGGACGAATGCCGGTTTTAACGGCGGCGGATTTTTTAGTGGGCATGGTGGCGGGTGGGGTGGGTTGATTTGGGTGGAGGATAGCAGAATTTCGGGTATAGTAACGCCGGTTGGCAAATGTCAACGCCTCAACCGCAGGCACAAAACCCCGCGCAAAACGCGAAAACACGCCGAGATTTCACAGTGAATTTAACCGAGCAATTGAAAGCCAAGCGCATTGAATCGGAAGCCGCCAGGGACAAAATCCAAGTGGAAACAATGCGGCGAGCCACCGAACAACTCCTAAACGAGGGAGTCGGAAACAATGCGCTGGGAGTCGGCGATACCATACCGCCTTTCGCATTGCCCAACGCGCATGGGCGGCAAATCAAGATAGCCGACCTGCTTGAGCGCGGTCCCATCATCCTGACTTTTTACCGGGGTGGCTGGTGCCCTTACTGTAATTTGGAACTCAGAGCCTATCAGAAAAATTTGGCAAAAATAAAATCGCATGGCGCTCAGGTTGTTGCAGTTTCGCCGGAATTGCCGGATCAATCGCTTTCCAACAAGGAAAAACTTGCGCTGGATTTTCAAGTGCTCAGTGATGTGGGAAACGCGGTTGCCGACAATTTTGGCCTCGTATTCCAAATGCCGAATAATCTGGCGGAAGTGTATCAACAACTCAACTGCGACATCACCAAGCACAACGGCGACGAAACATGGAAACTCCCAGTGCCCGCCACCTATCTGGTGGCGCCCGATCATCGGATTATCTTTTCATATGTTAACGCCGACTACCTGAAACGAGCCGACCCGCAACAAGTATTAATGTCGTTGGTTGATTGGAAACTGCATGCATAAGGCGTTTCTTCTTATGAGGCTGTCATTCTGCGTCATCCAAAAAAACAACCACCACTTCGTCATTCTCGAACGATAGAAAATAGGGAGCCCCACAACTCGTCATTCTCGAACGATAGAAAAATAAGGAGCGCCAGCGACCATATTTTTGTTTGTATCATCCCTGATACAAACCCTTCGGGCTACGCGAAAATCCGCTCCCGGCGGATTTTTCATCGCCTTCGGGAATCTCCCTAAGGCTAGCGTGGATTTCAACAAAGCCCGTGCCAATCTTAGGGAGATTCCCGAGGACGCAAGTGTCCGTAAGCCGCCGCTTAAAAAGAAAAAGCGCGGCGACAACGGACACTAACGCTCGAGAATGACGAAGTAGTAGTGTCCCGTAAGCCGCCGCTTAAAAGAAAAGGCGCGGCGACAACGGACACTTACGCTCGAGAATGACGGCCTTACTTCGGCGTTCACGGGATATAATCCCCTGTTGAATGGCCGGGAAAATCGCAATGAAAAACCTTTCCACCACCACTGCCCTCGCGCGGGAACTCATCCGTAAAGAGTCGGTGACGCCGGTTGATGCGGGTTGTCAGGTGTTGTTGGGGGAGCGTTTGCGGGCGGTTGGGTTTGTTTGTGAACGGATGGATTTTGAGGAGGTTAGCAACCTGTGGGCGACTCGCGGGGAGGCGCGGCCGTTGGTGGTTTTTGCCGGGCATACCGATGTGGTGCCGACGGGACCGCCGGCGCAGTGGCGCTTTCCGCCTTTCGCGGGCGAGATTGCGGACGGTATGTTGCACGGGCGTGGCGCGGCGGATATGAAGGGCAGCATCGCCTGTTTCGTGACCGCGTGCGAGCGCTTTGTCGCGCGCCATCCGCGGCACCGCGGCGCCATCGGGTTGCTGATTACCAGCGACGAGGAAGGTCCCTCGCGCTGGGGCACGCGCGCGGTGATGAAGACGCTGGCGGAGCGCGACCGGCAAATTGATATGTGCGTCGTCGGCGAGCCTTCGAGCGCCGCCGTGCTGGGCGACACCATCAAGGTCGGGCGCCGCGGCACGCTCGGCGCGACCCTGCGAATCAAGGGCATACAGGGGCACATCGCCTATCCGGCGGACAACCCGATTCACCGCGCCGCGCAAATCATCACCGACTTGCTGGCGGTTGAATGGGACCGCGGCAACGACAATTTTCAGCCGACCGCGTTTCAGGTGTCCAACATTCACGCCGGCGCCGGCGCCGCCAATGTCATCCCCGGCGAGGCGGAGGTCGCGTTCAACCTGCGCTATTCGCCGGAGATAACCGAGCGGCAAATCCGGCAACGAGTCGAGGAAACGCTGGCGCGCCACCGTGCCGATTATGAAATTGACTGGGAGGCGGGGGGTCAGCCGTTCGAGACCATTCGCGGTGAATGGGTCGAGGTCGTCTCGGAGTGCATCGAAGCGGTCACCGGCATCAAACCGGCGCGCTCCACCGCCGGCGGCACCTCAGACGGTCGCTTCATCTCCCCCGCCGGCGTGCAGGTGGTTGAGTTGGGACCGGTCAATGCGACTATTCATCAAATAGATGAATGTGTTTCTATTGCTGACCTTGATGAGTTGTCGGTTATTTATGAAAAGGTGTTGGAGAGGGTTTTGGGGTGATGGGGGTTTAGTTATTATTTCGTCATTCCCTACAACTCGTCATTCTCGAGCGTTAGTGTCCGTTGCCGCCGCGCTTCTTCTTTTAAGCGGCGGCTTACGGACACTTACGACCTCGGGAATCTCCCTAAGATTGGCACGGGCTTTGTTGAAGTCCACGGTAGCCTTAGGGGGATTCCCGAAGGTGATGAAAAATATAGTCGCTGTCGCTCCTTATTTTTCTATCATTCGAGAATGACGGGTGGTTGGTTATTTTTCGACTGCTCGAGAATGACAAGTAATACTACAACCTGCGGTATACTCCCCACCGTTTCCCTACCCACCCGACCCACCACCTCACCGCCGCCACTCGAATGCCCGACACCGCACCACCCACTTCACCCACCAACTTTATCCGCCAGCAGATTGACGCCGACTTGGCGGCGGGTAAGCATGATGTTGTGGTTACGCGCTTTCCGCCTGAGCCGAATGGTTATTTGCATATCGGTCATGCCAAGTCCATTTGGCTAAACTTTGGCATCGCCGATGACTATGGCGGGCGGTGCACGTTGCGTTTTGATGACACCAATCCGGCGAAAGAGGAAGCCGAGTTTGCCGCCGCGATTGAGGAGGATATTCGCTGGCTGGGGTATCGTTACGCGCGCGTCTCTTATGCGTCCGATTACTTCGAGCAGTTGCATGGTTACGCCGTTGAGTTGATTGAAAAGGGGCTGGCGTATGTGGATAGCCAGAGCGCCGATGACATTCGCGCCAACCGCGGCACGCTGACTTCGCCCGGCGTGGACAGCCGTTATCGCAACCGCAGCGTGGCGGAAAACGCGGCGTTGTTTGACGGGATGAAAAACGGCGACTTCGCGGAGGGGGAGATGGTGTTGCGCGCCAAGATTGACATGGCATCAAAGAACATCAACCTGCGCGACCCGGTCATCTACCGCATTCGCCACCACCGCCACCACCGCACCGGCGAGCGGTGGTGCATCTATCCGCTGTATGATTTCACCCACGGGCAGAGCGACGCCATCGAGGGCGTGACGCATTCGCTGTGCACGCTTGAGTTTGAAGACCACCGACCGTTGTATGATTGGTTTTTGGATAACATCACTTTCCCCGCCGCCGGCACAAGACCGAAGCAGATTGAATTTTCACGGCTCAACCTGAACTACACCGTGATGAGCAAGCGCATGCTCGCGCAACTGGTTGACAACGGCGATGTCAGCGGCTGGGATGACCCGCGCATGCCGACCCTGTGCGGGTTGCGGCGGCGCGGTTTTACGCCCGCGTCCATCCGCCGTTTCATCGGCTTGGTGGGCATCACGCGCAAAACCAACGTGATTGAAATGGGCTTGCTGGAAAACTGCGCGCGCGAAGATCTCGACCCGATTGCGCCGCGCGCGATGGCGGTCGTCAACCCCGTCAAACTGGTGATTGAAAACTACCCGCAAGGCGAAACGGAAAACATCAATGCGCCCAATCATCCGGCAAACGAGCGCATGGGCGCGCGCGCGATGACGTTGTCGCGCGAACTGTATATCGAGCGCGATGATTTTATGGAAGACCCGCCGAAGAAATTTTTTCGCCTCGCGCCGGGGCGGGAAGTGCGCTTGCGTTACGCGTTCGTGGTGCGCTGCACCGGCGTCGTCAAAGACGCGCAAGGGCAAGTCGCGGAGTTGCGCTGCGAATACGACCCCGATACGCGCCACGGCGCCAAGCCCGCGGGCGAGGGTCGCAAGGTCGCGGGCATCATCCACTGGGTCAACGCCGCCGATGCGGTGAGCGCCGAAGTGCGGTTGTATGACCGCTTGTTTTCGCGCGCCAATCCGCTCGCCGACAAGCACGCGGACTTCCGTGATTTCCTCAACCCGGCGTCGCTGACAACCCACCGGCACGCCCTGCTCGAAGCCTCGCTGGCGGACGCCGACCCGCGCCTTCACTACCAGTTCGAGCGGCTCGGTTATTTTTGCGCCGACCGCGACAGCCGACCGGAGAAACCGGTGTTCAACCGCATCGTCACGCTGCGCGACAGTTGGGCGAAAATCGATAGCCAATAGCCAATAGCCGATAGCCGCCGACCCCTCACACTAACCCAATCATCAACCGGAAAAAGAACATGCAATTTCTCGCCGAATACGGAATGTTTTTCGCCAAAGCGATTACCATCGTCGCGGCGGTTTTAATCGTCGCCACCGGGCTGGTGGCGCTCACTCAGCGCCATAAAAAAACCGACGAGCAGCGCCTCGAAGTCACCTGCATCAACAAGCAATACGAGCAGATGGAGCAGGCGTTGTGCGCCGCGTTGTTGTCGCCGCCGCAACTCAAGCAGAAGTTGAAATCGGAAAAGAAGGCGAACAAAGCCAAAGCGAAGGCCGACAAACTGGCCGCCAAGCAGGCGGCAAAGTCCGGCGACAAAAACGAAGGTGGCGAAGGCGGCGCGGACGGTGAAGACCGCCGCCGCATCTATGTGCTGGATTTCAACGGAGACATTCGCGCCAGCGCGGTCGCCTCACTGCGCCGCGAAATCAGCGCGGTGTTGACCATGGCGGGCGGCGGGGATGAAGTCGTGGTTCGGTTGGAGAGCGGCGGCGGCGTGGTGCACGGCTACGGCCTGGCGGCATCCCAACTGCGGCGCATCCGCGACCGGCAGATTCCGCTGACCATCGCGGTTGATAAAATCGCGGCAAGCGGCGGTTACATGATGGCGTGCGTGGCGGACAAAATCATCGCCGCGCCGTTCGCCTTCATCGGCTCCATCGGCGTGCTAATCCAAATCCCCAACCTGCACCGGCTGCTGAAAAAACACGATGTTGAATTTGAGCAAGTGTATTCCGGCGAATACAAACGCACCCTGACGATGTTCGGCGAAAACACGCCGAAGGGGCGCAAAAAATTGCAGCGGCAACTGGAAGAGACGCACGACCTGTTCAAGGAGCATGTCAAAACCCAGCGTCCCGGACTCAATATCGAAGAAGTCGCCACCGGCGAATACTGGCTCGGCACGCGCGCGCTGGAATTGGGGCTGGTTGACCGGCTGCAAACCAGCGACGACTACCTGATGGCGGCGCGCCAGGACGCGCAACTGATTGGCGTGCGCTACGAAGAGAAGAAAAAATTCATGGAGCGGTTTGCTTCGTTGATGCGTCTGCATTGGCTGCGACGGGAAGACCCGGCGGATGGGATGGACCGACCGTTGTTTGTATAACGCTTTATTTCGCTGAGCGCGCACGCCGCATTATGATCTACGAATTGCCAAACCCGCACCGCGCCCCGCAAATCCACGCCCGCAGTTACATCGCCGCCAGCGCCGACCTCATCGGCTCGGTAATCATCAGCGAAGACGCCAGCGTCTGGTTCAACACGGTGCTGCGCGGCGACAACGACACCATCCGCATCGGCGCGCGCTCCAACGTGCAGGATGGCTCGGTGCTGCACGTCGACCCGGGCATGCCGCTCACCGTCGGCAACGACGTAACCATCGGCCACTGCGTCATGTTGCACGGCTGCACCATCGGCGACGCCTGCCTGGTCGGCATCGGCAGCCGCGTATTAAACAACGCCACAATCGGCAACCACTGCATCATCGGCGCCAACACCCTAATAACCGAACGAAAAACCTTCCCACCCCACTCAATGATAATCGGCTCCCCCGGCAAGGTGGTACGCGAACTGACCGAAGAAGAAGTAACCAACTTGCCCGAATACGCCGCTCACTATGTGAAAAAGATTGCGTTGTATCGAGGGGTGAGGGGGGTTTGATTGGGGCAAGGCGTACACCAGGTTTAAAAAACTTCTTGACATTCCCACGCTACCCGCTGATAATAGCGATAATTCTTCACTACTCACACAGGGAATGACATGTCGCACAAGCAGGATAAACCTTCTAAAACCGGCGGTGGTTACCACCCCTTTCGTAAAAGGGTCGACAACAGCGATGGGGGCGGCACTCGGCCTGGCAAACGCGATGTCAGCAACACACACCCGCCACCGCCACCGCCACCCCGTGACAAAAAACCAGAAAGATAGTATTCCGCCAGCATGAATTCCCCTATCGACAACAGCGAGAGATTCCATAACCTGCTGTTTGGTGTGCGTCGCTCAGTGCGCTATCACAATCGGCGGGTGCAATTTTTTGATTGGATTCACAAAGTGACAACGTTGATTGTGGTGCTACTCGGCTCGACTACTATCGCTGTCTTCGGTGGCATCATCGCCGCCAACTGGCCGCTTTGGGTGAAACTGTTGCCGGCGGTCATCGCCAGCGTACTCGCTGCGGTCGAATTGGTCTGGGGTGTGGTGCAAAAAGCCCGCGAGCACGAAAGTCTTATGCGTGACTTCATTGCCCTTGAGCGGCGCATGGAAGCCCGCCGCGATGAGCCAACACCAAAGTTTCTCACGAAAATAAATAAGCGCCGCTTGGAGATTGAAGCGAATGAGCCGCCGGTCTTGCGTGTCCTTGACACGCTCTGCCACAACGAACTCATGCGGGCGATGGGCTACGATCAAAGTAAGCAAATCGAAGTCGGCGTTTTCCAGCGCTTGTTTGCCCACTGTTTCGACTTTCGCCAGCACACTCTGCACGGCCCTACCTGACTTGCTATCCGTGCGTATGGGTTCCCGCTTCCCCCGCTAACACACACTGCGGGGGCATGCTCTGCGGGAATGACGGCTTTGTTGGAATTCACGGTAGTCTTAGGGAGATTCCCGAGGTCGTAAGTGTCCGTAAGCCGCCGCAAGAAGAAGCGCGGCGGCAAACGGACACTAACGCTCGAGAATGACGAGTTGTGGAATGACGAGTGGTTGCCCAACTACCCAAACACTTCCTTCAACAACCCCTGCATCCCCTTATCGCTCAGCGTTCCGACTTTGATTTTCTCGCAGCGGTTGAAGGTGGCGAAGTGGTTTAGTTCTTGGGTTAGGGCTTCGGCGGCTGAGGTTTGGTGGGAGGGTTTTGTTAGGGGGGGTTCGGTTATTAGGTTGCGGATTATTAGGGTTTGGGTTTGGCGGTCGGCTTTGCAGTCCATTTTTGCGACCAACTTTCCGTCCCATAGCAGCGGCAGGCAGAAGTATCCGTGTTTGCGTTTGTTGGCGGGTAGGTAACATTCTATTTGGTAGTCAAAATCAAACAAGTGTCGCATGCGCTCGCGTTGGATTAGCAGGTTGTCGAATGGCGAGAGGATTTTCAGGCGTTTGCGTGATAGCAGGCGGTCTAGTAGTGCGAGCGTGGTTGGCAGCGCGTAGTAAAGCCGGTCTTTGACTTGCAGCGGCACGAGTTCGCCGCGCTTTGCCATTTGCACCGCGCAACGTTCTACGATGGCTTTGACGCCGGTTCTGAGGTAGGCGATTTCCGCCGGGCGACCGAGGCCGTTGGCGCGCAGGAAGCGGGTGATTAGAAAGCGCGCATACTCGGTTTGCGTCGGGGTTTTGGTATCGATTGCGGACGGCAGCACGCGCTCGGTGAGGTCGTATAGTTTGTTGAATCCCTGGCGGCGCGGAATCATCAGTTTGCCTTCCATAAACAATTGTTCCAGCGCCCGCTTGGCGGGTCTTGAATCCCACATAGCCGCCTTGACCGCCTTAGCCGACTTAGCGCGCGGCGCCGATTGAAAATCCTGCGCGCGCAACGGACCCTCTGCGGCAATCCGCTCCAACACTTTTTTCATCATCGCGCGGTCGGGCGCATACCAGTGGCGCTCGCCGCCGGCGATGGCGCGCATGCGCGGCAGGCAGAAGCGGTAGTCTTCCATCGGCAGATAGGCGGCGGCGTGCGACCAGTATTCAAAAATGGTTTTCCGCCGCAGCAGTTGTTCCAGATGCGCCGGCTGGTAGCGGCGGTTGCGATTCCAGAGGGTGTGGTGATGCGCGCGCTCGATGACCGAGATAGTGTCGATTTGAACATAGCCGAGGTGGCGCACCGCCGCCAGCGTCGCCTCCGCCGCGCGCCCCGCGGGTTTGACCCACGGCAACCACTGGCTCAGCAACACCAGTTTGCGCGCATCAAAGATGGAGAGCGTTGCGGTCACCCGGTAAGCGCGATTAGAAAAATCCGGAGGTGATGGGGTAGCGCCGGTCTTTGCCGAACGCCCGCGAGGTGACCCTGACGCCCGGCGCCGCTTGCCGGCGTTTGTATTCGTTGGCGACCACCAGCGCGATGACGCGGCGCACGGTGTCGGGGTCGTATCCATCGGCGATGATTTGCTCCGCCGAGCGGTCGTGGCGCACAAATGCTTCGAGGATGGGGTCGAGAATTTCATACGGCGGCAGGCTGTCTTCGTCCTTCTGCCGCGGCGCGAGTTCGGCGGACGGCGCGCGGCTGAGGACGCGCTCCGGGATGACCGGCGCCGATGGCGACAAGCCGTTGCGGTAGCGCGCCAGTTGATAGACCAGCATCTTGGGCACATCCTTTATCGCCGAAAAACCGCCGACCATGTCGCCGTAAAGCGTGGCATAGCCGACCGCCATTTCGCTCTTGTTGCCGGTGGTCAGCACCATGTAGCCGAACTTGTTGGAGATTGCCATCAGCAGCATGCCGCGGCAGCGCGCCTGAATGTTTTCTTCGGTGGTGTCCGCCGCCCTGCCGGCGAATAGCGGTTTGAGTTGGCTCATCGCGGCGCGATACATCGGCTCGATGGGAATCACTTCGTAGCGCACGCCGAGGGCGTCGGCTTCGGCGCGCGCATCGGCAAGGCTCATGTCGCTGGTGTGGCGCGACGGCATCATGACCGCCGCCACGCGCTCGCCGCCGATGGCGTCCACCGCAATGGCGAGGCTGAGCGCCGAATCGATGCCGCCGGACAACCCGAGCACCGCGCCCTTGAAGCCGTTTTTTTCGATGTAGTCGCGCACGCCGAGGACGAGGGCGCGGTAGATTAATTCATCGCCTTGCAACCGCGTTGCGATGGCGTTGGTGTTGGAGGATGGCGCGAATTGTCCGCGCGCAAAGACGACCGTCTCCACGGCTTCACGAAACGCCGGCAGGCGCGCCACGATTTCCCCGGCGGCGTCCACCACCAGCGAGGAGCCGTCGAACACCAGTTCATCCTGGCCGCCCACTTGGTTGAGGTAGAGCATCGGCAGTTGGAAACGCCGCGCTTTTTTCAACACCACGCCTTCTTCGCGCAAGAAAGCCTGCTCGTTGTGGAACGGCGAAGCGTTGATGGAGACCAGCAACTCCGCGCCCAGTTCGATGGACTGCTTGACCGGACCGGGGCGCCAAATGTCTTCGCAGATGGTCAAGCCGACTCGAACGCCGGCGATGTCGATGACCGCGGCTTCGCGCCCGGCGTGGAAGTAACGCTTTTCGTCGAACACCGTGTAGTTCGGCAAATGCCGTTTGCGGTAGCGCGCGCGCACTTCGCCATCGCGCAACACCGAGAGCGCGTTGAACACCTTGCCGTCTTCCAATAACGGGTGGCCGACGATGACATCGATGCCGCGCACCGCCGCGTTCAACTCGGCAAGATGAAGGTCGCACTGCGCGAGGAAGTCGCCGCGAAGCAGCAGGTCTTCGGGTGGATAACCGCTCAACGCGAGTTCCGGGAAAATGACCGCATCGGCGCCGCATTCATCCCTCGCGATCTCGCAGTGGCGAACTATTTTTGCCAGATTGCCGGCGAGTTTTCCGACCGTCGGGTTGATCTGCGCGAGCGTGAATTTAACTTCGCGTGCCATCGTCGGGTTGTTGTCGTCAGTCGCTCAATCGTTCTGGGTTTGGATGCTGTCCGGCTTCGGCTTCGGCTTCGGCTTCGTCATATACTTCGAGCACAGCAAGCCCGCTTCAAACAGCAGCCACACCGGAATCGCGAGCAGCGTCTGCGAAAAAATATCCGGCGGGGTCAGCAGCATGCCCATCACAAACGCGCAGATGATGATGTAGGGGCGTTTGGTTTTCAGTTTGTCCGCCGAGGTGACGCCCATGCGAATCATCAGCACCGTCGCCACCGGCACTTCGAAGGCGACGCCGAAAGCGAAGAACAGTTTAATCACGAAGCTGAGATAGGCGTTGATGTCGGTCATCACCGCCACGCCTTCGGGGGCGGTGCCGGCGAAAAACGCGAAGATAATCGGGAAGACCACGAAGTAGGCGAAGGCGATGCCGAGATAGAACAGCACGCTGCTCGACAACAGCAGCGGCACCACCAGCCGTTTTTCGTGGGCATACAAACCGGGCGCGACAAACGCCCATATTTGATAGAGCAAATACGGCACGGCGAGCGCGAAGGCGCAGGCGAGCGCGAACTTGAACGGCACAAAAAACGGACCATGCGGCTCGGTGGAAATCATGCTGTTGCCTTCGGGCAACGCCGACATCAACGGCCTCGCCAGCACTTCGTATAAATCGTTGGCGAACGGCGCCAGCGCCAAAAAAACCACCAGCACCGCGCCGAGCCCGCGCACCAGCCGGTCGCGCAACTCAACCAGATGCGAAATCAGCGAGCCTTCGGCGTTGTCGTTGCCGGCGTTCATCAAGCCCCGCCGGAAGTGGCGGACGCGCGGCTGACACAGCGGCATTCCTTGCGCACCGCGACCGCCATTCCGCCCTGCTCCCGGCGGGCGTCGGCGAGGGTGGAGAAGGGTCCGTGCCACTGAATGTTCTTCGGGCGGTATCCGCTCGTGCGCCCCCGCCCCTGCCTGCAATGCCCGCACGCGCCGGCATGCAACACCGCTCTGTGTGATTGCCCGGACTGCCGGTTTTCGTAGATGTAGTAGTTGGGGGGGGTGGTGTTATCGGTGGTGGTGGCGGTGGTGTTGCCGTTGCCGGCGACGGCGGGGGTTGGGGTGGTTTCTCCCGCCGGGGCGGCATCGGTTTTGCCGGCGCCCGATGCGTTTTCGCGCTCGGCTTCGGTTTGACTCTCCCCGCTCAGCGGCGACGCCTCCTTAAAAGAGTCGCGCAAGGAATCGCCAATGCCGTTGGCGTCGACCGACTCGTGAATCTGCTCGGTGGCGCCTTTAATCTGCTCCCCGGCGCTTTGAATGTCCTGCTTGAGCGCGCCGAGGTCGGCGACATTCTGCTCCCTCAGTTCGCGGTTGATGTCGGCCTTCACCTCGCGCAACATCCTGCGCCCCTTGCCAATCCACAACCCCGCCACGCGCGCCGCATCCGGCAACCGCTCGGGCCCGATGATAATCAGGGCAACGACACTAATCAGCGCCAGTTCCCAGAAACCGACATCAAACATAGTTGCGCGTGGGCGAAGCCGAAGATGAGGCTGAAACCGAGGCTGAAGCCGAAGACGAAGCCGGGGCTGATGCCGACGCCAAAGCCGTCAGGAAGGCTTGCCGTCATCCTTCGCGTTGGCAGCGCTCGCCGCCACCGTCTCTCCGCTCCCGCCGCCGCCGTCATCCTTGGCGAGTTCCTCGGTGGCCGCCGCCGCCGACTCCGCGCCGTCCCCGCTCTTTTCCTCGTTCACCGCCTTCTTAAACCCCTTGATAGCGCCGCCAAGGTCGCCGCCAAGGTTCTTGAGTTTCTTGGTGCCAAACAACAACAACACGATCACCAAAATAATCAGCAACTGCCAAATACCAATGCCACCTATGCCCATAATCCTGCTCCCCGTAGTTTCGAGTAATGCCCTAGTGTAATGGAAATACGCGCCGTATTCACGGGATTGCACGTATTGTTCCTGGTGTGCGCTCTGCCCCCACACACACAACCCGTCATTCTCGAACGGTAGAAAGCATGCCCCGTGCCCCGACACGGGGTAGGGAGCCCCCCACCTCGTCATTCTCGAATGATAGAAAAATAAGGGAATTACATACATAAATCCGCAGAAAAAACATTTGACATTTCATTCTTGTTTGCCGCAAAATCCGCGAATACAGCAATAAAGCCAATCGTGGGGGATTTTTGATATGAAAAAGAGGGTAGCGAACACAACGCCAGAACAGGCAAAGCGTAAATATCGACTTGTTCGTGCCGCCGAGTAAATATGCGGCTTGCGGATTTATGTATGTAATTCCCAAAAATAAGGAGCGACAGCGACTATATTTTTCATCACCTTCGGGAATCTCCCTAAGGCTAGCGTGGACTTTACCGAAGCCCGTGCCAGTCTTAGGGAGATTCCCGAGGACGCAAGTGTCCGTAAGCCGCCGCTTAAAAGAAGAAGCGCGGCGACAACGGACACTAACGCTCGAGAATGACGAGTTATACATACCCGTCATTCTCGAACGATAGAAAAATAGGGAGCGTCAGCGACCATATTTTTGTTTGTATCATCCCTGATACAAACCCTTCGGGCTACGCGAAAATCCGCTCCGGGCGGATTTTTCATCGCCTTCGGGAATCTTCCTAAGGCTGGCGTGGACTTTGGCGAAGCCTGTGCCAATCTTAGGGAGATTCCCGAGGACGTAAGTGTCCGTAAGCCGCCGCTTAAAAGAAGAAGCGCGGCGGCAACGGTCACTAACGCTCGAGAATGACGAAGTCGGGGGGAATGACGAGTGGTTGGGGATGACGGGTAGTCAGGAGTTTTTGTTTTTATCATCATCGCATTGTCATCACACCGTCCGGGCTGGTAAGATTATTCAGCCGACACCGCCCAACACCTTCCCAACGATGCCGCCAAAATCATCCCGGTTACGCCGTCAGAAGACGCGGCGTCAACACGACAAGCGCGAACAGCGCCGGAGTGTTTCGTCCGGGGGGCGGGTTGTGCCTTATGTTGCTTTGGCGGGGGAGGGTGGGGATTGGCGGGCGGCTTGGGTTTGGGTGGGGTCGGTGTGGTTGGTGTCGCGGGTGGTGTTGACGGCGGTGGGTGTGTTTGCGCGGGCGACTTTTGAGCGCTCGCAGGGGGTCGGCAATGTGCAGGCGCACTTTGGCATCGGCACCGGGCAGCCGTGGCTCGATATTTGGAGCGCGTGGGATTCGCGCTGGTATTACCACATCGCCGAGCACGGCTATCAAACCGCCGCCGATGCGGTCGGCTATGTCAACTACGCGTTCTTTCCGTTGTATCCGTGGCTTGCGCGCATCGCCGGGTGGCCGTTCGGCGACGGCGGTCACTACCTCGGCGGGTTGCTGGTCTCCAACCTCGCGTTGCTCATCGGGGCGTGGGTGTTGTATCGCTGGATGGAGCAGGAAAAAGACCGCGCCACCGCCCGAAAAGCCGTGCTCTTTTTGATGCTGTTCCCGACCGGCTATGTGTTTTCGGCGTTGATGTCCGAGTCGCTGTTCTTCGCGCTCAGCATCGGCGCATACTATTTCGCGCGCCGCGACAACTGGTGGTTGGCAAGCCTGCTCGGCGGTTTGAGCGCGATGACACGCTCGCTCGGTTTGCTGATGGCGCCGTTGCTGGCGTGGGAGTACTTGCGCCGGCGCTACTCGTGCTCGCCGCCACCCTTCCCGCCGCTGCTCTCGGTGCGCGCCGTGCGCCGCGCGTTCAGCGTGCTGGATGCGCGCGTGCTGTGGCTGGGGCTGGCGCCGCTCGGTTTGGTGGTCTTTATGGCGGTCTGCTGGCGCGTGACCGGCGACCCGCTGGCGTTCCTCGCCGCGCAGGAAGCGTGGAGCAGCGGACGCCTGTGGTCGGGTCCGGTGGCGGCGCTGACATTCGGCTTCAAGTCGCTGTTCATCGACGGCGGCGCCAACCCGCTGTCGCTTCGCTTCGGGCTCGCCTATGGCGCGTTCATCTCGCTGTTCGTGCTGCTCGCGCTCGTCATCGGGCGCAAACAAATCGGCGTGCCGTTGCTGCTGTGGTCGCTCGTGCTGATTCTGTTTCCGCTCTCGTCGAGCCTCACCTCCACCCTGTCGATGCCGCGCTATGCCGCCGTGATTTTCCCCTTGTTCGTGATTTTCGCGGCGCTGCCGTGGCGCGCGTGGTACTTCTGGGCGCTCGCCGGCGCGCTGGCGCTGACGCAGATGGTGAACTGGTCGATGTGGACGCTTGCCTACCATGTCGGCATGTGAGCGCGCGGCGGTGGCGGTTGAGCTCTCCCTCGTCGTGCCGATGTTCGACGAGGCGCAGGGGTTGGATGCGTTTATGACGCGCGTCACCGGCGTGCTCGACGCCACCGGCATGGACTACGAAATCGTGTGCGTCAACGATGGCAGCCGCGACGACACGCTGGCGCGGTTGCGCGAGCATCGCCGCCGCGACGCGCGCGTCAAGGTCGTCAACCTGTCGCGCAACTTCGGGCAGGAGCCGGCGCTGTGCGCGGGCCTCGCGCTGTGCCGCGGGCGCGCGGTGGTTCCCATCGACGCGGACTTGCAAGACCCGCCCGAACTCATCCCGCAACTGATTGAAAAATGGCGCGAAGGGTTTGATGTGGTGTATGCGGTGCGCCGCAGCCGCGCCGGCGAAGGCGTGCTGAAGCGCGCCACCTCCAGCGTGTTCTGGCGCATTCACAACGCCCTGATTGCGGTTTCCATACCCGCCAACACCGGCATCTTTCGCCTGATGTCGCGGCGCGCGGTGGACGCGCTGAACGCGCTGCCGGAAAAGCAGCGCTTTATGAAAACCCTGATGAGTTTTGCCGGCTTCCCGGCGGCGGAGGTGGCTTTCGAGCGCGCGCCGCGCACCGCGGGTGCCACCAAGTGGCCATGGGGAAAGATGTGGACCGCCGCGCTCGACGGCATCACTGCGTTCAGCACGCTGCCGCTGCGCGTGTGGAGTTATGTCGGCCTCGCCGTGTCGGTCAGCGCCTTCGCCTACGCCGTCTTTCTGGTGGTCAGCAAACTCGCTTACGGCGGCCAGGTGCCCGGCTACGCGTCGCTGATGGTGGTGGTGCTGTTCCTCGGCGGCGTGCAATTGATTACGCTCGGCGTGCTGGGGGAATACCTCGGGCGGATTTTCCACGAAGTGAAAGCGCGCCCGACCTACATCATCGAATCAACCGAGGGCTTGGACGAGTCGGTTGACTGAGTGGTGCGCCGTTCACGCGCCGGCGTCCGCTCCCGGCGGCGAAATCTCGCCGCAGTCCACTTCAATAATCGCCACGCCGGGTCCCGACCAACGCCGTGCCAACAGCAAGTCGCGCCGCGCGGTTTCGACCGACGCTTCCAGCCAATCGAAGGGCCCAATGAGGCGAAACTCCACCCCGGAATCGGCCTCAATGCCGAGCGATTGCAGGTGCGCGAGGAACTTCACCGCCAACTCCTCCTGAGTGAAATACCCCAGCGAAAGGCGGAGCGCCCCGCCCCCGCCCTCATTCACTGCGTTGGCGAAATGCTCGACGCCCTGCTCCTTGAGCCACTCCGCCATCGGCTCGGCGGCGGCGGGCGAGTCGAAGGGGCCGAGGAAAACCCGGATTGCGCGCATCGTGCGGCTCTCGCTGCGCAACGCCTGATACGCGAATGGTTGCGCCGCCATCCAGCGGGTGGCGGCGCGCCAGTCGGCTTCCGCCTTGAAGGGCCCGATGCGGTAACACGATGTCTCGGGGCGTTGCGGGCGGGCGGTGTCCGAGTCGATGCCGGACGGCTCAATGTCGGCGTTGCGGGCGTTTTCGCGGGCGGCGGTCGGGACTTCACTCAGCAGCAACATCCCCTCCGTGTTGACATCCGGCTCGGCGGGCGCGCTCCCGCCACCGCCATTGCCGCCGCCCGCCCACAGATAGATGGCGGCATTGAGCGCCAGCAGCAACGCCGCGACCCATTTCATATCGCTGCTTCCGCGGCGATGGTTGCCAGCCCGCGCAACACCAGGTCGGGCACGATTCGGACCTCGGCGGTGAGCAGCGGCGCGATTTGCGCGGCGTCGCCGCCGGTGGCGAGCACTTGGCAATCGGGGTGGTCGGTTTGCAGCGAGTTGCGTTGCCGCGCGATGGCGAGGTCAACCCCCCCGGCGACCGCCAGCAGTGCGCCGTGGGCGACCGCCGAGCGGGTGGTAGTGGCAGTGGCGGTGGCAGTGGCATTCAGCGCTTCGGCGGGGTCGCCGTTTTCGTTTTCACCGCCGCCGCCGTCTTCGTCTTCGTCTCCGCTGAGGGCGATTTCGGTTTGCTCGCATAACGCCGCGCGCATGCCGCGCACGCCGGGGAAAATCACCCCGCCGCGGAAAAGTCCGGTGGAGTCGAGCGCATCGACCGTGACTGCGGTGCCGACATCAACCACGATGACCGGTTGGCGCGCAAACAGGTTGCCCGCCGCCACCAGCGCCGCCCAGCGGTCGCTGCCGAGCGACGCCGGTTCAGGATAGCCGTTGACGATGCCGGCTTGCCGTGCCGGCGAGGTGATGAACACGGGCTCCAGCGACCACGCGTTGCGCGCGTAGTCGGCAATCGCTTGCCGGATTTCCGGGCGCGCCACGCACGACGCCCACACCGATGCCGGGCGCTCAGGTTTCGCCAGTTGCGCCCACTGAGCCGTCAGCGCATCGGCGATGTCCGCATTCAATACGAAAGCGCCGGAGCGACCGTCGAGCGCATCGCCGCCGCCGGCGCCGGCGCCGCCGACGGCGGTCGCCCATTTCAAGCGCCGGTTGCCGGCGTCGATTAGCAATTTCATGGGGCTTCCGAAAGCGCGCGCACGCTTGCCTCGCTTGAGATGATTCGCCGGCGCAGTGGTGCGCCGCCACCGCCGCCGTCTTGTTCGACGATGAGCGCGCCGCCGCGGTCGATGCCGCGCACGATGCCGGTGAACGATTCCGACGGCAGTCGCACCGACACCGCGCGGTTGCCGTGACTGTTCAAGGCATTCCATTCGCCGACAAACTGCGCAAAGCCGCGCTCGCAAAATCGCCGCAGATAACGGCAGTGAGAAATGATGAGCGCCGCCGCCAGCCGGTCGCGGTCGATGGCGTGTCCGAGCGCGCGCAAGTCGGTTCGCTCGTCGGCGATGCGCTCGCATGATGGCGGAATGCTAACATTGATTCCCATGCCGACGACAGCGTTCGCGCCGCTCAACTCGGTCAGCACGCCGCCGAGTTTTTTGCCGCGCGCCATCAGGTCGTTGGGCCATTTCAAACCGAGCGCGTCAACGCCGATGCGGCGCAGACCGTCAACGATTGCCAAGCCTGAGACCAGCGACAATCCGGTGGCGGCGGCGTCACCGAGATTCCAGCCGATGGACAGCAACACCGCGCTTGAGCGCGGCGCGCGCCACGACTTCCCGCGCCGCCCGCGCCCCGCGCTCTGCCATTCGGTCAGGCAGACCTTGGCGTGGATGTCGCGCTGCTTCATCAACCAACTGTTGGTCGAGTCGATTTCCGCGAACCAATGGACTTTGCCCGCGGACGCCACGCCCGCCTGCTGCAGCAACGCATCGATTTGCTCCGGGCTATGAGTGCTCACGGTGTTGAATAGGGTCGGCGATTGAGTGGCGAATCTTATTGCTTAGCGCGCAAAGAAGCGATAGGGTAAGCGCTTGCTTTGTTCGGTATTTCCCCACCATTTTATGACTCAGCGCAACCCGACCCGCGAGGTCAAAATCGGGCGTCTCACCATCGGCAACGATCACCCGGTCGCCGTGCAGAGCATGTGCGCGACGCCGACCACGGATGTGGAAGCCACGCTCGCGCAGTTGCGCGCGCTGCATCGCGCCGGCGCCGACATCGTGCGCGTTGCGGTGGACAACAAGAAGGACGCCGAGGCGTTGATTGAGGTGCGCCGGCGCGCGGCGTCCGACATCGCCGCCGCCACCGCCGCCGCCGCCGCCCCCGTATTGAGCGTGGATTTGCAAGAGAACTACCGGTTGGCGGAAACGCTGGCGCCGCATGTGGACAAAATTCGCTACAACCCAGGGCATTTATACCACCACGAGCGCGCCAAGTCGTGGCGGCAGAAGGTGGAGTTTTTGGCGGAGGTGGCGGCGCGGCACGACTGCGCGTTGCGAGTCGGCGTCAATGCGGGCTCGGTGGACCCGGCTAAGCGCGACGCCGAGCGGGATGGCGATTCGGTCGCGCCGATGGTGGAGAGCGCGCTGGAACACAGCGAATGGCTCGACCGCCTCGGGTTCACCCGCTACTGCGTGTCGCTCAAGGATTCCGACCCGCGCAAGGTCATCGACGCCTGCCGACGCTTCGCGCAGGCGCGCCCGGACATTCCGCAACATCTCGGCGTGACCGAAGCCGGAATGCCGCCGGAGGGCATTGAGAAAACCCGCATCGCTTTCGAGCAACTGATTAGCCGGGGAATCGGCGACACCGTGCGCGTGTCGCTGACCCTGCGCGATGCGGAGAAACATCGCGAGATTAGCGCCGGGCGGAAGATTCTGGCGGACATCGCCGCCGGGCGGGTCAGGACGGTGGTGCGTTTCAACGACGACCGGCTAAACCTGATTAGTTGCCCGAGTTGCTCGCGCGTGGAAAATCAGGCGTTCATCGACCTCGCGCAGCAAGTCAGGGAGCGCACGCGCTACGCGCAGGCGCACGCGATTACGATTGCGGTGATGGGCTGCCGCGTGAATGGGCCCGGCGAGACCGACGACGCCGACCTCGGGCTATGGTGCGGGCCCAACTATGTCAACCTGAAAAAGCGCGGCGAGAAAGTGGGCGCGTTCAAATACGACCAAATCCTCGACCGGCTGGACCGGGAATTGCGCTCGCTCATCAACTGACCGACATGACCGCAAGCCCCGCCACCTGGCATAACAGCGTCTGCCCGCACGACTGCCCGTCCGCCTGCGCGCTGGAAGTCGAGAAACTCGCGCCCGCGCGGATTGGCCGCGTGCGCGGCTCGAAGCACAACGACTACACCGCCGGCGTGATTTGCGCCAAGGTCTCGCAATACGCCGAGCGCGTTCATCATCCCGACCGGCTGACGCGCCCGTTGCGGCGCGTCTCCGCCAAGTCGGAGTCGGGCGATCCCGCCTTCGCGCCCATCGGCTGGGACGAGGCGCTCGACCTCGTCAGCGAGCGATTTGCCGGCGCGGACCGCGAGTTCGGCGCCGAGTCGGTGTGGCCCTATTACTACGGCGGCACCATGGGCTTGGTTCAGCGCGACGGCATCATTCGCCTGAGCAACGCGCTCGGTTACTCCGGCTTGCAAAAAACCATTTGCGTGCAAATCGCGTATGACGGCTGGTGCGCCGGCGCCGGCGCATTGCTCGGGGCGGACGGCAGGGAGATGGCGGAAAGCGAGTTGATTGTGGTCTGGGGTTGCAACGCCGCCGCCACGCAAATCAACGTGATGACGCATATCAGCAAAGCGCGCAAACGCGGCGCCAAGTTGGTGGTCATCGACCCTTACCAAAACGCCACCGCCAAAATCGCCGACCTCCACCTCGCGCCGCGACCGGGCAGCGACGGCGCGCTCGCCTGCGCGGTCATGCATTTGTTGTTTGCGAACGGTCACGCCGACCGCGACTACTTGGCGAAATACAGCGACGACGCCGACCGGCTGGAGCGCCACTTGCAAACCAGGGGAGCCGAATGGGCGGCGGCGATTACGGGTCTTGCGCCCGCACAAATCACCGAGTTCGCCGACCTGTATGGCGGCGCCAAAAAGAGTTACATCCGCTTGGGAATCGGTTTTTCCAGAAGCCGCAACGGCGCGGTCAACACGCACGCGGTTTCCTGCCTGCCGATGGTGACCGGCGCGTGGCAACACCGCGGCGGCGGCGCATTGCTGTCAACGACCAACGCGTTTCACGTCGATGAGCAATTGATTCAGGGGCTGGATTTGGTCGGCGATGACGATGGTGCGCCCGCGCGCGTGCTGGATATGTCGTTGATTGGGCGCATTCTGTGCGGCGACCGCGTGGCGTTGCAGGGCGGCCCGCCGGTCAAGGCGATGCTCATCCAGAACACCAACCCGATGCTGGTGGCGCCCGACCTTGCCGCGGTCAAGCGCGGGTTTGAGCGCGACGATTTGTTCGTGTGCGTGCACGAGCAGTTCATGACCGAGACCGCGCGGATGGCGGATTTGATTCTGCCGGCGACTATGTTCGTGGAGCACGACGACCTGTATCGCAGTTACGGACACACCTTTTTGCAGGTCGGCGAAAAGGTCGTTGAACGCCCCGCTGAGTGCCGCTCCAACCACGAGGTGATTGTCGCGCTGGCGGAGCGCCTGGGGGTCGGCGGCGCGCACGCCGGCTTCGGGCTGAGCGCGCTTGAGTTGGTGGATGAAACGCTGCAACGCTCCGGCTATCCCGCCAGAGAGTCGTTCACCAACCGCCACTTCATCGACTGCGCGCCGCCCTTCGAGTCGGCGCATTTTCTCGACGGCTTCCACTGGCCCGACAAAAAGTTTCGCTTCGCGCCCGACTGGTCTGCCATCGGTCCCTATGCGTCGGGAATGCCGGCGCTGCCCGACCACTGGGATGTCATCGACAACACCACGGACGAGCATCCGCTGCGGCTGGTGGCGGCGCCGGCGCGCGGCTATCTCAACAGCACCTTCAACCAATCGCCCTCGTCGGTTGCCTACCAGAAGCGCCCGCAACTCAAAATCAACCCCGCCACCGCCGCGCGATTCGGCGTGGCGGACGGGCGCAAGGTGGTGGTCGGCAACCGCCGCGGCAGCGTGACGGTGACCGCGAAATACATCGACAACACCCAGGCCGACACCGTGGTGGTCGAAGGCATCTGGCCCGCCGCCGCATTCCCCGAAGGCATCGGCATCAACCTGCTAATCGACTCCGCCCCGGTCGCACCCAACGGCGGCGCGGCGTTTCACGACACCGCGGTGTGGGTCAAGCCGGTGTGAGTGACGGCGGCGGCGGTTTCACACTTCCACATACTCGCGCTTGAACGGCACCGCGTCGGGGTCCACGGCGTGGCCGAACTCGCGGGCGAAGCGGTGGCCCTCGTAGACCGCCGCGGCGATGGTGGCGGGGGCGAGGCAGTCGCCGATGCGAGCGAGCGAGGTGATGCCGGCGTGTTGTAGCGCGTCGCGGTCGGCGTCCAGTTCCAGATAGAGCGATTCGCGCGGGCGGCGGGCGGTCACCAACACCAGCGTGGCGGCGGCGACGGTGCGCGTGTCATCGCTGGCGACATGCCGCAACACCACGCGCCCTTCGCCGGCGTGGTCGAGTTTGTGTTTTTCGATGAGGGTCACGCCGAGGGCGTGCAGGCGGCGCTCGATGTGGGCTTGCTCCAGCGTGTTGTGCGTCCACGCGGACACGTCGGCGGCGGGCGTGACCAGCGTGACGCCGGCGCACGCATCCGAGGCCGCCAGTTTTTCGGCGATGACGCCGCCCATGTAGTAGTGGTCGTCGTCGTAAATCACCACCTCGCCAGCGATGGCGGTGGCGGTCGCGGCGTCGGCGGCCATGATGTCGTCCGGGCTGATGAACTTCACGCTGCCGTCGTTGGCAATCGGTTGGCGGTGCGTTCTGCCGATGCCGTTGCGCTCCCAGCGCGCGCCGGTGGCGATGACGACGTGGCGCGCGCCCAACTCGCGGGCGAATTCCCGCACCTGCCCGGCGTCCAGTTCGCTGTGCGCGAAGGTGTGCACCTGCGGCAGTTTTGCCAGTTGCCCCAAGCGGTAATCCGCGACGCGCTTCCAGGTGCTCAAGCCGGGCAATTCGCTTTCGCGCAAGACCCTGCCGCCCAGTTGCGGCGCGGCTTCGGCGAGGGTCACGCGGCAGCCCCTGCGCCCCAGCGACATGGCCGCCTCCAAACCCGCGGGTCCGCCGCCGACGATGAGCACCGTTGCCTCGGCGTCGGCGGTGGCGTCGGCGGTGGCGGTCACCGGGTCGATTGTTTCCGGGTGCCAGCCGCGCCGATGCTCCTCGCCCATCGTCGGATTTTGCGTGCAGCGAATCGGGCGGATGGTCATGTCGCCGGACACGCAGATGTTGCAGCCGATGCATTCACGAATGTCGTCCGCCCGCCCCGCTTCAATCTTGGCGGGCAGAAACGGGTCGGCAATCGACGGGCGCGCGGCGCCGATGAGATCCAGCACGCCGCGCGCAATCAGCGATGCCATCGTGTCGGGCGAAGTGAACCGCCCGACCCCGACCACCGGTTTGCCGGTGACTTGCTTGACGAAGGCGGTGTATTTTTCCTGATGGTTCTCCTCGGCAAAGCGCGCGCTCATCGAATCGTTCGACCAGTCGCTGAGGTTGACGTCCCACAAGTCGGGCAATTCTGCCAACATCTCCACCACCTCGCGCCCTTCGTGTTGCGCGCTGATGCCGTCTTCGCCTGCCAACTCATCGACCGCAAAACGCAACGCGACGCCGCAACGGTCGCCGACCGCGTCTTTGGTGTCGCTAAGCAGTTCGCGCAAAAAACGCACGCGGTTCTCCAAACTGCCGCCGTATTCGTCGCTGCGTTGGTTGCGGCGTTTGGAGATGAAGTGGAACGGCAACGCCAGGTCGTGACCCGCATACACATACACGATGTCAAAACCAATATCGCGCGCGCGCAACGCCGCCTTGCGATGCCATCGCCGGACGTTGGCAATGTCGCGCTTGCTCATCGCATAAGCCTGCGCCGGCTCATAACTGTCAACCAACATCGCCGACACGCCCATCGCCGGTAAGCGGCTGTATAAATTAGCGGACGCGTGACCATTGTGGGTAATCTCAATCGCCGCCAGCGAGTCGTGCCGATGCACCGCCTCCACCATCAACCACAACCGCTTGGCATCGCCGTCATCCCACAACCGCCCCTCGATATAAGGCGACCACTCCGAACTCGGATGAATTTCCACCTCCTGAGTAGAAACCACCCCCCAACCTCCCTCAGCCTTAATACCCCGCTGACACGCCTCCCCCCGAGGATAAACATGCCCCATGCCGTTGCAGTGCGGCACCTGATAAAACCGGTTGCGGCTGGTGACGGGACCGATTTGCACCGGCTCAAACAGAATGTCGTAACGAGGGTCGCGGGGCATGGGGTGGTTGCTCTGGGTGATGCTTTGGAGAATTATAGAGTGAATTCAACCTAACTCGTCATTCATTACTCGTCATTCCCCCTACTTCGTCTCTCGAGCGTTAGTGTCCGTTGCCGCCGCGCTTTTTCTTTTAAGCGGCGGCTTACGGACACTTACGTCCTCGGGAATCTCCCTAAGACTGGCACGGGCTTTGTTGGAGTTCACGGTAGACTTAGGGAGATTCCCGAAGGTGATGAAAAATATAGTCGCTATCCAGCCTGTGTAAAAACTCTCCGCATATCGAAAGGGTGGGAAAATACTCATCAGAATCGCATAAAAACAGGGGCGAGATGGGAAACTTATCCCTTTTTATGAGAGTTTTTGCTATGTCGGTGGGAAAATTTTTCATGCGCCGCTTGATTTTTGGAATTTTTACACTGCCTGTATCGCTCCTTATTTTTCTATCATTCGAGAATGACGAAGTTGTGGAATGACGAAGTTGTGGAATGACGAGTTGTGGAATGACAAAGCGATCACAAATACCAAGCCCCTTCATTCAGCTCACTTTCCACAAACGCACGATACTCAGCCAACTTACAACTAGTATAAGCATCCAAATACTCCCGCCCGAAATAGTCGGGCAAGACTTGACCATGGCGGCAGGCTTCAAATGCGCGTTGTGGGTCGAGGGGCATTTGGGGGTCGGGTTGGGCGGCGGCGTTTCCGGTGGCGGGGGGACCCGCGTCGCTGCGGTTGACGATGCCGTGGTGGATGCCGGCGAGCAACGCCGCCAGGGTCAGGTAGGGATTGGCGTCGGCGCCGGCTACGCGGTGCTCCAGGCGGCGTTCGCTGCTTGCGCTCTTCGGCACGCGAATCGCCACGGAGCGGTTTTCGTAACCCCAACTGGGGCTGACCGGCACGTAACTGTCGGGCACAAAACGGCGGTAGGAATTGATGTTGGGCGCGAAGAGCGCCATCGACTCCGCCAGGGTTTGCTTGAGCCCGCCGATGGCGTGACCGAGCAGCGGGCCCGCGCATGCGGGCGTGCCGTATTCACCGTCGCCGGCGAAGACGTTGCGCCCGCCGGCGTCGAGCAAACTGATATGCAAGTGCAGCCCGCTGCCGGCGTTGGCGGCGCTCGGCTTGGCCATGAAGGTGGCTTGCATGCCGTGTTTTTTCGCCACGCACTGAACCGCGCGGCGAAACATCACGCACTGGTCGGCGGCGGCGAGCGGGCGGTCGCTGTGGCGCAGGTTGATTTCAAACTGACCGGGGGCGTATTCCGCCGATATGGCGCCGGTTGCGATGCCCTGTTGGGCGCAGGCGTCGCTGACTTCGTGCAAGTAGTGGCTGAAACTTTCGACTTGGTCGATGCTGTATACCTGAGTGGCGGCGGCGCGCTGTCCGCTGAGCGGTGATAGCGGCGGTTGAATGCGTTGACCATTGTCGTGCGCCGGGTCAATCAGATAGAACTCAATCTCAAACGCGACCACCGGCGTGAGCCCTAATTCGCCGAAGCGCGCGAGCACCTTGGCGAGCACATTCCTCGGCTCAAAATAATAAGGCGCGGCATCCGCGCTTTGCAGGGTCAGCAGAACCTGGGCGGTCGGGTAACGCGCCCACGGCGCCGGCGCCAGCGTGCCGGCGATGGGAATGCCGACTTCGTCGGGGTCGCCGTCGGAAAACCCCAGCCCTTCGGGGTCATGCGAATCACCGGTGACCGCCAGCAAAAACGACGAGCCGGGCAACATCATGCCGCCGCTGAAAACCTTCTCGGCCATGTCAACCGGATAACGCTTGCCGCGAATCACGCACGACAAATCGCACAAGACCGCATCCAGATATTGCGTGTCGGGGTGGCGTTGCAGATACGCGCCGAGGGGCGTGGGGTGGGTGGCGTTCATCGAATGTCAGGGTGAGGCTTGCGCGGTACATCGCGCCACGCAATTCGCTCCCGCCACGCGATGAAGACGCCGCTGCCGACGACGATGGCGGCGCCGAGTAGCGTGGTGGGCGACAGCACTTCGCCGTAGAGCAGAAACCCGACGAGCATCGCCCATACCAACACGAAGTAGTTGAACGGTTGCAGTATCACCGCCGGCACCAGCGACAGCGCTTTGATGAGCAGCAAATGACCGATGATGGAAGTCAGGCTGATGACCAGCAACCACAGCGCATCGGCGGTGGTCATCGGCTGCCAGTTGAAGGGCGCGATGAGCGCGGCGCCGATGAAGCCGACCACGGCGATGTAGAGAAACGAAGTCTCGAAAGAATCGTCGCGCGACACCTTGCGCGTGAGGATGTTATAGAGCGCAAACATGAACGCGGAAGCGAGCGCGATGGCCGCCGCGGGTTGGAAAACCGCGCTGCCGGGGCGCAGGATGATGAGCGTGCCGATGAACCCGCAACACACCGCAAGCCAGCGCCGCCAGCCGACCGCCTCGCGCAGAAGCGGCATCGACAGCGCGGTGATGATGAGCGGGAAGCAGGCGAAGAGCGCGTGGATTTCGGCGAGCCCGAGGAACTGGATGGCATAAGCGAAGACGATGATTTCGCCGCCAATCAACAACCCGCGAAAAACCTGCAACCCCGGCCACCGCGACCGAAACGCCGCCGCAATCCCAACACGCCGCCCGACATAAATAAGCGCAAACACCGCAAAAAAGAAAAACCGCACCGCCACAATCTGCGACGCCGCCAGCGTCTGCATCAAATGCTTGGTCAACGCATCCTGCGACGCAAAAAACAACGTGGCGATGACCAGCATGATGATGGCTTGGGTGGTGGGATCGCGGGGGGTGGGCATGGATGCGTTGGGGTGGTGGTGAGGCGGCGACCGCCGGTTTGACCGCCGCCGGCAACATCGGATTATAGGGCGGAAAACCCCGTGCAGGACATCGCCCGCCATCGCCGCGGACAGCCGTAGCCATCGGGCGGTTATGCGGCGGTGAGTACGGCCACGCCGAACAGGATGAGCAGCGCCCAGCGAAAGCGTTGGCGCAGGTTCTGTTCGCCGAGTAGCAGCGCTCCGAGCAGCACCGACATTAATATGCTTGTCTCTCGAACCGGCGCGACATAAATAACCGGCGTAAAAGTCAGCGCATACAAGACGAGGATGTAGGCAAGCGGATTGAGAATCGCAATGCCGATGACTGCCGCGCGGTGTTGGCGCCAGTGCGCGATGATTTGTGTTTTGCGCCGCGCTGCAAACGGCGCGAGTAGCACACAACGGCTGCATGCGGAAGCATAGTCCAGCAGTAGCGGATGAATCAACAACACCGAGACCGCATACGCGTCCCACACCGTATAACCGCCAATCAACACACCGGCGCCCAGCCCAAACAGCAACGACGAGGGCGCGTGTTGTGAAAGACCGCCGGCTTTAAGCGAGAAGCGCGCGGTTAGACACAACACGCCGATGATGATTGCCGCACCGCCGACAACCACTTGCGCATTCGGGCGTTCACCGAGGAAAGCGATTGCAAGCGCCGAAGAAAGCAGCGGACCGGCGGCGCGCGCGAGCGGATAAACCAGCGATAAGTCACCGTGCCGGTAACCATTTTGCAGCAACAGGAAATAGCCGAGATGCAGCGCCGCGCTGCCGGCGATAAACACTGCCTGCGCCGCGTCAAAAACCATCGCGCGCGCAACCAACAGATAAGCCGCGAGCGGAAAATACAAAACGACCGACAGCAGCGAAAACAACCACACCAGTTCCGCCCCGCCATTAATGCGTTTGACCAGAAAATTCCACCCCGCATGACAGCATGCGGCGGCCAAAACCAACGTCATACCCAGCAACGACATAACACCCTCCGCGCGACGAAAAGACGGA
Source organism: Arenicellales bacterium (assembly GCA_963693025.1). Lineage (GTDB taxonomy): Bacteria > Pseudomonadota > Gammaproteobacteria > Arenicellales > Poriferihabitantaceae > JAHRAW01. The sequence continues at coordinate 717,578 of OY843749.1, forward strand.
CGCAACCGCCCGCGCCTTCCATCCCCTCTAGTCTTTTCGTCTTCGGGTGTCCGCCGTTCGGCTCCTAACGGCGCTCGGTCCTGACTTACAAAAGCAACGGAACCCTAGCCGCACATGGATAGGCGAAAGAATGATAGCACGCTTTTAGATGGCGGCGCCGACCATCGACGATTGCGTCAGGATGCTGGAAGTTCAAGCGCGCGTTGCAATGCGGTTTTTTGGCGGTGGGTTTGCAGGGCGAGTTGGATTAGGCGGTCTATTAGGTCGGCGTAGGGGATTCCGGTGGCGGCCCATAGGCGGGGGTACATGCTGATGGGGGTGAAGCCGGGGAGGGTGTTGATTTCGTTGAGGGTGACTTGTTGGGTTTCGCGGTGGACGAAAAAGTCCACGCGCGCGAGGCCCGCGCCGTCTATTTCTTGGAAGGCGGTGACGGCGAGTTCGCGCACGCGTTCGGCGGCTTGGGCTTCTATGTTGGCGGGGATGACCAACTCGGATTTGTCGTCGATGTATTTGGTGGTGTAGTCGTAGAACTCGGCGCCGGGTATGATTTCGCCGACCACCGAGGCTTGCGCGTCGTCGGCGTTGCCGAGCACGGCGCATTCGGCTTCGATGCAGTTTTCCATGGACTGCTCCAGCACGATTTTGTTGTCGAATTGGAATGCCAGTTGGATGGCGGCTTGCAACTGCGCGCGCTCGTGCGCCTTGCTGATGCCGACGCTGGAGCCGAGGTTCGCCGGCTTGACGAAAATAGGGTAGTCGAGCCGGGCTTCGCCGCGTTCGACGACGGCGTTCGGGTCGCGTTGCCACTGTGCGGCGGTGACGCCGAGATAGTCCGCTTGCGGGATGCCGGCGGCGGCAAAGATTTTCTTGGCGAGGATTTTGTCCATGGCGAGCGCCGAGGCGGCCACGCCGCAGCCGACGTAGGGGATTCCCGCCATTTCAAACACGCCCTGCAGCGTGCCGTCTTCGCCGAAGGTGCCGTGCAGCGCCGGGAAAATGACATCGAGGGACGGCAACGCGGCGTCCGGCGGTGGTGGGGTGGTCGCCGCCAGATTGCCTTGATAGTGCAGGTCGAGGGTGACCGGGTTGCCGCCGGTGGTGTCGTCGGGTTTGTTGCGAGCGTGCGCGCGATGCGCGATGGGTTTGACTTCGCCGCCGCCAAGCAGCGAGTCGAAGTCGTCGGCGAGATGCCAGTGGCCGGTTTTGTCGATGCCGATTAGGCTGATGTTGTATTGGCTTCGGTCGAGGGCTTGGAGGATGCAGCGCGCGGAGGTGACCGACACTTCGTGTTCGCAGGAGCGCCCGCCGAACAGCAACCCGAGGTTGATTTTTTTCATCGGCGGGCGTGCGCCGTCAGATGGCGAAGCGCCGGATGACGTCGGCGCACAGCGAAATCAAGCCGTCAATCCACGGCAGGATGGCGATGATGCCGAGCGCGTTGAAGGTCAGCAGCAGGCGCGCATCGAGCGGGGCGGGCTCGGCGCGCGCCGCTTCGGGTTGCTCCTCGGGCGCGTCGAAATACATCAGTTTGATGACGCGCAGGTAGTAGAACGCGCCGACCACCGCCAGCAGCACCGCCACCACCGCCACCCACACCAACTCGGCGCGAACCAGCGCTTGGATGACCGCGAGTTTGGCGAAGAAGCCGGCGGTCGGCGGGATGCCCGCCATCGACAGCATCAGAATCATCAGCAAAAACGCGACCCACGGGTTGCGCGCGCTCAGCCCTTTGAGGTCGGTGAGCCGGTCGGATTCGTGGTCGGCGCGCGTCAGGCAGAGGATGGCGCCGAACGCGCCGAGGCTCATCAGCGAATAAATCAGCACATAGAACAGCGAGGCGCTGTAGCCGTGCGCGCCGCCGCTTGCGATGCCGAACAGGAAGAACCCCATGTGCGAGATGGTGGAATACGCCAGCATTCGTTTGAGGTTGGTTTGCGCGATGGCGATGATGTTGCCGGCGGCGACCGACAGGATGGCGAGGATGAGCAGCATCTGTTGCCAGAGCGCGAACAGGTCGCCGAGGCCGCCGGCAAGCAAGCGCATGACCAGCGCGAACGCGGCGATTTTGGGCGCGGCGCCGAGGAACGCGGTGGTCGAGGTCGGCGAGCCGTGATACACATCCGGCACCCACATGTGGAACGGCACCGCGCCGAGTTTGAAAGCCAGCGCGACGACGATGAACACCACCGCCAGCGCGACCGCCGCGTTGTTGTGGTCGGCGCCGGCGAGCGCGGTGCGGATGGCGGACAACTCGAGCGAGCCGGACAAGCCATACAACAGCGACATGCCATACAACAGCATGCTGGAGGCGAGCGCGCCGAGCACGAAGTATTTCATCGCCGCCTCGCTCGCCAGTTTGTCGTCGCGGTAGCAGGCGATCATCGCATACAGGCACAGCGACATTAACTCCAAGCCGAGATACAGCGTCAGCAAGTGGTTGGCGGACGCCATCACCATCATGCCGGCGACCGCGAACAAGCCGAGCACGTAGTATTCGTTGGTGAAGATGCCGCGCGCGCGGTTGTAGCGTCGGCCATAGATGAAGGCGCCCGCGGACAGCAGGCAGACCGCGATTTTCAGCAACTTGGCGAGCGGGTCGGCGATGAACAGGTTGTTGAAGGCGGCCACCGTGCCGGCGGCGAAGTCCATGCCGCTCAGCGTTGCTGTGACCGCCAGCGCGGCGATGCTGAGCCAGTAACAAGCCGTGTCGTTGTTTTTTTTGCCCGCCACGCCGAGCACCAGAATCGCGCACGCCGCCAGCGAAATAAATATCTCCGGCAACGCGGCGGCGGCTTTTAGCGAGTCGAACGTCATGGCAGTTTGGAGACCGCGATATGCGCGAGCAGGTTGTCGATGGTGGCGTGCATGACTTCGAGCAGCGGGTTGGGCCACACGCCGACCAGCAGAACCAACACAGCGAGGATGGACAGGAAGGCGGTTTCGCGCACATCGACATCGGCGAGCGCGGCGACTTGCTCGGAGGCGACCGCGCCGTAGATGACGCGCTTGACCATCCACAGCGTATACGCGGCGCCGAAAATCAGCGTGAGCGCGGCGATGGCGGCGACCCAGGCGTTGACCCGAAAGGCGCCGAGGATGACCAGGAACTCGCCGACAAAACCCGAAGTCGCGGGCAAGCCGGCGTTGGCGAGCGCGAACAGCACCACGAAGCCGGCGAACACCGGCATGGGCGTGGCGATGCCGCCGTAGGTTGCGATCATGCGCGAGTGCAGGCGGTCATACAACACGCCGACGCACAGGAACAGCGCGCCGGAGATGAAGCCGTGGGAAATCATCTGAATCATCGCGCCCTCGGCACCGTGGGCGTTGAAGAGAAACAAGCCGAGGGTGACGAAGCCCATGTGGGAGATGCTGGAATAGGCGATGAGTTTTTTCATGTCGCGCTGCGCGAGCGCCACCAGCGCGATATAAACCACCGCGATGAGCGACAGCGTAATCATCAGCCACGCCAACTCGATGCTGGCGTCCGGCGTGATGGGCAGGCTGAAGCGGATGAAACCGTAGCCGCCCATTTTCAGCATAATCGCCGCGAGAATCACCGAGCCGCCGGTGGGCGCTTCGACGTGCGCGTCCGGCAGCCAGGTGTGCACCGGGAACATCGGCACCTTGACCGCGAAGGCGGCGAAGAACGCCAGGAACAACAACACCTGCGGGGCGAGCGCGAGTTTCAGGGCGTGGTAGTCGAGGATGCTGAAACTGCCGCCAGCGGCGTTGTAGAGGTAGAGCAACGCAACCAGCATGAGCAGCGAGCCGAGCAGGGTATACAGGAAAAACTTGATGGTCGCGTAGATGCGGTTGGGTCCGCCCCAGATGCCGATGATGAGGAACATCGGAATCAGCATCGCCTCCCAGAAGAGGTAGAACAAGACCGCGTCGAGGGCGGCGAACACGCCGATCATCAAGCCCTCCATAATGAGGAACGCCGCCATATACTGCGCCACGCGCTCGGTGATGACTTTCCAACCGGCGATGACAACCACCACGGTCAGCAGGGTGGTCAGCAGAATCAGCGGCAGGGAAATGCCGTCAATACCGAGCGAGTAATGGATATTGAACGCGCTGACCCAAACCGCGTGCTCGCCGAATTGCATGGCCGCGGTGGCGGTGTCGAAGCGCGTGTAAAGCGGCACGCTCAACAGAAAAATCGCAACGGAAAACCCCAGCGCCAATCTGCGCGCCAACGCATCACGACGCTCGCCTTCCCCCCGCCCGGCGGCGACGACCAACACACCGGCGAGGATGGGAAGCCAGATTAGCCAACTGAGCAAGTTATTTTCCATACGCGCCGCCCTTCGCCCTCACAACCAAACAAAAAAGGTGACGAAACAGAACAAGCCGACGATCATCGCGAAGGCGTAGTGGTAGGTGAAGCCGGTTTGGAGGTTGCGCATGATGCCGGAGCAGGCGCGCACCAGGCGGGCGGAGCCGTTGACGATGATGCCGTCTATGAGACCTGCGTCGATGCGCGTTGACAGCATGTTGCCGAGGTTGAGCGAGCCTTTGGCGAAGGCGGCTTGATAGAATTCATCGAAGCCGTATTTGTTTTGCAAGATTCGATGGAGGGGTCCCGCGGCGGCGGCGATTTTGGCGGGTAGTTGGGTGTTTTTGCAGTAGCCATACCAGGCGAGGCCGATGCCGGCGACCGCCAGCCAGAAGGGGGCGGTGAGCACGCCGTGCAGTATCGCCGACAGGATGAGGTCGAAGCCGTGTTTGCCGTGATGGACGGCTGCCAATTTCGCCACGACATCGTGTTGCGGGTTGACGTGGATGGCGTTGCCGAAAAACGCGCCGTTGATGACCGGCTCGAAGAACATCCAGCCGGTTATTACCGACGGAATCGCCAGCGCAACCAGGGGCCAAATCACGACGCCGGGGGATTCGTGCAGGCGCTCGCGGGTGTGTTGGTCGGAGCGGTTGCTGCCGTGGAAGGTCATGAACAGCAGCCGGAACGAGTAGAAAGCGGTGACAAACACGCCCAGCAGCACCGCGACATACGCGTAGCCCGCGCCCCACACATCGCTGTGGCGCGCCGACTCGATAATCGCGTCTTTGGAAAAGAAGCCGGCGAACGGCGGGATGCCGGCGAGCGCCAACGAGCCGACCGCGGCGGTGATGTAGGTGATGGGCATGATTGCCCTGAGCCCGCCCATTTTGCGCATGTCCTGTTCGTGGTGCATGGCGATAATCACCGAGCCGGCGGCGAGGAACAGCAGCGCCTTGAAGAAGGCGTGCGTGCCGAGGTGGAAGATGGCGATTTCATAGGCGGACGCGCCGAGCGCGACGGTCATGTAGCCCAACTGCGAGAGCGTCGAATACGCCACCACGCGCTTGATGTCGTTCTGCACCAAGCCGACCAGCGCCATGAAAATCGCGGTGGTTGCGCCGATGACCAGCACCACCGACAGCGCCGTCTCGGACAATTCAAAGAGCGGCGACATGCGCGCCACCATGAAGATGCCGGCGGTCACCATGGTGGCGGCGTGAATCAACGCCGAGATGGGCGTGGGTCCCTCCATGGAGTCCGGCAGCCACACGTGCAACGGCACCTGCGCCGACTTGCCCATGGCGCCGACGAACAGCAGCAGGCAGATAATCGTCATCCACTTCCACTCGCCGAACACGCCCGCCACGGTTTGCCCGGCGGCGGCTTCGGCGCCGGCGAACACCGCGCCGTAGTCGAGCGAGCCGAACAGATACAGCACCGCGGCGATGCCGAGCAGAAAGCCGAAGTCGCCCACGCGGTTGACCAGGAAGGCTTTGAGGTTGGCGGCGATGGCGCTGTCGCGTTCATACCAGAAACCGATTAGCAGATAGGACACCAGACCGACCGCTTCCCAGCCGAAGAACAACTGCAGGAAGTTGTTCGCCATCACCAGCATCAGCATGGCGAAGGTGAACAGCGCGATGTAGCAGAAGAAGCGCTGATAGCCGGGGTCGTCCGCCATGTAGCCGATGGTGTAGATGTGCACCATGAGCGAGACGAAAGTGACCACGATCATCATCATCGCGCTCAACTCGTCGATCATAAACCCGATTCGCAACGGCACGCCGCCGCTCACCGCCCAGGCGTAGATGGTGTCGTTGAACAGGTTGCCGGCGCGCACATCGGCATACACCACCAGCGACAGCACGAAGGCGGCGCCGACCCCGGCGATGGCGACCGAATGCGCGCCGCGGCGACCGATGACTTTGCCGAACAATCCGGTGATGACGGCGGCGGCGAGGCAGATGAGCGGGATTGCCAGATAGATGTTTCTCATCCCTTGAGCGAGTCCAATTCTTCGACGTTGATGGTGCGGCGGCTGCGGAACAGCACGATGAGGATGGCGAGGCCGATGGCGGATTCCGCCGCCGCCACGGTCAGAATAAAAAACACGAACACCTGTCCGGCGGTGTCTTGGAGGAAGTGCGAGAAAGCCACGAAGTTGATGTTGACCGCGAGCAGCAATAACTCGATGGACATCAGCAAGATGACGACGTTTTTGCGGTTGAGAAAAATCCCGACCACGCTGAGGGCGAACAGGATGGCGCCCAGGGCGAGATAGTGCGAGAGCGGAATCATGGCGCTTCGTCCGCGCGGTTTTCGCCTTCGCCTTGGCGGGGCGACGGTTTCATTTTGACGATGCGCAGGCGGTCATCGCGCCGCGTTCGCACTTGGTCCGCCGGGTCGATGCGCTTGCCGTCCGGGCGCGGTCGCATGGTCAGCGCGATGGCGGCGATAATCGCCACCAGCAGAATGACCGCGGCGATTTCAAACGGATAGACATAGACGGTGTAGAGTTGCTCGCCGAGTTCGCGCGTGTTGCTGTGGCCAAGCGCCTGCGCCGGCGGGTTGGCGTATTGTTGCGGCGAAAACGAGCGCATCAATACGAGCGCGAGTTCGACCACCAGCAGCACCGCGATGACGCTGCCGACCGGCAGGTATCGGGTGAAACCGGCGCGCATTTCCGCGAGGTTGACGTCCAGCATCATCACCACAAAAAGGAACAACACCATGACCGCGCCGACATAAACCAGCACCAGCACGATGGCGAGGAATTCCGCTTCCAGCGTAATCCACACGCACGCCGCGCTAAAAAACGCCAACACCAAAAACAACGCCGCCTTGACCGGGTTGCGAATGGTCACCACCATGGCGGCGGCAAAAATCAGCGTTGCGCTGAAGAAGTAGAAGGCGAATTGGAGGAAGGTGATGCTCATCCGTATACCGGGGGACCCGTATAGGGGATATATTTTTTGGCGGGTGGTTCCGGGTAATTTCCAAGCCTTACATCTTCGTCTGACGGCATATGTTTTACGCTGAAAGGAAACCGCTCCGGGTCGCCAACATGTCCATCGAGGGCTTGTTGAAGAGTAAAGACTTCCGGGTTGCAGTGGGTTGGTAAACTGGGGATGACTTTCCGCGCTTCGGCTTCGCTGTCGTATTGGTGCGCGTAGAGTGGATGAGTCGCCCAGTGAAATCTAATGTCATTAATGTCAATCTCGTAACAATCAAGTTGAGCCATAAAATCGGGGTCGTCTTCGGGGGCAACATCGCCATCGTCACCAATATCGACACACGCTTGGTCATAAAAAGGTTTTGACATGTAATATACGCCGTTAGCGAGATCCATATCCTCGGCGTGGATAACATATTTTACGGTTGAATCAGGCATGGTTTTACTCCGGTTGGTGGTTTATTCGTCCGGCAGGTTTGCCGATTTCAATTCTTCCTGAAACGCTTCGCCGGTGCGCGGATGCGCGAGTGGCGGCAGTTTGGGTTCTATGCCGCGAAAATACTCGTCGATGGAATACATAATCAAGCGCCTGAATTCTGTTTCACCGCGTTTGAATGTCCCCGCTTGCAAGATGCACTTTCTCACCGCCGGCGTATCCCATTTTTTCAGCGTAATGAAAACACCCACCGCCGCCTTTCTGCTTGCGATGACGCCTGAAAAAGCCCGCAGCGAATCAATGGCGGGTTTGCCGCCTTTGACTTGGGAGATGCATAATTCCTCCTTCTTTTTGGCGCCATAAATCAGCGCGCGGCCATCGATGCCGCCGTCGCCGCGTTGCACCTTGTTCGGCGCAAAGCCGGGGATGCGCGTAACCGCCCACTTCTCAAAATCAAACGGATTGTCTTGCGCAAAATGCATTGCCCCTTTCAAGTCTTTCGGCACACCCGCCAGATTGATACGCATATCTTTCATGCGCTCACGCCGCACTACTTCGATGGCGTAAGCGGAAATATCAATGCCAATCCAGTTGCGTTTTAAGGAATGCGCCGCTTCAATGGTTGTGCCGCAACCACAAAACGGATCCAACACCAAATCGCCTGGGTTGCTGCTCGCCATGATGATTCGTTTCAGCAAAGCGAGCGGTTTTTGCGTGGGATACCCCAAGCGTTCCGCGGCCATGGCATTCAAGGCTTTCAAGTCGGTCCATACATCCATTGGCAGTTTCGTTTCTGTCGTTGCTCTGGTTGCACTCTTTTTCCCGGTACCCAGTCGCCTCAAAACTTCGGGGGTTCGTGGCGCCATGATGTCCTCGCCATTAAATATAAATTTTTGGCTTTTGCTATAAAACAAAAGGATGTCGTGCTTTCTTGCGTAATGCTTCTTGCCCGCACCGCCGGTTTGGTAATGCCATATCACTTCATTTTTAAAATGTTTCTTCCCAAAAACCTCATCCATCAAGAGTTTCAAGTAATGCGACGCGGTCGGGTCGCAATGCAAATAGATGCTGCCGGATTTTTTCAACAAACGGTGCATCTCGGCGATGCGCTGCGCCATATAAGATAGATACGACAACATTCCACTGCCATCGGGATAGATTTCTCTGAATGCGCGGATGGCACGATGCGCCGGGTGGTCGATAGCGTTTTCGATTAAGCGCACGCGCTGCTCCGCCGCCTCATCCCATTCCCAAGTATCGGTAAAAGCCGTCAGTTGCGCGATGTCTTCGTTGTCGCCGCCGTTGCGCTGCGTGCCGAAGATGATGTTGTAGTCCGCCTTGCTGTTGAAAGGCGGGTCGAGGTAAATCAAATCGACGGCGTTGTCGGGCCACTCGCGCATCACCTCCAAACAATCGCCGTAATACAGCGTGTTTTTTTTCATTTCCATTTCCATCATGCCGTCCCCTTTTGCGCTCACCGATACGGCGCGTCTTGTTTGCGCGCGGCGGCTATTTCGGTTTCGTATTGGTCGCCGATTTCCAGCAGGCGTTGTTTGTCGATCCAGCGCTCGTGTTCTTCTTCCATGTGGAACTCGTGGATGTCGGTCATGACGATGGAGTCCACCGGGCAGGCTTCTTCGCAGAAGCCGCAGTAGATGCACTTGAACAAATCAATGTCGTAGCGCGTGGTGCGGCGCGTGCCGTCGGCGCGTTCTTCGGAGTCGATGGTGATCGCCAGCGCCGGGCAGACGGCTTCGCACAGTTTGCAGGCGATGCAGCGCTCTTCGCCGTTGGGGTAGCGGCGCAACGCGTGCAGGCCGCGAAAGCGCGGCGATTTCGGCGTCTTTTCCTTTGGGTACATGATGGTGATTTTGCGGCTGAACAGCCGCCGCCCGGTGACGCGCATTCCCTTGCGCAACTCCTTGAGCGTGAAGGTTTTGTAAAGTTGTTTGATGTCGATTCCCATGATAAGTCTCCGGTCCCGGTTGACAGGCGCAGCTCAGCAATCCATCTTACGCAAAGAACGCGCCGAACGGGGTGTAAAATTTTCCCGCGCCGATGACCGCGATCCACACCAGCGTGATCGGAATCAACACCTTCCATCCGAGCCGCATGATTTGGTCGTAGCGGTAGCGGGGAAAGGTGGCGCGGAACCACAGAAAGAAAAAGGCGACCAGCGAGGTCTTGATGCCGAACCAAAGGAGCGGCGGAATCCAGGTGAACGGCGCGACTTCAAACGGCGGCAACCAGCCGCCGAGAAACATAATCACGGTGAGCGCCGCAATCAGGAGCATGTTGGCGTATTCCGCGAGGAAGAACACCGCAAAAGCCATGCCGGAATATTCGACATGAAAACCGGCGACGATTTCCGACTCCCCTTCGGCGACATCGAACGGCGCGCGGTTGGTTTCCGCCACGCCGGAGATAAAATAGACCAGGAAGAGCGGCAGCAACGGCAGCCAATACCAGTGAAACAAACTGCCGGCTTGCCCGTGCACAATCTCGCGCAGGTTGAGGCTGCCGGCGACCATCAACACGCCCACGAGCGCAAAGCCCATGGCGATTTCATACGCCACGATTTGCGCCGCCGAGCGCATCGCGCCCAAAAACGCGTATTTGGAATTGGACGCCCAGCCGGCGACGATGACGCCATACACGCCCATCGAGGTGAGCGCGAGGATATACAGCAGGCTGGCGTCTATGTCGGCGAGCACCAGCGTGTCGCTGAACGGGATGACCGCCCACGCCGCCAGCGCCGGGGTGATCGACAACACCGGCGCGATGAGAAACAGCGCCTTGTTGGAGCGGTTGGGAATGATGATTTCCTTCATCATCAGTTTGAGCGCATCGGCGATCGGCTGCAGCCAGCCCCTCGGTCCGACCCGGTTGGGACCGACGCGAATCTGCATGTAGCCAATCAACTTGCGCTCGGCAAAGGTGAAATACGCGACGCACAACATCAGCGGCGCGAGGATTGCCACGATCTTGAGCATAATCCACAGCGTCGCCTGCAAGCCGTGCGGTAGCCATGCGGTCAGGTGAAAGAACCCCTCTCTCATCGCGTCATTGCCTCAGCGCCCTCGCCCCGCAGCCGTCATCGGATTTTCTCCAGCGTCACTCTGCAATGCCCGCCAAGCCGCGCGGTTTGCGCATAACCCGCCGGCACATAAACGCAATCGCCGGGGACGCGCTCGTCCGCCCGCAACGGCAGGCTGGCGCTGCCGGCGCCGTTTTGCACCTTCACTTGGTCGCCGGCGGTCAAGCCAAGCCGGTCGATGGTGGCGCGGTTCAGATGCGCCGCGGGCGGGGGATTGTCGGCGGTTTTTTGCAGCGCCGGCGCGTGGCGCACGGTTTGGTCGCCGCGATACATCGGCAGGTCGGGCAGGCGGAGTAGGCTGTCGCCGCCGCCGATTGGGTCGGTGTCGGTGGGAGCGATTCGCGGCGCCGGAATGCTCCATTCGCGCATGCGCGCTGAGGCGCCGCCGTCGTGGGCGTGATGGGGAATGTCGTCGTTGACGGCTTCCAGCGACACATAGTCAAACCCCGGCAGGTCGAGAAAATTGCCCAGCACGCGCAGGATTTTCCACGCCGGGCGCGACTCGCCGAGCGGTTTGGCGGCGACCTCGGCGCGCTGAACGCGCCCCTCGCAGTTGAGGAAATGCCCGGCGGATTCGGTGAACGCCGCCATCGGCAGCAACACATCGGCGCATTCCATCGCCGCGTCGCTGCGGTAGGCGGAAATCTGCACGACAAACTCAGCGCGCTTCATCGCCTCAAACGCGGCGCGACCGTCGATGGCGTCCAGTTCGGGGTCGGTCGCCAGCAGCAGATACGCGCGGCGCGGCTGCGCCAACATCGCGGCGGCGTCGAGCCCGGCATCGGTGTCGGATAGCGCCACCCCGCCGGGTCCGCGATGCGGCAGGCAGCCCGCCCACCACGCCGCCGCGCTGTTGCCCGGCGGCAGCACCGCGAGGCGCGCGCCGGTCGTCTCGCAAATCCACTGGGCGATTGCCTTAATCACGCCGGCGTCGCCGTGCTGCTGCGCCGGTGCGCCGATAATCACCGCGCCGTCCGCGCCCGCTTCCAGCAGGCTGCGGGCGATGCCGGGTTGGGGTTGTACGGTGGGCGCCTTGAGCCATTGCTCGATTCCGTCGGGCAACACGACATCGGGTCTCACCGCGGCGATGTCCGACGCCACCGCCGCGAGATGCGCCACCATGTCGGCGCCGGCGGTGATGGCGGTTTCCACCTCGAAATTTTGCGCATAAGCGAGCGGGTTGATGCTGCTGATATGCGCCCCGTTTTCGCGCGTGGCGGCGCGCAGCCTGAGCGCCAGCAACGGTTGCTCCTTGCGAATGTTGGAGCCGACCAGCAACGCGGCGCGCAGGCGGTCGAATTGCTCGATGGGCATTTCCGATGCCGGGAAAACGGGCGCCACCGCATCATCGCGGAAATCGCTTTGCTGCAAGCGGTGATCAATGTGGTTGCCGCCCAACGCCCGCACCAGTTTCTGCAGCAGGAAATACTCTTCCAGCGTTGAGGCGTAACCGGCGAGCGCGCCGAGATTGTCGCCGCCGCCGGTTTGGAGCGCCGCTTTGATGCCGTCGCAGGCGCGTTGCAACGCGACTTCCCACGCCACCTCCTTCCACTCGCCTTGCGTCTTGACCATCGGCGCGCCCAGCCGCCGCTCGCTGTTGACCGCCTCGTAACTGTATCGGTCGCGGTCGGCGAGCCAGCATTCGTTGACGCGCGGGTTTTCATACGGCAGGACGCGCTCGACCCGCCCGCGCAGGGTTTGAATCGTGAGGTTCGCGCCGACGCAGTCATGCGGGCTGATGCCGCGGTGATTTTCCAACTCCCACGAGCGCGCGGCGAAGCGGTAGGGCTTGGAGGTCAGCGCGCCGACCGGGCACAGGTCAATCATGTTGCCGGACACTTCCGAGTCCACCGCGCGGTTCAGAAAGGTGCCGATGTACGCGTGCTCGCCGCGCCCCGGCATGCCCAGTTCCATCAGCCCCGCGACTTCCTCGCCGAAGCGTACGCAGCGGGTGCAGTGGATGCAGCGCGTCATCTCGGTGGCGATTAGCGGACCGATGTCGTGGCTCGCCACCGAGCGTTTTCGTTCCAGATAGCGCGAGTCGTCGCTGCCGTAGCCCATCGCCTGGTCCTGCAACGGGCACTCGCCGCCCTGGTCGCACACCGGGCAGTCGAGCGGATGGTTGATGAGCAAAAACTCAAGCGTGCCCTGCTGCGCTTCGCGCGCCAGTTGCGAGCGCGTGAACACCACCATGTTGTCGCTGACCGGCGTGGCGCAAGCCGGCAGCGGCTTGGGAGCCAGCCGGAGTTCATCGCGCGCGTAAGTCTTGCGCTCCCCGCCCGCCGCCGGCAGAGGCTCCGGCGCGTGCCCGACTTCCACCAAACACATGCGGCAGTTGGCGGCGATGGAGAGTTTTTCGTGATAGCAGAAACGCGGAATATAAACGCCCGCGCGGTCGGTGGCGGCAATCAGCATTTCGCCGACTTCGGCTTCCACCAGTTGCCCGTTGACTTGCACCGTGGCCATGTCAGGCGGCGTCGGCGGCGGTGGTTGCGGCGGCGTTGGTTGCCGCCGTAGCGGGCGCAACCTCAACCTCGGCGGCGCGGATTTTCGCTTCAAACTCATGCCGAAAATGTTTAAGAAAACTCTGCACGGGCCACGCCGCCGCGTCGCCGAGTGCGCAGATGGTGCGCCCCTCGATGCGGTTGGCGACGTCGAGCAGGGTGTCGAGGTCGCGCTCGGTTGCGCGTCCGGCGTTGATGCGGCGCAGGATGCGGAATAGCCAGCCGGTGCCTTCGCGGCACGGCGTGCACTGGCCGCAGGATTCCTCAAAGTAAAAGCGCGCGAGCCGTTCCAGCACCGCCACCATGTCGGTGGTCTCGTCCATCACGATGACCGAGCCGGCGCCGACCGCGGAGCCGTGTTGTTGCAGCGAGTCGTAGTCCATATTCGCGCGCATGATGATGTCCGCCGGCAACACCGGCACCGACGAGCCGCCCGGTATGACCGCCTTGAGTCGGCGTCCGCGCCACACCCCGCCTGCCATTTCCAGCAGGTCGGCGAACGGCGTGCCCATTTTGACTTCGTAGTTGCCCGGCTTTTCGACATGACCCGTAACCGAGAAAATTTTCACCCCGCCGGCGTTCTCCACGCCGAGGTCGCGGAACCATTCGCCCTTCATCCAGTCGCCGTTGGCGCGCAGAATCGCCGGCACCGAGGCGAACGATTCGGTGTTGTTGATGGTGGTCGGTTTGCCATACAAACCGAAGGCCGCCGGGAACGGCGGTTTGAAGCGCGGCAAACCCTTCTTGCCTTCGAGCGATTCGAGCAGCGCGGTTTCCTCGCCGCAAATATAGGCGCCGGCGCCGAGGTGGTTGTGCAAGTCAAAATCAAAACCCGATGCGAACAAATCGGCGCCCAGCAACCCGGCGTCATACGCTTCGCGCACCGCCGCCTCCATGCGCTCATACGGCTCCCAGAACTCGCCGCGAATATAGTTGTAGCCGACCGTCGCGCCCATCACATAGCCGCCGAGCGCCATACCTTCAATCAGCGCGTGCGGGTTGTAGCGCAGAATGTCGCGGTCTTTGCAAGTGCCCGGCTCGCCCTCATCGGAATTGCACACCACATACTTCTGCCCCGCCGCCGCGCGCGGAATAAAATGCCACTTGATGGCCGCCGGAAACCCGGCGCCGCCGCGCCCGCGCAAGTTGGAAGTCTTGAGCGCCTCGATAATCAACGCCGGCTCAACCTGCTCGCGCAACACCTTCTCCAACGCCTCGTATCCGCCGGTTTTGCGATAGGCATCCAGCGTCCAGCAGCGGTCATGCTCGCGCGGCAGGCATACGTCGGCGCAGGCGCGGAGGGTGGCGGGCTGGTTAGTCATTGTTAATATTCAACTTGAGTAAAAACAATATCATCAGCTATGGCAAATTCAATATAGCGCAATGGCGCACATTCACCTTGGTTGTTTCCATTAAACGAATTGAATTCCGTGATTAAATTTTGATATATGTCCGTCATCTTATTTTCTATTCGCTTGGCTAATAAAACCGGTACGATATCGCTCGGCAAATTCGGCACATAATACTGTTTCACCCAGTCAATATAACGTTGAATTTGATTCAAATTGTCAGCGCTTGCTTCTTCACACTTTAATTCGATCGGCAATATGCTACGATGGCTTTCATGTTCCACCGAAAGCATTACATCTATTCTTTGCATTCCAACACCACACGAAACTTCATTGCCAATCCATTCAATTTTCCCTTGCCCGGCCACTGCAGCATCTAAACTGTGATTGATGTTTCTCCCTAAATTTTGCGTGAGATATGCTTGAAGATGCACTTCAAATTTCTGTCCGCACGCACTTTTTTCCAACATTCGAGGAAGTATATTAATACACTCCTGACGACCGGCATATTCGGGTTGTGATTCATCAATGCAAATAATTTTCTGGTTTTCCAGTTCAAAAGAAATTTTGTTTTCGCAATCCAATTCCCGTCGCTGATTTTTGTTGCGGATAAGGTGTAGCAACCGTTCGGCTTCGTACGTTGTGATCATCGTGTTTCCACGCACTCCTTTTAATTTGCGGTAAATCAAAGACCACAACATTTGACATGGTGATGATAGGCATTTAATTTCATCCAACGCCTCCCATTCGGTCACGCCATCAGCATACACATCAAGCGGCGAAATTTGCACTCTAAAGGTCAAAGATTTTCCAAGATCTGACGTAAGGTATTGTGCAGCATCGTAATTATCCAAAAAAGCCGAATCGCTTATGACTTCAAACACGCCAAAAAATTTCCCTTCTCGAATTCCATGCTCGAAATTTTGTTGCAAATAAAAAATAACTTGGTCGCCTTTCCGGACTCTATTTGCATCCGCAATCATTCCAACTAGGTTTCGTTCTTTTGAATAGTGAAGAGATGACTGGCGACGGTTATTAAAATCAATCGCTTCTTCTTTTGCCCCGGTGCCAGCAAACAAATACTCCAAGTGAAACTTGAAAGTGCGCCAATCAACAATAAAAACATGCGTTGTCATTTTTTCTTGAATACCAGCAAATATTCGTGTTTGAAAATGTAAAATCCGCCGACCAATGCACGGTACCGCCACAAATTTTCCTGGTTTAACTTTGCACGATTGCCCGTCATGTTTTTTACCAATATGCTTTTTAGTATCAAGTCAGGTGCGCGTTTTAATGTTTCTTGCATCAAATTAAAACCGAGTGGCACCCATTCGCTGTTGGTATATTTGTCGCCAATGACAACGGCAAGGTACCGCCCGGATGCCAGCAGGTCGATAAAATTTTCTATTACATCGCCAAATTTTTCGGCGAAACAATCAACACTTTCTATGTTGGATAAGTCTTTTTTGTCGTCACTAAACTTAATAATATTGTGATAAGGAGGATGCAAAATAATTAGATGCACTTGTTTTTTGTTGATTTTATTTAGCACTTTTGCCACTTTTGTTGTGGCGTAAGGGTTCGTGCTGTCAGCAACAATTACCGTGGATGAAACTCCACCACGGGCGGTTTCTTGTGTCACATTTCCTCGGGCAATTTTGGCAACTTCCGGATTTAACTCAACCCCGATTCCATGCCGGCCAAGCCGCCGTGCTTCTATCAGCGAAGTGCCATGCCCAAGAAATAAGTCCAATACCACATCGCCTTTTTTGGTAAACCGCCGCATGAGTTGATTGGGAATTTGCGGAATAAAATTCCCGTGATATGTATTGTTGTGCACACCGGATTTATCGCGTCCGCCCAGCAACCATAAACTATCGGTAAGAATGTCGTCGTATTGCTTCCATTCTTTTAAGTTTAAGTCATTTATCTTGGCCATTTTTATTAACCTCCTAACTCATCCAAAATTTCATTCACCCGCGTCGGGGTCAGGTCTTCGTAATAATCGCGCCCGATTTGCAACATCGGCGCGCCGGCGCAGGCGGCCAGGCATTCGGCTTCTTTGAGGGTAAATTGGCCGTCGGCGGTAGTTTCGCCGAAGCCGATGCCGAGTTTGGTTTTGAGGTGGGCGACGACTTCATCCGAGCCGCGCAGCATGCAGGAGATATTGGTGCACACCGAAATTTTGTGCTTGCCGACCGGCTTCAAGTCATACATCGTGTAAAAAGTCGCCACCTCCCAGGCGCGCACCGGCGGCACGCCAATCACCCCGGCGACGCATTCAATCAACTCGGCGCTCAGCCAGCCGTGTTCATCCTGCGCGATGCGAAGCGCCGCCAACAACGCCGACTGGCGCTGGTCGGGCGGATACTTCGCCAGTTCGCGGTCGATTTCGGTGAGGGCGGCGGGGGATAGCATGGTGGCGGGATGACTGAATCGGTTCGGGTGGTTGTTCATCCTGCGAGAACGGGTGTTGGGTGGGGAGTCCCCGCATTCGGAAAGGCGGCATCTGCGCGATGTTTGCCGGTGACTGACTAACTCGCCGGTATCTCGCCGGCCGCCTCCGCTTCTGCCTTTTCGCGTTTCGCTTTTGCTTCGTCCTCGCGGTCGCGGTCCAGTTGTTTGACAGCGAAATGTGCAAACACATACATAGATATCAAAGCGGCAATAAGGGAAAGGGGAACCGCTGCGATGAGGATGGAATACCAGAGCGAGTCGGTCATGACGATTTCTCCTTGTGGTTGATGAGGTGCCAAATTTTTGCGAGCAAGCCGAAGAATAACACAAGCGACACGAAAAATAAAACAGCCCCCCACCCGAACATGCTGATGCCGGTCGTCTGCAATGCGATGTCGATGCCGGCTGCCGGCGATTCCGGGGCGCGCTGCATCAGCAACAAGCCGGCGATGCCGCCGCCAACCACAAGCACAGTGGCAAACGCCCCCATCATCAAGCGCGAGAGTAGCGTGATGACCTCTTTTTCTTCGTCGGTCAGCACCGCTTAAACTGCCTCACCGGTCAATCTCCCCAAACACAATATCCTGCGAGCCGATGATGGCGACCATGTCGGCCAGCATGTGGCCCTTGGACATTTCGTTGAGTGCGGCTAGGTGGGCGAAACCGGGGGCGCGGATTTTGCAGCGGTAGGGTTTGTTGGCGCCGTCGGACACTAAGTAGATGCCGAACTCGCCCTTCGGATGTTCGATGGCGGCGTAGGCTTCGCCGGCGGGGATGCAATACCCCTCGGTGAACAATTTGAAATGGTGAATCAGCGATTCCATGTCGCCCTTCATCGCCTCGCGCGAAGGCGGCGCGAGTTTGCCGTCGTCGGTCATCACGGGTCCGGGGTTGGCGCGCAACCATTCGATGCACTGGCGGATGATTCGGTTGGACTGGCGCATCTCCTCGACGCGCACCAGGTAGCGGTCGTAACTGTCGCCGTTGACGCCGACCGGGATGTCGAAATCCATTTGCTCATACACCGCGTAGGGTTGCTTCTTGCGCAAATCCCATTCCACCCCGGAGCCGCGCAACATCGGACCCGAAAATCCCAGCGCCATGGCGCGCTCCTTTGACACCACGCCGATGTCCACGGTGCGCTGCTTCCAGATGCGGTTGTCGGAGAGCAGGGTTTCATACTCGTCCACATAACCCGGAAAACGCTCGGTGAAGGCTTCGATGAAATCGAGCAGCGAGCCTTCGCGGTCGGCGTTGCGCTCGCGCGTCTGCGCCTCGTCAAAGCGCTCGTTGACGGCGTGTTGGGGCATGGCGTCGGGCAGGTCGCGGTACACGCCGCCGGGGCGGTAATAAGTCGCATGCATGCGCGCGCCGCTGACCGCTTCGTAGCAGTCCATCAGGTCTTCGCGCTCGCGGAAGCAATACAAAAACACCGTCATCGCGCCGACATCCAACGCATGCGCGCCGAGCCACAAGCAGTGGTTGAGAATGCGCGTAATCTCGTCGAACATCACGCGGATATACTGCGCGCGCAACGGCGGCGTGACGCCAATCAGTTTTTCGATGGCGAGCACGTAGGCGTGTTCATTGCACATCATCGAAACATAATCCAGCCGGTCCATATAACCGATGCTCTGGTTATACGGCTTGGACTCGGCCAGCTTCTCGGTGGCGCGATGCAGCAACCCGATATGCGGGTCGCAACGCTCAATGACCTCGCCGTCCATCTCCATAATCACCCTGAGCACACCGTGCGCGGCGGGATGCTGCGGTCCGAAGTTCATGGTGTAGTTGCGGATTTCAGGCATTGTTAATCGCTTGGTTTTTAATCGCCGTCGCCACGACCGATTTTGTTCCACGCTTCTTTGAATTCATCTTTCTCGTAAGTATCAGGCCGCTTCGGATTCCTACGCCTCTGCGCCTCCAACCAGTATGCGCGCTGGCCGCCCTTGTCCCGGACGGCATTATCTTCGACCTCTTTGGCGGTCATAACAAATGCGCTTGGCTCATCCTCTGCCACGGCGTTGGTCAGAACGATCCAGAAGTCGCCCATGACTTTTTCAAGCGAAGTGCCAATAGAAACCGCGTTTTTCCCGGACAAGGTTTTCACTTGAATGCCAAGCATTCTTTTGCCGGTTTGGTTATACGCCACGATATCAATCCCCTTTGCGTTGCGCGCGGTCGGCATCACATTCCAGCCCAGCAGTGAAAGTTTGTAGCAAGCGTAATATAGCCCTACATTGCCGACGATTTGCGAGGACAGTTTGTGTGGTGTCTTCTTCATTTTTCCGCGCCGCCCCCAACCGCCTTCCCAATCGTACGCGGCACCAACACACGCGGCTCAATCGTCACCGGCTGATAAATCACCCGCCCCTGCTCCTCGTCGTAGCGCATTTCCACCTGTCCGGAGAGCGGGAAATCCTTGCGGAACGGGTGGCCGATGAAGCCGTAGTCGGTGAGCAGGCGGCGCAGGTCGGGGTGGCCGTCGAAGAGGATGCCGAACAGGTCGAAGGCTTCGCGTTCATACCAGTTGGCAGCCGCCCATATTTCCACCACCGAATCCACCGTCGGCGGATTGGCGTCGTCGTCGAGCGCAACCCGCAGGCGCAACCGCGCATTGTTGTGCAGCGACAGCAAATGATAGACCACCGCAAACCGCCCGCCCGCCCACGCACCGCCCCCTTCGGCGCCCCAACTCGAATAATCAACCCCGCACAAATCGATCAACGACTCAAAGCGAGTCGCCGGGTCATCCCTCAACAACGCACAAACTTCCTTAATCCGCCCCGGCGCAATCTCGCAAGTCACCTCGCCCAACGCAACCGACTGCGAAAGCAACGCATCGCCCAGTAGGTCGGGCAAGCGGTCGTTGAGTTGGGATGGGTTCATGCGATACACCGCTGAAAGATGCCGGGCGCTTCGGAAACCATTAGGTCTTCTTGCAATGGCTGACCGGTGCGGGGATGGGCGAGTGGTGGCAGGTTTGGCCTGATGCCGGTGAAGTGCTCTTCGACCGACCACATCACCAGGCGGTTGAATTCGCTCGCGCCTTGTTTCAGTGTGCCGGCGTCGGCGATGCATTTTTTAACCGTTGTCGTGTTCCATTTTTTTAGCGTGATGAACACGCCGACCGACGCGTATCCACCGGTGAGTTGGCTGGTGAATGCGCGAATTGAATCGGCGCTTGGCGTGCCGCCTTTTACTTGGGCGATGCAAATTCCGTCCTCGTCTTTCGGCGTGCTTAACAACCCCGCCCAGCCGTCGATGCCGCCGTCGCCGACTTGCTTGTTGTTGGCAACGAAACCGGGGATGCGGTGAATCGCCCACTTCTCAAACGCGAACGGTTGATTGGCCGCCATGTGAATCGCCGTTTGCATGTCGGTCGGCACGCCGTCTATTTTGAACGTCACGTTTTGCAGCCGCTCTTTTTGTATCACGTCCAGCGCATACATCGAAATGTCAATGCCGATAAAGTCGCGCTTCAACTTCATCGCCGCTTCCACGGTCGTGCCACAACCGCAAAACGGGTCAAACACCACATCGCCTTTGTCGGACGAGGCTTTGATGATGCGCTCCAGCAAGGCAAGCGGCTTTTGCGTGGGGTAGCCCAGATTTTCGCCTTTCCCCCGCACGGCATTGATGTCCGTCCACATATCCTGAATCGGAACGCCTTCCGCATCATCAAGGTATTTCTTATACCGAAAGGGGCTGGTTGGTGTGGATTGAACCAGTAAACCATCATCAAACTTTTTTTGCATATTGGCTTTGGTAAACCGCCACGCTCGGGTGATTCCATGAAATTCGTAAGGCTTGTTTCCGCCCGCTTCATTCGTGCACGGCACCGTTCTATATCTGCCTTTTTTATCTTCGTGTTTATATGCATTATCCATATACTCATGTGAATACTCGGTAAACTGCTTGTTGTATTTTGTGCCGCTCGATTTTGCATACCATAAAATCACATCGTGCACTCTGCCCATTTGTTTGGTTGCCAAATTGTGCGTGTCCTGTTTTCTTTTCCAAACGATTTCATTGCGAAAGTTATTCACCCCGAACACTCCATCGAGAATCATCTTCAAGTAATGCGAAGCGGTCGGGTCGCAATGCAGATAAAGGCTGCCGGTGTCTTTCAGTGTGCGGTGCATCTCGTTGATGCGGTCGGCCATATACACCAAATAAGCGAGCATGCCGGTGCCGCTTTCATAAAACGAATCCAGTGCGAGAACCGCCTTGCGGGCGCGATAATCAACCGCTTTTTTAATTTCGGCGATGCGCTCGGCGGTTTTCTCGCTCCACTCCCACGTGTCGGTGAACGCAACCATTTGCGCGAGGTCTTTGCGCCTGACCGTGTCGGTTTTGGTTTTCTTATTGCCGAATAAAATGTTGTAATCGGCGTTGGAGTTAAACGGTGGGTCGAGATAAATCAAGTCAACGCAATCATCGGGCCAAGCCCGCATCACTTCCAGACAATCGCCGTAGTAAAGCGTGTTTCGTTTCATGCGGGCGACACTGGGGACGCAGTGCGCGCAATCGTATTAGTCTTCTTAATCTTCTTCTGCAACTGCAAAATCCCGTAAATCAGCGCCTCGGCGGTGGGTGGGCAGCCGGGGACGTAGACGTCCACCGGCACGATGCGGTCGCAGCCGCGCACCACCGAGTAGGAGTAGTGGTAGTAGCCGCCGCCGTTGGCGCACGAGCCCATGGAGATGACCCATCTGGGCTCGGGCATTTGGTCGTATACGCGGCGCAGCGCCGGCGCCATTTTGTTGGTCAGCGTGCCGGCGACTATCATCACGTCGGACTGCCGCGGGCTGGGGCGGAAGAGGATGCCGAAGCGGTCGAGGTCGTAGCGCGACGCGCCCGCTTGCATCATTTCCACGGCGCAACAGGCGAGGCCGAAAGACATCGGCCACATCGAGCCGGTGCGCGCCCAGTTGATTAACTCATCCAGTTTCGCCGTGGCAAAACCTTCCCGCAAGGTTCCTTCGAGAGCCATGTTAGATTACTCCCACTCGAGCGCCCCTTTTCGCCATTCGTAGATGAAGCCGACCACCAGAACGGCGAGGAAAATCATCATCGCCCAGAAGCCGAACGCGCCGATTTCATCGAGCACGATGGCCCAGGGAAAGAGAAACGCAATCTCAAGATCAAAAATAATGAACAGAATCGCCACCAGATAGTAGCGCACATCGAATTTCATCCGCGAATCCTCGAACGCCTCAAAGCCGCATTCGTAGGGGGACAGTTTGTCGTCATACGGCTTGTGCGGCGCAAGCACTTTGCCGGCGCTGATGGCGACGATGCCGACGCCCAAGCCGACCGCGATAAAAAGCAGGATTGGAAAATAGTTGGCTAGCATATGACTCAAGGCTCCCCCGGCGGCGCGGCGCCGGCAAAACAACGGCGTTTCAATCGAGCAAGTCTATTTCCCGACGGCGTTTCAGTCAAGGACTTGTTTGCGGCGCAACCCCGGTGAAAACGCCCGCCCGCCCTCACAACGCCACCCGCTTGAGCCGCAGCGCATTGGCGATGACCGACACCGAACTGGCGCTCATCGCGGCGGCGGCGAGCATCGGGTTCAGCAGCAGGCCGAATGCCGGATACAGCGCGCCGGCGGCGATTGGCACGCCGAGGCTGTTGTAGGCGAACGCGAACAGCAGGTTCTGGCGGATGTTTTTCATCGCCGCCCGGCTGAGGCGACGCGCGCGCACGATGCCGTGCAGGTCGCCTTTCACCAGCGTGATGCCGGCGCTTTGCAACGCCACATCGGCGCCCGTGCCCATGGCGATGCCGGCGTGCGCCTGCGCCAGCGCCGGGGCGTCGTTGATGCCGTCGCCCGCCATCGCCACGACATGCCCGTCGGCCTGCAAGCGCTTGATGTGGTCGGCTTTCTGCCCCGGCAACACGCCGGCGACCATCTCGTCGATGCCAACGATGCGCCCGACCGCGCGCGCGGTGGTCTCGTTGTCGCCGGTCAGCATGAGGATGCGCAGCCCCTCGTTGCGCAACGCCGCGATGGCCGCCGCCGCGCTCGGTTTGACCGGGTCCGCCACGCCGAGCACGCCCGCGAGCGCGCCGTCCGCGCAGACGTATATCACGGTCTGCCCGCCCGTCCGCAGTTGCTCGCTTTGCCGTTGCGCCGCCGCGGAAATCTCGACGCCCAGTTGCGCCAGCAGCGCGCCGTTGCCGAGACCGACCGATGCGCCGTCCACCACGCCGGTCACGCCCTTGCCCGCGACCGCCTGAAACGCTTCCGCCGAGCCCGGCTGAATGCCGCGCGCCAACGCGCCGTCCACCACCGCCGCCGCCAGCGGATGCTCGCTGCCGCGCTCCAGCGTCGCCGCCCAATACAACAGTTGTGCGGTGTCGGCGCCGGTGTCCGCCGCCGCCGTCACCGAAACCAGTTTCGGCGCGCCTTCGGTTAGCGTGCCGGTTTTGTCGAGCACCAGCGTATCGACCTTGCGCAGCGTTTCAATCATTTCGGCATTCCTGAACAGCACCCCGGCGCGCGCGCCCCTGCCGGCGGCGACCCGAATCGACATCGGCGTGGCGAGCCCGAGCGCGCACGGGCAGGCGATAATCAGCACCGCCACGGCGTTGACCGTGGCGTAGGCGATGACCGGTTCGGGACCCCACAACGCCCACGCGACAAAGGCGGCGAGCGCCACCACCAGCACCGCCGGAACGAAGCGCCCGGCGACCGAGTCGGCGAGTTGCTGCACCGGCGCGCGGCTGCGTTGCGCCTCGGCGACGCGTTGCGTGATTTGCGCAAGCAGCGTCTCACCGCCGACCCGCCGCGCCTCGATAATCAGCCCGCCGGTGCCGTTGAGCGTCGCCCCGATGATAGGGTCGCCCGCCGACTTGCTCACCGGCGCCGGCTCGCCGGTAATCATCGATTCGTCCACCGCGCTTTCCCCGGAGACGACCACGCCATCGACCGGCGCCTTCTCGCCGGGCCTGAGTCGCAGGCGGTCGCCGACGCGGATTTCGCCGAGCGGCAGGTCGCGCTCACTGCCGTCGGGGTCGATGCGCCGGGCGGCGCTGGGCGCCAGCCCGAGCAACGCCGCGATGGCGGCGCCGGCGCTGCTGCGCGCGCGCAACTCCAGCACCTGGCCGAGCAACGCCAGCGTGATGATGACGGCGGCGGCTTCAAAATAAACCGCCACTGCGCCGGTATCACCGTGCAGGGGGCGCGGGAACATCTCTGGGACGAGCGTCGCCGCCAGGCTGTACGCATACGCGATGCCGGTGCCCAGGGCGATGAGGGTGAACATGTTCAGGTTGCGGCTGGTCACGGAGCGCCAGCCGCGCGCAAAAAACGGCCACCCGCCCCACAGCACGACCGGCGTGGCAAGCGTCAGTTGCAACCACGCCCCCAAGCCATCGCCCGCGAAAAGACCGCTCATGGCGATGACCACCAGCGGCAATGACAACGCCGCGCTGATATACAACCGCCGTGTCATGTCAGCCAACTCAGGGTCGTCGCCATCCCCCGGTTGCACAACCTCCGGCTCAAGCGCCATCCCACACAACGGACAAGCCCCCGGCGCATCCTCGCGGACTTCCGCGTCCATCGGACAAATATAAACACCGCCCGCAACCATCAAAGCACACCGCCGAGGCGCACCGCCTTAATAAACAGACAAATCACATTCATACTCGCGCATAGGGTTATTCATCAATGCCGCAGTATACCAACACACCACTCCCATCTTGGGGGCAAATAAAAACAATGCCTCGTCATAACAACTCCTCGTCATTGTTTGTATCATCCCTGATACAAACCCTTCGGGCTTACGCGAAAATCCGCTCCCGGCGGATTTTTCTCGAACGGTAGAAAATAGGGAGCCCCCACAACTCGTCATTCTCGAATGATAGAAAAATAGGGAGCGCCAGCGACCATATTTTTCATCACCTTCGGGAATCTCCCTAAGGCTACCGTGAATTTCAACAAAGCCCGTGCCAACCTGAGGGAGATTCCCGAGGACGCAAGTGTCCGTAAGCCGCCGCTTAAAAGAAAAAGCGCGGCGGCAACGGACACTAACGCTCGAGAATGACGAGTTATAAATACCCGTCATTCTCGAACGGTAGAAAATAGGGAGCCGACAGGCGACCATATTTTCTTCGATTCGGGAATCTCCCTAAGGCTACCGTGAATTTCAACAAAGCCCGTGCCAGTCTTAGGGAGATTCCCGAGGACGCAAGTGTCCGTAAGCCGCCGCTTAAAAGAAAAAGCGCGGCGGCAACGGACACTAACGCTCGAGAATGACGAAGTGGTTGTGAATGCCGCCTACGCAGTGGCGCTTTTGGGGGCGCTTGACGATTAGATTTGCGCCCTTTACTCAACTAAAACAGCGACTCCGATTTTTCTTCGTCGAGTGGGGTTTGGGGGGCGGGGCGGGAGGGGTTGTCGGGTTCGGTGCCGGCCAGGTAGTACTCCAAGTAGCCGTCGGGGTGGTCGGGGGAGGTGACTTGGCCGGTTTCTTTGTCGATGAAGCGGGTTGTGATATGGGGGGGCGGGGCTAACTCTCGTTCGGGGAAATCTTTCAGCACCGCGCCCATGTAGTCGACCCAGATTGGCAGCGCGGCGGTGGCGCCGGATTCGCGTCCGCCCAGATGTGACGGCTCGTCGAATCCGACGAAAACGGTGGTCACGATGTCCGGGTTGAAACCGGAAAACCACGCGTCTCGGTGGCCGTTGGTGGTGCCGGTTTTGCCGGAGAGGTCGCTACGATTGAGCGCCAGCGCGCGCCGCCCGGTGCCGGACTGGATGACCTGCCGCATCAGGCTGCTGATGAGAAACGCGTTCTGTTCGGAAATCGCGCGGTCTTCTTCGCTCGCCGTTTGCGCCGTGCCATCCGCCGCCGCGGTTTCCCCCGCCGCAGTGACGGCGCTGTCATCGAGGTCGGAGTCGGGACCGGCGGCCTTGACCAAACAGCCATCGCAGGGACCCAGATTGACCACGTTGCCCTCGCCATCGACGATGCGCTCGATGAGATACGGCGTGACGCGTTTTCCGCCGTTGGCGAACACCGCGAAGCCGGCGGCGAGGTCGAGCGGGGTGGCGGTCGTGCTACCGAGCGCGAGCGAGTAACTGCGCGGCAGTTGGTCGCGGTCAAAGCCGAATTTGACGAGGTGGTCGATGGTCTTTTCGATGCCGACGGCGCGCAACAGGCGCACCGCCACCAGATTGATGGAGCGGCTCAACGCCTCGCGCAGGCGCGTCGGACCGAAGAATTTCCCGCTGTAATTCTGCGGGCGCCAGAGGCCCTCGAGCGGGTCTTCGATGACGATCGGCGCCGCGCTCACCAGCGTGCCGGGGGTGAAGCCGTGGTCGAGCGCGGCGGAGTAGATGAACGGCTTGATGTTGGAGCCGGGCTGCCTGAGCGCCTGCGTGGCGCGGTTGAACTTGCTCAGGTAGTAGTCAAAGCCGCCGGTCATCGCGCGAATCGCCCCGCTGTTCGGGTCGAGGCTGACCAGCGCGCCGGATATCGCCGGCATCTGGTTGAGGCGCCAGACGTTGTCGCTGGTGCGCGACACATAGACGATGTCGCCGCGGCTGACCACCTCGGCGCTGGTGGTCGGTTCGCGCCCCATGATGTCGGCGGATTTATAGGCTTTCGCCCACTTGATATGCGCCCAGTCGATGCGAATCGTTTCCTGATCCTGCGTGAGCGCGGTGATGGACTGCCCGCGGTTTTCCAGCACGACCGCCGGCACCAGTTCCCGGCTCTTGGGATATGCCAGCAACGCCTGGTCGATGGATTCCGGCGTTTGCTCGTCCGGGTTGATATGCGCGAGCGGACCGCGAAAGCCGTGGCGGCGGTCGTAACTCATCAAGCCGTTTCGCAACGCTTCATCGGCCTGCGCCTGGTGCTCGCTGTTGATGCTGACCGTGACCCGGAAACCCAACTCGTAAGTCCGCTCGCCGAAGCGCTCGACCATCAACTGGCGCACCAACTCGGCGACATACGGCGCCTGCGCTTCCACTTCGGCGACATGCCGCGTGGCGGTGACCGGCGCCTGGCGCGCGGTGTTGTAACTGAGGTCGTCGATGCGCCCCAGTTCGTGCAGGCGTTTGAGCACGTGGTCGCGGCGCTCGGCGGCGCGGCGCGGATTGGATATCGGGTTGTCGCGCGACGGCGCTTTGGGCAGCCCGGCGAGCATGGTGATTTCGGGAACGCTCAGGTTTTCCAGTTCAACGCCGTAATAAACCTGCGAAGCGGCGGCGAAACCATACGCGCGGTGGCCGAGGAAAATCTTGTTGAAATACAGTTCCAGAATCTCATCTTTGGTCAGCGCGCGCTCCATATTGAAGGCGAGCAAGATTTCCTTGAGTTTGCGCGTGTAGGTTTTTTCCGGCGTGAGGAAAAAATTTCGCGCGACCTGCATGGTGATGGTGCTCGCCCCCTGCGAGCGCGACTTGCTCAGCAGGTTGCTCAAACCGGCGCGCACGATGC
Organism: Arenicellales bacterium; assembly: GCA_963693025.1. Lineage (GTDB taxonomy): Bacteria > Pseudomonadota > Gammaproteobacteria > Arenicellales > Poriferihabitantaceae > JAHRAW01. The sequence goes on from OY843749.1 coordinate 745,119, forward strand.
CGGGGAAGTCGACGCCGTTGTGGTGGTAGAAGCGGTCGTCTTCGGTCGCCAGCACGGCGTCGATTAGCAGCGGCGGGGTTTTGTCGAGCGAGACCGGGATGCGCCTTTCGTTGCCATACTCGGCGATGAGTTTGCCGTCGTTGTTGTAAATGCGCAGCGGGATGTTCAGGGGGACGCGCCGGATGTCCTCGATGGTGGGCAGTTCGGGCAGCAGGGTGGCGGCATACAATCCGAGCCCGATGCCCATGGTGACCGCAAACAGCAAGCCCCACGAAAGGACTCTCAGCAGCGCTCTGGCGAAAAATCTCATCAAACCAACCGGTTGTGTCTTGACACGCGTCTCGCGGGGCGACGGGAAAACTTCCCCACGCGCGCCCGCACAAAGTATTATAGCCCCAATCCGTGTTCGGCAACCGCCACCGTGAGACTTAACGCGTGCAAACTAATGTCTATCTGATCGGCCTGATGGGGGCGGGCAAAACCACCGTGGGGCGCAAACTCGCCCGCCTGCTGCGCTGCGATTTCATCGACACCGACCACGCGCTGGAGGAGCGCACCGGGGTGTCGGTCAGCCACATATTCGAGATTGAAGGCGAGCGCGGTTTCCGCGAGCGGGAAGCCAAACTGCTGGCGGAAGTCAGCATGCGCGAGCGCGCCGGCGGCGCGGTCATCGCCACCGGCGGCGGCGTCGTGCTGATGGAAAGCAACCGCCGGGTGATGCGCCGCTCGGGAACCGTGGTGTATTTGCGCGCCTCGGCGGAGTTGCTCTGGGAGCGCCTCAAAGGCGGCCAGACCCGCCCGCTGTTGAGCGCGCCGGACCCGAAAAGTAAAATAGCGCAACTGCTGGAAGCGCGCGCTCCGCTGTATACCGCGCAAGCGGATTTTATCGTCGACGTGGGCGCCGATGCGGGCGCCGAGCCGGCGGTCAAACTGGCGAACAAAATAGACGACCTTCTGCGGCACGAGCACGATGTGGTGCGATGAAAACGGTTGAAATCAATTTGAAAGAGCGCGGCTACCAAGTCCGCATCGGGCGCGACTTGCTGTCCGCGGCGGACGAGTGGATGCCGTGGATTGCCGGCGGGCAGGTCTGCATCGTCACCGACGACGTGGTCGCGCCGCTTTACCTTGAGCGCGTGCGCGCGGCGTTGCCGGACAAGCAGGTGGTCAGCAAAATTCTGCCGCACGGGGAGCCGGGCAAGCATCTCGGCGGCATCGAAGACATCATTGAGTTGCTGCTGAGCACGCCGTGCGACCGCGAGGTCACGCTCATCGCCCTCGGCGGCGGCGTGGTCGGCGACATGGCGGGCTTTGCCGCCGCGTGCTATCAGCGCGGCGTGCCGTTCATCCAGGCGCCCACCACCTTGCTCGCGCAGGTCGATTCCTCGGTGGGCGGCAAGACCGGGGTCAACCATCCGCTCGGCAAGAACATGATTGGCGCGTTTCACCAGCCGCGCCGGGTGCTCGCCGACACCGCCACGCTCGACACCCTCGACCGTCGGCAGTTTTGCGCGGGAATGGCGGAGGTGATTAAGTATGGCGTCATCAACGACTCGGCGTTTTTCGCGTGGTTGGAAAGCCACATCGACGCGGTCATGGCGCGCGACCCCGACGCGCTGGAGTTCATCATCGAGCGCTCGTGCGTCAACAAAGCGGCCATCGTCGAGCAAGACGAGCGGGAAAGCGCGGCGGGGACTGGCGGGCGCGCGCTGCTCAATCTGGGGCACACCTTCGCACACGCGATTGAAGCGGGCACCGGTTACAACCAATGGCTGCACGGCGAGGCGGTCGCCACCGGCATCGCAATGGCGGCGCATCTGTCGATGGCAATGGGGCGGATGTCCGCCGACGAAGGCGAGCGCATCAGCCGCTTGCTCGTTGCCGCCGGGCTGCCCGTGGGACCTTTCGCCGGCGTGTCGACGCCGGACATGCTACGGCTGATGAAGGTGGATAAGAAGGTGCGCGACGGCAAGTTGCGGCTGGTGCTGCCGGAGGGCATCGGCAAGGCGCGCGTCGTGGCGGATTATCCGCCGCAGGCGCTGATGCAAACCGTGGCGCATTTTACTGCGTAGCAAACGGCTATAATCCGGCTGTTATGGTGATTGTATTCAACCGCGACGAAGACGCCTATTTGGCATGGCTTGCCAAAAACCCGCATGGTTTTGTCGTCAACACATACCAGAAACCCGACTCAAGTTATCTGATATTGCACCGTGCGAGTTGCGCCAGCATTAGCAACGACGCGAAACCGCCGGGCGGATTCACCGAACGGGACTATATAAAAATCTGTGCGCTGACGATAGACGAACTTCGCGCCGAGATGAAATCGCGCAAACTAACGAACGGCTCATTCAGCAAAGAATGTGGTCTCTGCAAACCATGACCCAAAAAAAACCCTGGAGCGGTCGCTTCGCCAAACAAACGCATCCGCTAATGGAAACATTTTCCGCTTCCGTCGGATTTGACCGACGCTTATACCGCCACGACATTCGCTGCTCGCTCGCGCATGCGCGTATGCTGGCAGACATCGGCGTGCTGAGCGCCGGCGAATTGAACGACATTAAAAACGGCTTGAGCGCCATCCTCAAACAAATCGAACAAGGCGAGTTCCAATGGAGCGACACGCTCGAAGACGTCCACATGAATATCGAAGCGAAACTCATCGACCTAATCGGCGACGCCGGCAAGAAACTGCACACCGCGCGCTCGCGCAACGACCAGGTCGCCACCGGCATGCGGCTTTACTTGCGCGAGCAACTGGACGAACTCTGCCGCGCGCTCGGCGCGTTGCAGCGGGCGGTGGTGGATTTGGCGGCGGCTGAGGCGGCGACGATTATGCCCGGCTTGACGCACCTGCAAAGCGCGCAGCCGGTCACCTTCGGCCATCATCTGCTGGCGTGGAATGAGATGCTGGAACGCGACGACGCGCGCCTGCGGGAATGCCGCGCGCGCGTCAACATCTCGCCGCTCGGCAGCGCGGCGCTTGCCGGTACCGGCTTCAACATCGACCGCGAGATGACCGCCGGGGAGTTGGGCTTTGACGGCGTCAGCCGCAACTCGCTGGACGCGGTTTCCGACCGCGACTTTGCGGTCGAGTTCGCCGCCGATGCGGCGTTGCTGATGGTGCACCTGTCGCGGATGGCGGAAGAAATCGTGCTGTGGTGCTCGGACGCATTCGGTTTCATCGACCTCGGCGACGCGTTCAGCACCGGCTCAAGCATCATGCCGCAGAAAAAAAACCCGGACGTGGCGGAGCTCGTGCGCGGCAAATGCGCGCGCGTGAACGGCAATCTGACGGCGTTGCTGATGCTGATGAAGGCACAGCCGCTGGCGTATAACCGCGACAACCAGGAGGACAAGGAGCCGGTGTTTGACAGCATCGACACGGCGTTGCTTTGCCTGCGAGTGTTCGCCGCGATGCTGCCGCAAATCACGCTTGACCGCGATAAAATGCTGGCGGCGGCTGAGCGCGGCTATTCGACCGCAACCGACCTGGCGGACTACTTGGTCGGCAGGAAAGTGCCGTTCCGCGAGGCGCACGAAGTGGTCGGCAAGGTGGTCGCGTTTGCGTTGAAAAAAAATCTGCCGCTGGCGCAAATAGAACTCGCCGATTTCAACCGCTTCAGCGCGGCAATCCAATCGGATGTATTCGATGTCTTGACCGTGCAAGGCTCGGTCGCCGCGCGCAACCACATTGGCGGCACCGCGCCCGAGTGCGTCGCCAAAGCGGCGGCGGAAGCGTTGCGCGTGCTGGATGCGAAGGAGGTCTGACGTGACGAAAGCGAGACAGGCGATGAAAAAGTCGTGGCGGATGGCGTTGTTGCTCGGCATAACGGGCCTGTTGCCCGCCGCCTGCGGTCAGACCGGCGCGTTGTATTTGCCTGACTCCGGCGGTGAGGAGAGCGCCGCCGTCGCGCCTCAGGGTAACGGCGTCGCGCCTCAGAGTAACGGCGTAACGCCTCAGCGTAACGGCGTAACGCCTCAGAATATCGCCACCGACTAACCGCCCCGCTTCACGCTCCCCGGCTTGATGCGCGGCGGGGCGGGCGGTCAAGCATGGATTATTTCCACTACATCGACGGTCATCTCCACGCGGAGCAGACGCCCTTGCGGGAGATTGCGGCGCGCGTCGGCACGCCGTGTTACGTCTATTCGCGCGCCACTTTGGAGCGGCACTGGCGCGCCTTCGACGACGCCCTCGGCAACCACCCGCACCGCATCTGCTACTCGGTCAAAGCCAACGGCAATCTGGCGGTGCTCGAGGTGCTCGCCCGGCTGGGCTCCGGGTTTGACATCGTCTCCGGCGGCGAACTGCGCCGCGTCATCGCCGCCGGCACTGAGGCGGCGGACAAAACGATTTTTTCCGGCGTCGGCAAGCAACGCTGGGAAATCCGCGAAGCCCTTGAAGCCGGAATCCGTTGTTTCAATATCGAGTCGGAAGGGGAGTTGCGGCGCATCAGCGACATCGCCGGGCAGCAGGGGCGGGTCGCCGCCATCTCGGTGCGGCTGAACCCGGATGTGGACGCCAACACCCACCCGTATATTTCCACCGGCTTGCGCGAGAATAAATTCGGACTGGCGGCGGAGCGCGCGCTCGCGGTCTACCGGCACGCGCAGAGCGACCCCAACATCCGCATCAGCGGCGTGGCGTGCCATATTGGCTCGCAGTTGACCGACTTGGCGCCGTATAAAGACGCGCTGCGGCGCGTGCTGGAATTCGTCGACCGGCTGGAAGCGAGCGGCATTGAGATTGAGCATATAGACTTCGGCGGCGGGCTGGGGGTGCGCTACTGCGCCGAGACGCCGCCGAGCCCGGCAGAGTATGGCGCGGCGATTCTAGAGCAAGTCCGCGCGCGCAAAAAAATTCTGCCGGTCGTCATCGAGCCGGGGCGGGCAATCGCCGCCAACGCCGGCGTGTTGCTGACGCGCGTCGTTTGTCTCAAGCGCGGCGACGGTGGCGGCGCGGACGGCGGCGGCGCGGATTTCTGCGTGGTGGATGCCGGGATGAACGACTTGATTCGCCCGGCGTTGTATCAGGCGCATCAGGAAATAGTCGAAGTGGAACAGCAACCGAGCGCGCCGGAGCGGTTGTATGATGTGGTCGGTCCGGTGTGCGAGAGCAGCGACTTTCTGGGCAAGGCAAGACGCTTGAAAGTGCACGAGGCGCAGCCCGGCCCGGAGTCCGAAGCGAGCCTGCTGGCGGTCAGAACCGCGGGCGCGTATGGCGCGGTCATGAGCTCCAACTACAACGCGCGCCCCCGCCCGGCGGAAGTGATGGTGGACGGCGGCGAGTTCCACCTCGTGCGAAAACGCGAAAGCCTCGATGCGCTTTACCGCGACGAATCGGTGTTGCCGGACTAATGCATGGGCGGCATATTTTTATCAACCTTATAACAGGAGCATCCCAATGAAAAAATTTCTCATCTCCCTGGCCGTCATCATCAGCGTCATCTCGGTGCTGGCGGTCGGCGGCGTGTATTACGTCTTGTCTCGCGGCGACTATGACCACCACATCGTGTCGCGCGTCCTCGATAAAATCGACGACGAAGTGAACCTCAGCGGCGAGCAAAGCACGCGCATCGAAGCGGCGCTCAACGACGCCGTCAAACGCTTCCGCAAAACGCGCCAAGAGTCAATCACCGCGCTGCTCACCCAGCCCACCCTAACCACCGAACAAGTCCGCCAAGCAATGGACACCCACCGCCCCGGCAGCGCCCGCGAACACCGAGACGCCCTAATCGCCGACACGGTGGTAAGCATCCACCAAATCCTAACCCCCACCCAACGCACCGAACTGGCCGAAGTCCTGGACGAAATGCGAGAAGAATTCACCCACCACCGCGGTCGCCGGCACCACCGCGAACGCTGGCAACGTTGGTGGTGGTGGTGAGTCGTCATTCTCGAGCGTTAGTGTCCGTTGCCGCCCCCACTACTCCGTCATTTCGAGCGTTAGTGTCCGTTGCCGCCCCACTACTCCGTCATTCTCGAGCGTTAGTGACCGTTTGCCGCCGCGCTTTTTCTTTTAAGCGGCGGCTTACGGACACTTGCGTCCTCGGGAATCTCCCTAAGACTGGCACGGGCTTTGTTGGAATTCACGGTAGCCTTAGGGAGATTCCCGAAGCGAAGAAAATATGGTCGCCTGTCGGCTCCCTATTTTCTATCGTTCGAGAATGACGAGGTTGGGGGGCTCCCTATTTTTCTATCGTTCGAGAATGACGGCTATTACCCGTCACTCTCGAGCGTTAGTGTCCGCTACCCCCCACGCTTGATCTTGAGTCCCGTTTCGTAAAGTTCATTGCGGCTTTCGTTGAGGAGTTTTGCGGCTATTTGGGTGGCGCGTTTGAGGGGCATTTCTTCGCTCAGTAGCGTCATGATTTCGGCTGCGCGGCGGGCTTCGCCTCGGCGGGCGGTGGCGCCGCTGATGATGAGCACGAACTCGCCCTTGCGGTGATGCGCGGCGGTGGCAAGGGTTGTCCTCACCTCCGCCAGCGTGCCGCAGTAAAAGGTCTCGAATTTCTTGCTGATTTCGCGCGCCACGGTGACCTGCCGGTCGTCGCCGAACAGCGGCGCCATCGCCTCGAGCGTGGCGGTGATGCGGTGGCTGGATTCGTATAAGACCAGCGTGCGCGGCTCGTCTTGCAGGTCGCGCAACCGCCGCTTGCGGGCTTCGGCGGTGGCGGGCAGAAACCCCTCGAAGCAGAACCGCTCGGCGGACTGCCCCGCCGCCGACAGCGCCGCGGTCACGGCGCTTGCGCCCGGCACCGGGGTCACGCCGATGCCCGCCTCCCGCGCCCGGCGCACCAGACGGTAGCCGGGGTCGCTGATGAGGGGCGTGCCGGCGTCGCTGATTAGCGCCATGCGCGCGCCGCCGCCCAGCCGCCGCAGCAACGCCGGCAGCCGCGCGGCTTCGTTGTGTTGATGAAACGAGCGCACCGGCGTGCGAATGTCCAGATGCCGCAGCAGCACCGCCGCGCGCCGGGTGTCTTCCGCGAGAATCAAATCGACCCGCGCGAGCACGTCGATTGCGCGCAGGGTGATGTCCGCCAGGTTGCCGATGGGCGTGGCGACGACGAACAGCGTGCCGGTTTCGCCGCCGGTTTCAGACGCGCGGGCGGGCGCTTCGGTTTTGCGGTTCATGCGCGGGTCTCGTATACTTTCGCCATGGACTCCAATGTATCATCGGTGGGTTGCGCGGGCGAATGTGCTTTTGCCCGCCGCCCTGAGGGAAAAACTTTGCCGAACCCGTTTTCATACTGCAAATTGTTGCGTTGCGCCGCCGTCGCCGTGGTCGTGCCGGCGCTGGTTGCCGCGTGCGCTCCCGTCGCCGGCATTTCACCGGGCGGCGCCCCGCAGGTGGTTGACAAGCCGGTTGAAACCGCAAAACCCGACGCCACCGCCGCCGCCGAAACCCCGCCACCGCCCGCGCCCGAAGAGCAAGCCGTCGCCCACGCCATCGAGGGCGAGCAGCAAATCATCGTCGCCGACGCGCCCTGGGCATTGGTGCGCCAAGCCGAGCGAGCGCCGGCGGACCAAGTGGCGTCGTTGCTGTTGCCGGCGATTTCCGGGTTCATCGAACTGGGGCAGATTGACATTGCGCAGACCCTGGTCGGGCAACTGCAAACCCAGCCCATCACCGCCTTCCAGCGGCGCGCGCTGAAACTCTATCAGGCGCAACTCGCGCAAGCCCGGGGACGCCACTCGCGCGCCATCGGATTGCTGCGCCTGCTCGAGCAATCCCCCGACCTGAGCGCGCAGACCAGCGCCAAACGGTTGCTGTTGCTCGCCGATTCGCAGCAGGCGCTGCACCGCAACGCCGAGGCGCTGGCGACGCTGTTGCGGCTCGACCGGCTGCCGGAGCAACCCAACCGCGCCGCCAACCAGCAGCGCATTCTGGCGCTAATCGATTCGCTCGACCCGCTGAGCCGCCTGCTGTTGCGGGAGAGCCCGCCCGACGACGCCGTCACCGGCTGGATTGCGCTGAGCGAAATCCTGCGCTTCGCGCCGCCCGAAGACCGAACCACCGGCATCCAGCAGTGGCGCGCGCTCTATCGTGAACACCCGGCGGAGCAACTGCTACTCGACCAGCGCCTGCTGACGGACGAGTCGGTTCAATACAAACACATCGCCATGCTGCTGCCGCTGACCTCGCCGTTCGGCAAAGCCGCGCGGGCGTTTTACGAGGGGTTCATCGCGTCGCGCAACGCCGACCATTCGGTGAACCGGCCCGAGGTCAGTTTGCACGACATTGGCGAAGACCCGTCGCTGGTGTCGTTATACTACCGCGCCGCGATTAGCGACGGCGCCGATTTCATGGTCGGACCGCTCGGGCGGCAGGCGGTCAACGCGCTGCTCGCCGGCGCCCCCACGGAGTTGCCGACGCTGATGATCGGCAACGTGCCGGACGACAAAACCGCGCCCAACTTATACGGCATCAGCCTGTCGCCCGAGCAGGAAGCCGGGCAGGTCGCCGAGCGGGCATTTTTGGACGGCCACCGGCAAGCCGGCGTGCTCGCGAGCGAATCCGAATGGGGTCAGCGGGTCGCGGCGGCATTCGCGCGGCGGTGGGAAGCCCTGGGCGGCACGGTGGTGGAGAACGTGACCTTCCCGCGCGACATTTCCGACTACCCGCGAACCATACAAAAACTGCTCGGCTTGGACAAAAGCATCGCGCGCGAGCGAATCTTGAGCATTCAACTGGAAGCCAATCTGCAATTCACCCCGCGGCGGCGGGACGACATTGACTTCCTGTTCCTCGCCGCCAACGCCGGCGAGGCGCGATTGCTGGTGCCGCAACTGCGCTTTTTTCAGGCGCACGACCTGGCGTTGTATGCGACCTCCACGGTCTATAGCGGCAAGCCCAACCCGGCCACCGACGCCGATTTGGACGGCATCATCTTCGGCGATATGGACTGGATGCTGGACGCCGCCGTGTTGCCGCCGGAGCCGGAGCCTGCGCTTGAGTTGGAAGCGGGAGCGGACGCCGACGCCGATGCCGATGCGGTGGCGAGCGTCCTGCCGGAAGGGGAATTCGGGGCGGATTGGGACGCGACAATCGGCATGACCGCCGGGGCTCAGACAACCCCGCCGACTCAACCCACTCAGCCAACTCAACCGACGCCGACACCCGCAACCCCCGCGCAACCGCCGCCCCTGTTGCCGTTTCCGTTGCGCGAGCCGGGTCCGTATTATCACACCGACCTCGACCGGCTGTATGCGCTCGGGCTGGAGAGTTACCGCTTGATTCCCGGACTGGAGGCGTTGCGGAACAATCAGTGGCAGCGTTATTACGGCAAGGCGGTGGACATCAGCGTGCAGGCGGACGGCAACGCGCGCCGGCATCTCACCTGGGCGCGGTTTGACCGCGGTCTGCCGGTGCCGCTGCCGGGCACCACCGCGGGCCTTCGCGTGCCCGCCCCGCCGAGCCAATGAAGCGGAGCCGACCCCTGCCGCCGCACCTGCATCGCGGCGCCGATGCCGAAAAGTCGGCGCTCCAATACCTGCGCGCCAACGGGTTGCAACTGGTTGAGCAGAACTACCGCTGCGCCGCCGGCGAACTGGACATGGTGATGCTCGACAACCGCGAACTGGTGTTTGTGGAAGTCCGCTACCGCGGCTCCGAGCAATTCGGCGGCGCGGCGCGCAGCGTCGATGCCGGCAAGCAGCGAAAACTGCGGCGCGCCGGCGAGTCGTTCCTGCAAACCTACGCCGGTCCTTTCACCGGCTGCCGATTCGACGTGGTGGCGGTCACCGGCGCCGCGCCCGGCTACCGAATGGACTGGATTAGCGATGCCTTCTGAGCCGTCATCGTCCGGGGCACTGTCCGAGCGCGTGGATGCGCTGCTGTGCGACGGCATTCGCACGCTCGAAGCGGCGCGCGACACGCTGACCGGCGTGGTCGCGGAAGCCGCGGCGGCGCTCGCGGAAGCGCTCGAAAACGACGGCAAAATCCTCATCTGCGGCAACGGCGGCTCGGCAAGCGACAGCCTGCACTTCTCCGCCGAACTGGTGAACAAATTCCACCGCGCGCGCCGCCCGCTCGCCGCCATCAGCCTCGCCGCCGACGTCTCGGCGCTGACCTCCATCGCCAACGACGAAAGTTACGACGCCGTCTTCGCCAAGCAAGTGGAAGCGCTCGGCAGGCGCGGCGATGTCCTGGTGGTCATCACCTCCTCCGGCAATTCGCCGAGCATCCTGCGAGCCGCGCGCGCCGCGCAAGCCAAACAAATGCGCTGCATCGCGCTCAACGGCAAAGGCGGGGGCGCGCTCTCGGCGACGCTGCACGCGCGCGACATCGACATCGTCGCGCCGGGCGAGACGACCGCCAGAGTCCAGGAAATACACGGTATAATCATCCACGCCTTTTGCGAACTCATCGACCATCAACTTTTCGGAGAAATCTAACCATGGCGACCCCAACCGCAACCGGAGCGAAACAACACCCCGTGCGAACGCTGACCTTGAGGGTTTTGTTGCTGGCTACCGCGCTTCCTGCTCTGAGCGCTTGCGTGCCGCTGGTGCTGGGCACGGTGGCGGTCATCACAGTCGATGTGAAACAAGACCGCCGCACCGTCGGGAAATATTTGGATGACGGCACGCTCGAAGTGCAACTGCGCAACGCTATTCGGGCGGACGAAAACCTCGCCGGTGTCAACGTGAGCATCACCGCGCACAATGGTATGGTCTTGTTGACCGGCCAAGTGGCTCAAGACGAGCAGCGTCAACGCGTGGACGCGCTCGTGCAAAGTTACAAACAAACCGGCAAGGTCTCGGTGGTGGTGAACGAACTGGAACTCGGCAACCCGACCAACATCCTCAGCCGCACCAACGACACTTGGATTACCGCCAAGGCGAGGTTTAAACTGTTGCAGGTTGGAAAAGAGTTGCCGCTTCCGGCAATCAAAGTGGTGACCGAACACGGCAAAGTCTATCTGCTCGGTCTATTGACCGAAGCCGAAGCCGAAGCCGCGGTGGCGGCGGTGCGCACCATCAGAGGCGTAACGCATATCGTCAAGGTGTTTGGTAGACCGGTTGAATAGTATCGAGGGGAAACCTCCACCTACCCGTCATTCTCGAACGGTAGAAAATAGGAAGCATCAACAACTCGTCATTCTCGAACGATAGAAAAATAGGGAGCCGACAGGCGACCATATTTTTCATCGCCTTCGGGAATCTCATCCCGACTAGCGCTGAGTTCAAACAAAGCCCGTGCCAGTCTTAGGGAGATTCCCGAGGACGCAAGTGTCCGTAAGCCGCCGCAAGAAAAAGCGCGGCGGCAACGGACACTAACGCTCGAGAATGACGAGGTTGTTGTAACGCTCGAGAATGACGGGTAAATGAAGAATGACGAGGTAAAACACAACATGCCGGTGAACTGGTGAACTCATACACCCCCACTCCCGCCGAGCAAAAAATTTACGACACCGCCGCCGGCGTCGCGCTGAGCGACTGGGTGGCCGCCCTCCCCCGGCCGCTGGTGTTCACCAACGGCTGCTTCGACCTCCTGCACCGCGGCCATGTCAGTTACCTCGAACAAGCCGCCGCGTTGGGCGAGACGCTACTGGTCGGCGTCAACAGCGATGCCTCGGTGCGCCTGCTGGACAAGGGCGCGCACCGCCCAATCAACCCGCTGCCCGACCGCATGGCGGTGCTGGCGGCATTGGCGGCGGTGGATGCGGTAGTCCCCTACGACGAGCCGACCCCTCTGGAATTAATCACGCTACTCAACCCAGACCACCTGGTCAAAGGCGGCGACTGGTCCCCCGAGCAAATCATCGGCGCCAACGAAGTCCGCAACCACGGCGGAAAAGTCCACTCCCTACCCTTCCGCTTCCAACGCTCAACCTCAAAACTAATCGCCCGCATCCGTCGCTGAGCGCCGACCGCTCAGGCGATTGCCGGGGTTGACAGCAACCACAAGCCGAACAGCGTGTAGGCGACCATCAGTGCGGCGAGGGGTAGTTGGCTGGCGGCGGCGGGTTGGGGGGTGGGGAATAGGCGCAGGGCGGTGAGGTGGGCGGTGGTGATTCCGATGATGTGGCCGAGGACGATGAGGAGCGTTTGCAGGCTCCAGATGCGGGACACGCTGGGCAGATGGGTGAGGAATGAAGTGGTTACGAGGTGGTTTTTTGCCGCCAGCAGGTTCCAGTTGAGGTTGAAGGGGTCGTTGAACGCCAGCAGCGCATACTGGCTGTTGGTCAGCAGCGTGGCGAGGTAGTGGGCGAGGTGGAAGACCAGCGAGATGGGGACGAGGGAATAGATTAGGCGACCGCAGGCGTGCGGGAAGCGGACGGCGCTTTGTCGCGCGCGGCAGCCCGCCCACACGCACAGGAAGAACGCCGCCGCCAGCGCGCCGAATGCGAGCAGCAAGCCGAGGGTGTTGCCGGCGATGACCGCGCTGCGACCGGGGAAAGCCAGCGGGTTGATGCCGAGCGCGCCGAGCCAGGTGAAGGTTTTGTTGAGGCCGTCGAACGAGACCGCGCTCAGGGTCAGCAGCACGAAGCACACGCCCGACAGGGGTAGCGGTGGCAGGGTGATGAAGGATGCGCCGGGCAGGCACAGGCGGATTGCCAGTTTCGCGCGCGTGCCGGTTGCCCTCCCGTTCGCATTCCGCCCGCCGGCGGTGGGCTCGCGCAGCAACGGCGAGCAGCCGCCAATCAAGCGGAAGAATACGGCGAATGGCTCGGCGTAACGGAGCCAGTATTTTTCGCCGAAAAGCAGGCAGGCGGCGAGCGTGAAACACCAGTAGAGCAACACCGCGCGCGCCAGGCGGACGGGGTTGTCGGGCGCGGGGTCGACCAACTCGAACCAGGCGAAGCCGAGAAACAGGACGAAGGCGGGGGCATAGCCGAGCGCGCGCGGCGGGCTGAATGGCGCGGCGTAGCGGGGGATGCATCGCCGTATCACATCGAGCGGCCCGCTCCACGGATTGAGCAGCGGCCAGAGGTCGCCGAGCGCGCATTGCAACAGGGTGAATCCGACCCACCACAGCGTCCAGACAAACAGCGGCAACGGGTTGGCGAGCGGGTCGGCGCTGCCGAAATGGGCGGCCAGCAGGAGCAGGCACAGCAGGCAGAATGACAGCAAACTGGGCCATTTCGGTGGGCGGGCGGGTAGGTGGAAGAGCGGCGCTGAGCGGGTTTCGAGTAGGCGCAGGCGGTGCGGTGGTATGCACAGCAACACGGCGAACGAAGCCGCCACCGCCAGCGCCGCGGCGATTTGGTAGTAGCCGGTTGGGAGCAGCATCACCATGCCGCGCGCGCCGCCGTGGGCGAAGGCGGGGGTGGTTTGCCATGCGCATAGGGTTAATAGCGCCGGGGTGAGTGTTGTGTGGGGGTTGTTCATGTGTTGGCTTAGGCCGCAGGGCTTGTGTTAGGGATGATACAAACAAAAGTCCGCCACAACTCGTCATTCTCGAACGGTAGAAAAATAACCCCCAACCTCGTCATTCTCGAACGGTAGAAAATAGGGAGCCGATAGGCGACCATATTTTCTTCGATTCGGGAATCTCCCTAAGGCTACCGTGAATTCCAACAAAGACCGCGCCAGTCTCAGGGAGATTCCCGAGGTCGTAAGTGTCCGTAAGCCGCCGCTTAAAAGAAAAAGCGCGGCGGCAACGGACACTAACGCTCGAGAATGACGAGTTATATATACCCGTCATTCTCGAACGGTAGAAAATAGGGAGCCGACAGGCGACCATATTTTCTTCGATTCGGGAATCTCCCTAAGGCTGGCGTGAATTTCAACAAAGACCGCGCCAGTCTCAGGAAGATTCCCGAGGTCGTAAGTGTCCGTAAGCCGCCGCTTAAAAGAAGAAGCGCGGCGGCAAACGGACACTAACGCTCGAGAATGACGGGTTGTTGGAATGACGAGTCGTTGGAATGACGGGTCTTTGGAATGACGAGTCGTTGGAATGACGAGGTTTGGGAGGGGCGTTGTCGTGCTAGCATACTCGCGTCGTGCCGACGACCATCCCACTTAATCCACCGGCGAGGAACACGCAATGTCAGACCCATCAGGCGCGGATGTCGCGTTGTTGATTATTGATGTGCAGAATGATTTTTGTCCGGGGGGTGCGTTGGCGGTGGTGGGGGGGGATGCGGTGGTTGCGCCGATTAATGCGATGTCCGCGCGGTTTGCCAATGTCATTCTGACGCAGGACTGGCATCCGCCGGAGCATGTCAGTTTTGCCGACAACCAGCCGGGCAAGTCGCCGTTTGAGACCGTCCGCCTGCCTTATGGCGAGCAAACGTTGTGGCCCGCGCACTGCGTTCGGGGGAGCGCCGGCGCCGAGTTTCATCCGGCGTTGCATCGCGAGCGGGCGCAGTTGGTGGTGCGCAAGGGGTTTCGTGCGGCGATTGACAGTTACTCGGCATTTTTTGAAAACGACCACTCAACCGCAACCGGATTGCACGGCTATTTGCGCGACCGGGGCATTTCGCGCCTGGTGCTCGCCGGGTTGGCGACGGACTTCTGCGTCGCCTGGTCCGCCATCGACGCCGCCGCGCTCGGGCTGGACGTCACCGTGGTGTTGTCCGCCTGCGCCGCCATCGATTTGGACGGCTCGCTGGACGCGCAACTGCGGGCGATGCGCGAAGCCGGGGTAGCGGTTGAGGACGGCTTTGCAGGCGCGGCTTAATGATAACGCCGGGCGCGACTCAGCGATAACGCCGAACGCGGCTCAGCGATAACGCCAAACGCAACTCAGCAACAACACCGAACACCGCTCAGCGATAACGCTTGGCGCCATAAATCAAATACGCCGCGGCGACCAGCGCGGCGGCCCAGTACACCGGCGGCAGAATGTCGATGCCGCCGCCGGCGCGAATGACCGCCCAGCCGAAAATCAGGAAGATGATAAAAATCGCGGCTTGCGAATAGTAACTCTTGAGCACCAGATAGCGGTGCGAAAGGGTCAGTTTGGCGATGTCGTAAAAGCGCTTGTTGAGCGCCAGCCGGAACATCGAGGTGCTGAACGTAATCAGCACCAGCAGGATGAACAGCAACTCCAGCGACATCCCGTCGTGGGTCAGCGCGCGCAATGCCCAGGAGAGCGCATACAACGCCACCGCCAACTGATAGACGCGCTTTCTGCCCAGCCGGTCGATGGTGTTTTTGAGCAGGTAGAACAGGATGCCGAAAATCACCGCCAGCGCCAGCACGATGATGCCCAGTTTGGTGAAACTCTCGCGTGCGATGAGGAACAGCGAAATCACCCAGAAATAACTTTCCAGAAACAGGTAGACGCCGTCGAGGATGAAGATGGTTTTGGAGGCGTCGCCATCTTTGAACGCGACCACTTCGCGCAAGCCGAGGGCGGTGGTGCGGGTCAGCGTGCCGGGGTATTCGGGTTTGTTGGCGAGCAGAATCAGGAAGCCGGCGAGGGCGACGATGGCCGAGAGCGCCACGACATAGACGAAACTGGCTTTCTCCAACAGCAGGCTGCCCAGCAGGATGCCGACCTGCAACAAGGCGCCGACGAAGAGTTGGAAATTGCCGTATTTGCGTCCCGAGTTCGCCGGGTCTATTATTTCAAAAAACAGCGCGCGCTGGGTGGTCCAGAAGAAGCAGTTATAGACGCCGTAACAGAGCCCCAGCGACAGCAGCACCGGCAGGGTCATGTCCATGTCGAGCAGATAGACGTTGAGCAGTAGCAACAACTCCAACAACAACGACAACGCAATCATCGAGGTCAAATCGATTTTCAGGCGCAGCCGGTCCCATACCCATAGCCCCAGACAAAAACCGAGCCCGGCGATGGCGACGAAGACCGACACCGCGCCGAGGTCGTAGCCTTCCTTCCACAAATAGACCGGAATGAAGAACGGGAAAATGCCGATGAGCAGCGAGTGAAGCCCCAGATACAGATAGAAAATTCGGGGATGGTGCGGCATCAAAAAATGTCCTTGTCGGGGATGTCCAGTTTGTCCAGTTCGGCGTAGTGGGCGGACAAGTCCTCGACCTCGCCGTAGCGCGGGAAGTGATGCATTTCGGCGTAGGGCCGCGAGTTGACCTCGATGAAAATGCACTTCTGTTGTGCGTGGCTGACTTCAATGCCCTTCTCAAAAATGACGTCGATGCCGAGCAGGTTGGCGCCGAACATGCCGACCACGGCCTTGAACAGTTCCGCGTTGTCGGCGGCGACGGTGCGCTGGTCGATGGTCTCCACGATGCCGCCCGGCGCGAGCGCGACGCGGTGAAACAATTCAACGCGCCGCTCTTTGTCCGGCACCGAATCGAGGGTGAGGTTGTGTTTTTTGAGGTGGGCGATGACGAGAGCGCTTTTGCTGATGGGGAAGATGACCGGATGCAGTTTCATCCGCGCGCGGATTCGGTTTTCCTCGTCGATCAGGGCGCTGATGCTGTCCGCGCCGTTGCCGGTGACGAACGGCGGATAGCGCCTGATGACCGACACCAGTTTCTCGCCGGTTGTCAGCACGCGGTAGTTCGCGCCCGCGAGGTATTGCTCGATGACCGTGGTCGGCCACCACACCTTCGCCCACAAGATGCCGCGCCAGAGTTCGGGGAATGTGTTGATGGGGAAGTAACTGCCGCGCGAGTAGCCGCTGACGTTGGGCTTGACCACCAGCGGGAAGCCGTGCGTCTCGACGAAAGCGCGCACCTTCCACGGCAGCAGAAAGACCATCCCGCGCGCATGCGGCACGCCGTTGCCGGCAAACACTTCGCGCGCCTGCGCCTTCGAGCGGCATCCCTTGCGCACCGCCAGCGTGTTGTAACTGGTGCAGCCGTGCATGTAGCGCTCGCTGATCCAGCGGTAGAGCGCCGCTCTTAGTTTTCGCATTGACATTGCCTCATTACGATTTCCTCACAAACGCGCGCGCAACGCATTGAGCAGTTTGCCGCGGCGGTTATACAGCATGCTCTTGATGAATACCGGTTGCGCGCGCGTGTTTGTGTCGTGGTTTTGGTTTTGGTTTTGATTGTGGTGACGGTATTTGGTGGCGAGCGCGAGCGCGCGCATATACTTCCTCACCAGCGCAAAGGTCGCGCGCCACGCATAGCGCGCATCGAGCAGGTTGATGGGCATCGGCAGGAACAGGTTCACTTCAATCACATGAAAACGCCCGCGTAACAAGTCGTCGGTCGAGTCGGCGCGCACGCTGAGGCGCGATATCTTGAATGCGCCGATGCGCCGCACCAGCGCCCAGAGTTCATCGAGTTGCGACTCGGAAAACGAATCGGTGATTTCGACATACCGCGTGTTGGCATTGTAAATGCTGTTGACCGGATTGGCTTCGCTGTCGTTGCGCGCCTGGGTGACGGTGAGCACGGCGTAACGCGCCGGCTGGCGATGGTGTTGGATTGAAAAAATCTCATACTCGTTGGCTTCCGCCGCCCCTTCCTGAATCAAATACGCCACCGCCATCGACTCGGCGCTGATTTTTTCCCGTATCCGACGCAACTCATCGGCGTTGTCGGCGCGGTAAACGCCGCGCGCGTTTTGACTCCATTCGGGCTTCACGAAGACCGGGTAACGCTCGGGTTGGCGCATGCCGTCGTCGTAAAACTGCGCCAACCGCCACGGCGATGGAATCAAGCGGTCGATGCCAATCTTGGAAAAAATCCCGGTCTCGCGGTCGAAAAAGCGCGCGTTCAACTGAAAGTATTTACACGGCCGGGTGGCGAGGCGCATGCAAAACAAAATATAGACGGTCACCATCAGGCAGGCGAGCATGGTCGAATGGCCGTCGGCGGCGGATTGCGCTTGCCCTGCCGCGTGGGGTCTCCGGGCTTGTCTATCGTCCGCGCTTTGCGTTGAGAAAAAACAACACCACGCCGAGCACGAGGATGGAAACCGCGGCGTAAAACAGCGAGCCGCCGTCGCTCTTTCCCTGGTGCAACACTTCCACCCCCAGCGGGGTGAACAGGTGGAAAAACACCGCGCCGCTCATCACCGCCGCCGCCATCAACCCGCCGATGCTGTGCAAGCGCGCGCGCACGCCGGCGCTGCTCCCCACCCCGACCAGGGCGAGCGCCCAACACGCCGCCGGCAACAACAACACGACCGATGTCAGCAACTCGAAACTGCCGACCGCATAGGCTCCCCAAGCGGCAAACCACTCGCCGATGGGCGCGCCCAGGACTCCCCCGAGCCATTCGCCGATGGTGTCGAAGATGTGCCGGGTGTCGGGGTGGCGGGTGAATTTATACGGCAGGGAGGCGAGGAACACCCTGCATATCCATAAAACGATCGCCCAACTGATGATCGCTTTTATTGTTTTGTTCATGATGACAGTCTGCTCGACGGGTTGAGTGCTGGAGGTGTGACGATACCACAAAATCACGCGGAAAATGGGTTGGCGGGCGGACGCTTTCGCCGCCGGGTCTTGGTTCGCAAGCGCTCCAAACGCCTGAATTTCCTGATAGACTCCGCTTTTCCTGAATCGCTCCCTTGCGACTTGTTCCACCCCTACCTCGGAGGCGCACCTTGATCGACTTGTACACATGGAACACGCCCAATGGGCGCAAAGTTTCAATCATGCTGGAGGAAATCGAAATGCCCTATACGGTGCATCCCATCGATATTGGCAACGACGAGCAATTCGACGACGATTTTCTGAAAATCAGCCCGAACAATAAAATCCCGGCAATAGTAGACCACGACAACGGCACGACGATGATGGAATCCGGCGCGATTCTGCTGTATCTCGCCGAAAAAAGCGGCCGCTTCCTGCCGCCCGACCCCGCCGCCCGCTGGCGCACCATCGAATGGCTGATGTTCCAAATGGGCGGACTCGGTCCCATGCTCGGACAAGCCCACCACTTCCTCGCCTTCAACAAAGGCGTCAGCGACTACGCGGAAAAACGCTACGCGGTCGAAGCCCAACGCCTGTACGACGTCCTCGACCAGCGGCTCGAAGAACACGAATACCTTGCCGGCGACTATTCCATCGCCGACATCGCATCGTGGCCATGGATCTCCCGCTTCGAATGGCAACAAATCGACCCCAACGAATACCCCAATGTCAAACGCTGGTACCAAACCATAGCCACCCGCCCGGCGGTGCAACGCGGCTACCATGTTCCCACCCGGCAGAAGGAGATTTCGTTGATGGGTTGACCGGGCGCGGGGGACACATGCGAATACTGAAAACTAATCAAAAACCCAGAAAGACTTACCTTGCGCCATGCTCGGCGTTGGTGAAAGATATGACGGTAACCGGAGATTGATCGGGGCGCAGTTTAATGGCGGAAAAAGAGGCAAAAGCCAGAATCAAAATCAATAAACTGCTGGAAGCGGCGGGCTGGCGCCTGCTGGACAGTGAAAGCGGGAAATCGAATGTGCTCTTGGAAAACCGCACCACCATCACCAGCGCTGGCCTTGACGCGCTGGGAGAAGATTTCGAAAAAACAAATTTCGGCTACATTGACTTTCTACTGATTGACGACCAAAATTTTCCTCTTGCGGTACTGGAGGCAAAAGCAGAAAAAATCAATCCGCTCGCCGCTAAAGAACAAGCGCGTAAATATGCTCGGTCACAAAACTGCCGATTTGTCATTCTTTCCAATGGCAACTTGCATTATTTCTGGGATTTAGAGCAAGGAAATCCGGAAATTATTACGCACTTTCCCGATAGCGCTTCCCTTGGGAAGCGCAAAGAATACCATCCGAATTTTGCAAAACTGTCGTCCGAGTTGGTGGAAAGGGATTACATCGCCCTAAGCCACATGCCCGATTATGCCTGCAACCCAGGGTGGATGAATGAGCGGCAACGTTCAGATTTTGAAAGGAAAGAAGGGCTGAGGTTCTTGCGCGATTACCAGTTGCGGGCGGTGCACGCATTGCAACAATTCGCCGGAAAAGAGAATAATCGCTTTCTGTTTGAAATGGCCACGGGCACCGGTAAAACCTTGACCGCGGCGGCGCTAATCAAACTGTTTCTGAGAACCGGGAACGCGCGGCGTGTGCTGTTTCTTGTGGACCGGCTGGAGCTGGAAGAGCAAGCGCATAAGGAATTTAAGCAACTATTACAGAAAGACTACCAGTGTATCATCTACAAAGAAAAACGCGACGATTGGCGGAAGGCTGAAATTGTGGTCAGCACAGTGCAGTCGCTACTCAGCCCGTGCAAAAACTCAAGCCGCCGCAAGCCAATCGTCCGGCGCGGTTTGTTGTTTTAGCGATGCTCGCGCCGGGCGGGGATGTTCTTGCTTAAAAAACGCCGCTCAAGCCGGCGCCGGGGAGGGCTCCGCCAATCTCGCGCACAGCGTCTCAACGCCCATGAGGTTGATGACCCGTTTCAGGTTATACGCCAGCATACACATACCCGCTTCCGCCTTGACTTTATCCAAACCACGCAGCAGAAACCGACCGCCACCCATCATCTGTTTGATGTTGCCGAACGGATGCTCGCTCAAACTCGCCCGCAAACGCATCAACTCCGGATGCGCCACCGACCGCCGGTGCATGCGCTCCACCACCGACTCATGATAAGGACGACTGATGCTGCGCCGCCGACTGCCAGTGCACTGACTTCGCATACCGCAACCACCGCAAGCATCAGTCGTGTAATGCCGCGTCTGCTTCTTCGCCTCGTTGCGATAACGCCGCAACACCTCGCCAGCCGGACAAGTATAAACATCGCGCCGACCATCATATCTAAACCGCGCGCGGCTGAAATAATCACCGCGCGGATGCGACAACTTCGCGCGCGGCACCACCGCCGTTATACCCGCCGCCTCACACGCCGCACCCTGCGCGCCATTCTGATATCCCGCATCCGCCAACACCGTCAATCCCTTCACCCCCAAAGCCGCCTTCGCTCGCTTCGCCATGCCATACAACTGC
Source organism: Arenicellales bacterium (assembly GCA_963693025.1). Classification (GTDB taxonomy): domain Bacteria; phylum Pseudomonadota; class Gammaproteobacteria; order Arenicellales; family Poriferihabitantaceae; genus JAHRAW01. The sequence continues at coordinate 765,925 of OY843749.1, forward strand.
CGACGGTCGTTGCTCTCAGTGGTCACTTCATGCGCCGCAATCAACTTGTGCTTGCCATCCACCGCCGTCTGCACATTGTAACTCACCGCTCGACCGCCGCCCGCTTGACGCATCAGCCGCGCATCTCCCTCGCCCTTCACCACCTGAGCACCACCGCGACCGCGCAACTCCGCCGACAACCCATCCAACTTGCCCTTATGCGCATCCAACGCCGCCAACGCCGCGCGCACCGCCGACACTTCCGCCACTTCATCCACCGGCGCATCCGACGCATCCGACGCTTCCAGCAACTCTCTATACGCCGCCACTTCGCGCTCCACTTGCGCCATCTCTCGCCGTATCCGCGCCGCCGTATAAACCGACTTCTTGCCCGACACCGCGCCAAACTTGGAACCATCCACCGCCACCAACTCGCCGCCATACAACCCCGCCCGACGACAAAAATCCACAAACCGCGCGCACACCCCCGACCACGCCGCCGCATTGTCCCGACGAAAGTTCGCAATCGTCTTGAAGTCCGGACGCAAATCTCGCAACAACCACTGCAACTCCTGATTGCGACCACACTCCCTCTCCAAACGCCGACTCGACCGAATCTGATTCAAATAACCATACACAAACAACTTCAACATCATCCCCGGATGATACGGCGGACGACCGGTCGCCGCCGCCACCACCTTGCCAAAACCCAACTCTAACAAATCCAACTTATCCACAAACCGGTCAATCACTCGCACCGCATTATCCGCCGCCACACGCTCATCCAGCGTCACCGCAAACAACGCCGACTGATGACGCGATACCCCTTCAACATGACCCATCCCCGAATCCCCCCATATGAAAATCAAAGTCAAAGAATTTTACCCGAATGGGACGAGTTTTTACACGGGCTGTACTGTTCGATAACAAGTATCAAAGGGTGTTCTCTCCCTCCGACTTTGACTTCATCATTTCTGATGAGGCACACCGTTCCATTAGCGGTAATGCGCGCGCACTGTTTGAGTATTTTCTCGGCTATAAACTGGGACTCACGGCCACGCCGAAGGATTATCTAAAAAACCTGGAGAATAAGCCCACGGATGCCCGCGAAATGGAACGGCGTTTGCTACTGGATACCTACCGCACTTTTGGCTGCGAAAGTGGAGAGCCGACTTTTCGTTATTCATTAGTGGACGGAGTACGGGACGGTTACTTGGTGAAAACCTATGTGGTGGATGCTCGTAGCGAAATCAGCCAAGAGTTGCTGTCGGATGGAGGTCACACTGTCAGTATCCTCGGCGAGGATGGCGATCTGGAAGAGCATTCTTATATCAGCAAAGATTTTGAGCGGAAGTTCTTGTCCGATCCGACCAATCGGGTTTTTTGCGATACCTTTCTTAAGTACGCTGAGCGCGACCCAGTGAGTGGCGAGATTGGCAAAACCATCGTTTTCACTGTCAGTCAAAATCACGCCGCTAAAATTACCCAGCTACTGAACCAGATGGTGGATGAAATGTTCCCCGGCAAGTACAACTCGGACTTTGCCGTCCAGGTGACATCTCTTGTTCAAGGCGCCCAGCAATTCAGCCGCAATTTTTCCAACAACAACCTGAATGGGTCGGGCCATTTTTCGGATTCCTACAAGACTTGCAAAACCCGCGTGTGCGTTACCGTGGGCATGATGACCACCGGTTATGACTGCACAGATATTCTTAATCTTTGCTTGATGCGCCCAATTTTTTCGCCTACGGATTTTGTGCAGATGAAGGGCCGCGGTACCCGGCGCCATGATTTTCTGGAGCAGTTGACCAGCAATGACCTCAAAGAAGAAATTGGAGTCGCGCGAAAAGATCATTTCAAACTGTTCGATTTTTTTGCCAATTACGAATACTTTGAGGAAAAGTATGATTATGATCAAGTGATCGAGTTACCACACCTCGGTGAGGGTGCTGGTAGCGTTGGCACCGAGCAAAATCAGGCGAAATATGAAAGCCAAGAACCCGATCAACTTAAAAGTTGGGATGAAACGCTCATCGGCAAGGAAGGAATGAAAGTAGATCGAAAAATGTTTGATCGTTTTGAGGAAACGGTCAAAGCTGACGAGTTTATCCGCCGTGGTGTTGAGACCGGACAGTGGGGGATTGTCATCAACCATTTGAAAGAAAATGTGTTTGACCGGCCGGAAGATTACTTCAATCTGAAAAAATTACGCTGGGCGGTGGGTGCCGACCGCCGCCTAAGCCACCGGGAATTGTTGGAAAAAGCATTTGGATTAATTCCGCGTTTCAAATCGAAAGACGAGTTGCTGGAAGAGGAATTTAATAAATTCATTGCCGACTGCAAGCCTGATAATCCAGAAAGCATTGTACCTATGAAGTACTACTTCAAGGCCTATGTTACGGACAGCCAAGTACGGGAAATTGTGGGGAATAAGGATTTCTCCAAACTCTATGCAAACTCGGTTTTGCCCTTTGAGGACTACAAAAACGTGCCCGAAAAATGGCGCGAAACCATTCCTGAATACATCAAGGATTATGTCCAACTCAACCCGTTCATCGGGTAAGGTACGGTCATGCTAGACAGCGCGACAAAGCGACGCATCGACGCGGCCCGGGATACTCTGGTCGGGAAGTTACCTGACCCCAAATCCCAGGTAGAGCAAATCACCATCGCGTTGATTTACAAATTTATGGCCGATATGGACAACGAGGCCGAGAGTCTTGGTGGCAAACGGTCATTTTTCGCTGGCGATTTTGAAAAATACCGCTGGGAGAACCTCATGTCCACCGGCATGGGTGGCTATGATGTCCTGAACGTTTACGCCGACGCCATAACGAGGATGAACGAAAACCCAGGCATTCCGCAGTTATTCAGGGACATTTTTAAGAACGCCTATCTGCCCTACCGTGACCCCGAAACACTTCGCGGGTTTCTAAAAATCATCAACGATTTCCAATATGACCACTCAGAACGCCTGGGCGATGCGTTTGAATACTTGTTGTCGGTACTCGGTAGCCAGGGAGACGCCGGGCAGTTTCGCACTCCCCGTCACATTATTGATTTTATGGTGGACATTGTCGATCCACAAAAAGGCGAGATGATTCTTGATCCGGCCTGCGGAACCGCCGGCTTTCTGATATCCGCATGGAAGCATATTCAGAAAGCCAATGCCAAAAACGGAATCTCCGGTGCCGCGCTTACGCCCGATGAGCGGAAAAAATTAGCGCACAATATTTTCGGCTACGACATTTCCCCCGACATGGTGCGCTTGTCGCTGGTAAATATGTATCTGCACGGTTTTACCGGTCCGCATATCTACGAATACGACACCCTCACATCCGAAGAGCGCTGGGGAGAAAATGCCGACGTGATTCTTGCCAACCCACCTTTCATGACTCCCAAAGGTGGCATCCGTCCACATAATCGGTTTTCCGTTCAGGCGAAACGTAGCGAAGTGCTGTTTGTGGACTACATCGCCGAACACCTTTCTCCTAATGGGCGAGCGGCGGTGATTGTGCCGGAAGGTATTATTTTCCAATCAGGGAAGGCATATAAACAACTGCGAAAAATGCTGATAGAAAACCACCTAGTCGCCGTTGTTTCCCTGCCCGGCGGTGTATTCAATCCTTATTCCGGCGTTAAAACATCCATCCTATTTATGGATAAATCTCTTGCGAAAAAGGCAACAGATATCTTATTCGTCAAAGTTGAAAGCGATGGATATGATCTCGGCGCTCAGCGCCGCCCCATAGAGAAGAATGATTTGCTGGAATCAGCGCGGCAAATTAAGGCATATTTTCATGATTTAGAAAACAGTAGTGTTCGGAATATGGAGGTTTTCCCCAACACGTGGTTAGCGCGGAAAGAAAAAATTAATGGCAGTGCGGATTGGGATTTAAGCGGTGATAAATATAAAGAAGATACAGTTGTTAAGCAGTTCGATTGGCCTAGGGTCGAGTTGGGGGAAGTAGCAACAATAAGTTCTGGGAATTCAGCACCGCAAGATAAAACTCTTTTTGTGGGAGGCGCCTACCCGTTTTGTCGCACGGCTGATGTTGGCAAAGTTCACATTTCCCCAAATTTTACAGAGATATCAGACCATTTGAATGAAAAAGGCATAGCAGGGCTTAGACTCTTCAAAAAGGGAACAATTCTGCTCCCGAAAAGTGGCGCGTCAACTTTTCTAAATCACAGGGTAATGCTTGCTCTGGATAGTTATGTATCGAGTCACTTGGCAACAATATATGCAGATAAGGAAAAGATTAGCAAAAATTTCTTGTTTTATCTTCTTTGTAAAGTGGATGCCAAAAAACTTACCGCCCAACAAAGTTACCCATCTCTGCGGCTATCAAAAATTAAGAGTCTAAAAATTCCTCTTCCTCCGATGGAAATCCAACAGAAAATTGTCGCCGAAATAAAGGAAGATGAAAAACTAATTGAAGCCAATAAGACTCTCATTCTCTCTTTTGAGAGAAAATAAAAACCAGAATCGCTACTGTTTGGGGCGAATAATTTTTTCCTGCCCCATTTAATTATCTTAATCTATGATGCTATTTCTATCTTGAAATATTTCTTCTAACGATAAATCTGTTTGTTTATGTTTCATTCCAATTATCGAATAATCTGGAACACGAACAATTTCACCATTTTCTTCAATATAAATGTATTTATCGGTTATGTGGATTATCTTGACTCTGTCTATAGATGTGGAATTTTTTCTGCTTGGAAACATTGAACTATATTCCTCTCTAATTTGAATATCCGCATGCAGTGGTTGCCCGCCACCAAAGCTGCGTGGTATTTCCCCGTAAAGTATCCTGCCGAAGGAAGTAGCCAGAACTAATACCATTAAAATTGTAAAGATGCCTGTGTAAGCAACGTTTGTTCCCTCTTTTTTGTTTTTCTCGATAGTTTCGGAAACAAGACTCAAGTAAAATACAACTGCGGCATAGAAGAAGAAAACGAAACCTAGATTCCAATCACTCATGGTGTAAAAGAAAATGAACACCGCCGGAAATTTGACTACTATACTTATCGCCTCGCAAATTTTTTGCCATCGGTGTTCGACCCTTAATATAACAAAATAATCTATGATAAACGCTCCCGTCACACATGCATAATATATGAAGTTAATCTGGGAAGGTAGAAAAAAACTGTAAAAAATTACTGACGCCAAACAAAGGTTAAAAGCAACACCAACACTGGCATTAACCATACGCATCAAAGCGAACACAATCAAGCCTAGATTAATTCCCCTGTATTTAATATACGAATTTGTACCAGAATCGTAATATTTTATCATGGCTATACACGCGCGACCGGCTGTTAAATAACCAATCGTCAGGTAAAAAATAAAAATCCCCCCTCCATAAAGATAGCGAATGTTTCCAAATTCGAAATCATATACGCCGTATTGACTCAGATGGCTATGCACAACAACAAAACCCAGTACGTATACAGCAACTGTTAAAGATGCAAGGCCACGGGTCCACGTTTGAAAAACCCATTTGATGGTATTCTTCCAACTCTCCGGGGCGGAAAATAATTGTTTTTCAATCATGGGTGGTCAATAACCGCCGCATTGCTGATAGTCGCCACGGACGATTAATAGCGCAGTTGGCTTATCGGAATTCGCATATACCTCCCGCGTAGCCAGGTGGATTCCGGCAACATGACACACACCGTGTCGCCCTTCTGCATGAAGGCGTGAACGCGCAGTTGTCCGGGGACGGAATCCTTGCCTTGTACGGGCTTATCCACCTTGACCAGCGTGCGGTCAGCGAATAAATGTCCGAATTCGTTGCCGTCCGCGTCTTTCACCAAGACAGAATATTCGGACGGAAACATGCCGCGCATGACTTCACAGTTAATCCACGTGGACATGGTTTTACCCCCTTAGTGATTGGTGAGATGACACCCGCACTATACCACATCCCCGCCCGGCAAAAAGACATCCCGCCGACTAGCGACGCGAGGCCGGTTTGAGGTCTATACAAGTAATTTCATTAAGCGAGCCAAGGCGCATGAGAGGTCCCCAGGTGCCGGTGCCGGGGGAGACGTAGAGGTGGGCGTTGTCTTTGCTGTATAGGCCTCGGATGCGTTGGTATTGGCTTTTTACCAGCAGGTTGAACGGGAAGATTTGGCCGTTGTGGGTGTGTCCGCAGAGCATCAAATCTACGCCGTGTTCGAGCGCGGTTTCCCAGCCCATTGGGCGGTGATAGAGCAGCACGGTGTAGCGGTCGCTGTGGCATTCGATGCCCGGCAGGTTGTCCGCCACTTGATGGTGTTCGTCGGCGTCATCGATGCCGATGACCTGAATTTCGCCGGCGATGACCTGTTGCTGGCGCAGCGATTCAACGCCCAAATGCGCCAGCATGCCGAGCGCCTTGTCGAGGTCGGCGTAGCGCTCGTGGTTGCCGATGGTGAACAGCGTCCGGGCGCGCAGTTGGCGCAGGAATTTGAGGTCGTCGTGGCCGACCGCCGAGGAGTCGATGAGGTCGCCGGTGATGACCACGACATCCGGTTCCAGCCGGTTGATTCGGTTGACGATTCTTCCGAGATAGCCGCCGCGGCGCGAGCCAATGTGGACATCGCTAATCTGCACGATGCGGTGCGGCTTGGTGACCTTGGCGGAGGCGAACTCCAGGTGTTTGACCTTGAGATAATGCGACGCCAGCACCGCCAGCACGACCAGCGCCGCGGCGATGCCGAGAATCCAACCGACCGCCGCCGCGTCCGACACCGGCGCCAGCAGGCGAATCACTTCATACGGCAGCGTCAGGCACAGCAGGATGAAACTGACGCCCATCCAGTGAACCGTGACATAGCGCACGCGCATTTTCGCGCCGCTGAATGAATACCACAGCGCGGCGGTGGCGAGCAGCCAAATCAGCACGGTGGGTCCCGCGCCGAGCGCGGTCTCAGCGCCATACCACGCGGCCAGCCGGTTGACCGGATAGGCGAACACCAAGAACGACACCAGCGGAAACAGGAGATAGAACCAACGCCTTGTTGTGGTCATTTTGCGCGCCGTTAATGGATGCTTGGGATGCGAAGCCCGCTCAATTCAAGTGAACTTAGCGCGCGCATCATACTATAATCGCCACTCATCCACCTCGACCGGATTCGCGCGCTGAAAACAAAACAACCCTTCAGGAAAACCAAGGTCATCGCCACCATCGGTCCCGCCTGCGACAACGACCGGACGTTGCGCGAGATGATTCACGCCGGCATGAACGTCGCCCGCTTGAACATGTCGCACGGCAGCGCCGAGTCGCACGCCGGCACATTGCGGCGCATCCGCGAAGCGGCGCAGTCGCTGGACGCCACGGTCGCCATCATGGTGGACACGCGCGGGCGCGAAATCCGCACCGGGCAACTCGCCGACGGCAAGGTCTTGCTGGAGCGCAATCAACCCTATTCGCTGTTTGACGACGACGGGCGCGGCGGCGACGAGCGCGGAGTGTCCGTCACGCATCCCAACCTCGCCGCGCACGTGTCGCCCGGCGACCGGGTGTTGATTGACGACGGGCAAATCGAACTCATCGTCACCGGCACGGGCGCGCATGAAATCGTGTGCCGGGTTGAATGCGGTGGCATCTTGCACAACAGCAAGGGCGTCAACCTGCCCGACAACCGCAACATTTACGAGCGCCTCGCGCCCGACGATTCGCGCGAGATTGAGTTCGCGGTCGAGCATCAAGCCGAATATATCGCCGCCTCGTTCATCCGCAACGCCGGCGACATCCGAACGATGCACCGGCAACTGAAAGACCTCGGCGCCGACATCCCCATCATCGCCAAAATCGAAAACCGCGACGGCGTGGACAACCTCGACGACATTCTGTCCGCCGCCAACGGCATCATGGTGGCGCGCGGCGACCTCGGCATTGAACTGGAGATGGGCGAGGGACCGACCATACAGAAGCGAATCATCCGGGCGACCGTCTCCGGCGGCAAACCGGTGATTACCGCAACGCAGATGCTGGATTCGATGGAGCGCAACCCGCGCCCGACGCGCGCCGAGGTCTCGGACGTCGCCAACGCCATTTTTGACGGCACGTCGGCGGTCATGCTCTCGGGCGAGACCGCGGTCGGCAGGCGGCCGGTCGAAGCGGTGCGCACCATGGTCATGCTGGCGCTCGAGGCGGAAGCCGGCTTGAAGCAATACGGCTATCTGCAGCAAATCAACCCGAGCCCTTCGGACGAGGTGACCGAGGCGGTCGCGCAAGCCGCGATTACCGTCGCCAATCACCTCAACGCCGCGGCGATTCTGGCGCTGACCGAGACCGGGCTGACCTCGCGGTTGATTTCCAAATACCGCCCGGAAAGCCCGATTCTGGCAATCACCTCGTCGCAACGCGTGATGCGCCGGCTGGCGATGAACTGGGGCATACTCGCCATCCACTACCATCATAACGATGGCGACGGCGGCGGTGGCGGCGACCGGGGCGGCTCCGACCACGACAAAATCCAGTTCGCGATGTCGCGCGCCACGGAGTTGGGATATGTGCGCCGCGGCGATTTGGTGATTCTAACCGCGGGCAGTTCGCATCAAGCCGGCAGCACCAACGTGATTCGCGTGTTGACGGTGCGTTAGCGAGCGCGCTCCGTCGTCGTCGTGTCGGCGTCCGCATCGGTACCGACCCATGGGCGGCAGTAAGTTTCGCGCAGCAGCAGGATGCACACCAGCGCCAGGAGATTGGAGCCGATGAGCACGGTGAAGGCGGTGGTATAGGCGTCGGCGGCGTAGATGCGCACGCCGTCCACGATGCGCCCGTCCCAGTTGAGGTCCAGCAGCCAGCCGATGACCGGCTGCATCACCGCCCCCGACCCGACCACGCACATATTGACCAAGCCCATGGCGGTCGCGCTGTGGCGGGGTGAGTTGACTTCGCGCATCGAGCCGAACACCACGGTCATCATCGAGCCGCTGAGCCCCAGCACAAAAAACAACACCGACATCACCGCCGGCGCGCTGAAGCCGGCGAACAGGATGACCGAAAAAAGCAGCGTGTTGCAGAGGATGCCGCCGAGCAGAACCGGCTTGCGCCTGCCCTGGAAATCCGACAACCAGCCCATGGCGGGCGCGCCGATTGCCCAGCCGAAGAACAGCATCGACGACACCCCGGCGGCGGTCGCCATCGGATAACCAAAAACGCTGTTGAGCCACGGCACCGCCCATAGCCCGGCGAACGCCAGCATGATGCCGGTCATGCCGAAACCGATGCCGGCGCACGCCCAACTCTGCGGATTGGCAATCACCGCGAACACGCCTTTGGCGGTGCTCGGCGCTTCATGCTGCGGCTGATGTTGCGGCGGATGTTGCGCGGACTGCGGGCGGCGCGGCACGATATAGAACAACGACACCGCCAACGCCACCGACACCACGCCCAGCGAGCCGATGACCATGCGCCAGCCGAATTGCTCCACCACATACCGCAGCGGCGCTTGACTGAGCACCGCGCCGAGCATGCCGATGCTCTGCACCAATCCGGCGAGCATCGCAAAACGCGCCGGCGCAAACCAGTAGCCGGCGATGGTCAGCGTGCCGACAAATGCGAACGCCACCGAGCCGCCGATCAACGCGCGAAAAAACGACGCCGCCCAGAGCGATTCGCTGAGCGCAAAGCCAAACGAACTCAGCGCGCACACCGCCACCGCAACGCTCATCAGTTTGCGCGGACCGAAGCGGTCGTTCAACATCCCAACCGGGATTTGGATGCTGGCATAGGCGTAAAAATACCAACCCGACAACGTGCCCAACGCCGCCGCACCAACCGAAAAATCGCGCATCCATTCGGCGGTCATCACACTCGGCGCAACCCGATGCACAAAAGCCAAAGCAAAAAACAACGCCCCCACCGCAAAAGCGGCCAGCGCACGCGAGGAAGAAACAACACGGTCGGGAGGGTTCACCGGCATCGAGTCAATGGATTGTAAAGTTGGCGGCGCACAAGCAACCGCAAAGCGGGCATATTATACGCAACACGCACACACGGCGGAGCAAACCGGCCAGACTTTACGGGGCATGAATTCGCCCCATTCCGGAATGGCGGCTATTACTCGTCATTCTCGAGCGTTAGTGTCCGTTGCCGCCGCGCTTCTTCTTTTAAGCGGCGGCTTACGGACACCCCCGCTAACACACTGCGGGGGCAGGCTTGCGTCCTCGGGAAAAATCCGCCGGGAGCGGATTTTCGCGTAGCCCGAAGGGCGCGTATCAGGGATGATACGCGCAATCTCCCTAAGACTGGCACGGGTTTTTGTTGGAATTCACGGTAGCCTTAGGGAGATTCCCGAGGTCGTAAGCGCCCGTAAGCCGCTACGCGGCAACGGGCGCTAACGCTCGAATGACGACGTGGGGGGTATTTTCTACCGTTCGAGAATGACAACCACACATCAAGCACCCACCCCACCACCCCGCCATTTTTGTTAAAATACCCCCGTCCCCCACCCCACCACCTCAATGACAACGCCCCCCAACTTCTTCGACAACCCCATGGTTGAAGCCGAGGACATTCATTTTTCCTTCGGACAGCGCCGCATCTACGAAGGGCTTGATTTGCTCATCCCGCGCGGCAAGGTCACCGTTATCCTGGGACCCAGCGGCTGTGGCAAATCAACTTTTTTGAGTTTGGTTGGCGGGCGGTTGCGGCCTCGGGGGGGGCGGTTGTTGGTGGATGGGGAGGGGGTTCCGCCGCAGGGTAGCAACCGGCTGTTTGAGATGCGGCGCAAGATGGGGATGTTGTTTCAGAGTAGCGCGCTGCTGACCGACCTCACGGTGTTCGACAACGTCGCCTTCCCGTTGCGCGAGCAGACCGACTTGCCGGAAGCGTTGATTCGCATCGTGGTGTTGTTGAAACTTGAGATGGTCGGGTTGCGCGGGGCGCGCGGGTTGATGCCGGCGGAGTTGTCCGGCGGCATGCAGCGGCGCGTGGCGCTGGCGCGGGCGATTGCGCTCGACCCCGGCATGGTGATGTATGACGAGCCGTTCGTCGGCCTCGACCCGATTTCCATGGGCGTCATCGTCAAACTGATTCGCGAGTTGAACGACGCGCTCGGGCTGACCTCCATCATCGTCACCCACGACGTCATCGAGGGGCGCAGCATCGCCGACTACATGTACCTGCTCGGCGGCGGCAAAGCCATCGGGCGCGGCACGCCGGATGAAATGGCGCGCAGCGGTTTGCCGGAGGTCGCGCAGTTTATGGACGGCTTGCCCGACGGTCCGGTCGGCTATCACTATCCCGCCGCCGGGTATCGCGCCGACCTCGCCGGACCGTCGCCGTGAAACTGCTCGCGGGCTTGGGCGCCTGGGCAATCGCATTCGTCGCCCGGCTGGGGGCGTCGTTCCTGTTTTTGTTGCGCGCGTTATCGGGCGCGGCGCGCGCTTTGCCGCGCTTCTCGCTGGTCATCGAGCAACTCTACGCCATCGGCGTTTTGACCATGCTCATCATCATCGTGTCGGGGCTGTTCGTCGGCATGGTGCTCGGCTTGCAGGGCTACTACCAACTGGTCAACTTCAGCGCCGAATCCAGCCTCGGCCTGATGGTGGCGCTGTTTCTGGTGCGCGAACTCGGGCCCGTGCTGGGCGCGCTGCTGTTCGCGGGGCGCGCCGGCTCCGCCCTGACCGCCGAAATCGGCTTAATGAAAGCCACCGAGCAACTGGCGGCGATGGAAATGATGGCGGTCGACCCGATGGCGCGCGTCATCGGACCGCGCTTCATCGCCGGCTTGATTGCGCTGCCGCTGCTGGCGGCGATGCTCAGCGCGGTCGGCGTGCTCGGCGGATATTTAATCGGCCACGGGCAGTTTGGCGTCGATGCCGGGGTATACTGGTCGTCCATGCAAAACGGCGTCGATTGGGTGGACGATGTGTTGAACGGCGTCATCAAGAGCGTGGTGTTCGGGTTCGTGATTACCTGGGTGGCGTTGTTTGAAGGCTATGACGCGCCGCCGACCGCCGAGGGCGTCAGCCGGGCGACCACGCGCACCGTGGTCACGTCGTCGCTGGCGGTGCTGGGCGGCGACTATATTTTGACGGCATTAATGTTTGGGGGTTTATAAGTGCGTACAAAGAGCATTGAAATCTGGGTCGGGATTTTCATCATCCTCGGGCTGGCGGCGCTGACCCTGCTGGCGGTGCAAGTCAGCAACGCCGGCGGCGGCAGCGGCGACACCTTCCGCGTGCACGCCAACTTCGACAACGTCGGCGGCTTGAACGAAAAGGCGCCGGTGATGATCGGCGGGGTTCGCGTCGGGCGGGTCGGCGGCATCACCATCGACAAGGAAAACTACGGCGCGGTGGTGGCGATGGACATCGACACGCGCTACGACAACCTGCCCATCGACACCGGCGCGGCCATCCTGACCGCCGGCCTGCTCGGCGCGCAGTTCGTCGGGCTTCAACCCGGCGCCGAGGACATCTTCCTGGGCGACGGCGACCACTTGGAGCCCGGACTCACCCAGTCGGCGATTCAACTGGAAACGCTCATCGGTCAGTTCATGAGCAGCCTCGGTCAGGGCGACGGCGGGGACGCGCAGTGACGAGGGCGATGACGATGACGATGAGATTGCCGCGCAAACATCCCGCCGGCGGTTTGGCGGCTTGGGCTGTATTGTTGACGCTGGCGATGCCGATGCCGGCGGTAGCGCTCGACAAACCGCAGCAGGAAATCGAGGAAACGGTGCAATCGCTACTCGACCAATTCACCGAGCGGCGGGCGGCGTATGAAGCCGACCAGCGCGCGTTGTTTGCGCTGGTTGACCGCGTGGCGACGCCGCTGTTCGACTTCGAGCGCATCGCCAAACTGGTGCTGGCGAAACACTGGAAACGCGCCAGCGCGGCGCAGCGCAGCGCGTTCAGCGACGAGTTCAAGAAGTTGCTCATCGGCACCTACGCCACGGCGCTGTTCAAATACACTGGCGACGAGACCATGGTCTTCACCGGCTCGGAAATACGCGAAAACAGAGGGCGGCATTTCGCGCGCGTGTCCTCCGAAGTCACGCTCAGCGGCGGTCCGCCGATTCCGGTCGATTACTCGCTCATCCTCGGCGAGGGCGAGCGCTGGAAAATCTACAACCTGACGATTAGCGGCTTGAACATGGTCAAAAACTACCGCGAAATCTACGGCTCCGCCATCGGCAAACTCGGCATCGACGGGATGCTGGATTCAATCAAGCAAGCCAACGCCAAAAACTTCTGATGCCGGCTGACCTTATCCGCGACCCCGACGGCGACCACGACGGTCACCGCCTTGCATTGTCGGGCGACCTGACGAGCAAAACCGCGCGCGCGTTGTTCGCTCAGACGCCGGCGTTTTCCGGCGAAGAAATCACGGTCGACATCCACGCGGTGCGGGAGGTGGACAGCAGCGGGCTCGCGTTGCTGCTGCACTGGTCGCACCTCGCGCGCGCGGCGTCCGGCAAACTGACCTTCACCGGCGCCCCGGCGCAGGCGCGCGAGATGGCGAAAATAACCGGCTTGGAAGATTTGTTGAGCGAGTAGGCGATGTGCGCGAGCGGGCGCATTGTTTGACGCCCCTTGAATGTGCGCGCCGCTTGCCGCATAATCCCCGCACTTAATCAACGCACACATGACAACCCCCGAAGACATACAAGGCTGGATTCAAGCCGGCTTGCCGGACGCCGAGGTCAGCGTGGACGGAGACGGGCATCACTTTGATGCCGTCATCGTCACCGCCGGTTTCGCCGGCAAGTCGCTCATCGAACGCCACCAGATGGTCTACGGCGCGCTCGGCGACAAGATGAAGGCGGAGATACACGCGCTTTCAATGAAGACGCTGACCCCCGAAGAGCACCGGGCGTTGTAGGCATATTTTCACCAACCACACGAGGCAATCCCATGTCCGTCCAGGAGCATTTGAAAGAAGTCATCGACAACAATCCGGTCGTGCTGTTCATGAAAGGCACCCCCGAATTCCCCCAGTGCGGCTTCTCCGGGCGCACCTCACAAATCCTAAAAGCCTGCGACGCCCCGTTCGCCTCGGTCGACGTATTGGCTGACGATTCGGTGCGCCAGGGAATCAAACAATACTCCAACTGGCCCACCGTCCCGCAGTTATACGTACGCGGAGAATTCATCGGCGGCTGCGACATCATGACGCAGTTATACGAAAGCGGCGAACTACAAAAAATCCTGAAACCGGAAAACGCGCCGGCTTGATTTGTCGGTGCGTAAGACAACGTCGCGCTCAAGACAACGCCGTCATTCCCCCACTTCGTCATTCACAACAACAACAACTTCGTCATTCTCGAGCGTTAGTGTCCGTTGCCGCCGCGCTTCTTCTTTTAAGCGGCGGCTTACGGACACTTACGACCTCGGGAATCTCCCTAAGACTGGCACAGGCTTCGCCAAAGTCCACGCTAACCTTAGGGAGATTCCCGAAGGCGATGAAAAATATGGTCGCCTAACGGCTCCCTATTTTTCTATCGTTCGAGAATGACGGGTATATAACTTCGTCATTCTCGAGCGTTAGTGTCCGTTTGCCGCCGCGCTTCTTCTTTTAAGCGGCGGCTTACGGACACTTACGACCTCGGGAATCTCTCTAAGACTGGCACGGGCTTTGTTGAAATTCACGGTAGCCTTAGGGAGATTCCCGAAGGCGATGAAAAATATAGTCGCTGGCGCTCCTTATTTTTCTATCGTTCGAGAATGACGGGGTTGGGGGCTCCCTATTTTTCTATCGTTCGAGAATGACGAGGATTAACCCTCCCCCAACGCCCCACAATACTTCCGCGCCACCCAACGGTGGAAATGATGCGTCGGCGCATCCAGCGCCGGCGAGAAAACGCCGCCGCAAAAACCGGGCGAATGCCGCCCGCGTTGCATCCCCTCAATCGCGCCGATGTCTTCGCCGAACACCTTCCGCCACGCTTCCAGATTAGACTGCCGCCCGCGCAGATGGCGCTCGGAGTCGGCGCCGTCGCCGACATAGAACAGCCGCAATTCTTCGCGAACCCGGTCGATGGCGAGCGGGTGAATAATCAGCGCGAAAAAATGATTGACCTGAAACCCCAGCAACAGGTTCGGGTAGAAGGTCGGGTATTCGGCAATCTCGCGCTTGTCTTCGGGCCAGTCGGGAAAACTCGGCAACTCGGCGCCGCCGTCGAGGGCGGGAGTGAAAGTGTTGGTGCCTTGCCCCGCAAAATCATCGGAGATAATCATCCCGTAGTGCCGGTCGAGGGGCGAGTAAGCGTTCAACGACGGATGAACCCAGGGCAAGTGATAAGCCTCGCAGTAGTTCTCCACCGCCAGTTTCCAATTGCAGTTGGCTTCCAAAGAAAGCCCCGCATCCGACGCTGAGCCGCGAAGCGAGTCCGCCCCCGCCGCCCCGATATAAGGCTGATAGCGCGCGCTCAGCGCCGCCGCGTAGTCGCCAAACGCCGGCGCATCGGCGCTCAAGTTGATGAACAAAATCCCCATCCAACAATGCGAGCGCACCGCCTTGAGCCCGTGCTTTTCGCGCGCAAACCCTTCCGCCTCGTGCTTCCCAACGCCGCCAATATGGGGCGTCGCCTTGAGGCTGCCGTCGAGGGCGTAAGCCCAAGCGTGATACGGACAAACCAACAACCCATTCGTCCGCTTCGCCTCGGTCACCAGTTGCGTCCCGCGGTGGCTGCAAACATTATGAAAAACCGCCGGCGCGCCGTCCGCATCGGACACAATCATCAACGGCAGCCCCATAAAATCCACCGGCGTCACCACCCCCGCATCACGATGGTCTTCACAAAAAGCCAACGCCGTCCAAGTCGCCGCAAACAAATGGTCACGCTCAAACGAATGAAACCCCGCATCAACATAAACCCCATTAGGCAACCCCCCGGCCGCCTCAATCCCCCCCTCAACAACCTGCAAAGCAGCCACCAAACTATCGCGGTCAATCGCTTGATTGAGATTAGGTTTCATAACATCACCGGTACAGGAACCTCCGCCGATAATCGCACCTTGGGGCGTGGCGGGCAAGTGGTTTTTTGTCGGCTTGAGAAAAATCCCCAACCACCCGTCATTCTCGAACGGTAGAAAATAGGGAGCCGATAGGCAACCATATTTTCTTCGATTCGGGAATCTCCCTAAGGCTACCGTGAATTTCAACAAAGCCCTTGCCAACCTGAGGGAGATTCCCGAGGTCGTAAGTGTCCGTAAGCCGCCGCTAAAAGAAAAGGCGCGGCGGCAACGGACACTAACGCTCGAGAATGACGGGTGGTTGGGAATGACGGACGCGTAGGTGATTGACACCCCCGGTGAATGCTGGCACTATTTTTTGACACCTTTGTTCAGGAGACAACCACCATGAAACAACCTAAATTTTCGCGCCGTGCTTTTTTGGCCGCCTCCGGGGCGGTTGCGGCGGGGGTTCATTTGCCGTTGTTTGGCGAGGAGAAGAAACTTAATTTCTATAACTGGGACACCTATATCGGGGAAACCACGCTGGATGACTTTCAGTCCGCTTCCGGCATTGAGGTCAAGATGGATTTGTTTGGCGACAACGCCGAGTTGTTTGCCAAAATACGCGAGGGCAATCCCGGTTATGATGTTATCGTGCCGACCAATGATTTTGTCGAGCGTATGTGGCGGGCGAAGTTGTTGCAGCCGCTTGACCACGGCGCGATTCCGAACTTTCGCAACAACGTCAGCGCGCTCTTTCAGGATTCCGACTTTGACCCAGGGCGCAAGTATTCCATGCCCTATATGTGGGGAACGATGGGCATCGGTTATCGCAAATCCAAAGTCGCGCGCCCCGATTCGTGGTCGGCGGTGTGGGGTGAGCAATCCAACCAATACGCCGGCAAAATCGGCTGGATTAGCGAGTCGAGTTCGATGCTCGGCATGGTGATGCGCTACCTCGGCTACTCGTTCAACTCGAAAGACCCGACCGAAATTAAAGAAGCCGCCGACCAACTGATTAAATACAAAAAGAATGTGAAGGGCGTGTTTGAGGACAACGGGCAGGACTTGCTGGCTTCCGGCGAATGCGATTTGGTGATTGAGTGGAACGGCGACATTGCCCAACTCATCAACGAAGACCCCGATGTGGATTATGTCATCCCCAAAGAGGGCGGCTACTTCTGGCAGGACTGCTTGTGCATTCCGGTCGGCGCGCCGCATCCGGAGAACGCGCACGCCTTCATCAACTTCCTGCTGGACGCCGAAATCGGGCGCGACCTGGCGGAATATATTGAATATGCCACCGCCAACGAAGCGGCGCGCGCGCTGATGGATGATTCCTACAACAAAAACCCGGCTATCTTCCCGCCGGACGATGTGCTGGCGCAACTGGAGCCTTCGCTCTATTTGGGCGAGGAGCGCGCGCAGTTGATTGACGAGGAGTGGACGCGCGTTTTGGCGTCGTAGGCGTCGGCGTGGGGATGCGGGGCGTTAGCGTTTTTTCCCCGACAATATCCACACCAGAAGCACCGCGAACAAAATCATCAACTGGTTGTTGACGCCGTAGTATTCGGCGGCTGACATCATGTTCCAGCCGGCGAAGACGGCGACGATGCCGAGCCACAGCGGCAAGTCGGTGAATGGGAATTGCGGGCGCAGGGTGCCGTCGCGGCGGTAGTTGATGACGCGGCACAGGTTTTGCAGGAACGGGCTGAGTTCGTTGTCGTGGTCGTCACGTTTGTCGCCCTTGTCATCTTCGTCATCGCGCCGCCGGTCGGGAGGTTGCGCGTCGTGGCGCTCGGCGTCCGCATCCGTTGGCGATTCGTCGCTCTGCTTCGGGTCGCGCGCATCGTCGGATGTCTCATCGTGCGCAGAATCGGGGCGGTCGGGTGTCGGCATGGCGGGCTTGCGTCATTCGGCAAAGCGCATTATACCCGCGATGGCGTTATAATGCGCGGCGAACTGGTTGTTGCTGACGGGGGACGCATTGCAAACCGAACACTGGCGCGCGAACACCGGAGTTTTTGCGGCGCTCGGGCTGCCGGGGCTGTTGTGGTTGGCGGTGTTTTTTGTGCTGCCGCTGGGGTTTATTTTCGGGCTTAGTTTTTCCGATAAAAGCGGCATCATCGGCCACGACCTGACCTGGACCGGCGGGAATTACCTGCGCGCCTTCGAGCCGATCTACCTCGGCATTTTCGTCAAGTCGCTGCTCATCGCCGTGGCCGCCACCGCGGTCTGTTTGCTCATCGGCTATCCGGTGGCGCTCGCGGTCGCCTTCGCGCCGCAGCGAATCAAGATGCCGCTGTTGCTCGCCATCACGCTGCCGTTCTGGATCAACATTCTCATCCGCACCTACGCGCTCATCGCGGTTCTCAGAACGCGCGGATTTTTGAATTTCGCGATTGAATGGTTGTGGGACATCGGCGACTCCGTGCTGCGCGTCGCCGGGCTCGCCGAGTTGGGCGCCTACCCGCCGCTGCAACTGCTCTACACCAACACCGCCGTCGCGCTCGGGGTGGCGTATGTCTTCCTGCCGTTCATGATACTGCCGTTATACGCATCAATGGAGCGCTTCGACAAATCGTATCTCGAAGCCAGCCTCGACCTCGGCGCGGGACACTGGCGCACCTTCGCCAAGGTGTTGCTGCCGCTGACGATGCCCGGCGTCGTCAGCGGCGTGATGATCGTGTTCGTGCCGGCGCTCGGCGCGTTCTTCATCGCCGACATGCTCGGCGGCGCCGACAGCCAGTTGATCGGCAACGTGATTGAGCGGCAGTTTCTCGGCGCCAACAACTGGCCCTTCGGCTCGGCGCTGTCCTTTCTGCTGATGTATTTGACCTTCGCCGCCATCGCCTTGCGCCAGTTGTTCACCGCCAAAACGACCGCCGCCGATGTCTAGAACCGAGCCGCTCGACTACGCCAATCGCTGGTGGATGCGCGTTTTTCTGGCGCTCTTTTTTGTCGTGTTGTATGCGCCCATCGTGACTCTGGTGGCGTTCAGTTTCAACGATTCCAAGCGCAACATCGTGTGGCGCGGTTTCACCACCAAATACTACCTCAAGGCGGTTGAAAACGACTCGCTCATCGAAGCCTTCACCAACTCGCTGACCATCGCCATAGTCAGCATGGTCGTCAGCGTGGCGCTCGGCGTCGCCGCCGCCGTGTTGCTGTGGCGCTTTCGCTTTCCGCTGCGCTTCGCCGCCGACGGACTGCTGTCGCTGCCCATCGTCATCCCCGAAATCTGCATGGGGGTTGCGATGCTGGTGTTCTTCAATCAATGGTGGCCGCGCGATTTGGCGTGGCCGCTGAGCCTCGGCAACATCATCATCGCGCATATCACCTTCACCTTTCCGTTCGTGGCGGTCATCGTGCGCGGGCGGCTGGCGTCGGTCAACCGCGAACTGGAAAAGGCGGCGATGGACCTCGGCGCCAGCGAATGGCAAGCGATGCGCGACATCCTGCTGCCGCAAATCCGCCCGTCGGTCATCGCCGGCGCGCTCATCGCCTTCACGCTGTCGCTGGACGACTTCGTCATCACCTACTTCACCGCCGGTCCCAACAGCATCACGCTGCCGGTCAAAATCAACTCCATGGTGCGCTTTTCGGTGACACCCGAAGTCAACGCCGCCTCGACCGTGCTCATCGTCATCACCATCGCCGCCGCAGTCATCGCCATGCGCTTGCAGAACGCGAAGCGAGGATAGGGCGCCATGAGCCGCGCGCTAATCGAAATCCGCCACCTCAGCAAAACCTTCGGCATGGATGCCGCGGTCAGCGATGTGTCGCTGGACATCTACGATAAGGAATTTCTGGTGCTGCTCGGTCCGTCGGGTTGCGGCAAGACCACGCTGCTGCGCCTCATCGGCGGCTTCGAAAACCCGACCGCCGGCGCCATTCATCTGGAAGGGCGCGACATCGCCGGGCTGCCGCCCAACAAACGCCCGGTCAACATGGTGTTTCAATCCTACGCGGTTTTCCCGCACATGAATGTGCGCGACAACATCGCCTATGGCTTGCGCATAGACGGCGTCGAGGCGCGCGAGCGCGAGCGCCGCGTGGACGAAGCGCTGGCGCTGGTGCAACTGGATTCCCTCGCCGCGCGCTATTCCCACCAGTTGTCCGGCGGCCAGCGTCAGCGGGTGGCGCTGGCGCGCGCGCTGGTCAAACGCCCGCGCATTCTGCTGCTGGACGAGCCGCTCTCCGCGCTCGACGCCAAGTTGCGCGAGGCGATGCAGAACGAACTGGTCAAACTGCAACACACCGTCGGCATCACCTTCGTCGTGGTCACGCACGACCAGGACGAAGCGCTGTCCATGGCAGAGCGCATCGCCGTGATGGAACGCGGTCGCATCCGCCAACTGGACACCCCCCGCAACCTATACGAAGCCCCCCAAAACCGCTTCGTCGCCGACTTCGTAGGCCGAATGAACATCCTCCCCGCCCACCCCACCGCCAACCGCCGCTATGCCGTGGAGGGCTTGGGCGAAATAGCCGCGGTTGCGGGGGGTGCTGAGGGGGTTGTTGCGGGGGGTGTTGCGGGGGGTGATGAGGGAGTCGTTGCGGGGGTTGATGAGAGCACCACATTCGTCGCCATCCGCCCGGAAAAACTCTCCATCGCCGAGACGCCGCCAACCGGCGACAACATCCATTCAACCACCGCCACCGTAGAAAACGTCGCCTATTACGGCGGGCAAACCGTACTCACCGTAAAAACCACCCCCCACAAAACCCCCGGCGCCCCCCTAACCATAGCCACCCCCAACAACCGCCGCACCACCCCCACCCCCGCCACCGGCGAACAAATAACCGTCTGGTGGCGAGCCGAAGATATGATTACGCTGGCGGAGTAGGGGAAATATATCGTTCGAGAATGACGAACTACACACATCAAACCTGACACCTCGGACAATAAAAAGTAGAACGTTGACCAACAATAACACTACGAATAACCCCCCCACACCGTCGGCAAGCCTCACCCGCACGCCCATACACCTGCAACCGCTGCTCAAAATAACCCGGTCTCCCATCAGCACCGGAGAAGTCTCGAATAGTAGAGCCGCCTTGCAGGATGGCCTCGTTGAGAATGTGTTGCACCGACTCGACCAACCGCTGATAGCGTTTTTCGGAGATTCGGTGGCAGCGGCGCAACGGGTGGATGCCGGCGGTGAACAGGGCTTCGGAGGCGTAGATGTTGCCGATGCCGACCACGATGTGGCTGTTCATCAGCAAGGTTTTGACCGCCAACTTGCGCCCGGCGGCGGCGTGGCGCAGGTAGGTTCCGGTCAGGCGTGCTTCCAGCGGCTCCACTCCGAGGGCGCGGATGCGCGCGTGTTGCATCGGGTCGCCGGCGCTCCATAGCAGGCAGCCGAAGCGGCGCGGGTCACGGTAGCGGATGATGTTGCCGCGCTCGGTGATGAGGTCGTAGTGGTCGTGGGGTTGCGCGGGCGTGGCGGCGGCGCGCTTTGCCAGCACGCGGAACGAACCGGACATGCCGAGATGCATCACCAGCCCGCCGCGCTCAAAACCGACCAGCAGATATTTGCCGCGCCGCCGCATCGCGGTCACCGTGCGACCGCGCACTTTGGCTTCGAGGCGGGCGTCGATGCGCCAGCGCAGGCGGCGCTCGCGCACCACCAAGCGGGCAATCCGCGCACCCAGCAGGCTGGGGCGGATGCCTTGCAGCGTGGTCTCTACTTCGGGCAGTTCGGGCATGACAGGGACACATTCAGCGGCGCAAAACCGATACAATCCGCGCACCATTCCCCCGATGTTAACCGCAAATGCCCGTGAAAGTGACCAACCGGCGAAACGATAGCGACTTCACCGCCGACGCCGGCGAAACGATTCTGGACGCGGCGCTGCGCGACAACCGAATCTATCCATACGGCTGCCGCAGCGGGGTTTGCGGGGCGTGCAAATCCACGCTGGTGGCGGGCAAGGTCGACTACGGCGACTACGAAGAGTTCACCCTCTCCGACGCGGAAATCCAAGCGGGAAAACTGCTGCTGTGCCAAGCCATTCCGCTCGAAGATGTGGTTATCGATGTCGAGGAAATACTATCGGGGCAGAGCATACGGATTAAGATATTGCCGTGCCGGGTCGAGCGGCTGACGCGGCTGGCGAGCGACGTGATGCAAGTTTTTCTGCGGCTGCCGAAGTCGCAGCAATTCAACTTCATTCCGGGGCAGTATATCGATATTCTGATGAAGGACGGCCAGCGGCGCAGTTTCTCCATCGCCAACCTGCCGCAGCAATCGGTTGATGCCGGGCTGGAATTGCATATCCGCCACGTGCCGGGCGGCGATTTCACACCGGGCGTATTCACCGCCCTGCGCGAGCGCGACCTGCTCCGCTTTGAAGGACCCTTCGGCACCTACTTCCTGCAACCGGAAGCCGAAAACCCCATCATCATGATTGCCGGCGGAACCGGATTTGCGCCCATCAAAGCCCTCGCGCAACAAGCACTGGAAGCCGACCCGGCGCGGCGCATCCACCTCTTCTGGGGCGCGCGAGACGAGCAAGATTTATACCTCAACGAGTTGGCTGAAGGCTGGGCGCGCGAACACCCCCACTTCGCCTACACGCCGGTCTTATCCGAATCAACCTCCGGCGACTGGCACGGAGCAAGCGGCTGGGTGCACGAAGCCGTGCTCGCCGCTTACGACGACTTCGCCGACTTCGACATCTACGCCAGCGGTCCGCCGGTCATGATAGACGCAGTGCGCGACGGCCTAAGCGCAAAAAGAATGCGCGCGGAGCGGTTTTTCTTCGATTCGTTTACTTATGCGCCGAGGGAGTAGGGGTTGGGAATCGAATCCAAACCCGTCATTCTCCCCACTTCGTCATTCTCGAACGATAGAAAAATAGGGAGCCGATAGGCGACCATATTTTTCATCGCCTTCGGGAATCTCCCTAAGACTAGCGTGGACTTTATCGAAGCTCGTGCCAACCTTAGGGAGATTCCCGAGGTCGTAAGTGTCCGGTAAGCCGCCGCTTAAAAGAAAAAGCGCGGCGGCAACGGACACTAACGCTCGAGAATGACGAAGTGGGGAGAATGACGAAGTAATCCGCACACCATCACCGAACCACCGGCATCACCCCCGCCCCCTCCCCCTCCGCCCCAACCAACTCCCCCGCCGACAATCGCGGCGTCTCCCCCTCCACCCCCACCGCAAGCGCCGCCATCCCCCCGCGATAACAACGCAACGCGCCTTCAGCATCACCCATCTCTTCAAGCAACGAGCCGAGGTCGGCGCGGGCTTCTTCGCGGCTGCCGTCGGCGACGACCGCGGCGAGCAACTCCTTTGCTTTTTCCCACTGCCGCCCGCGACGATATAGCCTGCCGAGGGCGAGGGTTAGGTCGGGGTGGCTGGTGGCGCCGTATTTTTTCGCCCACGACTCCGCCAACTTGATTTGGTCGTCCACGAAAGCGGTTTCAACTTGCCCATAGAGCGCCGCAAGTTGCGCGTCAAACCGCCGGTTGAGCGTCTTGCGCAGGGTCTTTTCCGCCAGCGCCGGGTTGCCCGCCGCCATCAGTTGCCGGCAGTAACTGGCGATGATGCCGGGGTCTTTGCGCTTGGCAAGCGGCAGCGCCTTGAAGGCTTGCGTCGGGCGGTCGCCCTCGCCCTGCAACAACGCCGGCGACGACAAAAAATGCACATACGCCCCCTGCTCGCGCGCCGCCAATTCGTCCGGCGGAAACGCCTTGAGCCGGGCGAGTGCCGGCATCAACGCCGCCAGCGAATTCCAGTCGCGCAAGTCGCGGTAGGCATCGGCGAGCAAACGCGCCGCCGGCACATTCTTCGGCGCGACCCGCCGAAGTTTTTCCAACACATCGCGGCATTCGGCAATCTCCCCCGCCTGATAATGCAACCGCGCGCGCGTCAAACTAATCGCCAACCGCTGCCCCGGATGATGCGCCAGCGCGTCGTCAAGATAACCGTCGCGGCGGCGCAGGTAACCTTGTTGCTGAGCCGAGTAAGCCGCGCCGAGATAGTTGAGCAACGGCGATTGATGGTCGCGCAGGTTAATCAAGAGTTTCTTTTCCGCCCGCGACCAATCGCCTTCAATCAAGCCGGCGTAGCCCTGCATGGTGTGCGTCTGCGCGCGCGCCTGATTGCGTTTTTGACGCCACCGGCGCAACCTTTCGGGCGCGCGTAAAACGCCGGCGAGCAGATTGAAAAACAAATACAACCCGGCGAAAACCGCGAGCGTGACGAGCACGAACAACGCCAGCGGCAACCGCACCGTGTAGGGCGCGCGCGCCAGCACCACGTAGCCGGGGTCTTCCATCGCAATCAGGGCAAAACCGACCGCCGCGCCCAGGGTGATGAGGGTCGTGACGACCAGTTTCACCGCATCAAATCCCGGCTCATTTCACCGACTGGGTCGCTTCGCGCAACGCCCGCAACGAAGCGGAAATGTCGGGCAAGTCGCTCGCCGGCGCCGGCGGAACCGCCGCCAACGCCGTCAACTGCGCCAGCCACGCGCCGACCTCGGCGGACTCGCCGTCGAAATTCTCCGCCACCCAGTTCTTTGCCTCATCCATTCGCGCGGCATAGACATCGCCCCGCTCGCGCATAAACGCGAGTTGGCAGGATTCAAGAATCAGTTTGGTTTTCTCGAAAATTATCCGGCGCAGTTCGGCGGAAAGGATGGGCGCGCGCGACTTGCCGTCGGTCTCAATCTGCACCAGCCCGCCGAGGTCTGCCAGCAAGGTTTTGCCGGCGTCCCAAAATGAAGAGGATGAATCGTCGGTGTTTGTTTGGGTGGATGGGGTTGTGGTTTGGTCGCTGTTGCCGTCGTTGTTGTCGGCGTCGTCATCGCCATCGCCGGAGTGGGCGCTCCCCGCTCGCAGGTCGCCCGCCAGCGGCAAATCGTCCACGCTACGCGCAAGCGCCGACAGCGCGCTCAGCGTGCCGACCACATCCACCGTCGCCACGCGACTGAGCGCCACGATTTCACCGGCAACCCGCTCGCGCACCGGCGCAAGCGCGGGGTCGGGCAATGCCCGCAAGCGGCGCTCGGCGAGTTTCAACGCGCGCAGAGCCAACTCAATGTCGCCGGACAACTGCAACCGCTGATTGGCAATCTCCAGCAACTGCTCCACCTCCGCCAAACTCCAAGCGTCAGTCCCGCGCCCCAACTCGGAGCGAAGCGCAACAACGGACTCCGCCACAACCCCAACCTCCCGCAAAACCTTCTCCCCCCGAGCCGCCCCCGCCGCCCGCTCAGCCACCACCTCCCCCCGCAACGCCCGAATCCGCCCCCCAAACTCCTCCTCAACCCGCCCCAACCGCTCCCCAAGCCGCCCAACCTCCCCCCGCCCCGCCGAAGCCGAAGCCAACTGACGCTCAATGGCATCGATTCGCTCCTGCTGCGCATCGTCCGCAACCGGAGCGCCGACTACGCTCTGATACCCGACATAGCCGCTGGCTGCCAGGGCGAGCAAGCCGATAACTAGTGCTGTCCAAGCCAAGTTGTTGGGAGAGTTGTTGGTGGGGGGGGTGTTGGTGGTGGGGGTGTTGGTGGTGGGGGTGTTGCCGATGGGGGAGTTGTTGCCGGCAACCGAATCGCCGCCGGTAGTCGAGTGGTTGCCGGCGCTTGAACCAGCGCCACCAGCCGGCTCACTGCCGACATTCGAGCCATCGCCCCCACGCTCCACCGCCGGCGCACGAACCCGATGCCTCGGTTTTTGCGAACGCTGCGGCCCGTGCCGTGAAGTTGTCTCCACCACCACCCACCTCATCATCAGAATAATCAACCCAGCGCTAATACTATCCTGATAAGCCCGCCATTTATAGTAGCCCCCCCCACCTCGTCATTCCCCACCACCTCGTCATTCCCCCAACCTCGTCATTCTCGAGCGTTAGTGTCCGTTGCCGCCGCGCCTTTTCTTTTAAGCGGCGGCTTACCGGACACTTACGACCTCGGGAATCTCCCTAAGACTAGCGTTGAGCCCCAACAACGCCATTCCCAACCACTTCGTCATTCACAACAAACGCGTCATTCTCGAGCGTTAGTGTCCGTTGCCGCCGCGCTTTTTCTTTTTAAGCGGCGGCTTACCGGACACTTACGACCTCGGGAATCTCCCTAAGACTGGCGCTGAGCCCAAACAACGTCATTCCCCACTACCGCGTCATTCTCGAGCGTTAGTGTCCGTTGCCGCCGCGCTTCTTCTTTTTAAGCGGCGGCTTACCGGACACTTACGACCTCGGGAATCTCCCTAAGGTTGGCGCTGAGCCCAAACAAAGCCGTCATTCCCGCAGAGCCTGCCCCCGCAGTGTGTTAGCGGGGGGATGCGGGAATGACGGCGGGGGTGGGGTGCAGGAATGGCGGCTTACTCGCCGCCTGCTTTGCTCGCTTTGTTGGAATTCACGGTAGACTTAGGGAGATTCCCGAGGTCGTAAGCGCCCGTAAGCCGCTACGCGGCAACGGGCGCTAACGCTCGAGAATGACGAAGTGGATGGGAATGACGAACTTCAACAAAACCCACCCCAAACCTCAAAACTCCCTCCCAAACCGCACCCACCCAAACACCCCCGTCCCACCATCCGGGTCATGATTCGGATACCGAGTAAGTTGCAGCCCCAGCGACAGGTGGCCGCCGAGGGTGGGGGTGCGCCAGGCGGCTTCGGCTTGTAGGGTGCGGGCGCGGGGTTTTAGGTTGACTGGGATGTCGGTGTAGAGCACGCGGTGTCCGTCGCCGGCGTTGGGGTCGCGACCGATGGGGATACGCAGGCGGGCGTGGCCTGATTCTACTCGCATCGGTTGCGTCAGGCGGAAGCCGAGCCAGTCGTCTTTGCGCAGGGCGGAGCGGCGTGACAGGCCGATGCTGAATGCGCTGCTGCGCAAGCCGGACACGCTGTGCAGCAAGCCGGAGGAGGCGTTTGCCCGCGTGTGTCCGACATACGCCGACGCTAATACGCGCCACGCCCGCCACCCGCGCTTCAAGTCGCCCACCCCCGCCGAGCCCGACCCGCCCACCGTCGCCGAACCCGCTCCGCTCAGCCCCGCCGAGCCCAATCCGCCCGCCGCCGACCCCGAGCCCGCTCCACCCGCCACCGAGCCCAACCCACCCAACCCAAACCGCTCCCACCCAAACCGCCGCAACCCCAAGTCGCTCAGCCCACCCAACCCCCAAACCCCATTCACCCCGGCGAACACCGTCTCCCCCCGCGCCTCGCCCATTGCGCCGCCGGGGCGGGCGCCGAGGAAGCCTTCGCCTTCGCGCACCACGCCGCCCAGCAGGGAGAACGCGCGGTGGGCGGGGCGGTAGCCGAACGCCAGCGCGGTGCCGTTTTTCCACGCATCCACCCCGCCACCGCCGCCATAATCGCCGCCGCCACCGCCATAACCATCCCCGCCACCATAAACCCCACCCCCGCCCCGACCCCACGCCGCCCCATGCATCACCGCCAGCCCAAACCCGCCGCGACCCCCGGTCGGGGCTTCAAACCCGCCGCCGAAGCCGTGCTTCACCAGCGAAAAATACGGCGCGGCGAAGGCGTCGTGGTTGCTGAAAGAAAACCGCTCATCCGCGCGCAGCAATCCGAGCGGGCGGGCGCCGTTGGTGTTGTGCGCGAGCCACAAACTGGACGCGCCGGAATCCAGGCGCAGCAGCACATTCTCCGGCGCCGAGGCGGCGGCGAAATTAGCCAAATCGTTGGCGGGCGCGGCGCGCACCAGTTGCCCCGCGTCGTGAAAAAACGGCGAGCCCAGTTGGTCAAAAAACACCATCGGAACCCCGTCCAACGCGCGCCCCAACGCGCCGCCGAACGCGCCGTGCGTGATGTCCAGCGAAGTCGCGCTCGCCGCCGCCGTGCGCCCGTCCGAAGTGGTCGCCATCATCGTCCCCATGGGGCGCGTGGCGGCGTCCAAGTCAACCAAGCCGTGGCCATAGATATCGCTGTCGGAATAGTCGGGACCGCCGCTCGCGCTGGAATCGCTGCTGTCGGCGGTTGCCAGCAGGCGGGTGACGAGTTCGGTGTTGCCGAGGGACGGCTCTCCCGCCATCGGTGAGCCGGGAGGATTCCTGAAAAACGAGCGCATCACGGCAAGCGCGCCGCTCACCACCGGGGCGGCGGCGGAGGTGCCGCTGAAGGATGCAAAGTAGGTGAGGGGACCCGTTTGATCGGTAACACTACCGGGGGCGACCAAGCCGGTGCCGGGGGCGGCGATGCAGAAACTTTTGGCGAGGCCGCAGCGATTAGAACCGGAGGCGATATGTCCATCCCGACGAACATTAACAACCGCGATGACATGGGGGCGCAACCGCTCGAAATAGACACCGAGCCCCGGCAAGATGGTGGGGGAGTCCCCGTCAGCCCTTGTGCCCCCGTTACCGGCGCTCCACACGATGATGCTGCGGTCGGCGGGCTCGATGTAGAAGTTGCCGGTGGCGGGATTTCGTGCATCCTGGGCGAACAGGTTGGCAAGGCTACTGTATCTGTTACGGACATATTCGCGGGTGCGAGAAGAGATGCCCTCGCCCGTGCTGCCGCCGAAACTCAAATTGATAATGGGCCCCCGCTGGCCGCCGATTCTGAATGTGTACGTCCCGGGTGTGCTTGTTGGGTCTCTGATGACTGTCTGATAGAGTATGACCGCGTAGTAGCCGAAGTCGGTTAGGATAAGGGGGGCGGGGTCTGGGGGAGGGCTACCCCCAGTGTCGCCAATTCTATGACGGACGCCGAGGATGTTGGCGTCAAAGGCGACGCCGTGCATGTTACGAGGGACCGTCGCATCCAAGTCTCGCCGACCGGCGGCGATGCCGGCGGTGGCGGTGCCGTGGAATGTGCCGGCGCAGATGCGCGCCATCAGTTGTGCGGGAGTGCACGCGGGACCGTAACTGGCGACTTGCGTGAATTTGTTGGCGACTCTGCCGCCGAAACTGACGGTGCCGCTGAGTTCGTGGTGCGCGGCATTAAAACCGCTGTCCGCGATGACGATGGTCTCGCCCGCACCGGTGGCGCCCCGCGCGTAGGCGTAGGAGGCTTTGATTTGTTCGAGGTGGTTGTCGGGTCCAAAACCTGTACCTGTCGGGCGGTATTCCGCGCTCGCCTCAAAGTCCATTCTTATCTCATCAAACGTTGGCGGTGGCGGTGGCGGTGGCGACATCGACATCGCCGGCGGTAGCATTGGTGGTGGCGTTGGCGACATCGTCATCGCCGGCGGTGGTGTTGTAGGCGTTGATATCGTCATCGCCGGTGGCATTGTCGTCGCCGGCGGCATTGGATCTGGCGGCGTACCCCCACCCCCACCACCGCCCCCGCCACCACAACCCACCAGCAACAGCGTCACAACCGCCGCCAGCGGAATTTTCACAGCAAGCGTCATAGGGCTCGCACCGCCGCAAAATTGGGCGGTGTTGTCGGCGGTGTTGGCATTGGCGGCGGCGTTGTTGTCGGTGGCGTTGCCGGCGGCGTCGGCGGCGTTGTCGTCGTAACCCCACCCCCACCCCCGCCCCCGCCACCACAACCCACCGGCAACAGCATCACAACCGCCGCCGGCGGAATTTTCACAGCAAGCGCCCTATGTGGGACAAACCCCATAATCAACCACCCCCCCCCCGAAACCCCAATTCTACCCGATACCCCCCACCCCAACAAACCCCCAACGGCCTACTCCGTCATTCTCGACTATCCGTCATTCTCGAGCGTTAGCGCCCGTTGCCGCGTAGCGGCTTACGGGCGCTTACGACCTCGGGAATCTCATCCCGACTGGCGCTGAGCCCAAACAAAGCCGTCCTTCCCACTCAAAAGACTCCGGGAATGGCGGCTTACTCGCCGCCTGCTTCGCTCGCTTTGTTTGAACTCAGCGCCAACCTTAGGGAGATTCCCGAGGTCGTAAGTGTCCGGTAAGCCGCCGCTTAAAAGAAAAAGCGCGGCGGCAACGGACACTAACGCTCGAGAATGACGAGGTTGTTGTGAATGACGAAGTCCCATAAACCCACAACCCCTCCGTGCATAACCCCGCCAAATAGGGTAAATTCCACCCAGACATTTCACCATTCATTTTCTCCGCTTATGACCAAATTGCGTTTGCTTATCGTTCTTGCCGCGGTTTTGCCGTTGTTTTCTTGTTCTTCTAATCCCCCGCAGGAGGAGGAGGATGTTGCTTCGGAGGAGGTTGAGGGGTTGTTTTCGGCTCCGGCGGATAGTCGGCCGGGGTTGGAGATTCCGCCGGATTTGTTGGCTTCTTCGGGGGAGAAGGTGCAGGCGAATGCTGCGGCGGCGGCGGGGCGGGAGCGGGTTTTGCCTGAGGTGATTGGCGCGGTGATTGAGTCTGACGCCGAGCGGTCGTGGCTTGAGATTGATGCCGATGCCGAGGTGGTGTGGCGGAAACTGACCGAGTTTTGGGCTTTTCAGAAGATTGAGTTGGTTGAATACCGACCGCAGTCGGGGTTGATGGAGACCGATTGGTTTGCCAAAAAAGGCAACCGCGCGAACAACAAGGGGTTTGGCTCCATCGCCATTGAGTTGTTCGATGTGCTTATCTCCAAGCGCACCGCGCTCGATAAGTTTACGCTTCGGCTGGAGCGCGACGGCGCGGGCGGGACGCGGGTTTTTGTGACGCATCGCGGCAGGGAAAAAATCGCCAAGGAAGCCAAGAGCAACCGCGACAGCGGGGAGTTTGAATGGGTCGAGCGGACGCAGGATTTGGAAAAAGTCGCGCAATTGCTGCAGACCATCGTGTTATTGTTCGGTTCGAGCGCCGCCGAGCCCGCCTGATTATCATCACCCCACGCGGCGCGGTTGCGCGCAAGCGGCGCGCCGGTCTCCGCGCGCGCTTCTCACCGCCACCGCCGACGCCACCCCCACCCCCTGATTGGAAGCGAGCATGAAGACGTCCGCACAGAGCCGGTTGGACAATGCGCGTGTGCTGATTTATAGCCATGACACCTTCGGGCTGGGGCACTTGCGCCGTTGCCGGGCGATTGCGCATGAACTGGTCGGGCGTTTCAAGGGCATCTCGGTGTTGATTTTATCCGGCTCGCCGGTCATCGGCGGTTTTGAATTCCGCGCGCGGGTGGATTTTGTTCGCATCCCCGGCGTCATCAAACTCAAGGACGGCAGTTACACCTCGCTGGGGTTGCACATCGACCTCGACCAAACGATGGCAATGCGCGAAGCCATCATTCGGCAGACCGCGAAGGTTTTCAACCCCGACTTGTTTTTGGTCGACAAGGAGCCGCTGGGCTTGGAGGGCGAAGTCAAAAACACGCTCGCGTTGTTGCGCGACAGCGGCGCCAAGACGGTGCTCGGCTTGCGCGATGTGATGGACGAGCCGGCGGCGTTGCGGCGTGAATGGGACAGAAAATCCGCGCGCCCGGCGTTGCGGGATTTGTATGACGAGATTTGGATATACGGGCTGGAGGAGTTTTATCATCCGCTGCGCGGGCTGGAGTTGGACGCGGCGATTGAGCGCAAAACGATTTTCACCGGCTACCTCAAACGCCCCTCGGTGGAGGACGTTTACGAGCGGCACATAGACAAGCCCTACATTTTGGTCTCGCCCGGCGGCGGCAAGGACGGCGAGGAGATGGTCGAGTTGACGCTTGAGGCGTTGTGGCGCAGCAAGCGGCTTGATGTCGCGGTGCTGGTGGTGCTGGGTCCGTTTATGGACGAAGAGATGCGGGTGCGCTTCAAGCGCAAATGCAAGTCGATGCCGAACATGGTCGTGCTGGATTACCATCCGCGCATCGAAAGTTTGATTGAGAATGCCGACGGGCTAATCACGATGGGCGGCTACAACATTTTCTGCGAGATATTGAGTTTCAACAAACCGGCAATCGTGTTGCCGCGCTTTGAGCCGCGCGCCGAGCAGTTGATTCGCGCCCGCCGCGCCGCGCAACTCGGTTTGATTACGATGCTGGAGCCACAGCCGCGGGCGAGCGGCGCCGACAACCTGCTGCCGTTGCTGGAAAACCTGACCGCGCAACCGCGCCCCGCCGACAACCTGCCGGTCGGGATGCTGGACGGAATGAACACGGTGTGCGCGCGCGTCGCCTCCATGCTGAGCCCCGAGGCGAAGCCGGCGGTCGCGCCGGTCGCCGCTCGTTAGTCGCTAGTCGTTAGTCGTATAGTGCGCGGCGCCACTCGCAGCGGTTGAGCAAAACGCCCCCGGTTTGCGTATTCATATTTATGTCCAGCACCTGCTGGGCGGCGGGCATCTGGTGCGGATGAAAACCCTGGCGGCGGCGCTCGCCCGCGCGGGGCATCGCGTTACGTTGATTTCCGGCGGGCTGCCGAGTGGCGATGACGAAGGCAGTTATCGCCTGTTTCAACTGCCCGCGGTCAAGGTTGCGCCGGGCGATTTCAGCGTGTTGCTGGGGCGGGACGGCGCGCCGGTTGACGATGATTTCAAGGCGCGCCGGGCGAGCCGGTTGTTGCGATGCGTGCGCGAAGATGCGCCGCAGGTGTTGCTGGTTGAGACCTTTCCGTTTGGCAGGCGGGCGTTGCGGTTTGAGTTGGTGGCGCTGATGCGGATGGCGGACAACATGCGCCCGCGCCCGCTGACGCTGTGCTCGTTGCGCGACATTTTGCAGACGCGCACGCCAAGCCGCTATCGGCAGACCGTCGACGAGGTGGGCGCGTGGTTCGACCACGTGCTGGTGCACGCCGACCCGGCGGTGGCGACGCTGGCGGAGACGTTTCCGTTGGCGGGTGAACTCGGCGACAAAGTTTTTCATACCGGCTATGTTTATGCGTCAAGCGGACAGGCGGCGCAGTCCGGCGGTGGCGATGACGGTGGCGGTGGCGGTGACGGTGGCGGTGGCGATGGCGGCGGTCAAGTCATCGTCTCAGCCGGCGGCGGTGCGGTCGGGATGAAGTTGTTGCAAACGGCGATGGCGGCGAAACCCAACAGCCGTTTGAAAGACCGCGTCTGGCGGTTGCTGGTCGGCGCGAATGTCGGCGAGGCGGAGTTCAACGCGCTTAAAAAACAAGCCGGCGAGGGCATCGTGGTGGAGCGAAACCGCCCCGACTTCGCCGAGTTGCTGGCGGCGTGCGCGGTGTCCGTCTCCCAAGCCGGCTACAACACCGTGCTGGACACGGTCGCCGCGAATTGCCGCGCGGTGTGGGCGCCGTATGCGCAACACGGCGAGACCGAGCAAGCGCATCGCGCGCAAAAGTTTGCCGAACTGGGGCGGGCGGTGGTGACGCCGCACGGCGACCCGGACGCGCGGCAACTCGCCGCGGCAATCGACCGCGCCGCGCGTTTGGATTTGTCCGACCTCCGCCCAATCAAGATGGATGGCGCATCGCAAACTGCTCGTTTTATCGAGCAACGTATTTTGTCGCGGCAGGTTGCGCGGTAATGATGGCCGACTGGCTCGACACGCTATACCGCGAGTTGGACGAGTGGAATTACGCCGGCGTGGCGGCGACCTTGTGGTGGCGTGACGACGACGCGCAGGCGCCGTCCGCCGCGCTCGACCACGCGCTCGACCTCGCGCAGCAATACGCGGCGCCGATTGCGCTGGCGGTGATTCCGCACGGGATGACGGATGCGCTGGCGACGCAGGTCAACGCGTTGCCGGCGGTCGCCGTTTTGCAGCACGGCTTCGCCCATCGCAACCACGCGCCGCCCGACGAAAAGAAAATGGAACTGGGCAACCACCGCCCGCCCGCCGCCGTTCATCGTGAACTCGCCACCGGGCTCAAAGCGCTGACTGCGGCGTTCGGCGAGCGGTTTGTGCCGGCGCTGACGCCGCCGTGGAATCGAATCGCGCCGACGTTGTTGGACGGGTTGGCGCACACCGGTTTCACCGGGCTCTCCACCTTCGGTCCGCGCCATGCGCGTGAGGCGGCGGCGGGGTTGTTGGCGGTCAACACCCACGTTGACATCATTGATTGGAAACGGAACAAGCGTTTTGTCGGCGCGCAGCGAGCGGTTGATGCGCTGGTCGCGCATTTGAGCGGTCGGCGGCTTGGCGACTTTGACGACACCGAACCAACCGGCTTATTGACGCATCACCTGGCGCACGATGCCGAGTGTTGGCAGTTCCTCGAGCGGCTACTGGCGGCGCTGGATGAACACCCGGCGGCGCAATGGCGAAGCGCTGATGTGGTGTTTGGGGGTGGGGGGGGTTGATTTGTTGTTTGAGAATGGTGGGTGTTATTACTTGTCATTGCCAAGTCCTCGTCATTCCCAAATACCCGTCATTCTCGAGCGTTAGTGTCCGTTGCCGCCGCGCTTTTTCTTTTAAGCGGCGGCTTACGGACACTTACGACCTCGGGAATCTCCCTAAGACTGGCACGGGCTTCGGTAAAGTCCACGGTAGCCTTAGGGAGATTCCCGAAGGCGATGAAAAATATGGTCGCTGGCGCTCCCTATTTTCTATCGTTCGAGAATGACGGGTATATTGACTCGTCATTCTCGAGCGTTAGTGTCCGTTGTCGCCGCGCTTTTTCTTTTAAGCGGCGGCTTACGGACACTTACGACCTCGGGAATCTCCATCAGGTTGGCACGGGCTTTGTTGGAATTCACGGTAGTCTTAGGGAGATTCCCGAATCGAAGAAAATATGGTCGCCTGTCGGCTCCCTATTTTCTATCGTTCGAGAATGACGGGTATATTGACTCGTCATTCTCGAGCGTTAGTGTCCGTTGTCGCCGCGCTTTTTCTTTTAAGCGGCGGCTTACGGACACTTACGACCTCGGGAATCTCCCTAAGATTGGCACAGGCTTTGTTGGAATTCACGGTAGCCTTAGGGAGATTCCCGAATCGAAGAAAATATGGTCGCCTGTCGGCTCCCTATTTTCTACCGTTCGAGAATGACGGGTATTTATAACTCGTCATTCTCGAGCGTTAGTGTCCGTTTGTCGCCGCGCTTTTTCTTTTAAGCGGCGGCTTACGGACACTTGCGTCCTCGGGTAATCTCCCTAAGATTGGCACAGGCTTTGTTGGAGTTCACGGTAGTCTTAGGGAGATTCCCGAATCGAAGAAAATATGGTCGCCTATCGGCTCCCTATTTTCTACCGTTCGAGAATGACGGGTATTATTACCCATCATCCTCAAGCACCAACATCAACGCCGTACGCAAAATAGCGGCGGCGTGGTCTAGGCGGTGGTGGCGGTTGAATTTGGCGACCGATGCCGACGACATGCACGCCAGCGTGGCGGGCGTTGCCAGTAGTTTGTCGATTTCCGCCGCCATCGACTCGCCGGTTGGTTGCTCAATCAGCCTTCCGGTCACCGCGTGTTCGACGATGTCGCCGATGCCGCCGCTGTTGCCCGCCACCACCGGCAGCCCGCAGCCGAGCGCTTCTAGCGCCGCCATGCCGAATGCTTCGTTTTGCGCGGGCCATACGAACAGGTCGGCGGCGCGCATTAGTGGGTGGATGGAGTCGCTGTCCATGCGTCCGAGGAAGTGCACATAGCCCGGCGGGTTGTGGTCGAACAAGTCCGCCACGGTTTGCTCTGCGACGCCGTCGCCGACCACCAGCAGCCGCCAGTCGGAGCGCTCCAGGCGGGCGGTCGCGTCAGCCAGAATTCGGTACGACGCGAGTTTGCTGTCGGCGCGCATCATGGCGACGCACAGCAGCCAGTAGGCGTCCGGGTCGATGCGCCGGCGGGCGGCGATGTCGGCGCGTGATTTTGTTGCCGCCGTGGTTGCGGCGGGCGCGGGAATGTCGGCAAACGGGCGCAGTCGCACAATGCGCTCGGCGTCGCGCACAACCGGTTGCAAGCCCGCCAGGTCGTTGGAGTTGAGGTTGAAAATCAGCCGCGCCTGCGCGACCGCCGCGACCGCCGACGCGTGACCATCGCGCCACGCGCCGCCGCGTTGTTTGTGCGCCACCGAGGCTTCGGCGAGCACATAGGGAATGCCGAGCGCGGCGCTCACCGCCGGTCCAATCCAGTCCGGCGCCTTGTGATAGAGGTGGTAGGTGAACCAGCAGCGCGGGCGGTCGGCGGGCGCGCGGCGGCGGTATTCGGCAATCAAGCGCTCGGCGTCTTGCCGCCCCAACGCCGCGATTTCCGCCTGCCGGCGCGCGTCGCCTTCGCCCTCCCAGGCGCGCAACTCGCTCGCCAGTTCGACTTCATAGCCGGCGACTTGCAGCGCGGCGATGAAGTGTTGCGCGATGCGCCGGTCGCCGGAAGGGCGCGCGTGGGCGGGGGATTTGAGCGGCGCGTAGAAGGCGATTTTCAAGCGAACTATTTCTTTTTTGACTGGCTGATGCGCCGCGCCAGGCGAAAGAACATCGGCGATGTTTTCAGCAAGCCGACAAATTTCGAGCGCTGCTCCGCCGGCACCGAAGCGCGCCGGCTCATCCTGACCATGACGATGAATGCCAGCGAGCCGTGAACCACGCAGGTATAGACGAAGAACGCGGCGGGTCCCCAGTATTTAATCACGAGCGAGGCGGCGTAAGGACCAATCACCGCGCCCAGCGAAAAGAAAAAACTGAGCCCCGCCGAGACCAGCACATACTGCCCCAGTTTGGCGCGGTCGTTGGCGTGCGCCGCCGCCAGCGAATACAACGGCAACGCGAAGGCGCCGAAGGCAAAACTTCCCGCATACACCGGCAACAGCAAACCGTCGCGCTGGCTCGACAGAAAAATCGCCGCAAGCATCGCGCCGAGCGTTGCAAGCAAGACCGTTTTTCGCCGCCCCAGATGGTCGGACATATAGCCGAGCGGATACTGCAGGACCGCCCCGCCGATGATGCCAAGGGTCATAAAAATCACGACCGCGCCGGTGTCCAAGCCAATCTCAATGCCGTAAATCGGCCCGATTAAGCGGAACGCGGAGTTGGTCAGGCCGATGGCGAGCGAGGTCAGGCAGGCGAGCGGGGAAATCCGCCAGATGGTGCGAAGTTCGAGTTTGAGGTTGTCCGGCGCGCGCGGTTTGGTGCGGTTGGACAGCGCCACCGGCACCAGCGAGAGGCAATACATCAGGCTGACGACAGAGAAAATTTGGTAGCCGCCCTCGCCCACCACCGGAATTAAAAATTGCGTGCCGGTGACCGCCAGCAAATCGACGATGCGATACACGCCGAGCACGCGGCCACGGTCGGTGTTCTTGGAATTTTCGTTAATCCAACTTTCAATGACCATCAACAACGCCGCAAAACAAAACCCGCTGACCACGCGCATCGCCATCCACACCCACCCATTGACCGCCATCGCCATCACCAACGGCACGACCGCCCCAATCGCCGCCAACGCCGCAAAAGCGCGCACATGCCCAATCGACCGAATCAACCGCGCGGCATGAAAACTCGCAACAAAAAACCCCACAAAATAAAACGCCCCCATCAACCCCACCAACCCAGTATCAAACCCCTCCAACTTCCCCCGCAAAGCAATCAAAGTCCCAAGCACCCCGTTGCCACCGAGGAGAATGGAAGCGGCGAGGAGTAAGGGAGCGATGGGGCGGAGCATGGGGTTGAGTGGGGTGGGGTTGACGGGTGGTTAGCGCAAGCATAACATTGAACGCATGGATACTTCGTTACCCGCGGTGTTTGCCAGCCACTTCACGGCTAAAGTGGCGGCGACTTGTACCCTTGTCAGCATCGTTGTGTTTTTGCTGTTTGTTGCGCCTAATGTCCAAACCGCATTGTTCACTCCGCTTGGGATCTGCATTTTACACGCATCCCTTGCGCTGATTCTGTTTCTGTTGGAGCACCGCTATGTCGCCCGGGAAAGCGTGCCGAAAAAACACTCCGCCGTTTCGATCATATTGTTATACTTTGTCAATGTCGGCGCGGCAACGCTGCCCGCGGTCGTGCTACTCTACGGGCAAATCGTTTTGCTTGTTCTAACGCCGGGACAGTAATGCGCGTCATGCGAAAAATCGGTTGTGTGTTAGTCACCGCGTTGTTGGTGCAGGCGGCGTTGGCTGATGGCGGGCAGGTGAAGGTGCAGCAAGGGCGTTATTTAATTTATACCTATCTGCTGCCAGATGATGGGACAAAGGAGTTGAAAGAAGAAAAAGGCATTGATTTTGAGGTGGTCAAAACCCATACCGGCTGGAAGAAATTTTTTGCCGACTTGGGCCTGATTTATCCCTTTTTTCAGGTGAAGTTGTCTGTCATGCCGGACGGTGACGAGGGCGAAACGCCAGCGAAAGAAGCGCGCTGGGAATTTCCCAAAAAGTATTATTTCCCCGAATATGCCGGCGACATCGTTGGAACCGATGTGTTGGTGAACGTGTGGCGCAGTTTTCCCGTGACCGCGCATGTCAGTTTTGCCGACGGCAGCGAAAAAACTATTAGAAAATGGATTGAACCGGAAGCCTATCTCTCGCAACAATAGCCGCGAAGTGGGCTCTTATGCCTTATCAACCCGCCCAAGCCGGTGTCAAACCCTTTCAGTTTTCCACGCAAAGCGATCAACGTGCCAAGCGCCCCGTTGCCACCGAGGAGAATGGAAGCGGCGAGGAGTAAAGGGGGCGATGGGGCTTTGGTGGGAGGGGGTTTTCGCGTAGTCCGTTGGGGTAGTACTCGTCATTCTCGAGCGTTAGTGTCCGTTGCCGCCGCGCTTCTTCTTTTAAGCGGCGGCTTACGGACACTTGCGTCCTCGGGAATCTCCCTAAGATTGGCACTGGTTTGTTGAAATTCACGCCAGCCTTAGGGAGATTCCCGAAGGCGATGAAAAATCCGCCGGGAGCGGATTTTCGCGTAGCCCGAAGGGTTTGTATCAGGGATGATACAAACAAAAATATGGTCGCTAACGCTCCCTATTTTTCTATCGTTCGAGAATGACGGGTATGTACAACTCGTCATTCTCGAGCGTTAGTGTCCGTTTGCCGCCGCGCTTTTTCTTTTAAGCGGCGGCTTACGGACACTTGCGTCCTCGGGAATCTCCCTAAGGTTGGCACAGGCTTTGTTGGAATTCACGGTAGCCTTAGGGAGATTCCCGAAGGCGATGAAAAATATGGTCGCTTACGCTCCCTATTTTTCTATCGTTCGAGAATGACGAAGTGGGGGGGCTCCCTACCCCGTGTCGGCGCACGGGGCATGTTTTCTACCGCTCGGAATGACAAAGTGGGGGGCTGTTGCGCCCCTGGGTTGAATCAATCCTTGTTGCTGTCCATCGTAATCACCGGCTCCATCGCATTAAACACATCCGGCTCCAAGTGGCAGGTTACGTGGTGGTGGTTGCCCATGTCTTTTACCGGCGGGGTTTGGGTTTCGCAGATTTCGCCGATTTTTCTTGGGCAGCGGGTTTGGAAGGGGCAACCGGGGGGTGGGTTGACGGTGGAGGGGAGTTCGCCGGTCAGGACGATGTGTTTTTTGTGCACCGAGGTGTCGGCGATGGGCACGGCGGACAGCAGGGCTTCGGTGTAGGGGTGGTAGGGCGGGGCGAATACCTGGTCGGTGCTGCCTTGCTCCATAATCGTGCCGAGGTACATGACGACGATGCGGTCGGACAGGTAGCGCACCACCGAGAGGTCGTGGCTGATGAACAGCAGCGTGGTTCTGAGGCGGTTTTGGATGTCGGTCAACAGGCCGGTGACCGCGGCTTGCACCGACACGTCGAGCGCCGAGACCGGCTCATCGGCGACCACCACCGCCGGGTTGCCGGCGAAGGCGCGGGCGATGCCGATGCGTTGTTTCTGCCCGCCGGACAACTGGCGCGGTTTGCGCTTTGCGAAGTCGCGCGGCAGTTTGACCAAGTCCAGCAACTCCATCACGCGGGCGGAGATTTTGTTGCGGTCGGATTCCACGCCGAATTTTTTGATGACGCGCGCGATTTGCCCGCCGATGGAGTGGCTGGGGTTGAGCGTGTCGAACGGGTTCTGAAACACCATCTGCAACAGCCCCACGGTCTGCGGGCGGCGTTGCTCCACCGGCACTTGCCCGAGGTCTTCGTCGTTCAGCAACACCTCGCCTTCGGTCGCTTGCTCAAGCCCCATCAGCACCTTGGCGAAGGTGGTTTTGCCGCAGCCCGACTCGCCAACGATGGCGACGGTCTCGGCTTCGCGCGCTTCAAAGTTGATGTTCTCGTTGGCTTTCACATAGCGCACGCGGCTGCCTTTGATGAGCGCGAGGAGGGAGTCGTCGCGCATCTCGTAATACTTCTTCATGTTTTTGACGCGCAACACCACCCGCCCGGACTCGGTCGATTCGGTTGCCACGCCGTCCGGCTTGTGCTCGTCCCAGTTGATTTCGCGGAAGCGCCGGCAGCGCACATCGTGCCCCGCCTCCCCTTGCACTTCCTCCATGCGCACGAAGCCGCCGTCGCATACGCCGGCTTGCGCGTGGTCGCAGCGCGGCGCGAAGTTGCAACCGTCGGGGCGCTCGTGCGGCAGAGGAAGTTGCCCGCGAATCGGCACCAGCGGGCGCGCGTTTTTATCGGTGCCGGGCAATGGGATGGACGAGAACAGCCCGCGCGTGTATGGGTGGCGCATGTGGTCGAACACTTCCCCGACCGTGCCTTCTTCCACCACTTCGCCCGAATACATCACCGCGATGCGGTCGCAGGTTTCCAGGATGAGGCCGAGGTTGTGCGAAATGTAAATCATCGAAGTGCCGAACTCCGACGAGATGTTGCGAATCAATTCGATGATGCCGGCTTCGACCGTGACATCCAGCGCCGTGGTCGGCTCGTCCAGCAGCAGCAACGCCGGGTTTGACAGCAACGCCATGGCGATGACCACGCGCTGTTGTTGGCCGCCGGAAATCTGGTGGGGGTAACTGTCGAAGATGCGCTGCGGGTCGGGCAGGCGCATGTTGTCGAGCATTTTCAACGCGCGTTCGCGCGCTTCCGACACCGAGACTTTGTCGTGATACAGCGGCACCTCCATCAACTGCTCGCCGGCGCGCATGGACGGATTGAGCGACGCCATCGGCTCCTGATACACCATCGAGATGCGCGAGCCGCGCAACTGGCGCAACTCCTCCTCGCCCATCGCGGTCATGTCGCGCCCCTGAAACGAAATCTCGCCGCTCTTGATGCCGCCGTTCTTGCCCATATACTGCATCACCGCCAGCGCCACGGTGGACTTGCCGCAACCCGACTCGCCGACGATGCCAATCGCTTCGCCCGGTTTGACGCTCAGGTTGAAATCGACCACCGCAGGGATTTCACCGGCGCGCGTGTAGTAGGAGATGCAAAGGTCTTTGCACTCTAAGATGGGCGACTGGTCGTTGTTGGTTTGGGTTTGGGTTGCCATTGTCATTCCAACCTAATCGCGCAGGGAAATTTCACGCAAGCCATCGGCGAGCAGGTTGAAGCCGAGAATCAGCGATGAGATGGCGATGCACGGCGACAGCGTCATGTGCGGGAAGGCGAGCGCCATCTGCCGCGTTTCGTTGACCATGCCGCCCCAGTCCGGGTCCGGCGGCGGCAGGCCGAGGCCGAGGAAGCCGAGCACGCCGATGGTGATAATCACGTAGCCGAGGCGCAAGCAGGCGTCGACGATGAGGGGCCCGCGCGCGTTCGGCAGCAGTTCAACCAGCATGATATACCAGTGCGATTCGCCGCGCGTCTGCGCCGCGAAGATGTAGTCGCGCGTGCGCAGGTCGAGCACCAGGCCGCGCACGATGCGCATGATGCCCGGCGAGGAGGCGAAGGTGATGGCGATGATGATGTTGATGCCGGACGCGCCGATGATGGCGATGATGATGATATACAACACCAGCACCGGGAACGACAGGATGATGTCGGAGATGCGCGACAGAATGTCGTCCGTCCAGCCGCCGCGATAACCCGCGGCGACGCCCATGAGGATGCCGACGGTGTATGCCGCGAGCGTCGCCAGCGGCGCGTAAAACAGCACCGTGCGCGTGCCCCAGATGATGCGCGAGAGGATGTCGCGCCCGAGATGGTCGGCGCCGAGCCAGAAGGTCAGGGTGTTTTGCTGCGACTCCGCCATGTATCTGCCGAGCGCCGACAACTCGGCGGACACCGGCAACGGCACCACCGTGCCCGGTTTGGCGAACGGCATGATGGGCTGGTTGGGGTCGATGGGCGCAATCCACGGCGCGAACACCGCGACCAGCACCCAGAACAGCACGATGATTGCGCCCGCCAGTCCGACCCAACTCTCGCGTAGGCGCCCGACCGATGCCAGCGCGCGCCACAGCGCACAGCCGATGGCGACGGCGCGCGACTGCGTGGCGGTGGTGGAAGTGTCGGCGGTGTTCATTGCTCGCTCGGCGTGCGCTCAGTTGAAACGGATGCGCGGGTTGAGCAGGGTGTAGCCAATATCGGCGAGCATCTGCGTGGTCACCGCCACCGCCACGGCAATCATCGCGCACGCTTCGAGCAGGGCGATGTCGTTGTTGAGCGAGGCTTCCAGCAACAACGCGCCGAAGCCTTTGTAGGCGAAGTAAAACTCGACCACGATGACGCCGGACAGCAGCCAGTTGATTTGCAGCATAATCACGGTGAACGGCGCGATGAGCGCGTTGCGCAAGGCGTGTCCGAGAATCACTTTCTTATACGGCAGCCCTTTCAGCACCGCCGTGCGGATATATTGCGAGGTCATCACTTCCGCCATTGAGGCGCGTGTCATGCGCGCGACGTAGCCGAAGTCATACACCACCAGCACCATCACCGGCAACACCAACTGCGTCCAGTCAAAGCCGTCCGACATGCTGGATGTGCCCGGCAACCACTGCAAGCCGAACACAAAAATGGCGGCGAAAAACACCGCGCTGGCGAACTCCGGCACCGAGGTGGTGAGGATGCCGACAACCGACAATGAGCGGTCGAGTTTGGAGCCTTCGCGCATCCCCGACAGCACGCCGAACGCCAGCGAGATTGGAATCATGATGGCGAA
Source organism: Arenicellales bacterium (assembly GCA_963693025.1). Lineage (GTDB taxonomy): Bacteria > Pseudomonadota > Gammaproteobacteria > Arenicellales > Poriferihabitantaceae > JAHRAW01. Next base: position 808,546 of record OY843749.1, read on the forward strand.
AGTCCAGAAGCCGAGGATGGCGGTGTTCCACAATCGCGGCAGCAGGATTTCCGAGACCGGCGCCTTGAAGCGAATCGAGGTGCCGAGGTCGCCGGTGACAAAGCCGCCGAGCCAGCGGCCGTAGCGCACCACGAGCGCGTCGTTGTAACCATGCTCTTCGCGCCACAATTCTTTTTGATGGTCGGAGGCGAACTGCCCGAGCACGCGCGTGGCCGGGTCGCCGGCGAACTCGGTGTTGAGCAGCCCGAACAAAATCACCGACACCACGAACATGGTGAAGATCATGAAACCGGTGCGCTTGGCGATTAGGAGAAGCATGGGCGTTGGCTTGGATTGGGATGCGGTGCGCGAGTGCGGTGGGCGCGCGAAAATGAAAAACGCGCCGGCGACACTCGCGCCAGTTTACTCTTTGGGTTTTCGCCGGCGCTCAAAGTAGCGCGCAACCAAACCCGCGGCAATTAGCGTAGTCATCAGTATTACGGCAAGAAGCGCTGCTGGATCCATCGTTATTCCCCCCAATGTGCGCCGGCGACAACGCCGGCGGCAATCGCAAAGCGACACGCCGCCGGCGGAGTCTCGCGGCTCAGCTGACGCTTACGTCGTGGAAGCGGTAATACAGCGTCGGGTGGATTTGCAGGTTTTCCACCTTGTCGGACACCGCCGTGAACACCGAGCGGAAGAACGGCTGCACCAGCACCGCCTCGTCTTGCAGAATCTGCTCGACCTTCTCCATCTTGGCGCGGCGCGCTTCCGCATCCAGCAACGCTTCGGCTTCGTCCAGCGCTTTGTCAAACTCAGGGTTGTTCAAGCCGGTCTCGTTCCACGGCACGCCGGCGCGATACGCCAGCGACAGCACCATCGTGCCGAGCGGGCGGTGCGTCCACGAAGTAATCGAGAACGGCGCCTTGTCCCACTCGTCCCAATACTTCGCCGCCGGCATCACATTCAGGTTGATGGTGATGCCCGCTTTGGCGGCGTCTTCTTTCAGCACCGCCACCGAATCCTGCTCCCAGTTGCCGTCGGTGTTGCCGACGTTGCACGAGATTTCGAGCGGGTTGTCGGGACCGTAGCCGGCTTCCTTGAGCAGTTTCTTGGCTTCGCGGATGTTCTGCCGGAAGGATTTCAGTTTGAAGTATTCGGGATGCGTCTTGGCGACATGATGATGTTCGCCGACGATGCCGAGCCCCTGGTGCGCGACTTTCAAGTTGCGCTTGGCGTCGCAGCACAGTTGCACCGCACGGCGCACGCGGCGGTCGTCGAACGGCGCGTTGTTGACGTTCATGCGAATCACGCCGACCTTGTGCGTGGCAATCTGCTGCAGCGAGATGCCGGGGATTTGCTTGGCGGCGTCCGCCGTGCTTAATTTCAACTCATACATAGAGTCGATTTGCCCGGAGGCGATCGCCGACAGATACGCGCCGGCATCCTGCCCGAGGTCGATGACGCGAATCTCGTCCAGATTGGCGTCGCCGTTCCAGTTGACGCCCGCGCGTTTTTTCAGCACCGCCAACTCGCCGACGCGGAACTCGCTCAGCGTGTAAGGTCCCGTGCCGACCGGATTTTTGCTGAGGTCTTTGCCTTGCGCCTCGAAATCGCGGTGCACGATGGTGGTCGGATAGTTATACAGGTTCTCCGGCATCGACAGCGACGGCTTCGGCAGGTTGAGGCGCACGGTGTGGTCGTCCACGGCCTCGACCACGCCCGGTATCATCTCCTTAATCGCGTTGCCTTCGTCGTCCTTGCCGGCTTCGCGCAACATCGCCGAGAACAGCCCGAGATTGCTTGAGCCGGTCGCCGGGTCGAGCCAGCGCGTGAAGTTATACACCACATCCTCGGCGTTGAAGTCATCGCCGTTCGACCACTTGACGCCTTTTTGCAGGTGGAAAGTCCAAGTTTTGAGGTCGTCGGACGCTTCCCACTGGCGCGCCAGATAGGGGCGCGTGATGTTGTCGGGACCGGTCAGCGTCATAAACTCGCAAATGTGGCGCGAAACCACCGACTTCTCGACCCAGTCGAAGGTCGCCGGGTCGGCCATTTCCTGCACGACCATGCCGAAGCGCAGCGTGCCGCCTTTCTTTTGCGCGTGCGCCGGCGTGAGCATCGGCGGCAGGATTTGCTCGCCGACGATGGCGGATGCCATACCGTAGGCGATGGGGGCGCTGACGCCCAGCAAGGCGGCGGTGCGGATGAATTCGCGGCGCGAGCATTTACCCTCGGCGAGCGCGTCTTTCATTTGCTCGACGCCCGGATGTTGCTGCTTGGGGTCGCGCATCAGGTGGCTATTTCGGAATTTAAGCATTGTTTTACCTCTGTATGGTGTTGATAATGTTTGTGAAAATCTAATTTGGTTCTAATTCCTATCGGTCGGTTACCGCGCTAGCACGCATACCAACCAAGTGCATTAGCGGGGAAAATAACACAACAAAACGGCGCGCGCAAACCGAATGGGCGAAAAACGGCATCAAAAACGACATCGGCGGGCGGCGCGGGTGTATAAAACCGCTTGTCATCAATGCGAAAAAGCGGGTTTACAAGCCGGGTCAGCACGCTTAAATTGTCGCCAGCGTCGCCACCAATCGTTGTGTGGCGGTCAATTTCAACTTTCATTGAGGCTACGACCATGAAAAAAGCAAACACGAAACGCAACCAGCCGGCGAAGAAAAGCACGGTGAAAAAGCAAGACGAGAAGCGCGACGAGAATTTGTCCAAAGACGAACTGGAAAAAATCTCCGCAGCGCGCATCGCCGGCTTGACCTATCGTCACGGCCAAGGCAGCGAAAGCATCTAAACCCCCGCCCGCCATGACGGGGCGTTTAGGCGCCTTCATCAAAAACCCGGAATGGTGTTTGCTGTTCCGGGTTTTTTTGGAGTGCTATCAGGTGAAGTTGACAAACAAAAAACAACCATCTCGTCATTGTTTGTATCATCCCTGATACAAATCCTTCGAGCTTACGCGAAAATCCGCTCCCGGCGGATTTTTCTCGAATGGTAGAAAATAACCCACTGCCCGTCATTCTCGAACGGTAGAAAATAGGGCGCCCCCTACTTCGTCATTTATATGTTCAGTTTACCCCCTATTCAGGCCAGAGTAGAGGGTGGGCGCGAGGGGTGAACCGGTTCGTCATGTGCTGGGCAGGTGTCATTGATTCCTGCTGCAGCGTTCGAGAGTACGGACCCCTCGCGCCGTTGTTGCCGCGAACAGATGCTTGGGGATAATGCCCCGTATATAAGTGTGCGGAAACAGCACTGATGTTAACTCATTTTAACCCTTTTGTTGCTTTTGTTAGGAGGTGCTTTGATGAAGAAGTTTGCGGGTATTGATGTGGGCAAAGCGTATTTGGATGTGTGGTTGCCGGGCGGTCTTTCGCAGCAGTTTAGCAACGACGATGCTGGTTTTCCGGCGCTGTTGGTTTGGTTGCGCGACAACGCGGTGGAGCAGGTGGCTTGCGATGCGTCCAGTTATGAGCGCCATCTGGTGCGCGCGCTGCATGCGGCGCGGATGCCGGTGAAAGTGGTGCATCCGGTGCGAGCCAAAGACTACGCGAAATCGTGCGGTCGGTTGGCGAAGACCGACCAGTTGGATGCGCAGACGCTGGCTGAGTTTGCGACGCTGATGAAGTTGCCGCCGACGCCGGCGCGTAGCGCGGAGAGTCAAGCGTTGTGCGACTTGATGAAGCGTCGCGAGCAGTTGGTGAAGCAGCAAGTGCAGGAGAAGAACCGGCTGGAGAAGCGTCCGGATGAGGTCGTTGAGGCATCGTGCCAGCGGCACCTGGCGTGGCTGGATGGGGAGATTGAAGTGGTGAGTAAAGCCTGCCGCGAGTGCGTGCGTGCGGCGCCGGAGTTGGCTGAGCGCGCGGCGTTGTATCAGAGTGTCATCGGTGTCGGCGAAGTGATTGCGATGACCCTGCTGGCATATCTGCCGGAGTTGGGGCAAGTGAGCGATCGGCGGATTGCGGCGCTGATGGGCGTGGCGCCGTATTCGCGCGACAGCGGCAAGATGCGCGGCCAGCGCAGCATCCGCGGCGGTCGCTCGCAGCCGCGCTGCGCGTTTTACATGGGAGCGGTGTCGGCGTGCCGTTATAACCACGAGATGAAGGCGTTTTACGAGCGCCTACGCGCCCGCGGCAAACCGCCCAAAGTGGCGCAAGTGGCAGTCATGCGAAAACTGCTAACCCAACTAAACGCAGTCGCCAAACGCGGCACCCCATGGCAGCAAAACTACACGCCGCCGGCGGTAAATATCGCTTGATTTTTAACACAGATACTCTCGAGCGTTAGCGCCCGTTGCCGCGTAGCGGCTTACGGGCGCTTACGTCCTCGGGAATCTCCCTAAGACTAGCGCTGAGCCCAAACAAAGCCGTTATTTCTGTTTGAGAGGCTGGGGGGGGTGGCGGCTTACTCGCCGCCTGCTTTGCTTGCTTTGTTCAAGTTCGTGCCAACCTTAGGGAGATTCCCGAGGTCGTAAGTGTCCGGTAAGCCGCCGCTTAAAAGAAAAGGCGCGGCGGCAACGGACACTAACGCTCGAGAATGACGAAGTTGGCTAAAACTTAACCGCCCCCTCCAACCAAACCCCGTGATTCGTCCCCGCCTTCTCCTCCCTATCAGCGAACAAATTCAAATCATACCGCCCGCCCCGCTCCCACTGCATTCCCACACGATAATTCCGCGCATCTTTGGACATGGACATCTCGCTATACGGAGTTATTTGCCAGCCGGTGGCGTGGGTGGCGTAGGCTATTCGGGCGTTTAGGCGGGTGGTTAGGGGTTTGTTGGTGGTTGCGGTGGGGGTGCCTACGCTGCTGCCGCCGCCGTTGCCGTCCGCCCAGATTTTATCTACCTGGCTTTTGGTATTGCCATACGTCGGCGCCAGCGTCAGCGACAGACCCTGCGCATCCCCGCCACCTCTCGGCTCAATCCGAATACTCCCGCCAACCCCCCAATCTTCCGCGCCGCCGCTATGCGTAAACAACCCCCTCGCATGCGTCTCCAGCGTCAGCCCGCGCGCGCCGTGGGAGTACACTAGACCCGTGCCGACTTCCATTCCGGTGCCGGTGTTTTCGCCGTCTCCGCCGTCGTAGCGGGCGCCGATTTCCAGGGAGGGGGTGGCTATTCCGCCGTTTCGGGTGGCGTATTTGGTTTCGGCTTCCAGGGACAGGCGCACGCGGTTGACGCTCACTTCCAGGTCGGCGAGCGTCGCGGCGCCTTCGCCCGCCACGCCTTTGAACTGGGTTTCGGTGACGAAGGCTTCGGCTTTGAGGCGCAGCGAGTGGGCGCCGCTTGACAACACCTTGCCGCTGCCGCCGACGCCGACCGTGGTGGTGGAGATTTCGCCTTTGGATGTTGCCTCCTTGTTGCCTTCATCATCTTCCGGCGTCACTTCCACATCGCCCTTGCCGCCGCCGAGCGCGACCCACAAATCCAGCGCGCCGTCGAACGAAGTCCAACTCATATACGGCAGCACGCTGGTCAAGTCCATTTCATATTCGCCCTTCTGCGTGTCGCCGTCCGCGAGGGTGACTTCGTAATCAATGTCGGCTTCGCTCCACGACACCATCACGCCGAGGAGCATGTCGTCCAGCACGCGTTTGTCCGCGCCGAGGTGGAAACTGAACAGGTCGCCGTTCCAGTCGCTGCCGCCGGTTTTTTTGCCGCCGATTCGGCGGTAGTCGCCGCCGCCCCATAGCCCGACCCCGCCGGCCTGGCTGCTGTCGCCCGCCGCGCCGAGTGGCATCGAGAACGCCGAGCCGTTGAGCAGTTTTTTCATATTCATATCGTCGTCGTCGGCGAGCGATTTGGCATGCGTCGCCGCCATCGCCGCGAGCGAGGACTCGCCGCCGAGGTTGAATTGCAACCCGTTACCCGCGCCGCCGCCGTCCGCCAACGACAAACCGCCGCCGCTGCCGCCAAACGCCGCGCTAGACACCGCATCCACGCGCCCGGCAATCGCGCCCATCTGCACGCCGGAGATGACATAGGTGACTTCCGGCAACACCGCTTCGTTGAGCGTCTCCAACGCCTCGCTGCTGGTGTCGTCCAGCGAGATGACGACATCCACCGACTCCGCGGCGTCATAGTCGGCGCCACGCGCGGTGTGCGTGATGGTCACGTCTTCGCTGGTGCTGTTGGTGTCGCGCAATGCGCTCGCCGTAATCGTCTGCGGCACATTCCAGTTGCCCCGGTTGAAGTCCAGCCTGCATCCCGCCGTCGCGCACGCAACCTCGCCCAACGAAAGCACGAGCGCCTCCCCATACTCCACCGTGTCAAAACGCGCTGTCACCGTCACCGCGCCGTTGCGCGAACCCACCGGCTGGGCGGCGAGTTCCACCGTATAAGCCGCGGTCTCCTCTTCCTCCACCGTCAGGGCGACCGCGGAGACCCGCAAGCCGACCATGTCATCCTCAATCACGCGGATGCTTACATCGTCGGCGGCGGCGTCGCCCATCATGTAATCCGAGCCGCCGCTGTTGATGGAATGCGAAATGATGACGGTGTCGCCGGTGGGGTTGGCGTCATCATCCTGCACGCCGGTGACGGTGATGTTCACCGCCTCATCCCAATTCATGTGGGAGAACATCACCGAAGCCGGCGACACCGTCGCCACCGACGTGTCGTTTGATGCCATCGACACGGTTACATTGCCGTCCTCCGGCACCGGCTGCGACATCAGTTGCACGCTGTAAATGCCGCTCGAGCCCTCACCCACCGAGCCCTCACTCACCTCGCCGGAGTCGCTGAGCACCGCATCGTTGAGCGACACATTAGACTTCACCAACCCGCGCATATCGATCTCAATCACGCGGATGGTCAAATCGTCGGCGGCGGTGTGGTCGCCCGCCATGTAATCCGAGTCGCCGCCGTTGATTGAATGCGAAATGGAGACGGTGTCGCCGCTGGGGCTGGCGTCAAAATCCCGCACGCCGGTGACGGTGACGGTCTGCGCCACATTCCAAGTCGTGCCGGTGAACACCAGCGAAGCCGGCGACACCGTCGCCACCGCCGTGTCGCTTGATGCCAGCGACACCATCACATCGCCGCCCACCGGCTGCGAAGTCAGTTGCGCGCTGTAAATGCCGCCCTCGCCCTCATTCACCGAGTAGGTTGATGGGGCAGACGCCACAGCGGTGAGCGACACATCGGCAATCATCAACCCGCGCATCTCGTTGTTAATCACGGTAACCGGCACATCCTCCACGCCCGTCACGCTGTCGCCCGTCTGGCGGTTCGCAAGCACCACCGTGTGCGAAATCACCACCGGCTCGTCGACCGCGTCATCGTCTTCCACGCCGCCCACCGTCACCGTCCTGGCGATATTCCAGTCCCCGCTGGTGAAAACCAGCGAAGCCGGCGTGACCGTGGCGGTGTCGGGGTTGTCGCTGGTCGGCGAAATCGTGACGATGGCGCCATCCGTGTCGGTGTTCAGCGTCACGGTGTAAGTGGCGATGTCGCCTTCATCCACGGTGACGGCGCTCGCCGAAATGTCGGCGGTAATGTCGGCGGAGCCGATGACGACGGCGTTGACGAAGAGACGGGCGCCGTCGGAACCGCTTATGTTCCTGCCGCTTTCCTGGAACCTTTGCCCCGCTCCCAGACCCTGAATATCCGCGCGGGTGTTAAGCAGCCTATAACGCCAAACCCACGACCCAACTCCACCCCCCACCGTGAACCTGCCCACCAAATCCTGGCCACCGCCTATCCCGAATAACTCATCTTCGCCGGCATCACCGCCGCTGATGGTGATCGGGACTATAACCACCAGGTCATTACTCCCGGCTTCCACCCTCACGTCTTCGGTCACGGTGACGGTGGTTTGCTCCGCGGTTATGGTCGGCGTATCGTCAGCGCCGATGATGGTAATCGTCACGGTGGTGGTGGTGACACCGTCGATGTTGGTCACCGTGAATTCGTCTTCCAGTTCCGAGGATTGCCCCATTCGCAAGGTAACCCCCGGCTGATGCAACTCCTGAATCTCCTGCTGGTCGTTATCCGCCGTATAAGTCCAAGACCCGTCGGCGCGAAAGGTCAGTACACCGTAGTCGCTGGTCATCGCCAACGGCATAAACGTCTGGTCGGCGGCATCGCCGCCCATGACCGTCACCATACCGGTCGCCACCAAATTGCCGTCGGCAGTCACATCCTCATCCTCAGTCACACTACCGGTCGACGCCGACAGTGTCGGCGTAGAATCCGCGCCGGTGACGGTAACAGTAAACGCAACGGGGGTTACGCCGTCGTTCAAGAGGGTGGTGAAAGTCATCGCTTGCGTCATGCCGACTCCCAGCGCCTCAATCACCGCATTGTCGTTCATCACCGTGTAATGCCACGTCTCGGTGTCGGTGGTCAGCCCGCCGAACTCCAGCGTGCCGACCGCGTCGCCAACGGCGGTCAACTCGTCCGCATCAAAGCCGTGGTCGCCGTCGTCGCCGTCGGCGAAGGTGACGGTGAATGCCTGCGTGCGCAGATTGCCCATGCCATCCACCCCGTTGTCATTCGCGTCCGCCGGCATATCTTCGGTTACGGCGGCGGTGCGCGTGCCGCTGAAGGTCGGCACATCGTCCACGCCGTTAATCGTAATCGTCACGGTGGTCGTGGTCATGCCGTCGCTGCTGGTCACGGTGAAGGTGTCGGTGTGCGACGCCCCGGCGCGCAGCCCCTGAATCTCCGCCTGATTGTTCGCCGCCGTATAAGTCCAGGTGCGTTCGGCGAGCACCACCAGATTGCCGTAGGTGCCGGGCAGGGTTGCCGCGGTCAAGTCGGTGTCGCCGGTGTCGCCGGCGGTTACCATCACCGAGCCGGTCGCCACCAGATTGCCGCTGGCGTCGGCGCTGTCTTCGGTCACCTCACCGGTCGCCGCCGTCAGAGTCGGCGGGTCGTTGATGCCTTGAATGGTAATCGTCACGGTGGTGGTGGTGACGGTGTCGCTACTGGTCAGCGTGAAGGTTTCGGTCAGCGGCGTGTCGGTGGCGCTCAGCCCTTGAATCGCCGCGAGGCTGTTATCCAGCGCATAAGACCACGCGCCGCTGGCGGAAAATGACAGTTCGCCGCCGTAGGTTCCGGTCAACGCCGCCGGCATAAACATATCCTCGCCCTGGTCGCCGCCGGTGGTGGTCACCGTGCCGGTTGCCACCAAATTGCCGTCGTCATCCACCGCCATATCTTCGGTTACGCTGCCGGTGGATGCCGTCAGAGTCGGCACATCGTCGGCGCCGTTGATGGTAATCGTTACGGTGGTGGTGACGGCGCCGTCGGGGTTGCCGGTCGCACTGGAACTGGTCACGGTGATAGCGTCGACCAGCGACTGCCCCGGCGCCAGTTGCTGAACCTCCATCCGGTTGTTGGGAATCTTATAAGTCCAGGCGCCGGTGGAAAGAATCGTCAGCGAGCCTATCGTGCCCTCAATCCCCGGCGTAAACTCGTCTTCATCGTCATCGCCGCCGCTGATGGTGAGCGTGCCGCTCGCCACCAAATCGCCGTTGGCATCCACCGACATATCTTCGGTGAGCGTGGCGGTGTCCGCCGACAGCATCGGCACATCGTCCTCGCCCTGCACGGTCACCGTCAGGAATCTGCCCCCCACCGCCTCGAGGCCCTGCGCATCCACCGCATAGTACGATATCGAAGACTGTGCCGTTTCCGTCTCGTTCAACCCGTCAAAGTCGTCGCCCGGGTCAAAATTCCAGGCGCCGTTGGAATGAATGGTGAAGGTGCCGCCGGAGCCGCCCGGCTTGGTGAGCATGCCGCCCGCCGGCACCGCCTCAAAAGTCGTGGCGGCAAAGTCATAGATTCTGGAGACGGTGAGGAGTCCGCCCTCCGGGTCGACATCGTTGAGCAGAATGTCGGCGTTGATGGTGTTGCCGGCGTCATTGGTCGTGCCGGTGGCGTCATCCGCCACGGTGAGCACCGCGTTTTCAGTGGTCACGCCAACATCGTCCTCGGTCGACGGCGCGTCGTTGGCACCGGTTACCGTCACCGTCACGGTGCCGATGTCCGTGTGCCTGCCATCCGACACCGTGTAGCCCGTCGAGGTGGTGCGGGTGTCGCCCGCTCCCAGGTCCACGAAAGCGCTGTCGGGGGAAGAAGCATTAAAAACCCAGGAGCCATTGGCATTGATGGTGAACTGCCCGCCGTGGCTGCCATAGACCAGGGCGCCGGGCGCCGTCGCCTCTGTGCTTGCGGTGTAACCGCTGCCGTCCTCGTTCACGAGATAGCCGTTAACCGCGGAGATGCTCAGGGAGTCGCTGTTGGCGTCGGTGTCGTTCAGCAGCAGGTCGGCGTTCTGCGTGATGCCGCCAACCACGGTGCCGGCGGCGTCATCGCCAACGATGCGGAGCACGCCTTCAGTGGCGGTGCCGACATCATCCACCGCCACCGGCGCATCGTTGGGGCGGTAGACACTCATCACCAGGAACGCCGCGTTACCCGTGCGGGTGCCGTCGTCGGTGAGCCGGTATATCGTCTGCGAGATGGTGGGACTGGTGGTGCTAATCGAGTCAAAGTCGCCGTCCGGGTCAAAACTCCAGGCGCCGTTGGAATGAATGACGAACTCACCGCCGGCATGCCCGTCCACCGTCATCGCGCCGCCATCCGGCACCGTAACAACGACCCCCGCCCCCGAGGAATAATCAGTAACCTCCAAGATGCGAAAGTCGTCGCCGTCACCGTCGCTGTCGTTGAGCAGCAGACCCCCGCTCACATCGTCGCCTTCAACCGTGGTGGCGACCGCGTTGGCGGCGACGGTCAGCGTCTCGTCTGAATCCACCCTGCCCTGGTCGCTTGTCGCCACCGGGGGCGTGTTTTCGCCGGTCACGGTCACGGTCACGGCGCCGGTAGCGGTGCCGCCGTTGTTATCCGACACCGTGTAGTTGATGGTGCTGCTGCGGGTCTCGTCCGCGTCAAGATTGGCAAAGGTGGCGCCGGGCTGAAATATCCACGAGCCATCCGCCCGGATGGTGAAATGACCGCCGTTGTCGCCCAGCGTGGCGGTGCCCAGATTTTCCGAGGACAGCGGGTCGTCGCCGATGCCCACCTCGGTGATGGTCAGGGTTTGCATATCCGCGTCGGTGTCGTTCAGCAGCAGGTCGGCGTTGATGGTGTCGCCGTCGGCATTCATACTGCCGGGGGCGCCATCGGCGACGCTCAGCGTCATCGTTTCGGTGGTTTCGCCGAGGTCATCCACCGCCTCCGGCGCGGTGTTCGGTCCGCTGACCGTCACCGTCACCGTGGTCAGCACATCCGCGCCGTGTATATCCGACACCTGGTACACCGCCAGGGTCTCGCGGCTGTTGCCGACGGTCAAATCGTCAAAATCGCCGTCCGGGTCAAACTCCCACGAGCCGTCGGCGTTGAGGGTGAAACTGCCGCCGCCGGTGGCGTCAAATGCCCTGCCGACATTGGCGGCGGTGCGCGCGGCGTGCGTGGGACCCGCCTCGGTGATGCGCAGGGCGTCGCCGTTCGGGTCGGAGTCGTTGAGCAGCAGGTCGGCGTTAATCGTGTCGCCGTCGGCATTGGTCGTGCCGGTTGCGCCATCGGCGACCGTCAACGCCGTGTCCGCGGCGGTGGCGCCGAGGTCGGCGACCACGGTCGGAATTTCGTTGGTGCCGACGACCGTGATGGTCAGCACCGCGTTGTGCGAGGCGGTGCCATCGGAGACGATGTAGGTGACATCAGTGGTTCTTATTTCGCCCTCGCCCAGGTCCCCGAAATCAGCAGTTTCGGCAAGAAAAGTGTAGGAGCCATCGACTCTGACGGTTATCTGCCCGCCGTTTCTGCCACGCGTCTGCGCGCCGGGCATCACGTTCTCCGGTCCGCCCGCGGCGGTGAAGCCCTGAACCTGGCTGACGGTCAGGGCGCCGGTGTCCGGGTCGATGTCGTTGAGCAGCACATCGGCGTTCTCGGTAACGGTGGTGGTGACGCCGTCCACGGTGACCATGCGCATCGTGCCAACATCGCCATTGCTCACCCGCAGAAACTCGCCCTCCGTCACCCTGCCGAAATCGTCGACGCCGACCGGTATGTCATTGACGCCGGTGACCGTGATGAGAAGGGTCGCGCTCGCGGTGCCGCCCTGGCCATCGGAGACCACGTAGTCCACTGCGGTGCTGTCACTTCCGCCCGCGACAAAACGCTCAAAATTGCCGTCCGGGTCGAAGGTGTAAGAGCCATCGGACATGATGGTGAAACTGCCGCCATTGCTGCCCTCAAAGGCCCTGCCGACATTGTCGGCACTGGCCGTGGCTGCGACCAAGCCCACCGCAGTGATGGTGAGGGTGTCGCCGCTGTCCGGGTCGCTGTCGTTGGCTAGCAAGCCGGCGGCGGCATTCACGGTCAGCACCGTATTTTCATCGGTGGTGCCGGTATCTAAGACGGCGGTCGGGGCGTTGTTGGTGGGGTCGGGGGCGTTTACCGTAACGGTGAAAGTCAGCGCGGCGGTGTCGCTGGGGGCGGTGTTCGTATCGGCGTCGCCGGCGGTATAAGTCAGCGTCACCGCCGCGGTGGTGGCGGCGCTCGGCGTGCCGCTCAGCCTGCGCGTGCCGGGCGCAAACGCCAAACCGGGCACGGCGGAAACATCCAGCGCATAAGACAAAGCCCCATTCCCGCCGCTCGCCACCGGCAACGTCACGTTGGCGATGGGCGCGGTGGCGATGAAGGTCAAATCATCCTGCGTCGCCGAGCCGAAAGAAGGCGCGTCGTCGGCGGTGCCGGTAACCGTGACGGTCAGTTGCGAGGCTGTGGTGTCGGTGCCGTCGGAGACGGTGAAGTAAATGATGGTGGTTTCGGTCGTGCCGGCGTTCAGGTCGTCAAAGTCGTCGTCCGGGTCAAAAGTCCAGGCGCCATTGGCGCTGACCGTGAACTCACCGCCGTTGCTGCCATCTATGTTGAGCAGGGCACCGCCGACATTGACCAGGCTGCCTGGGCTGCTGCCAACCTGGGCGATGGTCAGGCTGTCGCCGTCCAGGTCGCTGTCGTTGTTCAGCAGGTCGGCGTTGGTGCCGGTTGCGCCATCGGCCACGGTGATGGTGGTGTCCGCATCGGTGGCGCCGGTATCGGCAACGACGGTGGGGGCGCGGTTGGCGGCGGCGGTTACGGTCACTGTGAAGGTCAACGAAGCGGTGTCGGTGGCGGCGGTGTTGTCATCGGCATCGGCGGCGGTGTAAGTCAGCGTCACCGCGCCGGCGGCGGCGCTCGGCGTGCCGCTCAGCGTGCGCGAGTCGGCGTCAAAATTCAGCCCGGGCACGAGGGTCGCCAAATCCGCCAGCCTATACGACAAATCCCCGTTGCCGCCGCTCGCCACCGGCAACACCACATCGGTGATGGCTTGGTCGACCGGGAAGGTCAAATCATCCTGCGTCAGCACGCCGAAAGTCGGCGCGGTGTCCGGGGGGGCGGTTACCGTCACGGTGAAAGTCAACGCGGCGGTGTCGGTGGCGGCGGTGTTGTCATCGGAGTCGGCGGCGGTGTAAGTCAGCGTCACCGCCGTGGCTTCGGCGCTCGGCGTGCCGCTCAGCGTGCGCGTGCCGGTCGTAAAAGTCAGACCCGGAACGAGGGTTGCCAAATCCGCCAGCCTATACGACAAATCCCCGTTGCCGCCGCTCGCCACCGGCAAAGTCACATTGGCGATGGGGGTGGTGGCGGTGAAGGACAAATCATCCTGCGTTGTGGCGAAAGTGGGGGCGGTGTCCGGCGCGGCGGTGCCGGTCACCGTGACGGTCAGGGTCGAGGAAGCCGACCTGCTACCGTCGGAAATCAGGTAACTTATCCGGGTCTCGCGGGTCTCGCCATCCGCCAGGTCGTCAAAGTTGCCGTTCGGGTCGAAGCGCCAGGCGCCATTGGCGTTGACCGTGAAACGACCGCCGTTGTTGCCATCTGTGGTGGAGCCGGCATTGACCAGGTTGAGTGCGGTTCTGCCAAACCGGGTGACGCTGATGGTGTCACCACTGTCCGGGTCGCTGTCGTTGAGCAGCAGGTCGGCGTTGGTGGTACCGGTGGCGCCATCAGCCACGTTGCGCACGGTGTCCGCATCGGTGGAGCCGGTGTCAGCAACGGCAACCGGGGCTTGGTTGGGGGTGGCGCCGGGGGCGGTTACGGTGACGGTGAGGGTCGCGGTGGCGGTGTTGCCGTTGCCATCGGAAATCTGGTAGACCACCGAGGCGGTGGCGCTCGTGCCGGCGGCAAGGTCGTCAAAATCGCCGGCGGGGTCAAATGTCCAGGCGCCATTGGGCCGGAAGGTGAAGTCGCCGCCCCCGACGCCATTGAAGATGGGGGGAAAGAGGGTAGTGCTCACGAATCCCGCTTGCAGATCGCTGGTCGTGGTGCCCACGGCGGTGACGGTGAGAGTGTCATCGTTCGGGTCGCTGTCGTTGCTCAGCACGCCGGGGGCGGCGATGTCGAGTTCGGTGTCCGGGTCGGTCGCGCCCGTGTCATCCACGGCGACCGGGGCGGTGGGGGCGGTTACGGTCACTGTGAAAGTCAACGCGGCGGTGTCGGTGGTGTCAGTGTTGTCATCGGAGTCGCTGGCGGTATAAGTCAGCGTCACCGCCGTGGCGATGGTGTCCGGCGTGCCGCTCAGCGTGCGCGAGTCGGGCGTAAAAGTGAGACCGGACACGGCGGAAACATCCAACGTATAAGACAACTCCCCGTTGCCGCCGATTGCCTCCGGCAACACCACGGCGGTGATGGCGCTCCCTTGCCCAAAGGACAAAGCAGGCTGCGTCGTGGCGAAAGTGGGGGCGGTGTCGGGGACGGTTACCGTCACGGTGAAAGTCAGCGAAGCGGTGTCGTCATCGTCGTCGCTGACGGTATAAGTCAGCGACACCGCGGCGGCGGCGGTGTCCGGCGTGCCGCTCAGCGTGCGCGTGGCGACGGTAAAAGTGAGACCGGGCACGGCGGAAACATCCAACGCATAAGCCAAATCCCCATTCCCGTCAGTCGCCGCCGGCAACACCACGGCGGTGATGAGGCTTGATTGCTCGAAGGTCAAAGGAGGCTGGGTCGTCGTGCCAAAAGTCGGGGTGGTGTCCGGGTCGGGCACGCCGGTGCCGGTCACCACCACGGTGAAAGTCAGCGAGTCTCTGTCGCCGTCGTCGTCCGTGGCGAAGTAAGAGAACGCAACCGGGCCGGATGTCGGGGTCGGCGTGCCGCTCAGCGTGCGCACGGTGGGGTCGGCGTTAAAAACGAGACCGGGCACGGCGGTCGCCACATCGGGCTCGAGGGAGTAAGTCGGAGAGCCGCCGGCGTTGTTGCCGCCGGTCGCCATCGGCAGCATCACCGGGTTGGTGATTGGCACGCCGGCTACGAAGGACAAGTCGTCCTGCGTGCTACCTGCGAAACTCGGCGTACTATCGTCAGCCGCCGTCACCGTGATGCTGAAAACCACCGTGTCGGCGTCGGAGGCGGCCATGTTGGTATCGGCATCATGGACGGTGAGAGTCACCATAGTCGGTCCGCCGGCGGAGGACGGCGCGCCGCTCAGCGTGACAAGCGTGGCGCTGGTGTGCGTAAAAACGAGACCGAACGGGGCGGGCGGATTCAGTGTATAGGTCAACGCCCCGTTGCCGCCGCTCGCCAACGGAAGCCTCTCGTTGACGATAACCGTGCCTTGTAAGTAGGTATAGTTGCGCCCAGTCACACTGCCAAAACTCGGCGCGGTGTCCGGGGGGGCGGCGCCGGTCACCGTGATTCTCAGTTCCGCCGTATCTGTGTTGGTACCATCGGTGACCCGGTAGAAAATCGCGGTGCCGGTGCTGTTACCGACGGCAATGTGGCCAAAGTCGCCATCGGGGTTGAAGGTGTAAGAGCCATCGGCGCGGATGGTAAAGTCACCGCCGGTACCGACGGATGTGGCGGTGCCGACATTGCCCGAGTCCAGCGCGGCTATGCTGGTGCCAACCGCCTCGATGGTGAGGGTGGCGCCGTCCGGGCCAATGTCGTTGAGTAGCAGGTCGGCGTTGTTGGTAATCAAGCCGCTGACGGTGCCGGGGGCGTCATTGGCAACGGTCAGCACGGTGTTTGCATCGGTGGCGCCGGTATCATCAACAGCAGTAACCTGCCCCCACCCCACCCCCGAAACCCCCAACCCCACCACCACCCCCAAAACACGCAGGGGGAAATTAAAAATGCGAAAGGTCATTGGCTTGCTCCTCAGGTTAGGGCGGTTGTTGGGGGACGGGCGGTAGTCGAACGAGGTCATTGGCTTAGCTCCGGTGGGGGGCGTTAGTTTGCGCGAAAGTGAAGGGGGGGGGGGGGGGCGGCGGCAACGGCAACGGCGGCGGCGGCAACAACAACGCCAACCCCGCCAACAACAACACCCCCAACCCCAACGGAAACCCCGCCATCAACCCCGGCGAAATCAACACCAAGACCGGCAAAACCGGCATCAAGAACATTCATAACATCAGCACTCGCAGTAGTAAAAAACAAAAAAAAACCCAAACACACCCCCCCATAATAACACAAACCCCCAAATACAACCCCCCAAAAACCCCCTCAGGGGTTATCCCATTGTGGGTCGTAAAATAATGGTTGACATTTGATTTTTCGGCGGTATAGACTCCCACCTGCGCCCCAAAAGGCGTTAATCCCCCCGGGGTCTGTCCGATTTCATTCGGATACACGCCGGGGTTTTTTGTAACTGGAGAAAGCAGAGCATGGATAGCATGGACACGAAGGACAAGCGCGCCGTTGTCTTTATTGACGGCAACAATTTTTATCACGGCATGCGTCACCCCCAACCTCGTCATTTCGAGCGTTAGTGTCCCCCCACTTCGTCATTCTCGAGCGTTAGTGTCCGTTTGCCGCCGCGCTTCTTCTTTTAAGCGGCGGCTTACCGGACACTTACGACCTCGGGAATCTCGTCCCGACTGGCGCTAAGCCCAAACAACACCGCCACTCCCGCTCAAAAAACTACCGGAACGGCGGCTTACCCGCCGCCCGCTTCGCCCGCTTTGTTCAAGTCCGCGCCAATCTTAGAGAGATTGCGCGTATCATCCCTGATACGCGCCCTGCGGGCTACGCGAAAATCCGCTCCCGGCGGATTTTTCCCGAGGACGCAAGCGCCCGTAAGCCGCTACGCGGCAACGGGCGCTAACGCTCGAGAATGACGGCGCGGGCGGCTATTCGGCGGGCTTTTTCCTGTCGAGGTAATGCAGAATAAGCAACCAGACCGCAAAGCCCGCCGCAACCGCAAGTGCCACATAAATAATCGGATTCATTGCTCGCTCCTCTTAAACTTGAGTGTAGATAAAGCCACCAACACCACCCCCGCCAAAACCAGAACAGCCCCCTCAAGGAAATTACTCTGGCGCCAGAGCCCGTCGAGAACTCCCGCCGCTATAAACACCACGCCGAGGTTGCCGACCAACTCACAAAGCAGGAGTTTGTTGACTAACATGTGGGCAGTGTAGCACGTTAACTCTCGCCCAAGTACTCGTCATTCCACCCACCCCGTCATTCCCCTCAAAAAACTACGGGAATGGCGGCTTACTCGCCGCCTGCTTCGCTCGCTTTGTTGGAAATCACGGTAGACTTAGGGAGATTCCCGAGGACGCAAGTGTCCGTAAGCCGCCGCTTAAAAGAAGAAGCGCGGCGACTAACGGACACTAACGCTCGAGAATGACGAGTAGTCGGGGACACTAACGCTCGAGAATGACGACCCAACACTTTTTACGCTAAAATCCCGCCCCTTTTTACCACCACTAACTTTCGGAGGAAACCCCACTCAGATGAAAATCCTGGTTCCAATCAAACGCGTCATCGACGCCAATATCCGGGTTCGGGTTAAGCCCGACCAGAGCGGCGTTGAGACCGCCAATGTCAAAATGGCGATGAATCCGTTTTGTGAAATTGCTGTTGAAGAAGCGCTGCGTATCAAAGAAGCCGGTGACGCAGAGGAAGTGATTTTGTTTTCCGCCGGCGAGGAGAAGGCGCAGGAGACGATTCGCACCGGGCTTGCTATGGGCGCTGACCGGGGGGTTCATGTTCATACTGATGAGCGGCTTGAGCCGTTGGTTGTTGCTAAGATGATTGCGGCGGTGGCGGAGAAGGAGGGGGCTGAGTTGGTTATTCTTGGCAAGCAGTCCATTGACGGCGACAACAATCAGACCGGGCAGATGCTGGCGGCGATTATGCGGCGTCCGCTGGGGAGTTATATTTCGGAAATCAAAAAGAACGCCGGCGGTTTTGCCATTACGCGCGAGATTGATGCCGGGCTTGAGAAACTGCAAATCACCCGCCCGGCGGTGGTTACGACCGACCTGCGGCTCAACCAGCCGCGATACGCGTCGCTGCCGAACATTATGAAGGCAAAGAAAAAACCGATTGAGGTGTTGGCGCCGGCGGATGTCGGCGTGGAGGTGCGCCACCGCACCGAAATCTTGAAGGTGGTCGAGCCGCCGGCGCGCGAAGCCGGCGTGCGGGTGCAAAGCGCCGCCGAACTGGCGGATAAACTTAAAAACGAAGCGAAGGTGATTTGATGAGCATTCTGGTGATTGCGGAACACGACAACGCGGCGCTCTATCCGGGCACGCTGAACA
Organism: Arenicellales bacterium; assembly: GCA_963693025.1. GTDB lineage: Bacteria > Pseudomonadota > Gammaproteobacteria > Arenicellales > Poriferihabitantaceae > JAHRAW01. The sequence goes on from OY843749.1 coordinate 827,070, forward strand.
CGATTACCGCCGCGGCGCGCATCGGCGGCGACATTCATGTGCTGGTGGCGGGGAGCGGCATCGGCGAGATTGCAAGCGCGTGCGCGTGCGCCGGCGTGAGCAAGGTGCTCGCCGCCGACGACGAAGTCTATGCGCATGCGTCCACCGAAGATTTGGCGGGCTTAATCGTCGCCAACCTCGGCGCCGAGCGCGACGCCTACACGCACATCCTCGCGCCGGCATCGACCTTCGGCAAAGCGCTGATTCCGTATGTGGCGGGGTTGTGCGACATGCAGTCCATCTCCGACATCAGCGAGGTCGTGTCCGCCGACACCTTCGTGCGCCCGATTTACGCCGGCAACGCGATGGCGACGGTGAAGTCATCCGACCCGGTGAAAATGCTCACCGTGCGCACCACGTCGTTTGACTTAGCCGAAGCGCAAGGCAACGCGTCAATAGAAAACATCCCCGCCGCCGCCGCCACCGACCAAGTCGCGTTCATCGAGCAAACCCTGAGCGCCAGCGAGCGCCCGGAACTCACCTCGGCGCGCGTGGTGGTGTCCGGCGGTCGCGGCATGCAAAGCGGCGACAACTTCCAAATGCTGGAAAAACTAGCCGACCGACTCGGCGGCGCAGTCGGCGCCTCCCGCGCCGCCGTCGATGCTGGATTCGTGCCCAACGACTACCAAGTGGGTCAAACGGGGAAAGTTGTTGCGCCGGATTTGTATTTGGCGGTTGGTATTTCCGGCGCTATTCAGCATTTGGCTGGGATGAAAGATTCTAAGTGTATTGTTGCTATTAACAATGATGAAGAGGCGCCGATTTTTCAGGTGGCGGATTATTCGTGGAACGAGGATTTGTTTGTGGCGGTGCCGGCGTTGTTGGGGGAGTTGGGGGAGGGGTAACTCGTCATTCACAATAACCCGTCATTCTCGAGCGTTAGTGTCCGTTGCCGCGTAGCGGCTTACGGGCGCTTACGACCTCGGGAATCTCGTCCCGTTTGGCGCTGAGCCCAAACAAAGCCGCCTGCTTTGCTTGCTTTGTTGGGGCTCAGCGCTAGCCTTAGGGAGATTCCCGAGGTCGTAAGTGTCCGGTAAGCCGCCGCTTAAAAGAAAAGGCGCGGCGGCAACGGACACTAACGCTCGAGAATGACGAAGTGGGGGAGAATGACGAGTAGGAACCTACTCAAACAAAACAACATTCCGCAAAACCCCATCCCCCCTCACCTCATCAATCGCCCGATTAATTTCCCGCAACGGATACCGGTTAGAAATCAACTCATCCAACTTCAACCGCCCGTTTTGATAAAGCGCAATCAGTTTGGGTATGTCAATGCGCAGGCGAGTAGAGCCCATTTTGCTGGTCAATATGCGTTGCCCCGTGTCTGCGAGGTTGGTGGCGTCGAAGGATACCAAGTCGCCGGTTGGTGGCATGCCGACGATGGTTAGCGTGCCGCCGGGCGCGAGTAGTTGGATGCCTTGTTCTATGGCTTTGGGGTTGCCGGCGGCGGTGAATATGTAGTCGGGTCCGCGGCCGTTGGTGATTTTTTGGGCTTGTGCGCGGGCGTCGGTTTTGGCGGAGTTGATGGCGTGGGTTGCGCCGAATGCGCGGGCGGTTTTTAGTTTGCGGTCGATGATGTCGATGGCGATGAGCGGGAAGGCGCCGGAATAGGCGGCGCCTTGCACCGCGTTGAGGCCGACGCCGCCGCAGCCGACCACCGCGGTGGCGGCGTTGGCGGGCAACTTGGCGGTGTTGACCACCGCGCCGAATCCGGTGATGACGCCGCACGACAACAGCGAGGCGACGTCGAAGGGCAGGTCGTCGGGAATCGGCGCGACTTGGGATTGGTCGACCACGGTGTATTCGGCGAAAGCGCCGGTGCGCAGCCCTTGTTTGACCGTGGCGCCGTCGCCGTTCTTCATTCGCGCTTCAACGTCGAGCGGAAAACGGGTTTCGCAGATATTCGGACGCCCGCCTTCGCAACTGCCGCAGTAACCGCACGAGCGCAACAGCGTCACCAACACACGCTCGCCGACCGCCACTCTATGCACGCCCGGACCCGCCTCCTCCACCACGCCGGCGGCTTCGTGCCCAAACACTTTCGGCAACCGCCCGCCCCAGCCGCCGTCGATGTAGGTGATGTCAGAATGGCAAATCGCGCAAGCGGCGATTTTGACTTTCACTTCGCCGGCGCGGGGGGAGTCGATGTCGAGGTTGTCGATGACCAGGGGTTTGCCGAATTCGTAACAGACTGCGGCTTTCATTGGGGGTTCTCTGTGTGGTTGTTGGGGGGTGGTTTTTGTGGGGGGTAGTGTGGGTTGTTGGGGGTGGGAATGCAAGTGGGTGTTGTGTTCCAACAAAAACAAAAAAGCCCGTCATTCACAACAACGTCGTCATTCACAACAACGTCGTCATTCTCGAGCGTTAGTGTCCGTTGCCGCCGCGCTTTTTCTTTTAAGCGGCGGCTTACCGGACACTTACGACCTCGGGAATCTCCCTAAGGTTAGCGTGGACTTGAACAAAGCGGACGAAGCAGGCGGCTTTGTTTGGGCTCAGCGCCAAACGGGACGAGATTCCCGAGGTCGTAAGCGCCCGTAAGCCGCTACGCGGCAACGGGCGCTAACGCTCGAGAATGACGGAGGTTTTGCTTTTTGTTTGACGAAGATTTGTTTTTGTTTCACGAAGTTTTGCTTTTGTTTAACGAAGAGTCGTTTCTATTCACCAACCCCACCCCATAACCCCCCCACAATAACAGTGTATTTTCCCACTCTTCATCAACAACCATAACCCAACCACGAGGAGCACCGATGGACACCAATGCATACGCGCACGTTCTTGATTCCGCTTTAGCGGAGAACACCCGCATCGCCTACCAACGAGGCTGGCAATGCTTCGCCGATTTCTGCGCCGCCAAAAACTACACGCCCTTCCCGACCACGCCGCAAACGATGGTTGAGTTTCTCATCACTCAGGCGATTGAGCCGGTTAGCGCGAGTGGGAAACCGCTGGCGATGGGGACGGTGGTTTTGTATTGTAATGCCATCAATCATAAACATACCGACGCCGGGCTGGTGTCGCCGGCGCGTGACCCGCAGGTGGTGAATGTGTTGCGCGGGTTGCGGCGGTTGAAAGGGACGGCGCCGCGGCAGGTTAAAGCGTTGCGGGAAAATCATATTCAATCGATGCTCAGGGTTTGCGGCAAGACCCGGCTTGGAATGCGCAACGCCGCCATCATCGCCATCGGTTTCGCCGCGGCGTTGCGGCGCTCGGAGATTTGCAACCTCAAGGTTGAAGACGTTGAAATCATCGACGCGGCGGATGGCTCGCGGGCGGCGCGGATGTTTATTCACATTCGCAAGTCAAAGACCGACCAGCAGAGCAAGGGGCAGAAAATCGCCGTGCCCGAAGGCGCCAGGATTAAACCCATTCAACGGGTGCGCGATTGGTTGAAAGCATCCGGCACGAGTTCGGGGTATTTGTTTCAGACGATGCGGCGCGGCGGTGTGTTGATGGGGAAGAAACTGCATGACACCGATGTGCCGCGAATCGTGAAACACTATGCCGCCCTGATTGGTTTGGACGCGCGCGAAATCGCCGGGCATTCGTTGCGCGCCGGTTTCGTGACCAGCGCCGCCGCGCACAACGCCCGGCTGGACAAGATTATGGAAGTGACCCGCCACCGCAACCCCGCCACGGTGTTAAAATACATCCGCGACGCCGATGTGTTTTCTAATCATGCCGGGGAGCGGTTTTTGTAATGCCGGCGGCTGAGCGGGAACGCAATCAACTTGAGGGCTGAGGAACTTGAATGTGAACGCTTCGACAAACAGCAACACTTCGACAAAAACAAAAACCGGCGAGGGACCTTTGCGCGGTATCGTCGTGGCGGACTTGACGCGCGTGCTGGCGGGTCCCTTCGCCACCATGGTGCTCGCAGACCTCGGCGCGCGCGTCATCAAGGTGGAGTCGCCCGGCGGCGGCGATGATGCGCGCCAGTTCGGACCCTTTGCCAACGGCAAGTCGGCGTATTTCCAATCGCTCAATCGCGGCAAGCAGAGCATCGCGCTCAACCTGAAAGCGCCGCCCGACCGCGCCATCTTCGAGAAACTGCTGGCGCGCGCCGATGTGTTGGTGGAGAACTACCGCGCCGGTGCGCTGGCGAAACTGGGGTATGGTTGGGAGCCGCTGCAGCAACTCAACCGCCGGCTGATTTACGCGGCGGTGTCCGGCTTTGGTCAGACCGGACCGTATCAAAACCTGCCGGCGTATGACATGGTGGTGCAAGCCCTCGGCGGCATTATGAGCATCACCGGTCCTTCCGCGGACGCGCCGGCGCCGGTGCGAGTCGGCACGTCGGTCGGCGACATCACCGCCGGGCTGTTCGGCTTGTGCGGGATTTTATCGGCGCTGCATCAACGCGAGCGCACCGGCACCGGATGCCAAGTCGATGTCGGCATGCTCGACTGCCAAGTCGCAATTCTGGAAAACGCCATCGGTCGCTATCTCGCCTCGGGAACAAGCCCCGCCCCGCTCGGCATGCGCCACCCGTCAATCACGCCGTTCGACGGCTTCAAGGTCGGCGACGAATACCTAATCATCGCCGCCGGCAACGACGCGTTGTTTGCAAAGTTATGCGCGGCGTTGGGTGTCGACGCGCTGCCGGAGCAAGCCGCCTTCAACTCCAACGCGCATCGCAGCGAAAACCATGCCGCGCTTAAGCGTGAGATTGAGCAGGCGTTGTCGCGCAAGAGTGCGGCGCAGTGGTTGGAAATTTTGCAACACGCTGGGGTGCCGTGTGCGCCTATCAATAACATCGAGCAAGTGGTTAACGACAAACATGTCAACGCGCGTAATATGATTATTGAATCGCAAGACGCGCAAGGTGAACGATTTCGTATGGCGGGGAATCCGATAAAGATGTCCGGTTGCGATGACCCGACAACCCGGGCTGCCGCGCCGGAACTCGACCAACATCGGGGGGAGGTTTTGGAGTGGCTTGAAAGATGAAATTCTCCACCCTAACCACCCGAACCGCCGGCGACAGCGTCGACGCCTGGGAAGTCCACTACGAAGCCCTAACACGCAAAGAAGCCGGCGAGGACATCATCATCCTCAGCGTCGGTCAGGAAACCGAAGAGTTCACCCCGACTAACATCGTCGATGCCGCGATTGACAGCCTGCGCCGCGGACGCCATCACTACACCTCGGTCAACGGCAATCCAGACCTTCGCCAAGCGGTCGCAACGCGTCACTTTGAGCGCACCGGGCAGCGCGTATCAAAGGACAACTGCGCCATCTTCGCCGGCGCGCAGAACGCGTTGTTCGCGCTCGCCCAGTGCTTGTTGGAGGCGGGCGACGAGGTGATTTTGTCGGCGCCGTATTACACCACCTATCCGGCAACCTTCTCCGCGTCGGGGGCGGCGTTGGTGAGCGTGCCGGTCAAGCGCGAAAACGAATTCCGCATTGAGCCCGTCGACATCATCGCCGCAATCACCGAGCGCACGCGCGCCATCGTGCTCAACTCCCCCAACAACCCGGTCGGTGCGGTATACACCCGCGCGCAGTATGAAGCCGTCATCAACGCCTGCGCGGAAAGAGACATCTGGCTCATCAACGACGATGTGTATCAGGAGTTGCTAACGGAAGACGAGCGCGCCAACCCGCTCACCCTGCCCGGCGCCGAGCGCGTATGCATCACCGTGTCCAGCCTCTCCAAATCACACCGCATGACCGGCTGGCGACTCGGCTGGGTGGTCGGTCCCGACGCGCTAATGACACCCCTCTACAACCTGGCAATGTGCATGTCCTACGGCCTCCCCGCCTTCATCCAAGACGCCGCCCAAACCGCCCTCGCCTCCGGCACCGCCACCGCTGAGGATGTACGGCGCAAACTCGACCGCCGGCGGGAGTTGTTGTTGCGGCGGTTGGAGGGTGTTGATGGTTTAACTTTGTTCAGCGCGAGTGGCGGGATGTTTGTGGTGTTGGATATTAGTGCGTTGCCGTTGTCGGCTCGGGAATTCGCGCGTGGGTTGTTGGATGGGTATCGGGTTGCAGTGTTGCCGTGTGATGGGTTCGGGGTTGAGGGCGGGGGGTTGTTGCGGGTTAGTTTGTGTGTGGATGATGAGCGGTTGGTGGAGGCTTGTGGGCGGATTGTTGAGTTTGTGGAGGGGTTGGGGGAGGGGGGGTATAATGTGCCCGCGGAGGAAATTTGAAATGAAGTTGTGGTTGAGAAATTTGTTGCTTGGGGTTGGGTTGGGGTTGCTGGCGGCGATGCCGGCGGGCGCGGACTGGGAAGTTATCATAGAGGCGTTTGATGCTGGCGATTATGCGACCGCATCGCGTGAGTTGAAGTTGCTGAGCAAGCAAGGAGATGCATTGGCGCAGTATAATTTTGGGTTAATGCATGACAATGGGAAGGGTGTGCCGGAAGACGATACCGAGGCGGCGAAATGGTATCTCCGTGCCGCCGAGCAAGGGGTTGTGGATGCACAGTTTAACCTTGGGAATATGTATAGCAAAGGTGAGGGTGTGTCGAAAGATGATGCCGAAGCAGTGAAATGGTATCGCCGCGCCGCCGAGCAGGGGTTTGCGAAGGCGCAAAATAATCTTGGGACGCTGTATGACAAGGGTGAGGGAGTGCCGGAAGATAATGTGCTGGCGTATCATTGGTACAATCTAGCAGCCGCACAAGGCGATGAAAAATCCAAGGGAAACAAAGCCAAGATTCGAGACAAAATGACCGCCGAACAAATCGCCGAAGCGCAGAAGTTATCGCGCGAATTCAAAGCGAAGAAGGAATACCGTGGTTTGGACTTTCTACGATTCTAGACGAGGTTGACAATGCGAAAAAACAAACAAAACCCGTCATTCTCGAACGATAGAAAAATAGGGAGCCGGCAGGCGACCATATTTTTCATCGCCTTCGGGAATCTCCCTAAGGCTACCGTGAATTCCAACAAAGCCCGTGCCAGTCTTAGGGAGATTCCCGAGGACGTAAGTGTCCGTAAGCCGCCGCTAAAAGAAGAAGCGCGGCGGCAACGGACACTAACGCTCGAGAATGACGAAGTAGGGGGTTTCTTTTTTGCTGTTGGTACGACAAGCGCAGGCGATGCCGCAAACACAACCAACACGGTAACCCCAAAATGAAAACCCACACCCAAGTAGCAGTCATCGGCGGCGGGCTCATCGGCTGCAGCATCCTCTACCACCTAACCAAACTCGGCTGGAAAGACGTCGTATTGTTAGAGCGCGACGAACTAACTTCCGGTTCCACTTGGCATGCGGCGGCGGGGACTCATGGGTTGCATGATGATAATAATATCTCGCGGTTGCAGTATTACACGATGAAGTTGTATGCCGAATTGGAGCGCGAGACCGGGCAGTCTTGCGGGGTTCATCAGCCGGGTAGTATTTATTTGGCTTGCAGCAAAGACCGCGTGCATCAACTGCGTATTCAGGCGGCGAAGGCGAGTGCGTTTGATGCGGAGTTTTATGAAATTTCGGCGAGCGAAATCCGCGACTTGCATCCGTTGTTGGAGATTGACGATGTGTTGTGCGCGATGTATGAGCCGTTGGCGGGGCATGTTGATCCGTCCGGCGTGACGCACGCTTATGCCAACGGCGCGCGCAAGCGGGGCGCCGAGATTTACCGCTTTGCGCCGGTGTTGGAAACCAATCCGCGCGCCGATGGCGGATGGGATGTGGTTACGGCGAAGGGGACTATTCACGCCGATTTTGTGGTCAATGCCGCCGGGTTGTGGGCGCGCGAGGTGGCGGCGATGGCGGGTTTTACGCTGCCGTTGATTGCGATGGAGCATCAGTATTTTGTCACCGAGGAAATCCCCGCGATTGCGGCGCTTGCGCGCGAGTTGCCGGCGGTGGCTGACCGCGACCAGGAATACTATATGCGCCAGGAGGGCAACGGTTTGCTGGTCGGCGCTTACGAGAAGGACGGGCGTTTTTGGAGCGAGCATGGCACGCCGATGGACTTCGGTCACGAGTTGTTGCAGTCCGACCTTGAGCGCATCGGCGACAACGTGATGCGCGCTTGCGAGCGCGTGCCGGCGCTGGCGGAAGCGGGCGTCAAGCAGGTCATCAACGGTCCGATGATTTGGTCGCCGGATTCATCCGCCTTGCTCGGACCGGTGCCGGGCATTGCAAACTATTTCGTCTGCTGCGGCATCATCCCCGGATTCAGCCAGAGCGCGGGACTCGGTTTGACGCTCGCCCAGTGGCTCATAGAAGGCGAGTCGGAACTGGATATGTTCGCCTGGGATGTGACCCGCTTCGGCTCCTGGGCGAGCGCCGAGTTCACCAAAGCGCGCGCGCTGGACACCTACGCTTCGCGCTTTCGCATTCACTTCCCGTTCGAGGAGCGCGCCGCCGGCAGACCGCTCAGGACGCGCCCGGTCTACCCGATGCAGCAGTCCATGGGCGCGGTCTTCGGGCTGTCGTATGGCTGGGAGCATCCGCACTGGTTCGCCCCCGCCGGCGTCGAGCCGGTGGACGATTTCAGTTTCGAGCGACCGGCGTGGTTTGCCACCGTGGCGCGCGAATGCAAGGCGCTCAGAGCATCGCTCGGCGTGGTCGACACCTCCAACTTCGCCAAGTATGAAATCACCGGCGCGGGCGCGCTTGCGTGGCTCGACCGACTGGTCGCCAACCACGTGCCGCGCGAAGACGGGCGAACTTGCCTCGCGCCGTTGCTGAGCCCGCGCGGCGGGGTGGCGGGCGACTTCACCATCGCGCGCATCTCCAAAGAGCGCCTGTTAATGATTGGCTCGGGCATCGCCGAGGGCTATCACCGGCGAATCTTCGCTCGGCACTTGCCGTGCGAGGGCGTGGAATTTCACTCGGTCACCGACCGCCTCGCCGGCTTCAACATCGCCGGTCCCAACGCGCGCGAATTGCTTGACCGGTTGACCGGCTTGTCGCTCGACAACCGCGCCTTGCCGTTCATGGGCAACCGCGCCGCCACCGTCGCCGGCTTCGATGTCGTCTTGATTCGCGTCTCCTTCACCGGCGACCTCGGCTACGAAATCTACACCGAAGAAGCAAACCAACTCGCGTTGTATCAGGCAATCTTCGAACACGGCGCCGACTTCGGCATCGTGCCGGTCGGCTCGCGCGCGCTCGGCTGCATGCGCATTGAAAAGGGCTACGGCAGTTGGGGGCGCGAGTATTCGCCGGAGTGGTCGCCGCTTGAGAGCGGGCTGGCGCGCTTGGTGAAAACCGACAAGCCGGAATTCCTCGGACGCGAGGCGTGGTTGGCGCGCAAAGACGAGCCGCCGAAACAAGTTCTATGCAGTTTCGCCATTGACACCGACGACGCCGATGCGTGGGGCGGGGAGACGATTTACAAAAACGGGCGCTACGCGGGACGCGTGACTTCCGGCGCGTACGGATTCAGCGTCGAGCGCTCGGTTGCGCTGGGCTATGTCAACGCCGCCCTGCTCGACGACGACGACCGCTACGAAATCGCGGTGCTCGGCAAGCCGCACAAAGCGCGCTTGTTGAAAGAGCCGTTGTTCGACCCGAAGGGCGCGCGGCTGAGGAGTTGATGCGGCATCGTGCCGGCTGAGCGGCGCGCGTGCCGTCGCTCAGCGCGCATCGCTCAGCGCTCAGCGCGCATCACTTAGCCCTTGGTGCAATAGTTTTTCTATGTCGGCGACCGTCGACGGCACCGGGTTGGTGGCGCGCGCGGCGTCGGTGTGGGCTTTGCGTGCGATGTCGGGAATTTGCGCCGACGACACCCCCAGCGCATCCAACCCGCGCGGGATTTCCATCTGGTCCAGCAAGCCGGTCACCGCCGCCTGAAAGGTGTCAAAACGCTGCTCCGGCAACGCCATCGCCTGCGCCATCAGCGCGCCCTTTTCCGCCAACGCCTCGCGGTTGTAATCGAGCACCACCGGCAGCAGCACCGCATTGGTCAGGCCGTGATGCGTGTTGCACACCGCCCCCACCATGTGGCTCATCGCATGCACCAAACCCAAGCCCTTCAAGAACGCGATGCCCGCCAGACACGCGCCCGCCAACATCGCGCCGCGCGCTTCGCGGTCGCCGCCGTCCTCAACCGCCGCCGGCAGCCAGCGCGTAATCAACCGAATCGCTTCCAACGCCAACGCATCGCACAACGGATGAAAGCCGCGCACGGACAACGCCTCAATCGCATGCACGAGCGCATCGCATCCGGTCCACGCGGTCAGGTTTTTCGGCAGCCCGGCGGTCAAGTCGGGGTCAAGAATCGCCAGCCGCGGCTTGTGCGCCGGATGCCAGACACAACCCTTCACGCCACGACGCGGGTCGGTCAACATCGCGGTGCTCTCGGTTTCCGCGCCGGTGCCGGCGGTGGTGGGAATGCAAATCAACGGCGCCAGACCCTCGGCGGTGACGTCCGGCGACGCCGGTTTGTCGTAATCAAAATCCCAAATGTTTCGCTCGTTGCGCGCAATCAGACTAATCGCCTTACCGGCATCCATCCCGCTACCACCGCCGATGGCAACGACGCCATCACAACCGTTATCACGAAACGCCTCCCCGCCACGAGCGGCATCAAGGTCGGTGGGGTTCGGGGAGACATCGCTAAACAGCGCGCCATCGACACCGGCGTCTGACAACGCCGCCAATGTTTGCCCGATAAACGGCAAGTCACGGCTGTTGCGGTCGGTGACCAGTAGCGGGCGTTTTATTTCCGCTTCCGCACAAAAGGCACCCAACTCGGCAACGCGCCCGTGCCCGTAGTGAATCGGGATAGGAAAAGTCCAGTCGGCGGGGGTTAGGTAGTTGGGCATTTGTAGGTTGGGTGGGGTGGGTGGGATGTTGGGATTTTATTCCATTGTGCTTGAATTTAACCTTAACCGATTACTCGTCATTCTCGAACGGTAGAAAAATACCAACTACCCGTCATTCTCGAACGGTAGAAAATAGGGAGCCGACAGGCGACCATATTTTCTTCGATTCGGGAATCTCCCTAAGGCTACCGTGGACTTTACCGAAGCCCGTGCCAATCTTAGGGAGATTCCCGAGGACGCAAGTGTCCGTAAGCCGCCGCTTAAAAGAAAAAGCGCGGCGGCAACGGACACTAACGCTCGAGAATGACGAAGTGGTGGGGAATGACTGGTTGGGGGTTACTTCCCGCCGTTTCTGCTACACTCCCCCCACAAACAACCCAACCCCCTGGAGCAACCCATGAATTTAACCAAAGTCGCCAACCAAGCCGCAACCGATGCCGGTGAAGCCATTGGCGCGTCGTTGAGTGCGGGGGAGAGGGAGCGGGTGGCGGGGGTTATTGCCAAGGCGATGGAGACGGCGGTGCTTGAGGCGAGTAGTCAGCATTCGACCGCTTGCGTGAGTTGTTTGAGTCACGACCAGGATTTGGCGCATAAGATTCAAAAAGAAATTGAGCGCAAGAAGATTGGGTTGATTGCCAATCTTTCCAGTTTGCGTTGAATTGTTTTTCACCGGGAATGTGGTGATGAAAAGATGGATGATGTCCGCGCTCACGGCGGCGCTGATTGTTACGCCGGCTGTCGCACAGGAAACCGACGAAGCGGCGCTCAAAAAAATCGTTCAACAGGAAGTCGAGCGTTTGTTGAATAGCGAGGGCGCGTTGGATGCGGCTATTGAGCGGGGGATTGAGAATTTTATTCGCAAACAGCGCGCCGCTTCAGAGCAGGCGCGCGCCGAGCAGCAGCGGGTGCAGGCGCGGAATTTGCGCCCCATCGACGCGCAGCGCGACCACATTCTCGGCAACCCCGATGCGCCCGTCACGCTGGTGGAATACTCCGATTTTGAATGCCCGTTCTGCAAGCGGTTTCATCCCACGGTGGTGCGCTTGATGGCGGACAACCCCGACCAACTGCGCTGGGTATACCGCCACTTTCCACTGGAGTTTCACAACCCCGGCGCGCACCAACAGGCGCAGGCTTCGGAGTGCGTCGCCGAACTCAACGGCAACGACGCGTTCTGGATGTATGCCGATTTGATTTACGAGCGAACCACCGCCGGCGGCAACGGCTTCCCGCTTGAAAACCTGCGCCCGCTGGCGGAGGAAATCGGCGTCAACGGCGACGCCTTCGCCGCGTGCATGGCCGACGGCAGGATGGCGGGGCGGGTGGATGAGGACTATAAAAACGGCGTCGAAATCGGCGTGTCAGGAACCCCCGCCGGGTTTCTCATCAATGGCGCGGGCGAGGTTCGTTTCATTGCGGGGGCGTTGCCGCTTGAGGATTTGCAGGGGTTGGTTGATGCGCTTTTGCGGTAGGGTGGGTGTTGCGTCCCCCTAAACAAGCCCCAACGCTTCCTTCCGTTGACTGCTCCACGACTGGATTATTCGGTCGGCGATAATGGCGACCAGGGCGATGCCGAGTCCGGCGACCAAGCCCAGTCCGGCGTCGGCTTTGCTGAGGGCTATGTAGACCGACTGCCCCAGCCCTTTGCTGCCGACCAGTGCGGTGATGACCAGCATTGCCAGGGCGAACAGTACGGTTTGATTGAGGCCGAGCATGATTTCCGGAATTGCCAGCGGCATTTTTACCTCCCACAGCAGTTGCCGGGGTGTGCCGCCCATGGCTTGTGCGGCTTCCACGGTTTCTTTCGGCACGTTGCGCAGGCCGTGTTCGGTGTAGCGGATGGTCGGGACAATCGCGTAGGCTATGATTGCCAGAAAGGAAGTGAACTCGCCGATTTGGAAAAACATCAGGAACGGAATTAAAATCACGAATAACGGCATGCTTTGCAGGGTGTCGTTGATGGGGCGCAGGAAGCGGGAGACGTGTTGATTGCGGCTTGCCCAGACGCCGAGGGCGCCGCCGAGCAGCACGCATACGATGACCGCCGCGAGGCACATATAGACCGACAGCATCGCCTCCGTCCAGACGCCGGCGAACAGCATGAACAGCCAGCCGAAAAATGACAGCGCCGCCACGCGCGCGCCGCCGACTTGCCACGCCAGCAGCGTCGCAATCAGTATGAACGGCGGCCAGGGGATGGCGGTGACGCCGACATAGAGCAGCCCGCCGATGAGCGTGGCGGCGATGGCGGGCCGCCAACCGCGCCGGATGAACAGCCCGCCCGCGAGCAGGGCGACCGCGGCGGCGTAGCCCCACGCCATCGCCGGCGTGAGCGCAAACCCCCAGGAGAACGGCGAGATGGCGCCGGCAAAACCGACTTTGAGCGGCAGCAGGTAGTAGAAGAAGACGGTTTTTTTGAGGGCGTCGGTGGCGCTTGAATAGTTGGCGGCGACAAAACGCAAGCCGTCGTTGATGACCTCCGCGGGATAGACGACCCACGCTTCGGGGTAGATGCGCAACGCCGGAATGAAGACCGCCAGCGCGGTGAACGCCGCCATCAAACCGAGCGCGGCGAGCCACGGTTTTAAGCGCTCGGCTTTGTCGAGGTGGCGGCGCTCGACGGCGCGCGCGCGGTCGGTGAAGCCCCAACTGATGCGGTCGAGCATCATCGCAATCAAGGCGATGACGATGCCCGCCAACAGACTTTGGCCAAACTGGGCTTTGCGCATGGTGCTCAGCACTTCCCAGCCGATGTCGGCGGAGCCGCCGATGATGGCGGCGATGATGACCATGCTGAGCGCCGCCATGGTGGTTTGGTTGACGCCGACCATGATGTTGGGCAATGCGCTCGGCGCTTGCACCCACCAGAAGAGTTGGCGTTTGGTGGAGCCGCACATGATGCCCGATTCAAGCACGTCGCTCGGCACTTTTTGCAGCCCCAGAATCGTGTTGCGCACCATCGGCGGGCAGGCGTAGATTGCGCTCGCCACCACGCCCACCACGGGACCGAATCCGAACAACAGCAGGATGGGAATCAGGTAGGCGAAGGTCGGCACGGTCTGCATCAAGTCCAGAATCGGTTGGACGATGCGGTTGACGCGCGCGGATTTATACGCGCCGATGGCGAGGGCGAACCCGGCGGCGATGGCGAGCGGAATGGAGATGAACACGATGCCGAGGGTGTTCATGCTCGGCGACCAATACCCCGTGAGCGCCATATAAAAAAGCGCCAGCCCGGTGAACAACGCGAGCCGCGCGCCCGATGAAATATACGCCAGCGTGCAAAAGCCGGCGATGGTGGCGGGCCATGGCAGCCATTGCAAAAGCCCCTGCACGCCCGCCATCGGCCAGGACAACAACCAGTTTATTGAGCGAAACAGCCACTTGAACGCGCCGATAAACCAGTCCATAAACAGGTTAATCCAATCGGCAACCGGAATAACCAGATGGGGCGGCAAGTTGCTCAACCACGCCACCTCGTCGCGCAACGCGATGCAGACGACCGTGAGCGCAATGACCCCGAGCCAGGGCGCCAGCCCGCGATATTTTTGCGCCGCTAACTTGGAGCGCATCACGCTAGTCCGGGGCGGCGGCGAGCGCCGACACCACCGACTGCGGCGTCACGATGCCGATGTCGTTTCCGTCGCGTTGCACAATCAGCCCTTCGGGATTGTCGGCGAATAGCGGCATCAGTTCCTCCAGCGTGGTCAGCGCATCGATGCGTTGGTTGAGCGCGGGCGTAGCCGTCTTCGTCTCGGTATCGGCGGCATCGGCGATGGCGCCGGCGGTGATGATGCGCGCGCGCGGCACATCTTTGGTGAACTCGGCGACATACGCATCGGCGGGATGAAGCACGAGTTGCGCGGGCGCGCCGACTTGCACGACCTGCCCGTCCTTCATAATGGCGATGCGGTCGGCGAGCCGCAGGGCTTCGAGAAAATCATGCGTGATGAAGACGATGGTCTTGTGCAGCAATTTTTGCAGGCGCAGGAATTCATCTTGCATCTGGCGGCGAATGAGCGGGTCGAGCGCGCTGAACGGCTCGTCCAGAAACCAGAGCTCCGGCTCCACCGCCAGACTGCGGGCAATGCCGACTCGCTGCTGTTGCCCGCCGGAGAGTTGGCGTGGAAAACTGTCTTCGCGCCCCTCCAGCCCGACCAACTGAATGACTTCGCTCGCGCGGGCTTCGCGTTTTTGCGGAGTGACGCCCTGCACTTTGAGCGGGAAACAAATGTTTTCCAGCACGGTCAAATGCGGCAGCAAGCCGAAATTCTGAAAGACCATTCCCATCTTATGGCGGCGAAACTCGATGAGTTCCCGCTCGCTCAACTTCAACAAGTCGCCGCCGTCCATCAGCACCTCGCCGGCGCTCGGCTCAATCAGCCGTGACAAGCATCGCACCACGGTGGATTTGCCCGAGCCCGACAAGCCCATGATGACGAATATCTCCCCGGTGTGAACATCAAAACTGACGTTGCACGCCGCGCCAATGTGCCCCTGTGCCTCAAACTTCTCCCACAAGCCGCGGGTGTCGGCGACATCTCCGTTGCCGCCGGTGAAAAACTGCGCGGGGTCTTTGCCGTACACCTTCCATACATTGCGGCAGGATATTTTGACCGCGCGTTTGACCGCTTCCATCATCCGCCTCCGGTTGTTAAAACGGAGGCATCCTCATCCGTGGAGCGCCGCCGTTTTCATTTTACAACTTCACTGCGCCGCTGAGTTAGCGCATTGCCGCATCCACCCAGGGTTTCCAAGTCGCTTCGTTGGCGTCAACCCAGGCGGCAACCACCTCTTCAAGTTTCTTGCCGTCCTGGTCGATGGCGTTCATCATCGGAATCTGGTCGCCGTTCGTCAGGGTGTAAGCCGACATCAGTTTATGCGCCGCGGGCCATTTGTCCGACAGCCCCGCCCACGCCATCTTCTTGATATAACCGCGCTCCCAGTCGCAGTCCCAGGTGGCGTTGGGATTGACGCCGACGGAAGGGTCGTCATTGCAACCCGCGACAAAAGGCGGCAGGCTGACGTTGGCTAAATCGACCACCGCATGAACCCAGTGCGGCGCCCAGAACATAATCAGCAACGGCTCGTTGCGTGCTTCGGCGCCTTGAATTTCGGCAATCAGCGCGCCTTCGCTGCCGGCGGGCACCGAGGTGTAATCCAGCCCCCAGGCTTTGATGCGGTCCACGTTGCTCGTTCCCCAATCCGCCGGATAATCGACAAACCGCCCTTTCGGAAAAGTCTCCGCATTGGCAAACGCTTCAACGCAATCGTTCAACGCCGTGTAGTCGGGCAAGCCCGGACATTTCGCTTTCGCCGCCTTGTTGAAGAACCACGATTCAACCGGCTCAAGACCGAGGTCGCCAATCTCCTCAACGTTTCCCGACGCCAGCGCATTGTCGTAGTGCTCGCCGATGTTGGAACTCCAAATTTCCATCGTGGCGGAGAGGGTGTTGTCTTCCATCGCTTGCAGTTGCGGGTAGTAACCGGCGGTCACGTATTCAACGTTATACCCCATTCGTTTGAGAATCTCGCCGACAACATGCGTCGAAATATGCTGCCCCGTCCATTCGTTGATTGCCAGTTTTATCGGCTCGTTGGATTCGGGAACTTGCGCGTGCGCGCCGCTCAATCCGAGCGCCGCCAGCGTGATAGCCAACCCGTGTTTTAATTTCATTGGAGCATCCTCCTCAGGAGTTTATGGTGGACTGATTGCGCGGATGTTGTGTTGTTCACACCGCAACCGCGCAGTATATTACACCGTCGGCGCAATGGGAATGCCCCGCATCGGCGCGAAATTTGCCGGTTGTTGCGCCGACCGTTGCGATAGTATCATGCACCCGCTCCCCGTCAGCCCGGCGTACATCGATGACCCGAATTCTGCACCGCCACATCCACGCCAATCTGCCCGAGGCGGTGGGCGGCGAAGGTCCCTATCTGCTCGACCGCAACGGCAAGCGCTATCTCGACGGCTCCGGCGGCGCGGCGGTGTCGTGTCTCGGGCATAATCACCCGGCGGTCGTGGAAGCGATGCGCGCGCAACTCGCGCAACTCAGTTACGCGCATACGGCGTTCTTCACCACCGAAACCCTCGAAGCGCTCGCCGAACAGATGATAGCGCACGCGCCCGACAACTTGAGCCATGTCTATTTCGTGTGCGGCGGCTCCGAGGCGATGGAAGCCGCGCTCAAACTGGCGCGCCAGTATGTCCTTGAAATCGGCGAGCCGCAGCGCGTGCATTTCATTTCCCGCCGCCAGAGTTATCACGGCAACACCCTCGGCGCGCTCGCCATGGGCGGCAATCCGCAGCGGCGCGCGCCCTACCAACCGTTGCTAATCGACAGCAGCCAAATCGCGCCGTGCTACCCTTACCGCGACTTGGCGCCGGGCGAGTCGGAGCGCGAATACGGGCGTCGCGTGGCGGACGAACTGGAAGCGAAAATTTTGGAAGTCGGCGAGCGGCGGGTGATTGGGTTTGTCGCCGAGACCGTGGTCGGGGCGACCGCCGGCGTGCTGCCGCCGGTGGAAGGCTACTTCAAACGCATCCGCGAGATTTGCGACCGCTACGGCGTGCTCCTCATTTTGGATGAAGTGATGTGCGGCATGGGCAGAACCGGGACGCTCTACGCGCACCAACAAGACGGCATTCGCGCCGACTTGGTGACCGTCGCCAAGGGGCTCGGCGGCGGCTACCAACCCATCGGCGCGACCCTCATGGATGGCAGAATTTACCGGGCAATCGCGGAAGGCTCCGGGGCGTTTCAGCACGGGCATACCTATCTGGGACACGCGCTGGCGGCGGCGGCGGCGTTGGCGGTGCAGCAGACCATTCAGCGCGACAACTTGCTGGACAATGTTCAAGCGCGCGGCGAAGAGTTGTTTGCGCTGCTTCGCCGGCGCTTTGACGCGCATCCGCATGTCGGCGACATTCGCGGTCGCGGGTTGTTCGCCGGTATTGAACTGGTCGCCGAGCGCACAACGCGCGCGCCGTTTGCCGGCGACCTGCCGTTGCATTCCGTACTTAAACAAGCGGCGATGGACAACGGCTTAATCATCTATCCCGGCAACGGCACCATCGACGGCAAACAGGGACACCACATTCTGCTCGCGCCCGCTTTCATCTATGAGAGCGCGCAGGTGGAGGAGTTGGTGGATAAACTGTCGCGGTCGATTGACGAAGCGATTAGCCGGGTTGTTTGAGTGTTGAGCGTTAAGTACTGAGCACTGAGCGCGCCGCCATTTCATGACCGCATCAAACCGCCCGCCGCTGTTGATCGCCTCGGCGCCCAACGGCGCTTACAAAACCCGACGCGACCATCGCGCGCTCCCCCTGACCGCCTCCCAACTGGCGGAGACCGCCGCCGCCGTCATGCGCGCCGGCGCGCGAATGCTCCACCTGCACGTGCGCGATGAACACGGCAAACACACCCTCGCCGCCGCCGCCTACCAAGCCGCCATCAAAGCAATCCGCGCGCGAGTCGGCGACGACCTGTTCATCCAAATCACCAGCGAATCAGCCGGCGCCTACACGGCGAAACAACAACGCCAAGCCATAGACGCAACCCTGGCCGCCGGCATCGGCGCCGACGGCATCTCCATCGCACCCCGCGAATTAATCCGCGCACCGGAGGATGTGATGCCCGCGGGCGACTTGTTACAACGCATCCGCCAAGCCGGCGTGCTGGTTCAATACATCCTATATTCCAACGACGACATCGCCCGCTACCACGCCCTGCTGAAACAAAACATCATCCCACCCAACGGCCACGCGATATTGCTGGTCATCGGCAAACAAAAAGAACCCAACTCCCTCCACCAAATGACCACCACCCTACCCACCCCAATCAACTGGATGCTATGCGCCTTCGGCCCCCAAGAGTTCAACCACCTAACCCAAGCCACCAACCTCGGCGGGCATGTTCGTGTTGGTTTTGAAAATAGTCTTCATTTACTGACGGGCGAAGTGGCCGCTGATAACTGTCAACTTATCACTCAGTTGGTAGAGTCCGGCAACCCAACCAACCGTCCGCTGGCGGATGCGCGACAGGCGCGGGGGATTTTAGATTCGTCATTCTCGAACGATAGAAAAACAACCAACTACCCGTCATTCTCGAACGGTAGAAAATAGGGAGCCGACAGGCGACCATATTTTCTTCGCTTCGGGAATCTCCCTAAGACTACCGTGAATTCCAACAAAGCCCGTGCCAATCTTAGGGAGATTCCCGAGGACGCAAGTGTCCGTAAGCCGCCGCTTAAAAAGAAAAAGCGCGGCGGCAACGGACACTAACGCTCGAGAATGACGAGTATTTTGGAATGACGAATGCTTTGGAATGACGAGCGCTTTGGAATGACGAGTATTTTGGAATGACAAGTACTTAATAACGAGTATAATAAACGGGTACTTTAATCCATCAATCAAAACCACCATGGCAATAGCAACCGTCTACTTAGGCGATGACCTAGCCCGCTACGGCTTCGGCGAAGGGCATCCATTTGGCCCCGACCGAATGCATGCCTTTTGGCGCGAAACCATAAAGCAGGGACTAGACAAGAAAGTCGACATAATGGCACCCGTCGCCTGCGACGAAGAAAGCCTGTTGCGCTTCCACACGCCGGAGTATATCGAGCGCGTCAAGCGGGCTTCGGAAACCGGTTTGGGTTATCTCGACAGCGGCGACACCCCGGCGTTCAAGGGTGTGTTTGAAGCCGGCTCATTCGTGGTTGGCTCCGACTTGGATGCGCTGCACCGCATCGTCAACGGCGAGACGCCGCGGGTGTTTATTCCGATTGCCGGGCTGCACCACGCGCGCCGCGATGCCGCCGCCGGGTTCTGCGCGTTCAACGACTGCGGCGTCATCATTGAAACGCTGCGCCGGCATTATGGCATTCGCCGCGTCGCCTATGTGGATATCGACGCGCACCACGGCGACGGCGTTTTTTACGCGTTTGAAGACGACCCGGATGTGGCGTTCGCCGACCTACACGAAGACGGGCGATATCTCTATCCCGGCACCGGCGCCGCCGATGAGACCGGCACCGGCGCCGCCGGCGGCACCAAACTGAATATCCCGCTCGACCCCGGCAGCGATGATGCGGCGTTCCACCGCGCGTGGCCCCAAGTGGAGGCGTATCTGAGCGCGTTCAAGCCGGAAATGATTCTGCTGCAAGCCGGCGCCGACAGCATCGAAGGCGACCCCATCACGCACATGCGCTTCTCGCCCGCCGCCCACGGTCACGCCGCCCAATCCCTGGTACGCATCGCCGACGAATTCTGCAACGGACGCATCATCGCCATGGGCGGCGGCGGTTACAACCGCAACAACCTCGCGCTCGGATGGAACGAGGTGTTGAAGGCGATGCTGGTATAGGGTGGCGGAAGCGCCGCCATCCGCGCTCAGCGCAGCCGGGTCATCACGCCGCCATCACTTCGCGGTATAGCCGCCGTCGACGAACAGCGTCTGTCCCGTGACATAGCCGCACGCCGCCGATGCGAAGAACACGGTGGCGCCGAACAGGTCGGCTAACTCGCCGTTGCGTCCGATGGCGGTTTGTGCGGCTTCTGCGGCGGCGCGTTGTGGGTCGTCGAATATTGCCGCGGTCAACCGGGTCGGGAAGAATCCGGGGGCGATGGCGTTGCAGGTGATGCCGTGTTTTGACCACGCTTCGGCCATCGCGCGGGTCAGTTGGCAGACGCCGCCTTTGGATGCGCCGTAGGCGAGGCCGTTGACGAATGCGCGCGCGGATTGCAGCGATGCGATGTTGATGATGCGCCCGTAATGCCGTTGTTTCATGCCGCCGACAAACTCGCGGCTGAAAAAGAACGGCGCCGCGAGGTTCAAGTCCAGGGTGCGGTTCCAGCCTTCCACGGTAATCTCGTCCGCCGGCTGGCGCAGCACGACGCCGGCGGCGTTGACCACGCCATCGACTCTGCCAAACGCTTGCTCGCATCGGCGGGCGGTGTCGGGTAGCGAAGTCAGGTCGGTCAGGTCGGCGGCTACCACGGAAGCGCCGCCGTCATCGCCGTCGATTTGCTCGGCGGCTTGTTGCAATTCCGCCTCGCGCCTCGCCACCAACACCACCGACGCCCCGGCGGTGGCGAGAAACCTCGCCATCGCCCTGCCAATGCCGCTGCTGGCGCCGGTGACCACCATCACCCGGTCGTCCAAGCCGAATTGGGATTGAAGGTTGACGCGCGGGGCGGGGGTTGGCGGCATGGATTGAAGCGCGCTTTGCTGGCGGTTCGGACGCTCAGTCGCCCAGTTCAAAGCGCTCGCCCGGAAAGTATTTGCCCAGCCGGTCGTCTCCGGTGAGGGCGTGGCCGTGCATGCCTTCCGCGCGGGAGATGCGCGCGGTCACCGCGCCGACTTCGCGGTTGGCTTCCTCGGTCATGCGCTGCCAGGTCAGCACCTTGATAAATTTGCCGACGCTGAGCCCGCCGGTGTATCGCGCCGCGCCTTTGGTTGGCAGGATGTGGTTGGGACCCGAGCATTTGTCGCCGTAAGCCACCGTGGTTTGCTCGCCGAGGAACAGCGAGCCGTAGTTGCTCAGGCGCTGCAACCACCAATCGAGATTTTCGCCGTGCACTTCCAAATGCTCCGGCGCATAGTTGTCGCTGACGCGCACCGCTTCGTCGGCGCTCGACGCCACCACCACTTCGCCGTATTCCCGCCACGCGGCCTCCGCCGTCGAGCGGTTGGGCTGCGGCAGGCGCGCGATGATGCCCGGCACCGCCGCCAGCACCGCGTCCGCCAATGCCGCCGAAGTCGTAACCAGCCACGCCGGCGAGTCGGGACCGTGTTCGGCTTGCCCGACCAAATCGGCGGCGACCAATTCCGCGTCCGCGGTGTGGTCGGCGATGATTAGAATTTCCGTGGGTCCGGCGAACAAGTCGATGCCGACTCGCCCGAATAAAACTCGCTTGGCTTCGGCGACGAAACGGTTTCCCGGTCCCACCAGAATGTCCGCCGCGTGCCCGGTGAAGTGCCCAAACGCCATCGCGGCGATGCCCTGCACGCCGCCCAGCGCGAGGATGGTGTCGGCGCCGGCGAGGTCGGCGGCATACAAAATCGCCGGATGAACGCCGCGCTCTTTATGCGCCGGCGAGCAAGCAACAATATGCCGCACCCCCGCAACGCTGGCGGTGGTGATGCTCATAATCGCCGAAGCAATATGCGCATACCGCCCGCCCGGCACATAACACCCGGCGGTATTCACCGCCACCAACCGCTGCCCGGCAAACAACCCCGGCGAGAGTTCGGTTTCAAACTCGCCGAGGCTGGCGAGTTGCGCCTCGGCGAAGGTTTTAACGCGCGCGTGGGAAAACGCGATGTCCTCCCGCATCTGCGCCGGCAAAGCGGCGGCGGCGGCGTCTATGTCATCCCGGCTGACAACGATGTCCTTCTCCCACCCATCCAACTCCCGCGCATATTCACGCACACGCGCTTCGCCGCCGGTTTCGCATTCGGCGAGCATGCGCTGCACCACCGAACGCGTATCGGCCTCGCCGGTGGCGGGGGATTTAGTGGCGCGCTTTAGGTAGGTGAGTGCCATGGCTATCTCACACACTATTTTTCGCTAGGTCTTCGATGAAGCGGCGTAGCGAAATCACTGGTTTTTCTCCGGCTACGCCTAAATTAAACGCCGACGGTACTGCCAGGAAATTAATTTTTTCCATTTGGGTAGTCAGGTTAGGGTCGAGAGTGGATTACACTACTCTTGTCGTCAAACAGTGCGCGCACTCCGAATCCCGAACTTGCCGTCCATGGAGCCGATGCCGTCCCATGCCAGCCAGGCGGCATCGGGGTTATCGCAGTTGTCGATTTTTTGATATTCGGCTTCCATCAAGCGGATGCCTTCCGCGAAGGTTTTCGGCGGGCCCGCATCCAGAGTCCAGAAAATGTTGCCGCCATTGTCTGCGTGTTTGCGCATCCGCCGCCAGTAAGAATTATATTCCTCGCGCGTCATACGCATCATTTTTTCGCTTGCCGGACGTCGCACGAGGCGCGTCCACCGAACGCCTTCCGGCAAGTTCGACTCAAACTCAATCAGTTCGCGTTTTTGCTCGGGCGTCATCCCTTTAAAGTTGTCAAATTCCTCGGCGAGATCCGCCTCAATCCGGCGCGCTGCAACGCCTTCAGACATACCGGCCCGCGGTTGATACTGAACATCAGATTCGGCGATGGTCATGCTGGTTAATTCAGATGGCTTGAGAATAGGGATTCGATTGTACCCTAGTTTTTGATTGATTGTGTTGTATTGTTCCACGCGGGCGGGTTTCGCGATGTGCTTGAAATTCCAACTGAAAATAGCATCGCAACCGAGAACGGTGCCCAGCGCCACATGGCCGGCATCAATGGATGAATTTTGGGTGACGACGCCGGCAGCGAGGTAGGCATCCCGCAGTTTCTCGCCATCCGGTGTAAGGTAGATGTGTTTGGTGTCCCCGAACAAATCGTAGTAAAACTTTTTGACTTCCTCTGGAGCGACGACGATTTCGTTTTTGACAAGCGCAGACGGCACCATATCATGCTACTTTTCTCGAACAAGCGAGAAAAACTCCGCAGTTGGTGCCCCTAAACGCTCGGCATTTAGCATGCTGAAGACGGAAGTGTCGACGTAAATTTTCATACGACGATCACTTCCCATACAAATACTCCGGCAACCACAAAGCAATCTGCGGAAACAAAATAATCAGCGCCAATCCAATCAATTGAATCACCATAAACTGCATCATGCCGGCGTAGATGTCCTTAAGGTCCCAGTCCGGGACTACGCCTTTGAGGAAGTACGCCGATAGCGCAACGGGTGGCGATAGCCAGGCGGTTTGTAGGTTGACGGCTACCAGGATGCCGAACCAGATTAGGTTGAAGCCGAGTTGTTCGACTGCGGGTAGCAGGATGGGGATGATGATTAGGACGATGGGGACCCATTCTAGTGGCCAGCCGAGGAGGAAAATTAGCGCCATTATCATGAACAGGACGGCATACGGCGGCATGTCCACCGAGAGCAGGTAGTTGGTCAGCATGGTTGGCGTGCCGAGTCTTGAGAAGACTGCGCCGAAGAAGTTGGAGGCGGCCACCAGTACCAGGATTAGCGCCGAGATTTCCAGGGTTTTGATGAGCGCGTCTTTGAAGCCGGACCATGTGAGTTTTCTATACGCGGCGGCGAGCAGGAAGGCGCCGAATGCGCCCATGCCGGCGGCTTCGGTGGGGGTGGCGAAGCCCAGCAGGATGCTGCCGAGGGCGAAGCCGACGAGCGCCGCCGGGGGAACCAGCCCGAGGAAAAATTCCTTCCAGACATACGCCATCGAATCCGGGCGCATGTCTTCGGGCAGCGGCGGTCCGAGGTCGGGATTGAACTGGCAGCGCAGCAGGGCGTAGAGCGTGTATAGGAACGCCAGCAGGAAGCCGGGGATAATCGCGGCGGCGAACAGGTCGGTGACCGGCACTTCCAGAATGGGTCCCATGACCACCAGCATGATGCTCGGCGGAATCAAGATGCCGAGGGTGCCGCCGGCGGTGATGGTGCCGGCGGCGAGTCGCGGGTCGTAGCCGGATTTGTTCATCGTCTTGGCCGCCATGATGCCGAGGATGGTGACCGATGCGCCGACGATGCCGGTGGCGGCGGCGAACACGGTGGACACCAGCAACACCGCGACATACAACGCGCCGCGCACGCGCGACAAGGTCAGCAACACCGCGTTGAACAATCTTTCCATCAACCCGGCTTGCTCCATCAAAATGCCCATGAAGATAAACAGCGGCACCGCCGCCAGGGTTTGTTCCAGCATGACGCCGGAGAACTGGAAGGTCATCAGGTAGAACACCAGTTGACCAAAACCCCAGAGGCCGAACGACATTCCCAAAAAGATGAGGGTGAAAGAAATCGGGAAGCCGATGAAAATGGCAAACAGCATCACCGCCAGCATGATGACGCCGATGTATTCCGGTTGCAGGTTGACGAGGAGGTCGATCATGCGGGCCACCTCCCCATGCGCGCCGCATACAAACTCTTCAAGGTTTCCGACACGCCTTGAATCAACAGCAACAACGCGCCCACCGGCAACACCGATTTGACCGGACCCATGTAGGGCATCCATGCGGTGTCCATGCCGCGCTCGCCGCGGTCGATGGCGATCCATGCGTAGTCAATCGAAGTCCACATGAACACCAGCAAGCCGGGAAAATAAAACGTCAGATACAGCACCGAATCGACCGTGCCCTGCGCGCGCGCCGGCCAGTTGCGATAGAGGAAGTCGGCGCGGATATGCACCCCGCGCGAGAGCGCATAACCCGCGCCGAGCATGAACAACGCGCCGTAAAGCATCCGGCTGATGTCGTATGCCCACATGGTCGGCGCGAGAAAATACTTGCGCGCGACGACCTCATAAACCATCGCCACGCACAACGGCACCAACACCCAGCACACCACCCTGCCAATCCACAAACTGAATCGGTCAATGCCCGTGATAACCGCCGCCATCCACCTCGGCATGTCATCCGGCATCCTCCCCGGCGCGCCCCGCCGCTCGGCGATTAACTCGTCGGCGGTTTCCAGTTGGGATGGGTCGATTTCTTCGGGCATTTTAGTTTGGGTTGGTGTTAAACACATTGAGCAATCCTGCTGCCCGTTCCCAATTTATTGAGTTATTCTCTTTACGTCTGGCGAGCCGAGTGCCTTGTGGTGGATTCATGAATTTGACCACCTCTATTCCACGCAACATTTTTGTTCCGCGGCTATTG
This sequence comes from Arenicellales bacterium, assembly GCA_963693025.1. GTDB lineage: Bacteria > Pseudomonadota > Gammaproteobacteria > Arenicellales > Poriferihabitantaceae > JAHRAW01. The sequence goes on from OY843749.1 coordinate 852,580, forward strand.
AGTAGACCATCTGCGTTTCGTTTAATTCCCATTCCAATCAATATGGATTCCAACTCTCTTGTCTCAATGCTTGTTTTTTTTGTGCTGATTTTCCCTGCATCAGTGAGTAGCGGCAGTAAAAACAACCACGGTATTCCCGTACTGCGCGAATCCAGTTCCTTATTGTATATGCCAATTTTGTGATCGTGGAGCGCTTCTTGTTTGAACGATTTTTCGGTTTTTCCGACATAATACGGCTTCGCCCCTCGACTTGCTTTGATTGCAAAAACATAACAGCCGATAGCGTTTTGCAAATCTTTTTCAATCTTGGACCAAAAACTCTTAATAGCATCAGAATTCTTAACGATAGTTTTAGACCTTCCTGTGGGAATTTCATAAGGCCCATACACATCAAATTTCATTTGCTTATCCTCATTGTGAAAAAATGTAAAAGATAGACATCGAGCGGCATCTCCAGACTTGTTCGTCTCCAATGCGCGATAACTAACCGCTTACCTATACACCGTAACCGCTTCTCTGTCCACCGCCGTTTGAAACGGATTGCCGTGACTTTTGCGCTCATCCCAAACATCGCGCGTGTAAGTCATGATGGACGGCAACACTTCGCCGTACGCCGCCAGGTCGTGTTGGTAGCCGAGCCGGCAAATTTGTGTTTGGAATTTCCAGTCACCGTCGCGCAAAATAACCAGCACATCCAAATCACTGTCGTCGCCGCTATCACCGCGCGCCTTTGAGCCGAATACCGCCACCCGCAACACCTTATCCGCGTGAAGTTTACGCAAAGTGTCGCAGTAATCGTTGAGCCAGGTTTGCTCGTTGGGTTGCAGGGTTAGCATAAGGCGATTTGGTGCCGGTCATTCGTCCATATATCAACCGCATCTTTTTCAACGGATTTCTGAAACGGGGAATTTTCATTCAGGCGCGTTTCCCATTCCGCCACTGAATAGACCATGATGGACACTACCACATACTCGGCGCCGCCGGCGATATGTAAATCGGTTGCCAGCGAATAACCGATGTTGCGCACTTCCCGGTGCAGGCGGCGGTCGTCAACATTCACCAACACCAACACATCAAGGTCGCTGTCCCCATGCGCTTCGCCGCGCGCATTGGAGCCGAAAACGGACACGCGCTCAATGACGCGCGGGTAACGCTCAGCCAAAGCCGCGCGATAGGCGTCCAGCCATTTTTGTTCATCGGTGTGCAGGGCTAACATTTTGCCGGCGACTCGTCTGTCGCTTGCTTTTCTTGCAAGCGGCGTTTGGATTCGGCGTGGGTGCGCATCAATTTTTTATACGACTCATTCCAATACGCCAACTCTTCCTCATGGGTCATGCCGGCGATTTTTTCGCGAATGCGCGCTTGTCCGCGACGCTTCCACTGAACGCATTTGGGTTCGGAGATTGTCATGATTTTAAGGAAGTCCGCCGGTGTAAGAATTTCAAGGGAGTTATAACCATTGTGTTCGTTGATGGCGTTGTATTGCGGGATTTTACGCGTATTCACGATATGTTTCAAATTCCAGCTGACGATTTTTTGGCAACCAAGAACGGTGGCAAGAGCGACATGCGTGGCATCTGTGAGCGATTTTTCCGTCAGAACACCGGCATTGAGATAGGCATCGCGCAGAACCAGCACTTCGGGCGTTAATTGAAATATTTCGGCTTGCCCGACAATGCTTTGGTAAAATGCTCGCACCACTTCAGGTGCGTCTTCAATCTCATCATCCACCGATACGGAAACAACCAACTCATGCCGGCGGGCAATTACTTCATCAAAAAAATGCTTGCTCGCAATATCAAATTCCGTATCAAACACACCGCCAAAAACAGACGTATCAGCGTATATTCTCATCCGACAAGAAAATCAACGGGACACGGACGTGCCGTGCCCCATTGATTAACGCAAAACTCACTGCCCATCCGCAAACGCCTTACCCAACTTCGCGTTGGAAGTTTGCGCACCCGCCCAGAACGGCACGGCGATTTCGGCGAAGGCTCGTTGCGAGTCCCATACTTTTTTGAAGAACGCATTTTCGTTCGCATTTTTTTCGAGGCTGGCTTTGGCAGCGTTCATATACGCCGGGAAGTAGTCCGCCGGCGTGTCGTGCAGAATGACGCCGTCCTCTTCCACCAATTTTTTGAGCGCTTTGCCGTTCTCGTAGATGCGGTAACTCAGCGAGCGAATCAGCGAGGCGTCCGCCGCCACTTCCATCGCTCGTTTTTGATGGTCGGTGAGTTTGTTCCACACATCTTTGTTGATATACATATCGGCGTTCACCACCACTTGATGCAAGCCCTGCAAGTAATAGTGCTTCAACACCTTCTGAAAGCCGAACACGCTGTCCGGTTTCGGGCAGCACCACTCGGCGGCGTCGATCACGCCTTTTTCCAACGCCGGCAGAATGTCGCCGCCGCCCATGGCGACCGAGGCGATGCCGATGTCTTTGTACGTCTGCCCCGGAATGCCCGGCGGTGTGCGGAAGCGGTATTTGCGAAAATCTTCCATACTGTTGATGGGCTCTTTGAACCAGCCGAGCGCTTCCGGTCCGACCGGTTGCAGCATCAAGCCCTTGATGTTCAAGTCCATTTCATCCCACAGTTCGTTGTAGAGTTCGCGCCCGCCGCCGTTCATATACCACGAGATGAAGGCGATGTTGTCGATGCCGACACCGGCGCCCGCCACCGGCGAGCCGAACAGCATGGCGGCGGGATGTTGCCCCGACCAGTAGTGCGTCCACGCGAAGCCGGCGTCCACCAGCCCCTTGTCGACCGCGCCGAGAATGTCGCGCCCGCTGACGATGGCGCCGTCCGGCAGCACTTCGATTTTCACTTCGCCGTTGGTCAGCGCGGAGACGTTGTCGGCGAAATCTTTGACCATCACGATTTCATCCGCTTTGGTCGGCAGCACCGACTGCACGCGGATGGTGACTTCCGCGGTGGTTGCGCCGCTTGCCAGCAGGCACATGCCGGCGAATGCGCCGGTCAGCATGGTTCTTTTTGACATTTTACTGTCCTCGATAGGTGATTATTGATGCCCGTGACGGGCACCGGAGTGAAACGCGTTATGTCGCGCGTTGGCGCATTATACCCGTTTATGCCTGCGCCGCTTACCCTTTCCGTTGCCAATCCTGCTTAATCATATCGGCGCATTTCTCGCCAATCATAATGGTCGGCGCGTTGGTGTTGCCCGAAGTAATCGCCGGCATAATCGACGCATCCGCGACCCGCAGGCCGCCGATGCCGTGCACCTTCAACCGGTGATCCACCACCGCCAGCGGGTCGTCGGCGGGTCCCATTTTGCAGGTGCAGGCCGGGTGGTAGATGGTGACGGCGGTGTCGCGCGCGTGCTGCAGCAATTCTTCGTCCGAGCGAATGTGCGCGCCGGGGTCGTACTCTTCGCTGATGAGATCTTTGAGCGCGGGCATCGCGGCGATTTTTCGCGACAACTTCATCCCGGCGACGGCGACCCGGCAGTCGTGCTCGGTGGACAAGTAGTTGGGCTGCAACGCCGGATGCTGTTCGGGGTCCGGCGACGCGATTCGCACCGTGCCGCTGCTGGAGGGCCGCAGTTGACACACCGACGAGGTGAACGCGGAAAAGCGATGCACGCCCTCGCCGGGGCTGTCGGCGCTCAGCGGTTGGAAGTGGAATTGAATGTCGGGGCGCGCCACATCATCACCGCCGCCGCCATGCGAGTGCGTGAACACGACCACCTGACTCGCCGCCATCGTCATCGGCCCGCTACGAAACAGCAAGTATTGCAACCCCATCAGCAACTTGCGCAACGGGTTGTTGATTTCGTCGTTCAAAGTCGCGCGTCGGCATTTATAAACCGCGCGGATTTGCAAGTGGTCTTGCAAGTTCCGCCCCACGCCGGGCAGGTCGAGCAGCGCCGGGATGCCGAGTTGTTGGCAGAGGTCGCCGCCGCCGATGCCGGACAGTTGCAAAATCTGCGGCGAGCCAATCGCGCCCGCGCACAGCAACGTCTCGCACGCCGCCACCGCCGTCTTGAGCCGCCCCTGATGGCGGTATTCAACCCCGCTGACAACGCGCCGGGCGCCGTCGTGCATCAGCCGCGTGACATGCGCGCCGGTCAGGACGGTCAGGTTGGCGCGCTTCGCCGCCGGGCGCAGGTAGCCCACGGCGGTGCTGCAACGCCGCCCGCGGTCGGCGGTCAACTGAAAATAACCGACGCCTTCCTGCACGCGCCCGTTGACATCGTCGTTGCGCGGAATGCCCGCCTGCGTGGCGGCTTCAATGAACGCATCGGTCACTTCCCGGCGGATGCGAATGTCGGACACTTTCTGCGGTCCGCCGACGCCGTGAAACTCATCCTCGCCGCGCTCCTGGTCTTCGGATTTTCGAAAGTAGGGCAACACCTCGCGGAACGCCCACCCCGGATTATCCGCCGCCCAGCCATCGTAATCCGCAGCCTGCCCGCGCACATACAACAACCCATTCAACGAACTAGACCCGCCCAACACCTTCCCCCGCGGCCACTTCAACCGCCGCCCGTTCAAACCGTCGTCAGGCTCGGTCACATAACACCAGTCAAAGCGCGGGTCATGCATGGTCTTGAAATACCCAACCGGAATATGAACCCACGGACTCCCATCCGCCCCCCCCGCCTCCAACAACAACACCCGCCGCCCCTGCATCTCACTCAACCGATTCGCCAACACACACCCGGCAGACCCGGCGCCGATGATGATGAAGTCGAATTCGGAGGCGGGTGGGGGCATGGTGGTGGTGATTGGGTTTTTGCTGAGGTGGAGGATTTTTGCCGAGGCACAATGAGGCGGCAACACAAACCGTAACACATTATACCGTCCCCCCAACTTCGTCATTCCCCCACTTCGTCATTCCCAACCACTCGTCATTCTCGAGCGTTAGTGTCCGTTGCCGCCGCGCTTTTTCTTTTAAGCGGCGGCTTACGGACACTTGCGTCCTCGGGAATCTCCCTAAGATTGGCATGGGCTTTGTTGAAATTCACGGTAGCCTTAGGGAGATTCCCGAAGGCGATGAAAAATATGGTCGCTAGCGCTCCCTATTTTTCTATCGTTCGAGAATGACGAGGTAGTGTTGAGGACGAAGTGGTGGTTTATCGGTTTTTTAACGAACTTTATCCCCCCATCCCCCCATTTTCGGCGGTATAATCGCCCCCAACGTGGCATCTCGCCCAAAGGCACAACCATGCAAACCGACCTCAAACTCTCCGGCAACGCTGTTAATCGCATCAACGAATTGCTCGCCGCCAAAGACAACCCCGACTTGAAGTTGCGGGTTTTTATTCGGGGGGGCGGGTGTTCGGGGTTTCAGTATGGGTTTCAGTTTGACCAGGAGCGGCAGGAGGACGACATCGCCATTGAGCAGAGCGGCGTCGAGGTGTTGGTTGATATGCTCAGTTTGCAATACCTGTCGGGCGCGGAAATTGATTATCAGGACGATTTGCTGGGCAGCCGGTTTTTGGTCAACAACCCCAACGCATCGACCACCTGCGGATGCGGTTCGTCGTTTTCCATTTGATTGTCCCGCCGACGCCTGACACCACCCGAACACCTCCTTGCACCTGAAATGCGCGCCGTGAATTTGCGCGGCGAGGTTGAGTCCGGGCACGCCCGCCCCCACCTCTGCGCCAGATTAGCCAACCACACCGCCCACCGACCGCCATGGCAAAAGCCGACCCAACCAGCGCCGCTGAAATGAACCCCGAAACCGCCCCGCAGAAAGCGCCCGACACCTCGCCGCCGCCCCCGCCGGATGTTGCCGGCACCGCTGAGGTCGACGACGATACCGCCACCGCCAAGCCCACCGACACCCCCGAACCAAACGGTGCCCCAACCGATGAAACACAAGCGCAAACGCAAACCGAGACAGACGACCCAACATCTCTCTCCCCCCAAGAATTAGCCGAGCGCTTAGAGCAAGCCACCACAGAAAACGCGCAGATGAAAGATGGGTTGCTGCGCGCCAGGGCGGAGGTCGAGAACATTCGGCGGCGCTCGCAGAATGAAATCGTGGCGGCGCGCAAGTTTGCCATTGAGGGGTTTGCGCAGGAAGTGTTGAGCGTCAAGGACAGCCTTGACCGGGCTTCCGAAGTGGAACTCGACGAAGGCGCGGGTGAAGCGGTCAAGCAGATGAAAGAGGGGCTCAGCCTGACGCTGAAACAACTCGACCTCGCCATGGCGCGGTTTTCGGTGGTGGAAGTCGAGGCGGCGCCCGGCGTGCGCTTTGACCCGGCGTGCCACCAAGCGGTCAGCATGACGCCGAGCGAAGAAGTCGAAGCCGACCATATTGTCGCCGTGGTGCAAAAAGGGTTCCTGCTGAAGGAGCGCCTGCTGCGCCCGGCGATGGTGGTGGTCGCCAAAACATGAGGGCGGGGCGCGCCGCCAACCCGCCTTGTTATTCGCCCCCCAACCCTTATATGAAACCCATGAAGTTATTTCAAGTTATCCCGAACAGAGGCGCATAAAACATGTCAAAAATCATCGGTATTGATCTCGGCACGACCAACTCGTGCGTGGCGGTGGCCGAGGGCGACACGCCCAAGGTCATCGAAAACAGCGAGGGAGACCGCACCACGCCGTCCATCGTGGCGTTCACCAAAGACGACGAGGTGCTGGTCGGTCAGGCCGCCAAGCGCCAGTCGGTCACCAACCCGGAGAACACCATTTTCGCGGTCAAGCGCCTCATCGGGCGGCGCTTTGACGAGGAGGTGGTGCAGCGCGATATTGACCTGATGCCGTATAAAATCATCAAGGCGAAGAACGGCGACGCGTGGGTGGAGGCGGGCGGCAAGCAGATGGCGGCGCCGGAAGTCTCCGCGCGCATTCTGCAGAAAATGAAGCAGACCGCCGAGGACTATCTCGGCGAAAGCGTGACCGAGGCGGTCATCACCGTGCCGGCGTATTTCAACGACTCCCAGCGGCAGGCGACCAAGGATGCAGGGCGCATCGCCGGGCTGGAAGTCAAGCGCATCATCAACGAGCCGACCGCGGCGGCGCTCGCGTATGGAATGGACAAGGGCAGGGGCGACCGCAAAATCGTGGTCTATGACCTCGGCGGCGGCACCTTCGACGTCTCGGTGATTGAAATCGCCGAAGTGGAGGGCGAGCACCAGTTTGAAGTGCTGTCCACCAACGGCGACACCTTCCTCGGCGGCGAAGACTTTGACCGCCGCCTCATCGACTACCTCGCCGACGAGTTCAAGAAAGACCAGGGGATGGATTTGCGCGGCGACCCGCTGGCGATGCAGCGCCTCAAGGAAGGCGCCGAGAAAGCCAAGATTGAGTTGTCCGCCTCGCCCCAGACCGAGGTCAACCTGCCGTATATCACCGCCGATTCCAGCGGGCCCAAGCACCTCAATATGAAGTTGACGCGCGCCAAACTGGAATCGCTGGTGGATGATTTGCTGCAGCAGACGCTCGGTCCGTGCAAAATCGCGTTGCGCGACGCCGGGTTGAATGCCTCCGACATCGACGACGTCATTTTGGTCGGCGGCCAGACGCGCATGCCCAAGGTGCACGAAGTGGTCACCCACTTCTTCGGCAAGGAGCCGCGCCGCGATGTCAATCCCGATGAAGCGGTGGCGGTCGGCGCGTCCATTCAGGGCGGCGTGCTCGGCGGCGACGTCAAGGATGTCCTGCTGCTCGACGTGACCCCGCTGTCGCTCGGCATCGAAACCCTCGGCGGGGTGATGACCAAACTGGTGGAAAAGAACACCACCATCCCGACCAAGGCGAGCCAGGTTTTTTCGACCGCCGACGACAACCAGAACGCGGTCACGGTGCATGTGCTGCAAGGCGAGCGCGAAGTGGCGAGCGGCAACAAGTCGCTGGGCCGCTTTGACCTCACCGAAATCCCGGCGGCGGCGCGCGGCGTGCCGCAGATTGAAGTGTCATTCGACATTGACGCCAACGGCATCCTGAACGTCTCCGCCAAAGACAAGGCGACCGGCAAAGAAAACAAAATCGTCATCAAGTCCAGTTCCGGGTTGTCCGACGAGGAAATCGACAAGATGATTTCGGACGCCGAAGAGCACGCCGACGAAGACCGCAACGCGCGCGAGTTGGTGGATGCGCGCAACCAGGGCGAAGCGATGATTCACGGCGTGCGCAAATCCATCGAAGAGTTGGGCGACAAACTGGACGCCGACGAAAAACGCGGCATTGAAGAAAGCGTCGGCGAGTTGGAAGAGGCGCTCAAGGGCGACGACAAGGAAGCCATCACCGCCAAGACGCAGGCGCTGACGCAAGCCAGCCACAAACTGGCGGAGCAGATGTATGCTCAGGCGCAGGGCGAGCAGTCATCCGACGGCGGCGGTGGCGGCGGTGGCGGGGCGGGAGCCGACGGTGGCGCGCAATCGCAATCGCAATCCCAACCCGGTAAAGCCGATGACGTGGTGGATGCGGAGTTTGAAGAAGTCGGCGACAAGGACAAAGAAACCTGAGCCGGCACCGACGGCGTACCGCTGAGCCGGCGCTGATGGAGCACACCGGACGCGGACGCAGGCACGGGCGGGACGGCGGCTCCCGCCTTTGGCGGAGCAAGCAACATGGCTAAACGCGACTACTACGAAGTCCTCGGCGTCAACCGCAACGCCGACGACGCGGAGTTGAAAAAAGCCTATCGCCGTCTGGCGATGAAATACCACCCCGACCGCACGCAGAACGACGCCGGCGCCGAGGCGAGTTTCAAGGAAGCGAAGGAAGCCTACGACGTGCTCGGCAACGCGCGCAAACGCGCCGCCTACGACCAATTCGGTCACGCCGGCGTGGAGTCCGCCGGCATGGGCGCGGGCGGCGGGGCGGGCGCCGCCGCCGCCGGATTTGGCGACATTTTCGGCGACATTTTCGGTGACATTTTCGGCGGCGGCGTCGGTGGCGCCCGCCGCCGCGCGCGCGGCTCCGACCTGCGCTACCCCTTGGAACTCACCCTCGAAGAAGCGGTGCACGGCATCGACAAGAAAATCCGCGTGCCGAAAAGGGTCAACTGCGCCACCTGCGACGGCTCCGGCTCGCGCCCCGGCTCAAGCGCCAAGACTTGCGCCAACTGCCACGGCCAGGGTCAGGTGCGGATGCAGCAAGGCTTCTTTTCGGTCCAGCAAACCTGCCCGCAATGCCGCGGCCAGGGCAGCGTCATCAGCGACCCGTGCGCCTCGTGCAAGGGGCAGGGCGTAGTGCGCGACGAGAAAGTCCTGTCGGTAAAAATCCCCGCCGGCGTGGACGAAGGCGACCAGGTGCGGCTCGCCGGCGAAGGCGAAAGCAGCGCCCCCGGCATCCCCGCCGGCGACCTCTACGTCCAAGTCCGCATCGCCCGCCACCCCATCTTCGAACGCGACGCCGACAACCTGTATTGCGAAGTCCCGGTAAGTTTCGCCACCATGGCGCTCGGCGGCGCACTGGAAATCCCCACCCTCTCAGGCCGCGCCAACCTGAAAGTCCCCGCAGAAAGCCAGTCAGAAAAAATATTCCGCCTGCGCGGCAAAGGCGTCCGCAACGTCCGCACCGGCAACCAGGGCGACCTCTACTGCAAAGTAGTGGTAGAAACCCCGGTCAACCTAACCACCAAACAAAAAGACCTAATAAAAGACCTAAGCAAAACCCTAACCACCAACCCCACCCGCCACTCTCCCCGGAGTAGTTCGTGGAAAGATAAGATTAAGGCGTTTTTTGAGGATTTGGTGGATTGACTTGCATTTCCGTCTGTTCCCAAGTACTCGTCATTCCCAAGCACTTCGTCATTCCCCCACAACTCGTCATTCTCGAGCGTTAGTGTCCGTTGCCGCCGCGCTTCTTCTTTTAAGCGGCGGCTTACGGACACTTACGACCTCGGGAATCTCCCTAAGACTGGCACGGGCTTTGTTGGAATTCACGATAGTCTTAGGAAGATTCCCGAATCGAAGAAAATATGGTCGCTGACGCTCCCTATTTTCTACCGTTCGAGAATGACGAGTTGTTTGTGAATGACGAAGTGGGGGGTTATTTTTCTACCGTTCGAGAATGACGAGTTGTAACTAAAACCGCACCTCCCCCTCAAGCAAAACAGCATGCTCCGCCGCCACATCATCTTCCTCATCACGCTCCCAACTCAACTCCAAATCCAACATCTCACCGAATTCCCAGCGGGTGCCTAAGCGGTATCGCCGGTTCGTTTCACCCAGTGTTATCTCGGTGTATGGCGTCAGCAATCCGCCGCCGCGCGCCGATAGTCCGTAGCCGACTTGCGCTTTCATTCGCGCTTCCAAGCCATCGTCATTCGCGCCGTCGTTGAGCAATCCTTCGCGCCACATCCGCTGCACGCCGCTGTCGGTCTGCCCATACGCGGGGCTCACCGAGAACGATAGTCCGCGTCCGCTTGCATCCGCCTCGCGGCGCACCGTTCCGCCGATTCCCCACTCGCGGTGCTCGCTGCTGTGCATCACCAGCACGCGCCCGTGGGCTTCCAGGGTTAGGCGGCGCGTCGCGTCTAAGTAGCGCAGCCGTCCGCCCATTTCGGCGCCGGCGCCGGTGCCCGCTTCGCCGTCGTCGTGCCGTATGCCGACCTCAAAACTCGGCGACAACAGCGTCCCGTCCACGCGCCGCAGCGTGTGGCGCGATTCCAAACTCAAGCGCGCTTGCTCCACTTCCACCGCCATCTCCGAGATGCCCGTGCCGTTGAATGTCTGCAGGCGGGTCTGCTTGATTTCCCCCTTGAGCAGCAGCGTCCGCTCGGCGCTCGCCAGCAGCGCTCCGTTGGCGCCGAGGGCGTAGGTGTGTAGCAACACATCGCCGAACGCGCGCCGCCCGTCCTCCGGGGCGACGCTCAACCCGCCCTCGCCGTAGCCCGCCGTCGCCCATAAATTCAGCAGCCCGTCGAATTCGCTCCAGCCAATATAGGGGTGCAGGCTGGTGAGGGTCATTTCGTATTCGCCGCTGCCGCTGCCGCCGCTGAGCCCGTCATAGTCAAAGTCCGCCTCGCTCCACGACAACGCCACGCCCGCCAGCACGTCATCGCCGAGGCTGGCATCGAGTCCCAAGTGCGCGCTCAGCAAGCGACCGTCCCATCGGAGTTCGCCGTCCTCGCCGCGCATTCGGCGGTAGTCGCCGCCGCCCCACAGGTTGGCGGGGAAGGGTCCGGTTATCTCGCCCGGCACGCCCGCGTTCAACGGCAACACAAAGTCGGAGCCGCCGAGGAGCGTCTTGAAGTCGAGCCCGTCTTCCGCCGCCATCGTTTGCCCGTGGGTGGCGAGCGCACCGGCGAGCGTGGACTGACCGCCGACGCTGACCCTCCCGCCGCCGCCGTTGGCGCGCGCCGCCGCCCGCCCGCGCGCGATGCGCTCGGTGATGACATCCGCCCCCTGGTCGGCGAGCACGCGCGCCACTTCCGGCAACAGCGCGCGGTTGAGGGTGTCCATGCCAGCGCTCGCAATCGCGTCGTTGTCGGCGACGGTGATCTCCACATCGTCGGCGCGCGTGACGCCGTCGTAGCCGTCCACCTCATGCATGATGACGACGCTGCCGTTGGCGGCATCCTCGTCCTCGCCGGCGGTCACGATGACGGTCTGCGCGATGTTCCAGTCGTCGGCGGTGAAAGTCAGCCCATTTTTCTGGTTGGATGTCAGCATCAGGCGGTGGGCATTCTCGTGGGCGACGCGCAGCGTAATCGTCACTTCGCGGTCCGGCTTGGTGACGAGCGTCACGGTGTAAGTCTCGCTCGCGCCTTCGTCAATGACGAGCGTGGTCGGCTCCACGGTCAGCGCCGGGATGTCGTTGTCGGTGACCGCAACCGTCACATCGTCGGCGGTGATGCCGGCGTAGTCACCCGCGCCACCGCTGCTGACCGCGTGGCTGATGGTGACGGTTTCGTCGCCGCCGTTGTCGTCCTCCACGCCGATGACCGCCACCGCCTGCGCGATGTGCCAGTTGTCGGCGGTGAACACCAGGGCGGCGGCGGAGACGGTGGCGGCGGCGTCATCGCCGCTGCGCGGGGTCACCGTCACGGCGCCGTCGGGGCGGCTGTTCAAGCGCACGGTGTAAGCCGCGGCGGCGCCTTCGAGCACGGTCAGCGTGCGCGGCAAAATCGTCACCCTCGGCGCGTTAGTCACCGCCACCTCAAACGCCACGCCGGCGGTGTCGCCGTCGCCGTCGGTGACCGTGTAAGTCAGGCGCACCGGCGTTGCGGTGGCGGTTACGGTCGTGGGCGCGCCGCTCACCACGCGCGTGCCGGCGGTGAAAGTCAGCCCCGGCAACGCGCTCACATCCAGCGCATAACGCAACGGCGCATCGCCGTCACGCGCCGCCGGCAGCGTCACATCAACCGCCACGCCGATCGTATACCGCTGAGCCGCCACCGCGCTCAGCGCCGGGTCGCTGTCCGTGTCCGTCACCGTCACGACCACGCTTGTCGTCGCACCGCTCGACGCGCCGGCGTAACCATGCACCGCGTGGCTGAGCGTCGCCGTGTCCGTGGCGGCGTCCGCATCCCGCACCGACCTCACCGTCACCGCCTGCGCGATGTTCCACTCGCCCGACGCAAAGGTCAGCGCGCGCGGCGACGGCACTTTCGCGGGGTTGTCGCTCACCGGCGTGACCGTCACCGCACCGCCCGGCGGGGTGGCAAGCGCCACGGCGTAGGTGTCCGCCGCGCCTTCGGCAATCGTCAACTCCGCCCGCGCAATCACCACCGCCGGCGCATTCACCGTCACCGCAAAGGTCAGGCGGTCTTCGTCACCGGCGCCCGTGTTGGCGTCCGAATCGGCGGCTGTGTAAGTCAACATAACCGCCGCCGTCACGCGCTCCGGCGTGCCGCGCAACACGCGCGTGGCGGTGTTGAATGCCAAGCCGGAGGGAATGTCCGACCGCGGCGCCAGCGCGTAAGTCGTGACGCCGTTGCCGCCGGCAACCGCGGCGGGCAGCGTCATGTCAACGCCCACGCCCACCGCGTAAATCTGCTCGTCCACCGCCGCGCTGGCGGCAAACGCCGGCGCCTCGTCGCGGTCGTTGTCGTCAATCGTCACCGTCACCGCAGCCGCGCTCGCCACGCCGGGATAACCGCTCACCGCGTGGCGAATGGTCGCGGTCGCATCGGCAAAATCAAGGTCATCCTCGGCGGCGCTGATGCGAACGGTCTGCGCGGTGTTCCAGTTGGTGGCGGTGAAGGTCAGGGAGTATGAGACGGTGGCGGCGGCGGGGGTGTCGCTGGTCGGCGTAACTACGACATCGTTGCTCGGCTGAGTGTCAAGCCGCACGGTGTAAGCGCCGTTGCCGCCCTCCGGCACGGTCAGGCGGTCGGTGGAAATCGTCACGCCGCGCGTGTCGGTTTCGGTGACCGTCACCGTCACCGTCACCGACCCGACGCTAACGCCGGCATAGTCGGCTGAGCCGCTCACCATGTGGCTAATGGAAACGGCAACATCGGCAACAGCGTCAGCGTCTTTGACGCCGGTGACGGTTACCTGTTGCGCCGTGTTCCAGTTAGCGGCAGTGAAAACCAACGCACCTGAGACGGTGGCGATGGCGGTATCACCGCTCAGCGGCATAACCGTCACCTCGCCGTCAGGCTGAGTGGCAAGCCGCACGGTGTAGTTCTCGGTGGCGTTTTCCGCCACGGTCAGGGCGGTCGCCGACAGCATGATGCCGTCCGTGTCGTTGTCGGTCACGGTGACGACGACGGGGTTGTTGCTGATGGTGGCGCCGTCGTAGTTCGCCCCGGTAACCGTGTGCGTGATACTGGCAGTGTCGTCGTTGCCGTCATCATCTTCGGCGGCGCTAATCGTGACCGACTGCGGCGTGTTCCAGTTGGCGGCGGTGAAGTTCAGTGTGTTGACGCCGGCAGTCACATCGCTGTTGTCGCTACTCAGCGAGACGGTGACATCACCACTCGGTTGCGTGTTCAAGACCACGGTGTAGGTATTGCCGGCACCGCCACTACTCCCTTCGCCTATGGCAAGCGTCGCTTTGGAAATCGTCACGCTCGGCGTGTCGGTGTCGGTGACGGTTACCGCCACATCGCCGGCGGTGACGCTACCGTAGCCGACCACCGTGTGCGTGATGGTGGTGGTGTCGGTTTCGCTGTTGTCGTCATCGGCGCCGGTGACGGTTACGGTCTGCAGGTCGTCCCAGTTGCCGGCGGTGAACACCAGCGCACCAGTCACGGTCGCAACATCATCATCACCGCTGTCCGGCGTAATCGTCACATTGCCGCTCGGTTGCGTATCAAGCCGCACGGTGTAGGTCGTATTGGCATTTTCGGCAAGGGTCACCGCGTTCCGGGAAAGTCTGACGGCGGGGATGTCCGGGTCGGTGACGGTGACCGTCACGGTGGCGGCGGTGGCGATGTTGTCGTAACCGACTACCGCGTGGGTGATGCTAACCATCTCGTTGCTGGCGTCGCCGTCTTCCACACCGGTCACGGTTACCGTTTGCTTATCGTTCCAGTTGTCGGCGGTGAAGGTCAGCGCGCTTGAGACGGTGGCAATGGTGTTGTCGGCGCTGGTCGGTGTCACGGTCGCATTGCCGCCGCCGCCCGGCGCGGAAGTCAGCATGATGGTGTAGGTGTTGTTGCCGTCTTCGTCAACGGTCAGGGTGGGCGTACTAATCGTCACCGCCGCCGTGCCGGTTTCGGTGACCGTCACCGTCACACCAGCGGCGGTTGCGCCGTTGTAATCCGAAGAAGCATCACTCACCGTCACCGCATTGGTAATCGAAACCGCCACATCAGCAACCGCATCATCATCCGCCACACCTTGAACCGAAACCGTCTGCGGCATATTCCAGTTGTTGGCGTTGAAGACCAGCGCGGCGGTGGTGGTGACGGCGACCACGCTGACATCGCCGCTACTCGGCGTCACCGTCACTTCGCCGATGCTCGGCGCGGAAGTGAGCCGCACGGTGTAACTGCCAAACTCGCGCTCGTTCACGGTCAGGGTGGTTTCGGTAACCGTGATTCCAACGGTGTCGTTCTCGGTAATCGTAACCGTCACATTGGCGGCGGTTTCGCCGGTGTAATCCGCCCCCGCAACCGCGTGAGTAAGGGTGACGGTCGCATCGTCAACCGCATCATCATCTTCGGCGGCGGTGAGGGTAATCGTCTGCGCGGTGTTCCAGTTGTTAGAGCCGAACACCAGTCCACCGCTTGAACCAAACGCAACGCCATCGCGGCTAAGCGTCAAGTCGGTGTCCGCAATGCCGCCCAACGTCACCGTCACATCCCCGCCAACCGGCGCGGAAGTCAACACCACGGTATAGATGCCGGACCCACCCTCGGTAACATCCACACTCGTCTCAGAAATCGTCACGCCACGCATATCGGCTTCGGTCACCGTAACCGTCACCATCACCGACCCAACGCTAACGCCGGCATAGTCGGCTGAGCCGCTCACCATGTGGCTAATGGAAACGGCAACATCGGCAACAGCGTCAGCGTCTTTGACGCCGGTGACGGTTACCTGCTGCGCCGTATTCCAGTTGGCGGCAGTGAAGACCAACGCACCGGAGACGGTGGCGATGGCGACATCACCGCTCATCGGCGCAACCGTCACCTCGCCGTCAGGCTGAGTGGCAAGCCGCACGGTGTAGTTCTCGGTGGCGTTTTCCGCCACGGTCAGGGCGGTCGCCGACAGCGTGATGCCGTCTGTGTCGTTGTCGGTTACGGTTACGACGACAGGGTTGTTGCTGATAGCAACGCCGCCGTAGTTCGCCCCGCTGACCGTATGCGTGATGTTCGCGTTATCGTCGTTGCCGTCATCATCTTCGGCGACGCTAATGATGACCGACTGCGGCGTGTTCCAGTTGGCGGTGGTGAAGTTCAGCGTGGTAACGCTAACCGTCACATCGCTGTTGTCGCTACTCAGCGAGACGGTGACATCACCACTCGGCTGCGTGTTCAAGACCACGGTGTAAGTGTTGCCGGCGCCGTTACTGCTCCCTTCGCCTATGGCAAGCGCGGCTTTGGAAATCGTCACGCTCGGCGTATCGGTGTCGGTGACGGTTACCGCTACATCGCCGGCGGTGACGCCGCCGTAGCCGACCACCGTGTGCGTGATTGTGGTGGTGTCGGTTTCGCTGTTGTCGTCATCGGCGCCGGTGACGGTCACGGTCTGCAGGTCACCCCAGTTGCCGTCGGTGAAGACCATCGCGCCGGTAACGGTCGCAACATCATCACTACCACTGGTCGGCGTAATCGTCACATTGCCGCTCGGCTGCGTATCAAGCCGCACGGTGTAGGTTGTGCCGGCGTTTTCGGCAAGGGTCACCGCGTTCCGGGAAAATCTTACGGCGGGGATGTCCGGGTCGGTGACGGTGACCGTCACGGCGGCGGCGGTGGCGATGTTGTCGTAACCGACTACCGCGTGGGTGATGCTAACCATCTCGTTGCTGGCGTCGCCGTCTTCCACACCGGTCACGGTTACCGTTTGCGCATCGTTCCAGTTGGTGGCGGTGAAGGTCAGTGCGCTTGAGACGGTGGCGATGGTGTCGTCGGCGCTGGTCGGTGTCACGGTCGCATCACCGCCACCGCCCGGCGCGGAAGTCAGCATCACGGTGTAAGTGTTGTTGCCGTCTTCGTCAACGGTCAGGGTGGTTGGGTCAATCGTCACCGCCGCCGTACCGGTTTCGTTGACCGTCACCGTCACACCAGCGGCGGTTGCGCCGTTGTAATCCGAAGCATCATCACTCACCGTCACCGCATTGGTAATCGAAACCGCCACATCAGCAACCGCATCATCATCCGACACACCTTGAACCGAAACCGTCTGTTGAATGTTCCAGTTGTTGGTATCAAACACCAGCGCGGCGGTGGTGACGGTGACCACGCTGACATCGCCACTACTCGGCATCACCGTCACTTCACCAACGCTCGGCGCGGAAGTCAGCACCACGGTGTAACTGCCAAACTCGCGCTCGTTCACGGTCAGGGTGGTTTCGGCAACCGTAATTCCAACGTTGTCGTTCTCGGTAATCGTGGCGGTCACATCGGCGGCGGTTTCGCCGGCGTAATCCGCACCGGTGACCGTGTGAGTAATGGTGACGGTCGCATCGGCAACCGCATCATCATCTTCGGCGGCGGTGAGGGTAATCGTCTGCGCGGTGTTCCAGTTGTTAGAGCCGAATACCACCGCACCACTTGGGATGAGCGCCAAGTCGGTGTCCGCAACGCCGCCCAACGTCACCGTCACACCGCCGCCAACCGGCGCAGAAGTCAACACCACGGTATAGATGCCGGACCCGCCCTCGGTAACATCCACACCCGTCTCAGAAATCGTCACCCCACGCATATCGGTTTCGGTCACCGTGACCGTCACCGTCACCGACCCAACGCTAACGCCGGCATAGTCGGCTGAGCCGCTCACCATGTGGGTAATGGAAACGGCAACATCGGCAACAGCGTCAGCATCTTTGACGCCGGTGACGATGACCTGTTGCGCCGTGTTCCAGTTGGCGGCGGTGAAGACCAACGCGCCGGAGACGGTGGCGATGGCGGTGTCACCACTCAGCGGCGTAACTGTTACCTCACCGTCGGGCTGAGTGGCAAGCCGCACGGTGTAGTTCTCGGTGGCGCTTTCCGCCACGGTCAGGGCGGTCGCCGACAGCGTGATGCCGTCCGTGTCGTTGTCGGTTACGGTTACGACGACAGGGTTGTGGCTGATGGTGGCGCCGCCGTAGTTCGCCCCGGTAACCGTGTGCGTGATGTTCGCGTTATCGTCGTTGCCGTCATCATCTTCGGCGGCGCTAATGGTGACCGACTGCGGCGTGTTCCAGTTGGCGGTGGTGAAGTTCAGTGTGTTGACGCCGGCAGTCACATCGCTGTTGTCGCTACTCAGCGAGACGGTGACATCACCACTCGGCTGCGTATTCAAGACCACCGTGTAGGTGTTGCCGGCGCCACTACTCGTCCTTTCGCCGATGGCAAGCGTGGCTTTGGAAATCGTCACGCTCGGCGTGTCGGTGTCGGTGACGGTTACCGCCACATCGCCGGCGGTGACGCCGCCGTAGCCGACCACCGTGTGCGTGATGGTGGCGGTGTCGGTTTCGCTGTTGTTGTCATCGGCGCCGGTGACGGTTACGGTCTGCGCCGTGTCCCAAGTGCTGGCGGTGAAGACCAGCGCGCCGGTCACGGTCGCAACATCGTCATCACCACTGTCCGGCGTAATCGTCACATTGCCGCTCGGCTGCGTATCAAGCCGCACGGTGTAGGTCGCGTTGGCGTTTTCGGCAAGGGTCACGGCGTTCCGGGAAAATCTGACGGCGGGGATGTCCGGGTCGGTGACGGTGACCGTCACGGCGGCGGCGGTGGTGATGTTGTCGTAACCGACTACCGCGTGGGTGATGCTAACCATCTCGTTGCTGGCGTCGCCGTCTTCGGTACCGCTCACGGTCACCGTTTGCTCATCGTTCCAGTTGTCGGCGGTGAAAGTCAGTGCGCTTGAGACGGTGGCGATGGTGTCGTCGGCGCTGGTCGGTGTCACGGTCGCATCACCGCCACCGCCCGGCGCGGAAGTCAGCATGATGGTGTAGGTGTTGTCGCCGTCTTCGTCAACGGTCAGGGTGGGCGTACTAATCGTCACCGCCGCCGTGCCAGTTTCGGTGACCGTTACCGTCACACCAGCGGCGGTTGCGCCGTTGTAGTCCGAAGCATCGTCACTCACCGTCACCGCGTTGGTAATCGAAACCGCCACATCAGCAACCGCATCATCATCCGCCACACCTTGAACCGAAACCGTCTGCGGCATATTCCAGTTGTTGGCATTGAACACCAGCGCGGCGGTGGTGGTGACGGTGACCACGCTGACATCGCCGCTACTCGGCGTCACCGTCACTTCGCCGACGCTCGGCGCGGAAGTCAGCGCCACGGTGTAACTGCCAAACTCGCGCTCGTTCACGGTCAGGGTGGTTTCGGTCACCGTAATTCCAACGTTGTCGTTCTCGGTAATCGTGGCGGTCACACTGGCGGCGGTTTCGCCGGTGTAATCCGCCCCCGCGACCGCGTGAGTAATGGTGACGGTCGCGTCGGCAACCGCATCATCGTCCTCGGCGGCGGTGAGGGTAACCGTTTGCGCGGTGTTCCAGTTGTTAGAGCCGAATACCAGTCCACCGCTTGAACCAAGCGCAACGCCATCGCGGCTAAGCGTCAAGTCAGTGTCCACAACGCCGCCCGGCATCACCGTCACATCCCCGCCACTCGGCGCAGAAGTCAACACCACGGTATAGATGCCGGACCCGCCCTCGGTAACATCCACACTCGTCTCAGAAATCATCACCCCACGCATATCGGTTTCGGTGACCGTCACCGTCACCATCACCGACCCGACGCTAACGCCGGCGTAGTCGGCTGAGCCGGTTATTGTGTGGGTGATGGCAACGACGGCGGCGGCGACGTCGTCAGCGTCTTTGACGCCGGTGACGGTTACCTGCTGCGGTGTGTTCCAGTTGGCGGCGGTGAAGACCAACGCGCCTGAGACGGTAACGATGGCGGTGTCACCACTCAGCGGCATAACCGTCACCTCGCCATCGGGCTGAGTGGCAAGCCGCACGGTGTAGTTCTCGGTGGCGCTTTCCGCCACGGTCAGGGCGGTCGCCGACAGCGTGATGCCGTCCGTGTCGTTGTCGGTGACGGTCACGACGACAGGGTTGTTGCTGATGGTGGCGCCGCCGTAGTTCGACCCGGTAACTGTGTGCGTGATGTTTGCGTTATCGTCGTTGCCGTCATCATCTTCGGCGGCGCTCACGACCACCATCTGCGGCGTGTTCCAGTTGGCGGTGGTGAAGTTTACCGTGGCGGCGTTGACCGTCACATCGCTGTTGTCACTACTCAGCGCAACGGTGACATCACCGCTCGGCTGCGTGTTCAAGACCACCGTGTAGGTGTTGCCAGCGCCGCCACTACTCCCTTCGCCTATGGCAAGCGTGGCTTTGGAAATCGTCACGCTCGGCGTATCGGTGTCGGTGACGGTTACCGCCACATCGCCGGCGGTGACGCCGCCGTAGCCAACCACCGTGTGCGTGATGGTGGTGGTGTCGGTTTCGCTGTTGTCGTCAGCGGCGCCGGTGACGGTTACGGTCTGCAGGTCACCCCAGTTGCTGTCGGTGAAGACCAGCGCGCCGGTAACGGTCGCAACATCATCACTACCACTGTCCGGCGTAATCGTCACATTGCCGCTCGGCTGCGTATCAAGCCGCACGGTGTATGTCGTGTTGGCGTTTTCGGCAAGGGTCACCGCGTTCCGGGAAAGTCTGACGGCGGGGATGTCCGGGTCGGTGACGGTGACCGTCACGGCGGCGGCGGTGGCGATGTTGTCGTAACCGATTACCGCGTGGGTGATGCTAACCATCTCGTTGCTGGCGTCGCCGTCTTCCACACCGGTCACGGTTACCGTTTGCTCATCGCCCCAGTTGGTGGCGGTGAAGGTCAGTGCGCTTGAGACGGTGGCGATGGTGTTGTCGGCGCTGGTCGGTGTCACGGTCGCATTGCCGCCACCGCCCGGCGCCGAAGTCAACATCACGGTGTAGGTGTTGTTGCCGTCTTCGTCAACCGTCAAGGCGGGCGTACTAATCGTCACCGCCGCCGTGCCGGTTTCGGTCACCGTCACCGTCACACCAGCGGCAGTTGCGCCGTTGTAATCCGAATCATCATCACTCACCGTCACCGTGTTAGTGATAACAACCGGCGAATCGGCAACCGCATCATCATCCGCCACACCTTGAACCGAAACCGTCTGCGGCATATTCCAATTGTTGGTATCAAACACCAGCGCGGCGGTAACGGTGACCACGCTGACATCGCCGCTACTCGGCATCACCGTCACTTCGCCGACGCTCGGTGCGGAGGTGAGCCGCACGGTGTAACTGCCAAACTCGCGCTCGTCCACGGTCAGGGTGGTTTGGGTAACCGTGATTCCAACGGTGTCGTTCTCGGTAATCGTAACCGTTACATCGGCGGCAGTTTCGCCGGTGTAGTCCGCCCCGGTGACCGCGTGAGTAATGGTAACGGTCGCGTCGTCAACCGCATCATCATCTTCGGCGGCGGCGATAGTCACCGTCTGCGCGATGTTCCAGTTGTTAGAGCCGAACACCAACGCACCGCTTGAACCAAACGCAACGCCATCGCGGCTAAGCGTCAAGTCAGTGTCCGCAACGCCGCCCAACGTCACCGTCACATCCCCGCCACTCGGCGCAGAAGTCAACACCACGGTATAGATGCCGGACCCGCCCTCGGTAACATCCACACTCATCTCAGAAATCGTCACGCCGCGCATATCGGTTTCGGTGACCGTGACCGTCACCATCACCGACCCAACGCTAACGCCGGCGTAGTCGGCTGAGCCGCTAACCATGTGGCTAATAGAAACGGCGGCATCGGCAACAGCGTCAGCGTCTTTGACGCCGGTGACGGTTACCTGCTGCGCCGTGTTCCAGTTGGCGGCGGTGAAGACCAACGCGCCGGAGACGGTGGCGATGGCGGTATCACCGCTCAGCGGCATAACCGTCACCTCGCCATCGGGCTGAGTGGCAAGCCGCACGGTGTAGTTCTCGGTGGCATTTTCCGCCACGGTCAGGGCGGTCGCCGACAGCGTGATGCCGTCCGTGTCGTTGTCGGTTACGGTTACGACGAAGGGGTTGTTGCTGATGGTGGCGCCGCTGTAGTTCGCCCCGCTGACCGTATGCGTGATATTGGCGGTGTCGTCGTTGCCGTCATCATCTTCGGCGGCGCTAATGGTGACCGACTGCGGCGTGTTCCAGTTGGCGGTGGTGAAGTTCAGTGTGTTGACGCCGGCAGTCACATCGCTGTTATCACTACTCAGCGCAACGGTGACATCACCACTCGGTTGCGTGTTCAAGACCACGGTGTAGGTATTGCCGGCGCCGCCACTGCTACCTTCGCCTATGGCAAGCGTGGCTTTGGAAACCGTCACGCTCGGCGTGTCCGTGTCGGTGACGGTTACCGCCACATCGCCGGCGGTGACGCCGCCGTATCCGACCACCGTGTGCGTGATGGTGGCGGTGTCGGTTTCGCTGTTGTCGTCATCGGCGCCGGTGACGGTGACGGTCTGCAGGTCACCCCAATTGCTGTCGGTGAAGACCAGCGCGCCGGTAACGGTCGCAACATCGTCATCATCACTGTCCGGCGTAATCGTCACATTGCCGCTCGGCTGCGTATCAAGCCGCACGGTGTAGGTCGTGTTGGCGTTTTCGGCAAGGGTCACCGCGTTCCGGGAAAATCTTACGGCGGGGATGTCCGGGTCGGTGACGGTGACCGTCACGGTAGCGGCGGTGGTGATGCTGTCGTAACCGCTCACCGTGTGGGTGATGCTAACCATCTCGTCGCTGGCGTCGCCGTCTTCCGTACCGCTTACGGTCACCGTTTGCTCATCGTTCCAGTTAGTGGCGGTGAAAGTCAGCGCGCCTGAGACGGTGGCGATGGTGTCGTCGGCGCTGGTCGGCGTCACGGTCGCATCACCGCCACCGCCCGGCGCGGAAGTCAACATCACGGTGTAGGTGTTGTCACCGTCTTCGTCAACAGTCAGGGTGGGCGTGCTAACCGTCACCGCCGCCATGCCGGTGTCGGTGACCGTCACCGTCACACCAGCGGCGGTTGCGCCGTTGTAATCCGAAGCATCATCACTCACCGTCACCGCATTGGTAATCGAAACCGCCACATCAGCAACCGCATCATCATCCGCCACGCCTTGAACCGAAACCGTCTGAGGCATATTCCAGTTGTTGGTATCAAAAACCAGCACGATGGTGGTGACGGTGACCACGCTGACATCGCCGCTACTCGGCGTGACCGTCACTTCGCCGACGCTCGGCGCGGAAGTCAGCGCCACGGTGTAACTGCCAAACTCGCGCTCGTTCACGGTCAGGGTGGTTTCGGTCACCGTGATTCCAACGGTGTCGTTCTCGGTAATCGTGGCGGTCACATTGGCGGCGGTTTCGCCGGTGTAATCCGCACCCGCAACCGCGTGAGTAATGGTGACGGTCGCATCGGCAACCGCATCATCATCTTCGGTGGCGGTAAGAGTAATCGTCTGCGCGGTACTCCAGTTGTTAGAGCCGAACACCAGTCCACTGCTTGAACCAAACGCAACGCCATCGCGGCTAAGCGTCAAGTCGGTATCCACAACGCCGCCCAACGTCACCGTCACATCCCCACCGTCTGGCGCGGAAGTCAACACCACGGTATAGATGCCGGACCCGCCCTCGGTAACATCCACACTCGTCTCAGAAATCATCACACCACGCGTGTCGGTTTCGGTGACCGTAACCGTCACCGTCACCGACCCAACGCTAACGCCAGCATAGTCGGCTGAGCCGGTGACCATGTGGGTAATGGAAACGGCAACATCGGCAACGGCGTCAGCGTCTTTGATGCCGGTGACGGTTACCTGTTGCGCCGTGTTCCAGTTGGTGGCGGTGAAGACCAACGCACCGGAGACGGTGGCGATGGCGGTGTCACCGCTCAGCGGCGTAATCGTCACCTCGCCGTCGGGCTGAGTGGCAAGCCGCACGGTGTAGTTCTCGGTGGCGTTTTCCGCCACGGTCAGGGCGGTCGCCGACAGCGTGATGCCGTCCGTGTCGTTGTCGGTGACGGTGACGACGACGGGGTTGTTGCTGATGTTGGCGCCGCCGTAGTTCGCCCCGGTAACCGTGTGCGTGATATTAGCGGTGTCGTCGTTGCCGTCAAAATCTTCGGCGGCGCTAATGATGACCGACTGCGGCGTGTTCCAGTTGGCGGTGGTGAAGTTCAGTGTGGCGGCGTTGACCGTCACATCGCTGTTGTCGCTATTCAGCGCAACGGTGACATCACCACTCGGTTGCGTGTTCAAGACCACCGTGTAGGTGTTGCCGACACCGCTACTGCTACCTTCGGATATGGCAAGCGTCGCTTTGGAAATCGTCACGCTCGGCGTGTCGGTGTCGGTGATGGTTACCGCCACATCGCCGGCGGTGACGCCGCCGTAGCCGAGCACCGTGTGCGTGATGGTGGTGGTGTCGGTTTCGCTGTTGTCGTCATCGGCGCCGGTGACGGTTACGGTCTGCGCCGTGTCCCAGTTGCTGTCGGTGAAGACCAGCGCACCGGAGACGGTGGCGACGGTGATGTCGGTGCTGTCCGGCGTAATCGTCACATTACCGCTCGGCTGCGTATCAAGTCGCACGGTGTAGGTCGTGTTGGCGTTTTCGGCAAGGGTCACCGCGTTCCGGGAAAGTCTGACGGCGGGGATGTCCGGGTCGGTGACGGTGACCGTCACGGCGGCGGCGGTGACGATGTTGTCGTAACCGACCACCGCGTGGGTGATGCTAACCGTTTCGTTGTTGGCGTCGCCGTCTTCCGCACCGCTTACGGTTACCGTTTGCGCATCATTCCAGTTGTCGGCGGTGAAGGTCAGTGCGCTTGAGACGGTGGCGATGGTGGGGTCGGCGCTGGTTGGTGTCACGGTCGCATCACCCCCACCGCCCGGCGCGGAAGTCAGCATCACGGTGTAGGTGTTGTCGCCGTCTTCGGGAACGGTCAGGTTGGCTGTGCTAATCGTCACCGCCGCCGTGCCGGTTTCGGTGACGGTCACCGTCACACCAGCGGCGGTTGCGCCGTTGTAATCCGAAGAAGCATCACTCACCGTCACCGTGTTAGTGATAACAACCGGCGAATCAGCAACCGCATCATCATCCGCCACCCCTTGAACCGAAACCGTCTGCGGCGTGTTCCAGTTGTTGGCGTTGAAGACCAGCGCGGCGGTGGTGACGGTGACCACGCTGACATCGCCACTACTCGGCGTCACCGTCACTTCGCCGATACTCGGCGCGGAAGTCAGCGCCACGGTGTAACTGCCAAACTCGCCCTCGTCCACGGTCAGGGTGGTCTGGGTAACCGTGATTCCAACGCTGTCGTTCTCGGTAATCGTCACCGTCACACCGGCGGCGGTTTCGCCGATGTAGTCCGCCCCCGCAACCGCGTGAGTAATGGTAACGGTCGCATCGGTAACCGCGTCATCATCCTCGGCGGCGGTGAGGGTAATCGTCTGTGCGGTGTTCCAGTTGTTAGAGTCGAATACCACCGCACCGCTTGGGCTGAGTGTCAAGTCGGTGTCCGCAATGCCGCCCGGCGTAACCGTCACACCCCCGCCGCTCGGCGCGGAAGTCAACACCACGGTATAGATGCCGGACCCTCCCTCGGTAACATCCACACTCATCTCAGAAATCGTCACCCCACGCATATCGGTTTCGGTAACCGTAACCGTCACCATCACCGACCCGACGCTAACGCCGGCATAGTCGGCTGAGCCGCTAACCGTGTGGCTAATGGAAACGGCGACATCGTCAACGGCGTCAGCGTCTTTGATGCCGGTGACGGTTACCTGCTGCGCCGCATTCCAGTTGTCGGCGGTAAAGACCAACGCGCCGGAGACGGTAACGGTGGCGACATCACCGCTCACCGGCATAACCGTCACCTCGCCGTCGGGCTCGGTGGCAAGCCGCACGGTGTAGTTCTCGGTGGCGTTTTCCGCCACGGTCAGAGCGGTCGCCGACAGCGTGATGCCGTCCGTGTCGTTGTCGGTCACGGTTACGACGACAGGGTTGTTGCTGATAACAACGCCGTCGTAATTCGCCCCGGTAACCGTGTGCGTGATACTGGCGGTGTCGTCGTTGCCGTCATCATCTTCGGCGGCGCTAATGGTGATCGACTGCGGCGTGTTCCAGTTGGCGGTGGTGAAGTTCAGCATGGTAACGCCGGCAGTCACATCGCTGTTGTCGCTACTCAGCGAGACGGTAACATCACCACTCGGCTGCGTATTCAAAACCACCGTGTAGATGTTGCCGGCGCCACTACTGCTCCCTTCGGATATGGCAAGCGTCGCTTTGGAAACCGTCACGCTCGGCGTGTCGGTGTCGGTGACGGTTACCGCCACATCGCCGGCGGTGACGCCGCCGTAGCCGACCACCATGTGCGTGATGGTGGCGGTGTCGGTTTCGCTGTTGTCGTCATCGATGCCGGTGACGGTTACGGTCTGCGCCGTGTCCCAAGTGCTGTCGGTGAAGACCAGCGCGCCAGTCACGGTCGCAACATCGTCATCATCACTGTCCGGCGTAATCGTCACATTGCCGCTCGGCTGCGTATCAAGCCGCACGGTGTAGGTCGCGTTGGCGTTTTCGGCAAGGGTCACCGCGTTCCGGGAAAATCTTACGGCGGGGATGTCCGGGTCGGTGACGGTGACCGTCACGGTAGCGGCGGTGGCGATGCTGTCGTAACCGACTACCGTGTGGGTGATGCTAACCGTTTCGTCACCGGCGTCGCCGTCTTCGGTACCGCTTACGGTTACCGTCTGCGCATCGTTCCAGTTGTCGGCGGTGAAGGTTAGTGTGCTTGAGACGGTGGCGATGGTGTTGTCGGCGCTGGTCGGTGTCACGGTCGCATTGCCGCCACCGCCCGGCGCCGAAGCCAGCATGATGGTGTAGGTGTTGTTGCCGTCTTCGTCAACGGTCAAGGCGGGCGTGCTAATCGTCACCGCCGCCGTGCCGGTTTCGGTCACCGTGACCGTCACACCAGCGGCGGTTGCGCCGTTGTAATCCGAATCATCATCACTCACCGTCACCGTGTTAGTGATAACAACCGGCGAATCAGCAACCGCATCGTCATCCGCCACACCTTGAACCGAAACCGTCTGCGGCATGTTCCAGTTGTTGGTATCAAACACCAGCGCGGCGGTGGTGACAGTGACCACGCTGACATCACCACTACTCGGCATCACCGTCACTTCGCCGATGCTCGGCGCGGAGGTCAGCGCCACGGTGTAACTGCCAAACTCGCGCTCGTCCACGGTCAGGGTGGTTTCGGTAACCGTGATTCCAACGGTGTCGTTCTCGGTAATTGTCACCGTCACATCGGCGGCGGTTTCGCCGGTGTAATCCGCCCCCGCAACCGCGTGAGTAATGGTAACGGTCGCATCGGCAACCGCATCATCATCTTCGGCGACGGCGATAGTCACCGTCTGCGCGATGTTCCAGTTGTTAGAGCCGAATACCACCGCACCGCTTGAACCAAACGCAACGCCATCGCGGCTAAGCGTCAAGTCAGTGTCCGCAACGCCGCCCGGCGTCACCGTCACATCCCCGCCGCTCGGCGCGGAAGTCAGCACCACGGTATAGATGCCGGAATCGCCCTCGGTAACATCCACACTCGTCTCAGAAATCATCACCCCACGCATATCGATTTCGGTCACCGTCACCGTCACCGTCACCGACCCAACGCTAACGCCGGCATAGTCGGCTGAGCCGGTGACCATGTGGGTGATGGAAACGGCGGCATCGGCAACAGCGTCAGCGTCTTTGACGCCGGTGACGGTTACCTGTTGCGCCGTGTTCCAGTTGGCGGCAGTGAAGACCAACGCACCGGAGACGGTGGCGATGGTGGTGTCACCGCTCAGCGGCATAATCGTCACCTCGCCGTCAGGCTGAGTGGCAAGCCGCACGGTATAGTTCTCGGTGGCGTTTTCCGCCACGGTCAGGGCGGTCGCCGACAGCGTGATGCCGCGCGTGTCGTTGTCGGTCACGGTTACGGTGACGGGGTTGTTGCTGATAGCAACGCCGGCGTAGTTCGCCCCGCTGACCGTGTGCGTGATATTGGCGGTGTCGTCGTTGCCGTCAAAATCTTCGGCGGCGCTAATGGTGACCGACTGCGGCGTGTTCCAGTTGCCGGTGGTGAAGTTCACCGTGGCGGCGTTGACCGTCACATCGCCGTTATCGCTACTCAGCGCAACGGTGACATCACCGCTCGGTTGCGTGTTCAAAACCACCGTGTAGGTGTTGCCGACACCGCCACTCGTGCCTTCGTCGATGGCAAGCGTGGCTTTGGAAATCGTCACGCTCGGCGTGTCGGTGTCGGTGACGGTTACCGACACATCGCCGGCGGTGACGCCGCCGTAGCCGACCACCGTGTGCTTGATGGTGGTGGTGTCGGTTTCGCTGTTGTCGTCATCGGCGCCGGTGACGGTGACGGTCTGCGCCGTGTCCCAAGTGCTGTCGGTGAAGACCAGCCCGCCAGTGGGGGAGACGGTCGCAACATCGTCATCACCGCTGTCCGGCGTAATCGTCACATTGCCGCTCGGCTGCGTATCAAGCCGCACGGTGTAGGTCGCGTTGGCGTTTTCGGCAAGGGTCACCGCGTTCCGGGAAAATCTTACGGCGGGGATGTCCGGGTCGGTGACGGTGACCGTCACGGCGGCGGCGGTGGCGATGTTGTCGTAACCGACTACCGCGTGGGTGATGCTGACCATCTCATCGCCGGCGTCGCCGTCTTCCGTACCGGTCACGGTTACCGTCTGCTTATCGTTCCAGTTGGTGGCGGTGAAAGTCAGTGCGTCTGAGACGGTGGCGATGGTGTCGTCGGCGCTGGTTGGTGTCACGGTCGCATTGCCGCCACCGCCCGGTGCCGAAGTCAGCATCACGGTGTAGGTGTTGTTGCCGTCTTCGTCAACGGTCAAGGTGGGCGTGCTAATCGTCACCGCCGCCGTGCCGGTTTCGTTGACCGTCACCGTCACACCAGCGGCGGTTGCGCCGTTGTAATCCGAAGCATCATCACTCACCGTCACCGCATTGGTAATCACAACCGGCGAATCGGTAACCGCATCATCATCCGCCACACCGCCGACCGAAACCGTCTGCGGCATGTTCCAGTTATTGGTATCAAAAATCAGCGCGGTGGTGGTGACGGTGACCACGCTGACATCGCCGCTACTCGGCGTCACCGTCACTTCGCCGACGCTCGGCGCGGAAGTGAGCGCCACGGTGTAACCGCCAAACTCGCCCTCGCGCACGGTCAGCGCGGTGCGGCTAACCGTCACCCCAACGCGGTCGTTGTCGCTAATCGTCACCGTCACAACAGCGGCAACGGCGGCATCGTAATCCGCGCCGCCTGCGGTATGGGTAATCGCGATGGTGTCGTCGCCGGCGTCATCGTCTTCACCACCGGCAACGACAATCGTCTGCTCCACATTCCAGTTGCCGGCGGTAAAAGTCAGCGCCTCATCCACCCCCGGCGTCAATGTCAAATCGTGGTCGCTCAGGGCGATGCTGGCGGTAACGGTTACTTCGCCGCTCGGCTCGGTCGCCAGCCGCACGGTGTAGGCGCCGCCGGCGCCGCCCTCGCCGACGGTCAGGGCGGACACCGACAAGTCGACGCGCTTGATGTCGTTGTCGTCCACGGTCACCGTCACATCAAAGGCGCTCAGGTCGATGCCGTCGTAATCCGCGCCGCCGACCGCGTGAGTAATCGTCGCGGTGTCGTCGTTGCCGTCGTCGTCTTCGGCGGCGGTTACGAAAACCGACTGCGCCACATTCCAGTCGGCGGCGGTGAAGGTCACGGCGGCGGGGGAGACGGTGGCGGTGGCGGGGGCGTCGCTGGTCGGCGTAATCGTCACATCGCCGCTCGGCAGCGTGTCCAACACCACGCTATAACCGCTGACCCCGCCCTCGGTCACGGTCAGGTCGATGGGCGACACATCAACCCCGACGTCGTCGTCTTCAATCACCGTCACCGGCACATCGGCGACCACCACGCCCGCGTAGTCGGCGCCGCTGACTGCGTGCCGGAGGGTGGCGGTGGCGTCGGCGAGGGCGTCGTCATCGGTGGCGGCGGTGAGCGTGACTCGTTGCACGTGGCTCCAGTTGTCCAC
This sequence comes from Arenicellales bacterium, assembly GCA_963693025.1. Lineage (GTDB taxonomy): Bacteria > Pseudomonadota > Gammaproteobacteria > Arenicellales > Poriferihabitantaceae > JAHRAW01. The sequence continues at coordinate 882,226 of OY843749.1, forward strand.
GCCGAAGGTCAGTGCGTTACCCGCGCCGAGCGCGACGCCATCGCGGCTGAGCGACAAGTCGTGCGCCGCACCGGCGATGCTCGGCAACACGCTCACATCGCCATCCGGCTGTGCGCGCAACGCCACCTCGTAAATCACGCTCGCGCCCTCGTCCACGGTCAGCGCAACCAAGTCTATGTCGCTGCGGAAGGGGGTTACGGCGACCCCGTCCAAGTCGTTGTCGTTCACCGCCACCGTCACCGTGGGCAGCGTGACGCCGATGTAATCCGCGTCCGACTGAGACGCAACCGGCGCCGAGACGCTGAGGGTGACGGTTTCATCATCGGCGTTAAAGTCTTCGTTAGCCACGACGGTAACCGTCTGCGCCACATTCCAGTTGCCCGATGTGAAGCGCAAGCCCGCGTCCGGCAGCACGGACACGCCGGAGTCGTCCCCGACAAAGACCGCCCCGACCGCAATATCGCCGCTCGGTCGCGCCGTCAGCGCCATCGTAAAAGTCGCGCGCTCGCCCTCGTCCACCGTCAGGCTGGTCGGCGTCACGCGCACCGGCACCGGGCGCACGGTTATTGTAAAAGTCAGCGTCTCCCCGTCGGCGGCGCTGGTGTCGGTGTCGCTGTCGGTGACGGTGTAGGTCAGCGTGACGGTCTCGGTGGATGCCACCGGCAAGGGCGCGCCGTGGATGACGCGCGTGCCCGATGTCGCAAACAAGGTCAAACCGGCGGGCAAGTCGGGGCTCAGCGTGTAGAGCAACGCGCCGTCTCCGCCGCTCGCCAATGGCAGCCGCAACTGCGCGATGGCGCGCGTGGCGATGTAGGTCATGTCGTCCACCGTGGCGCCGCCGAAACTCGGCGCCGCGCGCACAATCACCGCAACCGACAGCGTGTCGGTGTCGGCGGCGGCGGTGTTGGCGTCGGCGTCGGCGGCGGTGTAGGTCAGGGTAATCGCGGTGGCGACCGCCGTGGCGCGGGTCGGCGTGCCGGACAGCACGCGTGTGGCGGCGCTAAAAGTCAGTCCGGGCAACGCGCTCGCCAGCGCAATGTCCGCGCCGCCCGCCACCGATTGCGCGAGCGCATAACGCAACGCGCCATTGCCGCCGCCGGCGCGCGGCAGCGTCAACGGCGTAATCGCCACGCCGACCGCATATTCCTGCGATTCAATGCGCGCGTCGTCGGCGAAAGCCGGCGCGAAGTCGCCGGCGTCCGCCACGGTGACGGTGATGCGCGCGGCGTCGGTCACCGCGCCGTAGCCGCTCACCGCGAAGGCGATGGTGGCGGTGTCGGCGGTGAAATCCAGGTCATCTCCGGCGGCGACGGTGACGTTCTGCGCGATGTTCCATTCGCCCGATGCGAAGGTCAGCGCGCTCAGTACAATACCGTTGCGGCTCAGCGTCAAGTCGTGGTCGGGCGGCGAGACGCTCGGCGCAATCGTCACCGTCGCGTCCGCGTGCACCCCGCCGCCCGGTAGCGTGGCAAGCCGCACGGTGTAAGTGCCGGTGGCACCGTTTTCGGTCACCCTCAGCGCGGTGCGAGAAATGATGACACCGTCGGTGTCGTTGTCGTCCACCGTCACCGTCACATCAGCGACCGCCACGCCCGCATAATCCGCCCCGCCCACCGCGTGACTAATCGTCGCGGTGTCGTCGCCGCCGTCAAAATCTTCGGCGGCGGTTACGGAAACCGACTGCGTCACATTCCAATCGGCGGTGGTGAAGGTCAACGCCGCCGTGGTAATCGCCACATCGCCGCTGCCGCCACCACCACCACCAACGCTCGGCATCACCGTCACCGCCCCACTCGGCAACGTCGCCAACACCACGCCATACCCCCCGCCACCGCCCTCGCCCACGGTCAACGCACTCGGCGAAACCGCCACCATCGGGCGGTCGTCTTCGCTCACCGTCACGGTCACATCCACCTCGCTCAAATTGATGTCGTGGTAATCCGCGTCGGCGGAAGTCACCGCGTGGCTCACGGTCACCGGCGCATCCGCCAGCGCGTCCAAATCCGCCACACCGTTGACGGTCACCATCTGCGCCTGATTCCAATCGCCGGCGGTGAAGGTCAGCGTCGCAGTGGCGGGCGAGACGCTTGCAACGCGGTCATCACCGCTGCCCGCCGTCAGCGTCACATCCGCCGCCGGCTCGGCGCTCAGCGCGACGGTGTAGGTGACGCTGCCGCCCTCAAGCACGCTCAGCGCGCGCGGCGAAATCGTCACATAAGGGCTGGACCGCGTGCCCAGTTGAAAGCCGGAATACGCGCCGCGCGAGTCGGCGGTGTCCTCGCCCGCCGGCAAGCCAGTGAAACGTGCATTGCTGAACACGACGCTGTGACGCGCTTGCGTGGCGCCGGCAATCGCCGCGCCGGAGGAGTCGCCGCCGGCGGCTATATTGGCGACGCCCGTGCCACCACCACCACCACCGCCACGCAACCGCCAATCCACGCTCAACGCCAACGGCGCACCGCTTGCAATACTCGCGCGCAGTTCGCCGGTGTCGCTGTGCGCGGGGGAAACGGTCAGCGTAAACGGCGCGCCGGTGTTGCCGTGCAGGTGCAGCCGCCGCAGCGCGTTCAAGCCCGCGAACATCCCCGCCGGCAGCGCGGCGAGTTGATTGTCATCCAACAACAGCGTGCTCAGCGTGGTCACATCGGCAAACGGCATCGCGGGCAGCGTCGCCAGTCGGTTGCGGCTCAGCCGCAAGGTGGTCAGCGCGTCCAGCGGTGTAAAAAGCGCCGCCGCCAGCGTGGTGAGGCGGTTGGCGCGAAGGTCGAGCACGGTGAGCGCGCGCAAGCCGGTGAATGCGCCGTCCGCTAGCGTGGCGAGGCGGTTGTCGTTCAAGAACAGCGTGGTCAATGCGCTCAAACGGGCAAACGCCCCAATCGGCAGCGTCGTCAGCCCGTTGTTGCGCAGCGTCAAAAGCCTCAGCCGCCCGAGCCCGGTAACGCCCTCGCCCGCCGCGCCGAACAACCCGCCGGGCAACGCGGTCAGCAACGGCGAGTCGTGAATCGATAAATAGGTGAGCGCGCTCAACTCGTCAAACAAGCCCGCCGGCAACGCCGTCAGTTGCGCGCCGCCGAGGGTGAGGATATTCAAGCGGTTCAGCCCGTTGAACAGCGCCGCCGGCAGCGTGGCGAATGGGTTGTCATCCAACGCCAGCAAGGTGAGCGCGCGCAAGTTCGTGAAAACGCCGGCGTTGAAAGCGGCGATGCGGTTGTCGTTGAGGCTCAAGGTGGCGAGCGCGCTCAGGTCGTCAAACACGCCGCTCGGCAAGGCGGTCAAGCGGTTGTCGGACAGGTTCAGCGTCACCAACTCGCTCAGCCCGTCAAACACACCGGCGGTCGGGTCGTCGCTCGTCGCCGCCGCCAACGCCGCCAGTTGGTTGTCGGACAGGTTCAAGGTGGTCAGTTGCCCCAAGTCGTCAAACACGCCGCTCGGCAAAGCGCTCAAGCGGTTGTCGGATAAGTTCAAGCCGGACAGCGCATTCAAGCCGTCAAACACGCCGTCCGGCAACGCCGTGAGTTGATTGCCGGACAAGTCCAAATCAACCAGCGCATCCAGCCCGACAAACACGCTCGCCGGCAAGGCGGTGATGCCGCCACCGCGCAGGTTGAGCGTCCTCAGCGCGCTCAAGCCGCCAAAATCATCCTCCAACAACCCGCCGCCAATCGCCCGCCCGGACAAGTTGAGCGCGGTGATGGCGCGCAGATGCGCCGGCGTCACCTCGCCGCACTGCGTCACGCCCGCCGCCGCCACCAACGCCGCGCGCACCACCGGGCTGCGCGTGCACACCGTCGGTCTGACCGTCACCGTGAAAGTCAAACTCGCGCGGTCGTCGCCGCCGCGGTTGGCGTCGGCATCGCTCGCCGTGTAGGTCAGCGTCACGCCTTGCTCCGCGGTTACGGCTCGCGGCGTGCCTTCAAGGCGGCGCGTGGCGGCGTTGAAAGTCAAGCCGCGCGGAATCGTGGCGCGCGGCTCCAGCGCATATCTCAAGATGCCGTTGCCGCCGCTGGCGTCGGGCAGCGCCAGCGGCGCGATGGCGACGGAGACGTAATACGTGCTATCGCCCACCGTGGCATCGCCGAAACTCGGCGCGAAGTCGCCGGCGTCGATGACCGTCACCACCAAATCGGCGCTTTCAACGCCGGCATAGCCGCTCAACGCGTGGCTGATGAAGGCGGTGTCGTCATCGGGGTCGATGTCGGTGGCGGCGGAAACGGTCAATGTCTGCGCGAGGTGCCAGTTGGCGGTCGTGAAAGTCAGCCCGCCGCCGCTCGCCGTCAGGTCGTGGTCGGGCGGGGTGATGGTCGGCGGCGACACCGTCACCGTGCCGCCGGGGGCGGTGTTGAGCACGACGGTGTAGGTGGCGGCTTCGCCGGCGTTGAGCGTCAGCGCATCGGGCGTAATCAGCGCCGCCGCCTGCGCTTGGGTGGCGGTGGCGAGTTCGAAGCCGGCAAATCTTTTCCCCGGCTCGCGTAGCGGGACGGCGAACCGGGCGCTCACGAGCGCCTGTTGCGGCGCCGCAATGCCCGGCTCGCCCAGCGGCGCGCTGAAGCGGCTGCCGGCGGGGATGTTGGCGGTCATTGCCTCGCCCTCGCCATTTCGCCAAGTCACCTCAACCGGCAACGGGGCGGCTTGGCGGATGCGCGCGCGCACCTGGCCATTGCCGTATTGCATGAGGTCCACGTTGAGCGGGAGCAGGACGTTGCGGCTCGGCGCTACGCTGAGTTCGTTTAACCGCGGGCTAATGCCGTCAAAGAACCCGTCGGGCAAATCGGTCAAGGCATTGCCGCTCAGAACCACTACACGCAGTTGCTCCAGTCCGTCAAAGAGACCCGCGGGTAGCGAGGAGATTTGCCCACGCGCCGAATTCACTTCCCTGAGAAAAGTCGTCTCGTCGAAGAGACCCGCCGGCAGGGTGGTCAGTTGGGTATCCGCCATATTGAGTTCGTCCAGCGAGCGCATGCCGTCAAACGCGCCGGCGGGAAGCGAGGTGAGGGGCGAAAAGCGCAGCGTCAAGAACCTCACCGGGCTGCCGCGAAATGCGCCGACGGGCAGCGTGGTGAGCCGCGAGTTAAGCAGATAAAGTTCGACCAGCGAGGTCAGCGGGGTGAACACACCGGCGGGAAAATCGGTGAATGAATTGGCGCTCAGAGTCAGAATGGTAACCGCACTCAGCCCCTTGAACATCTCCCCATTGAGCGCGGCGATTGAATTAGCCTCCAAGTTCAATTCGGTCAGCGCGTCCAGCCCGGCAAACAAGCCGTCGGGCAATGCGGAGAGTCGGTTGCCTTTCAACGACAGGAACCTGAGCGAAGTCAGACCGGCGAAATCGCCGCGCCGCAACGTTTCTATTCCCCTTTCGGCAAGGCTCATCCGGGTTATCCGGCGAAGCCCCGCCGGCGTCACCTCCGTGCAGTTGTTGGCTTCGCTGAGGTACGCCACCAGCCAGTCGCGCACCACCGGCGAGCGAAAACAAACATCGGTCGGGTAGATGTCGATGGGCACGATGCGCGTGTCGGTGTTGCCGTCTGCGTCGGTCACGCGCACGATGTGGTTGCGCGCGGGCGCGGGGGTGGTCGGCGTGCCGCTCAGCACGCGCGTGGTGGAATCCAAAGTCAAGCCGGGCACGGGCGGAATCAGCGCGTAGGCTAACGCGCCGCTTCCGCCAGTAACGGCGGGCAGCGTCAGCGGCGTAATCGCGGCGCCGACCAGATAGATTTGCGGCGCAATGGGCGCGACGCCAAAACGCGGCTTGTCGTCGTCGGTGACGGTAACGACGAGACTGCGCGCGGCGCTGACTGTGTCGTAGCCGGCGAGCGCGTGGTTAATCGTGGCGAGGTCGTCGAGGCTGTCGGCATCCTCGCCGGCGGTGACGGTCACCGTGTGCGCGCGGTGCCAGTTGGCGGCGGTGAAGGTCAGCGCGCTTCCGGCGGCGGGCGTCAGCGTCAAATCGCCGGCGGCGCGGGTGAGGTGGCTCGGCGTCACCGTCACCGTGCCGGTCGGGGCGGTGTTCAGCGTCACGGTGTAGGTGGCGATGTCGCCTTCGCCCAGTTCAAGATTGATGACGCTGAACACCACCGCCGGCACCGCCGCCGACACCGCCCGCAGCTCAAAGCCCTGATAAGAGCGGGGTTCGCTGCCGGGAAGCCTCGGCGGGTCGATGAAGCGGGCGTTGCTGAGGCGCACGGTCGCCGGCGTGGCGCCGGCGGCGCCGAACGGCGCGCTATACCGGCTGCCGACGGCAATATCGGCGGCGCCGCTTGCGCCGCCGGCAATCGCCCAATCCACGCGCACCGGGCGCGGCGTGGCGGTGCGAATGTATGCGCGCACCTGACCGTTGCCGACTTGCTCAACAGTAACCGGCATGTCCAGTCGGTTGAAATCTGCCCCGCTGGTCACGCGCGCGAGGCCCAGCCTGTCGGGCATGCGCATCCCGTCAAAAAATCCGTCCGGCAGGGCGGTCAAGCGGGTGAAATCCAGGCTTATCACATTCACCGCCGCCAGCCCGGCGAACAGCCCGGCGGGCGCCGAGGTGATTGGGTTGTTGTTCGCCGTCATCGTGTCCATCGCGTTCAAGCCCGCAAAAATGCCCGCCGGCAACGCCGCGATTTGGTTGTTTGACAGATACAATTTCTCCAACGCAACCAACCCGCGAAAGGTACCGGCGGGCAACGTGGTGAGTTCGTTTTCTTGCAGAAGCAGGTCGGTTAGGCTGCCCAACCCGTCAAAAGCGCCGACCGGCAGCGTGGTGAGGTTGTTGTTTTGCAGATTCAGGGTGGTCAGCGCGCTCAACCCGTCAAAAGCGCCGGCGGGCAGCGTGGCGATTTCATTGTCCAGCAATCTCAGGCTGGTCAGCGCGCTCACACCGCGAAAAACCCCCGCCGGCAACGTGGTCAGTCTGTTGCGCTCAAGCATTAGCAGGGTCAGTTTGTCGCGCCCGGCGAACAAGCCATCGGGCAGCGTCTCCAGCAGGTTGTCTTCCATCACCACCACGGTCAATTCGCTCAAGTCGTCAAAGGCGCCGGCGGGCAGCGTGGTCAGTCGGTTATTGCGCAGGCTCAGCCGGCTCAGACGGCTCAATCCGTCAAACACGCCGTCGGGCAGCGCGGTCAAGCCGTTGCCTTGTAGCGACAAAGTGGTCAAGTTATCCAGCCCGTCAAAAATGCCGTCGGGCAGGGGGCGGTAATCGGCATCGTTCATGTCGAGCGTGGCGAGGTTGGGAAGGTCGCGGAAATCGCCGCTTTGCGGTGTGCTATTGGGGGAAGCCACAACATTGAGTACGGTAATGCCGTCCAAATCCGCCTGCGTGATTAGATTGCAGTCGTTGGTGCGGGTCACCGCCGACAAAATCGCGGTGACCACCGCCGGCGAGCGGTCAACGCAGGCGGAGGACGGATAAACCGTAATGCTAACGTCTTGGGTGGCGGTGTCGCCGTCGCGGTCGGTAACGGTGTGGGTGGTGGTGGTGACGGCGGCGGCGGCGGTCGGCGTGCCGCTCAGCGTGCGCGTGGCGGGGTCATACGTCAGCCCCGCGGGAATCGGGCTGAGCGCGTAGGTGAACGGGAAGTCGCCGCTGGCGTCGGGCAGTGTGACCGCGGCGATGGGCGTGTTGACGGCGTAAAACTGGTGCGCGAAGCGCTGCCTGAAACTCAGCGGCTTATCCAACTCATAAATGCTGACGATGATGTCACCGCCGGTGGTGATGCCGCCGTAACCGCTCACCGCGTGCGAGATGGTGGCGGTTTCGTCGAGGTTGTCGGCGTCGGCGACCACACTGAGGGTGAACGCTTGCGGACGGAACCAGTTGTCGGTGGCGAAGGTCAGCGCGGACGGGTTGAGCGCCAAGTCCGCATCGGATGGGTTGAGAGCCGGCGTCACCGTCACCGCCCCGCTGGGCAGGGTATTCAAGACGACGGCGTAAAACCGGTTGACGTTGTCTTCCGCCACCGACACCGTCGTGGTTGAAATCACCACCTCGGGCGCGGGCGGCGGAGTCGCTAACCTGAAGCCCGTCAGTTGACCTGTGGTGTCTGCGGTATTCTCAGTGTTGCCGGCGATTCGGGCATTGCTAATCGTGACAGACGGCGCTTGCTGGTCGATGAGACCAAAGCGCGCGCTCAAGCGGCGACCGGCGGGTAGCGTGGCGGTGCGGCTGTTGCCGGCGGCGAGTCGCCAGTCAAACGCCACCGCCAATGGAGCGGCTTCGCGCAGGCGTACGCGCTGTAGCGAGGAGCCTTGTAGCAGTTCAAGATTGAAAACGAATGGGTTGGTGGGGTTGCCGTGCAGTTGCAGGGCTGTCAGCGAGCCAACACCGTCAAAAAACCCTTCCGGCAGGGCGGTCAGGCGATTGCCGGACAGATACAGGGTTGTCAGCCGCCGGTTGTCGCTGAAGAGTCTCTCGGGCAGGTGGGTGAGTCGGTTGCTATTCAGAAACAAGATGTTTAGCGCCTCAAGTCCGGCGAAGATGCCGGCGGGCAGCGTGGTCAAGGCATTGCTGTCCAACCTCAAGATTGACAACCGACTGAGCCCGGCGAAGGTGTCGGCGGGCAACGTGGTGAAGCCATTGCCGGGCAGTTGCAATTCCGTCAACTCACTGAGCCCGTCGAAGATGCCGGCGGGCAACGCGGTCAAGGAATTGTTGTTCAGGTACAAGCGCTCCAACGCACCGAGCCCGTCGAAGACACCGGCGGGTAACTCGGTCAAACGGGTGAACAAGCGTAGCGTGGTCAACGCACTGAGTCCGTCAAACACGCCGGCGGGCAACTCGGTGATAGACCGGTCATCGAGAGTCAGCGTTGTCAGCCCGGTCAAGCCCTCAAAATCTCCGCGTTGCAGCGACGTGAGGATGGTCGAGATGTTGATTTCGGTCACCCCCGCCAGTTGCGCCGGCGTCACCTGAGCGCAAGGGGCGGCGCCGGGGATAGCCGCAACGAGGGCATCGCGCACCGCCGGCGTGCGGAAGCAAACCGAAGTCGGGTGCACATGGACGCTGAAGTTCAAAATATCACGGGAGCCGAACCCGTCCACAACTTCTAGTCTGTGGCGGGTGACGCTGAGTTCGCCGCTGACCGCCGTGCCGCTGAGCATCAACCGAGTGCCGGCGCGCCTGATGGTCAAACCGCCGGGTAAGGGGGGTTCGACCAGGGGCGCTATCGTGCCAAAGCCGCCGCTAAATGACGGCAGGGCGATGGTGGCGGGCGTGCCGGAGACGAAAGTCCGCGCCACGTTGTCGCTCGCGCCGAAACTCACCTCGGCGAACGGCTGCACAAACAGCGTGAAGGTCAAGGCGGCTTGGTCGGCGGCGGTGGCGAAGTTGTCCGAGTCGTGGGCGGTGTAGGTCAGGGTGAGCGTGCCGTCGGTGGGGGCGGGCGCGCCGCTGAGCGTGCGCGTGGCGGGGATGAAGCGCAGCCCGTCGGGCAGCGCGGACGCCGGGGTGAGCGTGTAACGCAACACGCCGTTGCCGCCGTCGGCTTGCGGCAAAACCAGCGTGAGGGGGTCGCCGTTGGAATAGTCAAGCGATTCAATGCGCGCGTCGCCGAAACTCGGCGCGGTGTTGGCTTGCACCGCAACCGTGAACACGAGCGCGGCGCGGTCGGCGGCGGCGGTGTTGATGTCGGTGTCGGTGGCGGTGTAGGTCAGCGTGGCGGGCGCAGGCGTGGGGGTGTTTGGCGGGGTGGGTGCGGGCGCGGGCGGCGTGCCTTCGATGGCGCGCGTGGCGGGGTTGTAGGTGAGACCATCGGGCAACGCATCCGGCGGCGTGAGCGTGTATGTAACCCCAAAATTGCCGCCACTCGCCGCCGGCAAAGTCACCGCGACCGCGGAGTCGGGAACAACCACCTGCGGCGCAATGCGCGCCGCGCCAAAACTCGGCGCAATATCGGTCAACACCGTCACCCGAAAAACCAGCGCGGCGCGGTCGGCGGCGGTCGTGTGGGTGTCGGCGTCGGTGGCGATATAGTTCAGCGTGGCGTCGGCGGCGGCAATCGGCGTGCCCGCCAGGACGCGCGTGGCGGCGTTGAAACTGAGCCCGCCGGGCAGGGCGGTTTCGGGGGTAACCGAATATGTCAAAGCGCCATCGCCACCGTCGGCTTGCGGCAAAGTCAGCGCGATGGGGAAACCGGTGATATAAGTTTGCGGCTGAATTTGCGCCGCGCCAAAACTCGGCGCGGTGTTATCATCATCAACCACCCGCACCAACACACTCGGCGCCGACCCGGCAAAGCGGTCGTAGCCTATTACGGAGTGGATGACGTAACCGTTGGCGTCGTTGCTGTCCGCGTCCTGGCGGGCGGTGACGGTGACGGTTTGCGCGGTGTTCCAGTTGGCGGTGGTGAAGACTAAGGTGTCGGTGGTGGTGGTGGGGGCGGGGGTGTCGGGGGTTGTGCCGGGGGCGGGGTTGGAGTCAGGGCTCGTGCTAACCGAAACACTAATCGCCCCCTGAGAAACAGGAATAGCCCGAACCGCCACCCTCGCCCCCTCCCCCGGCGCCGCCCGCAACCTCACCGTATAAGTCCCCGTCTCCCCCTCCATCACCACCAACCGCCCCACCGAAACCACCACCCCCGCCCCCACCTGCCCCAAAGCACCCCCCACCCAAAAGGCAACAAGCAACACAGCAAAAAAACGGGCGAGAGCAAACATAGTCAATACTCAAACAGGACAACCAACTACTGCCCTGACCTAACCCCTACATTGAGAGGGATGTGGACAGGTGGTAAGTAGTTGATGTGTAATGTTTTTTGTGGGGGGGGGGGGGGGGGGGGGGTGATGTCGGCGTGGTTGTTGGTGTGGGGTCGTTGGCGCTGGCGTGATGCGGTCGCCGGCGCGGCGCAGACGCCGGCGCGAGGCGGACGCCGGCGTGGCGCGAGCGCCGGCACAAGGCGGTCGCTGACGCGCAACGGTCGCCGGCACAAACCAGCCACCCCACTCTTCAAAAGAAATAATTCCAAAATCATCAGCAACATACCTACCCTAGCAGACAGATTTCCTCCTATCAGTACAACAAATCCCCGATATCCTACCCCAAAACCTCCAAAATTCCTAATCCACAATAGACCAAAACAATACCAAAAAAGACCACGCCCAACCATTTCGTTATTCACAACAACCTCGTCATTCCAAGTACTCGTCATTCTCGAGCGTTAGCGCCCGTTGCCGCGTAGCGGCTTACGGGCGCTTACGACCTCGGGAATCTCCCTAAGACTACCGTGAATTTCAACAAAGCCCGTGCCCAAAAGACCAAAGAAACGGCGGCTTACCCGCCGCCTGCTTCGCTCGCTTTGTTCAAGCCCGTGCCAGTCTTAGGGAGATTCCCGAGGACGCAAGTGTCCGTAAGCCGCCGCTTAAAAAGAAAAAGCGCGGCGGCAACGGACACTAACGCTCGAGAATGACGGCGGGGGGCGGCAACGGACACTAACGCTCGAGACGAGGTTGTTGTGAATGACGAGTTGTAGCCGCCATTCGCATTCACCCCTCCCATTCACGCCAGCCCGGTAGCGAGGGAAAGTACAACCCCAGCCGGACTTTGTGGGGTTGGAGTTGTTTTACTATGGCGGCGTAGCGGGATAGTTGGGGGTGGTGGCGGGTTTGTTCTTGGTTTAGGAACTCGTCGGGGTTGGCGCCTTCGTGGCGGCCGGATTTGAAGTCTATTATCCAGCGGATGCCGTTTTCGTCGGTGAAACTTCGGTCGATGACGATGTGGACTAGGCGGCCATCTACGCTGCCGGTGAGGGGCCATTCGCGTTTGATGTCGTGGTGGGCGGCGGAGAAAATCCAGGCGGCGCGGGGGTCGTGGCGGGTTTTTTGGATGGCGTCGATGACGTGTGCCAGCGCGCTATCTAAGCGGTCTTCGGCGATGCCGTTTTCGATGAGTTGGTTGCGCCAGCGCGCTTGTTCGGTGGTGTCCGCCGTCCGGTGGTGGCGCTCCCAGTCGCCGGCGTCCGCGCGTTGCAGGATTTGGTGGATGACGATGCCGGTGATGCGCGCGGCTTCGCCCGCCCAGGAAAATTCGACCGGGTCTAGCGCGCCGGTGGCGGTCGTTTTGACCGGGATGGATGACGGCAACGCCGGCGGTGACCAGTCGTGCGGCAGTCGGTAGAGTGGCGCCGGCTCGAATGCGCGCGTGTCGGTGGCGGCGATTTCATCAGACTCGGCAACCTCAGCGGACTCGGCGGCCGCAACATAATCCCCCTCCACCAGGGGCCACAACAACGACAACAACGAAGTCGCCCCCGGCGCGCGCACCTCGCCGTCTTTGGCGCTCGCGTTGCCGAACAGGTGCAGGTTTTTCTTCGCGCGCGTGCAGGCGACATAGAGCAGGCGTCCGGCTTCGTTTTTCGCGTGCGCCGCTTCCAAGTGTTCGAGGTATCGGTAGAACGGGTCGTCGGCGTCGCCGCTCGACGGCAACGGCGCGAGCAGCAGTTGTTCGGGGAGTTTGCGCCAGCGCAGCAGGGGCTTTTCCGAAGCCCGCGTGCGCCCGTCCAGTTGCGGCAGGAAGACGGTGTCGAATTCCAGCCCTTTGGCTTTGTGGATGGTCAGCAACTCGACCTTCGCATCCGCGCCGCCTTGCGCCCACAGGTTGTCGGTCGCCGTTTGCAAGCGGGCGGGGGTGATGTCGGCGCGCTCGGCTTCCAGTTCGCCGAGCAAGTCGAGATAGCGCCGGCAGTCGTCCAGGTCGGCGGCGTGTGCCGCGGCGATGGTGGCGGGACCGCCGAGCGCGAGCCACGCGGCTTCGACATTGCGCCTCAGCCCGATGCGTCCGCGCCGGTTGAGGGCGGTGTCGAGGCAGTCCGCCAGCCGTTGCAACCGCGCCTTGCCGTCCGCCGACAACGCCGCCAGCCGGGCGTCGTCCCGCCACAGTTCAAGCAATGTGGCGGCGTGGTCGTCGGCGGCGAGCGCCGACAGGTCGGCGAGGTCGAGGCCGCACCACGGCGCGCGCAGCAGGCTGAGCCACGCGATTCGGTCGGCGGGTTGGACGAGCGCGCGGGTGAGCGCCATCAGGTCGAGAATCGCCGGGCGGTCGTTGAGTTTTTCCAAATCGCGCCCGCGAAACGCAATCCCCCGCCGACGCAACGCCGCGGCGACGCCGCCCAAATGCCGGCGCGTGCGCCCGAGGACGGCGATGCGCTGCTCGCGGTCGTGTTGCTGCGCCTGCTCAATGAGCGCGGCGATGGTCTCCGCCGCCGCGTCTTTGTTGTTAGCGTTAATGCCGGGATGAAGTCGCGCTTCGCTCGTCTCCGCCTCCGCCCCCGCTTGATTGCCGGCGGTGTGGGCGCTCGCGCGGGCGTAACTGACCGCGCTGTTGGCGATGTCGTCGCGCGCCGGCAACACCTGCGCGAAGGTGTCGTTGAACCAGTCCACCAATGGCGGCGCGGAGCGGAAGTTCGCTTCCAGCGTGATGGAGTCGAGCGCGATGCCGCCCAGCCCGGCTTCCTTGACCTGCAGGAAGTTGGCGACTTCGGCTTCGCGGAAACGGTAAATCGACTGCATCGGGTCGCCGACAAAAAACAGCGTGCGCCCGTCGTCGGGTTGCCAGCCCGCGGTCATCCTCGTGAGCAGTTCAACATGCGCGCTTGAGGTGTCCTGAAACTCATCCATCAGCAGGTGGCGGAGTTGGTAGTCAAACGCGAGCGCCAAATCCGACGGGTTGTCCGGCTCGCCGAGCGCCATCTCGGCGCGCTGCGTCATCTCAATATAGTCGGCTTGATTGCGCTCCTTGAACAGCAACCGCAACTCGGCGGCGGCGAGGCGCAGCAGTTGCACCAGCGCATCGATGGAGCGCCATTGCGCTTCGCTGAACTGCCCGCGCGGGAGCGCGCGAAGGGTTGTCAGGGCGCCGACCCAGCCGGGTTGCTCCGACCACTGAGCGAGCAAGTCGAGCATCCGCGCTTTCTCGGTTTTGTCTTGCGCCGGAAACCCTTGCGCCACGGTGACGGTTTTTCGCAAGCCGCCGGCGTTGGTCAGCGCCAGCGTTGCCAGCCCGTGCCACTGGTCAATATGGCGATGCGCCGCTTGCGGAAAATGTTGCGCTTCATGCAACGCCCGTATCGCCGACTCCTTGCCGGCGCTCGTCAAGTTGCCGGCGGCGAACACCGCCAGTTCCAGCAGCTGCGCTTGCTGTGGCGGCGGGATGATTTCAGTCAGCGCCGCTTGCATTTCGCGCTCGATGCCTTGTTGCCACATCCGCTCGAGGTCGTCGCGCCCGGCGTGCCCGAGCAGGCGCATCCACTGGTCGCGGTTTTTCAGCATGCCGGCAAGCAGGGTCTGCGCCTTGCTCCAATCCGCGTCCGCCAGCGCGAGCAGTTGCTGGCACGCATCCGCCCACTGCGACCGCGAGCCGCGCTCAATGTGGTCGAGGCTGTGCTTTGCCGCTTCCAGAAAGAGCGGGGCGGCGTCGGCGATGATTTCCGGCGGCGAGCCGAAACGCGCCGACCACGGCATACGCCACACCAACTCGTTGCAGAAGGCGTCGATGGTCTGAATCCTGATGCGCCGCGTGTTGTCGGCGAGCCGCCACTCGTGCTTTTTATCGTTGGCGCGCGCCGCATCGGCGAGGGCGAGAATTTCCGCGTTGTCTTCCGCGCTCCCGTCCGCCTTGATGCGCTTGAGCGCGCGCAAAACCCGCAGCCGCATTTCCGCGGTGGCTTTCTTGGTGAAGGTGATTGCCAGGATTTGCTCCGGCGCATCGACCGTCGCCAGCAACGCGAGGTAACGCCGCACCAGCAACTCGGTTTTACCCGAGCCGGCGGGCGCTTGCACGATGAAAGAGCGGCGCGGGTCGAGCGCGGCTTTGCGCTGCGCGTCATCGGGCGGCGGCGATGGCGGCGGGTTTGTGGTGGCGCGTGAAGTGGTCATCGCTCGTCTCCGTCGCTTGACTGCACGCGGCAGAAACCTTGCAAATCGCAGCGCGCGCAAATCGCCGGACCGAGCGGGTCAACGCGCGCTTCGCCGTCGACGAACTCCTGCGCGAGTTGCGGCAACACGCGCCGCCAGTGTTCGAGCAGCGCATCCCAGTCGTCAAAGTCGCGCTTCAAAGCGAGGCTGTTTTCCACCGGCGCAACGCCAACGCCGCTCTGAGCGAATGGCGCGTTGCGGGTGATTCCGCGAAAACCGCAGTCGCCTTTTTTCACGCGGGCGTAGGCGACGGTTGACACCGGCTCGCTTTGGGCGATTGCATACAACGGCAACTGCGGCGATTGCGGGCGCTCGCCGCCCCAGTTCGTCAGGCTGTCCGGCGCGCCGGTTTTGTAGTCGATGAGCGCCAATCCGCCGTCCGCCATTCGGTCGATGCGGTCGATTTGGAAAGCCAAGTCAAGACCGCTCAGGCGCAACGCGGTCGCCTCTTCGCGCGCGCTGACCACGAAGTCGCCGTCCCGCTCCTTCTCAACTTCCAACCACTCGGTCAACACATCAACCGCCCACTGCGTTTGGGTTTGGTGAAAGCGCTCGCCGCAACCGCTCGACACTTGGTAACGCCGACCGGCTTGTTCGGCGGCGTCGCGAAGTGTCGCTTGAAGTTCATCGCCGCTCAGCGCATGCAATTTTTCCGATGATTGAATGGCGTCCCAGGCGAGTTGCAACGCGCGGTGAATCAGCGAGCCGCGCTCGCCGCCGCTGAGCCCCTGCTCGTTGGGCTCGATGTCGCGCGCGCCGAGGCGGTGCAGCGCAAAGGCGCGAAACGGGCACTTCGCCTGATTTTCAATGACCGCGATGCCGCCGGCGACCGCGCCTTGCGCAAACGCGGGCGCGCGCGTGTCGTTCAACCGCTCCCATTCGGGTTGATGCCGGTGCACTCTGTTTGCCGGGGTGTCCGCCAACGCCGCTTGCGAATCGGCAATGTGCGCGCTGTCGCCGTCACCGTCGATGGCAAACAGCGGGCTGGGCTCGGCTTCAACGTCGTCATCCACGCGCAGCGGGCGCGACAACACCACCTCATTACCGGATGCGGATGCGATGAGCCGTGTTTGCAACCGCTCGGCGCGCGCGCGGTTGTGTTCGAGCGACGCTTCAAAGATGCCGGCTTCGCGCTGCAAGCGAATGTGGATGAACGGGTTGGGACGCTGCGCCGGCGGCCAGTCGGCTTCCAGCAAATCGCCGAACCAGAGCGCATCGAAACGCTGTCCGGCGGCTTCAACAACGCCGAGCACTTGAACCGGCGCGTCGTGCGCTTCCACCTGAAACGGCTGCTCGGCGGCGCGCCGCTGCAACCACGACCACGCGGCGAGGGCGCTCAGCGGCGGCGCCACGAGGTCGAGCGTGGCGAGGTTTTGCAGTTCCTGTCGCAACGCGCGCGCGGCTTGGAATTCGTCGCTGTCGAGGACGCGCTCGCCGGGCCAGCCGAGGTGGTCGAGCCACTCGCTGAAGCGCCGCGCCCAGTGTCCCGCGGTCTGCAATCGCGCCCGCTCGCGGTCGTTATTTTCGAGCAACGCCGACGCCGCGCTCAGGGCGTCGAGCAACAGCGGGCAATGCGGCTCGGAGTCGGGGTTGTCGTTGTCGGAGTGGGCGTGGTCGCGGGACAACGCTTTGAGGAATTGCTTGAAGCGGATTTGATAGGGCAGGCGGCGGCGGTAGCGCGCTTCCAGTTTGCAGCGCGCGCCGGCTTCGCTGTCGGCGCCGCGGATGAACGGCGACAGCATCAGTTGGCTAACGGACGCGAGCGGCAGCGGCTTGCCCGCCATCGCCATCGCCATCGGGTTGAGCGCAACCAGCGCGGCGTGGGCGACCGGATGGCGGATGAGTTTCGCGCCCAGCGAGAGGTGATAGGGCAGCGCATTCGCGCCGGTTGCAGGTTCAAGCAGTTGCTGCGGGCACAGGATTTGTTGCAGCGCGTATTCAATCGCGGGCGCCGACTTGGCGAGGTTGGGGGCGACGATGGCGACCTTTGCGACCTTTGTTTGCGGGTCGGCAAGCAGTTTTTCACGCGCCCACCGCGCGGCGCTCAGCCACTGACTGCTCTCGTCCTCAAACGCGCGCGCTTCCACTTGTTGGTTGACCGACGCATCCGGCGCGGCGATGTCGACTTCCACGCCGGCGCTTTGTAACGCATCGATTAGCGATTGCTGTTGCGGCAGCAGGGAGTCAAAACCGCTGAATGCGATTTGCCCCGGCAGCGCAACGGGGTCAACGGGGTCGTGTGTCGCAGCCGCCGACTGAATGCCGCCGAGCAAGTCGCACAACCTGTCGGCGAGGCGGTAGGGGTCGGTCCAGTTGCGCGCGGCGCATACGCGTTGAAATTCCCCCGCCCAGCGAAGCCAGCATCGATGGTCACGATGTCCCGACTGCGCGCATTGTTCCAAATCGAGGTTCCAAGCGTGGACAATTCGCCACGCGTCAACCGCGCTGGTTGCGCTGGCGTGCGTGTTCCACAGCGCGTCGGTATCGTGCTCGCGCTCACGCGCGCGAATGTCATCGCGGATAATGCCCGCCCACGCCGCCACGAGTTGCCATTGGTTAAGCAGAATCGGGCGGTCGTGCGCATCGGCGCTGAGACCCAACCAGATGCGCTGCAAGCAGGCGTCATAGGGCAACACATCCGCGCTCTCCCACGCCATCTTGCCGCGCGCGAGTTGCTGTTGGTCAAACTCCCGCCGCAACTCCCGCGCAAGCCGCTCGGTGGCGGTGATGACGGTGACACCGTCCGACAACCGCTCAATAAGGGAGCCGCGCGCAGGCATCGGAACTACCGGCAACTCGGGCGCAACCCGGCAACACTCAAACCCTCACCCCGACAAACTTTCCATCCTCTCAGCAAGGTCAAAATCAAGCCGCGTAATGCCGCCGGATTCATGCGTCGTCAGATGAACGCGAACGGTTTTATAAACATTGCTCCAGTCAGGATGATGGTTCATCCCCTCCGCCACCAACGCCACCGCCGCCATAAAACCGAAGGCGCGGACGAAGTCCTTGAACACAAAAATTTTGTGGAGGGTTTGGTTAGGTTCGCCGTCGGCGATTTCCCACGGCGTGGTTGTGTTGCGGTTGAGTTCGGCGAGCGATTGCCGGATAGCGTCGGCGGAAAGACAAGGTTCGGGCATGGTGGATTCTGCTGTGGGGGAAGGGGGGATTATAGGCTGAGGGTGGCGCTGCGTGGTGGTTTATTAAGGGAAACTATCAAGCAAAGTTGACAAGAACCCCCAACAACAACCCCAACAAAACCAAAACCTCGTCATTCACAACACCCCCCCACTTCCCCCCCCAACAACATTCCGCTACCATCACCCTCACTCACCCCACCCCGCCCACATGAAAACCCCCGACTTCACCGCCCTCCACCTCACCCCATCCAAGCCGAAGTCGCTACCCCTACCAACCGGCGACCTATGGGTCTTCGGCTACGGCTCATTAATGTGGAACCCCGGCTTCGATGTGTGCCAAGCGGTGCCGGCGCGGTTATACGGCTACCACCGCCGGCTCTGCCTGTGGTCGATTCACTATCGCGGCACGGCGAAGTGCCCCGGCTTGGTGCTCGGTCTCGCGCGCGGTGGCTCGTGTAACGGCATCGCATTGCGCGTCGCACGCCGCGACACCTCGGCGGCGTCCGCCTACTTGTTGAAACGGGAAATGTTGAACAACGTTTACCGCCCGGCAATCAAGAAGGTGTACTTACGGCGCGGTGACAATAACGACGACGACAGCGTCGATGCGCTGACCTTCATATCCAAACCCGAACACCCGCAGTTCGCGCAAGCATTGAGCATCGCCGACACGGTCGCCGTGGTTCTGCAAGCGCGCGGCGAAGGCGGGAAAAACTGCGACTATGTCGTCAACACCGCGCGCCATCTGAGCCACTTGGCAATCGAGTGCACCGAAATTCACCGCGTCGCCGAGCGCTTGCGCCCCGCCGCCACCACAGGAGCATCAGCATGACCGAAGACACGCTGTTCAGCAAAATCGTCAAACGAGAAATCCCCGCCGACATCGTCTATCAAGACGAGCGAGTAACCGCCTTCCGAGACATCAACCCACAAGCCCCAACCCACCTACTAATCATCCCCAACAAAATCATCCCCACTGTCAATGATGTCAGCGCCGAAGATGAGGGCGTGCTCGGACACTTGTTCGTGGTCGCCAAACAGTTGGCGCAACAGGAGGGTGTTGCTGAAGATGGTTATCGGTTGCTGATTAACTGCGGGCGGCATGCTAATCAGGAGGTGTTTCATTTGCATATGCATCTGTTTGGCGGGCGGGCGTTGGGGGGGATGGTTGAGGCGGGGTAGTGGTGGGGGGTGGGGAATACAACGGCGTCATTCACAACAACTTCGTCATTTATATGTTCAGTTTACCCCCTATTCAGGCCAGAGTAGAGGGTGGGCGCGAGGGGTGAACCGGCTTGTCATGTGCTGGGCAGGTGTCATTGATTCCTGCTGCAGCGTTCGAGAGTACGGACCCCTCGCGCCGTTGTTGCCGCGAACAGATGCTTGGGGATAATGCCCCGTATATAAGTGTGCGGAAACAGCGCTGATGTTAACTCATTTTAACCCTTTTGTTGCTTTTGTTAGGAGGTGCTTTGATGAAGAAGTTTGCGGGTATTGATGTGGGCAAAGCGTATTTGGATGTGTGGTTGCCGGGTGGTCTCTCGCAGCAGTTTAGCAACGATGATGCTGGCTTTCCGGCGCTGTTGGTTTGGTTGCGCGACAACGCGGTGGAGCAGGTGGCTTGCGATGCGTCCAGTTATGAGCGCCATCTGGTGCGCGCGCTGCATGCGGCGCGGATGCCGGTGAAAGTGGTGCATCCGGTGCGAGCCAAAGACTACGCGAAATCGTGCGGTCGGTTGGCGAAGACCGACAAGTTGGATGCGCGGACGCTGGCTGAGTTTGCGACGCTGATGAAGTTGCCGCCGACGCCGGCGCGCAGCGCGGAGAGTCAAGCGTTGAGCGACTTGATGAGGCGTCGCGAGCAGTTGGTGAAGCAGCGAGTGCAGGAGAAGAACCGGCTGGAGAAGCGTCCGGATGAGGCCGTTGAGGCATCGTGCCTTCGGCATATGGCGTGGCTGGATGGGGAGATTGAAGCAGTGAATAAAGCCTGCCGCGAGTGCGTGCGTGCGGCGCCGGAGTTGGCTGAGCGCGCGGCGTTGTATCAGAGTGTCACCGGTGTCGGCGAAGTGATTGCGATGACCCTGCTGGCGTATTTGCCGGAGTTGGGGCAAGTGAGCGATCGGCGGATTGCGGCGCTGATGGGCGTGGCGCCGTATACGCGCGACAGCGGCAAGATGCGCGGCAAGCGCAGCATCCGCGGCGGTCGGGCGCAGCCGCGCTGCGCGTTTTACATGGGAGCGGTGTCGGCGTGCCGTTATAACCCCGAGATGAAAGCGTTTTACGAGCGCCTACGCGCCCGCGGCAAACCGCCCAAAGTGGCGCAAGTGGCAGTCATGCGAAAACTGCTAACCCAACTAAACGCAGTCGCCAAACGCGGCACCCCATGGCTGAAAAACTACACGCCGGCGGCGGTAAATATCGCTTGATTTTTAACACAGATACTCTCGAGCGTTAGTGTCCGTTGTCGCCGCCCCAACTACCTCGTCATTCTCGAGCGTTAGTGTCCGTTGCCGCCGCGCCTTTTCTTTTAAGCGGCGGCTTACCGGACACTTGCGTCCTCGGGAATCTCCCTAAGGTTGGCACGGATTCAAACGGAGCGGGCGAAGCAGGCGGCGAGTAAGCCGCCGTTCCTGCAGTCTTTTGGGCGGGAATTCCAAATACCCGTCATTCTCGAGCGTTAGTGTCCGTTGCCGCCGCGCCTTTTCTTTTAAGCGGCGGCTTACCGGACACTTGCGTCCTCGGGAATCTCCCTAAGACTGGCGCTGAGCCCAAACAAAGCGGGCGAAGCAGGCGGCGAGTAAGCCGCCGTTTCTGCAGTCTTTTGGGCGGGGGCTTTGTTTTAGTCCACGGTAGACTTAGGGAGATTCCCGAGGTCGTAAGCGCCCGTAAGCCGCTACGCGGCAACGGGCGCTAACGCTCGAGAATGACGAAGTTGGGGGTCACTAACGCTCAAGAATGACGAAGTATTGGGACACACCTACTCTTCAAGCCCCACCCAAAAGCACCACCGCATAAGCAGCGATACCCTGCTCCTTGCCGCAAAATCCCAGCCCCTCAGTAGTAGTCGCTTTAACATTGACCAACTCAGTAGCAAGACCCAAGTCATCAGCAATGTTACCTTCCATCTGCACGAAATAGGGCGACAGGTTGGGACGTTGCGCGACGATGATGCAGTCCAGGTTAACCACACGCCACGCATCGTCGGCGAGCAACCGCCGGACGCGGCGTACGAAGGCTCGGCTGTCGGCGTTCTTGTGGCGCGCATCGGATGCAGGGAAGTGGCGGCCAATGTCGCCCCGACCGGCGGCGCCTAGGCAGGCGTCGCAGATTGCGTGTAGTAGCACATCGGCGTCGGAATGTCCTTCCAGACCCAGATGCCACTTGATGTTGACGCCGCCGATGATTAGCGGGCGGTTGCCGACTAGGCGGTGGACGTCGTAGCCGTTGCCGATTCGCATTTTGTCGATTGTCATTGAGCCTTACCACGCAAATAAAGCGCCGCCAGTTCGAGGTCGGATGCGACGGTGATTTTGATGTTGGCGGGGTGTCCGGGGACTGCGGTTGGGTGGATGCCGGTGCGCTCCATTGCGGCGGATTCGTCGGTTGGCGCGATGCCGCATTCCAGCGCGTGTTGCAATGCGCACATCAACGGCTCGCAACGAAACATCTGCGGCGTCAAGGCGCGCCAGTATTCTTCGTCGTTGTCGTTGTCGTTGTCGTTGCCGTTGCCATCGTCATCACCACCGCCACCCCCACCCCCACCCCCAAGCGTCCTTTCTATAACACCGTTGCGCGCGCGTTTTAAGGTGTCCGTTACTCGCAGCGCGAGCAGCGCGCCGTTGCCGTGGGCGCGGGCGGCGGTGACCAGGCGCTCTATGTCTTGTGGCGCGACGCATGGGCGCACCGCGTCGTGCACCATCGCCCAGTCATCGGCGGCGGCTATGCCGGCTTGCAGGAGGTGGCGCAGCGCGTTTAAGACGGTGTGCGCGCGGTGTTCGCCGCCGGCGCTGACCGCCCGCAGTTTGGCGTGCGTGAACGGTTGCGCGCGCCACTGGCGGTCGCCTTCGCGGATGCCGACGATGACGCCATCGACCGAGGCGCTGCGGCACAGCGCGAGCAGCGCGTGGTCGAGCACGCGCCGCGCGCACAGCGGCAGGTATTGCTTGGGCTGCGCCGACATCATCCGCTTGCCGAGCCCGGCGGCGGGAACGATGCCCCAGATTTTTTCGCTTTTGCTCACGCTAATTCGCCGCGGCTATGCTTTCGCGCGGGCGGCGCGGCGGTTAAAATCCGCGCCCCGCATGAAGTTCGGAAGTTCATAATGGAACCGAGTATTGTGCCTGAATATTCGCCGCTGCTAAACCCGCCGCTTCCGGCGGCGCGGCGCGCGCTCGGCTGGGCGCAGTTGCATGGCTCGGCGTTGGCGTTGGCGGTGATGGAGGCGGCGCGCGCGCATCGCGGCGTGCTGGTGGTCGTGCTGGAAGACCAGCGCCAGATTCAAGTGCTTGAAAGCGAACTCGGCTTTTTTGCTCAGGCGCAGACCGAGACCGCCGGCGCCGCTCAGGCGCAAACCGCCGACGCCGAAGAGATACCGGTGTGCGCCTTTCCCAGTTGGGAATGCCTGCCCTACGACCAATTTTCGCCGCATCAGAACATCACCTCGGCGCGCCTTCGCATCCTCGCGCGCCTGCCGGCGATGGAGCGCGCGGTCGTCCTCACCACCTGCGCCAATTTGATGCAGCGGCTGCCGCCGCCGGACTATGTATTGGGGCATAGTTTTTCGCTGGAAAAGGGGCAGCGCATCGACCCGCACACGCTGCGCGACCAACTCGGCGCCGCCCATTACGCCGCCGTTCAGCAGGTGATGTCGCCGGGCGAGTTTGCGTTGCGCGGCGGGTTGGTGGACATTTTTCCGATGGGCGAAGAGGCGCCGTTCAGGTTGGACTTGTTCGACGACGAGATTGAGACGATTCGCTATTTCGACCCCGACACGCAGCGCTCCAACGACGAGACCGAGCGCATCTCGCTGCTGCCGGCGCGCGAGTTTCCGCTCACCGACAGCGCGGTGCAACGCTTCCGCGAAGCCTTTCGCCGCCAGTTTGAAGGCGACCCGCGCACGCAGAGAATTTACAACGAAGTCAGCCGCGGCAACGTCCCCGCCGGCGCCGAGTTTTTCTTTCCGTTGTTCTTCGAGCAGACCGGCACGCTGTTTGATTACTTGCGCGCCGACTCGTTATGGTTGCTGCAAGCGCAGTTCGAGCAGAGCGCCAAAACATACTGGGCGGAAATCCAAGACCGCCACGGCAACGCCAACTACGACCGCGAGCGCCGCGTGCTGCCGCCGGAGATGCTGTATCTCGACCCGAGCCGGCTGCGCGCGCAACTCGACGAGAGCCGCCGCATCATCCTTCATCCCGGTCGCTCAAAAAAAGCGGAGTGGAATGCACCGGGTGGCGCGCCGGTGCAACTGCCGGTGGACCCGCGGGAGGAGTCGCCTTACCGCCACTTGCTTGAGCATATTCGCCGCTCCAAAAACCGGCTGTTGCTGGCGGTGGAAACCGCGGGCAGGCGCGAGGCGTTGGAAGGTATGCTGGCGCAACACGGTTTTCCCGCGAGCGCCTGCGCCGGCTTCGGCGAATTTATGCGCGACTCGGGCATCGCGCTCGGGCTATGCGTCTATCCGTTGGAGCGCGGGTTGTGCCTGCCCGAGCACGGCGCCGAGGTCATCAGCGAAAGCCAGTTATACGGCGAGAAAGTTTTCCGGCAACGGCGCGGCGCAAGCGCGTCGGCGCCCGACCCGGAGTCGGTCATCCGCTCGCTGGCGGAATTGCACGAAGGCGACCCGGTGGTTCATATGGAGCACGGCGTGGGGCGCTACCGCGGCTTGCAATGCCTCGACATAGACGACCGGCAAACCGAATTTCTCACGCTGGAATATCAAAGCGGCGACAAACTCTATGTGCCGGTGTTGTCGCTCAACTTGATTAGCCGCTTCGTCGGCGGCTCGCCGGAGCACGCGCCGCTGCACCAACTGGGCGGCAAGCGCTGGGACAAAGCGAAAAAACGCGCGCGCGAGAAAGCCTACGATGTGGCGACCGAGTTGCTCGAAATCGAAGCCCTGCGAAACGCCCGCAAGGGGCGCGCCTTTCAAGTGCCCGAGGAGGACTACCACGCCTTCGTCAGCCGCTTCCCGTTTGACGAGACGCCCGACCAGCAGCGCGCCATCGACGAGGTGCGCGCCGACCTTGAATCGCCGGAGCCGATGGACCGGCTGGTGTGCGGCGATGTCGGTTTCGGCAAGACCGAAGTGGCGTTGCGCGCCGCCTTCATCGCCGTGCATAACAACTGCCAGGTGGCGATTCTGACGCCGACCACGTTGCTCGCGCGCCAGCACTACGAGACCTTCGCCGACCGCTTCGCCGACTTGTCGATTTCGGTGGAAATGCTGTCGCGCTTCAAGACCAAAAAGCAGGCGGGCGAGTTGGTCGGGAAGTTGAAGGCGGGTTATCCCGACATCATCATCGGCACGCACCGGCTGCTTCAAGACGACATTCGGTATCACCGGCTGGGCTTGCTAATCATCGACGAAGAGCATCGTTTCGGCGTTCGGCAGAAGGAAAAAATCAAACGGCTTCGCAGTCAAGTCGACCTGCTGACGCTGACCGCCACGCCGATTCCGCGCACGCTGAATATCGCCATGGCGGGCTTGCGCTCGATCTCGCTCATCGCCACCGCACCGGAACTCAGGCTATCCATAAAGACCTTCATCCGGGAATGGAATCGCGGCCTCATCCGCGAGGCGTGCCTGCGCGAAATTCGGCGCGGCGGTCAGGTTTATTTTTTGTATAACGAAGTGCGAAGCATCGAGCGCTTTGCGATGGAACTCGCCGAACTCGTGCCCGAGGCGGACATCAATTTTGGCCACGGGCAGATGGGCGAGTTGCAACTCGAGCGGGTGATGCAGGATTTCTATCATCAGCGTTTCAACGTGCTGGTGTGCTCCACCATCATCGAGAGCGGGCTCGACATTCCGTCCGCCAACACCATCATCATCCACCGCGCCGACCGCTTCGGGCTGGCGCAACTGCATCAACTGCGCGGCAGGGTCGGACGCTCGCACCACCAAGCCTTCGCCTACCTGCTGATTCCGGGGCGGCAACTGATTAGCAACGATGCGAAAAAGCGGCTCGATGCGTTTGAGTTGATGGAAGAACTGGGCGCCGGCTTCGCGCTAGCCTCGCACGACATGGAAATCCGCGGCGCCGGCGAACTACTCGGCGAGACGCAGAGCGGGCTGATTGACGATGTTGGTTTTGCGCTGTATGGGGAATACTTGAAAATGGCGGTTGCGGCGATTAAGGAAGATAGGATGCCGGGGGTGGGTGGGGGTGGTGTTGAGGGTGGCGGTGGCGCTGAGGATGTTGGGGACGCTGAGCCGGCGGTCATCGACCTGCACATTCCCGCGCTATTCCCGGCGGACTATCTCGCCAATACCCACATGCGGCTGATGCTATACAAACGCATCGCCGGCGCCGCCAGCCGGCATGAACTGGAAGAGTTGCAAATCGAAACCATCGACCGCTTCGGCCTGCTACCCGAGACCGGCAAAAACCTGTTCCGCCTGACCGCGCTGAGACTGCAATCAGAGCAACTCGGCATCCGCAAAATAGAAATCGACGAAGACGGCGGCATCATAGAATTCACCAACCACCCCGCCATCGACCCATCCGCCGTCCTATCCCTAATACAACGAGAACCCCACCACTACCACCTAACCCCCCCCGCCAGCCTGACCCTAACCCGCAACATTTCTAACCCTGCAACTCGCCTTGCGCGAGTTGAGGAGTTGTTGGATGAGTTTAGTGTAGGGTTGGTGGGTGGTTAGTGAGTTGGTGGTCCCTTACCACTTCGTCATTCTCGAATGATGAAAAATAGGGAGCCCCCAACCTCGTCATTCTCGAATGATAGAAAAATAGGGAGCGTCAGCGACCATATTTTTCATCACCTTCGGGAATCTCCCTAAGACTAGCGCGGACTTTACCAAAGCCCGTGCCAACCTGAGGGAGATTCCCGAGGTCGTAAGTGTCCGTAAGCCGCCGCTTAAAAGAAAAAGCGCGGCGGCAACGGACACTAACGCTCGAGAATGACGGCGGGGGGCGGCGGCAACGGACACTAACGCTCGAGAATGACGGCGGGGGCGGTGGCAACGGTCACTAACGCTCGAATGACGGAGGTCTTGTTTCTACCCCAGTCTCAACCAAAAGCCGGCATCACTTCCTTACAAAACAATTCCAACGACCGTTTCTGTTCGTGTTGAGCCAGACCTAAGCTGGCGTAGTAGACAAATTCATCGACCCCCAAAGCATCGTAGTGTTGCAGTTTGGTGATGACTTCGTCGGGGGTGCCGAATAGTAGGTTTTTATTTAGCATTTTGGGGTCGTATTCTTCGCGGTTTGTTAGGGTGGCGAAGTCTATGGGTTTGGGGAAGCCGTTTTTTACGTCTCCCAGGTTTTTGAACAGGTTTTCGAATTGCGCGAATTGGCGTTGTGCGGCTTTTACCGGGACTTTCCAGTCGGCGGGGTTTTCGTAGACGGCGGTGTGGCGCATCATGGCGAAAATTGGGGCGGGGGCGGGGTGTTTTTTTAGGGCTTCGTCTAGGCGTTGGCGGTAGGCTTCTACTTCGGACATCGGGCGGGTTAGGGGCCAGGACATGACGTTGCAGCCGTGCTCCACGGCGTAGTCGAAACTGACCGGGGCGCGCGCCGCCACCCAGATGGGCGGGTGGGGTTTTTGCAGGGGTTTGGGGACGGAGGTTGAGGTGGGGAACTGCCAGAACTCGCCGGCGTGCTCGGTGTCGCCGCGCCACAGCGCCTTGATGACCGGCAGCAATTCCTGCATGTAGCGCCAGCCGTCGGTCTGCTTGAGGCCGGGGCGCATTCGGTCGAACTCGCGCTGGTAGGCGCCCGAGCCGATGCCGAATTCCAGCCGCCCGCCGCTGAACAGGTCGAGCAGCGCGGCCTCGCCCGCCAGCCGAATGGGGTGCCAGTAGGGCGCGACCGCGACCGCCGTGCCGAGGCGGATGTTGTTGGTGTGCGCCGCCCACCAGGTGAGAATCTGAAACGGATTCGGCGCGATGGTCATCTCGAGCGCGTGGTGTTCCGCCGCCCAGACTATATTGAAACCGCCCTCGTCCGCCAGTTGCACCATTTCCAGCGTGTGCCGCTCGACCTCGCGCATGTCGAGGTCGGGCGCGATGCGCTCCATATTGATTGCCAGTTGAAATTTCATGCCGGGTCGCCGTGCTTGTTTGCCGCCCGCCCTGCCCCACCGCGCCGGGCGATGACTTGGGCGGAAAAAACCGATTATACTCCATGGTCGGGAAATGCAAACGCGCCCGCTGACGAGTGGCGGGTGGCGGGTGAAGTAGAATAGCGACTCTCCCCGGTGAGCGGCGCACGACTGGCGAACAAACGATGTCCAAACTAAAATCCTTTCAGATGTTGATTGACGGCGAGTGGGTTGACGCCGCCGACGGGGGGAAATTCGCCAGCATCAACCCGACCACCGGCGCAGCCTGGGCGGAGATTCCCGAAGCCACCGAAGCCGATGTCGACCGCGCGGTGACCGCCGCCCAGCGCGCGTTTGACGGCGGGCAATGGGCGGACGCCACGCCGAGCGAGCGCGGTCGGTACTTGCGCCGACTCGCCGACTTGCTGGCGGACAAGTCCGCCGACTTGGGGCGCGTGGAAAGCATCGACACCGGAAAAATCTTCACCGAGACGCGCTGGCAGGCGAAATACATCGCCGATTTCTTTCACTACTACGCCGGCTGCGCGGACAAAATTCACGGGCACACGCTGCCCATCGACAAGCCCGACCTGTTCGTCTTCACCCGCCGCGAGCCACTCGGCGTGGTCGCCGCGGTGGTGCCGTGGAACTCGCAACTCTTTCTGGTCGCGGTCAAGATGGGTCCCGCGCTGGCGGCGGGCAATACCGTGGTGCTCAAAGCCTCCGAGCACGCCTCCGCCGCGCTGCTGGAATTCGGGCGGCTGATTGAGGAAGCCGGTTTCCCGCCGGGGGTCGTCAATATCGTCACGGGGCACGGCGAGCCGTGTGGCCGCGCCTTGACCGCGCATCCGCTGGTGCAGCGCATCAGTTTCACCGGCGGACCCGGCACCGCCAAGCACGTGCTGCACAATTCGGCGGAAAACTTCGCCCAGGTGTCGCTCGAACTCGGCGGCAAATCGCCCTTCATCGTGTTTGACGACGCCGACATTGAAAGCGCGGTCAACGGCTCCATCGCGGGCATCTTCGGCGCCACCGGGCAGAGTTGCGTCGCCGGCTCGCGGCTCTATCTGCAGGAAAAAGTAGCCGATGAATTCCTGCGGATGATGGTTGAGCGAACAGCGCAAATCAACATCGGCGACCCGCTGGACGAAGCCACGCAGGTGGGTCCGCTGTGCACCGGCGCGCAGTTGGAGAACATCGAGCGCGAAGTCGCCTTCGCGCAAACCGAAGGCGGCAAACTGCTGTGCGGCGGCAAACGCCCGCCCGGCGTTGGCAAGGGTTTGCATTACGAGCCGACCATCATCGAATGCCCGCGCCAGGACTTGCGAATCGTGGACACCGAGTTGTTCGGACCCGTGCTCAGCGTCATTCGTTTTACCGATGAGGCGCACGCGATCGACCTCGCCAACGACACCCGGCACGGGCTCGCCGCCGGCGTCTTCACCCAAAACGGCGCGCGCGCGCTGCGGGTCGTGCGCGCGGTTCGCGCCGGCATCGTGTGGGTCAACACCTATCGCGTGGTCTCGCCAATCGCCGAATTCGGCGGCTTCAAAGCATCCGGCTATGGCCGCGAAAGCGGCTTTCAGGCGATGTATGACTACACCCGCCCGAAGACGGTGTGGATGAACTTGTCCGAGCAACCGATGGCAAACCCGTTCGCCATGCGCTGACCGCCCGCCAACCATCAACCAAACCAAGCACGCTATGAACGCATCCGCCCCATCCAAAACCGCCCGACCTGCGAGGTTGGGATTCCGCCCGCCCGACCTGGAAGAATTGCCGCCCATTTTCAAGTGGCCGCCGCGGTTGAAAGAAGGCGTGGTCTGGCTATGGAAAGACATGGTCTTCCCCTACGGCATTTTCTACTTCACGCTGGCGGCGCTGACCTGGCGGTGGCTGACGCCCGCCCTCTCGCAGATGGAGACGCTTCAACCCGGCTGGATGTTCGCCATCTGGCTGCGCAACGCGGCGCTTCTCTGCGGGGTCGCCGGCGCGCTGCATTGGTGGCTGTATATCAAACGCGGGCAAGGCAGCGAGTTGAAATTCGACGCGCGCTGGCCCGCCACCAACAACCGCGCGTTTCTGTGGGGCAATCAAGTCAAGGACAATTTATTTTGGAGCCTGGCAAGCGGCTGCACGATTTGGTCGTTATACGAAGCGCTCACGCTGTGGCTTTATGCGAGCGGTCGCGTGACGCCAATCGCCTGGGGCGAAGCGCCGCTGTATTTGTTGGCGATGGCGGCGTTGGTGTCTTTCTGGGTCTCGTTCCATTTTTACTGGATTCACCGCTGGCTGCACTGGCCGCCGCTATACCGCTTCGCGCACGAACTGCATCACCGCAACGTCAACATCGGTCCGTGGTCGGGGATTTCCATGCACCCGGTGGAGCATCTGCTCTATTTCAGCCCGGTCGTGCTGTGGTGGGTGGTGCCGGTGGACCCGGTCATCATCATCGCCAGCGGATTTTTCACCGGGCTCGGTCCCGCCTTCTCCCATTCCGGCTTTGAGCGAATCATCGTCGACAAAACCGCCGGACGAAAAACCGCCCTGCCCGCCGGCACCTACCACCACCAACTGCATCACCGCTACTTCGAAATCAACTACGGCAACCCGCGCGCGCCGCTCGACGAACTCTTCGGCACCTGGCACAACGGCAGCGACGAATCCCATCAACGATTCATCGCGCGGCGTCAAGCCGGCAAACCGAATGCGAATGCGGATGCCTGATTCTCAGTGAATGAAGCGGCACGATAACTCAACGCACTCAACGCACTCAGCGGACACTTTTCCCAAGTTGTTGCTGCGCAACGCCGAGCGGTTGGCGGACAAGCCGGCGGTGCGCGAGAAGGAGTTTGGGATTTGGCAGGTGTGGACTTGGCGGCGGGTCAAGGACGAGGTTTTTGCGTTCGCCGCCGGGTTGGATGCGCTGGGGTTTAAGCCGGGGGATAAACTGGCGATTGTCGGGCGCAACCGCCCGCGGATGTATTGGGGGATGACGGCGGCGCAGTGTTTGCGGGGGGTTCCGGTGCCGGTGTATCAGGATTCGGTCGCCGAGGAGATGGAGTATGTGCTCGCGCATGCGGAGGCGCGGTTGGCGCTGGCGGAGAACCAGGAGCAAGTGGACAAGATGCTGGAAATCGCCGATAAACTCCCGCACCTTGAGCGCATCATTTACGACGACGCGCGCGGGCTTGCGGACTACGCCGAGGCGATGCCGCCCGGCAAGCAGTTGCACGACTTCGCCGATGTTCAGCGGCGCGGGCGCGAGGCGTTGGCGCGCAATCCGGCGTTGCTGGATGAGTCGATTGCATCGGCGAGCGGCGGTGATGTGGGAATTTTTTTGTATACCTCCGGCACCACCGGCAGGCCCAAAGGCGTGGTGCTGAGCAACGACAACATCATCGTCACCTCGCGCAACAGCAGCGAGCGCGACCGCCTGAGCGCGGATGAAGAGACGCTCTCCTACCTGCCGATGGCGTGGGTCGGCGACAACATTTTTTCTTATGGGCAGGCGTATGTGACCGGGTTTTGCATCAACTGCCCGGAAAGCGAAAGCACCGTCGCCCTGGACTTGCGCGACATCGGACCCACCTATTATTTCGCGCCGCCGCGCATCTTCGAAAGCCTGCTGACCAGCGTGATGATTCGGATGGAGGACGCCGGCGCAACCAAGCGAAAACTGTTTCGCTATTTTATGGAGGTGGCGCGCAACACCGGCGGCAAAATTCTCAACCGCGAGCCGGTCGCAGCAACGGCGCGTTTGAAATACTGGCTCGGCAATCTGCTCATCTACGCGCCGCTGAAAAACACCATGGGGTTCAGCCGCATCCGCCTCGCCTACACCGCCGGCGAAGCGATTGGTCCCGAGATTTTCGACTTCTACCGCTCGCTCGGCATCAATATAAAGCAGTTATACGGGCAAACCGAAGCGGCGGTGTTCGTCACCATGCAACCCGACGGCGAGGTCTATGCCGACACCGTGGGCGTGCCGGCGCCGGGTGTGGAGGTCAACATCAACGATGACGGCGAGGTGGTGTATCGCGGACCCGGCGTGTTTCAGGGCTACTTCAAAGACGAGAAAGCGACGCGCAAAGCCAAAGACGCCGACGGCTGGGTGAAGACCGGCGACGCCGGATATTTCGACGCGCGCGGCCACTTGAAAATCATAGACCGCGCCGGCGATGTCGGCAGGTTAAACGACGGCACGATGTTTGCGCCCAAGTATCTCGAAAATAAACTCAAGTTCTTTCCGCAGATTCAAGAGGCGGTAACCTTCGGCGACCGGCGCGACACGGTCACCGCGTTCGTCAATATCGACCTGGACGCGGTCGGCAACTGGGCCGAGCGCAACAACATTCCATATGCCAGTTATCAGGAATTGGCGGCGCATCCCGAAGTCTATCAAATGATTGCGCGCAACGTGGCACAGGTCAACCGCGACCTAGCCGCCGACCGCCAACTAGGCGGCTCGCAAATTGCGAAGTTCCTAATCCTGCACAAAGAACTAGACCCCGACGACGGCGAAATGACCCGCACCCGCAAAGTGCGGCGCTCGACCATCTTTGACAAATACGCTTTATTGATCGACGCGCTGTATTCCGACCAAACGCAATGTCACATCAGTACCGAGGTGACTTTTGAGGACGGTAGACGCGGCGCGATTGAGGCGGATTTGGAGATTTGTGAGGTGGAGGTATATGCGGTGTGATTACTCGTCATTCACAACAACAACTTCGTCATTCTCGAGCGTTAGTGACCGTTGCCGCCGCCCCCCGCCGTCATTCTCGAGCGTTAGTGTCCGTTGCCGCCGCGCTTTTTCTTTTAAGCGGCGGCTTACGGACACTTACGACCTCGGGAATCTCCCTAAGGTTGGCACGGGCTTCGGTAAAGTCCACGCTAGCCTTAGGGAGATTCCCGAAGGCGATGAAAAATATGGTCGCCTGTCGGCTCCCTATTTTTCTATCGTTCGAGAATGACGAGGTTGGGCGGCTCCCTATTTTCTATCGTTCGAGAATGACGAAGTAGCAGCAACATGACCACCACCCCCCTACTATCAGCCAAAAACATCTCCCTGTCATTCGGCGGTGTAGCAGCATTGGTGGACATTAGTTGCGACATTATCGAGGGGGAGATTCGCGCTATCATCGGACCCAACGGCGCGGGCAAGTCGTCGATGCTCAATGTAATCAACGGGATTTATCATCCGCAGCAGGGCGAAGTGTGGTTCCTCGGCGAAAAGCGCGGGCGCCTGAAACCGTTTCAGATCGCGCGCCAGGGCATCGCCCGGACTTTTCAGAACATCGCGCTGTTCAAGGGGATGTCAACGCTCGACAACATCATGACCGGTCGCATCACGCGGATGAACGCCAATCTGTTTTGGCAGGCGTTGTGGAAAGGCAGAGCCGAAAGGGAAGAGATTGAACACCGCGAAAAGGTCGAACACATCATCGACTTCCTCGAAATTCAATCGATACGCAAGACGCCGGTGGGGCGGCTGCCGTATGGATTGCAGAAACGCGTTGAACTCGGCAGAGCGCTGGCGGCGGAATCCAAACTGCTGCTACTGGACGAGCCGATGGCGGGCATGAACCTGGAAGAAAAGGAAGACATGTGCCGCTTCATCGTCGATGTCAACGACCAATTCGGCGCCACCATTGCGCTAATCGAACACGACATGGGCGTAGTAATGGACCTCGCCGACCGCGTGATGGTACTAGACTACGGCAGAAAAATCGCCGACGGCCTCCCCGATGAAATTCGCAACGACCAGAATGTGATTGACGCTTATTTGGGGGTTGTGCATGAAACGTAAATTCGACAACTCCGATTACTCGTCATTCTCGAGCGTTAGTGCCCGTCGCCGCCGCCGCCACAACTCGTCATTCTCGAGCGTTAGTGTCCGTTGCCGCCGCGCTTTTTCTTTTAAGCGGCGGCTTACGGACACTTACGACCTCGGGAAAAATCCGCCGGGAGCGGATTTTCGCGTAGCCCGCAGGGCGCGTATCAGGGATGATACGCGCAATCTCCCTAAGACTGGCACGGGCTTTGTTGGAATTCACGGTAGCCTTAGGGAGATTCCCGAAGGTGATGAAAAATATAGTCGCTGGCGCTCCTTATTTTTCTATCATTCGAGAATGACGGGTATGTATAACTCGTCATTCTCGAGCGTTAGTGTCCGTTGCCGCCGCGCTTTTTCTTTTAAGCGGCGGCTTACGGACACTTGCGTCCTCGGGAATCTCCCTAAGACTGGCACGGACTTTGTTGAAAATCACGCTAGCCTTAGGGAGATTCCCGAAGCGAAGAAAATATGGTCGCTGACGCTCCCTATTTTCTACCGTTCGAGAATGACGGGTAGTTGGTATTTTTCTACCATTCAAGAATGACGAAGACCACCCCAACCCCATGACCCCCACCACCCTCAACACCATCGAAGTCATCGTCAACGGACTCATGACCGGAGTAATGTACTCACTGGTCGCACTCGGATTCGTTTTAATTTTCAAAGCATCAGGCATTTTCAACTACGCGCAAGGCGTGATGGCGTTGTTTGCGGCGTTGACGTTGGTTGGCTTCCAGACCGGGCAAGTGCCGTTCGCGCATTTAATCAACGCGATTTTTGGCAGCGAATACCACCACTGGTCAACCGGCATGAACAACTTCGCCGCCATCGCCCTGACCGTGGTGGTGATGATTTTTTTCGCCTGGGTGGTGGAGCGGCTGGTGCTGCGGCGCCTCGTCAATCAAGAGCCCATCATCCTGTTCATGGCAACCATCGGCCTGGCGTTTTTCATGGAAGGGTTCGGCGACCTGATGTGGGGGGCGGACATCAAAGTGCTCGACATCGGCCTGCCTTCCGGCGGCTCGCTGTGGTGGGAGGACGTGACCCGCAACTGGGCAACCGAGGGCGCCGACTACTACGGCATGTATATCGACGTGCTCGACGTGTGGGCGACCGCCATCGCCGTTGCATTGGTGGTCGTGCTGACGCTGTTTTCGCAATACACCAAGACCGGGCGGGCGTTGCGGGCGGTGGCGGACGACCATCAAGCGGCGCTCACCGTCGGCATCTCGCTGCGCGTGATTTGGGTCATCGTGTGGTCGATCGCCGGCATGGTGGCGCTGGTCGCCGGCATCATGTGGGGCGCGAAATCGGGCGTGCAATTCTCGCTGTCATTGATTGCGCTCAAGGCATTGCCGGTGTTAATTCTCGGCGGCTTCACCTCCATCCCCGGCGCCATCATCGGCGGGCTAATCATCGGCGTCGGCGAAAAGTTGTTTGAGTACTCCATCGGTCCCCTAATCGGCGGCGCCACCCAAAACTGGTTCGCCTACGTGCTGGCGCTCATCTTCCTGATGTTCCGCCCGCAGGGGTTGTTCGGCGAAAAAATTATTGAGCGGGTATAATCAAGGTTTCCACCCTCACCTTTTTGACGCGCCATTAAACTGATGCTGTTTCCAGAGTTTGACAATCCAAAAATCAAGCGCGAATACGAGCGTTGGGTTAAAAAACTCGACGCCGCGGGCGTTACATCGGATGCGAGAGAAGAACCCACGCTGGACTGGAGTGAAGTGTTGCGTGCGCATTTTTTGGTCGCGGATTTTTTTGCGGCGGAAGGCGGCGGGCTTGGCGGACTGGGACTACGCGACCGGGACGGCGCGTTACTGCAATCCGCGCTGGCGCGCCAGTTCGTCGGTTTTGGCGGAAAGCAGAAATGGCACGATCACTACCAAATTGCCGCTACCGCGCTTTTCGGGCTCATCAAAAATCATCCGTTCCACGACGGCAACAAGCGCACCGCGTTATTGTCGGTTTTGCACCTGCTGGAAAAGCAGGGTTACACTGCGAAGGCGAAAAAGCGCGATTTTGAACGTTTGACCGTGGCGATTGCCAATACCCACCTCCGGCAAAGTCCCCAGTATAAGAACTTTCGAAGCGAACACGACTCCGAAGATGATACGGACATTGCTTACATCGCTTTCCGACTCGGCAAGATGACTCGACGTTTAGACCGTTCGCACCGTGCGCTGACCTATCGCCAGTTGAATGGCTTGATAAAAAAATACGATTATGAAATGCGCAACCCGAAAAACAACTCCATCAGCATCGCTCGCGTAACCGACCACCAAGCCATCGGACATGTCGGTTTCCCTGGTATGAGCAGGGAAGTCTCCCGTAGCGGCATCAAAAAAGTACGTAGCATATGCGGTTTGATGGAAGAAGATGGTTATGACAGCGCGGCATTTTACAACGGCGTCGACGGTATGAATTCGTTGTTATTGGAATACGCCAAACCATTGCGCCGTCTGGCGGATAAATAACACCGCTTTACCGAAGAAAATGTTCTACCGCGAATCCGGCAACTTCAACACCACCTACGCCGCCGACCAGCGCACCTTTCCGCTCGGCGTTGACCGTTGGACGGTGTGGGCGGTGGTGGCGGTGGCGTTTTTGGTGGTGCCGTTTATCATCAACGACTACTGGGAAAAATCCGTGCTGGTGCCGTTCCTCGTGTGGTCGATGGCGGCGCTCGGGCTCAACATCCTGACCGGCTATTGCGGGCAGGTGAGCCTCGGCACCGGCGGCTTCATGGCGGTCGGCGCTTACGCCTGCTACAAACTGATGACCGCCTTCCCCGAACTCAGCATATTTTTCGTCGTCATTCTGTCGGGCGGCATCACCGCCGCGGTCGGCATGATTTTCGGCTTGCCGAGTCTCAAGATAAAAGGTTTCTACCTCGCGGTCGCCACCCTCGCCTCGCAATTCTTTCTGGTGTGGCTGTTCAACAAGGTGCCGTGGTTTTACAACTACTCGGCGTCCGGGCAAATCTCCGCGCCGGCGCGCACGCTGTTCGGCATCAATGTCACCGGTCCCGCCACGCCGCCGTGGGCGTCGTATCTGTTCTGCCTCGTGTTGGTGACGCTGTTTGCGCTCATCGCCCGCAACCTGACGCGCGGGCGCATCGGGCGCTCGTGGATGGCGATTCGAGACATGGACATCGCCGCCGAAATCATCGGCGTGCCGCCGCTCGCCGCCAAGTTGTCGGCGTTCGCCGTCAGTTCGTTCTACATCGGCGTCGCCGGCGCGCTGTTTTTCGCGGTCTATCTGGGCGCCGCCGAGCCGACCGAGGCATTCGGCATCGACAAATCGTTTCTGGTGTTGTTTATGATTATCATCGGCGGACTCGGCTCGATTTTCGGCGCCTTCATCGGCGCGGCATTCTTGACGCTGCTGCCGGTGCTGATGAAAAATGTGATGGTCGGCGGGCTCGGCTGGCCCACCGACTTGGCGGCGCACATCATCCTGGTGGTGATAGGCGCGCTAATCATCTTTTTTCTCATCGTCGAACCCCACGGGCTTGCGCAGTTGTGGCGGATTGCGAAAGAGAAATTGCGACTTTGGCCGTTTCCGCATTGACTTGGGAGTTTGTTGTGGAGCATACAAAAAATCGCAAACAAAATCGTGCAATATGGCTAATGTTCTTTGTGGTGATCTTGGTTTCTTTGGAGCCATTATTGGTTAGCATTGGCGATGCAAAAAAAGCACCTTTTTTATTCGTTGGGCTGTGGAATTGGTTTTGTTGTATTCCATGCGTTGTTTATTTATTCGGGTGTCATCGTGAAAAAATAAACGATTCCACTTGGCGGAAAGTTCGCGAAAATTGTTTTGATAAATATATTGTATGGGCTACTGCCGGGGCGCTTTCATTTGTGTTGTTCCCGGTAGCGCTAAAATTTATTGATGTTGCGGTCGCAACTATATTGGTAGAAACATGGCCTCTGTTTTTGATTTTTCTGCTGAGTTGGTTCGACAAAGAAAAAGAGAAATACACAAAAATGACTGCAAAAGTGTGGTTATTACTAGCGGTAGCACTTATCGGATTTGGATTCATTATATTGAGCCAGGTTGAGGGAAACAAAAATATCAGCGATTACATTTTCGACATAAAAGTCGTGTTGGGTGTTGGTGCGGCATTGCTGGTTGCCATTGGCAGGGCACTCATGCCTTCTTGCACATTAAAGTGGTGTAACGAACAGGGGGCGGATAACACCGAAGCAGATTCTAAATTTTTTACGGTTGTCGCCATTGTTATTGCAAAACTATACGCCGGGGCTATCTGTTTTGTTGCGGGGTTGATGCTGGGTGAAAATCCCGACGACATTGTAATTATGCTAGCAATTGCATGGGGGCTGATTGGCGGTGTGGTTTCGATATTGTTACGCTTTGCAAATATCGTAACAACGAATCTCGGGGTGAACGCCTTAATCTACGCATCACCCATTGTCGCACTGGGCTGGCTTGCCGTTTTCTCACAAGTTCATGTTCCGCATATTGAATTGTTGGTTATCGGCACAATGGCACTTATTACCGCCAATTTGTTAATTAATTTTGAAGCCGACATCCGACTTGCTTATCGTGCATTAATGATTGCATTATGGGCATGCGGTGCGGTAGTGTATTTGACCGGCGGTTATGATTACACCGGCAATGTGGAAATCGCCGCCACTATATTTATTTTAATCCTGTCGTTTCGCGTTGACCGTCTGGTCCGCCGCACTGCTGACGAAGAAAATAAAATGTTGTTATTGTTCCGCCAACTCGCGCTTTTTGTTGAATCCAAAAAAATCAAGCCAAGTGCACTTGATAATTTATTGAGCATAGACACACACAAAACGCGAGATGACTTGAAATCGGCGTATATTAATTTAAAGCAACACATCACTGACGCGAAACCTGGAGTTATGCCATCAGATGAAAAAGAACTTGCCGAGATGGAGGCCGAAATAGATTCGCTCGCACATTCCAAGCAACAAGGCGTGCATTTTGGTGAAATTACCGCCATTAGTTTTGTTGGCGGAATCTTTATTGTCGCGTTATTGTTTTTCACGGCACCGGGGTTGGCTGGCTGGGACCGTTTCTTTACCGACATATCATCTTTCGTGCTGGCGGCAGTAACACTATTTTTAATTTTCAACATCCTTGATTTGGAAAACGACCGCAAGAACGACGTATTAAAATTGGATGAAAAACTCAAGACCTATCAAATTGTATTTGACGATGCCACCAACCGTAGCGCACAGCAATGGATTTCCCTCATCGTATCGGTAAGCATCGTTATCACCTACGCAGTGTTACTTTGGCTTAAATGGTGTTTACCACCCGCATATTAATCCGCTACATTTCACAAAACATTTCACACAGAGGAATCCAAAATGAAACTCAAATTCACAGCCACTGCATTGGCCGCGTTGTTTGTCGTGAGCACGGCGTCCGCCGAATTGGTGTTCCCGTCGCTGAGTTACCGCACCGGTCCCTACGCGCCGAACGGCATCCCCTATTTCGACGGCTTTGAAGACTACTTCACGCTGTTGAACGAGCGCGACGGCGGCATCGGCGGCGAGCCAATCAGAGTCGTCGGATGCGAGACCGGCTACAACACCGAGAAGGGCGTGGAGTGTTATGAATCCACCAAAGGCGAAGGCGCGCTGGTCTATCACCCGATGTCCACCGGCATCACCTACCAACTGATTCCGAAAGCGACCGCCGACGGCATCCCGGTGTTGTCGATGGGCTACGGCCGCACTTCCGCCGCCAACGGCAAAGTGTTCCCGTACATTTTCAACTTCCCCGGCACATACTGGGACGCGGCTTCCATCATCATCAAGCACATCAGCGACCAGGAAGACGGCAACCTCAAGGGCAAGAAAATCGCGCTCGTGTATCACAACTCCGCCTACGGCAAAGAGCCGATTCGCACGCTGGAAAAACTGGCGGAAAAACACGGCTATGAATTGTCGCTGCTGGCGGTTGACCATCCCGGTCAAGAGCAGAAATCGCAGTGGCTGCAAATCCGCCGCGAGCGCCCGGACTATGTGATGATGTGGGGCTGGGGCGTGATGAACCAAGTCGCCATCAAGGAAGCCGCCAACATTCGCTACCCGATGGACCACTTCATCGGCGTATGGTGGTCGGCTTCTGAAAACGATGTGTTGCCCGCCGGCGACGGCGCGCACGGTTACAAAGCCATCACCTTCCACGGCGTGGGCAGCGGCTTCCCGATTTACGACGACCTGAAAAAATATGTCGTGGACGCGGGCAAAGCCGCCGGCGACGGCTCCAACCTCGGCACGGTGTTGTATAACCGCGGCTTGTATGCGGCCATCCTGACGGCGGAAGCCGCCGCCACCGCGCAGAAAATGCACGGCGTCAAAAGCATCACCTCGCGGCAGATGCGAGACGGAATGGAAGCGCTGGTCATCGACCGCGCACGCATGTCCCAACTCGGCATCCCCGACTTCGGCCCCGAGTTCAAAGTCACCTGCGCCAACCACGGCGCCCCCGGCTACGGCGGAATCCAACAATGGAACGCCAACACCCAATCGTGGTCGCTCATCACCAACTTCACCGGCGCCGACCGCGAAGTAGTCGACGCGCTCATCCAAGAAGACTCCACCGCCTTCGCCAAAGAAAACGCCATCACCCCCCGCGACTGCTAACCTACCACACCTCCGCCGGCGGCGCAGTCCAATGGCTGGCGGCGGGGGTTGTCGGTAACACGGTAACCCGCGCGGATTACCGCACATCAACCGCCTGCCTCTCCGCCGGAGCGTGAGCGCGAACAGGCGGGCTGTTCACCAATTCAGCGGCAATCATCTCCGCCTGTTGCAACACCGTTTCGGTTGCCAGCGCTTGCATGTCCGGCGGATAGCCGTATTCCCGCAACAGGCGCTTTACCGCCACCCTCAGTTTCGATCGCACATTCTCTTTTATCTGCCAGTCAATGCTCGTGGTGTTCCGTATCTTCCGGGTAAGCGCCACCGCCAACTCACGCAGTTTGTCCTGCCGCATTAACTCTTTGGCGCTGTCGTTATCCGCCACGGCGGTGTAAAAAGCATATTCAAACTCGGAAAGCCCCATCTCCTCGGCTTCTTTGTCCGAGGCGACGATATCTTTGCTGATTGCAATCAATTCATCGATTACTTCCGCCGAAGTGAGGATTTTATTGTGGTATTTCCTGACCGCATCATTCAGCATTTCCATCAGGGATTTACTTTTCACCAGATTGGTTTTTGCGCGCGCTTTCAGTTCATCGCCGAGCAATTTCTTTAGCACCTCCAGCGCCACATTTTTGTGCCGGTATTCTTTCAGTTCCGCTAAAAATTCATCGGAGAGAATGGAAATATCCGGCTTCTTGATTCCCGCCGCATCGAACACATCGATGACCCGCTCCGACACCAGGGCTTGGTCGATTACCTGCCGAATAGTGGTTTCAATTTCCTCATCGGTCGTGCCGCCATCGGCGCTGTCAAATTTGAGAAGGCGCGCTTTGACCGCTTGAAAAAACGCCACCTCATCCTTGACCTCCAGCGCCCGGTCATGGGGAACCGCAATGGCAAAGGCGTGCGACAACGCCGTCACTTCATTGATATAACGCTTTCGTCCGTCCTCCAATCCGAGAACATGCTCTTCGGCGGCCAGTATCAGCGAGAGTTTTTGCGCGGTATCCGCCGCAAAATACGGTTGATAGGCAAAGCCGCCCGCCTCGCGGTACATGGCGGAAACCACTTCGATTTTTTCCAGCATCACTTCAACCGCCCTTTCTTGCATCAACGCCGGGTCGCCCTTGCCGCCCGCATCGGAATAAAACGCCAACGCCTCTTTCAAGTCGGAGGCGATGCCCAGGTAATCCACCACCAGTCCGCCGGGCTTGTCTTTATACACGCGGTTCACCCGCGCAATCGCCTGCATCAGGTTATGCCCCTTCATCGGTTTGTCGATATACAAAGTGTGCATGCTAGGCACATCAAAACCGGTGAGCCACATATCACAGACAACGACCAGTTTCAGCGGGTCGCCGTCATTCTTCATGCGCTCAGCCAGCAGCCTGCGGTTTTGTTTCGTGGTGTGATGTTTCGCCAGTTTGAGACCATCATCGGAAGAAGCGGTTATCACCACCTTGATCGCCCCTTTGCTCAAATCGTCAGAATGCCAAGCCGGTTTTAGTTTGACAATTTCCCCATATAAATCCGCAGCAATGCGGCGCGACATACACACAATCATCCCCTTGCCCGCAAAAACTTCCCGCCGCGCCTCAAAGTGGCGGACAATATCCTGGGCGATATTTTCAACCCGCCGCTCGCTGCCAATCAGCGCCTCCATTTGCGTCCACTTGGCTTTGGCTTTGTGTGTTGCGCTCAGGTCATGCCGGTGCAGTTCGTCATCCAATTCTGCAACAAGCCTTTTGCCTTCATCGCTCAGGGCGACTTTCGCCAGCCGGCTCTCGTAGAAAATCCGCACCGTGGCGCCGTCTTCCACCGCCTGGGCAATATCGTAAACATCCACATAATTGCCAAACACCGCCGGCGTGTTCACATCCGTGTTTTCAATCGGCGTGCCGGTAAAGCCAAGATAAGTGGCGCCCGGCAACGCATCGCGCAAATACTTGGCAAAACCGTATACCACTTTTTTACCAATCACCTCTCCGTCCGCGCCCCTGGCGTCCACTGTCTTGGCGGCAAAACCATATTGCGTACGATGGGCTTCGTCCGCGATGACGACGATATTTTTCCGGTCCGACAAGATTTCATACTCGTTGCCTTCATCGGGCTGAAATTTTTGGATAGTGGTGAAAATCACGCCACCGGAAACCACCCGCAACAATTCTTTTAACTGCCGGCAGTTTTCCGCCTGCCTTGGTTCTTGCCGCAGCAACTGTTTGCACGCCGCGAAGGTATCGAACAACTGATCATCCAAATCGTTTCTGTCGGTGATAATCAGCACGGTCGGGTTGTCCAGCGTCAACACCATCTTGCCCGTATAAAACACCATGGAGAGGGACTTGCCGGAGCCTTGGGTATGCCACACCACCCCGGCTTTCCGGTCGCCTCGCGGTTGCTCGACGGTGCCCGGCAGGCCGTAACTGACCGGCTCCTCCTTCATCGTCAGCACATCCGCCGCGCGCAAGGTCGACTCTACCGCCGCATTGACCGCGTAATACTGATGATAGGCGGCAATCTTTTTGACTGTGCTGATACCCGCCGCGCCGGTTTGTCGCGCTTCCCTTCCCGCTCGTTCAAACACCGTAAAATGCCGCACCAAGTCCAACAAGGTTACTTTGTTCAGCAGTCCCTTGATTAAAATTTCCAGTTGATTGGTCAGGTGCGATGCCTCGGTCCGACCGTCAGCCGTTTTCCACGCCATAAACCGCGTCAACCCCGCCGAAAGTGAGCCCACTTTGGCTTCCAGCCCATCCGAAATCACCAGCAAAGCGTTATAAACAAACAACGAGGGAATGCTGTGTTTGTAGGTTTCCAACTGTTGGTAAGCGGACTTGATGGTCGCGTTTTCGTCGGCGGGATTTTTGAGTTCAATCACCACCAGCGGAATCCCATTGACAAACAAAACAACGTCGGGGCGCTTGGTGATGTTGTTTTCAATCACCGTAAATTGATTACAAACCGCAAAGTCGTTGCCCTGCGGATTTGCAAAATCAATCAACCGAACTTTCGCCCCGACTGTTTCACCACCTTTTTGATATTCCTCCGCAACGCCTTCAATCAGCATTTGATAAAAAGCCTCGTTGCTTTCGAGCATGTTTTGAGCGGCGAGGGAGAGGACTTGTCTTATCGCTTGTTCTTTTACATTGCTCGGTAGCGCCGAGTTGAGGTTGTCAACGGCAGTTTCCAAACGGCGGCGCAAAACGACATCGTAAGCGTTTTCTCTTTCGCCTTTCTGCTGTTCGATGGGGAGATAAGAATAGCCCTGCTTTTCCAGCAATTCTATTGCTAATTGCTCAACATCGGATTCGTAGATTTGGGTTTGCGCTTTGTGGGACATGAGTAGGTTTGGTTTGCTGTTTTTTTTGCGAAATTGGATGCTGGCACGGCAATATCTCATACAAATTCACGGAAAAATATCAATAAAGCGTGAATAGAGCGTGAAAATGAGGTGAATTAACGGTTTTTAGATGAGTAACCCTTATGCCTATTAGCAATTTAGTGAATACATCCAAGGTATATATCTCCAAATATTTCTTTAGCCTTCTCTGCAAGTGTATTGGGTACATGTTGAGACAGTAAAAACCCATAATTGGTGGTATTAAAGGTGGCCATATCGGGAAAGTCATCACCTATAGGATTGTCTGGTCTGTACATAGAATAACGAAGGTCAACCCAAAGTTCATATCCTAATGGCGCCTCAATCGGTGGATCATATCCACAGTCATCCCCATAAACAAGCATTTTGGGATTCCCTGAAATTTTTTCCCTTAAACGTACGCCACACTGTGCCGCCACCAAGTCAGCAAGTTGTATTCCTTTAACTTCCGCCGAATCACTGTTGTATACCTTCGTGCAATGGCTCTTCTTGGAAATAATATCTGCTTCAGCACAACTGATAATGCCATTATCCACATAGATATTCAGTTTTTCATCCAAATTCAAGGTTTCCAGATGAGACACAAAAGACGAAAACTCGTCAAAGATGTTATGCCTTAGACTACTCGGCAAAATAAACACGCCCCATTTTGTTTGACTGTTTACATAATGACTGTAGCTACTACGGATTTTCTGCATTATTGCGTTGCTTCGCATTTTTGTGCATGCATGAAATTCCTCTATGTCATATTCAGACAAAATCAGCTGTAGATCGTCTTGCGGGTCATGTTTACAGAACACAAATGAAAGTAGCATAAAATCATATTT
Organism: Arenicellales bacterium; assembly: GCA_963693025.1. Lineage (GTDB taxonomy): Bacteria > Pseudomonadota > Gammaproteobacteria > Arenicellales > Poriferihabitantaceae > JAHRAW01. Next base: position 926,244 of record OY843749.1, read on the forward strand.
GTCGTGTATTGATTCATCTATGTAAATGTTCATGATGTTTTCCACTACACTATTAGTTGAGTTTTCAGTTTGTTATCCATTTAATACTTTTTCTTGTTTTATTCTTACCTTTCCGCCCATCAATTTCGGCAACAAGGTGTCGCGCAAATTTTCAAGTGTGTGGATTTCTTCTAGGTTTGACTGCTTCTTTATAAAGTACGATTCTGCGATGACATCAAACCTGCCGACTGTTTTGATATTTGGAAAATTCAAAGTCAGACTTGAAACAAGTTTTTTATCCGTGTGAGGTATTGCAGAACCAGTGGTGTTTTCTTTGATATATTTTTCCTGATATTTAAAAAAACAGAAAATGAAAAATGGATAATCAAACTCATCCGTAACCCTATACAGCCCGATCGTTGATCCTAAAATACCCTCAAAGCCGATTTCTACTCTACCCGAACTGGCTCCATCCATCACCATTAAAGTATCTCTACTGTTAGCAAAGACCGTTCCGTCTCTCTCTGAATACAGAGTCTTCCCTGTGTCAAATGTCTCTATTAGTATTTGAGGCGCAGAACATTCAAATTGAATATTTTCTGCTCTTGTGGGTTTTCGCCCTTTTATAAAACCGGCCAACTCGCCGATTTTTTTTTCCTCCCATTCCCCCCTCACATCTTCCACAAACCATTTTCTAAACAAAGTTTGCGCCATATTTTCAAGGGTTTTGTTTTGGCGGTGGAGCAGGTCTATTTTGTCGTCAAGCGATGAGAGAATTTCGGCGATGGCTTTTTGTTCTGTGAGCGGGGGGAATAAAAATGACAAGGACTTTAAAGTTGATCCTGCCAGTTCTCCAAAGGTTGTGCCTTCTGATTGAGATTTCAAGTATTCAACGTTTTGCTTTAACAAATAAAATAGAAATAGGTTATCCGTTTCTTTATTGGGAATTAAACTCCTAAATCCTTGGTTGGTAGAAACCGCCTTTTCTGAAATTGCCAAATACCCAACGGGGGCTCTTGTAGTTAATAAAACCGTTCCTTTTGGTAATAGTTTTGCGCTTGATTTCGACAGGCCCAACTCAGATATACTCCTTGCACCTTTTGCTATGTATCGTCCAGAATAATTTGATAAATCTCTCGGTGTTATCCAAGGAATTTTTCCGTTCCAATATTCTGACACTTTCGTTTTGGGCGTTCCTCCACCTACAATCTCACAAACTTCCTCCAACTTCACGCCCCGCCAACCTTCTAGTCTGGTCATTTCCTGCAACACAACATACTTCCTATTGATGTTTTTCTTAAAATTCTCCGGGATGCTTCCCCAGTCCATCACGTCAACTGAGGTCAGTAAATCGCTTTCTTCAAACGCTTCCCGAAGGTCAAAAATTTCCGTTGAGTTGCAACCAAAAACCACCAAATCCAAATCGGATATTTCGCTTGCTTTCCAGTTTACGCGGGAACCGTAAGCCCAAACCGCCTTATTGGGAATATGTCGCTTGATGACTTCTTTAAGTAATTCCATTTGTTCTTGCTCCAAATCGATAAGCTGTTCTTTTTTCATTGTTCTGCAACCATTCGCTCATAAAGTTCTGTGACATCTTGAATAAAATCTGCCGTAATGTTAATGGTTTTTTGGGCTTCCTCTTCACTGTAAGAATGAGCAGAGTTATTCCTTATCTTTCTGTAAACATGTAGTTGTTTCTGCATATCCTCATTTATAATTCCCGCTCTTTTTGCGTTGCGAAAAATTTCCAAAGCAAACTCTTTCATCTCCGGCATTCCCAACTCATCTTCCATGAATTTTTTCAAATGTTTCAGCAAAGTATCGTAGCAAATATCAAATCTCTTTACGACAGACTCCTGGACTGCCTCCTTTATATTACCCCCTAGTGTTCCCTTGTTTGCTGTAAAAAACTCATACTGGTCTTTTAATCTGTCAAGAGATTTTTCCAGTTTCTCATAATCAACTTTGTTCATTTCATTTCCTCCAGTTTAACTTTCCGAAAATTCGCAAAAATTCTCTTGTTAAGCCCCTCAACCTGCCCATCAAACCCTGCCTTCACCTCCCGCCACCCTTTTCTAGTCTTCACTTTTAGTATTGACCCCGTAAAGTTCAATTGCAGGCGTGGAAACTTCTTTGTCCTTTTCTTCGTCGGCGTATTCATACTCTCCGTAATACCCTCGCCTTTGTTCCGGATTGGGGAAAACATCCATCTCCACAATTCTGAGTATGTCGTTGTAACCACCCTCATACCCCCTGACAACAACTTTCTTGCCGGGGCTGTGCTGTTTCAACTCTTCAATCAACTCGTTTACAGTCATCGTGTATTCCTCCAGCCTTGCTGGTAGTTTGTTTGGTTTTACCGTCTGCGGAAGTTGTTGCAATTTCTGCAACAACTGAATGCCGTATTTTACTCTTTATACTCAATTCGGCTCAAGTTGCGCAAAATTCGCTTGTTTAACTTTGCCTCTTCCTTAACTTGCCCCTCAAACTCCGCCCTCAACTTCGCAAACCGTTCCGCGAAGTCAAAATCGTCCTCCGTTTCCGCCAGCCCGACATAGCGCCCCGGACTCAACACATAGTCCAGTTCTTTGACCCGTTCCATTTCAACCGCCGCACAGAAACCGGGGATGTCTTCGTAGTCTCCGTTTTCTTTTCGCCACTCGTGATAGGTGCCGGTAACTTTGTTAATGTCTTCGTCGGAAAACTCGCGTGTTCGGCGGTTGATTAGATGCCCGAGTTCGTTGGCGTCCATGAACAAAATCTCGTCCTTCCGCTTGCGGTCGCCGTTATATCCGTGTTGTTTGTCGGAGACAAACCACAGGCAGGCGGGGATTTGTGCATTCAGGAAAAGTTTCGTGGGCAGATTGACAATGCAATCCACCACACCGGCATCAATCATGTTTTTTCGGATGACATCCTCGTTTGACGACTTGGAAGTGAGCGAGCCTTTTGACAGCACAAAACCGGCCACGCCTTTGGGCGCGAGGTGGTGTATGAAATGCTGAATCCATGCAAAGTTGGCATTCCCGACCGGCGGCACGCCGTATTGCCAGCGGCCATCCTGGCGCAGCAGTTCGCCGCTCCAGTCGCTATCGTTGAACGGCGGGTTGGCGATGATGTAGTCGGCTTTGAGGTCTTTATGCGCATCGTTCACAAACGAGCCTTCGCTGTTCCATTTTATGAGCGAGCTGTCGATGCCGCGAATGGCGAGGTTCATTTTTGCCAGTCGCCAGGTGGTTTGATTGCTCTCTTGCCCGTAAAGGGAAATATCGTTGATGCCTCCCTGGTGTTGTTCGACAAACTTTCCCGACTGCACAAACATTCCGCCACTACCGCAACACGGGTCGAACACTCTGCCCGCATAAGGCTCCAGCATATTCACCAGCAACTCCACGATGCTGCGCGGGGTGTAGAATTGTCCGCCCTTCTTGCCTTCGGCGAGCGCGAATTCGCCGAGAAAATACTCAAACACACGACCCAACACATCGGCGCTGCGGGATTTGGCTTCGCCGAAATCTATATTGCCAATCAAGTCGATCAACTTGCCCAGCGAGGTTGAGTCAAGGTTTGCCCGCGCATATACCTTGGGCAACACGCCTTTGAGCGAGCGGTTTTCTTTTTCTATCGCATCCATCGCGGCATCGACGCAGGCGCCGATGTCCGGTTGCTTGGCTTGTGCCACCAAATGCGGCCAGCGCGCTTTTACCGGCACAAAAAACACATTCTCGGCGCTGTATTCGTCTTTATCTTCCGGGTCAGCATTGGCCGAGTCACCCTCGCCGGCTTGCAGGCGGGCGTGGAGCTCTTCGAAGGCTTCGCTGATGTATCTGAGGAAAACCAGCCCCAGCACCACGTGCTTGTATTCGGCGGCGTCGATGTTTTTATGCAACGCATCGGCGGCCCGCCAGAGTTGTTTTTCCAGGGGCTCTTGGGTGGTTTGTTTTGTGGATTTGTTTTTCATACTCGCCTTCAACACAGTTTCACGGAACGCCCATTTCCTGATAAACTTCCCAATTATACCGCTTCCCAACAAAAAACTGCCATGCCCGCCGACGCCCCCATCGTCCTCAGCGTAAAAAATATCGAGGTGATTTATGATCATGTCATTCTTGTGCTCAAGGGGGTGTCGTTGGATGTGCCGGAAGGGGGGATTGTGGCTTTGGTGGGGGCTAATGGGGCGGGGAAGACGACTACCATTAAGTCGATTTCTAATATCCTTGGGACCGAGCGCGGGGAGGTGACCAAGGGGTCGATTGAGTTGCGGGGGGAGCGGGTTGACCGGTTGACGCCGACGCAACTGGTTCGGCGTGGCGTGCTGCAGGTGATGGAGGGGCGGCATTGTTTTGAGCATTTGACCGTGGAAGAAAACTTGTTGACCGGCGCTTTTACGCGCAAGCAAAACCGCGCCGCCATCGCCCGCGATCTTGAATTGGTTTATGGTTATTTTCCGCGCCTCAAGGAGCGCCGCAAGAGCCAAGCCGGTTACACTTCCGGCGGCGAGCAGCAGATGATTGCGCTTGGGCGGGCGTTGATGGCGAAGCCCGGCGTGATTTTGTTGGATGAGCCTTCGATGGGATTGGCGCCGCAGTTGGTTCATGAAATCTTTGAGATTGTGGCGCTACTCAACCGGCAAGAGGGCGTCACCTTCCTGCTCGCCGAACAAAACACCACCATGGCGTTGCGCTACGCGACCTACGGTTATGTTCTGGAGAATGGCCGCGTGGTGATGGACGGCGACGCCAAGTCGCTTGCCGAAAACGCCGATGTCAAGGAGTTTTACCTCGGCGTCAGCGGCGACAACAAGCGAAGTTTCAGGGAAGTCAAACAATACCGCCGGCGCAAACGCTGGCTCGCTTGACGGCGCGACGGCGCATTCACCACGGGAGCGTGACGAGCCGATGGCCGACTATTACGATGCGCTGGAAACCCGCGACCCGGAGCGGCGGCAATCCGAATTAATCGAAGCGGTCGCCGCCCAGGTTCGCCACGCGATTAAGCACGCGCCCGCTTGCACGGAAATGCTGACCGGCGTTGACCCGCGCGACATCACCTCGCCCGACGCCATCGCCGCGTTGCCGGTCACGCGCAAATCCGATTTGGCGCGGCGGCAGAAAGCGGCGCCGCCGTTTGGCGGATTGACGGCGCACGACTTGACGGCGCCCGCCACCGGACACATCAAATACCTGTTCGCCTCGCCGGGACCCATCTACGAGTTGGCGACCCACCGCGAAAATTACTGGCGCTTTGCGCGCGCGTTGTTCGCCGCCGGTTTCCGCCGCGGCGACGTGGCGCACAACGCCTTTTCCTACCACCTGACACCCGCCGGGGCGATGGGCGACTCCGGCTGCCACGCCCTCGGCTGCGCGGTCATCCCCGCCGGAGTCGGGCAAACCGACCAGCAAGTCGCCACGCTGCAAGACCTCAAACCCAACGCCTACATCGGCACGCCGTCTTTCCTGAAAATCCTGCTGGAACGCGCCGACCAACTGGGCGCGGATGTGTCCGCCTTGCGCAAAGCCGCGGTCTCCGGCGAAGCGCTGCCGCCGGCGATTCGGCGCACCCTGAGCGCGCGCGGAATCGCCACGCTGCAATCCTACGCGACCGCCGACCTCGGCCTCATCGCCTACGAATCCATCGCCGACGACGGCTTAATCATCGACGAAGAAGTCTATCTCGAAATCGTGCGCCCCGGCGGCGGTCAACCGGTCGCCGACGGCGAAGTCGGCGAAGTCGTGGTCACCACCTTGAACCCCGACTACCCGCTGCTGCGCTTCGCCACCGGCGACTTGTCCGCAATCCGCTCCGGGCTCAGCGCATGCGGGCGAACCAACCGGCGAATCAAAGGCTGGATGGGGCGCGCCGACCAGACCGCCAAAGTGCGCGGAATGTTCATCCACCCCGCGCAAATCGAGCAAGTGCTGCAACGCCACGACGAAGTCACACGCGCGCGATTGGTCATCGACTGGGTCGATGAAAGCGACCGAATGACCCTCAAATGCGAATCCCTCTCCACCGACCCCGCGCTACCGTCAGCCATCGCCACCAGCATCCGCGACTTATGCAAAGTGCGCGGCGAAGTCCAACTACTCGCCCCCGGCAGCCTGCCGAAAGACGGAATCGTGATTGAGGATGCGCGCGAGTATGAATAGCGGCTTGCGTCACGCTATTTGGTTTGGTATAGAATAGCGCTTCAACCAACCGGGAAAGGAGAACAAAATGGAAATCAGGAAATATGCATTTATCACCGTTGCTGTCACCGTGTTCGCGTTGTTGTCTGCGTGTGGAAGCATTGAGACGGCCTATGTTGAAACGCAGTCCGATTCGTTTAGTGAAGAGTTTAAGCGAGACATGAAAGCGGCGATTGTGGGGCGGGGGTCAAGCGCTCCGTTTGGCTTGAATTGGGGAGACTCGATACCCGAGGTTAAACAAAAAGGGGTGGTGTTGTCTGAATGCGAGACGGGCGGAAACGGATTGCGGTGGTGTGAAGCCACGAACCTGAAAACTCCGTTTGACAGGTATCATATCGTTACGCCCTATGATAATTGGAAGCAAAACGCGTGGTATTACCTCGTTTTTGAACCCACATACAGTTACGGTTTGCAAGCCGTGGACTTGGCAATCCCTTTTCGCACCAACCGTGACCGGCGGGGAGAGAAAGGGAGGCGGGCTTTTGAGAAAGTCAAAGAAGTGATGGCGGAGATGTACGGCGATGCCTATTGGGAGGTAAGTAGAAATAATTCAACCTTGCAACTTCCCTATTACGAATGCTTGGATGACGAGAAATGCGGGAAGTTGGTAAGCGAATGGAAGACCGCTTACGGATACGCGGACGTACGTTTGTGGCGCGCAAGCAATACCGACAACTATGATCCGTTTTATAAAAAATTTGGTGAGTTGTGGGTCAGATGGCGGACCAAAAGATTCCAGGAGAAGTACAACTAATTGACGCATGACACCAAGACCGCCGCCGGTCAGTACAATGGCCTGCTCAGCGGACTGAAAGTACTCGACCTGTCGCAGTTCATTCCGGGTCCGTATGCCACCCGGTTGCTGTGCGACCAGGGCGCGGAGGTGATTAAGGTGGAGCCGCCGCAGGGTGACCCGATGCGCGCGTTGTTGTATGCCGGCGAGGATGCGCTGTCGCCGGTCTATTGCGCCATCAACCGCGGCAAGCGCATCCTGTGCCTTGACTTGAAGTCGAATGCCGGCAAGCAAACATTCACCGCGCTGGCGCGAGACGCCGATGTCTTGCTGGAATCTTTTCGCCCCGGCGTGATGACGCGCCTCGGGCTGGACTGGCCCGCGCTGAGCGCTGTCAACCCGGCGTTGATTTATTGCTCGCTGTCCGGCTACGGCCAGCAGGGGCGTTACCGCGGGAAGGTCGGGCACGACATCAACTACTGCGCCGCCGCCGGTTTATACAGCCCGGCGCAACCGCAAGCCAAACCCGCCTTCGCCTTCCCGCCGATTGCCGACCACGCCGGCGCGCTGCTGGCGGCCAACACCATCCTGTCCGCGCTAGTCGCGCAATCCCGGCACGGCGGCGGGCGCTATCTCGACGTCAGCATCTACGAATCCGTGCTGGCGTTCCGCTACCTGAGCAACCTTCGCGCCGCCGGCGCCGACATCGGGCATGTGGATTTCCTCGGCGGCAACGCGGCGTGTTACAACATCTACACAACCGCCGACAACCGCTTCGTCACCCTGGGCGCGGTCGAGTCAAAATTCTGGCGGGCATTTTGCGAGGCCATGGGCGAACGCGACTGGATTGACCGGCAGCATGACCCGTTCCCGCAACGCGACTTGATTGCGGAAGTTCAAACACGCTTCGGCGAAGCGCCGTTGGAACACTGGAATGCACGGCTGCTTGAGGTGGAATGCTGCTATGAACCGGTGCCGCCGGACCACCAAGTGTTACAACATCCGCAAACCGTGGACCGGCAACTGGCAAGCGGGCATGACATTCGCTATCCGGCTTGGGTAGACGGGCGGCCAGCGGCTGCTCCGGGTCCGCTCGAACACCTCGACTCAACCGCATTGACTGGCTGGCGGGGTGTGTAGTCGACTTCTCGTCATTCTCGAACGGTAGAAAACAGGGAGCCCCCCCACTTCGTCATTCTCGAACGATAGAAAAATAGGGAGCCGACAGGCGACCATATTTTTCATCGCCTTCGGGAATCTCCCTAAGGTTAGCGTGGACTTTACCGAAGTCCGTGCCAGTCTTAGGGAGATTCCCGAGGTCGTAAGTGTCCGTAAGCCGCCGCTTAAAAGAAAAAGCGCGGCGGCAAACGGTCACTAACGCTCGAGAGTATCTGTGTTAAAAATCAAGCGATATTTACCGCCGGCGGCGTGTAGTTTTGCAGCCATGGGGTGCCGCGTTTGGCGACTGCGTTTAGTTGGGTTAGCAGTTTTCGCATGACTGCCACTTGCGCCACTTTGGGTGGTTTGCCGCGGGCGCGTAGGCGCTCGTAAAACGCCTTCATCTCGGGGTTATAACGGCACGCCGACACCGCTCCCATGTAAAACGCGCAGCGCGGCTGCGAGCGACCGCCGCGGATGCTGCGCTTGCCGCGCATGGTGCCGCTGTCGCGCGCATACGGCGCCACGCCCATCAGCGCCGCAATCCGCCGATCGCTCACTTGCCCCAACTCCGGCAAATACGCCAGCAGGGTCATCGCAATCACTTCGCCGACACCGGTGACACTCTGATACAACGCCGCGCGCTCAGCCAACTCCGGCGCCGAACGCACGCACTCGCGGCAGGCTTTACTCACTGCTTCAATCTCCTCATCCAGCCACGCCAGATGCCGCAGGCACGATGCCTCAACGACCTCATCCGGACGCTTCTCCAGCCGGTTCTTCTCCTGCACTCGCTGCTTCACCAACTGCTCGCGACGCCTCATCAAGTCGCTCAACGCTTGACTCTCCGCGCTGCGCGCCGGCGTCGGCGGCAACTTCATCAGCGTCGCAAACTCAGCCAGCGTCTGCGCATCCAACTTGTCGGTCTTCGCCAACCGACCGCACGATTTCGCGTAGTCTTTGGCTCGCACCGGATGCACCACTTTCACCGGCATCCGCGCCGCATGCAGCGCGCGCACCAGATGGCGCTCATAACTGGACGCATCGCAAGCCACCTGCTCCACCGCGTTGTCGCGCAACCAAACCAACAGCGCCGGAAAGCCAGCATCATCGTTGCTAAACTTCTGCGAGAAACCACCCGGCAACCACACATCCAAATACGCTTTGCCCACATCAATACCCGCAAACTTCTTCATCAAAGCACCTCCTAACAAAAGCAACAAAAGGGTTAAAATGAGTTAACATCAGCGCTGTTTCCGCACACTTATATACGGGGCATTATCCCCAAGCATCTGTTCGCGGCAACAACGGCGCGAGGGGTCCGTACTCTCGAACGCTGCAGCAGGAATCAATGACACCTGCCCAGCACATGACAAACCGGTTCACCCCTCGCGCCCACCCTCTACTCTGGCCTGAATAGGGGGTAAACTGAACATATAAATGACGAGTAATAGTCGTCATTCTCGAACGATAGAAAAATAAGGAGCGCCAGCGACTATATTTTTGTTTGTATCATCCCTGATACAAACCCTTCGGGCTACGCGAAAATCCGCTCCCGGCGGATTTTTCATCGCCTTCGGGAATCTCCCTAAGGTTAGCGTGGACTTTACCGAAGTCCGTGCCAGTCTTAGGGAGATTCCCGAGGTCGTAAGTGTCCGTAAGCCGCCGCTTAAAAGAAGAAGCGCGGCGGCAACGGACACTAACGCTCGAGAATGACGAAGTAGGGGTGAATGACGAAGTAGGGGTGAATGACGACGTGGTTGTGAATGACGAAGTTGTTGTGAATGACGCGGTTGTTGTCCTTGTCAACCTTGCTTAATACTCCCCTACAAAATCAACCCTCAGGCTGACCGCCCTCCCCGCCGGTGTAGAAGTCGGGCCACTCCAACTTTACCACCGGGCTGTCGCTGGCGAGGGAGTAGCATTGGTCGATGATTTTTGGGCGTGTGCGGCGGGGGCCGGGGTGGTTGGTGGCGCGTTCTTCCAGGGCGCGGTGCATGGTTTGATAGGCGGTGGTGGATAGCGGTCTCAGCAACTCGAACAGGTGCGTGCAACTCTCGCGGCGACCGATTCGCTCGCGTGCTTGGCGCAACCAGCCGCTCTTGATTTGCAGCCCTTCTAGTTTCTTCATCGCGGCGCGCGCGCCGGGGCACATCGCAAACGGCGCGTAGTCCATGTTGGCGTCCACCGCGATGATGTTCATGTCGAGGTCGAGGGTCACGCGCAGTTGCATCAGGTGCACCGGCTCGCCCGCCGCCACTTCGCCGCGGTCGCGGTTGTGGTAGGCATAGGTTTTGGTGTCGGTCAACTCGGCTTCAATGTCCCATAGCCCGTCTTGCCTGTGATAACCCTGGCAGTTGATTTTTCGGTGATGCAGTTTTTCGCGCGCGGGCGGCTCAGGCAACGGCATAGTCAGTGACTCCGGGCGGACAAAGCGACGGCGGCTTTGGAGTGGTTGTTGCGGCTGAGTTTCGCACAAATGTAGTCTCCCGCGCGCAACAGTTTGGGCAGGCTCACGCCGCTGTGAATTCCCAGCCCGTCCAACATATACACCAAGTCCTCGGTCGCCACGTTGCCGGACGCGCCTTTGGCATACGGGCAGCCGCCGAGGCCCGCGACGGATGCGTCGAACACGCGCACGCCGAGTTGCAACGCCGCATAGATATTCGCCAACGCCTGACCATAGGTGTCGTGAAAATGCGCCGCCAGTTGCGCCAACGGGATGTCCTCGGCGACCCGCTCAAGCATCGCGTGCGCGTTGCCCGGCGTGCCGACGCCGATGGTGTCGCCGAGTGAAATTTCATAGCAGCCGAGGTCGCGCAACAAGCCCGACACCCGCGCCACTTCGCCCGGCGCGACCTCGCCCTGATACGGGCAGCCGAGCGCGCAGGAGACATAGCCGCGCACCCGCAAGCCCGCGGACAACGCGCGCGCAACCACATCGGCGAAGCGCTCGATGCTCTGCGCGATGCCGCAGTTGATGTTGCGACGGCTGAATGCTTCCGAGGCGGCGGCGAACACCGCGACTTCCGTGGCGCCGCATTCCATCGCCGCGTCCAGCCCCTTAAGGTTGGGCACGAGCGCCGGGTAACTCACGCCGGGGAGTTGGGCGAGCGACTTCAACACTTCGCCGCTTTGCGCCATCTGCGGAACCCGTTTGGCGGACACGAAACTGCCGACCTCAATCGCCGTCAAGCCCGCGTCGCCGAGCAGCCGAATCAATTCGACTCGTGTTTTCACCGGCAGCGTGCGCGCTTCGTTCTGCAGCCCGTCGCGCGCGCCGACCTCGACGATTTTGACGCGTTGCGGCAGCATCAATCCGCCGCCGCCTTCGTTGGTTCCAGCGTGAGCAATGGCTCGCCTTCGCGCACCTGGTCGCCGCGCCGGAAAAACAGTTGTGTCACGCGCCCGTCGTAAGGCGCGCTGATGGTGTGCTCCATTTTCATCGCCTCCAGCACAAGCAACGCCGCGCCGCGCCGCACCCGCTGATTTTTGCGGACATTGACCGCAATCACGGCGCCCGGCATCGGCGCGCTCAGCCCGGCATCCTCGCCGGCGTGCTCGTCTTCACCGTGCGCCGCATCGACCACGCGCAACGCCCGGCGGTGACCGCCGAGGTTGATGTGGAGGGTGTCCGCGACCTTGTCAACCGACACGCTTTGCGCGCGCGCGCCGCACTGAAATTGAAAGCGCCCGCCGCCATCATCGCGCGGCGTCAACGCCATCTCGGTGCGCTCGCCGGCGAGCAAACCGGATGAGCGCCCGCGCTCAAAGCGCACGGTGTATTCCGCCTCACCCGCCTCGGTGGCAAACGCGCAGGTTGCATCAAAGGGCAGGTTGAGTTGCCACGGGACGCCCGGCGACCACGGTGAGAAAGGGTCGCCGCGGATTGATGTGGCGGCGGTGGCGGCGGCGGCGGCGGCATGCATCTCAAACAAGGTGGCGATTGCCAAGTACGCATCCGGCGGCGCGCCCCGGTCGGCAAACAAGGTTGCGCGGTTGCGCTCAATCAACGCGGTGTCCAACGCCGGCGCGATGAAGTCGTCCAGCCCGGTGAGCGCGTGCAGCAAGTTGAGATTGGTCGCCACGCCGGCGATGTTGAACTCCGCCAACGCAGCGCGCAACCGCTTGCGCGCCGACTCGCGGTCGTGCCCCCACACGATTAACTTGGCGAGCATCGGGTCATAGCAGGGTTGAATGTCATCGCCTTGCCGCACGCCGGAATCGACTCGACACCAATCCTCACCTGATTGCGATTGCGATTGCGGCGGCAACCGGTAAACCGCCAACTCGCCGGCGGACGGCAGAAAATCGTTGTCGGGATTTTCCGCATAGATTCGCGCTTCCATCGCGTGACCCGTGATGCGCAAATCCCGCTGAGCGCACGGCAACGGCAAACCCGCGGCGACGCGCAACTGCCACTCCACCAAATCCTGCCCGGTAATCATCTCGGTCACCGGATGTTCAACCTGCAGCCGCGTGTTCATTTCCATAAAGTAAAACCGCGTATCCGCATCGAGCAGAAACTCGACCGTGCCGGCGCCGACATAGCCGATGGCGGTGGCCGCATCGACCGCCGACGCTCCCATCTTTTGGCGAAGCGCATCATCGATGCCGGGCGCCGGCGCCTCTTCGATGATTTTCTGGTGGCGGCGTTGGATTGAGCAATCGCGCTCGAACAGGTGCAGGGTGTGACCGTGTTGGTCGGCGAAAACTTGAACCTCAACATGCCGGGCGGCGGGCAGGTATTTTTCCAGCAGCACGCGCTCATCGGCGAACGCGGCGGCGGATTCCCGCTTGACCGCCGCCAGCGCTTCGGCGAACGCCGGCGCGCGCTCAACCAACCGCATGCCCTTGCCGCCGCCGCCGGCAACCGCCTTGATGAGCAACGGATAGCCGCATTCGTCGGCGGCGGATTGGAGGGCTTTTGCGCGCTGGCCGTCGTCATCACCGTGGCCGTGGTAACCGGGCGCCACCGGCACCCCGGCTTTCGCCATGATGTCTTTGGCGCGGTCTTTGGCGCCCATCGCGCGGATGGCGTCCGGCGGCGGACCGATGAACGCGATGTCGTTGTCCGCGCACGCTTCGGCAAACTGCGGGTTTTCGGATAAGAATCCGTATCCCGGATGAATCGCCTCGGCGCCGGATTGACGCGCGGCGTCGATGATTCGCGGCGCGCACAAATAACTCTCCGCGGGCGCCGACTCGCCGATGAAAAACGCCTCGTCGCAGTGCGCGACGTGCCGGGCGTCGCGGTCGGCTTGCGAATACACCGCCACCGTGGTGATGCCCATGCGCCGCGCCGTGCGGGCGATGCGGCAGGCGATTTCGCCGCGGTTGGCGATGAGGATTTTATCGAACACGGCTACATCCGAAACACGCCGAAGCGGGTCGGCGCAAGCGGCGCATTGAGCGCGGCGGAGATGCCGAGCGCCAGCACCTTGCGCGTGTCCGACGGGTCGATGACGCCGTCGTCCCACAGCCGCGCGCTGGCGTAGTAGGGGTTGCCTTGGCGCTCATACTGGTCGCGGATTTTTTCGCCGAACGCCTGTTGTGCGGCTTCCTCCCACGACTCCCCGGCAGCCGCCAGCGCATCCGACTTGATGCGCGTCAGCACGCCGGCGGCTTGCTCGCCGCCCATCACCGAAATGCGCGCGTTGGGCCACATCCACAGAAAGCGACCGCCGTAAGCGCGCCCGCACATCGCGTAGTTGCCCGCGCCGAAACTGCCGCCGACCACCACCGTGAACTTGGGAACTTGCGCGCACGACACCGCGGTCACCATCTTCGCGCCGTGCTTGGCGATGCCGCCCGCCTCGGCTTTTTGACCGACCATGAAACCAGTGATGTTTTGCAAAAACACCAGCGGCAAACCGCGCTGCGCGCACAACTGGATGAAGTGCGCGCCCTTCTGCGATGACTCGGAAAACAGGATGCCGTTGTTGGCGACGATGCCGACGGGGTAGCCGTGCAAGCGGGCGAATCCGCACACCAGCGTGGCGCCGTAACGCGCCTTGAACTGCTCGAACTCGCTGCCGTCCACCAAACGCGCGATGACTTGCAGAATGTCAAACGGCTTGCGCGGGTCTGGCGGCACGATGCCGCGCAACTCGTCGGCGGGGAACAAAGGCTCGACCGGTTGCCTGACCTGCAACGCGATTTCTTTGCCGCGGTTGAGGTTGGCGACGATGCGCCGCGCGATGGCGAGCGCGTGGGCGTCGTTGTCGGCGCAGTGATCGACCACGCCGGATATGCGCGAGTGCAAATCGGCGCCGCCCAATTCCTCGGCGCTGACCACCTCGCCGGTGGCGGCTGCAACCAGCGGCGGACCCGCCAGAAAGATGCTGCCCTGATTCTTGACGATGATGCTCTCGTCCGACATCGCCGGCACATAAGCGCCGCCGGCGGTGCACGAGCCCATCACCACCGCAATCTGCGCGATGCCGGCGGCGGACAAGTTGGCTTGATTATAGAAAATCCGCCCAAAGTGCTCACGGTCGGGAAACACCGCATCCTGCCGCGGCAAAAACGCGCCGCCGGAATCCACCAGATAGATGCACGGCAAGTTGTTATGCGCGGCAATCTCCTGCGCGCGCAAATGTTTTTTCACCGTGAGCGGATAGTAAGCGCCGCCCTTCACGGTGGCATCATTGGCGATAACCACACACTCCACCCCCGCCACGCGCCCAATGCCGGTAATCAACCCGGCGGCGGGAACTTCGTCGTCATACACCTGATACGCCGCAAGTTGGGAGAACTCCAAAAATGGTGTTGCAGGGTCGAGCAATCGTTGGACGCGGTCGCGTGGTAGTAGTTTGCCTCTGGCAAGATGCCTGTTACGCGCTTGCTCACCGCCACCGAGGGCGATGGCTTCGATGCGCTCGCGGAGTTCGTTGCAGAGTGAATTCATCCATTTTGAATTCTGTTTGAATTCGGTGGAGTGGGGGGTTATTTGGTTTTTGATGATGTTCATAAAACAACAGCCCTGGTGTTCCCTGCTTCGTCACCCCCGGCTTCGTCGCCCCCCGCTTCGTCATTCTCGAGCGTTAGTGTCCGTTGCCGCCGCGCTTTTTCTTTTGGCGGCGGCTTACGGACACTTGCGTCCTCGGGAATCTCCCTAAGACTGGCACGGGCTTTGTTGGAATTCACGATAGCCTTAGGGAGATTCCCGAATCGAAGAAAATATGGTCGCCTGTCGGCTCCCTATTTTCTACCGTTCGAGAATGACGGTAGTTGGTTACGTTCCTCTTTAGTTGAAGCAGCCACATCAAACCACCTCCACCGCCAAAGCCACCGCCTCCCCCCCGCCAATACACAACGACGCCAACCCCCGCTTCCCGTTATAACGCCGCAACGCCGACAACAGCGTCGCCACAATGCGCGCACCGGAAGCGCCAACGGGGTGCCCCAAAGCACACGCCCCCCCATGGACGTTAACTTTGTCGTGGGGCAGGTTGAATTCTTTCATTGCGGCCATCGTGACCACCGCGAACGCCTCGTTGATTTCGTATAAGTCGACCTCGTCGGCGCGCCAGCCGATGCGTTTTAGCAGACCGGCTATTGCGCCCAGTGGGGCGGTGGTGAACCATGCCGGGTCTTGGGCGTGTGAGTGGTGGCCGACGATGCGCGCCAGCGGGGGGTAGCCGCGGCGTTCGGCTTCGGACAGCGGCATCAGCACCAGCGCCGCGCCGCCGTCGGATATGGAACTGGAGTTGGCGGGGGTGACCGTGCCGTCTTTGCGGAATGCGGGTTTGAGGCGCGGGATTTTTTCCGGGTCGGCTAGGCCCGGCTGCTCGTCTTCGGTCACGCGCTGCTCGGCGCCGCGGCGGTCGTTGAACACCACCGGCGTGATTTCCTCGGCGAACAACCCTTCGGCGATGGCGCGGTTGGCGCGCGCGAGCGATTCGAGCGCGAACGCGTCCTGCGCCTCGCGGCTGAATTGATATTTGCCGGCGCAGTCCTCGGCGAAGTCGCCCATCAAGCGGCCGTCGTAGTGAATGTCTTCCAAGCCGTCGAGGAACATGTGGTCGCTGAGCCGGGCGTGGCCGAGGCGCAGGCCGCCGCGCGCGCCGGTCAGCAAATAGGGCGCGTTGCTCATGCTCTCCATGCCGCCGGCGACCAGCACGTCGGCGCTGCCGGCGCGAATGGCGTCGTGCGCCAGCATCGCGGCCTTCAACCCGGAGCCGCACATCTTGTTGACGGTGGTGGCGCCGGCGGACACCGGCACGCCGGCGCCGAGCGCGGCCTGGCGCGCCGGGGCGTTGCCGAGACCGGCGGGCAGCACGCAGCCCATCACCACCTCGTCCACGTCTTCGCCTTTGATGCCGCAGCGCGTGAGCGCATCGGCGATGGCGACCGCGCCGAGTTGGGTCGCGCTGCGGCTCTGCAACGCGCCGAGAAAACCGCCGATGGGCGTGCGGCTGGCGGCGACGATGACGACCGGGTCTTGGGGTTGCTTGTTCGACATGGGGAATACCTGTGAGGTTGGGTTCGTAACAGAATAGCGAATAACGCTTAGGCGGTTTGCCGGAAAATTTCCCTGCCGATTAGCATACGGCGGATTTCCGATGTGCCGGCGCCGATTTCATAGAGTTTGGCGTCGCGCAACAGGCGACCGGCGGGGAAGTCGTTGGTGTAGCCGTTGCCGCCCAAGATTTGGATGGCGTCGAGCGCCACGGCGGTGGCTTTTTCCGCGCTGTAAAGAATCGCGCCGGCGGCGTCTTTGCGAATCGCGCGGGCGTTGTCGGCGGCGGTATCGTCGCGGTCGTCGTTGGCATCGCAGGCGTGACCGACCGCATAGACATACGCGCAGCAAGCGTTCAAGGTCGTATACATGTCCGCCACCTTGCCTTGAATCAACTGGAATTCGCCGATGGCGCGGCCAAACTGTTGGCGCTCGTGGAGGTAGGGAATGACCGTGTCCATGCACGCGCGCATAATCCCCAGCGGACCGCCGGACAGCACCGCGCGCTCGTAGTCCAAGCCGCTCATCAGCACTTCGACGCCGCGGTTGACCTCGCCGAGCAGGTTGTCTTCGGGCACTTCGACGTTGTCGAAAATCAACTCCGAGGTATTGGAGCCGCGCATGCCGAGTTTGTCCAGTTTGCGCCCGTTGCCGACGCCGAATTCGCGCTCCACGATGAACGCGCTGATGCCGCGCGCGCCCGCGTCCGGCTCGGTCTTGGCGTAAATCACCATGACATCCGCATCGGGTCCGTTGGTGATCCACATCTTGCCGCCGTTGAGCACATAACCGCCGTCCGACTTTTGCGCGCGCAGGCGCATGCCGACCACATCGGAGCCGGCGTTGGGCTCGGACATTGCCAGCGCGCCAATATGTTCGCCGCTGATGAGCGCCGGCAGGTATTTCAGTTTCTGCGCCTCGCTCGCGTTGCGGCGAATCTGGTTGACGCACAGGTTGGAATGCGCGCCGTAACTCAGCCCCACCGACGCCGACGCCCGGCTGATTTCCTCCATCGCGACGATATGCGCCAAATACCCCATGCCGGCGCCGCCGTATTGCTGCGGCACGGTAATCCCCAACAACCCCACCGCCCCCAACTTGTGCCACAACTCGTTGGGGAATTCATTCGCCCGGTCAATCCCGGCGGCAAGCGGCGCGATTTCCTCGTCCGCAAAGGCTTTCACGGACGCTCTGAGTTGTTCGATGGTCTCGTCGCAAGCAAAATTCATGGCACCCCCCCGGCTCGCCGCCGCAAAAAGTCGGCGGTTTCGGTTGACAGCCGCCACTTTACGTTACGTTTACGTAAACGTCAACATTGAATCGAGCAACCAAACGTCCCGCCCGGCGTCAGTAACTACCCAGCAAGTCTTTCTTCGCCTGGTTCAAGTGGGTGGTCATTGCGCGGGTGGCGCCTTCCATGTCTCTTCGTACGATGAGCCGCAGGAGCTCGGTGTGTTGCCGGTTGTAGTTGGCGATTTTTTCCGGGGAGAGGATGCTTTTGCGCTCGTTCCATTGGTTGTGCGCGCGAATGTCGTTGATGCGCTCATACATCCAAATCAGCAGCGGATTTTGCGAGCAGTGCGCCAGCATCAGGTGAAAGGCTTCGTCGGCGGAGGAAAACGCGTTGGGGTCGGTTTTGTTCGCGATGACATGATTGAGCGCGCCTTCCAGTTTTTGCAGGTCGCGGTTGCTGGCGTTGGTCACCACCAGTTTGACGACGTGCGGCTCAATCGCCAGCCGCGTCTCAATCAATTCCAGCGGACTCGTCTCCTCGACGATATCGTCCTGCTCAAACTCGCTGTTGTAGGCGACAAACGTGCCGCTGCCAAACTCGCGCCTGACGAGGTTGGCTTGCTCCAGTTGCCGCATGGCCGAGCGAATCGTCCCGCGGGCGGTGGAAAACTGCTCCGCCAGCGCCCGCTCCGACGGCAGGCGCTGGTTGAAATGATACTCGCCGGTGATGATGGCTTCGCGCATACGGTTGAAAACGCCGGCGGAGCCGTGCTGGGTTGGCGGCGGTCGGCGGGCGGGATGAGTGGGGACGGCTGAGCGCATCTGTTGTGGGGCGAATCGCCTGGTGGTTCATATATGGTCTAACAAAAGTATCATATAGCAACCAATCGGCTATTGCAAAGCGCGCCCTAACGGTGCTTATAATACGCCACCGCCGCCGAGTGTCGCCGCCGAGTGCGGCTCACCATGCGACAACATGCGACAATGGGCATACCAAGATAAGACCAAAAC
Source organism: Arenicellales bacterium (assembly GCA_963693025.1). Taxonomy (GTDB): domain Bacteria; phylum Pseudomonadota; class Gammaproteobacteria; order Arenicellales; family Poriferihabitantaceae; genus JAHRAW01. The sequence continues at coordinate 945,013 of OY843749.1, forward strand.
CCGACAGCAGTCAATCGCCGGCGCTCGAATTCACCGAGCCAATCAACCAACAAACATCGTCAAACCATCTTCATCCGGAGGACTCCATGGCTAAGAAAAAACGCACCGCCGCCCGTAGTGGTGGCGCCAAATCCACGGCAAAACGCCCCACTGCGCGCGCGCAGTCATCCACCGACCTTGAGCGGCACGTCAATGCACCGGGCCGCAAGGCGTTGGTGAAACAAGTCCGGGAAAAAATCAAACAACTGGGCATCACCTATATTTACTTTCAATTCGTCTCGGTCACCGGGCGTATCGTCGGCAAGGGCATTCCCGCCGACCATTGGGAGCGCGTCGCGGAGCGGGGGTTTCAGTTGGTCTACGGCTCCACCGCCAACCTCTTCATCGACCGCCACGGCGACTACATTGGCTACGGTCCCGAGGCGTCGGAATTGGTCGGCATCGCCGACCCGGAAACCTTCGTTCAGTTGCCCTGGGACAAGCGCATCGCGCGCGTGTTCTGCACCTGCTTTCGCAACCGCGAAGAGCGCGTCAACCCCGGCGGTCATCTGACTTCGGATTGCCGCGGCAACTTGCGCATCATCCACGACGAGTTCACGGCGAAACACAACCTGCACCTTCGCATGGGCACCGAGCCGGAGATGATGTGGTTGAAACTGGATGAGAACCGCGAGTTGAAGGGCGGCGTGACCAAGCCGAACTGCTATCACATCGACCAGTTTGAGGAATTGCGCCCGGCGTTTATGCGCGTGATTGAATACGGGCAGGCGATGGGTTTGGACATGATTCAAGGCGACCACGAGGATGCGCCGGGGCAACTTGAGTTGAACTGGATGTTTGACACCGTGATGCGCAACTCCGACCGCCTGACGACTTACCGCCAAATCTGCGCGCAGGTGGCGCGGGAAAAAAACTTGCATGCGTGCTTTATGTCGAAGCCGTTTATGAATGTGTCGGCGTCCGGCTGTCATCACAACATGTCGCTGTGGTCGGGCGGCAAGGACAGCGTGAACAAACTGGGGCAGCGAGTCCTGCCCGGCATGGACGGCACATTTTCCTACCGGCAGGGCGGAGCAAACCACTTCATGCCGGACCCGAAAATCGACAAAGTCAAACCGGGTCCGGTCGGGCTCAACGCCATCGGCGGCGTCATCGCGCACCTCAAGGCGCTGACTTCCATCGGCTCGAGCACGGTCAATTCCTACCGCCGCCTGTGGGACACCGGCTTTTGGGCGCCGGTCTTTGCCGACTGGGGTTTTCAGAATCGCACCTGCGCGCTGCGCGTGTCGGCGCCCGGTCGCTTTGAATACCGCTCGGTGGATTCGATGGTCAATCCGTACCTGATGGGCGCGGGTTTGCTCAAAGCCTTCGACGACGGCTTGATGCGAAACCTCGACCCCGGCGAGCCGGAGGAGCGAAACATCTACGAGGCGATGGAAGCCGGCAAGCAGGTTACCAAACTGCCGATGAACTTGGGCGATGCGCTGCAGGAGTTGAAAAACGATGCGGTGATTCGCGCGGCGATGCCGGATGAAATGTACAAGGTCTATCACCACTACAAGAACGACGAGTGGGAGAAGTTTAATCACACGGTCACCAACTGGGATATTGAGCAGTATCTCGATTGTTTGCCGTAGTCCGCAGCCTGACCCAATCTTTAACTGCGAAGAAACAATTATGAGCGATGTGATTCCGTTTTTGCCCGGTTTTATTGCGGCATATGCGATACTACTGGTGGGTGCGTCATCGCCGGGGCCTTCGGTTGCCCTGTTGCTGGGGATTGCCATCGGGCAGGGACGCGCACCTGCTTTGGTGGCGAGCGCCGGCATCGCCACCGGTGGCATGTGCATCAACTTGGTGACCCTTGCCGGCGTCGGTTTGCTGTTGTCGGAAGCCGCGTGGGCGATGCATATTCTGCGTTTGCTCGGCGGCGGATATCTCGCGTGGCTGTCTTATAACGCGTTCCGCAAAGCCGTGCATCCGCCGGTGGTGACCGTGACAAAGGTCGCGCCGCGCGCGCTTTGGCGGCATTTTCTGACGGGATATCTGGTGCAGATAACCAATCCAAAATCGATCGCCTTCTGGCTCGCCATTGCCGCCATCGGCGCCACCACCGGTGGCGGCGCGGGCGTGATTGTGGCATTTGTTCTGGGCGCGTTTGTGATTTCTTTTTCCTGCCACGGCGCGTGGGCGGTGGTGCTGTCGTCATCGCCGGTGCGCCGCGCATATCAGGGGGCGAGACGCTGGGTGGAAGCCACGCTCGGCATGCTGTTCGCGTTCTTTGCGTTTCGTTTGGCAACCGAACGCGTCTGATATATTTTCGCAACCATTCTGTTTTAACTTAACCGGAGACGACTATGTGCGGTATCGCCGGATTGATTCACCGGGGCAAAACCTCAGACATTGGCGCGGAGATGACGGCGATGTTGCAATCGCTGAAACACCGCGGCCCTGATTCCACCGGGTTCGCTTTGTATGGCAGCGCCAATGGCAAGGCGGAGGAGAATCACTATGTGATGCGCTTCAAGGTCGCCGAGCAGGAGGACATGAGCAAAGGCTTCGACATTCACGACGAGGTGGTCGAGCGTCGCGAAGTGGTCGATGCGCGGCTGGAAAAACTCGGCGCAAAGTTGCTCGAGCAAACGCCGGCGACCGACTACGCGCACCGCTACACCTTCGCTTATGACGGCGACATGCGCAATCTCGCCGACCAGGTGGAAGCGGCGCCGAATGCGGAAATTTTGTCCATTGGCCGCGCGCTTGAATTGATTAAAGACCTCGGCGACGCCGCCACCGTGTCGGCGCAATACAAACTCGCCGGCTTTACCGGCACGCACGGCATCGGGCATACGCGCATGGCGACCGAGTCCGATGTCGACATTCGCTCGGCGCATCCGTATTGGGCGTACCCGTTCAACGATGTCGCCGTGGTGCACAACGGCCAGTTGACCAACTACTGGACTTTCCGCCGCGAAATGGAGCGCCACGGCCACCGCTTCATGTCCAACTGCGACTCCGAATTGATCGCGGTGTATATCGCCGACCGAATCGACCGCGGCGATGATTTGGAAGGCGCGATGCGGCGCTCGGTGGATGAACTCGACGGCGTGTTCACCTACTTGGTTGCGACTTCGGACCAACTCGGCATGGCAAAAGATGTGATGGCGGCGAAACCGATGGTGTTGTATGAAAGCGACGACTTCATCGGCCTGGCTTCCGAAGAAGTCGCCATCCGCAGCATCTTCCCGAATGAAATTGAAACATGGGACCCTTACGAAGGCGAGGTGAAAGTATGGCAAGCGTAGAAAATAAATCGCATGACATGGGGCTGCACGCGGAGCGGTTGACGGGGCGCGCGCAGCAGGTTTTTTTCAACGCCACCGAGGCGGAGAACTTCACCTATCCGTGGTCGTTCGAGGTTGACTTTGCCAAGCGCGCGGAATTCGACGCGGTCGATATGGACGCGAGCGAAATCAACCTCGCCATCCGCCGCGCAATGCAAGACGGCGCCGGCACCATCACGGTGAAAAACCCGCGCGCGCGCCACGGCGTCGGCGTCGGCATCCTCAACCGGCTCAACCTTAACTTTGAAGGCAGTTTGGGCTACTTCGGCTGCGGCCTGACCGACGGCCCCAACATCCGCATCAGCGGACGAGTCGGCTGGTCGTGCGCCGAAAACATGATGGCGGGCGTGGTGGTGGTCGAGAAAAACGCCGGCTCAACCTTCGGCGCGGCGATGCGCGGCGGCGACTTGGTATGCCGCGGCGACGTCGGCTCACGCACCGGCATCGACCAAAAAGGCGGCACCATCCTGGTCGGCGGTCGCGCCGGCGCCTTCTCCGGCTTCATGATGCAGCGCGGTCGCATGGTCATCTGCGGAAACGCCGGCAAAAACCTCGGCGACTCAATGTACGACGGCTGCATCTACGTAGGCGGCGAAGTCGCCGACCTCGGCGTAGACTGCGTCCCCGCCGAAATGACCGAAACCGAACTAAAATGGCTAACCGCCAAACTGGCAATGTATAACCTCGCGCCGGCTTGCGGGGTGGAGAATATGAAGAAGTTTACTTCGGGGAAGCAGTTGTGGAATTACGATAATTTGGAGCCTAGTGAGAAGAAGTTGGTTTTGTGAGTGTAAAACAACTAGTATTACCTTACAATAGCCATTATCGCACCCAAGATTCTTGATTGTGTTGCTAGAGAGCATACAAAATGATAGAGATATTTCGCAAAACTCGTGTACCTGCCATCTATACAAAGCTTGATTACGTGCGAGAATCTGGAACGGTTTGTTATGCAGATTGCCCTCAAGATTTATTGTTAATTCGACAAATACAAGATGTAGTTAAAGGTAAAATTTGTGTTTCCAATATTGAAAGATTAAGTTACCATTTCATGATAAAAGCCGTATTCCCGGAAAACATCATGGATCTGGATGGTACTTCTGATGAATTGATAGAATGGCATTTCTTTTCGTGGAAGGCATGGGATGCAGAAACATTGATTACGCATCGCAACCCTTCAGAGTCAGTTCCCTTAATCGAGGCTGGAATAGGTGCAGATTTTATTGACACTCTTGCACACCCATCTTCATGTTTGCCAATACTTCGTGAAACTGAAAACATGTTTCAAGAAAATAGTGCTTACACGTTAAATCCGAAAATAGCAAGCGAAATAAAAAAGATAGAAACTCCACTTATTGCTCGTATTAAGCTACTCAAACTTAAACAATTGTAAACCATTGAAAATGTATTTCTCCTGTCAAAACAAAATCTACTCAATGACTATATCAACCGAAACCAACGAGATTAAAAGATGATTTTTCGGTTTGGCGAACTATTTTGCGGTCCGGGCGGATTGGCTTGGGCGGCGAAAAATGTTTCTACCGGATATACCCGTCCGCATGATTACCAGATACACCATGCGTGGGCGACCGACTATGATCGAGACACTTGTGAGACTTATCGAAAAAATATCTGCCCAAAGCAACCTGAGACCATTATCTGTAAGGATATTCGCAAATTAGATTACAAAAAACTTGCAGATATTTCGCCAGTAGATGCGTTGGCGTTTGGTTTTCCGTGTAACGATTTCAGTATAGTCGGAGAGCAACGGGGAATGGATGGGGTTTATGGTCCGTTATATTCCTATTGTGTAAACGCGCTTGAAAAATTTAAGCCTCTTTGGTTCGTGGCAGAGAATGTTGGCGGATTAAGAAATTCAAACGAAGGGAAGGCGTTTAATATCATTCTGCAAGATTTATGGGAACAAGGATATTCGCTTTACCCCCACCTTTACAAATTTGAAAAATACGGTGTACCACAAGCACGGCATAGAATTATCATTGTTGGCATTCGCAAGGATGTGGATGTGTTGTTCAAAATTCCGTCAACTCAAGGATTCAAGGAACAGTCATGCCGATATGCACTTGAAAATCCACCCATTAGAACCGACACACAAAATCATGACTTTACCGTCCAATCAAGAAACGTTATTGATCGATTAAAACACATCAAGCCTGGCGAAAACGCTTTTACGGCGGATATTCCAGAACATCTGCAACTTAAAATCAAGAAAGTTAAAATCAGCCAGATTTACAAGCGATTAGACCCTGCTAAACCAGCATACACAATCACTGGTAGTGGCGGGGGGGGAACGCATGTGTATCACTGGAAGGAGCACCGGGCATTGACCAATCGTGAACGTGCAAGATTACAAACCTTTCCCGACAAGTTCACTTTCTATGGATCCAAGGAAAGTGTACGCAAGCAAATAGGTATGGCAGTACCACCGAATGGTGCGAAGGTGGTATTTCGAGCAATCTTAAAAAGTTTCGCCAAAATTGAATATGCTTACGAAGAACCGACCATACAACCTCTCTTACAACAAAAGCATTTAACACTGCATAATTCGAAACTTACTACTAACCAATTTCGCATTTGCGATGAGCCAATGAGTACCCAGGTTATACAGTCATGATTCTATCAGATAATTTATTTGATGAAATTTTAGTTAACCCTATGTATCAAGGGTCAAACAAATTGTGCATTGTTTCCGGATATGCAACCGCCGCAATGGTATTTCGCCACATGCAACATGCCAAAGAAGAAAAGTTGGACATAAATGTTCACCTGCTTGTAGGGATGTGTCCCAGCGACGGAATTTCGAATAGCAACCATCGTGGCTTTAATCAACTTGTCGGCGATGATTTTCGCGGGTCTTTTGAGTGTTCTTACATATTCAGTCAGCCTGCAGTGCACTCCAAAGTATACACATGGTTACGTGACGACAATCCTATTTGTAGTTTCGCCGGTTCTGCTAACTACACGCAAAATGCTTTCAGTGAACGTCAAATGGAAATAATGTCACCTTGCGACCCTATATCCGCCTACGATTACTATCAAAGTCTTCTAGAAAAATCGATTTACTGCACTCATAACGACGTTGAGGGACTTATCAGCATTTACGAAGAACACCGTGCAAAACAGCAAGCCGCCACATCCGATGAATTACCAGTGCATTTGACCGGTTTGGAGAGTGCACGAGTCAGTTTGATAACCAAACAAGGTGTCGTGCCTACACGATCTGGATTGAACTGGGGGCAACGGGCAGGCAGAAACCCAAATCAAGCATATCTGAGTTTATCCGCGGATATCTATAGAACCGATTTTTTCCCCGAAAGAAAAACACATTTCACAGTGCTGACTGATGATGGCAAAAGCATGATTTGCTCTCGCGCACAGGACAATGCCAAGGGCATTCACACTCCGCATAATAACGCCTTGCTTGGCGAGTATTTTAGAAACCGCATAGGCTTGGCATCTGGTGTGCCGGTTGTCAAAAGGGAACTGGAAAATTACGGACGTACTGATGTTGTTTTTTACAAAATAGACAACGAGACTTATTACATGGATTTTTCAGTTTAACTTTCTCTGTTGTAACCACCGGTAACTTATCATGACCAACACCTCACCATCGACCCCAACCGCCTCGGCGACAGTTTTATCTTCTCGCCACATTTTCGTGCGGTCTATGGTGAGCATATCGACCCGCTGAACTAACCATGCATCCGCCAAAAATCACCGCCGCCAAAGCCGTCACCGACCGCGTGCTGGTCGTGAAGTTTTCGGGTGGCGAGGCGCGGCGGTATGATATTAGCGCGTTGCTCGCACGGGAAATGTTTGCGCCGCTCAGAAATCCGGCGTTGTTCAAGGCGGTGACCGTGGAGCCCGGTGGCTATGCGGTGAGTTGGGGCGGGGATATTGACATCAGCGAGCACGAGTTGTGGCGGGGCGGGGAACGAGTGGCGTGATAGCGCTTCAAATCAAGTGAATGCCATGAAACCAGACTACTACCAAACTGCTTGAGCGTTTGACATGAGACCGAACATTAAGAGCCGCACGGTTTTTCTCGGCGACAACTTGGATTTCCTGCGCGGGATTAATTCTGAATGTGTGGATTTGATTTATGCCGACCCGCCATTCAACAAAAAGAAAAAATTTACCGCACCGATTGGCTCGCAAGCCGAAGGGGCGGGGTTTTTGGATTTGTTTGCCAAAGAAGACATTAAAGACGAATGGGTTGAGGACTTTCGCCAAGAGAATTATGAACTACACTCCTTCCTAACAGGCATTCGCGGGATTGGCAATTCATACAATTATTGCTATCTCGTGTATATGGCAATTCGCTTTATTGAATGCCACCGGATATTAAAGAGAACCGGTTCCCTGTACCTTCATTGTGACCCGACAATGAGTTGGGGTTTGCGGGTGATGTTGGACTGCATTTTTGGCGAGAAAAATTTTCGCAACGAAATTGTGTGGTGTTACCACGCCGGCGGTGCGAGCAACAAGCGATTTGCCAGAAAACACGACGTGTTGCTGTTATATGGAAAAGACGCAAACAAATCGGCGCATAACATTCTGCGGATGCCGTACCGAGACTTGTACGCCTATCAAGAAAATCATGACCCGGCGGATGGCGTTTACCATCCGGACGGAAAAATGATGCACGACTGGTGGGAAATTTCGGTGATTTCATCGAAAGCAAAAGAGCGCACCGGTTGGCCAACACAAAAACCTTTGGCGCTGCTGGAAAGAGTCATTAAAGCATCTTCTAAACCGGGGGATTTAGTGTTGGATCCTTTTTGTGGATGTGCGACTACATGCGTTGCCGCAGAGCGGCTGGGGCGTGGATGGGTTGGCATTGATGTCGCCAAAGAAGCATGGAATCAAATTGAAAAAAGGCTGAAAGCCGAAGTGCCGCCAGATATGTTTCGTGGCGGAGCGACTTTTTCAGCCACGCCGCCCACACGCGGAAAAGAAGATATACGCCAGAAAAAATATGTGTATGTAATTAGCAACCCTGTGTATCAAGGGATGTATAAGGTTGGCGTTGCAACGAATGCCGAGGCGCGGTTGAATAGTTATCAAACCGGTGATCCGAAGCGGCAATACAAACTAGAATACAAATATGAAACGCCGGAGTATAAAACTCTTGAACCGTATATTCATCACAAGTTTGACGGTGACCACGAATGGGTGCCCGGTAAGTTGTCCGCAATCATTAAGGCAATAAAAGAATACCAGCCAAAACAGCGAAGATGATTTCCGCAAAAATCTATTGGTTATATTTAACGACACCCGTTACGACCACAGCCCGCTGAACTAACCATGCGCCCGCCAAAAATCACCGCCGCCAAAGCCGTCACCGACCGCGTGCCAATCGTGGAATTTTCGGGCGGCGGGTTGCGGCGGTGTGATTTGAGCGTTTGACATGAGACCGAACATTAAAAGCCGCACGGTTTTTCTCGGCGACAACATTGATTTTTTACGCGGAATAAATTCCGAATGCGTGGATTTAATTTGCACCGACCCGCCGTTTAACAAGAAAAAACAATTCACCGCCCCAACCGGTTCGCAAGCCGAAGGCGCAAGTTTTTTGGATTTATTCGGCAAAGAGGACATCAAAGACGAATGGGTGGAAGAGTTTCGGCAAGAGAATTACGAACTCTATTCTTTCTTAACCGGCATTCGCGGGCTTGGCAATTTGTATAACTATTGCTATCTCGTTTATATGGCGGTTCGGCTGATTGAATGTCACCGCATTCTGAAATCCACCGGCTCGTTATACTTGCACTGCGACCCAACTATGTCGCATTATCTAAAATTGTTGTTGGATTGCATTTTTGACGAAAACCAATTTCGGAATGAAATTGTTTGGCACTACAAAAACGCTTCGCGCGGCAAGAAAATCTTGGCGAAATCACACGACATCATATTTTGGTACTCTAAAAACGACTCGTATACTTTTCGCAGAGAGGATGTTTTGCAAGAATACGAGAGCGGGATGACTGCTTGGCGGTATAAAAAACAAGGGAAGAAACCGCCCGCAGGGAAAACCCCCGACGATGTTTTAGTCATTCCAAACTTAAACACGATGGATAACGAACGCACCGGCTGGCCCACCCAAAAACCGCTTGCGTTGTATGAGTGGCTTATTACGGCGGGCAGCAACCCCGGCGACTTGGTGCTGGACCCATTCTGCGGTTGCGTAACCACTTGCATTGCGGCGGAGCGGCTGGGGCGTGACTGGATTGGTATTGATGCGGCAAAGGAAGCGTGGAATCAAATTGAGCAGCGACTCCAAAGCGATGTGCCGCCAGACCTGCTTCGAGGCGAAGACACTTTTTCAACCACACCACCCAAACGAGGCAAAGGAGAAACGCGCCCGAAAAAATATGTCTATGTCATCAGCAACCCGGCGTATAAAGGCATGTATAAGGTTGGCGTGGCGGCGGATGCAGAGGCGCGTTTAAGCAGTTACCAAACCGCAGACCCGAAGCGGCGTTATAAACTGGAATACAAACTCTCGACACCGGAATATAAAACGCTCGAACCGCATATTCACCGCAAATTTGACGGCGACCACGAATGGGTGCCGGCTGATTTGAATGAAATTATTGGAGCGATAAAGAGTTATCGTCCGGCACAGTAATCGAAATACACGTTAAATCTCAAACTTAAACCCATAACCAAACGCAACTATGACCAATACATCCACCCGCGACCCCAACCGCCTCGGCGACAGTTTTATTTTCCCGCCGCATGTCATCGATGACATTCATATTACCCGCAACAAATTTGTCGCACAAATTGAAAACTACACAATATTTTGATGCAATCCGCTCGCGTGCGGACCGTGTGTTTATTTTGGAACGATGGGTAATGCAAGTCGTGCGAAGTCCCGAAAAAACCACAGTACAAGCCGACGGACGCATCCGAAAATGGGGTAAAGTCGCCGAGATGGACAACCGTTACCTGCGTGTAATCTTGTTGCCCGACGGCGAAACAGTCCACAATGCCTTTTTTGACCGAGGATTCAATCCATGAAACTAAACTACTATCAAGACACCGACACCTTGTATATTGAACTGCAAGATGCGGGCGTGACGGAAAGCAAAGACCTTGACGAAAACACCGTGCTGGATATGGATGGCGCGGGCAACATCCTCGCCATCACCATAGAGCACGCCAGCCGGCGCACCGACTTGCAAAGTTTTGTGCTCAACCGAATCGCCGCGTGATGCCATATCCCGCGGTATCCGCAACTATGTAAACAAAATGAAATGAAAATTCCCATGACCACAACCCGCGACCCCAACCGCCTCGGCGATAGTTTTATCTTCCCGCCGCATGTCATCGATGACATTCACATCAAATCGGAACTCGGGCGTTATCGTATGCGCGGGTTTTCGTTGTTTAAGAAGATTCCGAGTTGGGATGACCTGACCTTTTTGCCGGGGACGCTGACGCGCTTCGTCATTGAGGGTTACCGGGAAAAGTGTCTGACCGAGACCGTCATCGGGCCGAAGGCGAAGCGACCGTTGGTGTTAGACATTCCGATTTATGTGACCGGCATGAGTTTTGGCGCGTTGTCTTATGAAGCCAAGACCGCGCTGGCGCGTGGCGCGACCATGGCGGGCACCGCGACTTGCTCCGGCGAGGGCGGGATGTTGCCCGATGAGCGGCGTTATTCCTCGAAGTGGTTGTATCAGTGCATCCAGTCGCGTTACGGATTCAATCCGAATCATCTGCGCCTCGCCGATGGCGTCGAGTTTTTCATCGGGCAAGGTTGCAAGGTCGGTCTCGGCGGGCATTTGATGGGGCAGAAAGTGACCGACCAAGTGGCGGAGATGCGCTCGTTGCCCGCGGGCATCGACCAGCGCTCGCCGGCGCGCCACCCGGACTGGCTGGGACCCGATGACCTCGCGCTCAAAATCGATGAAATCCGTGAAGCGACCAACTTCGAGGTGCCGATTCAACTCAAACTCGGCGCCGCGCGCGTGTATGACGATGTGCGCATGGCGGCGAAAACGGGTCCCGACTCCATCTACATGGACGGCATGGAGGGCGGCACCGGCGCGGGACCGCATCTCGCCACCGAGGAGACCGGCGTGCCCGGCATCGCCGCCATCAGGCAGGCGCGTCAGGCGCTGGATGATGTCGGCAAAAGCGGCGAAATTTCATTGGTATACGCCGGCGGCATCCGCAACGGCGGCGATGTCGCCAAGGCGCTGGCGCTGGGCGCGGACGCGGTCGCCATCGGCCACTCGGTGATGATGGCGCTCAACTGCAACAAAGCCATTCCGGAGGCGGATTTTCCCAATGAGATGGGCGTGGAGGCGGGGCATTGCTACCACTGCCACACCGGTCGCTGCCCGGTCGGCATCGCCACCCAGGACCCGCAACTGCGCGCGCGCCTGAACCCCGATGAAGCCGCCGAACGCGTCTACAATTTCCTGCATACCCTGACGATTGAATGCCAGATGCTGGCGCGCGCCTGCGGCAAAACCAATGTGCATTCGCTCGAGCCGGAAGACCTCGCCGCGCTCACCATGGAAGCCTCGGCGATGGCGCAAGTGCCGCTCGCCGGCACCCAGCATACCGTGGGCCAACCACAAATGAACCGTTTCTAGGAGCACCGCCATGAACGCAAGCAATGATGTGGACAAATTCCTCGAGTCCGACGGCCTCGACAGCAACCGCGAACAAGAAATCGGGCAGCACATCGGCTACCGCTACGACGTCAACCTCACCCCCGACCTGGAACGCTGCCCGCCCTTCCTGAAAAAGTATATGGAACTCATGGGCTGGACCGACCTCAACTGGCTGGAGGACGTCCACATGGGCTACGAAGAGGGCCAACCGGCGGTATTCGACCGCAACATCAACGGCTGGGTGCGCGTGCCCGCCGACTTGAAACTCCCCGACAACCAACAAGACCGCGACATGATTGCGCGGGAGTTGCTGGTAAAATTCCAGATGTCACCGGGGCATCCGATGGTGGAGTTGATGGAGGCTTATGGGAAGTTTTAGGAGGGATGAGGTTTGCCGGCGGGGGCTAGGGTATAATCTCACCCACTATGAAGGCACATTACTCCGCAGTTGGAACCCGAGTTTACGCCGGCGATGTAATTGAAACTCTCGGCGCATTCCCGGACGAATGTGTCGATTTGATTTTTGCCGATCCTCCCTATAATTTATCCAACGACGGTTTCACCTGCCACGCCGGAAAACGAGTCAGCGTGAACAAAGGGAAATGGGATAAAAGCAACGGCTTTGATGCGGATTTTGACTTTCACTACAACTGGATCGAAGCGTGCCGGCGTGTCTTGAAACCAAACGGATCGCTATGGATTTCAGGAACATATCACTCGGTTTATATGTGCGGCTATGCTTTACAAAAACAGGGCTGGCATTTTGTGAATGATATTTGTTGGTTTAAGCCTAATGCGGCGCCGAACCTTGCATGCCGGATGTTCACCGCAAGCCATGAAACTTTATTGTGGGTAAGGAAAAGTAAAAAATCAAAACACTACTTTGATTATCCGACCGTGCGGGATCGCCATTGGGAAAACGACTTCATAAAAAAACCGAACAAACAAATGCGGAGTGTTTGGGCAATCAACACACCCAAACCGCAAGAGAAAATTCACGGAAAACACCCCGCCCAGAAACCCGAAGCGCTACTGGAGCGAATCATACTGGCTTGTAGCAAGAAAAAAGATATTGTTCTCGATCCGTTTTGCGGTAGCGCAACCACCGGTGTGGTTGCGCTTCGCCATGGGCGCCGATTCCTCGGCATTGACGCCGAGGTTGACTATCTGAATACCATGGCAATACCACGAATCAAGGCCGGTAAGCGCGCTAACCCATGGCCTAAAGTTGCCAAGCGAAAAAAGTTAACCGTTCAAGAGCGAAAAACAGGGTATGCGCTGTTGCCGTAAACCAGCAAACCATCATCAACATACTCAACGGTAAATAACTCATGGTAATCCGAAACACTCCTCCCAGAACTGAGATTAGTTTCACTTTGCCCGTACTAAAAAGCAAAGCGGATATTCGTAAATTTATCCTTGAAAAGTGGATGGAAGAAGAGCCGGAAGTTGAATATCGATATTTCGTGGAGGCATTTGATGATGGAAGTCGTTTGTATCTGGAAAGGCCTGCACAGCTTAACAAAGGTTGCGATTTTGTAATTTACTTGGAGAATTTTTTGGAATTCGGAAACGGTAACGACAAGCCGCCAAGTCATAACAGTCTTTTGGCGGAGATTGCGGCCAAAAAAGAAGCTCTGGATTCAGCGCATTGGAATGAGTTAAAAGCCGCCCTTCAGTCCGTCTACGAGGTGCGGGAATACAACATTTCAAGAGAAGCTACAAATGCAGTTGATGCGGCACAAGGAAGTTTGTCCGCCGAAAAAATACTCAGCCTGACCAAATGGTTTTTTATCGAGCAAGATGTTACTTACTGGCTTCGAACCGGAAGGCGTATGTTCTGGGGCGCAATTTGCGACATTGACAACTAACTCAAAACACTCCGGCTACGCCACTACAACTCAATGACCCACTACTCCGCCTGGACCGTCTTCAAAAACGGTCTCACCAACCAGCGCAACTAAACGACCGACTTCGAGGTGCCGATTCAACTCAAACTCGGCACCACGCGCGTGTATGACGATGTGCGTATGGCGGCCAAAACGGGTCCCGATTCCATCTATATGGACGGCATGGAGGGCGCACCGGCGCGGGCCCGCATCTGGCCACCGAGGAGACCAGCGTGCCCGGTATCGTCGCCAGCAGGCAGGTGCGCCAGGCGTTGGATGATAAGGGTTGCATACGCTGGGAAATGCGCTTATATATGCATAGTTCACCATCACCCTGGGGAGGAATCATGACTACGCAAAGCGAAACGGTGACCGCGGAAAAAGAGGTCAGCAAAAATTACAAATATTTCAAAAAGATGCAAGCCAAATGGCTTGACGGCCATCTGTCCGATTACGCTCTAATTCACAAGCAGAAATTAGTCGCATTTTTCGAAAGCGAGAAAGACGCTGTCCACACTGGCGTCCGGGATTATGGTTGGGGGAATTTTTCCGTCCAATCGGTGCGTAACGAGCCTGTTGACCTGGGGCACCAGTCCAATGTCCTCTTTTGAGCAAGACATAAATGAATTTCGGCAATTTATTATTCCCGTAAAAGCGTTCCCATAACGGAAACCGAAATTCGACCGGAAAAGCAAGAAGATGGTAGCACTATTATGAAACCCGTATCCGTGACGGAAACATCAACAGGATTCGCCGAGATGAAAGTTACATCATTCCCCGACATCGGCGCAGACCGTGGCTTTGACATCATATTGGGAATGGATATGCTTATGCATTTTCACATAACCATGCGTAGAGGAAAAATTGTCATTTCTATCTAACTCCGGCGAATTAAATAAGCAACTCGCGCGACATGATTGCGTGGGAGTTGTTAGTGAAATTCCTGATGTTATTGGGGCATACGATGGTGGAGTTTGTGGAGGTCTACAAGAAATTCTAACTTTAAATTTACAGAGGAAATAGATTATGAAAGCAATTCAAGCAAACCCGAAGCCGATCAGAAGCATTTTTGGGGAGTATGAATTCGTTATTCCAGAGTTCCAACGCCCTTATTCTTGGGAAGAGGAGCATTGCAGTCAGTTATGGGATGACATTTCGCATTTTTGCCAGACAGATGAATCAAAAGAACAGTATTTCTTGGGAAGCATTGTTGTTTACCCTGAACATCAGACCAAAAGAATTTGGCACGTCGTTGACGGGCAACAACGTATTACCACCTTGATGATTTTAATTAAGGTGTTGTTTGAGCATGTAAGTACAATGAAAATTCTAGAGAAATTCCTCTATCGAGAAAACCCCAATACTGGCAAACGGGGAAATGAACTACGCTTACAGACCCGTGTGCAAGCCGGATCTGACCGCGATGATACTAATGATTTACAAGTAGTTATTTCGCAACAGGGAGAATACAAGAATCTCACTAGCCATTTCAAAAAGAACTATGACAACTTAAAAGAAGAAGTTGGTGAGTGGTGGAAAACCCAAACTGCAGAAGGACGCGAGAATTTCATCACAACCTTTCTCGACAATGTTGTTTTGCTACCGATTGAGTGCGACTCAATAGACGATGCCTTGGAATTATTTCAGATTATCAATGACAGAGGAATGCAGTTGAGCGATGCTGATATATTTAAATCCAAAATATACGGATCGATTAAATCCGAAGAAGAAAAAAATTCTTTTGTCGAACGTTGGGGGAAACTTAAATCACAAGATTCCCTGTTTCGTTTGTTCATGCATATTTCACGCGCAAAACAAGGTAATATCAGCAAAGAAACGAACCTCAGAAAATATGTTTTGGATAATCACTTAAACAACAAAGAGTCTCTAGCAAAAGAGTGGAAGTCAATCATGCGTTGTTTGGAACTTTGCCATTGGGTTTTGGAAGAAACAGAAACTCTTTGCGATGAAGAAGAGGATGTCGCAAGAGAAAAGATATACATGAAAATTCTTAATAGTTACACAAATGTTTATTGGCAATACCCTGTGTTTGTGTTCTTGCATAAGTATATTACGGGCAACAATAGCGAAGAATTTCATCTTCCTAGAGACAAGCAGTCCGAATACATCATTTT
This sequence comes from Arenicellales bacterium, assembly GCA_963693025.1. GTDB lineage: Bacteria > Pseudomonadota > Gammaproteobacteria > Arenicellales > Poriferihabitantaceae > JAHRAW01. The sequence continues at coordinate 961,035 of OY843749.1, forward strand.
GTTGAAGGACACCATTCGCTACTTTTTCATTAAAGGCGTGGTTTACAATAATGTTAACAGGGTAAGGGATACCACTTTTAAGGTTTATGTCGCCATAAATAAAGGGGATAATTACACGGAGTTGTATCGCAAAAACACTGTTGAAAGTAATCGTGACGATATTGCAGCATTTAATCAGAGGTTAGATAAGTGCGAATATGGCCGTTACCGAACTGGGCTACTTTTAATTAATTCTATTCCCCGCACGGAAGAAGAGAAAATAGGAGATGTTGTTGCATATGCCAAGGCGTTGGAGAAACCGATACATATTGAGCATATCTTGCCACGAAAATGGAATGACTACGATTGTTGGACACAAGAATCACATGCACAAAATATTGATAAGCTGGGTAATCTAATCCCACTAGAAAGAAAGATCAACATTGCTGCTAGTAACGAATTCTTTCAGCGAAAACAAGAAAAATATGCTGACTCAGACATTCGCGATGTTTTGATTTTGTCCAAGAAAGAACCAAGTCAATGGTACCCAGAAGACGTTGAAAAACGGCATGAGCAGGTAAACAAGCGACTCATGAAAATTTTCAGTGAACGGTTCGGTTCGTAATTTTCTTCGTGTCCCACTACTCCGCCTGGCACGTCTTCAAAAACGGCCTCACCAACCAACGCAACTGGAAACGCGTATGGCGTGACGCTGAGCCAAAACAGAACTACGACATAGCAATCATCGGCGCCGGGTTGCACGGGTTGGCGACGGCGTATTACTTGGCAAAAAATCACCGACTAAAAAACATCGCCGTACTGGAAAAAGGCTGGCTCGGCGGCGGCAATGCGGGGCGTAATACCACCATCGTGCGCTCTAATTATATGATGCCGGGGAACCGGGAGTTTTATGAGCATTCGCTTCAACTGTGGGAAAATTTGAGTCATGAGTTGAACTACAACGTGATGTTTAGCCAGCGCTCGCATATCTCGTTGTTGCATAGCCCGGCGGCGCGGGATGCGGCGGCTCGGCGGTATAATGTTATGCGGCTGACCGGCTCCGATGGCGAGTTGTGGGAGTTGGACAAACTCAAGCGCGAGGTGCCGCATCTCAATTATGACAACGCGCGTTTTCCCATCACCGGCGCGGCGGTGCAGCGGCGGGCGGGGACGGCGCGGCACGATGCGGTGGCTTGGGGTTATGCGCGCGCGGCGGACCGGCTTGGCGTGGACATCATTCAGAATTGCGAAGTCACCGGCGTGACGCGGGACGGCGATGGCGGTCGTGTTCGCGCGGTTGAAACCACGCGCGGCAATATCAACGCGGGCAAGGTCGGCTTCGCGGTCGCCGGCAACACGTCGCGGCTGTGGTCGATGGCGGGCTTGCGCAAACTGCCGATTGAAACCCACTTGCTGCAAGCCTTCGTCACCGAGCCGCTCAAGCCGTTGCTCGACCAAGTCGTGGTGTTCGGCGTTGGCGGCGCGCATTTTTACATCTCGCAATCCGACAAAGGCGGGATGGTGTTCGGCGGCGACCTCGACTGGTATAAATCCTACGCACAACGCGGCAACCTGCCGATGGTGCAGGACGTCGCCGAATGCGCCACCTCCATCCTGCCCTGCCTGGGGCGCGTGCGGTTGCTGCGCCACTGGGCGGGGTTGATGGACATGACCATGGACGGCTCGGCGTTCATCTGCAAAACGCCGCTCGACAACCTCTACTTAAACGCCGGTTGGAACTACGGCGGCTTCAAGGCAAGCCCGGCGTCCGGCTGGTATTTCGCCGACCTAATCGCCAACGACCACCCGCACGACCACATTGCCCATTTCGATTTGCGGCGCTTCGAGCGCGGCGTGAACATCGACGAACGCGGCGCCGGTCCCGACCCCAAACTGCACGGCTAAGCGGCGCCGATGATTCGAATCAACTGCCCCTTCTGCGGCGAGCGCGACCACAGCGAATTCACCTACGGCGGTGACGGCTCGGTCGACTACCCGCCGCTCGACGCGCCCGCCGAGGAATGGCACGACGCGGTGTTTCTGCGCGAAAACCCGCGCGGTGTGCAACTCGAAACTTGGCAGCATGTCAGCGGCTGCCGAAGTTGGTTGCTGCTTGAGCGCGACACCGTGACGCATGCGATTCATTCGGTGCGCGCGGCGCATCCCGGCATCGCGGCGGCGCTTGAAAAAGAGCGCAGGCGATGAGCGCACGACAACCCGGCGGCGGGCGCATCGACCGCTCGCAAACGATTGCCTTCCGGTGGAACGGCAAAGAACTCACCGGTCACCCCGGCGACACGCTGGCGTCCGCTTTGCTCGCCAACGACGTGCAACTCGTCGGGCGCAGTTTCAAATACCACCGCCCGCGCGGCGTCATGTCCGCCGGGGTCGAGGAGTCCGGCGCGCTGGTCACCGTCGGCGAGGGCGCGCGCCGCGACCCGAACGTCAAAGCGACCACGCAGGAGTTATACCCCGGACTGGTCGCGTCGAGCCAAAACGCCACGCCCGGCGTGCGCTTCGACATCGGCGCGCTCGCCAACTTGTTCAGCCGCTTTCTGCCCGCCGGTTTCTACTACAAGACCTTCATGGGACCGCGCATCGCGCACAAGAAAGGCGGCGGCACCGCGATGTGGATGCGCTATGAAAAAATCATCCGCAAGGCGGCGGGCATGGGCGAGGCGTCGCGCCAACCCGACCCCGACCAATATGAACACGGGCACGACTTCTGCGATGTGTTGGTGGTCGGCGCCGGTCCCGCCGGCTTGTCGGCGGCGGCGGTGGCGGCGCGCGCCGGGTTGGATGTGTTGTTGGTCGAGCAAGCGCCCGAACTCGGCGGCGACCTGTTGAGCGAGCCGGTTACACACGCGCAAGCCGAGAGCCAACTGGCGGGATTGATTGCCGAAGCGCGCTCAGCCGGCGCGCGGGTGATGACCCGAACCACCGCTTTCGGTTTATACGATGGCGGCGTCGCCGGCTTGCTGGAGCGCGTCACCGACCACCTCGCCAACCCCGCCCGACACCAACCGCGCCAGCGCTTTTGGACGGTGCGCGCCAAACGCATCATCATCGCCGCCGGCGCGCTCGAGCGCCACCTCGCCTTCGGCAACAACGACCGCCCCGGCGTGATGACCGCAACCGCCGGGCGCACTTACTTAAACCACTACGGCGTGCTGCCCGGCGCGCGCGTCGTGGTCGCCACCAACAACGATTCGGCGTACCAAGCCGCGGTCGACCTCGCGGGCGCGGGCGCCGAGGTGGTTTTGCTCGATGCGCGGCACGCGGTTGATGACGAGTTACACCGCTTCGCCCGCAACGCCGGGGTGGCGCTGCGTATGGACAGCGCCCCGCTGAAAGCGCTCGGCGGCTGGCGCGTGAGGGCGTTGCAACTAGCGGTGGCGGACGGCGAGCGCTGGACGCGCGGCGGCGTCGAGCCGTGCGACTCGCTGCTGGTGTCCGGCGGCTGGTCGCCGACCATTCACCTGCATTCCCATCGCGGCGTTGCGCCGGTCTGGAACGATGAACTGGCGTGCTTCCTCGCCGGGCAAAGCCAAAGCGGTGAGCCGATTGTGATGGCGGGCGCGGCGGCGGGGATTTGGACTACCGCCGAATGCGTGGCCTCCGGAAGAGCCGCCGCCGGCATTGCCATCGCCGCCACTAACGGAGCGACCGAAACCGCCCCCGTGCCACCCCCCGCCGCCGGCGGCTGGCGCAATCCGATTCGACCGCTGTATGAAATCCGCGCGCCGGGCGTCAAGTTGAAGTCGCTGGTTGACCCGCAAAACGACGTGACCGCCGACGATGTGCGCCTCGCGCAGCGCGAAGGCTTCACCTCGGTCGAGCATCTCAAGCGCTACACCACGCTCGGGATGGCGACCGATGGCGGCAAGATGGGCAACGTGATTGGCTTGGCGCTCATGGCTGAGGCGCTCGGCGGCACGATTCCGCAAGTCGGAGCAACCGTGTTCAGGCCGCCGTATACCCCGGTCTCACTCGGCGCGTTGCGCGGGCGGAGCGTGGATGCGCATTTTCGCCCGCTACGCCGCACGCCGTTGCACGAATGGAATCTCAAGCACGGCGCGACGATGACGATGGCGGGGCTATGGCATCGACCGTGGTATTTCGCCCGCGCCGGCGAGGGGCTTGAGCAAGCCTATGTGCGCGAGGCGGCCACCGTCCGGGAGACGGTCGGGCTTTGCGACGTCACTTCGCTCGGCAAAATCGCGGTGCAGGGTCCCGACGCCGCCGAGTTTCTCGACCGAATCTACACCAACCGCTTCGCCAAACTGGCGGTCGGCAAGGCGCGTTACGGCATCATGCTGCGCGACGACGGGCTGGTGCTGGACGACGGCACCACCTGGCGCCTGTCCGCCACCGACTACTTCATGACCACCACCACCGCGCACGCCGCCAAGGTGATGGTCTGGCTTGAGGAGTTGTTGCACACCCGCTGGCCCGCATTGCGGGTGCATCTGACATCGGTGTCCGAGCAGTGGGCGGGATGCGCGCTCGCCGGACCGAAGTCCCGTGAAACCCTGAGCGCTTGCCTCAAAGCGCCCGAAGCGGTGTCCGACGAGGCGCTGCCGTTTATGGGCGTGCTTGAGACCGCGCTCAACGTCGGCGGCGGCGTGGAATGCCGCATCGCGCGCATCAGTTTTTCCGGCGAAATGGCGTATGAAGTGTATGTGCCGTCGGACCACGCGCCCGCCATGATGGACGCGTTGTGGGCGGCGGCTGAGCCGCGCGGCGGTTGCCTGTACGGCTTGGAAGCGCTCGGCGCGCTGCGCATCGAGAAGGGGCATGTGACCGGCGCCGAGTTGGACGGGCGCGTGACCCTGGACGACGCCGGGCTCGGCAAGATGGCGCCGCCCGACAAACCCTTCATCGGCAACGCGCTGCGCAAGCGCCCCGAATTGCTGCGCGAAGACCGCCCGCGGCTGGTTGGCATCGCGCCCAAAAATCGGGGCGACACTTTCAACGCCGGCGCCATCCTGTGCGCGGCGCGGCGGGTGTCCGGGCACGGCGAAGGCTGGATTACGGCGGTCACGCATTCGCCGGCGCTGGGGCATTGGATTGGGCTCGGGTTCATTGCGGGCGGGCATGCGGCGTGGCGGGACAAGCCGGCGGTCGCGGCGGACCCGGTGCGCAAGGGCGCGGCGACTGTGGAGGTGGAAATCACCAGCCCGCATTTCTTCGACCCCGGCGGGGAGCGGATGCGTGGCTGACAGGGCTGACAGGGCTGAGCGAGTTTCCGCGTTGCACGGACACGATGCCGGCGCGGCGGGCGAGGCGGGCGCGGCGGGCGAGGCAGGGGTTGTGTTGCATGAAGTCCGCGACCTGCGCCTGCATCAGATTGCCGCGTGGCCCGACACCTTGACGTTGGTTGCGGAAAAAGCGGCCACCGCCGCCGGCGTAAAAACCGCGCCCACATTCGGCGCCGGCGCCGCCAATGCCGCGAAACAAAGCGCCCTGCTCCGCGTCGAGCCATTGAAGTGGTGGCTACTCGGCGAACAAGCCCCGCAACTCAACCCCGACCACGGAACCACCCTCGACCTGTCGCATTCGCGCACGCACTTGCGAATCACCGGCAAGCAAGCCGCACCGCTACTCAACCGCCACCTTCCACTGGACTTGCGCGAAACCTCCTTCGCCGAAGGCGCGGTCGCATCAAGCGCGCTACACCATGTCGGCGTAACCCTGTGGCGCTCGCAACAAGGCTACGAGTTGTTCATCCCACGCGGATTTGCGCTGTCCGTCTGGGAAGTGCTGTTGCAAACCGCAGCGCAGTTCGGTGTTGAAATCGTTTGATTGTTTTTTGTTTGTCCGCTTTGCTTAATAGCCCCCCAAATTCAATAGCAAGACACACAAAAAATCCGCATAATACCCATTCAACAATCCGCACCGCCGCCCAATCCAACGCCATGACAACACCACCGCCACCGCCACCGGTCAAAATCGCCTGCGACAACATCTGGAAACTCTACGGCAAAAATCCGCGGGAGTTTTTTCAGCGGCACGACCATAACCCGGACGAAGCGGCGCTCAAGTCGGGCGGCTACATACCGGCGGTTCGCAGCGCCACCTTTGATGTGTATGAAGGCGAGATTTTGGTGGTGATGGGGCTGAGCGGCTCGGGCAAGTCCACGCTGGTGCGTTGCTTGTCGCGCTTGATTGAGCCGACGCATGGGCGCGTGATGTTCGACGGCGCGGATTTGCTGCAAGCCACGCCGCGGGAGATGATCGACATTCGGCGGCACAAGATGGGCATGGTGTTCCAACACTTCGCGTTGCTGCCGCACCGAACGGTCATCGAAAACATCGCCTTTCCCCTCGAAGTGCAGGGCGTTGACCGCGCCGGTCGGGAGAAAAAGGCGCGCGAAATCATACAAATAGTCGGCTTGACTGGCCGCGAAAACTACTACCCGAGCGAACTGTCCGGCGGCCAGCAACAACGCGTCGGGCTGGCGCGCTCGCTTTGCATCGACCCGGAAGTTTGGTTTCTGGACGAGCCGTTTTCCGCGCTTGACCCGCTCATCCGCAAAGAATTACAGGATGAATTTCTGCGCTTGCAATCATTGCTCTCGCGCCGCACCATCGTTTTCATCACGCACGATTTTGACGAAGCGATAAAACTCGCCGACCGCATCGCCATCATGTATGACGGCTTGATCGTGCAAATCGGCACCGCCGAGGAATTGATTACGCAACCGGCGACCGACTATGTCGCCGAGTTCACCAAAGACGTGCCGCGCTCCAAGTTGCTGCATGTATACAGCATCATGGACGCGCCGAGCGAGCAGGCGCGCGCGGATGTCAGCGTGCCGGCGAACGCGCGCGTGGCGGAGGTCGCGGCGCGCGTGCTGGAGGGCAACCATATCGCGCGCGTGGTTGACGCCGATGGCAAAGTGGTCGGTTGCCTGAAGCCCAAGCGCCTGCTTGAAGTCTTGTTCTCCTGACGCGCCGCCGCGGTTTTGAACGCCCCCGAATCAACGCCCGACACCGCCAAGCGCACGCCGTGGATGGCGCCGGCGGTCGTGCTGGCGCCGTTTGTGGCATTGATTGCGTTCAAATCGTGGCTACCGGGCTGGGTGGTCACGCCGCCCAAAAGTTGCCTCGGCGGCTGCGCCGAAATAGAAGGCATGCTGCCGTTCGTGGACTGGGTGAACGCCGTCATCGACTTCTTGCGCAAATACGAATTCTTTGGCGCATTCACATTCAAGGACATCACGCGCGCGATTTCAAGCGGCATCGAAGTGCCGTTGCAGTTCACCGAAAACCTGCTGCACAAAGGATTTGAAAACTGGGACATCGCGCCAGTTTCCTGGCTACTGGTGGTCGGGCTGGCGGCGATTTACGGCTGGCGTTTGAAAGGCTGGCGGCTGGCGCTGCTGGGCGGCGGTTGTTTCTTCTATCTGGCGCTTTTCAGCCGCCGCGGAATCTGGGAACTGGCGATGCAAACCTTGTCGGCGATTTCGGTGTCGGCGCCGCTCGCCGGTTTAATCGGCGTCAGCCTCGGCATCCTCGCGGCAAAAAGCAAAAGCGCGGAGCGCATCCTGTGGCCCATACTCAACATCCTGCAATCGCTGCCGCATTTTTCCTACCTCATCATCGTCGCCATTTTTTTCGGCGTCGGCTCCAAAGCCGGCGTCATCGCCACCGTGATTTTCGCCTTCCCGCCGATGACGCGCCTCGCGCTCCTCGGCATCAAGGGCATTCCGAGGGAAATAATAGAAGCCGGCATCATGGCCGGTTGCACGCCGCGGCAAATGCTGTTCAAAGTGGAGATTCCGGCGGCGCGCCCGGCGCTGATGCTGGGCGTGAACCAAGTCATCATGCAATGCCTGGCGATGGTGGTCATCGCCTCGTTTATCGGCCAATCGGGGCTCGGCCACGACCTGCTCACGCGCCTGCAGCGCCTCGCCATCGGGCAGGCGTTTGAAGTCGGCGTGGCGGTGGTGTTCATCGCCATCGCGCTCGACCGCTTCAGCCAGGCAATGGCGGAAAAACAGCCGCATCATGTGACCGAGGGCGCGCTGTGGATGCGCTATCCGGGGCTGTGCGCGGCGGGCGTGCTGATGGTCTGCGTGTTCGGCTTGTCGTTCGTCACGCCGCACATCACCCAATTCCCGCACGAACTCACGATTAGCACGTCGGTCTTCTGGGACGCCATCGTGGATTACATCACGCTGCATTTCTACGCGCCCCTCGGCATCTTCCGCGACGGCTTTCTGATCTATGTTTTGATCCCGGTGCGCTCCGCCATCACCTCCATTCCGTGGGTTGCCATCATCGCCCTGGTGGCGTGCGTGGGCTGGCGGTTGGGCGGCTGGAAACTGGCGCTGACGGTGGCATCGTTTGTGTTTTTTATCGCCGCATCCGGCTACTGGGTGCGCGCGCTCATCACGCTTTACATGGTCGTCGTGTCGCTGCTCATCTGCGCCCTTATCGGCATCCCGCTCGGCATCTGGGCGTCGCGGCGCGACGCCACCACGCGCTGGGTTCAAAACCTGTGCGACACGATGCAAACCTTTCCGTCGTTCATCTACCTGTTGCCGGTGGTGATGCTGTTTCAAATCGGCGATGTCGCGGCGATCTTCGCCATCATCGTATACGCCTGCATCCCGATAACGCGCTACACGATTTTCGGCTTGCGCGGCGTCCCGCAAAACATCATCGAAGCGGCCATCACCTCCGGATGCACACCGCGCCAAATTTTATGGAAGGTGCGAATGCCGATTGCGTTTCCGCAAATCCTGCTGGGGCTGAATCAAACCCTGATGTTTTCGCTGTTCATGGTCATGATCGCCGGCTTCATCGGCACGGTCGACCTCTCCCAGGAAATTTTCCGCGCGCTCACCTTCAACGACGGCGGCAAAGGCTTGGTCATCGGTTTATGCGTGGCATTCATCGGCCTGACCGCCGACCGTTTGCTGGTCGCATGGGCGGACAAACGCCGCAAGGCATAGGCGCAACGCCCAATAAAAAGCCGGCCACTGAGGGCCGGCTCATCAAAACCCGCCACGCAAGCGTGGCGCCGGGTTTTTCGTTTACTTAATCCATTCCTGCCAGCGGCTTTCGTTCTCCGCCAGCCATTTATCCGCCGCATCGGAGACTTCCATTCCGTCGGTGTCAACGAAGTTGGATTGCTGGGCGACATCCAGATTGCTGAAATTGATTTTCTGCGCAACCGCATACGCTTTCGGATGCTCGTCCCGGAATTGATGCGACACGCCGATTTTCAAGTAGCCACCGGTGGGGTTGCCGCAATCGTATTTCGCGTCCGGGTTGATTCCCCATGAAGCGTCTTCGGTGCACTTCGGATCGTAGGCGGGAAACTCCACGAACTCGCCCTCGTGCAACGCTTCGATAAAGTTGGGTGTCCAGTTGAACAGCACCACGGGTTTGTTCTGCTTGATGCCGGATTCCAACTCAGCCCAAATCGCGGCGGCGGAGCCGGCGTTTTTAACCACGAAGTTCATCTTCAACGCTTCGACTTTTTCGGCGTCGTTCTTAAGCCAGTCCACCGGTCCGCCGATAAACACACCCTTGCCGCCGGAATCGGCGCGCGCGAATTGATCCGCGCAGGCGTCCAGCGCTTTCCAGTCGGGCAGCCCGGGGCAACTCTCTTTGACATGCGCCGGATACCACCACTCTTCGCGGGTCTTTGCGTCGTGCGTCACCAGGTCCACCACGCAACCTTCGCCGACGACTTTTTCAAACGCCGCGCCGAATGCGCCCTGCCAAACCTCGTGCACAATATCAATGTCGTTTTCGCACATCGATTGATAGACCGTCTGGCTGTCAATGGGGACATAATTGACTTTTTCGCCGACCTTCTCAAATAGTTTGCCGACGATCTCCGCGCCAACCAACTGGCTCGACCAGTTATGCGTTGGAATGTTAATCGCGGTACCGGCGCCGGCGCCGGCGCTGAATGACAACAACAATCCGCCGACGGCGACGATGCTGCTTTGTTTGATTCTAATACCCATCTGTGTACCTCCTCATGGTTGATGTAATCGGATTTAGCCACGCGATACTACAACAGGGGGGTCGAAAATTATACCCTGTCAATAGACCATTCCTATACCAAACCAATGAATTGCGCGAAACAATCAACGCGCCGACCGCCATCCACCGCGGTTTTGCCCCAAAACTATACCAACTTGAACTGCCGGCGCGCCCGCCTGACCGGCGTTCCCGCCGCTGGAAATCGGGTATAGTGGCAACCCGTTGAATTACCGGCGACAGCCCGACCGCCTGCCATGATCAAACTCGCTATCGCCGGCGCCGCCGGGCGCATGGGGTGCGCGCTCATCCGCGCCGCCGCGCGCACCGATGGCGTTGAAGTCACCGCCGCCATCGAACATAAATCCAATCCGGCGCTGGGAAAAGATGCGGGCGCGCTTGCCGGCGGCGGCGACATCGGCGTTCCGTTGCGCGCCGAAGTGGACGGCGATTTCGACCTGCTGCTCGAATTCACCACGCCGGCGGCCACGCTGGAACACCTCAAACGTTGCCGGCAGTTGTCGCGCGGCATGGTCATCGGAACCACCGGCATCGACACCGATGGCAGAGAGCAAATCCGCCGGGCGGCGAACGACATCCCCATCGTCCTCGCCGCCAATACCAGCATCGGCATCAACCTGTGCCTCGCCCTGCTGGAAACCGCCGGCAAGGTGCTCGGTCCGCTGACCGACATTGAAATCGTCGAATCGCATCACCGCCACAAAGTCGACGCCCCTTCGGGAACCGCGCTGCTACTGGCGCAAGCAGTGGCAAAACCCCTCAACAAAGACATCGCCAAAGACGGCGTATTCACCCGCCACGGCCACACCGGCGAACGCCAAACCGGCACCATCGGCTTCTCCACCATCCGCGGCGGCGACATCGCCGGCGAACACACCGTCATGTTCATCGGCGACAGCGAGCGCGTAGAAATAACCCACCGAGCCACCAACCGAAAAATCTTCGCCACCGGCGCAATAAAAGCCACCCAATGGCTCGCCGGGCAACCGCCGGGGTTGTATTCGATGGGTGATGTGCTTGGGATTAACGCGAGCGAAGCCTTGTAGTGTCACTAATTCAGGAAACCTTTTTAAGAAAATATCGTTGACAAAAACTTCCTGGTTGCAGAGAAATTCCAGATCAATGTAGTTTGGAATACCCCTCATTTACTCAGCGTAAGGTTCTGGAAACCAATTTTCCAAGTTAATACGTCCGCAATAGAAGTAATCGGTACACAATCCTTCCATGCGGGGAGCAAATACGTTCAAGTATTCATTCACATAGAAGCGACCGCCTTGCGGGTCTTTGACCGCCATTATCATCGAAGCAACTTCCCTTGCTTTCTCCCCGCTTCTGCTTTCGCTCAGTTTTACCGTCACCGTCACTCCCTTGCGCAATTCTCGTTCATATGCAATATCTTTCTCTCCGGCGGACAAACCTAAGCCGTAATGTAAAATTGTATAAGACGGGACAATTCCCAGTTTGAGCGCTTCGATCAAATTGAAATCGTAAATGATGGAACCGAGCTGTTGCCCCAGAAGGGATTTTTCGAATACAGAACTTTCATCCTGTTCACCGTCTTCTTCTCTTTCCGGTGTGGCAGACAGCCCCAGGTTAAACCCACGTTTTGTTTCAAAGATTCGTGACTTCTCTTTAGACCCAGCCCGGTGACATTCATCGACAATTAATAATAATGATTCCGCGACACCTGCTTTTTGTACCATATCAGGCAATTTCTTACTCGCGGAGACAAGAACAGATATCAGCACTCTCGCACCTCCATCAAAACCCTCGTGATATCCACCTCCTGTACGAGCGATAGCTTCAGCGGGTAAATTGCCGCTTTCTAATAGTTCGTCATACCATTGGTTCATCAATACGATAGTCGGCACCACTATCGCCACCCTGAGTTCAGGCACTTTTTCATTCTGTAGCCGCTCCGCAATCGCCAGGCCTAATACAGTTTTTCCTCCTCCAGTTACCACTTTAACGGTACCTTTACATCCATTCTTAAACCACCGGTCCATACACTTTTTTTGCCAACCATATAATTCAATCCCTCGCGTCAAACACCATTTTTCAGGGGTATCCGTAACTTGTTTTTCTCCAGTGGGCTTATCTTTCTGTCCCTGATCTCTTCCGGCACTGATCCCATTCCATTCCAGCAGGCGCAGTTGATGGAGCTGCAATTTCTCTTTATTTCCAAACAATGATTGATGACCGTCAGAATCGTCAGTATTTTTCGTCACAATTACTCTCTTAGATTAACTCTATTTGATATGAGTAGTAGCGCGGGCCCAACTCGCAAGTGCAGCTTGCGCCATCCCACCGTTCTCACTTCCCTAACCATCATCCCGGTAAAAACTGAAACCCAGAAAAACGCTCTGGATTCCGGCTAACATACTGCCAGAATGACGGCGATGAGACATCGTTCCCGACAAACCAAGCGCCCAGGTAGCTACTTTTTGCTCCCAAGCGAGAATTGCTCTTTCTGATTTAATTTACCCAGTGTATCCTCTGATTGACAATCAATTATTGAAGTTTATCACACACCCTTCAGTTTGAAGCGCTGTATCTTGCCCGTTGCGGTTTTGGGGAGTTCTTTTACGAAGTCGATTTTTCTTGGGTATTTCCATTTGCCGATTTTTTGTTTTACCCTGGCTTTTAATTCTTCGTATAGGTCGTCTTGATTTTCGTGGTTGACTAAAACGACGAACGCTCTGGGTTTGGTCAGGCCCTGGTTGTCTTCGTAGCCGACCACCGCGGCTTCTTGCACGGCGGGGTGGCTGACCAGGGCGGACTCGACTTCGAAAGGGGATACCCAGATTCCACTGACCTTGAACATGTCGTCGGTTCGGCCACAGTAGTGGTAGTAGCCTTCTTTGTCGCGCGTGTATTTGTCGCCGGTTCGGGTCCATTCGCCGGCGAAGGTGGTGCGCGATTTGTGTAACTGGTTCCAGTAGCCGTTGGCCGACGAGGGGCCGCGCACCAGCAGTTCGCCGATTTCGCCTTGGGCCACGCTTTGGTCGTGTTCATCGATCAGGCGCAATTCGTAGCCGGGCACCGCCTTGCCGGATGTGCCGTAACGAATATCGCCGGGGCGGTTGGAGAGGAAGATGTGCAGTAGCTCGGTGGAGCCGACGCCGTCGATGATGTCCACCGCGAAGACCGATTTCCAGCGTGCACCGACTTCCGCGGGTAGCGCTTCGCCGGCGGAGACGCAATGCCTCAGCTTGGCGGCGCAACGCATCAGCTCGGCGGACGAATCTTCGCGGGCACAATCGGGGTGGGCGAGCATCGCCGCATACAAAGTCGGCACGCCGTAGAAAATGCTTGGTTGGTGTTTTTTCAGTATCGCAAAGACCGCCTCCGGGGTCGGGCGGTCGGGCCACAGGATGGCGGTGGCGCCGACCGACATCGGGAAACTCATCGCGTTGCCGAGGCCATAGGCAAAAAATAACTTGGCGGCGGAAAACACGACGTCCTCTTCGCCGATTTGCAAAATACCCTGCGCAAAAAGACGCGCGGTTTCCATCAAACTGGTGTGCACATGCGGCACGCCTTTGGGCATTCCGGTTGAGCCCGATGAGTATAGCCAGAACGCCACATCGTCGTTGCAGGTATCGGCGGTTTCGGCTTGCGGCGGTTGTTGCGCCAGCGCTGTGGCGTAATCAATCCGCCCTGCTACGGTGTTTTCCGTTGCCGTTGCGGATACCACGAACACCTGTTTCAAGTGCGGCAGCTGCGGCAGGATGGGTTCGACGATTTCGAGCAACGCCGGTGAAACAAACAGGGCTTTGGCGCGCGTGTCGGCGAGAATGTAGTGATATTGGTCGCGGCTCAGCAGCGTATTCAACGCAACCGGTATGACGCCGGCGCGCATCGCACCCCAGAAGATCGCGGGCCAGTGCACCGTGTCGTGCGCCAGCAAGGCGATGCGGTTTTCCATTTCCACGCCATGGGCGATGAGCAGGTTGGCAACGCGATGCGTGTTGTCGCACAAGTCGCCGTAGGTGACCGAGGTGTGCGGGTCGATGAACGCGGTTTTGGACGCCCTGCCCTGTTGTCTATGTCGGTCAACAAAATCAACCACGGCATTATATTGACGGGGATAGTTCACGGTATATGCTCCGGCAACGCCTTGATGAGGCGGATTAGATTCCGAGGTAGCGCGCCTTTAGTCCGGCGGTGGATAGCAATGCGTCTGAGTCGCCCTGCCAGGCGATTGCGCCTTTTTCTATGATGTAGTGATAGTCCGCAATCGCGCATAGTTGGTCGAGGTTTTTGTCGATTAGTAGTAGTGAGATGCCGGTTTGTTTTATTTCGTGTAGCGTTCGCCAGATGTCTTTTTGCACTAGCGGGGCGAGGCCTTCGGTGGCTTCGTCGAGGATTAGCAGTTCGGGGTTGAGCATTAGTGCGCGGCCGGTTGCCAGCATTTGTTGTTCGCCGCCGGACAGTTGGTTGCCCATGCTGTTCAGGCGTTGTTTGAGTTGCGGGAATAAATCCAAGACCGTGTCCAGCGTCCACGGAGACGGCGATTGGTTGTAGTTTGCCGCGGTTGCGATGAGGTTTTCTCTGACGTTCAGGTTGGGGAAAATTTGCCTGCCTTCGGGCACCAGGCCGATGCCCATTTGTGCGATTTTGAAGGGCGGCAGGCCGTTGATTTTTTCTTGTTGATAGACAATTTCACCCGTCCTGCACGGGAGGTTGCCGATGATGGAATTGACCGTGGTGGTTTTGCCCATGCCGTTTCTGCCGAGCAGCGTGGCGGCGGCGCCGCTGCGGATTTCCATGCTGAGACCGAACAACGCCTGACTGTTGCCGTAGAAGGTTTCGATGTTTTTGACCGCCAGCGTCATGCCGCGTTACTCGCCCAGATACGCCTTCTGAACTTCGGCGTTGTTGCGTATCTTCTCGATGCTGCCGGTGGCGATGATGTTGCCATCGACCAACACCGAGGTGGTGTCGGCGAGCGTAAAAACGGCGTCCATGTCGTGCTCGATTAGCACGATGGTGACCGCGCCCCTGAGCGTGTTCAACAGCGCAATCAGTTTGCCGGATTCTTCCTTGCTCATGCCCGCGGTCGGCTCGTCCAGCAGTAGCAGTTTGGGTTTCAACGCAAGCGCCATGGCGAATTCCAGTTGCCGCTGTTCGCCGTGCGAGGCGGCGCCGGCGATGACATCCGCGCGCGCATCCAAGCCGGCGCCGGCGAGCGCGCGCATCGCTTCATCACGAAGGCGCGCGTCTTGTGCGGGCGGCGACCAGAAGCGAAACGAATGCCCCGCCCCAGACTGCACCGCGAGCATCGCGTTTTCGAGCAGAGTCATCGGCGCGATGACGCTGGTAATCTGAAAAGAGCGCGCCAGCCCGATGCGCGCGCGTTTGTGCGGGCTCATCTGCGTGATGTTCCTGCCGGCAAAATGAATGCTGCCGCTGTCGGGTTTGAGCGCGCCCGAAATCTGCGCGACCAGCGTGGTCTTGCCCGCGCCGTTGGGCCCGATGATGGCGTGGATGCGATTTTCTTCGACCGCTAAATTGACATCGCGCACCGCGTGAATGCCGCCGAATTGTTTGTGGAGATTTTTAACTTGAAGAATCATTGCGTGGTGTCTGAGCGCTTGCGGCTCAGCCTGGTGAGCAAGCCATGCAACCCGCCCTTGCCGAAAAACAACACCAGCGCAATCAGCAGCAATCCAAAAATCAGATGCCAGTGCGTCGTGATGCCGGACAAAAACTCTTCCAACAACAGGAAGGCGGCGGTGCCGGTGAGGGGGCCGAACAGCGCGCCGCTGCCGCCGATGACCAGCATGAAAATCAACTCGGCGGAGCGCGTCCAGTCCATCATTTCCGGGCTGATGAAGTGGGTGAAATTGCCCAGAAAGAAACCGGCCACGCCGCACATCGCGCCGGAAATGACATAGCAGGCGAGCCGGTATTTATAGGTGTCGAAGCCGAGCGCTTGCATGCGTTCGTCGTTGTGTTTGCCGCCGAAAATGACGCGGCCAAAGCGCGCGTTCACCAAGCGGTGCATCGCAAACAGGAAAATTAGCAACGCCGCGAGAACGGTGTAGTATAAGACGGTCGCATCGTCTATGTTGAGCCATCCGTTGAACTGGCTGCGTTGTTGAATCAGCAAGCCGTCGTCGGCGCCGTATTCGTCGATGCTGACCAGCGTGAAGTACAGCATCTGCGAAAACGCCAGCGTAATCAAAATGAAATAGAGCCCGCGCGTGCGCAGGCAAATGGCGCCGGTCACCAACGCAAAAACGGCGCTGCAACCGATTGCCAAAAACAGATGTATGACGCCATTGTAAATCTCGTAATACGCCGGGATGCCGACGCTGTATGCGCCGATGCCGATATACGCGGCATGCCCGAGGCTGATCATGCCGCCGCAGCCGACGAGTAAATTCAAACTGACGACGGCGATGGCGAGTATCAGCACGCGGGTCAGCAGGTCGAGATAAAACGGTTGTTGGATGAGCGCGATGATGAGCGGCGCCGCCAGTAGCAGAACGACGAATAGCAGATACACTCCCGCTGCAACCGTGATCGTGGCGCCGGCGCCGTGCCCATGCAGGCGCTCGCTCATTTTTTATTGAAGCCTGCCGGCGGAAACAGTCCGCGCGGTTTGAACACCAGCACGCCCGCCATCAACAGATAAACCCCCATCGCGGACAACGCCGGCGCGGCGGTTTCGGCGGCGTGGTTGGACAGAAACAGTTTGAGCAAGTCGTCCAGATAGGAGCGACCGAGCGTGTCGATGAAGCCGATCAACAACGCGGCGTAGAACGCGCCCTTGATGGAGCCGATGCCGCCGACAATCACGACCACAAACGCGATGATGATGATTTCGTTGCCCATGCCGATGCTGGCTTCGGTAATCGGCGCGATCAGCAAACCGGCAAACCCGGCGAGCGCGGCGCCGATGGCGAAGACGATGAGATACAGGCGGTCGATGTTCACGCCGAGCGCGGTCACCATCGCGCGGTTGGATGCGCCCGCGCGAATCAGCATGCCGAGGCGCGAGCGCGTCACCAAAAAATACAAACCCGCGGCCGCCAGCAAACCGCACAGGATGATGAGCAAGCGGTAACTGGGTATGACGAAGCCGCCGGCTTCGATGCGGCCGTTCAACACATCGGGCAGCGGGATGGCGGCGCCGGCGGAGCCCCAGATGAGACGCGCCACGCTGTCGAAAACCAAAATCAAGCCGTAGGTGACCAGCACGTGGTCGAGGTGGTCTTTGTTATACAGTTTGCGCACGATGCTCCATTCCACCAGCGCGCCGACCACGAAGACCACGAGCACCGCAACCAGCGCCGCGACGATGAGGCTGTCCGTGAGCGCGACCACGGTGGCGCAGACGAATGCGCCGAGCATGTAGAACGAGCCGTGCGACAGGTTGATGAAGTCCATGATTCCGAAAATCAACGACAACCCCGAGGCGAGCAGGAACAGCAGCAAGCCGAGTTGCAACCCGTTGAGTAGTTGTGCGATTAGGAGATGCCAGTCCATCTGCAAATCAAAAAACGTTGTGTGCCGGGGTGGCGGGGCGACGAGACAGTGAGCGGCGGGGTTCGGTCGCCGCCGCGACTCAGCGCTCGCCGCTACAACTCAGCGATTGACGCAACGCCCGCCTACAAGTCGCACTGCCCGGCATACGGGTCCTGATGGTTTTCATAAACCGTGGCGACCACTTGGGTCGTCCAGTTCCCGTCCGCATCCGCAACCACTTCGCGCAAGTAAAAATTCTGAATCGGCAGGTGGTTCTTGCCGTAACGGTATGCGCCGCGAACGGAGGCGTAGTCGGCTTTTTCCATCGCCGCGCGCAACGCATCGGCATCACTCAGATCGCCGCCGGTGGCTTGCACGGCGCTGTCGATGAGCATGATGCTGTCATACGATTGCGCGGCGTAGAACGAAGGGTAGTTGCCGTGTTTGGCTTTGAAGTCGCGCACGAATTTTATGTTGGCATCATTGTCCAAATCGGGCGCCCAGAACATCGTGCTCTTGGAGCCGAGCACGCCTTCCATTCGCGCGGCTTGAAATCTCGGCAGGGAAATCGAGTCCACCGTGAACACGCTGTATAGCGGCAGGCTGTCCTTCAACCCCGCCTGCTGGTATTGCTTGATGAACGCGCCGCCCGCGCTGCCCGGATAAAAAATGAACAACCCCTCGGCGCCGGACGCTTTGGCTTTGGCGAGTTCCGCGGAGAAATCCAACTGCCTGTCCTTGCCCCACTTGGTCAAGTCTTTGCCGACCACCTCGCCGTTGAAAGTGCGCTCCACGCCGGCGGCCATGTTCTTGCCGGCGGCATAATTCGGCACCATCACATAGAGCGTTTTCACGCCGCGCTGATTCAACACCTCGCCGAGCGCCATCGGCGTCTGGTCGTTCTGCCATGAAGTGGAAAAGAAATTTTTATGGCACGACTTGCCCGCCAGTTGCGACGGTCCCGCGTTGGCGCTAATCAAAAACTTGCCGGCATCCAACACGCTTTTGCTGGAAGCCAGCAACACATGCGACCAAATGTAACCGGCGACAAAATCGACGTTGTCTTTCTTCACCAGTTTGTCGGTTTTCTGCTTGCCGATTTCCGGCTTGAAACCGTCGTCCTCAAAAATCACCTCAATGTTCTTGTTCGCCATTTTGCCGCCGAGATGCTCGACCGCCAGATTGACCGCGTTTTTCATATCTTCACCAATCACCCCCGCCGGCGTCGTCAGCGTGGTCACAAAACCAATCTTGACACTGTCCGCGGAAGCGGTTGCGAGCAGGCTCAAAGCAGCCACAAAAATGCCCGCCGCTATGCGTTGTAGGTTGACTCTCATGCCATATCTCCTGTCATTGAGGGTTGGTCGTCACAATTCACCACTCTAACCCAGCGCCCCAAATAGCGCAATGGGAAACTATTCAGCGCTCACTTCACCGCCCGCATATTTTCGATGATCATCGCGATGCCCTGCCCGACGCCGATACACATCGCGCACAACGCATAGCGCCCCCGCCGGCGATGCAACTGCTTCATCGCCGTGGTCACCAATCTGGCGCCGCTCATGCCGAGCGGATGACCGAGCGCGATCGCGCCGCCGTTGGGATTCACCTCGGCGGCATCGTCAGCCAAACCGAGATGGCGCGTGACCGCCAGCACCTGGGCGGCAAAGGCTTCGTTGATCTCAATCACATCCATCTCGCGCAGCGAAAGCCCGGCGTGCGCCAGCACCTTTTCGCTCGCCGGGGCGGGACCAAAACCCATGATTCTCGGCTCAACGCCGGCGGTGGCGGTGGCGACGATGCGCGCACCGGCGGTCAGGTTATATTGTGCGCCAACCCGCCGGTCACCGATCAGCAGCGCGCAGGCGCCATCGTTGATGCCCGACGCGTTGCCCGCGGTCACCGTGCCGTTTTGTTTGAACGGGGTTGCGAGGGCGGCCAGCGCCTCCGGCGTGGTCTCCGGGCGCGGGTGCTCATCGCGCTCGACGACGGTTTCGCCGCCCCGGGGCTTCGCAGCCGGCACAACCGGCACGATTTCTTCGGCGAACAACTTGTCTTCCACCGCCCGCCCGGCGCGCTGCTGGCTACGCAATGCAAAGGCGTCTTGATCCCGCCGGGAGATGTCAAACACTTCGGCGACGTTCTCGGCGGTCTCAGGCATTGAGTCAACGCCGTATTGCCGGCGCAACAGCGGGTTGACGAAACGCCAGCCGAGAGTGGTGTCGTACACGCCGGCATCGCGGCCAAAAGCCTTGTCGGGTTTCGGCATCACGAAAGGCGCACGGGTCATCGACTCGACGCCGCCGGCGATAATCAGCCGCGCTTCGCCGCTTTTGATGGCGCGCGCCGCCGTGCCGATGGCGTCCATCCCGGAACCGCACAGGCGGTTGACCGTGCCACCCGGCACGCCGACCGGCAAGCCCGACAGCAGGACCGCCATGCGCGCCACATTGCGGCAGTCTTCGCCGGCTTGATTGGCGCAGCCGAGAATCACATCGTCTATGCCACCCCAGTCAACCGACGGATTGCGTTGCAACAACGCCGCAATCGGCAACGCCGCCAAATCATCGGCGCGTACCGACGACAACGCCCCGCCGTAGCGCCCGATCGGGGTGCGGATGGCGTCGTAAATGATGGCGTCATTCATAAAATGTCTCCCCGGCTTCGGCCTTGCGAGCAATCAACGGCGAGCACCGATAGCGCCGCCCATAACTCTGGTGCAGATTGCGCAGCACCGTTTGCACCCGCGCGAGACCGATCCGGTCAGCCCACCGCAGTGGCCCGCGGGGGTGGTTCATGCCGTATTGCATGGCCTGATCAACCGCAACAATTTCACACACGCCCTGATGGACCGCGTCCGCGCCTTCGTTTGCCAGCATGCACACGGTGCGCATCACGCATAACCCCGGCGCATCGCCCAGCACCGACACGGTTTTCCCGAGTGCGTTGAAAAACCCGACGGCGTGTTGCACCGCTTGCGCGCGCGCGGGTTGCGCTTGGGCGAGCGCGATATGCCGATTGTCGGCGTAGTCGGCCATCAAATCGAATAGTATCAAATCGCGCCGGCCATTCGCGCCGCCGCGCGCGGTGGCGCTACGGCCATCGGTGAGGGCGAGCATCGTATTTTCGATAAAGATGCCCGCCTCGTCATTCACGGCAACCGCGCCCCCGGCGTCTTCACGGACAATGTCCACACCGGCCTTTTCCGCCAGCGCAATCAAGCCGTTGGCCACGCCGAGGTCGCCGCAAACTCGAATCGAGCGGGGGCGGAAGTCGCTACTCACGGTATCCGCCTCCGGCCGGTTGCCGCTACGGTAATCATACCAGCCGCGGCCGCTTTTCCTGCCGAGAAATCCGCCCGCGACCCGCTCTTTTTGCAACGGCGAGGGCTCAAACCGCATGTCCTGATCGAATGCGTTGAATACCGATTCGGTCACCGAGTAGTTGACATCATTGCCAATCAAGTCCATCAACTCAAAGGGTCCCATGCGAAAGCTGGCGGACGCCTTGAAGAGCGCATCCAGCGTGGCGGCGCCGGCGGCGCCTTCCTGCAACAACCTCAGCGGCTCGCCGTAGAAAGCGCGCGCGACCCGGTTGACGATGAAGCCCGGTGAGTCGCGCGCGTGGACGGGGATTTTCCCCCAGTTGGCGGCGCTGTCAAACACGCGCTGCGCGGTTTTTGCGGAGGTCGCCGAACCGGAAACCACTTCCACCAATTTCATCACCGGCGCCGGGTTGAAAAAGTGCATGCCGGCCAGATTATGCGGTCTCGCCAGCGCCGCGCCGAGCGCCGTGATGGAAAGCGAAGACGTGTTGGTGGCAAGCACGGTGGCGGGGTCGCACAGTTGCTCGATTTGCCGAAGCAGTTGTTTTTTAATCCGCGCATCTTCCACCACCGCCTCGATGACCAGATTGCACTCCGCCAGTTGCTCAAGCGCCGGGCAGGCGTGAATGCGCGACAGTAGCCGTTCGACCTCGCGCTCGTCTTTGCGCCCGCGCGCGACCAGTTTGTGCAAGCCGCTTCGGATGGCGGCGATGCCCGCGTCGATGGATTCGGCGCCGGTGTCGTGGAGTTTCACCACATGCCCGCCGGCGGCGGCGACCTGCGCGATGCCGGCGCCCATGGTGCCGGCGCCCACCACGCCGATGAGGTCCCGCTTCCTCAAGCCGGCCGGTTCACGGGCGAATCTTGACGTATTCAAATTCGCCCGGCAGTTGGTTGATGCCGGTTTTGGGCGGCATAATCCAACCGGCGTATTTGCCCGGCTCGGTTTCCGCCTTCATCAGCGAAGCGATGAATTCGCCGTCCTGCGGCGAGGGCAACCACCGGTGGCGTTGATTGGCGAATGCGTCTTCGCCGATTATCTCGCCGGCGGGATTGGCGTGAACTTTGGCGAATTCACCAATCGCCCGGTGGAAGGCGCCGTGGGGAAGCGTGAACGCGAATGCGATGCCGCGCTTGGCGACGATCGCATTCCAGCGCACCATCCCCTTGCCCGCCTCCCGGCTGTAATCATCGCGCAAGCGCATGTTGAGCGCATTCAGCGCCGGCTCAGCCACGGTTGTGGCCTTGCCGTCGAGCAAGCGCAGGGTGGGGTAGGTGTCGTCGGCAAGTTGATGATCGTCGTCGATTTTCTCCTCGCGGTAACGCCCCTTGACGCCCGCGCTGAACGCGTTCGCCGCGTTGGTGGACAACTCGGAGCCAAACAAGTCGAGCGACAAACTGTAATGCAAGTTGGCTTTTTTCTGCAGCGTCGGCAGGTCGATCACCTCCAGCGCGCGCACCGCCTCAATGTCATACGGGTCATCGATGCCGGCGCGCCGCATGGCGTCGCAGGTGCGCTCGATGACCCTGCCAATTCCCGATTCCCCGACGAACATGTGGTGCGCTTCTTCGGTCAGCATGAAGCGACAGGTGCGCGACAGCGGGTCGAAACCGGATTGCGCCAGGCTTTCGAGTTGCATCTTGCCGTCCCGGTCGGTGAAATAGGTGAACATGAAAAACGACAGCCAGTCGGGGGTTTCCTGATTGAAAGCGCCGAGCATCCGCGGTTTGTCCCGGTGACCGGAGCAGCGCTTCAACAACTCATTCGACTCCTCGCGCCCGTCCGCGCCGAAATACTTCTGCAACAAATAGACCATCGCCCACAGATGCCGCGCCTCTTCCACGTTGACCTGAAACAGGTTGCGCATATCGTAAAGCGACGGCGCGGTTTTCCCCAGGTGGCGCTGCTGCTCCACCGAAGCCGGCTCGGTATCGCCCTGAATCACCACCAAGCGCCGCAACATACCGCGATATTCGCCCGGCACTTCCTGCCACGCCGGGCGCCCCTTGTGGTCGCCAAACCCGATTTTTCGCCCCGGCGCAGGCGGCGCCAACAACACGCCCCAGCGATATTCCGGCATTTTCACATAATCAAATTTAGCCCAGTTCCCTTTCTCCACGCCGACCGCCGTGCGCAGATAGACCAACGAGCGCTGAAAACCCGCGGGTCCCATTGTCCGCCACCACTCCAGATAACCCGAATGCCAACGATCAAGCGCCTTCAACACCCGCCGGTCACCGGCAAGGTCAACATTGTTGGGAATAGAAGCGGCATAATCAACCGCATCACTTTGCATCGTCTCTCTCCACAAACCCTTCCCCCGGTTATAGCACGACGCCGGCAAAAACAGCAACAACAGAGCCGTGCCGGCGCCTCGCTCAACGGGCGCGACGGCTTCAGGAAATTCTTGACTTTCTAGCGCCCGAGGTTTACGGTCACCCGTCTTCGGATGGGGATAGCCCTGTAACACAACGGTTGGAACAAAGCCTTTACTTTAAGGTCGGAGGAATGAAAAATGACAAAACGTAATATGCTACTGGTCGCGTTGCTGGCCGCCTGCTTGCCCGGCATCATTGCATGGGCCGATGAGCCGAAACGCGGCGGCACTCTGGTGATGTCGGTGCAAAACACACCGCGCCATCTCAACCCCGCGGTGCAATCCGGTATCGCCACCGGTGAGCCGGGTACCCAACTGTTCGCCTCGCCGCTGCGCTACGACGAAGGCTGGAATCCACAGCCCTATCTGGCGCAATCCTGGGCGGTGGCCGAGGATGGCTTGTCGGTGACGCTCAACCTGGTCAAGGGCGCGACCTTCCACGACGGGCATCCGATTACCTCCGAAGACGTGGCGTTTTCGGTTGAAACGGTGAAAGCCAATCATCCGTTCAAGTCGATGTTTGAGCCGGTGGAAAGGGTGGATACGCCGGATGCGCACACCGCCGTTCTCAGACTTTCCCGGCCTCACCCTGCGTTGATGCTGGCGATGTCTTCGCAACTGCTGCCGATTATCCCCCAACACGTTTACGGCGACGGCCAGGACCCCAAAACGCATCCGCAAAATTCGGAAAACGTGGTCGGTTCGGGGCCGTTCAAACTGGTTGAGTACAAGCGCGACCAGCACATCATCCTTGAGCGATACGAGGACTTTTTTATTCCGAACCGCCCCTATCTCGACAAAATCGTCATGCGCATCATCAAGGACGGCTCTGCCCGCACCATCGCCCTCGACAATGAGCAGGTGCATGTCTCGGGCTTCGAGGAGTTGCCGCGCGACCTGCTTCGGCTGAGAAAAAATGCCGACCTGAATGTGTCCGGCGAAGGCTATGCCGCCATCGGCTCAATCGTCTGGCTGGCGTTCAACACCCAACAGGGCAAGACCGCCGACAAGCGTGTGCGCCAGGCGATTGCCTATGCGGTTGACCGCGATTTTATCCTGCAGGCGATTATGCTGCAGACGGCGCGAGCCGCAAAGACCGGGATTCATCCCGGTAGCCCGTTTTATGACGACAGCGTGAACGGCTACGATGTGGATATCGACAAAGCCAACCGAATTCTGGATGAGGCCGGTTATGCGCGCGGCGATAACGGTGTTCGTTTCGCCCTGACGGTGGATTTCGGCTGGGAGTCGGTCAAAGCCTATGCCGAGTATCTGAAACCGCAACTCAAAAAAATCGGCATCGATGTGACGGTGCGCGCCTCCGCCGATTTTCCTTCATGGGCGAAACGAATTTCCAATCACGAATTCGATATGACCATAGATAATGTATTCAACTGGGGCGACCCGGTAATCGGCGTCCACCGAACTTATAGCAGCGACAACATCAAGAAAGGCGTTATTTGGTCAAACACGCAGCAATACGCCAATCCCAGGGTGGATGAACTGATGAAACTCGCGGGTGCGACTTACGACATCGGAGCGCGCAAAAGGCACTACGCTGAATTCCAGCAAATTCTGGCGGACGAATTGCCAATCTACTCGCTATACGCAAGCCCGTATCACACCGTCGCCAACACCACGGTGGGCAATCCGCCCAACTCAATCTGGGGCACTTGCGCTCCACTGGACCGCGTTTATCTGAAAAACTAGTTGCCCGTGCGCGCCCCCGCTCATCGGTGACAGACGCCGACCGAACGGCATATCAACGGCAGGCGGGGAGCGGACCGGGCGAATGGACTTTTGTAGCACGCTCGCCAAGCGGATTGGCTTCGGCCTGTTGTTGCTGTTTGCGGTACTGGTTCTCAACTTCTCCCTGATTACCATCGCCCCCGGCGACATTGCCGACACCATCGCCGGCGTGATGGGCGGCGCCAACGAGCAGGTGCTTGCCGAAATCCGCGCGCGTTACGGTCTCGACCAGCCGTTTCATCTGCAACTCTGGCGCTATCTCAGCGCCGTGGCCGTTTTCGATCTCGGCTATTCCTACTATTTTAATACCCCGGTCACCACGCTGATTCTGGAAAAGTTACCGGCCACCCTGTTGCTGGTATTTTCCGCGCAGATAGTGGCCATCATCGTCGGCACGCTGCTCGGCGTATTGGCGGCTAAAAAGCCCAATGGCGCGGTCAGCCTTGTGGTCACCTTTCTGTCGCTGTTCGGTTTCGCGGCGCCGGTTTTCTGGACCGGCATTTTGCTGATCATCCTGTTGGTGTCGGTCTTTCCCGTGTTCCCCGTCGGCGGCATGACGGATGTTACCATCGAAGGCGGGTTTTTCATCCAGTCGCTGGATTTACTGCACCACCTGTGCCTGCCGACGGTTACGCTGGCGTCGATATTCCTGGCTTTATACAGCCGCCACGCGCGCGCCTCCATGCTCGAAGTGCTGGGGGCCGACTACATCCGTACCGCGCGCGCCAAGGGCGTGCCCGAACACGGCGTGCTCTACAAGCATGCGCTCAAAAACGCCCTGGGACCGGTGGTGACCGTCGCCGGCTTGCAGTTTTCCGCCGTGATTTCCGGCGCGGTGGTGGTGGAGACCGTATTCAGTTGGCCGGGGCTCGGCACGCTGGCGTTGCAATCCATCCTGGCGCGCGACACGCCCACCATCATGGGCATCCTGTTCTTTTCATCATTCGTGGTCATCTTGTTCAATATCTTGACCGACATCACATTGCGCGCAATCGACCCGCGCATCAAGTCGGGATAGGAAACCGCAATCGCAATGCCAAAACCCGCGACCACCGCCGAACAACACGCCGGGCGGGCGGCGACCGCGGCGCATCCGCTCACGGAAATGACCGCGATGTTCTGCGGAAACCACGCGGCGGTCGCCGGCTTGGTGTTGTTGATATTGATCCTGCTGTTCGCGTTTGTCGGTCCCGCCATTCATCCGGCGGACCCGTTCGAGATGGTGTGGGCGCCGTTTTCGCCGCCCGGCGCGGACGGATTTGCGCTCGGCACGGATTATCTCGGACGCGACATTCTGACGCTAATGATGGCCGGCGGGCGAGTTTCCATCGCAATCGGCCTCGCCGCGGCGGCGATTTCGGTCGTGATCGGCGTCGCCGTCGGCGCCTTCGCCGGCTACTACGGCGGCGTTGTCGAAGAGATATTGATGCGCTTCACCGAGTTCTTTCAGGTTCTGCCCACGCTACTGTTCTCCATGGTCATCGTCGCGCTGTTCGGCGCCTCGCTGGCGACCGTCACCGCGGCCATCGGCGTGGTCAGTTGGACCACGGTGGCGCGCGTCACCAGGGCGGAATTTCTGCGCATCCGCGAACTGGAATACGTCACCGCCGCGCGCTCGGGTAGCGCGCGCGATGGCTACCTCATCTTCCGCGTGATACTGCCGAATGCGCTGCCGCCGATCATCGTGCAAGCCAACCTGATGGTCGGCTCGGCGATTCTGTTTGAGGCGGCGCTCAGTTTTCTCGGACTGAGCGATCCCAACGTCGTCAGTTGGGGGCAGGTGATCGGCTCCAACCGCCCCTATGTGCTGGACGCCGGCTTTGCGGTGGCGATTCCCGGCCTCGCCATTTTTTTCACCGTGCTGGCCATTTCGCTCATCGGCGACGGGCTCAATGATGCGCTCAACCCCAAATTGAGGCAGCGGTAGGTGGACGCCGAGCCGCTGTTGCGCGTCGAGGATGTGGTGGTTGACTTCAACACCCGTTACGGCAAGGCGCGCGTTCTCGACCACATCACGTTGAGCGTGAATCGCCGAGAAACACTCGGCATCGTCGGTGAATCCGGCTGTGGCAAGTCGATGACCGCGCTGGCGATAATGGGCTTGGTGCCCGACCCGCCCGGCAAGGTCGTCTCCGGCTCCATTCAAATCGCCGGGCGCGAGTTGACCGGGCTGGACAATGACCGGATGCGCCGGATTCGCGGCGCGGAAATCAGTATGATATTTCAGGAGCCGATGTCCTCGCTCAACCCGGTGTTCACCGTCGGCGAGCAGATTGCCGAAAGCGTCCGCCTGCATGAAAACGCCAGCCCGAAGGCGGCAATGGCGCGCGCCGTTGACATGCTGAAGGCGGTGGACATCCCGGAAGCCGCTGCGCGCACCAGGGCCTATCCGCATCAGTTGTCCGGCGGCATGCGTCAACGGGTGATGATAGCGATTGCGCTCGCCTGCCGCCCGCGCGTATTGATTGCGGATGAGCCCACCACCGCCCTCGATACCACCGTGCAGGCGCAGATTTTTGATTTGTTGCAAGACCTGCAAAGCGAGATTGGCAGCGCCATCATCGTCATAACCCACGACATGGGCGCGATCGCCGAACTGGCGGACAAAGTGGCGGTGATGTATGCCGGCCGGGTGGTCGAACAAGGCGCCGTAGACAAGGTGCTGACAACGCCCCGGCATCCGTATACCAAGGGGCTCATCGCGTGCGTGCCACACCTCGACCCGGCGCCGAGCGCAACACGGCGTGAACTCGTGGAAATTCCCGGCGTGGTGCCGACGCTGCTCGAACGCAGTGATGGCTGCGCTTTTGCGCCGCGCTGCGCCGAGGCGCTTGAGCGTTGCGCAACCCAAAAACCGGACATGCGCGAGATTCATCCGGGGCATCTGACGGCTTGCTGGGCGGCCGGCGGCGCAGCGCAATGAGCGTCGGCGCCGTTGCGAATGTCAGGACACCCGGAGACGGAAACGCGAACGGCGGCAACGCGCTCTGCGTCGAAGGATTAAAAGTACATTTCGGCGGCGGCAAGAAACTGTTCACAGGCAGCAAGCCGGTCGTGCACGCCGTGGATGGCGTGAGTTTCACCATCCCGGCAGGCAAAACCTTCGGGCTGGTGGGCGAGAGCGGCTCGGGCAAAACGACAACCGCGCTGGCGATCATGCGCTTGGTGCCGATAACCGCCGGACGGATGACGCTCGGCGGCAAGGTGATTTCAGATCTGGAAAAGGAGGAGTTGCGCGCCGCCCGCCGGCAATTCCAGATCATCTTTCAGGACCCGTATTCCTCGCTCGACCCGCGCAAGCGCGCCGCCGAAATCGTGCGCGAACCGCTCGATTTGATGCGCATTGGCAGCCCGCAACAGCGCGAGCAACGCGTCTCCGAACTGTTCGACCAAGTCGGGCTGAGCGCCGAGCAGCGCGTGCTGTTTCCGCATCAATTTTCCGGCGGTCAACGGCAGCGCATCGGTCTTGCGCGAGCGCTGTCAACGACGCCCGACCTCATCGTTTGCGATGAGCCCGTTTCCGCCCTTGATGTCGCCATTCAGGCGCAGATACTCAATCTGATGGCGGAATTGCAGCGCCGCATGGGGCTCACCTATCTGTTTATTTCGCACGACCTCGGCGTGGTGCAAAATATCTGCGATGAAATCGCAGTCATGTATCTGGGGCAAATCGTGGAGCAGGCGGAGCGCGTCAGTTTGTTCACCAATCCGCTGCATCCGTACACCAAAGCGCTGCTGGCGGCGGTGCCAACCGTGCACGGCAACAAACGCACTCGCCGCGCGCGCATGCGGCTCAAGGGCGACCCGCCGAGCCCGATTAATCCTCCGCCCGGCTGCCGCTTTGCCAGCCGTTGCCCGCTGGCGGAGGAGGTCTGCCGCCGCGAATCGCCGCCGCTTCGAGTGGTCGCAAATCAACACCGGGTTGCCTGTCATCTGGTTGCCTGAAACCCCCGTCCCGGAAAAATCCAATGAACGATGAAGTAAAAGTTTATAAAGCGCGCAACATCATCACGATGGACGCCGCGCAACCCAATGCCACGCGCGTGGCGGTGACGAACCGGCGCATCACGGCGGTCGGCGGCGAGGAGGTGGAGCATCAATACGGCGCCGCGGACAGCCTGTTTTCGGAGGCCGTATTGACACCCGGTTTTGTCGAAGGCCACGCCCACGCGGTTGAGGGCATGATTTGGGATTTGCCGTATGTCGGCTTCCACGACCGCATCCATCCGGACGGGCACACCGTGAAGGGCTGCGATTCGGTTGAAGCATTGGTGCGGCAACTGCGCGCGCTGGAAAACGGCTTTGAAACGGACGATGAAACCTTGTTCGCATGGGGCTACGATTCAATCTACTTTGCGGACAAACCCATGCGCCGGGATTTGGACGCGGTTTCGTCATCGCGCCCGGTGGTGATATTTCACAGCAACCTCCACCTGATTACCGTCAATTCGGTGGCGCTTGCGCGCGCCGGAATCAACCGGCAAAACGCAATCCACGGCGTCTATGTTGACGCCGACGGCGAGCCCAACGGCGAACTGGCGGAGTTCGCCGCCATGTTCCCGGTGTTCAGGGTGGTCGGCAACCCGGTTTTCGGCGCGCTGGATGACCCTGCAAGCCTGCGGCGCTTTGGGCGCTCCTGCCACCGCGCCGGCATCACCACCACGGCGGATCTATACAACGAACTGCAAGAGCCGGTGGTGGACATGTTTGCCGCCGTTACCGGCGAAGCGGATTTCCCGGCGCGAATCGCCCCCGCGCTCGGCGTCATGCAACTGCCCATCGAAGAAGCGCTTGCGCGTGCGGCGAAGTTGCCGGGTTACGGCAATGAAAAACTCTATCTCGGCGCGGTGAAGATTATTTCAGACGGCTCGATTCAAGGATACAGCGCGCGCGTTCGGCAACCCTATGTCAACGGCATAGAAAACGGCGTGTGGTTCGTGGCGCCGCCCCAACTGCAAGAGATGCTACGCGCTTTTCACGCCGGCAATCTCAAACTGCATGTACATGTCAATGGCGACGAAGCCGCCGAGTTGGTACTGCAAACGCTCGCCGAAGCCATCGCTGAGACCGGCCCGAAACAGCGGCATGTACTCCAACACGCGCAGATGATGGATGCGGAGCAGTTGCGCCACGCCGCCAAACTCGGATTGATGGTCAACCTGTTCGCCAACCACACTTATTACTGGGGCGACCAGCACCGCGATGCCACGGTCGGCCCGGAGATTGCGCCGCGCATGAATGCGGCGCGCACCGCGCTTGATGCCGGGCTTGAAATCGCCATCCACTGCGATGCGCCGGTGTCACCCATGGGCCCGCTGTTCACCGCCTGGTGCGCGGTCAACCGACAGACCGCGTCGGGTCGGGAGCACGGGCCGGATGAACGCATCACAGCCGAAGAAGCATTGCGCGCAATTACCTTGGGCCCCGCCATCAGCCTCGACCTTGACGACAGAATCGGCAGCATCAGCGCGGGAAAATTCGCCGATTTCACGGCGCTCGATGACAACCCGTTGCGCGTTGAGCCGATGGCAATTCGGGATATTCGCGTGCTCGGAACCATGCTCGGCGGACGCTGGCAACCGGGACCATGAAAACCGTGCGGGCGGTACCGTTTTCGGTGCTCGGCGGGTTTCTGGGTGCCGGCAAAACCACGCTGCTCAACCGCCTGCTGGTCGACCCCGACGCTCCCCGTTGCGCGGTGCTGGTCAACGATTTTGGTGATATTGCGGTTGACGCATCGCTGGTCAAATCGCACGGCGGCGAGACTATCGCGTTGAAAAACGGCTGCGTCTGTTGCGCCATCGGGAACGACCTGGGGCGCGGCATATCAACCGCGCTCGACCTCGAAACACCGCCCGAGCACATCGTGGTCGAAACAAGCGGCGTGGCCCATCCGGGGCGGGTCGCCGAGGTCGCGCACATCTCCCAGGAACTCACGCTCGGCGGTGTATTTGTGCTGGCGGACGCAGCCGCAGTCTGCGCCCAGTTGGACGACCGTTGGATTGCCGACACGGTCGATCAGCAGTTGGCGTCAGCGCAGACGATTGTGGTCAGCAAACTGGACGAAATGCCGCCGGAAAATCAAGCCGGCGTGATTGAAATGCTGTCCGAACGCTATCCCGCGCGCTCGTTGGCGACCACGGCCGAGGTGGGGTGGGCGCAACTTTTATATCCGGCGCGTGGCCACCGACGCGCCGCATCGCCTTCCGCCAATCACGCCCGCTTTGTTACGCGAACCATTCGCTCAACCGCGACAGTCGATTTGCACAAACTCACAAACTGGCTTGAGCACAACCCGGACGTCTATCGGATGAAGGGTTGGGCGATGGACACGGAGGATGGCCGGGTGAAGCTGATTCAAGCGGTCGGTCGGCGGGTCAGCATCACCCGTTGCGATGCGAATATCGAGGAGCGGTTGCTCGCCCTCGTCATCGGCAACGATAACTTGCCGTCGTCGGAAGACATTCTGCGCGCAATCGCAAACCCCGGCGGGGTTGCCGTATAGCGGCTACACCCGTTGCGGGTTGAAGTTGGGTTTTTTTCCGCTGCCGTAGCGGCGTAGCGCGCCCTCTTTGCCGGCGGCGTTGGGGCGTTGGAATATCCAGTTTTGCCAGGCGCTCAGGCGACCGAAGATTTTGCTTTCCATTGTTTCCGGTCCGCCAAAGCGCAGGTTGGCTTCCATTGCGGTTACGGCGTCGGGCGAAAAACTGGCGCGTTCTTCGGTGAAGATTCTAATCTCGTCTTCCCAATCTATGTCGTCGCAGGCGTGGCTGATGAGGCCCAACTCAGCGGCTTGCGCGGCGCGCAGGGGTTTGCCGATTTGCCGCCTCGCCTGTTCCAGAGCTTCGGGTTCGCCGAGGAAGCGGGTCGCCAGCCGGGACAATCCATTGGGCATCGGATAGCGCCCGAAACTGAAATCCGAAAGCGTGACCGCCGCTTCGGGCGCGTGCGGCGCGTCTTCAAACTTGCCGGCGGCCATGAAAGTGCGGTCGCATGCGAAGGCGATCTCGGCGAGCGTGCCGGCGAAGCAACTGCCGGGCTCAATGAGCGCCACCAATGAGCGCGAAGTCAGGTCAAGGCGTTTGAAAACGCGCGCCCAGTTGAGCAGGATTTCGCGCGCCAGCCAGTGCGTTTGATGCCGTTGCAAAAAGGCGTCATGCGCGAGCATTTTTTCCCGGCAGCCGGTTATCCCAAACTGGATGATGCCGATGTCGGTGTGGTTCAAACGAAGATGCAACAGCACATCATCCAGTTCGCGCGCCGCGCGGATGCCCCAGAACTGGTCGCCCGCCCGAAGCAGCGCGGCGACATCCGCCGGCGCGTCTTGTTCGGGCGCCGCGATGGTGATGCGGGCGAGCGAGGATGGCGGGTCGATTCGCATTTGTACGCAGGTATAGGTCGCCGAATCGGCGTCAATTTTGCGTTGCAACGGACGCAAAGCAACGCCTTCGGCTTCGTCCGGGCGGTCCGACGACGCCGCAAATTTTTTCGCCACCGCCGCCACGCGTTGCTCGAATTGGGAATTCACCACCGCCTCATCCACCAGCCGCCAGTCGGCCGCCTTTTGTCCCTTGATGCCTTCCTCGACGCTGCAAAACATGTCGGCGCGGTCGCGGCGAACCTTGCGCTTGTCGGTTAGCCGCGTGAGTCCGCCGGTGCCCGGAAGCACGGCGAGCAGCGGCATTTCGGGCAACGACACCGAGGAAGCGCCGTCGTCGGTGAGGATAATATAGTCGCACGCCAGCGCCAGTTCATAACCGCCGCCGGCGCACGAGCCGGTCACCGCGGCGATGAATTTTTGACCGGAATGCGTGCCGGCATCTTCCATCGCGTTGCGGGTTTCATTGGTGAACTTGCAGAAATTCACCTTGTGCGCGTGGCAGGCCGCCGCCAGCATCTTGATATTCGCGCCGGCGCAAAAGACGCGCTCCCTCGCCGAGCGCGCGCGCAACACCACCACCTTGACTTCCGGGTGCTCGAAGCGCAACCGTTGCAGCGCGTCGTAAAGTTCAATATCGACGCCCAAATCATAGGTGTTCAACTTGAGCGCATAGCCCTCGAACAACCCGCCCGCCTCGTCCACCGCCATGGCCAGATTCGCCACCGCGCCGGTGCACTCAAGCCGCCAGTGGCGGTATTTTTCGGGGGATGTTTGGAAATCAATTTGCATGCCTAACTACTCCGCGCGCCGCCTATCCGGCTGGCTTGCCACTATCGATTTGCTTACGCAATGCGCTTTGGGTGAACTCGCTCAGCGCGAGTTGTCCGCTGATGGCCGCCCGCTGCGCCAACAATGCATCCCAGTCTTCGCAGCCGCGCCAGAGTGTGCTCTTTATTTCGCGCGTTGCGTCGGGGTTGTAGCGCGACAACTTGTCCGCCAGCGTCCGCACCGCGCGGTCGAGCGCTTCGTTCGAATCCAGCACTTGCGCGTAGAGCCCCTTTTGCCGCGCCCACTCGGCGTCGTAAAATGTGTCCGCGTCCAGGGTCATCTGCGACATCGCGCTCACCCCCATCTTGCGCTCCACCGCGGGTCCGACGACGAAGGGTCCGATGCCGAGGCTCAACTCGCTCAGTTTAATCGCGGCGTGTTTGCTCGCCAGGCAATAATCAACCGCCGCCGCCAGCCCAACCCCGCCGCCGACCGCCTTGCCCTGCACGCGCCCGATAATCAACTTGGGGCACTTGCGCATGGCGTTGATGACATTCGCAAACCCGCCGAAAAACCGCTCGCCGGCGCGCGCATCTTCAATCGCCGCCAACTCATCAAAACTCGCCCCCGCACAAAACGCCCGCGCGCCCCCACTCTGCAACACAACTACCTTAACCGCCGCATCACGCCCCGCCTCCGAAACCCCGTCCGCCAATTCTCGCAGAATGCCGCCGGGCAAACTATTCTGCGCGGGATGAAAAAATTCGAGAGTGGCAATCGCGTTGTGCGTGCGTTGCTTTACATAGGGCTGCGTCATAACGGCTTCGCTGGCGGCGAGGGCAACAAGCATAAATCACCCGCCGTCCGGGAGCAATGGCGTTGTTTGGGCTCAGTGCTAATCTTAGGGAGATTCCCGAGGTCGTAAGTGTCCGGTAAGCCGCCGCTAAAAGAAGAAGCGCGGCGGCAACGGACACTAACGCTCGAGAATGACGAGTTATATATACCCGTCATTCTCGAACGATAGAAAATAGGGAGCCGACAGGCGACCATATTTTCTTCGATTCGGGAATCTCCATAAGGTTAGCGTGGACTTTGGCGAAGTCCGTGCCAGTCTTAGGGAGATTCCCGAGGTCGTAAGTGTCCGGTAAGCCGCCGCTTAAAAGAAGAAGCGCGGCGGCAACGGACACTAACGCTCGAGAATGACGAAGTCGGGGGGACACAACGCTCGAGAATGACGAGTCATAGCCGTCATTCCCGAACAGCAGAAAAATAAGGTGCGTCGGGGCAATTTTTATTGAAGGGGTGGTGCCGGAAAGAGGAGTCGAACCTCCGACCTACTGATTACGAATCAGTTGCTCTGCCAACTGAGCTATTCCGGCAATGGGGTCAGCGTGCGTAGATTATACGGGGTGGCGGTCAGGGCTTCAAACGGGAGGGGAGTGAGAAGGAGATGTTTTCTTGGGGGCCGGGGAGTTCGATGGCTTGTTCTATGCTGCGGCCCAGTCGGGCGATGACTTTGGCGACCAGGGACTCGGGCGCCGAGGCGCCGGCGGTGACGCCGGCGCGTTTTTTGCCTTTGAGCCATTGGGGTTTGATTTGTTCGGGGTCGTCGATTAAGTATGCCGGCACGCCTTGCAGTCGCGCGATTTCGCGCAGGCGGTTGGAGTTGGAGCTGTTGGGCGAGCCGACCACGAACACCACATCGCATGCGTGCGCGAGTTGTTTGACCGCATCCTGCCGGTTCTGCGTGGCGTAGCAAATATCGTCCTTGCGCGGACCCCGGATGTCGGGGAAGCGGCTTTTGAGCGCGTCGATGATGCGCGCGGTGTCGTCCATCGACAACGTGGTCTGGCTGACGAATGCGAGTTTGTGCGGATTTTGCACGCTCAGGTTGAATACATCATCGACGTTTTCAACCAGATAGATGCCGCCGTCGGCCTGCCCCATCGTGCCTTCCACTTCGGGGTGACCGGCGTGGCCGATGAGCACGATTTCAAGACCGAGTTCGCGGTATTGCCGGACTTCGACATGCACCTTGGTGACCAGCGGGCAGGTGGCGTCGAAGATGTTGAGCGAGCGGCTGCCGGCTTCGCGCCACACCGCTTTGGAGACGCCGTGCGCGCTGAATATGACGGTCGCTTTCTCCGGAATTTCATCCAGTTCATCGACGAAAATCGCGCCCTTTTTGCGCAGGTCGTCGACCACGAAACGGTTGTGCACGACCTCGTGGCGCACATAAATCGGCGCGCCGTATTTTTCCAGCGCGCGCTCGACGATCTCAATAGCGCGGTCCACGCCGGCGCAAAATCCCCTGGGATTGGCAAGCACAACTTTCATCGCGGGCTGCATGGCGGCTCGTCAGTGATTCAATCGCGCCGATTATACGCCTTCCCCTTGCCGCCGGGGCGCCATCCCAGGCTGTCGAGGATGAGAATGAGCGCGCCGATGGAAATCGCGCTGTCGGCGAGGTTGAAGGCGGGGAAATACCAGCCGCGCCAGTGCAGCAGGATGAAGTCGATGACATGCTGATGGCTGACGCGGTCGATGAGGTTGCCGAGCGCGCCCGCCAGCACCAGCGCCAGCCCCAGCGACAACAGCGCGCCGCCTTGCCGGGCGCGGGTGCGCCATAGCCAGCATACCAGCGCCGCCGAGACGACGACCGCCAGCGCGGATAGAAAGTAGTGCTGCCAGCCGCCGGCGTCGCTGAGGAAGCCGAACGCGGCGCCGCGGTTGAACACCAGCGCGAGCCGGAAAAACGGCAGGACCTCGACCGGCGGCTGTCCCAGCAGGTTGGCATAGGCGGCTTGCTTGCTGAGTTGGTCGAGGAGCACTACGACGGCGGCGAGCGCCAGATAAGCGGCGAATTGTTGGCGGTCGGTCATCGGCTCACCCGCTGCGCTCGGCGCGCTCGCGCAGGATTCGCCGCGCCGCTTCGGCATCTTCGGCGATGCGTTTTCTGAGCGCGTCATAACTGTCAAACTTTTCCTCGGCGCGTATTCCGGCGACGAATTCGACGCACACCCGCCTGCCGTAAGCATCGCCGTCGTAGTCGAACAGATAGACTTCCAGCACGGTTTTTGATTCGCTCAGCGTCGGGCGATTGCCGAGGCTGGCGACGCCCGCCAGCGGGGTGTCTGCCAGCCCGCGAACCGTCACCGCAAACACGCCGCTCAGCGCGGGTTGATGCCGGATGGCGAGGTTGATGGTGGGGAATCCCCACGCGCGACCGCGTTTGTCGCCGTGAATGACGCGCCCCGTGTGCGCGTATTTTCGCCCGAGCAAGCGCTCCGCTTCCGCCAACTCGCCCGACGCCAGCAATGCCCGAATCCGCGTGCTACTGACGCGCTCGCCGCCTCGCACGATGGCGTCAAAGCGCTCGACCGCGTAGCCGTGGCGCGGCGCCATTTGTTCGAGCAAGTGGAAATCGCCCGCGCGCCGCGCGCCGAAGCGGAAGTCGTCGCCGATTAGCAGGTGTTTCACCTTCAGCCGCGCGGCGAGATAGTCGCGGACAAATTCTTCGGCGCCGGTCTGCGCCAGCGCGCGGTTGAATTGGAGGCTGAGCATGATGTCCACGCCGCAGTCGCGCAGGGCGAAAAAACGCGCCGCGGTGGTGGTCAGCCGCGCGACCGCGACCGCCGCGTCCGCCGAGTCATCCCGCCCGGCGCGGGCTTTGGCGAAATACTCCTGCGGATGGGGGTCGAAGGTCATCACCACCGCCGGCAAGCCGCGTTGTTTTGCGCGCAGCCCCAGGGTGCGCAGTATTTCCCGGTGGCCGATATGCACCGCATCGAAGTTGCCGATGGTGAGCACGCAGCCGTCCGGCGGCAGGCGCGGGGAGTGGATGGAGCGAATCAGTTGCATCGTCGCCACGCGCGGTGCATTGTCATGACCGTCACGAGCCTTCGCGCGCGCGCCACATTTCGCGCACGCGCACGCCCATGACGCGCAGCGCGGCGAAATACGCAACAAAGCCGAGCGCGACCCAGAACATCAGCCGCAGCGCGCGCCGCCAGGCGGGCATCGACAACCACTCGGCGGTGTCGCCGCCGCCCCAGCCAATCAACAAGCCCATGCCCGCCGCCGCCGCGCACACCTTGAACAAAAAGCCGCCCCAGCCCGGTTCGGGGCGATAGACCCGCTCTTTTCTGAGCGCCACATACAGCAAGCCCGCGTTGACATACGCCGCCAGCGAAGTCGCCAACGCCAGCCCGACGTGCTTGAGCGGATAGACCAGCAGCAGGCTCAACACGATGTTGCAACCGACCGCGACCATGGCGATACGCACCGGCGTTTTGGTGTTCTGGTGCGCGTAGAAACCGGGCGCGAGTATTTTCACCAGCACGATGGCGGTCAAGCCGACCGCATACGCGACCAGACTGGCGGCGGCCATGGCGACCCCGTTGGCGCTGAACCCGCCGTGGTAGTAGATGGCGGCAATCATCGGTCCCGCCAGCACGATGAGGCCGACGCTCGCCGGGATGCAAATCAGGCAGACCCAGCGCGCCGCCCAGTCGAGGGTTTGGGAAAACGCGCGGCGGGAGGAAGCGGCGCGCTTGCGCGACAGGTTGGGCAGGATGGCGGTGCTGAGCGCGATGCCGAATACGCCGACCGGAAATTCCATCAGGCGGTCGGAATAGTATAGCCAGGCGATGCTGCCGGTCGCCAGGAACGACGCCAGCAGCGTGTTGATTAGCACGTTGATTTGCGCGACCGACACGCCGAGGATGGCGGGCAGGGTCAGCCGGAACACCCGCCCGACCCCGTCTTTGGCGACCGCGTCTTGCGGCGTGCTGACGATGCGCGGGCGGATGGTGAGTTTTTCCCGGCGCAAAAAGGGAATCTGAAACAGCAGTTGCAGCAGCCCGGCGAGCGCCACCCCGACGGCGAGCGCGATGGGCGCGTGCGTAAATCGCGGCGCGAGCAGCAATGCCGCGGCGATCAGGCAAAAATTCAACAACACCGGCGTGGCAGCCGGCGCGGCGAAGCGCCCGCAGGTGTTCAACATCCCGGCGGCCATCGCCACCAGCGAGATGAAGAACAGGTAGGGGAAGGTGATGCGCGTGGCGCTGACCGCCAGTTGGTATTGCTCGGGATGCTGTAAAAACCCCGGCGCAATCACCGCCACCAGCGCCGGCGCCGCCAGCACGCCGACCACCGACGCCAGCAATAAAATCAGCCCGAAGCGGCCAAGCAATAACTGCAAAAAGCGCTCGTTGTCGGGCGCCGATTGGCGCATGCGGTAGTCGGTGAACACCGGCACAAACGCGGCTGCAAACGCGCCCTCGGCGGAAATGCGGCGGAAGAAATTGGGGATTCTGAACGCCACGAAAAAGACATCCGCGGCGGCGCGGTCGCCGAGCAAGTGGGCGAACACCACGTCCCGCAACAAGCCGGACAGCCGCGACAAAACCGTCATCGAGCCGATGACCGAGGCGGAGCGGATTAGTTTCGCTGTCACGGCGTTTTTCCGCGCGTAAAAGGTCGGCGCGCGCTTGACTTTGGGTTGCAAATAGCGGATAGTCGTGCGTCCCTTGCAACCGGTCCGACAAGCCGGACGCCACCCGCACTCGCACTGAGAGGATTTGCTTTGGCCAACTCGCCACAGGCGCGCAAACGCGCACGCCAGAACATCAACCGCCGCAACCGCAACATGAGCCAGCGCTCCGCCCTGCGCACCGCCATCAAGAAATTCTTGAAACTGGCGGGCGGTCCGAAAAAGAAAGGCAACCGCGAAGACGCAACCGGCGCATACCGCGAAGCCGCCGCCGGCATCGACCGCGCGGTCTCCAAAGGCATCCACCACAAAAACCGCGCCGCCCGGTTGAAGAAACGCCTGAACAATCGTCTGAGAGCGCTCAACGCCTGATTCTGCGGTCGTTGCGCGCCTTCGTCTGAGATTACTTCGTCATTCTCGAGCGTTAGTGTCCGTTGCCGCCGCGCTTCTTCTTTTAGCGGCGGCTTACGGACACTTACGTCCTCGGGAATCTCCCTCAGGTTAGCGCTGAGTTCCAACAACGCCGTCATTCCCGCAGGGATCAGCCCGTGCAAAAACTCAAGAACCGGGCATGAACTTATCCGGCGCAATTTATCCGCCTATTGATGTTTCCATCAGGGAAACACGCCGCCATACAAAAACACCGCATCAAGCCGCCGTCAAACTCTCGCATAACGCTTCAACGCCCATTATGTTGACCACCCGCTTCAAGTTATACGCCAACACGCTCAATCCCATCTCCGCTTTCACTTTATCCATACCACGCAACACAAACCGACCGCCGCCCATCATCTGTTTGATCGTGCCAAACGGATGCTCGCTTAAACTCGACCGCCGCCGCAGCAACTCCGGATGCGCCACCGCCCGCCCGTGCATGCGCGCCACTTGCGCCTCGTAATAATGACGATTAATGGTGCGCCGACGCGCGCCGGTGCACTGAGCGCGCAACCCACAACCCGCGCATGCATTGGTCGCGTAATAATGCGTCTTCAACTTCGCATCGCTGCGCCGCCGCCGCAACACTTCGCCGGCCGGACAACGGTATTCATCGCGCTTGTCATCGTAAGCAAACTCCGCGCGGCTATAGTAAGCGCCGCGCGGATTCACCACCCGCTGCCGCGGCACCACCGCCGTTATACCCGCCGACTCACACGCCGCTCCTTGTTCGCCATTCTGATAACCCGTGTCCGCCACCACCGTCAGTTTATTCACCCCCAGCGCCACCTTCGCCCGCCGCGCCATTCCATACAACTGGCGATGGTCGTTGACCGCATTGGTCACCGCATGCGCGGCAATCAACTTGTGTTTGTCATCCACCGCCGTCTGCACATTGTAACTCACCGCATAACCACCGCCCGACTGCCGCATCAAACGCGCATCCACCTCGCCCGACACCACGCGCTTAGAACCGCTTGCCTTCAACTCCGCAGTCAACGAACGCAACGCCTCCCGTTGCTCCACCAACGCCGCCAATGCGGCTTTTGTGTCCGCCACTTTCGCCGACGCATCCGCCTCATCGGCCGCATCATCCGCCGTATCCAAAACCTCCATATACGCCAACACCCCGTGCTCCACCCGCTCCATCTCACGACCCAACTGCTCCGCCGTATAAACCGACCGACGACCCGCCACCGCGCGAAACTTCGAACCATCCACCGCCACCAACTCGCCGCCATACAAACCCTGACCACGACAAAAATGCACAAACGAACGGCACGCAGCCGACAAACCCGCCAAGTTATCCTTCCGAAAGTTCGCTATCGTCTTGAAGTCCGGGCGCAAATCTTCCAGCAACCACATCAACTCCACATTGCGACCCGCCTCCTTCTCCAAACGACGACTCGACCTAATCTGATTCACATAACCATACACATACAACTTCAACATCATCCCCGGATGATACGCCGGACGACCGGTCGCCGCCGCCATCACCTTGCCAAACCCCAACTCCAGCAAATCCAAACCATCCACAAACAAATCAATCACCCGCACCGCATTATCCGCAGCAATACGGTCATCCAACGTCTCGCCAAACAACGCCGCCTGATAACGCGACACACCCCGAACATGCGACATAACTAAACTCCTGCTCGATACAATTGGGAATGAAACATTTTACCGCAAGAGAGTGAGTTTTTACACAGGCTGAGGGATGCGGGAATCCAGTCGTCCAGGGATGGCAAACCGGAATGCGGCATGGGGGTGGGGGCGGCTTGCTGTCCGTGCGGCTGGATTCCCGCTTCCTGCGGGAATGACGACGGGGGTTTCGGTAAAGTCCACGGTAGCCTTAGGGAGATTGCGCGTATCGTCCCTGATACGCGCCCTTCGGGCTACGCGAAAATCCGCTCCCGGCGGATTTTTCCCGAAGGCGAAGAAAATATGGTCGCCTATCGGCTCCCTATTTTCTACCGTTCGAGAATGACGGAGTATGGGGGGAATGAATGACAAGTGGTTCTTCATCACTCAGTCAACGCAATATTATCCCGATGAATCAACTCGCTTTCACCCACATACCCAAGCACCGACTCAATCCGATTACTCGCCATCCCTTTGATGCGCGCGGCTTCTTCTGAGTTGTAGTTCACCAACCCGCGCGCGACTTCGTTGCCGTGTTGGTCGATGCAGGTGATGATGTCGCCGCGCCGGAAGGCGCCCTTGACTTCGGTCACTCCGATTGGCAGCAGGCTTCTGCCGGATTCTTGCAGCACCCGGACGGCGCCGTCGTCCAGCACCAGTTCGCCGTTGCCGCGCAGTTGTCCGGCGAGCCATTGTTTGCGCGCCGCGAGCCGCCCCGTTCCGGGGGTCAGCAGCGTGCCGATGACCGCACCCGAGCGCATTTTCAGCAGCGTGTCCGGATCGCGGCCATCGGCGATGACGGTGGCGGCGCCGGAGCGCGCGGCTTTTTGCGCGGCTTGTACTTTGGTGAGCATGCCGCCGCGCCCGAACGCGCCCGCCGCGCCCGAGTTGCGCAGCAAGTCCGGGTCGTCCGCGCGCCCGTGCTCAATCAATTCCGCGTCGCTGTTTTCCCTCGGGTCGCGGCTGTAAAGCCCCTTGCGGTCGGTGAGGATGGCAAGCACTTCGGCCTCCACCAAGTTGGCGACCAGCGCCGCCAGCGTGTCGTTGTCGCCGAAGCGAATCTCGTCGTTGACCACCGCGTCGTTCTCGTTGATGATGGGGATGACATCCAGCGACAGCAAAGTGCGCAGCGTGTTGCGCGCATTCAGATAGCGCTCGCGGTTGGCGAGGTCGGCGTGCGTCAGCAGCACCTGCGCGGTGACGAGGGTGAATTGCTTGAAGGCGGATTCATAAGACTGCACCAAGCCCATCTGCCCGACCGCCGCCGCCGCTTGGAGTTGGTCGAGTTCGCTCGGACGGTTTTTCCAACCCATTCGCTGCATGCCTTCGACGATGCTGCCCGAAGAGACCAGCAGTATTTCCACGCCGCGGCGCTTGAGCGTCGCCATCTGCGCCACCAGCGAATCGATGGCCGATTGGTTGAGCCCGGATTCGGTGTCGGTCAGCAATGATGTGCCGACTTTGACCACCCAGCGCGAAGAGTCGGTCAGTTTTTGCCGGTCAGCCATGTCAGCCTCATCCCCCCACCCGCGCCGCCACCGCCACTGCATCCTCGGCGGCGGCCTCCGTTTCGGGTTGGCTCAGCCGCCGCATCAGCGCATTGACCAGTTCATCGCAGCCCTTTCCGGTCGCGGCGGAAATGGCGAAAACCGGACGCCCCGGCGCCAGTCGCCGGCTCAAATCGCGGCGCATTTCGGCGACCTTGCGCGCATCCAACAGGTCGATTTTATTCAGCACCAGCCAGCGCTCTTTTTGCAGCAGGTCGGGGTCATACGAGCGCAACTCGTGCTCGATTTCGCGGATTGACTGCGCCGGGCGTTTGCCGTCGAGCGGCGCCATATCGACCAAATGCAACAAGATTCGGTTGCGCAACAGGTGCTTCAGAAACCCGATTCCCAAGCCGGCGCCTTCCGCCGCGCCTTCGATTAAACCCGGTATGTCCGCCATCACAAACCCGCTCGCCGAGCCGCCGCCGGCGCCCGCATCCACCGCCGCCACGACCACGCCCAGTTGCGGGTGCAGGGTCGTGAACGGGTAGTCGGCGATTTTCGGGCGCGCGCGCGACACCCGGCTCAACAGGGTCGACTTCCCGGCGTTGGGCAAGCCCAGCAACCCGACATCCGCCAGCACCTTGAGTTCGAGTTTGAGGTGGCGTTCATCGCCGGGTTTGCCCGGCGTGGTCTTGCGCGGAGTGCGGTTGATGCTGGATTTGAAGCGCGCGTTTCCGCGCCCGCCCCGCCCGCCGCGCGCGACCAGCAAACGCTCGCCGTCGCGCAAGACATCGCCGATTAACTCCGCGGTGTGCGCGTCCGTGACCACGGTGCCCGGCGGCGTGCGCACGGTCAAGTCCGCGCCGTTGCGTCCAAAGCAATCCCTGCCGGCGCCGCCCCCGCCGTCGGGCGCGCGATAGAGTCGGACATAGCGAAAATCCGCCAGCGTGTTGAGCCCGGCGTCGGCGGTCAAATACACGCTACCGCCGTCGCCGCCGTCGCCGCCGTCGGGACCGCCTTTGGGACGGTGCTTTTCCCGCAGGAAACTCAGGCAGCCGTTGCCCCCTTTGCCGGCAACGACCCGGATGGTTGCTTCGTCAACGAATTTCATGTTGGGCTGGACTTCGTGGCGCCGCCGCGCTCAGCGCGGACAACCGTATCGAAAAACCCCGCTTTGCCGGCAAAGCGGGG
The DNA here is from genome assembly GCA_963693025.1 of Arenicellales bacterium. Classification (GTDB taxonomy): domain Bacteria; phylum Pseudomonadota; class Gammaproteobacteria; order Arenicellales; family Poriferihabitantaceae; genus JAHRAW01. Next base: position 1,004,368 of record OY843749.1, read on the forward strand.
TTTGACAATAACACGGTTTTCGCCGGGCTATGCGGCGGTGATGTGGCGGCGAGGCGAGGTGACAGCGCGGCGCGGTTATTCGCTGACCACGCTGACCGTCCTGCGCTTTTTGGGACCCTTGATTTCGAATAACACGGTCCCGGGGGCGGTCGCAAACAGCGTGTAGTCGCGCCCGGCGCGGACATTCCCGCCCGGATGAAACGAACTGCCGCGCTGGCGCACAATGATGTTGCCCGCCAACACCCGCTGGCCGCCGAATTTTTTGACGCCGAGGCGTTTGGATGTCGAGTCGCGGCCATTGCGCGAACTGCCGCCCGCTTTTTTATGCGCCATCTGCTTCGCCTCCCGGTCGTGGTGCGGGTAGGTTGTCCGGCGCGTTTGCTTGCTCTGCCGGTTGGGGTTGTTTCGTTTGGGTGGGTTTGGCTGACTCGGCGGACTCGGCTGACTCGGCGGATTTTGCCGGTTTTGCGCCGGCTTTGTCGTCGCCAATCGCGGTGATTTGGATTTCGGTATAGGACTGGCGATGCCCCTGCGTGCGGCGGTAGTGTTTGCGCCGCTTCATCTTGAACACGCGAATTTTGCCGCGCCGCCCGTGCGCCAGCACCGTGGCGCAGACCGGCGTCTCCGCCGCCGGCGAGCCGAGCGCGATGTTCTCGCCGTCGGCGACCATCAGCACGCGCCCCAGTTCCACCGACGCGCCCTCATCGGCGGCCAGTTTCTCCACCCTCAGTTTGTCGCCAACCGCAACCTTATACTGCTTGCCGCCAGTTTCGATGACCGCATACATCAGACCAATCCGCCCATTATAAGAAACCCGGAAAACGCCCGCCGATGGCGAGGCACGCCCGGGTAGATGTGAAAGGTGGGCGATTGTAGCGGGGTTGGGGGGGTGAGTCAATACTTACTTACATACCCGTCATTCTCGAACGATAGAAAAATAGGGAGCGTCAGCGACCATATTTTTCATCGCCTTCGGGAATCTCCCTCAGGCTGGCGTGGACTTCGCCAAAGCCCGTGCCAACCTGAGGGAGATTCCCGAGGACGCAAGTGTCCGTAAGCCGCCGCTTAAAAGAAGAAGCGCGGCGGCAACGGACACTAACGCTCGAGAATGACGGGTGGTTGGGAATGACGAGTACTTTAGAATGACGAGGCACGCGGAAAAATCCACCACAAAAGTCGGCTACAATACCCGCTGGGACATCCAACCTAACCGCCCGACCCCAACCCCAACCGAATGACAAACACCCCCTTAGCGGCGACGGCTGAACTGGCCGAGCCGCCCGACCCCAAGCACCTGCTGCAATCCGCGACCTCGTTGGTGGAGCGTGAATTGGAGGCGGTTGATCGTGCGATTCGCCGGCGGCTTGATTCGGACATTGCGCTGATTCGCACGCTCGGCGCCTACATTATCCAGAGCGGCGGCAAGCGGTTGCGCCCGTTAATTTTGTTGCTGAGCGCCAAAGCCGGCGGTTACCGCGGCGACGACCATATCACGCTGGCGGCGGTCATTGAATTCATCCACACCGCCACGCTGCTGCACGACGACGTGGTGGACGCCTCGGCGATGCGGCGCGGGCAGGCCACGGTCAACCACGTGTGGGGCAACGAAGCCAGCGTGCTGGTCGGCGACTATCTCTATTCGCGCTCGTTTGAGATGATGCTGGAAACCGACAACACCGAGGTCATGCGAACGCTGGCGGCGACCACCAACGCCATCGCCGAGGGCGAGGTCATGCAACTGCTGAACGCCCACTCGGCGGACGCCACCGAGCAGGCGTATTTCGAGACCATCCGCCGCAAGACCGCCAAACTGTTCGAGTCGGCGGCGCGCCTCGGCATGCTCATCAGCGACCGCCAACCCGCCGAACAGCAGGCGCTGGCAACCTTCGGGCTGCGCCTCGGAACCGCCTTTCAACTAATAGACGACATACTCGATTACAGCGCCGACAGCGCCGACATCGGCAAGAACGCCGGCGACGACCTCGCCGAGGGCAAGCCCACGCTGCCGCTCATCCACGCGATTCGCCACGGCACCGGGCAACAGCAACAGACGCTCAAGCGCGCGATTGAGAACGGCGAGCGCGAAAGCATCGCGGAAGTGCTGGCAATCGTTGAATCCACCGGCGCGCTGGCTTACACTGCGACCCAGGCGAAGCGCCAGGCGAGCGCCGCCATCGAAGCGCTCGCCGCCATCGGCGCATCGCCCTACAAGGAGGCGTTGATTAACCTGGCGGAGTTTTCCGTGCAACGCCGCCAGTAACAACCATCGGGGTGTAGCTCAGCCTGGTAGAGCACTGCCTTCGGGAGGCAGGGGCCGGAGGTTCAAATCCTCTCACCCCGACCAGCGCATAACTTGTAGTCGTCAATTCAACCGCATTCTCACGCGCTTTCTTCATCAACAAACCCAAGCCCGATGTTCCATATCACACCGCATACCCGCGTGCGACGCTCGCCTTATTTTGAGGCGACCGTTGGCGCCGGGGTTGCCAGTTTTACGACCTATAACCAGATGCTGCTGCCGTCGGGGTATGGCGACCCGGAGGGTGAATACTGGCGGTTGGTGAATGGGGTGTCGATGTGGGATGTGGCGGCGCAGCGGCAGGTTGAGATTCGCGGGGCGGACGCGGGGCGGCTGGCGCAGATTCTTTCGCCGCGCAACCTCGCGCAGTGCGCGGTCGGTCAGGGGAAGTATGTTGCGCTGTGCAACCACGCGGGCGCCATCATCAACGACCCCATCGCGCTCAAACTGGATGACAACCGCTACTGGTTTTCAATCGCCGATTCCAACATCATCTTCTGGTCGCGCGCCATCGCCGCGGAGCGCCGCCTTGATGTTGACATCGTCGAGCCGGACGTCTCGCCGCTGGCGGTGCAAGGACCGAAGGCGGAGGAGGTCATCGCCGCCATCTTCGGCGACTGGGCGCGCGATTTGGCGTATTTCGGGTTTTGCCCGGCGGAGGTTGAAGGCATTCCGCTGATGCTGGCGCGCTCCGGCTGGTCGAAGCAGGGCGGGTTTGAGATTTACCTGATGGACGGCGCCAAAGGCGCGGCGCTGTGGAATGTCGTCGATGAAGCGGGGCGGCCATGGGACATCGCCGCCGGCTGCCCCAACAGCATCGAGCGCATCGAAAGCGGCTTGCTCTCGTGGGGCGGCGACACCGACGACGCCACCAACCCGTTTGAAGTCCGCATGGGCAAATACGTCGACCTCAACCTCGGCGACGAAGTGGTCGGCATCCAAGCCCTGCGCCAAATCCACCAACAAGGCGCGGCGCGCCACCAACTCGGCGTCATCCTGGAAGAAGAAACCCCGGCACAACCCCACCCCGTCTGGCACCCCATCGAAGCCCACGGACGCAAAGTCGGCGACATGACCAACGGCGTATGGTCATACCGCCTCAAACGAAACATAGGCTACGCACTAATCTCCCGCGACTGCGAGCCGGGGGATGTGGTAGAGGTATGCAAGGACGGTCGGCGCATTCGCGCGTCGTTGACTGGCTTGCCTTTTGTTTGAATAACTCGTCATTCTCTAGCACTCGTCATTCCCAACCACTTCGTCATTCTCGAGCGTTAGTGTCCGTTGCCGCCGCGCTTTTTCTTTTAAGCGGCGGCTTACGGACACTTACGTCCTCGGGAATCTCCCTAAGACTGGCGCTGAGCCCAAACAACATCATTCCCGCACGGATGCGGAATGACGGCACGGGCTTCGATAAAGTCCACGCTAACCTTAGAAAGATTCCCGAGGTCGTAAGCGCCCGTAAGCCGCTACGCGGCAACGGGCGCTAACGCTCGAGAATGACGAAGTTGGGGGTTATTTTTCTATCGTTCGAGACTGACGGTTGGTTGGTTGTTTTATCGCTTGCCAGACAATCGGCACGATGTTTTGTAGCAATTTAGTAAACGAGAAATGCCTAAGAAAATCTGTCGCCGAACAGACATTATAGGACACCAAAACTGTGAATGGGGGGGGGGGGGGGGGTGATTTTTGTTCGGCGCAACCACCCAATGTCGTTGGTCGTGAACACGTGCGCATCGGCGGTTTTGCCGTTGACCGCATCGTATAAAGTGGGTTCGTCATAGTCGATTATTTCACCTCGGTCGGCGCGTCCCGCAAGGCACCGATGACAGGCATCACAAAACTCGCGCAACGATTCGGTTGCTCCTCCCCAGAACCCACCACATGGCCAGGGGGATCCGGTCAGTGGCGGATTAAGCGTACGGCCAAACAATGCAACGCGCGTCCCGAACGCCGCACGACACACCCGCAGGTTGGGCCATTCAATGTGCTTGGAGAGACTGAACAGCACGCGTTTACCCTTGCGAAAAAAACCGATGTCGCACCAGAAAAACATCTGCGAACCAAACACGTTCATCTCAATGGCGCGCCTGACAAAATTGACTTTTTCACCATAAACCAGCGCAGTGTTGGGATTGGAGTCGGGTGAACGCGCCGCGGCTTGTGCGCGGATAATGTCCCGATACCGATACACCGAAAAATCCTCCAAACGCGTGACGCAATACACCGCCGGCTTGTCGCCGCGCAACCGCTTTATCGTCTCCACCGACTGCGCATCGCAGAAGATAACCATCGGCCAGCGCACGAAGGGGAGCAAGTTCGCCATCCACGCGTGGTAGTCGCGCGCAGACCGACTGCGCCACGCGTTGTCGAGTTGAAAATACGCCGTCACCAGCGTGATTTCATGATGTTGCGCGGGCGTTTCCGTGGCGCTGTCGGGCGGCATTGATGGGTTGGTTGCGGGCGGTTGATGAGGGCGAACAGGCTAACGGAAACCGCGCGGCAAGGGAAGCGATGAAACCGCGTCCGCCCGGTTGCCACCCAATCAAGCAACCAACACCCCAACCCCGTCCCGGCGCGGGTCGCCGACCGCCAGCAACTCGCCGCGGCGGTTGAGTTGCGCCACATGCACGCCGCCGAAGAACATGTGCGGCTCGGCGAATACGCGGTGGTCGGGGAAGTCGCGCACGATGGCGCGCACCGTTTTCGCGGGGAAGCCCGCTTCCAGCCGCAGCGCGTCCGCTTCAATGTGCACGCGCGGGCTGGCGACCGCCGCCTGCGCGTCCATGCGGTAATCCACGAGGTTGGAAATCACTTGCAGGAGCGCGCTGCGTATGCGGTTTGAGCCGCCCGAGCCGAGCGCGCTGAGCGCGTCATCGGCGAGCAAGATGCTCGGCGCCATCATGGACGACATCCGCCGGTTTGAGCGCCAGCGATGAAAGCCGCCGGGGTTGACGTCGGCCTCGCCGAGCATGTTGTTGAGCATAAACCCGGCGTCCGGAATCAGCCGCCCGCAGCCCTCGCCGTTGGACACGGTCAGGGACGCGATGTTGCGCTCGGCGTCGATGATGCTGAGGTGGGTGGTGCCGCGCAATGCGCGTGCGCGGGTCAGCACTTGGCGGCGGTATTGCGCGAGCAAATCCGGGTGTAACAACGCCTCGCTGGGGGCGTCGCAGAAGTGGCGGTTGCGCGATTCGCAGGTCGCGCACAGCGTTTCAACCAGCGCGCCGAGGCTGGCTTCGCCGCCAAACTCGCCGCCGCCAAGGTCAACCGATTTCAACAACTCCAACCCGAAGCCGATTAGCAACCCGCCCGCGCTCGGCGCCGGGTTGGTCGCCAGGCGGTGGTCGCGGTAGGCGATTTCTAGCGGCGCGCGGCGGTGCACGGCGTAGCCCTTCAAGTCCGGGCGCGTCAGATAGCCGCCGCCCTGCCGGCACTGCTCGACGATGCGCGCCGCAAGTTCGCCTTCGTAAAACAACGCCTCGCCCTCGCCCGGCTGCGCCAACGCCTCCAGCACATCAGCCAAACACGGATTGCGAAACACATCGCCCGGTTGCAAGAGTTTGCCCGGCTGGCTCGGGCTTTGGAACAACGGCATCGCCGACTCGGTGCGGTAAATCGGCGCCACCAACTCAAACAAATAGGACTGAAAACGATTGACCTCCACCCCGCCGCGCGCCAACTCCACCGCCGGGCGCAACAACTCGGCAATTGGCAGCGTCCCCAGCCGGCGGTGAACCGCGAACATCCCGCGCACCGTCCCCGGCACCGCGCACGCGCCCAGCCCAATATGAAACTCCTGCAACGCCGCGCCGAAATCCACCGTCACCGGATAAAAATCACAACCCGCCCGGCGCGCCTTCGCCCCCGGCGTATGCGTAAAAAAATCAAACACCCGCGCCCGCCCGCCACGGTCGCGCGCCAACAAATACCCGCCCCCGCCAAGCGAAGCCAACACCGGCTCAGCCACACAAGCCGCAAAAAACCCACCCACCGCCGCATCAAAAGCATTCCCCCCCGCCCGCAAAACCTCAGCGGCAACTCCCGCAGTCAAACAATGCCCGGCGGCAACCGCTCCTTTCATACCAACAAACCACGCGTATTATCGAGGGCTTGTTAGTGTAGCCGATACACGGGGCGAAGTAAGACCATCGTCATTCTCGAGCGTTAGTGTCCGTTGCCGCCGCGCTTTTTCTTTTTAAGCGGCGGCTTACGGACACTTGCGTCCTCGGGAAAAATCCGCCGGGAGCGGATTTTCGCGTAGCCCGCAGGGCGCGTATCAGGGACGATACGCGCAATCTCCCTCCTACTGGCACGGGCTTTGTTGGAATTCACGGTAGTCTTAGGGAGATTCCCGAAGCGAAGAAAATATGGTCGCCTGTCGGCTCCCTATTTTCTACCGTTCGAGAATGACGGGGTTGTGGGTTATTTTTCTACCGTTCAAGAATAACGAGTAATAGCGACCTTTCATTACCCCGCCCGCCACTCAAGAATTGCCTTCATAACAGACTCATCAGTAGGTTGAAGAGAAGCGTAAACTTGAGATTGACGGTTAGTTTCTTGGCAGTAGTGGGCTACTCGTTCGCCGTAGGTGATGATAGGAGTTGTGTTGAGTAGGGGGTGGTTGGGAGGGGTGAGTTGGTGTTTTAGTGCGTCCATTATTTCGGCGCTGCTGATGACTACCACGTGGATTTGGTTGGCGCGCCAGCGTGTTAGCAGGGGCTCGATGGGGGGGGTGGCGGCTTGGCGTTGGTAGCTTTCTATGTAGCGCACCGTGGCGCCGCGCGCTTCCAGTTTTTGTTTTAGCAACTCGCGTCCGGACTGGGCGCGGAAAATCAGGATGGTTTTGCCGGCGGCATCGAAGGCGCTCATTTCTTCCAGCAAGCCTTCGCTGTCGATGCGCTTGCGCGGGACGAAGTCCACTGCGATGGCGGCGCGCTCGCAGTGCGCGGCGGTTTGCGGACCCGCGGCGGCGACTCGCGTGGTGGTTGGGATGGGTATGCGGTGTTGCGCGAGCAGTTTGCTGACGCTTTCAACCGCGTGGACGCTGACGAAGATGATGAGAGCAACTTCTTCGAGGTTGTTGAGCGCCGCCAGCAATGCGCCGGCGTCGTCGGGCGGTTGGATGTCGATGACCGGAAAGACGATCGCTTCGCCGCCGTGTTCTTCGATGAGGACGCTGAGCGCGGCGGCGCGTCCCGCCGGGCGCGTGACCAGAACGCCGATGCCCGCGAGCGGTTTTGACGCCTCAGACACGCGCCAGAATGTCCGCCGCGCCGCGCGCCAGCAGGTCATCGGCGGCGGTGTGGGCGAGCGCGATGGCGTGCGCGCGGTCGCCGGTTTTTTCGCTGCGCAGCAGTTTTGAGCCGTCCGGTTTGCCGACCAGCGCGCGCACGGTTATCTCGTTTTCGCGCAGTTCGGCGTGCGCCGCCAGCGGCAGGTGGCAGTCGCCGCCGAGGCGCTCGTTGACCGCCCGCTCCGTCGCCACGCGCAGCGCCGAGTCAGCGTGGTTGAGCGGCGCGACCCAGTCGAACATCTCGGCGTCGTCGGCGCGGCACTCTATGCCGATGGCGCCCTGCCCCGCCGCCGGCAGGCAGAGTTCGGGCGCAAGGTATTCGGCGATGCGATGCGCCAGTCGCAGCCGTTTGAGTCCCGCCACCGCCAGCACGATGGCGTCGAATTCGCCGCGGTCGAGTTTGTCCAAACGCGTGTTGACATTGCCGCGCAGGTCGGCGAGTTGCAGGTGCGGGAAGCGCGCGCGGAGTTGGCACTGCCGCCGCAAACTGCAAGTGCCGACCCGCGCGCCGGCGGGCAGCCGAGCGAGCGAATCAAAGCGGTTGGAAACCAGCGCATCGCGCGCATCGTCGCGCGCGCAGACGGCGGCGATATGCAAGCCCGCGGGCAGCGCCACCGGCATGTCCTTAATCGAATGAACCGCCAAGTCCGCTTCGCCGCGCAGCAACGCCTGCTCCAACTCTTTCAAGAACACCCCCTTGCCGCCGAGCGATGCCAACGATGCATCGGGGTTTTTGTCGCCTTCCGAGACGATTTCCAGCAGCGCCACCTCGCGCCCCGGATGACATTCAAGCAACCGCGCGCGCACGTGCTTGGCTTGCCACAAAGCGAGCGGGCTTTTTCGGGTGGCGATTTGAATCGTGCGCATCGCGCTTGACTTGAATGCGCTAGCCGGACTTGAACATCTTCAGGCGCAACGCCTTGATGCCGGCCCGGCTCAGTTGCTCGTCCGCCTTCACCATGTCGGCATAGGTCGGATAAGGTCCGAGGCGAACCCGGTAGAAATCGCCCCGCCCCTGAATGCTGACCTTCTGTATCGCCGACGCCAGCCCCTTCAACGCCAGCGTCGCCTTGAGCCGCTCGGCGTCCGCGTGGCGTTGATAGGAGCCGGCTTGCAGCATGTAGGCGTTGGCGCTTTTTTCGGCGGCGGTGGCGGCGGCGGTTTTAGTTTGGGGTTTGGATTCGGGTTGCGGTTGTGATGCGGCGGCGGTGCTTTCCTCCGCCGACGGCGCGACCACTTCAATCTCCGGCAGCACTTGGTAGAACGTGTAGTCGGTGGATGGCCGCTCGGGTTGCGCTTCGGCATTGCGCCGCTCCGCCGGCTGTTTGTCCGCCACCGCCGCCGCTTGGCGCGAGTCTTCAAACATCCGGCGGATGCCGGCGCCGATGCCGTCTTCGGCGGTTTGCGCACCGTGCCACAGCACGGTCGAGAGCGAGCCGATGGCCATACCGGCGAGCAGCATGCCGATGCCCGCCCAACCGCCGCCCGACCTGTTGCGCTTTGCTTTCGCCGGCGCTTTGCGGCGCGCCTGCGCCATTATGTTTTCACCATGACATTCACCGTTACATTTTCTCCGGCGCGCCGACTCCGAGCAAGTCAAGCCCGTTGGCAATCACTTGACGCGCGGCGTCAATCAACCCAAGCCGCGCGTTGCGCAAGCCCGCTTCGCTCGACAGGAACGGATGCGCGTTGTAGTAGGCGTGAAAGTCGTTCGCCAAGTCGCGCAGATAATACGCGATGAGATGCGGCTCCAAACCGGCGGCGGCTTGCTCGACCACTTCGGGAAAGCGCGACAACGTTTTCATCAACTCAAACTCCCCGTCCTCAACCAGCAATTCATAATCGGGCGCGGCGGCATCCACGGGAATGTTTTTCTCCCGCAGTTGGCGGAACACGCTGCAAATGCGCGCGTGGGCATACTGGATATAATAAACCGGATTGTCGGCGGACTGCGCTTTGGCGAGGTCGAGGTCGAAGTCCATGTGCTGGTCGTTCTTGCGCGACACATAAAAAAACCGCGCGGCGTCGTTGCCGACTTCCTTGCGCAACTCGCGCAGCGTGACGAAGTGGCCGCCGCGCGTGGACATCGGCACCTTCATTCCGTTGCGATAGAGGACGGCGAATTGCACCAGCAACACGCGCAAGCGGTCGCGTGCATAACCGAGCGCTTGGCAGGATGCGGCAATGCGCTTGGCGTAGCCGTGGTGGTCGGCGCCGAACACGTCCACGATTTGCTCAAAGCCGCGCTCGCCCTTGTTGAAATGATAGGCGATGTCCGAGGCGAAGTAGGTATGCGAGCCGTTGGCGCGCACCACCGCGCGGTCTTTCTGGTCGCCGAAGTCGGTCGCCTTGAACCATTTGGCGCCGTCCTTTTCATACAGATGCCCGCGCGCGTCGAGCGCCTGCAACGCGCGCTCAATGTCGCCGCCTTCCAGTAGCGAGCGCTCCGAGAACCAGTTGTCAAAGCGCACGCCGAACTCAAGCAAGTCGCGGCGAATGTCCTCGACCAGCGTGTCGCAGGCGCGCGTCAGTACGGTGTGATACGCGTTGTCGCCGAGCGCGGTTTTGCAGCGGCTAATCAATTCATCCAAACGCGCCTCGTCGTCGTCGGGAAGTTGCGCGTCCAACCGTCCGGCATCGGTTTGATACGCGCCGGCGTGTTCACGATGCAAGTCGGCGGCGAGGTCCCAAATGTAGTCGCCCTGATAGCCGTTCGCCGGAAACGCGGGCGCATCGCCGCACAGGTCGAGGTAGCGCAACCACACGCTGAGCGCGAGGATGTCCATCTGCCGCCCCGCGTCGTTGACATAGTATTCGCGCTGCGCCTGATACCCGGCGGCGTCCAACACGCGCGCGACCGCATCGCCAAACGCGGCGCCGCGGCCATGCCCGACGTGCAGGGGTCCGGTCGGATTCGCCGAGACAAATTCCACCAACACCTTGCGCCCGCCGCCGAGGTCGCCGCAGCCGTAGCGCGCGCCGGCGGCGAGTATGTCGCCGATGACCGCCCGATACGCCCCCGGCAACACGAAAAAATTGATAAACCCCGGCGCCGCGATTTCGGTTTTCTCAAGCAACGGCGAATCTGGCAAACACGCCACCAGTTGCTCGGCAAGCACCCGCGGCTCACACCTCGCATCCTTTGCCAGCACCATCGCCAAATTAGAAGCAAAATCCCCATGTTGCGGATTGCGCGCCCGTTCAACGTGAATGCGTTCCTCGCCGTCCTGAAGCGCCCCCCGCCGACAAAGTTCCTCTACGGCATGCGCCAACAGTTGCGTCAGGTGTTGCTTCATCGGCGCTGGTTTCCGGTGGCAGTGCGGGGGAAGGTGGGATTTTACCTTGTGTGGGTGGGTAAAAGAAGAATGGATTTTGGCGAAGTCTGTGCCAGTATTAGGGAGATTGCGCGTATCATCCCTGATACGCGCCCTGCGGGCTACGCGAAAATCCGCTCCCGGCGGATTTTTCCCGAGGTCGTAAGTGTCCGTAAGCCGCCGCTTAAAAGAAAAAGCGCGGCGGCAACGGGCACTAACGCTCGAGAATGACGGCGGGGGCGCGGCGACGGGCACTGACGCTCGAATGACGATAATACTCGTCATTCTCGAATGATAGAAAAATAAGGAGCGGTAGCGACTATATTTTTCATCACCTTCGGGAATCTCCCTAAGGCTACCGTGAATTTCAACAAAGACTGCGCCAGTCTTAGGGAGATTCCCGAGGTCGTAAGTGTCCGTAAGCCGCCGCTTAAAAGAAGAAGCGCGGCGGCAACGGTCATTGGGGTAAAACCACACTAACGCTCGAGAATGACGAGTACTTGGGAATGACGGGTATTTGGGTATTTGGTTATTTAGCCATTTTGGCGAAAAAAACTTAAATGCGATTGCGAATGATTATCATTTGTGTTAGAACGGCGGCTCGTTACCGCTCTGGGAGTTCCGAATATGAAATTTCATTCCTCCATTTTCACCACCGCGCTGCGCTCCGTCGTGATTGCTTTGGGTGGCGTGGTTTTTGCCTCAACCGTGCACGCCGGTGGGGAGGTCAATGTTTATTCTTATCGCAAGCCGCAGTTGATTGCGCCGATGTTTGAGGCTTTTACCGTTGCGACTGGCATTGCGGTTAATGCGGTTTATGCTAAGAAAGGGATGCTTGAGCGGTTGCGTAATGAGGGGGTTAATAGTCCGGCGGATTTGGTTTTTACGGTTGATATTGGGCGGTTGTCGGATATTGCGAATGCCGGGTTGACGCAGGCGGTTGTGTCCGAGGTGATTGCGCGGCGTGTTCCGGCTGGCGTGCGCGACCCGGCGGGTCATTGGTTTGGGTTGACGGCGCGGGCGCGCGTTGTGGTGGCGTCCAAAGCGCGCGTGGCGGCGGGGGAGGTTGCGCGTTATGAAGACCTTGCCGCGCCGCGTTGGAAGGGGCGGATTTGTACGCGCTCGGGCAAGCACGCTTATAATGTCGCGCTGACCGCGGCGATGATTGACCGGCACGGCGCGGATGCGGCGGAGGCGTGGCTGGCGGCGGTCAAGGGCAATCTCGCGCGCACGCCGCAGGGCAACGACCGCGCGCAGGTCAAGGCGGTCGCCGAGGGCGTGTGCGACCTCGCCGTGATAAACCACTACTACATGTATCAGATGGCGACCAACGATGCGCAGAAGGCGTGGGCGGATGCGGTCAATGTGGTGTTCCCGAATCAGGCCGGGCGCGGCACGCACATGAATATCAGCGGCATGGCGATGACCCGGCACGCGCCCAACCGCGACAACGCGCGCCGCTTGATGGAGTTTCTCGCCGGCGACACCGCGCAGAAAATGTATGCCGAGGTCAACGGCGAGTATCCGGTCAACGAAGCCATCGAAGTCAGCGACTACTTGAAATCGCTCGGCGCATTCAAGCGCGACACGGTGGCGTTGTCGCGGGTTGCCGCCCAGCGCGCGGCTGCATCCAAAATGGTCGACCGCGTCGGGTATAACGATTGACCGCGGCGCGCGGCGGCTGCGAGTAACCGGCGGATGACGAGCACCGAAGCGGCGACCCAACGCCGGGGCGCATTGCGCGCGTTACCGGCACGGTGGTGGCCGCCCGCCCGACCCGACCCGTGGCGACTCGGCGCCTTCCTCGTGGCGGCGGTGACGGTGTTGCCGGTTATCGCGATTCTGTTGCTCGCCTTCTTCCCCAGCGAAAACATCTGGCCCCACCTGCTCGCCACCTCGCTGCCGGGCTATGTCGCCAACACGCTGATTCTGCTCCTCGGCGTCGGCGTCTCCACGCTCATCACCGGCGTCACCACCGCCCACCTCATCACCACCTACGAGTTCCCGTTGCGCAAGTCGCTGGAATGGTTGTTGCTGTTGCCGCTGGCGGTGCCGGCGTATGTCATCGCCTATCTTTACACCGACCTGCTGGAGTTCGCCGGTCCCGTGCAACAAACCTTGCGCGCGTTGTTCGGCTGGCGACTCGCGGGCGACTACTGGTTCCCCGAAGTGCGCGGCATGGGCGGCGCGATTATGCTGATGGGCTTGGTCTTATACCCGTATGTCTATCTGATGGCGCGCGCCTCGTTCCTCGAGCAGTCGGGCTACTTGACGGATGTCAGCCGCCTGATGGGGCGCGGTCCGGTCAACACCTTCTTCTATGTGTCGCTGCCCATCGCGCGCCCCGCGATTGCGGTCGGCGTGGCGCTCGCGCTGATGGAAACCCTCAACGACTTCGGCACCGTGGATTTTTTCGCGGTGCACACCCTCACCGCCGGCTTGTATGACGTCTGGCTCAACATGGGCAACCTCGGCGGCGGCGCGCAAATCGGCGCCACCATGCTCGCCTTCGTCATCGTGCTGATTTCGCTTGAGTATATCGGGCGGCGCAACCGCCGCTTCTACCAGAGCGCCGGGCGCTTCAACCTTAAAACGCGGCGACCCCTGGCGGGCGGAGCGCGGTGGCTCGCGCTGTTGCTGTGCGCGCTGCCGGTGGTGTTCGGCTTCGTCGTGCCGGCGGGGTTGCTGCTCAACCACGCCATCGGCAACTTCCACGCCTCGTGGACGAGCGAGTTCCGGGTGTACGCATTCAACAGCCTGTGGGTGTCGGTCATCGCATCCGTGGCGTGCGTCGTGCTGGCGATCGGGGTCGGCTATGCGCGGCGCTTGCACCGCACCGCATCGCTCGCCGCCGCCGCGCGCATCGCGTCGCTCGGCTACGCCGTGCCCGGCGCAGTGCTGGCGGTCGGGGTGATTATTCCACTCGCGGCTTTCGACAATGCGGTGGACGCTTTTTTCCGCGCGCGCTTCGGCTTCGGCACCGGTTTGTTGTTGAGCGGCACGAGTTTCGCCATCATCTTCACCTACGTCATCCGCTTCCTCGCGGTCTCCATCGGCGCGGTTGAGGCGAGCCTCGGCAAGGTCTCCGAGTCAATGGACATGGCCGCCCGAACCCTCGGCTACGGCGCCCTGCAAACCCTGCGGCGCTTCCACCTGCCGCTGATTAAAAGCGGCGTGCTGACCGCCGCCCTCATCGTGTTCGTCGATTGCATGAAAGAGTTGCCGGCGACGCTTATACTGCGCCCCTTCAACTTTGAAACCCTCGCGACCCACGTCTATCACTTTGCGTCCGATGAAATGATTGAGCGCAGCGCCCTCGGCGCACTCTTCATCGTCCTCGCCGGGCTGATTCCGGTCATCATTCTGAGCCGCACCATCGGGGCGGCGGGCGAACTGAGTCGCACCATCGGTGCGGCGGGGGAACTGAGCCGACCCACCGCGGCGGGCAACCCCACCGCCCCCTCGCCTGAGCGCTGAGCGCCGCCAATGCCCGCCCTCCTCGAAGTCGCCGCGATTTCCTGCCAATACGACCAGCGCACGGCGGTCGCAAACACCTCGTTCAACTTGGAGGAAGGCATGCTCGCCTGCCTGCTCGGTCCGAGCGGCTGCGGCAAAACCACCGTGTTGCGCGCCATCGCCGGATTCCAAAAACTGGATGCGGGCAGCATTCACCTGAACGGGCGGTGCATTTCCGGCGTGGGCGCCAACCTGCCGCCGGAGCGCCGCAACCTCAGCATGGTCTTTCAAGACCACGCGCTCTTCCCCCACCTCACCGTGGAAAAAAATGTCGCCGCCGGTCTGCATGCCGCCCCCGCCGCCGAGCAACGGGAGACCACGCAACTGATGCTTGAGCGGGTCGGGCTCGCCGGTATGAACCGGCGTTATCCGCATGAACTGTCCGGCGGCCAGCAGCAACGCGTGGCGCTGGCAAGAGCGCTGGCGCCGAGCCCGCAACTGCTGCTGATGGACGAGCCGTTCTCCAACTTGGACCTCGACCTCAGAGAAAAACTGCGCCAGGAAGTACGCAACCTGCTCAAAGACATCGGCGCCACCTGCCTGCTGGTGACGCACGACCAACAAGACGCCTTCACCTTCGGCGAGCGGGTCGGCGTGATGAAAGACGGCGCCATCGAGCAATGGGACACGGCATACCGCGTCTATCACCAACCGGTCACCCGCTTCGTCGCCGACTTCATCGGCGAAGGCGTCTTCTTAGACGGCGTGGTCTCCCCCGACCACCAAATCAAAACCGAACTCGCCGTGCTGCACGGCTTGCGCGACCACCGCTACCCCCCCGGCGCCCCGGTCAAAGTCCTAATCCGCCCGGACGACATAATCCACGACGACAACAGCCCCCGCTCTGCCAAAATAAAAAAACGCACCTTCCGCGGGGAAAATTACCTATACACCTTGTCCCTTCCCAGCGGCGCCGAAATTCTTTCACTGGCTCCTTCGCATCATAATCATGCAGTGGGCGAAAATCTTGGGATTGTGTTGGATATTGATCATTTGGTGGTTTTTTCGGGGTAGTGGGTGGGGGCTTTGGCGAAGTCTTTGCCGGTCTTAGGGAGATTCCCGAGGTCGTAAGTGTCCGTAAGCCGCCGCTTAAAAGAAGAAGCGCGGCGGCAACGGTCACTAACGCTCGAGAATGACGGGTGGTTGGGAATGACGCGCAGTCAGTACCTCGGCTCATACATCATCGCCCGGATGTACTCCCGGACATCGGGGGGACGTGGTTGGTGGGTTAATCCTTGTTGCCAGGCGTGTTCGGCGACGGTGGTGGCTATGTTTAGGGAGACTTCTCGGATTTTGTTTAGGGGGGGGTAGACCGAGCCGCGTTTCAGGTCGGCTTCGCTTACGCCGTCGGCGAGGGCGCGGGCGGATTGTAGGAATATGCTGTCGGGGATGGTTTGGGCTTGGCAGGCGAGCATGCCGAGGCCGACGCCGGGGAAGATGTAGGCGTTGTTTCCCTGCCCCGGATGCAGCGTCTCGCCGCCGTATTCGACCGGCGCAAACGGGCTGCCGCTGGCAAAAATTGCGCGCCCTTCGCTCCATTCATACGCCTGCTGCGCGGAGCATTCGGCGCGCGCGGTCGGGTTGGAGAGCGCGAATATCGCCGGGCGGTGGCTGAACTTCGCCATCAAGCCGACGATTTCCTCGGTGAACGTGGCGGGCGTGCCGGTGGCGCCGATGAGGACATTCGGTTGATGCGTTTTTAGCGCGGCGATTAAGTCCTGCGGCGGCAAGTCGTGGGCGAAGGGCGCGACGAAGTCGGTGAGGTTGTCGCGGTGGCGTTGCACCAGCCCGCCGCGGTTGAAGAACCACAGCCGGCGGCGCGCTTCCGGCTCGCTCACGCCGTGTTGAGTGAGCGCGCGGGCGAGCATCGCGCCGATGCCGACCGCCGCCGAGCCGGCGCCGAGAAAGGCGATGCGCAAGTCCGCAAAGTCGATGCCGGAAATCCTGGCGGCGGCATACACCCCCGCCAGCACGACCGCGGCGGTGCCTTGTATGTCGTCGTTGAAGCAGAAGGTGTTGTGCTGGTATTTGCGCAGCAGCGCGAACGCGTTGGCGGCGATAAAATCCTCGAACTGAATCAGCACGCCGGGATAGGCGTCGGTGGCGGCGCCGATGAATTCATCCATCAGGCTGAAATACGCGTCGCCGCGCAACCGGCGATTTTGTATGCCGAGATACACCGGGTCGGCGAGCAATTCGGCGTTGTCGGTGCCGACATCGAACATCACCGGCAAACACTGGCTCGGGTGGATGCCGGCGCAGGCGCAATACAGACTCAGTTTACCAATCGGTATGCCCATGCCGCTGGCGCCGAGGTCGCCGAGGCCGAGAATCCGCTCGCCGTCCGTCACCACGATGATGCGGATGTCTTTGTGCGGCCAGTTGTCGAGTATTTTGCGAATCCTGCCACGGTCATCGGCGGTCACATAAAACCCTTTTTCCGAGCGAAAAATGTTGGCGAATTCTTTGCACGCCTGCCCCACGGTCGGAGTGTAAATCAGCGGCATAATCTCGCCGATGTTGTCGATGACCAGCCGGTAGAACAGCCGCTCGTTTCGGTCTTGCAGCGCCGACAGGAAAATGTATTTTTCAATGTCGTTTTCCTTGCGCCGCAGGTTGGTCAGCACGCGCTCCAACTGCCCTTGCATGGAGCCGGCGTTGGCGGGGAGCAGCCCCCTCAGCCGGTAACGCTCGCGCTCCTCGGCGGTGAAAGCGGTGGACTTGGTTTGCGCCGGATTGCGCAGCAGGTCAACGCCGGTTTGCGTGGGCTCAGCGGCGGTTGACGGCTCAGGCTTGGCTTTCATCGTGCGCTCCGGTGGCAACACGTGAAACCGATAGCCGCCGGTTAATCTTCTCGAAGTAAGCCGCTTTCATCGCGGCTTCAAAGTGCGCGTTGTCGGCGTAGTCAAAGCCGAACACTTGCGGCCAGAGCGCCGCCGGCTCCATGCATAAGTAGAAAAACACGCGCGCATGCCACGCTTGCAACGCGCCATATACCCGGCGAAACAGCTCCAGTTTAATCGCGTCGGGATAGGAATACTTGCCGGCGGTTTGTTGCAACGGCATCTGCAATACCTTGCTGGTGAAATCGCGCCGACGAATGGTTTTCATCACCGCCTTGGTGTAAGTCAAAGTGCCCATCGACACCAGCGCGACTTGCTCGGGATGAAATTTTTCCACGAGTTGCTCGCCGATTGCCGAGTAGTCCGCCTCCCAACCGTCGTAGTGAATAATCGGATGAAAATGAAACCCGACCACGCCCCCGTTGGCGGCGATTTGCTCGGCGGCGCGGATGCGCTCGGACAGACTCGCGCTGCCGTGCTCTTCGTGTTTGATGAGGGTCGGCGTGTTCAGCGACCAGGTGCAGATGACATTCGCCGGCACTTCGTTGCGCGCCAGCCAGTGAATGTTTTTTGATTTGGTTTTCAGTTCGAGGATGACATTGGGATGGTTGCGGGCGAAGTCGCACAACGCTTCCAACACGCCTTGATGATTGCCCCACATCAGCGAATCCGAAGACTGCCCGGTGCCGATGTGATAGGTCTTGCGCGGGTCGAGCGACAACCCCGCCAGTTTGTCGGCAAAGCCGCGGTCAAACACCACTTCATTGCCGTGGTAGAAAGATTGAATGCTGCAATAACTGCAATCAAACCCGCACTTTTCCACCGCGTCCAGCGTCAGCAAATTACAACAACGAGTCTTCGCCGAAGCCACCGGACAACGCCCCAGCCCCAACTGCGCGCGCACCCGCGATTTGAGAACGGGTTTGCGCGTCTGCGGTTTATCATCGGCGGTATCATCATAACGATTGAGCCCGCCCTGCAACCGCGCATGCTGCTCGCGCAACGCCGACAAGGTTTGCTTCTTGCCGCCGTCGTGCGCGCGCGCCAGCAACGCCGGGTTGTCATCACAAAAACGCGACAACGGCAATTCCTTCCAACGAATCCTATCCAACGCCATCGCGCTCAACTGCCGCAACTCCTGCTGCGTCAACCGCAACGCCCCCGCCAGCCGCCTGACAAACCGCTGCTCGGTCAACGGCAACAAACCATAGTCGGTATGCGGCGCGATGCGCTCGAACTTGTTGCGATAGTCGATGGTTTCGGTTTCCATTGCCGCGGTTGCCGGTTTATGATTGCGCGAGTTTATCATCTTAGTATGAACCCAACACCACCCAATCCCGATTCGGTATCGGCCATCGACCGGCGCCTGCCTCAGACGCAGTGCGCCCGGTGCGACTATCCCGGTTGCCTTGACTATGCGCGGGCGATTGTCGCCGGCGAGGCCGACATTAACCAGTGTCCGCCGGGCGGGGATGTTTCCATCGATGCGTTGGCGCGCTTGCTTGGGCGCGATGCCAAGCCGTTGAATCCGCAACACGGCGCGCGGCAACCGTTGCGGCTGGCGTTCATTCGGGAAGCGGATTGCATCGGCTGCAAACTGTGCATCAAAGCCTGCCCGGTGGACTGCATCGTCGGCGCGGCTAAATTAATGCACACGGTAATCGCCGAGGATTGCAGCGGCTGCCGACTCTGCCTGCCGGTTTGCCCGACCGACTGCATCACGCTGGTGGCGCCGCCGCCGGATTACGGCAAGCCGGGCGCGCCCAGCATCTGGTCCGAGTTCAGCCGGCGGCAAGTGGAAAAAGCGCGCCAACGCACGCGACAAAAGCGCGAGCGGCTGGCGGGTCTGGAACGGGAGCGCGGACGCGAGCGACGGGAGCGTTTGCGCGGCGCGATGAAAAAAGAAATCCTCGCGGCGGTTGAGCGCAAACGTCGAACACAACAAACGGTGAAACCACCGACTCCGCCCTCGCCCTCGTCATCGTGAACGCCAAAACCATTCGGGCGATTTTCGAGCGGTTGCGCGCCGCTAATCCCGAACCGACCACGGAGTTGAAATATCGCTCGGTGTTTGAGTTGCTGATTTCGGTCATCCTCTCGGCGCAAGCGACCGATGTGTCGGTCAATCAAGCGACCGCCAAACTATACCGCGTGGCGAACACGCCGCGCGGCATCCTGGACTTGGGGCTTGCCAAACTGAAGCGCCATATTAAAACCATCGGCTTATACAACACCAAAGCGGCCAACATCATGGCGACCTGCCAACTGCTGCTCGAGCGCCACGACGGCGAAGTGCCGAACACCCGCGAACAACTTGTGGCGTTGCCGGGGGTCGGTCGAAAAACCGCCAATGTCATCCTCAACACCGCCTTCGGTCACCCGCTAATCGCCGTGGACACGCATGTCTTTCGAGTCTCCAACCGCACCCGAATCGCGCCGGGCAAAGATGTGTCGGCGGTCGAGCGCGGCCTGCAGAAAAGGGTCCCCAACGAGTTCAAACAACACGCCCACCACTGGCTCATCCTGCACGGTCGGCACACCTGCACGGCGCGCAAGCCGCGTTGTGATGTGTGTTTGATTAATGATATTTGTCCTTCTGTTGGGTTGTTTGGGTGACGGGTATCTCAACCAACAACCAAACGATAAAGCTCCACAAAATTACTATCGCGGTCGAAGCGGCTCTGCACCACATCCCGTCCCGCGTTTCCCAACTGCCGCCGCAAGGCGGGGTCGTGGATGAGGCGTTGCAGGGCGTTGGTGAGGGCGGGTGGGTTGTTGGGTTCTACCAGCACGCCGTTGACGCCGTCTTCGATGAGTTCCGGGACGCCGGAGAGGTTGGTGGACAGCACCGCCAACGCTTGACTCTGCGCTTCCACCAGCACATTGGGCAGGCCGTCTCGGTCGCCGTCGGCGGCGATGCGGCAGTTGAGCGCGAAAAAATCCGCGCGGCGGTAGAAGTCGATGACCGTTTGTTGTGACTGCGGGCCGAGCCAGGTGGTTTGCCCGGCGATGCCGAGCGCTTTGGCTTTCCGTTTGCATGCCGCCAGCAACGGACCGCCGCCGATGTGCGTCAACTCCCAGTGCAAGGTCGGCGGCAATGCCGCCAGCGCTTCCAACAACTCGCCGTATCCCTTCTTGGCGACCGCGCGGCCCACGCTGAGGATGCGCACCGGTTGCGCGGGGTCGGCGCCGTCTCGTCGCGAGTCGGGCGGTGGGTCGGCGGGGAAGCGGGTCAGGTCGAGGCCGTGATAGTTCAAGGCGACTTTGCCCGGCTCGTCGGCGAGCGCGCGCAGGTGTTCCAGATTGGCGCGCGTGCAGGTGGTCAGCCAGCGGCAGTCGCCGAGTTTCTCCCTTTTTTCCCACGCCGCCAGGGTCCAAATATCCTTGGCGTGGGCCGAGCAACTCCACGGAATGTGCCGCAACACGGCGGCGTAGCGGGCGACCGACGCCGGCGTGTGCAGGAAGTGGGCGTATAACAACTGGATGTCCGCCGGCAACTCCGCCGCCAGCACCAGCGCCTGACCGAAGCGGCGGACTCGGTTGGCGCTCGGGTCGCGCCGCAGGTCGCGCCACCAGACGCGCCGCGCTTGTCGGTAGGCGGCGCGCGCTTGGCGGCGCGCTTTCCACCACGCGCGCAGCACGCGGATGGGCTGGCGGTACAGGTATTCCGGTAGATACACCACGCGCGCGCGAATCGCCCGATGAACCGGATGCGTCTCAAAGTCGGTCGGCAGCCGCAACGAAAAAAGCGTGACCGCCACGCCGGCTTGCTCCAATGCGTGAATCTCCTGGGCGATGAAAGTCTCCGACAGTCTCGGATATCCCTTCAGAATAATGGCAACGGATTGGGGCATGAATGCCGGCGGCGGATGGTGGTTTGATGGATGGGGCGGGCTCGCATTTTAACCCAAGCGGTGGCGGCGCCGTCGGGTACAATGCGCGGATGAAACTCAGTCGCCGCCTCGCGCTGACCTTCTACCGCGCCGCCGGCGGTTTCCCCGCGAAACTGCACGGCAAGCCGTACCGGTTGGTGCCCGAAGACCGGAAGTTTTGGCGCAAGGCCGCCGCCGGTGAGTGGGAGCGGCACACCTTCGCCTTTCTCGAACACTGCCTGCGCGCCGACTCGGTGTGTCTGGATGTCGGCGCGTGGATTGGGCCCACGGTGCTGTTTTCGGCGGCGCGCTGCCGCACGGTGTATTGCATCGAGCCCGACCCGGTCGCCTACGAGCGCTTGCTGGCGAATCTGCGGCTGAACGATGTGACCAACGTGTTGCCATTCCACGGCGCGCTCAGTCGCGTCAACGGCTGCGTACAAATCGCCAACGCCGACGGCTTCGGCAACAGCGAAACGCGCGTTCAAACGGAGCATCAGGCGGCGGCGGACAACGGCGCGCTCAACTATGCCGTGCCGGGGATGACGCTTTCGTCCTTCATCGCCGGATGGGGCATCGAGAAAATCGACCTGCTGAAAATGGACATTGAGGGCGCGGAGTTTGACCTCGTGCCGGCGATTATCGACTTGCTGCCGCGCTTCAAGCCGTGCATCCACCTCTCGCTGCACGCGCCGCTACTCCCCGAATCCGCCCGGCGCGAGCAACTCGCGGCGGTCGTGGAACTGGCGGAGCGCTACGCCTTTTGCTACGACAAACGCTTGAAGCCCATCCAACCGGCGGACATTCTGAGCGCGCCCTTTGCGACCCGCTTCAACGCGGTGGCGCTGACCGACCGCGCGTTGGTTTAGCATCCCGGCGGGCATCGGCGGTTGCGCCGGGGCAAATTGGCATACAATAGCGCCGCCGCCCGAGCGGTTGCACCACCATGACACGCCCTTGCCCACGATGACCCAGCCCCTGCTCTCCATACGCGACCTGTGGGTTCGCTTTGCGATTCACGGCACCACGCTGGATGCGGTGCGCGGCGTGTCGTTTGACATTGCGCCGGGCGCCACGCTTGCGCTGGTGGGCGAATCGGGCTCGGGCAAATCGGTCATCGCGCGCGCCATCATGGGTTTGCTGCCGGAAAACGCCGCCATCACCGCCGGGCAAATCATACTCAACAACCCGCAAAAAGGCGTCGACTCGGTGGACACGGTCGCGCTCAACCGCAACGGGCGCGCGATGCGGGATTTGCGCGGCGGCAGCATCTCGCTGATTTTCCAGGAGCCGATGGTGTCGCTGTCGGCGCTGCACACCATCGGCGACCAAATCAGCGAAGCGCTGTTTTTGCACCGCGAAGTGGGGCGCGCCGAGGGCATGGAAATCACCCGCGAGATGCTCGAAATCGTCGGCTTCGCGCATCCGCAACGGGCGTTGAAACTGTACCCGTTTGAATTGTCCGGCGGCATGCGCCAGCGCGCGATGATTGCGATGGCGCTCATCTGCCGCCCCGCCCTGCTGATTGCCGACGAGCCGACCACGGCGTTGGATGTGACCATTCAGGCGCAGATTCTGAAACTGATGCGCAACCTGCAAGCGCAACTCAACATGGCGGTGCTGATGATTACGCACGACCTCGGCGTGGTCGCCAATGTCGCGCGCGAAGTGGTGGTGCTGTATCACGGCGAGGTGATGGAGCGCGGCTCGGCGGAGCGCCTGTTTTCTTCGGCGCAACATAAATACACCCGCGCGCTGCTCAAGGCGGTGCCGAATTTTGACCTCGCACCGGGCGAGCGTTTGACGCCGTTGCGCGAGATTAAAACCGAAATCGGCGCCTTCCTCGACGGCAAGAAAGCGCGCGCGCGGCAAGGCGAGCCCAACGCGAATGCCGATGCCGGCGGCGCGCCCGACATACTCAGAGTGCGCGACCTCGCCAAGAGTTTTGGCGCGCGCAGCAATGCGTGGTCGTTGTCGTCTCAGCCTTTCGAAATTCGCGCGGTTGACCGCGTCAGTTTTGACTTGCGCCGCGGCGAATGCCTCGGGCTGGTCGGCGAAAGCGGCAGCGGCAAATCGACGCTCGGCAAACTGATTGCGCGCGCGATTTTGCCGGACAGCGGCAGCATTGAATATATCGACGCGCGCGCGACGGAGGCGGACGCGGAAAGGGTCGAATCGATGAACGACGCGCAACTGTTCGACTACCGCTGCAAGGTTCAATATATTTTTCAAGACCCGGTCGGCTCGCTCAACCCGAGCATGACGCTGTTCGACATCATCCGCGAGCCGATGGAAATACACCGCCTCGGCGGGCTGGATTATCAAATCGAAATGAGCAGCGAATTGATGCGGCTGGTCGGGCTCGACCCGCGCCACCTGCGGCGCTATCCGCACAGTTTTTCCGGCGGACAACGCCAGCGAATCGGCATCGCGCGCGCGCTGGCGTTGCAACCCGACTTGCTGATTTGCGACGAGCCGGTGTCCGCGCTGGACGTGTCCATTCAAGCGCAGGTGCTCAACCTGATGAAAGACCTGCAAAGCGAGTTGGGTTTGAGTTATCTGTTCATCTCCCACAACCTCGCGGTGGTGGATTACATCGCCGACCGCATCGCGGTGATGTATCGCGGCGAATTCGTCGAACTGGCGCCGCGCGAATCGCTGTTCCGCCAACCGACGCATCCCTACACCCAAACATTGCTACAAGCGGTGCCGGTCGCCGACCTCAACAAGCCGCTCGACTTCGACCAAATCGCCGACCCCGCCGGCGGCGTCGCACAAAACTGGCCCCCCCCGTATGGGTATGGCGAACAACCGGGGCAAGCCGCGCAACTCTTTGAGATCGGCGCCGGGCATTGGGTGCGGGCGGCGCACAACCCGGTCGGGCAATGAATATGCGACCCTTTCGTTTGCGTTTTATGTTGCCGGCGCTGTTGACAATCCTTGCGCCGTTGGCGGGCGAAGCCGACTATATCGAGCCGCCCTACCTCGCCGAACAAGTCGCCTCCGGCGCACTGCCGGCGGTCGCGCAGCGGTTGCCGCGGCAGCCGGCGGTGGTGGAATTCGGTGGCGGTGATGACGCAAAGCGCAGCGGGCAATACGGCGGCACGATGCGGATGCTGATGGGCAAGAGCAAGGACATTCGCATGATGATGGTCTATGGCTACGCGCGGCTGGTGGGCTACGACCGCGACCTCAACCTGACGGCGGATTTGCTGGAGCGCATTGAAGTCGCGCAGCAGCGCGAGTTCACGCTTCACCTACGCCGCGGGCATCGCTGGTCGGACGGCGAGCCGTTCACGACGGAAGCGTTTCGGTATTACTGGCGGGACATTATCAACAACGAAGACCTGTATCCGTTTGGCTTGCCCACGCAGTTGCTGGTTGAGGGCGAGGCGCCGACCGTGGAGTTCATCGACGCGACCACGGTGCGTTATCGTTGGTCCAAAGCCAACCCCTATTTTCTGCCGGCGCTGGCGGCGCCGCGCCCGTTGTTTCTGTATGCGCCGGGGCATTACCTCAAGCAGTTTCACGCCGACTACACGCCGGCGGCGGAACTCCAAGCGAAGGTTGAGGCGGCGGGCGCGCGCAACTGGGCGGGCTTGCACCACCGCCGCAATCACCCCTATAAAAACGACAACCCGGCGTTGCCGGTGCTGCAGCCCTGGGTCAATTCCACGCGCCCGCCCGCCGAGCGGTTTGTGTTTGTGCGCAATCCGTATTACCACCGCGTGGATGCGCGCGGGCGGCAGTTGCCGTATATCGACGAAGTCAGCGTGCATATCGCCAGTTCCAGTTTGGTCGCCGCCAAGACCGCCGCCGGGGAGTCGGACTTGCAGGGGCGTTACATTCGGCTCGAAAACTACACCTTCCTCAAACAAGGCGAGGCGCGCAACGACTTCTCGGTGCGCTTGTGGCGCGCCGGCGGCGGCTCGCAACTGGCGTTGTATCCCAACCTCAACAGCAACAATCCGGCGTGGCGGCGGCTGGTGCGCGACAAACGCTTCCGCCGCGCGCTGTCCATCGGCATCGACCGCTTTGAAATCAACCAGGTGATTTATTCGGGGCTCGCCGCCGAATCAAACAACACCGTGCTGCCCGCCTGCGCGCTGTTCAAACCCGAATACCAGAGCGCGTGGAGCCAGCACGACCCGGCGCACGCCAACCGGCTGCTGGATGAACTCGGGCTGGACGCGCGCGACGACCGCGGCCTGCGGCTGATGGACGACGGCGAGCCTCTGGAAATCGTGCTGCACACCGCCGGCGAAAGCACCGAGGAAACCGACATACTCGAACTGATTGGCGAGAGTTGGTTGAAACTCGGCGTCAAACTGCATACCAAACCGTCGCAACGCGAAGTGTTCCGCGAGCGGGTATTCGCCGGCGAGGCGATGATGGCGATGTTCAACGGCATCGACAACGGCATGCCGACCGCCGACATGAGCCCGGAAGAATTCGCCCCGACCAGCCAGACGCAATTGCAGTGGCCCAAGTGGGGGCAGTACCATGAATCGTCCGGCAAAGTCGGCGAAGCCCCCGACATCCCCGAAGCGGCCAAACTGCTCGACCTGTACCACCACTGGAGCCGCGCCACCACCACCGCCGAGCGCGAAACCATCTGGCGCCAAATGCTCGACATCCATAGCCAACAAGTCTTCAGCATCGGCCTCGTATGCGGCGTCCCCCAACCCATCGTAGTCAACAACCGCCTAAAAAACGTCCCCGAAACCGCGACTTGGGGCTGGCTGCCAACTTCGTATTTCGGGGTTCATAAGCCGGATACTTTTTGGTTTGAGTGATGATATGGGGTGGGAAAGCAACCACTGCTTGAACAGAGCAAAAAAACGAATTTTATTTTATATTTTTTATCAGCCGCCATGGGTGGCTGTATAGGCTATGTCATAAACAGAGCGATGATTCTTACGAACGAGGGCATTGTTGTGAATGCGATACGAATGAGTCGGTCGTGCGAACCAAAGAAGATGTTTTGGTTTGCTCCACTTGCGGTTACCGGCACGAAGAATATGAAAGTTGCCACCGTTGCGGGCATAACAATACGGGAGATATGTCTGAAAGCGGCGCCTGGGGTTGCCCGGTTTGCGGGCATGAGGTAGAAGAGCGATTAAATCGCGAATAGCAAACGGCCGAGGCGCATGTCTCCCTACGGAACTATCGTCTGCAACATCAGCCCCATCGCGCCTATCACTACCCCGGAAGCGAGGACCAGCCGCCAAGTCAGGCGCGTTTCCAACGCCGCCATTTCGGCTCTTATGCCCGCCCCCAACGCCGTCAGGTCGGCGCTGGTTGCCACTTCGCCGGTAAAGTGCAGTCCATCGACCGCGCGCTCGGCGGTTTCCTCGGAGACCTTTGCCTCAATCAATGCCTTATACATCGCTGTGGAGCTCATGTCCTTGCCTTTATCGTATCGTGGAAAATGCTAATATACGCGACCGGCATGGTGAGCGCAACCCCCGGCGCGCATTTTCCGGCGCCTGAAAATGCAATGCTATAATCGGTGACCCGCGAAAGACGCCGGCGATTTCTCCGAACTGGAAATCCGGCTGGTCTGTTGACCTCGCACTTACTACCGGCGTAAATTATCACTATGCTGAAAAAGAAAATAACCACGGGCGAAATTCTGCTCTGCGACTATCTGCAACCGATGGGAATTTCCCAAAGCGCGATGGCGCGCTCCATTCGCGTTGCGCCACGGACGCTGAATGAAATCGTGAACGGCACGCGCGCGATTACGCCCGCCATGTCCATTCGCTTCGGCGCATTCTTCGGGCAGTCGGACGAATTCTGGCACGGCATTCAGTCGGAGTGCGATTTCCGCGCACTGCACCGCGAAAAGAAAAAACTGCTCTCCGATGTCCGCCCGGCTTCGTCGTTAACTTCCGCGCAGTAAATTGCCGACTTCATATTTCGGGGTTCATAAGCCGGATACTTTTTGGTTTGAGTAGGGCGGTGGTTTTGCTCTTTTTTGACTTTAATTCGATAATCTAATGAAAAAGTTAATCGCAAGTTGGGTACTGGTGGTTGTCGTGCTCTGCAATGCTTCGGTAGCACAAGCAGAATGGCGATACGAACTCAGCACAGATGACTTCACTGACGAGAAAATACATGCAGCCTGGAACTACGGCTCGAGATCTTCATTAGGGCAAAGAAGTTTCGCCGCCGCGAGCTGCAAAGGAGAGAGTCTTAGCGCGTATTTTTACTTTGGAGAATTTATCACCAACAAACAAGGGGTAATGGGGGCTCAGTTTCGAATCGCCGACGAGGACCCTGACTCTTATGATTTACCGGCTTTCCCTATATTCGGAAATTTTGATACGGAAGGGACTACGTTTATTGTCGCCGATAGTATAGCCGATACCATTCTTAAGATGATGTATTTTTCCGGTTATGATTCCAACCCATCGGAAAAGTGGAAAATCAAACAACTAAAATTAAGAATATCAAATTACAAAGGAACTCAACTGACCCGCGAATTTCCCCTTGACAGCGCGAAAGAAGCAATAGGCAAAGTGTTCGAAGCATGCAATTACAAACCAGAATGAACATGGATTCCCTAATCGATGAAAAGCATGAGTGCCACGATGTGGTTTCCTGTTTTTCTATCGTTCGAAGATAACGGTCACCCATGTTCCACTACGTCTTCAAACGAATAGCCGTAATGCTCCCGACGTTGTTGGTGATTAGTTTCATCATCTTCGTCATCATCCAGCTGCCGCCGGGTGATTATCTTGAGACGCATATCGCCGAATTGGAGAGTCAGGGCGAGTCGGTTGACCCGCAGAAGATTGAATTTTTGCGGCGGCAGTATGGGCTTGACCAGCCGTTTCTCGTTCAATACACGCGCTGGGTCGGCGGTTTTTTTCGGGGCGACTGGGGGTATTCGTTTGAGCACGACTTGCCGGTGCGCGAAGTGGTTGGCGACCGCATCTGGCTGACGATTCTGGTCTCCATCGTTACGATTCTGTTCACCTGGGCGCTCGCCTTTCCCATCGGCATTTATTCCGCCACGCACCAATACAGTTGGGGCGATTACGGCTTGACGCTGCTCGGCTTCATCGGCCTGGCGACGCCCAATTTCCTGCTGGCGCTGGTGATGCTCTACCTCGCCAACATTTGGTTCGGCACTTCCATCGGCGGGCTGATGGACCCGCAATACCTCAACCAACCGTGGAGTTGGGGCAAGTTGAAATCGGTGCTTGAGCATCTGTGGATTCCGGTCATCGTCATCGGCACCGCCGGCACCGCCGGCATGATTCGCCGCCTGCGCGCCAACCTGCTCGACGAACTGGAAAAACAATACGTGCTCACCGGCAAAGCCAAAGGCTTGCCGCCCTTCAAACTGCTGACCAAATACCCGCTGCGCGTGGCGCTCAATTTCTTCATCGCCGACATTGGCAGCCTGTTGCCGAGCGTCATCTCCGGCGCGGAAATCGTCGCCATCGTGCTGTCGTTGCCGACCACCGGACCGATGTTGCTGAGCGCATTGCAAAGCCAAGACATGTATCTGGCGGGCACTTTTCTCATCTTCCTCGCCATGCTCACCGTGATTGGCTTGCTCATCTCCGACCTGTTGCTGGCGTGGCTCGACCCGCGCATCCGCCTGCAAGGGAGGGCGGTGCGATGACCGACCACGAGTCCGCCGCCGCCGCCAACTCAGCGCCGGAGCATTACGTCTCGGGCGCCGATTTTGACCCCTACTCGGTGGAGAAGTTGACCGCCGAGCAGGAGAAGTATTTCTTCGCTTCGCGCCGCCAGTTGATGTGGTGGAAACTCAAACGCCACAAGGTGGCGGTGGTGTGCGGCTTCATCCTGCTGGTGTTGTATGCCTCCACGCTCATCTCCGAATTCATCTCGCCCTACAACCTGCACTCGCGCGACACCCACCACATCTACGCCCCGCCGCAGGGCGTGCACCTGTTCCACCGCGGCGAATGGGTCGGACCTTTCGTGTATGGCTACGATTACCAACTCAACATGGACAACCTCAAGCGCGAATACACCGCCAACCCGGACAAGGTGCACAAACTGCGCTTCTTCTGCCGCGGCGACGAATACAAATTCTGGGGGCGGCTGGACATGGACTTCCACCTGTTCTGCCCCGCCGCCGACGGCACGGTCTTCTTGTTCGGCACCGACCGCCTGGGACGCGACATGTTCTCGCGCGTGGTATACGGCGCGCGGATTTCATTGCTGATTGGACTCGTCGGCATCGGCGCCAGCCTGTTCCTCGGCT
The DNA here is from genome assembly GCA_963693025.1 of Arenicellales bacterium. Lineage (GTDB taxonomy): Bacteria > Pseudomonadota > Gammaproteobacteria > Arenicellales > Poriferihabitantaceae > JAHRAW01. Next base: position 1,033,756 of record OY843749.1, read on the forward strand.
TGCTGCTCGGCGGCTTGGCGGGGTATTACGGCGGCTGGGTGGACGCCGGCGTGCAGCGCATCATCGAGATACTCCGCTCCTTCCCGGAGTTGCCGTTGTGGATGGCGCTGTCGGCAATCTTGCCGGTCACGTGGAGCCCCATCCTGGTGTTCTTCGGCATCACGCTCATCCTCGCGCTGCTCGACTGGACCGGGCTGGCGCGCGCGGTGCGCTCCAAACTGCTGGCGTTGCGCGAAGAAGACTACTGCGCCGCCGCGCGCCTGCTCGGCGCCAAACCCGGTCGCATCATCTCCCGCCACCTGCTCCCCGGCTTCGCCAGCCACATCATCGCCTCCGCCACGCTCTCCATCCCCGGCATGATACTCGGCGAAACCGCCCTCTCCTTCCTCGGCCTCGGCCTCCGCCCGCCCATCACCAGTTGGGGCGTCCTGCTCAACGAAGCCCAAAACATGAACGTGGTCGCCCTCTACCCCTGGCTCATCCTGCCGGTCGCCCCCGTCATCATCATCATCCTCGCCTTCAACTTCTTCGGCGACGGCTTGCGAGACGCGGCGGACCCGTATAAATAAACCCGCACGGCTCAGCGAATTTTATCCGTCTTTTTGTCGGTGGCATAGTGGGCGTTGGGAGGTGACGATGGTTTGCCATCCATGGGCGGCTGGTTTCCCGCTTCCCCCGCTAACACACTGCGAGGGCAGGCTCCGCGGGAATGACGGCACGGGCTTTGTTGGAATTCACGGTAGACTTAGGGAGATTGCGCGTATCGTCCCTGATACGCGCCCTGCGGGCTACGCGAAAATCCGCTCCCGGCGGATTTTTCCCGAGGTCGTAAGCGCCCGTAAGCCGCTACGCGGCAACGGGCGCTAACGCTCGAAATGACGGGGTGGTGGGATGACGAAGTAGCCCAAACCAACACATTGAATCCCCCAACCCCTTACAGGTAAACTCACCCCCCCACACACACCATCAGCAACCACATGACAACCCCCAACGCTACAACCGACGAAACCCGCAAGACCGTGGACAGGTTGGTTGCACAGGCGCGAGAAGCGATGGCGGAGGTGGCGGGGGAGGCGCAGGGGCGGGTGGATGAGTTGGTTACGGCGGTGGCTTGGGCGTTGTATCAGCCGGCGCATGCGCAGTCGCTGGCGGAGCAGGCGGTGCGTGATACCGGGATTGGGAATGTCGCCGACAAGGTGGTGAAGAACCGGCGCAAGACCTTTGGCGCGTTGCGTGATTTGATGCGGGTGAAGACCGTTGGCGTGATTGAATCGGATGCGGCGCGCGGGATGGTGAAGTATGGCAAGCCGGTCGGGGTGGTGGCGGCGATTACGCCTTCGACCAACCCGGTTGCCACGCCGGTCAACAAGACGATGATGGCGCTCAAGGGCGCGAATGCGATTATCATCGCGCCTTCGCCGGCGGGTTGGCGCAGCACCAACGCGGCGGTTGAGGTGATGCGCGATGCGTTGCAGCGCGTCTCGGCGCCGCCGGATTTGGTGCAGATTCTGCCGCAGCCGGTAACGCGCGCGATGGCGGGGGAGTTGATGCGGCGCGCCGATTTGGTGGTGGCGACGGGCTCGCAGAACAATGTGCGCGCGGCTTACGAAAGCGGCACGCCGTGCATCGGCGTGGGCGCGGGCAATGTGCCGGTGATTATCGACAGCAGCGCGGACTTGGATGATGCGGCGGCGAAAATTGCCGCTTCCAAAACGTTCGACAACGGCACGTCTTGCTCGTCCGAAAACGCGCTGATTATTCTCGATGAGGTGTATGACGCGGCGCTCGCGGCGCTGGCGCGCGCCGGGGGTTATTTGCTGAGCGCCGATGAGAAGGACAAGGTCAAAGCCACCTTGTGGGTGGACGGAAAACTCAACCGTGAGTTGATTGCGAAAGACGCCGATGTGTTTGCCGCCGGCGCCGGGTTGGCTAATGGCGCAAGCGACGCCCGCTTCTTTATGATTGAAGAACACAAGTTTGACCCCGCCTCGCCATTCGCCGATGAAAAACTTTCGCTGGCGGTAACCGTCTATCGGGCGGCGGATTTCGACCACGCGGCGGCGTTGGTTGCCGACTTGTTGCGGGTGCGCGGGCGCGGGCATTCATGCGGCATTCACACGCAAAACCCGGCGCATCCCGCGCGCCTGGCGGAGACCATCGACGTGGTCAGGGTGCTGGTCAATCAGGCGCATACCTTCGGCAACGGCGGCAATTTTAACAACGCGCTGAACTTCACCTTGAGCATGGGCTGCGGCACCTGGGGCGGCAACAGCATTTCGGAAAACTTGAACTACCGCCACTTCATCAACATCACGCATCTGGTGACGACCACGGCGGAAGACAAGCCGAGCGAAGCCGATTTGTTCGGCGCGCATCTTGCCAAGTATGGCGACGCGTGATTGCCGCGAGCGTGCATGCGCCACCGTGCGCGCGCTGCTCGACGCGCATGCGCTTGAGCGCGGCGGCGATGCGTTTTTGATTTGCCCGGATGACGATGAGCAACTGACCTTCGGGCAACTTAAAAGTAGCGCCGACGAACTCGGCGCGCGCTTAGACCAACTCGGCATTTCACCGCGCGCAAAAATCGCTTTTTTACTGGACAACGGCGCGTGGATTGTGCGCTTGTTTCTCGGCATCATGGCGTCCAACCGCGTGGCGGTGCCGCTCAACGCGGTCGCCGGACCGACGCAGTTGCGGCACGTGCTCGACCATTCCGATGCCGAAATGGTATTCGTCTCGCCGCGCCACCGCGACAAACTGGATGAGTTGCTGGCGGGCATCGCGCGCGGGCGCGATATTCGCGTTGTGGTGACATCTGAGGAGCGGGGTCCGCAGTGGCCATCGTCCGCATTGCCCGACTCCGCCGCCGAGAAGACAACGCCGCCCCCCGCAGAATCCGACCCCGCCCTGCTACTGTATACCTCCGGCTCAACCGGCTTGCCCAAAGGCGCGCTGCTGTGCCACGGCGCAATCGTCAGCGGCGGGCGCAACGTGGCGCGCGGTCACGGGCTGACGGCGCAAGACCGCGCGCTGTGCGTGCTGCCGGTGTATCACATCAACGGCGCGATGGTGACGGTCTGCGCGCCCCTGTTCAGCGGCGGCAGCGTGGTCATGCCAAGCCGCTTCAGCGCCGGCGCCTTCTGGCGGCTGGCGGCGGACTATCAATGCACCTGGTGCAGCGTCGTGCCCACCATCATCAACTACCTGCTGGACCGCGCCGCGCAAGAGCCGTTCCAATTCGGCAACGACCCCGGATTAAAAAACTTCCGCTTCGGTCGCTCGGCGTCGGCGCCGTTGCCCGCGGTTGTGTTGCAACAGTGGGAGCAAGTGTTTCATCTGCCGATGATAGAAACCTTGGGCTTGACCGAAACCGCCGGCACCGTGGCAACCAACCCAATGCCGCCGGCAGAGCGCAAACCGGGCTCGGTGGGTATGGCTTACGGCAATGAAATCAAAATTATGGGGGGGTGGGGTGGTGGTGATGGTGACGATGGTGGTGGCGACGATGGCGGCGGCGAACTCCCCGCCCACACCACCGGGGAAATTCTCATCCGCGGCGACAACCTGCTGGAGCGCTATTACAAAGACGACAAAGCAACCCGCGCGGCGTTCGTGGATGGCTGGTTTCGCACCGGCGACTTAGGCTATCTCGACGAAGACGGTTACTTGTTCATCACCGGTCGCTCAAAAGAATTAATCATCCGCGGCGGCGAAAACATCGCCCCGCGAGAAATCGACGATGCGTTATATCAACACGAAGCCATCCTGGAAGCCGCCGCCGTCGGCATCGACCACCCCGACTACGGCCAGGAGGTAGTCGCCTGCGTCGCGCTGCGCGAAGGGTTCACTTGCACCGAGCAAGCGTTAAAACAATTCTGCCAAACCACAGTCGGCAAAACCAAAGCCCCCAAAGCCATCTATTTCCTAACCGAACTACCCAAAGGCCCCTCAGGAAAAATCCTGCGCCTACAACTGCCGAAAATCATCGCGTCGCTGAGTAACAAAACATAATTCGCGTCGCGTTGGGTGAACCTACGCCGTCATTCTCGAGCGGTAGTGTCCCCTACTCCGTCATTCTCGAGCGTTAGTGTCCGTTGCCGCCGCGCTTTTTCTTTTAAGCGGCGGCTTACCGGACACTTACGTCCTCGGGAATCTCCCTAAGACTGGCACGGGCTTTGTTGGAATTCACGGTAGCCTTAGGGAGATTCCCGAAGGTGATGAAAAATATAGTCGCTGGCGCTCCTTATTTTTCTATCATTCGAGAATGACGAGTGGTTGGGATTAACCCCTACTCAACCGCTATAATCCACAAATGAATACACTTGAAGAGATCGCCAAGCAGGCGGGGCGGTGTCGGATGAAAATCGTGTTGCCTGAAAGTGTTGATGCGCGGGTGGTGGGTGCGGCGGGGCGGGTGGTGGAGCGGGGGTTGGCGGAGGTTTTGCTTGTGGGGGATTCGGGGGAGATTGCGGCGTTGGCGAAAGCCGAGGGGGTTGGGCGGGAGCATCTTGATGCGTTTGGTATTCTTGACCCGCGGCACAACGCGCGCGCCGACAAACACGCCGACATTTTGTTGCGCGCGCGCCGCCACAAGGGGATGACGCGCGAGCAAGCGCTGGAACAGATTCGTGACCCGCTGACGCTGGCGGTTTGTCTGGTGGCAAGCGGCGAAGCCGACGGTTGCGTGGCGGGCGCCGCCAATACCACTTCCGATGTGGTGCGCGCCGCGCTGCAAATTGTCGGCACCGCACAACACGCGAGCGCCGGCGGCGGCTTGGTGTCCAGTTTCTTCATCATGCAACACGACCTACCGCATCAGGCGCTTCGCGGTCCCGCGATTTTTGCCGACTGCGCGATGGTGATCGACCCGGATGCCGCGCAACTGGCGCAGATTGCGATCGACTCGAGCGACAGCGCGGCGGCGTTGCTCAACCTTAAACCGCGGGTTGCGTTGCTGTCGTTTTCCACCGCCGGCAGCGCCAGCCATCCGCAGGTCACCAAGGTCAGAGAGGCGGGGGAAATCGTTGCGCGGCGGCGCCCGGATATTGAGTTGATGCCGGAGGTGCAGTTCGACGCCGCCGTCATTCCCGACATTCTGCGGCGCAAGGCGCCTGCGATGGCGGTCGATGCGCCCGCCAACATCTTCATCTTTCCGGATCTGCAGTCTGCCAATATCGGCTATAAAATCGCCGAGCGCATCGGCGCGGCGGACGCGGTGGGACCGATTCTGCAAGGGCTGCGCCGACCCGTCAACGACCTGTCGCGCGGCTGCGCGGTTGAGGACATCGTCCGGCTGGTGGCGGTGACCGCCGTGCAAGCGCAGTCAGCCGGCTGACCGCAACCGCAACCCTAACCGCATTGCCACCGATGGACATCGCCTTTCGCACGATTCACCTGCGCAAACGCATTCCGCTTGCCATCAGCCGCGGGGTGAGCGGCGATTCGGACAACCTGTTTGTCTCGGTCACCCGCGAGTCGCTGACCGGCTGGGGGGAAATGGCGCCCGGCGCGCGTCAGGGCGCGTCCACCGCGCAAGCGGGCGAGGCGGCGCTGAGCGCGTTTTGCAACGATGAATCGGCGCGGCTGGACGGGCTGGGGATTACGCAAATCCACGACCGCGCACGCTCGCGCAACCTGCCGCCGTGCGCCCTGGCGGCGCTGGATATTGCGCTGTGGGATTGGTGCGCGCGCAAGGCGCGGATGCCGCTGTATCAACTGCTGGGGATGGGCAAGCCGCGCGCGCCGACTTCGGTCACGCTCGGCATCTGTGCGCCCGACGAGGCGCGCGAGCGCATCCCGTTGCTGCTGGACGGCGGGCTCAGGGCGTTGAAGGTGAAACTCGGCTCGAAGGAGGGCATCGAGGCCGACCAGGCGATGTTCGCGCAGGTGCATGAAAGCGCCCGCCGCCACCCGCGCCCGCTCAGCGTTCGCGTGGACGCCAACGGCGGCTGGGATGTGCCGCAGGCGCGGGCGATGATGAAGTGGCTGGCGCAGCGCGGCGTGGAGTATGTCGAACAACCGCTCGAAGAAGGGCGCGAAGCCGACCTGCCGGCGCTGTATAAAAACCGGGCGCTGCCGATTTTTGTCGATGAATCCTGCCGCGTTGCCGCCGACCTGCCCGGCTGGGCGGCGGCGGTCGATGGGGTCAACCTCAAACTGATGAAATGCGGCGGCATCACCGAAGCGTTGCGCATCATCGCGGTCGCGCGCGCGTTCAATCTCAAGACCATGGTCGGTTGCATGAGCGAGTCGTCGATGTCGATTTCCGCCGCCGCCGCGCTCAGCGGTGCGCTCGATTATATCGACCTCGACTCGCAGTTGAACCTCAACCCCGACCCATGCACCGGCGCGCGGTTGGTTGACGGCGTTGTAACACCCGTTGACCGCCCCGGTCACGGCGCGGAAATTATCGATGGCGAGTCCAACCATGCTGAATAAAAATCAGACAATAGCCATTTATATGGAGGGCAATCTCGACAGCGACTACGGCAAGATGGGTTTCGGGGTGATGCGCTACGGGCACAATCCGGTGTGTTGCGTGGTCGATTCCACGCACGCGGGCAAGCGCGTCAATCAGGTGTGCGAGTTGCCGTTTGACTATCCGGTGGTGGCGGGCATCGCGGAGGCGGCGGACTTGGGCGCGCAAGTGTTGGTGCTCGGCACCGCGCCGTCCGGTGGCAGGGCGCCGCCGGAGTGGGACGAGGCGCTGAGCGAGTGTTTGCGACTCGGGCTCAGCATCGTCAACGGACTGCACGACCGGCTGAACGAGCGCTATGGGCATCTGCTCAAGCCGGGGCAGTGGATTTGGGATGTGCGCCAACCCGCGCTCACGCCGACGATTGCGAGCGCGCGCGCCGCCACGCTCGACAACAAGCGCGTGCTGCTGGTCGGCACCGACATGGCAATCGGCAAAATGACCGCGGGTCTCGTGGTGCACCGCTGGCTGCGCGCGCACGAACACGACGCGGTGTTCCTCGCCACCGGGCAAATCGGCATCACCATCACCGGTCGCGGCATTCCGCTGGACGGCTTCAAGTTGGATCACGCCTGCGGTGCGGTCGAGCACATGGTGCTGGAAGCCGCGGCGCACGACATCGTCTTAATCGAGGGGCAGGGCTCGCTGTTGCATCCGGGCAGCAGCGCGACGCTTTCCTTGATGCGCGGCAGTTGCGCCACGCATTTGATTATGTGCCACCGCGCGCAAATGACGCGGCTGCGAACGCCGGAGTCGGTGAAAATCCCGCCGCTGGCGGATTTTATTCGGCTGAACGAGGAGGTCGCGCGCGCGTGCGGCTCGCTGACCGAAGCGGTCACCGTCGGCGTCGCCCTCAACACTTCGCTGCTGAGCGACGCCGATGCGCGCGCCGCCATCGATGAACTCGAGCGCGAAGTGCAACTGCCGGTCGCCGATGTGGTGCGCTTTGATGCGGGCAAACTGGGCGCGTTGTTGGTATGAAAGATGCGCCGACGCCGATGACAACCGCCGCGAAAAACACGCGCCACGCGAAAACGAAACGCGTGCGGAAACCCAAACGCGCGCGCTCGATTGGAATCACCGCGCTGCTGTCGGTCACCATCGCCGGGCTGGTGCTGCTGTCGGTGAGTTCGGTGCTGGTGTTGTCGTCGCAGTCGGCGTGGCAGAGCACGCGCGAGTTGTTGCGCGCGCAAGCCGAGTTGGCGATGACGCTGGTCGAGGAGGAAATCCGCAATCACATCAGCCCGGCGCTGGAAATCTCGCGCTACATTCACGCCCAGGTCGCCGCCGGGCAAATCTATCCGGGCAATCCGAAAGAGTTGATTGCCGTGTTCAAGGGCGCGCTGGCGGCGGCGCCGCAAATCGCCGGCGTGGTGCTGTGGGACAAAGAATACAACCGCATGGAAATCCGGCGCTCGGAAAGCGGGCGGGTGTCGGTGAGCGCCGACGCGGAGGAAGTGACGCCGTCGTTGACCGAGTATGTCGAAGGCATCCGCCTGAGCGGCGCGCCCTTGTGGGGACCGCCGACCGAGGGCGATGAGGAGGCGAATTATGTCAACGCGCACACGCCGCTCGATTACCGCGGCAGGCACTGGGGCGTGATGGCGACCGGCGTCACCATCAACAACCTGTCCGCCATCGTCAAGCGCATCGGCGACGCGCGCGGCATGACCGCCTTCATTCTCTACGGCGATAACGTGCTGGCGCATCCCGCGCTCGCCGATGCGCCGGTGCGGTTGGGGGAAGACGGCTTCGCGCGCCTGTTGACCATCGAAGAACTCGGCGACCCCATCATCTCGCAGTTCTACCAAGCCGAATTCGTCACGCCGCCGGGCGCGGCTTTTCAATACCGCGAAGTGGACGATGACGCCGGCGATGAATTTTTAGTGCTGTCGCGCGTCAACACCGAGTTCGGCGACACGCCGTGGCAGATCGGAATCTACGGGCTGGCGAGGGACTGGGGGAAACAATTTCGCCGCCTGGTGACGTCGGTGGTCGCCGGCGTGGTGGTGTTGCTGCTGGCGTTCGGCTGCGCGTTGTGGATTGCGCGCAAAATCTCCCGCCCAATCCGCAAACTGGCGGACACCGCCGAGCAAATCGGCATGCTCGAACTCGCCAACGTCGGCGACATAGCGCCTTCCAAAATCAAGGAACTCGACGAGCAAGCCGGCGCCTTCAACCGCATGGTGGACGGCTTGAAATGGTTCGAGACCTATGTGCCCAAGCGGCTGGTGCGCCAACTCATCCACAGCCGCGACGACGCCTCCTCGGTGGCGTCGAACGAAGTTGAACTCAGCGTGATGTTCACCGACATCATCGGCTTCACCGCGCTCTCGGAAACCATGCAACCCGGCGAAGTCGGCGACTTGGTCAACGCGCATTTCGAAATCATCGCGCGCTGCATCGAAGCGCACGGCGGCACCCTCGACAAATACATCGGCGACTCGGTCATGGCTTTCTGGGGCGCGCCCGAAGCGCAGCCCGACCACGCCGAACGCGCCTGCCGCGCCGCGCTCGCCATCGCCGATGAACTGGCGCAAGCATCGTCACCCGGCGCCGCGCACGACCCGCCGGTGCGAATCAAAATCGCGATTCACAGCGGCACCCTGCTGGTCGGAAACATCGGCGCCAGTTCGCGCATGAACTACACCGTCATCGGCGACACGGTCAACACCTGCAGCCGCATCGAATCCCTATGCGCCCAATTCGACAACGGCGCCCCCGCCATCATCCTGGTCAGCGCCGACACCGCCCAACTAGCCCAACCGGACCCGACGCTATACTTCGAAGAAGTCGGCGAGTATGAGGTCAAGGGACGCAGCGGGGAAGTACGCGTTTGCCGGTTGCGGTGGAAGGGGGAGTCGGGGTAGGGATCCCCCTACTTCGTCATTCTCGAACGATAGAAAAATAGGGAGCCGATAGGCGACCATATTTTTCATCGCCTTCGGGAATCTCCCTAAGGCTACCGTGAATTTCAACAAAGCCCGTGCCAGTCTTAGGGAGATTCCCGAGGTCGTAAGTGTCCGGTAAGCCGCCGCTTAAAAGAAAAAGCGCGGCGGCAACGGACACTAACGCTCGAGAATGACGAGTACTTGGGAATGACGAAGTGGTGGTTTGTTGGTTTTCAATGGACGACGCCGCCGGCGCGGTGGCGGGGGCGAGTTGTTAGGGAGTTAGGATTTTTGGTTGAATCGGTGGCGGGTTGGATATAGAATTGGGCGCACGATAATTACCAAGCAGGGAGACACCTTGACCAACCCGGCGTTGCTTATCCTTGAAGACGGGACCGTCTTTTGGGGGCGGTCGGTTGGTGTTGAGGGGGTGAGTAGTGGTGAGGTGGTTTTTAATACCGCGCTCACCGGTTATCAGGAGATTCTCACCGACCCGTCTTATGCGCGGCAGTTGGTGACGCTGACTTATCCGCATATCGGCAACACCGGCGCCAATGCCGAAGATTGCGAGTCGCGCGGGGTGTTTTGTGCGGGGTTGATTGTCAAGGATGTGCCGCGCGTGCACAGCAACTGGCGTGCGCAGTGGAGCCTTCCGCATTACCTGAAGGAGAACGGCGTGGTGGCGATTAGCGGCATCGACACGCGCAAACTGACGCGCGCCATTCGCACCCGTGGCGCGCAGAGCGGCTGTATCGTGGCGGGACCCGCGCCGGATGCGGAGCGTGGGCTGGCGGCGGCGAGGGAGTTTCCGGGGCTCGGCGGGATGGACTTGGCGGGGGTGGTGAGCACCGAGCGGGCATACCGTTGGCGCGAGGGAGGTTGGCGGCTTGGGCGGGGTTATGCGCCGGCGCCCGAGTCGGCATCGGCAACACCGCCACCATTCAAAGTGGTGGCGTGCGACTACGGCGTCAAGCACAACATTCTGCGGCTGCTCGCCGAGCGCGGTTGCGACATTCACGTGTTGCCGGCGCGCGCCGGCGCCGATGAAATACTGAGCCATCAACCGCACGGCGTGTTTTTGTCCAACGGGCCCGGCGACCCGGAGCCGTGCGACTACGCGATTGCGGCGATTAGCGCGATTCTTGAGCGGGAAATCCCGACATTCGGCATCTGCCTCGGCCACCAGTTGCTGGCGCTCGCTAGCGGGGCGGCCAGCGAAAAAATGAAATTCGGCCACCACGGCGCCAATCATCCGGTGCGCGACCTCGACACCGGACGGGTGTTGATTACCAGCCAGAACCACGGTTTTGCCGTGCGCGAGTCGTCGCTTCCGGCGCATCTGCGCGTGACCCACCGCTCGCTTTTCGACGGCAGCATTCAAGGCTTGGAGAGGCGCGACAAGCCCGCGTTTTCCTTCCAGGGGCATCCCGAAGCCAGCCCCGGTCCGCACGACATCAGCGGTTTGTTTGACCGTTTTATCGAGATGATGCGGGCGCATGCCGATGCATCCGATGCATCCAAATGACTAAGCGAACCGACATCCAATCGGTGTTGATTATCGGCGCCGGACCGATCACCATCGGCCAGGCCTGCGAGTTTGACTACTCCGGCGTGCAGGCGTGCAAGGCGCTGGCGGAGGAAGGCTACCGCGTGATTTTGGTCAATTCTAATCCGGCGACGATTATGACCGACCCGGACTTCGCCGACGCCACCTACATTGAGCCGATTGAGTGGCGCACGCTGGAAAAAGTCATTGAAACCGAGCGCCCGGACGCGCTGCTGCCGACCATGGGCGGGCAGACCAGTCTGAACTGCGCCCTCGACCTCCACCGCCACGGCGTGCTGCAGAAATTCGGCGTTGAAATGATTGGCGCCGACAGCGACACCATCGACAAAGCCGAAGACCGCCAGTTGTTTCGCCGCGCGATGCACAACATCGGCTTGGAGACGGTGCGCGGCGACATTGCGCGCACGCTGGAGCAAGCCCGCGCGGTCTCGGAGTCGCTCGGCTTTCCCGCCATCATCCGCCCGTCGTTCACCCTCGGCGGCAGCGGCGGCGGCATCGCCTACAACGCCGAGGAGTTTGACGAGATTTGCCGGCGCGGGCTGGACGCGTCGCCGACCGGCAAACTGCTAATCGAAGAGAGCATCCTCGGCTGGAAGGAATTCGAGATGGAGGTGGTGCGCGACAGCCGCGACAACTGCATCATCGTCTGCGCCATCGAGAACCTCGACCCGATGGGCGTGCACACCGGCGACTCCATCACGGTGGCGCCGGCGCAGACCCTGACCGACAAGGAATACCAAATCATGCGCGACGCCAGCATCGCAGTGTTGCGCGAAATCGGCGTGGATACCGGCGGCTCGAATGTGCAGTTTGCGATTAACCCCGACAACGGCAGAATGGTCATCGTCGAGATGAACCCCAGGGTGTCGCGCTCGTCGGCGCTGGCTTCCAAGGCGACCGGATTCCCGATTGCCAAAGTCGCCGCCAAACTCGCGGTCGGCTTCACCCTCGACGAACTCAAAAACGACATCACCGGCGGCGCCACGCCGGCTTCCTTCGAGCCGTCCATCGACTACGTGGTCACCAAAATTCCGCGCTTTGATTTTGAGAAGTTCCCGCAGGCGGACGCCACGCTGACCACGCAGATGAAATCGGTGGGCGAGGTGATGGCGATTGGGCGCACCTTTCAGGAGTCGTTCCAAAAGGCGTTGCGCGGGTTGGAAATCGGCGCCGACGGGCTGGACAACCCGGCGCTGCCATTGAGCGGCGAATCCGCCGAGGACGTGCTCGCCGCGCGCTTGCGCGTGGCCGGGGCGAAGCGCGTCTGGTATCTCGCCGAGGCGTTTCGTCACGGCATGACGGCGGCGCAAATTCACGCGCTCTGCAAAATCGACCCGTGGTTTCTGGCGCAACTGGAAGAGTTGGTGGAAATTGAAGCCGAGATGATTGCGCATGCCGGCGATGCTGAGCAACACGACCTGAGCATTGACCCGCACACCTTAAGCGCGTGGAAACAAAAAGGTTTTTCCGACCGGCGCATCGCGGCGTTGCTCAACACTTCCGAGACATCGGTGCGCGAGTTTCGATACAACCACGCCATTCATCCGGTATTCAAACGGGTCGATTCCTGCGCGGCGGAATTCGACGCCGCCACCGCCTACCTTTACTCCAGTTACGACGAAGAGTGCGAAGCGGCGCCGAGCGCGCGAAAGAAAATCATCATCCTCGGCGGCGGACCGAACCGCATCGGGCAGGGAATCGAGTTTGACTACTGCTGCGTGCACGCCGCGATGGCGATGCGCGACGACGGCTTCGAGACCATCATGGTGAATTGCAACCCGGAAACGGTGTCCACCGACTACGACACTTCCGACCGGTTGTACTTCGAGCCGCTCACGCTGGAAGACGTGCTTGAAATCGTGCGCGTCGAAAAGCCCACCGGGGTCATCGTGCAGTATGGCGGGCAGACGCCGTTGAAACTGGCGCGCGCGCTTGAGCAAGCCGGCGTGCCGGTCATCGGCACTTCGCCGACCTCCATTCATCAGGCGGAAGACCGCGCGTTTTTCCAGCAACTGCTGCACCGCCTGGACTTGTTGCAACCGCCCAACCGCACCGCCACGCAAGCCGCCGAGGCGTTGACGCTGGCGGAGGAAATCGGCTATCCGCTGGTGGTGCGCCCCTCCTACGTGCTCGGCGGGCGCGCGATGGAAATCGTGCACAACCCCGACGACCTGCGCGACTATATGAACTCCGCGTTGCTGGCGTCGTTCGATTCGCCGGTGCTGCTCGACCGCTTTCTCGGCGACGCCACCGAGGTGGATGTCGACGCCATCTGCGACGGCGCGGAGGTGTTAATCGGCGGCATTATGGAGCACATCGAGGAAGCGGGCGTGCATTCGGGGGACTCGGCGTGCTCGCTGCCGCCGTTCAGTTTGTCGCAACCGCTGCAGGACGAGTTGCGCCGCCAGACCCGCGATTTGGCGCTCGCGCTCAACGTGGTCGGCTTGATGAATGTGCAGTTTGCGGTCAAGGGCGAGAAGGTCTATGTGCTGGAAGTCAATCCGCGCGCTTCGCGCACCGTGCCGTTCGTCTCCAAAGCGAGCGCGCGGCCACTCGCGAAAATTGCGGCGCGTTGCATGGCGGGCGTCAGCCTCGCGCAGCAGGGCATTGTGCGCGAGCAAATTCCGCCGTTTTACTCGGTCAAGGAAGCGGTTTTTCCGTTCATCAAATTCCCCGGCGTGGACACCGTGCTCGGGCCCGAGATGAAGAGCACCGGCGAAGTGATGGGCATCGGCAACAGTTTTGGCGAGGCGTTTGGCAAGGCGCAGCAGGCGGTCGGCCTCGGCATTCCGCGCTCAGGGCGCGCGCTGCTGAGCGTCAAGAGCGACGACCAGGCGGAGGTGGCGGGCGTTGCGCGCTACCTGTCGTCCGCCGGGTTTGAGTTGGTGGCGACCGAGGGCACCGCCGCCACCCTGAGCGCCGCCGGGCTGAGCGTGCAGCGCGTCAACAAGGTCAAAGAGGGGCGCCCGCACGTGGTGGACAGAATCGTGAACGACGAATTCGACCTGATTATCAACACCACCGCTGGGCGGCACAGCCTCCGGGATTCCTATACAATCCGCCGCCAAGCCCTGCTGCACAAGGTGACCTATTTCACCACGCTGGCGGGCGCCAGGGCGGCGGTGGAAGCGCACAAGTCCGCCAACGGCGTCGCCATCAACCGGCTGCAAACGCTGCACCGGCAGTTTGCGCCGGGCGGCGGGAGATAACGACACGATGAATACCGACCGCATACTGCTGACCCACGCCGGCGCCGCCAAACTGCGCGCCGAGTTGAAGCAACTGAAAAGCGTGGACCGCCCCAAGGTCATCGACGCCATCGCCGAGGCGCGCGCGCACGGCGACCTGTCCGAGAACGCCGAATACGACGCCGCCCGAGAGCAACAACGCTTCATCGAAGGGCGCATCCGCGAATTGGAATCGAGTTTGTCGGTCGCCGAAGTCATCGACCCGTCGGGGCTGGGCGCAAACGGCAAGGTCGTGTTCGGCGCGACGGTGAAATTGTATGACGACCACAAAGACAGCGAAGTCACCTACCAACTGGTCGGCAACCTCGAAGCCGACCTTGAGCAAGGGCGAATCTCGATTCACTCGCCCATCGGGCGCGCGCTGATTAGCAAGCGAGAGGGGGATGAAATCGAAGTGAATGCGCCCGCCGGAAAACGGATTTACGAAATCTTGAAAGTCAGTTACGGCTGACGGGCGCATTCGTTGTTGCGCCGCGCGTCGTTGTGCCGTTACGCCGCATCGCGGAAATAAAAAATCGCGGCGTCATCCCATCCCACAATGAAACTCACCGACATCTTGCTCGCCGTGGTCATCATGCTCACCTGGGGCATGGGCGTGGTGGTGGCGAAGGCGGGGATGGCGCACTTCCCGCCGATTCTGCTGATGGCGTTGCGCTTTGCGCTGGCGGCGGCTTGTCTGGTGTGGTTTTTCCGCCCGCCGTGGGGCTCGTTGCGGGGGATTTTCTGGGCGGCGTTCGTGGGCGTCACCCTGCAAAGCAGCCTGACCTTCGCCGGGCTGCAAGGCATCGACGCCTCGACGCTGGCGTTGCTGCTGAATTTGGAAGCGCCGTTCGGCGTGTTGATCGCGTGGCTATGGTTGCGCGACCGCATCAACCTGCGGCAGTTTCTCGGCATCGTGCTGGGGTTCATCGGCACCGTCATCATCGTCGGCGAGCCGCGGCTGTCCGGCAGCCTGACGCATGTGCTGCTGGTCATCGGCGGTGCGCTGACCTTTTCCCTCGGGCAGGTGATGGTCAAACGCCTGGGAAGCGCGGATGGAAACAAGTCAAAACCCATCGGCGGTTTCGTCGTGCTCACCTGGCTTGCGGTGATGGCAACGCCGCAACTCTTCATCGCTTCCATACTGTTCGAATCCGCGCAAATCAAAACGATGCTCACCGCGTCCGCGGCGCAGTGGTCGGCGGTGCTTTATCTCGGCATGGTCATGACCGCGCTCGGTTATGCGTTGTGGTACCGGTTGCTTGGCATCTATCCGGTCAGCAGCATGATGCCGTTTTTATTGCTGGTGCCGGTGTCCACGGTGGCGGGCGGCATCCTCTTTTTGCATGAGCGGCTGACCGCCAACATGCTCATCGGCGGCTTGATTACCATCGCCGGCGTGGTGATTATCAACTTGCGCTCGCGCTCGCCGGCGCCGCTGCCGTCTCCGCCCCCGCCACCGGCGAAAAAATGAGCGCCGACCAACTCATCCTGTTCGCGCTGCTCGGCGCGGTGTTCGCCCTGCTGCTGTGGGGGAAAATTCGCTACGACCTCATCGCCTTCGGCGCGCTGGTGGCGGCGGTCGTCATCGGCGTGGTGCCGGAGGAGCGCGCCTTCGACGGCTTCGGCCACCACGCCACCGTCATCATCGCGCTCGTGCTGATTGTCAGCCGCGGCCTGTCCAACTCCGGCGCGGTTGAACTGGTGGCGCGCCACGTGGTCGCGTCCGGGCGCTCGTTGTTCGCGCACATCGGCATCATGTCCGGCGTGGCGGCGGCGCTGTCGGCGCTGATGAACAACGTCGCCGCGCTCGCCCTGCTGATGCCCATCGACATGCAAGCCGCGGCGAAAGCCAAGCGCAGCCCGGCGCTCAGCCTGATGCCGCTGTCCTTCGCCTCCATCCTCGGCGGGCTGATTACGCTCATCGGCACACCGCCCAACATCATCGTCGCCAGCCTGCGCGAACAAGCCCTCGGCGACGCATTCGGCATGTTCGACTTCGCGCCCGTCGGGCTGGTCGCGGCGGTGGTGGGCGTGGCGTATATCGCGGCGGTCGGCTGGCGGCTGATTCCGTCGGCGGGCGGCGGCGCGATGGCGGACGCGAGCGCGCGGTTTGCGATCGATGAGTATGTCGCCGAAGTGCGGGTCGGCGAAAAGTCCGACACCATCGGCAAAAAAATCAAACAACTGGACGAGCAAGCCGAAGCCGCCGACGTCGCTATCATCGGGCTGGTGCGGCGCGGCAAACGCTTTCCGGGGCACGCGCGCCGCGAAGTCATCAGACAAGGCGACCTGCTGGTGATTGAAGCGAACGCCGCCGGCATCGACGGGTTCGTCGGCGAATTCGGCTTGGAATATGCGGGACCGCAAAAGCACGACCGGCTAATCGGCGAGGACTTGTCGCTGCTGGAAATCGTCACGCCCCAGGGCGCGCGCATCGAGGGGCGCACCGCGCTCGACATGCGGCTTCAATACCGCCACGGCGTGACCCTGCTGGGCGTGTCGCGCCAGGGCAAATCGTTCCGCGACCGGGTGCGCAAACTGACCATACAAGCCGGCGACGTGCTGCTGCTGTTGGGTCCGACCGAGCGGCTGCCGGACATCGCCGCCCGGCTCGGCGGACTGCCGCTGCAGGAGCGCGACCTGCGCGTGGTGCAGCGCGACAAGGCGTGGATTGCGGTCGGCGCTTTCGTCGCCGCCATCGGCGCCGCCACCGCCGGCGCGCTCAGCCTCGCCACCGCGCTCGCCATCGTGTGCGTGGTCATGGTGGCGTTCAACATCGTGCCGATTCGCGACCTCTACACATCCATCGAATGGCCCGTCATCGTACTGCTCGGCTCGATGATTCCCATCGGCTCGGCGCTCGAAGCCTCCGGCGGCACCGCCCTCGCCGCGCAAACCCTGCTAGGTTTCGCGCAAGGCTACGGACCGGTGGTGGTGCTAATACTGCTGATGGTGGTCACCATGACGCTGTCCGACGTCCTCAACAACACCGCCACCACCATCATCGCCGCCCCCATCGCCATCGACCTGGCCACCCGCCTCGGCGTCAACCCCGACCCCTTCCTAATGGCAGTCGCCGTAGCCGCCTCCTGCGCCTTCCTAACCCCCATCGGCCACAAAAACAACACCCTAATCATGGGCCCCGGCGGCTACCGCTTCGGCGACTACTGGCGAATGGGCTTGCCACTGGAAATCATCGTCATCGTGGTTTCGGTTCCGATGATTTTATGGGTGTGGCCGTTTTGATTGGCGGGCGCAATTATGGTAGGGTTTTTCGGCACTCTTGAACGGGGAAATCCAATGCGGCCCGAAGAAATAAAAAGCGAAGTTAGTAAATTGGCGTTATCAGAGAAGCTGTTGCTGGTTGAAGACATATGGGATTCGATTGCCGCCGACAATTCGGAGATGCCGCTGTCGTTATGGCAAAAGCAAGAACTTGACCGGCGGTATAACGACTACAAAGAAAACAAACTGAAACTGCACGACTGGAAAGATGTACACGCGGGGTTGCGCGATAAATATAAGTGAAACTACATTACACGGACAGAGCAAAAGATGATGTTGAATCGGGTTTCTTGTGGTATGAGAAACAGCGGAAGGGGTTGGGGTTTGATTTTTTGGATTGTGTGGAGAGCGCCAACCGGTCAATTCTGGAACACCCGGAAATGTATGCAATGCATTACGCCACTTTTAGAGGTTGCACGATTAGGCGATTCCCATTTTCGGTGTTCTACACGGTTGACGACACACGAATTACTGTTCACGCGGTCTTTGACAACCGGCAAGCCCCTGAGAAAAAACCATAGTGGTAAGAGACGATGGCCGTTTTAATTGGCTTTACTTTTCGCTTGCGTTATGTTCTATAATTATCAGTCTGTTCGGGATGCTTTTTGCCCGGCGGCGATTTGAATGTCGGAGGTGAATAAAATGATACAAGAGAAATCAACGCCCTATCAGACCGAGGTGGACCGCAACTATGAAGCGTTCCGGAAACTCGACGATGATTTTTACCGCAATCACTACGGCATGTACGCCCTGATGAAGAATGAAGAAGTTGTTCAACTGTTCAGCAGTTGGCAGGACGCGCGTAAAGCGGCGAAACTTCTATACAATGACGAGCCTTTCTCAATACAGAAAGTGGACAAAGAAAAAATTGATTTAGGTTTCTACTCTTATGCCATTTTTTAGCGGTAAGTTTTCTAACAAGCAGATTGTTATTAACGTCCTTGTCGGGCTTCCTTACGACGACAGCAGGCCTCCCTCGCCTTTTCCTTTTATGGAAAATCCTTCTTACAAGGCTTTGATTGACACGGGCGCAACAAATACTTGCATATCTCCCAAAATAATTGAGGATCTTTCACTCATTCCTGAAGGGAAAAGACCGGTTTTGACGGCGACACACGAAACAAGTGCAAACTTGTTTCATGTCAGTTTTTATATTCCGATTGCCGCGCAAATTGGGAAAGACCTGAGGTTTGACGCCCACGAAACATCCAATGTAGAAGTGACAGAAATCATGCAACCTAAAAATTTCGACGTATTGCTTGGCATGGACATCCTCGCTAGTTGCTCTCTGTTTATCGCCCAAAACAATTTTACCCTCGGTTATTAGTGCGCATAAAAACCATCTCGGAAAATACGGCGTGAACGATTTGAGTCTGGGCAAACTGGAGCGTGTTGAGGTTCGTGAGGCGTGGGGGCATGAGGCGCGGGATTTTACGCCGTGGCTGGCGGACAATCTTGATTTGCTGGCGGACGGGTTGGGGGTTGAGTTGGAGTTGGAAGCCACTGAGGTGCAAGTCGGTCCTTACCGGGCCGACATCGTGGCACGAAATCGTTTTGATGATTCCGTTGTGCTCATTGAAAATCAGTTGGAGACCGCAAACCTGCAGCACTTGGGGCAGATACTGGCTTATATGGCGGGCATCGATGCGCATATCGTCGTCTGGATCGCCACCGGTTTCAATCAAGCGCACCGCTCGGCCATTCGCTGGTTAAACGAACACACCGTGGACCCGTTCGCGTTCTTTGCCGTGAAAGTACGCACCGTGCGCATCGGCGATTCGCGGCTCGCGCCGGTGTTTGACGTGGTCGAACGCCCCAACGAATGGGAGCGTACGCTTCAGTCCGCACGCAGTCGTGGCGGGGTCAGCGAACTCGGCAAGTTCCGGCGCGAATTTTGGATGCACTTTGCAGACCGCATTCCCGAGGCGCCCGGGTTGCGCCCCGGTCACGCGGGCAGCAATGTGTGGATTCCGGTGGAAGGCGCGGGTTTGCGCATCGTGCAATTCCTCGCACACGACCGAGTCGGCATGTATGTGGTCGGCAAGCAGGGCGAATTAAGCACGGACGTCGCGCCCCGCATCGATCCCTTTGTCGCGCCCATAAAAAACGCCCTCGACGACAACGACACCTTCTATGAGCGCGTGCCGGATTATCGGTGCGCAATCGAGCAACGAGGCGATACAAACGACCGCACAAACTGGGACCAAATGGTAGACTGGCTCGACGACCGCCGGCGCAGGTATGAAAAAATCATCAGCGCCGCCCCGCTGCAAACATCTTAGCAACCAGCGCCCAGCCCTACGGATTCAACTTCCCCGGATTCAGCAAGTCTTTCGGATCCAACGCCTGTTTTATTTGCCGGTATAGCGCCAGCGAGACGGGGTCTTTGTAGCGTTTCATTTCTTTTAGTTTGGTCAGGCCGATGCCGTGTTCGGCGCTGAAGGAGCCGTCTAGTTGGTGGGCTATTTCGTGGACTAGGCGGTTCATCGGTTGCCACTGTTTGAGGAATTCTTTTTTGTCCATTGCGGGCGGTTGGGTGATGTTGAAGTGCATGTTGCCGTCGCCCATGTGGCCGTAGGGATAGGGGCGCGCTTCGGGCATGGCTTTGATGATGGCGGCGTGCGTGCGGCGGATGAACTCGGGCACGCTGGCGACCGGCACCGAGACGTCGTGTTTGATGCTGCCGCCTTCGAAGGCTTGCGCTTCCACGATGTTTTCGCGCAACAAAATCAGGCGCTGCGCTTGAGTTTCGCTTTCGGCGATGACGGCGTCTTGCAACACGCCATCATTCAACGCTGCGGCGAGGCACGATTCCACCTGCCGTCTCAGTTCCGATTCCGATTCACCGTTGCCGTTGGCAACATCATCGTTGCTGCTGTCCGCCACAATCAGCGCATACCAATCGTGCTGTTGAGCCAGCGGGTCGGTTTGACCTCTGATGTGTTTGACCGCGGATTGAACCGCGATGTTTGCCATCAACTCGAAGGTGCTCAGGCGGTCTGAGCTGGCGGTGCGCAGTCGTCCCAGCAGCGCCAGCGCCGCGTCCGCGTCCGCCAGCCCTGCCAGCGCGACCACCCGGCTGCGCGGCGCGGGGAAGAGTTTCAAGGTCGCTTCGGTGATGATGCCGAGCGTGCCTTCCGAGCCGATGAAGAGGTTTTTCAGGTCGTAGCCGGTGTTGTTTTTGCGCAGGCTGTTCATGCCGTTCCAGATGCGCCCGTCGGCGAGCACCGCTTCCAGACCGAGCACCAAATCGCGCGTGTTGCCGTAGCGCAGCACGTTGATTCCGCCGGCGTTGGTCGCCAGATTTCCGCCGATTTGACAACTGCCCTGCGCCCCCAGACTGAGCGGAAAAAAGCGCCCGTGCGCGTCGGCGGCCTCTTGCACTTTGGCGAGGATGCAGCCGGCTTGCGCGCGCAGCGTGTAGTTCGCCGCGTCCACTTCCAGCACGCGGTTCATCCGCGCGAGGTTGAGTATGACCTGACCGGCGTGCGCGACCGCCCCGCCCATGGCGCCGGTGTTGCCGCCCTGCGGGACGATGCTGACCGCCCCGTCCGAATGCTCGGCGCAGCACTTGACCACCGCCGCCACCTGCGCGCTGTCCGCCGGCAACGCCACCGCCAGGCATTCGCTGTGATAGCGCCCGCGCAACTCCTCAGTGTACACGCGCAGTTTGTCGCCTTCGGTGACGAGGTGTTTCGCGCCGACTATTCGGGCGAGGCGGTCGAGCAGGTTTGACATGGTGGGTTCGGGTGCGGGCATTTGGGTATCCTCCGGTTGCCGAAATGATACAATAGCCTTCGCTCAAAACAAAACCGACCTATGAAACCTGAGGCAGACTCCATCGCAACGCATTACCGCGCGATTTTGCAGGCGATCGGCGAAGACCCCGACCGCGACGGCTTGCAGGGAACCCCGGCGAGGGCTGCCAAAGCGCTCGACTACCTGACGCGCGGTTACCGGGAAAACTTGGACGAAGTCGTCAACGGCGCGATTTTCGAATCCGACAACGACCAGATGGTCATCATCAAGGACATCGAAGTGTATTCGCTGTGCGAGCATCACATTCTGCCGTTCATCGGCAAATGCCACATCGCGTACCTGCCGGCGGGCAAAGTCATCGGCCTCTCCAAACTCGCGCGCATCACCGACATGTATTCGCGGCGGTTGCAGATACAGGAAAACCTGACCGACCAAATCGCCGGCGCGGTTGAATCCATCAGCGGCGCGCGCGGCGTCGGTGTGATTATCGAAGCCAAACATTTGTGCATGATGATGCGCGGCGCGCACAAACAAAACTCGGTGATGAAAACATCAACCATGCTCGGTCGTTTCAGAGCCGACCACCGCACGCGCGCGGAATTCCTGACGCTGGTCGGCGATTAGCCGAAGCCGCCATGCGACCGTCGGCGCAATCGTCGATTAGCGAGCGGGCATGAAAGCGTTGCTGGTGGATGGACTCAATCTGGTGCGGCGCATCTACGCGGCGGTGCCGGATGAATCCAAGCAGGCGAATGACCACACTCACATCGCGGGCATCATCGCTTCTTCCACCGCCTCCCTTGCGCGCGCGCTCAACCGCCATCGTCCCAGCCATTGTCTGGCGGTGTTTGACCACGGCGGTCGAAACTGGCGCCACGATTTGTATCCCGACTACAAAAAGAACCGCCCGCCAATGCCCGAGCCGTTGCGCGACGCCCTGCCGCAATTCGAGCAGGCTTTCAACGCCGCCGAGGTCAGGTGTTTTTCGCTCGCCGGTTGCGAGGCAGACGACGTCATCGCCACGGTCGCGGTCAAGATTGCCGAGCGCGGCGGTCACGCGCTCATACTGTCCACCGACCGAAACTATTGCCAACTACTGAGCGACAACATCGCGGTGTTCGACCATTTCGGGCAGCGCTTTTTGGACGCCGCCATGATACGCAAACGCTTTCAAGTGGCGCCGCGGCAACTGCCGGACTTGTTGTCGCTGGCGGGGGACAGCGGGCTGTCCATTCCCGGTGTGAAATCAATCGGCATTCGCACCGCCGCCAAACTGCTCGCCGACCACGGCGACCTTGAAAGCACGCTGCAAGCCGCCGAGCGCCTGCCCGAAAAACTCGCCGGCAAACTGACGCGCGGGCGGGACGATGCGCGCCTGGCGAAAACCTTGTTCACGCTGAAAACCGACCTTGACCTCGGCGTCAACCTCAACCAATTTCGCTATAATCCGCCCGGCGAAAACGCGCACGAGTGAAACGCGCGCCTTCGCGGATGCAACCCAAACCGAGAGCCGTCAATCATGGAAACCTGGGAACAAATTCTAATCGGGGCGCTCGCGCTGCTCATGGTGCTGTGGTTTTTTCCGGGCGTCAAATCGATGCTGGAAGAGAGCAAGAAAGCGCCGAAAGACTGGGCGGGGTTGCTGATTCCCATCAGCCTGGTGGTGGCGTTCGTGATTTTTCTGGCGGCGACGATGTAGCGTTGCATGACCCCCGATAACCGCGACCAGCCGGCGCACGCCGACAACATCACCATGTCCGGCGGCGGCGTGTATTCGCTCGCCACCCGCGGCGCGAAAGATGTCATCGACGCGGCGACGCCGCTGGTCATCGCCGCCATCGAGCGCATGCGGCTGCGCCCGGCGTTGCGGCGGTTCAGCATGCTGGACATGGGCTGCGCCGATGGCGGCACGTCGCTGGACATGGTGCGCGCGGCGTTGCAACGCGTGCGCGCACTGGCGCCGCGCGCCGACCTGACGATTACCTACTCCGACCAAACGCGCAACGACTTCAACGCGCTGGTCGGCATCGTCCACGGCTTGGGCGGATTCGACACCTATCTGGGCGAACTTGCGCGCGTCTATCCGTTGTTCTCCGCCAACTCCTTCTACCTTCAAGCGGTGCCCGACAACTCGCTCCACCTGGGATTTTCCGCGACCGCGATGCACTGGCTGAGCGGCAAGCCCGCCAACCTCTCCGAGCACGTCCACATGGTCGGCGCGCACGGCGACGAGCGCCGCGCCTTTTCCCGCCACGCGGCGCGGGACTGGGAAACCATTTTATTGTGCCGCGCAAGCGAGATGAAACGCGGCGCGCGCCTCGTGCTGGTGAACTTCTGCCGCGATGAACAAGGGCGGTATCTCGGCAACACCGGCGGGGTCAACATGTTCGACACCTTCAACCGCATCTGGCAAACGTTTATGGACGACGGGCGCATCAGCGCCGAAGAATACTTGAACATGACGCTGCCGCAATACTACAACACGGTCGAAGAATTCAGCCGCCCGCTCACCGACAAAACCAACCCATGCCACCGCGCCGGCTTGCGGTTGGAAAGCGTTGAGACCCGAATAGTCGCCTGCCCCTTCGCCACCGAATTCGCCCGCCACGGCGATGCGCAAGTTTTCGCCGATGGCTTGATTCCAACGCTGCGAAGTTGGAATGAAAGCATCTTCTTCGGCGCGCTCGACGTGGCTCGCCCGCATCGGGAGCGTGTTGAGATTATGGAAGCGTACTACGGCGCTTACCGGGATTTGGTGTTGCATGACCCGCATCAGCATGGGATGGATTATGTTCATGCTTATAAGACTGTTTGTAAGGTTTGATATAAAAGGTGCGGTTTTCCGTCTAATAACAAACCAACAACCCCTACTCCGTCATTCTCGAGCGTTAGCGCCCGTTGCCGCGTAGCGGCTTACGGGCGCTTACGACCTCGGGAATCTCCCTAAGTCTACCGTGAATTCCAACAAAGCCCCCGCCCAAAAAACCACAAAAACGGCGGCTTACCCGCCGCCTGCTTCGCCCACTCCGTTTGAATCCGTGCCAACCTTAGGGAGATTCCCGAGGACGCAAGTGTCCGTAAGCCGCCGCTTAAAAGAAAAAGCGCGGCGGCAACGGTCACTAACGCTCGAGAATGACGAAGTGGGGGGAATGACGAGGTTTTGGAATGACGAAGTGGGGCGAATGACGAGTAGTGCAATTTGACATCCACCCCCCCACATGCCAAATTCCACAACTGCCCGAGCGACCCATCCTGCAATGAACAACCCCTCCCCCGAATTCGATTTCACTATCCTCATTCTCTGCCTGAACGAAGAGAATTCCATCGCCCGTTGCGTCACGGACGCGCTTGGTTTTTTGGGGGGGCATGACATTCGGGGGGAGGTTTTGGTGGTGGATAATGACAGCACCGACCGCTCCGCCGAGCGCGCCATCGCCGCCGGGGCGCGCGTGGTGAGCGAGCGCAGGCGGGGTTACGGCAACGCCATCATCGCTGGGGTGGCGGCGGCGCGCGGGCGGTTTATCATTCTCGGTGACGGCGACGGGCAACACGACTTGAGCGCGCTTGCGCCGTTCGTGGAAAAACTGCAAGACGGCGCGGATTTGGTCGTCGGCAACCGCTTTGCGGAAGGTCCGCCCGCCGATATGTCGTTCTTACACCGTTACATCGGCAACCCGTTGCTGTCGGGAATCGGCAGGTTGTTTTTCCGCGCGCCGGTGAGCGATTTCCACTGCGGCTTGCGCGGCTTTCGCACGGCGTGGGTGCGCGGCATCGGGTTGCAATGCCCGGGCATGGAAATCACGAGCGAGCTCATCGTGCGCGCCATGCGCCAAAACGCGCGCATCACCGAAGTGCCGGTTATGCAACTCCCCGCCACCGACCCCGACCGCGTCCCCCACTTGCGAACCTGGCGCGACGGCTGGCGCACGCTGCGCCTGCTGCTGATGTTCTCGCCGTTGTGGATGTTCCTGTATCCCGGCGCGCTGTTGCTCGCCGCCGGCGTCATCATCATGTCGATGCCGCTGGTGTGGCGCGTGGAATCCGGCGTCGGCTTCGGCGCTTACACGATGCTGTTCGGCGCGGCGGCGTTCGTGTGCGGCGCGCAGTTGGTGTTCTTCGCGTTATCGGCGAGCGTGTTTTTTGAAAACATCGGTTTCACAACGGGGCGCTGGCTCGCCCGCTTGCAGCGCGTGTCGGTATTGGAAATCTGCCTGCTGCTCGGCATCGTGCTGGCGCTCGCCGGGCTTACCGGCAGCGTGTGGAGTTTAATCATCTGGACGCAAACCGGCGAATTCGCATTGGAACAACGCCTGCGCGTCGCCATCCCCTCGCTAACCTTGTTAATCCTGGGCGTGCAAGTGATGTTCAACGGCGCATTCCTCGCGTTGCTGCAAATGCGCGGCGCGGTCCAGTCTCCGGTGGCGCCGGTGGCGAAGGTGGGCGCGGGCGTAAGCGTAAGCGCGAACACGGACGCGGGCGAAAACCCATGAGCGCGCTCAATATGGTTTGCCTGTTGCTGGTGCCGGCGTTGCTGTCCGCCGGGCAGGTGTTATTCAAGAACACCGCGGGCACGGTGAGCGCGCCTTCGCTGCCCGGTTTCATCGGCGCGCTGCTCGCCAGCCCGTCTTTCTGGGCCGCCCTGGTGATATACGGCGTGGCGACTTTGCTGTGGGTGTATGTCCTCATCCAGGTGCCGCTCAGCCGCGCGATACCCTTCATCGCGCTGACCTTCGTTTTGGTTCCGGTGTTGAGCGCGGTGTTTTTCGGCGAGCGGCTGACGCTCTTATACGGCGTCGGCATCGCGGTCATCATCACCGGCGTCACCATCGCCGCCAGCGCGCAAGGTTAGACCATGGCTAAGCAATCCAAACGCCGCAAAGCCAAGTCCAAACTCAAACCCAATCCCAATCCCAATCTCGTGGCCCGCGAGGAAGCCCACACGCCACACGCCCCCCGATTTTTTATGACGCCGGCGGTGCGTTTGGCGTTGTGGACGCTGTTCTTCCTCGCCGTGCTGTTGAGCGTGCGCCTGGTCAATTTGTGGTATGACCTTATCAATGACGAGGCGGTTTATATTTTAATCTCGGCGGATTTGCTCGACGGCAACCTGCCCTACACCGAGATGTATGAGTTCAAACCGCCGGGCACTTTCCTCGCGCTGGCGGCGGTCATGGGCGTGTTCGGCGAGTCGCTGGCGATGGTGCGGCATTTCGGCACCTTCTGCCTGCTGGTGGCGGCGGTGGCGAGTTATGCCATCGTCGTGCGCCACACCACGCCGACGGTCGCCGGCTTGTCGGTGGCGGCGGTGATGACCCTGGCCGGCACCGACTATTTCCAACACACGCTTGCCGAACATGTGCTAGTCCTCTGGCTGATGCCCGCCGTCTGGCTGCTGGTCGCCAAGCGCGGTGTGTTGTGGGCGGTGTTTATGGTCGGCGCGCTGGTCTCGGCGGCGACGCTCACCAAAACCAACGCGGCTTATGTCGCGGTCGCGCTCGGCGGGTATTACTTGTGGCGGGCGTGGGGTGCATGGCGTGGCGGGCATGGGCGTAGCGGCGGGTGGGAAGTCGCGGCGTATGTCGGCGGCGGGGCGGTGCCGCTGGCGGCAGTGGTCGCGCTGTATTGGGGCGCGGGCGAACTCGACCTATTCGTGTTTTTCAATGTGACGCTGCCGCTGTCCTACGCCTACGGGCCAGGGCAATCCGCGCTCGGGGCGTTGTCGGATTATGTCGTGCATTACTGGCAGTCGCTCGACTCGTTCTATCCGCTGGTGCGCGCGCTTTTCATCGCCGCCGGCGTCGCCTGTTTGAGTTTGCTCACGCGCCGCGACACCGCCCTCACCCAAGACCTCGCGGCGCTCGGTGTGGTGTTTGTCGCCTTGGCGCTGTCCACCCTGTACGGGCATGGCCATCTGCATTATCTGCTGGCGTTGTTGCCGTTTGCGGCGGTGTTCACCGCGCTCGGCTGGGGCGTTCTGCACACGCGCTTGGCCGCCGAGCGCCGCGCGAGCGCGCCGTTCCTGCTCGCGCCCGCGCTCATACTCGCGTGCGGTTTCGCGCAATACGGCGTCGCCGGCGCCTACCACCTGTTCAACCGCTGGGACACCCTCGGGCAAACCCCGCTGCAACAAGTCGCCGAGTTGATTCGTGAAGACGGCGGCGGCTCGGTTTACGCCCCGCAACAGACCGCCCTCTACTGGTATCTCGACCAACCCTCGCCGTCCAAACTCATCCAGCCGGCCAACCTCGGCAACGGCGCCATCCTCAACCCCCTGACCGAACACGGCTACCTCCAACCGAATGAATACCGCCGCGTGCTGACACAAGAATACGACTACTGGGTCATGCGCCCCGACTCCGCCGTGTGGAAACACTACCACCCCAACTTCCGCGACTTCGCCTACGGAATCCGCGATTCCAACTACAAACTCTGGAAGCACATTCCTCTGAAGGACCAACAGTTTGATACTTTCAATGGTGGGTTGTCGGACTTACCTTTCAACCCTCGCAAGGATTTGACTGGCTTTGATATTTATAAGCGGCGGTGACTACTCGTCATTCTCGAACGATAGAAAAATACCAACTACCCGTCATTCTCGAACGGTAGAAAATAGGGAGCCGACAGGCGACCATATTTTCTTCGATTCGGGAATCTCCCTAAGGCTAGCGTGGACTTTGGCGAAGCCCGTGCCAACCTTAGGGAGATTGCGCGTATCATCCCTGATACGCGCCCTGCGGGCTACGCGAAAATCCGCTCCCGGCGGATTTTTCCCGAGGACGCAAGTGTCCGTAAGCCGCCGCTTAAAAGAAAAAGCGCGGCGACTAACGGACACTAACGCTCGAGAATGACGGAGTAGTGGAATGACGAAGTAGTGAGAATGACGAGGCAGGAGGTACAACAATGATATACTAACCGACTAACCACCCACCCAACCCCCGGCAGAAAAGCATGGCAACCAAATCCCGCAAACGGCGCACTCAAAAGCAGCAACGCCGCGCCGCTTCTTCCCAAAGAAAAACAGGCGGGGTTGCGCCGAGTCAATCCGCAAACCAAGCCGCGTCGGGGCTACTCATCGTGGCTTATCTGCCGTGGCTGTTGTTGTTTGGCTGGTTGACCGCCGTCACTTGGTGGTTGTGCGATGACGCCTACATCGGCTTCCGTTATGTCCGCAATCTGGTGGAAGGTCACGGCCTAGTCTTCAACCCGGGCGAATATGTCGAGGGCTACACCAACTTCCTATGGGTATTGGAACTCGCGGCGATTTGGGCGTTGACCGGCATTCCGCCGGAAACTGCCGCGCCGGTTTTGTCGGTTGTCTACACCCTCGGCACGCTGGCGGTGGTGTTGTGGTGGGTTTATCGGATGCCGGGGTTGTCGCATCGTGGGCTGGTTGGTTGGATGGCGCTTGGGTTGCTATGCAGCAGCGCCACCTTCGCCATCTGGACTTCCGCCGGTGGTTTGGAGACGCGCCAGTTCACCTTTTTTATACTCGCCGGGCTGGTCGCCTTAAGCATTCACGGCGAACACCGCCGGGGGCAACTCACCGCCTCGCTGTGTTTGGCGGCGGCGGAATTGACGCGCCCCGAAGGGTTGCTCATCGGCGGGTGTTTCCTCGCCGGGTTCGCGTTGTGCCGACTCTTGCGCGCCGGACAACTCTGGCGACCGTGGCGCGACTGGCGGGCGTTGATGATGATGGGCGCGCCGTTTATGCTCATAGTCGCCGCGCATTATTTGTGGCGTTACGCTTACTACGGCGAGTGGTTGCCGAACACTTACTACGCCAAGGTTGTCGAGCCGTGGTATGAATCCGGCATTCATTACCTCGTGCAAGCCGGCATCGAGACCGGCGCGTATCTGCTGTTGCCGCTGGCGTTGGTGGCCGCCATCACGCGCTGGCGGCGGCATAAAGACGGCGCACATCTGGTCGGCTTGCTGGCGATATTGATGCACGGCGCGTATCTGGCGCGCATCGGCGGCGACCATTTTGAATACCGCCCGTTGGATTTTTATTGGCCGTTGCTGGCGGTGGCGGCGGCCATCGGGCTCGCGCAACTCGGCGCGCGCCTTGCCGCCAAAATCGGGGGGGGAGGGGTGAAGTATCGGGCGTTATACGCGTGCACGCTGGCGCTGTTCGTGCCGGTGCTGATTTACGCCGGCGCGTTGCAGGGCGCGTTGATGTATGAAGGCTCGAAGGTGGTGGGATACCAAGGGCTGGCTTACACCGAACTGAACGATGCCAACGCCGGCTGGCTGGTGGCGCCGGGCATGTCGAAACTGACCGCCCTCTCCAATGCGATGCGCCGCGAATCAATCCGGCGGGCGGCGCCGACGACTTGGATGGAACAACGCGCATTCACGCGCGTGCGCCAGTGGCAGTTTAAACCTTACGAGAACATGCCGCGCGGCACGCTTCCCGACGATGCGGTCGCGTCGGTCGGCTCGCTCGGCGTCAAGAGTTATTACCTGCCGGACTTGGAGATTATCGACCGCCACGGGCTGACCGACGCGACCGTGGCGCGCAGCACGCAACCCAAACCGCCGGACGGGTTGGCGCGCCGTCTCGCGCACGAGCGCCACCCGCCGCCCGGCTATATGAAGCAACGCGGCGTGAACCTCAATGTGCATCAAGCGGCGCGCAGTGCCGAAGAAGCCCTGCGCCGCGCGCAATATGCGTTGGAAGTCGCGCCCAACCTGTGGATGCCGTTTGATTCGGATGCCCATGCGTGGGTCGCCGAGCGCTTCGCCGGGCGCAACTTGAAGAGTCGGCAGTCGCCATGAAAACGCGCAGCGAGGTTGCGGTTGCCGGCGCGCATCCGCCGCAGTGGTGAGCGCCCCCGTGCGCTACGCCGACACGCGCCTCGGCATTGTTTGCCCGGTCGCCAACGAACAAGCCACGCTGGCGGCGTTTGTCGGCGAAGTGCTGGCGGTCTGCGACGGCTTTGCCTTTGCGGATGTCAAACTGTTCCTCATCGTCGACAACGCCAGCACCGACAACACGCTCGACCTGGCGCGTGAATTGGCTGCCACCACGCCGGCGGTCTGCTGCGTGTGGGCGCCCGACAACCGCTCGGTGGCGGACGCCTACCGGCGCGGCTACCGCGAAGCGATTCAAGCGCCCTGCGACTGGATACTGGAAATCGACGCCGGCTTCAGCCACCGCCCCGAAGACATCCCCCCCTTCTTCAAGCACATGGCCGCCGGCAAGGACTGCGTGTTCAGTTCACGCTTCGCACGCGGCGCCCACTTCCCCAAATCCGCGCTGTTCCGCTATCTGGTAAGCCGCGGCGGAACCGCGCTGGTGAACCGCATGCTGGGCACCACCCTGACCGACATGACCGGCGGATTCGAATGCTTCACCCGCCGCGCGCTGCAAGACATCCTGGCAACCGGCATCCACTCCGCAGGCCCCTTCTTCCAAACCGAAATCCGCTACCACGCCCGCCACTCCAATTACGCCGAAGTCCCAATACGCTACGCCGCCCCCAGCCACACAATCCGCACAACGGCAATCGGCGAAGCGCTGCGGGGGGTTTGGCGGTTGTATAAGGGGAGGCGGGGGGAGTAACCTCCTACTTCGTCATTCACAACAACGTCGTCATTCACAACAACGTCGTCATTCACAACAACTTCGTCATTCTCGAGCGTTAGTGACCGTTTGCCGCCGCGCTTCTTCTTTTAAGCGGCGGCTTACGGACACTTGCGTCCTCGGGAATCTCCCTAAGACTGGCACGGGCTTTGTTGAAATTCACGCCAGCCTTAGGGAGATTCCCGAAGGCGATGAAAAATATAGTCGCTGGCGCTCCTTATTTTTCTATCGTTCGAGAATGACGGGTTTCTTGTTGTTGGTTTTTGCTAGTTAGACTCACATATAATACAACCCCATTCCGTCAGCAAACCACCACCCACCCAAGGCAACCACCATGCAATACGCGCAAGATTTTGTCACCGGGGAAACCCACACACTCGGTTCGCATCTCGTTACGGCGGAAGAAATCATTGACTTCGCGCAAAAGTATGACCCGCAGGGCTATCACTTGAGCGAAGAGGCCGGGCGGTTGTCGTGCTTTGACGGGTTGATTGCCAGCGGTTGGCATACGGCGAGCATCTGGATGAAACTCTATGTGACCGCCATGCTCGGCGACGCCGCGGTTCAAGGCTCTCCGGGGGTGGATGAGCTCAGGTGGCTGTCCCCGGTGCGGCCCGGCGATGTGCTGAATGGGCGGGTCGAAATCCTGCACAAAACCCCGTCAAAAACGCAACCCGACATCACCACCGTCCACAAAAAAGGAGCGTTGACCAGAGACGGCGAAAGCAAACCGGTGTGCACGCTGATTTTGCTCTGCCGCTTAATCAACCGCCCGGCTTAAGCGCGCATGGGCGGCTTGGCGCTTATCTCGGCATGCCTGCTGATTGGCATAGCGCTTGCCCGAAGTAAAAAATATCCTGGCGATTTATCGGAAACGCTGGCGAATGTTGCCATTCATGTCTCGTTGCCGGCGCTGGTGCTAAAACATCTGCACGGGTTGCCCGTCAAGCCCGATGTGCTGATGCCCTCGCTGATGCCGTTGGGGGTGTTTGCGCTGACCGTTGGGCTTGTGCTGTTGGCGAGCCGTATTATTTCGTTGAACCGCCCGACCATCGGTTGTTTGATATTGGTCTGCGGAACGGGCAACACTTCAATCGTCGGCATCCCGCTCGTGCAAGCGTTCATCGGACAAGAGGCAGTCGCTTATGCCGTGGTTGCGGATCAAGCCAACTTTATTGTGATGTCGGTTTTGGGTTTGTCGGCGGCAAACATTTACGCATTGCAAGACCAACGGCGGCTTTCCCTGTTGCGCCGCATGGTGACTTACCCTCCGGCGATTGCCATGTTGGCGGCAATCGTTTTGCGCCCCATCGCCTTTCCGCAATGGTTTGACGATGTGCTAACGGCGCTGGCGATGACGCTAACGCCGCTGGCGATCATCTCGGTTGGCGCCGGAATGCGGCTCAGTCATTTGAGCGAGCACAGAGGCTTATTCATCGGTGGCGTGGCGCTTAAATTACTCATCGCGCCGGCGGTCATTTTTATCGCCTACCGATTGCTGGGCGGGCGGCTTGACGATGCCGCATTTTCCGCATCCGTTCTGCAAGCGGGCATGCCGCCGATGATCGTGGCGGGATTGATCGCGGTCAACCAAAAGTTAAACCCACCGTTGGCAATGATGCTAATCAGTTTTGGCATTCCACTTTCTTTTCTGTCGGTGTTCTTATGGAGTTTGTTATTTTAATACCGGGCGGTCGCCGCCGCCCCCCGGCGCGGTACGATTTAATGCCCCCGCGCAGCGCTTTACTCATTCGGGCAAATAAGCAATACTTGGGGCAATATGCTGGGAGCGAGGCTCGGGCATTATTCTAACTTCAATGATTTATCACCATGAGGACAAACACCATGAAACGTCGTGAACTACTCAAAGGCGCCGCCGCCGGCACGGCGGTTACCGCCGCCGCCATTGCGGTCACCGGCTGCACGCAGGACGAGGAAAAGGCCGCCCTGCAACAGCAACTGGACGATGCCAACGCCAAAATCGCCGAAATGACGGCGGCGCAGCAAGCCCCGGCGGCGGTCACCGACCGCATCGAGGCGGCGATGGTTTCCACCTGGCCGCGCGATTTTCCGGGGCTCGGCACCGGCGCGCAACGCTTCGCCCGGCGCATATCCGACATGAGCGACGGGCGCATCCACGTCGAATACTTCGCCGGCGGCGAGCGCGTCAAACCCTTCGATTCATTCGATGAAGTCGCCTCCGGCAACGCCCAGATGTACCACGGCGCCGAGTATTACTGGAAGGGCAAACACCCCGGTTGGGCTTACTTTACCGCGGTGCCGTTCGGCTTGACTTACACCGAAATCAACGCTTGGATTCGCTTCGGCGGGGGCCAGGAATTGTGGGATGAAC
The DNA here is from genome assembly GCA_963693025.1 of Arenicellales bacterium. Taxonomy (GTDB): domain Bacteria; phylum Pseudomonadota; class Gammaproteobacteria; order Arenicellales; family Poriferihabitantaceae; genus JAHRAW01. The sequence goes on from OY843749.1 coordinate 1,066,902, forward strand.
TCGCCGGCGGCTTCGGCTTGAAGGGCTTGATGTGCGGCAATACCGGCGTGCAGATGGGCGGCTGGTTCCGCAAGGAAATGAACACCGCCGATGATTTCAAGGGCTTGAAAATGCGCATCCCCGGTCTCGGCGGCGACGTGCTTGCCAAACTCGGCGCGTCCCCGGTGTCGCTGCCCGGTAGCCAGATTTACGAGAACCTGGTGTCCGGCGCAATCGACGCGACCGAATGGGTCGGTCCGTGGAATGACAGTTTTATGAAATTCTACGAAGCCGCCAAATACTACTACTATCCCGGCATGCACGAGCCGGCGGCGATGCTGGCGTGCGGCATCAACAAGGATTTCTGGGAGAGCTTGTCCAAAGCCGACCGAATCCTGATTGAAGCGGCGGCCTCGATGGAAAACGATGTGATGATGTCGGAATACAACACCAAGAACGGCGAAGCGCTCGCCAAACTGATTTCGGAACAGGGCGTGCAGTTGAAGCGTTTCAACGAAGACATCTACGACGCCTTCGGCGAAGCGGCGGATGCAGTGTTCGCCGAAGTGGTAGAGCACAGCGACCTGGCACGACGCATCCACGAAAGTTTCCTCGCCTCCCGCGCCAACATCGGCGCCTACGCGAAAATTTCCGACCAGGAGTATGTTCTCCAGCGTAACCGGGTGTTGGGGTTGTAGTTTTTGGTTGGTGTGGGGTTGAAAACGGGGCCAGGGGTGATGCCCGGTTCCGTTTCTTATGCGCGGTGATGGGTTATCGCACTCGTCATTCTCGAGCGTTAGTGTCCGTTTGTCGCCGCGCTTTTTCTTTTAAGCGGCGGCTTACGGACACTTACGTCCTCGGGAATCTCCCTAAGATTGGCACGGGCTTTGTTGAAATTCACGATAACCTTAGGGAGATTCCCGAAGGTGATGAAAAATATAGTCGCTGTCGCTCCTTATTTTTCTATCATTCGAGAATGACGAAGTTGGGGCTCCCTATTTTCTACCGTTCGAGAATGACGGCTATAACTCGTCATTCTCGAGCGTTAGTGTCCGTTGCCGCCGCGCTTCTTCTTTTAAGCGGCGGCTTACGGACACTTACGTCCTCGGGAATCTCCCTAAGACTGGCACGGGCTTTGTTGAAATCCACGCTAGCCTTAGGGAGATTCCCGAAGGTGATGAAAAATCCGCCGGGAGCGGATTTTCGCGTAGCCCGAAGGGTTTGTATCAGGGATGATACAAACAAAAATATAGTCGCTATCGCTCCTTATTTTTCTATCATTCGAGAATGACGGCTACTACTCGTCATTCTCGAGCGTTAGTGTCCGTTGCCGCCGCGCTTTTTCTTTTAAGCGGCGGCTTACGGACACTTGCGTCCTCGGGAATCTCCCTAAGGTTGGCACGGGCTTTGTTAGAATTCACGGTAGTCTTAGGGAGATTCCCGAAGGCGATGAAAAATATGGTCGCTGTCGCTCCCTATTTTTCTATCGTTCGAGAATGACGAGGTTGTGAGTTATTTTTCTACGCTCGAGAATGACGAATGTTTTCGGTAATCCTACTACGCACACTATCAGCGCTAATGCTAACGCTAGTGGCGTTGTTTTTACTCAACAACTACCTGGTCTATTGGCGCGGCTGGCCAGGGTTTTCCACCGGGTTGTCCGGGCGCGGATGGATTCAACTAACGAGTTACACCGCGATACTAGTCGCCACGGCGTTGCTGGTGTGGCGCACCCCGGCGAGGTCGTTGCGCGACGACGCGGTTTTGTGCTCACGGCTGGCCGCTTATTTGATTCGCGCGGCGTTCTGGGCGGTGTTGTTGATTGGGCTCGTCGATATGTTGATTTCCTTTCTGCGCGTCGAGGGTTTTCTCGAAGCGGTCGCCGGCAAACGCCTGACCACGCAACTCGGCAGGCCCGTGTTCCGCGGCGTCTATGTGCATTACCCGCTGCTGGTGGCGTCCCTCATCATCGCCCGCTTCGCCCGCTCGCTCGGCTTCATCTGGCTGACGTCGCTGGTGGTCATTGCGGAGTTTCAGGTGGTGGTGTCGCGCTTCGTGTTCTCCTACGAGCAGGCGTTCATGGGCGATTTGGTGAGGTTCTGGTATGCCGCCCTGTTTCTTTTTGCGAGCGCTTATACGCTGCTGCACGAGGGTCATGTGCGCGTGGATGTGCTGTATGCCAATTTCAGCAAGCGCGGCAAGGCATGGTCGAACGCCGCCGGGTCGGTGTTGCTGGGGCTGCCGTTGTGCTGGACGATTATGCTGCAGGGCATGTCCGGCAAGAGCGCCAGCATCAACGGTCCGCTGCTCGGTTTTGAAATCTCGCAGAGCGGCTACGGCATGTATGTCAAATACCTGATGGCCGGGTTTTTGCTGGTGTTTGCGGTGTCCATGGCGATTCAGTTTGTCGGCGTCTTTTTAGAAAACACCGCCACGCTGCGCGACGAACCGCATCCGCCGGACGACTTGGCGACGACGACCCAAGCGACCCAAGCAACCCAAGCAACCCAAGCAACCTGAGGCAACCTTCGTGGAACTCGTCTTTCTCGCCGTCCTAATCACGCTGATGATCGTGGCGCTGACCGCCGGCTATCCGGTGGCGTTCGCGCTGCCCGGCTCCTCCATTTTGGCGGTCGCGCTGGCGGCGTTGTGCGGCTATTTGTTTGCCGGCGACACCAGCGCCTACTTCGCCCAGGACGGACCCACGCAATGGCTGAGCGCGGGCGTGACTAATTTCCGCAGCCTGTATTGGGATGTCGAGCGCGACACGCTCATCGCCATCCCGCTGTTCGTGTTCATGGGCATCATGCTGCAGCGCTCAAAAATCGCGGAAGACTCGCTGATTACCATGGCGCAGTTGTTCGGTCCCGTTCCCGGCGGGCTCGGCATTTCGGTGGTGTTCGTCGGCGCGCTGCTTGCCGCCACCACCGGCATCGTCGGCGCAACCGTCATCGCCATGGGGCTGATTTCACTCCCCGCGATGCTGAAAAACAACTACTCCAAACCGCTCGCCAGCGGCACCATCTGCGCCTCGGGCACGCTGGGGCAAATCATCCCGCCCTCCATCGTCCTAATCATTCTGGCAGACCAACTGTCGAGCGCGGTCGAACAAGCCGGCACCGCCCGCAAAGCCGAATACAAGGCGGCCACCGGCGAGTTCTCGATGCCGTCGGAGTTCGACATCACCTCGGCGAGCGCCGGCGACATGTTCATGGGCGCGCTCATTCCGGGGCTGATTCTGGTGGCGATCTACATGGTCTACATCCTCATCAACGCGCTGCTGCGCCCCGGCTCGGCGCCGCCGGTGCCATACGATGGCCGCTACGACCGAAAGTTCGCGCTTCGCGTGCTGGTGGCGCTGGTGCCGCCGCTGTCGTTGATTTTCGCCGTGCTCGGCTCCATCGTCACCGGCATCGCCACGGTCAATCAAGCCGGCGCCATCGGCGCGGTCGGCGCCATCATCATGGGCGGTTACCGTTTGATGGACGGCAAGCGCGGCGCCTACCGGCCCGCCCTGCTCGCCATCGGCGCGACCGTCGCCATTCTGGTACTGATTAACCTGTTCGATTTGAACATCAAAAACATCAAGAGCAACCGCGACCTCCTCGGCCTCACGCTGGCGGCGGTGGCGGTCACGGCGTTGCTGGCGGCGGTGCTGTGGAGCGCGTGGCGCGCCTATACCATCGACGACACGCTGCGCGGCGTCATGATCGAAACCGCCAAGACCACGTCGATGGTGTTCATCATCCTGATCGGCGCCGCGATGCTGACTTCCGCCTTTCGCGGATTCGGCGGCGAGCACTTGGTCAAGGAATTTCTCACCGGGCTGCCCGGCGGTTTCTGGACGCAGTTCGTGGTGGTCATGGCGGTCATCTTTCTGCTCGGCTTTTTCCTCGACTTCATCGAAATCGCGGTGGTGGTGGTGCCCATCGTGGCGCCGATTTTGCTCGCCGACCCGTCCGCCAACATCACCGCCGTCTGGCTCGGTGTCATGATCGGCCTCAATATGCAGACTTCGTTTCTGACGCCGCCGTTCGGCTTCGCGCTGTTCTACCTGCGCGGCGTCGCGCCGCCCGAAGTGAAAACCACGCAGATTTACAAGGGCGCGTTCGCCTTCATCATTTTGCAACTGGTTGGGCTGGGGGTCGCCGGCTACTTCCCCGGCTTGGTCAACTACATGCCGTATCGCACCTACCTGACCTCGGAGACCGCGCCACCGCCGGTCAACCCGCGCCTTCAGTATTGCATGGAGCGCCGAGTGTTTGCCGAATACCGCAATCGCGACAGCCGCGCCGCGCTGATGGACGGCATCGGGCGGGCGCGCGCGCTGGATTTGTCGGTGTTGCCCGCCGCCCACCGCGACGCCCTGGCGGGAAGTTTTGCCGCCGCCGGCGACACCTTCGGCGTGGTCGAACAGGTCACCGCCGCCGAAGCCGAATTGAACGCCTATATCGACGGCTATCTCCCCCTGCAGCGCGAGGTGCGGCGCACGCAAATCGGGATTCGCAAAGTTGAGCGCAAAATCGAAGACGCGCAAACCCGCCACGACCGGCTCAAGCGCAACCGCGACGCCACGCAACGGCAACTCGAGCCATTGGAGCGCGAAATCGCCGAATTGCAGCGAAGCAAAGCGGCGTTGCAGGACAGCATCCCCGACGCGTGGAGCGCATCAAACGCCACCTACAACGAACTCGCCGCCATCGACAAAAAAGCGCGCCTCGCCTATCGCCGCCATGTCGATAACGCCTACCAACCCCTCGACGACGTCCGCCGCGAAATCGGGCAAGCCGGCTTGCTGGCGGCATTGGAGCAACCGCTGACGCGCCTCGAAAGCGTCATCGCCGCCAACTCCGCCGAGCAGGCGATGGCGCAAATCAAACAAGTGGAAAGCGAATTCAGCGGAATCAAAGGCGGCAATCAAATCAAGTCCGCCCTGTCCAAATCCCGCCGCGCCCTAAAAGGCGACACCCCCGACCGCACCGAAGCCATCCAACTGCTAAAACAAGCACGCACCGCCTTCGCCAACGAGGTCGCCTGGCGCACCACCGCAACAAAATCACTCCTACCGGCACTCAACAAATACAATACCACCATCAAAACCACCATAGGCCTCCGCCTACAAAAACGCCTAACCAAAGAACAAGCCAAAGCCATCGCCGCCTGTCAGTCGGGGCATCGGGATATATCGTTGAACTTTTGAGATGCGGGTTGGTGGGGGGATGGGATAGCAACCACTTCGTCATTCTCGAGCGTTAGTGTCCGTTGCCGCCGCGCTTCTTCTTTTAGCGGCGGCTTACGGACACTTGCGTCCTCGGGAAAAATCCGCCGGGAGCGGATTTTCGCGTAGCCCGAAGGGCGCGTATCAGGGATGATACGCGCAATCTCCCTAAGACTGGCACGGGCTTTGATTCTTTCATCAAGACAGAAACAACGGTTTCAACAACGACACAACATTAACCACAATAATCAACCCAAGCATCCATTTCAGAATCAACAAATCGGATTCAATTTTATCAAACCAATCATCATAGTTTTTTGGCGGCGTTCTCTTCAAACGTATTTTATCCTTCGCGCGCTTGAAAAAATGAGCGGTTAACGATTTCATTATTTTTAGTTTCATCTTTTTCATGGTCACCGCCGATACAGACGCGGGAATCAAGGCGAGAAAAATAATTTCACGATTGTCACAGCCAATCCCGCCGCCACACCCATACCCCCAAGCATGCCGCCAAGCACTCCACTCAACACCCACACTCTTATTCTTTGGATGTCTTCTTTCGTTGCCGTGTGTTTAATTTGCTCTTCGAGTCTGGCGAGGCGTTCGCCATAGTTGCCGTTGCCGCCATCGGAACTGCGCCCCCGGCTGATGGGGGTTACTTTGTTGGTTGGTTTGCTCATTGCTCTTCCCAGAGATTTAATTTCTCCCACAAAGTCTGGTCGTAAAAGCCATAGTAAGAATCCAGAGTAAACACCACGCCCGCATTGCTGTCTTTGATGCCGAGCATTTGGCAAATCTCGGAAGGCGTTTTACTGCTAGCGGCCACCGCCCATACCCCGGGCGCAATTTGATAATTAAAATCCGGGAAATTGCTTTGCACTTCCGCTTGGATTTGCTCGGGGTTTGGCGAAATGATGATAAAACGAACCATGATATTTCTGGCAAAGGGCTTATTTGAGAGATGCTGATAATGTATACGCTATTTGCGAATTGTCAATACCTTTTGATTGTTGAAAGGCGCTCAATTAAGACAAAAACAACGCTTTCAACATCGGCAAAACATTAACCGCAAGAACCAGCCCGGCCATCCATTTCAATATCAACAGGTCGGTTTCAATCTTATCGAGTTTGCTGTCAATTTTGTCAAACGACCGCTCAATCGCATCGAAGTTAGAAGCGAAATTCCGCCCACGACCGGCAACGGCTTCTGCCGCCGCGGTTGCTTTCTGCTCGCTTGCGCCCGCGTCAAGAAAAGCATCATACACCTCTTTAATAATCACGCTCATCGCATTTTATGTCCCACGAAACCAAATCAAGAGTCAAAAAACAATTTTTGTAGCGGTTATGACCAATGCCGTAACCAGACCAACACCGCCGAATACCCCGCTCAATATCCACGCTTTTATTCTTTGAATGTCTTCTTTTGTGGCCATGCGTTCCACCTTGGCTTCGATTCTTGTCAGTGTCAAATGATTCATTGCATTATTTCAAACGAGACTTATCACTCATATTTTAACTCATCCGTCCAGAGAACGCGGCTCGAACTCTATTCGGCCCACTTCAAAATGACTCGAATGCTCAACGTTTAGCATATATTTAAAGTTGCGTGGACTACCGTCTGAATTTCTCCCTTGTTTATGAATGCCCAGCCGTTCTTGGTTTCCCGAGTCGATAATCAGCAACAGTATCTGCGCCAATTCGGCGCTCGTTTTGCGGTAACGAGAGGTTGCGTTTCGTTTAACTCTGTCTTCCTCATACTGCGATACCCCGCCCTTTAAGTCGGCATGCCATTGTTGAAAACTGCGCGTGTCGTCATTGTATTCAACGTCCAGCAAAGCCAAGATAATGCCGTGAGCGCCATAAGCGTTCAGGCTTTTATCAATGGCTCTTTGGTCGTTCAAAATAATACGGTGATTATCCGATTTAACAGCGCTCGCTTTCATATCCCAGTTAATACTGCGAAACGAGTCGAACTCGACCCGGCCATATTTTTTACCCGGCAGTATGAAATCTGTTTTTTCCAAATATCTCTCGCATAAAGACTCAAAATAGAATCCTATCCATTCCATTTGCCTCCACTGATAATCAATTTCCTTCAATTCTAAAATGGACTGCTTTCCATCCCAATTAGTTGGCATATCTTTCAGGGCGTTTGTGATAATTTCAATGTCTTCGCTGTAACTTTTCCTTCGCATTTTACGCCAACTCCGCAATAAGAATTTCTTGCTGAGAAGTTTCAGTTTTAATGCGTTGCTCAGCAATCAAACAATAATCCTCATTGATTTCAATGCCGATGGTCTGGCGTTGATTTCTAACCGCCATTACACAAGTCGTGCCACTGCCACACATCGGGTCGAGCACCATATCACCCGGATTGGAAAAGCATAAAATTAAATCCTCGGCCAATTTGTCGGGGTAGGTGGCCGGATGTTTAAGTTTCAGGCGGTTACCCTCGGTGTTGCTCGTTTTATATTGCCAAACAGTGCCTCTGCATTTCAGCGGATTAACGGCTTTGGGCGTGATTTTTTTAAATTTTCCACTGGTCAGGCGGTCAGTGCCCGCGTATATCTTCCCCGCGTGCTTGCTTGGCACCATTAGCGGTTCTTTGTTAAAGGTTTTGGGTCTCTCGCCCTTGAAAAACAGCAAAATATATTCATGGTCAACCCGGAAACGACTATTCCACCAAGCTCCGGGATTGCCGTCTCGCCGATAAACACAGGTTTCGAATAACCGCCACCCGGCGTTTTCACACCAATCGACCGCTAACTTAAAAGTAGTCAGAGATTTTGCGAAGTTTTTCGTCCCATCGCCAATGACCACCGCGCACACACCACCCTCTTTGGTGATTCGATGCAAATTCTTACCCAGTGTGTAAAAATCAAAAATCCAACCTTTTTTATAATCTCTAATGCCATCGTAGGGCGGCGAAAATACGGATAGATCCACTGAATTATCCGCCATTTCACCGGAGACGGTAATACAGTCACCCTGTCTAACCGTATGCGTACTCGTAACAGAAAGCGTCATTAGATAAAGATAATTATCTGTGAAAGTTGTCTCGGATACATAAATTGTTTCAATCAAAAGATGTCATCAATACCGATAATGCTCCGCCTTATAAGGCCCGTCCACCGGGACACCGATGTAGTCGGCTTGTTGTTGGGTCATTCGGGTTAGTTTGGCGCCTATTTTTTCCAGGTGTAGGCGGGCGACTTCTTCGTCGAGGTGTTTGGGGAGGACGTGGACGTTTTTGTTGTATTTTTCGCCGTCTCGCCACAGTTCTATTTGCGCCAATACCTGGTTGGTGAAACTGTTTGACATGACAAAACTCGGGTGGCCCGTGGCGCAGCCGAGGTTGACCAGGCGGCCCTGTGCCAGCAGCGTGATGCGGTTGCCGTTGGGCAGGATGATTTGGTCCACTTGCGGCTTGATGTTTTCCCATTCGTATTGCTTCATTCCGGCGACATCGATTTCGTTGTCGAAGTGCCCGATGTTGCAGACGATGGACTGGTCTTTCATGCGCGCCATCTGGTCGTGGCTGATGACGGTGGCGTTGCCGGTGGCGGCGACAAAAATATCGGCGTCACCGCAGACTTCATCCATGCGCACCACGCGGTATCCCTCCATCGCCGCTTGCAGCGCGCAAATCGGGTCGATTTCGGTCACCCACACGGTCGCGCCCAAGCCGCGCAACGACTGGGCGCAGCCTTTGCCGACGTCGCCGTAGCCGAGCACCAGCGCGATCTTGCCGGCGATCATCACATCGGTGGCGCGCTTGATGCCGTCCACCAGCGATTCGCGGCAGCCATACAGGTTGTCGAATTTTGACTTGGTGACCGAGTCGTTCACGTTGATTGCCGGGAATGGCAGGCCGTCCTGCGCGGCCATTTGATAGAGGCGGTGGACGCCGGTGGTGGTCTCTTCGGTGACGCCTTGGATGTTTGCCAGGCGCCGGCTATACCAACTTCGGTCGCGCTGCAAGCGCGCTTTGATGGCGGCGAACAGCGCGACTTCCTCTTCGCTGCCGGGGTTGTCGAGCGCCGATGCGTCTTGCTCCGCCTTCGCGCCGAGAATCAACAGCAGGGTCGCATCGCCGCCGTCATCGAGAATCATGTTGGGTCCCGAGTCGGGCTCGGAGCCGTCGCCCCACTGCATGATGCGGTGCGTGAATTCCCAGTATTCCTCCAGCGACTCGCCCTTGAAAGCGAACACCGGCACGCCGCTTTGCGCGATGGCGGCGGCGGCGTGGTCTTGCGTTGAAAAAATGTTGCACGACGCCCAGCGGACTTCCGCCCCGAGCGCCGTCAGCGATTCGATTAGCACCGCGGTTTGGATGGTCATGTGCAACGACCCGGCGATGCGCGCGCCCCGCAACGGCTGCTCCGCGGCGTATTTTTCGCGCACCGCCATGAGACCGGGCATTTCGGTTTCAGCGATGCGGATTTCCTTGCGCCCCCAGTCGGCCAGACTGATGTCGGCGACATGGTGGTCGGGTTTGATTTGCTGCACGACTTGAGTGGACATTTTCTTTATTCGCTCCGTAGGTTGATGCTGGATGAAGGATGAAAGATGATTGCGGGTGACCGGTATGAGTTACAACCCGGCGTCGGCGCGCAGTTGCGCCGCTTCGTCGGTTTTCTCCCAGGTGAAATCGCTGTCGTTGCGCCCGAAATGACCATACGCCGCGGTCTTGCGGTAAATCGGCCTGAGCAGGTCGAGGCGCTGCACGATGGCTTTGGGGCGCAAGTCAAAATGCGCCGCGATGAGTTCTTCGATTTTCTCATCGGCGATTGCGCCAGTGCCGGAGGTCTCCACCATCACCGACACCGGGCGGGCAACCCCGATGGCGTAGGCGACCTGCACCTCGCATTTCGCCGCCAGCCCCGCCGCCACCACGTTCTTGGCGACGTGGCGGGTCGCGTAGGCGGCTGAGCGGTCGACCTTGGACGGGTCCTTGCCGGAAAACGCGCCGCCGCCGTGGTGCGCCGAGCCGCCGTAGGTGTCAACTATTATTTTGCGCCCGGTCAGGCCGCAGTCGCCGACCGGTCCGCCGATGACGAAACGCCCGGTCGGGTTGACCAGAAAGCGGGTGTCGGCGGAAATCATGTCGCCGGGCAACACCGGTCGGATGATTTGCTCGATGACCTCGCGCGACAACTCGTCGTGTTTCACACCGTCGTCGTGCTGGGTTGACAGCACCACGGTATCGACCGCCGCCGGCTTGCCATCGACATAGCGCACCGTGACCTGCGACTTGGCGTCCGGGCGCAACCACGCCAGTTTGCCCGCCTTGCGAACTTCCGCCTGCATCTCCACCAGCCGGTGCGCGTAGGTGATGGGGAAGGGCATCAGCACGTCGGTCTCGTCGCAGGCGTAGCCGAACATCAAGCCCTGGTCGCCGGCGCCCTGGTCGAGGTCCAGCCCTTCGCCTTCGTTGACTCCCTGGGCGATGTCGGGCGACTGCCGGTCGAGCGACACGATGACCGCGCAACTCTGCGCGTCAAACCCCATCTTTGATGAGGTGTAGCCGATTTCCGCGACCGCGCTCCTGACCACGGCGGGAAAATCGACCACCGCCGTCGAGGTGATTTCGCCGGAGACGACCACCATGCCGGTATTGACCAGCGTTTCACACGCGACCCTTGAGAGCGGGTCCTGCTCCAGCAAGGCATCCAACACCGCATCCGACACGCGGTCGGCGACTTTGTCGGGATGGCCTTCGGAAACTGATTCGGAGGTGAATAAAAATGAATTGGACATGGGATTTCGTTGGTGTGGGTGGTTGAATTTAAGGGTTGATAAGCACGCGGATAATAGCACAATCCCGCCGCACCAACGGCCCCACACTGTGGCGGAAGCGATTCTTTTGTCAGTGCTGTCATCCCCCAATCCACAGATGACACCGCTGGGATACGCCGTCTCCCGTAGACTCCCCGCCGCCATTCCCGCAATCTGTTGAGCGGGAATACAGCGTCTTTTTATTGTCGGTTCTGTTTTTACGAGTTTTGGACAATGATGTAGTTCACGAAGGCGGAGCAGGTGACCAGCATGAAGCGGGCGGTATTTGCGCCGACTTTGAGGGGGTTATCGGGATGGTCACTGTGGCGTATGCCACCGGCATCGCTCGTGAATCCGTAAAGTTTCTTCAATCCGTCCTCAAAAGCAGGGTGAAGATTGAGTTTTTGTGTAAGTTGGCTAAGGGTTGCTTTTTTGTTACCGGTGACTTCTTTTGCAATAGATTCCACTGCGCTGATGGACTCCTTGATGCTGTTTTTATAGTCGGGCTTTTCGCGGTTGGACAAAAGTGCAAGCGCGTTTTCTATATGTTTTTTTGCAGATTCATATGGAATTTGCAAAGCAGTTTCGATTGAATCTATTTCTTGTTTGGATGTGATTTCTAAAACAAAGCCTTTCCCGATAATTCTGTACGGAGAATTTTCTTGCGTCAAAACAGCATTGCAGCGCCTTACAAAAGCAAGGACTCGTGAGTAGTATGATACGCCTCGTGAGTGGTATGCCACAAATTCTATAAAGTCAAATACAAAATGCCATTCTGATTCCATGATAATTTTTTTAACACCACCCGCCTTGTCTTCAAGGTGGTAGTCCTTATATTCGTCAATAGGAATTTTTAAGAATTCGATGAAAATTGATTCGTAAATTTGATTAAAATTACTGGACCATTTATACGAATAAAAATTTGAGTAAAAAGCATTCCACAAACCATTACGAAGGTCGCTATTCATGCTTTCTCGTTGCGGGAGTTTCGGTTGCGTGTATCCAAATTTCTCTGAAAATGGCTTGTATTTGTCGGTCATTTTCTCAACCCCATTCTGTATTTAATGTCGTGTTGATGATGTAATCCAGTTCTTCATCGGTGCAATTGTAGCGCATGGCGAGGGCGGTGTTATTATATGTAAGCCCTTAACATTAAAAACGGCAAAAATTCCACCCCATGATAGACCGCCACCAGATGACGGCGGGGCTGGCAACGCGCAACAAAAAACCCGCCGGTGGGTGGACGGGCGGGCTTGGGGTGGGGCGGCGGTTAGCGGGTAGCGCCAGCAGGGCGAACAGCAGCGTGTGAGGTTAGAGTAAATCCACAAAATCCACCTTGATGTTGGCAGTGTCTTGGGCGGCTAAGGCTTTGGAATAGGCTTGCTTGGTGCGGCTTCCACCGACTTTAAATTCGCAATCCGAGGCGCCGCGCCCGACAAAAATCTTCTTGTATTTGCTTTGCAGGTTGTTGCGCATTTTCAGCAAATGCGCGGTTTCCAACGCCGGGTCTAATTCGTCAACTTGCGAGAACGCCACCACCGTATCCACGCCCGGCGCAATGCGGTTCGGCTGAACTTTAATCGCCACATGGCAATAACCATACACTACGGGGTCTTGAAGCATAGGGATTATTTTGATTCTGCCATACTTTCGTGCTATCTCCAAAGGCGTTTGCATTTGGCTGGAGAAACTCCCCCTCCCCTTCGCATTCACATCCGCGCCGTTTTTAATCAATAACTCGACAACAGCGGCAATAGCGGCAACATCGGTGTAATCGGTGAGTATGTGGTCACTGGCTTCAAACAAAGGCGTCCTGCCGCCGACAGTTTTCGCATTCACATCCGCGCCATTTTTAATCAATAACTCGGCAACATCAGTGTGCCTGTCATCAAAGCCGCTACTGGCTTCATGCAAAGGCGTCCTGCCGCCGCTAGTTTTCGCATTCACATACGCGCCGTTTTTAATCAATACCTCGGCAACATCGGTGAAGCCAATCTTACTGGCTGCATGCAAAGGCGTCACGCCGCCGACAGTTTTCGCATTTACATACGCGCCGTTTTTAATCAATAACTCGGCACTATCGCTGGAACCGGCGTTATGCAAAGGCGTGTTGCCGTAGTCATTTTGCGCATTCACATCCGCGCCGTTTTCAATCAATAACTCGGCAACATCGGCGGCGCCATCGGCATTGCCAGACCCGGCGTTATGCAAAGGTGTTGAGTCGTATTTCGACTTCGCATTCACATCCGCGCCGTTTTTAATCAATAACTCGACAACATCGGCATCGCCATACCGACTGGCGAAATGCAAAGGCGTATAACCGTCGTCATCTTTCGTATTCACATCCGCGCCGTTGGCAAGCAGTCGTTTAACGGTGACTAGGTCGTTATGCGCGGCGGCGTCATGCAACGGCGGCAGTCCAGTCGCCCCGAGCCTGTGGTCAGCCCAACCACCCGCCGACAACAACAGCGTAAAACTGGCGAAGACCTGCGCCAGAAGTTTCTTGTTCATTTCACCCCTCCGGGTTGTGATTCATTGACAACCGCCGACACCGCCAGCGTCGGGGACAAGCGCGATTAAACGGATTTCCCCGCCGATGTCAAACTTTTTTCACCCACCGCCCCTTCACTTTGCCGTCCACATAATGACCAATTGCCACATCGCCATCCGCCCGCCACATTTCCCACTGCCCATGCGCCTTGCCGTCCACAAAAGGACCGATAATCACAGTGCCATTCGCATGCCGCATTTCACACCGCCCATGCATCTCGCCGCCTACATAAGGACCAATAGTCACATCGCCATTCGCCAACCGCTCTTCCCACCGTCCATTCTTCTTGTCGTTCACATACGGACCAATATGCACATTGCCATTCGCATACCGCTCGTCCCACTGCCCATTCCGCTTGCCGTCCACAAGAGGACCACTCAACACATCGCCATTCGCCTTCCGAAGTTCCCACCGCCCTTGCATCTTGCCATCCACAAAGGGACCACTAAACACATCGCCATCTGCCTTCCGATATTCCCACTGCCCATGCTTCTTGTCGTCCACATAAGGACCACTCACCACATCGCCATTCGCCGACCGCTGTTCCCACTGCCCATGCATCTTGTCGTCCACAATAGGACCAATAGACACACTGCCATTCGCAAACCGAATTTCCCACTGCCCATGCTTCTTGCCGTCGACATAAGGACCAATCTCCACATCGCCATTCGCATACCGAACTCCCCACTGCCCATGCTTTTTGCCGTTCTCATTGTATTGGTTCATTGCTCCTCCGAACTTGATAGGTTGATAACACAATATAGCCGTTAAAACTGGTAACCGACACCCCGCCGCCATTTTAGCCGCTTGCCAAGCGCAAAACCGCAGAAACAAAGGGATGTTGGCGGATTTTTTACGGTGTTCGGCGGATTTCTTCCTGTAATGACGCGCGGTTTAGTGTTGTTTGTGCAAGGAACAGTGCTCAACGCGGAAGAATTAGCACTGTTTCTTGCGTAAACAACACTGTTTCTCGCGTAAACAGCACTGTTTCTTCCTTAAACAACACTGTTTCTCGCGCAAACAACCCTGTTGCCGCAAAAAACAACCCTGCCGGCGGCACGGCGACGGCGATGTGGTAGAGTGCGCGCACGGCTCAACTTTGTGCCGCAATACCAACGGAAACTTCCCATGCCAACCGACGAAAATCGGTGCCGCGCGTATACTTTTCCGCCAGCGCACTAACTGCTAGAGCGCGGTTTGCTGGCATTCTTTGGGTTACACGAACTAACTATCAAACACCGAATAAGTTGTCCCCGGGATATGGCAGGCAGTTATGGCGACCCCTTCCGCTTCACCTGCGCCATTCAGCGATAGTAAACGCTTGTCAAATGTATGAAAAAAATCCGCCTGGCTGACAATCGCTGTTGCCAGATGAACGGCGTCAGGTGTGGAAATTTTTCTGCCATTTTTAAGACTGATGTTGCGTATTGCTTGGGCTTTTTTGGCAATGCGAATATCAACCGCCATTACTTCGCTCTTTGCCATATCTTTCATGAACTGCTTAAATTTAGCGATGGCGCCACTCGGCATTGTGGCTTCCAACACTTCCACATAAATCACGGTGGAAACCGCTAAACGATAATGACCATTATCTATTTGAGTAACAACGGATTCTATTTTTTGCATTCTGTTTGGATTATCTTCTTTAATCCACTCGATTAAAACGGATGAATCCCAGCATATCAGATTATTTTTCATTGGGTATCCCGGTCCCATTCATCGCGCAACTCTCGCACAAACTGTTCGGAAGACTTGCCGCCCGTGGCGCCGGGGGCGATGCCACGAAGATCACTAAGAGAAGGCAATTCGTTACTGGGCGGGAGAATTTCCATTTCCCGAACAATCACTCGGTAAGGAACCGCCGCATCGGGGCGGTAAAAGCATTCGCCCCATACAGAAACAAAACGCCCGAGACCATTTGGCACGCTTTCAAGTAATTCATTCGGGAATTTACAATCGATGTGATGCGCATGCGGCACAGAATCGTATATTCTGAAAATGTTTGCATCGTTATGGATATTAATCTGCTCAAGTTTGCCACTGACCGTGCTAATCACTCTGTCTTCGCTGCTTCGCGCCTCGCGCAACATTTCTTTGCACTCGTCATTCAGCACATAAACATTCGCTTTTTTGCCGTCACCAGCAATCGCATGTATTTCGATTCGCGCGAGTTTTTCGGGCTGGTAGTCCGCAAGTTTTTCCAGAGAGTCCAGCACCGGATGGGAAAGGTCGCGAGTTTGCCCGCCGGCGGTTAACTCAAGTTTTTCCTTGATGCCGTTAAAAATGACAGACGGCGGCGCCGTCTCTGCGCCCCGCGCCACCGGCACACAATCCATAGTGACCGGGCTGGAGTGAGAGAGATTGACAACCTCAAAAACCGCGCCGCTTTCGCCGCTGTCTTTTGCGCTGACCTTAAGAAACTCAAGAAACTGCCGGGTTTTCTCAACGAAAACGGACAACTCCAAATGGTTGCCGCTTCGCTCAGCCCCCTCCATCTTAAGAATCAGTCGGTTCTTGCTCGTCATATTCAAATCCTCCGCTCGCCCAGATTTTACCCGCCCGCAATCTGATATTGCAACACACACCCACCCCAGTTATTTTGTTTGTCGTTCGCACGGCGCGGTTATCGGGTAAAATAGCGGCTCGGATTTAACCCACAACCCGTCACGCCGCCGCCCGCCGCCGATTGATGAGCCCCGATTCCGCCACCGCCACCGCCAACGCCACCGAGACCGCCCGCATTTTGTCCGAGGCGCTGCCCTATATTCGGCGCTATCAGGGCAAGACCATCGTGATTAAATACGGCGGCCACGCGATGGTTGACGATGCGCTCAAAAACAGTTTCGCGCACGATGTGATTCTGATGAAACTGGTCGGGATGAACCCGGTGGTGGTGCACGGCGGCGGTCCGCAAATTAGCCAACTGCTGGAAAAAATCGGCAAGGAATCCACCTTCATCGACGGCATGCGGGTGACCGACAGCGAGACCATGGACGTGGTCGAGATGGTGCTCGGCGGGTTGGTGAACAAAGACATCGTCCGCCTGATTAATTCGCTCGGCGGGCGCGCGGTCGGTTTGAGCGGCAAGGACGGCAACCTCATTCGTGCGCGCAAACTCAACGTCCGCCAGGGCGACCCGCTGCTGGAGCGCCCCGAAATCATCGACTATGGCCACGTCGGCGAGGTCGAATCCATCGACCCGCGCGTGGTGCAGTTGTTGGAGAGCCAGGCGTTCATCCCGGTGGTCGCGCCCATCGGCGTCGGCGAGGACGGCCAAACTTACAACATCAACGCCGACTGGGTCGCCGGCAAGATGGCGGTCACGCTCGGCGCGGAAAAACTGATGCTGCTGACCAACACGCCGGGGGTTCTCGACCGGCGCGGGCAACTGGCGAGCGAACTCGACGCCACTGCCATCGAAGCGATGTTGCGAGACGGCGGGCTCAAAGACGGCATGATTCCGAAGGTGGAGTGCGCGTTGGATGCGGTCGCCAACGGCGTCAACACGGCGCTGATTGTCGACGGCAGGGTCGAGCACGCATTGCTGCTTGAGTTGTTCACCGACGCCGGCATCGGCACGCAAATCCGCGCCTGAGCGCGCCACCCGATGCGCCCGCTCGCGCCCGCCCGGCTTCGCAATATCGCCATCGTCGCGCACGTCGACCACGGCAAGACCACGCTGGTGGACCGGCTGCTGCAACAATCCGGCACCCTCGGCGAGCGCTTCGGTCCCGTCGAGCGGGTCATGGACGCCGCCGGGCTGGAGCGCGAGCGCGGCATCACCATTCTGGCGAAGAACACCGCCATCGACTGGAGCGGCTACCGCATCAACATCGTGGACACGCCCGGACACGCCGACTTCGGCGGCGAGGTGGAGCGCGTGCTGTCGATGGTGGATTCGGTGTTGCTGCTGGTGGATGCGGTCGAGGGACCGATGCCGCAAACCCGTTTCGTCACGCAAAAGGCGTTCGACCACGGGCTCAAACCCATCGTCGTCATCAACAAAATCGACCGCCCCGGCGCGCGCCCCGAATGGACACTCGACCAAACCTTCGACCTCTTCGACCGCCTCGGCGCGAGCGACGAGCAACTGGATTTCCCGGTGGTGTATGCGTCCGCCACCGAGGGCTTTGCTTCGCTTGAGCCCAATGCGCCCGATGCGAAAACAGCCGACATGTCGGCGTTGTTTGAAACCATCGTGCGCCGCGTCGAGCCGCCGCAGGTTGACCTCGACGGCGCGTTTCAGATGCGCGTCTCGCTGCTGGATTATTCAACCTATACCGGCGCCATCGGCATCGGGCGCATCACGCGCGGCGCCATCGATTGCAAGTCCGCGGTCACCGTGCTCGACCGCAACGGCCACTCACGCAACGCGCGCGTGCTGCAAATCTTCGGCTTCCACGGGCTCGGCAAGGTGGAAGTGGAAAGCGCCGCGGCGGGCGACATTGTCGCCATAACCGGCATCGAGGGAGTCGCCATCTCGGACACGCTGTGCGACCCCGGGCAACCGCAGGCATTGCCTTCGCTGAGCGTGGATGAGCCGACCGTGCGGATGAATTTTCAGGTCAACACGTCGCCGTTCGCGGGGCGCGCGGGGAAATTCGTCACCGCCCGCCAACTCGCCGACCGGCTCGACAAGGAGTTGTTGCACAACGTCGCGTTGCGCGTCGAGCGAACCGCCGATGCCGATGTGTTTGCGGTCTCCGGGCGCGGCGAATTGCACCTCGGCATCCTGCTCGAAACCATGCGGCGCGAAGGCTACGAAGTCGCGGTGTCGCGCCCGCAGGCGATTTACCGAACCCTGGACGGCGTGCTGTGCGAGCCCTGGGAAGAACTCAGCGCCGATGTCGAGGAAGCGCATCAGGGCGCCATCATGCAAGCGCTCGGCGGGCGCGGCGGCGAGCCGCACGACCTGCAGCCGGATGGTCGTGGCAGAGTGCGGCTGAGTTACCGCATCCCGGCGCGCGCGCTCATCGGCTTCCACGGCGAATTCATGGCGCTGACCGCCGGCAGCGGCGTCATCTGCCACGTCTTCGACCGCTACGCGCCCGCCGCCGGCGACCAACTCGCCCGGCGCCGAAACGGCGCGTTGATTTCAACCAGCACCGGCAAGGCGCTGGCGTTCGCGCTGTGGAACTTGCAACAGCGCGGGCGGCTGTTCATCGCGCCGGGCGCCGAAGTCTATGAGGGGCAAGTCATCGGCCTGCATTCGCGCGCCAACGACCTCACGGTCAACCCGCTCAAAGGCAAACAACTCACCAACATCCGCGCCGCCGGCAAAGACGAAAGCGTGGTGCTGGAGCCGCCGCTCAACCTGTCGCTGGAAGCCGCCATCGAAACCATCGCCGACGACGAACTCGTGGAAATCACCCCAACCCACATCCGCATCCGCAAAAAACACCTAAAAGAACACCAACGCAAACAAGCCGCCCGGCTAAAAAAAACCGCTTAGAACCCGTGCCGTATTGACGAGCCTCCCGAAGCAATGAAAAACCAAAACCCCAACCGCGCATACGCCGTACTACGCGACACCTTCGGCTTCAACGACTTCCATCCGCTTCAGGGGGAAATCATCCAAACCGTCATCAACGGCAACAACGCCATCGCCATCATGCCGACCGGCGGCGGCAAGTCGTTGTGCTATCAGATTCCGTCCATCGTGCGCGAAGGCACCGGGGTCGTGGTCTCGCCGTTGATTGCGTTGATGAAAGACCAGGTGGATGCGCTGCATCAAGCCGGTGTGCGCGCGGCGTATCTTAATTCAAGTTTGTCTTATGCGGACAGGCGGCGCACCGAGGATGAACTGCTGCGCGGCGATCTGGACATGCTGTATGTCGCGCCCGAAGGGTTGCTGAGCGAGGCGATGCTCGACCTACTGGCGGGCGTCAAAATCGCCTTGTTTGCAATCGACGAAGCGCACTGCGTCTCGCGCTGGGGGCATGACTTTCGACCGGAGTATATGCAACTCGCCGTGCTCGCCGAGCGCTTCGCCGGCGTGCCGCGCATCGCGCTCACCGCCACCGCCGATGACTTGACGCGGCGCGAGATTGCCGAGCGGCTCAACTTGCACGACGCCGAAAAATATGTCGCCGGATTTGACCGCCCCAACATTTGCTACCTGATTAGCGAAGCGCCCGGCGCGCGGCAAGCGCTATACCACTTCATCGTTGAAAAACACGACGGCGAGTCGGGCATCGTCTATTGCCTGTCGCGCCGCGGCGTGGACGATGCGGCGCAATGGTTGTGCGCCAAAGGGTTGCGCGCGATTCCCTATCACGCCGGCATGGACAAGGCGGCGCGCGAGAAGAACCACGACTTGTTTGCGCGCGAAGACGGCGTCATCGTGGTCGCCACCATCGCGTTCGGCATGGGCATCGACAAGCCCGACGTGCGCTTCGTCGCGCATTTGAATTTGCCGAAGAACATCGAATCGTATTATCAGGAAACCGGGCGCGCGGGACGCGACGGATTGCCCGCCAGCGCGTGGATGAGTTACGGCTTGCAGGACGTGGTGAAACTCGGGCAGATGATTGACAACTCGGATGCGAACGAAGAATTCAAACGCGTCGAGCGCAACAAGATGTATGCGCTGCTCGGGCTGTGCGAATCCGCCGATTGCCGGCGGCGGGCGATGCTCGGCTACTTCGGCGAGGTCTACGAAGGTCCGTGCGGAAACTGCGACAACTGCCTGGCGCCGCCGGAAACATTTGACGGCACCGTCGCCGCGCAAAAAGCGCTGTCGTGCGCGCACCGCACCGGACAACGATTCGGCGCCGCGCACCTCATCGACGTGCTGCTCGGCAAAGACAGCGACAAAATAAAACGCTTCAACCATCACGCGCTGAGCGTCTATGGCATCGGCACCGAACTGGGCGCGCTCGAATGGCGCTCCGCCATCCGCCAACTAACCGCCGCCGGCCTCCTCACCCCCGACCCCAACGGCCACGGCGGCCTGCGCCTAACCGACAAAAGCCGCGCCGTGCTGAGAGGCGAGCAACCCTTCCTACTAAGAAAACACCCGCCCCGCAAGAACGCCGACAAAAAAACCACCCCGCGCACCGCGCCCGCCATTCAATCGCTGGACGACGACGACAAAACGCTATTCGAAGAACTAAGAAAACTCTGCATCACCCTGGCACGCGAACAGAGCGTGCCGCCGTATTTCATCTTCCCCGTCAGCACACTGGCTGACATGGCCACCAAAAAACCATCCGACGCAACGGCGCTGCTGGCGGTGTCGGGTGTGGGGCAGGTAAAGGTGGACCGTTATGGGGTTGCTTTTTTGGAGGTCATCAACGAATTTCGCGGGGCGCGGAAGGGTGTTGTGGAGGAATGAAGTGGTGAGTTCAATTCCGTCATCAAAAATAACCTCTACCCGTCATTCTCGAACGGTAGAAAATAGGGAGCCGATAGGCGACCATATTTTCTTCGCCTTCGGGAATCTCCCTAAGGCTACCGTGAATTTCAACAAAGCCTGTGCCAGTCTTAGGGAGATTCCCGAGGTCGTAAGTGTCCGTAAGCCACCGCTTAAAAGAAAAAGCGCGGCGGCAACGGACACTAACGCTCGAGAATGACGAAGTGGGGGAATGACGAAGTCGTTGGAATGACGAAGTAGGTGGAATAACAAAGCGGTTGGTTAATCCGCCCCCGCCACCTCTCCAATCGCCGCTTCCAACAACCCTAACCCGCGCTCGATTTCTTCTTCGCTAATAACAAGCGGCGGCGCTAAGCGCAGCACGTTGGGTCCCGCCACCAGTGTCAGCAAACCGTGGCGGGTGCTGGTTTTTACGATGTCTCGGGCGCGGTCTTGTAGCGAGGCGCGCATTTCGCAGCCTATTAGCAGGCCTTCGCCGCGGATGTCGGTGAATACTTTAAGGCGTTGGTTGATGGCCGCCAAGCCTTGTTTCAACAACTCGCCCTTTGCGTTCACCGCGGCTAGCATTTGCGGGGTGTTGACGAGTTCAAGCACTTTGTCGGCGACCGCGCAGGCCATCGGGTTGCCGCCGAAGGTGCTGCCGTGCGTGCCGACCGACAGGCTTTGCGCGATGGCTTCGGTGGTCAGCATCGCGCCGATGGGGAAGCCGCCGGCGAGCCCTTTGGCGGTGGTCAGGATGTCCGGGGTGACGCCCAGTTTTTCATGCAGATACAGGGCGCCGCAGCGCCCGATGCCGGTCTGCACTTCGTCCAGTATCAGCAGCGCGCCGTGGCGGTCGCACGCCGCGCGGGCGGCGCGTATGAACTCGGCGGTGGCGGGGATGACGCCGCTTTCGCCTTGAATCGGCTCGACGATGACCGCGCAGGTGGTGGCGTCAACGGCTTGCTCCAATGCCGCGACGTCGTTGAACGGCAGGTGGGTGATGCCGCCGGGTTTGGGCCCAAAGCCGTCGCTGTATTTGCGCTGCCCGCCGACGCATACGGCGAAAAAAGTGCGCCCGTGAAAGGCGTTGTCGAACGCGATGATGTTGTGCTTGCGGCATTCGCCTTGCCCTTGCTCGGCGTGCCGGTCAAACGCATAGCGTCGCGCCAGTTTGAGCGCGGCTTCATTGACTTCGGACCCGGAGTTGGCGAAAAACACGCGCTCGGCGAAGGTTGTATCGCAGAGCCGCTGCGCCAACGCAATCGCCGGGGCATTGGCGAGCAGGTTGCTGACATGCCAGAGTTTGCCGGCCTGCTCAGCCAGCGTCTTGCGCAGTTCCGGGTGGGCGTGGCCGAGCGCGCTGACCGCGATGCCCGCGGCAAAATCCAGATACGCGTTGCCGTCCACATCCCACAGCGTCGCGCCTTCGCCGCGCGCCGGCAGTATTGACATCGGCGCATAGTTCGGCGTCATCACGCGCGCATATTGCGCCAGCCCGGCGTCGCTTCCTTCGTGGTTGTCGTTTGGGGATGAGTGCGGCATCGGAGGTGAATGTGCCGCCGGTTTTGCGGGCGCGGTCGCCATGGGAAATCGCCGAGTTGTTGCTGAATGGGCTGGCATTTTACCCCCATCGGTAGGAAAATAGCACCGGCTTTCGCCACGTGGTTTTCGCCACTCGCCAAGCCCGAACAAACCGCCACCCACCGGAGTATTTGCCCATGCCCAGCGACGCCCCGCCCGAACGCGAATCGATGGAGGTCGATGTCGTCATCGTCGGCGCCGGTCCCGCCGGTTTGTCCGCCGCCTGCCGCCTGCAACAAATCGCGCGGGAGAACGATAAGGAGTTGGCGGTGGTGGTGCTGGAAAAAGGCTCGGAGGTCGGCGCGCATATTTTGTCCGGCGCGGTCTTTGAGCCGCGCGCGTTGAATGAGTTGTTTCCCGACTGGAAAGCGCTCGGCGCGCCGCTCAACACGCCGGTCTCGGCGGACCGGGTCGTGCTGTTCCGCAGCGCCGAAAAAGCCATCGACATGCCGCACTGGATGGTGCCGAAACCGATGCGCAACGAGGGCAATCACATCATCAGCCTCGGCGAGGTGTGCCGCTGGCTGGGGCAGCAAGCCGAGGCGCTCGGCGTGGAAATTTTCCCCGGCTTTCCGGCATCCGAAGTGTTATTCCACGAAGACGGGCGCATCAAAGGCGTCGCCACCGGCGAGCAAGGGCGCGGCGCGGACGGCGAGCGCAAAGCGTCATTCGAGCCGGGAATGGAATTGCACGCCCGCGTCACCCTCTTCGCCGAAGGCTGCCGCGGGCATCTCGGCAAGCAGCTGATTAGCCAATTCGGTCTCGACGCCGACCGCCAAACGCAACACTACGGCATCGGCATCAAGGAGTTGTGGCAAATCGACGCCGGCGCGCACACGCCGGGCCTGGTGGTGCACGGCGCCGGCTGGCCGCTGTCGGAAAACGGCGCATCCGGCGGCTCGTTCCTGTATCACTTCGGCGACAACCTGGTGTCGCTGGGGCTGATTACCGACCTGTCGTATCGCAACCCGACTCTCAGCCCGTTTGACGAGTTGCAGCGGCTCAAACATCATCCGGTTTTCAAGCGCTATCTGGACGGCGGCGAGCGCATCGCCTACGGCGCGCGCGCCATCACCAAAGGCGGCTTGAACGCATTGCCGAAGATGACGCTGCCGGGCGGCTTGTTGATCGGCTGCGATGCCGGCACGCTCAACTTCTCCAAAATCAAAGGCTCGCATACCGCGATGAAGTCCGGCATGCTGGCGGCGGAAACCGTGTTTGAGACGCTGAGCGATGAAAGCGTTTCGCTCGACTCTTACACGCAACGTTTCAACGAGTCATGGCTTTACCGGGAACTGCACCAATCGCGCAACTTCGGCGCCGCCTTGCACAAATTCGGCGTGTGGATGGGCGGCGCTTACAACTACATCGACCAAAACCTGTTCAACGGCAAACTGGCGTTCAACCTGACCGACCCGGTGCCCGACCACCAAACGCTCAAACCGGCCTCGCAATGCAAACCAATCGCCTACCCCAAGCCCGACGGCCAACTCAGCTTCGACAAAACCTCATCGGTCTACCTGTCCAACACCAACCACGAAGAAGACCAACCCGCCCACCTGCACCTGACGCAACCGAACAAAGCGCTCGAAGTCAACTTCCAAACCTACGCCGGCGCCGAGGCGCGCTTCTGCCCCGCCGGCGTATACGAATTCCCACTAACCAACAACCAACCCGAATTCCGAATCAACGCCCAAAACTGCGTTCACTGCAAGACTTGCGATATAAAAGACCCGACGTCGAACATCACTTGGGTCAGTCCGGAGGGGGGTGGGGGGCCTAATTATGTTAATATGTAGTCAACCGACTAGCCACAACTACTCGCCATTCCCCAACTACTCGTCATTCTCGAGCGTTAGTGACCGTTGCCGCCGCGCTTTTTCTTTTAAGCGGCGGCTTACGGACACTTACGTCCTCGGGAATCTCCCTAAGACTGGCACAGGCTTTGTTGGAATTCATGGTAACCTTAGGGAGATTCCCGAAGGCGAAGAAAATATGGTCGCCTGTCGGCTCCCTATTTTCTACCGTTCGAGAATGACGAAGTTGTTGTTGCGGTGGTGGTTGTGGCAGGTAATGGCGGGAGGAATACCGCGTAGCCGTCCGGTGTCCCTATGTATATAATCCCCAAATTAAAAGTAGTCATACACGAAGCGGAAGAAGGCGGTTACTGGGCGGAAGTGCCGTCCATTCCGGGGTGCGTCACGCAGGGCGAATCTTTTGGTGAGTTATTAGAAAACTTGTATGAGGCGGTTGAAGGTTGTTTGTCGGTGTATTCATAGATAACCCATCGGATTTATAAGCATGACCACCACACTATTTTAAGACTTCCAAAAACGACCTGTCACTATCCAGACATTTCGGCAATCAACTGGCACAGAAAAAACATATATCGATCTTAACCGGGGGAATTCAAGCATGAAAAATAAGTTAATTTACACATTAGACGAAACTGACGTCGAAACTGTTTCCATGGAAGTGTTGGGCAGGAGGCTCAGCCATCATGAAATGTCCGCACTAAAAGACAAAGTTGCCAAGAGAATAAACTGGTTTGATGCAATTGAATGCGCCGTACAGGAAGTCGTATCTAATGAGTGAGCGTTCACTCTAAATTTTTTCTGCAAGGACAATGGTGATATTGATTGGGATAAGCTAGTTCGCTTCAACTCAGCGACAACTTAAGGTTAGCGCGGACTTTGGCGAAGCCCGTGCCAGTCTGATGGAGATTCCCGAGGACGCAAGTGTCCGTAAGCCGCCGCTTAAAAGAAAAAGCGCGGCGGCAACGGACACTAACGCTCGAGAATGACGAGGTTGTTGTGGTGGCGCGCCGCTAACAAAACCACGAAGCAGCCAAACCTCAATCCACCCAAACCCGCGCATTCCTGAACACCCTGACCCACGGGCTGTATTCGCCCCAGTCTTCTTTGCCTGATGGGCGCCAGGAATTGCAGGCGGCGCGTAGGACGCGTTCGGGGTGGGGCATCATGATGGTGACTCGGCCGTCTTCGTTGGTGAAGCCGGTTATGCCGCCGGGTGAGCCGTTGGGGTTGGCGGGGTAGGTTTCGCTTGCGTGGCCGTGGTTGTTGACGAAGCGCAGGCTGATTTGCGCGTTGCGTTCGAGGTGCGCGAGGTCGGCGGCGGTGAGTTCCGCCCTGCCTTCGCCGTGGGCGGTGGAGACGGGGAACATCGAGCCTCGCATGCCGCGCAACAACACCGAGGTGTCCGAGCACACTTCCACCATGGCGACGCGGGCTTCGTATTGCTCGGATTGGTTGCGCACAAACCGCGGCCAGTGCGTTGCGCCGGGCACCAATTCCTTGATGGCGGCGAGCATCTGGCAGCCGTTGCACACGCCCAGGGCGAAGGTGTCTTCGCGCCGGAAGAAGTCGGCGAAAAGGTCGCGCAATTCGGCGTTGAATAAAATCGACTTCGCCCATCCCTCGCCCGCGCCCAGCACGTCGCCGAAGGAAAAACCGCCGCATGCCGCCAAGCCCTTGTATGCGCGCAGCGACTCGCCCGCCGCCAAGTCGCTCATGGTGACGTCCACCGCCGCGAAACCGGCGCAGTCGAACGCCGCCGCCATTTCGAGTTGGCCATTGACGCCTTGCTCGCGCAGGATGGCGACTTGGGGGCGGTGGCGGCGTCCGACATAGGGCGCGGTGATGTCGGTTTTATGGTCGAAACTCGGCGCCGAAAACAAACCGGGGTCGGTGCGCTCGCCGATGCGCCGGTATTCCTGTTCGGCGCATTCGGGGTTGTCGCGCAATGCTTGCATTCGCCGGGTGGTCTCCGACCATGCGCGGTGCAACTCCACGCGCTTCACGCGCAACCACTCTTTGCCGCCGCCGCCCATCACCACCTCGTCGCCGTCGTTTGCCTCGCCGATGCGATGCGCGACCGCCGTCAAATCGAACGCGCGGATTTGCCCGGCAACCGCGTCTCGCTGCGCCCTGCGCGTCTGCATGACCGCGCCCAACTCTTCGTTAAAAAGCGCCGCCAACGAATCGCCCGCCGCCTCCGCCGCCCCGAAGTCAACCGCCAACCCGCAGCGAGACGCAAACGCCATCTCGCACAGGGTCGCCAGCACGCCGCCATCCGAGCGGTCGTGGTAAGCGAGTATTTGCCGCTCGCGGTTGAGCGTTTGAATCAAACCGAAAAAACGTTTCAGCAAGTCCGCGTCGTCGACATCCGGCGCCGCGTCTCCCATCTGCGCGCACGCCTGAGCGAGCGTTGAGCCGCCGAGGCGATTGCGCCCCTCGCCGAGGTCGAGCAACCACAAATCGTTTTCCCCGGCGCGCGCATCCAGTTGCGGGGTCAGCGTGTCGCGAATGTCCTCCACCGCCGCGAACGCGGTCACGACCAACGACACCGGCGACACCGCCTTGCACTCGCGGTTCGCGTCGTCGCGCCACACCGATTTCATCGACATCGAATCCTTGCCCACCGGTATTGAGACGCCCAGTTGCGGGCACAGGTCGAGCGCGACCGCGCGCACCGCCTTGAACAAATCCGCGTCGGCGCCGGGCTCGCCGGCGGCGGCCATCCAGTTGGCGGACAGTTTGACATCGCCGAGCGCGCCGATGCGCGCGGCGGCGATGTTGGTGAGCGCCTCGCCGACCGCCATGCGCGCGCTCGCGGCGGCGTCGATGACCGCCAGCGGCGTGCGCTCGCCGATGGCGACGGCCTCGCCGCTGTTGGCGCGATAGCCGGCGGCGGCCACCCCCACGTCCGCCACCGGCACCTGCCACGGCCCGACCATCTGGTCGCGCGCAATCAAGCCGGTGACGCTGCGGTCGCCGATGGTCACCAGGAAGGTTTTGTCGGCGACGGTCGGGAAGCCGAGCACGCGTTTCGCCGCCTCTTTCAGGGACACGCCGTCGAAGCGCAACTCGGCGGCGGCGGTGGCGACGCTGACCGCATCGCGGCGCATCTTCGGCGGCAGGCCGAACAACACCTCCATCGGCAAATCGATGGGCGTGGCGCCGCGCCCGCCGGCATCGGCGAAGTGGCGGTCGCGCACAATCAGGTTTGGCGCGGCGCCGGCTTGCCCGACGCGGGCGTAAAGGCAGCGCTCGCGCCGGCAGATTTTTTCAAACTCGGCATACCGCGCCGGCTCGACCGCCAGCACATATCGCTCCTGAGACTCGTTGCACCAAATCTGCATCGGCGTCATACCCGGCTCGTCGTTGAGCACGTCGCGCAACTCAAACTCCCCACCGCAATTTGAATCATGCACCAATTCCGGCAGCGCGTTGCACAGCCCGCCGGCGCCGACATCGTGAATCGACACGATGGGGTTGCGCTCGCCGAGCGCGCAGCATGCGTCGATGACTTCCTGACAGCGCCGCTGCATTTCCGGGTTGCCGCGCTGCACCGAGGCGTAGTCCAGCGACTGCGAACTGCTGCCGGACGCGACGCTGGACGCGGCGCCGCCGCCCAGCCCGATGAGCATCACGGGTCCGCCGAGCACGACGATGGGCGCGCCGTCGGGGAGCGCGCGCTTGCCGACATGCGGCGGGCGAATGTTGCCGACTCCGCCTGCCAGCATAATCGGCTTGTGATAGCCGTAGCGGAATGCGCCGCCGCGGTCGTCGTCGTTGTCGTTGGGGTCGTTGGGGTCGTCGGGGGCGCGGGCGATGTGCTCGAAGGTGCGGAAGTAACCGGCGATGCCGGGGCGACCAAATTCGTTGTTGAACGCCGCCGCGCCGATGGGTCCCTCCAACATAATCTGCAACGGAGAGGCGATGCGCGCCGGGCGGTTTTCGGCGCCCTCCCACGGTCGCCGATGCCCCGGCAATCGCAGGTGCGAGACCGAGTAGCCGACGATGCCCGCCTTGGGTTTGCCGCCCCGACCGGTGGCGCCTTCGTCGCGGATTTCCCCGCCCGAGCCGGTGGCGGCGCCGGCGAACGGCGATATCGCGGTCGGGTGGTTGTGGGTTTCCACCTTGGCGACAAAGTGCGCCGCTTCGCGTTGATAGCCGAATACGCGCGTGCGCGGGTCAACCTGAAAGCGCTCGGCCTCGCCGCCCGCCAGCACCGCCGCGTTGTCGTGGTAAGCGACCAGCGTGCCGGCGCCGCCGCCGTCTTCGTAGTGTTGGTGAGTTTGGCGAATCATGTCAAACGGCGAGGCGTCCGCGGCGCGCCCGTCAAGGCGCCAGTCGGCGTTGAAAATCTTGTGGCGGCAGTGCTCGGAATTGACCTGTGCAAACATCATCAACTCGACGTCGGTGGGGTTGCGCCCGAGCCGCTCGAATTGCGCCGCCAGATAGCGGCGCTCCGGCTCGCTCAAGGCGAAGCCAAACGCGGAGTCGGCTTTCTCAAGGGCGTCGAGCCCGCCGCCGAGGAGGTCGATGGTGGCCACCGGCGCCGGGCGCGCGCGATGAAACAACGCCTCAGCCGCGTGGTGGTCGGGCAACACCGATTCGGTCATCGGGTCGTGGATGAGCGGCAACACCGCAGCGGCCACCGCCGCCGTCGTCGTTGGCTCGTTTCGGAAATCAAGCCGCCATTCAACGCCGCGCTCGACCCGCCCGATTTGCCGGAGGCCGCAGTGATGCAAAATGTCGGTCGCCTTGGTTGACCACGGCGAAATCGTCCCGATGCGCGGCGCTACCACTCGGGTGAAAGTGTACGCCGGTGCATCGCCGCCGCCATCGTCCGTTGCGCGCTTGCGCGGCTCAGACCGCCGCCGACCATAACGCAACAACTGCTCCAACGTCGCCACACCCGCCGAGTCCAACTCGCCATCGGTCTCGACAAAATGAAGGAAGCGCGCGCGCACCGCATAGCACGCCGGCAGGGCCGCTTGCAGTTGCTCCAGCACCTTGGCGGCCTGATGTGCGGACAGCGCGCTGCCGCCGGGGATGACTCGCATGCGTTCGGGAGACTTCGGTCGAGTGGGCGGGGTGGAAAGGGCGTGTTGGTATTATACATCTCGGCTGCCGGGCGGGGTGGGGAGCCCCCGACTTCGTCATTCTCGAACGGTAGAAAAATAAGGAGCGTTAGCGACTATATTTTTGTTTGTATCATCCCTGATACAAACCCTTCGGGCTACGCGAAAATCCGCTCCCGGCGGATTTTTCATCGCCTTCGGGAATCTCCCTAAGGCTAGCGTGGACTTCAACGAAGCTTCTGCCAGTCTTAGGGAGATTCCCGAGGTCGTAAGTGTCCGTAAGCCGCCGCTTAAAAGAAAAAGCGCGGCGGCAACGGACACTAACGCTCGAGAATGACGAAGTGGGGGGAATAACGAGTACTTGGGTGACGAGTACTTGGAATGACGGGTAGTCGGGTTGCCTGTATAATCCACCGTTTCCATTCTCACCCCACCACCCCCACCCCACCATGACCACTCAAACAAAGTCGTTATATCTGGCATCGCCATACGGATTTTCGCAGCAGCAGCGAGACGGCGCGTTGCCGGAATTGGTCGATGCGCTAACAGAAGCCGGGGCGAAGGTGTTGGAGCCTTTTGCGCGCAACAATCAGACCGCGCGCGTGCGCAAGGGGTGGGCGTATCGAATCGGGCAGGCCGACTTCAAGGATGTGCGCGAGGCGGACGGGTTGTTTGCGGTGGTCAACGGTTGCCCGCCGGACGAGGGCGTGATGGTTGAATTGGGCATGGCGATTGCGCTCGGAAAGCCGACTTTTCTTTTTCGAGACGACTACCGCCGGTGCACCGATTGCGAAGACTATCCGGTCAATCTGATGCTGTTCGCGGGCTTGCCGGAAGACGGCTGGCGCGCTTATTGGTTTGAGTCGGTCGCCGACATATCCAGCCCCGACAAGGCGTTGCTCAAATGGTTGCAGACCCCGGCAATCCGGTAGCCGTAGCCACCCCAGTCGCATCGAACGCTAACGGCGGCGGGCTCGCGGAGGGATAAGAATGATAAACAACATTAACGCCGCTCAAGCGCATGACGGCTACCGATCCAACACCCCGTTTCATCACCTGATATGGGATGAGTTTTGGCACCCGGAAATCGCCGCGCAACTGGCGGTTGAGATAGCCGAGGTTGCATTGCGCGGCGGTAATAAATTCGGGGGGGGGGGGGGGCAATTTATGACAATGCCGTTGAGAAAAAAATCACCGTTAATCGTTATGACAGTTTTTTGGAAACGACCTACCGCGCGTTTTGCTATTTGAATTCCGCCGAGTTCCTGAATGTGCTCGGCAAGATAACCGGCATACCCAACCTCATCACCGACATCGGTTTGCACGGCGGCGGTTTGCATTTTCATCCGCCGGGCGGCAAGTTGAATGTGCATAAGGATTATTCAATCCATCCCAAGTTGCGCAAAGAGCGGCGGTTGAATTTAATCGTTTATATGACGCCCGATTGGAACGCGGAATGGGGCGGGGATTTACAACTCTGGTCGCACGATGCGGCGGCGAATAAACCGGCGAAGCCGATGAAGCAAGTGCCGGTCATGTTCAACCGCGCCATTTTGTTTGACACCACGCAAGACAGTTGGCACGGCTTACCCGACCCGCTAAAAACGCCACCGGGCATAAACCGGCAAAGCATGGCGGTCTACTACCTAACCGAACCCCGCAAAGGAATCCCCACCCGAGACCGAGCCCTATTCACCCCCACCCCGGCACAAGCCGACGACGCCGGTGTGTTGCGTTTGATAGAAAAGCGATCGTCATCCGACACTTCGTGTGAGGTTTATCGGGAGGGTGAGTGAGGGGTGGGTATTACTCGTCATTCTCGAGCGTTAGTGTCCGTTGCCG
Organism: Arenicellales bacterium; assembly: GCA_963693025.1. Lineage (GTDB taxonomy): Bacteria > Pseudomonadota > Gammaproteobacteria > Arenicellales > Poriferihabitantaceae > JAHRAW01. Next base: position 1,098,097 of record OY843749.1, read on the forward strand.
CCGCGCCTTTTCTTTTAAGCGGCGGCTTACGGACACTTGCGTCCTCGGGAATCTCCCTAAGATTGGCACGGGCTTTGTTGGAATTCGCGGTAGCCTTAGGGAGATTCCCGAAGGCGATGAAAAATATGGTCGCCTGTCGGCTCCCTATTTTTCTATCGTTCGAGAATGACGAGTTGTGGGCGGCTCCCTATTTTCTACCGTTCGAGAATGACGAAGTAGTAGTTGTTTTTCACCCAACAACCTCCCCCTCCAAAACCCCCGCCCGACGCATCGCCGTTGCAACTCGGTCATGATGTTCTTCCGACAACCAAGTCAGCGGCAAACGGATTCCTTGTTGTGCCATGCCCAGTTGAGACACCGCCCATTTCACCGGGATTGGGTTTGACTCGACGAACAAGCCGGTGTGCAAGTCGTCGAGGGAGCGGTTGATGCGCTCGGCGAGTGGCGTGTCGCCGCGCAGCGCGGCGTGGCACATTTCGTGCATCTGTTTGGGCGCGACATTGGCGGTGACTGAAATGCAGCCGTGCCCGCCGGCTTTGAGCAACTCCAGCGTGCTGGCGTCGTCGCCGGAATAGATGGCGAAGTCGTCGCCGCAGCGAGCGCGGAAGTCGCCCGCTCGGGCGATGTCGGCGGTCGCGTCCTTGATGCCGGCGATGTTTGGAATGGCGGCGAGTTGCGCGACCGTGTCGTTGTGCATGTCGAGCGAAGTGCGCCCCGGCACATTGTAAAGAATCTGCGGCACATCGACGCCTTCGGCAATCGCGCGAAAGTGCCGGTAGAGGCCGTGCTGGGTCGGCTTGTTGTAGTAGGGAACCACCAGCAGGCAGGCGTGCACGCCGATGGCGGCGGCGCGCGATGTCAGTTCAAGCGCTTCCGAAGTGGAATTGGCGCCGCTGCCGGCGATGACCGGAATCCGGTCCGCGGCCATCTCCACGGTGCGGCGGATGACCTCGATTTGCTCGTCAATGTCGAGGGTCGCCGACTCGCCGGAAGTGCCGACCGAAACGATGCCATCGGTCCCGCTGCGCACATGAAAATCCACCAACTTGCGAAGATTTTCCCAATCGATGCCGCCGTCGTCCAGCATCGGCGTAATCAATGCAACCAGACTGCCTTTCAGCATGCTAACCTGCCAGTGAAACGGGGTTGGAAAGCCCGAATGGTAACCGTGGCGGCGGGGGAATTCAACCTCCGCTGGGCGTTGGGCTGGGCGCGCCCTTTGCTGGTAGAATCGCGAAAACCTTCCGCCCGAGCCAATGAAAGATAACGCGACCCTTCGAGTCGGCTTGTTGTTGTGTGATGATGTCGATGAATCGGCGCAGGCGCGCTATGGGACTTATGCGCAAATGTTCGGCGCCGGGTTGCATGCCGTGGATTGCGATTTGGCGCTCAGTGCGGTGCATTGTCACCGGGGCGAGATGCCGGATTCGCCGGATGATTTCGATGCCTTTCTGATTTCCGGTTCGCGCCACGCGGCTTACGAGACGCTACCGTGGATTGTGCAGTTACAGGATTTCGTGCGGCGTTGCTGGGCGCGCCGCAAGAAGACCGTCGGCGTTTGTTTCGGTCATCAACTCATCGCCCACGCGCTCGGCGGCGAGGCGCGAAAAGCCGACGCCGGCTGGGGTCTTGGCATTCACCGCGCCCGCATCACCGAGCCGCAGGCGTGGATGGACGGCGGCGCCTCCGCCGCGTGCGATTACAACTTGGTGGTCTTGCATCAAGACCAGGTGGTTGCGCTGCCGCCCGGCTTTCGCACCATCGCGGAAAACGACTTCTGCCCGGTCACCCTATTCGTCGGCGGCGACGTCATGCTCGGCATCCAGGGGCACCCCGAATTCGACAAAGCATTCTGCGAATTCCGCATCCACCACCGCAAGGACTTGCTCGACCCCGAAGTGTACCGGCAATCGCTGGCGTCGCTGGCAAGCATGGAGGCGGATTCGGCTCGGGTGCTGGGCTGGGTCGCGCGCTTTATCCGAAGCCCGGTCGCGTAAAAGCGCGCGCGCCACCATCGGTATCGGCGTCCGCCGACAATCCGACGCCGGTCAAAATCAACCGAATCACCTGCCGCTTTTTCTCCTCGAAGGCGCGCACCGAGAGCGCCTTGCCGTCGTTCAACACGACAATCTGCCGGTCAAAATCCGCGTAGTGCTGCGTCGCCGCCCAAATCAGATAGAGCAAGGCTTTGGCATCCACCGGCAAAATCTTGTCCTCCGCAACCCAGCGCTCGATGGTCGCCACGCATTCATCAACCCACCGCTTCAACGTGGTCGCCAACTCCTTCTCCATCACCGGCGCGCCACTCATAATCTCCTTCGCCCACACGCGCGAGCCATACGGACGCTGCCGCGCCAAATCCATCTTCGCGCTGATGTAATTCGTCAGGGTGACGCCGGGCGGCTCTTCGGTCTTGAACATCCGCGCCGCGCTCATCCAATCGCGCAGCATGTTTTTCAGCACGCATTCATACAGGTTGGATTTGGTCTCAAAATAATAATGAACGTTGGCTTTGGGCAGCCCGGCTTGTTTGGCGATCTGCATGGTGCTTGAGCCTTCAAAACCATAAATCGAAAACACCTTCTCGGCGGACGCCAGAATAAGCCGCTCGTTGTGCTCGCGAATCTGGTCCTTGCCCGATTGCGCCGCCGCCGTCTTGACAACATTCGCTTGCATGGCTGCGCCGCCGGCGTTATGCGTGCCTGAGCGGATTGTTGGGATGCGTCGTCCAGTCGGCGGGTTGGGGGTGGATGGGGGCGCCGGTTCGGGGGTCGGCGCCGGTTGTCGGGCGCATTGAAATGCAGCCTTCGATTGGGCAGACGCTCACGCATAAATTGCAGCCGACGCATTCCTCGTCTTTCACTTCAAAGCGGCGTTTGCCGTTGACGCTGTGGGTAATCGCCTGATGCGCGGTGTCCTCGCAGACGATGTGGCAGCGCCCGCATTGAATGCATTTTTCCTGATCGATAGTCGCCTTATCGACATGATTCAGGTTGAGATATTTCCACTCGGTGATGGAAGGAATCGCCGCGCCGACCAGCGCATGCACCGACGCCACGCCTTTCTCATCCAGAAAACGACTCAGCCCATCGGTCATGTCTTCTATGATTTTGAATCCGTACACCATCGCCGCGGTGCACACCTGAACGTTGGTTGCGCCAAGCGCGATGAAGTCAACCGCATCCTGCCAGGTGGTGACGCCGCCGATGCCGGAAATCGGCAGGCCGCGGGTCTGCGGGTTGCGCGCAATTTCGGCGACCATGTGGAGCGCGATGGGTTTGACCGCTTCGCCGCAGTAACCGCCATGCGTACCCATGCCGTCGGTGGTCGGATACATGGTCAGGCTGTCGCGGTCAACGCGCATGATTGAGTTAATCGTGTTAATCAACGACACCGCGTCCGCGCCGCCCTCTTTCGCGGCTTGCGCGGGGTGGACGATGCTGGTGACGTTGGGCGTGAGTTTAACGATGACCGGCACGCGCGCGTATTTCTTGCACCACTCGGTTGCCAGTTGCACATACTCCGGCACCTGCCCGACCGCCGAGCCCATGCCGCGCTCCGACATCCCGTGCGGGCAGCCGAAGTTGAGTTCGAAGCCGTCGGCGCCGGTGTCTTCTATCATCGGGATGTGCTGTGCCCATGACTCTTCGTTCATCGGCAGCATCACCGAGGCGACCAGCGCGCGGTCGGGCCAGTCCCTTTTTATGCGGCGCATTTCCTTCAGGTTGTCCGGCAGCGGGCGGTCGGTGATGAGTTCGATGTTGTTAAAGCCGATGACGCGCCGGTCGTTGCTGTGGAGCGCGGCATAGCGCGGACCATTGACGTTGACGATGGGCGGATCTTCGCCGAGCGTTTTCCACGACACGCCGCCCCAGCCGGCTTCAAAGGCGCGGTTGACGTTATAGGCTTTGTCGGTGGGCGGCGCGGACGCGAGCCAAAAGGGGTTGGGCGAGTTGATGCCCAGAAAGTTGGTGGTCAAGTCTGCCATTTCCGGAGTCCTCGTCAGGTCAAAAATTGGTTGATTGAAAGCGCCGCGACCTTGCCGTCTTGCACCGCCGAAACCGTCAGGTTGTCGCCGTCCGGGATGCAGTCGCCGCCCGCCCAGACGCCGGGCGCCGAGGTGCGCCGCTCTTCGTCCACGACGATTCCGCCCGCTTTCAGTTCGAGCGCGTGGCGGTCGTCGGGGGCGGGGGCGGGGAAGTCGTCCGCCAGCAGTTGGCCGATGGCTTTGAACACCACGTCGGCTGCCAGCGTAAAGCGCTCGCCTTCGCGCGCCGGGTCGCCGTCTGTCTGCGGCACTCCATCGATCGCCTGCGGCTGGAACGCCTCAAATTCAACACCGCGAACGCGCCCGTTCTCGCTTTCAATGCGGCGCGGCGACGCCCAGTGTCTGATGCTCACGCCGCGCGTCTGGGCGAGCGCTTGTTCGTGTTCGCTGGCGCCCATCTGCGCTTGCCCGCGCCGGTACACGATGGTCACTTCATCGGCGCCCAGCAACTTGCTCTGCACGGCAATGTCGATGGCCGTCATGCCGCCGCCGATGACCACGACCCGCCGTCCGACCGGCAACTCGCTCTTGTCCGGCGCCTGGCGCAAGTCGGCGATGTAATCGACCGCATCCAGCACGCCCTCGGCGTCCTCGCCGGCGATGTCGAGCCGCCGCGTCGAGGTCAGGCCGACCGACAAAAACACCGCGTCGTACTGCGCGCGCAACTCGGGCAAATGGATATTCACGCCCAGCGTCTTGTTGGTTTGGACGCTGATGCCGCCGACCGCCAGAATGTATTGCGCTTCGCGTTGCGCGATGTCGCCGCCCGCCTTGTAAGCGGCGACGCCGTATTCGTTCAAGCCCGCCAACTTGTCGCGCGCTTCAAAGACGCACACTTCGTGTCCCAGCACCGCCAGGCGATGCGCGCACGACAGCCCCGCGGGTCCCGCGCCGACCACCGCCACGCGCTTGCCGGTCGGCGCGCCGCGCGCAAACAACTGCACCTGCTGGTCGAGCACCGGGTCGGTGGCAAAGCGCTGCAAGGCGCCGATTTCCACCGGCTTGTTTTCAAAGTCGTTGCGCACGCACGCTTGCTCGCACAAAATTTCGGTCGGACACACGCGCGCGCACATGCCGCCCATGATGTTCGCCGAGAGGATGGTTTCGGCTGAGCCGATGAGATTGCCGGAGCGAATTTTTTGGATGAACATCGGGACGTCGATGGCGGTCGGGCAGGCGCGCACGCAGGGCGCGTCGTAACAGAAGTAGCAACGGTCGGCTTCAACGGCCGCTTCGGAGGCGGACAAGCACGACTCCAAACCGGCGAAGTTGTCCGCCACCTGTTGCCGGTCGAGCCGGCGCGGTTGCACGCCCGCCGAGGTGTCTGTGTTTGTGTTCATGTTCATTTTAGTTGCGCCGGCTGACAACCCCCGCCTATCCGCGGTCAACCGCTTGTGGGGCGCGCAACTGTGCGCGGCGTTGCAGGGTGTCGTAGAAATCGGTGAAGGCGGGGCGGTCAACATAGCGACCGGCGCCGCGTTCGACTTTCAACTCGCCGCCGGCATAGACCACCTTGCCCGCGCTCAGCGTGTGCGACGCGCAACCTTTGACCTGCATGCCCTCGAAGATGTTGTAGTCTATATTCTGCTTGTGGGTCTTGGCGGAAATGGTCTTGCTGGCTTGCGGGTCCCACACCACAATGTCGGCGTCGGCGCCGGGCGAAATGCTGCCTTTGCGCGGATAGATATTGAAGATTTGCGCAGCGTTGGTGGAGGTGACTTTGACAAACTCGTTCATCGTCAGCCTGCCGGTGTTGACCGCGTGATGCCACAACACTTCCATGCGGTTTTCAATGCCGGCGGTTCCGTTGGGGGTCAGGCGAAAGTCATCTTTGCCCGCGGCTTTTTGCTCGGCGCAAAAACAGCAGTGGTCGGTTGCCGTGGTTTGCAAGTTGCCGCACATCAAGCCCGCCCACAGCGCACTCTGGTGTTCTTTGGAGCGAAACGGCGGGCTCATGACATGCGCCGCCGCGCTCTCAAAATCGGGGTTGCGATACACCGATTCATCGATTAGCAAATGCCCCGCCAGCACTTCGCCGAACACGCGCTGCCCCTCGTTGCGCGCGCGCGTAATCGACTCGAGCGCCTGGCGCGTTGACACATGCACCAAATAGACCGGCACGCCCAGCGCCTCGGCGATGCGAATCGCGCGGTTGGCAGCCTCGCCTTCAACTTCCGGCGGGCGCGACAGGGGATGACCTTCGGGACCGGTAATCCCCATCTCGAAGATTTTCTTTTGCAACTGAAAAACCAACTCGCCGTTTTCCGCGTGCACCGTGGGCATCGCCCCCAATTCCAGCGCGCGCGAAAAACTGTTCACCAGCGTTTCATCGTCCGCCATAATCGCGCCCTTGTAAGCCATGAAGTGCTTGAAGGTGTTCACCCCGTGCTCGCGCACCAGCGTTTCCATGTCTTTGTGAACGCTGTCATCCCACCACGTAATCGCAACGTGGAAACTGTAATCGGAAACCGCCTTTGAAGCCCACTCGCGCCACTGCCGATAGGCTTCCATGATGTTTTGCTGCGGGTTGGGAATGACGAAGTCTATTATCATGGTCGTCCCGCCCGCCAAGCCCGCCGCCGTGCCGGTGTAAAAATCTTCGCTGGCGACCGTGCCCATGAACGGCAACTGCATGTGGGTGTGCGGGTCGATGCCGCCGGGCATCACATACTGCCCGGCGGCATCCACCACCTCTGAGCCCGAAGGCGCGTCAATGCCTTCGGCTACGCTTTGGATTTGCCCGTTGTCGCAAAGCACATCCGCCTTGAAACTGCGGTCGGCGTTGACAACGGTTCCGCCTTTAATGAGTACCGACATGGTGCTCCTCCTGTTGGTTGTTGACATTGATGCGCGTTGTTGCGCCGCTTCGCTACTGCCCCATCGCCGCGTTCCACACTTGGTGCGTCCACGCGCCTTCGGGCGTTTTGCTAATCACCGGGTCGGAGCCGCCGCTCAGCAACGTGCTCACGGTGCGCTCGTAATCCGCCGGGTTGAGTTTGCCGCCGCCCGCCGTCAGTTTGCTGATTTCGCCCATCATGCGGCGCTGGTGTTTTTCGGTTTGCGCGCCGGTGTCGTCGTATTCCAGCACGATGTCGGCGGCGGCATCGTTGTTGTCCGACGCCCATTCCCAGCCTTTGATTGAAGCGCGCACAAAGCGCGCCATGCGCTCGACGAAAGCCGCATCGGCGAGATTTTCTTCGAGCACATACAGCCCGTCCTCAAGCGTCGCAACGCCCTGCGCTTCGTACGGGAACACGGTCAACTCATCGGGCGTCAAGCCGGCGTCAATCACTTGCCAGTATTCGTTGTAGGTCATGGTGGAGACGCAGTCGGCTTGTTTTTGCAGAATCGGGTCGACGTTGAAACCCTGTTTCAGTACGGTCACGCCGCCGGCGCTGCCGTCGGTCGGCAAGCCGAGTTGGCTCATCCAACTGAGGAACGGGTATTCGTTGCCGTAGAACCACACGCCCAGCGTTTTGCCGGCGAAGTCATCCGAGGTGTTCACGCCGCTGTCTTTGCGGCAGGTCAGCATCATGCCGGAGCGTTTGAACGGCTGCGCGATATTGACCAGCGGAACGCCTTTTTCGCGCGCCGCCAGCGCCGACGGCATCCAGTCGATAATCACATCGGCGCCGCCGCCGGCGATGACTTGCGCCGGGGCAATGTCGGGTCCGCCCGGCTTGATGGTGACATTCAAGCCCTCGTCTTTATAAAACCCCTTGTGCTGCGCCACGTAGTAGCCGGCGAACTGCGCCTGCGTGACCCATTTCAACTGCAAGGTGACGTCGTCCGCCGCGCGCGCCGACGTGGTGCCGGCAAGCAACGCGCCGAACAACGCCGCGCTCGTCAGGGTTTTTGTCAGCGTTTTTTGGGTGGGTGTTTTCATCGTACTGCCCTCGTGTAGTGGTGGTTAAAAAACGACCTATGATTGCTTGCGCATGGACGGATGCCAAAAGGTCAGCGTCCGCTCCAATGCCGCAAACAGCCCATAGAACAACGAACCGGCGACGGCGGCGATGGCAATCGTCGCCCACACCATGCCGATATTCATCCGCCCGACTTCGGTGGAGATGCGAAAGCCCATGCCGACAATCGGGGTGCCGAAAAACTCGGCGACTATTGCGCCAATCATCGCCAGCGTGGAATTGATTTTCAATGCGTTGAGAATGAACGGCATGGCGGCGGGCAAGCGCAGCCGAAGCAATTCACGCCAGTAACCGCTGGCATAGGTGCGCAGTAGGTCGCGCTCGACTCTGCTAGCGGCTTTGATGCCCGCCAGGGTATTCACCAGCATCGGGAAGAAGGTCATGATGGCGACCACCGCGGCTTTGGACTGCCAGTCAAAACCGAACCACATCACCATAATCGGGGCGATGCCGACGATGGGAATCGCGCTCACCAGATTACCCAGCGGCAACAAGCCGCGCTGCAAAAACGGCGAGCGGTCGGACGCCACGGCGGTCACGAACCCGCAGGTGCAACCGATGATGAAACCGGGGATGACCGCGCGGATGACCGTCTGGTGAAAGTCCGCCGCGAGGGTCGCGCCGGCGCCCGTGAACACGCCGGCGATGACGCTCGGCGCGGGTAGCAGCACTTGCGGGACGGCAAACCCGGTGGTCAGCGCCTCCCACAGGAAGAACAGCCAGGCGCCGAATAACGCGGGCACGCCGAGGTTGAGTGCGAGCCGCGGCGCTTTTTGGCGCACACTCAGCGCGGACAACAACGCCATACCGCGCCAGGCGAGAAAGCCCAGTGCGGCGACCAGCACCCACACGCCCGCCTCGACGACAACCGTCTGCTGATGCACGCGCAACAACACCGCCCACGCTCCCGCCACAACGACCGCGCAACCGATTACCCCGGCGCGCCATCCGTTGCGGCTGGCGGGGAGTAGCCACGCGGCGGCGGCGGTGGTCAGAGCGGCGGCGGCGATTAGGGCGACGCCGCCGGACGCATCGCCGAGCAACATCACGACCGCCGCGCCCGACAAACACAACGCCGACAGGCTGCTGAGCGACACGCCCGCTTTCAGACCGGTTGAAATCATGACCGCAAGCCCATGCGCCGGGTGGTGTGTTTTTCGATGCCGCCAACCAACGCGACCAACGAGGCGGACACCACCGAGGCGGTAATCAACGCCGCCCAAATCAGATGGGTTTGACCGTAGTAGGAGCCCGACAGCAGGCGCGCGCCCAGCCCGGCTTGCGTGCCGGTCGGCAACTCGGCGACGATGGCGCCGACCAAGCCGAGCGCGATGGCGATTTTCAGGCTGCTGAACAAATACGGCACCGACGCGGGCAGCCGCAACTTCCACAAGATTTGCGCGCCGGATGCGTTGTAGTTTCGCATCAAATCCAGCAGCATTTTGTTGGGCGAGCGCAGCCCTTTGACCATCGCAACCGTCACCGGGAAAAAGCACAGGTAGGCGGAGATGACCGCTTTGGGAAACAAGCCGGTGACGCCGACCGCGCCCAGCACGACCACAATCATCGGCGCAATCGCCAAAATCGGGACGGTTTGCGAGGCGATAATCCACGGCATCAGGCTGCGGTCGAGCGTGGCAATATGAACGATGCCGACCGCCAGCGCAATGCCGAGGAGCGCGCCGATGGCGAAGCCCAGCATCGCCGACGAGAGCGTGACGCCGGCGTGATAGACCAGGCTGCGCCGCGATGTGATGTTGCGGTCGAGAATCGTGCGCTTGAGTTCGCCGGCGATTTGGTGGGGCGCGGGCAGCACCGGGCGCTCCATCGACCAACTGTCGGCGACCAGCCGGGCGGCGCTCCAATTCGGGTTGTTCTTTTGATAGCGGTCGATTAAAAACGGGCTGTTCAGATAGACCGCACCGGCATACCAGACGACCACAAGCGCCGCGACCAGCAGCGCAACCGGACCGGCGCTGCCGTCGCGCAACCTGCGCCGCAGTGATGGGCGGTTACTCGGCATGCCCCTGGTGCAGCCCTTCGCGGACGCGCCGCGCGACTTCCCGAAACGCCGGGGTGTCGCGGATTCCAAAGCCGCGGTCTTCGGGAAAATCGCAATGGATGGTGTCGATGATGCGCCCCGGACGCGCCGACATCACCACGATTTTGTTTGCCAGAAACACCGCTTCGGGTATGGAATGCGTGACGAACACCACGGTCTTGCGCGTTTTCAGCCAGAGTTGCAGCAACTGCTCGTTCAGGTGGTCGCGGGTGATTTCATCGAGCGCGCCGAAAGGCTCGTCCATCAGCAACATGTCCGGGTCGAAACAAAGCGCGCGCGCGATGGACACTCGTTGCTGCATGCCGCCCGACAACTGCCACGGAAACTTTTTCTCAAACCCGCCGAGGTTGACCAGTTCCAAATGCTGCTTCGCGCGCCGCCGCTGCTCTTGCTTGGAAAACCCCATCACCTCCAGCGGCAGGTGGATGTTTTTTTCGATGGTGCGCCACGGCAGCAGCGCCGGCGTCTGAAAGACATACCCATAGCAACGGCTCAAACGCGCTTCGTGCGGGGATTGATTGTTGACCAATGCGGCGCCGCCGGTGCACGCTTCCAAGTCGGCAATCACGCGCAGCAAAGTGGTTTTGCCGCAGCCGCTGGGCCCAATGAAAGCGACGAAATCCCCCTTGTCGATTTGCAGATTGATGTCGGACAACGCATGCACCGGACCGTCGGCGGTCTCAAACGCCATATCGACGCCGGTGAGGCTGATGACATGCGGCGCAACATTCGTATTCGCTTCGGCATCCGGCGTGCGCGCCTCAGCCGGCACATCGGACCGCATCATTTCCGCCGCCTCCAACGCCCCGCACCGCTAGGCCGTCAACGGACCATACGACTCCGGGCGGCGGTCGCGGAAGAATTGCCAGGTGTTGCGGACTTCGCGAATCATGTCCAGGTCGATTTCGTGAACGAGCAATTCGTCATCGCCGCCGCTCGCCTGCGCTTCGATTTGCCCGCGCGGGTTGACGATATAACTGGAGCCGTAGAATTCGCCCATCTGCTCGGCCCACGGCGCTTCCCTGCCGACGCGGTTGATGGCGCCGATGAACACGCCGTTGGCGGCAGCCGATGCGGGCTGCTCCAGTTCCCACAAATACTTGCTCAGCCCGGTCACGGTGGCGGACGGATTGACGATGTAGTCGGCGCCGCCCAGCGCCAGCGCCCGCCAGCCTTCCGGGAAATGCCGGTCGTAGCAAATATAAACGCCCAACTTGACATACGCGGTGGCGAACACCGGATAACCCAAATCGCCCGGCTTGAAAAAGAATTTTTCGTAAAAACCCGGCGCCACCTGCGGAATGTGGGTCTTGCGATATTTGCCGAGATAACTCCCGTCGGCGTCAATCACCGCGGCGGTGTTGTAATAAAGTCCCGGCATCTCCTCTTCATAAATCGGCACGACAATCACCATGCGGTGCTTCTTCGCATACTCGCGCATCAGTTGCGTGGTGTCGCCGTCGGGAATGTATTCGGCGGCGGCATACCACTTGGCGTCCTGACTCGGGCAGAAATAGGGCTGCGTAAACACCTCCTGAAAACACAACACCTGCACGCCTTTTTCGGCGGCTTCCTCAATCAGCGGGACATGCGCTTCCAGCATCATCTCGCGTATTTTGCCGGGCGCCATCGTGCCGTCGCCTCTCAAAGCCATCTGAATCAGACCGCATTTCAACTTGCTCATCCAAAACCTCCAAAAGTTTGGGTTTTAGTTATAATCGGCTGACATGAAAACGTTGCCGCAGGATGTGGTGTCCGCCGATGTCAAACGACATAAGCGCGACGCATCCTGTCCAAACGGTCAGGTATGTTTCCATAGTCATAATTGATTGTCAAGAGACCCGCCGGCGCGCGCCCGGCGGGGGTTATTCGGGGGTTTTGGGCGGGTTATACTGGGGAACTATCAAGCAGAGTTGACAAGAACGCCCAACAAAAACAACAACAACGTCGTCATTCTCGAGCGTTAGTGACCGTTGCCGCCGCGCTTCTTCTTTTAAGCGGCGGCTTACGGACACTTGCGTCCTCGGGAATCTCCCTAAGACTGGCACAGGCTTTGTTAAAAATCACGGTAGCCTTAGGGAGATTCCCGAATCGAAGAAAATATGGTCGCCTGTCGGCTCCCTATTTTCTAACGTTCGAGAATGACGAAGTAGTAAGCCTGTCATTCGAGAGCGTTAGTGTCCGTTGCCGCCGCGCTTTTTCTTTTAAGCGGCGGCTTACGGACACCCCCGCTCACACACTGCGGGGGCAGGCTTGCGTCCTCGGGAATCTCCCTAAACAAATTACTGGATTCTTCTCGGAATTCCGGTATCAAAGCTGACGTTCCACTCGCCGAGATCCGCGCCGGCTCCGGGTTTAAATGAACTGCTCGGCTTCAATAGAGAATGCCAAAATGATGACTCTTGCGACCATGTCGCTGGTAACCGACCATCAAAAAAACTTAAGTTTGCCCACACTTTATCTGGTGACAACTGTAGCCCTTCGTTGTCCACCTCCCCTTCGTTGTCCACATCCCCTTCGTTGTCCACCTCATCTGACCACGCCGGCGCCGGGTTTTCCGTGTTCGCTTCGACAAGGGCGGAGAATTTCCCATTGACTCTGAGCATGTTGGTAGAGAGGTATTCGATAGCACTGTTCTGAGTCCGCGTGTAAAAGTATAAATGCACTATGACCGCAACGAGAAGTGCAATTAGAAAATGAATCATTGTGTCTTTGACTTTCATGATATGCCTCCAAAGAGTGAAAAAGTTGATAGGATAGAATGTTAGAATGGGAGTGAAAAGGAAAACGGCGGGGTCACCCCGCCACCAGGTTGTTTCATTCAGTAAAGCGCGCGATATTTGACAAACTGCATGTCAGCGGGCTGGCTTTTCTGTTGCATATCTCCACCACTGTCTTCTCAAGAGCGTCCCGGGTTGCGCCGGCTGTTGCAAAAAAATCACCCTCAGATGTGATTGTCACCGCGCCGCAGTTATTGCGAAATGCAATCGCCACTTCACAGTTGTCAAACTTCATCGCTGTACTTGAAAAGTGGAGATGCGGGTCACTGGTTGAGCCAGAGTTGGCGAAGAGTGAAATAGCGGCGCGAGTTAGCATTTTTGATAGCCCGTGACATAGCGACCGTTAAAGAACTCCGCGCACGTTCTACTGCCATCCGCTTCTCGACTTTCCGCCTGCCCATGCAGCTTGCCGTCCACATAATGAGCAGTACTCACACCGCCATCTGCCAACCGAGTTTCCATCTGCCCATGCAGCTTGTCGTCCACATAAGGCAAAGTATCCACAGCGCCATCCGTCCGCCGCCTTTCCCACTGCCCTTGCCGCTTGCCGTCCACATAAGGACCAGTCTCCACATGGCCACGCGACCACTGCTTTTCCCACTGCCCATGCCGCTTGCCGTCCACATAAGGACCAGTCTCCACATCGCCATCCGGCCACCGTATTTCCCACTGCCCATGCCGCTTGCCGTCCACATATAAGCCAATTTCTGCTCCCACATATTCGTCATCCGACCATCGAATTTTCCACCGCCCATCACGCTTGCCGTTCAGATATGAACCGATACCGTTTCGTGTTCTTGTATCCGCACCAACCACATATTCCCGAGTGTCTTTTCCACGACCCTGCGCCTTGCCCGCTTGACACTGCCCGGACCAAGTGACCGTGTGTTCCTCTTCCACGTCGTCAATCCAGATATAACAATTGTCGTGCTCTTCCACCTTCAGCCAGCACGACGGGTCGTCTTCCAAAGTCGGCGTTTCGCACTTCGGCGTCAGTTCGGTTTGTGCGTTGGCGGTGGGTAGGTTGCCGAGCAATAGCCCAAGTGGAATAAACAACGCCGCCAGCACCGCCAGTGGCGGGGGAGGTTTGCGGCGGAAGATGGCGATCAAAATTGCGATGAGATAGATGGCATCAAGGAGCAACATGACATAGCCGCACTTCTCTACATTATTGCCGATTTCCACAAATGTTTCGTGCGTCTGTTCGAGAGCCGAAATGACTAGGGCTAGATGCGTTATTACATCTAGGGCTAGATTCGATATACCTCCAGCTAAAGCAAGGTTCGATAGGTTGTCTACCGATACGTCCAATTCCGGTGGTATTGACAGTTGCCCTATTAGCCTGCCCGTTTGCAGAATAGTCACCCCAATTGCCAAGATGCAAATGGCGGCGAACAAATTGATATATTTGGCGTTCATGGTGTTCCTCGTTGGTTGGGTTAATGAGATAAAGCGGCAAGGCTTGCGCCTGATGCCTTACCGAGATTCGACAACAATGCGCGCGCGCGAGCCGGCGCCGCCGCGATGCCGCCACGACTGCGTTTCGGTGGTTGCGCCTTCGATTCGAATTTCGCCGGTGTTGACATCGGCATAAGAGCAGTTGCCCTTTCGCCCGCTGCCGTTGACGGCGTGTAACTCAATGGCATACTTTCGCCCGGCGTCGACCTCCACTCTTGAGCAGTCCCAATCGTTGTCAATTTCGCCGGAAAAAATGCGCAGGTCATCGACGCTCACCCGCACCTTGTCGCCGTCCTCGCATTCGTGGTCGCGCACGCAGATTTTCAAGTCAGCAGATTCGCCGCGAATGCTGATGTTGAAATCCTGAAGCGGTTGCTTGCTGAAAGAGTCGGGCGCCCAGTTGGTCATAATCACCCCGCCGTCATACAAATCGCTCCGTTCGTCGTCTTCCATCGCGCGTTTCAATGCCCGTGATGCGGCAGGGGAATCATTCTCAAAAAAACAGTATTCTTCGATTCCGTTGAAGTCGTATTCTTGGTCCAGATAGGCGCGGAAGTCGTTGGTGTATCCGATGGTAAAGGAATAATCACCAAGGAAAACGGCGGTATAAAAAGCGCGCCGCTCGTCCTCGTCGAGGTGGCTGAATTCCTTATAGACGCAGTAAATATAATCGTCATCGTCGGCGGTTGCGGCGGGCGGTGAAGCCAGCAACGCCGCTAAAACGAGAGACGCAAGTAGTTTGTTTTTCATTTCACCCTCCACGGGTATGCTTGTTAGCAAATCCCGGACGCATGAGTGCCGGGTCGTTGCCAAGATCACGTTATGGAAGAGTGAAATCCCTGTCTATTTGCCCCGCACGGCGTGCGCCGGACGGGCTAGAAAATCACTGTTGTATTCGACAGGTAACCCGGCGGGCGGGTTTCCATAACAAAATCTTGGCAAGCGGAAATATAACCAATTTTCCGCGCGTGTCAATAATTTTTCGCCCCCGCCGGCGGCAAGGGCGGATTGCCCCTACTTCGCCGCCTTTCAAGCGCCAAACCGCATAAACAAAGGGATGTCGGCGGATTTTTTACGCTGTTGGGCGGATTTCTTCCTGTAATGGCGCGCGGTTTAGTGTTGTTTGTGCAAGAAACAGTACTGTTTGCGCTAAAAACTTCACTAATCGCGGGGTTGGCGGCGGGCGAGGGGCGGTAACAACGATGTTTTTTGCAGAAACAACACTGTTTTTGGCGCAAACAACACTGTTTACGGAAGTTTTACAGGTCAAACTGCAACCAACAACACTGTCGGCGGCAGTAACCACGCTAAAACGGCGGCGATTAAGTGTTATATTGCGCGCACGGCTTGACACCGCCCGCCGCCCCTATACTGCGGCTAATCGCCAATGACTGGCGTCAACTTTCAACCGACAGGGAGGTCGCAATGACTGAAACTGATTACACCAAAGAATGCCTTTCGCTTTATTCCCGCATGATGTTTGCCGCGCTGGCGCTGTTTGCCATTACGCTTGGCGCCACATTTGGTATGTTCATCGCCAAGGCGGAGACCGTAACGCCCGCGCCAACGGCGCTACTGCCCGGCACGATGATTGATTTCATTACCTTCGGGGTCGCCGGCAGCGGCATGCTTTTTGTGCTATTCTTGGGCTTCGTTGGGTTCACCGTCCATAACCTGCTCAAACTCAAACGTGCAATGGAGGTTTCAAATGCTTAGTTCAATCACTTGGGAAGGGGTCATGTGGATTCTTCTCCTCTTCTCGCCCGCTATTGGGCTTTCCGTTCTGCTAATCGCCGCTTTCTTCTTGGAAATCAAACACCCCAAACCCAAACCGAAAGGCGCGCAACCCGCCCTAACCTCAGACGCCTAACCGCGCCACCGCCAACACCGTTAGTTTTGCGGCTAAGTTGTGTTAGAGTGCGCGCACGGCTCAACAAAGCCCGTGCCAGCCTTAGGGAGATTCCCGAGGACGTAAGTGTCCGTAAGCCGCCGCTTAAAAGAAGAAGCGCGGCGGCAAACGGACACTAACGCTCGAATGACGAGTTATATACCCGTCATTCTCGAACGATAGAAAAATAGGGAGCGACAGCGACCATATTTTTCATCGCCTTCGGGAATCTCCCTAAGGTTAGCGTGAATTCCAACAAAGCCCGTGCCAACCTTAGGGAGATTCCCGAGGTCGTAAGTGTCCGTAAGCCGCCGCTTAAAAGAAGAAGCGCGGCGGCAACGGACACTAACGCTCGAGAATGACGGCGGGGCGCGCGACAACGGACACTAACGCTCGAGAATGACGACGTTGTTGTTGTTGTTTTTGTTTTTGTTTTGTTGGGCGTTCTTGTCAACTCTGCTTGATAGTTCCCTTATACTGGCGCGAAATCCCCTGTGCGGAGGGCTTGATGTTTGCAGAGTTGCCCGACAATTGAGCGCCGGCGTTGGCAAGGTGGCGTGGGTGGCGTTGCTTCGGCATGGCGTTACTGCGTGGAATGAGCGCGGGGTGATTCAGGGGCGGACCGACATTCCGTTGAGCGCGGGCGGGGTGGCGACTTTGCGGCGGGTGCGGGCGGGCGATGCTTTCTTGCGCGCGCGGTGGGTCACCAGTCCGTTGCAACGCGCGGTGCAGACCGCCGCCATCCTCAATCCCCGTGTTCAAGCGGACATTCACCCGGATTTGATTGAGACCAACTGGGGGGAATTTGAAGGTGTCCGCCGCGATGAACTCCCGCAGCGAATCCGCGACCTGGCGCTGGACCCGGCATGCGGGCTCGACTTTCTGCCGCCCGGCGGGGAGAGCGCGCGCATGGTGCAACGGCGGTTGTTGCGCTGGTTTGAGGCGACCGCCGACGCCGCCACGGACACGACGGCGGGGGCGGTGGTGGCGGTGACTCACAAGGGCGTCATTCGAAGCGCGTTGAGCGCCGCTTGTGGTTGGGATATGTCGGGCGATTTGCGCCCCAAGCCGGACTGGTCGCTACCGCATCTTTTCCGGCTCGGCGCCGACGGCAAACTGCAACTGGTGCGCTTGAACTGCCCGTGGGCTCAGCCGCCCGACTCCGATTCCGCTGACAGCGCCGCGGCGTAGCGCTCGAGGATTTCGCCGACATTGCGGCGCGCCGGGGCTTCGCACAGGTTGTGGAAAAAATCGGTCAAGTAGATGCGCTCGCGGTCGAGCAGTGTCTGCAAAAAGCGGGTTTGTCCGCGCATAAACTCGGCGTCGCTCAGCGCGGCACATTCCTTGCGGATGTTGTCGCCGTCGCGCTTGAACATCTGCGGCGACATGCCAAGCCCGCTGAGGTCGACATCAACCACGAACCGCGCTCCGGGGTCGGTCGGCGGCTCACGGTGCGTCGTGCTCATGATGTAGTCTTCGACTTGGCGGCTCAAGTCCGGCGGCAACACCCCGTCCGCCTTGCCGGCAAACCACTCGGCGCTCTGCGCTTCGTTGTCGGCGGCGCCGGAGACATAAATCGCGTCGTGGAACCAAATCGCCAACTCGACGCCGTCCGAGCGCCCCAACTCCGCCGCCGCCTGATCCATCCGCGACAGGCAGTCGTGAATGTGAACGCCGGTATGATAATGGCGGTGAGGCTCGCCGTAGTAGGCGGCGAGTTCGGCAAAAATCGCGTCCGCGCCATGCGGGTCGTCGCCGCCACCGGCAGAACGCCTCCACAGCCGGCAAAATCGCTCTCTATCCAAGTGCATAGTCCAAGTCCATCGGTTGCGGGTGATTAGTTGCACCGGAGTATATCCGGTTGCGGTTGCGGTTACGCGCGCGTCATTTTACAGGAATTCACCGGGTCTTGCCGATTTAACCCCGCCGCCGCGACCGCCGCGGGGTATACTGCGTTTGATTTGCAAACGGAGAACCCGAAATGATTGTTGAACAAGTCTGGACCGGCAACGCCCTCCGCAATTTCAACTACCTCATCGCCTGCCCGCAAACCGGCGAGGCGCTGGCGATTGACCCGCTCGACCATCGGCGCTGCCTGGGCTTGGCGCGCGACAAGGGCTGGGAGATTACGCGCGTGGTCAACACCCACGAGCACGACGACCATATTGGCGGCAACCGCAAGGTGATTGAGGCGACCGGCGCCAAACTGCTGGCGCATGCCGGCGCGGGCGGGGCGATTCCGGGCATCGACCGCGGGCTGTCCGCCGGCGACACGATTGCGTTCGGCAACGTGGCGCTTGAGGCGCTGGACACGCCGGGGCATACCATGAGCCACGTCTGCCTGCTGTCGCACACCGACACGCCGGCGCTGTTCTGCGGCGACACGCTGTTCAACGCCGGCGCCGGCAACTGCCACCAGGGCGGCCATCCGGCGGAGTTGTATCAAACCTTCGCCCGGCAACTGGCGGCGCTGCCGGATAATACGGAGATTTACCCCGGTCACGATTATCTCGAAAACAACCTGCGCTTCACCCTCGACCGCGAACCGGGCAACCGCGATGCCGCCGCCCTGCTGGACACCGCCGCCGCCCAGGACCCGAACCGCGCGATGATTACCACGCTGTCGCAAGAGCGCTTAATCAACACTTTCTTTCGCCTGCAAAACCCGGAAGTCATCGCGCAACTCCGGCTGAAATACCCCGACCTCGACGACCAACCGGATGCCGAGACCGTGTTTATCAAACTGCGCGAGTTGCGCAACGATTGGTGAGGCGGCGGCGCGGCGGTGGTGGTGCGGCGGCGCGGCGGCTATTTCAAGCAGCCGGTCAGCGAGTCGGCGATACCGGTGAGCAGTTGAAACCACGCGTCCGGACCCGCCTGTAAATCCGCGCCCAGCGGGTCGAGTGTACCGGCTTCGGCGCCGGTGTCGGCGACCAGAGTGTGAACCAAACCGGGCTGGAATTGCGGTTCGCTGAAAACGCAACGCACGTCGTGTTCGGTGATGAGGCGTTTGATTGCCCGGATGCGCTTGGCGCCGGGCGGGCGCTCCGGGCTGAGCGTGACGGACGCCGCCGGGCGCAGGTTGAACTCGGTTTCGAAATACCGGTAGGCATCGTGAAAAACCACATAGCGCGCATCGGCAACCTCGCGCAACCTCGCGTGTAACGTTTGCCGCAACTGTTGCAAGCGCGACAACAAGTCATGCAAGTTGGATTCGTAGTGTGCGCGGTTTGCGGCATCCAACACGATTAATTCGCGCGCCACGATGCGGGCGATTGCTTGTGCGTTGGCGACCGATAGCCAAATATGCGGGTCGGTTGTCCAGGTGTCGTGGTTGGCGTGGTTATTGTGGTCGGCGTGGTCAGCGTCGTTGGCGTGGTCATCGTGGTCATCGTGGTCGGCGTGCTCAGCGTCGTCGGTGTGCTCATCGTGGTCGTGGTGTCCGCGCAATAAATGGATTTCATCGCTCAGCATCAACGTCACAACCCGCGCCTCGCCACTTCGCCCGGCGATGGTTTTTTCCAACGCACGCTCAAAACCGGGACCGACCCAGACAATCAAATCAGCCTCGCCCAACAACCTGACCTGAGACGGCTTCAACTGCGCCCCATGCGGCGACTGCCCGCCCCGCAACACAACTCCACATCGCCCACCCCCCGCATCAACGCCGCCACCAAAGAATGAACCGGCAACACCGACACCGCCACGTTGGGTGCGGCGTGGGTCGGGGTCGCCGATAGCAGTAGCGGCAACAGCAAGGGTAGCAAGCGGATGAAACTATGTCGCTTGCCGGCGGTGGTAGAAGTATAGAAGTGAAACATTTTCATGTGAAAATCTCCGACTATTTCGTCATTCTCGAGCGTTAGCGCCCGTTGCCGCGTAGCGGCTTACGGGCGCTTACGACCTCGGGAATCTCCCTAAGGCTAGCGTGAATTCCAACAAAGACCGTGCCAATCTTAGGGAGATTCCCGAGAACGCAAGTGTCCGTAAGCCGCCGCAAGAAGAAGCGCGGCGGCAACGGTCACTAACGCTCGAGAATGACGGCCTTACTTCGTCATTCTCGAACGATAGAAAAATAGGGAGCCGACAGGCGACCATATTTTTGTTTGTATCATCCCTGATACAAACCCTTCGGGCTTACGCGAAAATCCGCTCCCGGCGGATTTTTCATCGCTTTCGGGAATCTCCCTAAGGCTAGCGTGGACTTCGCCAAAGCCCGTGCCAATCTTAGGGAGATTCCCGAGAACGCAAGTGTCCGTAAGCCGCCGCTTAAAAGAAAAAGCGCGGCGGCAACGGACACTAACGCTCGAGAATGACGGGTTATATAGAGAATGGCGATTAATAGATAGCCCCTCACCCCAAAAATGTTATATTATAACATAACAATTCCCAACACCACCCCACCATGCCCACATCCCGCCGCCGCCACGACCACAAGCACTGCATCGCCACGGCAATAGCACACGCCGAGACAGTCTGCCGGCAAAAAGGCATTCGCTTTACGCGCATTCGCCGGCGTGTGTTGGAATTGATTTGGGCGAGCCATCGGCCCGCGCTTGCTTATAACCTGCTCGCGCAACTGCGGCGCGAAAAACACAACGCGGCGCCGCCGACGGTTTACCGTGCGCTCGACTTTTTGTTGGAGCACCGGCTCGCGCATAAAATCGAATCGCTGAACGCCTATATTGGTTGCGCGCGACCCTCCGCCGATGGGCGCCGGCATATCGGGCAGTTTTTGATTTGCGACGGCTGCCATCAAGTCGCGGAACTGGACGATGCCGAGTTGCAACGAATGATTGAATCCAAAGCATCGCGCGCCGGCTTGAAGGCGGCGCGGCATACCGTCGAAATCACCGGACGCTGCACGAGTTGCCGGCGATGAACACGCATCACCCACCCGGCGCGCCGCTCATCAACCTCGAGCGGATAAACTTCAAGCGCAACGGCAAAACCATTCTGCAAGACGTCGACCTGTCGGTCGGCGGCGGTGAAATCGTCACGCTCATCGGGCCCAACGGCGCGGGCAAAAGCACGCTGGTCAAAATCGCGTTGCGCCTGCTGGCGCCGGACGATGGCGTGGTGACGCAGCGCCCCGGATTGTCGGTCGGATACGTTCCGCAACAGATTGAGTTCGACCCGACGCTGCCGCTCACGGTGCGGCGCTTTTTGAATTTGCAGCGCCGTTATGCGCGCACCGCCATCGACCACGCCCTCGCACAAGTAGGCGCCGACGACGTGCGCGACGCGCCGCTGCAGGGGCTGTCGGGCGGTGAAGTGCGGCGCGTGTTGCTCGCCCGCGCACTGCTGCGCGACCCCGGCTTGCTCATCATGGACGAGCCGAGCGCCGGCATGGACATCAACGGGCAAGGCGAACTCTATCGCCTGATTCAAACCCTCCGCGAGCGGCTGCGCTGCGGCATCCTGCTGGTGTCGCACGACCTGTATATGGTGATGGCGGCGACCGACCGCGTGTTTTGTTTGAACCGCCACCTGTGCTGCAGCGGGCAGCCGGAGGACGTGCGCCGCCACCCGCAATTCCTCGCGCTGTTCGGCGAGCGCGTGGCGTCGGAGTTGGCGATTTATCACCATCACCACGACCACAAACACGACCTTCACGGGGAAGTGGAGCCGGCGGCGTTGGGTGACGATGTTGCTCCGGCGGACACAGCGGACTCGCCGCCCTCGCCGCCCACCCAAACCCAACCCAAACCCGATGGATGACTTCCTAATCCGCGCCCTGCTCGGCGGCATCGGTGTTGCGCTGATTTGCGGACCGCTCGGCTGCCTGGTCGTGTGGCAGCGCATGACCTACTTCGGCGCCGCGCTGTCGCATGCCGCGCTGCTCGGCGTCGCCCTCGGCCTGTTCCTCAAACTCAACCTGCAACTCGCCATCCTGCTGGTGTCGCTGGCGATGTCGGCGTTGCTGGTGCTGATGAGCCGCCGCCGCTTCCTCAGCACCGACACCGTGCTCGGCATCCTCGCCCACGGCTCCCTCGCGCTCGGCCTCGTGCTACTCGCCGTCCTCCCCGGTCTGCGCATCGACCTCATCGGCTACCTCTTCGGCGACATCCTCGCCATCACCCGCCCCGACATCGCGTGGATCTACCTCGGCGGCCTCGGCATACTGCTCGCCCTGGCAAAAATCTGGCAACCCCTCCTCGCCCTAATCACTCACCGCGACCTCGCCCTGGTCGACGGCATAAACGAAGACCGAACCCGCGCAATTTTCTTCCTGCTAATCAGCCTCGTAGTCGCCGTCTCAATGCAAGTAGTCGGCATCCTGCTAATCGTCTCCCTCCTAATAATCCCCGCCGCCACCGCCCGCCACTTCGCCCACTCCCCCGAAAGCATGGCCGCCCTAGCCACCGCCTTCGGCACCGCCGCCGTGGCAGGCGGGCTGGGGATGTCGGCGGTGATAGACACACCGACGGGACCATCCATCGTGGTGGTGGGAGCGGGGATTTTTGGGATGGTTGCGGTGTTTATGTCATTCGCACGACATAACCACTGAGCCAAAAACCAACCACTCGTCATTCGAGCGTTAGTGTCCGTTGCCGCCGCGCTTTTTCTTTTAAGCGGCGGCTTACGGACACTTGCGTCCTCGGGAATCTCCCTAAGGTTAGCGCTGAGCCCAAACAACGCCATTCCCGCATCCCTCAGCCTGTGTAAAAACTCACTCTCTTGCGGTAAAATGTTTCATTCCCAATTGTATCGAGCAGGAGTTTAGTTATGTCGCATGTTCGGGGTGTGTCGCGTTATCAGGCGGCGTTGTTTGGCGAGACGTTGGATGACCGTATTGCTGCGGATAATGCGGTGCGGGTGATTGATTTGTTTGTGGATGGTTTGGATTTGCTGGAGTTGGGGTTTGGCAAGGTGATGGCGGCGGCGACCGGTCGTCCGGCGTATCATCCGGGGATGATGTTGAAGTTGTATGTGTATGGTTATGTGAATCAGATTAGGTCGAGTCGTCGTTTGGAGAAGGAGGCGGGTCGCAATGTGGAGTTGATGTGGTTGCTGGAAGATTTGCGCCCGGACTTCAAGACGATAGCGAACTTTCGGAAGGATAACTTGGCGGGTTTGTCGGCTGCGTGCCGTTCGTTTGTGCATTTTTGTCGTGGTCAGGGTTTGTATGGCGGCGAGTTGGTGGCGGTGGATGGTTCGAAGTTTCGCGCGGTGGCGGGTCGTCGGTCGGTTTATACGGCGGAGCAGTTGGGTCGTGAGATGGAGCGGGTGGAGCACGGGGTGTTGGCGTATATGGAGGTTTTGGATACGGCGGATGATGCGGCCGATGAGGCGGATGCGTCGGCGAAAGTGGCGGACACAAAAGCCGCATTGGCGGCGTTGGTGGAGCAACGGGAGGCGTTGCGTTCGTTGACTGCGGAGTTGAAGGCAAGCGGTTCTAAGCGCGTGGTGTCGGGCGAGGTGGATGCGCGTTTGATGCGGCAGTCGGGCGGTGGTTATGCGGTGAGTTACAATGTGCAGACGGCGGTGGATGACAAACACAAGTTGATTGCCGCGCATGCGGTGACCAATGCGGTCAACGACCATCGCCAGTTGTATGGAATGGCGCGGCGGGCGAAGGTGGCGCTGGGGGTGAATAAACTGACGGTGGTGGCGGACACGGGTTATCAGA
Organism: Arenicellales bacterium; assembly: GCA_963693025.1. Classification (GTDB taxonomy): domain Bacteria; phylum Pseudomonadota; class Gammaproteobacteria; order Arenicellales; family Poriferihabitantaceae; genus JAHRAW01. Next base: position 1,121,892 of record OY843749.1, read on the forward strand.
ATGGCGAACAAGGAGCGGCGTGTGAGTCGGCGGGTATAACGGCGGTGGTGCCGCGGCAGCGGGTGGTGAATCCGCGCGGCGCTTACTATAGCCGCGCGGAGTTTGCTTACGATGACAAGCGCGATGAATACCGTTGTCCGGCCGGCGAAGTGTTGCGGCGGCGGCGCAGCGATGCGAAGTTGAAGACGCATTATTACGCGACCAATGCATGCGCGGGTTGTGGGTTGCGCGCTCAGTGCACCGGCGCGCGTCGGCGCACCATTAATCGTCATTATTACGAGGCGCAAGTGGCGCGCATGCACGGGCGGGCGGTGGCGCATCCGGAGTTGCTGCGGCGGCGGTCGAGTTTAAGCGAGCATCCGTTTGGCACGATCAAACAGATGATGGGCGGCGGTCGGTTTGTGTTGCGTGGTATGGATAAAGTGAAAGCGGAGATGGGATTGAGCGTGTTGGCGTATAACTTGAAGCGGGTGGTCAACATAATGGGCGTTGAAGCGTTATGCGAGAGTTTGACGGCGGCTTGATGCGGTGTTTTTGTATGGCGGCGTGTTTCCCTGATGGAAACATCAATAGGCGGATAAATTGCGCCGGATAAGTTCATGCCCGGTTCTTGAGTTTTTGCACGGGCTGATCCCTGCGAGAATGACGGCTTTGTTGGAATTCACGGTAGTCTTAGGGAGATTCCCGAAGCGAAGAAAATATGGTCGCTGGCGCTCCCTATTTTCTACCGTTCGAGAATGACGGGGTTGGAGGTTATTTTTCTACCGTTCGAGAATGACGAACTATCAAACCTCCCCCCGCCTCCCCCTATACAACCGCCAAACCCCCCGCAACGCTTCGCCGATTGCCGTTGTGCGGATTGTGTGGCTGGGGGCGGCGTAGTGGATTGGGACTTCGGCGTAATTGGAGTGGCGGGCGTGGTAGCGGATTTCGGTTTGGAAGAAGGGGCCTGCGGAGTGGATGCCGGTTGCCAGGATGTCTTGCAGTGCGCGGCGGGTGAAGCATTCGAATCCGCCGGTCATGTCGGTCAGGGTGGTGCCCAGCATGCGGTTTACCAGCGCGGTTCCGCCGCGGCTTACCAGATAGCGGAACAGCGCGGATTTGGGGAAGTGGGCGCCGCGCGCGAAGCGTGAACTGAACACGCAGTCCTTGCCGGCGGCCATGTGCTTGAAGAAGGGGGCGATGTCTTCGGGGCGGTGGCTGAAGCCGGCGTCGATTTCCAGTATCCAGTCGCAAGACGCTTGAATCGCTTCGCGGTAGCCGCGCCGGTAGGCGTCCGCCACCGAGCGGTTGTCGGGCGCCCACACGCAGCAGACCGCCGGCGTGGCGTCCGCCAATTCACGCGCCAGGTCGAGCGTGTTGTCGGTGCTGGCGTTGTCGACGATGAGGAACAGTTTGACATCCGCAAAGGCAAAGCCGTCGCAGACCGCCAGCACTTCGCCGACAAACGCCGCCAGCGTGGCTTGCTCGTTGGCGACCGGGCAAACAATGCCGAGGCGCGTGTCGGCGTAGCGCACGGGAGCGCTCACCACTTTGGCGGATGCGCGCCGGCAACCGCAACCTCGCTGCGCGTCTTCATGGCGACTGCCGGCTCTTCAAGTTGCGCTCGGCGAAGCGCTCGGCGACCCACGCGTGGGCATCCGAATCAAACGGCATCCACAGGTTGGGCGCGACTTCCAGGGCGTAGTGCGCGCTGCTCAGGGCTTCCGCTTCACTGCGCGCCGCCGGCTTCACATCGAAATTCACGCCGCGTTGTTTCAGGTAGCCGGGCGGCGGGTGGCGCTCGTGCGCGAGACGGCGCAACAACGTATACCCTGCCGGCGGCTTGGGTGGCGGGTTACGCGCTATGGTGGCGTCGGTCAGGCCGAAGCGGTCGATAATCTCCAGGTCCGGCAAGTAATAACTCTTGACTCCCAACGAGCCCACCTTCGCAACCGCATCGTCGGGCAGCGTTCCGCGCGGCATGTTCTCGTAAGGTTTCCACTGCGCTTGCCGGTGGGGCGCGAATGCCCGGTGTTCCACCCACGGCGTCGGCGCCATCCGCCGGGTTGATTCGCGGCGCAACGCATTGGAGAGGGATGCCAGTTTCGGCAGACCCGGCGCCACCAGCCACTCGCCGGCATTCTCTTCATTCAACTCGAAGTAGGTATGCGATTGGTAGACAGGTTCCTTCACGCTTTCATACACCAACGCGCCTTGTATCGCGCCGGCGTAAATCAGCACCGGGGCGAAGAGCGCCAACGTCCACACGACCGGCGACTTGGTATACGAAATCACCCCCCCCCCCCCCCCCCCCACTTACCCAGGCGGCAAGGCGCGCGCCAGCATGCGCGAGCCCGACCGCCGCCGCCACCGCCAGCAGCGGCCAGTAGAAGTCCAGCGGGCGGTATTCAAAATGGTCGCCGCCGACTCGCGCCACATACGCGCCATGCACGACAATCACCAGCAGGATGACCAGATGCGTTCCGTCTTTGTGTTGCCGCCAGCGCGCGATGCCGGCGAGCGCCGCCAGCGGCAATAGCAGGTAAGCCCCGGTTTCAACGCCGGCTTGCGTGAGGTAGTGGAAACCGGAGTCATACCACGGCGCCACATACTTGGCGTAGTAGGTATTCGGCAGCCATTCGCCGTAGTATGAGTAGCGCCACAAGTAATGCGCGGCGACCACCAGCGCAAACGGCGCGCCCATGAGGGTCAGCGCCTTCCAATCGCGCCACGGTCGCCACGGCCATCCGGCGCGTAACATCCGGCACAGCGCGAACCCGGCGAGGAAACAGCCGCCGATGAGCAGCCCTTCGGGGCGCGTCAACTCCGCCGCCGCGAAACATAGCGACGCCGCCAGCAGACCCCAGCGGCGCGAGCCGTGCACGCTCAAGGCGACCAGCCCAGCCAACACAAAAAAGGTGAACTGACGCGTCTCCAAGCCACCGGCTGAAGTCCAGACGGCGAAGGTGGCGCTACTGCATAGCAACCCGAGCGCCATCCACCCGACCAACCCCCGGTGCGGCAAAGACGGCGTCCGATAAACCCACCACAACGCCACCGCCAGCGTGCCGACGGTGTAAGCGACCGACAGGAACGGGGCGGTGTACTCCGGCGGAATGCCGGTCAGCGCCCAGAGCGCGGCGAGTTCAAGCAGCCATAAAAAGTTGGTGTAACCCTCGACATATTCGCCGGGGTTGAACACCAAGCCGTGACCCTCGACTAGATTGCGGACGTAGCGAAAGCCGATGAAAGCGTCGTCGCAGAGGAACCAAGTGACGGTGGTGAGCCAGCTGAGCAACAGTAGCCACGGAAGATAGGCTGGAATGAGTAACCACGGCGTGCGCCGGGTGATGGCGGGGCTTGGCGGAAGTTTGCTTGCGTCTTCGGGGGAAGATGTGGCGCGGCGTTGTTGGGCGCGTTGTTGGCGACGTTGGGTGCGCCGTTTGCGGGGTTTCACTGCGATGCTTCTCGGCTGGGGGTGGTTGGTTGGGTTAATGGTCAGTATATCATTGTTGTACTGACCCCGTCATTCACTACCACCTCGTCATTCCGCCTACTTCGTCATTCTCGAGCGTTAGTGTCCGTTGCCGCCGCGCTTTTTCTTTTAAGCGGCGGCTTACGGACACTTGCGTCCTCGGGAATCTTCCTAAGACTGGCACGGGCTTTGTTGGAATTCACGGTAGCCTTAGGGAGATTCCCGAAGACGAAGAAAATATGGTCGCCTGTCGGCTCCCTATTTTCTACCGTTCGAATGACGAGGAGTAGGGAATTCCCCGCCACCGTCAGACACTTCACCCGAAAAATGGAACCCTCACCATCCTGTTCGGCACCCTAGCCGTGGCCGGCGGGTTGGGGATGTCGGTGGTTATGGATACACCGACGGGGCCGTCGATTGTGGTGGTGGGGGCGGGGGTTTTGGGGGTGGTTGCGGTGTTGACCGCTTTCAGCAACCCGAACAACAGCAAGAAAGAATAGTCATTTCAACCCTCGCAATACTTGCACTGTCAATCAGACTTATGACCACCGCCGAACCCCTCATTACTAGTCATCACTACAAGCGTGCCAGCAACGATTCTGACAATCATGCCAACAGGAACCACCACCATCACCGTCTCGAATTAACGACTCCCCAAAGGTTTTCTCATACAGCAATTTGGTTTCCTCAAATGATTTTTCCAGTTGCTTTTCATCCTCCTTCCCGCGCAATCCAAAATAAGGGAAGTGATGAAAGTAGCCACCAAACAGTTTGTCGCTGTCGTGACAATAAGCCCGCGTGTCGAGAATGTGGTAATGCCACATTGTATCTATAACTTTATTTGGAACGATTGCATAGTGCGGATGTGGAAATTTACGGCACAACATTAAATAACGCTTGTACTCAAGCTCTGCACTTTCACACTGCACATCGTTCCAACCAATGCTTTCTTTTGGTTCACCAAGTTTCATTTTGACCATTTCCAAATCAATTTCATCGATATCTCTGTCGATCCCCTTTTGAATCAGATATGCCACACGCTCCACGCTGATCGGAGGTAATGTTTCCAGCGTATAATTTGGAAATGAACCCTTCTTAAATGAGGTGGATTCAACAACGTTAATATTTCGCATGAGTTTCTCCTGTGATAGTGAATGAGGAATGAATCCAAAGCCTTCTTAATCTGCGGCTTGGGTCTTTTATAGCGCGTCTTCCGTGCAAAACGAAAGAATTATTGATGATTAAAACATCATTGTGACGCAATTTCAGCTCATGGTACGGAATGCCGGCAACAGCTCGACGAAATGCACTAAAAGCATGGCGCTGATGTTCAGGCATATTTTTGTCGGCCAACCAAAATGAATAATAAAATTTCGGCTTTCCGTTTATATTGGAAATCAGTGGAAATTGTAATGGGTCATTTTTGAATACGCGATGCTCTTTCAGCATAACCGTTTCAAGAATTTTTTGTTGATCCGAATCGAGAAGCGAAAATGCCTTTCTGGCATCTGCCAATATGCTTTCCCCTCCTTCCTTAGCCGGTTTCATACAAAGCCAAGCAATATAATCGGCTTTCGAATGGTCTGTGTGAAAATCCAAAGATTTACACGAGGTAAGAAGCGACCGACTCTCTGGCTTAACAACAACATCAGTTTGATCAATTACCTCGCCTAAAGAAGCAGCTAGTGCAAAGAATTTTCTTGCGCCGGCGGATGGCATAAGAAACCAACCATGCTCGTGTAGTTTGGCACGAATATCTTTCATCATCATTTAAGGTGCAAGATACTTCAAGCGGTTAAATTTCGATGGGTTTCAGCAACTATCAGGCTATCTACGCTACTCATTGGTATCGTAGACTTGGCTTGCAAGATTGATTTTATAGCCGATCGACTCTTTTTCAAGCGTGGCGAGGTTGGTGATTGGATCTAACATCTTTGCGCACTCAGCATTGATATCGTAAATAACGCAAAGCCAATAACGATCTTCGGCGCATATCGCCTTGTCGAATTGTGTTTTTGTTATGGTCACTCGGCGTGGCGGAGTGGCCGAAACAAATGACTTACATTCGTAGTAATGCCCTTCTCCATCCTTCATAACAAGGATGTCGTAACCGGGATGATTCGGATGTTTATCATTCATGTTGGTTACATTCTCATCTCCATACTCGTCTTTTAACCATTTCAGCAAGGCTTGTTCGCCACGTTCACCATCGGTGTTTCTTGCTTCGCGCTCACCGTAGTCAACATCATTCCTTTCACCACGTCCGCCCGATGCACTTCTTTCTGGGCCCCAGGGATAATTTGATACTATCTCTATTTCAGGTACTTGAAGTCGGTGTTCGCTAGGTCGGCTATTTCCGCCTGCATTGTTCCCGGAATGGGCGGTTGTGCTTGTCGCGACTCGGGAAGCGGTCCCGGCTGATAGCTGTGATGTGCTGGTTGGCTCGTCGGATCCGCTTTCCGGTACCACCCTTCCGTCATTTTCCACATCATCTGTGTAGCCGGTATCCAATGGCGCGGCCTCTGCCACTTCTTGAACCGCTTCCTCGGTCAAGTGATAGTCGTCCCGCAAACGCCTCATAAAGGCGCTCCATGATTCTTCCTTAAGCAGGAGTTCAAAATCCGGCTTGTATTGATTGCTGTTCATAACTTCTCCGAATGCCGCGGCTAGCCCTTGCCACATATCAGCACCAGCATTAATAGCCACTTTGCATTCTCCCTGTTTCCAAAATTTAATTTCAGGAATTTCAATCGTTGCATGCGCTGTTGCCTCCAATGCAATGTTTTCATAAGCAACCATCTCCAAATTCTTTGCTTCTTCCAATAACTTTTGATTGATTGCTTTAGCCATACCAAAGCGACGTTCCTCATATACCTCACGTAGGCGTTTGGTAGTTTCCGGATCTGGATTTCCATAAATTGGTCGCATTTCTAGAAACTTAGATAATTCTTTCAAGCCAAAAATTTGTCCCCCTTTTAGAAAACGAAAAAACACGTGCAGTTCTTCTTTTTTCAAGATTTCTTTGCGAATTTTAATCTCGCCAAAATACGGCTTATTCGCCCAGCAAACTTTATCAGCTTCCTCAAAATAGATTATCTCTCCCTTGTGAGTATGACGAAGACAAGGGACCATCACATCGCCACCGAGAGAAGGAGGGGAATCAATTTTCGTATAGGCGGAAAATATTTCTGTTGCGGCGCGAGAAATTTTGCCCTTACCTTTACCCCATTTGAAGCCACCCTTGCTTTTGGTAGCAAATTTTCCCAGTTGATTCATGTAATCAACAAGTTGTTCCGCCTCGTTGGAAACGCTGTCTTTCGCACCCAGTTTCCTAAGCGTTGTATCAATCTCACTCCACGCCGAGTTATCCAAATTGTGCTTCCTCACCTCTGGCAACAACCCGCCCAAGCTAGAGCCAGGGAAATAAACGTCCTTTGGTTTGAACAGGCGCTTATCAGGGTAGAGTAGCGATCTCATGCACAGTATCCATTCGTTTTCTTTTAACTGTTGTAGCGCATAACTTTCACAGTGTTTATTGGTATAGCGGAGATAATACCCCTTTTTTGTGAGAGCAATTTCATACATCACCGGAACTATGTTGAACAATGGTGCATAATCCGCTGGCTTTCCTCGAAATGCGCCCGAAAACATTTCGTCAAAATGTTCGAAACGAAACTCATCGTACCATTCAGTGTAAGGGGAATCATTGTGGTGGGCAGGGTGTCGCTGACTCCCCCATTCCATTTTCAATATCCATGAACAACCAAGCCACGACAACAATTTTTTCCATTGCTCTTTATCAGCATCGATAATACCAACCCCCCAATCGTCAGCCGGCGACAGTACATAGCGATCGTCAATGTTCGCAAAATATTTATCAAAAATTCTCGGCCCGCCCCACGCTACACCACCATAACATTGCAAAGCAGGCGCCCATTTGCGCGCGCTTTTGCCGACCGGCAAGCGGAAGATTTTAGCGCGCTCTTCTTTGCTATCACCTGAGCCAATAATGAGCGGTTCATCTTTGCCATCCTTCGTGCCCCATTTAAAAGCCATACCGAGAACATCCCAGCCGCTTTGTTGCCACTCATCATCAGTTAGTTTTTTGCAATACGGCAAGAGAATATGATTGAAGTAATCCTGCGTTCTTTCCGGTGGTCGCAGCGAGTCTGGAAGCGCGTTTTCCCAATTTGGCTCTTCTTTCTTGCGCCGCATAATTTCTTTTTGAATGATCTCCCCAAAACCTTTGTTAACAATCTCTACGGAGAGCCAAGATGGTAAATCTTGTGGCTTTCTACCAACCAGTGGAACATCACCATCAATGGCACGTGCTTTTACTTGCCCGCTCCCGACCAACCAAAACGGGGCTTTGCGAAGCGCCACCGCACATTCCGCTACATCCCCATCCCCTACTTCCGCCATCAACGATTGTGCAACACTCCATGCGGCCAAGCACTCATCGCCGTTCCCGTTTCGGCAAAAATAGAGAAGTCGTGCATGTTCCAAGTCGGGCGCATCGTTCGCACCTAAAACTCTAAGAATACCGGCACTTTCTTCATCGTTATTAATATCCAGCCGACACAAGCCTTCATTTTTCACTTTACCGGGATCGACCGCATTTCCAAGCCCATATTTCCACAACCGAACATCGCCGGGTTTTGCCAAGTCGCCGCCGATAAGCGGAATAAACGCCGTTTCCCGAACCGTTTCAGCAATGGTATTTCCCAACTGTGTCGACATTCCACCATTCGCCGCTTCTTCCGTCCGTCCAAAAGCGCGCAGTGCCACACCTGCTGGTATCTCGGTAAGTATTTCCTTTGTTATGCCTCCCAACATTTCGCAAATTTCCTCTCTGTAGGGTTGCTCGATTTCATCCAACAAATGCTTGCGATCGTCCGTTACTTCGCAAGATGCGTGAATCAGGGCACGCGCACCGGGAATAGATTCTGCGGTGGGAAAAAACACATGAAGCGGCGAAACTTCCTCGTGACATCTAATTTCATTATTAACAACGGGCAAGCACACGCTGACACTGATCCGCTTTTCACCGCCCACTCTTTTAGTTTTGCACCAAACGCGCCAGTGTGTGCTGTCACCATTCTTGATTAATTGGATATCCGAATCATTTTCTAATCTGCGAACGATGATGCTCTTGGTATCAGAATTTGTCCGTATTTCAACATATTCGAGAGCTTGGCAAAACAACAAAGAATGCTCGCAAAATTCGGACAACTCACCCTCAACCAATTCTTTTTTATCCTCACGCAACGGCAAGCGCAGAACGGTCGCATAACCTTCGCCGAGCCATTTTTTAATGTCAGCATCTGGTTTTTTATCATGCGGAAGCCTACAAACAGGAATCATTTCCTCCTTCCACCCCTTAATTTCTTCTTTCAATATTTTCCGACTTTGTTGGAGCGAAAAATGAAAATTAAATTCACCGGAATAAATCTCCGGCTCATTTGCGATTTCCAAGACCGACTTAAAGCCTATGCCTTTGATGCCGATAAGATTCGCATTCTCTTCTCCCGTGTTCGCAGCATCATCTGCGTTTTGTAGTAGTTCCCATACAAAACGCCCGGCGTAACTCTTGATAATTCCCTTCTCACGATTCACGTCCCCGATGAGTATATTGATATCGCCTTGATATGTTTCTATGCGCTTATTCAGAATACTAGAAACAAAACTCTCGTCTTCTTTTTTATATACGCTGTCGTCCGGCGTATAACCACTGCTCTTGGCGCTCAAATCCATACTACAAATTGAAACGACCCCTTTGCGATTGAATTCCGTACCTTTGTTGGCAACGATTAGCGCATCACCCTCAAGAGAAAAAAGAACAGAACTCATTCGCCGAGAACCCGATTTATGCCCGTCGACCCAAACCCCCCACCTCCCCTTTCGCTCCCAACAAACTCTTCAACCACCTCAAACTCAACTTGCGCCACCGGCACGACCACCATTTGTGCGATACGTGCGCCGGGGGTGATGACGAAATCTTCCGTGCTTCGGTTCCAGCAGGAGATGTAGATTTGTCCTTGGTAGTCGGAGTCGATTAGGCCGGTTAGGTTGCCGAGGACTATGCCGTGTTTGTGGCCGAGGCCGGAGCGGGGGAGGATTAGGGCGGCGTGGGTGGGGGTGGCTATGTGGATGGCTATGCCGGTGGGGATGAGTTCTACTTTGCCGGCGGTTAGGGTGAGTGGTGTGTCGATGCAGGCGTGCAAGTCCAAGCCGGCGGAGCCTTGGGTGCCGTAGTTTGGGAGTCCGAATTCTGCAATGCGGGGGTCGAGGATTTTGAGGTTGATTTTCATTAGCCGGCGGTTGCCTGCCGGCGTTGCGCCAACAACGGTGCGATGTGTTCTATGATTTGCACCGCCAACCGGTATTTGTCGGTCTTGGCGAGTACTGCTTCGCCGTCTTTGTCAATCAGCGTCACCGAGTTTTCATCGTTGCCGAATACGTTGTCATCATCGGCAACTTGGTTGGCTGCCATCACATCGGCGCCTTTGGCTTTCAATTTTTGCCGCGCGTTGGCGACGGCGTTTTCGGTTTCCGCCGCGAAGCCGACGGTGAACGGGGCGCGTTTCATTGCCGCCACGCTTGCCAGAATGTCGGGGTTGCGAATCAACTCAACCTTCATGCGCTCGCTCTTTTTCTTCATCTTGTGTTCGGCAGCCGCCGCCGGGCGGTAGTCCGCGACCGCCGCCACCGCGATGAACAAGTCCGCATCCGGCGCATGCTCGGCGACCGCATCGAGCATTTGTTGCGCCGACACGACGTCAATGCGCCGGACTTCGCGCGGCGTGTTGCGGTTCACGGGACCGCTGACCAGCGTGACCTGCGCGCCAAAATCACGCGCCGCGCGCGCCATCGCGTAACCCATCTTGCCCGAACTGTGATTGGTGATGCCGCGCACCGGGTCGAGCGCCTCCCAGGTGGGACCGGCGGTAATCAGCGCGCTCAAACCGTCGAGCAAACGCGGATGCCCCTCGCCGGCGAGCGCGGTGGCGATGTCTTCGGGCTCGCTCATCCTGCCGTCGCCGCTTTCGCCGCAGGCTTGCTCGCCCGACCCCGGACCGATGATGCGAATCCCGCGTTGCTTCAGGCTTTCCAGATTGCGCTGCGTCGCCGGGTTCTGCCACATCAGCCGGTTCATCGCCGGCGCCACCGCCACTTCCGCATCGCTCGCCAGCGTCACCGCGGTCAGCAAATCGTCGGCCCGCCCTTGCGCCAGCCGCGCGATGAAATCGGCGGTCGCCGGCGCGATGACGATGTGCTCCGCCCAGCGCGCCAACTCAATATGCCCCATGCCGGACTCGGCCTCGGCGTCCAGCAGATGCTGGTGAACCGGATGGCCGCTGACCGCCTGCAGCGTGAGGGGCGTGATGAATTCCGCCGCCGCGCGCGACATCATCACCCGCACCTCGCAACCCCGCTGCAGCAACCGCCGCACCAGCGCCGGGCTTTTGTAGGCGGCGATGCCACCGCTGACGCCGACCAAAACGCGCTTGTTGTCATGCCAATTCATGTGTATAGTGTAACGCCAATTGCACGGAAGCCGAAGGAGGAATCATGGCGATCACGCAATGGCCCGCGGAGGAAAGGCCGCGCGAAAAACTGGCGCGAAGCGGCGCGCATTCACTGTCCGATGCGGAATTGCTGGCGGTGTTTTTGCGCACCGGCATCAAGGGCAAGTCGGCGGTCGACCTCGGGCGCGAGATGCTTGCCGAATACGGCGGCTTGCGGCAAGTGTTGAACGCCGGGCAGAACGCGCTTGCCGGCATATCCGGACTCGGTCCCGCCAAGTGCGCGCAACTGCAAGCCGCGCTTGAACTCGGCAAACGCTACCTCGCGCAAAAACTGGAAAGAGAGGGTCCGCTCACCAGCCCGAAACAAGCCGCCGAGTTTTTGATGCACCAACTGCGCGACCGCCCGCGCGAAGTGTTCGCCATCGTCTATCTCGACAACCGCCACCACGTGTTGCGCTACAAGGAATTGTTCCACGGCACATTGAACGGCGCCACCGTGCACCCGCGCGAAGTGGTCAAGAGCGCCCTCAAGCACAACGCGGCGGCGGTCATCGTCGCCCACAACCACCCGTCCGGCGTCGCCGAGCCGAGCCAAGCCGACACCACCTTGACCGTCAAACTGAAAGAAGCGCTCAACTTGGTCGAGGTGCGCCTGCTGGACCACCTCATCATCGGCGACGGCGAATTCGTTTCCATGTCCGACCGCGGGTTGTTTTAGTTCGGCGGCGGATGCGGGGCGGCGCGTCTGACATCGGGCATTGACTGGCCGCGATGAAAAACCGACAATGCCGACCGGCATTCATTTCAGGCGAGCAATGAAATCGCGCGACCGACGACAGGGCATCACCCTGCTACACACCGGCGAAGGCAAGGGCAAATCGTCCGGCGGATTCGGCGTCGTCTTCCGGGCGGCGGGCTGGGGCATGAAGGTGTGCGTGATTCAATACATCAAGGGCAAATGGAAAACCGGCGAGCAGCGCGCCGCCGAAAAATTCGACAATATAGAATGGCATGCGCTCGGAGACGGCTTCACCTGGGACACCCAAAACCCCGAACAAGACATCGCAACCAGCCGCGAAATCTGGGAGTTCAGCAAGGAGAAAATTCTGTCGGAAGAATTCGACTTGGTGTTGCTGGACGAAATCAACTACTGCAGCGGCTACGGCTGGATTCCCGCCGAAGAAATCGCCGACTTCGTGCGCGCGCACAAACCGCCCTGGCTGCACCTCATCCTAACCGGTCGCGACGCCCCCCAACCCCTCATCCAAGCCGCCGACACCGCCACCGAAATGAAAAAACTCAAACACGCCTTCGACCACGGAATCCTCGCGGCGCAGGGTGTGGAGTTTTGAGCCACCGCCGGCGCCCCGGAACCATAGAAAATCATTATGCTTGAAACAAATCGAATATACTGCGGGAACTTTTTTGACTTCATTGGAGAAGTTGAAAACGAATCGGTGGACCTCATCATCTGCGATGGGCCATACGGAGTCACTCAGAACGAGTGGGATCGGATTTCATCCATTCAGGAATTCAATCTTGATTTAATAAAACGATTTTCTCTGAAACTGAAGAACGGGGGCGCGCTTTACCTTTTTGGCAAACCAAATTGCATCGACTTTATTGACTACCGCCCTTACCTGAACTTGAAATCTAAAATCGTTTGGTATCAACCAAGCAGGCTGGCGCAGGGCCGCCGCAGTTATACGAACAACCATGACATCATTGCTTATTTCATCAAGGGGAAAGACCCGCGTTGCTACAACCTCGATGACATCAGGGTTTCACAACTGGTTGAATTGGAGCACAGATTGCGTTGCGAAAAAGTTCCTTCGGTCACCGGCGGGCAATACCGAAAAACAAAATTCAACGACAAGGGGAAAAATCCGGGGGATGTTTGGGGTGACATCAAGCAACTGACTTACAAATCCAAGGAACTGGCGTCAAGGGAGGCTTTAAATACGATTCAGAAGCCCGAAAAATTAATTGAGCGGCTCGTTCTGGCGAGTTCGTCGGCGGGCGATTTGGTTCTTGACCCCTTCGCCGGCGTCGGCACGTGCCCCGTTGTATGCAAGAAAAACAAGCGGAGGTTTTTGGCTTTTGAGTTGCAGTCGAAGTTGGTTAAACTTGCAGAGGGGCGGTTGGGCAAAGTCGACCAGGGACAACAAATGTTGGATTTGTCTTATGGCGCATAAAGTTTACCGCAAAATCATCGGTCTGATTAAACAGGCGGCAGAGTTGGCGCGGACGGCGGGCATTCACAATTTATTGCAACCCGGTTTAGTCAAAGAAATGATTATCGCCGATATTCTCGGGCATGAATTAATCACCGCCAAGCAAGGCGCTGACGCTTGCGACCCCGGCGACCCTGCCATAGTCTATGAATATCTTTCATGCAAAGAAGGCGGCACCGGTCAACTGGACAGAATGTTCAAAGAGCCGAAAGACAAGCGCAGGGACTCACTCAACCGCATTCGGCGCAACAGTAAAATCTACTTTGCCGTTTTCTATGAAAAAAATCAGACGAGGGTGAAGGTGATTTATGAACTGGAACCCAAAGTGGTGGCAAAAGAAACCGAGCGCAAGTTGGACAGGAGCGCCAATGCCATATCCCATGTCGGTTTTTCCGAAACTTGGGTTAAGCAATATGGCAAAATCGTCTATACGCATAAAAAGAACTGATTAATGACCCAACCGGTGCCGCCCCGCATGAGCAACTCAATGAACCACTACTCCATCTTCAGCCTGGCCCGTAACGCCCTGAATTATCATCGGGATTGGGCGCGGGCGTGGCGTTGTCCTGAGGCGAAGAAGGAATACGATGTGGTTATTGTTGGCGGGGGGGGGCATGGGTTGGCTACGGCTTATTATTTGGCGGGGGAGTGTGGGGTTGGGAATGTGGCGGTGGTGGAGAAGGGGTGGCTGGGCGGGGGTAATACCGGGCGCAACACGACCATCGTGCGCTCGAATTATTTGTGGGATGAGTCCGCCGGGTTGTATGAACACGCGATGAAGTTGTGGGAGGGGTTGAGTCAGGAACTCAACTACAACGTGATGTTTTCCCAGCGCGGCTTGCTGCACCTCGCGCACAGCGTGCACGACATGCGGGAAATCGGACGCCGCGGCAGCGCCATTCACTTGAACGGCATCGATTCGGAATGGGTCACCCCGGCGCAGGTCAAGGAGATGGTTCCGTTCATCAACCTCGACTGCCGTTACCCGGTCATGGGCGCGTTGCTGCAACGGCGCGGCGGCACCGCGCGCCACGACGCGGTGGCGTGGGGGTATGCGCGCGCCGCCGACCGCCTCGGCGTGGACATTATCCAGAACTGCGAAGTGACCGGATTTAAAATTGAAGACAACAAGGTGACCGGAGTGGACACCAGCCGCGGTTTCATCGGCGCGCGCAAAGTCGGCTGCGTGGTGGCGGGGCATTGCAGCGTGCTGGCGGAAATGGCGGGCTTCCGGTTGCCGATTGAATCCACGCCGCTGCAAGCGCTCGTTTCCGAGCCGATCAAACCGGTGTTGGATTGCGTGGTGATGTCCGGCGGCGTGCATGCCTACATCAGCCAGTCGGACAAGGGCGAACTGGTCATCGGCGCCGGCTCGGACGCGTATAACTCCTATTCCCAGCGCGGCGGCTTCGACAGCATCGAGAACACCGTCGGCGCGGTGCTCGAACTCTATCCGCTCTTTTCCCGGCTGAAAATGCTGCGCCAATGGGGCGGAATCGTCGACGTGACGGTGGACCGCTCGCCGTTGATTTCCAAGACGCCGGTCGGCAATTTGTTCTTCAACTGCGGCTGGGGAACCGGCGGCTTCAAAGCCACGCCCGGTTCGGGCAATGTGTTCGCGCACTCCATCGCCCGCGGCGAGATGCACCCGCTCGCCGCGCCGTTTTCCATCAACCGCTTCAACACCGGCGCGCTGATTGACGAAGGCGCCGCCGCCGCGGTCGCGCATTAACCGCGCAATCACTCAGGGCGAGGAAACCGATGCTGCTCATCGACTGTCCGTGGTGCGGGCGCCGCGACCAAAGCGAATTCAGTTATCACGGCGAAGCGCATATCGTGCGCCCGGACGACCCGCAGGCGCTGAGCGACGAGCAGTGGGGCGACTTCCTGTTCGCGCGCAACAACCCGAAGGGGATGCACTTTGAGCGGTGGATGCACAGCCACGGTTGCCGGCGCTGGTTCAACGCCGCGCGCAACACCCACACCGACCGCATCAAAGCCACCTACCCGCCCGGCGACCCGCCGCCCGAGCCCGGCGCATGACCCAAGTCAACCGACTGCCCGACGGCGGGCGCCTCAACCGCGCGAAGGTCATCCGCTTCTGGTATGACGACAAGAAATACGAGGGCTATCCCGGCGACACGCTGGCGTCGGCGTTGCTCGCCAACGGCGTCCGGCTGGTCGGGCGCAGTTTCAAGTATCACCGCCCGCGCGGCATCTTTTCCGCGGGAGCGGAAGAGCCGAATGCGCTGGTGCAACTGGAAAGCGGTCCCTACACCGAGCCCAACCGGCGCGCCACCGAGGTTGAACTTTACGAAGGGCTGGTGGCGCATAGCCAGAACTGCTGGCCATCGGTCGGCTTTGATTTGGGCGCGCTCAGTTCGCGCTTGTCGCGCCTCTTGCCCGCCGGGTTTTATTACAAGACCTTCATGTGGCCGCGCGCGCTGTGGATGACCTATGAAAAATTCATCCGCAAGGCGGCGGGGCTCGGGCGCGCGCCGAGCGAGCCCGACCCGGACAGTTACGACAAACTCCACGCCCACTGCGATGTGCTGGTGGTCGGCGGCGGACCCGCCGGGTTGCGCGCCGCCTGCGCCGCCGGCGCCACCGGCGCGCGCGTCATGCTGGTGGATGAAGCGAACGAGGTGGGCGGTCATCTGCTCCTCGGGCAGCACACCGATATTGGCGGGCTGGTCGCCAACCGGTGGATTACCGAGCGCCTCGCCGAATTGAATCAAATGGCGCAAGCGACGCTGCTCACCCGCACCACGGTGACCGGCTACTACGATTACAATTTTCTGGTGGCGAACGAGCGCGTGACCGAGCATCTCGGTCCCAACCGGGGCGACAAAGCGCCCAAAGAGCGCCTCTGGAAAATCCGCGCAAAGCAGGTCGTGCTGGCGACCGGCAGCATCGAGCGACCGCTGGTGTTCGCCGACAACGACCGTCCGGGGGTGATGCTGGCGAGCGCGGTGCGCGCCTATATTAACCGCTTCGGCGTGCTGCCCGGAAAACGCATCGTGGTGCTGACCAACAACGACAGCGCCTACCACACCGCGCTCGACGCAAAGCGCGCCGGGGCGGCGGTCGAAATCGTGGACATTCGCCCCGACCCGGCGGGCGAGCCTATCGAGTGGGCGCGCTCGCTGGACATTCCGATTCATGTCAACAGCGCGCTCAGCGCGGTCGGTTACGCGCGCGGAAAAATCACGCAGGTGACGGTGATGACGCTTTCGCCGGACGGCAATGAAGTGCGCGGCGAGGCGCGCCATCTGCGCTGCGATGTGGTCGCGGTCTCCGGCGGCTGGACGCCGACGGTGCATCTGTTCAGTCAGGCGAAAGGCAAACTGGAGTTCAGCGATGACTTGCATTGTTTCGTGCCTGCCGCCGCCGATGATGCGACCGATGACACCACCCACTCGCTGTTTTGCGCCGGTGCGTGCCGGGGTTCGTATACGCTCGCCGAATGTCTGACGGAGGGGCGCGATGCCGGGCTTGCCGCGGCTGCCGCCGCCGGTTTTGCCGACACACCGGAAACGGTAGCGGAAGCGGCGGTCGAGCCCGCGCCGCCGCCCGCGAGCCAACGCCATGCACCCCAATACGGACCCCGCTACGGACCCATGCGCGCGCTGTGGATTCTGCCGTGCGACCACCCCATCGGCGAGGGAGCAAAAAAACACTTCCACGAATTGCACAACGATTCCACCATCGCCGACATTGCGCTGGCGGCGCGCGAGGGCTTTGAGTCGGTCGAGCATCTCAAGCGTTACACCACCACCGGCATGGGCACCGACCAGGGGAAGACCTCCAACCTCAACGCGCTGGTGGCGCTCTCGGACTTGCGCGGCGCGCCCATCCCCGCGCTCGGCGCGACCACCTTCCGCCCGCCTTACACGCCGCTCACTTTCGGCGCAATAATCGGTCAGGAACGCCGCGAGTTGTTTCTGCAAAAACGCACCACGCCGATGCACGCGTGGCACGACCGGCACGGCGCGGTGTATGAAGATGTCGGCGACTGGAAACGCCCGTTCTACTTTCCGAAAGAGGGCGAGGACATGCGCGCCGCGGTTCGGCGCGAATGTCTGGCGGCGCGCAACGCGGTCGGCATTCTGGACGCCTCCACGCTCGGCAAAATCGACATCGTCGGCGAAGACGCGGTCAAACTGCTCAACATGGTTTATACGAATGCGTGGAACCGCCTCGCGCCGGGGCGCTGCCGTTATGGCTTGATGGTCAACGAGCACGGCATGGTGTTCGATGACGGCGTGACCACGCGCCTCGGCGAGCATCACTACCACATGACCACCACCACCGGCGGTGCGGCGCGGGTGCTCAACTGGCTCGAGGAGTGGCTGCAGACCGAATGGTTCGGGCGCGCCAAAGTCTATTGCACCTCAGTTACCGAGCAATGGGCGGTGGCGTCGATTAGCGGGCCGCACAGCCGCGCGTTGCTGGCGGAATTGTGCGAGCAACCGGTCGACGGCGAATCGTTTCCGTTTATGTCGATGCAGCAATTCGCGGTCGCCGGGATTCCGGCGCGCGTGTTCCGCATCAGTTTCACCGGCGAGTTGGCTTTCGAAATCAACGTGCCGGCGCGCTTCGGTTTGGCGTTGTGGCAGGCGCTGTGGCAAGCCGGCGAAAAGTATGGCATCTGCCCGTATGGCACCGAAGCGATGCACGTCTTGCGCGCCGAAAAAGGTTTCATCATCGCCGGTCAGGACACCGACGGGACGGTCACGCCGATGGACCTCGGGATGGACTGGCTCGTGTCCAAAACGAAAGATGATTTTGTCGGCAAGCGCTCTTTTTCGCGCACCGACACCGCGCGCGCCGGGCGCAAACAACTGGTCGGATTGCGCACCGAAACGCCCGATTTCGTATTGCCCGAAGGCGCGCACGTGGTGGAAAAATTGCTGGACGCGCCGCCGATGAAAATGCTCGGCCACGTGTCTTCCAGTTACCTGAGCCCGAACGCCGGTCGCTCCATCGCCCTGGCGCTGATTAAAGACGGCTTCAAGCGCAAGGGCGAGACGCTGGAAGTCGCGCTGACCGATGGCGGCAGCCACCGCGTGACGGTAACCGACACCGTGTTTTTCGACTCCGAGGGGGAGCGAGCGCGTGACTGACGAGCACAACCCGCCGGCTACTGTCACGCCGACCTCGCCTGCGCATCACCGCGAGCCGGTCGAGGGCAAGACGAGCCTTCGTGAACTTCCGTGGTGCGCCAAGATTAACTTGCGCGGCGAGGCGCACAACGCGCGCTTTATGAGTGCGACCGCCGAGGCGCTGGGAGTTGCGTTGCCGACTGAGCCCAACACCACCGCCACCGCAAAGACCGAGACTGAGACCGACGACGCAACGGTGTTCTGGTTGGGACCCGATGAATGGTTGTTGCACTGCAACCTCGCGCGCGCCGACACCGTGTTGCAACAACTGCAACAAAAACTCGCGCCGCTTCATCACGCCGCCACCGATGTGACCGACTATTACACCGTGCTCGAACTGAGCGGCAAAGACGCCGCCGCAACGCTCGCGCGCGGCTGCCCGCTGGACTTGCACGAGCGCGTATTCCAAGCCACGCAATGCGCGCAGACGCGCTTCGGCAACGCCGGCGTCCTGCTTTACAAACCCAACGCCGAGCCGGTGTTTCAGATTCAAGTGCGCTGGAGTTTCGCCGGCTATGTCTGGGACTATCTGGCGAAAGTCATCGACTCGCTGTAAGCGCCGCGCGCCCGACCGCCACGCCACCAAACCACCACGGAGCCTCCCCATCAACCGCCTTTTGCTACATCGACCGGTGCTGGCATGGGCGCTCTATGACTGGGCAAACTCGGCCTTCGCCACCACCGTGATGGCGGGCTTCTTCCCGGTGTATTACAGCGTGCTGACCGCCGACATGGACACCGGCGACGCGCAGTTCTGGTTCAACATCACGCTCGCCGCCTCAAGCCTGCTCATCGCGCTCGCCGCCCCGCCGCTCGGCGCCATCGCCGACCGCGGCGGCAGCCGCAAAAAATTTCTCGCCACCTTCGCGCTGTTCGGCATCCTGATGAGCGCGGGACTCGCCTGGGTACACGCCGGCATGTGGTGGGTCGGCTTGTTGTTATACGGCTTCGGCAGCATCGGCTTTTCCGGCGCCAACGTGTTCTACGACTCGATGATTGTGGAAGTCTCGGAGCCCGCCGAAATCGATGTCGTCTCCGCCTACGGCTACGCGCTCGGCTACATCGGCGGCGGCTTGCTGTTCGCGCTCAACGTGTTGATGGTGACCCAGCCGCACCTGTTCGGCTTGGCGGACGCCGCGTCCGCCTTGTCGGCTTCGTTCATCTCGGTGGCGGTGTGGTGGGGGTTGTTCACGCTGCCGTTGTTGTTGATGGTTGAGGAATCCGCGCCCGCCGAGCCAACCAACGCCGCGACCGCCATCCGCGAAGGCCTGGCGCAACTGCGCGACACCTTCGCAGAATTGCGACGCATGCGAACGCTGTTCCTGTTCCTCGCCGCCTACTGGTTCTACATCGACGGCGTCGGCACCATCATCAAGATGGCGGTCTTCTTCGGCGACCGCATCCTCAACCTGCCGCGCGAGAGCCTCATCACCGCGCTGCTACTGACCCAGTTCGTGGCGTTCCCGGCGGCGCTGTTCTTCGGCTACCTCGGCAAAAAAATCGGACCGCGCGGCGGCATACTAATCGGCCTCGCCGTCTATGTATGCGTCGTCATCTACGCCTGGCGCTGGCTCAACTCAAGCGCCGATTTCTACCTGCTGGCAACCGCCATCGGCCTGGTGCAAGGCGGCGTCCAAAGCCTCAGCCGCTCGCTATACGCCCGCTTCATCCCCAAATCAAAAAGCGCCGAGTTCTTCGGCTTCTTCAACATGATAGGAAAATTCGCCGCCATCCTAGGCCCCCTCCTACTAGCCACCACCCCCCTACTAATCCCCGCCGCCGACGAACGCGACAGCATCCTCTCACTGTTGTTGCTGTTCGTGATTGGCGGTTGGTTGCTGTGGAAGGTTGACGTGGCGGATGGAATACGTGAGGCGCGGGAGGGGGAGTAGTTATTGCCCAACGAAGACATTCCCAAACCTCAAGCCCCGTAAAACCGCTTCGGGCAACGGGCACGATAGAAAAATAAGGGACCGCAGGCGACCCTATTTCGCTTTGGGAAAAATCCGCAGGGAGCGTGATTAATTCGTCGTGACCTCCAGGCGATTTTACGGTTTGTTTTTCTTTGCTGCCATAAAATAATTGTACGCTTCCGTTCTCATGCTGTTTTCAAGAGATTTTACAAACGCGGCATGCGTTTCCAGCATACGAAAAAGCACTCTCCCATGTTCATTGGGTTTTGCAGAGTTGGGAGGGAATAGTTTTATCCCACACCTTTCTTCAATAGCATGAACAAGGGTCCCTACCGCAGGTGGCGTAACGAACAAATATTCCGCCGCCGCCGTTTGCGAACCCAACTTGACTGTCCAGTAAAAAGCGTTAAGTTGTTTTATTGTCGGTTTCTTTACCATTTTGGCACCTCGAATGTGGAAAGTTTATAGTCTGCTAATTATACGAAACTTTTGATCTGCCCGCCACCGGAAGGTCGGTCATCCGGCGGCGGGGTTTGATTAACAAGAGCCGACTTGTTACCAGTTGTGCTCCGGTCTCTCATTCTCGTCTTCGTCTTCGTCGTCCTCGTCATCCTCATCGTCCTCGTCCTCACCCTCATCGTCCTCATCGTCGTCGTCCCCGCCATCATTTTCATCAATGTCATCCCAGTCACCCCCAGACAACTTGCGCGCCTTCCCGTCCCCGTCCCCGTCATCGTCTTCTTCCCATTTCTCGTGTTTCCACTCTGCATACATTAACCGCTCTCCCTGCACTGTCCACGCCTCCCACTCGCCATCTTGCTCGCCATCTTCGTATAAAGCGAGCATCACGGTGCCATCTGCCAACTGATGCTTCCACGGGCCATCCCGCTGACCGCTATCATATTCGCCGGTCTGCACGCTGCCATCATCAGCCCGTTCGACCCACACGCCTTCTCGTTTGCCCGTCATATACTCGCCAAACGCCACGCTACCATCCGCATCCCGCTCTTCCCAACACCCCCACCTATTACCGCGATGATATTCGCCAGCGTGCACACTACCGTCAGCCGACCGCTCTTCCCAACGCCCCTTCCTCTTGTTGCCCTCATAAGGCCCCATCTCCACGGAGTCATCCGCATACCGCAATTCCCACAAACCCATCGCCTTACCATTCACATAAGGGCCGGTCTCCACAGAACCATCCGTATAGCATGTTTCCCACACGCCATGCTGTTTGCCCTTCGCATAGGGACCCTTCCGCACCGTGCCATCGGCAAATCGCTCTTCCCATAAACCATGCTCTTTGTCTTTCCTGTAGGGACCGGTCGCCACGCTCCCATCCAAATAGCGTATTTCCCACATACCGTCCCGCTTGCCTTTCCGGTAAGCGCCCGTAGCCGACCAGCACTTACCGGTCCGTTCGAGAATTTCTTCTCCGCACCCAATCGGCTCCCCCTTCTTGTTGTATGCGCCTGACCAAGACCAAGCGTGTTTGTCAGATGTGTCTTTCATTGGTAATTCCTCAATGTGTGGTTGAACAAAATAGCCAGTGGCTGTGACGGGATTAAAAGGGGTTTTGCGTTCAATGTCAAGAAAAAATTAAAAAAATCTTATAGAATAGCATATATTTTCGACAAAATGTCAATACCGGCCAATTATTTTTCGCGGTCAAACTCAAAAAGAAGAATTTTTAGTTAGTGAATTCAGCCCCAAAACCCTGACTGGCCGGCGTTTTTCCTCAAATTTCCCGCCGCGGACGCCACCGCCAACAACCCCGTCATTGCGGCTCGGATGCCGCAATCCAGTCGCCCACGGACGGCAAATCGGAACACGGCGATGGGGTAAGGCCGTCTTGCTGTCCGTGCGTCTGGATTCCCGCTTCCCCCGCTAACACACTGCGGGGGCAGGCTCTGCGGGAATGACGGCGGGGGAGTCTGTGGGAATGGTGGCGAGGGTGGGCTGTGGGGAATGACGGCTACAACAATTTCGTTATTCCTCACTACTCGTCATTCCCCACTACTCGTCATTTCGAGCGCATAGGTCCGTTTGCCGCCGCGCTTCTTCTTGCGGCGGCTTACGGACACTTGCGTCCTCGGGAATCTTCCTCAGGTTGGCACGGGCTTTGTTGGAATTCACGGTAGTCTTAGGGAGATTCCCGAATCGAAGAAAATATGGTCGCCTGTCGGCTCCCTATTTTCTACCGTTCGAGAATGACGGGGGTGGCGGGTTTTTCCATTCTTCCCTTTACCACCGGCAACGCAATCAACTTTTGCCGCACACTCCACTGCTCCCGCTCAGGCACCAACGTCAGCCAGTTCACTTTGCCGGCGGTGAGGGTGGCTATTGGGGTGCCGTTGCGGAATAGGATTCGGTTTTTGCCGGTGGCGGGGGCGCGGTCTACGGGGAGGAGGATGCCGGTTAGGTTGAGGGGGTCGGCGGCGCTGATGGAGATTAGGGCGTTGTTGTCGGTGCGCTCCGAGCGGCGCAGGGCGCCGACCGCTTCGGGGAGGGCGAATTGCTCGCCTTCGATTCCGCCGACGAAGCGCCCGCCGCGCACTTCGCCGCGCGCTTCCATTCGCCGGTAGACGTAGTGCAGGTCGCGCCACGGCGGCAGGTTGCGCTCGCCGTCGAGTAGTTTGCGGAAGACGATGCCGTAGCGTTTCAGCAGCGCTTGCGCGATATATTCGACCGACTCCCAGCGGTCTTCGGCGGGCGCGTCGGTTGGCTCGTTGCTTCTCAGCAAAAACCAGCGCCCGGTGTTGTCTAAGGGGGAGCGACCTCCGCTTGGCGCGTGCCGCCCAGCGCGATGACGATGGCGGTGGCGATGCGCGGATTTTTGTTTGCCGCCGGACACCAGCGCGCGCAGTCCGCCAAAACTGTCGCTGGCGACCACGCCGCAAGCGGCCAACTCGGACAACGCGCTCGTCACCTCGCTCGCCAGCCAACCGCCGCAATCCAGCAACTCATCATAAAACTGCGGACCGCGGCGGCGCAGGGAATCCACGATGCGCCGCGCGTTGGCGGAGAGGTGTTGTGGGTCGGCGTCGGTGTCGGCGGTGAATTGACCGCCGCGTCCGCCGTGCGCCAGCCAATGCTTCATCGCGCGCCGGCGCACCAGCGCAATCGGCGCGACCTTGAGGGAGGATTTGCCCGGTTTGTCGGGCGGGCTCAAGCGCGCCCAGCGGATGGCGCCGCCGGCGCATAAGCCGTCCAGCCAGTGACCGAGGTAGCCGTTGATGCGCAGCGGCAGCACCTCGCTCTCCCACGCCGCGCCGGGGATTTGCACGCCTTCGAGTTGCGCCAGCAGCCCGGCGAGCGCGTCGGCGCCGTCCAGTTCGCCGCGTCCGTGGTCGTGGTCGTCGATGCCGTGCCAGTGGAACAGAAAGCGCATGAACCCGGCGACGCCGGCGGGGCGCACTTGCTCCCTGAGGCGCTTGATGGTGCGCCGGTGAATGCGCGCGAGCAAGCCGCGCTCGCACCATTGCAACGCCGCTTGCGCCGGGTCGAAGTGGCCGCGCATGGCATACCCCTCGCCTTCCAGCGCCTCCATCGCGCGCTCGATTCGGGCGGGGTCGAGGCGCAGCAGCGTAGCCAGTTGCGCGATGGTGACCGGTCCCGCGCCTTGCAAGCGAAAACGCAGCAGCGCGGTCAACCCGTCGTCGGCGAGAGTAGCGGCATCAAGTGTCACATCGCCGCCCGCATCCACCGCCGCCGGCGCAATGTCGGGATGCTTGGATGCGCCCGGATACACCGCCATCAACATCGCCAGCCGCTCGGCGGCGACCCACAGCGTCGCCCCGCTGTCACGGTTGCCGTCGCGGTCACCACAGCACAGCCGCGTCGCCCGGCGCGCCGCGCTCAGTTCGTCGAGCCAGCGCCGCCAGCCGTGTTCGCCGGCTTCGGCGTCGCTGATAGCGCCGAGAATCATCAGCGCGTCGTGGCATTCATCCGCATCGCGCGCCTCGGGCCACGCCTCGCTTCGCACTTCGGCGATGACCCCGGCGTTCAAGCGCCCGAGCGCCGCCGCGTCCTCGGGCTGCAACACCCGGCGGGCGTTGACCAGCGAAGTGCGCCGCTCCTCGGCGGGGGCGTCGTCGAGAAACGCGTAGGGCTTGGCGGTCAGCACTTCCTCGGCGAGCGGCGACGGCGCCACCAAATCGCGGCAGCGCACCGCAATCCGCCCGGCGCGAATGTCGGCGAGGATGCGCTCCAGCCGCGCGATGTCCATCAGGTCGTTGAGGCAGTCGTGCAGCGTTTGCTCGACCAGCGGGTGGCGGGGAATTTCGCGCCTCCCGGCGATGTTTTCCTGACACGCGACTTGGTCGGGGAACACCACCGCCGCCAAATCCTCGGCGTCGCTGCGCTGGAACTGCGGCGGGTTTTTCCTGCCGCCGACAAAGCGCTTGACCGCCAGCGCGATGGAAGCATTCCAGCGCCACTGGGTCGGGAACATCGGCGCCGCCAGCAATGCCTGCGTCAACACCTCGCGCACCGTCGCCGGCTTGAGGTAGGCGACCGCGTCTTCCAGCGCGAAACTGTGCGTGCTACCGAGCGACAACACCAGCGCGTCTTCCAGCGCCGCCGCCTGCAATTCAAAATTGAACTTGCGGCAAAACCGCTTGCGCAGCGCCAGCCCCCAGGCGCGGTTAACGCGCGAGCCGAAGGTGGAATGGATGACCAGATGCTGGTCGCCCGCCTCGTCGAAAAATCGCTCGAAGATGACCGTGTTGACGGTCGGCAACGCGCCGAGTGCGGCCCACGCTTCGCCCAGGTAGTCGGTCAACTGAGATGCCGCGGCCTCGCTGAGACCGAACTCGTGCATCGCGCGTTTGCTCGCCGACTCGAACCCGTCCGGCAACCATTCCTGAATCCGCCGGCGCAACTCGGAGACCGCCTCGCTCAACGCATCGCTGCGCCCCGGCGCCTGCCCGAACCAGAACGGAATCGTGGGCGGCTGCCCGTGGGCGTCGCGCACGATGACCTTGCCCAATTCCACGCGCAGGATGCAATACGCGCTGTTGCCCAACTGGAAAATGTCGCCCGGCAGCGATTCAAACGAGAAGTCTTCGTTCAAGGTGCCGATTCGATGTCCGCCCGGTTCCAGGATGACGTCGTAGTCGAACTGGTCGGCGATGGCGCCGCCGTTGGTGAGGGCGGTGAGCCGCGCGCCGCGCCGTGGCCGCACGCGGCGAGCAACCGCGTCGAGGTGCAGATAGGCCGAGCGCCGCCCGCGCCGCGTGCTGAAACCGTCCGCCAGCATCCGCAAAACCTCGTCGAATTTGTCGCGCGACAACGCGCGATACGGCTCGGCGCGAACCACCAGTTGATACAACTCATCGAGCGTGCGCTCGCCGGCGGCGACCTCCGCGACGATTTGCTGGGCGAGCACGTCCAGCGGCTGCGGGCGGATGCTCAATTGGTCGAGCAGCCCGCGATTGACCGCATCGACCATCGCCGCGCACTCCACCAAGTCGTCGCGCGACAACGGAAACAACCGACCCTTGGGAATGGCGTTGACCTGATGCCCGGAGCGACCGACGCGCTGTAAAAATACGCTGATGCCGCGGCAGGAGCCGACTTGGCAGACCAAGTCAATGTCGCCAATGTCGATGCCGAGTTCCAGCGATGCGGTGGCGATCAACGCGCGCAAGGTGCCGGCTTTGAGCCGCGCTTCGGCGTCCAGCCGGTGCTCCTTGGCGAGGCTGCCGTGATGCGCGGTGACCGACTCCTCGCCGAGCCGCTCCGACAGCGCCTTGGACATGCGCTCGGCCATGCGCCGGGTGTTGACGAAAATCAGCGTGGTGCGATGCGCTTCAATCAGCCGCCCGAGGCGGTCGTACACCTCGCCCCACGCCTCCGCCGACATGACCGCCTGCAACTTGGAGTCGGTCAGTTCGATGGCAATGTCGCGCGTGCGCGCGTGGCCGCTGTTGATGACCACGCAGGGTTTGTCGCCGTGCGCGCCGACCAAGTAGCCGGCGACGGTGTCAATCGGCTCCTGGGTGGCGGACAAGCCGATGCGCGTCAGGCGCGCCGCGCACAACCCCTGCAAACGCTCCGCCGACAACGCCAGATGCGCGCCCCGCTTGACGCCGGCGAGGGCGTGGATTTCATCGATAATCAGGGTCTCGCAAGTCGCGCACATCCGCCGCCCCGACTCGGAAGTCAGCAGAATATAGAGCGACTCGGGCGTGGTCACCAGAATGTGCGGCGGCTTCTTAATCATGCGCGCGCGCTCGGCGGCGGTGGTGTCGCCGGTCCGCACCGCCGCCGTAATCATCGGCGGGGGCGCATCATCCGCAGCCGAGTGCAAGCGCGCGTGGATTTCCGCCAGCGGACCCTCCAGATTGCGCTGAATATCGTTGGACAACGCCTTCAGCGGCGAGACATAAATCACCCGCACCTCGTCCGCCAGTTGCCCGCGCTCCGCCGCTTTCACCAGCCGGTCGATGACCGCCAAAAAAGCCGCCAACGTCTTGCCCGACCCGGTCGGCGCCGCCAGCAAAACATGGCTCCCCCCGGCAATCGCCTCCCAAGCCTCCCGCTGCGCCCCCGTCGGCTCCGCAAACCGCTCCGCAAACCAACCCCAAACCGCCGGATGAAACCCATCCATCCACCCACCACCCCGCCGGTCCTGGTTATGGGACATCTTCACCGAATCAACTCGCACGCTGGGCTAAAAACAATCATCCAACACCAGATTACCGCACCGAAGCAACGCGAACAACACCCGACGACCCCATCATTCCCTCAACCCGCAAACTCCAATACAATACCGCTCCCAACAACTTCCACACGGCTAAGGGTATTGGATTTGTACACGCGGTTGACACGCCATCGGCGCAACGCGCGATGTTGAACATTGCGTTGATTGGCGCCGGGCGCATCGGGGCTATGCATGCGCGTTGCATCGCCGCGCATCCGCGGGCGCGGCTCGCTGTGGTGCACGACCCCGACACCGCCGTTGCCGAGGCGGTGGCGGTGGCATTCGGCGCCGAGGTGGTGTCTGATGCGCAGGCCGCCATTGAGCGCGCCGATGCGTTGTTGATTGCGTCGAGCACCGTCACGCATTGCGACTACCTGGAACGCGCCGCCGCCGCCGCCACGCCGGCGCTGTGCGAGAAGCCGCCGGGCCTCGATATTGCGCGCGTCAACGCCTGCCGCGACGCCCTCGCCCGGCGCTCGGATGCGCGCGTGCAACTCGGTTTTAATCGCCGCTTCGACCCCGGACACGCGGCGTTGCAGGCGCGCACGGCGGGCGGCGAAATCGGGCGGGTGGAAAAACTCATCATCACCAGCCGCGACCCGGCGGTGCCGCCGGATGAGTATCTCGCGGTGTCCGGCGGGCTGTTCCGCGACATGATGATTCACGACTTCGACATGGCGCGCTTCATCCTGCGCGAGGAGCCGGTGCGCCTCTTCGCCGCCGGCGCCGCGTTGATTGCGCCCGAGGCTTGCGCGCGCGCCGCGGATGTGGACACCGCCATGGTCGTCATGCAAACCGCGTCCGGCGCGCTCTGTCATATCAACTGCTCGCGCCGCGCCGTCTATGGGTATGATCAGCGCGTGGAAGTCTTCGGCGAAAAAGGCATGCTGTTGTCCGACAATTGCACCGCCACGCAGGTGGCGCACCACGGCGCGCACCACACCGCCGCGCGCCCGCCGTTGCACGAATTTTTTGTGGAGCGCTACGCCGACGCCTACCGCCTGCAACTGGACGCGTTTGTCGAATCGGTGGACAATGCGCGCGCGCCATCGCCCACTTTTGAAGACGGGCGGCGCGCGCTGTTGCTGGCGGAAGCGGCGGAGCAATCCATGCGCAGCGGTCGCTGGGCCGCGGTCAACTTTAACGGAGACAGACTGAGCGGAGACTGAAGATGTGGGACAACAAACTGCAACAACGCCGGCGCGCCGGCGAGTGCGCGATTAACGGCTGGCTATCCATCCCCTGCGGTTTTTCCGCGGAGGTGATGGCGCACGCGGGATGGGATTCGTTGACCGTGGACATGCAGCACGGGCTGGTGGATTACCGCGCGGCGACCGCCATGCTGACCGCCATTTCCACGACCGAAGTGGCGCCGCTGGTGCGCGTGCCGTGGCTGGAAGAGGGCATCCTGATGAAGGCGCTCGACGCCGGCGCGCACGGCGTCATCTGCCCGATGGTCAACACGCCCGAAGACGCCGCGCGCTTGGTCGCCGCGACCCGCTATCCGCCGCTCGGCGCGCGCAGTTTTGGACCCATCCGCGCGCGCTTGCAGGGCGGCGCGGATTACCCCGAGCGCGCCAACGATTCGGTGCTGGTGCTGGCGATGATTGAAACCAAACAGGCGGTTGAAAACGCCGACGCGATTTTATCGACGCCGGGGCTGGACGGCGCGTATATCGGTCCCGCCGACCTCGCTTGCTCGCTCGGCTGCGAAGTGTCGTTCATGCCGACCGCCGAGCCGGTGGTGGCGGCCATCGACCACATTCTGGCGAGCGCGCGACGCCACGACGTGTTCGCGGGCATTCACACCGGCGCGGCGCGCTACGCCGGGGCGATGGCGAAGAAGGGGTTTGATTTGGTCACCGTGCTGTCGGACGCGCGCTTGATGACGGCGGGGGCTGAAGCGGCGGTCGCGCAAACCCGCGCGGCTTCACAAAACGGCGACCCCAATGATAACTAAGCGGCGCCGATTCAACACCGGAGGCTAGCCTGATGAAAAGCACACCGCTCACCACGGCGCAAGCGCTGGTGGCGTATCTTGCGGCGCAGCGCATCGACGACGAGCGCACGCCGTTGTTCGGCGGCGTGTTCGCCATTTTCGGGCACGGCAACGTCACCTGCCTCGGCGAGGCGCTGTATCAACACCGCGACGCGCTGCCCACCTGGCGCGGGCAGAACGAGCAGGCGATGGGGTTGGCCGCCGCCGCCTACGCCAAGTCGCACCGCCGCCGGCGGATTTTTGTCGCCACCAGTTCCATCGGTCCCGGCGCGACCAACATGGTGACCGCCGCCGCGCTCGCGCACGCCAACCGGCTGCCCGCGCTGTTCCTGTCCGGGGACACCTTCGCCAACCGCCTGCCCGACCCGGTATTGCAGCAGGTCGAGCATTACGGCAATCCGAGCCTCACCGTCAACGATGCGTTTCGCGCCGTCACGCGCTACTGGGACCGCATCACGCATCCGCAACAGTTGCTGTCGTCGCTGCCGCAGGCGGTCGCGGCGATGCTCGACCCGGCGGACTGCGGTCCCGCGTTTTTGGCGTTGCCGCAGGATGTGCAGGGCGACCTGTTTGACTGCCCGGCGTCGTTTTTGTCGCCGGCGGTGCACCGCATCGCGCGCCCGCGCCCCGACCGCGCACAAGTCGCCGCCGCCGCCGATGCGCTGCGCGGCGCGACTAAGCCGTTGCTCATCTGCGGCGGCGGGGTGCATTATTCCCTCGCCACCGCGGAACTGGCGGCATTCGCCGAGCGGCACAACCTCCCGGTGGCGGAGACCATCGCCGGGCGCGCCGCATTGCCGCACCGCCACGCGCACAACGCCGGACCCCTGGGCGTCATCGGCTCCGCCTCGGCGAATGCGCTGGCGGCGGACGCCGATGTCGTGCTCGCCGTCGGCACGCGGTTGCAGGACTTCACCACCGCCTCGTGGAGCGTGTTCGGCAACCGCGATGATTTCCGTTTGGTGACGCTGAACGCGGCGCGCTTCGATGCGCATAAACACCGCGCCGTGGCGGTGGTCGGCGACGCCCGCGAAGGGCTGGCGGAATTGTCGGCGGCGCTCGGCGATTGGCGCGCGCCCGCCGCCCGCAGCGAGCAGGCGGCGCGCCTGTATGCGGACTGGAATGCGCTCATCGACCGGCACAGCGACGCGCCCGCCCCCGCCACTCGCGACGCCTCCGCGCCGCCAACCTACGCGCAGACGGTCGGGGCGGTCAACCGCGCCGCCACGCCGGGGGATTTGGCGTTGACCGCGGCGGGCGGTTTTCCGGGTGAGTTGTGCATGAACTGGCGCGCCAAAGCAGTCGGCGATTTTGACTGCGAATTCGGCTACTCGTGCATGGGCTACGAAATCGCCGGCGGGCTCGGGGCGAAGATGGCGAACCCCGAGCGCGAAGTGTTCGTGCTGGTCGGCGACGGCTCGTATTTGATGATGAATTCCGACATCCTGTCGTCGGTGATGTTCGGGCACAAACTGATCGTCGTGGTGTATGACAACGGCGGTTATGCGGTCATCGACCGCCTGCAAACCTTCAAGGGCGGCGCGTCCTTCAACAACCTGTTCGCCGATTGCCACGCGGCGGCGGAGGATGTGACCGTGGATTTTGTCGCGCACGCCAAGAGCATGGGCGCGGCGGGCGAGGAAGTGTGCACCGTCGCCGCGCTGGAAGCCGCGCTCGCGCGCGCCAAGCAAGCCGACAAAAGTTATGTCATCACGGTGCGCGGGGTGGCGCATGAATGGACGCCCAACGCCGCGTGGTGGGACGTGGGCGTGCCGGCGGTGAGCGCGCGCGCCGAGGTGTCCGCCGCCCAAGCCGCGCACGAGGCGGCGCGCGCGGCGCAGCGTCCGGGCGTGTAGCAACGCGCGCCGGCATTCACGGTTCACGCGCGCGCACGACAATGTCCGAAGTCAAACTGGCGGTCGCCCCGATTGCGTGGAGCAACGATGACATGCCCGAACTCGGCGGCGACACGCCGCTCGAAGTCTGCCTCGCCGAAAGCCGCGCCGCCGGTTTTTGCGGCACCGAAATGGGCGGCAAATTCCCCCGCAACGCGGCGCAACTGTCGCCGCTGTTGCGCCGCCACCGCCTGCAACTGGCGTCCGGCTGGTTTTCCGGTTTGCTGCGGCAAAACGACTCGGTGGAAGAAGAGATGCAACGGATGCGGGCGCAACTGGAGACCTTCGCCGCCTTGAATACGACCGTGCTGTTCTACGCCGAGACGGCGGACTCGGTGCAAGGGCAATACGACACGCCGCTGTCGGCGCGCCCCAAAATGGCGCCCCCGGAGTTCGCCCGATACGGCGAAAAACTGACCCAACTGGCGGCGCGGATGCAGGCTGATTACGGCGTGCAAATGGCGTATCACCACCACATGGGCACGGTGTTTGAGACCGAAGACGAGGTCGATTTGCTGATGGCGAACACCGGCGAAGCCGTCGGCTTGCTGGTCGATTCGGGTCACATCGCCTTCGCCGGCGGCTCGCCGCAAGCGCTACTACGCCGCCACGGCGCGCGCGTGCGCCACATTCACTGCAAAGACTTGCGCCGCGCACCCTTCGCCGAAGCGCTCGCGCAAGACACGAGTTTCATGCAAGCGGTGCTCGCCGGCGTATTCACCGTGCCGGGAGACGGACTGCTCGATTTTGACGCCTTCATCCAAGCCGTCGCCGACATCAACTACCATGGCTGGCTGGTAGTAGAAGCCGAACAAGACCCCACCAAAGCCAACCCCCTAACCTACTCCCGCCACGGCGGACAACACCTGCGCCAATGCTGCCAACGCGCGGGGATTACGGTTGTGGAAGAATAAACCGGCGGGGGGCAGGGTCACTTCGTCATTCCAAGTACTCGTCATTCCAAGCACTCGTCATTCCAAGTACCCGTCATTCTCGATCGTTAGTGTCCGTTTGCCGCCGCGCTTCTTCTTTTAAGCGGCGGCTTACGGACACTTGCGTCCTCGGGAATCTCCCTAAGACTGGCACGGGCTTCGGTAAAGTCCACGCTAGCCTTAGGGAGATTCCCGAAGGTGATGAAAAATATAGTCGCTACCCAGGCAGTGTAAAAACTCCAAAAATAAAGCGGCGCATGAAAAATTTTCCCACCGACATAGCAAAAACCCGCATAAAAATGGATAAGTTTCCCATCTCGCCCCTGTTTTTATGCGATTTTGAGGAATATTTTCCCACCCTTTCGATATGCGGAGGGTTTTTACACAGGCTGTACCGCTCCTTATTTTTCTATCATTCGAGAGTATCTGTGTTTAAAATCAAGCGATTTTTTCGCATGTTGGCGTGTAGTCTTCAACCCACGGTGTGCCGCGTTTGGCGACGGCGTGGAGTTGGAGTAGCAGTTTTCGCATGACCGCGGTCTGCGCCACTTTGCCCGGTTTGCCGCGCGCGCGCAGACGCTTGTGGAAAGCGCACATCTGGGGGTTATATTGGGACGCCGACAGGGAGGCCATGTATAACGCCCGGCGCACCGCCGAACGTCCGCCGCGGATGGAGCGCTTGTTGTGTTGCCGGCCACTGTCGCGCGCATATGGCGCCAAGCCCGCCAGCGCCACAATCCCCTTGTAGTCGTGCTGACCGAGCTCCGGCAAATACGCCAGCAGCGCCAGCGCGGTGGTTTTGCCGATGCCTTTGACGCTTTCATACAACGCCGCCTGATGCGCCAATTCCGGGTTGGTGGCAAGCACCTCGCGGCACGCCTGCTCCATCCGCTCGATCTCCTCACCCAAATGCTCAATCATACGCTCGCACGACTCCGCCACTGCCTGCTCCGGCTCCTTCTCCAAGCGGTTCTTCTCCTGCACCTGCTGGCGCACCAGTTGGTCGCGACGACCCACCAAGTCCCGTATGGCTTGACTTGCCGGCTCGCGGCGAGGGGTCGGCGGCAAAGCAAAGTGCTGCGTCATCTCCGCCAGCGTGCGCGCATCCAGCCCATCGGTCTTGGCTTCACGACCGAGCGCGTGCGCGAAGTCCTTGGCCCGTTTGGAGTGCACCAAATTGACCAACATCGGCGCATCATGCAGCGCCTCAATAAAACGCCGCTCATAACCGCCGGACGCATCGCACGCCACCTGCTCGACCGCATGACGCCGCGCCCACGAAATCAACCGCTCGCGCCCCGGCGGCGTGTTGGCAAAACGCTCCACCGGTCCCGGTGCCACATAAATATCCAAATGATCTTTGGCTACATCAATTCCCGCAATGACCTTGTTCATATCGCTCACCTCAACGTAAAAAGGGTTATCATCGGTGTTGTTCCTGCCCACTTATATGCGGGGCTTTATCCCCCAGTATCTGTTCGCAGCAACAACGGCGCGAGGGGCTCTCACTCTCGACCGGTGCAGGAGGTCTAATGACCGCCTCCTCACCCAATGACGAACCGAATCGCCCCTCGCGCCTACCCCTCAAACTGGCCTGATTGGGGGATTGGGTCAACATATAAATGACGGGTATATATAACTCGTCATTCTCGAGCGTTAGTGTCCGTTTGCCGCCGCGCTTTTTCTTTTAAGCGGCGGCTTACGGACACTTGCGTCCTCGGGAATCTCCCTAAGACTGGCACGGGCTTTGTTGGAATCCACGGTAGCCTTAGGGAGATTCCCGAAGGCGATGAAAAATATGGTCGCTGACGCTCCCTATTTTTCTATCATTCGAGAATGACGGGTATATAACTCGTCATTCTCGAGCGTTAGTGTCCGTTGTCGCCGCGCTTTTTCTTTTAAGCGGCGGCTTACGGACACTTGCGTCCTCGGGAATCTCCCTAAGGTTGGCACGGGCTTTGTTGGAATTCACGGTAGCCTTAGGGAGATTCCCGAATCGAAGAAAATATGGTCGCCTGTCGGCTCCCTATTTTCTACCGTTCGAGAATGACGGGTAGTTGGTATTTTTCTATCATTCGAATGACGAAGTGGTGGTGAATGACGAAGTGAGGGGATGCGGTGGAGTTTGATTAGTTGTTTTGCCGGATGCAGCCAGTATTTTTTGTCGGTGGCGCGGTGGGCTTGTAGGGTGATTCCGGTGGCGGTGAAGGTGGCGGTGATGGCGCCTTCTTCGGCGGTGTTGTAGAGGGGGATTTTTCGTTGGGCGTAGCGTTGGGCGACTTTGCGGTTCGGGTGGTGGTAGCGGTTCAGGTAGCCGATGCTGTTGAGCGAGACGGCGGGTTGCACGCGCTCCAGGAAGGCTGCGGTGGACGAGGTTTTGCTGCCGTGGTGCGGGGTTTGTAGCACGTCGGCTTGAATGTCGAAACCCGATTCCAGCAGGCGCGCCTCCGTCGGCTTGCCGATGTCGCCGGTGAGCAGCAGCGAGCCGAAAGCGGACGCGACTTTGAGCACGCAGGATGCTTCGTTGCCGTGCGTGCGCGCATGCGATGGCGGTGGCGGCGACAGCATTTGGAAGTTCACCTCGTCCCACGTCCACCGCTGCCCGGCTTCGCAGGGTTGCGATTTCGGAATCAACGCCGGCACGCTGGTCAGCACCCGCCCGGCGGCAAAGCGCGCCAGCACCGCGCGGTGGCCGCCGCTGTGGTCGTTGTCGCCGTGGCTGACGATGACGGTGTCGATGCGGTTGGCGCCGAGTTGTTGCAGGAAGGGGACGACGATGCTTTCGCCGGTGTCGAAGCCGCCGGGAAAACTTGGTCCCGCGTCATACAGCAGCAGGTGGTTGCGGGTCTGCACCACCGACGCCAGCCCGTGGCCGACTTCGAGCAGGGTGTATCTGAACTCGCCGGGGGCGAGCGTGGCGGGCGCGGTCGAGAATAGCGGCAGCAGCCACAGCAGCCCGGTCCACCGCGCCGGCACGACGCGCGGCGACAGCAGCAGCAAAACGCCGACCGCCGCCGGCGGCAGCGACCACAGCGGCGGCGACGGTTGCCGCCACACCGACCAGCCACCGGCGGACAGCCACTCCAGCAGCACCCAGAGGTGGTCGATGACCCACAGCGAGGCGTGGAATGCGAGCGCCGCCGCCGGCTCGAGGCCGATGGCATACAGCAACAATCCGAGCAACCCCGCCGGCACCGCGACCAAGCCGATGAGGGGAATGGCGGCGAGGTTGGCGAGCGGCGCGCTCAGCGAGAATTGGTGAAACAACGCCAGCAGCAACGGCGCCATGCCGACCAGCAGCATCAGTTGGATGAGCCACCACGCGCCGAGTTTGGCGAGTAGTTGGCGCAGCGGATTGGGCGGCTTGGGTGGGTGGCGGGGGTGGTGGGCGAGCGCGAGCGAATTCACCGCCGGCAACGACTGCGTCCGCGCACTGGTCCGCGCCCGTTGTGCGCCGATGATTAAAATCACCACCGCGCCGAACGACAGCCATAAGCCGCCGGCGAGCGGGGCGAGCGGGTCCACCGCCAGCACCGCGGCGAGCGCCATCACCAGGGTTTCCCAACCGAAGGGGCGGCGTTGAAAAAACAGCGCCGCGGCGACCACCGCCAGCATGCATACCGCGCGCTGCGTGGGGATGGTCATGCCGGCGAGGAGCGCGTAGGTGATGCCGGTGAGCAAGCCCGCCAGCACGCCGGCTTTGGGCGCCGGTAGCCACAGCGGCAGCCGCCCGGCGAGCCGCCAACAGCAACCGCCGAGCAACAACGCCAGCCCGGACACGAGGCCGATGTGCAAACCGGAGATGGCGACCAGATGGATGGTGCCGGTTCGCACCAGCACTTCCCAGTCGGTGGCGGTCATGTCGCTGCGGATGCCGACCACCAGCGCGGTCACCAGCCCGGCGCGGCCCGTGTCCGGCAGCGTGGCGCGGATGAAACCGGCGACGCGCGCGCGGAAGGCCGCGATGGAATGCGCGGGTTGCGGCGCCAGCAGCAGTGGCGGCGGCTGCGCGCGCACATAGCCGGTGGCGCGCAAGCGGTGGTGGAACAGGTGGGTTTCGTAGTTGAACGGCGCGCCGGGGTTGTTGTAACCGCGCGCGCGTTTGAGGCGGGCGGTGAAACGCCATTGCTCGCCGCTGCGGATGAGCGGTTGCGCTTGATAGAGTTTTAGGCGGATTTTGCCGGGTGGCGGATGGTCGCGCCCCCGCCACTCAAACCGCTCCACCTTGAAGTCAAATCGCTGGCGCTCGCCGCTCGCCACGGGAACGCCGACGACCCGCCCGGTAATCACAACATCCTGCTTCTCCGCCGCCGCCGGCAGGGTCGTGTTGGACACCGTGGTGGCGGTAATCACAGCCCAGCAAAACCCAATCAAAAACGCCGCCCCCGGCCTCAGCCACCGCCACCGAACAGCGCACAAAACAAGGAGCGCCAACGCAACGATAACCGCCGGAAGCGCCGGCAGTCGCTCAAAAAACCTGAGCGCAACAACCCCGCCGCAAAAAGCCAGCAGCCACAAATGAGGGTTGTTCCAGCCATCCGAGAATTGGCGCATAGTTTGTATCTATCCTTGATGAGTTGGTAGATTATCATCAAACTGTGTTTGAGTCTATGCGTTGTTGTGCGGGTTGTTCTTGCCCTCCCACCCCACCACCCACCCCAACCGTCATTCTCGAGCGTTAGTGTCCGTTGCCGCCGCGCTTCTTCTTTTAAGCGGCGGCTTACGGACACTTGCGTCCTCGGGAATCTTCCTAAGACTGGCGCTGAGCCCAAACAAAGCGAGCGAAGCAGGCGGCGAGTAAGCCGCCATTCCGGCAGTCTTTTGAGCGACAACAGTGTCTTAGTGTCGCTCCGTTCAAGACCACGCCAAACTGGACGAGATTCCCGAAGGCGATGAAAAATATGGTCGCTGGCGCTCCCTATTTTTCTATCGTTCGAGAATGACGAAGTAAGGGGCTCCCTATTTTTCTATCGTTCGAGAATGACGCCAAGGGAACTATTGCACTCCAACCCCAAATTCCACAAACTAACCCCACAACAAAACCCACCGCCCCCATGCCGACATCGCTTCGATCGCGAATAAAAAAACATCTGCCCGAGCGCAAGCGCATTGCGGCGTTGCCGCCGTTTCGTTATTTGGGGATTCGGCTTGGCGACCCGGCGTTGTGGATGATTAATCGCAGCGCCATTTCGCGGGCGACCGCCATCGGGTTGTTCTGCGCCTATCTGCCGATGCCGTTGGAGATGCTGCCGGCGACGTTGCTGGCGGTGCTGTGGCGCGCCAATTTGCCGCTGTCCATCGTGCTGGTGTGGCTCTCCAATCCGTTCACCTGGATTGTGCTGTACACGCCGCCCTACCTGCTCGGCTCGGCGCTGCTCGGCGAGACCGGCTTGTCCATCAGCAGCATCACCATCGAGGTAATGCTGCAACATCTCGCCGCCTTGTGGCTCGGCTGCCTTATCTTCGGCGTCGCGCTGGGCTGCGCCGGTTACTTCGCGGTGCGCGTGGTGTGGCGCATGGTGGTCGTCAACACCCGCGACAAACGGCGGTTGAAATCTCGCATTGACGGGAGGAAGGGGCGGTGGGGTTGAGGGCGTTGCGCTAAAGACGGCACGATGGACTCATCGCCATTTTGTGGGAGATTCCCGAGGACGTAAGTGTCCGTAAGCCGCCGCTTAAAAAGAAGAAGCGCGGCGGCAACGGACACTAACGCTCGAGAATGACGGAGTAAGTAGTGGTTGTTGTTGTTTGAATGAATAACGCGCGTAAACAAAAAAAGCCCCGCCTCACGGCGGGGCTTTGTGTCACCACAGGCTAGCACAACGATTACATCATGCCGCCCATTCCACCCATTCCGCCGCCCATGTCGGGCATTGGGGGGGCGGGTTTTTCTTCCGGGACTTCGGCGACCATTGCTTCGGTGGTGATTAGCAAGCCGGCGATGGAGGCCGCGTTTTGTAGCGCCGCGCGGGTTACCTTGGTCGGGTCGAGGATGCCCATTTCTATCATGTCGCCGTATTTGCCGGTGGCGGCGTTGTAACCGAAATTGCCTTTTTCCTCCGCCACCTTGTTGAGGATGACCGAAGAGTCCTCGCCGGCATTGGCAACGATTTGGCGCAGCGGCTCTTGCAGCGAGCGCAGCGTAATCTTGATGCCCATGTCCTGGTCGGGGTTGGCGCCGGAGACCTTGGCGACGTTCTTGGTGCAGCGCACCAGCGCGGTGCCGCCGCCCGGAACAACGCCTTCTTCGACCGCCGCGCGCGTGGCGTGCAGCGCATCTTCAACGCGCGCCTTTTTCTCTTTCATCTCCACTTCGGTGGCGGCGCCGACTTTGATGACCGCCACGCCGCCTGCCAGTTTGGCGACGCGCTCTTGCATTTTTTCGCGGTCGTAGTCGCTCGTCGCTTCCTCGATTTGCGTGCGAATCTGGTTGACCCGCGACTCAATCTCCTGGCGGCTGCCGGCGCCGTCGATGATGGTTGAGTTTTCTTTGGAGATTTGGATGCGCTTGGCTTGACCCAAGTCGTCCAGCGAGGCGCTTTCGAGGCTCATGCCGACTTCTTCGCTAATCACCCGCCCGCCGGTCAACACCGCGATGTCTTCCAGCATGGCTTTGCGGCGGTCGCCGAAGCCGGGCGCCTTGACCGCGCACACCTTGACGATGCCGCGAATGTTGTTGACCACCAGCGTCGCCAGCGCTTCGCCGTCAACATCTTCGGCGATGACCATCAGCGGGCGGCTCGATTTGGCAACCGCTTCCAGAGTCGGCAGCAGGTCGCGGATGTTGGAGATTTTCTTGTCGTAAATCAGCACATACGGGCTCTCCAAGTTGACCGCCATGCTGTCCTGGTCGTTGATGAAATACGGCGACAGGTAGCCGCGGTCGAACTGCATGCCCTCGACCACTTCCAACTCGTTTTCCAGCGTGTTGCCTTCTTCGACGGTGATGACCCCTTCCTTGCCGACTTTCTCCATCGACTCGGCGATGATGTTGCCGACATTGGCGTCGGCGTTGGCGGACACCGTGCCGACCTGCGCGATTTCTTTGTGGTCGGCGCACGGTCGGGACAGTTTCTTCAAGTCCGCAACCGCCGCCGCAACCGCTTTGTCGATGCCGCGCTTGAGGTCCATCGGGTTCATGCCGGCGGCGACCGCCTTCATGCCCTCGTGAACCATCGACTGCGACAACACGGTGGCGGTGGTGGTGCCGTCGCCGGCATCATCGGAGGTCTTGGAAGCCACCTCCTTGACCATCTGCGCGCCCATGTTTTCGAGTTTGTCTTTGAGTTCGATTTCCTTAGCCACCGAAACGCCGTCTTTGGTGACGGTCGGCGCGCCGAACGATTTGTCCAGCACCACGTTTCGGCCTTTGGGGCCCAGGGTTATTTTCACGGCGTCCGACAGGGTGTTGATGCCCCGCAGCATTCGCGCTCGCGCGCTTTCGCCAAATACGACTTCTTTAGCAGCCATTGTTTACTCCTCTTGAAATATTGTTCTGTGATTGATGGATTAACTCTCGATGACACCCATGATGTCATCTTCGCGCATCACCAGCACTTCTTCCCCATCGACCTTGACTTCGGTGCCGGAATATTTCCCGAACAACACCTTGTCGCCGACTTTGACATCGAGACCGCGCTGCTCGCCGTTGTCGAGCACCTTGCCGTTGCCCACCGCCAGGATTTCGCCCTGCATGGGTTTTTCGGCTGCGGATTCGGGGATGACAATGCCCCCCGGGCTGGTTCGCTCGTCTTCGACTCGTCGAACGACGACACGGTCATGAAGCGGACGGATATTCATACGCTCTGTTCTCCTCGTAATAGGTTGAAAATAAAACTCAAACGACGCCGCCGCCGGGAGATTCTGGTCCCCATTATTAGCACTCGCCGTGAGTGAGTGCTAATAATAGTGCCGGGATTGGAAAAATCAATAGGTTGAGGGAAAAAAATGGGGAAATTTTTGGATTGGGTGGGGTGGGGGGGTGTTTTCCTCGTCCGCCCCGCCGTCATTCTCCCCAATTCCGTCATTCTCGAACGGTAGAAATAGGGAGCCCACCACTTCGTCATTCTCGAACGATAGAAAAATAGGGAGCCGACAGGCGACTATATTTTTCATCGCCTTCGGGAATCTCCCTAAGGTTAGCGTGGACTTCGGCGAAGCCCGTGCCAGTCTGAGGGAGATTCCCGAGGACGTAAGTGTCCGTAAGCCGCCGCTTAAAAGAAGAAGCGCGGCGGCAACGGACACTAACGCTCGAGAATGACGAGTACTTGGGAATGACGAAGCGGGTGGGCGATGGCGGTGGTTTTTTACGCCGGCGACTGACGTACTCAAGACTCCTCACCAACAGCAGCCTGACTCAGCAACCACTCCTTAAACACCTTAACCTGCGGTCGCTCGGCGCCGGCGCGGGCGTGGACGACGTAGTAGGAGTAGTCCATCGGCACCGCTTCCTCGAAGGGGCGCACCAGACGGCGGCTGCGTAGGTCGTCTTGCACCAGCACGCTGCCGAACAGCGCGACCCCCTGCCCTTCTATTGCCGCTTGAATGACCATTTCCGGGCTGGAAAAACGGAGGCCGTGGGCGGTGTCGATGTCGTCGATGCCGACCGTGTGCAGCCAGGTCTGCCAGTCGGGCCAGGCGGCGTCGTCCCATGGATAGTCGGCGTGTAGCAGCATGTGCGGCGCCAGGTCGCGCGGTGTTTTGAGCGCGGCGTCCGCCAGCCAGTCGGGGCTGCACACCGGATAGACCTGCAGCGGGAACAGGCTGGTGCTGTCGATGCCGGGATAGTCGCCGCTGCCGAAGCGAATGCCGATGTCGATGTCGCCGCCGACCAAGTCCGCCAGCGCGCTGCTGGCGTCGATGCGGATGTCGACCTCCGGGTATTTTTTGTGGAAATCGCTCAGCCGCGGCACCAGCCAGCGCGCGCCCATGGTCGGCG
This sequence comes from Arenicellales bacterium, assembly GCA_963693025.1. Classification (GTDB taxonomy): domain Bacteria; phylum Pseudomonadota; class Gammaproteobacteria; order Arenicellales; family Poriferihabitantaceae; genus JAHRAW01. The sequence continues at coordinate 1,162,660 of OY843749.1, forward strand.
GCACCGTCACCGTCAACGGCTTGTCCGCGCGCTCCTGCCGAATGGAATCGACCGCCGCCGCCAACTGGTCAAACCCGCCGCTCAGCAACGGCAGGCACACCTGCGCCGGGTCGGTCAGCAACAGCGCGCGGTTGCGGCGGCGAAACAGGCGGACATCCAAATAGTCTTCCAGCGTCTTGACCTGCTGGCTGACCGCGCCCGGCGTGACATTCAACTCCTCCGCCGCGCGCGTGAAACTCAAATGCCGCGCCGCCGCCTCGAAGGCGCGCAACGAATTCAGGGGTGGAAACCTGCGCATGATTGTTTAGATTTTCTATAACTCGCTTCAGAATAAATCGTTTGTATCCCAAAAGATACGCCGATAAGTTACGCAGTGTAGCGAAATACCCCAGAAACCGTCAATAGGTATTCTATTATGAAATCACCCGAACTCGCCGAGCAACAATTCCGCGCCCGGCTGACCGCCTGGCAAGGCATTATCGGACAACCGCATTGGAACTCCGTCACCCCGCAACAACTGCGCGCCGCTGATGCGAGCGCCCGCCAACTGCGCGCCGAGCGCGTGTTGCTCAGCCTGCGCACGGGCAAGCGGTGGGGGTTGAGCGCGTGGAAACACTACCGCCGGCATCTGGCGCGCAAGCAACTTCACCGGCAACTGAGCCGCCTGAGCGAGCGCCACCTTGCCGACATTGGGCTGACCCGTGGCGATGTGGAAGAGCGCCGATTCGACCCCCGCCGCCACGAACACGCGCTCCGCGCCGGCGCCGCGACCGCGACCATCGCCACCGCGCCACCCGCGCCGCCGCATTCGCCGACCCACATTCGCGGCGTGGAAACCACGGCAAACGACCCCGACTTTCGCTGTGGTCGGCGCATCGCCTGAGTGCAACCGGCGTACCGCCTCAGCGCAACCGGCGCATCGCCTGAGCTGAGCGCGTTAGTCGATTTTTTCGTGGTCGACGTCAATGACCCTTCCCCGCCCGGATGGATGCGCCGGGCCGGGAGGGGTTTGCTCATAAATCGTGTGACCGCTTGCGCTTCCAACAGTCGCGCCGAACACGCGCCGCGAGAGCAAGTGGCGGATGATTTTTCGGCGCAGCGGCGGGACGAGCAACACGAAGCCGACCGCGTCGGTGAAAAACCCCGGTGTGAGTAGCAACGCGCCGGCGAAGAACAGCAGCAAGCCTTCGAGCATTTCCAGCGCCGGCAGCCTGCCCTGTGCCAGTTGCATCTGCACGCGCGCGAAGGTGGCGAAGCCCTGGGCGCGCACCAGAAAGGCGCCCAGCAGCGCGGTGAAGACCACCAGCAGGATGGTCATCCCGACGCCGATTAAGCCGCCGATTTCAATCAAGAAATAGATTTCTATCAGCGGAACCAGCAGGAAAATCAGGAAAAAGAATTTCATCGCACTGTCTCGGGGCGCGGCTTCGTATCAGAGCGCGGCTTCGCATTAGAGCGCGGCTTTACCTCAGACGCGCGCACGCGTTGGAACAAGTCGTCAACTTCCGCCGCGATGCGCGCCAACTGCGGGTTGAGCGTGTGGTCGCCGCCTTTGACGACGCGCAAGGTGATGTCGGAGCCGGCGGATAGCGCCTTGAAGCGGTGGCTCAGGTCGATTGGCACGACATCGTCGCGGTCGCCGTGGAAGATGCGGATGGGGAAATCATAGGCGGCGGGGCGCTCGAGCAGGCTGTGCCGCATGCCGTCCTCCAGCACCGCGTAGTCCAGTTCATACGCTCGGTTGTCGTAGTGGTCGGTGAGGCGCCGGATGCCGTCGCGCTGCCACTGGCGCATTGCTTCGGCGGGCTCGTTTTGGAAATAGTGGTGGAAGAAGTCAAACGCCGGCGCAATCAACACCGCCCCTTTGACGCGGACGTCGCGCGACGCCGCCAGTTGGCGCGCCGCCAGCATCGCCAGCCACGCGCCCATGCTCGACCCCAGCAACACCAGCGAGGCGCCGCGAAACCGGCGCATCACCGCGCTCAGCGCTTCGAGCGCGGTGGAGACGCGAAACTCGCTGAACCGCCCCTCGCTGCGACCGTGGCAGGGCAGGTCGAAATGGCTCCAACTGTATCCGCGTTGCAGCGCGTGGTCGAGGAAAAACCGCGCCTTGGTGTTCTCCACCGAGGAGCGAAACCCGTGCACGTGCAAGCCCACCAGACGGTCGCCGCCGGCGCCGGGTCCCGGATAATACGCGCCCCGGCAGCGCGTCCCGTCGGACAGATACACGCTGAAACTGGTTTTACGAAACGATTTCAATATCGGATAAAATGAGCGCCTATTCATTTACATGGGGTTCACGCGGGCAAATTCCATACGCGCGGCGCAAAATACCGGCGCGGCTTGAGCAATGTTCGCATCCGCCGGTCTGATTATCCCACCGCGCCGCCGCCGAGGCCGCCGCCCACCATTCGCCACCTTGCGCTTGTAATGAAAACCAAACCGCTCCTGTCGCTGTTGCTGTTCTGCGCGGCGGTCAACGCCGCCAACGGCGATGTCGAACTGTTGCCCGCGAATGAGGCGTTTGCCTTCCGCGCCGAGGCCGCCGCCGACGGCTCGATTGTCGCCCACTGGGACATCGCCGACGGATACTATATGTACCGCGACAAGATGTCGTTCGCCATCACCGGCGGGGGCGCGCTCGCCGGGGAAGTGGCGTTGCCCGAAGGCGTGCGCCAGTCGGATGCGCTGTTTGGCGAGGTTGAGGTGTATTTTTCCTCGCTCAGCGCGCGCGTGCCGGTCGTCGCCGACGGAGCCGGCGGCTACACGCTGGTGGCGACCGGGCAGGGTTGCAACCTGCCCGTCGGCGTCTGCTATCCGCCAATCACCCGCGAAGTTGCTTTCGCGCCGGCGGAATCGGCGGGCGTGGCGGGCGCGTCGGGCGACCTGAGTTCAACCGAGCAATTGCGCGTCTTGCTCGGCGAGGCGTTTGAGCAGCCGACCTTCCTCGATGTGGACGACGCCTTCCAACTGGCGGTCAAGGTGGCGGACACCAACCGCCTGGAAACCGCATTCACCATCGCCGACGGCTACTACCTGTATCGCGACAAAATCGCGTTCAGCAGCGACGGCGAAGTCCGCCTGGCGGAGGTCGCCCTGCCGCCGGGGGAGATGAAACACGACGCATACTTCGGCGAAATCGCCGTCTTCCATCACGACTTCTCGGCGCCTATCACGCTGCAACGCCCCACGCCGGCGGCCACCGAAATCCGCGTCCACGCCACCTATCAGGGATGCGCGCAGGACGGCATCTGCTACTCGCCGGTTGACAAAACTTTCGCGCTGAAACTGCCGCAAATCATCGCCAGCGCATCCGCCGATGGCGGCGGGCAATCCCCGCTGGAGCCGACGGTGTCGGGCGCCGCCAATGCCGCAGCGCCGGGAAAGGGCGGCATTTTGCTGGGCGCCTTCTTCGCCGGGTTGTTGCTGACCTTCACCCCGTGCGTGTTGCCGATGCTGCCGATTCTGTCCGGTGTCATCGCCGGGCAGGGCGGCAACATGACGCGGGCGAAGGGCGGGGGGCTGGCGCTCGCCTATGTGCTGGGGAGCACGACCACCTACGCCGCCATCGGCGCCATCGCCGGCGCCACCGGCGACCAACTGCAGGCGTATTTCCAGAATATCTGGGCGATTGGACTGCTGTGCGCGATACTGATTGCGATGGCGCTTTCGATGTTCGGCTTCTTCACCATCCGCGCGCCGTCTTTCATCCAAACCGAATGGCAGAGCAAGGCGCGCCGACTGAGCGGGTCGCCGCCGCTGGTATTCGCCCTCGGCGCGGTCTCGGCGGTCATCGTCGGCGCCTGCGTGTCGCCGATTTTAATCTCCTTCCTGGGCCTCGCCGTGTCCGTCGGCGACGCCTGGCTCGGCGCGCAAATGATGGCGGCGGTGGCGCTCGGCATGGGCGTTCCGCTCATCGCGCTCGGCGTCGGCGCCGGCTACCTGCTGCCCAAAGCGGGGCAGTGGATGGAAATCATCAACCCGGTCTTCGGCGTGCTGCTCATCGGGGTGGCGATTTACCTGCTCGGCGCGCTGCCCGAGGTGCCGGTGCTGTTGCTGTGGGGCGCGTTTTTCGTCATCGTCAGCGTCTATCTCGGCGCGCTGCAACCGCTCCCGGCGGATGCCGGCGGATGGCGGCGCTTCGTCAAGGGCGTGGGCGCGGTGTTGCTCATCTGGGGCGTGGCGGCGCTCGTCGGGGGATTTTTCGGCGAGCGGAATCCGCTCAGGCCATTGCCCGCCGGGCTGTTTGCCGGCGACCAACTCAATGCACCGGCGCGCGCGCGGCTCGACCCGCTGTTCACCCCGGTCAACACGCTAACCGAACTCGACCGACAATTCGCGCACGCCGCCGGCGAGGGCAAATTCGTGCTGCTGGAATACTACGCCGACTGGTGCGTGGACTGCGCGCGCATGGAAGCAACCACCTTCCGCGACCCGCGCGTCGTGGAAGCCCTGCGGCGCGATTTCGTCTCGCTGCGAATCGACGTGACCGACCCGCGCGATGCCGGCGGCAAGGCGCTGAAAAAACGCTTCGGCGTGTTCGGTCCGCCGGCGGTGCTGCTCTTCGACCGCAACGGCGACGCGCTCAAAGACAAACACTTTTACGGCTACCGCAACAGCGCCGACTTCCACGCGCTCATCACCACGCTGTGAAAAAATCCGCGCTCGGCTCATTCAAAACCGTGCTCGCGCTGAGCGTGCTCGCGCTCGCGGTCGGCGGCTACCTCGGCTGGCGGGCATCGCAACCCACCCCCGCCACGCTCGCGCAAATCGAATTGCCGGACACCGAAAAGACCGTGCGCAACGGCAACGAATGGCTCGGCAAAGTGGTCGTGGTCAACCACTGGGCGACCTGGTGCCCGCCCTGCCGCGAAGAAATCCCGCTGCTAATCGAAACCCAACAACGCCTCGGCGAGCGCGGCGTACAAATAGTAGGCATCGCCCACGACCTGCTCGACACCGCCCGCGCCTTCGGCGACAGCATCGGCATCAACTACCCCTCACTGGTCGCCATCACCGGCGGCGGCGAACTCATGCAAAAACAAGGAAACACCCCCGACGGCCCCCTCCCCTTCACCGCCTTCTTCAACCGCCAGGGAAAACTCGTCAACACCCAACTCGGGCAACTGTCCAAAGAAGAACTCAACCGTGTAATTGCGGCGCTTTTGTAGGTGTACCATTCCGGTGGCGTCCGAGTCTGTCAAGCGGTGAGCATGACAGGAAAATACAGTGACTATTCCTTATTCGTCCTTGCAGGCAAACGGGTACATGAATGCAGACGGCCTAGGGTTGCGATGGTGAAAAATGCGGGCGCGCCGGGCCGTAGTGGGTGGCGAGATAATCGAGGATTTGCGTAAGCATCGGCTCTGGGATGGGCCACAAGCCTTGTTCTTCTTGCATCCACTCGACCGTCTCGCGCCAGTGGTCGCGGTCCATTCCCTGCTGGATGATGATGCGCGCCGAATGGCAGGCGATACAGTGGGCGGTAACGACTTTATAGCCGGGCGCGATGACGAGGCCGGTGGTGCTGTCGTATTCGCTCGTGGTGGTGGCATCGGCGGCAAACGCCAACTCCACGACCACGGTCACGGCTACTACCACCGCCACCGCCATCGCCGGAACCACCGGCGCGGTGCGACCGAAAAAACGGCGGCGCATGGCGGCGTTCAGGCGGCGAATACGCCGACGCGGTGGCAGCGGTTGTTGAGATAGCCTTTCGGATTCCACCCCGGCACCACCATCGGCTGCGCGCGGCCCTGCGTGTCGGTTGCCCGCGCCCATACTTCGTAGTAGCCCGCCCGCGGAAAACGCACCTGTGCGCGAAAGTGCTGCCACGCGAGGCGGTTGGCGGGGTTTGTCAGCGCCGCCTTGTGCCAGGTCGCGCCGAAATCGATGGAAATATCCACCGCGCTCACCGCCAGATCGCCCGCCCAGGCGTGACCGCGCACCGCCAGCGGGCTGCCGGCGGGATGATTGCCGCCGGTTTGTGGCGCGGTGATTAGAGATTTGACCGGCATACTTGCGATAATCTCCATCTCCTCGTTCGGCACTTTGGTGCCCGCCGCAACCGGATGGCGCGGCACACGGTAGGCGGTGCCGGTCATCTTGGTGCCGTCGTGGACTCGGTCGCGGATGTCGATGCGCCGTAGCCACTTGCCGGAAGTTGAGCCCGGCCAACCGGCGGTAATCAGCCGCAATGGATAGCCGTTGAGCCAATTAATCTCCTCGCCGTTCACGCCCCACGCGATGAGCGATTCCTCCTCCAATGCCTTGGCGATCGGCACGCCGCGCGAAATGGCCGTTTTACCGGGGTCGCCGCTCAGGTGCGAATCAGCGCCGTAGTAGGCGGTATAAACCGCGTCTGCCTTGATGCCGCAAGCGCGCAACACATCGGCAAGGCGCACGCCGGTCCACTGCGCGCACGACACCGCGCCGGTTGTCCACTGGTTGCCTTTGGCCGGCGGGTTGTACTCGGCGCGACCGTTGCCGCCGCATTCGATTTGCAACTGCAAGGAATGGGACGCAAAGTCGCGGCGCAGATCGGCGATGGAAAAAGTGCGCGGCTGCTCGCACGATTCACCGCCGACCTCCAAAGTCCACGCCGATGCGTCAATCGCACCGCGTGCCGGGGGAATGCCATTGTTGCGCACGAACATGTATTCGGACGGCGTAACGTCGTCGTCCAACAGGTGCGGCGGCGTCTCGGCGTTGATTGGCCGGTCGTTCAACACCAGCAACCCGCGCTTGCCGTAAGCGGCCAGCGAAAACTCGCCGCTCTCGTCCGCGAGCGCCGCGGGAATCAACCCCGCCGGCATTTTGTCGGCGAACACAATCGCCGCGCCACCGAGTGCGCCGCTCATCGCCGCCAAGCCCGCGCCGCGCAAAAACCCGCGCCGGCTGACCGCATTCGTCCGCCGCCCGAACACCAACGCATCCGCGCGTTCGCCGTCCTGCGCGTACATCTCATGCAAGCCGCGCTCCCACTCCGGGCGCGGAAAATTTTCGCTTCGCTTTTTCATCACAACCTCCTCATTTGACAACAATGATGAATCGATTATAGCCCCATTCCGGGGCGATGTGTGGTCACCCGCACCCCATTAACTACCCCGGCGTATTCCCATCAACCCAGCGTTCGCCGTCCGTCAGGGTTTCTTTCTTCCAAAAGGTCGCGCGGGTTTTTAGGGCTTCCATTATTTCGCGGCAGGCGGTGAAGGCTTCGGCTCGGTGGGCGGACCAGGTGGCGACCAGCACGATGGGGTCGTTGGGGCGCAGGTTGCCTATGCGGTGTAGCAGGAGCGCGTCGAGCAGGTCGTGCCGTTGGACGGCTTCTTCGGTGAGTTGTGTCAGTTGGCGCTCGGTCATGCCTGCGTAGTGTTCGAGCGCCATGTTGCGGACTGGCTCGCCGCGGTTGAAATCGCGCATGCTGCCGACGAAGACCGCGCTTGCGCCGAATGCGCCGCGGGCGAGGTGGCGCTCCTGGTAGTCGCCGACTTCTTGCCAGGGCGCGAACGGTTGCGGGCGAATTTCGACGCGCACGGGCTAGCCTCCGGTCACCGGCGGGAAGAAGGCGATTTCGTCGCCGTCAGCGACCGACTGGTTGAAATCCACATACTCAAAATTGCGCGCGCACAGCAGGTTGCCCGGCGGCGGCTGCCGGCTCAGCGCTTGCCACACATCGGCAACGGTCATATCAAAGCGGTGCTCGATATCGATGGCGTCAACCCCGAGTTGTTGCCGCAAACTGGCGAAACATTTGACATGAACGGTCATTGTGAACGGATAAGCCGGCTGCATTCGCCGCGCTAAAAGCGGTAATATAGCAAATTCACCCTGCGCTTGCGGAGACGCCGACATGGCCGCCAAAGCCGACACCTCGGACCGCGAATTCATCCCGGTCAACATCGCGGTTCTGACCGCTTCGGACACCCGCGTTGAGGCGGACGACACTTCCGGGCGCGCGCTCGTGGAGCGGCTGACCGCCGCCGGGCACCGCCTCGCCGACAAACGCATCGTGCCGGATGATGTGTACCAAATCCGCGCGGTGGTGGCGGGTTGGATTGCCGACGGCGGCATTCAGGCAATCATCACCACCGGCGGCACCGGCGTCAGCGGTCGAGACGGCAGCCCGGAGGCGGTCGCCCCGCTGCTGGACAAAACGCTCGACGGATTCGGCGAGATGTTTCGCGCGCTGTCGTATGATGAAATTGGCACCTCAACTTTGCAATCGCGCGCGCTCGCCGGCGTTGCCAACGCGACCTATTTGTTTGTGTTGCCTGGGTCGACTGGGGCGTGCAAGTTGGCTTGGGAGAAATTGATTTCTTATCAGTTGGATTATCGTACGCGTCCGTGTAATTTGGTTGAGATGATGCCGCGGTTGTTGGAGGGGTAAGGGTGTGTTGGTGGGTGGTGGTGTATTCGTCATTCTCGAACAACAAAAAACAACCAACAACCCGTCATTCTCGAGCGTTAGTGTCCGTTGCCGCCGCGCTTTTTCTTTTTAAGCGGCGGCTTACGGACACTTGCGTCCTCGGGAATCTCCCTAAGATTGGCACGGGCTTTGTTAGAATTCACGGTAGACTTAGGGAGATTCCCGAAGGTGATGAAAAATATAGTCGCTAGCGCTCCTTATTTTTCTATCATTCGAGAATGACGAGTAGTAGCGAATACTTGGTCACCAACGCTATGCTATAGTCACACCCTCCCCTCCCGTTCCCCGCGTCCATGCCGAGAAAAAACCCGACTACCGAGCCGGCGTTGCCACCGCATCCAGAGTTGGAACGTCTTGCGCTCGCCGACTTCACCGAGCGCGCGTATCTGCATTACTCGATGTATGTCATTCTCGACCGCGCGTTGCCGAGTTTGGCGGATGGGTTGAAGCCGGTGCAGCGGCGCATTGTTTATGCGATGTCGGATCTTGGTTTGCACGCCGCCGCCAAATTTAAGAAGTCGGCGCGCACCGTGGGTGATGTGTTGGGGAAATTTCATCCGCACGGCGACACCGCCTGTTATGAGGCGATGGTGCTGATGGCGCAGCCGTTTAGTTACCGCTACCCGCTGATTGACGGCCAGGGCAACTGGGGCAGTCAGGACGACCCCAAATCTTTTGCCGCGATGCGCTACACCGAATCGCGCCTGACGCGCTACGCGCAACTGCTGCTGGAGGAACTCGGCCAGGGAACCGCCGACTGGACGCCCAATTTCGACGGCACGTTGAAAGAGCCGAAACTGCTGCCGGCGCGGCTGCCCAACGTGTTGCTGAACGGCGGGTCGGGCATCGCGGTCGGCATGGCGACCGACATTCCGCCGCACAACCTGCGCGAAGTGGTCAGCGCGTGCGTGCGGATTTTGGAGGATCCGAAAGCCGATTTGGAAGCGGTCTGCGAGCATATCAAGGGTCCCGATTTCCCCACCGACGCGGAAATCATCACCACCGCCGATGAAATCCGGCAGATTTACCGCAGCGGCAACGGCTCGCTGCGCCAGCGCGCGGTGTGGCACAAGGAGAGCGGCGACATCATCATCAGCGCGTTGCCCTATCAGGTGTCCGGCGCCCGGGTGCAGGAGCAAATCGCGGCGCAGATGCTCGCCAAGAAACTGCCGATGGTGACCGACCTTCGCGACGAATCCGACCACGAAAACCCGACCCGGCTGGTGGTCGAGCCGCGCTCCAACCGGGTTGACGCCGACGCCCTGATGCGCCACCTGTTCGCCACCACCGACCTGGAGCGAAGTTACCGCGTCAACTTCAACATGATTGGATTGAACGGACGCCCCGCGGTGTTCGACCTGAAAACGCTGCTGTCGCAATGGCTGGATTACCGCCTGCAGACGGTCACTCGCCGCCTGCGCTTTCGTTTCGACAAGGTTCTTGAGCGGCTGCACATTCTGGACGGCTTGCTCAAAGCCTTCCTCAATATCGACGAGGTGATTGCCATCATCCGCCGCGAGGATGCGCCCAAGCCGGTTTTGATGAAGCGCTTCGGGCTTGACGATGCGCAAGCCGAGGCGATTCTGGAGTTGAAACTGCGCCATCTCGCCAAACTGGAAGAGGCGAAAATCCGCCACGAGCAGGAGCAACTGGACGCGGAAAGGAAACGCCTGGAGGCGCTGCTCAAGTCCAAGAAAAAACTGAAAAATCTGGTGCGCGATGAGTTGCTGGCGGACGCCGACGAATATGGCGACCCGCGGCGCTCGCCGCTGACCGAGCGCCAGGCCGCCAAGGCGCTGGAGCATCACGACCTGGCGCCGGCGGAGGCGGTCAGCGTCATCCTCTCAACCAAAGGCTGGATTCGGGCGGCGAAAGGGCACGATGTCGATGCCGGCGCGCTCAACTACAAATCCGGCGACCGCTTTTTATGCGCGGTGCGCGGCAAGACCAACGACTTGCTGGTCGCCATCGATTCGTATGGCCGCAGTTACACGCTCGCGCCCCACACCCTGCCCTCGGCGCGCAGTTTTGGCGAGCCGCTGAGCAGCAGTTTCAACCCGCGCGCCGGTGCGTCTTTTTGCGGTTTGATGATGGGCGGCGAAGACGCCGAATACTTGCTGTGCACGGATGCGGGCTACGGCTTCGTCACCCGGCTGGGCGATTTGCAGACGCGCAACAAAGCCGGCAAAGCCGCCTTGAGCGTGCCCGACGGCGGTCGCGTGCGAATCCCGAAGCGGGTTTTTGAGTACGAGGACGACTGGGTTGCGGTCATCACCAGCGCGGGGCGGTTGCTGATTTTCACCGTCGCCGAACTGCCGCGCCGCGCCAGAGGCAAGGGCATCAAGTTGATTAACATCCCCAAAACGAAAAACCAAGATTTTGAAGAGCGCGTGGTTGACCTCGCGGTTTTCCGCGAAGGCGAGCAACTGCGAATCGAAAGCGGCAAGCGTCATCTCAACTTGAAACCGTCCGACTTTGACAACTATGTCGGCGCCCGCTCGAAACGCGGTCGCCTGCTACCCAGGGGCTTTAGACAGGTTGACTCGATCGAAGCGGTGGCTAAATAATCGCCACTCACGCAAGCAAACAAACATTCTTCACTGGCAATAAATCATCATGAGCGAAGCGCTTTTTTACTCTGAACTGCCGCAGTTGGAATTGCTCAACCGCGGCAAAGTCCGCGACATCTACGCGCTCGGAGACGAGCACATGCTGATTGTCGCCAGCGACCGAATCTCGGCGTTTGATGTCGTCCTGCCGCAGCCGATTCCCGGCAAGGGCGAAGTGCTGACCCGGGTCGCCAATTTCTGGTTTGCGCGCACCGCGTCCTACCTGCCCAACCACCTCAGCGACATACCGCTGGCAGAGGCGGTGCCGGAACAGCGGCAGCGCGAGCAACTCGGCGAGCGCGCGGTGGTGGTGAAAAAACTGCGCCCGCTGCCGCTGGAAGCAATCGTGCGCGGCTACATAATAGGCTCGGGCTGGCGCGATTACCAACAGACCGGCGCGCTGTGCGGCGTCGCGCTGCCGAAAAATCTCAAGCAGGCGGAGCGCTTGCCCGAGGCGATTTACACCCCATCCACCAAAGCCGAAGTGGGCGACCACGACGAGAACATCAGTTTCCAACAGACCGTCGAACTGGTCGGCGCGGACAACGCGGCGCGCGTCAGGGATCTCAGCCTTCGCCTGTACACCGAGGCGGCGGCGTATGCCCGCGAGCGCGGCATCATCATCGCCGACACCAAGTTTGAATTCGGCTTCGACGACCACGGCACGCTGCACCTTATCGACGAAGTATTGACGCCCGATTCATCGCGCTTCTGGCCCGCCGACGGCTACCGCCCCGGCATCAGCCCGCCGAGTTACGACAAGCAATTCGTGCGCGATTATTTGGAGACGCTGGACTGGGATAAAACCGCGCCGGGTCCCGATTTGCCGCCGGAAATAATCGCCCAAACCGCGCAGAAATACGCGCAGGCTGAAGCGGCGCTGACGCAACGCTGAGCCGCCCGCCGGCACCAGGCGCCGCGCGTTAGGGCAAACTACCTCCCGAACCGCGACAAGACCGGCTCCAGAAGTTTCATCTCTTCGCCTTTGCCGGGCGCGCCGGGGCTGCGCAACTTGCGCTCGATAAACGCCCGGCTTGGGTTGGCGAGATAGTCGCTGTCGGGAAAGTTAAGCGCGAGCACGCGCTCGGCGGCGACGGATAAATCACCCAGCCCCATTTCGCGGTAACTGAACTTCAGCAACGCCAGCGCGTCTTCCAACAGGGGCGAAGTCGGGTAGTCCTCGATGATGCCCTTGGCGCGGTTGACCACCGCCACGTGGGCGTTGCGCGAAAAATAGTAGGCGGCCACCACCAACTCGTGGCGGGCGAGTGCGTTGCGCAGGTGGCGGGCGCGCGCGCGCGCATCGGCGGCGTAGCGGCTCTCCGGAAACAGCGTATGAACATCGTTGAACGCATCCAGCGCATTGCGCGTGAGGCTGGCGTCCCGGTCGCTCAGGTCGTCGCGACCGGTGAGGCGGCCAAACAACGAGTCGTTCTCCTGATAGTTCGCCAAGCCCTTGATATAGTAGGCGTAATCCACCGCGTCGTGGGTCGGATGCAGTTTGATGAAACGCTCGGCGGCGGCAATCGCCAGCCCGGTTTCGTCGTTGCGATAGTGCGCGTAGATGGTGTCGAGTTGCGCCTGCTCGGCGTGCGCGCCGTAAGGGTATTTGGCTTCCAACTCGCGCAGTTGCTCGACCGCCGTGCGCCAGTTTTTGTCCTCAAGACTCTGCTTGGCGACGGCATACATCTCATCGGCGGTGGCGTCCGGCTCCTCCTTCTCCTTGAACAACGAACACCCGCCCAGCAACGCCAAAACGAGCGGGATGATGAGCCGTTTTCCAATCATCGTGTGGGTCATATTAATATGCATCCGTCGTGGAACAAAAAGGGAATGAGGCGGCTGGCGTGATAGTTTATCACATTGCCGGCGCGGTCTTTTCATTCAGGGCAATCGAGTTGCCGCATAATGCCCATCGAAAAAGTTGAAACCGAAAACGCTCGGCGCAACCTGTTATTCTGCCACAACCTCGCGGCGGATAGGCGTTGCGGCGGGTTGATGAGCGACAATTCATTATGACCGATTGCGAGCGGCGTCTTTGTATTGAAATCCAACCGGCGTTTGCCGGCGTCCGCCTGGACAAGGCGCTGGCGGAGTTGTTGCCCGAGCATTCCAGGGCGACCATTCAGCAGTGGCTCAAGCAGGGTTTGGTGTTGCTGGGCGGCAAGCCGGTGGCGCAAAAACTTCGCCTGAGCGGCGGCGAGGCGCTGGAAATTTTCGTGCCGGAGCCGCAGCCGGCGCCCGGCGTGGACGACCTGCCGGCGCAGCCGATGGACTTGGACATCATCGACCGCGACGCCGACCTTCTGGTCATCAACAAACCGGCGGGCATGGTCGTCCATCCGGGCGCGGGCAACGCCGACAACACGCTGTTGAACGGACTGCTGCATCTCGACGAATCGCTACGCGCCCTGCCGCGCGCCGGCATCGTCCACCGCCTCGACAAGGACACCTCCGGGCTGCTGGTGGTGGCGCGCAACGAGGTTGCCCGGCGGCGCTTGGTCGGGCAACTCCAGGACCGCAGTATGAAGCGGCGTTATCTGGCGGTGGTGAACGGCGTGATGGTGGCGGGCGAGCGCATCGCTCAACCGATTGGCCGCCACCGCCACGACCGCCTGCGCATGTGCGTGACGCCGTCCGGCAAACCCGCCGTGACCCACGTCCGGGTGGAGCGCAAGTTTCGCCGCCACTGCCTGATTCGGGTTGATTTGGAAACCGGACGCACGCACCAAATACGAGTGCACTTGAACTGGCGCGGATTCCCGCTGGTCGGCGACAAACTCTACACCGGCAGGCTCAGACTGCCGCCCGACGCCGGCGACGAATTGACCGCCACCCTGCGACACTTCAACCGCCAAGCCTTGCACGCCACCCGCCTGTCCCTACGCCATCCGCGAGACGGCGAGCAAAAACAATGGCGCCAACCGCCGCCGGTGGATTTGCAACGATTGATAGAGCAACTTGAAACCGACCACCGCCGGCATGCGGCGGCAACGACTCGTCATTCTTGAACGGTAGAAAAATAGGGAGCCCCCACACTTCGTCATCGAATGATAGAAAAATAAGGAGCGATAGCGACTATATTTTTGTTTGTATCATCCCTGATACAAACCCTTCGGGCTACGCGAAAATCCGCTCCCGGCGGATTTTTCATCACCTTCGGGAATCTCCCTAAGGCTAGCGTGGACTTTACCGAAGCCCGTGCCAATCTTAGGGAGATTCCCGAGGACGTAAGTGTCCGTAAGCCGCCGCTTAAAAGAAAAAGCGCGGCGACAACGGACACTAACGCTCGAGAATGACGGCGGGGGGCGCGACAACGGACACTAACGCTCGAGAATGACGGCGGGGGGCGCGGCAACGGACACTAATGCTTGAGAATGACGGCTGGCCTTACATCGCGATTACCGGCTCTTCAAGTTGCGACCGGCGAACCGCTCGGCGACCCACGCGGGGTCACCCGACTCGAACGGCATCCACAAGTTGGGCGCCACTTCCAAAGCGTAATGCGCGCGGCTTAGGGCTTCCGCCATGCTCGCCGCCGCCGGGCGTATATGAAAATTCACGCCGCGTTGTTGCAAGTAGCCGGGCGGCGGTTGGCGTTCGTGTGCGAGTAGCCTTCTTCCTGACAACCGGTGAGAACTGCGCGCCACGGTCGCGTCCGCCAGCCCGAATATGTCGATTATCTCCAAGTCCGGCAGGTGATAACTTTGGATTCCGAGCGCCCCCACTTGCGCGACCGCGTCGTCGGGAAGCGTCCCTCGCGGCATATTCGCGTAGGGTTCCCACCACCCCAGCAGTAGTTTTCCGACGGCTCTGTGCTCGGTCCACGGCGACGGCGCCAAGTGCAGCGTCGACTGCGCGCGCAACGAGTTGGAAAGCGTTGCCAGTCTCGACATCCCGGGCGCCACCAGCCAGCCGCCGGCGTTCGCTTCATTCAGTTCGGTGTGGGTATGTAGTTGGTATTCAACCCGCTTCGCGCCTTCATACATCACCACCCCTTGCAGCGCGCCGGCATAAATCAACACCGGGGCGAACAGCGCCAGCGTGCACGCGTGCAATGCCCGATACCCCCCCCAGATTTTGGCGGCAAGGCGTGCGCCGAGTTGTTGTAATGCCGTTGCTGATGCGACCGCCAGCAACGGCCAATAAAAATCCAACGGGCGGTATTCAAAATGGTCGCCGCCGATGCGCGACAGATACGCGCCGTGCACGACGATGGCAAGCAGGATGACCAGATGCGTTCCGTCTTTGTGTCGCCGCCAGCGCGTGATAGCGGCCACCAGCGTCAGCGGTAACAACAAGTAAAGCCCGGTCTCAATGCCGGCTTGCGCGAGGTAACGAAAGCCGGCGTCATACCACGGTCCCGTATATTTTGCGTAGTAGGTATTCGGCAACCATTCGCCGTAGTATGAGTAACGCCACAAGTAATGCGCGGCGACCACCAACGCAAACGGTGCGCCCATGATGGTCAGCGCTTTCCAATCGCGCCACGGTCGCCATGGCCACCCGGCGCGCAACATCCGGCACAACGCGAACCCGCCGAGGAAGCACCCGCCCAGTAGCAATCCTTCGGGGCGCGTCAACTCCGCCGCCGCGAAACACAGCGACGCCGCCAGCAACCCCCAGCGGCGCGAGCCGTGCACGCTCAAGGCGACCAGCCCTGCCAACACAAAGAAGGTGAACTGACGCGTCTCCAAGCCGCCGGCTGAAGTCCAGACGGCGAAAGTGGCGCTACTGCATAGCAACCCGAGCGCCATCCACCCGATTAGCCCGCGGTGCGGCAAAGACGGCGTCCGATAAACCCACCACAACGCCACCGCCAGCGTGCCGACGGTGTAAGCGACCGACAGGAGCGGGGCGGTGTACTCCGGCGGGATGCCGGTCAGCGCCCAGAGCGCCGCGAGTTCAAGCAGCCATAAAAAGTTGGTGTAGCCTTCAACATATTCTCCGGGGTTGAACACCAAGCCGTGACCCTCCACCAGATTGCGGACATAGCGAAAACCGATGAAGGCGTCGTCGCACAGGAACCAAGTAACGACGGTGAGCCAGCCGAGCAATAACAGCCACGGCAGATAGGTTGGAATGAGTAACCACGGCGTATGCCGGGTTATGCAGGGGGGGGGGGGGGGGTGAGTGTGAGTGCGTCCTGGGGGAAGATGCGGCGCGCTGTTGGCGGGGTTTTGCTGGCATGCTTTTCTGCCGGGGGTTGGGTGGGTGGTGGTTAGTTGGTTAGTATATCATTGTTGTACTTCCTACCTCGTCATTTATATCGAGGACGCAAGTGTCCGTAAGTCGCCGCAAGAAGAAGCACGGCGGCAAACGGACACTAACGCTCGGGAATGACGAGTACTTGGAATGACGAAGTGGTTGCCCCCCATCCGCTACAATACACGCCTCATGAATCCCCCGACCGATAACGACCAACGCGCACAGTGCGTCGAGACCGCCATCGCCGCCGCCGACGCGGCGCGGCGGGTGACCGGGCAATACTTCCGCGCCGGCTTGGACATCGCCAGCAAGGGCGACCGCACGCCGGTGACGATTGCCGACCGGGAAACCGAGCAGCGCGTTAAAGACCTCATCCTCGAACGCCATCCGCGCCACAGTTTCCTTGGCGAGGAGACCGGCGCCACCGACAACGACGAAGAATGGCGCTGGGTCATCGACCCCATCGACGGCACCAAATCATTCGCCACCGGCAACCCCACATTCGGCACGCTCATCGCCCTGTTGCACCGCGACCGCCCCATCATCGGCATCATCGACCACCCCGCCCTCGACGAGCGCTGGGTCGGCGTGCGGGGCCGCCCCACCACCCACAACGGCGCCCCGTGCGCCACCAGCACGGTGCAACGCCTCGCCGACGCCTCGCTATACGCCACCACGCCGGACGTATTCGACGCCGCCTCGCGCGCCCGCTTCAACCGCCTCTCCGCCGCTTTCCAATTCCGCGTCTTCGGCGGCGACTGCTATTGCTACGGCCTGCTGTCGCGCGGCTTCACCGAAGCGGTCTGCGAAGCGAGCATGAACCCGCACGATTTTATGGCGTTGATTCCGGTGGTCGAGGGCGCGGGCGGGGTTATTACTGACTGGCATGGCGAGCCGCTGACGTTGCGCTCTAATGGCGAGGTGCTGGCGGCGGGGAATCGGGCGTTGCATTGTGCGGCGGTTGCGGAGTTGAACCGGGGCTGAGCGCTGAGTGCGCGGGACCCCCACTTCGTCATTCTCGAGCGTTAGTGTCCGTTGCCGCCGCGCTTCTTCTTTTAAGCGGCGGCTTACCGGACACTTACGACCTCGGGAATCTCCCTAAGACTGGCGCTGAGCCCAAACAAAGCCATTCCCGCAATCTTTTAATCGGGAATGACGGCGTTGTTTAAACTCAACGCTAAAATGATACGCGATACAAAAAATACACCGCAAAAAGAAACAACGATGCGCCCATCACTTTATTCAGCAAGCGAAGATGCCGCGCATTGCGTGTGGCGTCTTTCAGCAGCGCGCCCAGACCCAGCCATGCGATGTGTGCGAGCGCTAAAATTAAAATGAAACCCAAACCCACCAGCGCGGCGTTGCGCTTGTCGGGTCCGACAAACTGCGCGAAGATGGCGGTGACCATCACATAAAATTTGGGATTCAACAGGGTGACCCATAATCTGTCTTGAAAACGATGCGTAACGACGCCCGCTTCAATGGCGCCGGGTTGCAAGCGATACAACTTGACCGACAAATACATGATGTATAGCGCACCGGCGACGGTCAGCCATTGGTAAACGGTTTGGCTTTGCAAGATAACTTGAAACCCGAGCAAGCAGGCGATGGAGATAAGTATCGCCGAGCAAATCAAACCGCCGACAAACGGCAAGTTTCGATAAACCCCATGATTCGCCCCCAACCCCGCCAGAAGAATGTTGACCGGTCCCGGACTCCAAACCAACGGCACGGAAAATAAAACAAATAAAATTAGTTGATCCATCGGCACATCAATTTCATTTTATATATCCCAAAGTTTGCCACGCAAGAATTAATTCATAACTTCCTTCAATTTGTCAAACAAACATAATACGCGCACTTCGTCATTCCATCCCACTTCGTCATTCTCGAGCGTTAGTGCCCGTCGCCGCCCTACCACTTCGTCATTCTCGAGCGTTAGTGTCCGTTGCCGCCGCGCTTCTTCTTTTAAGCGGCGGCTTACGGACACTTACGACCTCGGGAATCTTCCTAAGATTGGCACGGGCTTCGATAAAGTCCACGCTAACCTTAGGGAGATTCCCGAAGGCGATGAAAAATATAGTCGCTGGCGCTCCTTATTTTTGGGAATTACATACATAAATCCGCAGAAAAAACATTTGACATTTCATTCTTGTTTGCCGCAAAATCCGCGAATACAGCAATAAAGCCAATCGTGGGGGATTTTTGATATGAAAAAGAGGGTAGCGAACACAACGCCAGAACAGGCAAAGCGTAAATATCGACTTGTTCGTGCCGCCGAGTAAATATGCGGCTTGCGGATTTATGTATGTAATTCCCTTATTTTTCTATCGTTCGAGAATGACGAAGTGGGGAGCTCCTTATTTTCTACCGTTCGAGAATGACGAGTGGTTGGGAATGACGAGTGCGTGGACACACCGTCAAGGACAACGAGCGGGCGCTTCGTCGAAGCGCAGGGAAAAATCGACCGCCTTGAGATGCTTGGTTAGCGCTCCGATGGAAATGTAGTCCACGCCGGTGGCGGCGATTTCTCGTATGTGGACAAGCGACACGTTGCCCGATGCTTCCAACTCCGCCCGGCCGCGCGTCAGGGCGACGCTTGCGCGCAGGGTGTCCGGGGTGAAGTTGTCCAGCATGATGCGGGTTGCGCCGGCGGCCAGGGCTTGGCGTAGTTGCTCCAGGGATTCCACTTCTATTTCGATTAGCCGGTGGTCATTGTCCGGCGACGCTTCGCGCGCGCGGGCGAGCGCCTCGGCGATTGAGCCGGCGGCGGCGATGTGGTTTTCCTTGATTAGGATTTGGTCGAACAACCCGATGCGGTGGTTGTGCGCGCCGCCGGTGGCGACCGCGTATTTCTGCGCGAGGCGCAACGCCGGGATGGTCTTGCGCGTATCTACGATGCGGGTGTTGGTTGCGGCGACCGCATCGGCATAGCGCCGCGCGGTGGTGGCCGTGCCGGAGAGCGTCTGCAGCAGGTTGATTGCGGTGCGCTCGGCGCTCACGATGGCGCGCGCGCGCCCCTGTATTTCACACACCACGCCGCCCGCTTTGAGGCGGTCGCCGTCGCCGTGCAACCACTCGACCGCCACCGCTTCATCGATTTGCCGGAACGCCTGCTCAAACCACGCGGCGCCGCACAGCACGGCGCGTTGCCGGCATAACAAGCGCGCCGTGGCGAGCGCCGCCGGGTCGATGAGCGTGGCGGTGAGGTCGCCGCCGCCGATGTCCTCGCGCAACGCCGCGCTCACCAGTTCTTCGATGGCGGCGCGCGGCGGCAACGCGGCGATTGGCTTGTGCATGGGTGGATTATAGTCGGGAACCGGTTGCGGTTTGTTATACTGATTTGCTCGCAACCCACCGCCACGGAATCACAACCATGCGCGAAAATCTATGGTCATTGCTGCAGCCTGCGCTGCAAAAATACGGCGACAACCCCGCGTGGATTTGCCGCCAACCTGAGCGCAGCGGGGGCAGGCGTGTCGTCACCTACCGGCAGTTGCACGACGCGGCGTTGACCATCGCCGATGGCTTGCGTCCGCCCGGCGTCACAGCCGGCGGCACCGTCGGCATCATCGCGCCCAACGGACCCGAGTTCACCGCCGCGGCGCTGGGCGCGTGGAAGGCGGGGGCGAACATCGCGCCGATTCACATTGGCAACTCCGAGCACGACATAGCGCAACAACTGGCGGCGGTGGCGCCGGACATTCTGCTCCACCACGAAGCCGATGTGGAATACCAACCCGCCAGGGCGATTTCATTGCGCGCCGATGCCGAGGCGGTCAGCCGCGAAACCGCGCAATCAAGCAACAACCCAAACGACCACCTGAACGACGACAACGGAGCGCGGCTGGCGGTCAGGATTTACACCTCCGGCAGCACCGGCACCCCCAGGGTGGTGCGGCTCAGCCACGCCAACCTCGCCTCCAATGTGCTCGCCGCCTGCCATATTGAGACGTTTACCGCCGACGACCGCTTCATTTCCCTGCTGCCGTTTTCGCACGCGATGGGGTTGATGGGCAACCTGCTGCTGCCGCTGTATCACGGCGCCGCCATCGTCTCGCCGCGCGTGTTGGCGGCTAACGAAATCCTCGACACCTTGCAGCAGGAAAACATCTCGGTGGTGATTGCGGTGCCGCGGCTGTTTCGCAATGTGATGCACGGGCTGGAGAAAAAGTTTGCGCAAGGCGGCGGCGCGGCGGCGCTCTATCGTGCGCTGTTGAAAAAGGCGCCGTTGCCGTTGCGCCGACGCCTCAACGCCCCGATTCGCAAAAAACTCGGCGGCAAGATTACCGCGTGGGTCAGCGGCGGCTCGCATCTGGACGGGCGCATCAGCCTCTACTATCACGACCTCGGCCTGCCGTTGCGTCAAGGCTACGGGCTGACCGAGACCTCGCCGCTGACCAGCATTCAAGACAATTTCGACCGCGCGCTTGACAGCGTCGGCAAGCCGGTGGAGCAAGTGCAGGTAAAGATTCACAACCCCGATGACAACGGCGTCGGCGAGGTTTGGATCAAGGGACCGAATGTCATGCTCGGCTATGAGGACGCGCAGCAGAGCGCGGAAGCGTTGCAGGACGGCTGGTTCAAGTCCGGCGACATCGGGCGGCTGGATGCGGGCGGGCGCATTTTTCTGACGGGACGCTCCAAGCGGCTCATCGTGACCGAGGCGGGCAAGAATGTCTATCCCGAAGAACTGGAAACCCTGCTG
The DNA here is from genome assembly GCA_963693025.1 of Arenicellales bacterium. Taxonomy (GTDB): domain Bacteria; phylum Pseudomonadota; class Gammaproteobacteria; order Arenicellales; family Poriferihabitantaceae; genus JAHRAW01. The sequence goes on from OY843749.1 coordinate 1,183,613, forward strand.
GAACGCGACCCCGCGGTGGCGCAAGCCGGCGTGCTCGAAGTGGATATGAAACCGGTGTGCGTGCTCGCCGTTGCCGTTGAGGGGGACGATGACGGGGCGGCGGTCGCGCGCAAGGCGCTGGCGGCGTTCAACCGCCTCGCCTCGGCGCACAACCGCATCACGCGCTTTGCGCTGGTCGACGAATTGCCGCGAACCCCGCTCGGCAAAACGGCGCTGCATAAACTGCCGGAGATTTTTGCGCGCTATGAGGTGAAGTGAGGTTGGCGTTGGGCGGTTTGTGTGATAGGGTGGGGGGGATGAAGACGAAGTGGCGAATGAAAACGAAGTGGCGAATCAATCCACAGAGTGCCAAAAGCATCCTCGGTCAACTGGGCGTGTTGCTTTTTGCGGCCGGGATACTTGATTCGATGATTGGTTTGAGAGGCACATGGCAAGCGATATTTTTGCTTTGTCTTGGTTTTGTGTGTATGGCAGCGTCTGTTATTGAAGAGGTGAAAAAATGAATATCCAACCTACCATTCTGCTGGCCGCCGCGTTGGCGTCGGTGTTCCTTGTGATAGTGCTTGTCCAAACCTTTGGGGGCAAAAAGTCCGATTCAACTTCCCCTGAGCAGCCGGACTCGGATGAGCGCCGCTAAAGAATGGATATCCAACCTATGATTCTGTTTGCCATCGCGTTGGCGTCGGTGTTCGCTGTGATAGTGCTTGTCGACACCTTTGGGGGCAAAAAGTCCGATTCGACTTCCCCCGAATCTCCGCACTCGGACGAGCGCCGCTGACTTCACTGCTCGGCGCAACCCGCGCTAGGTGGCGCATTGCAATACATCAGCACCCGCGGCGGCGCTCCGGCGCTCGACTTTGAGCAAGCCACGCTGGCGGGGCTTGCCACCGATGGCGGGCTGTATGTGCCGGACGCCTTGCCCGTCTTCAGCGCCGATGAAATTCGTGCGCTTCGCGGTCTCAGTTACGCGCAACTGGCGGTGCATATCATCAGCCGGTTTACCGGCGAGAGCATCCCCGGCAAGACCTTCGACCGGCTGATTGAAGCGGCCTACGGTGGTGGCGGCGGCGGCGCGTTTACGCATCCGGCGGTGGCGCCGCTCAAGCCGCTCGACTCTTCGTTGTATTTGCTGGAGTTGTTCCACGGTCCGACCCTCGCGTTCAAGGATTTCGCGCTGCAATTCCTGGGGCAGTTGTTCGGCTACTTCCTCGACAAGCGCGGGCGGGCTTGCACCATCATCGGCGCGACTTCCGGCGACACCGGCTCCGCCGCCATCGAGGCGGTTCGCGGGCTCGACGCCGTCACCCTGTTTATGCTGCATCCGCGCGGGCGAGTGTCGGAAGTGCAGCGCCGCCAGATGACCACGGTGTTGGACGGCAACATTCACAACCTCGCGGTGGACGGCTCTTTCGATGATTGCCAGAACCTCGTCAAGGCGCTGTTCAACGACGCCCGCTTCCGCGAAAAACATTCCCTTGCGGCGGTCAATTCAATCAACTGGGCGCGGATTGCCGCCCAGACGGTGTATTACTTCCACGCCGCGCTCCAACTCGGGGTGCCCGACCAAGCGGTCAATTTTTCGGTGCCGACCGGCAATTTCGGCAATGTCTTCGCCGGTTATGTGGCGCGCAAAATGGGGCTGCCGATTAACCGTTTGATTATCGGCTCCAATCGCAACGATATTCTGACGCGCTTCTTCGAGTCGGGGCGGATGCGCCGGCGCGACTTGCACGCGACCCTCTCACCGAGTATGGACATTCAGATTTCGAGCAATTTCGAGCGCTATCTGTTCGACTTGCTGGGGCGCGACAGCGCGCGTCTGCGCGACTTGATGGCGCGTTTCGCCGCGCACGGGGAGTTCGGTGTTGAGTCCGGTGTCCGCCAAGAGGCGGCTGCGTTGTTCTCCGCGCACCGCTTTTCCGACGCGCAAACGCGCGCGCAAATCAAACAGACTTACCGGCAGACCGGCGAGTTGCTCGACCCGCACTCAGCCATCGGCGTGGCCGCGGCGCGGGAATTTATCGCGGCGGCGCCTGCAGACGGCGCGCCCACTATCGCGCTCGGCACCGCGCATCCGGCGAAATTCGCCGATGCGGTCACCGCCGCCTGCGGCACGCAAGCGCCGTTGCCGCCCTCGCTGCAAGCCATCATGCGGCGGCGCGAAAAAATGCAGCCGGCGGCGAATGATTTGGATGCGCTCAAGGCGGTGATTGAGCGCGCGCGCCGACCCGAGTAACCGCCGCCGGAGACCTGAGCGATGAAGCCCAACCGCCCCAACTATGTCCGGCGGCACTGGCGGGGAAAGTCTTCTTTGGCGGTTTCTTTCTGGGTGAATTTTCTGCTGCTGTTCTGCGTGCTCAACTTTTTGGAGCGCTTCACGCTGCCGCCCTATCTGCACGGCGAATCGCTCGTCACCGCCGCGGCGGTCGGGTTCTTTCTGGTCGTGCGCGTCATCATCTACCCGTGGCAGGTGGTCGGCGTGATTCGCGCCTGCGAGCGCCGCATTGCCACCCAGTCCGACCGGTCGTGGGCGATTGCCGCCGAGGGCGTGGTGGTGCTGAGCATCGCGGCGACGCTCGCCGCGACCTTCGCCAGTTATCAAACGTTGTTGGATTACAAACTCAGCCTGCGCGCGCCCGAATCGTCCGAAGCGCCGCCGCAGTATTCGCTCGACTTGGTGGGGCGGAACACGCTTATACACCTGCGCGGGTCCTTTGAGATTGGCATCACGCATGAAGTGTCGCGGCTGATTGCCGCGCATCCGCAAGTGACCGGCATCATCCTCGACAGCGGCGGCGGGCAGATTTATGAGGGGCGGGGGCTGGCGCGGTTGATTAGAGACAACGCGCTGGCGACTTATTCGCTGGACAGTTGCGTGTCGTCGTGCACCACCGCCTTCGTCGCCGGCGCCGAGCGCGCGCTCGGTGGCAACGCCAAACTGGGCTTTCACCAGTATAAGAACTACGCGGTTGTGCCGGTGGTTGACCTCGATGAGGAGCACGCCAAAGACGCCGCCTTGTTTGCGGCGCAGGGTGTTTCGCCCGACTTCTTGCGCAAAATTTTCGCCCAGCCGCCGGAGGGGATGTGGTGGCCCGAAGCGGACGAGTTACTCAGGGCGGGGGTGATTCACCGCACCGGGTTTTCGCTGGATGAGCGGGGGGCGGAAGAAGACTGAAAGGCGCGGACGGTGCGGCGGGTGGCGCGGCGGGTGGCTCAGTGCGGGGTGATGCCGCGCAAACGCTCGCCGCGGCGGCGCAACAATTCGACCGAGGTCAGCAACAGGATGGACACCGCGACCAACAGCGTCGCAACCGCGAGGATGGTCGGGCTGATTTGCTCGCGGATGCCGGAAAACATCTGCCACGGGATGGTGCGCTGCTCGTAACTACCGACGAACAGCACCACGACTACTTCGTCGAAGGAAGTGATGAACGCGAATAGCGCGCCGGAAATCACGCCCGGCAGTATCAACGGCACGATGATGCGGAAAAAAGTGACCGGCGGCGATGCGCCCAGGGTGGCGGCGGCGCGAATCAGGCTGTGGTCGAACCCGACCAAAGTCGCCGTGACCGTGATGACGACGAAGGGCGTGCCGAGCGCTGCGTGCGCGAGTATCACGCCGATATGTGTGGACGACAGGCCGACCTTGCTGTAGAAAAAATACATGCCGGCGGCGGAGATAATCAAGGGCACGATCATCGGCGAAATCAGTATGCCCATGACGACCGACTTGTGCGGCATTTCCGGGCGGCTCAACCCGAGCGCCGCGATCGTTCCCAGCGTGGTTGAAATAAGCGTGGCGAAAACGGCGATGATGAGGCTGTTCTTGACCGCGCCCTGCCAGTTGAGGTTGGTGAAAAAATCCTCATACCATTTCAGCGAATAGCCCGCCGGGTCGAAGGTCAGCATTTCCTCGGTGAAGGTGAAAAACGGAACCGCGTTAAAGGACAGCGGAATGACGACCACCACCGGCGCGATGAGAAAAAAGAAAATCAGCGCGCAAATCACGAGATAGGTGTAGTGCCAGATTCTCCCCGGCAGGCTGGTATAGACGGGTAGCGCCATGGTTAGCCCAACTTCATGTTGTCGATGCCGACAATTTTGTCATACAGGAAATACAGCACCAGCACCACGCCGAGCAGGATGGCGCCGAGCGCCGCCGCCAAGCCCCAGTTGAGCGAACTCGACATGTGAAAGGCGATGAAATTGCTGATTAACGTCCCGCTCTGGCCGCCGACCAGCGCCGGGGTGATGTAATACCCGATGGCGAGGATGAACACCAGAATCGAACCCGCGCCGATGCCGGCGACGGTGTTGGGCATGTAAATCTTGACGAATGCGGTGAACGGCGTCGCCCCGAGCGATTTGGCGGCGCGCATATAACTCGGCGGAATGGTTTTCATCACGCTGTATAACGGCAGCACCATGAAGGGCAGGAGAATGTGCACCATGGCGATGATGGTGCCGGTGCGGTTGTGAATCATGGAGAGGCGGTTGTCGTCATCCACCAGCCCGAGCGCGACCACCACGTCGTTGATTACGCCTTCCTGTTGCAACAGCGCAATCCATGCGGTGGTGCGCACCAGCAGTGAAGTCCAGAACGGCAGCAAGACCAGGATGATGAGCAGGTTGCTCTTGGCGGTCGGCAGCACCGACAGCAGGTAGGAAATCGGATACGCCAGAATCAGGCACACGAAAGTAATCAGCAAACTCATCCACATTGTGCGCCAGAATAGTTTGAGGTAGATGCGCTGCTCCGGGTTGTTGAACGTGATGTCGCCGGCGTCGCCGTAGCCCATGTCCATCGCCGCCAAATAGTAGGAAATGGTGTAGGCCGTGCTCTCGCGTTTGAAGACTTTCCAGTTTTCAACATTGCCCCATTTTTTATCGACGGCGATGAACGCTTCCTTGTAGGGCGCCTCCAGTTTCTCCGCGCGGCGCGTGGTCTTGCGGAACAAGCCGGAGAAGCCGGGCTTTTCGTAGTTCAACCGCCGCCCCACTCTGCCGCCGGTTTTGGTTTCCTTCGCCTCGACAAAATCTTCCGCCAACGCCGCAAACACTTCCTCACCGGGCAACTCGCCGCTCTGCTCGTCCCAGTTTTGCAGCAGCGGCGCGGTGCGGTGCATGACTTCGCCCACCAGTTGATTCTCGACGCTGCGATACAGCATGTCGAGAATCGGCACGAAGAAAGTGATGAGAATAAAAACAAACAACGGCACCACCAACCCGACCGCCTTCAACTTGCCGCGCCGCTGAGCGCGCGCCAGGCTGGTTTTCAGCGGGATGCCGTCGGCGGTGACTAATGTTTGCATGCGCTAAGGGAGGATAAATTTTTCACCGCCGGTACCGGCACGGCTACGCGCAATCAATCGCTCGCCGGCTTGGTTTTTGCCGCCGCGTCGACCGCCGCAGTGACCGCCGCAACGACCGCCGCGTTGCGCTTGCGTTCCATATATCCTTCATACCCTTCGTCGCCAAAAACCCGGCGATTCCACCAGCGCGCGAAAATTATCGTTCCCGGAACAACAATCGCGACGAAAATCAGCGTTAAATCAAAGTAACTCATCGTTTGTTCCTCCCGTGGTTATGTCAGCCGTTTGAATGAGCCAATAATATACAAAAAAGTGCCGATAAGGGCAAGGCGCACTGCATCCGGGTCGTATTCGGTTTCAATATAGAAAGCGACTATCCCGGCGGCCATTCGGTGCGCGCGCTTCCGCTCACTGCTGCGACGGACCGTCGGAAGCGCTGCCCCGAAAATCAACGTCGGGCAGGATGGTTTGCGGCTTGAAAGTAACGCGGTAGTGATACGCGCTCGCCTTTTTGGGGGAAACCTGCTCGGCGAAGTAGGTCACGTTGTCGGACAAGCCGAGAAAGTGTTTTTTATACTCCTCCGTGCCGACTTTGCAGGTTACTTCCAGTTGATTTTTCTGGTCTTCGATGGAGCACTTGCCTTGAATTTCCAGCAGATACCCGCCGGTGATGCCGTTGTAAAAAACGATACGGCGGTCAACCTCGAAGTTATCCGCCGCTTTTGAGATGTTTCGGGACGCAACAGTTGCATCATCGCCACACCCGGCCGCGAGAATTGCCGTTGTACACAAGAGCGCCATTTTAGTGATGTTCTTCATTGCAACCGCAAGCAAAGCAGGAAACCGAACAAGACGACACAAAATTCATGCTCAGGCGACGCCCGACTTGTCCGTCTCATTCGGCTTCCGCTTGGCGTTTGCCTAATTCGCCAACCAAGCGTTAAACCGCTCGGTCAGGTCGTCCTGATTGTCGGCCCAGAACGCGATGTTGTTGATCAGGGTGTGCCGGGCGTTGTCGGGGGCGGTGGGCATGTGGGGGCCCATCTCGATGCCGAGCGTGGCGTGTTTGCCGACCAGCGGGGCGGACGATTTGCGCGCCGGACCATACGAGATGTATTTGGCTTGGTCGGCGAGCCGCTGGGTGTCGGTGCCGAAGCGCAGATACTCCAACACCTCGGCTTCGTTCTGCCCGCCTTTGGGCACAATCCAGCCGTCGAGGTCGAACACCTGCCAGTCCCACATCATCCCGACCGGTTGCTTCTCCTCTTCAATCACCGAAAACAAGCGGCCATTGTAGGTGGAGCCGAGCACGATTTCGCCGTCCGCCAGGAGTTGCGGCGTTTGCGCGCCTTTCTCCCACCAAATCACCTGGTCTTTGATGGTGTCCAGTTTGGCGAATGCGCGGGCAATGCCTTCGTCGGTTTCCAACATGTCATACACCTGGTCGGGCGACACACCGTCGGCGAGCAACGCCCATTCCATGTTGTTATTCGGGCGTTTCTCCAGCGCGCGTTTGCCCGGAATTTTCGACATGTCAAACACATCGGCAATCGTCTTCGGCGCGGTCTCCACCAGGTCGGTGCGGTAGCCGAAGGTGGTGGAATACACGATGGTCGGGATGAAGCACGGCGAGACAATCAAGTCGCCGAAGTCTTCGGACGCCGGGGTGCCGTCGGGCGCCGGCGCCAGCATCGCGTCGTGGTCGATTTCAATCGCGATGCCTTCATCGCACGCCGTGATGGCGTCGGATGCGACCACATCGACCAAGTCCCAGGTCACTTTGCCGGCTTCTTGCATGGCGCGCAGTTTGGCGGTCGCGCCGCTGCCGGAATCATCGTTGATGATTTTGATGCCCGGATTAGCCGCCATATACGGCTCGTGATATGCCTTTTGCTGGCTTGCGGTATAAGCGCCGCCCCAGGATACGAACACCAGTTCCGTCTCCTCGGTCGAACTTGGTTCGGTAACCTCCTCGGTAACCTCCTCGGTAACATCCTCGGTAACCGCAACTTTTTGCCGCTCGTCTTTTTGAGAAACGACGAAAAAAACGACCCCGGCGATAACGACTACTCCCGCTACTGCTAATACGATCTTTTTCATGTTCATTGGAAATTTTCCTCGGATTTTAGTTTGGATGTAAAAGTTTGAATGTGCAATCGAAAGAATACGACTCGCATATATCTGCCAGCCTCATGACCATCAGTCCGACGGGTCAAGCGCGCGACAGTCTTCCGTATTCCAGCCGATGTTCACCGTCTCCCCTTGTCGGAGATGCGCGTGCACGGCGGAATTGGGAATTTTTACGATAAAGTCATCATGCCCGCAAACCGTGAAGCGGGTGCGGATATGGTCGCCGAGATAGATTAACTCCTCGGCTTTGGCGGGAAAGATATTGGGCAGAGCGCCGTCATCGGGCGCCACCACCACGCGCTCCGGGCGCAACGACAGCGTCGCCCGCGCGCCCACGCCGTCCACCTTGATTTTCGCCGCCGTGACGACATTGCTATCGCCCACGTCAACCTTGACGCTGTCGCCGAGGTCTTCGACCACCTCGCCGAGCAGGCGGTTGTTCTCGCCGATGAAATTGGCGCAGAACGCATTTTCCGGTTTTTCATACAGCACCTCGGGCGGGTCGCACTGCTGAATGATGCCGTCGTCGAACACCGCGATGCGGTTGGACATGGTCAGCGCTTCGCTCTGGTCGTGCGTCACATAGACCACGGTCAGGCCGAGGTTTTCGTGGATGTGTTTGATTTCATACTGCATCTGCTCGCGCAGGTTTTTGTCGAGCGCGCCGAGCGGCTCGTCCATCAGCACCAGGTCGGGGTCAAAAACCAGCGAGCGTGCCACCGCCACCCGTTGCTGCTGCCCGCCCGACAACTGCGCGGGGCGGCGGTCGCCGAACGCGCCGAGGCGCACCATGTCGAGCGCGCGCGTGACCTTCGCCTCGCGCTCGCTTTTGTCCATCTTGCGAACCTCCAGCGGAAACGCCAGGTTTTCGGCGACGGTCATGTGCGGAAACAGCGCGTAGTTCTGGAACACCATGCCGATGCCGCGTTTGTGCGGGGCGACCCGGTTGATGCCTTCGTCCTTGAGGTAGATTTCGCCGTGAGTGGCCGGCTCAAAACCGGCGAGCATCATCAAGCAGGTGGTCTTGCCGGAGCCGGAGGGTCCCAGCATCGTCAAAAACTCACCCTGGGCAACATCCAGGTTGAGGCTTTTGACCACCAGCGTTACGCCGTCATAACTCTTTTGGATATCGACGAAGCGAACCAGCGGTTGGTCGTCTGCCATCTGCGTTTAACTTCCGGGCGTTGAGTCGCCGTGCGTTCGTTCGGCGGTGTTTTCGGCTTTCAGCGAAGTCAGCACCGGCACAATGCACAGCGCCACCATCACCCAAAACCAAAAAACCGCCCCACCGGACCCGGCCCAGTTAAAAAAAGCAGCCGCCCCTTCCCATGAAACGATAGGACTTGAATTCAGCATTTTGTGTTCCTCTGTTGGAAATTAATTTTGATTCAAACTACTACTTACTATTACTTACTACTACTCGTCATTCCCCCGACTTCGTCGCCTTCGGGAATCTCCCTAAGGCTATCGTGAATTTTAACAAAGCCTGTGCCAGTCTTAGGGAGATTCCCGAGGTCGTAAGTGTCCGTAAGTCGCTGACGCGACAACGGACACTAACGCTCGAGAATGACGAGGTTTTGACGCTCGAGAATGACGGGGTAGAAATCAACTCTTAATCTGCTCCGGATAAGCGTCGTTTTCAATCTCCACATCCAGACCCACACTCTGCACCCCGTCGCTGGCGCGTAGTATGCCGCAGGCTTTGAAAAGCAGCGACAGCAGGTAGCCGGGCACGAAGCCGATTAGCATCATCACGATCATGCCTTTGAACTGCCCGAGGAAACTGATTGCCGGCACGCCTTCGGCATGCGTCGGGTAGCCGCCCATGAAAATGCCGACGGCGAGCAAGCCCCACATGCCGCAGACGCCGTGCACCGAGACCGCGCCGACCGCGTCGTCGATTTTCATTTTGTCCAGACAGGCGGCGGCGATGGGTCCCAGCACGCCGCCGGCGAAGCCGACGCAGAATGCCAGACTCGGGTCCCAAATATCCAGCCCGGCGGCGGCGGAAATCACCCCGCACAGCGCGCCCGACATCATCCAGAACGGGTCGCGGGTCTTGGCGTAGCCGCCGATGATGCCGCCGGCGATTGCCATCAGGATATTGAAGCAGAACGCCGACAGCGTGGTGTAGCCGCCGTAGATGTTGTGCCACTGGCCGACCACGCCCTCATAGACGCCGCTGGTGCCGCCATACAGCAGGCAGGCGGCGAAGAAGCCGAAGAAGCCGGTGACGATGAGCATCAGCCCGGCTTTGGTCATCGGCAGGCTGTGCCCTTGAATTCGGTTGGCGGTGCCGTCAGCGTTGTATTTGCCGACGCGCGGACCGAGGTTAATCAGCACGCCGAGCGCGAAGAAGCCGGAGATGATATGCACCACCCCGGAGGCGCCGACGTCGTGATAGCCCCATTCGGTCACCATCCAGCCCGCCGGATGCCAGCCCCAGGCGGCGGACAGAATCCACGCCACCGAGCCCAGCACCACCGCCAGCACGATGAACGCCGCCATGCGGATGCGCTCGATGACCGCACCCGACATGATGGAGGCGGTGGTGCAGGCGAACAGCGTGAACGCGCCCCAGAACACGCCGCTGGCGTTGTCCTGCAAGTTCGGACCCATGGAATCGCCCCACGGCACACCGCCGGCGGCGGCGGCAAAGTCCGGCACGAAGCCGTTATACATCGCCAGATAAATCCACCACCCGAACATATAGAAGGTCGGAATGACGAAGGCGAAAGCGAGGATGTTCTTGGTGCCGGAAGCCAGCGTGTGCTTGACCCGCGAGGCGCCCATTTCATACATCAAGAACCCGGCGTGAATCAGAATCATGATCGCGGTTGACCAAAAATAGTAAATCTCCAGATTCAGGGTCGTCGTCCATCTCAAAGCCGCTTCAATTTGCTCCGGTGTCATTGGTGTTCTCCGGTTGGGTTGTTTATATAGGGTATCAGGACTCGCTGGTCCCCACAATCGCGCATTATACCCCCCAAAAAAAGCAGAGCGCAAGATGTCAAGGGGGTTAGTTTGCCTTGATGCGACTTGCTTAAAACCGCGCGGCGGCGGCGGTTTATGGGGTGTTTTGGGGTTTTGCGTCCGTTTTTGCGCCCTTAACTCGCCGTAAATACGATGAATTCAGCCTTTTCCGCCCGCCGCCGTTGTGCCTTGAAGGGGTGTGGTAGGATACGTGTATGAAACTCAATGTCAGCACAAAACTTCTGCTCGGATTTATCGGCAATGTTGGTGTGGTGTTGTTCGCCGCCGGCTTGCTTGATGGTCTGTTTTCTGAAACCGCGAGCATTATGGAAAATACGCCTTTGTTGCTGGCCGGGTTGGCATTAATTTTGATTGCCTCATTGGAGAAAAGAAAATGAACTCAACCGTGATTTTGGCTCTTATCATCGCCGGGTTTCTCGGTGCTCTGGGTCTCTACAAACTGTACCACGACGACCCGAGCGACGATTCGAGCGACGACTAACGCCGGCGTTTTGGATGGAATCACAGGGAGAAAGCAATGACACCAGCAGCCGTAGCCGCGGTCACCGCCACAGTGCCGCTCATCATTGTGTTGTTGATTGGCGTCTATTGCGACCACCGTCGCGAGACCAAAGCCGACAACACCGCCAACACGCGAATGAGCCCAAATGCCATACTCGCCTTCATTGGGAGACGATTTTGTTTGTATCATCCCTGATACAAACCCTTCGGGCTTGCGCGAAAATCCGCTCCTGGCGGATTTTTCATCGCCTTCGGGAATCTCCCTAAGGCTAGCGTTAACCCCCACCACCCCCCAACCCCATTCAATGCTATAATCCCCCACCTCACAAACGGTCGAAACTTCGCACGGGAGGATGGCGGTGTGGCTGAGTGGCAGAGTGGTTATGCAGCGGCCTGCAAAGCCGTTGACCTCGGTTCGATTCCGGGCTCAGCCTCCATTTTTCGCATCAACCAGCCTCCTTTTCACCGGCACGCACCCGGGTGGCGGAATGGGTAGACGCAAGGGACTTAAAATCCCTCGATGGCAACATCGTGCCGGTTCAAGTCCGGCCCCGGGTACCATGCCAGGCTCGCCGCGGCAATGAGCGAAAAACTCTTCATCTCCGCCCAGGAATTGCTGGAAGATTCCTACCGCCTCGGCGCGCAAATCATCGAAAGCGGGTTTCGCCCCGACTTCATCGTCGGCATCTGGCGCGGCGGCTCGCCGGTCGGCATTGCGATTCAGGAAATGCTGGAACACTTCGGCATCCCCACCGACCACATCAGCCTGCGGACCTCGCTCTACCGCGGCATCGACCGGCGCGGGGAAGCGGTCAGGGTGCATGGGCTCGGCTATCTGGTGCGCAACCTCAACGCCGAAAACGCGCTGCTGATTGTGGATGATGTGTATGATTCGGGGCGCAGCATTCGGGCGGTCATCGACCAACTCAGCGAGCGCACGCGGCGCAACACGCCGGCTGAAATCAAGGTCGCCACGCCGTGGTTCAAGCCGGGCAACAACGCCACCGGGCGGGTGCCGGACTACTACCTGCACGAGACCGACCAATGGCTGGTGTTCCCGCACGAAGTGCAGGGGCTGAGCGCCGCGGAAATCGCGCGCGGCAAACCGCAGATTCACAAAATCATGCAAAGCATTACGAAATAGCGCAAATGGGCGTATAGTCGGCATCCGGTTTTGCCCGCGCCTGCCTGTCGTGTAGATGATGCGCGATGTCGTATCAGTGCTAGAATCAGGCGGCGCTCCGTTTGTATATTGCGCGGCGGGGGACCCAACCGATTTTCGGCGCATTTTCGGCTACATCAGGATAGCCGCATTGGACAACCACAACCGACACACCGCGGGGTTTTACGATGGTAGATGACAACACCGAAGACGACTTGGACCTGAGTTCCCTGCCGGACGACGAACTGGTCGAGCAGATGCACGACGACCTCTATGACGGGCTCCGGGATGAGATTATGGAGGGCACGCGAATCCTGCTTGGGCGCGGCTGGAGCGCGAGCAAGGTGTTGGATGAGGCGCTGGTGGAAGGCATGCGCATCGTCGGCATCGACTTCCGGGACGGCATCCTGTTCGTTCCCGAAGTGCTGATGGCCGCCAACGCGATGAAGGGCGGCATGGAAATTCTGCGCCCGCTGCTGGCGGAGACCGGCGCCAAACCGATTGGCAAAATGGTCATCGGCACGGTCAAGGGCGACATTCACGACATCGGCAAAAACCTGGTGGCGATGATGATGGAGGGCGCCGGGTTTGAGGTCATCAATCTCGGCATCGACAACCCGGTGGAGAACTACCTTGAGGCGCTGGAAGAACATCAGCCCGACATTCTCGGCATGTCGGCGCTGCTGACCACCACCATGCCGTATATGAAAGTGGTGATCGACACGCTGGTGGAGAAGGGCATGCGCAACGATTACATCGTGCTGGTCGGCGGGGCGCCGCTCAATCAAGAATTCTCCGAAGCCATCGGCGCCGACGCTTACTGCCGGGACGCGGCGGTGGCGGTGGAAATCGCCACCGCCAAAATCGCCGAAAAGCGCGCCGCCTGAGCCGTCAGCCGCGCGCGTTTCCTGAGGTCAGCCCGGTTAGCCCTGTGGTCAGCCCCGTGACCCACCCCGCCGCCGCCACCGCCGCCGGGCGCGTGTTGATTATCGCCTGCGGCGCGCTCGCGCATGAGTTGGTGCGCGTCAAAGACCTCAACCGCTGGGACTTCATCGACATTCAGTGCCTGCCGGCGAGCCTGCACAACACCCCGCGCGACATCGTGCCGGCGGTGCGCCGCAAAATCGCCGAGAACCGCGCCGCCTACCGCAAAATATTCATCGGCTACGCCGACTGCGGCACCGGCGGTTTGTTGGATGCGTTGTTGCGCGAAGAAGGCGTCGAGCGCTTGCCCGGCGCGCACTGCTATTCCTTCTTCGCCGGCGAGAAAAAATTCAACGCGCTCGCCGAAGCCGAGATTGGAACCTTCTACCTGACCGATTACTTGGCGAAGAATTTCGAGCGCCTCATCGTCAAGGGTTTCGGCATCGACCGCTTCCCCGAACTCAAGGCAATGTATTTCGGCAACTACAAAAAACTGGTCTATCTGGCGCAACAAGACGACGCGCAAACCGACCAAAAAGCCGAGCAAGCGGCGGCCTATCTCAACCTGAAATACGAGCGCATCCACACCGGCGATGCGCCGTTTGAGTCGGCGTTGCAAACCGCGATTGCGCCCCTGATTAAGGTCAAAGCATCGCACGGCAAAACGCCGCAAGGCGAGAAAGGCAAAGCGCCGCAAGGCGAGCCCATCCGCCACACCTAACCGCCGCCCGCCCGCCCCGCAAACCCCAGCCCCATGGCAAAACTCATCACCGTGCTGTGGCGCGACATCCCCGCGCAAGTCATCGCCAAAGAGCGCCGCGACAGCGTCAAAGTCAAACTCTCCGAGCGCTTCGCCGACGCCATAGACCGCGCCGCCATGCGCGCCGGCAAAGGCTCCTCAGACGCCTACCTGGCCGACTGGCGCCGCACCAACACCCCGTGTAGCGCCGACCTGCAAGCCGAAGCCGAGGCGGCGGCGGCTAAGTATGAAAACGACTACGACGCGGAGCGCTTGCTGGCGTTGATTCGTAACAAGGGTGATGAGCCGGAGTCGCAAGACGAACAAACGGACTAAACCCCTGCCCTGCAATGAAGAAAAGTAAGCAACTTGTGTTGAAACCGAACACCCTGTACAGCGGGGATTGTTTGGATGTGATGCAGTATTGGGACGACAACTGCATAGATTTAATCTACTTGGACCCGCCGTTTAACTCTAACGCCAACTACAACATTATTTTTGGCAAAGATAAAAAAGGGTGGGATTTGGACGAACGCGCGCAGTTCACCGCCTTTGGCGACACATGGCATTACACGAGTCAAGCGCATAACCGAGTAAACGCCATACTAGAGTATGGGCAGCACCCCGCGCACAAAGCGATTGACGGATTGAATCGCATCATTCCCGAATCGCCCATGCTTGCTTATGTGAGTTATATGGCGGAGCGCGTCGCCGAGATGCATCGCATATTAAAGGACAGCGGCAGTTTGTATTTGCACTGCGACCCGACCGCTTCGCACTATCTTAAAATCATCATGGATGAAATCTTTGCCAGAGGAAATTTCAGGAATGAAATCGTTTGGCATTATGGGGCGGGACATCCTCCGAAAAAAGATTTTGCGCGAAAACACGATATTATTTTTCGCTACACTAAAACAAAAGTGTATGCATTTAATAGCACACACAAAAGCATGCGAATTCCTTTCAAGGAAACTGCAACCAAGATGCACTTTACTAATGTGGATAAGGATGGCAGGAAGTATAGAAAGTATGACAGTGGAAAAATTGCATATTTGGATGAGGGGAAAGTTGTTACGGATGTTTGGATTGATATTGACGGGCAACAAGCGCGAAGCCCCATATCAAAAGAGTATCTCGGCTACCCCACGCAAAAACCGGTTAAGTTATTAGAACGAATCGTTGCAGCTTCGTCCAACGCAGGCGATTTGGTATTAGACCCGTTTTGCGGTTGCGGCACGACTGCGCATGCGTCACAAAACCTGAAGCGCAAATTTTTGGGCATCGACCTGTCCATTTATGCGCTGGATAAGATCTGTCGTGCGCGATTAAAAGACACCAGGAACCTGAAAATCATGGGGTTGCCGACTTCGTTTTCAGCGGCAGCCGAAATGGACCCATTCCTATTTGAGCAATGGGCAATCACTTTGATGCAGGGTTTTGTGCCGAACAATAAACAAATCGGTGATGGTGGCGTGGACGGACGCGCGACTTTGTTGCACAAGCCAAGCGGGGAAAAGGGCTTGGTTTTTGCTCAAGTGAAACAGGGCAACGCCTCGCCGGATGCACAACGCGCCTTGCTGTCGCAAATCGCCACACGCAAAGCAAGCATGGGGGTTTTTATTACGCTGAAAAAAATGAACCGAACACCGACCATGTTGCAAACGATTCGTGACGCCGGCGCCTACCAACTCGGCGGCGTAAAACAATATCCGCGATTAGTGTATTGGTCTATTGAGGAACACTTTCTCGGGGTCGCCCCGCCGTTGCCCGATATGATGCCCACGCGCGAAGAAACCCAGCGCGACTTACTGACCGAATAGACGAAGCGAGGGCTTTCCTCTGCTTTATTTTCCGCCGCACCGCATGACAACCAACTTATCGTCAAAATGTTCGCTGTAAGAAAATGGTCAGTCCGCCATTCCCGCGGATTGGAATGCGTTTATCAATGCTTCGAACGCATACTGATAGCGTTGCATCCGTTGTGGCGATGGATTGGTTATGCGCGGGTTGAGCGTCCGGTGGCTTTTGTTGAGCGGAATCTTAAGGGGTTGTTGTTTGATTGCAAGATGTGCGGCAATTGTGTGCTCAGTTCCACCGGGATGTCTTGCCCGATGAATTGCCCCAAGCAACTGCGCAACGGGCCGTGCGGCGGCGTGCGCGCGGATGGCAACTGCGAGGTGGTGCCGGACATGCCTTGCGTTTGGGTTGAGGCGCATAAGGGTAGCCGCAACATGCGCCACGGCGGGCGGATTATGGCGTTGCAAGTGCCGGTGGATTGGTCGATGGAAGGCTCCTCGGCGTGGTTGCGCGAGGCGCGCCGGGCGCATGGCGATGGCGATGGCGAACACGAAACCGCGCGGCAGTAGCGGCGGCGGTGATGGCGGCGGCGAAGGCGACGGCAACGGCAATGCGGCGATGAGATATGCGGATGAGCCGGCGCCCGGCGCGATGTTGCCGATGCGCGCGGGGCATGTCTCGCAGGGGCGGCTGGAGCGGGTGTTGCGCGATGGAGCGTTTGCGGTGACCGCCGAACTGGCGCCGCCGGATTCGGCTGACGCGGACGATGTCTATCATCAGGCGCGGCTGTTCGACGGCTATGTCGATGCCATCAACGCCACCGACGGCTCGGGCGCAAACTGCCACATGTCGAGCGTCGGGGTGTGCGCGTTGCTGACGCGCGCGGGCTATTCCACCATCATGCAAATCTCCTGCCGCGACCGCAACCGCATCGCCATGCAGGGCGACATACTCGGGGCGGCGGCCATGGGGGTCGCCAATATACTGTGCCTGACCGGCGACGGCGTGCAGGCGGGCGACCACCCGAACGCCAAGCCGGTGTTTGATTTGGACTGCATGTCGCTGCTACAAACCGCGCGCACCATGCGCGATGAGTCGCAACTGATGAGCGGGCGCACGCTCAGCCGGGCGCCGCGAATCTTCCTCGGGGCGGCCGCCAATCCGTTTGCCGAGCCGCTCGATTTCCGCGTTGACCGGCTGGAAAAAAAGGTCGCCGCCGGCGCCAACTTCGTGCAGACGCAATACTGTTTTGACCTGCCGGTGTTCGCGCAGTATATGCAGCGAGTGCGCGACAAAGGCTTGCACCGTCGGGTGTTCATCCTCGCCGGCGTCGGACCGCTGGCGTCCGCCAGGGCGGCGAGTTGGATTCGGGAGAATGTCCCCGGCGTGCATATTCCCGACGCCGTCATCGACCGCATCCGCGGCGCGCAAAAGCAGAAACTTGAAGGAATCAAAATCTGCATCGAACTGATGCAGCAACTCAAGGAAATTGAAGGGGTTGCCGGGGTGCATTTGATGGCCTACCGGCAGGAACAATCCGTCGCCGAGATAGTCGCAGCCTCGGGCGTGCTGGAAGCGCGCCTGCCGTGGTGTCCCGGCAGGGATGCAAACTTGAAACACTAAAACAACGGGGCACTTCATCATGACCGACACGCTCATCGGTTCGGCAAGCGTCGAACTCAAAATCGGATTTGAACAGCCGTTCGTCATCATCGGCGAGCGCATCAACCCCACGGGGCGCAAAATTCTGGCGGAGGAAATGAAGAACGGCGATTACAGCCGGGTGGAAGCCGACGCCCTCGCCCAGGTGGCCGCCGGCGCCGGCATGCTCGATGTCAACGCCGGCATCCCGCTGGCGGACGAGCCGGGCATCCTCGCCGAAGCGATTCGTTTGGTGCAGTCCATTACCCCTGTGCCGCTGTCCATCGACTCCTCAATCGTCGCCGCGCTCGAAGCCGGCTTGCAGGCTTACCGCGGCAAGGCGCTGCTCAACTCGGTCACCGGCGAGGAAGAGCGGCTCGAGGCGGTGTTGCCGCTGGTGAAGAAATACGGCGCGGCGGTGGTCGCCATATCCAACGACGAAGCGGGCATATCGGAAAACCCGGACGAGCGTTTTGATGTCGCCAAAAAAATCGTCGAACGCGCCGCCGACCACGGCATTCATTACAGCGACATCGTGGTTGACCCGCTGGTGATGCCGGTCGGCGCGGTCAACAGCGCCGGCAGGCAAGTGCTCCATCTGGTCAAACGCCTGCGCGAAGAACTGAAAGTGAACACCACCTGCGGCGCCTCCAACTTCAGCTTCGGCATCCCCAACCGCAAGGGAATGGACGGCACTTTCTTGAGCATGGCAATCGCCGCCGGAATGACTTCGGCAATCACCAACCCGCTGCACGAGGAAGTGATGCAGGCGGTGATGGGCGCCAACGTGGTGATGGGGCACGACATGAATTGCGCGCGCTGGCTGAAGAAATACCGCCAGCCGGCGGAACAAGGCAGCGGCGCGCGCGGCGGACGCGAAGGGCGCCGGCGGCGGCGTAGCGGAGGCGGCGCGTGATGGAAAACGCACCCCGAAGCGGCGGGTTGGGCGGCGGATGCTTGTGCGGCGGCGTGCGTTATCGCGTTGAGCGCGTGTTGCGGGGCGTGGTCAATTGTTTTTGCGGGCAGTGCCGGAAGACCAGCGGCCACCATGTCGCCGCCACACAAGCGCGCCTCGACGATTTTTATCTGCACGATGACGGCGCGCTAAAATGGTATCGCTCGTCGCCCAAAGCGCAACGCGGGTTTTGCCGCGAATGCGGCGGCAATCTGTTTTGGCGGCACGACGACGAGGACACCATCAGCATCATGGCAGGCACCCTCGACACGCCGACCGGCTTGCAAGTGTGCGAAAATTTATACGTTGAAGACGCCAGCGATTACCAAATCATTCCCGAACCGAAATGAGCCCGACTCCGCCCCCCGACTCCGTCCAAGTCGTGTTCACGCCGTCCGGCAAGCGCGGGCGGATTGACGCCGGCAAGTCGGTGCTTGAGGCGGCGCAGCAGTTGGGGGTTGATTTGGATACGGTGTGCGGCGGGCGCGGGTTGTGCGACCGTTGTCAGATTGACCAGAGCGTCGGCGAGTTCGCCAAGCACAAAATTGTTTCGCGCCCTTCGCATTTGTCGCCGCCGAGCAGCATCGAGGCGGAGTTCTTCCCCGCCGACTCCCCGCCGACGCGCCGCCTCGGCTGCCAGGCGAAGTTGCTCGGCGATGCGGTCATCGATGTTCCGCCGGAAAGTCAGGCGCACCGCCAGGTGGTTCGCAAGCGCGCCGATGTGCACGGCATCACGGTCAATCCCGCAGTCAGGCTTTACTATGTCGAGGCGCCGCAGCCGAACATGCACGACCCGAGCGGCGACCTGCAACGCCTGCTCGATGCGCTTGAATTTGAATGGGGGCTTGGCGAACTGCAATGCGATTTTCACCTGCTCACTCCGTTGCAGGCGACGCTGCGCGCCGGCGACTGGAAGGTGACCGCCGCGGTTCACGATGAGCGCCATCTCATCGGCCTGTGGCCCGGGCTCAAATCGAGCGCGTATGGAATGGCGGTGGATGTCGGCTCGACCACTATCGCCGCGCACCTGTGCGATTTGGTGAGCGGCGAGGTGGTGGCGTCCGGCGGGCGGATGAACCCGCAGATTCGCTTCGGCGAGGATTTGATGAGCCGCGTTTCCTACGCCATGATGAACCCCGGCGGCGAGGCGGACATGACGCAGGCGGTGCGCGAGGCGTTGCAGGGCTTGCTCGAAGAGGTCGCCGGGCAAGCGGAGATTGAGTTGGCGGATGTGCTCGACATTACGCTGGTCGGCAATCCGGTCATGCAGCATCTGTTGCTCGGCATCAACCCGGTCGAACTCGGCGGCGCGCCGTTCGCGCTCGCCACCGATGCCGCCGTCAACGGCTACGCCCGCGACCTGCAACTGAGCGCCCACGCCGGCACGCGCGTCTATGTGTTGCCGTGCATCGCCGGGCATGTCGGCGCCGACGCGGCGGCGGTGACGCTGTCCGAAGCGCCCTACGAGCGCGACGAGATGACGCTGGTGGTGGACGTCGGCACCAACGCCGAAATCGTGCTCGGCAACAACAAAAAAATGGTGGCGGCCTCCAGCCCGACGGGACCCGCTTTTGAGGGCGCGCAAATCAGCGGCGGGCAGCGCGCCGCCCCCGGCGCCATCGAGCGCGTGCGCATCGACCGCGACACTCTGGAGCCGCGCTTCCGCGTAATAGGCTGCGAGTTGTGGTCGGATGAAGACGGCTTCGAGCAAGCGGCATCGCCAAGCGGCGTAACCGGCATCTGCGGCTCTGGAATCATCGAAGTGATTGCCGAGATGTTTCTCGCCGGCATCATCAAACCGGACGGCATCATCGACGGCACTCTGGCGGCTACCAGTCCGCGCGTGCAACCCGACGCCAAGACCTGGAGTTATCTGTTGCACGAGCAGGGCGGCATCACGATTCGCATCACGCAGAACGACGTGCGCGCGATTCAACTGGCAAAGGCGGCGTTATACGCCGGCGCCCGCTTGCTGATGGACAAACTCGGCGTCGAGCAACTCGACCGGATTCGCCTGGCCGGCGCTTTCGGCGCGCACATCGATGTCAAATACGCGATGGTGCTCGGCATGATTCCCGACTGCGAACTCGCGCACGTGACCTCGGCGGGAAACGCCGCCGGCGCCGGCGCCATCATCACCCTGCTCGACAAAACCGCGCGGCTGGAAATCGAGGACGTGGTCAAGCGCATCCACAAAGTGGAAACCGCGGTCGAACCAAAATTCCAAGACCACTTCGTCGCCGCCCTGGCGATTCCCCACAAAACCGCCGACTACCCAAACCTCAAACGCGAAGTTGTTTTGCCGCAAGTTGGTTTAGTGGGTGAAAAGGAGTCGGGCGGCAGGCAGCGGCGGCGAAAGCGGCGGTAGCGCCGGCTTGGCGTTAGCGCGATGCGGCTTTGCGGTTGTATTCGCTCAGCCAGATTCCGCTGAGCACCAGCGCGAGCGCCGCGCCGTGATACCAGCGGAAGGGCTCGCGCAGGATGGAGACGGCGAGGATGGCGGAGAATGCGGGGACGAGGTTGACGAACACGCCGGCGCGGCTTGCGCCGATGTCGGACACGCCGCGGATGAACCAGAGTTGCGCGAGGAACGACGGCAGCACGGCGATGACCGCGACGATGACCCAGCCTTTGGGCGTCGGCCATTGCAAATTGCCGAGGGCGAATTCGGCGGCGCTCATCGGCAGCGATGCGATGAAAGCGGCAACGGCGAAAACCGCGAACAAACTCAGCGGCGAAGCGTCCCGGAAGTAACGCAGTCCGAGCGCGTAAGCCGCGTATAACATGCAGGCGATGATCATAAAATAATCGCCGCGATTGATGGACAGCGAGGCGAGGCGTTCCAAGTCGCCGGTTGAGGTGACCACGCCGACGCCGATGAGCGTGACGACCACGCCGAGGAACTGCAGCCACGACGCGGTGGCGCCAAACACGAGGTAGGCGCCCAGCAGTATCCACACCGGAATGGAGCCTTGAATGATGCCGATGTTGAGCGCGCCGGTGGTGTGGGCGGAGGCATACAACAACGCGTTGAAGGTCGCAAACCCCAATGCGCCCATGAGAAACAACGCCGGCAGGTTGCGCCTCAACACGGGCCAGTCGCGCGAAATCGCGCCACCGGCGAACACCCCTATCAGCACCACCGCGCAAAACCAGCGCAATGAAACAATCAACATAGGCGACACTTCCCCCACCGCCAACCGCGCAAGCACCGAGTTACAGCCCCAGCAAAAGGCTGCGCCGAAAAGGCGCGCGTAGGTTGTGAGTGGAGGGGGGGTGGGTGGCATGGTGGTTGATGTGGTGTGGTGAAGGTTCGGGATTGTATAGGGAAATATGCGGTGCTTGAATTTAACTTTTGAGTGTGGCGGTTCCGGCGGCGTTCTTGAGCGCTGGTGTCCGTTGCCGCGTCAGCGGGATGAGATTGCACATACCGCCCCGGATATGCGCCCTTCGGGTTACGCGGAAATTCCAATGCACTCGTCATTCTCGAGCGTTAGTGTCCGTTTGTCGCCGCGCTTTTTCTTTTAAGCGGCGGCTTACGGACACTTGCGTCCTCGGGAATCTCCCTAAGACTGGCACGGGCTTTGTTGAAATTCACGGTAGCCTTAGGGAGATTCCCAAAGGCGATGAAAAATCCGCCAGGAGCGGATTTTCGCGTAGCCCGAAGGGTTTGTATCAGGGATGATACAAACAAAAATATGGTCGCCTGCCGGCTCCCTATTTTCTATCGTTCGAGAATGACGGGGTTGGGGGGCTCCCTATTTTTCTATCGTTCGAGAATGACGGGTCATGGGTTATTTTCCCACCGCCCCGTCATTGCCCCTCCCCCCGTTACACTCGCCAATTGACTTCACCGCAACCCATAAAAAACCCCGGCCAAAGAGAGACCGGGGTTGGGTATTAAATGCCTGGCAGTGTCCTACTTTCGCATGGGGAGGCCCCACACTATCATCGGCGCAAAGCGTTTTCACTTCTGAGTTCGGGATGGAATCAGGTGGTACCCGCTCGCTATGGCCACCAGGCAAACTGGTCAAAAAATCGGGTAGTCATCGGCGGTATTGCCGTTGCATATAACCTTCGAGAGGCACAAACCTCTTGGGGTTGTATGGTCAAGCCGCACGGGCAATTAGTACTGGTTAGCTTCATTCATTGCTGAACTTCCACACCCAGCCTATCAACGTTGTAGTCTTCAACGACCCTTCAGGGGGCTTAACGCCCCGGGAGACCTAATCTTGAGGGGGGCTTCCCGCTTAGATGCTTTCAGCGGTTATCCCGTCCGTACATAGCTACCCGGCAATGCCACTGGCGTGACAACCGGAACACCAGAGGTACGTCCACTCCGGTCCTCTCGTACTAGGAGCAGCTCCTCTCAAGTCTCCGGCGCCCACGGCAGATAGGGACCAAACTGTCTCACGACGTTCTAAACCCAGCTCGCGTACCACTTTAAATGGCGAACAGCCATACCCTTGGGACCGGCTACAGCCCCAGGATGTGATGAGCCGACATCGAGGTGCCAAACACCGCCGTCGATGTGAACTCTTGGGCGGTATCAGCCTGTTATCCCCGGAGTACCTTTTATCCGTTGAGCGATGGCCCTTCCATACAGAACCACCGGATCACTAAGACCAACTTTCGTTCCTGCTCGACGTGTCTGTCTCGCAGTCAAGCACTCTTGTGCCTTTACACTAACCGCACGATTTCCGACCGTGCTTAGAGTACCTTCGCGCTCCTCCGTTACTCTTTGGGAGGAGACCGCCCCAGTCAAACTACCCACCACACATGGTCCCGGACCCGGATAACGGGCCTCGGTTAGGGCCCCAAACAAGCAAGGGTGGTATCTCAAGGGTGGCTCCACGAAGACTGGCGTCTCCGCTTCAATGCCTTCCACCTATCCTGCACATGCTTGTTCAGAGTCCAGTGTGAAGCTGTAGTAAAGGTTCACGGGGTCTCTCCGTCTAGCCGCGGGTACGCTGCATCTTCACAGCGAGTTCAATTTCGCTGAGTCTCTGGTGGAGACAGTGTGGCCATCGTTACGCCATTCGTGCAGGTCGGAACTTACCCGACAAGGAATTTCGCTACCTTAGGACCGTTATAGTTACGGCCGCCGTTCACCGGGGCTTCGATCAAGAGCTTTGCCGTCCGAAGACAGCTAACCCCATCACTTAACCTTCCGGCACCGGGCAGGCGTCACACCCTATACTTCCTCTTGCGAGTTTGCAGAGTGCTATGTTTTTAGTAAACAGTCGCAGCCACCTCTTTATTGCAACCTCCCTCGGCTCAGAGCGCGAAGCTCGTCACCTACCGGAGGCACACCTTCTCCCGAAGTTACGGTGTCATTTTGCCGAGTTCCTTCACCAGAGTTCTCTCAAGCGCCTTAGGATTCTCACCCCGCCCACCTGTGTCGGTTTGGGGTACGATCAAATATAACCTGAAGCTTAGAGGGTTTTCCTGGAAGCATGGCATCAATTACTTCGCGCTAAAAAAGCGCTCGTCGTCACGCCTCAGTCTTAACGAGGACCCGGATTTTCCTAAGTCCTCAACCTACGCGCTTAAACCGGGACATCCAACACCCGGCTAACCTAGCCTTCTCCGTCACCCCGTCGCAGTTATATTCGGTTCAGGAATATTAACCTGATTCCCATCGACTACGCCTTTCGGCCTCGCCTTAGGGGTCGACTCACCCTGCGCCGATTAGCGTTGCGCAGGAAACCTTGGGCTTTCGGCGTGCGGGCCTTTCACCCGCATTATCGCTACTCATGTCAGCATTCTCACTTCCGATACCTCCAGCATGCCTCACGGCACACCTTCAACGGCGTACGGAACGCTCCCCTACCGTGCGCACATTCCGAAGAACACACGCACCCGCAGCTTCGGTACACATCTTGAGCCCCGGTATATCTTCCGCGCAGGCCGACTCGACCAGTGAGCTATTACGCTTTCTTTAAATGATGGCTGCTTCTAAGCCAACATCCTGGCTGTCTGAGCCTTCCCACATCGTTTCCCACTGAGATGTGTTTAGGGACCTTAGCTGGCGGTCTGGGCTGTTTCCCTTTCGACGACGAAACTTATCTCCCGCCGTCTGTCTCCCGTGCTGGCACTTTCTGGTATTCGGAGTTTGCTATGGGTTGGTACCGCGAGATGCGGCCCTAGCCATGACAGTGCTCTACCCCCAGAAGTGAAACACGAGGCACTACCTAAATAGTTTTCGGGGAGAACCAGCTATCTCCGGGCTTGTTTAGCCTTTCACTCCTAGCCACAGCTCATCCACTCATTTTTCAACATAAGTTGGTTCGGTCCTCCAGTCGGTATTACCCGACCTTCAACCTGGCCATGGCTAGATCGCCCGGTTTCGGGTCTAATCCCAGCAACTAAAACGCCCTGTTAAGACTCGCTTTCGCTACGGCTCCCCCAATCAGGTTAACCTTGCTACTGAAATTAAGTCGCTGACCCATTATACAAAAGGTACGCAGTCGCCCCGTCGCCGGACGAATCCGGCGGAAGGCTTCCACTGCTTGTACACATACGGTTTCAGGTTCTATTTCACTCCCCTAACAGGGGTTCTTTTCGCCTTTCCCTCACGGTACTGGTTCACTATCGGTCGATAAGTAGTATTTAGCCTTGGAGGATGGTCCCCCCATGTTCAGACAGAGTTTCACGTGCTCCGCCCTACTCGATTTCATCCAACCACTCATTTCGTATACAGGACTATCACCTTGTATCGTCGAGTTTTCCAACTCATTCTACTATGCGTGGCCGGACTTAAGGGCTGCTCCCCGTTCGCTCGCCGCTACTAAGGGAATCTCGGTTGATTTCTTTTCCTCCGGGTACTTAGATGTTTCAGTTCCCCGGGTTCGCTTCAACAACCTATGTATTCAGTTGTTGATAACCGCCGAAGCGGCTGGGTTTCCCCATTCGGAAATCCCTGGGTCAAAGCTAGTTTGTCAGCTTACCAGGGCTTATCGCAGACTACCACGTCCTTCATCGCCTCTTATCGCCTAGGCATCCACCGTATGCGCTTGTTTGCTTGACCATACAACCCCAAAAAGTCTGCGAGCAAGCAAAACGGAAAACCTCTCGGAAAACCGCTTGCGCCGCTTGCGTCATCTGTTGGAGTCGTCAGCTTGAACTCTCGAAGAGTTATGCAACATACAAATGCAATATGTATGGAACGCGGTCTCGGCATCAACGCTCAGCACAAGTGCTCAGCATAAACGCCCAATCCGCATTCCGGTACCCGCGCTTACGGAGTTTGCCGATGTGAATAACAACATGTAGATAACATTAACAAACTCGCGCTTGCGCGCGCCTTTGACTACCCAAATTGTAAAAGAGCAAGGCCTGCGCTGCTCGTAATGAGGCGCAAACCGACCATCACCGCCACAGTCTCGGAGCCCAAAATAGACCCCCAAACCCCGGCGCGGATGGCTGACAGGCGGGCGAATATACACAAAAATTCCCCCCGCGACAATGTTTTTGCTAATTTTTTTCGATGAATTTCGGAAAAATTATCAGGCAATCCACCTCCGCGGACACCGAAACCCGCCGTTCTACACCAAAAAACGCCGACACGGAGACCAGCAAGGCGGTGGTGGAGCCAGGCGGGATCGAACCGCCGACCTCCTGCGTGCAAGGCAGGCGCTTGATTTTCGCGGGGCTCGATAACGGTGAAACGCGCGGGGAACCGACCAATTCTATTTCACCAATTTGACCACGCTCTCTCGCACTAGGCGCACCAAGTGTTGTTGCGTCGGCGTGGTGGGCCGACGGGCACTGACCGCAGAGTATAATTTCACCGTCAATTTCGGGGCCACCACGGGCGCAAGACAAAAATCAACATTACGGCCAAAGGCGTCAATGCTGATTTTTGGCAACACCGCATCGCCAATGCCTTCTGCAACCAAGTCAAGTAAGCCGGGAATGGTGTCCACCTCTAGGGCAATCCTGGGTCGGCATCCGATCGTGGCCAGTTGTGTCTCCAGTTGCATGCGAATAGCATTCGGCCTTCGAGGAATCACGAGACGCTTTTCTGCGAGCTGTGCAAGCGGGGTAGATTTAGCGTTCGCTTTGCCCGCCCGCGCTGACACATGGTAAAGATTCTGATCCAGTAACGGCGTTAATTCAATGTCCGGTGAAGGCACGGCGTTGTAAAGCAATACCACATCCAGATCGCCCAGGATGAGCGACCCTTGCACCAGGATCGACAAACCTTCGCTGATGGAGAGCGTGGCATCCGGTGACGATTCATAAAATGCCCGTACCAGCGGCGCAGTCAGAGTATTGGCAAGCCCCGGGGGCAGACCCAGCGCAACTCGTCCAACCAGCCCCGCTTTAACCCGCGACAGGTCAGCTCGAGCGCGCTCGACCTGATGCAAAATACCCCGGCCATGCTCGGCCAGTACCTTACCCGCATCGGTCACCCGCACGCCTCGGCCAGTGCGAATGAGTAGGGTTTGCTGCAATTCAATTTCCAGCCGGCGGATCTGGCGACTAAGCGCTGGCTGGGCGATATGAAGATCAACCGCGGCCCTTGAAATAGAACCGAGCTCAGCGATGCGAACGAAATAATGGAGTTGCTTCAGATTCATACCTAAATCGGGTCGGTACACCACGCACGAACGGTATGCCATACCTACTGGCGGTAGCATATCGTCAGATATACCCAAATGATATACCTGATAGTCACAACATTTCATATTGGTGCGAGTTTGTTGTCACTATAATTCCTGAAATAAACGGGCACCCATCGCCCACATGTGCCCAAGCATTCCCTGAATCGCTACATCACACCATAACCAACCTCCACGGAACCATGATTATTGACGTACACGGCCATTACACCACCGCCCCGGTTGCCTTGGAGGCCTGGCGCCGACGTCAGATTGAAGCAATTGATAATCCTAAGCGAAGACCTAAGGTCTCCGAACTCGTCATCAGCGATGATGAAGTTCGGGAATCCATTGAAGCCAATCAATTAGCCAAGATGCTTGAGCGTGGCATTGATGTGCAGATTTTCAGTCCGCGTGCAAGTTTTATGTCGCATCATATCGGCGATTTTCAGGTATCGTCAACCTGGGCGTCGGTCTGCAACGAACTCATCCACCGAGTTACGCGGCTCTATCCAGGGCGGTTTATCGGGGGGGCAATGTTGCCGCAGTCACCAGGCGTGGACCTTGCGACCTGTCTGCCGGAATTGGATAAGTGCATCAACCAATACGGTTTCGTGACCATCAATCTCAATCCGGACCCATCGGGAGGGCACTGGAACAGTCCGCCCCTGACCGACCGGCATTGGTATCCGCTTTATGAAAAACTGGTGGAATACGAGATTCCCGCGATGATTCATGTATCGACCAGTTGCAATCCGAATTTTCACACCACGGGAGCACACTATCTGAACGCCGATACCACGGCGTTTATGCAGTGCCTAGCCGGCAACTTATTTGACGATTTTCCGACGTTGCGGTTCATCATACCTCACGGTGGCGGTGCCGCCCCATACCACTGGGGGCGTTTCAGGGGGCTCGCGCAGGCGTTTCAAAAACCCACGCTGAAGAAGCATCTGCTCCACAATATTTTCTTTGACACCTGCGTCTACCACCAGCCGGGCATTGACCTTTTGACCGCTGTGATACCTATCGATAACGTGCTGTTTGCGTCGGAGATGATCGGTGCGGTGCGCGATATTGACCCTGAGACCGGACACTATTTTGATGACACCAAGCGATACATTGAAGCCGCTGACCTGAGTAATGAAGAACGCCATCAGATATTTGAAGGCAATGCGCGACGGGTATATCCCGGCCTTGCTAAATGGATTTAAGCGGAACTACGATGAGATATATAAAAACACCGGGGTGGTTGGATTGGTGTGCCAGTCCGAGCCGACCGACTTTCATTCCGCCGCCAGGGAGCGTTGATGCACACTGCCATGTGTTCGGTCCCGGCGATATGTTTCCGTTTGCCGATGAGCGCAAGTACACACCATGCGATGCTTCCAAAGACCAACTCTTCGCCTTGCGTGACCAGCTCGGCTTTGCACGCAATGTCATCGTCCAGGCGACATGCCATGGGACTGACAATCGCGCTTTGATGGATGCTTGCATCGCAACGCATGGCAAAGCCCGGGGTGTAGCAACAATTTCGCCTGATACACGTGACGACGAGCTGGATGTGTTGCATGCGGCCGGTATTCGGGCTGTGCGTTTCAACTTTGTTAAACGACTGGTTGAGGTTGCACCTCATGCTACGCTACAGGCAATCGCCGAACGCATTGCTCCACTCGGTTGGCATGTCGTGGTTTACTTCGAGGCCCGGAGTCTGCCGCAACTGCAGGGTTTTTTCTCGACCCTGCCAACCACGGTGGTGGTTGACCACATGGGCTGGCCGGATGTGGGGAAACCCGTGCGAGGAGTAGAGTTTGAGGATTTCATTCGATTTATGACCGACAACGACCACGTCTGGAGTAAGGTCAGTTGCCCCGAACGATTATCAATCACCGGGCCACCGGCGTTGCATGGTGAGCGTAACGCGTATCGGGACGTACAACCGTTTGCTAGGCACGTAGTCGAAACCTTTCCGGATCGGGTGCTGTGGGGTACCGACTGGCCACATCCAAATCTCAAACATCACATGCCGGATGACGGACTGTTGGTAGATTTAATACCAAACATTGCCGTCACGGGCGAGTTACAGCGGAAGTTATTGGTGGATAATCCCATGCGGTTATACTGGCCGGAAGATGCGGCGGAAAAAACTAATGGCACTCGACAAACCCTATACTGATGTCCCAGGTACCACGGTGTTCGACACCGAACAGGCACGCCTAGGCTACTGGCTCAATCAATTTTGCATGTCGCTGATGAAACCGGCCAACCGGGAAACGTTCAAAACCGATGAACGGGCTTATCTGGACCAATGGCCGATGAATGAGGCACAGAAACAGGCGGTCATGGCGCGAGATTTTAACTGCTGTATTGAACTTGGCGGCAACGTCTATTTCCTCGGTAAAATTGCCGCCACCGATGGTCGCACTTGGCAACAGATGGTCGGGAGCATGACCGGTATGAGCGAACAGGAATACCGCGACATGATGCTGGCTGGCGGACGTTCGCCCGATGGGAATCGCTATTCGCATGAATGGGAGGATGCGTAATGGCGAGCATCACCGCCAGTGTTTATACCTCGCATGTGCCGGCCATCGGCGTTGCCATGGATCAAGGAAAAACCGCCGAACCCTACTGGCAACCGCTGTTTGACGGCTACTGTTATTCCCGTCAATGGATGTTGGAAAATACGCCCGATGTGGTGTTCCTTGTCTACAATGACCACGCTACGACTTTCAGTTTGGAATTGATACCCACATTCGCACTCGGCACCGGTGAAGCGTTTGCCATCGCCGATGAAGGTTGGGGTGCAAGGTCGGTGCCGAAAGTGGTCGGACACCCGGAGTTAGCAGCACATATCGCCCAGCATGTGATTCAGTCCGATTTTGACCTCACGCTGGTGAACCGATTGGATGTCGACCACGGCCTGACCGTCCCGCTGTCTTTGATGTTTGGCCAACCCAAAACCTGGCCGTGCCCGGTCATCCCGTTGGTGGTCAATGTACTACAGTATCCAATACCCTCGGGGCAACGTTGTTTTCAACTCGGGCAAGCCATTCGGTGTGCCATTGAGTCGTTTGACGCCCCACTGAAAGTCCAGATTTGGGGGACCGGCGGGATGAGTCATCAGTTACAGGGACGTCGCGCCGGGCTGATCAATAAAGAATTTGACCAAGCATTTCTGGACCGGCTGGTAGACACACCGGGCGAACTTGCCGACATGCCGCATATCGAGTACGTCCGTGAGGCGGGTAGCGAAGGCATTGAGTTAGTTATGTGGTTGATTGCACGAGGAGCGATGAACGATGTGGATGGTGGCCCCAAACCAACGCTCAAGCATCGCTTCTATCATGTGCCGACATCAAACACTGCCGTCGGTCATTTAATTTTGGAGAATAAACAATGAATAATACAATTCGAGTATCGCTGGCCGGTGCCGGTGCGTTTGGTCTGAAACATCTTGACGGCATTAAAAATATCGCCGGTGTGGAAGTCATATCACTGGTTGACCCCACCCCTGGCAGGGCCGCAACCGTGGCAAAAGAATATGGCATTGACCACGCCGCCACCGATCTTGCCGAGAGCCTGGCACTGGCGGAAGTAGATGCCGTGGTCCTGTGTACACCAACTCCGTTGCACGCCGCCCAGGCCACTCAATGCCTCAGAGCGGGTAAACATGTCGAGGTAGAAATCCCACTGGCTGACCGACTGTTCGATGCCGAAAACGTGGCCAGCCTGCAACGGGAAACCGGACTGGTTGCGATGTGCGGCCACACCAGGCGGTTTAATCCGAGTCACCAGTGGATACGTCATAAAATTACATCCGGCGAATTCACCCTCCAGCATTTGGATGCGCAGACTTATTTTTTTCGTCGCACGAACATCAATGCGTTGGGTGAACCACGTTCATGGACAGATCATCTGCTGTGGCATCACGCCGCCCATACCGTCGATTTATTTCAGTACCAATGCGGCAACCAGGTAACCCAGGCCAGTGTCATCCAGGGGCCGATCCACCCCGAGCTCGGTATTGCAATGGATATGGGCATTCAACTGAAAGCAACGAACGGGGCAATCTGCACGTTGTCGATGTCGTTCAATAACGACGGCCCGCTGGGTACGTTCTTTCGCTATATCGGCGACTCCGGGACTTACATCGCCCGTTACGACGAGTTGGTCACCGGTAAGGAAGAGGCTATTGACGTAAGTAACGTGGATGTATCACTAAACGGCATTGAGCTGCAGGATCGAGAGTTTTTTGCCGCAATCAGGGATGGGCGCGAACCGAATGCGAGCGTTGCCAGCGTATTGCCATGCTATCAAGTGTTACACCATCTGGAACAACAACTGCCGCACGAGGATGGCTACTGAACGCGCCTGCCATGTGGAAAAATTCCGCTTGGCCGAGTGAAATTTGTATGTTTTACCTTACCTCTTCAATCCAACACATGAGGAAATACGATGTCGATTAAAAAAATGATGTACACCGTGGTTACGGCTTGCCTCGGGTTCACCCAGGTGCATGCGGACAATGTGACGCTGACTGTTCACCACTTTCTGAGCTCCAAGGCGCCGCCCCATGCACGGTTTATCGAACCTTGGACTAGGCAAATCGAGCAAGCGTCCAACGGGCGAATAAAGTTCGAGATATTCCCTGCCATGTCCCTGGGCGGGAAACCGCCTGAGCTGTACGGCCAGGTACGTGACGGGGTGGCGGATATTGTCTGGACGTTGGGTGGTTATACGCCTGGGGTTTTCCCACGCACCGAAGTATTTGAACTGCCGTCGGTGCATACCGGTAGCGCAGCGGCGACCACCGCCGCGATTCAGGAAAACTTTTCGTTGCTCACCGAGGATTTTACGGATGTGCACCCGTTGCTGGTGCATGCACATGCCGGTAATTTACTGCACATGCGTAACAAACGGGTTACCTCGGTGGATGACCTCAAAGGGCTGAAAATCAGAACCCCAACGCGTACTGGCGGTTGGATGATCGAGAGTTGGGGAGCGGAGCCAGTGGGTATGCCGGTGCCGGCAGTGCCACAAGCATTGTCAAAAAACAACATTGACGGGGTGCTGGTACCATTTGAAATTGTACCGGCAATCAAACTCCAAGAACTCACCGAGTATTCAATCCTCGGTGCAGACGGATCCCGTTTTGGTACGTCGGTATTCATGTTCATGATGAACAAGGCGCGTTACAACCAACTGCCGGATGACCTGAGGTTGATTATCGACAAACATTCGGGCGCCGCCATCGCCGGTCAGGTGGGAGAACTATGGGACGAAATGGAAACACCCGGCAAGAAAATGCAGATCGATTCTGGCGGTGAAATCATTGGGCTTACCGCCGCCGCCAAGGCGAAGTTTGATGCATTGAGTCAAGGCATTGAGGAGCGTTGGGCGACTGAAGCGACAGACAGAGGCATTGACGCCACGACCTTAATCGAATCCACCAAGGCATCGGTCATTCGAGCATCTCGCTAGTCGATACAGTGCTGTGGCGGGTTAGCTTGAACTTTCCAAATCCGCCCCGCACCATCTAAGAGGTTTCCTTTGCGCAAGTTGCTGGAATCCACAATCACTGTCTGGGCGTTACTGGGCGGCGTATTGCTACTGACCATCGTTCTGGTCACCACGGTCAACGTTGGTGCATTTACCCTCGACCGTATCGCCCGACTGTTTGATTTTCACGTGCCCGGTCTGTCCGGTTATGAAGATTTTGTGCGCTTAGGAGTTAGTGCCGCCGCACTGATGTTTTTCCCTTACTGCCAGCTCCGGCGTGGCCACGTCAAAGTTGATTTGCTGGTTCGTTACTTTCCCCCGCGCCTGCAAAAAGCCTTGGATATTCTGTGGTTATTGATTACTGCTACTATCGCCGTTGGCCTCGCCCGCTACATGCTGGCAGGGCTAGGGGAATCACGGTCCGACCATGTGATGTCCCCGGTGCTGGATTGGCCTGAATGGCCATTTTACGCACCCGGCATTATTTCCCTAATTCTCTGGGCCGTCGTTGCGCTGACGCAGATTGGGTTGGGCCAAGACACGGAGCCGAAACGTGGGTGAGCGGGAATTGATTGGCGTTGCAGGCCTGGCATTGATGTTCGGTTTGCTGATTTTTCGAATTCCGGTCGGCCTTGCCATGATCGTGGTGGGTATTGGCGGAAATTATGCGCTGAGTTTAGTGGTACCTTACCTGCGTTTTGAGCCGTATATGAAGCAATTCAAATCTTTGCTGTGGAGCAACATGGCGAACTACGAGCTGTCCGTGGTACCGCTGTTCATTCTGATGGGTTATTTGGCCAGCCGTGCCAATCTCAGTCGCGATCTATTTCATGGCATGAACGCAGTATTGGGACGTTTTCGGGGCGGCGTTGCCATGGCAGCGGTCGGTGCCTGTGCAGGGTTCGGTGCAGTATGCGGTTCCTCGCTGGCGACCGCATCAACCATGGGGCGAGTCGCGTTACCGGAACTGAAACGCTTGCGCTACGCCGGCCGCTTGAGCACCGGCACGCTGGCCGCCGGTGGCACCCTCGGCATACTCATTCCTCCCTCGGTGGCGTTGGTGATTTACGCAATCATCGTTGAAGCATCGATCATTCGCATGTTTCAGGCGGCGGTGGTCCCCGGGCTCATTGCAGTGGCGTTCTTTTTGTTGGTGATCATGTTGTCGGTACGCCTAAACCCGGCGGTAGCACCAGGCGTTGAAACGTTTTCCTCCGCCGAGAGACGCGTTGCGCTACAGCGCATGATACCGGTTGTGTTGATATTCGGGTCCATCATACTCGGCCTGGGGCTCGGATTATTCACCCCCACACCGGCGGCGGCAGTCGGGGTTTTTCTGGTGATGTGCTACGGCTTTTTTCTGCGAGGGAGGCATGGCGGCGGGTTGAATCTTCAGGGCATCAAGTCTTCGTTACTGGAAACCGCGGTAACTGCCGGCATGATCTACTTCATTATATTCGGCGCTGAGGTCTTGAAGACATTCTTTACCCGCTCAGGACTGCCCGCCGCCCTCGCCGCCTGGGCTGGTGCCAGCGGACTTGACCCGTGGTTTTTACTCATTTTCATGCTGCTGATTTTTATCGTATTGGGATGTTTTATGGATTCGCTGGCGATGATCCTCGTGATGGTGCCATTTTTCTGGCCGGCACTGGTGGATTTGAACGGCGGCGATTACGTGAGTACTGACACCGCAGCTTATGGTATGGATATCGATCACCTGAAACTATGGTTTGGCATTCTCGCCCTAGTCGTGATAGAACTTGGACTGATCACACCACCGATCGGGTTGAACGTGTTCATCATCAACATGTTGGCACACGACGTCCCCATGTCCGAGACCTTTCGTGGCGTAGTGCCGTTTATCGGCATTGAGGTAGTTCGTATCGTATTATTACTGCTGGTTCCCGGTCTCGTGCTGTTGCTACCCGGCGGGTTGTCGCCATGAAAACGTCTACCAACGTCGGCATTGTCGGTGCCGGTCCCGCCGGGCTACTGCTGTCGCGATTACTGCATCTTGCGGGTATCGGCAATGTGGTGCTGGAACGTCAAAGCAAAGAGTACGTACTTGGGCGCATCCGTGCTGGTGTACTTGAGCAGGGTACAGTCAACATCCTGCATGAAGCACGGGTCGGATCACGCTTGGATGTGAAGGGGCTGGTGCACGACGGCTTTGGGATTTGCTATGACGGCCGGATTACCAGAGTTGATCTCAACCGTCTGACCGGGAAGTCGGTCACGGTGTACGGTCAAACCGAAATTACCAAAGACTTAATAGATGCACTGACCGATGACGACCATTCACCGATTTACCAAGCCAAGGATGCGCGCATCCATGGACTTGAATCAGATAAACCATCGCTACACTACCGAAAAGATGGCCGGGATTTTGAATTGCGGTGTGACTATATCGCCGGATGCGATGGGTTTCATGGAATCAGTCGCCACGCCATTCCGGAGTCGGTTTTACGTGAACATGAACGAGTGTACCCGTTCGGCTGGCTGGGGATACTGTCGGATACGCCGCCGGTTTCCGCAGAGTTGTTGTATGTTTGTCACCCACTCGGATTCGTGCTTTGTAGTCAACGCTCCAAGATACGGAGCCGCTACTACATCCAATGGTCGCCGGATGAAGGCGTAGACACGTGGTCGGATGGGCGATTCTGGTCTGAGTTACGTGCCCGGTTACCCGAGTCTCTTGCGGATACGCTGGTAACCGGCTCTGTCATCGAAAAAAGCGTTGCGCCACTTCGAAGTTATGTCGTCGAACCCATGCGTTATAAGCACCTGTTTCTGGCCGGCGATGCTGCTCACATCGTCCCGCCCACTGGTGCCAAGGGCTTGAATCTCGCGGTCTCGGATGTCTACCTGCTGGCACAAGCGCTGGTGGCCCGGTATCATGCAACGGATGATACATTGCTGGAACAATACTCCAAGCAGTGTCTCGAACGTGTATGGAAAGCGGAGCGGTTTTCATGGTGGATGACATCATTGTTGCACAACTTTCCCGATGATGATCCATTTTCCCGAAGGCTCCGCCAGGCGGAAATAGATTACCTGACTGACTCCGTGGCGATGCAAACTACGGTCGCTGAAAATTATGTGGGACTACCAATCGAGAGTCAAACTTAAGATGTACTATAAAACCATACTGATTACCGGGGCATCATCTGGCATCGGTAGCGCAATCGCGAAAGCTGCCGCCGGGGTCGGATTACAAGTAATCCTGTTGGCACGTCGGTTAGACCGCCTGCGAGAGATCCAAGCGCAACTGGGTGTCGATACGCAAAGCCATATCTTAAATTGCGATGTGACCGATCTCGATGCGCTTAGAGTCTGCCTCAATACTTTGCCCGATGAGTTCTCGCGGATTGATGTGTTGGTAAATAATGCCGGTCTTGCCCTTGGGGTTGGCAATGCACAATCGGCAGAATGGGATGACTGGCGGGTGATGATAGATACCAACTGTAAAGCCATCGCGTTTTTGGTTAATTTTCTGTTGCCGAAAATGGTTGAGCGCAACCTTGGCCATATCGTCAATTTGGGATCCGTGGCCGGCAATTACCCTTACCCTGGCGGACATATTTATGCGGCGTCCAAAGCTTTCGTTGCGGAACTCACCCGCAACCTAAAGGCCGACTTGCTTGGTACTGCGGTCCGAGTCAGCAACATAGAACCTGGCATGGTTGGGGGCGATACCGAGTTCTCACTGGTGCGTCACCATGGCGACCAACAGGCTGCCGATAAACTCAGACAAGGTTTTCAGGCGTTGGAGCCAATCGACATCGCCAATATCGTGTTGTGGATTTTGAATCAGCCGCCACACGTCAACTTGAACCGTGTCGAGGTCATGTCGATTACCCAGGCCCCGGGGCGAATGGTGTACCACAAAGAAACTTGAAAGCCGGTATCATCCGAACAACATCCGTCACTGTCGCGATACTCCGATGAAACCAACTGTCGTACGAAACATCACGCGTGCCCCGCTGGACCTGGTCGATCAATTGGGTGCATTCGGGGTTGCAACGGTACATGAAGCACAAGGCCGAAGTGGCCTTATGCTACCGTACCTGCGGCCGATCTATCCGGGGGCAAGGGTTGCTGGTACTGCAGTCACCGTGCTCACCCAGCCTGGTGATAACTGGATGATCCACGTCGCCATCGAGTGCTGCCAAGCCGGAGATGTATTACTGGTCGCCTGCACTGCGGAAAATACCGACGGCATGTTTGGCGATTTGCTAGCCACCTCCGCAAAAGCGCATGGAGTACGGGGACTGGTAACCGACACCGGTGTGCGGGATGTCGCCGATTTACAAGCGATGGCTTTTCCGGTTTGGGCGCGGGCGATTTCAGCCAGAGGTACGGTAAAAAACACCCCGGGTAGCGTCAACATCCCCGTGGTTTGCGCTGGACAAAGTATCAACCCCGGAGACATCGTGGTGGCGGATGACGATGGAGTGGTGGTAGTGTCAAGCTATACTGCGGCTGACGTATTCACCCGTGCCCAGGAACGGACGGCGAACGAGGTAGCCAAACGCCAGCAGCTGGCGGACGGTGTGCTGGGCCTGGATATCTACGACATGCGTCCGCGTCTGGAAGCTGCCGGATTGGTTTATGTCGACACCCCGGCTGACTTGGTAGTGAATCCGACAACCGACCTAAAAAAGGCACGATGACCATCGGCATTCCATGTACCTGGATGCGTGGCGGTACCTCAAAGGGTGCTTATTTCGTAAAGGATGATTTACCACAGGATGAACGCATGCGAGATGCGCTGTTAATGTCCGTAATGGGGTCCCCGAACCCGCGCCAAATTGATGGCATCGGTGGGGCTGACCCGCTGACCAGTAAAGTCGCCGTGGTGTCACGGTCTGCCCGGCCTGGCGTAAATTTAGATTATCTTTTTCTGCAAGTGTTTGTTGACCGCCCGATGGTCACCGACAAGCAAAACTGCGGCAATATTCTGGCTGGAGTAGCACAATTTGCGATAGAGAAAGGATTGGCAAAAGCCGTCCCGGGTCAAACCGAACTCGGCATATATATGGTCAACAGCAATCAAGTTGCGATTGTGACGATTGAGACGCCGGATGGCATGGTGATTTATAACGGCGATGCGTGGATTGACGGTGTACCCGGGACCGCGGCGCCGGTGCTTTTGAATTTTCCCGAGGCGACCGGCTCAACTTGCGGCTCCCTGCTCCCCACCGGTAACGCAATTGACCGCATTGACGGCATTCAAGTTACGTGCATAGACAACGGCATGCCAGTGGTTGTCATGCGAGCGTGTGACCTTGGTGTCCGTGGCGATGAATCCCGGACGACACTGGATGTGGATGATGCGCTTAAAGCAAAACTCGAAACACTTCGTTTGCAAGCTGGACACCGCATGGGACTCGGCGATGTACGGGAGATGTCGGTGCCAAAAATGACCATGGTAGCACCATCTCGAAACGGCGGCACCATTGCTACGCGAACCTTCATCCCGCATCGTTGCCACGCATCCATTGGGGTACTTGGTGCGGTCAGCGTAGCCACCGCATGCATGCTACCCGACACGCCAGCGGCTACTCAGATCGAACACACCAATCAGACCGCGCAAGGTGAGCGGTTGATTTCTATTGAGCACCCGACCGGCGAGACCAGCGTCATGATGGACGTATCAGTTGCGGAAGAGCAACTAACTGTGCGGCGGGCCGCGATTCTACGTACCGCACGAAAGCTGTTTGAAGGCCGCGTATTTCCCCGGTGAACAATTCTAATCGTGTCGCATCACGATTCGTTGCACCGACTGTATCAACCTCACTGTAGCCACCCGCGCAACACACCCTAAATCTATCACCATGGCGAGGTTCATGTACCAAGCACCTGCGCGGACGTAGGCGATGTCCAACACCCACGCTTCATTGGGCTTGACGACGGTGGAGTCTTGATTTAATGCTCCACAATACCGTTCGGACATTACGCATCACAGTTAAATTCAAGGGATCGAGCAAACCTTTTGATTTAATAGCCGAAACTGTTAAACCAGTCGCCCAAAATGGCGACGCAAAAAGTGTCAATTTGAGTAATCATGAAATTTGGTGGAGCCAGGCGGGATCGAACCGCCGACCTCCTGCGTGCAAGGCAGGCGCTCTCCCAGCTGAGCTATGGCCCCCAAAACCGCGCCACCCATGCCGTGGCATGGGTGGCTGATTATAGGCACCACTCACTCGCCGTGTCGATGTTTTTTTGCGAAATTTGGCGAGTTTTTCAGCCGCCACCGGGCCTTGTTTCCTCCAACCGTCCCGGATAGTATTGTATATAATTGGCACTTGAATGGTGGCGGATGCGTCGCCACAGCCATTTTACTTTCTGACCCTGTTGCCCGAGGAGGGAACGATGGATACCCACCATAAACAAAACGAAACGCACAAAACCAACCGCAGAAGCTTTCTGAAACAAACTGCCATCGCCGGTCTTGCCGCCGGGTGGCTTCCGTTTAGTGCGGTAGCCGCGCAATACGAGATCGAGATTTCGCTGGAGACGGCACCGA
Organism: Arenicellales bacterium; assembly: GCA_963693025.1. Classification (GTDB taxonomy): domain Bacteria; phylum Pseudomonadota; class Gammaproteobacteria; order Arenicellales; family Poriferihabitantaceae; genus JAHRAW01. Next base: position 1,222,405 of record OY843749.1, read on the forward strand.
CTCATATTCGCAACACCACCGTGGTGAACCTAGCGAAACAGATCGAGGCGGCAACCGACAACCGCCTCGCCATCAAAGTCTTCCACGGCTCGGCGAAATACAAAGGCAAGGACGAGCCAACCGCGCTGGCGCAGAATGCGCTGGATATGAGCGTGACCGGCAACTGGTATCTCAGCAGCGTGGTGCCGGATTTCAGCATCACCGGGCTACCGATGTTCTACGGCAAGACACGCGCCGAGCAGTATATGGTGTGGGACGGTGAAGTCGGGCGGGAATTGAACCGGCAACTGGAGGAAAAGCTGGGCGTGAAAGTACTCGGACGCTGGCTCGATCTGGGCTTCGGCTCGATGTTCTTCATCGACAAACGCGTCACCACCCACGACGACCTGGCCGGGCTCAAAATGCGCGCGCCGGGCGGGGCGGTCAATCTGGCGCGCTTCAAAGCATTCGGCGCGGCGGCCGTCTCGATTCCCTTTGCCGACCTTGCGCAGGCGCTTCAACGCGGCACCGTGGACGGCATGCTGTCCACGCACGAATCGGTGCGCGCCTCCAAGTTTTGGGACTCTGGCATCCAATACGCCTACGACGATTATCAAGCGTTCTATCAGTATGTGCCGATGATAAGTGCCAAGGCGTGGAACAAACTGCCGGCGGACATTCAACGCATCATCACCGACGCTTGGGAAGCAAATGTCGATGCGGCGCGCGAGTTGGCGGCTGAGCGGCAGCGCTCGGCGGTCGTGGAAAGCGCCGCCAACGGCATCGAGCGGGTGGTCGGCACGCCGGAAGATCTGGCGACCATGCGGGGAAAATTGATGCGTGACCAGGACGCGCTGGCCGAGAAGTTGCGCGTCGATCCGGCGCTGGTGGCCAAGGCGATGCGCGTGCTCGGCCATTGAGTCAACCCACCGATTGGCGCCACCGCCGCCTTCACTGCCAGCGCCAGTAGTTGCGGCGGTCATTTATGCGTGCGGTGGCAGGCAAACCGCCGACTGGGGCATTCACTATGAGCACGGCGGAACGGATCTGGGGTGAGGTCGAGGATTGGGCGATTGGCGTGTGCTCGATCGGCGCGCTCGCCCTGGTCTGCTTCGAGGTGCTGGCGCGCTACTTCATTCCGTCCATCCTGCCCGACTGGGGCGCCGAGGTCATCATCTATCTTATGGTGACCGCCATCCTCATCGCCGGCAGTCCGTTGGTGATGAGCGGGCGACACATTCGCGCCGATTTGCTGGTGCGCAAGTTACCACGTCGCCTGCACGCGCTCGTCGAGTTCGCCAACCTGCTGGTTGGGCTACTCTACTGCGCCCTCATCGCTAAACTCGGCTGGGACGTCGTCGCTTTCGCCCAAGCGCTGGACACGCGCTCGGACAGTTCGCTACTGTTCCCGCAGTGGATTTTCTACCTCGCGCTACCGCTCGCCTTCGCGCTGATGGCGGCGCGCTATCTGCTTCGCCTGTATCGCTTCGTGTTTCATTTTGACGCGCGCCTACTCGCCGACGGCGACTTCACCGCGCAGCGATGACCACCCAGCGACCCTGCTGAGAAAACACTGACGATGTCGCCGCTATCGGCCCTGTCGCTATTCTTCGCGCTACTGATCGCCGGCTTGCCGATATTTCTCGTGCTCGGCGTGCTGTCGTTAATCCTGTTCTGGTCGCAAGGCACACCGTTGATCGGCTTCGCCCAGTTGTTCCTCGACCACCTCAAGTCGCAAACACTCATCGCCATCCCCTTTTTCGTGATGGCCGCGACCTTCATGCAGCGCGGCGGCATCGCCAAGGCGTTGGTGGACTGCGCCTATTCCTGGGTCGGCGGGTTGCGCGGCGGGCTGGCGCTGGTCTGCCTGCTCGCCACCACAGTGTTCGCCGCCATCTCCGGATCATCGGTGGCGACCGCGATGGCGATGGGCACGCTGCTGGTGCCGGCCATGCTGGAGAAAAAATACGACACGCATTTTGCCCTCGGCGTGGTCGGCGCTTCGGGCACGCTCGGCATCCTCATCCCGCCATCGCTGGCGATGATCGTGTATGCGGTAATCGCCGAGGAGTCGGTGCCGCGCCTGTTTCTCGCCGGGGTCATACCGGGGTTGTTGCAGGCGTCGCTATTCGCGCTGTGGATACTGGTTTTCGCCAAGCGCCACAACTACCCGCGCGGCAAGCCGCTGGTGCGCGGCGAATTCATCCGCGTCAACCTGCGTGCGCTACCGGCCATGCTACTGCCGGTGATCGTGCTCGGCGGCATCTACAGCGGCATCGTCACGGTAACCGAAGCGGCGGGCTTGGCGGCGTTTTCCGCCATCGTGATTTCGCTACTCTGCTACAAGGGGTGTCGCCTGGCCGATATTTCCGGCATCATGGCGCAGTCGGTGAAAATCACCGCGGTGATTTTTTTCATCATCATCGGCGCACTCGCGTTCGGGCACTGGATTACCAGCGCCGGCATCGCCGACCAACTGGTCGAGTTTGCGCGCGCGCACAACCTGTCGGCGTGGCAGTTTCTGTTGCTGGTGAATGTGCTGATGCTACTGCTCGGCATGTTTTTGGAAACGCTGGCGGTCATCCTGATCACCGTCCCGGTGGTACTGCCACTACTCGAACCTCTCGGCATCAGCCCGGTCCATTACGCCGTGGTGGTCACCGTCAATATGGAACTCGCGCTACTCACCCCGCCTATCGGCCTCAACCTCTACGTCCTCTCGTCAATCACCAACACCCGGATTGAAACGGTCGCACGCGGCGTCGTGCCCTTCATCATCATCATGCTATGCCTGCTACTGCTGGTCACCTTCGTGCCACAAATTTCGTTGTTTCTGCCGGAGTTAGTTTATGGGCGGTGACGGCAATATTGTCATCCCCGGATTGCCGGAACCGGTGTATGGCGAGTCAATGGTGGGTCTGGGAAGATTTGAACTTCCGACCTCACCCTTATCAGGGGTGCGCTCTAACCAACTGAGCTACAGACCCGGGACCGGAGATTATACGCCATATCCCGGCGTGTCTACATTTTTTTAACGGGAAACGGAAAGTCATAAGCGGCTGGGCGGCGGCTTTTTCGGCGGCGGCGTTATATCATCCGAAAAGACACATCCTGCGCACCTTCCCACTGCACCCGTTTCCCCAGCGCGTCGAGGTTTTCGAGTCCGTCGGTCAACGTCAGAAAGTGATTGCCGGCAAGTGCCCCCGCAACCGAAGCAAAAACCGTGGGCCCATACGGAAAGAGAATTTCCACCTCGCTAACCCCGCCGGGATAAAACAAAACCTGCCCCGGCAACGGCACCATAGTCGCGTTCTCCGCAGGCAAAACCGGCAACTCCACATCCTCGCCAAGCGGCGACGGAATCCAAGCCGCAAACCCACTCCAACGCGCCTGAATCATTTTGCCCGAATAAGGTAGCAAAGAACGAAATAATCGGCAGGTCACCGGCGCTGTGGTTTCTTCCAGCGATCCCTCGAAAGTATACGGACCCGCTTTCACCGATACTCGTGCGTCACTTTGAGTAAAAGCCATTTTTCACATTCAGTCGCGTCGGCAAACAAGGGCAAGAGTTGCAGGTTTTGGGCATGGTGTTTAGCAAGGAAAATGTTGAGTGAATAGCGGATGAAAAATGGAAGCGGAGTATACATTAAAAACGCCGGCGAGTGTCGCCGACGTTAGTAAGTCATAAGCGGGGTTTGTTGTACTACTTTACAAACCCCGCGCTTTGAAAGTGCCTAGGTTTATCGCACATTTCAGTCATCAACATCCCATTCTTCGATAGCTTCCAAATAGGCGGCGATATTGTGATCTTTGATACCTTCAAAGGATTTTTCGGTTGCGACAACGTCTACCGCCCTCTGCACCAAATCCACAAACTTGAACCAAAAACCAGGGTCACGGTGTATCTTTTTGTCTTCGTCGATATAAAGACATTTCCCCACATGGCTATACCCCATCAGTCGCGCCGGAACCCGCGTAACCAAATCCTCGTTATTTTGGAACCGGTAACAACGACTGCCTGCTTCCGAATTAAAAATTCGTGCAGTTTCACGGGTCATACTACGCGGCTGACCGAAAGTGTAAACTGAAACGAACGGTAGGTCTTTATCAATAAACCGCGATGCCGCCACAGTCGCCATTGCGCCACCAAGACTGTGCCCTGTAATAAACAGTGGGCGCTGCTTCTCGGCATTCAATCGCTTATAGGTACCGTTGATAATTGTCCAAACATCTTCAACGGATCCCCAAAAACCGCGATGGAATTTGCCGAACAATCCTTCTTGCGGGAATGCATTGAGATTATCAATCCAGTCAGCGACCTCATCGGTGCCACGAAAAGCCATACACAGATAGTCATTGTGTTCAACCAACATGGCTTGTGCGCTACTTTTGTTCGCGCTTTTGATAGACTTAAAACCTTTGTCCTTAGATCTAAGGTCATTCAAAATTTTCTCTTCATCCGGTTTATCTGACTCGTCTTCATTGGTGTAAACCGTTTGCGACAGGCGCGCCATCCAATAGGCGTTGCCATGATGAAGCTCTGTTTTGTAAGGTGCTACTTTAACTGTACCTCTATTGAAATTAGGGCAAATTGTCCGGGGAATTTTCATGTAAGGGCTCATACTAGTATTTCAAGTGGTCAAATCGTTTTATGTTATGGACCTCAATTCCACCCCCGGGAAACACTATTCATAATCGCTTCCACCATCTCCGACTTAAATAAAAAACACCGGCAAATCACGGGGGCGCTGGCGTTTTCTGTAAACAAACCAAGCAAATTGTGTGAACGCTCCAACCCGGAGAATCTCTATTAGGTATAGGAGGTGATCCAGCCCCAGGTTCACCTAAGGCTACCTTGTTACGGCTTCACCCCAGTCATGAACCATACCGTGGTAACCGCCCCCCCGAAGGCTAGACTCTCCAGGCGGTCTACTTATCGCGTTAACTGCGCCACTAATGAGACATGCCCCCAACGGCTATTAGACATCATTTACGGCATTGAAAATACTATATAACTCCAAAGCCTTCTTCACGCACGCGGCATTACCGAATCAGATTACCTCATTGTCCGGAGGTTTGGGCTAAATCCTCTTTCGCTATTTTACTTTCAAGAGGTTTACGACGCACCGTCCGCGGAATCCATATCCGGAAATTTCGCAATAAAGGCGCACCGAATGCAGTGATAAGGGCCATCCTATACATTGAGCCAGATTCGCCGTGTGCTGCTTACCGCAAACCCCGTGCAAACGCCCGAATGTCTTCGATTAGCAGGTCCGGTTCTTCCAGGGCCGCGAAATGACCGCCGCGGGGCATTTCGGTCCAGCGTTTTATGTTGTAGACACGCTCGGCGTAGGAGCGAGGCGGCCAGGACAGGAGCTCTTTCGGGAACAGCGCGGCGGCCGTTGGAACTTCAACACGCTTACCTTCCGGGGATAACACGCGTCCGCCTTCCTCGCGCCGGCCGTAATAAATCCAGGATGCCGTATTGAAGGTGCCCGTTACCAAATAGACCATGATGTTGGTCAGTAACGCATCCTTGGAATGTGCGCTCTCGATGTCGTCGCCATCGGTGTCGGACCACGAGTTGAACTTTTCGATGAGCCACGCGGCAACGCCGACGGGGCTGTCCATCATGGCATAACTTAACGTTTGCGGTTTGGTCGCTTGTTGGGTTCGATACCCGTTCTCCATGAGTTGTTCGCGTTCGAATTGGACGGCCCACGCTTCCTCTTCCGCGCCCTTCGGGCCATCGGGATGGCGCATCGTCATGATATTGATATGGATTGCGCGGCAGGCGGGCGCGTAATCAATCCCGAGCCAGGATGAAATGGCGCCGCCCCAGTCTCCGCCCTGGGCGAGGTAGCCATCGTATCCCAGTACTTCGGTCATCAATTTGTCGAAAAGGTCAGCCATCTTTCGCGGCCCAGCCGGGCGTGGCGGGCGGCCGGAGAAACCAAATCCCGGCAAAGATGGCGCAATGACAGTGAAGGCGTCGTCGATACTGCCACCGAAGTGTTCCGGATGGGCCAGGGGTTCGATGATGTCCAGGAACTCGACCACCGACCCGGGCCAGCCGTGAGAGATGATCAGCGGTAGCGGCGCAGGACCGCTTCCTTTTTCATGGATGAAGTGCAAGTCAATGCCGCCAACTTCAGCCATGTAATGGGGGAAATGATTAATTCGGGATTCATGCTTGCGCCAGTCGTATTCTTCCAACCAGTAGGCGCAAAATTCTTTCATGTAGTCGAGGTTGGTGCCATAAGTCCAACCACCGTCATCGGGCATCTCATGCCAGGGGTATTCCGCAACACGAGTTCGGATGCGGTGGAGGGCGGCATCGGGAACATCAAGATGAAAATGGCGAATGTTTGTCATGACTTTACCAAACCAAGTGAATCGGAATTCTATTCTTCGTTCGATTCAATACCGCCTGCAACTTTAAATGTACCGTGCTTGAAATGTACCGTGTCCTCAATCGCCGCAACCAACGCAGCGATACTAATCATTGCCCCCATAATTGGCAAAATCAGAACGGCATATTTTTTGGGCATGTAGTTTGGTTTGAAAACAAATTTTCCTCCCTCCCATGAGAAATGCCACATTTCCCAGTATTTACCACTCATCTTGACTACGACTTCCCAACCGTAAACACAGATGACAACACCCAACAAGCAAGTTATGCATGTCCATAATTGCTGAACGGCGAAACCGGCCGGTGTAGGCAATCGCGAGTAAATTAGATTGAGCGCGATTTGATTTCTCTCTCGTACCGTGATGACAAGCGCAATAAAAACCAACCAAATATTGCTTAACACCGTCATCAAATCACCCCACACTGGCGGGTTTTCAAACACATAACGCATAATCACCGTGTACACGGTGAAAACGACCATCATAAGCAGCATAAGCATGCAGAATCCGCTGAGAATTTTGCGCACCCACAAATCAGTGGCGATGAGAAACTTAGTCATTATAATTCTTCCGTATCAACGAAAAAAGCCCATCGCCGTCGGTAACCAAAGCGTAAAATCCGGAACGATAACGAGTAAAAATAATAAGATAAATAAGGCGGCAAGGTATGGAAGCATTGCCACCGCGACTCTTTCAAGACGCGCTTTTGCAATCGCCGCACCGGTGAAGTAGGCGACGCCGAGCGGCGGTGTGACTGACCCGATCAAAAACCCAACAACACAAACCAAACCGGCCTGAACATCCGCATAGCCGGCTTTAACCATGACCTCAACGATTACCGGCCCGACCACAATAATATTTACGGCGGAATCCATTATCATGCCGAGAAGATAGATGAAGATGACCAGCACCAATGCAAAAATAATCGGGTTTCCAGAAAAACTCAGTAACCATTCTTCTATCTGTGATATTGCACCCAACGATGTCAACAGCCAACTAAAAGGTCCGGATGCGGCGATGATAATAAATACCATGGCACTGTTGCGAAACGCGCGTGCGAACGCGCCTTTGCAATTAGACCAGTCGATCGTACGATAAATAAACAGACCTACAACCAGCGCGATGGTTGCAGTCAGCGCGCCGGCTTCAACCACGCCAGCTATACCGCCGACCACCGACCCGACCAATACTATGGGGATGAGTAAAGCAAAAGACGCTCTGCGCCCTGAGCGACCCAGCTCCCTCAAGTTGAATGGTTCTTCGCTACGTTCGTAATTGTTTTTCCGTGCAATAACATAGTTGATCAGCATTAGCAACGCACCAATCATAATGCCCGGGATGATGCCTCCGGCAAACAGTGCGCCGACGGAGATACCGACCGAATTGGCAAGCACAATCATCATAATGCTCGGCGGGATAATGCCGCCGATGGTGGAACTCACCGCCGTAATCGCCGCAGAAAATGCAGCCGGGTAACCGGCACGTTTCATTGCCGGGACCATTAACGATCCGACCGTTGCCGTGTCCGCCACGACCGAACCGTTCATACCAGCGAAAAACATGCTTACAAGCACATTCGCTTGCGCCATACTTCCGCGCATCCGTCCAATTAATCGCTGACTGAGATCCACCAGTCGGTCGGTTATGGTTGCGCTGGTCATGAGTTCGCCGGTCAACATAAAAAATGGAATTGCCGTCAATGGCACGGAATCTATGGCGCTAAACATTTGCCCCGGAATGAGAATTAATGGCGCGGCGTCGGTGATTAATACATATACAGTAGGCAACAGTATCAGCGTAAAGCCAATCGGAGCCCCCAGAAGAATAAACGCAACCAGTACGAGAAGAAGCACAATGCTTTCCATTACGATCCGACCTGGGATACAAAAAGATATCCGCGAAGTGTTATTGGTAGTATCTCTAATATCATTGGTTTGTCTCTCTTGGTTTTATGATACCGTTAAGTTGAACCTTGATTTTATCAGTAAATCTACTTTGTGTCTTAATAAACTATGTTCTTGTGGCGAACACGAACCGCGCGCACTACACCAAGCGCTAGTGCTAAGCACGAAACCATGATTGGAATAAGTCCGATGTTCAAGAATTGTAGCCGTGCTTCCAGCCTCTCCACATCTTCTCGTAAGCCGCGTTGAACAGTGCGGAGTTGCTTTCGCGTAGCACGCATCTCTTGCCTAAGAGTTTCAATGTCGGCACGTTGATTTTTTGTCAATGGTAACTTTACTGCCGTCTCTTTACCGGTTGCATTTTGGATGGTATGCGCACCTTCCAAGCCGGTTATTTTATCTTGTATTTCCTTGAGTGTGTTTCGCAAAATACGATCTTGGTCTTGCAAGTGATTTTCCGCCCGTTGCTCAATTTCTCTCACTCTTTCAAAACCACGCTGTGAAACGCTTCTGCTTCGGAGCGTCAGCAACGCATCGTTACCGGTAAGATTACCAAGCGCATTGACTACAAAGTCGGCGTTTCCGGCGATTGCCTCTTCAACTTCACGACCAAAAAACTGCTGCTTCCGAAGCCAAAATCTGTCTGCAAGTAAATCCGAATCTGCTACAACAATGATATTAATGGGGTCGTCGGACCTCATCAACTGTACCGGGTCCGGGCTTCGTGCAAGTTCTTGTTCTGTTTTCTTGATGGTTCGCGACGGCGGTCCATCAGGGAAGGCGGTGTTGACATTACCGGTCAATCGCGCGGCCATAATGTAGGTATTATCGTCCGGCTTAAATTGCTCCAAAAGTCCAAGCACATCAGGAATTAATCCGCGCACATCTTCAACTGCAATCGGTCTGGAATTTTTGCTGGAAAAAATCAACGGTTCCACTTTAAGGGGGGAATCCTCCGTGCGAACGATGAACCCGGAACTCGCCAAATTGAGCATGGGCAACCGGCTGGTTACCGGGTCATCCTGATTCATGTTGTTATCGCCGACACCCAGCCACACCAAAAAATCAGCAGGTATGGGCTGTGCCACAGAGCCCGCATTAATCCGTAATGCCAATGATCTGTCACCAACCAGATAGCCGTTGGAAACCTTAACCCGCCATTTTTGAAGCAGCGGTTGAAGACCATATACGGATGCTGATGCGACATCCGGGGCAAGGGATACGTCCGATTCCGCCTTCGGGTCAATGAACAATATTGCACGTCCGCCGCGAAACAGAAATTGTTCTATCTCGTAAATTGCGCGTTTGCTCAGCGCTCGCGGATGAACAATCATCAAAACATCAATCGCATCCGGCAATGCGTCTATGGATTCCGGAAGATTGATAATGTCAAATTCAGATTGTAGTCGCACGCCGACTCCCCACGGTACAATTCCGCCACTCACTATTTGAGTTCTCATATCCCCCATTATCGGCAATGAACTTATGATGCCGACCGTCGCCGGAGCGGAATCGGACAGCGTATGGATCATCCGCGCAAGATCGTATTCAAGAAGGTTCTCCCGATTGGGCTGAAAGAATGGTATAAGTTCAACATCATCCACGGAATTAGTGCCAGCCAATCCAAAATACGCCAATACTCGGCTCTGATTGACGGGAACACCTTGCACACCAAACGACACCGCTGTATCTTCGTCTTCGCTAAATGGTTTTGGGTCGTACTCATACAGAATCACTTTTCCGTCCGATGCCGATATAATTTCGGCAAACAACTCTCGTATACGGCGTCTATATGATGCATAAAGTGGCACATCTCTTCCAAGTTGCTCCGAGAAAAAAAGATGAAACTCAACCGGATCGTCAATTTCCTTTAGAATTTGACGGGTACCATGCGACAGTGTGTGTATCCTGTCTTCGGTCACATCCAGCCGAACATTCGGCATCAGTACATTAAATATTGTATTGGTGACAATGTACAAAATCACCGCCAGTAAAAAACCAAACGGGGAAATTATACCGGCGGGACTCAATTTTGTATTGGTGCTTATGCACCCTTGAATCGATCAACCGCAACCACGTTGGCAAACAGGAAAAGTGCGATGGTTGAAACGAAGAAAATAACATCGCGCAAATCGATAACGCCGTGTGCGACATTGCGAAAGTGATTGAGAAAACTAAAATTTGCTACGGTATTCAGCACTCCGGGCGGCGCCCAACCACTAAAAAAATCAAGAACAATATTCAGCCCGCTTGCAGTAAAAACGAAACACAACGCAGCTGTGATGATGAATGCGGTTACTTGATTTTTGGTCAGAGCCGAAATAAACGCACCAACCGAGAGATAACCGCCCGCCATAAACAAACTTCCGAGATAACCGGCCGTGATAACTCCGTTGTCCGGCGACCCAAGATAATTTACGGTAAACCAAATGGGTGTTGTTAACAGCAAGCTCAGCCCGACAATCATCCAAGCGGCGAGAAATTTCCCAAACACCGCACTCAACGTCGTTACCGGAAGCGTGAGCAATATTTCAATAGAACCGCTCTTGCGCTCTTCCGCCCACAACCTCATGGAAACCGCCGGGATGAAAAACAAATAGAGCCACGAATGAAATTGGAAAAAACTCTCAAGAGTTGCCTCTCCTCGGGTAAAAAACCCTCCGAGAAAGAATGTAAAAGATCCCATCGCAACAAGAAAGATAACAATAAATACATATGCGATTGGTGTTGAAAAATAACCAACTAATTCATTTTTACAAATCGCCCACATGTCATGCCATACCATTGTATTTGTTGTGCTTATCACTTTATCCGGCACATGCAAAGAAGTGGATTCCACAGCCCGGTCTAAAATCGCACCGGCAGTGGTGACATCGCGAAAAATTTCTTCCAAATTTCCCTGCTTAACTTTTATTTGTTGAATTGGCCATCCGCGACAGCGTGCCTCGTGAGCAATAGCCGAAATAATGTCACCATCCTTGTTGGCCAATGCAACTAATTCCACATTGTCGTTTTCAGCATCTTCGGTTTCCACAGTACTCACATATGAAAAATTCTCAACCACCGAGCGCACAGAGTCGCCACTTGACGATGGTAGCGTAAGCGATACGGCATTGTGATAGCGGGACCTCTGTTTAAATTCTTTTGGCGTACCGTCGGCAACGATACGACCATCAGCGATAATTAGTGCGCGAGTGCAAATCGCTTCAACTTCTTCAAGAATGTGCGTAGAGATAATGATCGCTTTCTGCGGGGTTATTTCACGAATCAAGTTCCGAACTTCGTGTTTCTGATTCGGGTCAAGACCATTGGTCGGTTCGTCCAAGATAAGCACATCTGGGTTATGTAACAACACTTGGGCAAGCCCGACACGCCGTTTGTAACCTTTGGACAACGTTCCGACAGGCCGATGCAACACATCAAACAGGCCGGTTCGCTCTATGGCATAGTTAAGCGCGTTTTGTTTAATCCGCCCGCTCAATCGCCGAATATCAGCGATAAAGTTTAGAAAGGTATGGGGCGTGATGTCGGCATAAGCTGGCGCACCTTCCGGAAGATACCCAATATGGCGCTGCGCACCAATAGGATTCGCCAGCATGTCAACGCCGCATATATCAACACGACCGGCTTTCGGCTTAAGAAAGCCGGCAACCATTTTCATGGTGGTTGACTTCCCGGAACCATTCGGCCCGAGAAATCCAAGAATTTCTCCTCGCGCGACAGTCATCGAAACGTTGTCAACGGCGAGAAGGTGACCGAAACTTTTGCTAATGCCGTCAATAACCACCATGGTGTCATGCCTTCGCCTCGGAATTTGCCGGATAGTCTACCCTCAAAAGTACGACAAATGCGGTACCAATTTTATGATACCGCACTTGTGAGAAGTAACCCGAGGCCCAACTATTCTTTATAAAATTTCTCAATCCTCAAGCCTATAGCGCACCTGCTTTTTTGAGCGTTGCAATAAAACTGTCAAGCCCCTGCTCAGCCAGCGCTCGCTCGGCAAGTTTTGGGTCGTAAGTACCTTTGGCGTTAATCCACGCATCAACGGCACCTGCACGCCACAGCACCATCTCGGCTTCGCTCGGAACGTACCATTCTTTAATACCCTTCTTGATGGCATCAACGCCACTTTGCACCCACTGCTCGTCAATTTCGCGTACCGCATCACCATATGCGGCACTGGCGATCTGAACCCATTTTTTCTCTTGATTGCTCAAAGCGTTATATTGTGCAAGGTCCATTGCAATTTGGTTGCCCGACCACATGCCACCGACAGTTGTGTAGTACTGTGCGACCTCA
>OY843749.1:1240000-3149763 GCA_963693025.1 Arenicellales bacterium
AATCCCCAGAAGCGAGGTCGTATAAGAGGCGAGCCCGTAGTCCTCGCCGTAAACATAACCCACGCCTTTTCCCGGATTAACCAAACCCAGCACCAGCATTTTTTCATCGCCGGCACGACGCAATGCGCTCGCTTGACTAATGTAAATGTTGATTTTTTCAGCGACTTCGGAAGCGCGTGTTTGTGATTCCGTAATCTCGCCCAATAACCGAATCGGGGTGGTGTACTCCGTTATATTTCGGGCGGCGCCGTTAAAAGAAGGGGCATGCATGAGAAAAACGGGAATGTTCAAATCGTTTTCCAATCGCGCCAGTAATTTTTTATGATTCGGCTTGTCGTGTTGCCCGGCGAACTGTGTGATGATAATTAAATCGGGAGCAACCTCAACAATTTTTTCAAAATCGTACGCGCCATAACCGGACCAACCCACATTGGGAATTTCCAGCACGCGCGGCACCAAAAACATCGTGTCCGTTTTGTCCCGGTCGAATGGGCCGCTTCTCGGATAAACCCCTCCGGTTGCCACCAGCCGCCAATCTTCGCCCGTCGCTTTGAGCGCTTGCGGCAAATAGCCGCGATCTATCGTGATAATCCGTTCGGGGTTCGCCTTAAAAGTCACCGTACGCCCGAACATATCCGTGAGTGTTTGTGTATCGGCAACCGCCGGAAGAGTGACTGCAACGAAGCACAGAACAAAACACCGCAATAAAATCGCAAGGCGCTTCATTGTCGTTTCTCCTAAATGGCGAGAATACTTAATAACTGAGAGATGGATGCTTTTCATTCTTCCATAAGCCGCGCAAGCAGGCCGCGGTGATGATGTTGGTTCGTAGTACGGTTTTGAAAATTGAATGTTTCATTTCAGGCATCTCTTGTGAGTGGTGAAATAATAAGAATGGCGGGCTCCCCGCCCAATTTATAAAAACCTTAAATAAGGTAAGCGATGACACAAACGGTTTTCCGATACTTGTGCCGGTCATTGTAGCACGCGTGTCGCGCTACCTGTAAATACTATCATAACTCGATGTCATCCCGGCGCGCGATTCCATACCGACAACGGATAACCGGCGGCTAACAGATTGCGCCTCATCGGCACACCCATGATGCCGGTGAAATGCTATCATCACCCACTTCCCGTTTTGACCGCCCAACAAACCCTTCGATGAAACTGGCAACCCAACTCAACAACCTCGGCACCGAGACCGCCTTTGCGGTTTCTGCTATGGCGGCGCAGTGGGCCGCGCGCGGGAATCGTGTTTTTGCGCTGCATCTGGGCGACATTGCGTTGCCGCCGCCGCCCGCCATCGTGGACGCCGTGTCGCGCACGCTGGGCGGCGACTACAACGGTTATTGCCCCGGCGCCGGCATTCCGTTGTTGCGCTCGCAACTGGCGCGCGTTCTCGGCGCCGAGCGCGGGCTGGAATACGCCGCGGAAAACATCTCGGTGCAGCCGGGCGGCAAGCCGGTGATTGGCAAGTTTCTGGCGACCGTGATGAATCCCGGCGACGAGGTGTTGTATCCGCTGCCGGGCTTTCCGATTTATCAATCGCAAATCTGCTATCAGGGCGGCGTGGCCGTGCCTTACGCATACCGCGCGACGACCGCCGGCGGCTTTGCGCTCGATTTGGACGCTCTGCACGACGCGGTCACGCCCAAGACGCGCGCGTTGATTTACAACAACCACCACAACCCGACCGGCGTCTCCGCCACGCCCGACGAACTCGCCGCCATCGCCGCCCTGGCGGCAAAGCACGACTTATGGGTGCTGTCGGACGAAGCCTACGGCAACATCCGCTTCGATGGCTCGCCGTTTCACAGCATCGCATCGCTGCCGGGCATGCGCGAGCGCACGGTGATTTTATTCACCTGCTCCAAGCAATTCGCCATGACCGGCTGGCGCTTGGGCGCGGCGCTCGGACCGCGCGAAGTCATCACTGCGATATCCACATTCAACACCAACCTTGAATCGTGCACCACGCATTTCATGCAGCAAGCACTCGGCGAAGTGTTGCAAGAAACCGCGCAAGCCGGCGGAGATTTGTCGCCGCTCATCGCCCCCATCCTCGCCGTGCTACAAGAGCGCCGAGACGCGCTGGCGCAAGCGTTGAACGACATCGCCGGCATCACCGTCGCCGCCCCGCCGAGCGCCTTTTACATCTATGTCAACATCGCCGACATCCTGCGCCGCAAAAAATTACCCGACGCCGACGCACTCATGCGCGCGAGTCTGCAAAAAACCGGCCTGTCGTTTTGCACCGGCGAACACTTCGGCGACTCCCCGCACACCCAATACATCCGCTTCGCATTCAGCAGCATCGGCGTAGACGACATCCGCGAAAGCATGGCGGCGTGGAAGCGGTGGATTGAATCGTCATAACCAACGCAATGAAAAAACTCCGCAGCCGGGAATGGTTTGACAACGCCGCCGAGCCGGACATGACCGCGCTTTACTTGGAGCGGCAGTTGAACTTCGGGCTGACGCGCGGCGAGTTGCAGTCCGGCTTGCCGATCATCGGCATCGCCCAAACCGGCAGCGACATCGCGCCGTGCAACCGCATTCACCTCGCGCTCGCGCAACGCGTCAAGGAAGGCGTGCGCGCCGGTTCCGGCATGGTCATCTGGCAGGACCGGCAGTTTCGCGCCGCCGGCAAAATCGACGACGAGGCGTTTATGGAGATGGCGGCGGCGCCCGCGCCGTCCGCCGGGCACTGCAACACCACGGGCACCGCGCTCAATTTGATTTCATCGGGCGACGAAAGAACCAATGTTGCGCGGCGACGGCCACCAATGCGGTTTCGTTTGCAAATCGGCCGGTCATTTTTACGATTAACGCTCATGCTATATTCATTGTCAATTTTTTCAAATAGTTACAGCACTCTACTATGTGACGAGCGGTGTGCACAAGGCCGAGGGGTGCATTCACCGTAGCCTGTTACTGTTCGATTTGCATGTGTCAAGCGTGTCACCGACTTCGATTTTTGCCTGAATCGAACCGGCCAGCTTGTCATCTCGCCTAAACAGAGAACTTTTTCAAAAAATCAACAGTTTACGGAAAATTTCTAGTATTGGATGAGCAATTCTAACCCGCTCCGGTTGGTTGGGGAGTGTGCTCAAAGCGCTCGGTTCCAAGGGTGGTAGTATTTTTTAGGCATTTTGATGGACAGGAGTGGACATTCGCGAAATCGCGTGCTACAAGAGGCGTTCTTTTGTATCATTACTGAACTAAAGTTCAAATGGGAGAGCTGAAAGCATGGCATCCAAACCGTATGACCCCGATTTGATGGCACGCGCCGCATGGCTGTCGTTCGTGGGCGATCTGTCACAAAAGGAAATCGCCAAGCGGTTGGGAATCTCGCGGATAAAAGCCAACCGCCTAATCGCACGGGCAATTGAGCGTAAGTTGGTGCGCTTCTCGGTTGAAAGCGTACCGATCGAATGCGTTTCGTTGGAAGATCAATTAGTCGGAGAATTTAATTTGTCATCATGTTTCGTAGTACCAACGGCCACGGATGAGGACTTGCCGCTTCCCTCATTGGCTTCCGCTGGTGCTTTTGTTTTGCAAAAGGAATTTGCAGACAAACGGCACAAAGTAATCGGCATCGGTCATGGTCGAACCTTGGAGGCGACAGTGGAAGCTTTGCCGTATAAACCCCACAAGCACTTGCGCTTTGTTTCCATGCTCGGTTGCTTGAGTCGCATTGGTGCTGCCGACCCGCTGGATGTTATTCATCACCTAAGCAAAATCACCGAGGCCGAATGTTATTACTTGCCGGCACCACTGTTCGCCGCGAGCAAAAAAGACAAGCAAATGCTGATGCAGCAGAAACTAACTCGCAAGGTTGTAAAAATGGGAATGGCGGCAGATTTTTATGTTATCGGTATTGGTGATATGGGGCAAAAGTCATATTTGTTTAAGAAGGTTACCGCGAGCGAACGCGCATCCCTACTATGTGCGGGCGCGGTCGGCGACATTCTTGGGTGTTTCATCGATGCCGCCGGCAATGTGGTTGAATGCGACATCAACCGGCGCGCAGTTACGATTGGACTCGCATCGTTACACGGTAAGCGCGTGTTAGCCATTGCAGGCGGACGTGGAAAAGAAACGGCAATCACCGCCGCACTTCGAAGCGGCGTGGTGACTGACTTGGTAATCGATGAAAACACCGCAGCCAAGACAATGAAAACTATACGCGCTTCGCTCGTGTCGCGATCCGCTTGAACCATGAATTCTTTTAACAACACTTTTGTAAACTTCCCTGGGAGGAAAAACCATGAATAAGTCAAAAGCCGAAGATGTGGCTCGCTGTTTTTTGGCGGGTAAAATGGGTAGACGCGCTTTTCTCACGCGCATGAGCCGGCTGGGGGTGAGCGTTGCCGCCGCTAGCGGCGTTTTGAGTTCGGTCGCAAATAACGCGATGGCGGCGGACTTCGACTGGAAAAAGCACAAAGGCAAAACCATCAGGGTTTTGTTGCCCAAACATCCGTATGCGACCCACTTGACGGCGAATATTCCAGCGTTTACCGCACTCACCGGCATCAAAGTTGAACACGACACTTTGCCAGAAGGCCCATTTTTTGAAAAGAAAACATCAGAACTCAACACTCGCTCAGCAACTTATGATGCTTTTATGGACGGCATTATGTTTGCCTGGGGCGAGTTGCTTGCCGGTCAAATCGCCGACTTGAACGAGTTCATCAGTGATTCAAGCGCGACCAGTCCGGCCTATGACTGGGAAGGCATCCTGCCGAACATGCGCGCTTCATGCGCGTGGTCGGGCACCCCAGGAGACACACTTGGCGGCCCTGGATCCAAACAGATGTTGGTGCCGCTCGGCTGGGAAGGCTACTGCGTAAGTTACAACCGTGAGATTTTTGACAAAGCGAACGTATCGCCTCCGGAAAATTTGCCTGACATGCGTGAAAAATCCGCAAAAATCAAACGCGATGTCGGTGGTGGCGTGCACGGTATCAGCGTGCGTGGCGCGGCAAACTGGGGTACTATTCACCCTGGGTACTTGTCAGGTTTCACTAGTTATGGCGGACAGGATTTTAACGCCAAAGACGGAAAGATTCGAGCGTCGATGAACAGCGCGCAGGGCAAGGAGTTCACCAAATTGTGGATTGACATGGTGCGTGAATCCGGGCCACCGAAGTGGACCGAATATATCTGGTATGAAGTCGGCCAAGACCTTGGCGCAGGCGTCGCCGGTATGATTTTTGATGCCGATATTTTGGGTTTCTTCCAGAACACCGACAGCAATAATTCGGCCGCTGGCAAAATTTCGTATGCTCCGTTTGCAGCAAATCCCGCCGCCAACGGTAATCCGGAATCAAATCTCTGGGTATGGTCGCTGGGGATGAACAACTACTCGGCTAACAAAGAAGCCGCTTGGTTCTGGATGCAGTACAACACTATGCCGGAACAACTGCTACAGGGCGTACGTGGCAACGGCAACTTGATCGATCCGGTCCGCGGGTCGATTTGGACGGATGCGGGATTCATCAAGCGTTTACAGGATGACTATCCGGGCTACCTCAACCAATATGAAAAAACTGTTGACAAGTGCCGAGTGTATTTCACGGCGCATCCGTTGTTTGCACAATCAGCGGACAAATGGTCTCGAAAGCTGCACGAAATTCACGCCAAGCAGGTAACCGCGGACGAGGGACTCGATCAATTGGCCGAAGAAATCAACACCGACCTTGATCGCGCCGGCTATTTACTCTAACAAAGAAAGCGTTTGCAACGTGCGGAGTTGCTGATTTCGATCACCAGCTCCGCTGTTGCAACCATCGACTTGCCGTGAAATCCCAGCGTAAAAGGACGCTTTGGCCCAGATTGGTGCCGTATATCCTCAGCTTGCCCGCGCTTCTGGTGTGCATTGGCATTCTTGTCCCGTTTGGTACTGCGGTTTATTATTCCACACAGCGTTATATCATCACGTTGCCATTCACGCGCGGCTTTATCGGACTTGGCCAGTATTGGGACCTGTTCACCGACAAGGCGTTTTGGCACACCGTGCAAGTTTCTTTGCTCTATACCGTGCTTACTGTCGGCCTGGAACTCGTACTAGGGCTTGCCATTGCACTTCTGTTGCGCCGCTCCACCCTCATCAACAATATCATCAGTGTTGCTCTGATGCTGCCGCTGATGGTTGCCCCGGTTATTGCCACGCTGATGTGGAAATTGATGACCGACCCGAGTTATGGAATTTTGAGTTACCTACTCAGCCTGAGTGGCATTGAGGGATTTCGCTGGGCGGCAGCACCGGGAACCGCGTTACTCACAGTCGTGCTTGTGGACATTTGGGTTTATACGCCATTCATGATCATCTTGTTGCTGGCGGGCTTGCGCTCGCTACCGACACAGCCGTTTGAAGCCGCGTTGCTCGATGGCGTGCCCAAAACATTCGTGTTTTTTCGCATCACCTTGCCGATGTTGACGCCGTACATCATCACCGCCTGCCTGTTTCGAATGCTCGACAGCATTCAGCAGTTCGATATCATCTACGGGATGACAAAAGGCGGCCCCGGCGACACACTCAAGGTTTTTCAAGTACAAGCATATGTCGAATTTTACATCGCCAACAATGTGGGGCGGTCAGCCGCAGTGCTGATGGTGTTATGGGTTATCACCTTTGTGATCAGCAATTATTTTATCAAATACTGGCTTAAACTGCGCCGTCGAACTCATGAATTGCCCGCCGCTTAGGGAAATGCTCAAGAAAACACGCCTCTTCGACGCCCTCACCACCGCCGCATACGCCTTGGCGTTGCTAGTTGTCGTATTATTTTTTCTGTTTCCGATTTTTTGGGTGTTGTTGATGTCGTTCCAGACCCACGCTGATATCCTGCGCTCGCCACCAAGTTTGTTCTTTACCCCCACACTAGACAACTACGCGGCGATCTTCGCCGGAAAAATGGAAACTTCCACAGGAACGCAAGACATTACCTTCTTGCGCAACTTGGGAAACAGCGCGCTACTGTCGTCGCTGTCGGTATTGCTGGCATTAGTTCTTGGCGTACCGGCCGCTTACGCCTTTGCCCGCTATAAGTTTCGTTTGGGCGAGGATATCGCCTTTACGCTACTTTCTTTTCGTTTTGCACCGCCGCTATTGGTGCTGTTGCCAATGGCTTTGTATTTTGGAAAACTCGGACTCAATGATTCATATCTGAGTTTGATTTGGGTATATCAGCTGATCGTGCTACCGCTCGTGTTATGGATTATTCGCGGCTACTTCGAGGACATAGACCCCAATATTGAACATGCCTACCGACTGGATGGAAACAGCTGGGGCGCAACTTTCCTGAAAGTATCAATTCCACTGGCGCGGCCTGGAATTGCGGCCGCCGCATTGCTGGCATTTATCTTCGCCTGGAATAATTTTATCTTTGCTCTGGTATTGGCATCGGCGGCCAAGCAACCGGTTACCGTTGGCGCACTTTTGTTTGTAACCGGGTCTGGCATCCAATACGGTTATATCGCCGCAGCAACTGCTTTGTCAGTAGCGCCAATTCTCATGCTTGCGCTTTTCTTGCAACGGCACTTGGTCGAAGGGCTGTCGCTTGGGGCGGTCAAGGGCTGACTGATGGCGCGTCTTGAAATAGACAACCTTACAAAAGCATTTGGATCTGTCCCGGTGTTTAACGGCATAACGTTAAACGTTGAACGAAGTGAAACCGTTGCGGTCTACGGACGCTCCGGATGCGGGAAATCCACTTTATTGAGCATCCTGTCGGGTGCGCTACCGGCCGGTGGCGGCGATATTCGCATCGACGGGCGGTCGATTATTGACGCGCAACCCGAGGAACGTGATATCGGCATGGCGTTTCAAAATTTTGCGCTGTATCCGCATATGAACGCATTTGACAATATTGCCAGCCCATTACGTGGGAGGAAAAAACCACCGCAGGATATTAATGAAAGGGTGGAAGCCACCGCGAAGTTACTTAAAATCGACAACGTATTGTCGCATTTTCCACAAGAAATCTCCAACGGCCAAAGGCAGCGAACCTCGCTGGCACGTGCGCTGGTTGCCGAGCCCGCAGTCCTGCTTCTCGATGACCCGCTGCGGAATGTCGATGCAAAACTGCGCTATGAGATGCGGTTGGAAATGCCGAATTTGTTCCGCAGATTTCAATCGTCCGTAATCTATGTAACCCAGGACAGCCGTGAAGCAATGGCTCTAGCGGATCGCATTGCGATATTGCATAACGGTCAGTTTATACAGGTTGGACCACCACAGGATGTATATGAATTTCCGCGCACCGCAGAAGTTGGGCGCCTGCTGGGTGACCCTGCGATCAACCTGTTTCCATGCGAGACTATGGTACGTGGAGACTCCTTGTTTGTCAATCCCGTCAATTTTCCGGTGAACATTACGGGCCGTTATCAACTTCCTTCCACAAGCAAGTACCTTGCCGGTGTGCGCCCGGAAGATATCAGCATGTCCGTAGCACCAAGCGCTAACAGCCACTCGATTGAGGCAACGATCGAATCCATAACGCTCTCCAACATCCGATCTGTATTCGTTGTCAAAACAACGACTGGTGAAAAAATGACCGTTTCCTGCCCCGAGGAAGAAACACAACAGTATGCAACCAAACAACGGATTTATGTGTATTTCCCCGAGGAAAAAGTCTCGCTGTTCTCGCCTGACAATGAGCGACTTATCAAACAAAATCCGTCAAATTAAGGGTGTAAGATGGCGACCCTAGATTTGCACGCAGTAAGCAAAACCTACCGTTCCGATGGCCGGGACATTCTCGCCGTGGATAATCTGACGCTAAACACTCAGGATGGAGAAATCATTGGTTTACTTGGTTCATCAGGATGTGGCAAAACCACCACACTGCGAGCGGTTGCGGGATTTGTGAAAATTACTTCGGGGAAAATTTGTCTCAATGGCAACGACATCCATCACCTGCCACCGGCTCATCGTGATGTAGCTATGGCTTTCGAGGGCTATGCCTTATATCCGCCATTACGGATATGCGAAAACATCGGCTTTTCGCTACTACGAAAAAAGATATCAAACAGCGAAATTAATCAGTCGGTGAGAGAAATTGCGTCGTTGCTCGATATTGAGGACATTCTAGACAAATATCCAGTCTCCACTTCGGCCGGCCAGCAACAACGCACCAGTTTAGCGCGTGCACTTGTTCGTCGCGCGCCGATTACACTGCTTGATGAGCCGATGTCGCAACTAGACACGCAACTCAGAGCGCGTGTCCGCATGCGCGTCAAAGAATATCTTGCCCACTACCGCCTTTCTGCGGTTTTTGTCACGCACGACCAAAATGAAGCGATAACACTTGCAGATCGCATCGCGGTTATGGAAAAGGGCGAATTGCAACAGTTTGCGTCTGCCACAGAATTAAAAAAGCATCCGGACAATTTATTTGTCGCAAGTTTTATCGGTGAACCACCAATGAATATAATGCCGGCCACAGTGCAGTTCGGCAACGATGGCGTACACATTACATTGTTGAATGAAAACACACCGGTCGGAGAATTACACTTGAGTAAAAGCGATGTCCGGCATCTCCGAGATAATAGGGTGCATGTTGGAATAAGGCCGCATCAAGTGGTTCTTTCCAATGACGCGCCATTGCGCGGGCAAGTCATTTCTAATCAGTGGCTCGGTGATCAATCGCACATGCTGATTGACATCAATGGTTTGTGCATCGTTGTGGTTTCTGCGAGGCGTTTCCGGGACTTACACAAAGGAGAAAATATCGGTGTCGATTTTCCTTCTGATGCCGTGATTTTCTTTTCCGTGGATGATGGCCGGCGTTATTCCGAGAATCCGACAATAAACCGGGGTGGGTGATGCCGAAAGATATCTTTATTGGCGTGGATGCAGGCACTTCGGTAATCAAGTCAATTGTGTTCGACTGGAACGGTAAATTGATAGCCTCCGCATCGGAGCCGAATCACTACCACAAAACACAGGGCGGCGGTGTTGAGCAGAACCTTATGGCGACATGGGAGAAAACCGCCACAACATTGTCCGCTGTTTCACAACAGATTCCCGACGCGGGGAAACGTGTGGCCGCGCTCGCTGTTACCGGGCAAGGCGACGGCACATGGCTGATCGACCGCGATGGCGCACCGGTCGGAGATGGCTTGCTGTGGCTTGATACGCGCGCCGCCGGAATTGTTAGCGAGTTTGAAACCAGAAAATCGCGTAAAACTGCTTATCAGTTCACCGGTACTGCGCTTAATTCATGCAACCAAAGCGCGCAACTTGCATGGATGAAGCGGGAGAATCCCGAGCGCTTGAAACTGGCCGATTGCGCGATGCACTGTAAGGACTGGTTATACTTCAATCTAACCGGCATGCGCGCCACCGACATATCGGAAGGCGTGTTCACTTTTGGAGATTTTCGTACCCGCAAGTATTGCGATGAGGTGCTGGAAGCTTTTGGTTTGACTGATTGCCGGCGCTTATTACCGCCAATGCTTGACGGTAGCCGGCATATTTATCCCCTGTCGCCGAAAGTGGCAAAGGCGATAGGGCTGATGGCTGGCACACCAGTTTCTTTGGGTGGGGTGGACGTGGTCTGCGCGGCCCTGGGTGGTGGTGTCTATCAACCCGGTTGCGATGTCGGTTGTTCTGTTATTGGCACCACCGGAATGCATATTAAAATGAATAACGATGCCAGAAAAATGAAACTAACAAAGGATGTATCCGGTTATACAATGGTTATTCCGGGGTTTTCTAATGCGGTTCTGCGCATGCATTCCAACATGTCGGCGACGCTCAACTTGGACTGGCTTGCCGCCCTGCTTGCGGAATCAGCCGCGCTTTTTGGGGTAAAATCTGATATCAAAGAATCTTTGAAGTTAGTTGATGCGGCCGCGAAATCCACGCCATCGGCGGATATATTTTTTCTTCCATATATTGAATCCGGAGAACGCGGTCCCTTTTTAAATGCTGACGCACGAGCACAGTTTTCCGGCATTCACAGCAACATTGGTGTGGGGCAGTTAGCGCGTGCGGTATACGAAGGATTGGCGTTCGCTACTCGGCACTGCTACGAAGCGTTTGGTGGCACGCCACAGGAAGTACGCCCCATCGGAGGAGGCGCTCGCTCCCGGGTCTTATGTGAAACGCTTGCCAACGTGTTGAATGCGCGAATTCGCGTCAACAAGTGCCCCGAACCTGGCGCACTCGGTGCAACGATGATTGCCGCGGTTGCGGTCGGACGCTTTGCCGATTTGCGCAAAGCGTGCCTTGCCTGGGTTAAACCGAATTTTGGGCCTGCGCAAACATCGGACGAATCTTTGCGTACGCATTACGATCATTTGTTTTCTGCGTATCTCCTGGCGGTGAATTCGGCACCGCCGGTCTGGGATGCTTTAGCCAAAGCGCGGCAGGCTAAAAACATCAGGGGGCAGTCATGACCATCCGCAAAGTGGCAATCATCGGCGACCATTTTATGTTGCCGGACATTTTTAAACACGCTCTTTCCGAAACACAAATTCCACAGACAACGGAGATCAAGTCTCTGCAATCGGAGTGGCCGAATATTCCCATGCGCTCGGGCGATGGCACCATTGGCGTTAATGAGTATGTTGGCGACCCAGGCGAGATAGTACGGTTTATTGGCGATGCTGAAATATTAATTAATCATCTCGCGCCGGTTACTCGAGAAATGCTACCGAGGCTCCCAAATCTAAAATTTGTCGTCATTACGCGTGGTGGCCCGGTGAACATGGATATGAAAGCGCTGGAACAAAGATCCATCCGCGTGGTCAACACACCAGGACGAAATGCTTCCGCAGTTGCCGAATTCACGGTCGGGATGATACTAACGGAAACGCGCCGAATTCGAGCGGGGCATGAAGGATTGCGCCACGGCGAGTGGCGCGGTGATTTGTATCGTGCCGACACGGTTGGTGATGAACTGTCCGATTTAACCGTCGGAATTATTGGCTATGGAAAGATTGGCTCCTTGCTCTCGCGTTTACTTCGGCCATTCGGGTGTCGTCAACTGATTGCCGACCCGTATGTGGATAGTGAGAACAAGGATATGGAGCAGGTTTCACAACAAACACTCTTCAAAGAGTCGGACATTGTTGTATTGACTGCGCGCGTAACTCGGGAGACCATAGGCATGATTGGGTGGAAGCAATTTCGCCAAATGAAGAAAACCGCGCTACTGGTCAATGTCGCGCGCGGTCTGTTGGTCGACTATGACGCGCTTTACGAGGCACTAACAGAAAACATCATCGCCGCCGCGGCCCTGGACACTTTTGCGCTTGAACCCCCGCCGATAAACTGGCCACTCCTACAGCTACCAAATGTCACGCTCACTCCCCATATAGCGGGAGCCTCTCGCCGCACCATCAAAATGGCCGCTGAATTCGCCGCCGAGGAAGTTCGTCGTTATCTTGTTGGCTGTCCGCCACTCAATCCTGTCATTCATCACCCCTAAACCTTTTAACCAAAGGAGAAATGCTATGAAAAAACCCGACCTTGCCCTGCGACAAGAAATCATCCAAACCTGCATTAAAATGAATGCGATGGGCATAAACCAAGGCACTTCCGGAAACGTCAGCGTGCGCCTCGATGAAGGAATTTTAATCACGCCATCGGCGATGCCCTATGACAAGATGAAGCCCGAAAACATTGTCTTGGTGGATTGGGAAGGGCAGCGCAGTGGTAGCGGAGTGCCTTCCACAGAATGGCGATTTCATCTCGACATCACCAAACAACGCAAAGATGTTGGTGCCATTGTGCATACACACTCCATGTATGCAACGATTCTTGCCATTCGCGGACAAAGCATTCCAGCGGTACATTACATGATCGCCGCGGCTGGCGGCCCAACGATTCGTTGTGGGAAGTATGAGACTTTTGGCACACCCGAACTGTCGCAACAAGCGCTCGAAGCGCTTGAAGGGAGGAATGGTTGCTTGCTTGCCAATCATGGCGTCATCGCTACCGGAGCAAATCTTGCCAAAGCTCTGTGGCTGGCGAAAGAAATTGAAGTTCTTGCACATCAATATGTATTTTCATTGCTTCTTGGGGGACCCGATATATTGTCCGATGATGAGATTCACCATGTTGTCAAAAAATTTCGCGACTACGGTGTAAAATCATGACACGGCTTTACACCAACATAAAAACGAGACAGATATTTTTTGCGTTGGAAAGCTTCGCTTTTGGCGGCGTTGATATAAACCTGAATTTACGATGAAAACATTGGGATCAGCATGAAGATTTCTTCCATTTTTTCATTGGATCGCCCATGGATTTGGCTGGCACCGCTTGTTGCAGTGCTGGCGGTATTCACACTGTTTCCTTTTTTCTACAACATATATTTAAGTTTCCATGAATTCAACTCTTTCAGAAGAACTTTTACTTTCGTTGGGTTTGACAACTGGAAAGGGTTATTTGAAGACCCGAAAATGTGGCGCGCATTTGGCGTGAATGTCATTTATTTAGCGGTCTGCCTGACTGTACAATTCATCCTCGGCTTGGGCATTGCATTGCTCATCAACACGGATGGCAAAGGGTATAATTTGATAAGAAGCTTGCTACTATTGCCATTGGTGGTGCCGCCGGCGGTAGTGGGCATGATGTTTTTGTTGATGGAGGATTCACAGTTTGGCGTTCTGTCATGGATAATGCAATCGATTGGACTGATTACAGCTGGCGAGCCATTACTGACCTCATCAAGAACAGCTTTGTTTGGCGTGATGCTTGCCGACATCTGGCAATGGACGCCTTTCATGGTACTAATCATGCTGGCAGGCTTGCACGCGTTGCCCAAAGAGCCGTTTGAGGCGGCGCTGGTTGACGGCGCCAAATTTCATCACGTGCTATTTCATTTAACGCTGCCAATGTTGCGCCCGATTATCGCCGTGGCGATCCTGATACGCGGCATTGATTTGTTCCGCGTATTTGACTATGTTTTCGTAATGACTTCGGGAGGGCCCGGCATAGCCACGCAGACCCTCAGTTTTTATACGTGGAAACAAAGTTTTTCTTTTGTTAAATGGGGGTATGCGGCGACACTGAGCTTGTTTTCTTTGATTTTCTTAATCGTGATCGCAAACATGTTCATTCGCGCGGCAAAAGTCAAATGGTAGTTACACAACAAACTTGGCGCCTGGGATTGCGTGCCTCTGTGGCATGGATTGTGGTTGTAATTTTCATGTTTCCGCTGTACTGGTGGATTTCAGTGTCATTGCGCTCCGACCAGGACATTTTTAATAAACCGCCCAAATTGTTCGTGTCCGATGTAACACTCAAATCTTACAAAGTAGTGCTGCTTGGCATCTCGCCGTCCTCAACTTCAATTGAAAAGAGTGGTGCGGTTCATTGGGGAGAAAGTAGCGCGACATTCGCCCTGCCGTCCTTGATAGATAGCGTATATATTGGTATTGCAAGCACAATTATCACGATATTAATCTCGCTTCTGGCGGCATATGCGCTATCGCGCATGCGTTTTTCCGGCCACCATCATTTTATTTTCTGGGTTTTGTCAACGCGGATGATGCCACCAGTAGCGGTGGCTCTCCCGATGTTTTTTCTTTTTCGCCGGCTTGGTTTGATAGACACTTACACGGGAGCAATCTTGATTCATGCGTTGATGAATTTTCCATTGGCAGTTTTGCTATTAAAAAGTTTTATTGACGACATTCCTAAAGAAATCGATGAAGTAGCGATGCTGGATGGGGCATCGCGTATGACAGTTTTTGTCCGATTGATTATGCCCTCAATACGTGGCGGTATTGCCGCTACCGCGGTATTGTGTTTCATTTTCAGCTGGACCGAATTCTTATTCATTTTGTCGCTTACCCAGGCGAGCGTGAATACGGTACCCGTTGCCGCATCAACCTTTGTCACATCAACGGGGACCGCCTGGGGCTATATGGCGGCATTAACTTGCACCGCAGTTTTGCCCGCTTTCATTTTTATTGTGCTGGTACAGAAACACTTAGTTCGGGGCCTGACGATGGGTTCTTTGAAGTAAGAACTTGCGATGCAAATTTTACATGGTATCAATTCTCAACTAACCTCAATATGTGGAGGAAACACCGATGAATATACGTAGCAAACAATATTTGGCACAACTGACGAACAAACTTGTCTCGGGAAGACTTAGCAAGAGAGACTTTTTGAAGCAAGCCGCTACAATAGGTTTTGTCGCCGCAGGCGCCGGCGTTTTCGGCGGCATGCCGGGCCGCGCTTTTAGACCGTTATCATCAGCACATGCGGCAAACGGTGAGGGCGAACAGACGCCCGAGGTTACCGCTTGGCTAAAAGATGTGGGTAAAGGCTTCAAAGGCAAAGACATCACCATTAAATACGCCACCGAAGCCACGCCACCGAGTCAAGTACTATCCACACTGGTGGAAAACGATTTCACGCGCTACACTGGAATCAAAGTGCAAGTGGAAATTGTACCTCTGGAACAAGTGCTACAGAAACTAACGCAAGATGTTGCTGGCGGACTCGGTTCTTATGACTTATATTATTTGGACCAAAGTTGGATGGCTTCATTTTCTAATGACACTGTCGACCCGCGTGAGATTTACCAAAGTAAATCAGATCTCGCAATGCCCAATTACGACTTCGATGATTTTCTGCCGCCGCTGACCGAAGGCATCAGCATGTTCCGTGGAAAAATGGTCGGTGTTCCATTTGATATTCCAATTTTCATTGTGATGTATCGCAAGGATATCTACGATATGATGGGATTAAAGACCCCAACCACTTATGAGCAGTATCTCGACAATGCACGTGCGATTCAGTCTGAATACGGTAGTGATTTGTTTGGCACCACCGGACAAATGAAAAGCGGTCACTACAGTTTGGAGTGTGATTGGACCAACTGGCTGTGGGGCCATGGCGGTTCGATTTTTAACCCTGACGGAAAATTTTCCGGAAACGACCAGCGCGGAATAGCCGCGATGGAATACTGGCAGCGCCTCAAAGAGAATATGCCGCCTGATGTTCTGAACTGGACATGGGACGGTGAGTTTACCTCTATGGCTCAAGGTCTGGCGGCGCAAGTTTATTCATGGGGTGAATTTTTCCCAGGCTTGGATAATCCGGAAAATTCCAAAGTGGCAGGATTGCTGGAACCTGCACTCCCGCTACAACCAGTTAGTCTGCGTTCCCCCAGCGAAGCCGGACACGGAGAAATACCAGGTACCGCGCATCAAGGCGGTAGCGCCCTGGCAGTGTCAAAGTATTCCAAGAATCTTGATGCGGCATGGGTTTTTGCTCAGTGGGGGTCATCGGCTGACATGAACATCCGCGTCTCACTGTTGGGTGGCGGCGCCAGCCCGATGCGCCGAAGCACATACGAAGATTCTCGCGTACTTGCGAAAGCACGGCCTGGGGTCGGCTCCACCCGTCACTTTAATGTGACGCGCAAAGCGATTGAGAGCTATATGGGCTCTGAACCGGATCATCCGGCTTGGGCTGAAGTCTCCAATGGCATAATTCCGGTTGAACTCGGACGCTTTTTTGCGGGTGACTACAAATCGCCCCAAAAAGTTATGGATGTTATCGCTAAAGGCGTTGACAAAGCCTTTTCGCGGTATTAATGCGTATTTTTGCGTGGCGCACTTGAAAAATGCCGGAGGCTTTGCCTCCGGCATAATTGCTTAGTATGACCAAATGAAAGGTTGTTTGCTCGGCGTTGACAGTTCTACCACTGCCACTAAAGCAGTTGCATGGAGTCAACACGGAGAAAATTTGGGTGAGGGACGGTGTGACATCCCTCTTGCCACACCGGCAACCGGCATTTACGAACAAAACCCAAGAGACTGGTGGGAATCCCTCATTACCGCTCTTTCGGATTTGGGCAAGCGGTTCGATATTGGCAGCATCAAAGCACTCGCTGTTTCGAATCAAAGAGAAACCGTGGCCTTTTTGTCTGGTGATGGTGATGCGGTTGCGCCGGCGATTGTTTGGTTGGATGAACGTGCGCGCTCTGAAGTCGACGAATTTGCCGGGCAAATTGGCGCGGACAAAATTCACCGCATCACCGGTAAACACAAAGATGTAACGCCGGTAGTGTATCGCTTGGCTTGGCTACGCAAACATGCTCCACAAGTCTGCCGCGATATTGAAATTATCAGCGATGTGCAAGGATTTCTTGTGAATCGATTAACCGGCGAATTTAAAACCAGTTGGGCAAGCGCTGATCCTATGGGTTGTTGGAATATTGCCGGCAAACACTGGTCAAACGAAATACTCGCCGCGCTGAATTGGGATGAATCAGTATTTCCGGAGGCAAAGAAGCCCGGAACTTTGCTAGGGAGAGTAACGACGCAAGCCGCATTGCGAACCGGGCTATCTGAGGGAACACCTGTGATTGCCGGCGGTGGTGATGGTCAATGTGCCGGGCTTGCCATGGGTATAACCCGACCCGGCACTGCATACATCAATATTGGCACCGCGGTCGTTTGCGGTGCATATCAAACATCTTACGCTTACGGCAAAGCATGGCGCACAATGACTTCTATGAGTGGTAAGGGCTATATTATGGAAAGTTGTTTGCGTTCAGGCACATTCTTGTTGAATTGGCTGGTCAACGAGATATATGGCTGTGGTGGCAAAGAATTTGCCGGGCTTGAAGCGCGTGCCGCCCGTTTGCCTCCGGGTTCGGAAGGCGTATTGGTATTACCATACTGGTCAGGAGTAATGAATCCGCACTGGGACACTGCCGCACGTGGCGCAATTTTTGGACTTACCGGCAACCATGGCAGAGCACATCTGTACCGTGCCGTCATGGAAGGAATCGCACTTGACCAGGCAGATTGTATGCGTATGATTGAACGCAACACCGGAGTGAAGATTGAACAATATTATGCGGTTGGCGGTGGAGCGCAAAGTGATTTGTGGTGTCAAATTTTTGCCGATTGCATGGTGCGACCGGTATACCGAATGAGCACCATTGAAGCATCGGCGCTAGGCGCGGGAATGTCGGCCGCTGCCGGCGCAGGAGTGTACTCATCCTTGCTGGAATCGTCTGAGAAAATGCGCGGTAGCATCACTGCCTGCTTTGAGCCTGGCGAAAACGTTTCCGCCTATACGCGATTAGTTGATACATACACAGCGCTTTACCCGGCGGTAAAATCGGCTTTGTCCGCGTTGCCCGCATGATGTACTGGTCTAATGGGTGGCTGATTGACGGCGGTTCGATATGACTGGCGATAATAACCGTGCCGAGTATGGTCACAATGATTATTGTGGCATTTTGCGGAAACTCGTTGCAGGAACATGGCGTGACGTAAATTCCGGTAAATGCTTAACTATGCCGATTCAGGCGATCGAAATTTGCGAAACCCTAGATGGCGCGGAAGGCGAACTGGTTTATTCATTACATGGCAAAGGGAAAAAACTTGTCGTCTGCGACCAGATCACCGAGGAAATTTTGGGTGGGCGAGTGGCCACAAACATTGGCGGCGGTTGCGAAGTGCTAGTCTTGCATAATCCAAAGTCGACTATCAATGCGGTTAAAGATTTGCGCCATCAAACACGAAATGCTGACACCCTAATCGCCGTTGGTTCCGGTACAGTCAGCGACTTGGTCAAATATGCGTCTTTTCTCGATGGTAAGCGCTATTCAGTGTTCCCAACTTCACCAATGAATGCCTATACAACAAGCACGGCATCCATCACTCAATCTGGAATCAAGCGCTCACTCCCGGCACACAGCGCGAGCGGTGTTTTTGTGGACTTACAAATTCTGGCTAATTGCCCGCAACGTTTAATCAACAGCGCGCTGTCTGATGTGGTATGCCGAACGACTGCGCAAGTGGACTGGTTTTTATCGCATGCTTTTTGGAATACACCTTATAGTGAAATTCCATACACTCTTCTCGCGTACGACGAGGAATCGCTTTTTTCCAACGCGCATCGTTTGCGCGAACACGACTTGGATGTGCTAGCCTCGTTGGTTCGAACTTGCGCGTTGAATGGGTTAGGTAGTGCAGTCGTGGGAACGACACATCCAGGTAGCATGGCGGAACATATGGTTTCGCATTATTTGGATATGTTTGCAGGCGACTCGCACCCGGGCACATTGCACGGTGAACAAGTGGGCGTTGCCACTTTGTCGATTTCCCGTTTGCAAAACAAAATTTTGCTTGCAAGCACGCCGCCTCAGATTAGTTTTGTTCGACGCGACGAGAATTTTTTCGCCAAGAAATTTGGTTCGAAAAATGGCGCAGAATACGCGGCTTGCTACTCTGCAAAACTATTTTCCAAGGAAAATATACAAAAATGGAATGCACATCTTGCCAAGAAATGGGATAGTTTCACCGAACCCATGCGCAGAGTGATGCTGAGTACTGAAAAAGTTGCGGCGCCACTCAGGGCTGCTGGCGCACATACGTCGTCCGACGATCTGGGTTTTGATGCGGCTTTTTATGCTGAAGCAATAAAGAACGCGCGGTTCATTCGGGACCGCTTTACTATTTTAGACCTTGCCGATGACTCTGGCAAGCTGGAATCAATGGTACTTTAATTATGTCTCAGGTCGTTTGTCGCGGTATTTCCAAGCGCTACAGTAGCGTCAAAGTGCTGAATAAGGTGGACCTAGAAGTAACTCAGGGCGAGTTTCTGGTGATGCTGGGCCCTTCCGGATGCGGCAAGTCCACACTATTGCGAATCATTGCAGGCCTCGAGAAACAAGACAGTGGCAATGTACTGATTGGCGATAGAAATGTGGACAACGTTCACCCGCGCGAACGCGATGTGGCGATGGTTTTTCAGAATTACGCGCTGTATCCATTGATGACAGTGTACGAAAATCTTGCGTTCAGCCTTAAAATTCGCAAGATGATGGCACCCGATATTGACAAGCGAGTTCGTGAAGTAGGGTACACATTAGGCTTGGAAAAACATTTCAATCATCGTCCAGGACAACTGTCAGGTGGGCAACGGCAAAGAGTGGCGATGGGACGGGCAATGGTTCGCAATCCACGTGTGTTTCTATTTGATGAACCGCTTTCCAATTTAGATGCACGTCTTAGAACCAAGGTGCGTGGTGAAATCAAATCACTTCATCTTTCTTTATCGACAACGACAATCTATGTAACTCATGATCAAATTGAAGCAATGACAATGGGGGACCGAATTATGGTGATGAAAGATGGTGGTATTGAGCAAATCGGCACCCCGGACCAAGTCTATTTGTCACCGGCCAACTTGTATGTTGCGGCTTTTATAGGCTCGCCGGAAATCAATATTCTTAAGGGAGTCATTAAGGACGGAGTTTGTGTCATAGATGAGCAAAAATTTCCATTACCTGCGGGACCGATGCCCACAGGAGAAATTTTGTACTGCGTCCGCCCTCACGACCTCATGTTGGCGACAGGTAGCGAAGCGGCGCAGATTTCGGCCACAGTCGAATTGATTGAGCCGACCGGTAGCGGAATAATCGTTCACGCCACTACTACAGGCGGACAGAAAATTGTCCTGCAAATTTCATATGATGATGGCAAAGTGCTATCGCCCGGAAGGCCTTTTTCTTTTTGTGTCAATACGAGCAAAATTCACTTATTCAATCCACAAACTGAAAGCAAAATTTAACGCCAGATAAATGCTGAGCAAATTCAAGTTCCTGTCAAACCTTCGGCTGATGCAGTGTATCTGGTATGAAAGGCAGGCTCCAATAGAGAAAGAGGGTTCCTTCTACTGCCAGCAGGCACCCCCTGGAGAGTCTAGGTACAATACAGTGTTACCAAGCAAATCAGACCGGCGACAAACGGCAGGTTTGTACGGATACCGTAATTCGCCCCCAAATTGGCCGAAAGGATGTTGACCAGACCGGGGCTCCAACCAGCTGCACGATGAAAAATCTGAATAACAACAACTGCTTCATCGGCCTATCGCGTGTTTTTCGGGCGCCGGTTAGTTCCGGTTGGGGCGGTTGGTTTCTGCTATGGTGCTTTTGTGGGGTAGGCCGAGGGCTATGAAGGCGCCTCGGTTGCGGCGGGTTACTTCTCGCATTAGGGTGGCGAATTTGTTGGCTACGCCGTTTTGTTGTTGGAAGCCGATGCCGTGGATGCGCGCGAGGGGGTCGCCGGCGGGGCTGCGGTTTAGTTTGGAGATTGTGTCCAGAACCGAGTCGTAGGATGAGCCGCTGTAGTCGTCGCCGAAGATGTAGATGGCGAGTTTTTCGGTGCGTTTGGCGTAGGTTTTGAGTGCTTTTTCCAAGCCTTCGACCGGGCTACTGCTGGAAGCACTCTTCCAGTTTCGCATCGCCTTCAACATCGCTTTTCTTTGCCTCGGCGTGTCGGGTCTCCACTTGCCTGCGGAACCTTTGATTAAGTAGGTGCCGTTGTCGTTCATGATTTGGAAGCCCTTAACTTTGGGGTGAATGTCGAGCACGTTTTCGAGTTCTTTGATGACGCGCTCCCAGATTTGTTGCATGCTGGGGGAGGTGTCCACGATGAAAATAATATGGTCGCTGTCCACAGGGATGCCGCCGACCTTGACGATTTTGTCGGTCGCCGCCTGCGGCGTTGTTTGCCCCGCCGGTGCGCCGGTTTGGATTTGCAAGATTCGCGCCTTCGCTTGCAGTTCGGCGAGGCGTTGTTGCAACGCCGACAGGTTGGGAGCGGAAGCACCCAGCGTCCTGATTTCGGCTTCTAGTCTGCGCGTCTCTTCGCTCAGGCGGATGCGCTCTTGTTCGCCGCTCGTTTTGCGTTCTTGCTCGGCGCTCAAGGTGGACAGCAGGTTTGCGACCGCATCGACATCCAACGCGCCGGCGACGACGCCGGTTTTTGACAGCAACACCAGCAACACCATCGCGCCGAAGCCGCAGCAGATGACGTCGAGGAATGACAGGCTGAATATCTCGCCGCCGCGTCTGCTCGGCTTGCCAATTTTCATGGCCACGACCCCGCCGGGCTAATCATCATGCCGGTGGTGGTGGCGGCCCAAAGCCAGTAGGCATACGCCGCGTCCGGGTCGCCTTCGATGGGCAGCAGCACCGTGTTGACTTTGGCGCGGCTGTTGGCGAAAGATTTTATCGCGGCGTAGAACAACGCCTCGCGGCATTCGCCAGACACCGTGGTCGCCTTGCCGGTGAAGAGTCCGCACGCTCTGCTTCGCTGCAGTTTGGAAAGGCTGTCAAACCCTTTGGTCGGCAGGCTGTCGGTAATGACATAAATATCGGTCGGGGTAAACGCGCCGGTCTTAATCAACTGCAACGCCGCATGCAGGTTGGTCGCGTTTTGCGGATGCAGGTCGTGCATGGCATCAATCACCGCCGCGCGGGCGGGCGCATCGTTGCCGCGCACCCATTGCGCATCCGGCAGGAACTCCGCCTTGTCGTTATAGCGAACGACCACATAGCGGCTGTCCTCGGGCACGCGCTCGATAATCCATTGCGCGATCGCCAGCGTGCGTTGCCATTTGGGCGCGGCTTTCTTCGCCGCCGTGTTCGCCGCCTTGATTTTGATAATGTCCACGAGGCGTTCGTCCGCCATCGATGCGCTGTTGTCCAGCAAAATCAAAATCCGTTTGCCCTCCACGCGCAACCCGATGAGATGGTCTTGTTGCAGGTTCTTATCGGTCGCGGTCGGTTCGGCGTTTTTTTGCGCCGCCGCCGCTTGTTGTTGTTGCGCCAGCCGCCGTTCCAGACGGCTGATTTCTTTGCTCAGCGCGATCAATTCCTCCTCCGCCGCCGCGCGCTTCTCGTCCGCCTGTGCCGAGCGTTGTATCTCGTCTTGCAGTTCCCGTTTCAGCGTTGCGATTTGCGCGGCGAGGGCGTCGTTGCCGGATGCGACCGCGCTGATTTCATTTTGTATGCCCGCCACTTCCGCTTGAAGTCTGCCCGCTTCCACGCCGGGGTCGTCGGTCTGGTATTTCACCAGCATAAAAATCAAAATGATGGCGCCCAACCCGCAGGACATGATGTCCAAAAACGCGAGGTTGAAACCTTCGGGCCTGCGCCGCCACCGCATTAATTTTTCTCGATGCGGCGCAGCAAAAATTCTTCGCAATACGCCTGCGTATCCACGATGAGTTTGTCTTGCAAGCGCTGCAATTCATGCAGCAGAAACATCAGAAAGATGCTGATGATCAACGCCACCAAAGTCGAGTTGAACGCCACGCCGAGGCTGTTGGTCATCCCGGAAATGTCGCCGGCGAGCGCTTGGTCGGCCTGCGACAATGCCTGCCCGATGCCGCGCACCGTGCCGATAAAACCAATGGACGGAATCGCCCAAATCAAATAGCGAATCATCGAGTTGCCGGATTCGATTCGGGCCGCCAGCGCTTCCACGCCGGTGACGATGGCGTCCGACGTATTTTGCGCATCCTGCGTGGCGATGTAGCGGCGCGCGGCGGTGCTCAGGGTTTTCACCAACGGCGTGTTGCGCATCTCTTCGTCCTCGATGCTTTCAAACTCCCGCAACGCCGATTGCATTTGCCGCATGGCGGACGCTTCCCCCGAATCATTCTCCTCCTCATCCGCAATCAGTTTTATGTCGAACAGATAGCGGTGTTTGACGATGGCGTAGCACCTTTCCAGAATGAGATAGATGCCCCAGAACATCAGGATGATGCAGATTTCCTGTTCGTAATCTTTGAGAATGACCGCCAGGGTTCGCGGCGTCGCCAGCCCGAGTTGTTGCGCTTGAAACACGACTTGGTCGGCGGCGGGCCAGATAAAAAACAGATAGACCAGATGCACGCACGCCACGCTGAGCAGCAAGGCGGCAACGGATTTGAGCAAGTTCGGCATGGCGCTTCCTAAATATCGATCGGGAAAGTGACCGGGCTGTGCAAACTGACGGAGTAGGGCTCGCCATCGGCGGACGCATCAAACGCGGTGCGTTGAATGAGCACGCTTGCGCCGGCGAGCATCGCCACCAGCGCAAGCCACAAAATACATCGTCTTACGGTTGAGGTTAAGGTCACGGTCATATCCCGAAACTACTCTTCTTTTCCGTACAGGTATCGCGCCACACGGAAGCCCACATCATCGCGCCCCTTCAACAAGCCTTCGCGGAAACTGGAGCGCAAACCCGTCACGGATGCCGAGCGAAAATTGGCGCCTTTAATCACCCTGCCATCGCCGTGCCGCCCGCCGAAAGGGTTGGTCTCAACCTGCCCCGGCGCGGGCGGCTGCAAACTATAACGGTCATGCACCCACTCGCTGACATTGCCCGCCATATCATACAGCCCAACCGCATCGGCGGTAAACGAAGCCACCGGCGCGACGCCGGCGAAGCCGTCGTTGTAGCGGGGGATATACTTCGCCACGCCGCCCTTGGCGCTTTCGTCGGCGAAATTGCCGCTGCCCGCGGGGATGGTGGTGTCGTCGCCCCACACAAACCGCGCCGTCTGCGGGCGCCCCGCGATGCGCGCCAGCCATTCCCATTCGGCTTCGGACGGCAGGCGGTAACCATCGACGGTCGCGTCAAAACCGTTCAGCCGCCCGCCGGCAATTTGGTACGCCGGCTGCAAGCCGTCGCGCGCGCTCATCCAGTTGCAAAACCCCGCCGCATCCAACCACGACACATTGCGCACCGGCAGATGTTTGCCCGCGACTTGAATCGGTTTGTAGTTGGCAAACTGCGCTTCGGTGATTTCGGTGGCGCTGATATAGAACGACTTGGTCAAATCAACCCGCCGTTGAAATTCATTCGCGCGCCGAAACTTTTCGCTTTTCGGCGCGCCCATGGTGAAACGATTTTGTGGCGGTATGCGCGGGTTGAAAAATTTCATCTTGACGCCGGCGGCGGCGGTCAACAACGGCGGCGCGCGCGACAACCGCGCGGCGAGTTCGGTTTGCAATTGCTCTTCTATCAACAACGGCGCCGCCGCGCTCGGCATTACCGACAACTCCACCGCTCGGTATCCGCTCAGCCTGAGCGCGATTTTTTGCGGCAACGCCTGCAAGCGCAATGTCTGCGGCGTGACGCCCGCCGGTTTGTCGTTGATGAACAAGTCGGCGGGCGGGCTGCTGCGAATCTCCACTTCGCCCATCTCCTTCT
This sequence comes from Arenicellales bacterium, assembly GCA_963693025.1. Lineage (GTDB taxonomy): Bacteria > Pseudomonadota > Gammaproteobacteria > Arenicellales > Poriferihabitantaceae > JAHRAW01. The sequence goes on from OY843749.1 coordinate 1,264,988, forward strand.
CCAACTGGAATGAAACTTTGGCGATCTCATTCGGCTTCAACGTCATTTCCCGCGACACCGCAACATAGCCCGGCTTTTCATAGCGCAGGATGTATTTTTTGCCCGCCGACAGCGACAGCGCGCCGTTCCATTCCGTCGCCACGCCGTTGACGCGCAACACGCCGCCGGCGGGCGAGGCGGTGATGCGCGCTTCGGTGCGCTGCGGTTTGAGCCGGTAATCGCGCGCAACGTCCGCCAATTGGTTGGTGACGGCGATTGCTTCCTCGACCGTTTGATACCCGTCCAGCACGACTTTCAAGTCGTGCAAGCCGCCCGCCACCGCCGCCAATTCAAGCGGCGTCGCCCCCCTTTTTTCGCCATCCAATACCACCAGCGCGCCCGCCGGCTCGGAGCGAATGTTGAGGTTGCCGGCGACCGGTGTCAGGTTGACGTGTTGCGCGAAATCCCGCCCCGTTTTGACATCCACTTGCAGCGTTTCCACGCGGTGGAATTCGTGGTTGATTTCGATGCCGACCGCACCGGGCAACATCGCTTGCGCGAAGCGCTCGGCGGTGGCGGCATAGACACCGTTGACGCGCCATTGAGTTTGCGGCAGCGGCGGCTCCGTGGTGATGACCACGTTGACCGGCGCTTCCCGCATCTCAACGACGAGGTCGTCTTGTGCGGAATCGACCGCCACTTCGCGGCTGACAAATCCGGGCGAGTCAAAGCGCAGCGTCGCCCGCCCGCCGAGTAGGTAGGCGCTGCTAAAAAGCGTTAGCCCGACGCCGTCCGTCACCGCGACGTCGGCACGCTCGGCGGCGAGTTGCGGGCTGATGCGGAAGGATACGATGTGCGTGAAGTATACGAGCGGCAGGACGACCGCGAACAGCGCCAGCGCCACGGCGAAGACACACGCGCCCCGCCGCAGGTTGGCGTGGAAAATCTGCTTCGCGGTTTTCAGTTCTTGTTCAAGCGCGTTCAAATTTTTTCATCGCAGATGACGGTCACCTCAACTGACGACGCCCCCGGCGCAATGTCAAGCGTGACCAGTTTGGATTTATAGCCGGAGCGCGAGCCCTCAAAAACGCGCTTGCCCGGACGCAACCGAATGGTGCGGCGCGCGGTTTTCCCGACCCGCCCCTCGCCGCGCACGATGATATGGGTCGCATTGTCCGACACCACCACCACATCCACTTCGGTCGCGTATAAATCCGCCTTGTGCGCGAGTTCGCGGTGGAGTTCCCGCAGGCGCGGGCTATGCGCGGTCACGGGCTCGGTCTCGCGCAAATACGCGGTGGCGGAAGCGAGGATGTTCGCATCGCCCAGGCGGTGCTCGCGCGCCAGCATTTGGCTAATTTCTTTCGTGGCGCCGACCACGCGCCGCGCCGCACTGTGCCGCGCAACGGCGCTCTCATCGTTCGGCTTCAACCGCTGCGCGCGCGCGAAATGCGCCACCGCCGATGTCCAGTCATCGCGCGCTGCCGCTTGCTCGCCGAGCGACATTTGTTGCGCGAATTCCCTTTCCGTGCGCGCTTGCTTCAATTGATTCTGCAACGGCTCGAGCGCTTCGTGGGCGGGGAACACGGCGTGTCCCCGCGCGATTTGTTTTTCCGCGCCGGGCAAATCGCCCGCCGCCAACGCATCGCGCGCGGCTTCCACGGCGGCGGCAAATCGTTGCTGTTTTATCTGCGCTTGCACGGCTTGCAGGCGCGACTTCGCCGACTGGCGGGACGGGTCCGCCGCCACCACCTTTTGCAACGCCGCCGCTTCCTTCGCGGGCCGATTCTCCGTGCGCGCGACCTCGGCTTGCCGCAACCACTCCAACACTTGCGTCAGCACGCCAACGCGCTTTTGCAAAGCGAGCATTTCCGCATCCGTCGGGCTCAGGCGCAACGCCTGTTGCAACGCGCGCTCCGCCTCCGGCGCCCGGTCATTTTCAAACGCCTCCACCGCCGCGCGCTTGAACGCCGTCAATGCGCTCGCGTGTTCGGCCACCGCCTCCGTCGCCAACGCGTGCGCGCGCCGCAGACTCTCCCGCGCAAGCAGGTATTCGCCGTCGGTAAACTCCTCCACCGCGCGCGCTTTCAAGCGCTCCACCTCATTGTGTTTTTCTTCGTCCCAGTCGCTCAGGTGGGTGGCGGTGATTTGCGGTTCCACCTCGCTTTCATACGCCGCCAACTGCGCCATAAACTGCTCGCGATATGAATCCGCGCCGGCGGTCGGTTGCGTCTGCGCGTCATCGGTATTTTTATTTTGTGGCGGCGCGGTTATGTCGTATTCATCAAGCGGCTGAGCGGCTTGTTCGGTTTGCTCGGCTTGTTCGGTTTGCTCGACTTGCTCGACTTGTTCGACTTGTTCGGCTTGTTCGATTTGTTCGGTTTGCTCGGCTTCACGCAACTGCGTCGGTGGGCGGTCGGATTGAATTGCGCGGTAGAGAAAAGCGGCAACCGTCAGCGCCACGACAACCGCCGGCACACCGTAGCCAAAAACCATTTTCCTTTTTTTCAACTGAGCGGATTGTGCCTCTGCAAGTTTTTGCTGGAACGCGCTTGAAGGCGGCATTGCGAGTCTAGAGTTTTTTGTCCGGCGTGGCTTCCACGTCATAAATCTTTTTCAGAAACGCAATCCACTGCGCATACTGCTCGGCGGCGTCGCCCGTCAGTTCGGCGGTTTGCTCTTCGTATTCAACCACCTGCGGCGCGATTTCTATGTCGATGGACTGCCCGAGTTCCGCCAGCGCCTCGCGGTGCACCTTCATTTCCGCGCGGTTCTGGAAACTCTTGCTCAGCGCCACCGCGCCGCCGATGACCGCGCCGGCGCCCGCCACTTCTTCAATGCTGTTGTCGGCCTCGGCTGAGGCCACGGCGCCGGCGACCACCAGCAAGCCGCCGAGAATGCCCTGCGCGATGGCTTTTCTTTTGGCGACGCGCGCGGCTTTGACTTCCGCCATGCTCTGCTCCTGCCACACCAGATAGGAGTCGTTGAGTTTGTCGTCGAACGCGCCGTAGTGGGTTTGCATTCGGTCGATGAACAACTGGTCGCGCACCCGAATGGGTTTGATGCGCAGCAACATCGGGTCATCGTCGGCGGGCGCCGCCGCCACCTTCACGCGCCCGTTGTTTATGCTCAGATACTTGGAAAAAGTCTCTTGCGACAAACTGCCGCCGAAGCGAAGTTCGGATAGGAGTTGCAACTCCTGCAAGTCATCGGGCGTGCGTTTTTTCAAGCGCTTGACGATGGCTTCGGCGGCTTTTTCAAACACCGAGTCATAGGCGTCTTTCCCTTTGTTGCGAATGTCGCTGTGAAATCTTTCCTTGACGCGATGGCTGAAGTTTTTGTCGAACCACTGCCGCCCGGAAATGTCCGCCACCGCCACGCCGATTTTCACATCCTCGCCGTTGGATTGAAGTATTTTCCCGAGCACATACAGGTCGCCGGTCGCCATCGCATTCGGCACAACCCGCACCGCGCCGAACGCCTTCGTGTCCTCAAGCGCGGCTTTCATTTTCAACGCAAAACGATTGGATTCGGCGCGCCGCAACTCGGCGTAGACGCCTTTTTTCTCCCAGGTGTCCGAGTCCTCCGGCAAGTTGGGGTCAAACACCGGCACCACCACGTCGATTTTCGGCAGGCCGCCGGCGGTGGTGGCGGCGGTGGCGCCGTCGTTGGCGTCATTGCCGAAGTCGGAAGACAGTTGCGGACCCACGCTGGGCACGCCCGTGCTCGCGGCGCCGCCCGTAGCGCCGATGCCGGCGCAACCGCTCAACACGGTTGCGGCAACCAGCAACAAAGCACCCCAAACCGCGCTCAAACGGCTGACTTTCCCGCTCCCCGCACTCTCGCCACAGCGTTTCATTCTTTCTCCATCCGGTTCAAGGTTTCGCGTCGGACGCATTCGGTTCGGGAGCCTCTTTAACAGGCAGCCCCTTGTAACGCCGATATTCATTCCACAGTTTGGCTTGGGCTTCCGGATCGGTTTCCTCCACCGCCGCCTGACGAAACTGTTTGGCGATAATATCATCATTTTCCGCCGGCGGAATATCATCCGGCGCCTTGCCGTTGGGCGCCGACGCATCCGGACCGGCGACATCGGCGCCGACTTGCGGCTTGCCGGCGGCGGTTTGGGTTTGAGTTTGGGTTTGGGTCGAATCCCCGGCGGTCGAATCCCGCGACTCGGCGGTCGAATCGGCGCCTTGAATATCGCCAGCCGGCAACGACTCAACCGCCCCCGCTGAACCGCCCGCCGCACCATCGCCCGCGCCCCCCGCCACACCACCGGACACGCCACCCGCCACGCCGTCAGCCGATGCCGACCCAACCGACTGACACAAATCGGAATTGTTAAGCGATTCCAAAAGCACCTTGTCCAGTTTGGCAATACGCTCCTCGCGCGTCAGCGACGCATCGTCCGACGCATCCAAATAAGCCCCCAAACAATCCTGCGCGGTGGTGATGTCGGAGGCCACGCTCTGTGCCGCAGCCGAGCCCACAACCAACCCGCCAACGAATACCGCAACGCCGACTAAAACCGCTTGGTGCCCCGCTAAACTTTTCACATCAACTCATGGAAAGGGATTGCGATGATTATCCACCCAACACGGCGCGATATCAATGGGGATTGTATACCTGAGGGTGGGGGTGGTGGCGATGGTGGCGGTGCCTAAAGACATGGATTCCGGCTCAAAAGACTGCCGGAATGGCGGCTATTACTCGTCATTCCCTACTATCGTCATTCTCGAGCGTTAGTGTCCGTTGCCGCCGCGCTTTTTCTTTTAAGCGGCGGCTTACGGACACTTGCGTCCTCGGGAATCTCCCTAAGATTGGCACGGGCTTTGTTGGAATTCACGCCAGCCTTAGGGAGATTCCCGAAGGCGATGAAAAATATGGTCGCTGACGCTCCCTATTTTTCTATCGTTCGAGAATGACGGGCAGAACTCGTCACTCTCGAGCGTTAGTGACCGTTGCCGCCGCGCTTTTTCTTTTAAGCGGCGGCTTACGGACACTTGCGTCCTCGGGAATCTCCCTAAGATTGGCACGGTCTTCGGTAAAGTCCACGCTAGCCTTAGGGAGATTCCCGAAGGTGATGAAAAATATGGTCGCTGACGCTCCCTATTTTTCTATCGTTCGAGAATGACGGGTATATAACTCGTCATTCTCGAGCGTTAGTGTCCGTTTGTCGCCGCGCTTTTTCTTTTAAGCGGCGGCTTACGGACACTTACGACCTCGGGAATCTCCCTAAGACTGGCACGGGCTTTGTTGGAGTTCACGGTAGCCTTAGGGAGATTCCCGAATCGAAGAAAATATGGTCGCCTATCGGCTCCCTATTTTCTACCGTTCGAGAATGACGGGGTTGGGGGGGCTCCCTATTTTCTACCGTTCGAGAATGACGAGTTATTGGGAATTTTTTCGCGTATCTCCCCTGATACACAACCCCCACCACACTACCCCCGCCTCCCCCCACCCCGTGCCGTGCGTAGTAGCACATACACCGCCCCGGTGCCGCCGTCTTTTGGTAGGGCGGAGCAGAAGGCTTGGACTGTGGGTTGTTGTTTTAGCCAGCTTAGTGTGAAGGGTTTTAGGACGCCGCCGGTTTCGCCGCTGCGTAGGCCCTTTCCGTGGATGATTGATACGGTTGAGTCGCCGGCGGCTCGGGCGTTTGTGATGAAGCGGTGCAGGTGTGCTTCGGCTTCGGGGGTGGTGTGGCCGTGCAGGTCGAGGGTGGCGGTGATGCGGTAGTCGCCGCGTTTTAGTTTTCGCAGCACGCTTCGCTGCAATCCGCCGCGCGCGAACTCTACATAGCCGCCGCGTCCGGCTCCGGCTTCATCGACCATCACGCCGGTTGGGTTGACCGTTTCGCTCAGCCGGGGTTGTCGGCGTTTGATTGCCGGGGTGGGTGGTAGCGGGGGTGTGTCGGGGATGTGGCGCTCCTGGCGATAGTTGCGGTGGTTGCGGTTGACGCCGTCCATCGCCTGGCGGAACAGGTCGTTGTCATCCTGTGCGCTGTCGTCTTTGCCGGTCATTTTTACTCACCGCCGCGCATCGTCAGCGCGTTAGCGGCTCTTGAGATAGCGGTCTGCATCGAGCGCCGCCATGCAGCCGCTGCCGGCTGAGGTGACCGCTTGGCGGTAGATGTGGTCCATCACATCGCCGCACGCGAACACGCCTTCGATGCTGGTGCAAGTGGCGTCGCCGTCCGCGCCGCCGCGCGTGACCAGATAGTCGCCGTGCATGGCTAACTGCTCTTTGAACAGGGCGGTGTTGGGGGTGTGGCCGATGGCGATGAAGACGCCGCTGAGTGCAAGGTCGCGCGTGTCGTTGCCGGGAGGGTCGCCACCGCCCCCATTAACATGCTTGATGCGAATACCGGTTACCCCGCCTTCATCCCCCAACACCTCGTCCAGCAGATGATTCCATTCGATACAAACATTGCCGCCTTTGGCAACGGTTTTCGCCAACAAGCGGTCTTGCAAAATCGCTTCGGCGCGCAGTTCATCACGGCGGTGCACCAGCGTGACGCCGCGGGCGATGTCGGATAAATACAACGCCTCTTCGACCGCGGTGTTGCCGCCGCCGATGACCGCGACATCCTTGCCCTTGTGGAAGAACCCGTCGCAGGTGGCGCAGGCGGAAACGCCCTTGCCCTTGTAGGCTTCCTCCGAGGGCAGCCCGAGATATTTGGCGCTCGCGCCGGTTGCGATGATGAGCGCATCGCAGGTGTAGATGCCGGCATCGCCGCGCAACACAAACGGTCGGCGGGCTAACTCGGCGGTGTGAATGTGGTCGGAAATCACTTCGGTCTCGAAGCGCTGGGCGTGGCGCAGCATGCGCTCCATCAACTCGGGACCGAGCACGCCGTCGGCGTCGCCGGGCCAGTTATCGACATCGGTGGTGGTGGTCAACTGGCCGCCCCGCTCAAGCCCGGTGATGAGCGCCGGGCGCAGGTTGGCGCGCGCCGCATAGACCGCGGCGGAATAGCCCGCCGGACCCGAGCCGAGAATCAACAAACGGAAGTGCGTGGTGTCGGGCATGGGCGGCTAACGCTCAAGGCTGCGATAGTAATCCATCAAGATTTTCGCCACCTCTGGGCGGGAAAATTCCGGCGGCGGGGCGATGCCGTTGCTCAGCATTTCGCGCACCTTGGTGCCGGACAGCAATACGAAATCGTCGCGCGCGTGGTTCGGCGCCTCGCGCATCATCACCACCTTGTCGAGTTTCTTGGAATACGCGGTGTGGTCGGCGCGGAAAATCTCAATCTCAAGCGCGCCGGCGGGGACTTGGTCGTCGAAAATAGTCTGCGCGTCGAAGGCGCCGTAGTAGTCGCCAACGCCCGCGTGGTCGCGCCCGATGATGAGATGCGTGGCGCCCATGTTCTGGCGGAACACCGCGTGCAGCACCGCCTCGCGCGGTCCGGCATACAGCATGTCAAAACCATAGCCGGTAATCATCACGCGGTTCGGCGGGAAATAAATCTCCACCATTTTGCGGATGGCGGCGTCGCGCACCTCGGCGGGGATGTCGCCGGGCTTGAGTTTGCCGAGCAGCATGTGAATGACGCAGCCGTCGGCGCCGATGCGCTGCATGGCGAGGCGGCACAACTCTTCGTGCGCGAGATGCATCGGGTTGCGCGTTTGGAACGCCACGGTTTTCGTCCAGCCGTTGGCTTCGATTTGCGCCCGGATTTGCACGGCGGTGCGGAAGGTGGCCGCGAACTCGGTCTCGAAATAACTGAAATTGAGCACCTTGATTTCCCCCGACAGCGCGGTTCGCCCCTGCGCCATAAACTCGGCGACGCCCGGATGCTCGGCGTCCACCGTGCCGTAAACCTTCTCGCTGAGGCGCGCCATTTCCGCGTCGCTGAACGTCTCGACGGCGGCCACTTCCAGCACCGCCAGCGCCGGGTTGCCGGCGACGTTGGGGTCGCGCAACGCGACCGTGTCGCCGCGCGCGATAGGGTCGGCGGCCTCGGCGGCGTCGACCAAACACAGCACCGGGGTGGGCCAGAACAAGCCTGCGCGCGTGTGCATCGTGTCGGCGACGCTGAGCGCGTCGGCCTTGTCCATAAACCCGCGCAACGGGTTGAAGTAGCCGCCGCCCAGCATCACCGCGTTGGCGGCGCCGGCGGAACTCAGCGTGAGCGCCGGCATTTGTTGCGCCTGCGCCGCCAGCGCCGCGTTGTCCGCCGGGTCGGCGACATAGCGCGGGTTCAGGCGCTCGGAACCGTGTGGCTTGATCATGGCATTGCTCCGCTTCGGTTGGGTTGCCGCTCAAGCATCAGACAAACTCGCCCGGCGCTCGCGCACCGCCGCCGCCAGGTCGGCGAGCATTTTCTCGGTGGTGTCGATGTCGATGCACGCGTCGGTGATGCTCCGCCCATACACCAGCGGCTGCCCCTCAACCACATCCTGCCGCCCGCCGACCAGATGGCTTTCAATCATCACGCCGATGATGCGCCGCTCGCCGCGCGCGATTTGCGAGCCCACATGCTCGCACACGCTCACCTGATTTTCCGGGATTTTTTTGCTGTTGGCGTGGCTGAAGTCGATCATCACCCGCTGCGCCAGCCCCGCCGCGCGCAGTTTTTCGCCGGCTTCGTTGACGCTCACGGCGTCGTAGTTCGGCGTCTTGCCGCCGCGCAGGATGATGTGGCAGTCGGGGTTTCCGGCGGTCGTGTAAATCGCCGAATGCCCGGCCTTGGTCAGCGACAGAAAATGATGCGGTCGCCCGGCGGCGCTAATCGCGTCCACCGCAATGTCGAGGTTGCCGTTGGTGCCGTTCTTCAACCCCACCGGACAGGAAAGCCCCGACGACAACTCGCGGTGCACCTGGCTCTCGGTGGTGCGCGCGCCAATCGCGCCCCAGGAAATCAGGTCGGCGACATACTGCGGCGTGATGATGTCGAGATACTCGGTGCCGGCGGGCACGCCGATGCGGTTGAGGTCGAGCAGCAGTTGCCGCGCCATCGCCAAACCCTTGTTGATGTCGAAGGTGTCGTTCAAGTCCGGGTCGTTGATCAACCCCTTCCAGCCAACGGTGGTGCGCGGTTTCTCAAAATAAACGCGCATGACGAGCAGCAAATCCTCGCGGTGCCGCTCAATCAGCGGGCGCAAGCGCTCGGCATAATCAAGCGCCGCGGCGGTGTCGTGGATGGAGCAAGGACCCGCGACCACCAAAATTCGATCATCCGCGCCCTCAAGAATGCGATGAATCTCCCGCCGCGTCCTGACCGTCGTCTCAACCGCCCGGTCGTCCGGCGGAATCTGCGCAATCAATTCATCCGGGTTGATGACATTGTCAATGCTGGTAATCCGCAGATCGTCGGTTCGTGCAAGGCTCACGGCGCTTCCTTTGGGTTAAATTAAGAGCACGGATTGTACGGACATTGCGCGCCGATGTTAATGCCCCACCTCGTCATTCACCCCCACTTCGTCATTCCCCCTACTCCGTCATTCTCGAGCGTTAGTGCCCGTTGCCGCCGCGCTTCTTCTTTTAGCGGCGGCTTACGGACACTTACGACCTCGGGAATCTCCCTAAGACTGGCACGGGCTTTGTTGAAATTCACGGTAGACTTAGGGAGATTCCCGAATCGAAGAAAATATGGTCGCCTGTCGGCTCCCTATTTTCTATCGTTCGAGAATGACGGGGTTGGGACTCCCCATTTTCCACCGTTCGAGAATGACGAAACAAACACAGTACTTGACCCAACCGCCAACAACAAGTAAACTCGCGCCCCCGCAAATTCCTCGCGGCAAGCGAAAACCCTACTATAGTTATGCGAATTGCAATCCTGGGCGCGCCGGGTTCCGGCAAAGGAGCGCATGCGCAAGCGCTGGCGGCGCGTTACCGGGTTCCGTGGTTGTCGCCCGGCGAGTTGCTGCGCGTGGCGGCGGACGACCAGAAACTAGACAGGGAGACCCGGGAGGCGGTGCAGGCCGGGCGGGCGGTTGGCGACGAGGTCGTGATGGCGGTGCTGGAAGAGCGGTTGCGCGCGCGCGACGCCAAGCGCGGCTTCATCATCGACGGCTTCCCGCTGAACATCCCGCAGGCGCAGGCGCTGGACACCCTGCTCGGCATGCTCGGGCGCGCGCTGCAGATCGCGGTTTATGTCAAGGTCGATGACGAGGCGCTGGTCAAACACATCATCGGTCGGCAGGAATGCGACGAATGCGGCGCCGCGTTCAACCGCCATTCCGCCCCGCCGACAACCCGAGGCAAGTGCGACAAGTGCGGCGGCAAACTGGCGTCCCGAGGCGGCGGCGCCAAAGCCGCGGCGGTCAAGGTTGAAGCCTACCACGAAGAAACCGCTCCGCTAATCGCCTACTACAAAGCGCAACACAAAATGCGCACGGTGCCGGCGGTGGGCGATGCCGAGCAAGTCCGGCAAAAAATTGCCGACATCGTTGATTTGGAAATCCACCCTTTGGAAATCCAAATCCTGGAAACCGCCGCGGAAACCTTTTACGAAGAAATCAACACCATCATCGTCGGCGGACAAATCAACCGCATCGCACCGGCGCCGGAGAGTCAAGCATCGAAGCGGCGCAAGGCAAGGGCCGCAAGCGTAACGGCGGCGGCAACCCCTGCGACTGACACGACCGCCGGTAAAAAGGTTGTCAAAAAAGCCGCGGGGAAACCGGTGGCTAAAAAGACCGTGCGCAAGTCAGTCAGTGGTAAAAAGACCCCAGCGAAAACTCCGGTTAAGAAGGTTGTTAAAAAAGTGGCAAAGGAGGCGGCGGCGAAAGTAACGGCAACTAAAAAGGCCGCAACAAAACTCATAGCCAAAAAAGTCGCCAAGAAAGTCGCAAAGAAACCGGCGGTCAAAGCTACGACAACTAAAAAGACCACAAGCCAGTCAACCCGTCGCAAAAAGGTTGCAACGAAAACCCCGGTCAAGAAGGTCGCTAAAAAAGCGGCGCAGAAACCGGTAGCCAAAGTAACGACAACCAAAAAGACTGCAAGCAAATCAACCGGCAGAAAGAAAGTTGAAACGAAAACCTCGGCTAATAAGACCGCGAAAAAAGTAGCGCGGAAACCCGTAACCAAAGTAACCAAAAAAGCCGGCGGCAAAGAAGTAACCAAAAAAACAGCAAAGAAACCACCGACCAAAAAGACCGCAAAAAAACCACCGGTTAAAAATGCCGCGAAAAAGAAACGGCGTTAGCCATGGTTGACCATCCACAGCAAGGACACTTCCCGCAGGTGCGACCGCGGCGGATGCGCAAGGATGAATTCAGCCGGCGCATGATGCGCGAGGCGGTGGTGACCGTTGACGATTTGATTCAACCGGTTTTCATTGCCGAAGGGGACACGCGGGGCGAGATGATTTCCTCCATGCCGGGCGTTGCGCGCATGGGCGTCAAAGCGCTGGCGCAAAAATGCAAGCGCTATCATGCCCTCGGCATTCCGGCGGTGGCGCTGTTTCCGGCGACCCCGCAAGAGGCAAAATCCGACAGCGCGCAAGAGGCGTGGAATCCGCACGGACTGGTGCAGCGCGCCATCGCCGCCATCAAGGAAGCCACCCCGGAGTTAGGCGTGATCACCGATGTCGCGCTCGACCCCTACACCAGCCACGGGCAAGACGGCCTGTGCGATGAGCGCGGCTATGTGGTCAACGACCGCACGGTGGCGGCGCTGGTCAAGCAAGCGCTGTCGCACGTCGAAGCCGGCGCGGATGTGGTCGCGCCGTCCGACATGATGGATGGCCGGGTGCGGGCAATCCGCGACGCCTTCGAAGCAAGCGGCCACGCCAACGCCCGCATCCTCGCCTACTCGGCCAAGTATGCGTCCGCTTTCTACGCGCCGTTCCGCGACGCCGTGGACTCCGCCGCAAACCTCGCCGGCGGCGACAAATCCACCTACCAAATGGACCCCGCCAACGGCGACGAAGCGCTGCGCGAAACCGCACTCGACATCGCCGAAGGCGCGGACATGGTCATGGTCAAACCCGCCCTGCCCAACCTCGACATCGTCCACCGCGTCAAACAAGCCTTCGGCATGCCCACCTTCGCCTACCAAGTCAGCGGAGAATACGCCATGCTAAAAGCCGCCACCACCCACGGCTGGCTGGACGAACGCAAGGTGGTGATGGAAGTGATGAATTGCTTCAAACGGGCGGGATGTGACGGGGTTTTGAGTTATTATGCTGAGGAGGTTGCGGGGTGGTTGGGGGAGTAGTTTATGGTCTGTGAATGTGCGGTTATTAAATACCATCGCCGAATAGAGATTTTTCAAAAATGAATAGCTCGGGAAATTTTTCCAACAGCAAGCTTTCCAAGTCAACGGCGGAGGACTTTCTTCGGGCAGTGTCAACCGAAGAGGTCAATGGGATTCTGGGAAGTCAAGCAGAGTTTACCGATGCCGGAAATTGGAAGCCCTATGGTGGCGCTGAAAAGAATTGGGATAGAGTCGGTGTTCAAACGAGCGAACCCGTGGGTGCGCTCGCAGAACTGATTATCAACTCCATAGATGCAATCCTTATGCGCAGGGCGAAGGAAGATAAAATGGATTTGCAGAGTGACCCGCTCCCACAAAGCATGAGCGAAGCCGTTAAACTATTCTTCCCCGAAGTTCAAGAAGGTAAATTGACTCTGCTAAGTCAAGAGCAAAGAACCAGCTTGGCCGAACAAAGCGTTTTGATCGGCATAAAAAGAAAAACAAAGAGAGACACTTGCCCAAATTACACAATTGTTGATTTTGGAGAAGGTCAAAATCACGGAGGCTTTGAAAAGACTTTTTTGTCTCTTGGTGAGAAAAACAAGGAAGGCATTCCATTTGTTCAGGGACGTTTCAATATGGGCAGTACCGGCTCCATAACTTTTTGCACCCGAGCGGAGATTAGGAGTGGAATGTATAAGTTTATCCTTTCCAAGAAGGCTACGGATGAGTCGGACGGTTTATGGGGATGGACGCTACTAAGGGTAAGGGGGGTTCGCAAGGGAGAGGACTTGCCCGTGGTTGAGTATTTTTGCCCGGACGGAAAAATTGCCTGTTTCGAGGCGGATGAAGTCAGAGCTTTCGACAGGGAAGACATTGGTGTTGTTAAGAGCGGTAGCATTGTGAAATTATATGAATACGACATAGGTCCCGGGGCTCGGGCGGTCGATATTGGATTATACGACGCGCTTACCACAAATCTTATTGATTGTGCGCTACCCCTGCGCCTCTATGATTTTGATGCCAGCCCCACAAAGCGCGGGCTTAGGGCGGAAGGCGTAGCGCCGAGAACTTTTTCCGGCATGAAGACGGTACTCAAATCTGATGACGATGAAGATGAAGCAAGCAAAGTTGATTTTGAGGGGGTAGTTGAAAATTCTGAAAATGCGAGCTTGGGGACTGTTCGAATATCCTATTTTGGGTTGGAGAAAATGAAGGACTATTTGCGTAACTATGCTTACAGGATGTTCTATACAATCAACGGGCAGTCGCAAGCCAAAGAAAGGGCAAGTTTATTGCGAAAAGCACGACTGGATGATTTGAGAAATCATTTAATTGTACAAATTGATTGTAATGCCATGGATGCTACGGCGCGTTCCGCCGTGTTTAAGCCGGACAGGGAAAGGATGGCACAAATAGAACTCACAAGAGAATTAAAGAAAATCGTCATAGACGCCCTGAGCGAGGACAGGGAACTCAGAAAATATGCAAGAGAAATAAGAAACCGTCGTATTAGTGAACAGATAGAGGACGAAATCAGCAAGGAGTTCCTTTCCGATCTTATTAAGAACAGTCCGGACCTCCATGAACTTTTTGATATTGGGAATGTCGTTGTTGAGGAAACTCAGGTCTCGGGCGGGGCGGACAAATATGAAGGAAAACTGTTTCCTTCATACTTAACCCCGACAAATTTGGAGAAAGGCGATGTTAAAAGTATCCCCATAAATTCTTACAGATGGATTGAATGTAAGACGGATGCTCAAAATGATTACTTAATAAGGGAAGCCAATCAGGGGGAATTTGTTCATCCGACCGCGGATATATTACCTAATTCCGGGTCTTTGCGTAATGGAAAATTTCGCATAAAAGTAACCTCTCCATCAAACGCTCAAATTGGAGACACGCTTCCCGTTCAATTTGGTTTTAACGATTCCAACCCGGAAAGAGTCACTCCGCTACTTTTCGATGTGACCATAAAAATAATCGCCGAAGAGAAAACAACGGCAAACCAAGGCGGAACCAAAACTGACACAAAAACAAAGAAAGACCCTTCTCGAAATTTTCCTGATATTAAATGGGTTGAAAAAAATTCGTGGGTGGAATACAATTATAATCAGGAATCAGGCGGTCATGTTGATCGCGGAGAAGACCTGGCCGTGTACGTCAACAAAGATAACAAGTATCTTTTGGCTCTGATTTCGAGGGAAAGCGATGAAGGTAAACGAGAAATTATCAGGCATCGTTTTCGGTTTGGTGTTGGCATTCTCACTTTGGCGATGTATAAGAAACTTGTCCACGACTCCGAAAATAATTCCGATGAGAAAGATGATTACGATGAAGACGCTGTTTTGCGCCTCGCCTCGTCGGCGATTGCGGCACATATAGTGACTTTGATTGACAAATTGGGCGGAAACAGATGAGAAAGAAATCTTTCAAAGTCATTGATTTTTTCTGCGGTGCCGGCGGGATGACCGAAGGCATGAAAATGGCCGGTATGAAAGTGCTTGCCGGCATAGACATAGACGAAGAGTGCAGAGGCACATATGAAGCCAATCACCCGGAGGCGCGATTTTTCTTGAAGGACATAAAAGAACTCCGCCGAACTTTCTTGGAGAAAGAGTGTGGAATTGAACGCAATGATGATACGTTGGTTTTTATCGGGTGTAGCCCCTGCCAGTATTGGAGCACACTGAATACCGACAGGGGGTCATCCACAAAAACCAGGGGGTTGCTTGACGAATTTTGGCGTTTTGTCAGTTATTACAGGCCGGGCTATGTGGTTATCGAAAATGTTCCCGGCATACAAAGACGGGAAGCGGAAAGCGGTCTTGATAAGTTTTGCCGGCGACTTGACAGACAAGGGTATACGATTGCCGCAGGCATTTTGAATGCCAAAAATTATGGAGTGCCGCAAAGCAGGAAAAGGTTTGTTCTAATTGCTTCCAGGATAAAGCAATCAATCAGTCTTCCGCAGCCTGATAAAGAAACTAATCTTGCGGATTTTATCGGCATCCACAACGGTTTTCCAATGCTGCAATCCGGTCACAGAGATGACAATGATTTCATGAACACGGTTTCGGATTTATCCGAAAAGAACTTGAGACGCCTAAAACTCACGCCGAAAAATGGCGGAACAAGAAAAGCATGGAAAGATGACCCCGAACTTCAACTGGACGCCTACAAAGGCAAAGACGATTCTTTCAGAGATGTTTATGGAAGGTTGAGGTGGGATAAACCGGCATCGACAATCACAACAAGATTTAATGGAATTTCGAATGGTCGTTTTGCTCACCCGGAAGAAGACAGAGGCTTGTCTCTAAGAGAAGGAGCAACTTTGCAGACATTCGGAACAGATTATTTTTTTGAATGTAAAGGCGCAACAGCCGCGTCCAAGTTAATAGGCAACGCCGTGCCACCGCAACTTGCCTACAGAATAGCAAAGTGTATTTGCGCGGAGTGAGTATTCCCATGACTGAAAATAATCAATTAACGATGAGATTTGACCCACGGGTCATAGAACATCTTGGTATCCGCATGTACTCGACCCTCCCCCCGGTCTTGAGTGAATTGATAGCCAATTCATACGACGCGGACGCAACAAAAGTAGAAGTAAGCCTGTACGACACCGAAGAAAAAAAGATTGTTGTCAAAGATAACGGGCTCGGGATGTCCTTCGATGAGATTAACGAGAAATTTCTTGTTATTGGTCGTAATCGCAGAGAAGATGGTGACGATTCGACCCCAAGCGGCAGAAAGGTCATTGGTAAAAAAGGTCTGGGGAAACTCTCATTTTTTGGAATTGTCCGAACAATTACCATAGATACCATTCAGCAAGGAAAGCGCAATGTTTTTACTATGGACTGGGACGAATTAATGAATTCTACGGACGGACAATATCGGATAAAGCCCCGGAAGATTGATGAGACGGTTCAAGGAGACGATTCAGGTACTCAAATAACACTGACAAATATAAGCAGAGAATCTAATTTTTCGGAAGAGTTGCTTGCCAACAGCATAGCACGATATTTTATTTTTGGCGAAGAGTTGACCGTAACCATGCGCCACAATGACGGAGAGGCGGTAACGCTATCGAATGATATGCATTTTTCCGCATTAGGCGAGGAATTTTCTTGGGTTTTTCCTGACGATTTTACTCACATAGAATCAAATTACAAGCAGCGTAAAAAAATTAAAGGAACAATTATAACGCCTAAAAAACCCATTGCGCCAAGATTTGCTTCGCGCGGTGTTTCTCTGTTTTCCCGGGGCAAGCTGGTGCAAACCCCTTACCAATTTGCTAACAGCATATCCAGCCACTTCTTTTCGTATATGACCGGATGGTTACAGGTGGATTTCATAGAAGATTTTTCTGAAGACGTGATTTCCACTAATCGGCAAAGTATTAATTGGGGACATGCACAAGCGAATGAACTTCATAAGTATCTTGGGAAGTGCGTTCAGTTTGTTCAGATGAGTTGGCGTGAAAAACGCAGAGACAAAAAAATTGCAGATATTGATAAAAACCTTGGAACTGTTGGCATAGACGACTGGACAAAATCTCTGCCGAAGAACATACAAGATAACTTTAAGAATCTCATTAAGTATCTTACTGAAGACATCCCAGAAATAGAATCTGATAAATCTACCCAACTGTTTATTGAGCTTAAAAAACTTATACCGCCTTATCCTTACTATCATTGGAGAAATTTGCATCCAGCCATTAAGAACCATCTACATGAAGACTACAAAAATGAAAAATATTTAGAAGCGGCAAGAGAAGGGATTGCTATTTATGACAACATTGTGAGAAAAAAACTCGGCCTTCAGTTGTCGGGTGTGAATTTAATGAACCAGGCTTTTAACTTTGCCTATAAAAAGGACGGAGGAAAAATTGAAATCACCACACATCCGAAACTTCCGGTTTCCGCACTTTCAAGTCAAACAGAGGTGAATATACAAAATGGTCAGAGATCTCTGTCAGTTGGCTTGATGGAGGCATTTAGAAACCCGGAATCTCATGAAACCAGGGAGGTATTAAACACGCTTTTTAGTGAAAATGATTGCCTCAATATTTTGAGTTTAGTTTCATTTTTGTTATATAAATTGGACAATCTAAAGAAGAATGGTTGATGTTTATTCCAAAGAAAAACGCTCATGGCTTATGGGGCGAGTGCGCTCAGCTGGCAACAAATCAACCGAAGAAAAATTGGTTGCAATGTTGAAGCAGTACTGTCTAACGGGTTGGCGGCGTAAGTATCCGCTTTTTGGCAAACCTGACCTTACATTTCCAAGTAGTAAGGTTGCAGTCTTTGTTGATGGATGTTTTTGGCATGGTTGTCCGAAACATGGTGAGATTCCGGAGAGTAACAGAGAATTTTGGATGAAGAAGATCGATGCCAATAAGAAGCGTGATTATTTGGTAAACAAAACAATCAAAAATAAAGGCTGGAAAGTACTGCGGATATGGGAATGTCAATTAAAAAATAAGCAACTTCTTAAAAGAAAAATGAATCGACTCGGCACTCTGATCAAAACTGCACAGGAAAGACCATGAGCCAACACACCCCCACCGAAATCAACCTCAACCGCAAAACCAAAACCCTGACCGTATCTTTCAACAACGGCCAGTCTTTTGAGATGAGTTGTGAATACTTGCGTGTTCATTCGCCTTCGGCGGAGGTGCAGGGGCATGGGCCGGGGCAGGGGGTGTTGCAGGTGGGTAAGGAGGGGGTTAATATTGACCAGATTGAGCCGGTTGGCAATTATGCCATCAAGCCGGTGTTTGACGACGGGCACGATACCGGCATTTATTCCTGGGACACGCTTTATGTGCTGGGGGTGAATCAGGCGGAGAATTGGCGGGATTATCTTGAGCAACTGAAGCGCGCCGGGCATGAGCGCAAGATGGATTCTTGAGCGCGGCGTGGGTGAGGTGGGCGCATGATGGCGGCAAACGATAACCGGCGGGCGGGCGAGCGGCAAAGCGGGCGGCGGGAGTCTGAGCAAAGCACGCATTTCGGCTATCAAACGGTCGACCCGGCTGACAAGGCGGGGATGGTCGGCGATGTTTTTCGTTCGGTTGCCGGGCGTTATGATTTGATGAATGATTTGATGTCGTTTGGCGTGCACCGGCTGTGGAAGCGGTTCGCGGCTTCGCAAAGCGCGTTGCGGCGCGGCGATGCGGCGCTCGATGTGGCGGGCGGCAGCGGCGACATGGCGATGCGTTTCGCCCGGCAGGTGGGAGCGCGCGGCGCCGTGGTGTTGACCGACATCAATGCGGCGATGCTGGCCGAGGGCAAGCGCCGCATGATTGACGCCGGTTGGTGCGGCAATGTCGGCTATGCGTTGACCGACGCCGAGCGGCTGTGTTTCGCCGACGAGAGTTTTGACTGCGTGTCGATTTCGTTTGGGCTGCGCAACGTGACGCACAAACAGGACGCGCTCGCCGCCATGCACCGCGTGACCCGGCCCGGCGGGCGGCTGCTGTTGCTGGAGTTTTCCAAACCGCTCATCCCGCTGCTGCAAAAGGCATACGACTGCTATTCGTTCGCCGTCATCCCGGCGCTCGGCAAATGCGTTGTCGGCGGCGGCGACGGCGAGCGGAGTTACCGCTATCTCATCGAATCCATCCGCCGTCATCCCGACCAACACACCCTCAAAGCGATGCTGCGCCGCGCCGGGTTTGAAGACATTCGAATCCACAACCTCAGCGGCGGAATCGCCGCCCTGCACATCGGCTTCAAATACTGACCCGCGCAACGGGTTATATTGCCACGATGAAAAACCGCGCCACCAATGCCCTGCTTGACGTCCTCAACGGCGCCGCCGCTGCGCTTATCGACCTCGACCCCGACGGCAAGCGAAAACTGACGCGGTTGCGCGGCAAGGTGTTTTGTTTGGAAGTGACCGCGCCGCCGCTCGTGCTGTATCTGCTGCCCACCGAGCGGGGCATTGAATTTCGCGGCGACTCGAATAAGGATACAGAGCCGGCGTTGGCGCCGGATGTGACGCTGACCGGGTCGGCGCCGGCGTTTGCCCGGCTGGGGTGCGGGCTTGGCGGGAGGGGTGGCGCAAACGGCGCGTTGAATCGGAGCCGCGTGGTGGTGCGCGGTGACGCCGAACTCGGTCAGGCATTCCAAAAAATTCTGTCCGAACTCGACCTCGACTGGGAGGAACTGCTGTCGCGCCGCATCGGCGACACCCCGGCGCGCAAGGTCGGCAATGCGCTGCGCGGGCTCGCCGACTGGGCTGAAAAATCGGTCGACTTGACGCGCGAGAATGCGGCGGATTACCTCGCCGAGGAAAAACGCTTGCTGGTCGCCGCCCCGGCGATGCAACGCTTTGACGAAGCGCTCGACCAAACGCGCGCCGATGTTGACCGGCTAACCCGGCGCGTGGAAAAACTCAAGCACGCCCTGGATGAACGCCAACGCCGCACCCCCCGCGACTAATCCGGTGGGCGGGAATTTTTTTCATCTGCTGCGCATCGCGCGCATACTGGTCAAGCACGACCTCGGCGAATTCATCAGCGCGCTACACCTGTTCAGGCCGTATGCCTTCCTCTTCAAAGCGGCGGCGAAGGCGCGCCGGCACGGTGGCGGCGGCAACGACATCCCGCGCGGACGACGTTTGCGCGAAGCGTTGGAAGCGTTGGGACCGGTATTCGTTAAATTCGGCCAGGCGCTTTCCACCCGTCCCGACCTGTTGCCGGCGGACATCGCCACCGAGTTGGTGCGCTTGCAAGACAAGGTGCCGCCCTTCCCCGGCGCCGAGGCGCGCGCGATTATCGAGCGCGCATACGGCGATTCACTGGACGCGCATTTCAAGTCGTTTTGCTCCGACTCGACCGCCTCCGCCTCGGTCGCGCAGGTGCATTACGCCGAGTTGCACGACGGCGCCGAGGTGGTGGTCAAGGTGCTGCGCCCCGATGTGCGCACGGTTATAGAGCGCGACTTGGGATTGCTGCACGCGCTCGCCGATTTGGCCGAGCGATATTGGTCGGAAGCCCCGCGCGTGAAGCCGAAGGAAATCGTTTCGGACTACGACAAGACCATCCACAACGAACTCGACCTGATGCGCGAGGCCGCCAACGCCAGCCAGTTGAAAGCCAACTTTGCGGACTCGGATTTAATCTATGTGCCGAAAATATACTGGGAGCACACGCGCCGCAACGTGATGGTGATGGAGCGAATCGACGGCATTCCGATTCGCTGTGTCGAGCAAATCGCAGCCGCCGGCATCGACCTCAAAAAACTCGCGCACGACGGCGTCGAGATATTTTTCACGCAGGCGTTCCGCGACGGGTTCTTCCACGCGGACATGCACCCGGGCAACATCTTCGTGTCCGAGGACGGCCAATACCGCGCGGTCGATTTCGGCATCATGGGCACGCTCAGCGCGCTCGACAAGCGCTATCTGGCGGAGAACTTGCTCGCCTTCTTCGACCGTGATTACCGCCGCGTGGCGGACGCGCACATCCGCGCCGGCTGGGTGCCTCCCGGCACCGCCACGGCGGAGTTTGAAAGCGCGATTCGCACCGTGTGCGAGCCAATCTTCGCCAAGCCCATCAGCGAGATTTCATTCGGCGGTTTTCTCATCGACCTGTTCCGCGTGGCGCATCGTTTCCGCATGCCGGTGCAGCCGCAACTGGTGTTGCTGCAAAAAACGCTGCTCAATATTGAGGGGCTTGGCCGCCAGTTGTATCCGCAACTCGACCTGTGGGAGACCGCCAAACCGTTCCTTGAAAAATGGACCAGCGAGCAGATTGGTCCGAAGGCGGCGGTGCGCGCCTTGCAGCGCGAGTTGCCCAACCTTTTCACGCGCGCACCGGAATTGCCCGGCTTGTTGCATCAAGTCATGCAACGGCTGAAAGACGACGAGTTGATTATCCGCACGCGCGAGCAAGACACCGCCGAACTCACCCGGCAAACCGCCATCGGGCAGCGGCGAATCGCGCGCTCCATCATCGGTGTCGGATTGCTGTTGGGCGCGCTCCTGCTATTGAAGGGCGGCGGCGGTGGCGACTACTGGGTCGGCGGTGCGTTGTTGGCGCTCGGCGGCGGCGTGCTGTTGTCCGCCGGCGGCTGGTTCGGCGGTCGCCGTTAGCGCGCGACACCGATGCCGATGACGACCGCCGCAACCTCCGCGCAACACGGCGCACGCGCGATGAATGTACTGTCGCGCATCATACGCGTGCTGTTTTTCGGCGTCGCCATCGGTGTCATCGCCTCGCTGCTCGCCATCGCTTTCGTCGACGCAATAAAGTGGCTGAATGACCTGCTATTCGTCACCTTCCACAGCCGCCAATCGGTGCCGGCGGAATCGGCGGTGCGCGGGCTCTTCTTTTTAATCCCGGCGCTCGGCGGGCTAATCGTCGGCTTGCTGATTCGGTTGATTGCAGACCAACGCCCGCACAATCCGGCGGATGTCATTCAAGCGGTGCAGTCCGCCAAATCCATCCCCGCCAAGACCGGATTGCTCACCGCCACCGCCGCGCTCGTGGGCCTCGGCAGCGGCGCGTCCATCGGCCAGTATGGACCTCTGACCCACCTCGGCGCCACCATCGGCTCCGCCATCTCGCGCGTGTGCAAGGTCGAGTCCGGGCTCGGCATCGGCTGCGGCGTGGCAGCCGCCATCTCGACCGCATTCAGCGCGCCCATCGCCGGCATCATCTTCGCCCACGAAGTGGTGCTGCGCCATTACTCACTGCGCGCCTTCGCGCCAATCACGGTGGCGTCCTCCACCGGGCTGTTCATCGCCAACCAGGTTTTCGACCGCCCGGCGCTCTTCGAAGTGTCGGTGGTGCGCTCGGTGTTCGCCCCCGAATTCTTCGCCTTCGTCCTGACCGGCGCAAGCGGCGCGCTGGTGGCGGTGGTCTTCATGTGGGCGATTTTGATGGCGCGCCGCCTGAGCGACCGCCTGACGCTACCAGCTTGGCTCAAACCCGCCATCGCCGGGCTATGCGTCGGCGTCACCGCGCAGTGGATTCCGGAAATCCTCGGCATCGGCAAGGAAACCCTGCGCTTTGCAATCACGCCGGACGCCTACGACGCCACCGAACTGTGCATCGTGCTGGCGGCGAAAATAGTAGCCACCGCCCTGTGCCTCGGTTTCGGTTTCGCCGGCGGCGTTTTCGGGCCCGCGTTGTTAATCGGCATACTGTTCGGCGCGGCGCTCGGCCACGGCGCGGAGTTCCTATACAGCGACCTCTATTCCGGCTTGGAGTTCTACGCCATCTGCGGCATGGCGGCGGTCACCAGCCCGGTCATCGGCGCGCCGCTGACCACCATCCTCATCGTCTTTGAACTGACGCGCAACTATGAACTGACCACGGCGGTGATGGTCAGCGTGGTGTTCTCCAACCTCGTCGCCTACCGCCTGTTCGGGCGCTCGCTGTTCGACCGGCAACTGGCAATGCGCGGCTTCGACCTGTCGATGGGGCGCGACAAAGTACGTCTCGCGCAACTTCGCATCAGCGCTTACATCAGCACGGATTTTGTGCGCGGACGATTCAACGACGACTTGCCGACCCTACAACAAGCGCTGCTCAAAGCGGGGCAGAACGAAGCGTACATAGTCGATGACGAGTCGCGCTATGTCGGCATGGTCACGCTCAACCAAATCGTCGCGCTCGGGCAAGCCGGCAACACGGGCAAAGCGCATGCGTGCGCGCGCGACGACGCATTGCGTTTCAGCGCCGGAATGTCGGTGTGGGAGGCGATGGAGGCGATGGAAGAATTCATCGGCGAAAGCATCCCGGTCATCGACGACGATGGCCGCTTGCTGGGCGTGGTGTATGAATCGACGCTGGTCAAAGCGTATCTGCAAATGGTGCATAATCTGCGCGCCGAAGAGCAAGCCAGTTGATTGGCACACGGTGAGGAAATAACATGGCAACGCATCCGTTCCAGTGGGACGACCCGTTCGACATAGAATCCCAACTCAGCGACGATGAGCGCCTGGTGCGCGACAGCGCGCGCGCGTTTTGCGACAGCGAGTTGCTACCGGGCATCGTCCAAGCCAACCGCAACGAGACCTTCGACCCGGACTTGATGCGGCGATTCGGCGAACTCGGCATGCTCGGTCCGACCCTGCCGGAGGAAGTCGGCGGCGCGGGGCTGAGCCACGTCGGCTACGGCTTGCTGGCGCGCGAAGTGGAGCGCGTGGACAGCGGCTACCGCTCCTGCATGAGCGTGCAGTCATCGCTGGTGATGCACCCCATTCACGCCTTCGGCACCGCCGCGCAAAAACAAAAATACCTGCCGCAACTGGCGCGCGGAGAAATCGTCGGCTGCTTCGGTCTGACCGAGCCGGACTACGGCTCAGACGTCGGCGGCCTGCAAACGCGCGCGCAAAAAGTCGCCGGCGGTTACGCGTTGACCGGCAACAAAACCTGGATAACCAACGCCCCGATCGCCGACATCGCCATCGTCTGGGGCAAACTCGATGACGTCATCCACGGCTTCATCGTGGAGCGCGGCATGCGCGGTTTCAGCACGCCGAAAATCGAAGGCAAGTTAAGCCTGCGCGCCTCGGTGACCGGCGAAATCGTGCTCGACAACGTGTTCGTGCCGGAAGAAAACCACCTGCCCGGCGCGCGCGGACTCAAGGGACCATTCACCTGCCTGAACAAGGCGCGCTACGGCATCGCCTGGGGCGTCACCGGCGCCGCCGAGTTCTGCTGGCACGCCGCGCGCGACTACACGCTGGCGCGCAAACAATTCAACCGACCGCTGGCGCAAAACCAGTTAATCCAGAAAAAACTGGCCGACATGCAAACCGAAATCACCCTGGCGCTACAAGCCTGCCTGCGCGTGGGGCGATTACTGGATGAAGACCGCTGCGCCGTCGAAAACATCTCCCTAATCAAACGCAACAACTGCGGCAAAGCCCTGGAAATAGCCCGCACCGCCCGCGACATGCACGGCGCCAACGGCATCGCCGACGAATACCACGTAATGCGCCACCTAGCCAACCTCGAAACCGTCAACACCTACGAAGGCACCCAAGACATCCACACCCTAATCCTGGGGCGCGCACAAACTGGTTTGCAGGCGTTCTGCTAGGTTGGAGCGCTCACCGACATTTTCAACCACCCCGTCATCAAGCATTAGTGTCCGTTGCCAAATTACCCGTCATTCTCGAGCGTTAGTGTCCGTTGCCGCCGCGCTTTTTCTTTTAAGCGGCGGCTTACGGACACTTGCGTCCTCGGGAATCTCCCTAAGATTGGCACGGGCTTCGACAAAGTCCACGGTAGACTTAGGGAGATTCCCGAAGGCGATGAAAAATCCGCCGGGAGCGGATTTTCGCGTAGCCCGAAGGGTTTGTATCAGGGATGATACAAACAAAAATATGGTCGCCTATCGGCTCCCTATTTTTCTATCGTTCGAGAATGACGAGTTGTGGGCGGCTCCCTATTTTCTACCGTTCGAGAATGACGAGTAGTAGAAACACCACCACCACACAAAAATCGCGGGTATAATCCCGGCGGACGATTACCAACTCCATACCCCGAAATGAACACCAAAACTCGCAACACCCCGCCACCCCCACCCCGCAAGACCCCAAGCGTGGCGTTGGTTGTTTGGTTGATGGTGGCGGCGGTTGGGGCTGAGGCGGGGGTTGTTAAGAAGTGGGCTATTGCTGAATTTGGGGAGCCGTTGTATGCGGCGGGGCTTGAGCATTTTCCTTATGCCAATCCGGACGCCCCCAAGGGCGGCAAGATTGTGCTCAGCGACTTCGGCTCGTTCGACACGCTCAATTTTTATGTGTTGAAGGGCGACTGGCCGGGCAGCATCGGGTTGGTGTATGACAGCCTGATGACCGGCTCGGCGGATGAAATCGACGGCTTGTATGGGCTGATTGCCGAGACGGTTGAATATCCCGAAGACAAAAGTTGGGCGGTGTTTACGCTACGCGAGGAGGCGGTGTATCACGACGGGCTGCCCATCGTGGCGGGCGATTTCGTGCACGCGTTGGAGACCGTCAAGCAGCACGGTCGACCGTTCATCCAGTCGATTTATGCCGATGTGCTGGGCGCCGAGGCGTTGTCCGACAAGCGCCTGAAATTCACCTTCGCCACGCGCGGCAGTATGAAACCCATCACCACCGCCGCCGGGATGTCGCCGTTGCCGCTGCACTACTGGAAGGACAAAGACGTGACCGCCTCCACGCTGACGCCGCCGCTTTCCAGCGGTCCGTACCGCGTCAAGCGACTGGAAGCCGGTCGCTCGATTACCTACGAGCGCGTCGCCAACTACTGGGGCAGAAACCTGCCAATCAAGCGCGGGCTCAACAACATCGACGAAATCCGCTACGAATACTACCGCGACCTGACCGTGGAGTTCGAAGCCTTCAAAGCCGGCGAATTGGATTTTCGCGCGGAGTCGAGCGCCAAGCGCTGGGTGACCGAATACGACATCGCCGAAATCGAGTCGGGCGAAGTAATAAAGGAAGTCGTGCCGAATAAAAGTCCGCGCGGCATGGGCGGTTATTTTTTCAACTTGAAGCGCGAGAAGTTTCAGGATGCGCGGGTGCGCGAGGCGTTGATGACGTTGTATGACTTCGAGGCGATTCAGCGCACCTTGCTGTATGGCCAATACAAGCGCATCGACAGTTACTTTCCCAACTCCGATTACGGCACCGCGGGCGCGCCGCCGACCGATGCGGAGCGTGCCATGCTGGCGCCGTTTGCCGGCGAGGTGCCGGACGGCGTGGCGGAGCGCGCCTTCATCCCGCCGAAGACCGACGGCAGCGGGCGCGACCGGCGCAACAAGCGTCGCGCGCTCGACTTGTTCAAGCAGGCGGGCTGGACGCTCAAAGACGGCAAACTGGTTTCCACCGCCGACGGCGAGCAATTCCAGATGGAGTTGATGACCGCCTATCCCGAATCGCAACGCCTCGCGCTGCCCTACATTGAGGCGCTGAAAAAGTCGGGCATCGACGCGTCCATTCGCCTCGTGGATTCCTCGCAGTGGCGCGTGCGAATCCACGATTCGGACTTCGACCTGTGGACCGGCGGGCTCAACTTCTTCCCGCCGCCGGGCGCCGAACTCAAGGGTTTCTTCGGCTCCGAATCCGCCGACATCCGCGGCGGCAACTCAGGCGGCATCAAGAACCCGGTGGTCGATGCGCTCATCGAGCAAGTCATCGCCGCGCCCGACCTCGACACCCTGCAAACCGCCACCAAAGCCCTCGACCGCGTGCTGCTGTGGAACCACTACGCCATCCCAACCTACTACAAAGACGAAGCCTGGATAGCCTACTGGAACCGCTTCGCCCACCCCGCCCGCCGCCCGGTATACAGCGTTGGGTTTCCGGGGAGTTGGTGGATTGATGTTGACAAAGACGCGCGATTAAACCGCTGAGGATATTTCCCGCCACGATTTTCCCCCAAGGATTCCCGCACGCCGGTCGTCTTATATTCACCAGCCAACGATGACCGATGACACCACACTGATACGCGCGGCGCAGGGCGGCGACAAGGAGGCCTTTGCGGCGTTGTTGCGCGCGCATTACCACAGCATGTATAAAATGGCGTATAAATGGTGCGGCGAGCGCGAGATGGCGCAGGATGTCGTGCAAGATGCCTGCATCAAGGTGGCGCGCCATCTGCGCGGCTTCCGTTTCCAGGCGTCTTTCACCAGTTGGCTTTACCGCATCGTCATCAACACCGCCAAAGACCAGCGCAAACGCGAGGCGTGTTTTGCGCCATTGCCCGAGCGCGAATTGACCGCGCCACCACCCGATGAACAGCAACACGCGCGCCACCTGTTGCGCCGCGTGCACGCGTTGCCCGAGCGCGAAAAAACCGCGTTGTTGCTGGTGTTCGGCGAGGGGATGACGCACCGCGAAGCGGCTTTTGCGATGCGCTGCCGGGAGGGCACCGTGTCGGCGTATGTCCATCAAGCGCGCAAACGGCTGGCGGCGCTCGCCGCCGAAAACCGCGTGGCGGAGCAAGCGCATGGATGAGCGGCAATTGAAACGACTGCTTGGCGGTGTTGACGCGCCGCCGCCGGATGAACGCGCGCGCGAAGACGCCATCGCAAGCGCGACCGCCGAGTTTGAGCGCGCGCAACCCAGGCAAACAAAAAAGCCGCAAGGATTTCGCCCGCCCGGTCGTCTTACGGATAGTTTCAACAAAATTATCCGGAGACGAATGATGAACAAGCAAATAGCGATTGGCGGTTTGGGCTGGGCGTTCGCGGTGGTGTTGGCGGTCGGCTTGACGGTTGCGCTGAGTGTGCGGCAGATGGACACCGGGGAGTTTTTACCGCTCGCCGAGTCCGGATTGCCGTCGGCGCAAGTTGCCCCCTCCCCGGCGCTCGACGCGCCTGAGCCGCCGGCGCCAATTCAGCCGGCTGCGTCGCATAGCGTTGCGCCCGATATTGAGTTGGAGTTGTTCGTCGCGCCGGCGTCCTCCGACCGCGCCGCGTCCGGAGTACTAAGTCGCACGATGCCGTCCCTCGCAGTGTCGACGATGAGCGAGCCATCGGCAGTCCCCGAACGCGAATACCGCAACCGCTTCCAACACAGCGAACAAAACCCGGTGCGCGTAACGCGAAACCACCCGGTCTCCACATTCTCGGTGGATGTGGACACCGCCTCGTATGCGTATGTTCGCAGCGAACTCAACCACGGCATCCTGCCGGCGAAGGATGCGGTGCGCGTGGAGGAAATGATTAACTACTTCAACTACGAATACCCGGCGCCGGACGACCGCGCGCAGCCGTTTCATCCGGCGGTGTGGGTGCATCCGGCGCCGTGGAATGACGCCAACAAACTGCTGCACATCGGCATCCGCGGCTACGACCTCACCCCACGAGAAACGCCCGCCGCCAACCTCGTGTTCTTGCTGGATGTGTCCGGCTCGATGGATGAACCGAACAAACTGCCGCTGGTGGTGAACTCGATGAAACTGCTACTGCAAAGCCTCAAGCCAACCGACAGCATCGCCATCGTGGTATACGCCGGCGCCGCCGGCACGGTGCTCGAGCCGACTCCGGTGCGCGAGCGCGGCAAAATTCTGCGCGCGCTGGACAACCTCGAAGCGGGCGGCTCAACCGCCGGCGCCGAAGGAATACGCTTGGCGTATCAACTCGCCGAGTCGCGCTTTGACGCCAACGCCGTCAACCGCGTCATCCTCGCCACCGACGGCGACTTCAATGTCGGCATGACCGGCACCGAAGAACTCACCGGCTTCATCGAACGCAAACGCGCAAGCGGCGTCTTCCTGTCGGTGCTCGGCTTTGGCAGGGGCAACCTGAACGACCACCTGATGCAGCAACTAGCGCAGAACGGCAACGGCGTGGCGGCGTATATCGACACGCTCTTGGAGGCGCGCAAAGTCTTGGTGGAGGAAGCGTCATCGTCGCTCTTTCCCATCGCCAAGGATGTCAAAATTCAGGTGGAGTTCAACCCCGAACGGGTCGCCGAATACCGCCTCATCGGCTACGAGACGCGCGCGCTTGAGCGCGAGGATTTTAACAACGACGCGGTTGACGCCGGCGACATCGGCGCGGGCCACAGCGTCACCGCGATTTATGAAATCACCCCGCCCGATGGCGATGCGCGCTTGATTGATGACACCCGCTATCAGCAAAACAACCCCGCAACGCCGCACGCGGACGGCGAGTTTGCCGATGAATACGCCCTCCTCAAAATCCGCTACAAGTTGCCGGATGAAGACACCTCGCGCTTGATGACCACCGCCATCACCACCGACAATGAGCCGCCGCTCATCGCCACCGCACTGGGCGTGCACTGCCCGCCCGGCGTAAGTCTGACCGCTTGGCATTGGCGTTGCCTCGACCGAGATGCCGACTGGGCGGCGGCGGTGGCGGGTTTCGCGCAGTTGCTCAAAGGCGGCAAATACACCGGCGATTACAACTACGACGATGTCATTGAACTGGCAAGCCGCAACAAAGACACCGACCCCTTCGGCTACCGCGCGGAATTCATCCAATTGGTGCGGCTGGCAAAGTCGGCGGCGGCGATGGAGGGGCGGTAGGGGTGATTGCTCGGTGGGCGCTTGACATCGGCGGGGGAAGCGTTATTATCCCGCTTGTCGAGATTCATCAGATAGGCGACCCGCCCGTCGGGTTACCTGTCAAATACAACAGCGGTTTTAACCGCCGGGCGCACGCCCTGCGGGGCGAATAGGCAGGAATTTCACTTCGTCTATCTGTGATCTCGACAACGGCCCGACGCCTTTGTGTTGGGATTTGCGAGTTAATCACTTTCTTGGAGGGTGAAAAAATGACGAATATTAGCAAACGCGACTTACTCAAAACCCTGCCCGCCGTCGTGCCGGCAACCTTGTTGGGTGGCGTGTCGCTGCCTGCTTTGGCGAATCAGCACGGATCAATTACCATAAATGTTCTCGGGGATGGCGCTGCCTTTTATTTGGACTGCCCGGCTGATTCTGTCTCCCATGCATCTTCCTCAGAAGAAATTACGAACCCTACTGTTGAAAGAATATGCAGGTCTCTTTTTGGAGATAGTGATGTGACCTCGGAAAAACGAGAACTATGTGAGAAGGGTTTGGAATTTGTCAGACAAAACCCCGATCTGGTTGTTGAAGTCATTTCGTATGCCGTGGCCGGCGGAACAGTGTATAAGGCCTTGAAGTTGGGAGCGCGAGTGCTTTTTTCTCTTTTCAGATAAACCCATCCGGCGGGGAGCAATCCCCGCCGGTTTTTTACGGAGGCAAATGATGAAAACCAACAACATCAAGCGGTGGATTTTCCAAACGCTTTCTTTGTGTATTTTGTTAAGTTTTAGTTTTTCTGGCATGGCTAGAATACATTGTGAGGATGAAAATGATGTAGATAGAAAGCGGCAAGAAGAACCCAATCACCATCTTCTTTTAACCATGAAAGCCAACTGTTTGCTATTAAGGGGTAAGAAAGACGAAGCCTTTAGGTATTTAATAAAAGGAAAAGATCAAAAAGGGGTTTACCCCGCTTATTTGGCTGCCAGATATATAGAATCTGACGGGACTTTTCAAGTGATTGACGATCCGGTGAGACGCAGTGAAATTCTCGACGTGGCCATTGCCTCTTATAAAGAGGTCGCCGATCTTATGGCATCCATCCCGGACTATCCTGACGCTGATACAACCGATGGTAGTACGGTTCTGTATGCACTGATAGAAAAGGATTATCTGTTTTTAGTGCGTCCTTTTTACAGGATAGCACGTTTGTATTTTGATAGATATTGGCTTCAAGTTGCAGACCATTTGGGTCAGATGGAACGTTCTATGCCGGGTTATGAAGAAGGTATGGGGAAGGGCGGTGGTCTCGTATTTCCTGCGGTTCGGCATTTTCAAGGTCCCACTTATAGTTTAAATATACTGGATGAGGTCGCCACTCATTGTAGTAACATCGAAATAACTTGGGTTTGGAAAAATACGCTCCAAGCACGTGAGGCGATGAGAGAAAATTGCAATCTTTATAAAAATTTCGCAACGGAAATTAGAGACTTAGAAAACGAACGAGCCAACAACGCGCAAAACTGTGAAAATTTTCTCAAACTGGAAGGAGAATTTTGTGAAAATTACTGGAATGCCATATTCGAAATCCAAAAGAAAAGAAAGGTTATTATTGAGCATGTAAGCAACTCGCCCACTCAACCTTTTGTTATGTAGTTTTGGTTCAAAACCAACCACCGGGTGCGAACGCCCTGCCAGAGTTTTTGTTCGCGAGCGGGAGTAAGCCGCAATCCAGCCGTCCAGGGATGGCAAGCCGGAACACGGCTACAGAGTAATGCCGACTTGCTGTCCGCGCGTATGTTGTCATGGATTCCCGCTCAAAAGACTGCGGGAATGGCGGCTTACTCGCCGCCTGCTTCGCTTGCTTTGTTCAAGTCCGTGCCAACCTTAGGGAGATTCCCGAGGTCGTAAGTGTCCGGTAAGCCGCCGCTTAAAAGAAAAAGCGCGGCGGCAACGGACACTAACGCTCGAGAATGACGGGTAGTTGGGAATTCCCGCGTAACCCCTTCCCCCCTTCCCCCGCCACGGCATAGCCGCCCCCCGCAAACCCCGTTACAATACCTCGCCCCACCACCACACCGGCATTAACCGATGCCACCGCCCACGCACTAACCATGCTCGCCTACATCATCCGCCGCCTGCTACTGGTGATTCCGACTCTGTTCGGGATTATGGTGATTAACTTCGCCATCATTCAGTTTGCGCCCGGCGGACCGGTGGAGCAGGCTATTGCGGAGTGGCAGGGGCAGGGGGTGGATGCGACGCGGCGGTTTTCGGGGACGGGGTCGGATGTGCAGGGGGGCGGGGCGAGCGGGGGGGATGGGGTGAGCAAGTATCGGGGGGCGCAGGGGTTGCGGCCCGAGATTATCGCGCAGATTGAAAAGCAGTATGGTTTTGACAAGCCGGCGCACGAGCGGTTTTTTCAGATGATGTGGGGCTATGCGCGCTTTGATTTTGGCGAGAGTTATTTTCAAAACCGGCGCGTGGTGGATTTGGTCGTGGATAAAATGCCGGTGTCGATTTCGCTGGGGTTGTGGACGACGCTGCTCGTTTATCTCGTGTCCATTCCGCTCGGCATTCGCAAGGCGGTGCACGACGATTCGCGCTTTGACGCCTGGACGAGCGGCGCGATTGTCGCCGGTTATGCCATCCCGAGTTTCCTGTTTGCGGTGCTGTTGATTGTGCTGTTCTCCGGCGGGCGGTATTTTGACATCTTTCCGTTGCGCGGGCTGACTTCGGACGGCTGGGAGATGATGCCGTGGTGGCGGCAGATTTTGGATTACTTCTGGCATATCACCTTGCCGGTGTTGTCGATGGTGATTGGCGGGTTTGCGGGCTTGACGATGCTGACCAAGAACTCGTTCTTAGACCAAATCAAGTTGCAGTATGTGCAGACCGCGCGCGCCAAAGGGCTGCCGGAAAAACGCGTGTTATACGGGCATGTATTCCGCAACGCGATGCTCATCGTGATTGCCGGTTTCCCGGCGATGTTCATCGGCATTCTGTTCACCGGCGCGCTGCTCATCGAAGTCATCTTCTCGCTCGACGGCCTCGGCTTGCTCGGCTACGAAGCCGCGATTAACCGCGACTACCCGGTGATGTTCGCCATCCTCTACATCTTCACGCTGATTGGAATGTTGATGCAAATCGTGCGCGATGTGATGTATACGATTATCGACCCGCGCATCGATTTTGAACAACGGCAAGCGTGATGGAAGCCACCGCCACCGCCACCGCCACCGTGTTCGGTGTAAAACTCTCGCCGCTGGACATACGCCGCTGGCGGAACTTCCGCGCCAACAGCCGCGGCTACTGGTCGCTGTGGATTTTCCTCGCGCTGTTCGCGGTCACGCTGTTTGCGGAAATCGTCGCCAACGACAAGCCGGTGCTGGTGCGCTACGACGGCGCCTTATACGCCCCGGTTTTCTTTCACTACGACGAGACCGAATTCGGCGGCGAGTTTGAACTGGAAGCGGACTACCGCGAGCCCTACATCCGCGATTTAATCAACGCCAAAGGCTGGATTATCTGGCCGCTGATTCCGTATGCCTACGACACCATCGACTACGAGTTGGATGTGCCCGCGCCCGCGCCGCCGTCAACGCGCCACTGGCTCGGCACCGACGACCAGGCGCGCGATGTGTTGGCGCGCGTGATTTACGGCTTTCGCATCTCCGTCCTGTTCGGGCTCGCGTTGACGCTGCTGAGTTCGGTCATCGGCATCGCCGCGGGCGCGGTGCAGGGCTATTTCGGCGGGCTCACCGACTTGCTGATGCAACGCTTCATCGAAATCTGGGAAGGGCTGCCGGTGTTGTATCTGCTCATCATCATGGCAACGGTCATCCAACCCGGCTTCACCAGTTTGCTGGTGCTGATGCTGCTGTTCTCATGGACCGGTTTGGTGGCGGTGGTGCGCGCCGAGTTTTTACGCGCGCGCAATTTTGAATACATCCGCGCGGCGCGCGCGCTCGGCGTGTCCGACATCAAAATCATGTACCGCCATATCCTGCCGAACGCGATGGTCGCCACGCTGACCTTCATGCCGTTCATCTTAAGCGGCTCGGTCACCACGCTGACCGGTTTGGACTTTCTCGGCTTCGGCTTGCCGGTCGGCTCGCCCTCGCTCGGCGAGATGTTGAACCAGGGCAAGAACAACCTGCAAGCGCCGTGGCTCGGGCTGACCGGCTTCGTCGTCATCGGCTTGATGCTGTCGCTGCTGGTGTTCATCGGCGAAGCGGTGCGCGACGCCTTCGACCCGCGCAAGTTGTTCAAATGAAAGCGCTGCTGGAAGTCGCGGAGTTGTCGGTCAGTTTTCGCGCGCGCGAGCGCCGCCGCGAAATCGTCTCCAACGTGGTCGAGCGCGTGGAGTTTACCTTGCACGCCGGCGAGACGCTGGCGCTGGTCGGCGAGTCCGGCTCCGGCAAGTCGTTGACCGCGCTCTCGGTGCTGCAACTGCTGCCGTATCCGCAGGCGTTTCATCCGTGCGGCTCGATTCGCTTCCGCGACACCGAGTTGGTCGGCGCCGATGCGGCGACGCTGCAGCGCATCCGCGGCAACGACATTTCCATGATATTCCAAGAGCCGATGAGCGCGCTCAACCCGCTGCATACCATCGAGAAGCAAATCGGCGAATCGCTTGCGCTGCACCGCGGCGTCGGCGCCGGCGGCGCGGCGGCGCGCAACACCATTTGCGACTTGCTCAATCAAGTCGGCATCGAATCCCCCGAAACCCGGCTCGGCGCGTATCCGCATCAGTTGTCCGGCGGCCAGCGCCAGCGCGTGATGATCGCCATGGCGCTCGCCAACCAACCGGACATTTTGCTCGCCGACGAGCCGACCACCGCGCTCGACGTGACCGTGCAAGCGCGCATATTAGACCTGTTGAAAGAATTACAGCGCACCGAAAACCTCGGCTTGCTGCTGATTACGCACGACCTCAACATGGTGCGCAAAGTCGCCGAGCGGGTGCTGGTGATGCAAGATGGCAAGGTGGTTGAGCGCGGCACGATGTCGCGGATTTTCACCGCGCCCGCGCAGCCGTATACGAAAAAACTGCTCGCCGCCGAGCCGCCGCCGCGGGAGTTGCCCGCCGGCGGCGGGGAGGTGCTGGCGGTGAAAGACCTGCGGGTGCGCTTTCCGATTCGCCGCGGCTTGCTCAAGCGCACCGTTGGCCACACCACGGCGGTCAACCGCGCGTCGTTGACGCTGCGCTCGGGGCACAGCCTCGGGGTGGTCGGCGAGTCCGGCTCCGGCAAAACCACGCTCGCGCTGGCGGTGCTGCGGCTGTTGAAATCATCCGGGCATATCGCGTTTGACGGCCACCCCATCGTCGCGCCGTCGCGCCGCGCGATGAAAGACCTGCGCCGGCAGATGCAAATCGTGTTTCAAGACCCGTTCGGCTCGTTGTCGCCGCGCATGTCGGTCGGCGAAATCGTCAGCGAAGGGCTCGACGCGCACGGCCTCATCACCGACCCCGCCGAGCGCGACCGCCGGGTGGTGGACATTCTCGGCGAAGTGGAAATCGACCCGGCGGTGCGCTTTCGCTATCCGCACGAGTTCTCCGGCGGGCAACGCCAGCGCATCGCCATCGCCCGCGCGCTCATACTGGAGCCGAAAATTTTGTTCCTCGACGAGCCCACCTCGGCGCTCGACCGCACCGTGCAAGTGCAGGTACTCAAGTTGCTCAACCGCATCCAACGCCAGCACGGCCTCGCCTACGTATTCATCTCGCACGACCTCAGCGTGGTCAAGGCAATCGCCGACGATTTGCTGGTGATGCGCGGCGGCGACGTGGTCGAACAAGGCGACGCCCGCTCCATTTTCACCGACCCGCAACACCCCTACACCCGCGAATTGCTGCGCGCGGCTTTTGCGCTTGAGCGCGACCCGCAGGCGGTGTAGCGGTGCAAGCCGGGCGGCGGGGAATGGCAATCGGCAACGGGCAACTCCACACCGGCGATGCGCTTGACATTCTGCCGGGCTTGGAAGAAAGCATCGCCCAGGTTGTCATCGCCGACCCGCCCTACTGCCGGGTGTTGCCGGGCGAAGACTGGGACAACGCGTGGCGCACAACGGACGACTATCTGGAATGGACGGTGCGCTGGGTGCGCGCCTGCAAACGCGTGTTGCGGCACGACGGGTTGTTGTATGTTTTTGGCCAACTGGGAAAGCGCGAACACGTCTGGCTGCACGCCTGCTCGCGGCTTGCCGAAGAGATGCAATTCCACGACATGCTCATCTGGGACCGCGCGGTCGGATACAACGAAAGGCAAGATTCGTTCACGCCGCAATACGAGATGATTCTTGTTCTCCGCCACTCAGCCGACGCCACGCCGTACTTCGACAAAGACGCGGTGCGCGTGCCGTATGCGAAGGAAAAAATACAAACCTATCTGCGCGACAAGCGGTATAAAAACAAACGCGCAAGAGAAGAGCATTTGACGAAGGGCAAATACGCCACCAACATTTTGCGGGTGCCCTCGTTGAAGGGCTCGTCCAAAGAAAGAGCCGGGCACCCGGCACAAAAACCGCTCGCTTTAATTACACACCTGTTACGCGCAAGCAGCCGCAAAGGCGACTGCGTCATCGACCCCTTCCTAGGCAGCGGCACCACCGCCGAAGCCGCGGAAACGAACAACCGCCGCTGGATAGGCATCGAACAAAACGACGCGTATGTCGCCATTGCGAAGCGGCGCGTTGAGTTGTGTAATGTGCAACGCGATGCGGCGTTGGGAACTTCGGTTGGGGAATTAGCAAGCAAGGTTGACTAACAAAAACATCCATCTCGTCATTCCCGACCGGTAGAAAATACCGACTACCCGTCATTCTCGAACGGTAGAAAATAGGGAGCCGACAGGCGACCATATTTTCTTCGATTCGGGAATCTCCCTAAGGCTACCGTGAATTCCAACAAAGCCCGTGCCAACCTTAGGAAGATTCCCGAGGACGCAAGTGTCCGTAAGCCGCCGCTTAAAAGAAAAAGCGCGGCGGCAACGGTCACTAACGCTCGAGAATGACGGCATTGTTGTGAATGACGAGGGGTTGGGTTTTCGCGCTGGCTTGCACCACCGCCAATGCACGCGTATTCTTCGCCCCACACTCTCACTCCCACCACCGACCCCTTGAGTAATACCAAATGAAACTTTCCCGCCTTGCCGAGCAGACTGTCACTTCGCCTATTCTGATGATTGCCGCTGAAATCAACGCCCGCAAGCAGCGCGGTGAAGCGTTGCATAACCTCACTGTGGGTGACTTTGACTCGGCTGTTTTTCCCATTCCCGATGGCTTGACCGAGGCGATTATTGCGGCGTATCGTGGGCATCATACCAACTATCCGGGGGCGGTTGGGTTGCCGCAGATTCGCCGTGGCGTGGCGGACACGCTTAACCGGATTTGCGGGCTTGATTATGATGCCGATGATGTCATCGTCGCCAGCGGCTCGCGCCCCGTCATCTACTCGCTCTATCGCGCCGTGGTTGACCCGGACGACCGCGTCGTCTATCCGGTGCCGTCGTGGAATAACGAGAGTTATACCGCGTTGCTCGGCGCGCGCGGCGTGGCGGTGGAGACTACGCCGGAAAACGAGTTCATGCCGACCGCCGAGCAAATCGCGCCGCACTTGAAAGGCGCCGCGTTGCTGGCGTTGTGCTCGCCGCAGAACCCGACCGGCACGGTGTTCACCGAAGAAAATTTGCGCGCGGTCTGTGAATTGGTGGTGGCGGAAAACCGCCGCCGCGGGTCTGCGGAAAAACCGTTGTATGTGTTGTTCGACCAGGTGTATTGGGCGCTGACTTATGACGCCGATGCCTTCCGCCATCCGCTGACGGTGTGCCCCGATATTCGTGACTACGCGATTTTTGTGGACGGCATGTCGAAGGCGTTCGCCGCCACCGGCGTGCGCGTCGGCTGGGCGACCGGACCGCGACCGGTCATCGCCAAGATGTCATCGCTGATCGCGCACATGGGCGCGTGGGCGCCCAAGCCCGAGCAAATCGCCACCGGTGTTTTTTTGGCGGACGAGCGCGCGGTGGACGCGCATTTGATTGCCTTTCGCAAGCGGCTGGCGGCGCGCCTCGACGGCTTCCACGCGGGCTTCATGGCGTTGAAACAAAAGGGGCACGCGGTCGATGCAATCGCGCCGCGCGCCGCCATTTATCTCAGCGTCAAAATCGACATCATGGGACGGCAAGCGCAGGGCACAGGCGCGCTGGACAGCGACGGCGCGGTGCAGGACTACATCTTGAACGAAGCGAAAATTGGCATCCTGCCCTTCTCATGGTTCGGCGCGAAAAACCACGCCAACTGGTTCCGCCTGTCGGTCGGCACCTGCCGGCGCGAAGAGATTCCGGCCATCATGGCGAGTTTGGAAGCCGCGCTCGACAAGTTGTCTTAGCGACGGCGGTCGCCCGGCATCTGGTTACTGCAACGCGGCAACGCGTTTTGCGCCACCGACCACCGCCAACATGAAGCCGACGCTTTCGGGATTGCTCGCGCATCACGCCGGACACCGCCCGCAACAGGTTGCGCTAGTGTTCGCCGGGCGCGAAGTCACCTTTGCGGAGTTGGCGGCGGAGGTCAACCGTCTGGCAAACGCGTGGCTGGATTGCGGCTTGGTTAAGGGCGACAAGGTGGCGACGCTGTTGCCCAACGGCTTCGAGTTGATGGCGGCGTATTGGGCGGCGACGGTCAGCGGTATTGTGATTGTGCCGTGCAGTATGTTGTTGCAGGCAAGCGGGCTGAGCACGCTGCTGCGCGATTCCGACAGCGCATTGGTGATTGCGCATCATAGTCAAGCGCGCACGCTGGACTCGCTTTGCGACGGCGGCGGTCTTGGCAACATCGAGCGTAGCCGGGTGGTGTTGACGAACACGGACGAAGACGGGAATGGCGATGACTTGCCCGCCGGGTTTCAGTCTTACGCAAAGTTCACCGCCAACGCCTCCACCACCGCCCCCGCCGCGTGCATCGAAATCAACGGCGACGACGCCTACAACATCATGTATTCCAGCGGCACCACCGGCGCGCCGAAGGGCATCGTGCATAGCCACGCCATTCGCGTGATGTATTGCACGCTGTTCGCCAACGCCTGGCGCATGACGCCGGAAAGCGTGGTGTTGCACGCCGGCGCGCTCGTCTTCAACGGCGCGATGCTCACCTTGATGCCGTGGATGTATCTCGGCGGCAAATACATTCTGCACGAGCGTTTCGACGCCGAGCGTTTCATCGCGGAAATCGCGGCGCGGCGCGTCACGCACATCATGCTGGTGCCGGCGCAGGTCATCGCCCTCATCAACAGCCCGGCGTTTGAGCCCGCCAAACTGGCGTCGCTGGAGATGGTCTGCAGCCTCGGCGCGCCGCTTCATCTGGCTTACAAACAGCAACTTGTCGCGCGGCTGCCGGGGCGCTTTTACGAGTTATACGGCGTCACCGAGGGGTTCATGACCATCCTCGACAAAAACGATGCGGCGCGCAAGATGGACTCGGTCGGCAACGCCGCCGCCTTCACCGAGGTCTGCATTCTGAGCGATGACGATGCGCCGTGCGCGCCCGGTGTGATCGGCGAAATTTGCGGGCGCGGTCCGCTGCTGATGCCGGGTTATTACAACCAACCGGCATTGACCGCCGAGGCGCTTCGCGGCGGCTGGCTGCATTCGGGGGACCTCGGCTATATGGACGACGACGGCTTCGTCTATTTGGTCGAGCGCAAGAAAGACATGATTATCAGCGGCGGCGCCAACGTCTATCCGAAGGACATCGAAGAGGTGGTGATTCGCCATCCGCAGGTGAACGAGGTGGCGGTATTCGGCGTGCCCGATTCCAAATGGGGCGAAGCGCCCGTGGCGGCGGTGACCGGCGCCGACGGTTTGGTTGCCGATGACTTGGTGGAATGGGTGAACCGGCGGGTGGACGCGAAGTTTCAACGCCTCGCCAACGCCTGGGTGCTGGAACAATTTCCGCGCAACGCCGCCGGGAAAATTCTCAAGCGAGAGTTGCGTGAGCGGTACGACGCCGGCGAGGGTTGCGGTGAATGACCGCAAACCACGACCGCAACCGCAACATCACCCCACAAAAATCAAGATAGCGAGCAACACGATTTGGATGGTGTTGGCGAGCACGCTTTGCTTGTGGAGTTTGTCGAATTTCGCTTTGTTCTGCGGCGAATCATTGGCGAGCCACGTCTCTCTGGCGCGTATGATTTTCGGGACGAGCCATTGCCGGGAATAGACATAGCCGCACAGCACGATGCCGATGAGCAGGAACGCCGGCGAGCGGTTGTAGAGGGCGACCAGCGTGCCGGCGAGCGACAGCGCGATGCCCCACAGGTAGAAGCGCGGGAAGAGGTCGCTCAGATAGCGACCGGCGTTTTCGGCGTCCAGCAGTTTGTGCACGGACGGCGCGACCAGCACGGCGAAAAATATCATCGAGCCGAGCAGTAACGCCGAGATGAGCGACAGCGGGCTAATCATGCCAGTCACGCTGCATCGGTTGGCGTGGCGGGCATGGTCGCCGATGGCAAGCGGGCGGTGTGCGCCGATGGCAAGCGGCGGTCGTCGGAACCCACATCGGGCTAGACCCTGAAGCCGTATTCCAGCACAAAAAACTGCGGCTTCAACGCGGCCAGCGGCGCGCGCAGTTTCGCCAACTCGCTTTCGCGCCCGTGCACTTCAAGCCGGGTAATTTTCGAGATTTTCAGCGCGCGTTTGAGCAGCGCATCGACGTTGTCCAGATGCGCCAGCAAACCCGCCGCATCCCGGTAGCCTTCCCGGCAATGCGCCTGATTGCCGTCGAAACTAAACCCATAGTAGAGGCAGCCGGGCTCGGTGGCGGTCTGCGCGACAAACTCATCGCACAGCGCTTTGAAGTCGTCGAGGTTTTCTTCGGGCACGCTAAAATAAGGCACAATCGTGCAGCAGTCGTCGTTGGTCATTTTGAACTCCGGTGGTGTGTAACGCGCGTAGTATAGCCGATTAGCGGCGCACACTAAAACAACAAGAAAAACAACCGGTTGGCGCCGAACTAAGCGGCGGCGCGGCGGGCGAACAGCCGGTCGAGAAAGGCGACAAACCAGTCGTGCTGGCTTGCGTCGTGGCGGGCAACCAGCGCGTTTTGTTGCTCGCGCGTCTGCGCGCCGGGCGCGTCAAAAAACGCCCAGTCGGACTGTTGCCAGCGCATAAAAATGTCCGCGGTCACCTCGGGATGAAACTGCATCGCATAGGTCGTTTGCCCGCAACGAAACGCCTGATTGACGCAGCCCTCGCCGGTCGCCAACGGCGTGGCGCCATCGGGCAAATCGAATTGATAAAAGTGGGCTTGGGTGACATACAACGGTTGCGGCATCCAGCGTTTGCCCTGCGCGGTCGGGGTGATGCGATAATAACCGAATTCACATCGTCCATCGGCCATCGGCGCGACCGTTGCGCCGAGCGCATGCGCAATCAGTTGCGCGCCGAGGCAGATGCCGACCAGCGGAATCCGGCGCGCGTGGCAGGCGTGAATCCAGGCGATTTCATCATGCAAAAACGGGTATTGCGCCATCTGGTCAACATTCTGCACGCCGCCGAACAACACGGCGCCGGCGAGGTCGTCACTGGGCGCGCCCAGCGTGTCGCCGTTCACCGGCAAGCGCAAGTCGAGTTCATACCCAAGTTTCGCAAGGTGCGTGGTGACGCGGTCATCCGGCGGGTTGTCGTGGTGGTCGATGAGGACGATGCGGTTCTTCATTGGGTTATGCTAGCACAACCCCGACCATAGCCATGCGCGCCTTCTTCGCCCTCGACATTGCCCCGGACATTCAGTGCGCCATCGAAAGGTGGCGCGACCGCACGATGTTGCCCGCCGGACGCGCGGTGCCGGCGGCGAACTTTCACATCACGCTCAACTTCCTCGGCAACATCGCGCCGGCGCAACTGGACCGCCTGTGCGTCGAAGCCGGTCAAATCCACGCGCCCGAATTGGAATTGCGCGTGGACACGCCGGGCTATTTCCCCCGCCCCGGCATCTTCTGGATCGGCCCCCGCGAAACACCCTCCGACTTGACCGCCCTGGTCGCGCACCTGCGAAGGGCAAGCAAAAAAGCCGGCATCAAAACCCCGCGCAAACCTTTCGAGCCGCACATCACCCTATTCCGAAACTGCCAAACCCGCCCACCCCTCCCCACCCAACCCCCCGACTTCACCCTGCCCTGCAACAACTTCACCCTCTTCCAATCCCTCACCAACCACAAGGGCGTGCGCTATCAAGCGGTGCATCGGTGGGTGGGGAGGTAGGCGTGCGGGGACGCATGCGTAACGCGTTATTCACCATCGGCCATTCCACGCATACCGTGGCGTATTTTATGGAGTTGTTGCAGCAGCACGCCGTCGATGTCGTGTGCGATGTTCGCTCGCAACCGTATAGCGAATACAACCCGCAGTTTAATCGGGACGCGCTCAAAGCGGCGTTGCGGGAAAGCGCAATCACCTATATTTTCTATCGTTCGAGAATGACGGGTATATAACTCGTCATTCTCGAGCGTTAGTGTCCGTTGCCGCCGTGCTTTTTCTTTTAAGCGGCGGCTTACGGACACTTACGACCTCGGGAATCTCCCTAAGACTGGCACGGGCTTTGTTGGAATTCACGGTAACCTTAGGGAGATTCCCGAAGGCGATGAAAAATATGGTCGCCTGTCGGCTCCCTATTTTTCTATCGTTCGAGAATGACGAGTTGTGGGCGCTCCTTATTTTTCTACCGTTCGGGAATGACGACTACAACTCGTCATTCTCGAGCGTTAGTGTCCGTTGCCGCCGCGCTTTTTCTTTTTAAGCGGTGGCTTACGGACACTTGCGTCCTCGGGAATCTCCCTAAGACTGGCACAGGCTTCGGTAAAGTCCACGCTAACCTTAGGGAGATTCCCGAAGGCGATGAAAAATATGGTCGCTGGCGCTCCCTATTTTTCTATCGTTCGAGAATGACGGAGTTGGGGCTCCCTATTTTTGGGAATTACATACATAAATCCGCAAGCCGCATATTTACTCGGCGGCACGAACAAGTCGATATTTACGCTTTGCCTGTTCTGGCGTTGTGTTCGCTACCCTCTTTTCATATCAAAAATCCCCCACGATTGGCTTTATTGCTGTATTCGCGGATTTTGCGGCAAACAAGAATGAAATGTCAAATGTTTTTTCTGCGGATTTATGTATGTAATTCCCCTATTTTTCTATCATTCGAGAATGACGAGGTTGGGGTTTTTTATTTGTATCATCCACACACAACTCCCTCAAACCACACAAAATAAAACCCCAGTTGGTTCCAAATGCCTAACCCCAACAACCCCCGCCTACTCCTAATCGCCGAGCCCGGCAGTTATCGCATTGCCGCTTTTCTCGGCGCGGCGCGGCGGTTGGGGATGGGGGTTTTGATTGCTTCGCGGGGGCGGGATTCTTTGGTTAGTGAAGTGTATGACGGGTTGCATATCGACTTGGCGGACCACGCGTCGGCGCTTGCGGCGATTCTGGCGCAGGCGGGGGTTACGCCGTTTGATG
The DNA here is from genome assembly GCA_963693025.1 of Arenicellales bacterium. Lineage (GTDB taxonomy): Bacteria > Pseudomonadota > Gammaproteobacteria > Arenicellales > Poriferihabitantaceae > JAHRAW01. Next base: position 1,307,630 of record OY843749.1, read on the forward strand.
GCGTTCTTGGCATTGACGACGGCACCGTCGAGTTGGCGGCGATGGCGGCGCGGGAGATGGGGTTGCCGCATAACCCGCCTGAAGCGGCGCGTTTTACGCGGCGCAAGGATTTGGCGAGGGCGCGTTTGGCGCGCGCGAGTTGTCCGGTGCCGGCGCATCGTTTGCTCGACCTCGCTCAGCCGTTGCGCGCGCAAATCGCGGACATTGCGTTTCCCTGCGTGGTCAAGCCGTTGGCGTTGTCCGCCAGCCGCGGCGTGATTCGCGCGGACGACCCCGCTCAGTTGGCGGCGGCGTGCGCGCGAATCGCGCCGATGCTGGCGGAGGCGGAATCGGCGTTTGAAAAGCGCCACTTGCTGGCGGAGGCGTATATCGGCGGGGTCGAGGTCGCGTTTGAGGGCTATCTATACCGCGGCGAATTGACCACGCTGGCGATTTTCGACAAACCGGACCCGCTGACCGGACCCTATTTCGCGGAAACCATCTATGTCGCCCCGTCCCGCCTGCCGGGTGGTTTGCAATCCGTCGTCCGCCAACGCGTCGCCGAGGCCTGTGCGGCCTATGGCTTGACCGAGGGACCGGTGCACGCGGAACTGCGCATCGACGACGGCGAGGCGTGGATTCTCGAAGTGGCGGCGCGCACGATTGGCGGCGACTGCGCGCGTTGTCTGGACGACGGCGAGGCGTTCAATCTGGAAGCGTTGGTGATTTCGCTCGCGGTCGGTCGACCCGACCCGCCGCAGCCGCCCGCCACGGCGCGCGGAGTGATGATGATTCCGGTGCGCGAGCGAGGCATTTTGCGGCGCGTGGAGGGCGTGTCCGAGGCGCTGCGGGTGGCGCACATCGACGACATCGAAATCATCACCCGCCGCGGCAACGAGATGATTCCGCTGCCGGAAGGCAATCAATATCCGGGCTATATTTTCGCGCGCGCCGACACGCCGGGCGAGGTGGTAACCGCGCTCCGCCAAGCCTGCGCCAAACTGAATTTCGTGGTCGCGCCGGTGCTCAACACCACGCTCGCCACTTAGCAAAGCCGCGTTACTTTTTCGCGGCGCCGGCGGCGTGGAAGCCTGCTGGTAGGTGGCCATAGTCCCCTTCGCCGAAGAAAAATCCGTTCATGTGTTTCTCAATCAATTCCAGCGTCTGCGGGTCGGCGGTGTTGAGGCCGTTTTCGTTGATGATGGTGGTCAGCCGCTCCAGCCATTGCGTCCAGCCTTGCTTCGACACATTCGCCAGCACCCGCCGCCCCAACTCCCCCGGATAGGGCGGCGCATCGAGCGCCTCGGCCTCCTGCTCCAGGACGACACAGTGCACGGTTTTGTTCGACATGGCTAATCAGTGAGCATAATGCGGTTTGCTTGTCAGCCGCGATTATAGCGAAATTTTCGTCTCATGCGCCACCGCCAACTTGAACGGCGCGCGGATTTGTGGTCGAATTCGTGCCGCCCGAATTCCGTAAAACCCAACCATCCGCATAACAAAACCCCCGCCGTCACGGACGAACAGTCACCCACCCCCAACCAACGACAGGTAGAACCATGGCAACGATTATCGACGGCAAGGCGTTTGCCGCCGGGCTTCGAGAGCGCATCAGTCACGCGGTCGCCGGGCTGGCGGCGGCGCACGGCGTCAAGCCGGGGTTGGCGGTGGTGTTGGTGGGCGACGACCCGGCGAGCGGGGTTTATGTCCGCAGCAAGGGCAAGCAGACGGTGGCCGCCGGGATGAACTCTTTTGAACACGCGCTGGCGGCGGACACCGCCGAGGCCGACTTGCTGGCGTTGGTGGAGCGGCTCAACGCCGACCCGGCGGTGCACGGCATACTGGTGCAACTGCCGCTGCCCAAGCAAATCGATGAAGCAAAGGTCATCAACGCCATTAGCGTGGACAAGGATGTGGACGGCTTCCACATTGAGAACGTCGGCAAACTGTCGATCGGGGAGGACTCGCTGACGCCGTGCACGCCCGCCGGCTGCCTGATGTTGTTGCGGCATCAACTCGGCGGGCTGGAAGGCAAGAACGCGGTGGTGGTCGGGCGCTCCAACATCGTCGGCAAGCCGGTGGCGATGCTGTTGCTGCGGGAGAACTGCACGGTCACCGTCACCCATTCCCGAACGCGCGACCTGCCGGCGGTCTGCCGTGAGGCCGACATTCTGGTGGCGGCGGTGGGCGTGGCGGAGATGGTCAAGGGCGACTGGATCAAGCCGGGCGCCACCGTCATCGATGTCGGCATCAACCGCGTGGATGCCGGGGACGGTCAAACCCGCCTGGTGGGCGATGTGGATTTTGACGCCGCCATGCAAGTGGCGGGGGCGGTCACGCCGGTGCCGGGGGGCGTGGGACCGATGACCATCGCGTGCCTGTTGAAAAATACGCTGACGGCGGCCTGCCGCCAACACTCCATCGAGATTCCGCCGGACTTGTGAGGCGCGCCCCGGCGCCCCGGCGTCAATACAACGCCGAAATATACAGCGCGAGTTCCCGAATCTGCTGCGCCGACAACGGAAAGGCGATGGGATTCATCACCGGGTCGACGCGCGCGCCCGACTTGAACGCCAGAAGTTGCGCTTCAATATAGGCGGCGGGCTGGCCCGAGATGCGCGGGAAAGCCGGCGGGATGCCGTGACCGGAGGGTCCGTGGCAACCCATGCAGGCGGCGATGGCATAGGGTTTGAAACCGCCGCGGTAGATTTTGCCGCCGGCGAGCGCGGCTTCCTCCTGCGCCGGGGTGATGGCGCCTTTCTTGCCCGCGAGGCTGCTGTAATAGGCGTCCAGGTTGGCCATGTCCGCTTCCGTAAGGGGCGCGATCATCCCCGCCATGACCGCGCTTTCCCGCTCGCCGGATTTGAACTTGGCGAGTTGCGCGGCGATATAACCGGGCACCTGGCCCGCGAGGTTGGGGAACTGCTCGGTGGGGCTGTTGCCGTCCGCGCCGTGGCACGCCACGCAGGTCGCCGACGCCGCCCGCCCGGCTTCCACATCGCCCTCGGCGGTGGTGGCGAGGGTGGATGCCGACATCGCCCACCCAAAAAACAAGACGGCGACGGTCGCCGGCGAAATCAAAAAACGAGTCATCTCAATTGCCCGGTTTGCCGCCCCGCCACCGGATTTTCATCCGCTGCGCGATGCGGTTGTTCGTGTTATTTCACCCGGAGTCGGGCGGAACGCGTAAAATTGAGCGCGAATTATAGCACACCGGTACCAACGTGGTTTCCATCGATTTCAGCAAGGCGGCATACGCCCTCGCCGCCCACCACCCGGCGCAATGGCCGCCGGACGCCGGCGCCGAGGTGGCGTTCGCCGGGCGCTCCAATGTCGGCAAGTCGAGCGCCATCAACGCGATCGCCAACCGGCAGCGGCTGGCAATCGCCAGCAAGACCCCCGGTCGCACCCGGCAAATCGTGTTTTTCGACCTCGATGCCGAGCGCCGCTTGGTCGACCTGCCCGGCTACGGATACGCCAAAGTCCCCGACCACTTAAGACGCCACTGGGAGCGCTCCACGAGCGATTACTTGACCCGGCGCGACTGCCTGAAAGCGCTAATCATCCCAATGGACATCCGCCGCCCACTGACCCCCCTCGACCAAACCATGCTGCAATGCTGCCGTGAAATCGGCCTCCCCGCGCACATCCTCCTAACCAAAGCCGACAAATACAACCGCGGCCCCGCCACCGCCACCCTCGAGCAAGTACGCCGACAACTGGAAGAGGAACCGGCCATCACGGTTCAATTATTTTCGGCGCTCAAAAAACAGGGAGTCGAACAAGCCGGGGAAGTCATCACCGGTTTTTTGTCGGGCTAGTCCGCCCCCGCCACCGCCACACCTCAAGCGCGGCGGCTGAGGCGGTGCACCGCGTCTATCAGGCATGCGACCCGGTCGGGGTTGATGTCGGGGGGGATGCCGTGGCCGAGGTTGAAGATGTGGCCGGGGCGGGGACCGTATTGGGTGAGCAGGCGGGCGGTTTCGGCTTCTATTTTTTCGGGCGAGGCGTATAGCACGGCGGGGTCGAGGTTGCCTTGCAGGGCGACGCGTTGCCCGATGCGTTGGCGCGCTTGGTCGAGGGGGGTCGTCCAGTCCAACGCGACCGCGGCGCAGCCGGTGGCGGCGATTTGCTCCAGCCAGTTGCCGCCGCCTTTGGTGAACAGCGTGACCGGGACATCGCCACTCGCGGGGTGGGCTTTCAGCGATTCGACGATGGCGCGCATGTAGTCGAGGGAAAACTCGGCGTAGTCGGGGGTCGCCAGTAGCCCGCCCCATGTGTCGAAAATCATCAGCGCCTGGGCGCCGGCGTCGGCCTGGGCGGTCAGGTAATCGGTTACCGCGGCGGTGAGTTTCGACAGCAGCAGATGCGCGCTTTGCGGTTGGTCGTGCAGCAAACCTCTGGCGCGCCGGAAGTCTTTGCCGCCGCCGCCTTCAACCATGTAAGCCGCCAGCGTCCACGGGCTGCCGCTGAAGCCAATCAACGGAGCGCGCCCGTCCAATTCGCGCCGCACCAGGCGCACCGTGCGCATCACGTAGTCGAGGTCGGCGGAGACATCCACCTCCGGAAGCGCCGCAATCTCGCCGGGCGACCTCAGCGGTTTGGCGAAGCGCGGTCCCACGCCGTCGTCGAAGGTCAGCCCAAGCCCCATCGCGTCGGGCACGGTCAAGATATCCGAAAACAGGATGGCCGCATCCGGCGAAAACCGCCGCAACGGTTGCAGGGTGACTTCGCACGCCAACTCCGGCGTCTTGCACAGCGTCAAAAAATCCCCGGCGCGCGCGCGCGTGGCGCGATACTCCGGCAAATACCGCCCGGCCTGGCGCATAATCCACACCGGCGTGCAATCCACTTCAAGCCGGCGCAGCGCGCGCAGCAGGCGGTCGTTTTTAGCGGGCGTCGGGTCGGGCATCCGATAAGGACGGGGATGGCTGCGGTTGGTGGGATTCGGCGCGCGGACGCCAAGCGGCGAGTTGCGTTTTGCGTTGCCGTGGATTGTGCCATATATTTTACCCACACCGAGCCGGCGTGCTACCATCCGCCCATGCGGCAACATTCTTCCGCACTGTGCAACGGAAAAGGCGCCGTCGGATTGCGACTTTCGGCGGCTAATTAATGAACGACAACAAGGTAACAAGGTTATGACTCTGCCCGAACATCAAGATATGTCCGCGCGTCCGGATTCTCCCGAGCGTTTTCTGGCGATGGAATTTACCGGTAGCGGCGGCGAATACTTTCGCATTTGGATCGTCAACATTGCCCTCAGCGTCATCACGCTCGGCATCTATTCGGCGTGGGCGAAGGTTCGCGCCAAGCGGTATTTTTACGGCAACACGCGGCTGGACGGCTCGGCGTTTGCGTATCACGCCACGCCGATGATGGTGCTCAAGGGGCGGCTGGTCGCGGTCGGCGTGTTGCTGGTGTATGTCGTGCTCAACGCTTTTTATCCGCTCGCCGGGGGGATTTTTTACGGGGTTATCGTGTTGTTGCTGCCGTGGGCGGTGTGGAGATCCGTCGGCTTCAACGCGCGCATGAGCAGTTACCGCAACGTCCGCTTCGCCTTCCGCGCGCCGCTCGGCAGAGCCTATATCGTCTTGCTGGCGCTGCCTTTCGCGGCGGCGGTGGTGGCGGCGATGGTCGTGGTCGCCGCGATTTTCTCGCACGGCGTCGACCAGCCGGCAATCGGGCAAGGGCTTGTCGCCGGCGCGATTCTGTTCCCGCTCGGCATCGTCGCGCTGGGGCTGATTGAAAAAATGTGGGCGGAGTATTACGTCAACCACCACCGCTTCGGCCAGGGGCGGTTTGCGGTTAGCCTTTCGTTCAAGCGCTACCTCGTCATCCACTTGAAAATGCTCGCCGTCGGCATCCTCATCGTTACGTTGCTGTGGCTGACTGCCCTTATCAATCTGTTCACCGACGAAGCATTCGGCTGGCTGTTGCTCGCCGTGCTTTTTGTGGCATTGATATGGGTCAGGGCGTATCTGCAAACCCGGCTGCGAAACTACATCTATTCACGCGCCACCCTCGCGCCGGCGGTCGCGTTGTATTCATGGCTTGAAGTTCGCCGCTTGTTCTGGATTTATCTCAGCAACACTGCGCTGCTAATCTGCACGCTCGGCTTCGCCTATCCGTGGTTGCGCGTGCGCGTGGCGCGCTATCTGGTTGACACCGTCGGCGCGCGCTTCCGCGGCGATGACCTCGACGCGTTCTTCACGCAGATGCAACCATCGCAGTCGGCGCTCGGCGAAGAACTCGGCGAGGCGTTTGACTTCGATGTCGGCCTCGGCGTGTAGCGGATGGCAACTATAAAAATCAGCGGCGACTGGTTTCCCGCCGGCGCATCAAAGCGCGTGCATGCGACGCTGGATTTGCAAGGCGCGGCGTTCACGCTCCACATCGCCGCGCCCGATGTCGCCGCCGATGTCGCCACACCCGCCGATGTCGCCACGCCACCGCGCACCATCGAAGGGCGCATCACCGACCTCGACATCAGCGCGCGCATCGGCAACATTCCGCGCGTCATCACCTTCGCCGACCGCTCGGTTTTTGAAACCGGCGCCAACGACGAACTCGACCGCTGGCTGCGACGCGCCGCCTCCCGCCCGCCGAGCCTCGCGCACGCCCTGGAATCGAAATGGCGCTGGGCGGTCGCCGGTGTGCTGGTGACCGCGCTGTTCGTGTTTGCCGGCGTGCGCTGGGTCCTGCCGTGGAGCGCCGACCGCATCGCCGAGCGGCTGCCGCCGCCCGTGGTCGCCGCGGTTTCTTCCGGCACGCTGTCGGTGATGGACGAACTCTTCCTCGACCCGAGCGAGTTGTCGGCGCGCCGGCGGCAACAACTCACGCAGCGTTTTTCCACGCTGGCGCCCGCCGCCGCCGCCACCGGTGATGCCGCAAACTACACATTGCACTTTCGCCAATTCGGGGCTGCCAACGCCTTCGCGTTGCCGTCGGGCGAGGTGGTGTTGAGCGACCAACTGGTGGAATTGGCGGACGACCTCGCCGAACTGGACGCGATTATGCTGCACGAAATCGGGCACGTGGTGCACCTCCACGGATTGAAAGCGGCGGTGCGCGCCTCGTTCATCGCTCTCGCCTTCGCGCTGGTCGCCGGCGACCCGAGCGGCGCGAATGAACTGGTCGCGTCGTTGCCGGTGGTGTTGTTGCAGAGCCACTATTCGCGCGCGCATGAATCCGAAGCGGACGAATACGCCTTCCGCCGAATGCTAGACCTCGGCATCGACCCGGCACACTTCGCGGCGATTATGAAGCGCATTGCGTCCGCAGATGATGCAGATGGCGCAGATGCCGGGGGAAAGTCGCATGACGAGTCAGTGTTGGATTATCTAAGCACACACCCGCCGACGCCGGAGCGCATTGAGCGCGCCATTGACTATTCCGAGCAGTTCAAACGTGCGGTGAAGTAACGCGAAAACACGCAAGATTAGTCGGGAAAATAGGGAGCCCCCAACTTCGTCATTCTCGAGCGTTAGTGTCCGTTGCCGCCGCGCCTTTTCTTTTAGCGGCGGCTTACCGGACACTTACGACCTCGGGAATCTCCCTAAGGTTGGCACGGATTCAAACGGAGCGGGCGAAGCAGGCGGCGGGTAAGCCGCCACCCTCGCTTTCGTACAAGCAAGAAACCCAAACCCCGCCATTCCGGCAGTCTTTTGAGCCGGAATCCATGTGTCTTAGTGTCGCTCCGTTCAAGACCACGCTAAACGGGACGAGATTCCCGAAGGCAAAGAAAAATCCGCCGGGAGCGGATTTTCGCGTAGCCCGAAGGGTTTGTATCAGGGATGATACAAACAAAATATGGTCGCCTATCGGCTCCCTATTTTCTACCGTTCGGGAATGACGGGGGCTTTGTTTTTTGTTTGTTAACTCTCATTGATAGTTCCCGGAAAATAAACCGCACCTGCAATAGTCGGTTGAGCGGCCCCAGTGACCGCCGGCAGCGTCGCCGGTGCGCGCCGCAGCGTCCGCTGCGCCATCCACGCGAACGCGCATGCTTCAACCCACTGCGGGTCGATTCCCAGCGCCGAGGTGGTGTGCAGCGCGCCGGGGCAATGCTCGCCGAGCATCGCCATCAGCGTGCGATTGTGAACCCCGCCGCCGCATGCATAGACCGCATCGGGCGGCGGCGTCAGCCGGTTCAGTTGCTCCGCCACGGTGGCGGCGATGAGCGCGGTCAGGGTGGCGAGCACATCGGCGGCGGCGAGCGCGGCGAACTCGCGCTCGGCGGTCAAGACCTCCGCCAGCCAGTCCTGATTGAAGTATTCGCGCCCGGTGCTCTTCGGCGGCGGCTGCGCGAAATACGCATCCGCCAGCAGCGCGTCCAGGAGTTTGCGCTGAACCGTGCCGGCGGCGGCGTGGTCGCCGTGGCGGTCGAACGGCGCGTTGAAATGCCGCCGGCACCAGCCGTCCAGCAGCGTGTTGGCGGGACCCGTGTCGAAGCCGGTCACCGCCGGGCAATCGCCCGCCGGCAGGTGGGTGATGTTGGCGATGCCGCCCAGATTGACGATGGCGCGATGCTCGGTTTCGCTGGCGAAAACCGCGCGGTGAAATGCCGGCGCCAGCGGTGCGCCCTGACCGCCGGCGGCCATGTCGGCGCTGCGAAAATCGGTCACCACCGGCAGCCCCGTCAGATGCGCGACCAGCGCGCCGTTGCCGAGTTGGCGGGTGAACGGGAACTCCCCGCCGGGGCGGTGCCGGATGGTTTGCCCGTGACAGCCGACGACCGCCACCGCCTGCTCGCCGACTTCGGCTCCGGCGCCGACTTCGGCTTTGAGTTGGTTGGCGGCGCGCGCATACAGGTGGCCGAGGTGGGTGTCCAGCCGCCCGACTTGGTCGAGGTCGGCGGCGGGTTGCGCGATGAGCGCGTCGATTTGCGCGCGCACCGGCGCGGGGAATGCGAGGCTGACCGTCGCTTCAATCGCCACTTCGCGCGCCGACATCGACACCAGCACGCCGTCTATTCCATCGACGCTGGTGCCCGACATCAAGCCAATCACCCGCGCCGGGTTGCGCGCGCCGGCGCTCATTCGTCCCGCTCCGTCCGCCGTCCGCCAGCGCCGCTAGTGCGCGATATCGAGTTGCGCAAGCGGGCTGCCGATGTGCGCCAGTTTGGCGACCCAGGCATCGGCGCGCGTGAGGAATGCCGGTTTATACCGCTCGGCGATGGGGTCGGAACTGGGCAATTCCACCGTGAGCGGATTGCGATGCACGCCGCCGACGCGGAATTCATAGTGCAGATGCGCGCCGGTCGCCCAGCCGGTGCTGCCGACATAGCCGATGACATCGCCCTGCTTCACGCGCGCGCCGGTTTTGATGCCCGTGGCGAAGCCGCGCAGGTGGGCGTAAAGCGTCGTGTATTTTGCGCCGTGGCGGACGGTGACGGTCTTGCCGTATCCGGTTCGGTTGCCGGCAAGCGTCACCACGCCGTCGCCGGTGGAGCGCACTTCGGTGCCGTGCGCGACGCCGTAATCCACGCCGCGGTGCGCGCGCCACTTCTTGAGAATCGGGTGAAATCGTTTGTGGGTGAAGTTGGAGGTGACCCGCCCGAACTTGACCGGCGAGCGCAGAAACGAGCGCTCGATTCCGTCGCCGTTGGGCGCGTAGTAGGCGCGGCGACCGTGTTCATCGACGTGGCGGACGGCGCGCAGCCGCCTGCCGGAGGCGATCAATTCGGCGGCGATAATGTCGCCGTTGCCGACTTTCTCGCCGTCCACATAGCGCTCCTCGAAAATCACCGCGAACTGGTCGCCGCGTTGAATTTCTCTGGCGAAATCGATTTGCCAGTCGAACAGTTGCGCGAGGTCATAGATGGTTTCAAACTCGATGCCGGCGCGTTTGGCGGCGCGCAGCAGGCTGGTCTGAATGACCGCCTTCGCGCCGCGCAATCTGATTTCGGGCGTGCGCGTGATGACCTCGGCGGTGAAGCGGTCATCCTCCGCGGCGATATGCAGCGTGGTGAATTCACCCAAGCCATAGCGCAACGCCGCCAGCGCGCCGCCGCCGCGGTCGTCCATCGCCAGTTGAATTTTCTGCCCCGGTCGAATGCTCCGCAACGGCGCGGCGGCGTCAAGTTCGACGACCGCGTAGGCGTCGTTAATCCGCAACCCGTGCCGCTCGAATATCCGCGACAGCGTGTCGCGCTTTTTGACCGTGGCGGTGACCCACGCATAATCCGCATCCACCGCCGCTTTTGGCTCAGCCGCCGCCTTCGACTCAGCCGCCGCCGGCTCCGACTCAGCCGGCGAAGAGTCGCGCACCGGCGCGGCGGCTGTGCTATCGTCGCCCAGTGGAGCGCCGTGATGGGCGCGCAAGTCGAGACTTGCCAAGACGGTGGCGGTGGCATCCGCCGCCGGGTCGGGGCGCGGTGTCGGTGACGGCGACGGCACCACCGCCACCGCCCGTTGAGCGGCGTCGAACGGCTCGCTGGTTGAGGCGGAGGGCGCGTTGATTAGCGCATAAGCGGCGAGCGCGACCCCGGCGGCGACCGAAGCCAAACCGAAATGACCGAGAACGCGGCGGCGGAGAAAGCGATGCGCGAGCGCACGTCGCCCCGGACCCGGAGCGCGGGTGGGCGTTGACCGCCCGGCGCCGAGGTCTTTAACATCGAGTCGTAGCAGTGAGCGCTTGGGTGGCGTCATCGTTTTGCTTGCGCTGAGGTGAGTGAAAGCCCGCCGGGTCGGGATATTGGCGGCGTGCCGGTCTGCCCGGAGCCGGTATGGGTCGGCGAATTTACCCTGTTCGGTTCGTCAGGTCAAAAGATTTTACGATGGCAAACGGCGCACAGCGCCCCGATAATGGTGATTTGAATGAATGCCGGCAACGACAATTTGACCGAATTGAGCCGTGGCGTCGAGGAAATCCTGCTGCGGGAGGAGTTGGTCGCGCGGCTGGCGGAGGGGCGACCGTTGCGCGTCAAGGTCGGATTTGACCCGACCGCGCCCGACCTGCACCTCGGGCACACCGTGCTGATTAACAAAATGCGCCAGTTTCAGACGCAGGGGCACGAGGTCATCTTCCTGATTGGCGATTTCACCGGCTTGATTGGCGACCCCTCCGGCAAGAACGTCACGCGCCAGCCGATGACGCCCGAACAGGTCGTGGAAAACGCCAAGACCTACCGCCGGCAAGTCTTCCAAATCCTCGACCCCGACCTCACCCGCGTCGAGTTCAACTCCAAGTGGATGACCGGCATGGGCAGCGCGGGCCTCGTCGGGCTGGCCGCCCGGCACACCGTGGCGCGCATGCTGGAGCGCGATGATTTCAAGAAGCGCTACGTCGGCGGCGAGCCCATCGCCATCCACGAGTTTCTCTACCCGCTGGTGCAGGGCTATGATTCGGTCGCGCTGAAAGCCGACGTGGAACTCGGCGGCACCGACCAGAAATTCAACCTGCTGGTCGGGCGCGAGTTGCAGAAGCAATACGGTCAGGCGCAGCAGGTGGTGATGACGCTGCCGCTACTGGAAGGGCTGGACGGCGAGCGCAAGATGTCAAAATCGCTCGACAACCACATCGGCATCGCCGAAACGCCGGCGGACATGTTCGGCAAAGTGATGTCGGTTTCCGACCCGCTGATGTGGCGCTATTTTGAATTGCTAAGTTTCAAATCAAGCGCCGCCATCGCCGCGCTGAAAGACGAGGTCGAACAAGGCCTGAACCCGCGCGAAGCCAAGTTCACCCTGGCCGAAGAAATCGTCACCCGCTTCCACTCCCCCACCGCCGCCGCCCGCGCCAAACAAGGCTTCATCGACCAGTTCAGCAAACGCCAACCACCAACGGACATCCCCACCCTGGAACTCCCGGCAGGCCCCCACGGCCTACCCATCGCCAACCTCCTGAAACAAGCCAACCTGGTCGCCTCAACCTCGGAAGCCCTACGAATGATAGCCCAAGGCGCAGTGCGCATAGACGGCGAAAAAGTCAACGATCGTGCGCTGGTGCTGGCCGCCGGCAGTGGTCACGTCTATCAAGTCGGCAAGCGGAAATTTGCCAGAGTGACGTTGTTGAGTGGTTGATGGGGGGACATACATAAACCACCACTTCGTCATTCGAACGGTAGAAAATAGGGAGCCGCCCATAACTCGTCATTCTCGAACGATAGAAAAATAGGGAGCGCCAGCGACCATATTTTTCATCGCCTTCGGGAATCTCCCTAAGGCTACCGTGAATTCCAACAAAGCCTGTGCCAGTCTTAGGGAGATTCCCGAGGACGCAAGTGTCCGTAAACCGCCGCTTAAAAGAAAAAGCGCGGCGGCAACGGACACTAACGCTCGAGAATGACGATAATAGAGAATTTTCCGCCACGCCACGGGCGGCGGATTTATGCGAAAATGAGGGTGTCGTGAATTGTCAAATTCAAACGTTCCGGGGTGGAGAGTAAAATGAATTCCAATCAAAACATTGATATCAAGCGTGTTGGCATGGCGTTGGCTGTTCTACGGCAGAAACTCAAAGGAGTTTTGAAAATTGCACCTAACCTGTGGGAAGTGGACAGTCTGGAAAACATATATGAAATAAAGGCGGAATCCTTGGAAGAAAAACTCTGGGATATTCTTTTGTATGGCGAATATTATGTAAAAAATTTGATGCTTTATTCTGCCCCGCTTGTTGAGGTACAAAGCAAAGGAAATTACGATTATTATATCAATGTATACAAAACTCACATTAAGAAAATACGCGAATTGATTGACGCACAAAAGGTGCCAACACTTGATACTTTCCAGCGCTATGTCAAGCATTATCATAATGATTCTAGTTCTGTTGGAGACTTCGATGAGGTTTTTGAAGATGTTTTGCAACTGCCTGCGACAGTTGAATGGGTAAAAAACTACGGCAAAAAAGACAGGGTTGATGTTTCTGACTGGTATGAAAACAGCAAGACCAAAGAATCTTTTGGTGTTGCTTCCAGATCTCTTGGGTATGTAGTCGAGTGCCACAAATTTATCTGGTCACTTTGTGAGAACCAGCTTGACGATCGCCCTGCTGATGACGCCCGTGAAGTCGCTGTGAAATTCATCCGGGAAAAACTTGATGATGACACCCGAAAACGGCTCGGACTCGGACTTGTTTGTTTTGATGATGATGGTCCGTACCCGATTCATGAAGTAATCCAAGAAAATTGCGATGAAATTATAGGAAAGCCCTACTTCAACCCCGATGCTTGGGAGGAAAACGAGTCGGATTTAGCCCCGATTTTTGTGACTGATGCAATAAAAAAAATGCCGACCCATGTCCAAGAGCGAATCCATGAAATTCACCGTTCGTTTATACTCGGTAACTGGATGTCTGCGATTGCCTTATCTCGTTGTTTGTTGGAATACGCGCTGATTAACAAAAAGTCCTTGCTGGCAAAACGATTAAACAGAAAAGTTGAGGTTCTTGTTCGCAAAGGACGAGCAAAACCGATCAGGGAATTGACCGAAATGGCTGGGGAAGCGTTTCCCGAATTGAAAGAAAGCATGGAAACCGTAATTGAGTATGGGAACTATGTTATGCACCCTGTGGATAAAACTATTCCCGGCAGAAATCTGGCCAAGCACTGTGTGGAAGAAATCAACAAAATCATTAGCACGCTTTACAGCCCGCCGCCAACACCATCGCAACCTACTAAAAACACCATTTAATCCGGCGGTGCGACCGGCTTATTGGACCAACCCGCCACTCAAATCTTCGGCAGCGTCACTCCAACCTGCCCTTGATATTTCCCGCCGCGGTCTTTGTATGAGGATTCGCAGGGTTCGTTGGATTCGAAGAACAGTACTTGGGCGACGCCTTCGTTGGCGTATATTTTGGCGGGTAGCGGCGAGGTGTTGGAGAACTCCAGGGTGGCGTAGCCTTCCCATTCGGGTTCGAATGGGGTGACGTTGACGATGATGCCGCAGCGGGCGTAGGTGCTTTTGCCGAGGCAGATGGTCAGCACGTTGCGCGGGATGCGGAAGTATTCCACGGTGCTCGCCAGCGCGAAGGAGTTGGGCGGGATGATGCACACGTCGCCGGTGAAATCGACAAAACTGTTGGCGTCAAAACTCTTCGGGTCAACCACGGCGGAGTTGATGTTGGTGAAGATTTTGAATTCGTTTGAGCAGCGAATGTCGTAGCCGTAACTTGAGGTGCCCCAGGAAATCACGCTGCCGTCTTCGGTGGCGCGCACCTGGCCCGGCTCGAAGGGCTCGATGATGCGGTCGGTCTCGGCCATTTGCCGAATCCACCGGTCGGACTTGATGCTCATGGCGCGGCTCAGTTTTGCTGGATGACGATGTTGGGGAATTGGCCGCTGAAGTCTTTCTTGCGCAGCGCCAGCGTGGCGGCGGCGCGGCGCGCGATGGCTTTGTATGCGCGCGCGATGGCGCCGTCCGGGTCGGCGACCACGCTCGGTCGCCCGTTGTCCGCGTTTTCACGGATGGCGCGCTCCAGCGGCACCTCGCCGAGGAAGCCGACGCCGTATTGCGCCGCCATGTCGGCGCCGCCGTCGGAGCCGAAGATGTCTTCCTCGTTGCCGCATTTTGGGCAAATATAGGCGCTCATGTTCTCCACCACGCCGAGCACCGGTATCTCCACTTTCTCGAACATTTTGTATGCCTTGCGCGCGTCCAGCAGGGCGATGTCCTGGGGCGTGGTGACGATGATTGCGCCCGACACCGGCACCTTCTGCGCGAGCGTCAACTGGGTGTCGCCGGTGCCCGGTGGCATATCGACGATGAGGTAGTCGAGGTCGTCCCACTGGGTGTCCTTGAGCAATTGCTCCAGCGCCTGCGTCACCATCGGACCGCGCCAAATCATCGGCGACTCCTCGTCCACCAGAAAGCCAATGGACATCGCCTGCAGGTGGTAACTGTTCATCGGCTCCAGCGTCTTGCCGTCTTTTGATTGCGGTTTGCCGCTGATGCCGAGCATGCGCGGCTGGCTGGGACCGTAAATATCGGCGTCCAAAATGCCGGCGCGCGCGCCCTCGGCGGACAGCGCCAGCGCCAGATTGACCGACAGCGTGGACTTGCCGACCCCGCCCTTGCCCGACGCCACCGCGATGATGTTCTTGACGCCGTTGAGCGGTTTGACGCCCTCTTGCACTTCATGCGCCACGGTGTTGGACTGCACCGACACCTCGGACGAAACCCCGTCGCCGTCCACCGCCGCGCGCACGATCTCCGCCAACTCCGCCTCCCAACTCTTCGCCGGATAGCCGAGCACGATGTCAATTTTCACGCGGTTGCCATCGACCGCAATGTCCTTGACCGCCTTGGCGGTGACCAGGTCTTTGCCGGTGTGGGGGTCAACCACCCCCTTGAGTTTTTCCTCGACCGCCGCGCGGTTTATGTCGTTCATTTGCCTGCCTGAAAGTGCTTTATGGAAAGGGTTGCCCGGCGGGAAGCCGTTGGTTTACGCCGGGGTTGTCGCCGGGTTTTGCGCCGGAATGACAAGTATAATAGTGTAACCTTGAATTGTAATACTAACCGACAACACTTTCCATTCGGAACGCCGAATTAAGTCCGCCCCTCATGGCAAAACCTTCAGCAAACACAGCGGCAAAAGCAGCGGCAAAAACAACGCCGCGAAAAATACTGGTCACCAGCGCGTTGCCGTATGCCAACGGGCCGATTCACCTCGGCCATTTGGTCGAGTATATCCAGACCGATATTTGGGCGCGGTTTCAGCGCCTGCGCGGGAATGTCTGTTACTACGTGTGCGCCGACGACGCCCACGGCACCCCGATTATGCTCAAAGCCGAGGCCGAGGGAATCACGCCGCAGCAGTTAATCGAGCGGTTTGCCTTTGAGCACCGCCGCGACTTCGACAATTTCCTGGTGGCGTTCGACAACTACCACAGCACCCACTCGGACGAGAACCGCCACTTCGCCGAGTTGATTTACAGCCGCCTCAAACAGGGCGGCCACATCACCCGGCGCACCATCACCCAGTTCTTCGACCCGCAACGGGGCATCTTCCTGCCCGACCGCTTCATCCGCGGCACCTGCCCGGTGTGCGCCGCCGAAGACCAGTATGGCGACAACTGCGAGGTCTGCGGCGGCACCTATTCGCCGACCGATTTGATCGACCCGGTGTCGGTGGTGTCGGGCGGCAAACCGCAGGAGCGCGAATCGGAGCAACTGTTCTTCAAACTGGCGGACTTCCGCGAATTCCTGACCGACTGGTTCGAGCGCGGGCACACCCAGGAAGAAATCGCCAACAAGCAAAAGGAGTTGCTCGCCGAAGAGTTGTTTGAATGGGACATCTCCCGCAACGCGCCCTACTGGGGTTTTGAAATTCCCGGCGAACCGGGCAAATATTTTTATGTATGGATGGACGCGCCAATCGGCTACCTCGCCAGTTTCCAAAACTTGTGCGAGCGCGAGGGCATGGACTTTGACGAGTTCTTCCAGCCGGGCAGCGACTGCGAGTTATACCATTTCGTCGGCAAGGACATCGCCCGCTTCCACACGCTGTTCTGGCCCGCGCAGTTGCACGGCGGCGGTTTCAGAACGCCGAGCGCGGTATGGTGCCACGGCTTTCTGACCGTCAATGGCCGGAAAATGTCGAAGCGGCACGGCACCTTCATCACCGGCGAGACCTATTTCCGCCACCTCAACCCGGAGTATTTGCGCTACTATTTCGCCGCCAAACTGGACGACGGCATCGACGACCTCGACCTGAGCCTGGATGATTTCAAGGCGAGGGTGAACGCCGACCTGGTCGGCAAACTGGTCAACATCGCCAGCCGCTGCGCCAGTTTCATCGGCAAGAATTTCGACGGGCGGTTGTGCGACTCGCTGCCGGAGCCGCAGATGTTGCGCGAATTTGCGAACGCCGGCGAAGCGATTGCCGAAGACTACGAGCGGCGGCGATACAGCAAGGCGATGCGCGCCATCATGGCGCTCGCCGACCGCGCCAATCAGTATGTGGACGCCGCCAAACCGTGGGTGCTAATCAAAGACCCGCAGCGCCACGACGAGGTCTGGCAAATCTGCACGCAGGGCTTGAACCTGTTCCGCGCGCTGGTGGTTTTTCTCAAACCGGTCTTGCCGGCGACCGCGAGCAACGCCGAGGCGTTCTTGAATTTACCGCCGCTGCAATGGCGGGATGCGGCTGAGCCGTTGCTCGGACATCAAATCAACCGCTACACGCCGCTGCTGACGCGGGTTGAAGACAAACAGATTGAAGCGATGATTGAAGACAGCAAAACCACCGCGCCCGCCGCCGACGCCACCACGCCCGCGGCGGACGAGTCGGGATGCGCGGAAATCACGATTGACGACTTCGCCAAAGTTGACCTGCGGATTGCCCAAATCGTGGCGGCAGAATACGTCGATGGCGCCGACAAACTGCTTCGCTTAAAACTCGATGTCGGCGACCAACAGCGCACCGTTTTCGCCGGCATCAAATCCGCCTACCAACCGGAAGAATTGCAAGGGCGGCACGCCGTGCTGGTCGCCAACCTCGCCCCCCGCAAAATGAAATTCGGCGTCTCGGAAGGGATGTTGCTGGCGGCCGGACCCGGCGGTGCTGGCGGCGAGGAAATCTTTCTCATCAGCCCGGACGAGGGCGCCGTCGCCGGTATGCGGGTGAAATGATAGGGCGGGCGCGCCTTAGTTTTTCTCAAGGAAAACGCTGATGCTCTTCAACTTCTCGCCGTTGCGGATGCGCTCATATTCCAAATCCAACCCGCCCGGAACCACGGTGCGGTTGTATTCCTGCATCTCATACCCGCCGCGGTCGTCGATCAGCAACGAGAACACGGTCAGCGTGTCGCCGGTTATGCGGCTCCAAACATAGGGGTCGCCCTTCATCGGGTCAAGCGGAATCGGGTTGCCGAAGACATTGACGCCCATGGCGGACGAGTAGATGCCACCGCGCTGAGTCGGCAGAAAGTTGATGGTGTATTCTTTTTCCTTGATGCGCCCGTCGGCTTTGTGGCTGATGGATTTCCAGTTGACCTCAAAGCCCTCGTCGGTGGCGTCGATGTTGACGCTCATGTCGCGCTTGCTGGTCGTGCCGTTGTTTTCAACCTGCGCCGACCCCGAATAATGCCCGACAAACCGGTCGAAGTCAGCCGCCAAAATCACCGGCGCAAACCACAACAACAATGCGCCGGCTATGAGTTTCAGATAGGTCATTGAATCGCTCCTGCTTTGATGAGCAAACGGACAACCAGAACCGCAAAAATACCACACTTCCCGCCCGCACCCAACCGAGCGCAAACAAAATGGCTGAGGAGAGTGGCGGGAGAGAGTTGGCTGGGGGAGAGGGATTCGAACCCCCGCTGGCGGAGTCAGAGTCCGCAGTCCTACCACTAGACGATCCCCCAAATCACCGCCCGGCGTATTTTGTCATTAACTGTGGCAGTGCGGGGTAAAAAATTCGCCGCTACCGTTTAGAATACTGCGGCCGCTTGCGCGCCTTATGCAGACCAAACTTTTTGCGTTCTACTTCGCGGGCGTCGCGGGTGACGAAACCGGCTTTGCGTAGTGGGGCGCGTAGTTGTTCGTCGTAGTCGATTAGCGCGCGGGTGATGCCGTGGCGGATTGCGCCGGCTTGTCCGCTGTTGCCGCCGCCGGTTACGTTGACCGTGATGTCGAGTTTGCCGAGCAGTTCGACCAACTCGAGCGGCTGGCGAACAATCATGTGCGCGGTTTCCCTGCCGAAATATTTTTCCAACGGCAGTTTGTTGACCGTGATATTGCCGCTGCCGCGCTGCAAACGAACCCGCGCGGAGGATGATTTTCGCCGCCCGGTTCCGCGGTGAATTTCTTGTGCTTTTGCCATGGTGCGTGTCTCCTGATGTGCCGGTTTCACAGTTCCAGTTTCTCAGGCTGCTGCGCCTGATGGGTATGTTCCGCGCCGGCGTAAATTTTGAGTTTGGACAGCATCGCGCGGCCCAGTTTGTTGCGCGGCAACATCCCTCTGACCGCGTTTTCGATGACCCGGGTCGGGTGCTTTTCGAGCATTTCCTTGAACGAAATATCCACGATGCCGCCGGGATGCCCGGTGTGATGATAATAAACCTTGGCGTTCGCCTTGTTGCCGGTCACCGCCACCTTGCCGGCGTTCACCACCACGATATAGTCCCCGGTGTCCACGTGCGGCGTGTATTCCGGCTTGTGCTTGCCGCGCAGACGGTGCGCGATTTCCGCCGCCAGGCGGCCGAGCACTTTGTTCTCGGCGTCAATCACGAACCACTCGCGTTTGACCGTCTCGTTTTTGGCGGAAAATGTTTTCATCTCCGTGCGCGGGTTGGGAAAAAGGGCGCGAATAATACCCGACCGGGCGCCCGGATACAAGTTTTTTTAGGTTGTTTTACCGCTTACCCGCCACGGCGGCGGCGGTGGCGGCGCTACCGCCCGACCGTCCGGCGGATGCGCGCCAGGTCGGCTGGCGTGTCGATGCCGGCGGCGGGGACTTCCACGGCCTCGGCGCAGGCGATTTTGTCGCCGTGCCACAGCGCGCGCAACTGCTCCAGTTTCTCGTGTTTTTCCAGTTCGCACACGCGCAGTTTGGCGAAGCGCTTGAGGTAGTCGCAGCGGTAGGCGTAGATGCCGAGATGCCGCCGGGCGCCTGTAACGGAGCTCGCTTTGGCATCCCGCTCCCAGGGAATCGCGGCGCGGCTGAAGTAGAGAGCGTAGCCTTCGCGGTCGGTGACCACCTTGACCACCGTCGGGTCGGTCAACTGCGCGGGGTCGAGCGGCGCCGATGCGGTCGCCATCGCCGCGTGTTGCCGGTGCACAAGCAATGCCGCCACTTGATTGATGAGCGCGGGCGGTATGTCCGGTTCATCGCCTTGCACATTGACGATGATTTCGCGCGCGCCGAAGCCCAGTTTGTCGATTGCCTCGGCAATGCGGTCGGTGCCGGAGGCGTGCTCGGCGGCGGTCATCACCGCCTTGCCGCCGAAGGCTTTGACCGCGCGCTCGATGCGCGCATCGTCGGTCGCCACGGTGACCGATTCGGCGGCGCTGCGCCCGGCGCATTCAACCACGCGCTGAATCATCGGCTTGCCGCCAATATCCAGCAACGGCTTGCCCGGCAGCCGGCGCGAGCCGTGGCGGGCTGGGATGATGATGTGGAACGCCTCCATTAGCTCGCATCCGTGTTGGGGTCGGCGTCGATGCGCGCAAGCACCGCCTTCATCAACTGAGGATGAAGCGCCACCCGTAGCGGCACCGCCCAGCAGCGGCGGGCTTGCTGTTCGGTGAGCAGGGCTTCGCATTTGACCGCGTCTTTTTCGGTCATTAGCACCGCGGCCTCGTCCGCCGCCGCCGCCGCCAGCACCGTTTCCATATCGGCACGGGTGAAGGGGTGGTGGTCGGGAAAGGCGTGCGCGACCACTTCGATGTCGTAGTCTTCCAGTTGGCGGAAAAATCGCTCGGGGTTGCCGATGCCGGCGATGGCGTGCACCGTCTCGCCGGGGAACTCGCCCAAATCGCGCGTCCGCCCATCGCCGAGGCACACCGCTTGGTCGATGTGCGTTTTTATCCCGAACTCGCCCGGCGCGCCTGCGCCTTCGCCATTGACGACGACGATGTCCGCTCGCCGCAGCGCCTCGGGCAACTCGCGCAACGGTCCCGCCGGAAGGCACCAGCCGTTGCCGAAGCGCCGCTCGCCGTCGATGAGCACGATGTCGAGGTCGCGGCGCAAGGCGAGGTGCTGGAAGCCATCGTCGCTGACGATGATGTCGCACCGATGCCGCCGGATGAGCAGCCGCGCGCTCGCCACGCGACAACGCCCGACCGCCACCGGCACGCGGCAGCGGCGCGCAATCAGTAGCGGCTCGTCGCCGACCTGCGCGGCGTTGTCACAGACTTCCACCGACTCACGCGCCTCCCCGCCATAGCCGCGGGAAATCACCCCCGGCGTCATCCCGCGGCTTTTCAGGCGCTCGACCAATTCCATCACCAACGGGGTTTTGCCGGTGCCGCCGACGCTGAGGTTGCCGACCACGATGAGCGGAACCGGCAGTTTGTGGCGGCGCAGAATGCCGATTCGGTAAGCGTGACGGCGCATCCACACCGCGCCGGCGTAGCCCAGGGACAACGGGTAGAGCAGCCGGTTGAGCCATCCCCGCCGCCGCCAGCCGCGCTGGATTGCGCGCCGCATCAGGCGGACTGCGCGCTCGCCGGGGGGTTATGCTGGGCTTGGTGCAAGCGCGCATAGGCGCCGCCGGGCCGCCCGATTAACTCGGCGTGACTACCCCGCTCGACGATGCGCCCGCTCTCAAGCACCAGAATCAGGTCGGCGTTTTCAATCGTGGACAGCCGGTGGGCGATGACCAGCGAAGTGCGGTTTTCCACCAGGCGGGCGATGGCCGCTTGGATGTGCTGCTCGGAGCGCGAATCCAGCGACGAAGTGGCTTCGTCCATAATCAGCAGCGGCGCGTCCTTATACAACGCCCTGGCGATGGCGATGCGCTGGCGTTGCCCGCCGGACAGCCGTATGCCCTGCTCGCCGACCACGGTGTCGAGTCCATCGTCCATGCCCTCGGCGAACTCCATCACGTTGGCGGCGGTGGCGGCTTCGAGCAGTTTTTGCGGGTCAATCGCGCCCTTTTCGCCGTAGGCGATGTTGTTGCGGATGGAGTCGTCGAACAGGGTGATTTCCTGGGTGACGATGGCGGTGTTGGCGCGCAGGGATTTCAGGGTGATGGCGTCCAGCGGGTTGCCGTCGATGCTGATTTGCCCGCCGGTGGGCGCATAGAAACGCAGCAACAGCGAGGCGATGGTGGACTTGCCGCTGCCGGACACGCCGACCAACGCCACCGTCGTGCCCGCCTTGATGTCGATGGAGACCTCGTCGAGCACCGCCTTGCCGCTTTGCGGTTGCGCTTGGGTTTGGGCTTGCGCCGGGTCGCTTTGGCGGTAGTCAAACGAGACTTTGTCGAAGCGCACATCGCCGGCTACGCGCGCCAATTCGATGCTGCCGTTGTCGCGCTCCTGCTCCAAATCAACCGTGCCGAATACCGACTGCGCCCCGGCGAGCCCGCCTTGAATCACCAGATTGATTTTGGACAAACTCCGAATCGGCTTGGTGGTCATGGTCATTGCCAACAGATAGGAGGCGAACACGCCGGGCGTGATGTCCGGCTGCAACAACGTCACCCAGATGACGCCCGCGATTCCCACGCTCGACAAAAACACCATCACCGACACGCTCGCCGACTCGACCGCGGTGGCTTTCATCGAGCGCTGGCGGTTGCGGTTGTTGGCGTCGTGAAAGAGGCGGCGCTGGTAGTCGTAGGCGCCGAAGATTTTGATGACGCGCTGGCCCTGCAGCGCTTCCTTGGCGATGTGCGTGATGCCGCCGACGCTTTGCTGAACGCGCAAACTGATGGCGCGGAAACGGGAACTGGACAGTTTGAAAACGAGATAGGCGACCGGCAGGATGACGGCGAAGAGCAATGACAATTTCCAACTCAGATAAAACATCCAACAGAGCAAAAACACCACCTTGGACGCGTCGCGGAACACCACCCGAACCGCGCTCGTGCTGGCGCCGGCGATTTGCTCGACATCGTAAATCAGGCGCGCCGTCAGGACGCCGCTTGAGTTGCGGTCGTAGTAACTGACCGGCGCATGAATCAGGCGCTCAAACATCGACTGGCGCAAATCTTGAATCACGCGCCGCGCCACCCAACTCATGCAATAACTGTCGGTAAAACTGCCGGCGGCGCGCAACAACCCCAACGCCACCAACGCCAGCGGCACCCAGCGGATGAACGTCATATCGCGGTTGACAAACCCCTCGTCGATGATGGGCTTGAGCATCACCGCAATCGAAGCGTCCCCCGCCGACACCAACAACATCCCCGCAATCGCCAGCACAAACCCCCACTTGTAAGGCAGCACATGGGCGAGCAACCGGCGGTAAAGCCGAAAATCATCAACAGCGGCGGAAGAGTCGGACACGAAGCAAAGTTGAGTTCGTCAAGCCCCGCATTCTACCCCAATCCCCACCCCGCAGCGTTTGCGCGCGAGGTTTTAGTTCTCGGCGGACATGCCAAAACAAAAAGCCCGGACCTTGCGGCCCGGGCTCATCCAGTGGTCGAGACGCCCGCTAATCATCCGTGCTCCCAACCGACATACCGTCCCGGTAGCGCCCTGTCTTGTCACGCAACAGAGTCCCTGTGGAAGCCGGGGGAATCCAAACGCTTCCCTGTGCTCCGACCACACCCCGGTTGGGTCATCGGGCGCCAATCCCTTTGACGTTGCCGGGGCTTTCTGGAGGGGGCATCGTGCGCAATGGCACCGAAGTTTTATGTGGTATATCTCACAAAACTGCGGTTTTTTTGACTGGATGGGTTATGGGGCGCTCGCAGTCAAACCGCCTGGCGATTGACAGCCCGGTGATTACGTGGTATCACTGGCGGCGCTCCATTTTGGGGCGCGTAGCACAGTCGTATCAGACACCAATTGATACCAACCAACCAACGGGAGGAGTTATGTTTCGCAAACTAATCAGGGCGGGGTTGTTGCCGCTCATACTGGGGATTTCATTGCCGGCGGCGGCGCAGACGAAAATTATTGTCGTCAGCCACGGGCAGCAAAACGACCCGTTTTGGTCGATCGTCAAAGCCGGTGTTGACGCCGCCGCCGAGGACACCGGCGCCAGCGTGCAGTATCGCGCGCCCGCCACTTTCGACATGCCCGAAATGGCGAAGTTGATCGACAACGCGGTTTCCGCCAAGCCGGACGGCATCGTGGTTTCGTTCCCGGACGCTTCGGCGCTCGGCAAGGCGGTGCAAAACGCGATTCGCCGCGGCATTCCGGTCATCTCGATGAATTCGGGCTCGGACGAATATTACAAATACGGCATCGCCGCGCATGTCGGGCAGACCGAATTTGAAGCCGGGCTCGGCGGCGGGCGCAAGATGAAAGAAGCCGGCGTGACCAACGCCCTGTGCGTCAACCACGAGGTCGGCAACGTCGCCCTTGACTTGCGCTGCGAGGGCTTCGCCGAGGGGCTCGGCGGCTCGGTGGATGTCATCGACACCGGCGGCAACGACCCGACTTCGGTGCGCACCGCGGTGGCGGGCAAACTCAAATCCAACCCGCAAATCGACGGCATCCTCACCCTGGGTCCGCTGTCGGCGCTGCCGACTCTGCGCGTGCTCAAAGAGCAGAACAAACTCGGCGCGGTTAAACTCGCCTCGTTTGACCTCGCCAAAGACACGCTGCAGGCGACCCGCGACGGCGACATGCTGTTTTTGATCGACCAGCAGCCGTTTCTGCAAGGCTACCTGCCGGTCGCGATGCTGGTGCAGCACGCCAAGTATGCGGTCATTCCCGCCGGCGTGGTGATGACAGGACCCGGCTTCGTCACCCAGGACAACGCCGCCAAGGTCATCGACCTGTCGGGACAAGGTTTTCGGTAGGCGTTGCATGACAAAAGCATGGCGCCGGGCGCGACTGACGGCGCCCGCGCCGGGCGCATAGCACGATGAGCGAGACGGACGAAACCAACGAGCCCTCGGTCGCCGGCGAGCGCCTGCGCACCATCCCGAAGTGGCAGCAACTGATGCGCCGCCCGGAGATGGGCGCGGTCGGCGGCGCCCTCATCGTGTTCGCCTTCTTCGGCATCGTCGCCGGCGACTCCGGCATGTTCAGCGCATCCGGCACCGCTAACTTCCTCGAGTGGTCGGCGTTTCTCGGCATCATCGCCATCGCCGCCGCGCTGCTGATGATCGGCGGCGAGTTCGACCTCTCGGTCGGCTCGATGATCGGCTTCGCCGGCATCTGCATCGCCATCCCGCTGACCGAATGGGGCTGGCCCCTGTGGCTGGCGGTGCTGTTCGCGTTCGCCGTGGCAGTGTGCGTCGGCGGCATCAACGCCGCACTGGTCAACAAAACCGGCTTGCCGTCGTTCATCATCACGCTGGCGATGCTGTTCATCCTGCGCGGGCTGACCATCGCCATCACGCGCTTGCTGACCAACCGCACGCAAATCCCCAACCTGCGCGACCACTACGAGACCTGCACCACCAACGCCGCCGGCATCCGGTTCTGCGAAGTCAGCGACCCGGTGGCGTGGCTGTTCAGCGGGCGCATCGGCGAGGGCTGGTTCACCGAGATAGTCAACGGCGTGGAAGTGCCGGCGTGGAACGGCTTGCCGATGGTGGTGATTTGGTGGATTGTGCTGGCGGCGGTGGCGACCTTCGTACTGTTGCGCACCCAATTCGGCAACTGGATTTTTGCGGTCGGCGGCGACAAACTGGCGGCGCGCAATGTCGGCGTGCCGGTCGAGCGCGTCAAGACCATTCTATTCATCTGCACCGCCTGCGCCGCCACCTTGTTCGCCACCATCCAAGTGCTGGACGCCGGCAGCGCCGACACCCAGCGCGGCGTGCTCAAAGAGTTCGAGGCGATCATCGCCGCGGTCATCGGCGGCTGTTTGCTGACCGGCGGTTACGGCTCCGCCATCGGCGCCGCCATCGGCGCGCTGATTTTCGGCACCGTGTTCCAGGGCATCTATTACACCGACGTCAACACCGACTGGTTCAAGGTGTTCCTCGGGCTGATGCTCATCATCGCCGTGGTCTTCAACAACTACATCCGCACGCGCGCGACCACCTCCAAATGAACGCGCCCGCGCCGGCGGCGACCGCTCCGCCGCTGATTGAGTTTCGCAATGTCAGCAAGTTCTTCGGCACCGTGGTCGCGCTCAAGGACGTGTCGTTTCAGGTGACCGCCGGCGGCGTCGCCTGCTGCCTGCTCGGCGACAACGGCGCGGGCAAATCCACGCTCATCAAAACGCTATCGGGCGTGCACAAACCGTCCGAAGGCGAGATTTTCATCGACGGCGCGCCGGTCGAGTTTGAGTCGCCGCGCGAGGCTATCGACTACGGCATCGCCACGGTCTATCAAGACCTCGCGCTGGTGCCGTTGATGAGCATCACGCGCAACTTTTTCATGGGGCGCGAGCCGGTCAAAAAAGTGGTCGGCTTTCCGGTCTTCGACAGCGTCTTCGCCGCGCGCGTGGCGCTCGAAGAATTGGATAAATTCGGCATCCGCGTGCCCGACCCCAACCAAGCGGTCGGCACCTTGTCGGGCGGCCAACGCCAGTGCCTGGCCATCGCCCGCGCGGTCTATTTCGGCGCGAAGATTTTGATTCTGGACGAGCCCACCGCCGCGCTCGGCGTCAAACAATCATCCAACGTGCTAAAGATGATCATGCGCGTGCGCAACCGCGGCGTCGGCATCATCTTCATCACCCACAACGTACAACACGCCACGCTGGTCGGCGACAGTTTCTCAGTCCTAAACCGCGGACGCACGCTCGGCTACTACGAAAAAAACGAAATCACCCCGGACGAACTCTACAACAAAATGGCAGGCGGCGAAGAAATGGCGAGTTTGGAATCGGAAGTGCAACAACTGAGAACGGAGAGTTGAGAGGGGTTTATTTGGTTTGTCAACGATATAAACATCCTTCCCTGTTGCTACTGCTACTCTACTGCTACTCGTCATTCTCGAACCACTCGTCATTCACTCCCCCACTTCGTCATTCTCGAGCGTTAGTGTCCGTTGCCGCCGCGCTTCTTCTTTTAAGCGGCGGCTTACGGACACTTACGACCTCGGGAATCTCCCTAAGCTTGGCACGGTCTTTGTTGGAATTCACGGCAGTATTGGGAAGATTCCCGAAAGCGATGGAAAATCCGCCGGGAGCGGATTTTCGCGCAAGCCCGAAGGGTTTGTATCAGGGATGATACAAACAAAAATATGGTCGCTGACGCTCCCCACCCCGTGTCGGAGCACGGAGCATGCTTTTCTATCGTTCGAGAATGACGAAGTAGGGCGGAAATTCCCATTTCGCCGCAACCTCACTATAATTGCACGATGCTCACCCACCAACAAACACGGCAATTTCGTCGGCAGGGTTACTGCCTCGCCGAGAGCTTGTTGAAGCCGCGCAGTTGCTGGAACCGCTGGAGTACCGACGCTGCGCCTTGCGCGTAGGGTTAACGGCGTTCCATGGTCACGCTGAGTTAGCGGCGGGGCATTTTAGAGAGATTAATCGTTATGACACGAAGCCAGTAACAACCGACAACGAAGAAAAGCGAACATGCGAGTAGGAGCAACCCAATACAATAGTGATGGTAGCGAGCAACGCTATGGGGCGAATCGCGGGTGGGTTTACATCGTTAGCAATCCGTCTATGTCCGGATTGCTCAAAATCGGCAAAACGACAACCTCGGTTAAGCAACGACTGAACGAACTAAGCAGACCGCCCGGTGTACCCACTCCATTTGAGTTAGAGATAAGCATTAAAGTTCGGGATTGCGACATGGATGAGACACTTGCGCATAAAGCGTTGGCGGAGTATCGAGTCGAAAAGAAAGAATTTTTCAAGGTTTCTGTGGACACCGCCGTTGCCGAAATTTTGCCGGCTATTGGCGATGATTATCGAATCGATGGTTACCGCCCGGCGAATAAATACATCTATGATATTGAGGAGGAACTGCGCAAAAGAAAATTAGAGGTTGAAAGGCAGAAAAGAGCAGCACGTGAAAAACGCAAATTAGAGGATGAAAAGAAAGCCAAAGCAGAAGCGCGTGCCAGACGAATTGTGCGTGAAATACGCAAAAATGAATTGGAAGACGCACTTACGGAAGCAAAATTAAAACTTCAACGGTTAGGCGCACGCCCAACTAAACCAGATGATCCTAATGCGGTTAAATTTTGTAATAAAGTAGCGAGTCGCCTTGATAATTTTGGAGATACCACAGCGAGTAAAATAATTTCTTTCATATTAAGTATCGTAATTATGTTGGTGATTATATCAGTGATTCCTGACGATGAGGGAGATCTACCCGTGATTCCATTTTTCATAATATACAGTATCGTGTATGGAGGGCTGGTGTGGATGTTGATATCGTTTCTGACCGGCATGTTTAGTAAAATAACTAGAAGGTTTGCTGCTATACTGTGGGATAGCAAGAAGTGTACGGATGAATATAACAAAGCAAATCACCCTTTCGAGATAGTCGATCACAAAATCGACGAATTGACACGCGAGTTGAATGAACTGAAGCGAGAGCACGAGCTTACCTAGCCGCTCCAACGTAGCAAACATCACGATGTCTAATATAATAGAATGGCTTGCGGCGCTTGTAATCGCTATTTTTGGAATCTATGTAACGATTCTCGAAAATCGTAGAGTCGAAAAACTGCGCACACAACGACAAAAAGTCGAGGAGTTGGCTAAGTTGGCAGATAAAATTTGCCTAATAAAAGATAAACTTACTGGTGGAGAAAAATACCCCTACTCAGAAATAAACCTCGACATAGTGGCGCATATGCGCATAATCAGCGACTTTTATCTCGATAAAAAATTATTCAATGAAATAAATATATTGCAGTCTAATGCGACGGCACTTTTGGCCCATGAAAACGACGCTCGAGATTCAGGTGAGATACGAGAAATTGCGTTTTGGAGTAGCGATAAGTGGTGTGAAGAACTTGCTAGTAAGAGACGTGTGATGATAGATAGCATCCCGCTTTTTAAGCAAGCCTGCCTCGAACTCAAATCAGAAATCGAACCCGTCGGGTTTTATACTAAAATAAGAACCAAAATTAAATCCGTATTTTCTTACAAATAATACTATGCACAACCACCACAAAAAAAACCTCCGCTCAGCGCGCTGGTTTGCCGCCGATGATTTGCGGTCGTTTGGGCATCGGTCGCGGGCTAAGCAGATGGGGTGGGATGATGGGGATTTTGGGAAGCCGGTGATTGCCGTTATCAACACTTGGAACGAACTCAACACCTGTCATACGCATTTCCCCGAGCGCGTCAGCGATATTAAGCGCGGCATTGTGGAAGCGGGTGGCGTGCCCGCTGAGTTGCCTGCTTTGTCGCTCGGCGAGCAGTTGATGAAGCCGTCGGCGATGATGTATCGCAATTTTTTGGCGCTGGAAACCGAAGAGTTGTTGCGCGCCTATCCGGTGGATGGCGCGGTGTTGCTGGGCGGTTGCGATAAGACCACGCCGGGGGTTTTGATGGGCGCGTTGTCCGCCAACTTGCCGGCGATTTATGTGCCGGCGGGGGCGATGTTGCGCGGGCACTGGCGCGGGCGGACGCTGGGCAGCGGCACCGATGTCTGGAAGCACTGGGCCGACCGCCAAGCCGGCGAGTTGTCGGAGTGCGCGTGGCGCGGCATCGAAGGCGGCATCGCGCGCACGCCGGGGACTTGCATGACCATGGGCACCGCCGCCACGATGATGTTGCTGGCGGAGGCGTTGGGCATGTCGCTGCCGGGCGCGGCTTCGCTGCCGGCGGTCGATGCCGAGCATCGCCGGATGGCGCGCGCCGCCGGTGTGCGTGCGGTGCGGCTGGTGCGCGACGACATTCGCCCGGCTGACATCATCACGGCGGCGGCGCTGGAAAACGCGGTCTGCGCGCTGATGGCGGCGGGCGGCTCGACCAACGCCATCATCCACTTGACGGCGCTGGCGCGGCGCGCCGGCATTGAGTTGCCGCTTGAGCGCTTCGAGGAAATCGCCGCGCAAACGCCGTTGCTGGCGAACCTCAAACCGTCGGGCGAGTATGTGATGGAAGACCTGCACCGCGCCGGCGGCTCGCGCGCGCTGCTCGCGCACATCCCGCAACTGCCGCATCCGGCGGCGCCCACGGTCAACGGAAAAACGCTCGGCGACAACATCGCCGGCGCGGAAGTGTTCGACGCCGATGTCATCCGCGACGCCGGCCATCCGGTGCAAGACTCCGGCTCGCTGGCGGTGCTGCGCGGCTCGCTGGCGCCCGATGGCTGCGTCATCAAAACTGCCGCCGCCGACCGTCGCCTGTGGCAACACAAAGGCGCGGCGGTGGTGTTTGAGAATGCCGCGGACTTGAAAGCGCGCATCGATTCGCCGGACTTGGCGGTGAGCGCGGAGTCGGTGTTGGTGTTGAAAAACGCCGGACCCGTGGGCGCGCCGGGGATGCCGGAGTGGGGGCAGTTGCCGATTCCGAAGAAACTGCTGCAGGCGGGCGTGCGCGACATGGTGCGCCTGTCGGATGCGCGCATGAGCGGCACTTCATACGGCGCCTGCGTGCTGCATATCGCGCCCGAGGCGGCGGTCGGGGGGCCGCTGTCGCTGGTGCAAGACGGCGATTTGATTGAGTTGAATGTGCCGGGGCGCGAGTTGAATTTGCTGGTGGCGGCGGATGAGTTGACGCGCCGGCGCGCGGCGTCCGCACCCGGCGCATCGGCGCACCGACTGAGCGCCTACGGCTGGCTCTACACGCAACACGTGACGCAGGCGAATCTCGGCTGTGATTTTGACTTCGCCACGAACACGCCGGGGTCGGCGGACGAACCGGCTATTTTTTAATCAACCCTTTGTAAAAAACTTCGGAGGAGCAAGACGGTGAAAATGTTTGTCAATGGTGAACGGCGCGAGGGCAAGGCGCGCATTGAGGTGCGGCGTCCGTTTGACCAATCGGTGGTCGGCACGGTGCCGCAAGCCACGGCGCAAGACGTCGAAGACGCGCTCGCCGCCGCCGCGCTTGCCGCCGATGCGATGGGCAGCATGCCGGGGCATGCGCGCGCCGCCGTGTTGCGCCGCGCGGCGGATTTATGCGAAGCGCGCGTTGAGGCGCTCGCGCAAACCATCAGCGACGAATCCGGCAAGCCGATTACCGAAGCGCGCGGCGAAGCGTCGCGGGCGGCGGAGATGTTTCGCCTCGCCGCCTTTGAGGGCACGCACCTGCGCGGCGAAACGCTGCCGCTGGACGCGCTCGCCGTGCCGCCCGCGGAGGACAAACTCGGCTTCACCCTGCGCGGACCGTGCGGCGTGGTGGTCGCCATCACGCCGTTTAATTTTCCCTCGCTGCTGGTGATGCATAAAATCGCGCCGGCGCTCGCCGCCGGCAACGCCGTGATTCTCAAACCCGCCACCGCGACCCCGCTGTCGGCGCTTGAGTTGGTCGCTATTTTGCACGAAGCGGGCTTGCCGCCGCGCGCGTTGCAGTGCCTGACCGGCGGCGGACGCGACATTGGCGAAGCATTGTGCGCCGACCGCCGCGTGCGGAAAATCAGTTTCACCGGCAGCGTCGCGGTCGGCGAGCAAATCACCCGCGTCGCCGGCGTCAAGGCGCTGTCGCTGGAACTCGGCTCAAACGCCCCCTGCATCATCATGCCCGACGCCGACATTGAGCAGGCGGCGGCGCTCTCGGCGGTGGGCGGTTTCGCCAACGCCGGGCAGGTGTGCATTTCCATGCAGCGCGTGCTCGCCCACCAAAGCGTCTATGGCGATTATCTGGACGCCACGCGCGCGGCGGTGGAAAAAATCACCGTCGGCGCGCCGGGCTCACCGGACACGCAACTGTCGGCGATGATTACCGAAAAGGAAGCGGCGCGCGTGCTCGACTGGACGAGCGAGGCGACCGCCGCCGGCGCGCAAGTGGTCACCGGCGGCGAGCGCGACGGCGCGCTGATGCAACCGACCATTGTCGCCGATGTCGCGCCCGAAATGAAAATCTTCCACGAGGAAGTGTTCGGGCCGCTGATTGGCGTGACCGCCGTCTCCGACCTGGATGACGCCATCGCCCTGAGCGCCGCCGGCGGCTACGGCTTGGCGGCTTCCATTTTCACGCGCGATGTGAGCGCCGCGTTGCGCTTCACGCGCGCCGTCAAAAGCGGCAACGTGCACGTCAACTGGACGCCGCTGTGGCGCAACGACATGATGCCCTACGGCGGCTTCGGGCTGAGCGGCGTGGGCAAGGAAGGCATACGTAGCGCGGTGGAATCGATGAGCGAGAGCAAGACCGTCGTGGTGCACGGCGTGGCGCCGCAATGAAAACCCAAACCGTCGGCATCGGCGTCATCGGCATGGGCTGGATGGGCGCGGCGCACGCGCGCGCTTACGCCGCCATTCCGTTGCGCTTTGCCGATTTGCCGGCGCGCGCGCGGCTGGTGCTGTGCTCGGATGAAGCGCCGGCGCGCGCGGCGGCGGCGCAGGCGCAATTCGGCTTTGAGCGCGCCGAGACCGACTGGCGGCGCGTGCTGGAAGACCCGCAAGTGGACGCGGTCAGCATCACCGCGCCGACGCACTGCCATCTGGAGATGATTGAAGCCGCCGCCGCCGCCGGCAAGCATATTTACTGCGAAAAACCCGCCGGTCGCAACGCCGCCGAGACGGCGCGCGCCGAAGCCGCCGCGCGCGCCGCCGGCGTGGTGTCGACGGTGGGCTACAACTACCGCTATTTCCCGATGGTGCGCCACTGCCGCCGACTGCTCGACGACGGCAAAATCGGCGCGGTGGAGCAATTCAACGGGCGGTTTTTAACCATGTATGGCGGCAACCCGCTGAGCCGGTTGACCTGGCGATTTCGCAACGAGACCGCCGGCGCCGGCGCCATCGGCGACATCCTCTCGCACGCCATCGATATGGCGCACTATCTGGTCGGCGACATTCGCCGCGTGACCGCCGACCGCCGCACCTTCATTGCAGAACGACCCTTGCCGGCGCCCGCCACCGCCGCCGCCGATGCCACCGAACAAGGCACCCACTTTTCACTCGGCGCGCCGGATGCACCCAAGGGCGAGGTGGACAACGAAGACTACGCCGCCGCGCTGGTGGAATTTGCCGGCGGCGCGGTCGGCGTGCTGGAAGCGTCGCGCGTGGCGCGCGGACCGAAATGCGAAATGGGGTTTGAACTCTACGGACAGCACGGCTCGACGCGCTGGAATTTTGAGCGCATGAACGAGTTGGAAGTATACCTGCCCGACGACGCGCGCAGCGGATACACGCGCTTGCTCGCCGGCGAAGCGCAGCCCGAACACGGGCGGTTCAATCCGGGCGACGGCATCGGCCTCGGCTACGAGGATTCCAAAATCATGGAAGCCGCCGCCTTCCTCGGCGACATCGCCGCCGCCCCCGAGCGACCGCAAGCGCACAGCGGGCTGGCGCAAGCCCTGGCGGTGGCGCGCGTCGGCGAGGCGGTGTTGAAATCGTGCGAAAGCGGGCAGTGGGAAGCGGTGGCGGTGTGATGGCGCGGGTTGGGGTGGGGGCGGTGGGCGCGATGAAACACCTGTTGCGGCGACGGCGGGCGGCGTAGCAATGAGCGGCTACCGCATCGGCATCGACCTCGGCGGCACCAAAATCGAAGGTGTGCTGATGACATCCGCCGGCGACATCGCCCGCCGCCTGCGCGTGTCGACGCCGGCGGGCTATGCCGACATCCTGCGCGCCTTGCAAGACCTGGTCGCGCAACTGCGCCGCGGCGAGCCCATCGCCGGCATCGGCATGTCCGCGCCGGGCAACGAGACGCTCGACGGGCTTGTCAAAAACAGCAACTCCACCTGCTTGAACGGCATGCCATTCTTCGCCGATGTGCGGCGCGTGCTGGAATGCGACGTGAAGTTCGCCAACGATGCCAACTGCCTCGCGTTGTCGGAAGCGACCGACGGCGCGGGGGCGGATGCCGACACCGTGTTCGCCGCCATCCTCGGCACCGGCGTCGGCGGCGGCATCGCCGTCAACAAGCGCGTGATGTCCGGCAAAAACCGGCTATGCGGCGAATGGGGGCACGCGCCGCTGCCGTGGCCCGCCGCCGCGGAATATCCGGGACCAAAGTGCTATTGCGGGCGGCGCGGCTGCATCGAAGTATTCGTCTCCGGCACCGGCCTGCAAAACGACTACGCGCGCGCCATCGGCGGGGTGGCGGGCGGGGCGGCAAGCGGGGTGGCGGGCGGGGCGGCAAGCGCGCTCGAAATCGCCGCCGACGCCGAAGCCGGCGCCACCGAAGCGCTCGCCGCACGCCAACGCTACGCGCACCGCCTCGCGCGCGCCCTGGCGATGATAATCAACATCCTCGACCCCGACGTCATCGTCCTCGGCGGCGGCATGTCCAACATGGACTTCCTATACGACGCACTACCGGCGCTAGTCCACCCCTGGGTCTTCGGCGGCGAATTCGCCACCCCCATCAAAAAAGCCACCCACGGCGACTCCAGCGGCGTCCGCGGCGCGGCGTGGCTGGCAGACAAAACACGCAGCCTCTGACTCCGCGTTGCTTAGCGTTCTTTGAAAGCCTCGCGCCTGGATTTTCGCAGCGGCGATAAAAAAAATGGGAATTATCAAGCAAAGTTGACAAGAACATCCAACAAAACAACCCCAACAAAACAAAACCCCCGTCAAAAACAACAACCCCGTCATTCGAGCGTTAGTGTCCGTTGCCGTCGCGCTTTTTCTTTTAAGCGGCGGCTTACGGACACTTACGACCTCGGGAATTTCCCTAAGGTTGGCACGGGCTTTGTTGGAATTCACAGTAGCCTTAGGGAGATTCCCGAAGGTGATGAAAAATATAGTCGCTATCCAGCCTGTGTAAAAACTCTCCGCATATCGAAAGGGTGGGAAAATATTCCTCAAAATTGCATAAAACAGGGGCGAGATGGGAAACTTATCCCTTTTTATGCGAGTTTTTGCTATGTCGGTGGGAAAATTTTTCATGTGCCGCTTTATTTTTGGAGTTTTTACACTGCCTGTATCGCTCCTTATTTTTCTATCATTCGAGAATGACGAAGTTGGGGCTCCCTATTTTCTATCGTTCGGGAATGACGAAGTGGTGGTTGTTTTTTTGGGTGAATGGCGAGGAGTAGGGAATGCCGGCGGTGGTGGTCCCCAAAGACGCTGGATGCCGGTCAACATAAATCAACGCCGAACCATACTCGTCGCAATGAGCGAGATGTTGTTGCCAGAGTTTGTCGTAGAGGGTTTGTTTTGGCATGGGTGGAAGCCGGATTCATGAGCGGTAAATCATACCACAAGGCAATCTATGCAGTAGCGTCTGGAACACGCAAAAAGAAAGGGCAGGGTCTCCCCTGCCCCTCGGTCTTGCAAATTGCAAATTATGGTGAAAGAACGATGTCCTTTGTTTCGCCATCGTTAATTTCCACTAATTGCATTAACTCTCCACCTTGTGTTGAAGTCGAAGAGAATGAGTAAGGAGATGTTGACGGAACTTCCCAAGAGACCTCGGTGGTCACATAAAACTGCCCGGCACTGACATCTCTGAACTTGAAGTAACCTTGTGCGTCACATGCAGTTTCACGAACCAAGAGATCATATTGTGGTGCCAAATTATCGAAACTGATTGATGCCGTTCCGAAAATGTCATTTGCTTGCGTATACCCACGCGCTACACTGCCAAATTTCGCCACCATTATTTCTTGTGCGTATTGTGTGGCAGGTATTAAGCGCACCGTGCTACCTGCACAGGTGACGACACCTCCGCCACGTTGTCGAATGAGCGAACTACCTGCGATGGTGCCCGCCCCTGGTTTTAGAAGTTGTCGTGCGTGTGCTTCATCAAACGTGGATTGCAACTGTATTGCCGTTGGTACACAGCCAGCCAACCCTATCATTGCGACGATCGCCGCGGAAAGTGCTGTTTTTTTCATCGGATTGCTCATCTGAAGTTGGATTGCAGTTATCCGACGCCGAAGCGCCGGGCCTGCTAACAACGGTACGAGAGCAACGTCGTCTCACTTATTTCCCAAAGGTCGGGTGATCAAGCCCTCCCTTTGAAACTGGGTATTTCATTCGGCGAGAGACCCGACAAAGCAGAACTCTCGTACCTGTTAGCGAGACAAAGCATAACTGAAAATTAACGAATGCGCGGGTTTTTTTTGTAAATTTTCCGACAAATCATCCCCGCCGCCATTCCCGAACGGTAGAAAATAGGGAGCCCCCGTCGTCATTCTCGAACGATAGAAAAATAGGGGGCGCCAGCGACTATATTTTTGTTTGTATCATCCCTGATACAAACCCTTCGGGCTACGCGAAAATCCGCTCCCGGCGGATTTTTCATCGCCTTCGGGAATCTCCCTAAGGCTGGCGTGAATTCCAACAAAGCCCGTGCCAATCTTAGGGAGATTCCCGAGGACGCAAGTGTCCGTAAGCCGCCGCTTAAAAGAAAAAGCGCGGCGGCAAACGGTCACTAACGCTCGAGAATGACGAAGTAGGGGGGAATGACGACAAAGAGCAACACCACCACCACGCCCTAAGCCCGTTCAACATAATCCCCAGTATCAGTATTCACCTTAACCTTCTCGCCAACGTTAATGAACACCGGCACGGTCACCTTGTGGCCCGTTTCCAGGGTGGCTGGTTTGCCGCCGCCGGCGGCGGTTTGCCCTTTTACTACGCCTTCGGTTTCGGTGACGGTGAGTGTTACCGAGGCGGGTAACTCCACGCCGATGGGGGCGTCGTTGTGGAAGTTGATGTTGACTTCGGTGTTGGGTAGCAGGAAGGGGGTTTGCGCGTGCAGGTCTTCGGCGTCCAGGGCGGTTTGTTCGTAGGTTTCCGTGTCCATAAAAATATGCGAGGCGCCGTCGGCGTATAGATATTGCATGCGGCGCGGTTCCACGCGGGCTTTTTCGATTTTGTCTTCGGAGCGGAATCGCTCGTTGAGTTTGACGCCATCGCTGATACACTTCATCTCCAACTGCACGAAAGCGCCCCCCTTGCCGGGCTTGACATGATTTTTTGTGAGCACGCGCCACAACTTGCCGTTGTATTCCAGCAGGTTGCCGACGCGCGCATCGAAGGCCGAGATTTTCATGCGATTAACCCCTGTGATGACGATGACCGAAGCGAGCGCGGTATTGTATTGCCTATGAGCGCAAGCGGCAAGGCGGCGCGCTTTGACGCCGAGCGGTTTCTGGCGTCGTTGCGCGCGCGTCCGGGGGTGTATGTGTTCTACCGCAAGGACGGCAAGGCGTTGTATGTGGGCAAGGCGGCCAATCTCAAAAACCGCGTGGCGAGTTATTTTCGCGCTTCCGGGCTGAGCCCGAAAACGCGCCTGATGGTGTCCAAAATTCACCACGCCGAGATTCAGCAAACGCGCACCGAAAGCGAAGCGCTGCTCTTGGAAAACAATCTCATCAAGGACAAGCGCCCGCGCTACAACATCGCGTTGCGTGATGATAAAAGTTTTCCGTATATTCGCCTGAGCGAGCAAGCGGACTTTCCGCGTTTCGCTTTTTACCGTGGGCGGCGCGCGCGCCCGGACAAGTATTACGGTCCTTATCCGAGCGCCGCCGCGGTGCGTGAAATGTTGGGGCAACTGCATAAAATCTTTCGCTTGCGGCAATGCAACGACGCATTTTTTCGCAACCGCTCGCGCCCTTGTTTGCAGTATCAAATCAAGCGGTGCAGCGCGCCGTGCGTCGGACACATCACGCCGCGGGATTATCTCGACGATGTGCGCCAAGCCAAGGCGATGCTGGCGGGGCGCGACTTCGCGTTGCTCGATGAACTGGGCGGCAAGATGGAGCGCGCCGCGGCGGCGCTGGAATATGAAACCGCCGCCCGCTACCGCGACCGCATCGCGTTGCTGCAGCGCGCCAGAGGGAAGCAGTATGTCTCTTCGGGCAGCGCCGCCGCCGATGCCGATGTGGTGGCGGTGGCGGTTGAGGGCGGCTTGGCGTGCTTCGGCGTGGTGTCGATTCGCCAGGGGCGCAACCTCGGCGGGCGCTTTCAAGTGCGCAACAATCCGCTCGACTTGGCGCCGGCGGAATTGCTGGAAGCGTTTTTGCCGCAGAACTATATTGGCGCGCCGCTGCCCGCGGAAATCCTGCTGAGCGAGCCCATCGACAGCCGCGCCTCGTTGCAGCAAGCGCTGGTGCCGGGGACGGAGCGTAGCGTTGAAATCAAACACCGTTGCCGCGCCCACCGCGCCCGCTGGATTGAATCGGCGCGCGTCAACACCGCCGAGCATTTGCGCGGTCACCTCAGCCAGCGCAGCCAGACCGACGCGCAACGCCAAGCCCTCGCCGACCTGCTGTCGCTGGACGAGACGCCGGCGCGGATGGAGTGTTTCGACATTAGCCACACGCTCGGCGAGCGCACGGTGGGCGCGTGCGTGGTCGCCGACCGGCGGGGACCCGTCAAGTCGGACTACCGGCGTTTCAACATCACCGGCATCGCGCCCGGCGACGATTACGCCGCGATGGAGCAAGCGCTGATGCGCCGCTACAAACGCGTCTTGCAGGACGACGGCAAACTGCCCGACATGGTCATCATCGACGGCGGAAAGGGGCAACTGGGCGTGGCGGCCCAGGTGTTGGAGGAGTTGCAAATCCTCGGCTCGGTGGTGTTGCTGGCGGTCTCCAAGGGGCGCGAGCGCCGCGCCGGCGACGAGCAACTGCACCTGTTCGGCGCCGCGCGCGCTATCACGCCCGGCGGCGCGTCGCCGGGGCTGCGCCTAATCCAGCGCATCCGCGACGAAGCGCACCGCTTTGCGATTAGCGGCCACCGCCAACGCCGCGCACGCGCGCGCACCGAATCGCCGTTGCAGCGCATCGAAGGCGTGGGCGAAAAGCGGCGCCGCAACCTGCTGCGTTACTTCGGCGGCTTGCGGGAAATCACGCGCGCCGGCGTTGAAGACCTCGCCAAAGCGCCGGGAATCAGCCCGGCGCTCGCCGAGCGCATTTATCGCCGCTTGCACGATTAGGCGCGCGCATCTCAAGTAAAATCCGCCAGTCAAGAACCCGGCGCGGGGCGCCCGGCGCAATGCTCATCCACATTCCCAACCTGCTGACGCTGTTCCGCGTGACCCTGATTCCGGTGCTGGTGGTGGCGTATTTCTGGCCGTCGCCGTATCGTGAAATCATCATCACCGCCACCTTCGTGCTCGCCGCCCTGACCGACTGGCTGGACGGATTTCTCGCGCGCCGCATGAACGCCTCTTCCGCCCTCGGCGCCTTCCTCGACCCGGTGGCGGACAAACTCATCGTGTCATCGGCGCTGGTGTTGCTGGCTTCCGACGGCAAGGTGCTGGACGCCGTGCTGCATCCGATGCCGTTCGCCGTGGCGGTGGCGATCATCATTGGTCGCGAAATCGTGGTGTCGGCGTTGCGCGAATGGATGGCGGAGTTGGGCGAGCGCGGCGTGGTGGCGGTCGGCAAACTCGGCAAGTTCAAAACCCTGTCGCAGATGGTTTCCATCGGCATCCTGCTCTACGGCAAACCGCTCTACGGCGTGCCCATTTTCCTGCTCGGCGAAATCCTGTTGTATCTGGCGGCGCTGCTGACCTTGTGGTCGATGGTCGACTACTTGCGCATGGCGAGCCCGTATTTGCGCGAAAATATCTGACCCACCTGACCTGTGCGACCCGTGCGGCGCGGCTTGACACACGCGCTCAGTTGCATAAAATCACGCCCTGTTGCCAAAGCCAACACCGCGGGAATAGCTCAGTGGTAGAGCACAACCTTGCCAAGGTTGGGGTCGCGAGTTCGATCCTCGTTTCCCGCTCCAGATTATGCGCCCGATTGCCGATGCAATCGGGCTTCTGTTTGGCGGATGGGTTGGGGTTTGGCGGGCGGGTTGGGAGTTAGTCGGACAAGGCTTGCTGAAAGTCGGCGAGCAAATCGTCCTCGCCCTCGACCCCCAGCGCGATGCGAACCAGTCCGTCGCCGATGCCGAGCGCGCGCCGCTCCGCCGGGCTCAAGCCGACATGCGAGGTTTCCGCCGGCAGGGTAATCAGGGTTTCCACCCCGCCGAGGCTGACCGCCTGCGCCGCCAGTTCGAGGCGGTCAATCATGCGGTGCGCGCCCGCCGCCCCGTCCTTGTGGTCGAAGCACAACACGCCGCCAAAGCCGCTGAAAAACGCCTGCGCGCGCGCCGCGTCGGGGTGCTCGGGCAAACCCGCGTAATACACCCCGGCGACCGCCGGATGACGCTGCAACTGACGCGCCAACGCCAGCCCGTTGCTATTGTGTTGCCGCATCCTGACGGGCAGGGTCTTGATTCCCCGGTTGAGCAAAAAGCAGGCGTGCGGGTCGAGCGTGGCGCCGAGGTGGTCGAGTTTTCGCTTGACCTTGCCGACCCACTCCGCGCCGCCGGCGACCACCCCGGCGACGATGTCCGAATGCCCGTTGAGATACTTGGTGGCGCTGTGCAACACCAAGTCAAACCCCATCTCGATGGGGCGGAAATTGACCGGCGTCGTGAGGGTGTTGTCGATCAGAGTGGTGAGCCCCTTGTCGCCGGCGAAGGCGACCACCGCAGGCAAATCGCCGACTTCGAGCAGAGGATTGGTCATGCTCTCAACATAAAATGCGCGGGTGTTGGGCTTGAGTTTCTGCGCCCACTGCGCGCTCTGATTCAAGTCCACGAAGTCAACTTCAATGCCGAAATCCGGCAACTCGGTGGTCATCAACGTGTGAGTGCCGCCATACAAACCGCCCTGCGCCAGCAAATGGTCGCCGCTCTTCAACACGCTCAACAACGCCGTTGAAATCGCGCCCATCCCGCTGGCGGTCACCAACGCACTCTCGCTCCCCTCCAGCGACGCCAGTTTGGCGTGCAACGCAAGATGATTGGGCGAATTGTTGAGGCGCAGATAACGCAGGTCGTGATAACCCACCTCGCCGTCCAACACATAAGTGGAAGTCTGAAAAATAGGCTGCGACACCGCCCCCTCCACCCGAGGCCGAGCCTCCCCAGCATGCACCGCCCGAGTATCAATGGACTGACTAACGCGCTTAGGCATCCGGCAAACGACGGTGGGGGCGTGAAAGATACATAACCCAAACCCTAACACAAAACCTCACCGAGAAAACGCCAAGTACAACCCGTCATTCGAGCATTAGCAACCGTTGCCCCGCCCCCCGCCGTCATTCTCGAGCATTAGCGACCGTTGCCCCGCCCCCCGCCGTCATTCTCGAGCGTTAGTGTCCGTTGCCGCCGCGCTTTTTCTTTTAAGCGGCGGCTTACCGGACACTTGCGTCCTCGGGAATCTCCCTAAGACTGGCACGGACTTTGTTGAAATTCACGGTAGTCTTAGGGAGATTCCCGAAGGCGATGAAAAATATGGGAATTACATACATAAATCCGCAAGCCGCATATTTACTCGGCGGCACGAACAAGTCGATATTTACGCTTTGCCTGTTCTGGCGTTGTGTTCGCTACCCTCTTTTTCATATCAAAAATCCCCCACGATTGGCTTTATTGCTGTATTCGCGGATTTTGCGGCAAACAAGAATGAAATGTCAAATGTTTTTTCTGCGGATTTATGTATGTAATTCCCTTATTTTTCTATCGTTCGAGAATGACGAGGGGTAGATGGCACCCTTCTGTATACAATTCCAAAAAAAATGGCGTGGCAAGTGATGCCACGCCTAAAACCACCATAAGGAGGATGGAGGAGATTTTCAGGTGGCCGTTTCCGGGGGGTGGCGCTTTTGTTGGCGCTACGGAATCCACAGGGGACGGTCACCAACGCAATATTAGAATGAATGCTAGCGAGTTTTTATGAAATATATTTATTTATTTTGAACATATCATAAATGAAAACTGATTGAAAAATCCGCAAAATTTCCATATCTGGTGGGTGTTGATGGACGCCGAACACTAAACTGGAAAAACCAAGGCGACCTTAGCCGGCGGCGGGTTTGGGGGTGGAGCGAGTGCGGGGTTGGGGTGGTTGCGCGGGGGATTGTGCGAATCAGATTTGTAGTCTTTTAACTATTTTTCCTTTGAGCAAATGTTGGTCGATGATTTCGTCGATGTCTTCGCGGTCGACGTAGTTGTACCACACCGCTTCCGGATAGACGACGATGACGGGACCCTCCTCGCAGCGGTCGAGGCAGCCGCAGCGGTTGACCCTGACTTTGCCGCGGCCATGCATGCCGGCTGCTTTCATTCGCTTTTTGGCGTAGTCACGATGCTCGGCGGCGGCGCCGTCGGCGCAGCAGCGTTGGCCGTGGTCGCGCTGGTTGACGCAGAAAAATACGTGGCGTTGATAGTGCGGGTCGGGCATGGGTTGTCGCGGCGCGGGGGCTTTCGGTCTCGTCATTTCAGTCGGCGGATTGTAGCACTCCGCGTTGACGTTAGAGCAGCAACTCGACCCAATGCAACACCCGCAAGTCGACGCCCGCCGCCAACTGAACCTGGCAGCCGACATTGGCGGTGCACAGCACGTCCGGTTGCTCGGCGGTGAGCGCGGCTTGCTTGGCGCGGCGCAATTGCGCGGACAGTTGCGGTTGCAGAATGGAATAGGTGCCGGCTGAGCCGCAGCACGAGTGGGCGTCGCGCACTTCGCACAGGGAATGACCGGCGCGCGCCAGAATGGACTCGACCACGCCGACGATTTGCTGGCCGTGCCGCAGCGTGCACGGGGCGTGGAACGCGACCTTTTGCGGCGCCGTTGAGGGGGTGTAGTCGGGCGGCAGTTCGCGCGCGAGCACCTCGCATAAGTCCACGCTTTTTTCGCTGACGCGGCGCGCTTTTTCGCGGTATTCGGGGTCGTCTTCAAACAAGTTCGGGTAATCCCTGACCGTCACGCCGCATCCGCTGGCGGTCATGACGATGGCTTCCACGCCGCGCTCCAAATGCGGCAGCCAGCAGTCGATGAGCGCGCGCGCCGCCGCCCTGCCTTGCGCCTCGCCGCAGGTATGCAGCGCCACCCCGCCGCAGCATCCCGCCCCGCCGGCTTCAAACAGCGTGATGCCGAGCCGGTCGAGCACGGTGGCGGCGGCGAGGTTGGTGTTGGCGGCGACCGCCGACTGCACGCAGCCGGCGAGCGCAATCATTTCGCGGCGCTCGCCGTCGCCGGCACCAGCACCGGTGCGTGCCGGGCGCGGCCATTGCAAGCCGAGCGCCGGCTGTGCATCGGGCACTTGCGCCAGCATTCGCGGCAGCACGCGTTTGGCGTGGCGGGCAAGCCGCAAGAGCGGGTCGAACAAACCGCGTCGGGTGATGATGCGCGTCAGCAGGCGCCGCCGCAGCCGGTCGACGACGCCGCGCGGCAGTTTTTCATCGAGGACGGTTTGGCTGATTTCCAGCAACCGACCGTATTGCACCCCGGACGGGCAGGTGGTTTCGCAGTTGCGGCACAGCAGGCAGCGGTCGAGATGGAGGCGCATCTCGGTGGCGAGCGCCGCCCTCCCCGGCGCATCCGGCGCATCCGCCGCGCCCTCAAACAGTTGTTTCATCTGATAGATGCGCCCGCGCGGACCGTCGAGTTCGTCGCCGAGCAATTCATACGTCGGGCAGGTGGCATTGCAAAAACCGCAGTGCACGCAGTTGCGCAGAATGCCTTCGGCGAGCCGCCCCTTCGCGGTCTGTTGAAACTCGGCGCTGAGCGAGGTTTGCATCTAGAACGCCTGATACAGGCGGCCGCGGTTGAGGATGCCCACGGGGTCAAACGCGCGTTTCAGCCGGAGGTGGAGCGCGTGCAGCGGCGGGGCGAGCGGCTCAAAAATCGCGGCGCGGCGGTCGGCGTGGCGGAACAGGGTGACGTGCCCGCCGTGGCGCGCGACCACCTTGCGCAACGCATCAAAGTCCGCCTCCGCAACCCAGCGTTGCGCGCCGCCCCAGTCCACCAGTTGCGGCGCGCTGAGCGGGCTCAGTTCCGCCGCCGGCGGCAGCGACACGCGCAACAACGAGCGCTCGTGGTTTGCGAAAAACGGCAGTTCATGGTCGCGCAACCGCTGCCAGAATTTATGCCCGAGCGAATCCGCCTCGCCGCCGATGGCCGCTTGTGCGCGCTGCACGCCCGCCGCGCTGCCGGACAGGCGCAGGCGCGTTTCACCGCCGTCCCAGGCCGCCGCCGAGAGCGGCAGGGGGCGCGCGGCGAGGCGGTTGAACAGGG
Organism: Arenicellales bacterium; assembly: GCA_963693025.1. Taxonomy (GTDB): domain Bacteria; phylum Pseudomonadota; class Gammaproteobacteria; order Arenicellales; family Poriferihabitantaceae; genus JAHRAW01. The sequence continues at coordinate 1,351,202 of OY843749.1, forward strand.
CGATTGCATCGCCGGGCTTGGGCTGCTCCAGCAGCAGGGTTTTTTCCAGCGGCGGCTGCGGCACGATTCGCAGGGAGACTTCAAGCAGAATGCCGAGCACGCCCATCGCGCCCGCCATCAAGCGGGCAATGTCAAACCCGGCGACGTTTTTCATCACCTCGCCGCCGAAGCGCATGATTTCGCCCTTGCCGTTGAGGAGTTTGACGCCGAGCACGAAATCCCGCACCGCGCCCGCGCCGGAAAAGGGGCGGCGCGGACCGGCGAGCCCGGCGGCGACCGCGCCGCCGATGGTGGTGGCGCCGGAAAAGCGCGGCGGCTCGAAGCCCAGCATCTGGTTTTTCAGCGCCAGCAATTCTTCCAGGTCGGCGACGCGCGTGCCGGCGCGCGCGGTCAGCACCAACTCGGCGGGGTCATAGCGCAGCACGCCCTTGTGCGCGGCGGTGTCGAGCGGCGCGCCGCCAGCTTCGCGCCCATAGAAGGCTTTGCTCGCGCCGCCGACGATGTTCAAGGGCTGCGCCGCGTGGTGCGCTTCCAGCACCTGTTGCTGCAGGCGTTTTTCGATGCTGTCGGACACCGCTCGGCAACGCCGCTAGAAGCGCTCAAGGTCGGGAAACGGCGTTTGCCCGCGGTGCACGTGCATCGCGTTGTGCTCGGCGCAGCGCGCCAGCGTCGGAATCGCTTTGCCGGGGTTGAGCAGGCGCGCGGGGTCAAACGCCTCGCGCACGGCGTGAAACTGCGCGCGCTCCGAGTCGTTGAACTGCGCGCACATGGCGCCGATTTTTTCCACGCCGACGCCGTGTTCGCCGGTGATGGTGCCGCCGACTTGAATGCACAACTCGAGTATTTTCTCGCCCAGTTCCTCGGTCTTCTCCAACTCGCCGCGGCGGTTGGCGTCATACAAAATCAGCGGGTGCAGGTTGCCGTCTCCGGCGTGAAAGACGTTGGCGACTCGCAGGCCGTATTCGTCGGACAGGCGGTTGATTTCGGCGAGCACGCGGCTCAGGTGTTTGCGCGGAATGGTGCCATCGATGCAGTAGTAATCCGGCGAGATGCGCCCTATTGCAGGGAAGGCGCTCTTGCGCCCCGACCAGAACAACGCGCGCTCGGCTTCGTCGCGTGCCACGCGGATTTCAACCGCGCCGTGGCGCTCAAGAATCGCACGCACCTCAATCACCTGCGCGCCGACCTCCGCCGAGTCGCCGTCCAGTTCGCACAGCAAAATCGCGGCGGCGTCTCGCGGATAGCCGGCATTGGCGAAATCCTCCGCCGCGCGAATCGCCGGGTTGTCCATCATTTCCACGCCCGCCGGAATGATGCCGGCGGCGATGATTGAGGCGACGCTGTCGGCGGCGTTTTCGACCGCGTCAAAAGCGCCCAGCAATACGCGCGCGGATTCCGGGCTGGGCAGCAGTTTGACCGTCACTTCAACCACCACCCCGAGCATGCCTTCGGAGCCGATTAGCAACGCCAGCAAGTCGAAGCCGGCGCAGTCGAGACCGCCGCCGGGCGCGCCGAGGGTGAGCAGGTCGCCGTCAATCGTGGCGACTTTGAGGGCGGCGATGTTGTGCACGGTCAGCCCGTATTTGAGGCAGTGGACGCCGCCGGCGTTCTCCGCGACATTGCCGCCGATGCTGCACGCAATCTGCGACGACGGGTCGGGCGCGTAAAACAACCCGAGATGCGCGACCGCCTCGGAAATGGCGAGGTTGCGCACCCCCGCCTGCACCCTGGCGGTGCGGTTGGGGGCGTCTATTTCCAGCACCCGGTTCATCTTCGCCAGGCTCAGCACGATGCCCTGCGGATGCGGCAGCGCGCCGCCGGACAGACCGGTGCCGGCGCCGCGGCTGACCACCGGAAGGCGCAGTTCACGGCACACCCGCAACGCCCGGCGGACTTGCCCGACCGTCTCCGGCAGAATCACCAGCAACGGCAGTTGCCGATACGCGCTCAGCCCGTCGCATTCATACGCGCGCAACGACCCCGGCTGGTCGATGACCGAAGAGCGCGGCAGGAATTTCCGAAAACGCCGGCTGAGCGACTGGCGGTTCATGGCTGCATACCCGGTGTTCCGGTGTGAGGCGGCGGCGTGAGGTGGCTGATTAAAATGGCGATTGCCTACTATAATCGCACGGATGGACAGCAGCAACCCGCGCGACTACCGCCGCAGCGACCATCTCATCATGGGCGCCGCCCGCGTGCTGGGCGCGTTCGGCGCCCCGCCGCGCGCCGCCAGGGCGTTTCCGACGGATGGCGCGGATGATGTGTCGCTGAGCGATGCGTCGCTGAGCGCGCGCGAGCGGCGGCGGTCGGGGCGGTATATGCGCGTCAATCATGTCGGCGAGGTGTGCGCGCAGGCGCTCTATCACAGCCAGGCAATCACCGCGCGCGACCGGCGCATTCGCGTGCGAATGGAGCAAGCGGCGGCGGAGGAAAACGACCACCTCGCATGGTGCGAGCAGCGGATGGAGGAGTTGGGCGCGCGCAAAAGCCTGCTCAACCCGCTGTGGCGCCTCGGCGCATTCGGCATCGGCGGGCTCGCAGGGCTGGCGGGCGACCGCTGGAATCTGGCGTTCGTCGCCGAAACCGAGCGCCAAGTGGTGGCGCACCTTGAGGACCACCTGGGCAAACTCCCCAAAAACGACACCCGCTCACGCGCACTGGTCGCCCAGATGAAAACCGACGAACACCAACACGCCGAAGCCGCGGTAGAAGCCGGCGCCGCCGAACTACCACCCCCAGTCGTGCGCCTGATGCGACTGGCGGCGAAAGCGATGACTTCGACGGCGCATTGGGTTTAGTTGGGGGTTGTTAAGCGAGGTTGGCACATAAAAAACAACTACTCTCGAACGGTAGAAAGTAGGGAGCCCCCTACTTCGTCATTCTCGAACGGTAGAAAATAGGGGGCCGACAGGCGACCATATTTTCTTCGATTCGGGAATCTCCCTAAGGTTACCGTGAATTCCAACAAAGCCCGTGCCAATCTTAGGGAGATTCCCGAGGACGCAAGTGTCCGTTTGCCGCCGCAAGAAGAAGCGCGGCGGCAAACGGACACTAACGCTCGAGAATGACGAAGTGGGGGAGAATGACGGCGTTGTTGTGGATGACGACGTTGTTGTGGGTGACGGCGTTGTTGTGAATGACGAGGTTTTGTTTTTGTTGGGGTTGTTGTTTTTGTCAACTTTGCTTGATAGTTCCCTTAGTCAGCGCGCTAACCCCGGCGTGGGTTAAACCCCGGTGGGCGTGGGTGGCGGGAGGTTGTGTCGAAGTGGGTTAGGTCGTGGTGGCTGCGGGTGTATTCTTCGCTGGGGTTTCGGAGGGGGGTGAAGTCCCAGCTGTGGTGGCGGCCGATTTGTAGGGCGGCATGCACCGCGCGGCGGCGGCGTTGTGAGGCGATGACTTCGCGCTTGACTTGCTCGGTGTCCCAGTGCGCGGCTGCCTCGCGCCGAAACGCCCGCACGGTCGCCGCGCAGTCTTCGCGCTTTGCCAGATTGGTCAACTCATTCGGGTCGGCGGTCAAGTCAAACAGTAGGTCGGGGTCGCTTGCGCAGGAGATAAATTTGTGGCGGCCACGGCGAATCATCAGCATCGGCTCGGCGGTTCCCTCGGCGAGGTATTCGCTGATTGCCACGCGGGGGTCGCCCGAGTCGGCGTGGTCGCACAGGGGAATCAGGCTACGACCGTCGATGGCGTCGATGAGGTCGGGGCTGTCCTCGCCCGACTGGTCGCGCGCGATTTCCAGCAGGGTCGGTAGCACGTCCACCTGCGAGACCGGTTGCGCCACGCGCGCCGCTTTAAGGCGCGACGGCTGCGAGAGAATCATCGGGATTCGGTTGGACCATTCCATGAACGACATTTTGTACCAGAGCCCGCGCTCGCCCAGCATGTCGCCGTGGTCGGAGGTGAACAATGTGGTGGTGGTGTCGGCTATGCCGCACTCGCGTAGCGCGTCCTGCAACCGCCCCAACCACCGGTCGATATACGAGACGTTGGCGTAATACGCGCGTCGCGCGTTGATGATTTCGCGCTCGCTGATGTCAACCGCATCCAGCGCGATGACTTTCTCCAGCCGCGCGCTGTGGGCGTCCTGCTGTCCGCCGGGCGGGCGCGGCACGGCGGGTGGCGGAATCTCCACACCGTCATACAAATCCCAGTCGCACCGGCGGGCGGCATACGGGTCGTGCGGATGGATGAAGCCGACCACCAAACACAGCGGGCGCTCGTCCGCGCCGCGGGCGTGGTCGTAGATTGCCCTGAGCGCCTGCGCGCCGACTTCGTCGTCATACGCCAGTTGGTTGGTAATCGCGGCGACCCCGGCTTGCTTGACGCTCGACATGTTGTGATACCACAAGTCGATGCGCTCGTCCGGTTGGCTCCAGTCCGGCACCCAGCCGAAGTCCGCCGGATAAATGTCGGTGGTCAGGCGCTCCTCAAACCCGTGCAGTTGGTCGGCGCCGATGAAGTGCATCTTTCCGCATAGGCTGGTGCGGTAGCCCTGCAGGCGGAGGTAGTGGGCGAAGGTCGGCATGGTCGCGGGCAGGTAGGCGGCGTTGTCATAGCCGCCGCAGCGGGAGATGTGCTGGCCGGTCATGAAGGCGTAGCGCGCCGGCGCGCACAGCGGGCTGCTGCTGTAAGCCGCGTCAAACACCACGCCGCGCGCCGCCAGGCGGTCGATGTGAGGGGTTTTGACGGTGGGGTTGCCGTGGCATCCGAGCGCCGCCGCGCTCAGTTGGTCGGCCATCACGATTAAAATGTTGTCGGCTTTGCTCGGTTTAGGCATGGCGTTTCTCGTTGGCTCGGGTTGGCTCAGGGTCGGCGAGCGGTGGCAGATGGCGGGCGAGCGCGATTACGGCGACCGTCAGCAACAGCATCGCGCCGGCCTGATGCGCCGACGCCAGCGCCGGCGGGACGCGCAACACCAGCGTCGCGATGCCGAGCGCGACTTGAGCGACCGCCAGCGCCGCCAGCAAATAGCCGATGAGCGCGCGGTTGTTGCCGGTGGCGGCGCGGGCGCGGATTAACCGAAGCGCGAAAGCGATGACCGCGACCAGCACGGCGAGCGCCAGCCAGCGGTGGATGAACTGGATGGCGACGAGGTTCTCAAACGCATTCAGCCACCCCGGTTGCATCGCCAGCAGTTGCGGCGGAAGCCACCGCCCGCCCATCAGGGGCCAGGTGTTGTAAACATGCCCGGCGTGCGTCCCGGCGACCAGCGCGCCGCTCGCCATCATCATCAGGATGAGCGCGAGCGCGATTCCGCCGGTGAGCCGCAGGGGGGTGTCGTGGGCGGCGCGCTCAGGGGATTGGGGACGCCGGGAAATGCCGACCAGCACGCGCAACAGATAGGCGTAAATCACCACCGCCAGCATGAAGTGCAATGCGAGGCGGTAGTGGCTGACATGCGGGTCGTCCGCGAGACCGCTTTTGACCATGTGCCAACCGAGCAACCCCTGCATGCCGCCGAGGAAGAACAGCGCCCACAACCGCCCCACCGCCGCGCGCGGCACCCTGCCCGCCGCCAGAAAAAACAAAAACGGGAGCAGGAACGCCGCGCCGATGAGCCGCCCGAGCAGGCGGTGGGCGTATTCCATCCAAAAGATGAACCGGAACTCGGCCAGCGTCATGTCGGGATTGACCAAGTTGAATTCGGGGAATTGCCGGTAGTTGTCAAACGCTTGCCGCCAACCGTCCGCATCCAGCGGCGGGATGACGCCCCTGAGCGGCTGCCAATCCACCATCGACAGCCCCGAGCCGGTCAGGCGCACCGCCCCGCCGAGGAGCACCGTGGCGAACACCAGCAGGCAACACAGCGCAAGCCATACGACGACCGCGGGCGTTGCCGTGGCGGACGCCGGGGCATTCGGGGCGGAGTTTATTCGTCCCAGCGTTTGAATACCAATGCGCTGTTGGCGCCGCCGAAGCCGAAACTGTTACTCATCGCCACGCGCAAATCGACCGAGTCGCGGCGCTCGGTGACGATGGCGTGACCCGCGGCGGCGGGGTCGAGGTTGTCAACATTCGCCGAGGCGGCGATAAACCCGGACTCCATCATCAGCAGGGTGTAAATCGATTCGTTGACGCCGGCGGCGCCGAGGGCGTGTCCGCTCAGGGATTTGGTCGATCCGATGAGCGGCGCGTCCACATTTGCATCGCCATTCGCCCCGTCCGCATTGCCAAAGACTTCCGCAATCGCCTCCAGTTCGCGCACATCCCCAATCGGCGTGCTGGTGCCGTGCGCGTTGATATATTGCACCGGCGCATCGACGGTTTGCAGCGCCTGGCGCATGCAGCGCGCCGCGCCTTCGCCCGACGGTTGCACCATGTCGAAGCCGTCCGAGGTCGCGCCGTAGCCGGCGAGTTCGGCGATGATGGGCGCGCCGCGTTGTTGCGCGTGCTCGAGGGATTCCAGCACCACCACGCCGGCGCCGCCGGAAATCACGAAGCCGTCGCGGTCGCGGTCATACGGTCGCGAGGCGGATGGCGGCGCGTCGTTGAAGTTTGACGACATCGCGCCCATGCCGTCGAACAGCACCGACAGCGTCCAGTGCAATTCCTCGCCGCCGCCGGCGAACACCACGTCCTGCTTTCCCAACTGAATCAACTCGGCGCCGTGGCCGATGCAGTGCGCGCTGGTGGCGCAGGCGGAGCTGATGGAATAGGACACGCCCTTGATTTTGAGCGCGGTGCCGACGCAGGCGGTGATGGTGCTCGCCATGGTTTTGGTGACCATATACGGACCCACCCGGCGAATGCCGCGCTCGCGCAAGGTGTCCGCCGCCGCCACGATGTTTTCCGGCGACGCGCCGCCGGTGCCCAGCAGCAGACCGGTTCTTTCGCTCGACACCGTGCGCTCGCTCAGCCCGGCGCGCTCGATTGCTTCGAGGATGGCGATGTAGTTGTAGGCGGCGGCGTCGCCCATGAAGCGGTACAGTTTGCGGTCGATCATCGCCGCGGCGTCGATGTTGATTTCGCCGTGCACCCGGCTGCGCATGCCGAGGTCGGCGTATTGCCGGCTGAACACGATGCCGGAGCGCCCTTCGCGCAACGACTCGCGCACCTCGTCCGCGTTGTTGCCGAGGCTGGAGACGATACCGTAGCCGGTAATTACAATCCGTTTCATTGCCACCTCATTTCGTCGGTATTTGATTTGCCGGTATTCGCTTCGCCGGTATTCGTGTTTGCCGGTTCGGGCGCCGCCGCGCTAAAAGGGCTCCGCGCCCTTGAACAACCCGACCCGCAAATCCTTGCAGGAATACACCAGTTGCCCATCCGCCATCACCATGCCATCGGCGATGCCCATCACCAGATTGCGCATGATGACGCGCTTGAAATCGATTTGATAGATGACCTTTTCGTTGCGCGGTGAGATTTGCCCGATGAATTTAATCTCGCCGGCGCCGAGCGCGCGCCCGGCGCCCTGACCGCCGCGCCAGCCGAGCGAAAACCCAATCAACTGCCACAGCGCGTCCACGCCGAGGCAGCCCGGCATCACCGGGTCGCCCTCAAAATGGCACTTAAAAAACCACATGCCCGGCTCGATATCCAGTTCCGCGACCACCACGCCCTTGCCGTGCTCGCCGCCATCGTCATCGATTTGCACGATGCGGTCGAACATCAACATGTCCGGCAACGGCAGTTGCGCGTTGCCGGGTCCGAATAGACTGCCATGCCCGCAGGCGAGCAACTCTTCTTTGTCGTAGTGGTGTTTTTGAGATATCAATGGGTTTTCCGAAGGTGCGATTGCAAGCGGTTAATTCTAACTCAGTTCTCACTCAGTTCGGCGGCTGAATTGTGAAAAAGTTTTGATTTTACCGTGTCCGATGATTTATGGTTGAATAAATCGCCGACCAATCGCCGATTGCAGGCGAAAATTATTTTCAACAATGCCTATTGACATTCCCAATATGTTCTTTTACGGTTTCTTTTCAAGTCTCAACTTGAGAATCATCGGCAACTCAATCTACACTTGTCAACTTGTCAAGCCCGTGCCTGAAACGGCTCAGCGCATCGAAGCATCAACCGCATCGATTGCACTGCTCCGCCGGCGGCGCGAAACATTTCTTTCACTGACGACCGCGAGGTAATCACCCATGGCAAAAAAGAAGAAGTCAACTTCAACGAAACGCAAGTCCGCCGCCAAGAAGACGGCGAAGAGGAAAGTTTCCAGGAAAAAGATGAGCAAGAAAAAGGCTTCCAAGAAGAAAGCCGGCAAGAAGAGGGCTTCCAAGAAGAAGTCATCGAAGAAGAAGTCGGGCAAGAAAAAGGCGTCCAAGAAGCGGCGCTCGAAGAAAAAGGCGGGCAAGAAAAAGTCCTCCAAAAAGAAAGCCTCGAAGAAAAAGAGGAGAGGCAAGAAGAAGTCTTCCAAAAAGAAGGCTTCAAAGAAGAAGAGGAGAGGCAAGAAAAAGGCCTCCAAGAAGAAGGCGTCGAAGAAAAAGAGGAGAGGCAAGAAAAAGGCTTCCAAAAAGAAAGCATCGAAGAAAAAGAGGAGAGGCAAGAAAAAAGCCTCCAAGAAAAAGGCGTCGAAGAAGAAGAGGAGAGGCAAGAAAAAGGCGTCTAAAAAGAAGAAGAAAGCGGGTAAGAAAAAGGCCTCCAAAAAGAAGGCCTCGAAGAAAAAGAGAGGTAAGAAAAAGTCGCGGCGGAAAAAGACGCGCAGGAAAAAGGCCGGGTTAAATATCTCGTTGCCCTGGTAAAAATCAGGGCGGTCGTTAGACCGGGAACCCGCAAAGGCATTGCCTCTGCGGGTTTCCGTTTACCCGCCACCCACGCCTGGGCGGCTAACCGCCGATATAGGACATTTCCACCTTCTGCGACGTCTTTTTGCCGGCGGGCGGGGGTTGGAACGACAGCCGGTCCACGGAGTATTGGTCGCGCCGGTTTTGCCAGAGCGCGCCGATGCGGGCGGCAAGTTTTTCTTCATCCGCGCCGGCGCGCAACAACTCCCGCAAGTCAAAGCCGGCGCTCGCAAACAGGCAGGTATAGACCTCGCCGACCGCCGACAATCGCGCCCGCGCGCAACTCCCGCAAAACGGCTGGCTGATGGATGAAATGACGCCGATTTCGCCGCCGCCGTCCGCATACCGCCAGCGCTTCGCCACTTCCCCGCGATAGTTCGCGTCCAGCGGCTCAAGCGGGTACACCGGGTCGAGCAACTCCACGATTTCCCGCGCGGTGAACACCCGGTCGAGCGACCATTGATTGTGGTTGCCCGTGTCCATAAATTCGATGAAGCGCAAAATCGCCCCGCTGCCGCGAAAGCGGCTCGCCATCGGAATGATTTCGCTGACGTTGACGCCCTTTTGCACCACCATGTTGATTTTGACCGCCGCGAATCCGGCTGCGAGGGCGTGGTCGATTCCACGGAGAATGTCCGAGAGCGGCGAGTTGATGCGGTTGATGGTGCGGTAGATTTTCTCGTCGAGGGCGTCGAGGCTGATATTCACCCGGCGGATGCCCGCCCGGCGCAACGCGCGCGCGCGCGATTCGGTCAGCAGCGAGGCGTTGGTGGTGATTGCCAGGTCGCCGAGTTTGTCAATCCGCGCCAGCCGGACGACCAGGTCTTCGAGGTCGTGCCGCAACAGCGGCTCGCCGCCGGTCAGGCGCACCTTCCTGACGCCAAGCCGCACAAACACCCGCACCAACCGCTCAATTTCCTCAAAACTCAACAACTGGTTTTTCGGCAGAAACCGGTGGTCGCGCCCGAACACGTCCTTCGGCATGCAGTATTCGCAGCGAAAGTTGCAACGGTCGGTTACCGACACGCGCAGGTCGTGCAATGTCCTGCCGTGCCGGTCGCAAAGCGTCGCGGCGTTTTCTGATGCGGTGATGGTGGGGCGGGCGTTTTGCATGTCTTTGGTCGGCGGCTGCGTGAAAATGACTGTATTACAACCCGGTTGCGCTTGCAACCGCCGGATTGTCGGGTTTTCGCGTTTGCAGTTCGACGACCTGCTCCGCCAGGACTCTGCCATATTTTTTGAATTCCGTGGTTGCCATCGAGTTGATTGCATTTTTGATGTCTTGGTTGTCTTGCAATAACCCGCGCAGCGCGCTCGATTCAATTTCCCAATATCGTGCGCCCTTCTCGATGGTCGTGGTCATAAACGACGGCGCCGTATCGAGGAAGGGAATGAGGCTGGTGACGAGCGGCGCGTCTCTGCGCAGGAGCGGAAAGCCGTTGCGCGTATAGGCAATGCCGCCGCCGCAGATGTAATACACATGAGTAACCGAATGACCTTCATTGGCGACTATGCAGTCTTCCGCGGCAACCGCCCATCGTCCTTTGTTGAACAATTTGCGGCAGTTGGCGCGCGACAGTCCGGGGAGTTGGTTGATGCGAAAATTATCCTCGTCCAGCGTGAATTTTGTAAACTTGCTGATGATGCTGTCGGACACTTCAGTCCACAGACCGGCGATGACGATGAGCAAAGACCAGGACAGGCTGGCGTAATCAAAACGCACAAACAAATCGGTGGCGGCAAAGGTCAGCGTTGAAGAGACCACGAACACGCGCACCATCAGCGCCTGGCGCATCAGCATTGACACCACCAGCAACGCCCAGCCCAAATGCACGAGCGTGCTGCGCGGGTTGATGAGCGTCAGAAAAAAGTTTTGCCCCCACTCGCCGAGGTCCGCAAGCAAGCGGTCGAAGCGGTCGTCCGCATACAAATTCGCCAGGTCGGTAATGTCGGAAGTCCAGGCATTTTGCGGCGGCTCGGCAAGCACGCCGCCGTCCAGCAAAATATCCACGGTGCGCCGGTAATCTTCGACTTCCAGCGCGCCGTTTAATCCGCCGGTTAGTTTGATGATTTCGCCCAGCATTCGGGTTTGGCGGTCGCGCGCTTGCGGTGTGTGGTCGTCCATGGCGTCCAGCACGATGGCGACGGTTTCCGCCGGGTTTTTCTCCGCCCACCGCCAGCCTTTCATGGAAGCGCGCACAAAACGCGCCATCGTATCGGTGAAAACGGCGTCTTGCAGCCGCGCTTCATCCACCCACAAACCGCCGCCCAACATTCCCACGCCGAGGTTTTGGAACGAAAACACCTCCACCTCGTCACGGCGAAAGCCAAGCGCATCCAAGCCTTTGGACAAATACCACGGGATGCAATCCACGATGCCGCTGTTTATTCCATACTCGGTGTCGACAAATTCAATCAGGCGCACATCCTTTTTCGGATTGAAAGTGGCGGATTCAATGCCGGACTTGGCGTTGATATTCAGTTTTGCCAGCAATGCCAGGATATCCACGGTTTCGCCTTTTCCGGGCGCGTGGCCGATTTTTTTGCCGCGCAAATCGTCAAGAATGCGCACCCCGGAATCGCGCCGGCAGACCAAAGCCAAGCCGGTGTCTTTGAACGGTTGCGCGATATTCACCAGCGGCGCACCCTGCTCACGCGCAAACAAGGCGGGCGCCATGAATTCCACGACCACATCGGCGACGGCAGCGGCGGCGGCATCGGAGGCGGTGAGCAACGCCGGCACATCATCGCTTGGCGCGGCGGCGCGAATGTCCACCGCCAAATGGTTATCGGCGTAATAGCCGTTTTCCCGCGCGACATAGTAGCCGGCATATTCCGCCTGATGCTTCCAGTTCAGTTGCAGGACAATTGCATCGGCGGCGGGCGCCGGATGGGCGGCTGCCAGGGCAAAAACCAGCAACGCGCCGCGCAGCGCGATGTTGTCGGTTGGGCTCATTTAATCCACTCCTCCACGGTGTCATGGTTCGCTTTAATCCACGCCCGCACCACGTCGGACGGGTCCTGTTTTTCCCGGTCAATTTTAAGTATCCACTCGCTAATCAAAGCCGGGTCAAGGCGAAGGTTGGATAAAAACCGCGCCACTCGCGGGTTGCGCTGTTGTAGCGATTTGGAATACGCGACATAGACCGTGGAATCGGCGGTTTTGCATTTCTGCGTGGACGCATCAAGCCAATCCGTGCGGGTTAATTTCAGTTCGCGGCAACCTTCAAACGGCTCGGGCTCTTTCAGGAGCACGAGATGGTAAGCGGAATGAATCGACTCCGGTGTCCAGTTGTAAAACAGCAACGGCTTGCGCTGGGAGTATGCCGTCTTCAGTTGGGTTTTGAATTTCTCATAATTGACGACCGAGGGCTCCCACAGCTCGCTCAAACCATAACTCTTGAATTTGATTAAGGATATTTTTGCCGCCCCCCAATCGGAGTCGCCCGCCCAATATTCCCCTTTGCCGTTGCCATCGGTATCGAACAGCGCGGAGATTTTGGGCGACGCAAGGTCTTCGATTGATTGCACCGTCTTCGCCATATACTTCGGCACATACATCCCCTCGCTGGCGGGATAGGGCAGGCTGGTTGCCACGGTCTGATTGCCGTCGATGTATTTATCCCAAAAATCCTGGTTGTTGGGCATCCATAAATCGGGATGGACATCGATGGCGCCGCCGCCTTCGCTCATCCCGAGTCCGATAATTCCCTGGTCGGCAAGCCCGCGGATAATCTGCGCTTCGGAAGCGAGCGGACCCTCAATGACGGCTTCCAGAAAATGCGCTATCGCCTTGCCGCCGTCCCAGTCCAACTCGGCGATGGTTATTTTTTCCTGAGCAGGGGCGGTTGCCGTGAAAACAACACAAGCAACCGCCGCCAACACTACGCGGAGGACGGTGGTGTTCATGGCAAAATCCTCAACTTCAGTCGCGGGAGAGTATGGCAGGCTCGCTTGCAACCGCCGCGCGTCAGCCGCCTTGAATGGAGGGCCAGACGGAAATCACGTCGCCGTCTTCCAGCGGCAAGTCGCGTTTTTCCGGTGGCAGGAATTCGCCGTTGCGCATCACCACCTTCGCTTGTTCGCGCGGCAGGCGGCAGCGGTCGATGAGCGCGTGGGGCGTGAGCGTGGCGGACGGCGGCGCGGAGATTTCGAGCGCGTTGCCGTCGGCCTCGGGCGGCAGATATTCCATCAGCCCGGAAAACAGTTTGAGCGTAACTTTCATCCGCCCCCCTTGTGCAGATAGCGTTTATAGCGGCGCATAAAATGCTCGAAGTCGCCGGCGTTGAAGCCAAAAAATTCCAGTTTGACCGCGGTCACCGGCACCGTGATGGCGGCGATTGAGCGCCGCGTTTCCGGCGCAAGCGTCAGCACGATTTGTTGGTCGGCATCGCGCAGCCGCAACCGATACACCAAGTCGGTCTGTTTTTCAATGCGAAAGGGCGCCACCGCCGCGGGCAGGCTACTCAGCAACTCCGCGTGCGTGAACCCCATTTCAGCCGAGCGGGTGAAGTCGGCTTTGCGCTCGCCCTCGCTCTCGCCCTCGTCCACATCCGCCGCCAGCGGCATTTGCCGGAACTCACCCGCCCGCCACGGGGGGCCAGATGGCGAGCGCGTCGCCGTCCCGCAGTGGCGTGTCGCGCTCTTTCTCGGCGAGGTAGATGCCATTGACCAAGACCAGATGGACTTGCGAGCGGGGCACCGAAAAGCGGTCGATCAACTGGTTGGGCGTGACCGTCTCCTCCACCTCCAGTGCCACCGCGTGCTTGACCGCATCCGGCGGCAAATAGCCCATCAAGGTGGCGAACAGTTTGAAAGTGACTCGCACCTGCGCCGCAACAATATCAGCCCGGCCCCGGTCAACCCTGGGTGACCGCCAGATAGGCTTCCATCAGTTGTAGCGGGTTATCCTGCAGGCGCGCCTTCCATTTGCCGAGGCTGAAACGCCCCTGAATCAACCCCCGGATAATGCCGATGTGCTGGGTCATTCCGAGGGTGTTGGCGCCGACCAGCCGGTCGCCCTCGAAGCACAGGCGAATGTAGCGAAACCCGTCCTCGTCCAGCAACTCGCCGTGCTCGCCGCCCTCGACGCCCTGCCACAGGCCGTAGGACGCCGAAATCAAGCCGATGGTGTCGAGCACGTTCATCGGCATCGCGCCCCGGTGTTTTATCGAGCCGTGGCGGTGCATGTTGTTGGCGGCGATGCGCGCGTGCTCCACCGCGGTCGGCTGAATCGCCTGCACGCTGTATTCGCCGGTGGAAAAATCTTTGCCGTAGGCGACATCGCCGGCGGCGTAGATATCGGCCTGCGATGCGCCCATATACTCGTCCACCACCACCGCGCCGTTTTCCAGCGTCACGCCACTACCTTCGAGAAAATCGGCGTTGGCGCGCACGCCGGTGGCGCTAATCACCAACTCGGCATCGATGTCCGCGCCGTTTTTGACGCGCACTTTGAGGGCGTCGCCGGCTTCGTCGATGGCGGACACCACCGAGTCGGTCAGCACCGCCACGCCTTTTTGCTCGCACCATTTTTGCAACAGCGTGCCGCAGGTCGGGTCGAGCATGCGCGGCACCATGCGGTCGCCCATCTCAATGACGGTGAGTTTGCCGCCGGCGGAAACCAGCGCTTCCAGGATGATGCAGCCGATGAAACCCGCGCCGATTAGCACGACTTGCGTGCCCGGCTTAATGCCGGCGGTGATTTTGCGCGCGTCTTCCAGCGTCCAGCAACTGCACACCTTGGGGTGGTCGATGCCGGGAATCGGCGGCGTAATCGGCTTGGAGCCGGTCGCCACCAGCAGTTTGTCGTAGTCGCGGTTTGCGCCGCTTTCCAACTTCACCTTCTTCGCCGAGGCGTCCACCGACTGCGCGCGGTCGACCACCGTGTCGATGCCGTGCGCGCTGAAATAGTCGGCTTGCTTGCGCAGGTAGGTGCCGCGCTCGTCTATATTGTCGCTCAGCAAATACGGAATCGCCATGCGCGAATACGGCGGCTCCGGCTCATCGCCGATGAGTGTGATAGCCGCCGACGCGTCAAGTTTGCGCAAAGTCTCGGCGGCCACCACGCCGGCGGGACCGGCGCCGAGGATGAGATGATTCATTGCCGACTATCAGTTATGTAATGAAAATAAATACTTGCTCGCACCTGATTCAGGGTCCATCAACTGTTCACCCAATTCCTTGGGATCGTACGCTAAGTGATACACATAATCCACGGTTTGCGCAAAACGAACAAAGAGCATTTTCTGGGGATGTTCGAAGGGCAACTCATTCGAATATTTCCGGACGAGTATGGCATGCCGGACAAACACGCTGTCGTTGAACAGATTCTGCGCGTCTTCTTTAGATCCGGCAGGAAAGTCCAACCGCTCCGCTAATGCACTGATGGTTTGATTCAATACGGCACTCTCTAATTTGTTGCGGATTAGTCCGAACACTATTGTTTTCCCTCCATCAAGCCGGCAACGAAAACTGCTTGCGGAGTTTGTCGGTCAACTGGCCGTCTTTGGTCCAGCCGCGCAACTCGTAATACTCCGGCAGCATCACGTCCAGGCCGCTGACCTTGCCTTTGGCGGGACCGGTTTTGGCGGCTTCTTTCATCAGGCGCTCCGGCAACTTGTCGTCGGCGCCGGTCAGCCCGGCTTTCATGTTGTAGTCGCGCTCCAGGTTCCAGATGCGCTCGCCGGCTTCGGTCAGGCGCTCCACGCTCCAGTCGCCGTCGCACGCGGCGTCCATCTGCGGCGCCATGTTGTCGAGCGTCCAGGCGAAGGTGGTGAACACGCAAAGCCCCATGGAATCGACCGCCGCGGTGGCGTCTTGGAACGCCTTGACCAGCCCCGGTTTGCCGTCGGTCACCAGCGGGTCGGTTTTTTCCGGAATCCCCAGAACTTCCGAGGCGACCGTGTAACTGCGAAGGTGGCAGGCGCCGCGGTTGGCGGTCGCGTAGGTCAGCCCCATGCCCTGGATGGCGCGCGGGTCGTAGGCCGGGAACTCCTGCCCCTTGACCGTCATGGACAGTTCCGGGTGGCCATATTTCTCGCACAAGCGCTTCGAGCCGAGCCCCAACTCCTTGCCGAAACCCTCGCCGATGGCGACTTGGTCGGCGCACCAGGTCAGCGCTTCGGCGGAGCCGAATTTCAACTCCATCCCGCCGGTTTCTTTGGTAGAGATAGCACCGATGTCGAACAACTCCATCGCCGCGGCGACGGTGGCGCCGAAGGAAATCGGGTCCATGCCGTCTTCGTTGCACACGAAGTTGGTGTAGGTAATCGCGTCGATGTCGCTGACGCCGGTGTCCGCGCCCATCGCCCACGCGGCTTCGTATTCCAGCCCGCCGGAATTGCCCCAATACTGCGGCTTGTTTTCCACGCTGAAATGGGTTTTGTCGATGGTGGAAATGCGCCCGCAGGCGATGGTGCAGCCGAAGCAGGCGGCGTTGGTGGTGAGGTTGGGTTTGCCGTCGCTTTCGCGCGGCTCTTGCATGGCTTCGGCGGAGATTTTGCCGGCGCCGTCAAACTGCACATCGCGCATGTTGTTGGCGGGCAATGCGCCGATTTCGTTGATGACATTCATCAGCACCTGCGTGCCCATCGCCGGCAAGCCCTGGCCCGTCACCGCGTTGTCCGCCAGCACCTGTTTATGCTCGGCGACGCTCTTCATAAAGCGCGCCGGGTCTTTGATGTTGCCCACGCCGCGGGTGCCGCGCACGGCGACCGCCTTCAAGTTTTTCGACGCCATCACCGCGCCGACCCCGGAGCGCCCGGCGGCGCGGTGCAGGTCGTTGACGATGGCGGAATACAGGCAGCCGGCTTCGGCGGAGCGCCCGACCGCGGCGATGCGCGTCTGCGGGTCGCCGGCTTTTTTCAGAATCAACTCGTGCGCCGCCCACACCGACTTGCCCCACAAGTCATCCGCCGGCTGCAGCGTCGCCTCGTCGTTGAGAATGTTGAGCATCACCGGCTTGGGCGACTTGCCCTCGACGATAATCATATCCCAGCCCGCGGACTTCAATTCCGCGCCGATGAAACCGCCCGAATTGGAGCAGGCGACCGCGCCGGTCAGCGGGCTTTTGGTGATGACGGAATACCGCCCGCCGGTCGACACCGGGGTGCCGGTCAGCGGTCCGGTGGCAAAAATCAGTTTGTTGTCGGCACCCAGCGGGTCGCATTTCGGGTCGGTTTCGGCGACCAGATAGCGGGTGCCGAGGCCGCGCTGACCGATGTATTCGGCGGCCCATTCCATGTTCAACGGCTCCTCGCTGACGCTCCCTTCAGTGAGATTGACGCGTAAAAGTTTTTTCGCCCATGACATGACTGTATCCCCCGTTAGTTCGCCGCGGCGGCGGCATTGTCGGTTTTGCCCGCCCAGGCGCGCATTTTGTCGAGGCCCGTGGCGTCGGCGTCGACATACGTGATGGCTTCGGTCGGACACGCTTTGGCGCATTCCGGGTCGCCGCCGCACAGGTCGCATTTAATGACCTTGCCGCTATCCTGGTTGTAATTGACCGTGCCGAACGGGCAGGCGATGGTGCACACCTTGCAGCCGACGCAAGTCGAGTCCGAGACTTCCATCGCGCCGGTCTGGCGGTTCATCGTGATGGCGTCCACCGGGCAGGCGGCCATGCACCAGGCTTCGTCGCACTGCGTGCAGGTATAGGGCACGAAACGCCCCTCGTCGTGGAAGGTGAACACCTTGATGCGCGATTTGGCGGGGTTGAATACGCCTTCGTTCTCGTAGGAACACGCCATTTCACACTGCAGGCAGCCGGTGCATTTGCCGGCGTCTATATATAGAGATCGTTGCATCATCTGCTCCTCTCGTCTGTTGGTGTTGTTGGCATTCGGCGCTTTTTGGCACTCTCGCACAGGCGCCGCCTGCCGCTTATGGGGCGCACGATAGCACTTAAATCGGCGGCGCTCAACCCCGCCACGCCGGTATTTTTCCCCGGCGGCGGCGGTGGTGGCGGTGGTGGTGGCGGCGCGCCTCAGTCCGGCGCGGTGTGGGCGGCGGCGAGGTGCGCCCAGGCGAGGTGGGCGCGGCGGTGAATCAAGGGCGAATGGACGCGGATGATGTCCACCCCCTGGCGGCACAGCGCCAGCGACATCCCCAGCGTTTCCAGGTCGCGCTGCGCCGCCGGGCGCTCGGTCAGCCCGCGCATGAACGATTTGCGCGAGTGCCCCACCAGCAACCGCAAGCCGGCGCGCCGCAAATCGCGGCAATGCGACAGCAACTCAAACGCCTGAATCGCCGACTTGCCAAAGCCAATGCCGGGGTCGAGGATGACGCGGTTGAGGTCGATGCCCGCCGCCGCCCAAGCCTCCATTTTGCGCTCCGCCCATTCCACAATCTGGCTGACCGCGCTGCGCTCGGCGGGCAGTAGCACGGCGGGGTCCGCCGGCACGCTCAGGCTGTGCATCGCCACAACCCGGCAGCCGCTCTGCCGCGCCACCGCCAGCATCTCGGCGCTCTCTAAACCGGTGACGTCGTTGAGCGTGTCCACGCCGTAGCGCAGCGCCTTGTCGATGGTCGCCGGGTGGCGGCTGTCGAGCGACAGCCAGGGCTTGATGCGCCGCCCCTGCAACCGCTCGGCGATGGTCGCCAGCGCCGGCTCAAGGCGCGCCCATTCCTCCGCCGGACTGAGTGCGAGCGCGCGGGCGCCGGGGCGGGTCGATTCCGCGCCCACATCGATGGCTTGCACATTGCGCGCCAGCAGTTTGCCGACATAGTCGCCGAGCGCCGCCTCCTCGCCCGGTCTGCCGCGGCGATTGCCGTCCGAGAACGAGTCCGGGGTCAGGTTGATGACCGCCATCCACAGCGGAATCGGGCGCACGGTGTGCGTCAATTCAAACACGGTCTCGCCGTTTTCGCCGACCGGCAAATCCGGCTGCAGGTGCAGTAGCGGCGTCAGCACGAAATCGCGTTGCGGCATCCCGCCGTGCGGCAGGGTCAACTCGCCCGAATCCAGCGCACGCGCGTGCCAGCGCAGCAGGTCAATGTCGATGGGGCGCGGCGACCAGCGCGGACCCTCCGTGCGCCCCTGGTCGCGCTCGATTTGCTTGACGAGCGCCAGCCCCTCTTGCGGACGCCAGTCGGCGTCGCCGCTGACGACCAAATTCAAATAGGGTTTGTGCCAGGCGGAGTCTGCCCCCGGCGGCAGCATCGCCGGCGATTCAACCACCGGAGACACCCCCTGCAAGCGAAAGCCGGCGCCGACCAGGGCGTCAATGGCGCGTTCCAGATTGCGGTTGCGGTCTCCGTCGTTGGCGCCCAGCCCCAGATAGATGGTCATCCCGGCGAGCCGATGCTCATCTCAGCGAGTCGATCAAATCCGAAATGAATTGCTCGCCGGCGGCGAGTTGCGCCAGTTCCACATATTCGTTGGCTCGGTGCGCCTGCTCGATGGAGCCGGGCCCGCAAATCACGCCGGGGATGCCGGCGCTCTGGAAGCGCCCGCCTTCGGTGCCGTAACTGACCTTGCCCGGCGCATCGGAAGCCTCGCCGCCGAGCAACTTGGCAGCCATGGCGATGACCTCGGCGCTCGCGTCGGTGTTCATCCCCGGATAATCGGACGAGGTCTCCCAGTCAAACCCGGTGTCCTCGCTGACCGCGCGCATTTTCGGTAGCAGGTTTTCCTCGACATAGCGCTCCACTTCCCGGAACAACGGCAGCGGCGGATGCTCCGGCAGGTTGCGAATCTCAAACTCAAACTCGCAGGCGTTGGGGATGATGTTGTTGACCGTGCCGCCGTGAATCACGCCGGCGTGCAGGGTCGTGTGCGGCGGCGCGAAGCCGTCGTCGAAGGGTCCCTCGCGGGCGATGCGCTCCGCCATGCCGTCAATATAGGCAATCGTCTTCGCCGCCATCGCCACCGCATTCACGCCGAGATGCGTCAACGACGAATGCGCCGACTGGCCGCGCACCCGGCAGTGCTTGGAGAGCATGCCCTTGTGCGCGCGCACCACGCCCATGCTGGTCGGCTCGCCGATGATGCAGGCGCGCGGTTGGATTTCGCGCTTGGCGAGTTCGGCGAGCAGTCCAGTGACGCCAACGCAACCGACTTCCTCGTCGTAGGAAAAAGCGAAGTGAACCGGCGTGTCCAGTTTGGCTTTGATGATGCGGTCAATGTGCGCCAGACAAATCGCGATAAAACCCTTCATATCGCAACTGCCGCGCCCGTAAAGTTTGTCGCCGACAACCTCCGCCGCAAACGGGTCGGTGTCCCACGCCTGCCCATCCACCGGCACCACATCGGTATGCCCCGAAAGCACAATCCCCGGCGCATCGCTCCGCCCGAGCGTGGCAAACAAATTCGCTTTGTTCTTGCCCGCATCAAAAGTCAATTCCGACTCAATCGCGTGGTCGGCGAGCAGCGATTGCACGTAGTCAATCAACACCAGATTGGAGTTGCGACTGGTGGTATCAAGCGCGATTAAGTCGGTGAGAATGCGGGTGGTGTCGGTGGGTTTCATCGGGCGGTCGGGCGGTTGACGGGGCGCCTATCATAACCGGTTTTGCCCGCCGTGAGGCGCCGCCAACGCGGGGTCATTCTTTCCCGGTCGCGCACCCCGCCCGCGTCAGAATACGGTCGAATGTGGCGATGGTGATGTTGCAACAGGCGCAGATGGCTTTGACTTCGAGGTAGTCGAGCCGCCGCTCTCCATTCTCATATTTGGAGACGTAACTCTGGGGCTTTGCCAACTTTTTCGACATCTCAACTTGCGTCAGTCCGGTCCGCTTCCGCACTTGCCGGACCGCCCGCTGAAACGCAACTTGTTCGCTTCCCCACGGCCGGTTTGCCATTGGAATATTAAATGCTTGACAAATATCCTAATATGGAATAATTTCCAAATATCCCAGTTTGGGATATTTTTCTTGCTAGGGCGATTAGCCGGCACAACCAACAACTTCCTCTGGAGGGAGAGAACAATGCATCAAAAAATCCGTTTTTTAACATCAACTTCGCTCGCGGTCGTCCTCGGCATCGCCATGCTCGCCGGCCCGGCGGCATGGGCGCAGGAACTCTATTTCTTTGCCGGACAGGAAAAAATCACCTCGTCGGGCACTTGGAAGACCGACTATCCCATCCCGAAGAGACCCGAAATCGAATCCACTGAGACTATCGGGGGTCTAATGTTCGGTCCCGGTCTCGGTGCGAAAGGCTTGAGCACTCATGCACGATTTGTTGTTTCGGCGGGCGTGGAAGATGATTTCGACGGAGCGGGTGGCTATGTGGACCTCAACGAGAATGGGATGCGCGATAACAGTGGATTCCCCGCCAGTTCAGACCTACTGTTTGACATCAAAGTCACTTACGAGGAAACGGCGCGCGTGACCGCATCCAGTGCGGTGTATTACAGTTTCGGCGAGCGGTTTCATCCGTATCTTGAACTCGGCGGCTACTATGCCTTCGGCTCGGAAGTAACCGCGAGCGGTTCTGTTAGCGGGCGGTGTACGAGCGACTTGAAAGACTCGGAGTCACAAGGAACAACGGTGGGGCTTATGTACGGTGCCGGCATGTTGGTCAACCTGACAAAAAGACTCTCCCTCATCGCCTCGTATAGCGTCCATGACAACGTGGATTTCGATTTCAAATATGCATGCGATGGTGAGACCCACACTGTTACTTCGTTTGATTCGAAACTCAATTCATACGGCCTGTCGCTGGCGTATGCCTTTTAGCACGCGCCGGCGTATTGCGCCGCCGCCAACCCGGCGGCGGCCTTCTTTAACCTATTTGTGAGGACACCCCAGTGAAAATCGTTAAACCATCCATCGCCGCCTGCACGGCCACTTTGCTCTTTCTGTCCGGCTGCGCGCAACCACCGGCGCCCGAGTATTCGGAAGCCGCAAGAAGCCAACAAACCGGCACCGGCGTGGCGATACGACCGAGCGACATCGGCATCCCCAACAAAGCATCGGTCGAATATGTTCGTGTCAAAACGGAAAGAAGCATTTTTCTCGACCCACCCGAAGGCAACACCGACGTGTATCTGCGCGTTGGCGATACCTCAGGGCGTGATTGGGGCGGCATACCCATCCGCGACTTGGTCGCCAGGGAATTGCAAAACCGCGGATTCAACGCGGTCACCAACGCAAAGGACGCGGCCTATTCCCTGCAAGTCAACATCTTGCTGGCGGACGAAGCATCAGCGGCGGAACTGGCGCAGTTGGATGAAACCAAGTATGGCCAGGACATCTCCGGCATCGCCAAAGCCGCGCTTGCGGGGGCGGCGATCGGCGGCATCGGCAGCGGGCTGACCGGCGGTGACTCCGATGCGGTTTTGGCCGGCGCGCTCGGCGGCGCGGCAATCGGCGGCGCGCTCAAGGGGTTCACCGAACGCAACAAGAAAAAATTGCTGCTCGCGCAACAGCGCACCAAATTTTTCTCGTTCATCACCGATGTTGAAATCCGCGAGCGCGCAAAGGGAACCGTGAAACGAAGCGGCGCCACCACGGTGGACAGCAGCCAGAACTCGGACACCGATGACTCGACCGCCGGAACCGGCACCGAAAGCAACCAGGAGATTTCAAGCACGGAAACCGAGACCTACGAAGAAACCAGCACATGGAAACGGCAGCGAACCCGAATGATCGGCAAAGCAAAGGGCAAATTGGTCGTTTTCGAGGATGTACAAATCGACTTCGCCACAAAAATGGCGAGGGCGATCGCCGGATTCTTTTAACCGTCACGCACATTGACCGGAGGCACAACAATGAAGACTTTTTTACCGGCGCTAACGGCGCTCACGCTCGCTGTATTTGTTGCGGGATGCGGCGGCGCTTACAAGCAAGGCAAATGGGCGCATTCCGGCACAGAAGCCGATTGGGACATCGACGCCGCGGTATGCCTGCGGCGTTCGGAAGCGCTCAGCGAAGACGACCTCGAAGAAATCGAAGAGATGAAGGAGAGGAATCAGGATGTGGCGGATGCCGTCGGGGAACAAGCGTCATTGGGGTCGTCATACGGCGCCGATAACTCTTACGCCAATTACGCGTCCGGTTTGTTTGGAGCGTTTGTCGGCGCGCGCAATGCCAACGCCGAGGAAATTTACAAGGAACAAAAATTCATCGAATGTCTGGAAGAAAAAGGCTGGTCGAAGTAAGCCATTTCGCTAGGGGTGGCGGCGGGGATGAAATACGGAGGCGTGTCATCCTCTCACGCTCGGTACCGAGGAAAATCACCAATGCCACCCGCCCGGCGCGAAACTTTAGCGGCCACTTCTTGTTCCGCGAGTTCACGGTCGGCTCGCAACACAAGCGCAAGCGTTTTGCCCTGCGTGTTGGCGCCCGGCAGTTCTTCGATATAGCCGGTGTAGCCGGCTTCCTCGTCGTAGGAAAAAGCGAAGTGAACCGGCGTGTTCAGTTTGGCTTTGAGGATGCGGTCAATGTGCGCCAGACAAATCGCGATAAAACCCTTCATATCACAACTGCCGCGCCCGTAAAGTTTGTCGCCGACAACCTCCGCCGCAAACGGGTCGGTGTCCCACGCCTGCCCATCCACCGGCACCACATCGGTATGCCCCGAAAGCACAATCCCCGGCGCATCGCTTCGCCCGAGCGTGGCAAACAAATTCGCCTTGTTCTTGCCCGCATCAAAAGTCAATTCCGACTCAATCGCGTGGTCGGCGAGCAACGACTGCACATAGTCAATCAACACCAGATTGGAGTTGCGACTGGTGGTATCAAGCGCGATTAAGTCGGTGAGAATACGGGTGGTGTCGGTGGGTTTCATCGGGCGGTCGGGGTGGCTGGTGGAGTGGTTATTATACCGGGTTTGGCGGGCGGGTGATTTTACTTCCCGCCGGATAAAAAATAGGGAGCATCCCACAACTCGTCATTCTCGAACGGTAGAAAACATACCCCGTGCCCCGACACGGGGTAGGGAGCGTCAGCGACCATATTTTTGTTTGTATCATCCCTGATACAAACCCTTTGGGCTTGCGCGAAAATCCGCTCCCGGCGGATTTTTCTTCGCCTTCGGGAATCTTCCTCAGGCTAGCGTGGATTTCAACAAAGCCCGTGCCAATCTTAGGGAGATTCCCGAGGTCGTAAGTGTCCGTAAGCCGCCGCTTAAAAGAAAAAGCGCGGCGGCAACGGACACTAACGCTCTCGAAGTGACGAAGTGAGGGGGAATGACGAAGTAGTTGGAAATTGTGGCGCTCTGTGTTGGTGGGGTCGGGTTAGCCGATGCGGGATAGTTTTAGTAGTTTTTTTAGGTCTTTGAGTAGCAGGGCGGGGTTGAGGGTTGGGGGGATGGTCATCATTAGGTTGCCTAGGGGGTCGATTAGTAGGGCGTCGTGGGGGGTTAGGCGGTGTTGGTGGATGAGGGGGGTTAGTTGGGTTTCGAGGCCGGTTTGGGCGTTGAGTAGTTGCGTTGCGTCCGGGTGGTCGGGGGCTAGGCGTTGTAACTGGGCGCGGTTGGTGGCGATGATGATTCGCCGGATGCGGCGAGCGTCTTTGCCTAGCGCCAGGCGGGTTTGGCGGGTGTTGTAGAGCGAGCGTTGGCAGGGCTCGGCGCATTCGCCGGTCAGCAGGTGAACGACAGTCCATTGGCGTTTGAGCGCGTCGAGGTTAAAGGGGGCGTTATCTCCGCCATCGCCGCCATCACCATCGACGACGGGATTGGAAAACGGCGCGAGTGCGACCGGCGGGGAAATCAGCGGCGCGTGATTGCTTGCGGTGCGCGGTGCGAAGGCGCCGCCGAAGCCGTAATACCAGATGAAAGACGCCAGCAGGGGTCCGAGGAACGCGGCGAAAATGATGACGAGTTTGAGGCGACCGCGGTTCATTTGCGCTTTGGGTCAGGCGGGCGTTGGGCTTGCCGCCGCCAGATAAAGCCGAATACCAGCAGCGTGGCGGCGAGCCCCCACCACTGCGCGGCGTAGCCGAAATGCCGGGTGGCGTTCATCGCATAGGGTTGCCAGGTTCGCTCGAAGGCGCGGGGGTGGTTTGCGTCCAGCGCCACCACCGCGGGTTGCAGCGCGCCGCCGAGCAGGGCGGACAAGGCGGGCGCATCGAAATACTGTATGACTGTGGGCTGCTGCGGCGGGTCGTCCGGTTGCGCGGTGTGCGCGGGACCGAGGACGACGCCTTTTTGCGGGAGGTAGAGTTGGCCCGTCACCACCGCCGGAGGTTGGCGCAGTCCGGCGCTCGGGGCGTGGTCGGTGTGACTGCTCCAGCCGCGGTTGACCAGCAGCGTGGAGCCGTCGCCGGCGAGCCGAAACGGGCTCAAGACTTCATAGCCCGGCTGGCCGCGATGTATGCGATTGGCGAGCAAAAAAACCGGCGCCGTGCGCCATTCGCCTTCCAGCCGCACTTGCCGATAGGCGATGTCGCTCCAGTTTGGTGGCGAGCGGTCAAGCGTGATATATTGACTATATTGACTTAGCGGGCTCTCAAGCAACGCCTCGATCGCCGCCTTTTCGACGCCGCGCCGCCATTGCCAGCCGCCCAGCGACAACAGCAGCAGCAAACTCATGAAGAACACGACATAAACGACCGCCGATTGGCTACGCACCGCGCTACCCATCCATGCCGCTATTCAAACTCATCATCGTCGTCATGTTGCTGTTCGTGGTCGGCAGTTTGTTTTCGGCGTTGTATTTTTTGGTCAAAGACCCGTCCAGTTCGCGGCGCGTGGTCAAGTCGCTGAGTTGGCGAATCGCGCTTTCGCTGTTTATTTTGTTGCTGCTGTTCATCGGCATCGAAGCCGGCTTGATTGTGCCGCACGACGTTGGCGGTTGACGCGGCGGCTATACGCGACAACCGCGCGCCTCACACAAAAGCGCCGCTGGCTTAGGCATCACAAAATATAAACGAAGATAAACAACCCGAGCCACACCACATCGACGAAATGCCAATACCACGCCGCCGCCTCGAAGGCGAAGTGGCGCTCCGGTGTGAAGTGGCCGCGCAGGGCGCGCAGCAGCATCACCGTCAGCATGATGGCGCCGAGGGTGACGTGCATGCCGTGGAAGCCGGTTAGCATGTAGAAGGTTGAGCCGTAGATGCCGCTGCTGAGTTTCAAGCCTTCGTGGTACGCTTCTTTGTATTCGACCGCTTGCAGGAAGACGAACAGGAAGCCGAGCGCAACGGTTAGAAACAAGCCGAGTATGAGTTGGCGGCGGTCGTTGACTTTGATGGCGTGGTGCGCCCAGGTGACGGTCAGCCCCGAGGTCAGCAGGATGGCGGTGTTGATGAACGGCAGCGGCCACCAGCCCATGCGGAAGTCGCTGTCGCCGAGGTCGGCGGGTCCGTTGGTGGGCCACAATTCGGTGTAGGCGCTCCATAAAAAGTGGTGGGTCAGCGCGCCGTCGCCGTCGCCCAGCAACCACGGCACCGACAGCGTGCGGGCGTAATACAGCGCGCCGAAAAAACTGGCGAAGAACATCACTTCGGAAAAGATGAACCACGCCATGCCGAGCCGGAACGACTTGTCTTCCCACGATTTATACACGCCGCCTTCGCTTTCCCCGACCACGGTGCCGAACCAGCCGATGAGCATCACGATCATCACCGCCAGCCCCGCCCACATCAGGTTGGCGCCGAGCGCCCAGCCGTTCAGATACGCGGCAAATCCGCCCAGCAACAAGGTCAGCCCGACCGAGCCGATGAGCGGCCAGCGCGCGGTCGAGGGAACGTAGTAGGGGTCTTGTGCGAGGTCTGCCATGGTGAATGCCCGTTAAGTTAGAGGTCGGTGGTTTGCGTTGATGCGGAAGCGGTTTTGACGGCGTGGTCGTGGTCGTCTTCGCTGTGGTCGTCTTCGTGCTCGCCACCGCCATCGCCGTTGCCGTCCACTTCAAAAAAAGTATACGACAGCGTGACGGTCTCGATGTTTTTCGGCAAGTCGGGGTGAATCACAAATCGTACCGGCAACTCGCGCGACTCGTGCGCGGTGAAATCCTGCTGGCTGAAGCAAAAGCATTCCACCTTGTTGAAGTAAGTGGAAGCGCGCGCCGGCGACACGCTCGGCACCGCCTGGCCGGTCATTGTCGTGGCGTCGAGGTTGCGGGCGTGGTAGGTGGTTTGATACGGCTTGCCCGGATGCACCGCCATGCTCGCCACCGTGGGGGCGAAGTCGAGCGGCGTGTCGCGGTTGAGGTTTGCCATGAACTCGACTGTCACCAGCCGCGACTCGTCGACCTGCATGCGCCCGACGCGCTGCACGGTCACCGTGCCGGTCTTGCCGTTCAAGCCGGTGAGTTCGCAGAATATGTCGTAAATCGGCACCAACAGATAGCCGAAGCCGAACATCAACACCGGGATTAAAAACAGCGCGGCGGTTTTTTTGGCGCGCGCGTTCATCGCGACAGATGCCCGCCGATGAGCCCGATGAACGCCACCAGATGCACCAGCATCAACGCGCGGTCGTTCCAGCGCACGCCGACGACGAACCAGCCGATGATGCCGAAGAAGAACAGATACACATTCCACGGCGTCCAGCCGAGACCGGTAAAAGTGTAGCCTATTATTTGCAACACCGACGCCACCCACTTGACGACGAACGCGGGCACATCGTCAACGCCCTCAACCCACTTGGCAACGAATGACATCTAGACCGCCACCACCGCCAGCGCGATGAAGCCGACATAAAACGCGAAGGCGACCGTGAATAAAACCAGCACGGTGCGTTTGACCGCGGGAGTCATCGTCATCGTTTACTTAACAACCGGCTGCGGCGAGAACGAGTGATACGGCGGCGGCGAGGACAGCGTCCATTCCAGGCCGTGCGAGCCTTCCCACACGCGGTCGGTGGCTTTTTCGCCGCCGCGAATGCATTGCACGACCAGCACCAGCAACAAAATTTGCGCGAAGCCGAAGCCGAAGGCGCCGACGGTGGCGATGGCGTTGAAGTCGGCGAACTGCACCGCGTAGTCGGGGATGCGCCGCGGCATGCCCGCCAAGCCGACGAAGTGCATCGGGAAAAACAGCACGTTGACGAACAGCGTGGACAGCCAGAAATGCCACTTGCCGAGGGTTTCGTTGTAGTAGTTGCCGGTCCATTTCGGCAGCCAGTAATAGACGCCGGCGATGATGCCGAAGACCGCGCCCGGCACCAGCACGTAGTGGAAGTGCGCGACCACGAAATAGGTGTCGTGATACTGGAAGTCGATGGGCGTCATCGCCAGCATCAAGCCGGAGAAGCCGCCGATGGTGAACATCACCACGAAGCCGAGCGCGAACAGCATCGGCGTCTCAAAGGTGAGCGCGCCGCGCCACATCGTTGACACCCAGTTGAACACCTTGACGCCGGTCGGCACGGCGATGAGCATGGTGGTGAACATGAAAAACAACTCGCCGACCAGCGGCATGCCGACGGTGAACATGTGGTGCGCCCAGACGATGAACGACAGCAGCGCGATGGATGAAGTTGCGTAGACCATCGACGCGTAGCCGAACAGCGGCTTGCGCGAGAAGGTCGGGATGATTTCCGAGACCAAGCCGAATGACGGCAGAATCAGGATATAGACTTCCGGGTGGCCAAAGAACCAGAAGATGTGCTGGAACATCACCGGGTCGCCACCGCCGGCGGCGCTGAAAAAACTGGTCTCGAAAAACGCGTCAGTCAGCAGCATGGTGACCGCGCCGGCGAGCACCGGCATCACCGCGATGAGCAGGTAGGCGGTGATGAACCAAGTCCATACGAACAGCGGCATCTTCATATAGGTCATGCCCGGCGCGCGCAGGTTCATGATGGTGGCGATGATGTTAATCGCGCCCATGATGCTTGAGGCGCCGAGCATGTGAATCGAAAAAATCACGAACGGCAGGCTGTCGCCGCCCTGCAACGACAACGGCGGATACAACGTCCAGCCGGCTGACGGTCCGCCGCCTTCCATGAACAGGGTGGAAAGCATCAGCGCGAAGGCGAACGGCAGAATCCAGAAACTCCAGTTGTTCATTCGCGGCAGCGCCATGTCCGGCGCGCCGATCATCATCGGCACCATCCAGTTCGCCAGCCCGACAAACGCCGGCATCACCACGCCGAAAATCATCACCAGCGCGTGCATGGTGGTCATCTGGTTGAAGAAATGCGGGTCAACCACCTGCAAGCCCGGCTGAAACAACTCCGCGCGAATGACGAGCGCCATGAAGCCGCCGATGAAAAACATAATCAGCGAAAACCACAAATACAACGTGCCGATGTCCTTGTGGTTGGTGGTCGTAACCCAGCGCATCAAGCCGGGAGCGGGGCCGTGGTGAGCGTGGTCGTGGTGATCGTCGG
The DNA here is from genome assembly GCA_963693025.1 of Arenicellales bacterium. Classification (GTDB taxonomy): domain Bacteria; phylum Pseudomonadota; class Gammaproteobacteria; order Arenicellales; family Poriferihabitantaceae; genus JAHRAW01. The sequence continues at coordinate 1,380,158 of OY843749.1, forward strand.
CGGTGGTTGCGTAGGCGTTCATGGGGTTTTCTCGTAAAGAGTCAGTGAGTTTTAAGGCGTTCGTGTCTATTTCGATTATTTCTCTTTGGTGGGCTCCAGCAAACCAGCGTCGATTTTTATCTCGACTTTCGCAAGTTCGCGTGCAATTCCCTTTGCGTTATAGCGCCATATTTTGCCATCGCCCGTTCGAACTTGAGCAACGTATGCAACAGAAAGGAGAAACTCGGTAGCATCATTTCTCCAAGCGCGCCATTCCCCGGAACCTAAGTTGAATAAATTTCCGCTTTCTGCGTCTTCCACTTCTGTGGAAGATAAAGTTTTCATGTGATTTCCAAACATGTCGTAAAGCAGAAAACGAACCTCAAAAGCAACAACGTCCTTCCGCATATTTGCCAATCCAGACGGAGTGAACCTGAAATTATCTGAATAATCCGCATTGATGCCTGCCTTGGCGAGTTTAACCGGAGAATTCGAGTCGTTGACGGTAACCCAAGTTCTGCGGAGAGACGACCCTCGATTGGCGAAAGTTGTATATTCGCTTTTAACTTCAACACTACCGCCATCCTCAATCGAGGAAGAAATTTCTCCTTTAACTGGGGCTGATAACGCAAAAACAAACATTGCCACACTGCCAATGGTCGCTGTACGCATAATGATATTCATTGATGTCGTTCCAGTAGAGGATTAATCATCGCGGCAGTTTGTAGCGAATAGTAAGCGAAGCGCCCTTGCCTTTCGGCGGCGCCGCGATAACTTCATCGCTCGTTTTCATCTCGTTATACATGACTTCGCAACATACGGGCATACGGTGATTTTTTCCCGGATAGTCACCGACTGCACCATGCAAATCACCCGAATTAATATCTACATGCGATTTCCCTTGTTTTTCCGCACGGCTGAATTCGGACTGTAATTGGCTGTGAAAAATTGCGGATGTTGTCATTTTATTTCCTCCAAATAAAGCGTGTAACCACGTTGGTTTGATGAAGTGACGCACGGTTTCGGCGCGCATCTCGGCGATAAGTTTCGCCTGGCGCTCGGTAAAGCCGGCTTGCGTCATCGCCTCGACATATTCCCGCGTCATCACGCGCAACTTCGCCGGCGTTTTCGCGCGTCCCAACTCATCACTGTACTTAGCCACCACTTCGGCTTTGCGTGCGCTCATGCCGGCTTGCGTGAGGTCGCGGTAGAACTCGTTGGTTTCCATGGATGGGGTCGCTTGCGTCATTTTACTAAATGCGGCAACACGGCGAGAAGGATGCCGATGGTGGCAATCGCGCTAGCAACCATCATCGCGCCACATCGAATAGTCAAATCCCTGCTCACCAATTCCAACTTGTGACTGACATCGATCAGTTCGCTACTGATTTCCGCCTGATTGGCGGCAAAAACCTCGGCTTGCTTGTCACTTATGCCGACTCGCGTGAGTTTTTTGTAGAACTCGAGTGTATCTGTGATAGGGGTTGTCATTTTCCTTCTCCAGTTAGTTAATTAAAAAGTCCTGCGCTTACTCTCACTTAATTTACACGGCGATGTTGCTTAACATCATTGACACCCCGGCGAGGATGATGCCGATGGTGGCGGCTAAACTACTCATGATTAGTATGCCAAGTTTTAGCGTTAAATCTTTTTTCAACAATTCAATGGTCAAGTCGAAGTGTTGTTTGGTCAATGCGTTCATTGGATTACCTTTTCATTGAATGTTTACCGTCACCGCGCCGCCTTAACCACCGCCGGCTGCAACACCTCGCCGCTGTCATTCCCCAGCGCGTTGCGCTCATAAGTGACCACGGCGGCGATGTCGACGTCGCTCAGCTGCGCGCCGAAGGCTTGCATGGCGGTGCCGGGCACGCCGTTCAGGACGGTGGCGAGGTGCTCTTGCAGGCTGAGCGCGCTCGCGTCGAGCGGCGGGAAGACGCCGGGGATGCCCTGGCCGTCGGCTTGGTGGCAGGCGAGGCAGGCGGTGGCGTACACCGACTCGCCGCGCGCCATCAATTCGGGCATCGACCATTCGCGGTCGGCGGAGTTGGCTTCGGCTTCGGCGGCGGCGAGTTCGGCGCCCGCCCACTGCTCGAATTCGCCCGCCGACACCGCCTCCACCACGATTGGCATGAAGCCGTGGTCTTTGCCGCACAACTCGGCGCACTGGCCGCGATAGGTGCCGGGCTCTTCGATGATGGTCCACATCTCGCGGATGAAGCCGGGGATGGCGTCCTTCTTGATGGCGAAATCCGGCACCCACCAGGCGTGCAGAACATCGTTGGAAGTCAGCAGGATGCGCACTTTTTTGCCGACCGGCAAGACCATCGGCTTGTCCACTTCGAGCAAGTAGTTCGGCACCGAATGCGGGTCGATGCCGGAATTCAGCGCGCGCGCTTCGCGGCTTTTTTCGCCGAGGTTGCTGAAAAACCGAATGCCCTGTTCGGGGTAGTCATACTCCCACTTCCACTGGTGTCCGGTCACATTGACGGTGAGTTCGGCGTTGCTCGCGTCCTCCATTTTTATCAGCGCCTTGGCCGCCGGTATCGCCATGGCGATGAGGATGACGAAGGGGATGACAGTCCAGATGACCTCGGCGGTCATGCTGTGCGTGAAGGTCGCCGCCTGCACGCCGCGCGACTTGCGGTGTTTCAGAATGCTGATGAACATCGCGCCGAATACCAGCACGCCAATCACGGCGCAGATATACAACACCATCATGTGCATATCATAGACTTCGCGGCTAATCTCGGAGACGCCGCGCGGCAGGTTGACTTCCCAGTCGGCCCACGCCGGCAACGGCATTGAGAGCAGCGCAATCAGAGCGCCCGCCAATGCGCGCCCGGCCCGTTGTTGTCGATTCATTGAATTAGTAGCCCTCGCCGGCAGAAACACTTCTCGGATAATCTAACACCAAACAGCACGGCGGAGGATACCAAATTTGCGCGGGCGGCGAAAGCGCCGCGGGGTATTTTCAAGCATATGCCGCCAGCAGAAATTGCACCGCGCCCCACACCACGCCGATAAAAATCGCCACGAAAATGACGCCGGCGACGACGAAATGCCAGAATTTGCCGCTTTCAAAATCGCGCTTGCGGTTGGCTTCGCTTTGCACGCCGAAAGCGGCGGCGCACACGCTTTGTATCAGGCTGAAGAAGGTGACCGTGGTCGGCTTGTCCGCATGCTCGGCGTGGTCGGCATTGTCGCATTGTCGGATTGGGGCAGGGTCATTCGTCTCAGTCGAGGATGAAGGCACGGATGAAAATTCGCGCGTAGTGGTCGAGTAGCAAGAAGGCGAACAGCGCGCTCAGGTAGAATATTGAATAGCCGAAGGTTTTCATCGCGTGTTGGTCGCCTTCGGCGCGGTAGAGTTTGATTGCGTGATAGAGGAAGCCGATGCCGAGCGCGAGCGCGCCGGCGAGGTAAATCACGCCGCTCATCATCGCCACGAACGGCATCATCGTCACCACCAGCAGCAGGATTGCATACAGCAGGATATGCAGTTTGGTGAAGGCGATGCCGTATGCCACCGGCAGCATCGGCACGCCCGCTTCGGCGTAGTCGTCCACGCGTTTGATTGCCAGCGCCCAGAAATGGGGCGGCGTCCAGACGAAGATGATGAGGAACAGCAGCAGCGCTTCGGCGTGAATTTCGCCGGTCACCGCGGTCCAGCCGAGCACCGGCGGAGCCGCGCCGGCGGCGCCGCCGAGCACGATATTCTGCGGCGTCGAGCGCTTCAGGAACATGCTATAGATGACCGCGTAGCCGACCATCGAGGCGAACGTCAGCGCCGCGGTCAGGGTGTTGACAAACGCCAGCAGCACCGCCATCGACAGCGTGGCAAGCGCGAGCGCAAAGACGACCGCCTGCCGGGCGCTGATTTTGCCGCGCGGCAACGGCCGGTTGCGCGTGCGCGCCATACGCGCATCGATTTCCTCGTCCACCCAATGGTTAAGCGCCGCCCCCGCCGAAGCCGCCAACCCAATCCCAACCAACCCCCAAAACCACGCATCAAACGGCATCCAACCATCGGTCGAGAGAAACATCCCAACCAACGCAGTAAACAAAATCAACGCCACCACCTTGGGCTTACACAACGCCAAATAATCACGCCACGGGAAGGCGCCGTGCGCCGCATCTAACATCGCTCGCCCGGTCATTTCTTTACTTCGCCTCTGCGTTTCGTGTGCACAGGGTTAGCGTCGTTATTGCAGGCGCGGCTGGGTTGGGTTATCGACTCGGCGGTGGCGGGCATTGTGAGGGGCGTGGCGGTTTTGGTTCAATGGTAGCAAATATCGCGTGTGGGGGTGTGGGTTTGAGCAAAGCGAGCGGGAGTAGGCGCACCCTTCGGGCTGACGCGAAAATCCCAACTACCCGTCATTCTCGAGCGGTAGAAAATAGGGAGCCGACAGGCGACCATATTTTCTTCGATTCGGGAAAAATCCGCCGGGAGCGGATTTTCGCGTAGCCCGAAGGGCGCGTATCAGGGACGACACGCGCAATCTCCCTAAAGCTACCGTGAATTCCAACAAAGCCTGTGCCAACCTTAGGGAGATTCCCGAGGACGCAAGTGTCCGTAAGCCGCCGCTTAAAAAGAAAAAGCGCGGCGGCAACGGTCACTAACGCTCGAGACGAAGTGGCGGGCTTGTTAGTTGGTTACTTTCCTGTCGTCCAACCCCAACACCCGCCACCCCCAAACAATAGCGACTAATTCACTCCCCGAGCCGTCTCCACCCAAGCATCGAACTGTGCTTGGTTGGCGGTTATCCAGGCGTTGACGTGGCGGTTGATGTCGTTGTCTGAATCTTCGCCGTCTCGCATTTTGTTGTTTTGCGCGGAGACGTCGTTGATGTCTATTTTCATCAACTCAAACAACTTCGCCGCCGCCGGGTTTTTCGCCAGAAAATCGGCGTTGGCAATCACCTGCAAACTGTTCACGGCGAAGCCCAGGTTCTTGCCGTTGAACAGGGTGTTGTCGGTGCGGTTGTCGGGCAGCGATGAATACGGCACTTCGAGCCACTCCACGTTGTCGCCCGGCACCAGCACGCCACTGACCCAATACGGCGTCCAGGTGTAATACACGATCGGTTGCCCCTGATGGTGGCGCGCCAGAGTGTCGGCGATGATGGCGGCGTAGGCGCCCTGGTTGTGGTTGACCGTGTCGCGCAAGCCGTATTCGGTGAGTTGATGCTCGATGACCCGCTCGCAACCCCAGCCCGGCACGCAGCCGGCGAGGTCGGCTTTGCCGTCGCCGTCGGTGTCAAACCGCTTGGCGACATCGGGCTTTTTCAGGTCGCCGAGGTTGGTGACGCCGGCTTGGTAACTCGCTTTGTCCACGAGGTAGCCCTGCAACGCGCCTTCAATCAGCGAGCCGACTCGAAGCAACGATTTGCCGCCGCCGGATTCATCGTAGAACGCTTGGTGCAACGGGTTCCAGTGGACCGCGCTGAAATCACCGTCGCCGGCGCCGACCGCCAGGTGCATGGTTTGATATTCCACTTCCTGCGGTTCGGCGACCCGGTAGCCGAGTTCTTCCAGCGCGCGGTATACGATGCGGTGCTGAAATTTCTCCTCGATATTGGTGCCTTCCGCCGGGCGAATGGTCACGCCCTTGCCGGGCATGTTCTGGGCCGCGGCGAGCGCCGGTAAAGCGAGCAACGCCGCCGCGATTAAGCCGCCATAGAGTTTTCTTGCAAGTGGTTTCATGATGAGTACCTCTGGTTGTGGATGATGGTAAAAACGGTTATTCACTGTCTGTTGAACGCGCGGGTGCGGGCTCAGGCGTACGCGCGCGCCCTTGCCGGGCCGAGCGCAACAATCGTAGCAGCAGCCCGATGGGTCCCTGTTGATACCAGTGCCGGCTGCCGCGCTGCCGGGGCGGGCGGCCGAGACCCTGGGTAATTCGGTCCAGCACAATGGCGAGTATAACAATGCCAAAACCGCCGACAATCGCCTTGCCCGCATCCAGCCTGCCCATCGCGCGCAACACTTCGTTGCCGAACCCCTTGACCGCAATCATGGACGCGATGACCACCATGGAAAGCGACAGCAGGATGGTCTGATTGAGCCCCGCCATGATGGTCGGTATCGCCAGCGGAATTTCGGTCTTGAACAAAATCTGCCGCGGCGTGGCGCCGAACGCGCGCATCGCCTCGATGACATGCGGGCTGACTTGCCGAATACCGAGCGAGGTCAGGCGAATCAGCGGCGGCACCGCGAAAATCACCGTGACGACCACGCCCGGCACGTTGCCGATGCCGAGCAATAGCACGACCGGAATCAAATAGACGAACGCCGGAATCGTCTGCATGGTGTCCAACACCGGGCGCAGGACGGCTTCGCACTTGTCGCTCTTGCCGGTCAAAATGCCGAGCGGAAAGCCGATGATGACGCACACCATCACGGCGGAGACGACGATGGCGAGCGTGGTCATGCCGAGACTCCACGCGCGCTCGGACATCACGCCCATGGCCGCCAGCACGCCGACCACGCCGCCGCCGACCCGCCAGCCCGCCGCCTGCCACGCGAATAACCCTATGACCAGCAGCACGATGGTTTGCGGCGTGTTTTGCAGCACCGCCTCTATATTGTTAATCATCCAGTCGAGCGGCTCGCGCATCGGACGAAACAATTCGCGGTTCTCAAACGACCACTGCTTGACCCCGTCCGCCCAGTCTTCAATCGGAAAACTGACCGAGTCAAACGGGTTGAGAAAATCAAACGACTGGCTGGCTTCGGACATAATAACTGCCGCGGTTACGACGCGCGAGCGGGCGGCGCCGCCTCGTCGTCAAAGCGCCCCTGAATGCCGCGCAACAACGCTTTCTTAGTAACCATCCCGACCACCTTTTGTTCGGTCTTGATGACGATGGGATGATCGCTGTCGATGGACAGATTGACCAACTCGTTCAAGTCCGCCGATGGCGGCGCGCTCGGGTAGTGCGCGATATCGCCGGCGCCGTCAACCGCCTCCATAATGCGCCCGGCGGTGATGAGGTGCAACTTGGAGATGCCGGCGACAAAGTCGGCGACGTAATCGTCAACCGGCGAGGCAACGATTTCTTCGGGCGTGCCGGTCTGCACCAGCGCCCCGTCCTTCATAATCGCGATGCGGTTGCCGATGCGAATTGCCTCGTCCAAATCGTGCGTGATAAAAACGGTGGTCTTGTGCATGCGCCGCGACAGTTCCAGAAACTGGTCTTGCAACTGGCGGCGAATCAGCGGGTCCAACGCCGAAAACGGCTCGTCCATCAGCAGAATATGCGGGTCGGCGGCGAGCGCGCGCGCCAGCCCGACGCGCTGTTGCATGCCGCCGGACAACTCGTCGGGATACGCCTCTTCCCAACCGGACAGATTGACCGCCGCCAGCGTGCGCTCCGCCACCTCCATACGTTGCGCTTTGTTGGTGTTGCGGATTTCCAACGCCAGCGCAACGTTCTCCCACGCGGTGCGGTGCGGCAGGAGCGCCATGTTTTGGAAGACCATGCCGATGCGATGCGAGCGCAGTTTCCGCAACGCACCGGCGGACATCTCGCCGATATTCGCGCCGTCGATAAACACATCCCCCGCGGTCGGCTCAACCAACCGGTTAATGTGGCGAATCAAGGTGGACTTGCCGGAGCCGGACAACCCCATGATGCAAAAAATCTCGCCTTCGGCGACCTCAAAGGACGCATCCACCACACCGAGCACGCAACCATACTCCTCCAAAATTTGCTGCTTATCCACGCCCCGCGCGCGCACCACCTCAAGCGCGGTCTTCGCCTTCTCACCGAAAACCTTCCACAAGTTGCGGCAACGAATGACCGCGTCTCCGTTCGGCGGGTGGGAGTGAGGGTGCGGGTGGGGGTGTTCGCTCATCTCGAATGGCTCAGGCTACGCTCACGCGGATACAATGCGCCAGTGTAACATGCGCCACCGCGCCTGTTTGGCTGACGCGAAAAGCCAATATACGCGTCATTCCCACCCACTCGTCATTCGAGCGTTAGTGTCCGTTGCCGCCGCGCTTTTTCTTTTTAAGCGGCGGCTTACGGACACTTGCGTCCTCGGGAATCTTCCTAAGACTGGCACGGGCTTTGTTGGAATTCACGGTAGACTTAGGGAGATTCCCGAAGGTGATGAAAAATCCGCCGGGAGCGGATTTTCGCGTAGCCCGAAGGGTTTGTATCAGGGATGATACAAACAAAAATATAGTCGCTATCCAGGCAGTGTAAAAACTCCAAAAATAAAGCGGCACATGAAAAATTTTCCCACCGACATAGCAAAAACTCGCATAAAAAGGGATAAGTTTCCCATCTCGCCCCTGTTTTATGCAATTTTGAGGAATATTTTCCCACCCTTTCGATATGCGGAGAGTTTTTACACAGGCTGTATCGCTCCTTATTTTTCTATCATTCGAGAATGACGGAATAGGGCGGTCTTTGCTAAACTCCGCCCATGAACCTAACCACTCTCATCGCCGTTATCCTCACCCTGTCGGCGGCGTTTTCTTATTTTAATTTTCGCTTTATTGGGTTGCCGACCACTATTGGGGTGATGTTGATTGCGTTGGTGTTGTCGGGGGGGTTGATTTTGTTGGGGGGGTTGGGGGTTGGGGGGCTTCCCGAGTATGCGGAGCGTTTGCTGGCGGGGGTTGATTTTGACAAGGCGTTGATGGACGGGATGCTGAGTTTTTTGTTGTTTGCCGGGGCGTTGCATGTCAGTTTGGAGAGCCTGTCGCGGCGGAAGTGGAGCATCGGTTTGCTCGCCACCGCGGGCGTGTTGTTGTCCACCTTTGTGGTCGGCGCGCTGGTTTATTTGTTGCTTGCGTTGCTCGGTTTGCCGGCGCCGTTTATTTATTGCTTGCTGTTCGGCGCGCTCATCTCCCCGACCGACCCGATCGCGGTGATGGCGACCTTGAAAAAGGCGGGCATCGCCAAGAGCCTTGAGACCAAAATCGCCGGCGAATCGCTGTTCAACGACGGCGTCGGGGTGGTGGTGTTCATCGTCATACTCAGCATCATCCGGCAGGCGGAGACCGCCGCCGGCGCGCCCGCGGGCGCCGCTTTGTTCGCGCATGCGCTGGAAATCTTCGCGGTTGAAGCGCTCGGCGGCGCGCTCTTCGGCTATCTGCTCGGCATGCTCGGCTTCTGGTTGTTGAAAAGCGTGGACAACTATCAGGTGGAAATTCTGCTCACGCTGGCGCTGGTGATGGGCGGCTATACGCTGGCGCACGCCCTCCACGCCTCGGGTCCCATCGCGGTGGTGGTGGCGGGGTTGCTGATTGGCAATCGCGCGCGCCAACACGCGATGTCCGCCACCACCCGGCAACGCCTCGACAATTTCTGGGAGTTGCTGGACGAGATTCTCAACGTGGTTTTGTTCGTGCTAATCGGGTTGGAAGTGCTGATACTGGAATTGAAAGGCGCGTATTTCGCCGCCGGGCTGCTGGCGATTCCGCTCATCTTGCTGGCGCGTTTCGTCAGCGTCGGCATCCCGATTTCGCTGTTGCGCGCGCTCGCCAACAGGACATTCAGCGCGCACGCGGTCAAGATTCTGGTGTGGGGCGGCTTGAAGGGCGGCATTTCGGTGGCGCTGGCGCTGACCCTGCCGGCGGGCGCGGAGCGCGATGTGTTTTTGGTGATGACCTACGTGGTCGTCATATTCTCCATCACCGTCCAGGGGCTGACGATTGCCCGCGTCGCCAAGCGCTTGTCGGGCGCGCCTGACGCGCGATGACGCATTGACTAAATCCCGCCGAGTGCTACGATTTTAACCATCCCACCCCCACCACCACGACCTGAGCGCCGCCATGTCCGCCGACCTCAAACACCAGTATGACCGACAGGGGTTTCTCTCGCCGGTCGATGTCCTCAGCGCGGCGCAAGCGCGGCGACACCGCCGCCATCTGGAAGATGCCGAACAGCGCATCGGTCCGCTGCACTACAAAGCCAAGATGCACACCATCCTGCGCTCGCCCTATGAACTGGCGACGCATCCGGTGATTCTCGATGTCGTCGAGCAACTCATCGGCGCCGACATTCTGCTGTATAACGCCACCTACATCGTCAAGGAAGCGCGCGCGCCGGCGCATGTCAGTTGGCATCAAGACCTCACCTACTGGGGGCTGGACGGGGAGGAGCAGGTGTCGGTGTGGCTGGCGTTGTCGCGCGCCGATGAGCAAAGCGGTTGTATGCGGATGATTCCCGGCAGCCATGTGGCGGGTCAGATGACGCACGACATTTCAAGCGCGGACGAGCACAACGTGTTGTTTCAGAGCCAGACGGTGCACGACGTTAATGAGCGCGCCGCCGTCGATTGCCCGTTGGCACCGGGTCAGGCGTCGTTCCACCACGGCTGGACGCTGCATTCCTCCCCGCCCAACCGCAGCGCCGAGCGGCGCATCGGGCTCAACATTCAGTATGTCGCGCCGCATGTGCGCCAAGTCAAACTGCCCGGTTACAGCGCGCTGCTGGTGCGCGGCGAAGACCGGTTCCGCCACTATGAAAGCGAGACGCCGGCGACGCGCGACCTCGACCCGGCGGCGCTGGCGTGGCGCGAGCGGCAGGATGAATTGCATCAACGCATCGCCGGCGCCGCTTGATGTGTTGCTACGTGGGTGGGCGGGGGCTTGCGTCGTGCCACGGAAATTAGCGCGCTTTTGGCGCCGCGCCGACGGCGTCTGGCATAAGAGGCGCCAGCGGCGTTTGTTGCGGCAGGCAAGGAGTCGTTGCACGGACTCAGAGCCGTGGATTATGGGAGGACACCGCGCCCACGACGCTTCGTTCTGCTTGTTGCATGGCGGCGAAATCGCCGTGGCGATTCAGGAAGAGCGATTGTTGGGGCGCAAGCACGCGAACCTCGCCTCGCCGCAGCCCGAAGGCAGCCAGGCATTCTGGTATTGCCTCGATTATGCCGGTTTGCAGCCGGGAGATTTGGATTTGCTGTGCGGCGGCATCGGGAACATTCCCGGCGTTCCCCTGCTCAGTTTTCCCCATCACCTGCAACACGCCATGAGCGCCTTTGCGCTTTCCGGCATGGACGAAGCCGCCGTGCTGGTGGTGGATGGGATGGGTGATAATTTCGGCAGCGCGAGGGAGCGGGATTCCTGTGTGAATCTCAAGTTTGCCCGCAAGCCGGACTCGCCGCCCGTTTCCAAGGCGCCTTGGTCTTACAACGAGATTATCAGCATCTACCGCTTCAACCGCCATTCGCACGAAACGCTCGAAAAGCACTACGGCGATTCAAGCAGCGCCTCTCTGGAGCGCATGCAACAGTTTCCCGTAGGGTTGCCCCTGGTTCAAAGCCTTGGCAGTATGTATCAATGGGTGTCGCGCGGCATTCTGCTCGGCGGCGTGGTGTCGCGCGACATTCTGCGCGGTGCCGCCCATGCGCGCCTGCTTGGGGCCTTGGATTTGCCCGGCAAGCTGATGGGGCTGGCGTCCTATGGCGAGCCTCGCATTCCGCACGAAGCGTTCTTCAGCATCAGCGGCAGCGGCGAGTTTTGCTTCGATGGCGAGGTGTTGGAGCGTTGCCTGGAAGGCGAACCGTGGCCCGCCCGCCGCCGGGAATGCGAGAATTTCGCCGCCTCGGTGCAGGCCGCGCTGGAAGAAGCGCTGCTCTACCTCGCGCAACGTGCGCGGCAACTCTCCGGCTGTAGCCACCTGTGTTACGCCGGCGGTTTGGCGCTGAACAGTGTTGCCAACGAGCGCATTGTCCGGGAGAGCGGCTTTGCGGAGGTCTTCATTCCGCCTCCCGCCAACGATGCCGGTCTTGCGCTGGGTGCCGCCTTCCTTGGCCTGCGTAGCCTCGTCGGCAACCCTTCCCCTTCCCCCCCCCCCCCCCCCCCCCCCCCCCCAAAATCAGGAGCGAAAGGTGACTCGCTTTTCCCCGCGCCGGTTGCGCGTCGATTCTTTCGGGCGCAACTACACGGCGGAGGAAATCGAACTCGCCATTGCGAAGACGCCCTGCGTCGTAGCGGAGCGCATTGCATCGGCGCCGACTGTGGCGGCAACAGCGCTGGCCGAAGGAAGCATTCTCGGCTGGTTCACCGGTGGCTCAGAGTTCGGGCCGCGAGCGCTGGGCCAGCGCAGCATTCTCTGCGATCCTCGCCGCTCCGACGGCAAAGATGTATTGAACAGCCGCGTCAAGTTTCGAGAGGAATTCCGTCCTTTCGCGCCAGCCGTGCTGCAAAGCGAGGTGCGGCACTGGTTCGAAATTCCCTCGGACTTCGACGAGAGCCCTTTCATGTTGCGTGTGTTGCATTTTCGGGATGGCATGGGCGCGCGGGTTCCGGCCGTGGCGCATATCGATAACACCGGCCGCGTGCAGACGGTCGGCTCGCAGAACGGGCGCTTTTTCGAGTTGTTACGGGCTTTCGAGTCGCACACCGGCGTGCCGATTTTGCTGAACACATCTTTCAATGTGATGGGCGGACCCATCGTGGAGGCTCCCGCCGATGCGCTGTGGTGTTTGCTTTACACCGACCTCGACGCTGTAGTGATGGAGGATTATCTGGTCCGCAAAGCGCCCGGCTTTCACTCGGTGCTGGAGTTGCGTCCGCAGTTCGCCGCGCTCGACGCGGAGTTCATTGCGCCGGTGTCGATGCTGCCGGAGTCTTCGGCCCGCGAGATTTTGCGCATACGCACGCCGTCGCCACTCGCCGCTGCGCAGCGCCCCGCCGTGGAAACGCGCCTGCTCCCCGGAGATGTCGGTCCCGACCCCAAGTGGGTTGTGCGCCTCGACGGGCGCCGCACGGGTTTTGAGATTCTCGCCGAACTGCAGGAGCAGGATGCCGCCTGGGATGAGAGACGTCTGGCGCGGGCGTTGAATCGGCTCCACCTGTCGAAGGCTTTGCATCTTGCAGTCTGACTACCTGCGTTCCGCCGGGCGGCTGAGACCAACTGCACCAGCGCATCGCCGGCGCCGTTTGATGCATCGCGGCGGAAGTGGGTGCGGGCGGGCGGTTGTCGTGAGTCGGGCGGGGTGTTTCGCCATCGCCATCGCCGGCATCGTGGCGATGACCGGCGCGTCCGCAGACTCAACCGCCGTACTTCAAGTCGGGCAATTTTCCAGCGCGACCGCCGGCGGTCCCTACCCGCCGCCCTGGAAACCCCTGACCTTTAAGAAGGTCGAGAAACCGACCGTGTATTCGCTGGTGGAAGACCACGGCGGCGTGGTGTTGCAAGCCGAAAGCCGCGACGCCGCCTCGGGCTTGACGCGCGAAGTCGCCATCGACCCGGCGCAATACCCTGTCGTGGAATGGCGCTGGAAGGTCGCCAACGTGTTGGCAAACGGCGACGTGACGAAAAAATCCGGCGACGACTATGCGGCGCGGCTGTATATCACCTTCGCCTACGACGCCGGCAAAGCCGGGTTTTTTGAGAAAGCCAAATACAACGCGGCGCGCTTGCTCTATGGCCAGTATCCCCCGAGCGGCGCAATCAACTATATTTGGGCGAACAAGAGCCCGGTCGGCACGCGCGTCGCCAACCCTTACACCCGCCGGGTGCAGATGATTGTCGTGCAAAGCGGGGCGGAAAAAACCGGGCAATGGCTGACCGAGTCGCGCAACATTTACCAAGACTACAAAGCCGCGTTCGGCAAGGAGCCGCCGATGATTTCCGGCGTGGCGGTCATGACGGACACCGACAACACGCACGAATCAGCGCTCGCCTGGTTCGGCGACATCATGTTCAAACCGTCCGCCGAATGAGCCGTTAGCCCGCCACCGCCCGCCGTCTCAGGCTTCTTTGACAAACCCCGCCAGATGGACGCACGCGTCCTCCCACACGAGACCCGCGCCAATCACTTCTTCGGTCTCCACGCGCACATCCTGGCCGAGGCCGATGGCGTCGTGCACCGCTTCGCTGGCGCCGTCAAAGCGCGCCAGAAACACGCGCACTTGCTCGCGCGCCGGCGTCCCGCGCTCGTCTCCGCCCCCGCTTTCATCGGCAACGCCGTCGGCGGTTTCCAGCGCATCCAGCGCGTAACTGCCGACCAGTTTGGGGAAGTATTTCGCGCAGTGCCCGGCGTCGGCGAACAGGTCAAAGCCGCTCACCTTGCCGTCGATGGCGAACACCGCGCCGACTTGCTTCGGCGACGGTTTCAGGTCGCGTTCGTAGTCGCCGAGGCGCGGCGCGGCGTGCGCGTAAATGTCGTCCATCGCCGCGGTCGGTGCCTCGGCGGCGAAGGCGGCGCGCTTTTCGTCGATGCGGTTCCACACCTGCCCCTGGTCGGCGCGGCGCGAGCGGCGCTCGCGCAAGTTGGCGTTCACCTGCGCCATCTTGTCGCGCCGCCCGCGGCTGAAGTGCATAAAGCGCGAGCCGCGAAACCCCCGGCTGTTCCGGCTTCGACTCCACCGCCCGGCCTCCACGCACGACACCGGAATCTCCGTCTTGGCGCCGGCGGCAATCAGCAGCGACAAGTTCACGGTGCGGTTCTGCATGGCGCCAATCAGTTGCTCGCCATCCAACAAAAACACCGGCTGCGCGGCGCGGTTGTCGAGCAGCAAGGTCGGCACGCTACCATCCTCATCCACCTCGGTAACACTCACCCACTCCTTCTCCAACGCATCGTCAAAGCACAGCGGGTCGGCGTATTGGGCTGGGCCGCCGCCGTTTGGATGCGGCTCGTCACGGTATAACGGAAACATAACAAGGTTGCCGGAAGCGATGGGGTCGCCGATGGCGGTGTGTTGCAAGTGGTGTGCGAATTGATTCATGGTCGTCTCCTTATGCAGTTGAGCCTGCCGCGATGGTGCGGAAGTCAAGCGGCATTAAACCGGCTGGGGTAGGTCATAACCTGACCCACTGGCAACTACTCGTAACCACTCGTCATTCTCCCAAGTACTCGTCTCTCGAGCGTTAGTGTCCGTTTGCCGCCGCGCTTCTTCTTTTAGCGGCGGCAAACGGACACTTACGACCTCGGGAATCTCCCTAAGACTGGCGCTGAGCCCAAACAACGCCATTCCCGCAATCTTTTGAGCGGGAATCCATGTCTTTTGTCGGTGGCGTTGAAACCAAAGACACATGGATTCCGGATACAAGAAAAATATAGTCGCTACGCTCCTTATCCCGAGTCGGAGCCCGGGACATGCTTTTCTACGTTCCAGAATGGCGGCGATGGCTTCGGCGGAAAAGCGCGGCGACAACAGCCACTAACGCTCAAGAACTACCGCCTTTACCCCGGCGCATCAACAAAAACAAACTCGCCATCAGCATACGACACCTTAACCGTCCCCCCCGGCAAAAACCCGCCTTCCAGAATGCTGCGCGCGAGGGGGTTTTCTAGTTGGGTTTGGATTGTGCGTTTTAGGGGGCGGGCGCCGAAGACTGGGTCGAAGCCGGCTTCGGCGAGTTTGGCGAGGGCTTCGGGGGTGATTTCCAGGGCGATGTCGCGTTGTGCCAGGCGTTGGCGCAGGTAGTCCAGTTGGATTTTTGCGATTGCCGTGAGTTGGTCTTTCTCCAGCGGGCGGAACACCACCAGGTCGTCGATGCGGTTGATGAATTCCGGGCGGAAATGGTTGCCGACCACTTCCAGCACCACGGCTTTCATCGCATCAAAGCCGTCCTTGCCGCTCATATCCTGAATGATTTGCGAGCCGAGGTTGGAGGTCATGATGATGACCGTGTTGCGAAAATCCACGGTGCGCCCCTGGCCGTCGGTCAGGCGGCCATCGTCCAACACTTGCAGCAGCACGTTGAACACATCGGCGTGCGCTTTTTCCACCTCGTCCAGCAGGATGACCGAGTAGGGGCGGCGGCGCACCGCTTCGGTCAGGTAGCCGCCTTCTTCGTAGCCGACATAGCCCGGCGGCGCGCCAATCAATCTCGCCACCGAGTGTTTTTCCATGAACTCGGACATGTCGATGCGGAGCATCGCTTGCTCCGAATCGAACAAAAATTCCGCCACCGCCTTGCTCAACTCGGTCTTGCCGACGCCGGTGGGACCGAGGAACAGGAACGAGCCATACGGTCGGTTGGGGTCCGACAGCCCGGCGCGCGAACGCCGGATGGCGTTGGCGACCGCGGTGACCGCTTCGTCCTGGCCGATGACGCGGCGGTGCAGGTTATGCTCCATCCGCAACAGTTTTTCCTTTTCGCCTTCGAGCATTTTCGCCACGGGTATGCCGGTCCAACTGGACACCACTTCGGCGATTTCATCCGGGTTGACGCGGTTGCGCAACAACTTCATTTCGCGGTGCTCGGCGCGGCTGGCGGCCTCCAATTGCTTTTCCAGTTCGGGGATTTTGCCGTATTGCAATTCCGACATCCGCGCGAGGTCGCCGGCGCGGCGCGCCGCTTCCAGTTCGGTGCGCACGCGCTCGAGTTCTTCCTTGACGTGCTGGCTGCCCTGCACGGCGGACTTCTCCGCGTTCCAGATTTCCTCGAGGTCGGCGTATTCGCGCTCCAACTGCTCGATTTGGGTTTGCAGGTCGGCGAGGCGTTTAGCCGAGGCGTCGTCGCTTTCCTTCTTGAGCGCTTCGCTTTCAATCTTCAACTGAATCAAACGGCGCTCAAGGCGGTCCATCGCTTCCGGCTTGGAATCGATTTCCATGCGGATGCGGCTGGCCGCTTCGTCCACCAAGTCGATGGCTTTGTCGGGCAGGTTGCGGTCGGTGATGTAGCGGTGCGACAAGGTCGCGGCGGCGACGATGGCGGGGTCGGTGATGTCCACGCCGTGATGCACTTCGTAGCGCTCCTTCAACCCGCGCAGGATGGCGATGGCGTCTTCCACGGACGGCTCGTTCACCAGCACCTTCTGGAAGCGCCGCTCGAGCGCCGCGTCTTTCTCGATGTGTTTGCGGTATTCGTCCAGCGTGGTCGCGCCGACGCAGTGCAACTCGCCGCGCGCGAGCGCCGGTTTGAGCATGTTGCCGGCGTCCATCGCGCCCTCGGCGGCGCCGGCGCCGACCATGGTGTGCAGTTCATCGATGAACAGGATGATGCGCCCTTCCTGCTTGGCGAGGTCGGTCAGCACCGCCTTCAAGCGCTCCTCAAACTCGCCGCGGTATTTGGCGCCGGCGAGCAGCGCGCCCAAATCCAGCGACAGCACGCGTTTGTTTTTGATGCCATCGGGCACTTCCCCGTTGACGATGCGCTGCGCCAGCCCCTCGATGATGGCGGTCTTGCCGACCCCCGGCTGGCCGATCAACACCGGGTTGTTTTTGGTGCGCCGCTGCAAGACTTGAATCGAGCGGCGGATTTCATCGTCGCGCCCAATCACCGGGTCGAGTTTTCCCTGCTCGGCGCGCGCGGTGATGTCGATGGTGTATTTTTCCAGCGCCTGACGCTGCTCTTCGGCGTTGGGGTCGTCCACGCTCTGCCCGCCGCGCATCGACTCGATGGCTTTTTCAATGCCGTTTTTAGACGCCCCGGCGTTGCGCAAAATCGCCCCCAAACCGCGCTTGTCATCGAGCGCGGCGAGCACGAACAACTCGCTGGCGACATACCGGTCGTTGCGCTCCTGCGCCAGTTTGTCGGCGACATTGAGCAACTTGCCGAGGTCGTTGGAAAGGTGAATATCGCCGTGGCTACCCTCCACCTGCGGCAACCGGTCCAACGCCTCGCCGAGGTCGGAGCGCAAGCGATTGACATTGACATCGCCAAGCGCAAGCAAATGCCGCACCCCACCGCCCTCCTGCTCAAGCATCGCCAACATCAGATGCGCCGGCTCAATAAACTGATGCCCCCGCCCGACCGCCAAACTCTGCGCATCGGCGAGCGCCAGTTGAAATTTCGCGGTTAATTTGTCCAAACGCATGGGGTGTGAAGTGGGGTTTTAAGCGCGGTATTCAAGCGGGTTGGGGGTGATGTGGCGGTGACGCAAAAGTGGCGGACGATAAAAAAGGGAGATGTCAAGCAAAGTCGACAAGAACACCCAACAACCCCAACAAAAACAAAACCTCGTCATTCACAACAACGTCGTCATTCCAAAACCTCGTCATTTCGAGCGTTAGTGTCCGTTGCCGCCGCGCTTTTTCTTTTAAGCGGCGGCTTACGGACACTTGCGTCCTCGGGAATCTCCCAATACACGCACTCAGTCCGCCAAAGCCCCAACCCCGCCACCCACCCTTTCCGAACCCCCAACACCGCCATTCCGGAACGATGAAAAGCATGCCCCGTGCCCCGACACGGGGTAAGGAGCGCAGCGACTATATTTTTCTCGTATCCGGAATCCATACGTCTTAGTTTCAACGCCACCGACATAAGACGCGGATTCCCGCTCAAAAGACTGCAGGAATGGCGGCTTACTCGCCGCCTGCTTCGCCCGCTTTGTTTAAGCCCACGCCAAACGGGACGAGATTCCCGAAGGCGATGAAAAATATGGTCGCCTACCGGCTCCCTATTTTTCTATCGTTCGAGAATGACGAGGAGTTGTTTTTGTTTATCAACTTCGCTTGATAACCCCCTATAATTTCTTCCCCCCACCACATCACCCAACCAAAAAGAACACGCCATGCACCCACCCCACCCCCTTCCCCCCGCCGCCACCATCGCAACCGCGCTAATCGGCGCGCTACTGTTGTGCCAATCCGCGTGGGCGGAGTCGTCATCGCCGCAAGCCTGCACCACCGGCGCACGCGACATCCAATTCGGCTTTTACGCATTCTTTGCGCCGCTCAGTCACAGCGCTGACTCGGACCCGGCCTCCGACGGTTTCAACACCCACCTCGGCTATGAAGCGGATTTGTTGAGCGCGCTTGAGGCGATGCCGGGCGCGGGCTTGTCCTTTGTGCGCCGCCCGATTGCCGAGTGGGACGACATTTGGTTGCGCCCCGCCGGCGCGCGCTACGACATGGTCGGCGGCGGCATCACCATACTCGACTCGCGCACGCGCAACGCCGCGGGCGAAAAGATAATCGCCTTCACCGCCGGACACATCGCCTTTCGCCAGTCGCTGCTGGTGCGCGCGGCAGACGCACAACGCCTCGCCCGCCACGACGCCCTGACCGGCGAAGTGCGAGTCGGCGCGCTCGCCGGCACCACTGGGGAAGCCCGCCTGCTGCAACTGACCGGGCTCGCCGATGCCGGCGGCGTGCTGAAAGCCGGCGTGCGCGTGGACACGCCGCGCGGCGCGCTAACCGCCGATGGCGGCGCCGACTACTTCATCACCGCCGCCGCCGAATCCCCCAACCTCGCCGGTCGCCGCCACCTGCACCCCCCGTCCAACGACCAGCCGCAAGTCGTCTATCTCGGCGACCAAGCCGGCGAAGCGGAACTGCTCGCCGCGCTCGACGAGGGCCACATAGACGCAATCGCCCGCGGCGAAATCGGCAACCGCAACGCCGCCCACGCCTCCGCCGCCGCCTTCACCGTCACCGCCCTAGCCCCCCAACCCGAATCCGCCGGCTTCGCCCTCGCCACCAAAGACACCACCCTCATCGCCTGCCTCAACAAAAAAATCAACCACCTAACCAACCACCGCCGCATCGGGTATGCGGAGTGGTTGGAAGACACTGATGTTTTTATGCGTCGGGCTGGGCTGTGGAATGACGGGGCGCGGTGAGGCGGTTGGGGATGCGGGCTAAAGATAGGCAAGCGTTTAGGCGGTGAAAGCAGTATATTCGCGCTTGCCGCACGCATGCCTGTTTTGGCGGATAATCTTTTGAGCCATGCCAACCATCTACGACAACATCGACAAAGAGCTCCTGCAAGGTCTCAAGGACGCTCTGACCGCTTCGCATTCCCGGCGCGCCGATATTTGCGTGGGTTATTTCAACCTGCGCGGCTGGAGATGTATCGCCGATGAGGTCGATGCGCTTCCGGGGCGGGAGGACATTCCGTGTTGCCGCTTGATTGTCGGCATGAGCATCGCGCCCGAGCACGCCGTGCGCAACTACTACAGCCAGACGCACGAGGAAACAACGAATATAAAAGTGGCTGAGCGCAGAAAGGAGTTTGCCGAATCGTTGGCGCGGCAACTGACTTATGGAATACCGACCGCGGCGGATGAGGCGGGCTTGCGCAAATTGGCCGCGCAACTGCGAAATAAAAAAGTGGCGGTTAGTTTCTTCGGCGCGCATCCGTTGCACGCGAAACTCTACCTTGTCCACCGCGAAGACAAAATAAATCCGATCACCGGTTTTGTCGGCAGTAGCAACCTGACGCTGTCGGGCATGAAAAGGCAGGGAGAGTTGAGCGTCGATGTTGTGGACAAAGACGCCGCCGAAAAACTTGCCGACTGGTTTGATGCGCGCTGGGAAGACCGCTGGTGTTTGGACGTCACCGATGAACTCGCGGATATCATCGAGCGCAGTTGGGCGGGCGGCCCGGTTGCGCCTTACCACATCTATGTCAAAACCGCGTATGAACTTTCCAAAGAAGCAATCGAAGGCGCGCGTGATTTCAAGGTGCCGGGCGTCTTTGCCAAGACGATGCTGGAATTCCAGAAGCAGGCGGTTTCGCTTGCCGCCCAACGCTTGCACCTGCACGGCGGCGTCATCGTCGGCGATGTGGTGGGGCTTGGCAAGACGCTGGTTGCGAGCGCCGTCGCAAAAACTTTTCAGGAAGACTGCGGTGATAATGTCTTGATTATCTGCCCGCCGAAACTGGAGGAAATGTGGAACGATTACCTGTACAGATACAACATCGCCGGAGAGACGCTTTCACTCGGCATGGCGCCGAAGTTGCATCAGATGCGACGCTACCGCTTCGTGGTCATAGACGAAAGCCACAATCTGCGCAACCGTGAGTCAAGACGTTATGCGAAAGTGCGCGATTACCTGCGTGAAAACGAATCGCGTGTCATGCTGTTGACAGCCACGCCGTATAACAAGCAATTCACCGACATCGGCAGTCAGTTGCGCTTGTTCGTGGAGGCCGACAGCGATCTCGGAATCAGACCGGAGGACTACATTCGCTCCCTCGGCTCCGCCGGCGAGTTTAAGCGCAAACATCCGACCGCCCTGATTACATCGCTGGCGGCTTTTGAACATAGCAACGCCATGGATGACTGGCGTGAATTGATGCGCCTGTTCATGGTGCGCAGAACGCGTAGCCACATCAAAAAGAACTACGCGGAATACGATGCTGAGCGTCAACAGCACTTCTTGTCTTTCGATGACGATACGCGGTTCTATTTCCCACACCGAAAAGCCAAATGCGCCATGTTCGCTTTGAACGAAGGCGACGACCATGACCAGTATGCGCAGTTGTATTCGCCGCGTGTGGTCAACATCATCAACGACCTCACCTTGCCGCGTTACGGCATCGGGCAATACCTGTTGCCCGAATACCAAAACGCCCCCCCCCCCAATTTCTCTCGGAATTAAGTAACGACAAGAAGAAAATCATAAAAAACCTGAGCCGCGCGGGAAGCCGTCTGATTGGCTTTGCCAGAGTCGGCTTATTCAAACGCTTGGAAAGTTCCGGCAATGCGTTTTTGCTTTCCATCAAAAGATACATCGTTCGCAATGCGGTCTATCTGAGCGCGCTGGAGCAAAACGGCGAGTTCCCGATAGGCGACATATTCAGTTCGCTTGTGGACGAGGCCGTGGAGGAAGACGAGCCCGATATCTTCGCCGTGGAGTGGGACGCGCAAGACGGGCTGGAGCGTTTTCTGGAAGCGGGAAGGAACATCTACGCAAGGCTGTCTTCACCGACCGGGGATGCCAGGAAAAAATTTCAATGGATAGAAACCGGCTTGTTCGAGCGCTCCCTGGCGGATGATTTGCTGGCGGACTGCCGCGCCCTGCTGAAAATCCTGGAAATGGCGCCGCACTGGGACGCCGGCGCCGACCGCAAACTCGACGCCCTCGCCCGGCTGTGCCGGCAAACCCACCCCACGGAAAAACTGCTGATTTTCACGCAGTTCAAAGACACCGCCGACTATCTTTACCGGCAACTTGAAGAGCGCGGTATTGGCCCGATTGCCGAAGCGTTTGGCGGCATGGACGACATATCCACCTGCGTAAACCGGTTCAGCCCCGTTTCCAACAATACGCAAGCCGGGACGCTGGATGAATTGCGCGTGCTGATTACCACTGACACGCTCAGCGAAGGGCAGAACCTTCAAGACGCGCATATCGTCGTCAATTTCGATTTGCCATGGGCAATCATTCGCCTCGTGCAACGCGCTGGCCGGGTGGACCGAATCGGGCAGAAGGCGCGGGAAATTTTATGCTATTGCTTCTTACCGGAAGATGGCATTGAAGACATCATCAATCTGCGCGCGCGTTTGCAGAACAGGATTCAAGAAAGCGCCGACCTCATCGGCTCGGATGAGATCTTTTTTGAAGACGATACCACCAACCTGCGGCAGGTCTATGAAGAAACCCTGATTCTGGAAGAGCAGGAAGACGAGACCGATTTGATTTCCCGCGCCTATGATATTTGGCGGCAGGCGGTCAAAGATGACCCCGCGCTTGAAAAGGAGGTACGACGGTTGCCCGATGTCGTGTATTCCGCCAAGCGCGCCAGCCATGAGCAAGGCGCGCTCGCCTATATCAAAACCGACAACAACCAGCACACTCTTGCGCAACTGAATGCGAGCGGCGAAGTGGTTTCACAGTCGCAATCAAAAATACTGGACATGCTCGCGTGTTCGCCGAACGAGCCGCTCGCGCAACCGGCGGACAATCATCATCAACTGGTCGAGGCCGCCGTGCGCCATGTCAAGGAAGGGCGAGCCGACCTCGGCGGGCAACTGGGCGGAACAAACAGCCCCCGGCACCGCGTATACAGCAAATTGAAACTTTATCTGGAACAACAGTCCGGAACGGTTTTTGATTCCGCCGACTTGAAGCGGGCGGTCGACCAGATTTATTACCACCCGCTCAAAGAAACCGCCCGCGACCGGCTTGGCCGCCAGTTGCGCGCAGGCATTACCGAGGATGAGTTGGCGGACATGGTGAAAGGTTTGTATGCCGACAACGACCTTTGCGCCATACCCAAAGCCAACGCGAATCAATCGCCCGAACCGCACATTATCTGCTCGATGGGTTTGGTCAAATGAGCAATCGTATCGCCCAGACAGAACTGGATTCGCTCATTCGTGAGCGGCGTTTCCGCGAGTTGTTTATACAACTGGGCTGGGACTTGGAAGGGTTGCCGTCCTCGCCGTTGGTTTTGTCGCTACCGCAAGGCGAATTCACCATAGACCGAGTCGCCGAAAAGCGCGGCTTCGCCGTTTGTGTCTGCGACGCCAGCGCGCGGTATCCGGCAAGCAAAAGCGAGCAGCGACAACTGGTCAAACAACTCTCGAAACATCACTACGAGCATCTGCTCATCATCTGCGGGCACGAAAAGCAGTGCTGGACGGTGGCCATTCGCCCGCAAAACCGCCCGATGCGCACCGTTGAGGTTGAATGGCACGAACAGCAGGACACGCAAGTAATCGTGGAGAAATTGAGCGGCATATTTTTTGATATTTCCGAAGAAGAAAGCACCGCGCTTACCGATGTGGTGGACAAGGTTCGTAGTGCGTTTATGCAGGATGCCGAAAAGGTGACCAAAAGTTTTTACAACAAATTCCAGAACGAACTATCGGCATTTTCGGAATTTATCGAGGGCATCGACGCGCGGGTGACCAAAGAGTGGTATGCCGCGCTGATGCTCAACCGCCTGATGTTTATCTACTTCATTCAGAAAAAGGGATTTCTTGACGATGATAGAAACTACCTTGAAAACCGCCTCGAAAAAACTCGTGAACAGTTTGGAAAGGATGCATTTAACGAGCGGTTTTACCGCCACTTCCTTCGCCGCCTGTTTTCCGAAGGGCTTGGAACGCCGGTAAAAAAGCGCGACCCGGCGCTATGGGATTTACTTGGAGAGGTGCCGTATTTGAACGGCGGTCTTTTTGATGTCCACGAAATAGAGAAAGAAAATAAAGACATTAAAATTCCCGACGAGGCGTTTGAAAAACTGTTTGCATTTTTCGGCCAATACAACTGGCATCTGGACACCCGCCCGGTTGCCAGCGGCAAGGACATCAACCCCGATGTCATCGGCTACATCTTCGAGAAATATATCAACAACCGCGCCGACATGGGCGCGTATTACACGCAGGAGGACATCACCGGCTATATCGCGCGCAACACCATCATCCCGTTTCTGTTGCATCGCGCCAAAGAGAAGTGCAAAAACGCCTTCGACCCGCAAAGCGGCATCTGGCGGTTTTTGCGGGAAAACCCCGATGACTACATTTACGACGCCGTTAAGCAGGGTTGCGACCTTGCCGACTCGGAAATTCCAGGAAACATCAAGAAAGGCATCGACACAAAAGCCCCGAACTTGCTCAAGCGGCGCAAAGACTGGAACACCGCCACGGAAGAACGGTTTGCGTTGCCGACCGAGATATGGCGCGAAACCATTGCGCGGCGACAGCGTTATTTTGCGTTGAAACAAAAAATCAAGAACGGCGAAGTTTGCGAGATAGACGATTTAATCACCTATAACCTCGACATTGAGCGTTTCGCATCGGACGCGCTACGGCATTACGAAGGCTCGGATTTTATCGCCGCTTTCTATGAAGCCATCGCCGGCACGGCAGGTTACGAGCTCAAATCAAATCAGCGGAGCAAACGTGGTATCACGGTACTCGACCCTGCCTGCGGCTCGGGTGCGTTTTTGTTCGCGGCGTTGAACATTCTTGAACCGCTGTATGAATGCTGCATCGAGCGGATGCGTGATTTTGTCGGAGAAGACAAGCGATTGCGGAAACAAGGCGTGCGGAAAGGCCCGAAAAAGCACCCGCGATTCCACCAGGTTTCGGAGGACATCAAGAGTCATCAGAACGAAAAATACTGGATTTACAAAACCATCATCCTCAACAATCTGTATGGCGTGGATTTAATGAAAGAAGCGGCGGAGATCGCCAAACTGCGCCTGTTTCTCAAACTGGCGGCGGTGGCGGAACATGACCCACGCAAAGACAACCTCGGCCTGGAGCCGTTGCCGGACATCGACTTCAACATCCGTGCCGGCAACTCGTTGGTGGGGTTTGCGAGCATGGCGCAATTTGAACAAGCAGTTGCCATCGACCCTCAAACGGGGCAAGAAAGAATGGCGTTGGATGAAGGTTTGATTCAAGAAATCCGCGAGCAAGCGGCCCTTGTTCAAAAAGCCAACGAAAGATTCCGGCAAGCGCAGGACAGCGGTGGCGATAGTTACCGCCAAGCGAAAGATGAGTTGAGTGTAAAACTGGGGGAGTTGAATGAAGAGATGAACCACTATCTTGCCGAGCAATACGGCAAGCAAAAAAAGAAAGATTACCGGCAATGGCTGGCGTCCCACCAACCGTTTCATTGGTTGACGGATTTTTACGGGATTATTGAGGAGGACGGCGGGTTTGATGTGGTGATTGGGAATCCGCCTTATGTGGAGTATAGCAAAGCGCGGAAAATTTACACATTAATAAACTATAAAACCGAATCGTGCGGGAACATTTATTCGCATTTTATTGAGCAAGGCCTAAATTTTATACGTCAACATAGCAGAATTGGACTAATTATTCCATTGCCTTCTGTGAATACTCGCAGAATGAAAAAACTCCAAGAAATTATTAGTCCTAAATTTAACGATATTAATAGAACAGTTTGGTTCTCTTTCTTTGATGAAAGACCAAGCAGTCTTTTTGGTGATGTAGATCAAAGGTTGGCTGTATTCTTGGCTAGTGGATATGAAAAGCCTGCAATCTTGTTTACCACAGGAATTCGGCGATGGGTAAGCAGAGCAAGAAATTCCTTGTTTCCTTGCATAAATTATTCCATTCACACATCAGAAATGATGAGCAACACTGATTCGGTGATGAAAATAAATGAATCTATGATAGAAAGAGATATTTTAAAGAAATTCTACATTAATTCGCCAATTTACAATTTTAAATCTACAGACAAGACGAAAGAAGCGATATACTATAGAACAGCTGGGGGTAGGTATTGGAAAATTATTTTGGATAGACCATTTAAAACAAACAACGCAAGTGAAAAAAAATGTTTTTTCCATACGGTTACAGGATCTTCAGTTGTTTCGCTACTAAGCAGCTCTCTTTTTTGGTGGTATTATTCAGTCCATTTTGATATGTTTAATCTCAAAGATTATATGATTTTAGGTTTTCGTTTCAGCGGTTTTGATGAAACTACATTAGCAAAAATAAATAAATTAGGTCGAGAGTATCTGATTTCGATACAGAAAAATGCAGAAATAAAAATGATAAATTCTAAGACTAAAGGAGTGGTTAAGCAGAAATTGTTTCAAATAAACAAATCCAAGACTATAATAGATAAAATAGATACTGTTCTAGCCAAACATTATGGGCTGAATGAGAAAGAACTAGACTACATTATCAACTACGACATCAAATACCGGATGGGTTTAAGCAATGAATGAAAAATATGAATCATTTTCCGAGAGGGAGAGAATAGTTCCGAAGCAGATGTATCGGTACGATCTGGAAAATCAGGGAGCGAGGAACGCCATTTATAATCAAATTTACAATTTTTTGAATTTCAATGAGGAACCTTTTGATTATGACTGGCCGAGACCTGGGAATGCCGCATGGGACTGTGTATATCGGGACCATTTTTGGGGTGAATTTTGCTTAGAGCCTATCGATGAGTACCAAGGAAGAGACTTCGTTAGGAAAATGCTGGTCGATGATGATCCGTGGTATAGAGTTTTCGAGTTTATTGAGTACATACTTTCCAAGTGTGGCGGGGGTTATGAATGGGGCGAGCTAAATGCCATCTACAATAAACAAAGAGCGGAGTCTCTAACTTACTCAATTAACGAGGCTATGGAGAAAACAAGGGTTGGATACAAAATTGTCGATAATCAATTTGTTCCACGATTTTCAGAAATAGAACAACAAGAAGTCGATAAAGCCAGCAACACAAAATTTAATTCGGCTAATAAGCACTTGCTGAAATCTCAAAAATTTTTAGGCGATTATAAAAACCCTGATGACAAAAACAGCATCAAGGAATCCATCAGTGCGGTGGAATCGATTGCAAGAGAAGTCACCGGTAATAAAAAAGCAACCCTTGGCCAACTTACACGGAATCTCAATTTTCACCCTGCTTTTGCAAGCGGCTTGAATCAACTTTACGGTTTCACAAGTGATGCCGATAGCGTCCGGCACGGTGGCACCTCTGACAAACACTTTGAAATAAACCAGGCCACCGCGCGATTTATGCTGGTTATCTGCTCTGCTTTTGTGAACTACATCATCTCCCAAAACCCAAAAATATAGAACTGACAACACAAATTCTTTAACGAATTCTCTTGTGGAGAACAAAAATGCCAACCGACAGAGACACCTACAAATACTATTTCAAGAAAGGCAGCAAAATTGTCCATGCGGGAATCACCTATGACCTTGACCGTCGCGAGGCCGAGCACAAAAAAAAGCACGGCTGGGGCAAAGGGCATATCAAGCAGGTAGGTTTCCGCACTACACGCGATGCCGCCCTCGAATGGGAGCGCGAACAAGGCAAACAAGGCAGATCGGTGCGAGAGAAAGCGCTTGAAAGTGCCCCGGCGCATACGCCTCTCGGTATTCCCACAGGTTAGCCGAAAGCCGCTTTACCCAATCAGCAATTACGTATTCCTGCCATGTCCCCCATTGGTGGCAGTTGATGTCTCCAGGAAAAAATACAGCCTGTGCAGGTAAGTCGCGAATCGATAAACACCACGTCGGCCATCTCCTACTGACACAATCGCACCCAACTTGCGCATACGATTCAGGAAGTTATCTAATTTTTTCTTTTCATCGGCAGTGAGTGGCAAATCACGCAGTTGCGCTTTGGAGAATTCAATATCAAGAAAGTGCGTGCCTTGCGTGATTTTCCCCAAAATGGAACGGTAATGTTCGCTCTGCAACGCCTGAATTACGTTGTGTTTTAGAAAGCGACCACCGATGCGCTTGGCCGCCGAGTTTACGCCCGAAGTCACATCCATATCAGTGATTTTTTTATTCTCTAAAACCTCCCAGATGGCGTGGCCGAGCTCGTGGGCTATGATGGGTAGTCCGCCTGAATACTCGGAAAGTTCTTCAAGCTTATCTTGCTCGACCACACAGCTGCCCTTTGCGAAAGAGCTTTTGAAAAAAACCATACTTTCCTCCGGCGTCCACGGCTGAATATCAATCAGAGGTCGAAAAATCCTTATCACCGAGGGGTTTATTTTTTCCATTTGCCGGCGGCGCTCCTCCAGTCCGGCGAAAATCAAGCAGACGCGATTGTCCCTTCTACTCGTCGCCTCACTGTCCACCATGCTTTTGAGCCAATGGGCGAAATCAGGGTTGTCCGCCAAGCCGTTGATGTCATCAAAAATCAACACCATGACCTTCCGGTCCTTGGCCGCATTTTTAAGGATGTGGCCAAGCGAATCGGAAAAACTGCTTGCCGTAGCGGACAACTCGTCTTGAGTGGCTTTTAGCTTAATTTCCGTACCGAATAGACCCACTTGTTCAACACGCTCTTCGAACGCGCTCCAAAGCCCTGCTCCCCAGGTTTTTCCTTCGTTGTCTTTGAGAAGTTGCAGGTGGGTTTCTCTCACCAACCCTTCCAAATCCTTAACACCCCCAAGATGCACGTGGGCGACAACGGCCTTTTCATCGCGCTGTGCCAGATAACCAATAAACGAAGCGAGTGAGCTTTTGCCCATTCCCCGCTCACCCGAAATCCAGCCGACTTGAAGCCCTTTTTTTCGCGCCATGCGAACCATCGTGAGCAACTCTTCAACCTGCTTCCTACGCCCGGTGAAAAACTCTGCGCTGACCGGTTGACCGGGAGTGAAAGGACTGCTGTCTGGATTCATGGTCTGACCTCGTGTGTCAACAAAGTGTAGCAGATGCAACGATATCGTGGCACACTTGCAACAATAATGGCTTTGTTGCAAATCCCGCCCTGGACCGGCGCCGTTGCCACCCTCGGCAACACCGAAATTATCGCCCGCCCCAAAACCGCCTTCCTATGCTCGCGCGATTATCCGGCGGCGGCGGTTTTGCGTATTTATGATTGGGCGAAGGAGATGCGCGAAAACGGGGAATGCGTGATTTCCGGGTTTCATTCCGCACTTGAGCGTGATGTGTTGGACATTTTGATTGCGGGGGAGCAGCCGCTCATCCTTGCCGCCGCGCGTGGTTTGCCGAAGCGCCACTCTGCGGCCATGCGTTGCGCGTTGCAACAAGAACGCCTTTTGATTGCAAGCCCCTTTCCCGCATCGGTCACGCGCATCACCGCCGAAACCGCCCGCCAACGCAACGCCTTCATGCTCACGGTCGCCGACCGCATCGTCATCGGCCACGCAACAAAAGACGGCGGCCTCGCGCAAACTCTGCGGGATTTTTCTGCGGACAAAGAAATTATCCGCTTGGTGGATTAGCCGCCAACCGAAAGACAGCCGGCGCACTGGGCGCGTGTGGAAGTGGTATAGAATGCCGGGTGTCCGGCGTAAATCAGTCACGCAACAACCCACCCGCAACCCAAACACAATGCCCCTGAAAATCACCCCCCTGACCCCCGCCATCGGCGCTGAGATTCGCGGGGTGGATTTGGGGGCGCCTTTGGGGGCGGGGGTTGTTGAGGAGATTTACCGGGCGTTGTTGGCGCATTTGGTTATATTTTTTCGCGGGCAGAAGTTGGCGCCGGGGGCGCTGGTGCGGTTGGGGGAGGCGTTTGGGACGCTGGATCGGCCGCATCCGGTTTATCCGCCGGTTGAGGGGTTTGCAGAGGTCGTCAAACTGGAAAACGATGGCGACCGTCCCGCCGACACCAATGAATGGCACGCCGACCTGACCTTCCGCCGCAAGCCGCCGTTCGCTTCGATTTTGCACGCCATCACTATTCCGGAGGCGGGCGGCGATACGTTGTGGGCGAGCATGTATGCCGCTTATGAGGCGTTACCGGCTACCGTGCGCACGCAGATTGAGCCGCTGTATGCGGTGCACGACATGGGCTCGTTTCGCAACGCCGCGCTCGGTCGGGACAACGATGTCGAGGCGATGAACGAGGCGCTCGCCCAGACCGGCTCGGCGGTTCACAAGGTGGTTGCGCGCCATCCGGTGACCGGCCGGTCCCTACTCTATGTCAACCAATCGTTCACGCGCCACATCGTTGGCCTGTCCACCACCGACAGCGACCGCCTGCTGCACTATCTCTATAACCACGCCAACCGTCCCGAGTTCCAAGTTCGTTTTCGTTGGTCGGAGGGCGCCGTGGCGATGTGGGACAACCGCGCCAGCCAGCACTACGCAGTCGCCGATTACGCCCCCGCATACCGTTGCATGAACCGGGTGACCGTGGTCGACGACAAACGCGCCGGCGAAGTGAAATGAAATTCCTCACCTACAACATTCGCTACGGCGAGGGCAAGGATGGGGAAACTGACCTTGGGCGTATTTGCGATGAAATCGCCGGCGCCGATTTGATTGCGTTGCAGGAGGTGGAGCGGTTTTGGGCGCGTAGTGGGAATGTTGACCAGGCGCAGGTTATTGCCGATGGGCTGGGGGCGTATTTTTGGGTGTATGGGGCGGGGGTGGATTTGCATGTTGGCGGGGCGGCTCCGGCGGGGGGTGCGCGGCGGCAGTTTGGGAATATGTTGCTTTGCCGCTGGCCGATTTTGGCGTGCCGCCATCACTTGCTGCCCAAATACGGGAGCACGGGGCCGCTCAGTATTCAGCGCTCGATGTTGGAGGCGACGGTGCGTTGCGGTGGCGGTGGCGAGGGTGAGGGGCGTCTCTTGCGTGTGTATTCGCTCCACCTTACCCATTTGTCCGCCGCCACGCGGTTGCCGCAGGTTGAGGCGTTGCTCGACATTCACGCCAACGCCGCCTTCGAGGGCGCGGCTGTCAGCGGCGATTTGAGCGGCGAGATGCGCGGTTTTGACGGCGCCGAAGACGCGGGGTTGCAGGTCGTGCCGGAGGAGGCGGTGCTGCTTGGGGATTTCAACTTCCAGCCGGATTCCCGCGAATACGAGCGCATCGCCGGACCGCTCAGCGATTACGGCGGGCGCATCGCCAACCCCAAAGGTTTCGTCGATGCCTGGTGCGCCGCCGGGCACGACATCGCCGCCGGCTTCACCAGCGATGTCGGCGGCCAGCCGGCGCGGCTCGATTATTGCTTCGTCAGCGCCGCGTTGAAAAACCGAATCACCGACTGCCGGGTCGATACGCGGGCAACCGGCTCCGACCACTTTCCGCTGTGGACGACGCTCGATTTATAGCCGCCAAGCGGTCTGCAAGCGGTATGCGATTAGGCGGATGTTTTTTACCGCCCGACGACACCGCCAGCGCCAACACCCACCACCCATGCCACTCGATAAAAACCTGCTAATCGCGCTGGCGGCGACCGTGCTGTCGTTTTGCACGCTGTATACCCCCCAGCCCATCCTGCCGCTGCTGAGCGCCGAGTTCGGCGTCAGCCCGGCGGACAGCGCGCTGCTCATCACGCTCACGCTGGCGCCGCTCGGCCTCGCGCCCATCGTCTATGGCTACTTCCTGCAAGCGATACCGGCGCGCAGCATGCTGAGGTGCGCGGTGTTCCTGCTCATCATCGACCAACTCGCCTTCTTCGCCGCCACCGAGTTCTGGCATCTGCTCGCGTTGCGCTTCATCCAGGGGCTGCTGTTGCCCGCCATCTTCACCGCGCTCATGACCTACTGCGCCACCATGGCGCCGCCCGGCAAGGTGCGCCGCAACATGGGTTTGTATATCGGCGCCACCATCCTCGGCGGCTTCCTGAGCCGCGCCCTCGGCGGGCTGCTCGCGCAACTGCTCGGCTGGCACTGGATGTTCGTGGTGGTCGGGCTGCTGCTCGTGCCGCTATGGTTTGCGCTGCGCTACACCGACCCCGACGCCGAAATCAACTTCCAGCGCCTCGACCTGCGAAGCATCCGGCGGGTGCTCGCCAACCCGCTCTACCGCAACTGCTATCTGGTGCTGTTCGGCGTGTTCCTGGTGTTCGCCGGCATCCTCAACCTGCTGCCGTTCAGGCTCGCCGAAATCAACCCGGCAATCGGGCCCCTCGGCATCTCGCTGTCCTACACCGGCTACCTCATCTGCGTCCCCATCGCCATCATCTCGGCGCGCTTAATCCGCACCTTCGGCGGCGTCCGCCGCGCCCTGCTGACGGGCTTAGCCATCAACGTCACCGGCCTGAGCGCCTACCTGCTACCCAACCCCACCGCCCTGTTCGCCACCATGTTCATCTTCGCCGCCGGCATGTTTTTCATCCACTCGGTGCTGTCGGGCCTGGTCAACGAACTGGCAACCGAGCACAAAGGCGTGGTCAACGGGCTCTATGTTTCCGTCTATTACTTGAGCGGCGCCCTCGGCTCGTGGTTGCCGGGGCCTGTCTATTCGCAACTCGGTTGGACGCCTTTTGTGTTGTTGGCTGGTTTGTTGCTGGGTGGTGCGGCGGTGTTTGCGGGGAGGATTAGGGTTTGAACTACGTCATTTAAGTACTCGTCATTCTCGAGCGTTAGTGTCCGTTGCCGCCGCGCTTTTTCTTTTAAGCGGCGGCTTACGGACACTTACGTCCTCGGGAATCTCCATAAGATTGGCACGGGCTTCGACAAAGTCCACGCTAGCCTTAGGGAGATTCCCGAAGGTGATGAAAAATATAGTCGCTAACGCTCCTTATTTTTCTATCATTCGAGAATGACGAGTAGTTGCTTTCCCCCACCCCAACCGCTACAATCCCGCCCCTTTTTTGACCGCCGGGGCTTAGCGCGTCCGGTGTGCATTGATTTCGGAGAACCTCCGTGCGACGCAACTTGGTGGCGGGTAACTGGAAAATGAACGGCAACCACGCCATGGCAACGCGCTTGTGCGCGGATATTGTGCGCGGGGTTGCCGAGACCGCCAAGTCCGCTGAGAACGCCGAGGCGAACGAAGCCGAAGTCGCGCTCTGCCCGCCGCATATCTTGATAGCGGCGGCGGTCGGTGCGTTGGCGGGGAGCGGCATCAGCGTCGGCGCGCAGGACTTGGACGCCAACGACGACGGCGCTTTCACTGGCCAGACATCGGCGCGCATGATTGCCGACAGCGGCTGCCGCTACGTCATCGCCGGGCACTCGGAGCGCCGCACATTGTATGGGGAAAGCGATGAACTGGTGGCGCGCAAGACCCAAGCGGCGCTGGCGGCGGGTCTCCGCCCCATCGTGTGCCTCGGGGAAACCCTGGCGGAGCGCGAAGCCGGCGTCACCGAAGCGGTGCTCGGGCGGCAACTGGACGCGGTCTTGGCGGTGAGCGCGGCGGCGGGTCTTGAAGCGGCGGTGGTCGCCTATGAGCCGGTGTGGGCAATCGGCACCGGCGTCACCGCCACGCCGGACCAAGCCCAGCACGCGCACCGCTTCATCCGCGAGCGCCTTGCCGCCGCCGACGGTGGCGAGCGCATCGCCGCCGAATGCCGCATACTATACGGCGGCAGCATGAAGCCGGAAAACGCGGCGGACTTGCTCGCCCAACCCGACATAGACGGCGGGCTGGTCGGCGGCGCCGCTTTGAACGCGGGCGACTTTCTCGCCATCTGCAGCGCCGCCGGGTCGGCCTAACTGAATAACCGAATTCGGATTTGGAGTTTCGATGCTCACCAACATACTACTCGTCATACATCTCATCGTCGCGGTCGCCATCGTGATACTGGTGCTGTTGCAGCGCGGCAAAGGCGCCGACATGGGCGCCGCGTTCGGCGGCGGCTCGTCGCAATCGCTATTCGGCGCGCGCGGCTCCGCCAACTTCCTCAGCCGCGCCACCGCCACGCTGGTCACGGTGTTCTTCCTCTCCAGCCTGACGCTCGCGTATATCTACACGCACCAGGGCGAGACCGGCAGCGTAACCACCGACTCCCCCATCCAACCGCCCACCGACGCCCCCGACGACCCAAGCGCCACGGAGCCCACCCCCACCGACCCCTCCGACGTCCCCACGGCGCCCGAATAAGCAACCGATACCCCGACATGCCGAAGTGGTGGAACTGGTAGACACGCTGTCTTGAGGGGGCAGTGGAGCAATCCGTGCGGGTTCGAGTCCCGCCTTCGGCACCAGTTTTGTTGGCATCAGCCCTGACACGCGCGATCGCCCCGCGCGCTTACGCGAAAATTCCCGAGTAAGTATTCGTCATTCTCGAGCGTTAGTGTCCGTTGCCGCCGCGCTTCTTCTTTTAAGCGGCGGCTTACGGACACTTACGACCTCGGGAATCTCCCTAAGACTGGCACGGGCTTTGTTGAAATTCACGGTAGCCTTAGGGAGATTCCCGAAGGCGATGAAAAATATGGTCGCTGACCACTCCCTATTTTTCTATCGTTCGAGAATGACGGGTTGTGGGTTATTTTTCTATCGTTCGAGAATGACGAGTAATTGGGAATGACGAGTTACACCGTCCGATGCACAAACGAATCACGACGAAAACTGTATAGCGCTGTCGGGTCAACGGCGATGTCGATGACAGCCGGTTGGTTGCAGTTCATGGCGGCGTGGACAGCGTCGGGGATTTCGGGGGGGTGTTTTACTTGGAAGCCGGCGGCGCCGTATAGTTCGGCTACTTTGTCGAAGGGTGGGCTGTGGATGTCGGCGCCGATGTAGCGGGCGCCGAAGAAGTCTCGTTGATATGCTTTTTCCGCGCCCCAGCAGCGGTTGTTCATCACCAGCGTGACCGTGTTGATGCCGTGCGACACCGCCGTGCTTAGTTCGGAGAGGGTCATGCCGAAGCCGCCGTCGCCGATTAGGCTGACCACCGGGCGCTCCGGTTGTGCGAGTTTGACGCCGAGTCCGCAGGCGAATGAGAAGCCGACCAAGCCGAAGTCCAGCGGCGTGAACAAGCAGGGCGGCTGCCAGTAGTTCAGCGCATCGGTGGCTTGCAGGCACAGCGTGCCGGCGTCCAGCGTGATGGCGGCGTTCTTCGGCAACACGGTGCGCAGCGCCTTGAACAACGCGGCGGGTTGAATCGGCTGCCCGGCGCGTGACTCGTCCGCCACGCCTTGCGCATCGCGGTCTGCCAAATACGCGGCGCGCTCGCGTTGGTAGGCGGCGGTCCATTCGGCGACGCGGTCGGTCACCTCGGCGCGCGCTTGGATGGCGGTCAGGCGCGCGTGCAACTGCCGCGCAACGGTCGGCGCGTCCGCCCAGATGCCGAGCGCGACCGGGAAGTGGCGGCCAATCGCGCTCGGCTCCAATTCCACCTGGATGATTTTGGCGTGGCGGTTGAGGTGGTCGTAGGAATAGAAGGTCGAGTTGAACCCGAGGCGCGTGCCCAGCGCCAGGATGACATCCGCTTCGCGCACCAGCCGGGACGCGACCGGATTGCCGCGCGGACCCATCTGTCCGGCGTTCAAGTCGTGCCCGAACGGGATGGCGTCGCCGTGTCCCGGCGCGGTCGCAATCGGCGCGCGCAACGCCTCGGCGAGCGCCAGCACGGGCGCGTGACCGCCGGTGTTTTTGATGCCCCCGCCGGCGACGATGACCGGGCGCGCCGCCGAGCGCAGCAGTTGCGCGGCGGCGTCGATGGCGTCATCGGCGCCCGCCGGCACATTCCGGCAGCGATAGTGTTGCGGCGCCTGAAAATCCGACTCCGCGAAATCAACGGTCGCCGCCAGAATGTCGCGCGGCAGGTTGAGTTGCACCGGTCCCCGGCGCGGCGTCAGCGCCAGCCGAAACGCCTCGCGAAACATTTCCGGAATGCGCCCGGTCTGCGTCACCGTCATGGTTTTTTTAGAGACCGGACGGAACAACGATTGCTGGTCAACCTCCTGAAAGGCGCCGCGGTCGACGTGCTCCGAAGACAGCGAGCCGGCGATCGAGACGAGCGGCGAAAACGCCGCCGCCGCTTGCGCCAGACCGGTTACGAGATTGGTCGCGCCGGGACCGTTCTGCCCGGCGAGAATCACGCCGGCGCGACCCGAAGCGCGCGCGTAGCCGTCCGCCATATGCGCGCCGGTGCGCTCGTCGCGCACCCCGATAAACGCGATTTCTTCGGCGGCGTACAGCGCGTCAAACATCTCCATCGCCGCCGAGCCGATGAGCCCGAACAGGTGGCGGACATCCTCCGCCCTGAGCGCTTCGACCGCCGCCTGTCCGCCCGTCAATGGCTTCACTTGACCTCGCCGTGATTGAGAAACCGCCGCAGCGGGACGGTGAATTGCCGCGGCTGCTCGACCAACCCCATGTGCCGCAAACCGGGCACGATGCGCGTTTGCGCGCCGGCGATTTCGTCGGCGATGGCGCGCGACATCGCCGGCGTGCTGCCGCTGTCGTTCTCGCAGGTCATCACCAACGCCGGGCATGCAATCGGCGGCTGCGGGCGAATCAACTCGGTCACGCCGGCGGCGAGCACGCGCCGGCACTGTGCGTAGGTGACCGGGTCGTTGGCAAGCAACCAGCGGCGCGTCTGCACAATGGCGCCGGGTTGTGACGCGCGAAATTCATCGGTGAACCAGCGCGCCAGCGAGCCGTCGAGCGTGTCCGCGATGTCGGCGCCGGCGCTTGCATCGGCGCGCGCTTCGACTCGTTGCTGTTCTTCGCTACTGCGCGCGTGCGGCGAGTTGAAGATGGCAAGCGAGGTGACGCGCGCGGGGTGGTCGATGGCGAAGCGTCGGTTGATCATGCCGCCGAGCGAAAACCCCGCGATGGCGCAGGCGTCGATGTCGAGCGCATCCAGCAAGGCGCGCAACTGCGCGGAAAACAGCGCCAGCGTGGGCGTCTCCGGCGGCGGCGCGCTGTCGCCGTGGCCGTATAAATCATAGGTCAACACCCGGTGACCGGGCCGCAACGCCGCGCGGTACGTGCGCCAAATATGCCGGTTCAAGCCGAGCCCGTGCACCAGCACGACCACCGGCGCACTGCCGCGACCGCTCAGTTGATAGGTTGTTCCGTTGCTGGTTGACTTGGTGCGCATGATGGCTCGGTTGACTCGGTTGACTCAGCGTTGGGGTGTTGGGATTAGAAACGCGCGATGCGTCGGCAAAATTGTATACGCTTTTTTGTTTGGCGTCGGGAATTCGCGGCGCGGCAATTTAGATTAGAAAGCGCGCGCCGGAAAGTGGTATCATCGCCGCCTGTCCCGCCGCCGCCAACCACGGTGACCGGCATCCTTATCACACCAACCGAAAACTTCCCAATGAGACTCAAAGATAAAGTCGCCATCGTCACCGGTGGCGCATCCGGTTTTGGCGCCGGCATCGCCAAACACTTCTGCGACGCCGGCGCCCGCGTGCTGGTTGCCGACCGCGACGCCGACAAGGGCGAGGAAACCGCGCGCGCGCTCAACCAAGCGCCCGGCGAAGCCGCATTCACCGCCGTCGACGTGACCGACCGCGCGCAGGTGCAAGCCGCGGTTGACCTCGCCGTGGAGCGCTTTGGCCGCCTCGACATTCTGGTCAATAACGCCGGCATCGGCCAGCGCCCGGCGGCGCTGGAGGACACCTCGGACGAGATTTATGACGCGCTCTTCGAGATTAACGTGCGCGGCGTGTTTATCGGCTGCCGCTGCGCGCTGCCGGTGATGAAACGCCAGGGCGGCGGCGTCATCATCAACACCGCCTCGGGCATCGCGCTCACCCCGCGCCCCAATCTGGTGATTTACGCCGCCACCAAAGGCGCGGTCGTGACCTTCACCAAGGGCTTGGCGATGGAAATGGCAGAGCACGGCATCCGCGTCAACGCGCTCTGCCCGGCGGCGGGCGACACCCCGATGCTCGCCGAATTCCTCGGCGGCAAAGACACCCCCGACGGGCGCGCGCGCTACATGTCCGGCATCCCTCTGGGCAAACTGGTGAGCGGCGACGACATGGGCGCCGCCGCCGTGTATCTCGCTTCCGACGAAGCCGGCATGATCACCGGCACCTGCCTGCCGGTGGACGGCGGGCGCTGCATCTGACAACAGGAGAGAGCCATGAACGACACCCCCTACCCCGACACCCGCCTGCTAATCGGCGGCGCGTGGCGAGACGGCGCCGCGGGGCGCAGCGATGAAGTGATCAACCCCGCCAACCGCGAAGTCATCGGGCGTTTCGCCTGTGCCGAGGCGAGCGATTTGGACGACGCCGTGGCGGCGGCGCGTGACGGCTTTGCGCGCTGGCGTGCGACCGACGCGGCGCGGCGCGGCGAAGTGCTCGCCGCCGCCGCCGACCTGCTGGCGCAGCGCAGCGAGGACATCGCCCGCACGATTACGCTGGAGCAGGGCAAGCCCTTGTATGAATCGCGCCTCGAACTGGCGCGCGCGGTGGACACCTTCCGCTGGTATGCCGAGCAAGCCGGCGCGCTCGGCAACCGCGACTACCCGGAGCGCCCCGGCCAGGTGCGCCAGCACACCGCGCCGGAGCCGGTCGGGGTGGTGGCGGCGTTCACCGCCTGGAATTTCCCGGCGATTCTGCCGGCGCGCAAACTGGCGCCGGCGCTGGCTGCAGGCTGCTCGGTCATCCTGAAAGCCGCCGAGGAAACCCCGGCGACCGCGGCGCGCATGGCAGACGCCCTCGCCGACGCGGGCTTGCCGGACGGCGTGTTGAACCTCGTGTATGGCGACCCGGCGATGATTTCCGAAGCCTTGCTGGCGCGCCCTGAGGTGCGCAAGTTGTCATTCACCGGCTCGGTGCCGGTCGGCATGCTGCTGGCGCGGCAGGCGGCAGCCAACCTGACCCGCTGCACGCTGGAACTGGGCGGTCACGCCCCGGTCATCGTGTTCGCCGACGCCGACGTGGCGGGCGCCGCCAGAGATACCGCCGCGTTCAAATACCGCAACGCGGGGCAAGTGTGCGTCGCGCCCAGCCGTTTTTTCATCGAGAAAGCGGCATACCGCGAGTTCGCCGAAGCATTCACCGACATCGCGCGCGACCTGAAGGTCGGCGACGGTCTGGATGAAGCGACGCAGATGGGTCCGATGGCAAACGAGCGCCGCATCGAAGCGATGGAGCGCCTGGTGAGCGACGCCACCGCCAACGGCGCCGAGGTGTTGCACGGCGGCGCGCGGCACGGCGAGCGCGGCTACTTCTGGCAGCCGACGGTGCTGACCGAGGTGCCCGACAGCGCGCTGGTGATGACCGAAGAGCCGTTCGGTCCGGTGGCGCCCATCTGCGCGTTCGAGCACGCCGACGAAGTCATCGAGCGCGCCAACAGCCTGCCCTACGGCCTCGCGTCGTATCTCTTCACCGGCTCCGAGACAACCGCCCGGCGCGTCATTGACGGCTTGGAAACCGGCACCGTCGGCGTCAACACCCTGCTCCCCGCCCAACCCGACACCCCCCTCGGCGGCGTCAAACACAGCGGCTACGGCTACGAAGGCGGGCGCGAAGGCATGGACGGCTTCCTGCACCTGAAACTGGTGACGCAGGCGCCGTGGTGAGCGGACGGGTTGTATAGCGCACCTTGTTGCCGGCGCAGAAAATAAGTTTACAGCCGGCATCGGGATGACTAGATTGGCTCGCAAGAAGTTGCCGCGCATGGCTGACTGCCGGATTGCGCGGCGGCAAACATTCAACCTGACATTGATGAGGTGACCAGCGATGAACAGCAAAGCCACGAAACCGCAAATCAAAGCGACCAAAGAGGAACGAGCAAAGTTGTCCAGGGATGAACTGGCAAAAGTCGACGCCGGAAGAGGAGTCGCGGGCCCGCAATACGACGACCCGAACTACGTCCCGAGATGGGATGACCCGGTGCAGTAGCCCGGCAATCCAATGCCTGCATTACGCGGGCATTGTCCGAACCCGGAATAGCCATTCGCTATTCCGGGTTTTTTTGGGGCAGACCTGTCCGCCAGCCAACCGAGCCTTTCGGGTTGCCGGTGGGTGTCAGGCGGCAGATTTTGCGTTGGCGGACAAGGTGATTGCCAGGGTGATGGCGGCTTGTAGGCTGGAGGGGTTGGCGTTGGGGGTGGCGGCTAGGGGGGTGGCGGTGCCGTGGTCGACTGAGGTGCGGATGATGGGGAGGCCGAGGGTGGTGTTGACTGTTTTGCCGAATCCGGCGTGTTTGCTGACCGGCAGGCCCTGGTCGTGATACATCGCCAGCACCGCGTCGAGCGTTGCCAGCCGGTCGGGCGTGAAGGCGGTGTCGGCGGGGAGGGGCCCGACGATGCGCTCGCCGCGGGCGCGCAGTTGGTTCAGGGTGGGGGTGATGACTTCGACTTCCTCCTTGCCGATGTAGCCGCCTTCGCCGGCGTGGGGGTTGAGCCCGCACACGCCGAGGCTCGGTTGCGCGATTTGGAAGCGGTGGCGGAGGTCGTGGAGGATGACGGCGATGACTTCGGTCAGCCGGCTGGGGGTGACGCGGCGCGGCACTTCGGTGAGCGGAATGTGGTTGGTCAGCAGGCAGACGCGCAGGTCGCCGCTTGCCAGCATCATGACCGGCGACGGGGCGCGGCAGCGCTGCGCAATCCATTCGGTGTGGCCGCAGAACGGGATGCCCGCGCGGTTGATGACGGCTTTGTTGACGGGACCCGTCGCCATCGCGTCAAACTCGCCGGCGAGGCACGCGTCCACCGCCGCGTCGATGCAGCCGACCACGTAGTCGCTGTTGGCGGGGTTCAGTTCGCCGGCGATTGGCGGCGATTGGCATGGGCGGTGGATGACCGGTAGCACGCCTTGCCGATGAGGTTGATGCGATTGGTTGTCATACTCCACCAGTTTCACGCCCGCGTGCGCACCCGAAGTTCCGGCGCGCGCTTCCAGCATATCGCGGTCGCCGATGACGGCGATGCGGGCGGGGAATGTTGAAAGCGCCGCCGCCTGCAGCGCGATTTCGGGACCGATGCCGGCGGGGTCGCCGGTGGTGATGAGGATGCGCGGCAATGACTCAGCCATAGTAGCCAACCGGTTTCACCACGCCGCTTCCCCTTCCTCTTCGGAAAACGGCCAGTCGGATTCAACCCAGCCAAAGCGCTCAAAATCCACCCGCCCTTTGGGGTCGAACACCACGCCTTCGCTCAGCAGTCTCCGCCGTTGCGCCGCGTCGCCGCCACCGCCTTTGCGCGCGCTGATTTCCCCCTTGCTGTTGATGACCCGATGCCACGGAATCCCCTCACCCGGCGGCGTGGCGGCCATCGCGTAACCGACCTGGCGGGCGGTGCAATTGACCAGCCTGGCGATGCGCCCGTAACTGGCAACCGAGCCGCGCGGAATGCGCTTGACCACCGCGTAAATATCGCTATACAGGCTCACTTCACGCCGCGCCTATTCCACCGTAACCGACTTCGCCAGGTTTCTCGGTTTGTCCACGTCGGTGCCTTTGATTAGCGCGACGTGGTATGCCAGCAGTTGCAGCGGGATGGTGTAGATGATGGGCGCCATGGAGCTGTCCACCGGGGCGATGTCGACCACGCGGAGGTTGTCCTGCGGGCTGATGTTTGATGCCGGGTCGGCGAACACCAGCAGTTTTCCGCCGCGCGCGCGGACTTCCTCGATGTTGGATTTGAGTTTGGCAAGCAGGCGGTCGTTGGGGGCGACCGAGATGACCGGCATGTCGGCGTCCACCAGCGCCAGCGGACCGTGCTTCAATTCGCCGGCGGGATAGGCTTCGGCGTGGATGTAGGAAATCTCCTTGAGTTTGAGGGCGCCTTCGAGCGCGATGGGGTAGTGCGCGCCGCGTCCCAGAAACAGCGCGTGTTGCTTGTCCGCAAACTGCTCGGCAATGTCGGCAATCACCGGCGCAAGCGCAATCGCTTTTTCCACCTTGGCGGGCAACTCGCGCAACTCCGCAATCAGGCGCGCTTCATCCGCCGCGCTCATGTTGAAACGCCGACCGAGCGCAATCACCAGCAACCGCAACGCGGTCAATTGGGTGGTGAACGCCTTGGTGGAAGCGACCCCGATTTCCGC
Organism: Arenicellales bacterium; assembly: GCA_963693025.1. Taxonomy (GTDB): domain Bacteria; phylum Pseudomonadota; class Gammaproteobacteria; order Arenicellales; family Poriferihabitantaceae; genus JAHRAW01. Next base: position 1,421,863 of record OY843749.1, read on the forward strand.
GCCGGCGTGGGTCATCAACACCAAATCGGACGCCCTCACCAGCGAGCTTTCCGGCGAATTGCAGATGGTCAGGCAATGCGAAAACCCCTGTTGTTTGGCGACTTCCAGCGCCGACAAGGTGTCGATGGTTTCGCCGGATTGCGACAGCGTCACCACCAGGCAGTCGTCGGGCGCGGCGTGCATGCGCGAGCGGAATTCGCTGGCGATTTCCACGCGGCACGGCACGCCGTAGCGCTCGAACCAGTAAGCGGCGACCATGCCGGCGTGGTAACTGCTGCCGCAGGCGATGATATACACCGCGCGCGTGCGGTCGAAGAGCGCTTTGGCTTCGACGCCGAAGCATTCCTCCAGCAGGCGCACGCCGGTGATGCGGCCCTCAAGCGTGTTGGCGATGGCCGCGCTTTGTTCGTGGATTTCCTTCAGCATGTAGTGGCGGTAATCGCCCAGTTCGACCGCGTCCGCCGACAGCGAGGAGGTGCGCACTTCGCGTTTTTGCGGACGCCCGGATGCGTCGATGATGGAGATTGCGGCGCCGTTGATGTCCACGATATCGCCGTCTTCAAGTATATAAAAATCCCGCGTGACCGCCACCAGCGCGGCCATGTCCGAGGCGATGAACGCCCCGCCGCCATTGTCGGCGCGCCCGATGCCGACCACCAACGGCGAGCCGCGGCGCGCGCCGACCAGGCGCGTCGGCTCGTCCGCGCTGACCACGCCGATGGCATACGCGCCCTCCAGCACCGCAACGGTCGCCTTGACCGCTTCGAGCAGGTCGAGCCCTTTGCGAATGTGGCGGTAAATCTCGTTGACCGCCACCTCGGTGTCGGTGTCGGAAGCGCATTCAAAACCTTCCGCCTGTTGCGCGTTGCGCAGCGCTTCGTGGTTTTCGATGATGCCGTTGCAGACCAGCGCCAGCGAGCCGCCGCCGAGATGCGGGTGGGCGTTGATTTCGGTCGGCGGACCATGCGTCGCCCAGCGGGTGTGGGCGATGCCAGTCGAGCCGCGCAACGCCTCGGCGCCCGACAACGCGCGCTCCAGTTCAACGATTTTGCCGGCGCTGCGGGTGCGGCGGAGCCGCTGCGCGGGGTCGGCGACCGCCGGGTCGATGACCGCCACGCCGGCGGAATCGTAGCCGCGGTATTCAAGCCGCCGCAGCCCGTCCAGCAAGACCGGCAGGGCATCCCCTTTCGCCACCGCCCCGACTATTCCGCACATGCCGCTTCGCCCCCCATGCCGCCGTTATTTCCCGTCACGCCGCTTGAGCGGCCGCGTCCAGCCGTCGACGGTTTTTTGCCGCGCGCGGCCCACCGCCAGCGCCTCGGCGGCGACATCTTCGGTGATGGTCGAGCCGGCGCCGATGGTGGCGCCGTCGCCGATGGCAAGCGGCGCCACCAGTTGGCTATTGGAGCCGACGAACACGTCGTCGCCGATGCGGGTGTGGTGTTTGTCGGCGCCGTCGTAGTTGCAGGTAATCACCCCGGCGCCGATGTTGACGCCGCGCCCGAGCGTGCTGTCGCCCAGGTAGCTGAGATGGTTGGCTTTGGAGCCGCGCCCGATGCGGCTTTTTTTGACTTCCACAAAGTTGCCGATATGCACCTCGCTGTCCAGTTCCGCTTGCGGGCGCAAGCGCGCGAAGGGACCGATTTGGCATCGTGCGCCGACCACCGCGTTGTCGATGACGCAGTTGGCGTCGATGACGCTGCCCGCGCCGATGCGGCTGTTGCGAATCACCGCGCCCGCGCCGATGCGGCAGCCCTCGCCGACCACCACCTCGCCTTCGAGAATCACGTTGACATCGACCACGCAGTCGGCGCCGAATTCGCAACGCCCGCGCACATCGAGGCGCGCGGGGTCGCGCAGGCACACGCCTTGTTCGAGCAAACGCCGCGCCTGTGCGGCTTGGAAGATTCGCTCCGCGCGCGCGAGGTCGGCGTGCGTGTTGACACCGAGGATTTCTTCCACCGCCGCCGGTTGGCACGCGGCGATTTTCACCCCGGCGGCGGATGCGCCGGCGATGATGTCGGTCAGGTAGAATTCCTTCTGCGCGTTGTCGTTGTCGAGTTGTGCCAGCGCGGTTTCAACGACGCCGGCGGGCGCGGCGATGAAGCCGGCGTTGCATTCGCGGATTTGTTTTTGCGCGTCGGAGGCGTCCTTTTCCTCGACGATGCGCACGACCTCGCCGTGACGGTCGCGCACGATTCGCCCGAGCCCCGCCGGGTCCGGCACGGTGGCGGTCAGCAGCGCCAAACCACCTTCGCCCTCGTCCTCGTCAGCAACGGCGACCAACCGCTGCAACGTGGCGGCGCTGATTAGCGGCGTATCGCCATACAGCAGCAACAGCGTCGCCGCGCGGTCAACCGCCGGCAGTGCCTGCATGACCGCATGACCAGTGCCGAGTTGCTCCTTCTGGGTCACCCAGTTTATTTTGTCGTTGAGCGGCGCATCCGATGCGAGGGACGCTTTGACTTGCTCGCCACGATGACCGACGACCACGTGGATTTTCGCCGGCTTGAGCGCATTGACGGCATCGATGACATGCGCCAACATCGCCCGCCCGCCGACGGTGTGCAGGGCTTTCGGCAGGGTCGAGCGCATGCGCGCGCCCTCGCCCGCCGCCAGGATGACCGCCTCCACGGTCATGGCGTTGCCAGCCGCAACCGATTAGGGTCGCAAGCGGTGCGGCGGCGCGCCTTCGCTGGCGCGGTGAAATTGCCCATGGGCGGCGCGCGGGTTATCATGGCGGTTGATTTTACTCCCGAAACTGGGCGCGTGCTGACCACCGCGGGGAAAATATGACGCAAAACGACCTTAGCGATACCAGTCATCCGAGCAATCTGAAAAACATCAAAGACGAGATTCCCTGGGAAAGCGCGGTGCAGCCCGTGGAGTTGCGCGCGGACAGCGAGTTCCAGTTTGACTGCCACAAGGGCATATCGTGTTTCAACGCCTGCTGCAAGAATATCGACATCACGCTGATGCCCTACGACATTCTGCGGCTGAAGCGCCGCGCCGGGCTGACCTCATCGCAGTGGGTCAACCGCCACACCGTGCCGTTTCCGATGGACGCCGACGAAATGCCGGGGCTGAAGATGGCGACCAAGCCCGGCACGAATGAATGCGTGTTTCTGGAGGAAGCCGGCTGCGGCGTCTATGCCGACCGGCCCAGCGCGTGCCGCTATTACGCGCTCGGCTCGATGGGCGTGCGCCGCGCCGCCAGCGCCGTGGTCGAGGACATTTACTTCGTGGTCAAGGAAGCGCACTGCAAAGGACACTTCGAGCCGAAGACCACCACCGTTCAACAATATCGTCAAGAGCAGGGGATTGAAAAATACGATGCGATGAACCGCGAGTGGCGCGATATTATCTTGAAGAAGCGCTCGTCGGGACCGACCGTGGGCAAGCCGAGCGCGCGCTCGCTGCAACTTTTTGATTTATGCAGTTACGACATGGACAACTTCCGCGCATTCATCACCGGCGACGGCTTCGCCGAGGTGTTCGACCTTGACGAGGCTGAGCTGGCGGCGTTGCTGGCGGACGAGGATAAACTGCTGTTATTCGCCTGCCGCTTCCTCAAGCAGGTGTTGTTCGGCGAAGCGACCATCGCGCTGAAAGCCGATGCGCGCACTGCTCGACTGCAAAAAAAACAACAGCGACAAGCGGCGCGGCAAGGCGGAGACTAGTCGAGGGAGGCGGGGGAGGCGGGGGAGGCGGCCACAGCCGGAGGGAGAAGTGGCCGCCATTGATTAGCCCGCCGGCGCTCGTGGCGATGCGATGATGCGCCACGAGCGCCGTGATTGCCGGTGCGGAATGCGGTTGGCGTAACCGCCCCGGCGTGTCCAAGAGCCAGTTTCCGAACTCACTTGTCGTCCGGCAAGCCCCGGAAGTACTCCCGGTACTGAGGGGTGCCCCAATACCGCATCGGGTCTGCGCTGTAATCAATCCCCGCCCCGGCGGCGGAGACAGCGCCCAACTCGTCTTCGGTCAGCATGTCGGCGATGGCATCGCGGACATCCTGGGCGGTGAACTCAAAACCAAAGTCTTTGGCGATCGCCAGCGCCCGGTCCTCGGTATCGGCGTCTCGCATTGCCATGCGCAATTCCTGGTCGGTTTTCAACTGCTCACAAAAATTGCGCACCGCTTCTACTGATGACTCACTCATGATGGTTTCCTCGCATTTAATTGACTATTCGCCGCCACGCGCACCGGTTTAACCGTGTGTGACAACCCTGCGAGGCAAGTTAATCGAGCCGCTTGAAGTTGTAAAATGTTTTTTCGCTTTGGTAGCAAGCGGTTCTATACATTGGGGGGGGTTAAGCGGAGTTGGCAAGAACAACAACCCCAACAAAAACAAAACCTCGTCATTCACAACAGCGTCGTCATTCTCGAGCGTTAGTGTCCGTTGCCGCCGCGCTTCTTCTTTTAAGCGGCGGCTTACGGACACTTACGTCCTCGGGAATCTCCCTAAGGTTGGCACGAGCTTTGTTGGAATTCACGCTAGCCTTAGGGAGATTCCCGAAGGCGATGAAAAATATAGTCGCTGGCGCTCCTTATTTTTCTATCGTTCGAGAATGACGGAGTGGGGGGTTATTTTTCTGTTATTCGGGAATGACGAGGAGTTAGTTTTTGTTTGGCAACTCTACTTGACAGCTCCCATACATTGACATCAACCGGAACAACAAGTAGAGTTCCGCCACCTCAGCCGAGGTGGCGGAATTGGTAGACGCGCTAGCTTCAGGTGCTAGTGGGGGCAACCCCGTGGAGGTTCAAGTCCTCTCCTCGGTACCACGCCGACGGTCGTGCGGCGTGAAAGCAAACCCAGACTCAAACCGCGCCTTCGTGGGTGAGCAGCCAGGATTTGCGGTCAACGCCGCCGGCATAACCGCGCAGCGAGCCGTCGGCGCCGATTACCCGGTGGCAGGGAATGATGATTGAAATCGGGTTGCGCGCGTTGGCGCCGGCGGCGGCGCGCACCGCGCTCGGTTGGTCGATGGCGTGCGCCAACTGGTGGTAGGAAATCGCCTTGCCCGCCGGAATGGATTGAAGCCCGTGCCAGACCCGGCGCTGAAAATCGGTGCCGCCGGTGCGCAAGCCAAGCCCGTCAAACGCATCCCACTGTCCGGCGAAATAACGCTTCAGCCGGGCGCGCAGGTTGAGCAAGTTGGGCTCGGGGGTAATCGAAAACTCGCCGTAGCGTTTGCCCAGCAGTTTCTTCCATCGGCGGTCGTTGTCGGCGAAGTCGAGATAGCACAGTTGCCCGCCGTCGGCGAGCATGACGATTTCCCCGATGGGGCTGTTGTAACGGTCTTCGTTGAGATATTTCATAGTTCTGCGGTCGCGTGTGCGGCGGGCGCCTTGCGTAACGCCGAGGGCGGCCTGCCGTAGAGTTTGTGGAAGGTGTCGTTGAACTGGCGGATGCTGCGAAAGCCGGTGGCGTGGGCGATGTCGGTCATCGAGCGGTTGCTGTCGGTGATTAGTTTCTTGGCGAGCAACACCCGCCGCGTCCGGTCCACCGCCTTGGGACCGGCGCCGACATGGGTTGCAAACAGCCGCCTCAGGTAACGCTCCCCGACCCCCAACCGCTGCGCCAGATGCTCGACGCCGTGCGCTTCCAGCGCGCCTTGGTCGATGAGTTTCAACGCTCTGGAGACGGTGGTCTTGACGCCGTTCCACGCCGGGCTATGGGGCGCCGATTCGGGGCGGCAGCGCAGGCAGGGTCTGAATCCGGCTTCGATGGCAGCCGCCGCCGACGCGAAAAACTGGCAGTGCTCCGGCTTGGGGCGAACCGCCGGGCAGACTGGGCGGCAGAAGATGCCGGTGCTGGTTACGCCGGTGAAAAAGCGGCCGTCGTAGTGGGAATCGCGGGCTTGAACCGCGCGATAGCAGGTTTGGAAATCGAGCGTCATGCCGGTCAGTATATCCGCAATCGCGCGGCAAACTGGCACAAAACGGACTTGCTCTTTGGCGCGGGCGGGGGCGCCGCCCGCCGTTGCCGCCACTCAGCCGATGCCGGGCACCGGATGTTTTTTGCAGAACACCTTGACCTCTTCGTGCAGGCTGTCCAGCGCGGCATCGTCGTTGCGCTTTTCCACCGCAGACAACATAAACGCGGCGAGTTGCTCCATCTCCGCCTCCTTCATTCCCCTGGTGGTGACCGCCGGCGTGCCCAGCCGGACGCCGGACGGGTCGAGCGGTTTGCGCGGGTCGTCGGCGATGACGTTTTTGTTCAAGGTGATGCCGATGCGGTCGAACAACTCCTCGGCTTCCCCGCCGGTGATGTCCCACGACTGCACGCAGTCGACCAACAGCAGGTGGTTGTCGGTGCCGTTGGTGATGAGCCGCGCGCCGCTGTCCATGAAACGCTCGGCGAGGCGGCGCGCATTCAGCACGATTTGCCGGGCATAGGTTTCAAATTCGGGCTTCAACGCCTCCTTGAACGCGACCGCTTTGGCCGCCACCATCTGCATAATCGGTCCGCCCTGAAATCCGGGAAAAACCGATTTGTCGATGCGCTTGCCGAGTTCCGCCTGACGGCTCAAGATTAAGCCGCCGCGCGGACCGCGCAGGGATTTGTGGGTCGTGCTCAGGATCACATCAAAGCCGTCTTCAAACGGACTGCGCACCGCCCGCCCGGCAATCAAGCCCGCGATATGCGCCATGTCGGCGACCGCATACGCGCCCACTTCCTCGGCGATGTCCTTCATTTTTGCGTAATTCAGTTCGCGCGGATACGCCGAAAAGCCGGCGAGTATCATGCGCGGTTTTTCGCGGCGCGCCACTTCGCGCATTTCGTCGTAGTCGATTTCGCCGGTCTCGGTGTCCTTCATTTTGTAACGCACGAAGTTGAATATCTTGGTGATGTAGGTGACCGGGTGGCCGTGGGTGAGGTGGCCGCCGTGACTCAAGTCCATGCCGAGCACGGTGTCGCCGGGTTCGAGCAGCGCGAAGTAGGTGGCGACATTGGCGGGCGCGCCCGCGTGCGGCTGGACGTTGGCGTGCGCGGCGTTGAACAATTTTTTGGCGCGCTCGATGGCGATGGATTCGACCGCATCCGCATAGGTCTGGCCGCCGTAATACCGCCGCCCCGGATAGCCTTCGGAATATTTGTTGTTGAACACCGAGCCCATGGTTTCCATGACCGCCGCCGAGATGTAGTTCTCCGACGGAATCAATTCCACGCCTTCGACTTGGCGTTGCATCTCGCCGGTGACGGCGGCGTAAATATCGGGGTCCAGTTGTTTGAGTGCGTCGTAGGTGGGCATGGGTTGATGGCTCCGGGTGGTGGGTGGCAAAAAGCGGTATGATTATGACAAAAAATTTGCCCGGCGGCATGTTTTAGTCGCCGGCTTTTGAGGAAAACGCCATGTATCGGGTTGATAGAAACAATTTCTACGACGCGCAAAAGCGCGCCACGGTGTATACGCCGCCGGGCGTGAGCCGCTTCGTTTTCGACTTGGTGGCGCCGAAAATCGAGCGCACAAAACCCGTGCTCGACCCGTGCGTCGGCGCCGGCGCCTTGCTGCTTCCCTTCGACCAAAACGGCTTTGACACGGTCGGCATCGACATCGAAAAACAAGGCTTCCCCGGCACCCGAATCGCCAACTATCTTGCTATGGAAAAGGGCAAACTGGCGACGCCCTCGCTGGTGATTATGAACCCGCCGTTCAATATAGATGACAAAACAAAAGCGTATGTGAAAGCGCACTACGGCGGTCGCCCGTTGCTACCCGAAGTCTGGTTGCAAAAAGCAATCGCGCTATTCGGCAGGGAGGTGCCGATGGTGTTGTTCACGCCCTACGGCCTGCGGCTCAACCAATGCGAGGACAGCGCGCGATGGCAGAAATTCGTGAGCGGCGTCTATCCCGAAATCTCATCCATCATCAGTTTGCCGAAGAACATCTTTGACGGCGTTTTGTTTCACAGCGAAATCCTGCTCTTCAACATCGCGGGGCTGAGCGGCCACTATTTTTACCGCGACGCAGGCGGCGCATCGCCCACCCCGCCGCTCAGCCCGCTCAGCCAGTAAACGCGCGCGCAAACGCATCGAAGCGGTGCTCCGCAATCGCCCGGCGGATGCGCGCCATCAGGCGTTGGTAATAGCGCACGTTGTGCAGCGAACACAGGCGCGCGCCGAGCATTTCATTGGTGTGGTATAGATGCCGGAGGTAGGCGCGCGAATAGTGTTGGCAGGTTTGGCAATCGCAGGCCGGGTCGAGCGCGCGCGTGTCCAAACGGTGGGCTGCGTTGCGGATTTTGACCACGCCGTCGCCGGTGTATAGCCAGCCGTTGCGGGCGTTGCGCGTCGGCAGGACGCAGTCGAACAGGTCGATGCCGGCGGCCACGCCGTCCACCAAGTCGCGCGGCGTCCCGACCCCCATCAAGTAGCGCGGCTTGTCCGCCGGCATGTGGTCAGCCACTTGCTCCAGCACGCGCAGCATGTCGGGCTTGGGCTCGCCCACCGACAAGCCGCCCAGCGCATACCCGTCAAACCCGATTTCGACCAGGCCGCGCAACGACTCCAGCCGCAACTCCGGGTAGATGCCGCCCTGGACGATGCCGAACAATGCGCCGCCGCCGGCGTGACTGCGCCGGCAACGCTCGGCCCAGCGCCCCGACAATTCCATCGAATCGCGCGCCGCCTCGCGGGAGCACGGATAGGTGGTGCACTCGTCGAAAGCCATGACGATATCCGAGCCGAGCGCCGCCTGCACGCGCATCGATTCCTCGGGACCGAGAAACACCTCGCGTCCGTCAAACGGCGAGCGAAAGGTCACCCCGTCCTCGCTGAGGCGGCGCAACTCGGCGAGACTCCACACCTGAAAGCCGCCCGAGTCGGTCAGAATCGGATGCGGCCAGTGAATGAAATCGTGCAGCGTGCCGTGCGCTTCAATCACCTCCACGCCCGGTCGCAGCATCAAATGAAAAGTGTTGCCCAGAATAATCTGCGCCCCCGCCCCCGCCACCTCCTCCGGCGCCAGCGACTTGACCGCCCCCCCAGTCCCCACCGGCATAAACGCCGGCGTATCCACCCCCCCACGCCCCAACTCCATCCGCCCACACCGCGCCTTGCCGTGGGTGCCAAGAACCTCGAATTTCACCGGTGTTGCCCCATCAACTGACGACTACCCGTCAATCTTCCCCATCTTTTCGAGCGTGAAAGCGATGGCATTGGCGGCTTGTTGCAGGGTTTCGGTTTCGGGGAGGGTGAGGGCTCGGCTCTTGCGGGATTTGAGGTATTTGTCGAGTGGTTGGTAGCCGCCGATTGGGAAGGTGAAAACGTCCGGCGGCAGCGGGGCAAACCATTCGTCTTTGTTGAAGTACAGGCGCTCGGTTTTTTCGTCGTAGCGGACTTTTTCCACCTTGTGGGAGGTGCCGGTGCCGGCGTGTTGCGCCAAATCGCCGCTGCAGTTGGCGCGCAGAAGGTGGGCTGCAATGAGGTCGTTGCCGAGGGTGGCGAGGCGCGTGAATTCGGCGGTGGTGTCGGGGAAAGGAATGCGCGGAAAATCGGTGCGCAGGAAGTCGGCGTAACGCTTGCGATAGTCGGGGGAGTGCAGGACGGCGTAGATGCAACCGAGGATGTCTTCGGGGGTGTGGGCGGTGCCGTAGCGGTCGTCCAGCCAGCGGCGGAATGTTGGGTTGATGTTTTCGCGGCGGGCGGGGATGTTCGCGCCGTCTTCCATGATGCCGGTCTGCTGTTTTTCCACTGGCGATGGCGCGAAGGATTCGTAAAAATAAAGCGGGTATAGATAGGCAACGCCTTTATTGCTAAGAGTCATTCGGCTTTCCATAATTTTGTCGGTGATGGTGACATGGTTAAATTTACCTTCCGCCACTTGCCGCACGGTGACCAACCCTAAATTCTTTTCCGCCAGCATATGACGCATCACATCACCACGAGGCATGCAATGAAAACCGCGCGAGGTGCCGGTGTAGCAGGTGAATCGCGTGTCAAACGGACGATAGGCAATTTCGCAAAATCGCCGGACGCCGCCGGACAGGTCTTTCTGCGCCAACGCCACTTGCCAATCCCGCGTATCCGCACCGAGGGCAAAATGTTGCCGCGCTTCTTCAGCCGGCATGCTTGCAAACAATTTAACCCGTGCTCGAATTTCTTTTTCATCAAATCCAATCGTCAACTTGTCCCTGGCGGTGATAATGCCAACGCTCGTTGCGGGAAATATCGCGGGAATCGAGTGGAAAGTGCCGTTCTTTTTTGCCATTTTCTTGTTAACCGGAATAAACAAATAAAACGGTTTGGCGGGAGTTAGTTTTTTCCAGTTTGCGGTTTCCAAATTTAGTTCCAAACAAGCGGCATACTTGTCAGCCCGTTTGCCGTATAAATCAGCGTGAAACACGCCTTTCTTTTTCGCGTCTTTGTTTTTGACCAATAGGCTGATGGCAACGCCTTGTTGAATGTCAAAAACATTTTCATCTTTGCCGCCGCCGGGGGCGGTTTCTTTTTTCTTTGCGTTGCCGTGCAAATCCAAAAAGTAGAGCGCGTCAAAGGCGCTCATCAAACTTTGCCGCATGCCGCGAAAGGTCGGGTTATCCAGGAAACCGTGGTTGGTGATGACGGCAACGATGCCGCGTTCCACGTTTTCCATTTTCCATTGCGCGAAACGGATAAACTTCACATAGTCGTCTTGCAGCCATTTCGGGTTTCTTTCCCCCAGCGGTTTGCCGTCCACTTGCTTGTAGGTTTTCATTAAATCGGCAATCCACGCGCCCTTATTCTGCGAATGCCCCGAATACGGCGGGTTGCCGGTAATCACCAGCACCGGCGAGTCTTTGACGCTTTGTGCGCGGTTCGCTTCGTCCGCCAGTTTGGGCATCATCGGCAATTCGATTTGTTTGCTGACGCGCTCCAGCGTGTTGGTCAGAAAAACGTTGATGCGCTCGCCGTCTTGCAGCGGCACATCGTTGTCAGCCAGAAACTGCGACAGTTTCAGGTGGGCGATGGCGTAGGGCGCTATCAATAACTCGAAGCCGTGGAAGTTTTTCAGAAGATGCCCGCGGGTGAGCATGTCGCGGCGCGCCGGCGTTGCGCCCGCCAGCACGCTGCGCATCATCTCCAGCATGAAAGTGCCGGTGCCGGCGGCGAAGTCGAGCGCGGTGACGACGCCGGTTTCGGCGAGGCCGCCGGGCAGGTTGAAATCGCGGCGCAACAGGTCATCGACCGCGCGCACGATGAACTTGACCACCGGCGGCGGGGTGTAATAGACGCCGCGCCGCTCGCGCTGTTTGGCGTCGTAAGCGGCGAGAAAGTTTTCGTAGAAATAGAGGTAGGGGTCATCGCCGTCGTCGAAGCCCTTGCCGCCGTTTCGGTATGACATCGATTCGCCAACCGCCGCCGCGTCCATGCCGTTGACCACCGCCAGAATATCGTCCACCACCCAAGCGATGCCCTGATAGGCCGGGTCGCTCAGGTCTTGCAAAAAGGTGGTTATATCGCGGATGACGGCGAAGTTGGTCGGAATGTGGCGGTTGATATCGTATAAATCGAGAACCGCGCCGGCGGGCGCTTTGAGTTTGGCAAGCAGCAGGCTGTATACCAGCGTCTGCGCGAAGGTGTCGGCGAATTGGTCGAAGCTGAGGTCCGCGTCCAGGGCGGTGCGGAAGTCTTTCAGCAAACTGTGCAGGCGCGATTGCGCCGGGGGGTGAGCGGCGTGCGCTTCCAGCCCGACCCGCAGCAGCGCACAACGCCTCGCCAACGCCTCCGCCAGCCGCTCGGCATCGCCGATTTTTTCGGCGGGCGTTTGCATGAAGGCGCGCAACAAGTCTTCGAGCGCGGCTTTGGCTTGGCGGTCGGGCGCGGCGGGCAGCACGGCGTCGCTGACGCGCTTGCCGTCGCGCAACAACGCCCAATGCCATGCGTCGGTGAGGAGAATGTTGCCGGACAATGCGCGGTATTTTTGCAGTTGCTCGGCGCCCGGCAATTTGCGCAGGTTGTCGCCGGGTTTTTTGCACTCCACATAGCCGATGACCCCGCCGCCTTTGGCGCTGATGCGAAAATCGGGCGCGCCGATATGGGGGACGCGGCTCGGCTCTTGCAGAATGTCAACGGCGATGCCGAACTCGCCCGCCGCCGCTCGCAACATATTGTCGATGGCGGTGCGATAGGAAAATTCGGTGGCGCCGCCGTCCGCGGCGATGTGGGTGATTTCCTTGAGATAGCCGCTGAGCCAGTGCATGGCGCGATTATAGCCCGCCGGGGAGTGGTGGGTTGGGGTTGTGTTCGGCGAACATGGCGTCGCCGTAACTGTAGAAGCGGAAGCGGTGGGCGATGGCATAGTCGTAGGCGCGCATGATGTTTGGGTGACCGGCGAAGGCGCAGACCAGCATGAGCAGGGTTGAGCGCGGCAGGTGGAAGTTGGTGATTAGCGCATCGACCACGCGGAAGCGGTGACCCGGCAGGATGAAGAGGTCGGTGTCGCCGGAAAACGGCGCGAGTTGCCCCGAGCGCGCGGCGCTTTCGAGGGCGCGCACCACGGTGGTGCCGACCGCGATGACGCGGTTGCCGCGTGACTTCGCGCGGTTGATTTGCTCGCATGCATTTCGGTCAACCTCGATCCATTCGCGGTGCATTCGGTGGGACGCCGCCGACTCGGCGCGAACCGGCTGGAAGGTGCCGGCGCCGACGTGCAGGGTGACCGTCGCCCAGTGAACACCGGTCGCGGTTAGCCGGTCGATGAGCGCTTGGTCGAAGTGCAGCCCGGCGGTCGGCGCCGCGACCGCGCCGTCGACGCGCGAATACACGGTCTGGTAGCGCTCGAAGTCTTGCTCCTCCACCGCGCGGTCAATATAGGGCGGCAACGGCAGCGTGCCGTGCGATTCAAACAGCGCCGGCATCGCCGCGCCGTCTTGGCGCTCCACCACGAAGAATTCGCCGCGCCGCGCGCTCACGCGCAGTGGCGTCTTGCCCGCCGTCAGCGTTTGCCCGGCGCGAATCGGTTTGTTGGCGCGCAGCCGCACCAGCGCGGCGGCGCCGTCGAGGATTCGCTCCAGCATGATTTCGACGCGACCGCCGGTCGGCTTGTGCGCAAACAGCCGCGCCGGCACGACGCGCGTGTTGTTGGCCACCAGCAAGTCGCCGGGGCGTAGCAAGCCGCCGATGTCGCCGAACCGGATGGCCGCCGGCGCGCCGCCGTACGGGGGGACGGCTAACAACCGGCTGGCGGTGCGCTCGGGCGCCGGGAACTGCGCGATGAGCGCCGGCGGCAGCGCGTAGTCAAATTGCCCGACATTCATGGCGGCGGGGTGGCGAATTGGGCGTAAAAGGCGTCATTTTATGCAATTTCGCGGTTGCCCGGCGGGGCGCGGTCGAGTGGGCGGCGCCACGACATAAGGCGTATCGGTTGCATCCTGCGCCAAAAATGTTTATCTTTGCCTGCGTTGCCGGGGTGGCGAAATTGGTAGACGCGCCAGATTCAAAATCTGGTTGGGGCAACCCAGTGTCGGTTCGAGTCCGACCCTCGGTACCACCTGATGCGGTGGCGCGAACAGCCACCCGTCCACCTTGACCACGGCGTGAACCAACATTGAACCGGGCGCATCCAATGAACCAACCGACCAATCCACTCGACATCCAACCCGCTGTGAGCCACAACCCTGGCGGCAGCGGCGACGGCGACTTTGACCACGGCAACGGCGATGGCGTGGCGACCATCGGCTCGACCATCAAAATCAACGGCGACATCACCGGCAGGGAAAACCTGATTATCAACGGCAACGTGGAGGGCACCGTCGACTTCCGCGAAAACGACGTGGTGGTCGGCAAAACGGGGCGCGTGAGCGCCGATTTAATCGCCAAAAATATCAGCATCGAGGGCGAAACCAAGGGGGAATTGCGCGGCAGCGAGCAGGTGACGGTCAAGCCAACCGGCAGAGTGACCGGCGACATTCGCGCGCCCAGGGTGGTGTTGAACGAGGGCTGCCGCTTCAAAGGCTCGGTGGATATGGAAGACAAGCCGAGCGTGGCGGGCGCGAGCGTGGTGGGTATGGGCGACCCGCGCGGCATCCCAGCCAAACTGACCGGCGCCAAGCCCTTCCCCGAACGACCGTCGCCGCCGGGCGGCAACCTGCCGAAACGGTAGTCGCGTCGCCGGGGCAACCTACGCCGCGGCGGCGGCGGACTCAACCGTCTCTGCCACTTCCCCTGCCAGCCTTTCCACCCGGCTGCGGTCTTCCCCTTCAATCATCACCCTGACCACCGGCTCGGTGCCAGACGGTCTGAGCACCACCCGACCGCTTGCGCCCAGTTCGGATTCCACCGCTTCGACCGCCGCCGTCACCCGCCGGTGGCGCACCAGCGCACCGCCGTCGGCGCCGCCCACCGGGACGTTGATCATCACCTGCGGATAAATATCCAGCCTCTCGACCAGGCGGCGCAGCGGGCACTGGTTTTCCTGCATCGTCTCCAACACTTCGAGGGCGGCGATGATGCCGTCGCCGGTGGTGATTTTGTCCAGGCAGATAATATGCCCGGACGCTTCCCCGCCGAGCAGCCAGCGCTTGTCGGTCAGCGCCTCGTGCACATAGCGGTCGCCGACGCGGGCGCGCACGAAGGGAATCCCCATCTCTTGCAGCGCCAGTTCCAGCCCCAGGTTGGTCATCACGGTGCCGACCACGCCGCCGCCGAGGGTCTGCTTGCGCTGCCGGCGCTTTGCCAGCAGATACAGAATTTGGTCGCCGTCAACGCGCGCGCCGTCGGCGTCCACCAGCAGCACCCGGTCGGCGTCGCCGTCCAGCGCGATGCCAATGTCGGCGCCCGTCTCCACGACCTTCGCCATCAGCCCGTCGAGGTGGGTTGAGCCGCAGTCGCGGTTGATGTTGAAACCGTCCGGCTGGTTGCCGATGGCGATGACCTCGGCGCCCATTTCCGAGAACACATGCGGGGCGACTTCGTAAGCCGCGCCGTTGGCGCAGTCAATCACGATTTTGAAGCCGGCAAAACTGCGCGCGGACGGCAGCGTGCCCTTGCAGAATTCGATATACCGCCCCTGCGCGTCGGTGAGCCGCTCGGCTTTGCCCAGTTTGCTCGAGTCCACGCAACGCATCGGCTCGGCCATTCGGGCGTCGATTTGCGCCGCCAACTCGTCCCGCATCTTGGTGCCGGCGGAGGAGAAAATCTTGACGCCGTTGTCGTAGTAGGGGTTGTGGGAGGCGCTGATGACGACGCCGGCGCAGGCGCGCGCGGTGCGCGTGAGGTAGGCGATGCCCGGCGTCGGCAGGGGTCCGAGAAAGCAGACGTTGACCCCGGCGGCGGAAAAGCCGGCTTCGAGGGACGACTCAAGCAAGTAGCCGGAGACCCGCGTGTCCTTGCCAATCAGCACTTTCTCGCCGCCGCCGGCGGTGGCGAACACGCCGCCCGCCGCCCAGCCGAGTTTCATCATCGTCTGCGGGGTAATCGGCTCCTCGCCGACCCGCCCACGGATGCCGTCGGTGCCAAACAGCGAGTCTGACATGCCGGGCGCGCGCTCAGGTGGAAGCGGTCGGCTTCAGGTCGAGGTCGGACTCGTCAAGGTGCGGAACTTCCGGGTCTTTGGGTTGGGCGTCCGCGCCCTTGCCCCTCGGTCGGTCGTCGTCATCGGACCCGGGCTCCGGCGGCGTCGGCGCCTTGCCCTGCATGATTTCCTCGACCTGCTCCGAATCCAGCGTCTCCCATTCGAGCAGCGCGTTCGCCATCACCTCAATCTTGTCGCGGTTTCCCTCGATGATTTCGCGCGCGCGCGCATACTGCTCTTTGATGATGCGGGAGATTTCCCGCTCCACTTTTTCCGCGGTCTCCGGGCTGATGTTTCGGTGCGACGCCATCTCCCTGCCGAGAAACACCTCGCTGGTGTTTTCGCCGTACACGCGCGGACCCATTTCGTCGCTCATCCCCCAGCGCGCCACCATGTTCTGCGCCATCTCGGTGGCTTGCTCAAAATCATTGGACGCGCCCGTGGTCATCTGGTCCATAAAAACCTCTTCGGCGATGCGCCCGCCCATCAGCACCGCGATGCGCGCCAGCAGGAATTTGCGGTTGTGGCTATAGCGGTCTTCCTCCGGCAGTTGCATGGTGATGCCGAGCGCGCGACCGCGCGGGATGATGGTCACCTTGTGCACCGGGTCGGTGTATTCGCGCAACGCTTTGGCGACCACGGTATGCCCGGATTCGTGATACGCGGTGTTTTTGCGCTCGTCTTCGGACATCACGATGGAGCGCCGCTCGACCCCCATCAGCACCTTGTCCTTGGCTTTCTCAAACTGCTCCATGCCGACCAGTTTGCGGTCTTCCCTGGCGGCGAACAACGCCGCTTCGTTAATCAGGTTGGCGAGGTCGGCGCCGGAAAACCCCGGCGTGCCGCGCGCGATTAACGCCGCGTCAATGTCATCCGCCAGCGGCACCTTGCGCATATGCACTTTCAGAATCGCCTCGCGCCCGCGAATGTCCGGCAGCGGCACATGCACCTGCCGGTCAAAACGCCCCGGTCGCAACAACGCCGGGTCGAGCACGTCCGGGCGGTTGGTGGCGGCGATGACAATCACGCCTTCGCTGGCGTCGAAGCCGTCCATTTCCACCAGCAACTGGTTGAGCGTCTGCTCGCGTTCATCGTGGCCGCCGCCGAGACCGGCGCCGCGCTGCCGTCCGACCGCGTCGATTTCGTCGATAAAAATGATGCACGGCGCGTTTCGCTTGGCTTGCTCAAACATGTCGCGCACGCGGGAGGCGCCCACGCCGACAAACATCTCGACGAAGTCGGAGCCGGAAATGGTGAAGAACGGCACCTTGGCTTCGCCGGCGATGGCTTTTGCCAGCAAGGTTTTGCCGGTGCCGGGGTTGCCGGTCATCAGCACGCCGCGGGGAATGCGCCCGCCGAGTTTCTGGAAGCGCGCCGGCTCGCTCAGGAACTCCACCAACTCGCCGACCTCTTCCTTGGCTTCGTCCACCCCGGCGACATCTTCAAAGGTGACATGGTTTTTGTCTTCGGTCAGCATCCGCGCTTTGCTCTTGCCAAAACTGAAAGCGCCGCCGCGCCCGCCGCCTTGCATCTGTTTCATAAAGAAAATCCACACGCCGACCAGCAGCAGAATCGGGAAGGAGCTAATTAAGAGGTGCACCATCAGCGAGGTTTCCTCTTCTTTCTTGGCTTTGATTTTGACGCCGTTGGCGAACAGGTCGTCCACCAGTTTGGGGTCGTTGGGGGCGTAGGTGGTGAACACTTCGCCGTTGTGGGTTCTGCCGCGAATGGCTTCGTCATCGATTTCCACCTGGGCGATGTCGCCCTGCTGCACGTGCGTCAGAAAGGTGGAGTAGTCGATTTCGTCGCCGGACGCGCCGTCGGGGTTGGTGAAGTTGTTGAAGACCGACACCAGCACCATGGCGATTACCAACCAAAGCAGGATGTTTTTTGTCATGTTGGACACTTCTGAAATCTCGTTTATCGGTTAAGGCGGAGCGCCGGACATCGCTAAGGCGGAGCGCCGGACATCGCTAAGGCGAAGCGCCGGACATCGGCTAAGGCGAAACGCCGGACACCGAGTATAAGCCATTCGGCGCGCGTGCGTTGCCGGTTTCGCCGCCGAGTTCGCCAAGTTGGCCGGTTTGCGAATCAAAGCCCGCGCCCTTGTAGCCGCGCGCCAGCAGGTAAATTTCTTTCGATTCCGAGCGCGATGCGTCCGGTTTGACGGCGCGCACCTGCTCGAAGCAGTCATCAAGGCGCTCGCGCGTTGTCTGCGCCGCCTCGCCCGCAAACAACTTGGTCAGCAACTTGCCGCCGGGCCTCAGCCCGCGCCGGCAAAATGTCAACACGGCATGCTGCTGCGCCTCCGCGCGCGCCTGGTCGGCGCTGCGTATACCGCTAATGTTGGGGGCCATATCCGATAAAACAAGGTCGGCGGGGCGGTCGTCCAGCGCGCGCACGACTTGCTCGACCACCGCATGAGTGGTGAAATCTCCGCGAATAAAGTTCACCTTGGCGATGGCTTTCATCGCCCGCAGGTCAACCGCGATGACCCGGTTGTCGGCGCTGATTCGGCGCGCCGCATACTGCGACCAACTGCCCGGCGCCGAGCCGAGGTCGACGACCCGCGAGCCGGGTTTGAGCAGCCCGTATTTGCGGTCGATTTGCTCGAGTTTGAAAACCGCCCTGGCTCTGAAACCGGCTTGGCGGGCTTGCTTGACATACGGGTCGCGGTTTTGCCGCGCCGCCCACTGGCGGGTTTTTCCGTGCTTGTGCGCCATCGTTGCCGTTGCCGGGCTCAGGACTCAGGGGCTGTGGATGGCAGGAAAGCCCTGCCGCGCGCGCACTTCATTGCCCGCCACGGGAGCGTCCGGCACCCACCACGACAGCGCCAGCGAAGCCGCCGCCAGGGCGGCGCCGCACAGAAAAACCGCCGCCGGAGACGTCAACCACACCGCGCCCAGCAACACCGGCAGGATGACCGCGGCGATGTGGTTGATGGTGAACGACACGCCGGCGGTCGAGGCAATGTCGGCGGGGTCGGCGATTTTCTGGAAATAACTCTTGATGGCGATGGCGAGCGCGAAAAACAGGTGGTCGAGGATATACAGCAACGCCGCGGCGGTGGCGTGTTGCACGAATGCGTAGCCGGCGAAAATGACGATGAGCCCGGTGTATTCCAGCAACAGGGCGCGGCGCTCTCCCCAGTGACCAATCAGTTTGCCGATGCGCGGCGCGAGCCACATGTTAATCGCGCAGTTGACCAGAAACAACAAGGTCAGCGAGGCCGCGCTGTAACCGAATTTCTCCACCATCAGGAAGCCGGCGAAGACCACAAAAATCTGCCTTCGCGCGCCGGATAGAAAGGTCAGCAGGTAATATAACCAGTAGCGCTTGCGCAGGATGAGTTTCTTGTGCTGCGCCTGTTTGGACGGGAAATGCGGATACGCCAGCCACGCGAACACCGCGAGCACGCAAGTCAGCCCGCCGCCGGCGAGATAGACCGTTTTATAACCCGCCCCGAGCAGCGTCAGGCACAGGTAAATCAGCGCAAAGGCGAGCAGCGAGGTGAACGAGCCGACCGCAATCAGTTTGCCGAGCACATGCGGGGTGCGCTCCTTTTCAATCCACTGCAGCGACAGCGAGTTTTGGATGGTCTCGTAGTAATGAAAGCCGAGGGACATCAGCGCGGTGATGCTGTATAAGCCGAGCGCATCGGGAAAGAACCCGGTCAGCGCGGTGCCGACTCCGAGCAACAACAGCGAGACCATCGCCAGCGTCTGCTCGCGCAACACGATGAGAACAAAAATCACGGCAAAAGCCAGAAAGCCGGGCACCTCGCGAATACTCTGCAATATCCCAAACTGCGCCCCATTAAACCCCCCCGCCTCGACCGCAAAGTTGTTAATCAACGCAAACCAAGTCGCAAACGACAACGGCACCGCGGATGCCATCAGCATCAACAGAAATTCCGGGGTGCGCCAGTTGGTGAGGTGTTTTTGCATGTTGGGTGGGTGGGGGTGAACGGGTTGATTTTAGCGGAAATGGAGGGTGGGGGGGTTGGGGGGGTTGGGGGGTTGGGGGGTTGGGGGGGGTGGGGGTTGGTGTGGGAATTCCCAAGCAACTCGTCATTCTCGAGCGTTAGTGTCCGTTGCCGCCGCGCTTTTTCTTTTAAGCGGCGGCTTACGGACACTTGCGTCCTCGGGAAAAATCCGCCGGGAGCGGATTTTCGCGCAAGCCCGAAGGGCGCGTATCAGGACGATACGCGCAATCTCCCTAAGATTGGCACGGGCTTTGTTGAAATTCACGCTAGCCTTAGGGAGATTCCCGAAGGCGATGAAAAATATGGTCGCTGACGCTCCCTATTTTTCTATCGTTCGAGAATGACGAAGTGGGGGGCTCCTTATTTTTCTATCATTCGAGAATGACGGGGTTGGGGGCTCCCTATTTTTCTATCATTCGAGAATGACGAGGTTGGGGGTTATTTTCCCCGTTGTTGCAACACCACTACTTCCCCCCAACTACTCTTCCGTACCATCTTCCACCTCAGTCTCAGCATCATCGTCATCACCAACATCAACCCCAATCTCCCGGTCAACCAATTGCACGAAAGCCATCGGCGCGTGGTCGCCGGGGCGGTGGCCGCATTTTAGGATTCTTAGGTAGCCGCCGGGGCGGTTGGCGAAGTGGGGGCCTAGGTCGTCGAATAGTTTGCCGACTATTTCTCGCTCGCGCAGGCGCGCGAAGGCGGCGCGGCGGTTGGCGACGCTGGCGGTTTTGGCGAGCGTGATTAGCGGCTCTGCCACGCGCCGCAACTCTTTGGCTTTGGGCAGCGTGGTCTTGATTTGCTCGTGCCGAAAGAGCGACGCCGCCATATTGGCGAACATCGCTTTTCGGTGGGAGGGGGTGCGGCTCAGGCGGCGCCCGGCTTTTCGGTGGCGCATGGTCAGATGCTCATTCCGAAACCGGCGCCGGCGACGGTTTCGTCGTTCATCAGCGCGCGGGGGGGCCAGTTTTCCAGTTTGACGCCCAGCGTCAGGTCGCGCTGCGCCAGCACATCCTTGATTTCGGTCAGCGATTTTTTGCCGAGGTTCGGGGTCTTCAACAACTCGGTTTCGGTGTGCTGCACCAAGTCGCCAATGTAGTAGATGCTCTCCGCCTTGAGGCAGTTCGCCGAGCGCACCGTCAGTTCCAGGTCGTCCACCGGCCTCAGTAACATCGGGTCGATTTCCGGCTCCTCGATGGCTTGGCTCTGCACCAGCGATTCTTCCAGATTGACGAACACCGAGATTTGGTCGTGCAAAATAGTGGCGGCGCGCCGGATGGAGGTTTCCGGGTCGATGGAGCCGTTGGATTCGATTTCAATCACCAGGCGGTCGAGGTCGGTGCGCTGCCCGACGCGCGCGTCTTCCACCGCATACGAGATTTTGTTGATCGGGCTAAAGGACGCGTCCAGATGGATGAGTCCGACCGCGCGGGTTTCATCGGTGTCCTGCAACCGGCTTTCGGCGGTCTCGTAACCGCGCCCGCGGCGCACGGTCAACTCCATGTCGAGTTCGGCGTCTTTGGACAGGGTCGCAATGTGATGCCCCGCATCGACCACTTCCACGTCGTCGTCGAGTTCAATGTCCGCCGCGCTGACCCCGCCGGGTCCCTTCTTCTTCAAGCGGAGCGTCGCTTCGTCTCGCGTGTGCATCGTCAGCGCCAAGCCTTTGAGGTTCATCAGTATGTCGATGACGTCCTCCTGCACGCCTTCCAGCGAGGAGTATTCGTGCAGCACGCCCTCGATGCGCACGTCGGTGACCGCGCAACCGGGCATGGACGACAGCAAAATCCGGCGAAGCGCGTTGCCCAGCGTGTAGCCAAACCCGCGCTCAAGCGGCTCGATCGTTATGCGCGAATGCTTTTCATCAATGCTCTTGGCTTCCACCAGGCGCGGCCTGAGGAATTCAATCGTAGGATCCTGCATCTATACCCTCGTCATGCGAAGAATGTGAAAAATACCCGGCGGCGGCGCGCGCTACTTGGAGTAGAGCGCAACCACCAGGGCTTCGTTAATGTCCGGCGACAAATCGGCGCGCTCGGGCAACGACCGGAACTCCCCCTTGACCGCCTTGATGTCCACGTCAACCCACGGCACGAACCCGATTTGCTCGCCGATTTCAAGCGCCGACTTGATGCGCAACTGCGCCTTGCTCTTGCCGACGATTTCGATTTCGTCTCCCGGCTTGACCCGGTAAGACGCCACGTTGACCTTGCGCCCGTTGACCATCACCGATTTGTGGCTGACCAGTTGGCGCGACTCGGCGCGCGTGACGCCGAAACCCATGCGATAGACGACGTTATCGAGCCGCGCTTCCAGCAGTTGCAGCAAGTTGAGACCGGTGGAGCCGGAAATCCGCGCGGCCTCCTTGTAGTAGTTGCGGAACTGCTTTTCCAGCACGCCATACATCCGGCGCAGTTTCTGCTTTTCGCGCAACTGCGTGCCGTAGACCGTGGTGCGCTGCCGGCGCGCGCTCGGTTTCACCCCCGGCACGCGGTCGAATTTGCACTTCGCGTCGATGTTGCGCGCCGGGCTTTTGAGGAACAGGTTGGTGCCCTCGCGGCGCGCCAGTTTGCAGGTCGGACCGGTGTATCTTGCCATTGCTCGTTACCGTGTAAAACTCGTGGAATGCCGCTATACGCGCCGGCGTTTGGGCGGACGACAGCCGTTGTGCGGAATCGGGGTGATGTCCGAAATGGAGTGAATCTCAAACCCCAGCGCATCGAGCGAGCGCACCGCCGATTCGCGCCCCGGGCCCGGTCCCTTGATTTTCACGTCCAGTTGTTTGACGCCCATTTCCTGGGCGCGCTTGCCACAACTCTCAGCCGCCATCTGCGCCGCAAACGGCGTGCTTTTGCGCGAGCCCTTGAAGCCGGAATTGCCGGCGGACGCCCAGCACAGCGTGTCGCCGTGGCGGTCGGAAATCGTGATAATCGTGTTGTTGAAAGTCGCGTGGATATGCGCGACCCCCTCGGTCACGGTCTTCCTCGCCTTGGACTTCGACTTGGTCTTGCCGGATGCGCTCTTTGCCATGCTGGGTTCCTCGCCCCTATTTCTTGACCGCGCGCCGCGGACCCTTGCGGGTGCGCGCGTTGGTTTTGGTTCGCTGCCCGTTGACCGGCAACCCGCGGCGGTGCCGCAATCCGCGGTACGCGCCGAGGTCCATCAGCCGCTTGATGTTCATCGACACCTCGCGGCGCAAATCGCCTTCCACTTCATACTTGGCAATCTGCGCGCGGAGTTTCTCCGCCTGGGCTTCGTCGAGGTCTTGGACTTTGGTCGCGCAGTCGATGCCGGCGGCGGCGCAGATTTTCCGCGCAGCCGGGCGGCCAATACCGTAGATGGTGGTCAAGCCAATCTCGATGTGCTTGTGGTTGGGCAGGTTGGTTCCGGCAATTCGTGCCATGAATGGGTCTCTTGGGTCGCTTCGTTTATCGGTTGGCGGATTTTGGGGCGCGGGATTTTAGCAACAAACCGCCGGGCATTCAATTCCCGCGCGCGCGGCGCTCAGCGTGCTCACCATCAGCCCTGGCGTTGCTTGTGGCGCGGGTCGGTGCATATCACCCTGACGACGCGGTTGCGCCGAATGATTTTGCAGTTTCTGCACATTTTCTTTACCGATGCTCTGACTTTCATTTCATTGTCCGGGTCGTTAACGCATAACCCTCAGCGCATGCCCTGTGGCCGGGTTAGCGAGGATTTTTTGAGGATGCTCTGGTATTGCCGCGACATCAGGTGCGACTGAACCTGGGAAATCAAGTCCATGGTCACGACCACGATAATCAACAGCGAAGTGCCGCCGAAATAAAACGGCACGCTCCACTTCACGATTAAAAATTCGGGAATTAAACAAACGAAGGTGATGTAAATGGCGCCGACCAGCGTCAGTTTTGAGACCACGCCATCGATATATCTGGCGCTCTGCGCGCCCGGTCGAATGCCCGGAATGAACGCGCCGGAGCGCTTCAGGTTGTCGGCGATTTCGGTCGGGTTGAACACCATCGCGGTGTAAAAGAAACAGAAAAAGACAATCATGCCGCCATACAGCAGCGTATAAACCGGCTGCCCCGGCTGCAGCGTGGTGGCGATGTCGCGCAACCAGCCCATCCCTTCGGCTTGCCCGAACCAACTGCCGATGCTCGCCGGAAATAAAATCAGGCTGGAGGCGAAAATCGGCGGAATCACGCCCGCCATGTTGAGTTTGAGCGGCAGGTGGCTGCTCTGACCGGCGAGCAATTTTCTGCCCTGCTGGCGCTTGGCGTAGTTGACCGCGATGCGGCGCTGGCCGCGCTCGACGAACACCACGAAGTAGGTCACCGCAATCGCGCCGGCGAACAGCGTCAGCACGCCGAGGGGGGTGAATGCGCCGGTGCGCGCCAACTCCAGCGTGCCGGCGACCGCGGACGGCAGCCCGGCGACAATCGAGCCGAAGATAATCAGCGAGATGCCGTTGCCGATGCCGCGCTCCGAGATTTGCTCGCCGAGCCAGACCAGGAACATCGTGCCCGCCACCAGCGAGGCGGCGGTGGTGATTTTGAATCCGAGCCCCGGTATGAGGATAATCGGGCTGCCGGCGACCTGCTGGCTCTCGATCGCCACGGCGATGCCGAAGCCTTGAAACAGCGCCAGCACGACCGTGAAATAGCGCGTGTATTGGGTGATTTTTCGCCGCCCCGACTCGCCCTCTTTCTTCAACTGCTCGAGTTTGGGCATGACCGCGGTCATCATCTGCATGATGATGGACGCCGAAATATAGGGCATGACGCCGAGCGCCAGAATCGACAGGCGGCTGAGCGCGCCGCCGGAGAACATGTTGAACACCTGCACGATGGAGCCCTTGGTCTGCTCGAACAGCGCCGCGATGGCGGTCGGGTCAACCCCCGGAACGGGCACATGCGTGCCGACGCGAAACACCACCATCGCGCCCAGCACAAACAGGATGCGCTGCTTCAACTCGGACAGGTTTCCGAGCATGCCCGGCGCTGCGGCGCCCGCGCGCGCCATCAGGTTTTCGCCTCCGCGGACGAAGTTTGTTTCTTCGCTTGGGTCTTTTTCTTCGCCGTGGTTTTTTTCTCGGCTTGCGATTTCGCTTCGGACTTCTTCTTCGCGGTTTTCTTCGTTTCTTTCTTCGCTTCGGTCTTCGTTTCCGTTTCCGTTTCCGTTTCCGCAGAGGCGTCGCGTTTCGGTTTCGCCGCGCGCTGAGTGGCTTCGGTCATCTCTTCCACCGTGCCGCCCGCCTTCTCGATGGCTTGACGCGCGCCGGCGGTGGCTTTGATGCCGCGCAGCGTGACCGCCCGCGTAATCTCGCCCGACAAAATCACTTTGGCGCGCGTAATGTGCAAGCCAATCACGCCGGCTTGTTGCAACGCGGGAAGGTCGACCACGTCGCCGTCGGTGACGCCCGCCGCCACCGCCACGGCTAACTCGTTGAGCCGGACTTCGGCGGTGTGGCGGTTCACCATCGAGCGAAAACCGCGCTTCGGCAGGCGCCGCTGCAACGGCATCTGGCCGCCCTCAAAGCCGACCTTGTGATAGCCGCCGGAGCGCGACTTCTGCCCCTTGGTGCCGCGCCCGGCGGTGCCGCCCTTGCCGGAGCCGTGCCCGCGCCCGACGCGCTTGCGCGCGGTCTTGGCGCCCGCCGCCGGTTTCATTGTGTTGAGTCGCATGGTCATCGCTCGCGTTGCCGTGTCAGCCCTGCTCGCACTTGAGCATGTAGGAAATCTTGTTAATCATCCCGCGATTTTCCGGCGTGTCTTGCACCTCGACGGTTTGATGAATGCGGCGAAGCCCCAGCCCGCGCGCGCACGCCTGATGTCTTTTCAGGCGCCCGTGCATGCTGCGCACCAGCGTCACCCGTACTGTTTTTTGCTCTGCCATCGTCTTTATGAATGCCGGCTCAGCCGGTAATCTCCTCAACCGTTTTGCCGCGCTTGCCCGCCACGTAGCCGGCGGCGCGCATGCCGCGCAACGCCTGAATGGTCGCGCGCGTTACGTTGACCGGGTTGGTCGTGCCAATCACCTTCGCCAACACGTTTTCCACCCCCAGCACTTCAAACACCGCGCGCATGGCGCCGCCGGCGATGATGCCGGTGCCCTCGGAGGCGGGGCGCAGCATGACGCGCGCGGCGCCGTGCCTGCCAATCATCGGATATTGCAAGGTGGCGCCCTTGATATGCGCCTTGAACATATTGCGGCGCGCGTCTTCCATCGCCTTTTGCACCGCGACCGGCACTTCGCGCGCCTTGCCGCGCCCCATGCCGACCCTGCCCTCGCCGTCGCCGACCACGGTGAGCGCGGAAAAGCCGAAGATGCGCCCGCCCTTGACCACCTTGGACACCCGCCGGACGTTAATCAGGTGCTCCTTGAAGTTGTCCTTGCGGGCGCCGTCTCGTTCTCTCGGTTTGATCATCTGTGCGATTGCCCTGATTAGAATTTAAGCCCGGCGGCGCGCGCGGCGTCGGCGAATGCCTTGACCCGCCCGTGATAGCGAAACCCGGAGCGGTCGAAGGCGACTTGCTCGATGCCCGCCGCTTTGGCTTTTTCCGCAATCAACGCGCCCAGCGCGCCGGCGGCTTCGGCGTTGCCGCCGTATTTCAGTTGTTTGCGAATGGGCGGG
Organism: Arenicellales bacterium; assembly: GCA_963693025.1. Taxonomy (GTDB): domain Bacteria; phylum Pseudomonadota; class Gammaproteobacteria; order Arenicellales; family Poriferihabitantaceae; genus JAHRAW01. Next base: position 1,447,964 of record OY843749.1, read on the forward strand.
TCGAGCGTGGAAACCGCCGCCAGCACGGTCTCGCCGTTGCTGTCAAACAACTGGGCGTAAAAATGCCGCGGCGTACGATGAACCGACAGCCGCGTCGCCTCCAGCCGGGCGATGCGCGCACGCACTTTTCGAGCGCGCCGCAACCGCGCGTTTTTCTTGTCACTCATATTAATCAACCGTCTCAGTCATTAATCTGCGTTCATCTGCATCATCTGCGGATCACTTCTTCTTCGCCTGCTTGCGCCGCACATATTCATCCGCATAACGAATCCCCTTGCCCTTATAAGGCTCAGGCGGACGAAAAGCGCGAATTTCGGCGGCCACTTGACCGACCTGCTGCTTGCTAACACCGCGCACCACGATCTCAGTCTGACTCGGCGTCTCCACGGTCACGCCTTTCGGCAACTGATAGACGACCGGATGCGAAAAGCCGAGGCTGAGGTTCAGTTTGCCGCCCTGCGCGCCGGCGCGGTAGCCGACCCCGAAAATGCTCAACTTCTTCTCAAACCCCTCGCTCACGCCGTGAATCAGGTTATAGACCAGCGCGCGCGCCGTCCCCGACATCGCCAGCGCGCGCTTGCCGGGATTGCCGCCGCCGATGATGCCGACCTTGAGGACGCCGTCTTCCTGCACGAGGTCGGTCCCCGGCAGCAAATCCAGGCTCATCTCGCCTTTGGGTCCTTTGGCGGTGAGCGCGCGGGCGGCGATTTTCACCTCCACGCCGGCGGGCACGACAACGGGTGTTTTTGCGATGCGTGACATTTTTTTACGCTCCGGGCGCGCCTAGAACACCGTGCACAGCACTTCGCCGCCGACCTGCTGCTGGCGCGCGGATTTGTCGGTCATCACGCCTTTGGAGGTCGATATCAGCGCCACGCCGAGGCCGTTGCGCACCGACGGCAGGTCGTCGCTGTGCGCGTAGATGCGGCAACCGGGCTTGCTGATGCGCTTGATTTCTTCAATCACCGGAGCGCCCTGAAAATACTTCAACGTCACTTCCAGACCGGGCTTGCCGGCGACTTCGGCGCGCTCGAAATCGGTGATATAGCCTTCGGCTTTCAGCACCGCCGCGATGGCCGCTTTGATGCCGGACGCCGGCATCGACACGCTCGTCTTGCCGGCTTGTGAGGCGTTGCGAATCCGCGTCAACATATCGGCGATGGGGTCGGACATGCTCATCGATGCGCTCCCGTTACCAACTCGACTTGACCACGCCGGGCGCTTCGCCGCGCATAATCACTTCGCGCAGTTTGTTGCGGCACAGCCCGAACTTGCGGAAGTAACCGTGCGGTCGCCCGGTCAGCACGCAACGGTTGCGTTGCCGCGAGCGGCTCGAATCGCGCGGCAGTTTCTGCAACGCCAGCATCGCCTCCCACTGCTCCTCCGAACTGCTGTTCGCCGAGGAGACGGTCGCAATCAGTTGGGCGCGCCGCGCCGCGTGTTTTGCGACCAGTTGCCGGCGCTTGTGTTCCCGCGCTATGTTGGATTTTCTCGCCATTTAAGTCTTCACCGGAAAGTTAAAAGCCTTCAGCAACGCCAGCGCCTGCTCGTCGTTGCGCGCCGTGGTGGTGATGCATATATCCATGCCGCGCAACGCATCGACGTTGTCGTAATCTATTTCGGGGAACACGATTTGCTCCTTGATGCCGAATGAATAATTGCCGCGCCCGTCGAACGACTTGCCGGGCAGCCCGCGAAAGTCGCGGATGCGCGGTATCGCCACGTTAATCAGGCGGTCGAAAAATTCATACATGCGCTCGCGCCGCAAGGTCACTTTGGCACCGACGGGCCAGCCCTGTCGAATCTTGAACGCCGCCTCGGATTTGGCCGCCTTGGTGATGATGGCTTTCTGGCCGCTGATTCGCTCAAGGTCTTCCGCCGCCGTCTTCAGCACGTTCTTGTTGGCGACCGCCTCGCCGAGCCCCATGTTGAGGGTGATTTTGCTGAGGCGCGGCGTCTGCATGCTGCTGTGCAAGTTGAATTGCTTGCGCAACGCCGGCTCGATTTCCCGCTGGAATTGTTGTTTGAGTCGTGCCATCGTCATCACCTATGCCAAGTCGACGACTTCGCCGTTGGAGAGGAAATACCGGACTTTGCGCCCGTCTTCCAGGGTCTTGAAACCGACCCGCTCGCCCTTGCCGCTGGCGGGGTTATACAACGCCAGATTGGACAGGTCGATGGGCGCTTCCTTCTTGATGATGCCGCCGCTTTCCCCGGCGCTCGGATTGCCCTTGGTGTGGCGCTTGATGATGTTGACGTTGTCCACCAGCGCGTGCCGCTCGCTGACAACCCGCAACACGTTGCCGCGTTTGCCCTTGTCACGGCCCGCGATGACCATCACATCATCGCCTTTTTTGATTCGTTGCATGCTCATAGCACTTCGGGCGCCAGCGAAATGATGCGCATGAATTTTTCGGAGCGCAGTTCGCGCGTCACCGGACCAAAAATGCGCGTGCCGACCGGCTGGTGGCTGGCGTTCAGCAGCACCGCCGAGTTGCGGTCGAAGCGAATCACCGAGCCGTCCGGGCGGCGCACCCCGCTGCGCGTGCGCACGATGACCGCGTCGTAAATGTCGCCTTTTTTGACGCGGCTGTTGGGCAGCGCCTCCTTGATGGTGATCTTGATGATGTCGCCGATGCCGGCGTAGCGGCGCTTGGAGCCGCCCAGCACCTTGATGCACATCACGCGCCGCGCGCCGCTGTTGTCCGCCACCGAGAGCATGGATTGCATTTGAATCATCGCCGCGTCCTCCGCCTCACGCCACCTTGCCGACCACTTCAATCAACCGCCAGCGCTTCAACTTGGACAGCGGGCGGCAGGATTGAATGACCACGGTGTCGCCCGGCTGGCACGCATTGTCTTCATCGTGCGCGTGCACTTTGGTCGAGCGGCGAATGTATTTTTTATACAACGGATGCTTAATCTTGCGCTCAATCAGCACCGTAATCGTCTTGTCCCCGCCGGCGCGCACCACGCTGCCCTGCAGCGAATGCGGCGCGCGTTTCTGCGGGCTCTGCGCCGGCGCTTTCGCCGGCGCTTGCGTCTGCGTCTGCGCTTGCGTTTCGGCTTCGGTTGTTTGGGTGGTTTCCGCGTTCATCATTCGCTTCCGGCTTTCTCGGTCAGGATGGTTTTGATGCGCGCGATGTCTTTCCTGACCTCATTGAAGCGCATCGGGTTTGCCAACTGCCCGGCGCCGCGCTGCATGCGCAGGTTAAACTGCTCGCGGCGCAGGCCGACCAATTCCTGATTGAGTTCATCGGCGTTCTTGGCTCTCAGTTCGGCGGGTTTCATCTCGTTCACCCCGCCTGCCGGCGCGCAAAAGTGGTTCGCAACGGCAACTTGGCGCTCGCCAACCGAAACGCCTGGCGCGCCAACTCTTCGGGTATGCCTTCGATTTCATACAGCATCGTGCCGGGCTGAATCAGCGCGACCCAGTATTCCGGGTTGCCCTTGCCCTTGCCCATGCGCACCTCGAGGGGTTTTTTAGACACCGGCTTGTCCGGAAAAATCCGAATCCAGATGCGCCCGCCGCGCTTGACATGCCGGGTAATCGCGCGCCGCGCGGCTTCAATCTGGCGCGCCGTCAGCCGCCCCCGGCTGGTGGACTGCAAACCGAACTCGCCAAAACTGACGCGGTTGCCGCGCATCGCCAGGCCGCGATTGCGCCCTTTCTGCTGCTTGCGGAATTTGGTTCGTTTCGGTTGAAGCATCGGTTGTCTCGTCTGCTAAATGAATGCGCGACTACGCCGGTTTGGCTGTCGGTTGGGTTGGTTCCGTCGCCGGTGTCTCCGGTGCCGCTGGTGTCGCCGGTGCCGCCGGTGCCGCCGGTGTCTCTGATGCCGCCGGTGTCTCTGATGCCGCCGGTGCCGCTGGTGTCGCCGACGTCGCCGGTGCCGGCTTTGCCGCCGGTGTCGCCGGCGTTGCCGCCGCCACCGCCGTTTCACTTTGCATCTCGGCGTCGTCAGCCGCGACCTTTTTGGGCGCATACACCTCGCCCTTGAAAATCCAAACCTTCACACCGATGATTCCATACGTGGTGTGCGCTTCGTGCACGCCGTAGTCAATGTCGGCGCGCAGGGTATGCAACGGCACGCGCCCTTCCCGATACCATTCGGTGCGGGCGATTTCGGCGCCGTTCAAGCGACCCGCGAGCATCACCTTGACGCCCTCGGCGCCGAGGCGCATGGAATTCTGCACCGCGCGCTTCATCGCGCGGCGAAACATGATGCGCTTTTCCAGTTGCTGGCAAATGTTTTCCGCCACCAGTTTGGCGTCCAGTTCGGGCTTGCGGATTTCCTCCACCGCCACCTGCACCCCCACGCCGCTCATCTTCGCCAGTTGGTGGCGCAGGCGCTCGATGTCTTCGCCCTTCTTGCCGATGACGATGCCGGGGCGCGCGGTGAAGATGGTGATGTTGAGGTTCTGCGACGGGCGGTCGATGACGATTCGGCTGAGCGCGGCGTTGGCGAGCCGCCGGGTGATGAATTCCCGTATCTTCAAATCGCCCGCCAGCGTCGCGGCATAGCCGCTCTTGTCGGCATACCACTTGGCGTTCCAGTCTTTGATGACGCCCAGTCGGATGCCGTTCGGATGTACTTTTTGTCCCATGTTCAGTTCCGCATTCGGTCTCAGTTAGGTTCCGCCTTTGCCGCGCAACGCGCCGGGGCGCGGCTCATCGCTCACGCTCACGGTGATATGGCAACTGCGCTTGAGGATGCGCGCGCCGCGCCCCTTGGCGCGCGGGCGAAAACGTTTGAGCGTCGGCGCATCGTCCACCGTCGCGCGATCGACCCACAACTCGTCAATGTCCGCGCCCTCGTTGTGCTCGGCGTTGGCGATGGCGGAGTCGAGCGCCTTCTTCACCGGCACCGCCCCCTTCTTGGGGCTAAACTCAAGGATTTCCAGCGCCTTTTCCACCGGCTGGGCGCGAATCTGGTCCACCACCAGCCGGCATTTCTGCGGCGACAGGCGAATGTACTTAATGAGTGAGCGCACGCGCATGGCTACTTGACCTTCTTGCCGGCGGTGTGGCCGCGATAGGTTCGGGTCGGGGCAAACTCGCCGAGTTTGTGTCCCACCATGTTCTCGGATATCAGCACCGGCAGATGCTGGCGTCCGTTGTGCACGGCGATGGTCAGGCCGACGAACTCCGGCATAATCATCGAGCGCCGCGACCACGTCTTGATGGGTCGGCGCGAGTTCTCCTCGCGCGCCTTCTCGACTTTCGCCCACAGGTGGTGGTCGACGAAGGGACCCTTTTTAATGGAGCGCGGCATGGTTATTTCTTCCGCCTGCGAATAATCATGAATGAGGTGCGCTTGTTGGAGCGCGTGCGGTAGCCTTTGGTCGGCACGCCCCAGGGCGACACCGGATGCCGTCCGCCGGAGGTGCGCCCCTCGCCGCCGCCGTGCGGATGGTCGACCGGATTCATCGCCACGCCGCGCACCGTCGGGCGAATCCCGCGCCAGCGCTTGGCGCCGGCTTTGCCGAGTTTGCCGAGGCTGTGTTCCAGATTGCCGACCTGCCCGATGGTGGCGCGGCAATCCAGATGCGCCTTGCGCATTTCGCCGGAGCGCAACCGCAACTGGGCGTAAGCGCCCTCCTTGCCGATATATTGAATCGCGGTGCCGGCGGAGCGCGCCATCTGCGCGCCCTTGCCCGGCTTGAGTTCAACGCAGTGCACCATCGCGCCCACGGGGATGTTCCTGAGCGGCATGCTGTTGCCCGGATTGAACGCCGCGCCGGCGCCGGAGACCACGGTGTCGCCCGCCGCCAAGCCGCGCGGCGCGATGATGTAGCGGTGCTCGCCGTCTTTATACACCAGCAACGCAATGTGCGCGCTGCGGTTGGGGTCGTATTCGATGCGCTTGACCGTCGCCGGTATGCCGTCTTTGGCGCGCTTGAAATCGATGAGCCGGTAGCGCCGCTTGTGACCGCCGCCGCGGTGACGCACGGTGATGCGCCCCTTGTTGTTGCGCCCGTCGATGGCGGTCTTGGCGGACAACAACGGGGCATACGGCTTGCCTTTGTGCAAGCCGGGCGTGACCACCTTGACCATGCCACGGCGGCTCGGTGTGGTCGGTTTTTGTTTGGCTAATGGCATGTCATTCGCTCAAAAATCACGCGCTCGCCATGGCGAGGAAGTCAATGTCGTGCCCCTCGTGCAGGCGCACATACGCCTTTTTCCAGTTGCTGCGCTTGCCCGGCGTGCGCCCGAAACGCTTGACCTTGCCGCGCACATTGGCGACCTGAACATCCCGCACCTTGACCTCAAACAGCATCTCCACCGCGCGCTTGATTTCCGCCTTGCTGGCGTCGGGCAGCACTTGAAAAGTAATCTGCCGGTGCTTGTCGGCGGCGGCGGTGGTCTTCTCCGAAATCATCGGTTTCAGGATGATTTGATAGGGGCGCTCGTTGTTCATTGCAACGCCTCGTCGATTTGTTTGGCGGCATCCACCGTGACCACCACCTTGTCGTGGCTGAGCAATGCCAGCGGGTCGATGGAGCGGCTTTCGCACACCGCCACCGAGGCGAGGTTGCGCGCCGACAACTGCACATTGTGGTCGTCTTCCGCCAGCACCAGCAACGCCTTGCCCGCCTCGGCGGCTCCCAGCGTCTTCAGCGTGGCGGCGAGCGCTTTGGTGCTCGGCTGCTCCATCGCCAGCCGGTCGACCACGACCAGACGCTCCTGGCGGTTCAGCTCCGACAAAATCGAGCGCATCGCCGCGCGGTACATCTTGCGGTTCACCTTCTGCGAAAAATCGGCGTTGGCGGCGGGGAAGATGACGCCGCCACCGCGAAAGAGCGGGCTTCTAATCGTGCCCGCGCGCGCCCGACCGCTGCCCTTCTGTCGCCACGGCTTGGCGCCGCCGCCGCGCACCGCCGCGCGATTTTTCTGCGCGCGCGTGCCGGCGCGCCCGCCGGCTTGATAGGCGGTCACCACCTGATGAACTAGCGGCTCGTTGAATTCTTTGCCGAAGGCGGCGTCGGACAACTCCAGACTGCCGCCGTCGCTGACTTGACCGCCGATTTTGACAATTTTCAGTTGAACGCTCATTTGCATTAAGTTTGTGCTGTTAGACGCTTAGTCACTCAGGCGCCTTTGGAACTCCTTGCCTTGATTGAAGGCCGGATGATTACATCCGCGCCTTTGGAGCCGGGGATGGAGCCGCTAATCAACAGCAGGTTGCGCTCGGCGTCCACGCGCACCACTTCCAGCCCCTGTTGCACGCGCCGCGCGCCGCCCATTTGCCCCGCCATCTTCTTGCCCTTGAAGATGCGTCCGGGGTCCTGCGCGTTGCCGGTGGCGCCGGCGACTCGGTGCGCCTTGGAGTTGCCGTGCGAAGCGCGCCCGCCACGGAAACCGTGACGCTTAATCACGCCGGCGAAACCCTTGCCGATGGTGCGACCGGTCACATCCACTTTCTGCCCCTGACTGAACATCGCCACGGTCAATTCCGAACTCGGCGCTGAGCCGGTTTCCGCTTTGGCGTCATTGGTTTCGGTCTCGGTCTCGGCTTCGCTTTCGGCTTCGCTGTCAGCCGGCTCGTCCGACTCAGCCGGCGCAGCCACCTCAGCCGGTTGAAACGGTTGCTCCAGCCGGAATTCCCACACCCCGCGCCCCGGCTCGACTCGGGCTTTGGCGAAATGCCCCTGCATCGGCTTGCTGACGCGGCTTGCGCGGCGCTCGCCGGTGGTGACTTGCAGCGCGTTGTAGCCGTCGGTCTCGGCGGTTTTCACCTGCGTGATGCGGTTGGGACCCGCCTCAATCACGGTCACCGGACGGGACTTCCCCTCGTCGGTGAAGACCCGCGTCATGCCGATTTTTTTACCGATTAGTCCGGGCGTCATTGTCGTATTCCGCGCATCAAGTTAGTTGAGTTTAATCTCAACATCGACCCCAGCCGCCAAGTCCAGTTTCATCAGCGCATCCACGGTCTTTTCGGTCGGCTCAACGATGTCCAGAATGCGCTTGTGCGTTCGGATTTCAAACTGGTCGCGCGCGGTTTTGTTGGCGTGCGGCGAGCGCAGCAGCGCGTATTTCTCGATGCGCGTGGGCAGCGGAATGGGTCCCAGCACCAGCGCGCCGGTGCGGCGCGCGGTCTCAACGATTTCCCGCGCCGAGCGGTCGATCGTTTTGTGATCATACGCCTTGAGGCTGATGCGGATTTTTTGGTTGGGGACTTTCACGAAAGGGTTCTCGTTTTGTTGTCGATGCTCAGTCTACTTAGGCTCAGGCGATAATCTTGGAAACCACGCCCGCACCCACGGTGCGACCACCTTCACGAATGGCAAACCGCAACCCCTCCTCCATCGCAATCGGCGCAATCAACTCCGTCGTCATCGACACATTGTCGCCGGGCATCACCATCTCCACCTTAGCCGGCAACTCCACAGCCCCCGTCACATCCGTAGTGCGAAAATAAAACTGAGGCCGATACCCCTTAAAAAACGGCGTATGCCGACCACCCTCATCCTTGTTCAAAATATAAACCTCCGACTCAAACTTGGTGTGCGGCGTAATCGAGCCGGGCTTCGCCAGCACCTGTCCGCGCTCCACCTGCTCGCGCTTCGTGCCGCGCAGCAGGATGCCGACGTTGTCGCCCGCGCGTCCCTCGTCCAGCAACTTGCGAAACATCTCCACGCCCGTGCAGGTCGTGTTGTCGGTGTCGTGGATGCCGATAATCGACAACTCCTCGCCGACCTTGACCACGCCACGCTCTATTCGCCCGGTCACCACCGTGCCGCGTCCCGAAATGGAAAACACATCCTCCACCGGCATCAGGAAGTCGCCGTCGATGGCGCGCTCCGGCTCCGGAATATAACTGTCCAACGCCTCCGCCAGTTTCAGAATGGAGCCGCCGCCCATCTCCGAATCATCGCCCTCCAACGCCTTCAACGCGCTGCCGGTGATAATCGGCGTGTCGTCGCCGGGGAACTCGTATTTGTCCAGCAACTCGCGCACTTCCATCTCCACCAATTCCAGCAACTCGGCGTCGTCCACCATGTCCGCCTTGTTCAAATACACCACGATATACGGCACGCCGACCTGACGCGCCAGCAGAATGTGCTCGCGCGTCTGCGGCATCGGTCCGTCCGCCGCCGAGACCACCAAAACCGCCCCGTCCATCTGCGCCGCGCCGGTAATCATGTTCTTCACATAGTCGGCGTGACCGGGGCAATCCACATGCGCGTAATGACGCCCCTCGGTCTCGTATTCCACATGCGCGGTCGCAATGGTAATGCCGCGCTCGCGCTCCTCGGGCGCGTTGTCAATCTCGTCAAACCCCTTGCTCTCGCCGCCATACTTGCCCGACAACACCTTGGTCATCGCCGCCGTCAAGGTCGTCTTGCCGTGGTCAACGTGACCGATTGTCCCCACGTTGACGTGCGGCTTGGTTCTTTCAAACTTTGCTTTTGCCATTGTTATCTCCCGAAACGAATGCTTGCTGTTTTCATTAGGCGGCTTTGATGGCTTCCGCCACGCTCACCGGAACCGGCGCGTATTTTTGGAATTCCATGGTGTAGGTGGCGCGGCCCTGGGTGGCCGAGCGCAACGCCGTGGCGTAACCAAACATTTCCGACAGCGGCACTTCCGCCTTGACCACCTTGCCGCTGGGGGAATTTTCCATCTCTTGAATCATCCCCCGGCGGGCGCTCAAGTCGCCGTTGACGCCGCCCATATACTCTTCCGGCGTGACCACTTCAACCGCCATCAGCGGCTCGAGCAACTGCGGTCCCGCCTTGCGCACGCCCTCCTTGAACGCCTGAATGCCGGCGGCTTTGAAGGCATGCTCCGATGAATCCACCTCGTGGTAGGAGCCGTAATACAGCGTCGCCTTGACATCGATGACCGGATAGCCGGCGACCACGCCGGACTGCATCGCTTCCTGAATGCCCTTGTTGACCGCCGGAATGTATTCGCGCGGCACCACGCCGCCCTTGATTTCGTCGACGAACTCGTAGCCCGCGCCGAGTTCGCGCGGCTCCAGTCGGATGAACACGTGGCCGTATTGACCGCGCCCGCCGGTCTGCTTGGCGTGCTTGTGCTCCTGCTCAACCTTCTCGGTGATGGTCTCGCGGTAGGCGACCTGCGGGCGACCGATATTCGCGGCGACGTTGAATTCGCGCTTGAGGCGGTCGATGATGATTTCCAGATGCAACTCGCCCATGCCGGAGATGATGGTCTGCCCCGATTCCTCGTCCGATCGCACCTGAAACGACGGGTCTTCGCGCGCCAGTTTGCTGAGCGCCACGCCGAGTTTCTCCTGGTCGCTTTTGGTTTTCGGCTCGACCGCCTGGGAAATGACCGGCTCCGGAAACTCCATTCGCTCAAGCACGACCGCGGCGCTCTCGTTGCACAGCGTGTCGCCGGTGGTCACATACTTCAGCCCGACCGCGGCGGCAATGTCGCCGGCGCGCACTTCCTTGATGTCTTCGCGGTTGTTGGAATGCATCTGCAGAATGCGGCCAATGCGCTCCTTTTTCTCCTTGACCGGGTTATAGACGACGTCCCCGGAATTGAGCGTGCCGGAATACACCCGGAAGAAAACCAACTGCCCGAAAAACGAGTCGGTCATAATCTTGAATCCGAGCGCCGCAAACGGCTCGGCATCGTCCGCGCGGCGCACCATTTCGGTTTTGCCGTCCATGGCGGTGCCGTTAATCGGCGGCACATCGAGCGGACCGGGCAGGTAGTCGATGACTCCGTCGAGCATCGCCTGCACGCCTTTGTTCTTGAAAGCCGAGCCGCAGAACACCGGAATGATTTCGTTGTTGAGGGTGCGGATGCGAATGCCCTTGCGGATGTCCTGCTCGCTCAAATCGCCCTGCTCAAAGTATTTTTCCATCAGCGCCTCGTCCGACTCAGCCGCCGCCTCAATCAATTTTTCGCGGTATTCGTCGCACTGCGCCCGCAGGTGGTCGGGAATGTCGCGCGCCTCAACCTGCGCGCCCTTGGATTCTTGGTCCCAGTGAAGCGCTTTCATCGTGACCAAATCGACCACGCCCTCAAAGCCCTCTTCGGCGCCGATGGGGACTTGCATGGCGACCGGGGTGGCGCCCAGCCGGGTGTTGATTTGCCCGACCACGCGGAGGAAGTCCGCGCCGGTGCGGTCCATTTTGTTGACGAACGCCATGCGCGGGACGTGGTATTTGTTGGCTTGCCGCCACACCGTTTCCGACTGCGGCTCGCAGCCGCCGACCGCGCAGAACACCGCCACCGCGCCGTCCAGCACGCGCAACGAGCGCTCCACTTCAATGGTGAAGTCCACGTGTCCCGGCGTGTCGATGATGTTGATGCGGTGCTGCGGATACTGCCGCTCCATGCCCGACCAAAAACAGGTGGTCGCCGCCGAGGTGATGGTGATGCCGCGCTCCTGCTCCTGCTCCATCCAGTCCATCACCGCGTTGCCGTCGTGCACCTCGCCCATCTTGTGCGACAGCCCGGTGTAGAAAAGCACGCGCTCGGTGGTCGTGGTCTTGCCGGCGTCAATATGCGCCATGATGCCGATGTTGCGGTAATGCTCGAGTGGGGTTTTTCTTGCCACGTTGCTAAACCGTTAAAAACGGTAATGCGAAAACGCCTTGTTGGCTTCCGCCATCTTGTGCGTGTCCTGCTGTTTCTTGAACGCGCTGCCGCGCTCCTGCGATGCGTCCAGCAATTCACCCGCGAGGCGGGCGGTCATGGACTGCTCGCCGCGTTTGCGCGCGGCCTCGATCAACCAGCGCATCGCCAGCGCGAGTTGCCGGTTCGGGCGGACTTCCACCGGCACCTGATAGGTCGCCCCGCCGACGCGCCGGCTCTTCACCTCGACGCTCGGGCTGACCTTTTCAAGCGCGCCGTTGAAGACCTCGACCGGGTCGTTCTTGCCGCGCTGAGCAATCGTGTCGAGGGCGTCGTACAGGATTTTCTCGGCGATGGATTTTTTGCCGTTTCGCATCATGATATTGATGAATTTCGCGATCGTCCGGTCCTTGTATTTCGGGTCGGGCAGGATGTCGCGTTTCGGTACTTCTCTTCGTCTTGGCATCTCTTTTGACTCAACAACACAAGCGAGACCAACGGCGAACAAGCCGCCTTTGCCCTCGGCTAAGGTGAAAAGGTTTGGCGCCGGCGGTTACGCTTCCGGCAGCCTATGATTTCGGGCGTTTTGCCCCGTATTTTGACCGCCCCTGGCGGCGGTCGGCGACGCCGGAAGTATCCAGCGCACCGCGCACGGTGTGGTAGCGCACGCCGGGCAGGTCTTTGACCCGTCCGCCGCGCAACAACACCACCGAGTGCTCCTGAAGGTTATGCCCTTCGCCGCCGATATAGGTGGTCACCTCAAATCCATTGGTCAGCCTGACGCGCGCCACCTTGCGCAGCGCCGAATTGGGTTTTTTCGGCGTGGTCGTATAGACCCGCGTGCACACCCCGCGCTTCTGCGGGCAAGCCTGCAGCGCCGGGACGTTGGATTTCTTCACCTGCCGGGTGCGCGGGTTTCTAACCAGTTGATTCAGCGTCGGCATGTCAAGCAACCTAAAATATTTTCAAGCCAGTTCATAACAATTAATGTTTTCAATGTCGCCATTTTCGCGCTCGGACTAAGCGCCCGGATGTCAAAAAACCGCCCGTTTTCGGCGGATTTCAGCCCGGCTCCCATTCAGGGCGCGGTATTTTATGCCGCGCGAGGGAGCCTGTCAAGCCTGTAAGCGAATAAGGCGGCGGATTATTTCACCGCCAGCGCGTCCTCCGCCGCGGCTTTCGCGTCTTCGGGAGTGGCGGGGGCATCTTCGCCCTCGCCGACCGCGCCCAGCAACTCGGCGAGTTCATCGTCGGTTTGCGACATCTCGTCCGCTTGCTGCAAACTCTCCAACCGGTTGCGCTTGCGCTCCTGGTGGAACACCAGCCCGGTGCCGGCGGGAATCAGGCGCCCGATGATGACGTTCTCCTTGAGCCCGCGCAAACTGTCGATTTTGCCGTTCACCGAGGCTTCGGTGAGCACGCGCGTGGTCTCCTGAAAGGACGCCGCCGATATGAAGGACTCGGTGGTCAGCGAGGCTTTGGTGATGCCCAGCAACACCGGCTCGAAGGTGGCGGGCGTCTTGCCCTCCTCGACCAGGCGGTCGTTCTGCTCCAGCAGCGCGGCTTTTTCAACCTGCTCGCCGCGCAGGGTGTTGCTGTCGCCTTGCTCGATGATTTTGACCTTGCGCAGCATCTGCCGGACGATGACCTCGATATGCTTGTCGTTGATTTTCACGCCCTGCAACTGATAGACGTCCTGGACTTCGTTGACGATGTAGTCGGCGAGCGACTCAAGCCCGCGGTATTCGAGAATGTCGCTTGCCAAGGGCGAGCCGTCCACCACCACCTCGCCGCGCTCCACGGGCTGGCCGTCGAAGACGATGATGCGCCGGGTTTTCGGAATCAGGATACCGTGGTTCTCGCCGCTTTCGTCGGTGATGATGAGCCGGTGCTTGCTCTTGGTCTCCTTGCCGAACGACACCACGCCGGTGGCTTCGGCGAGAATTTCCGGCTCCTTCGGGCGGCGCGCCTCAAACAACTCCGCCACGCGCGGCATACCGCCGGTGATGTCGCGGGTTCTGACTTCTTCCGGCGTCTCAAACAGCGTGTCGCCACGGCTGACATCTTTGCCGTTCTCCACCCTGATCATCGACCCCGACGGCGGCTCGTAACTGAACGGCAGCGCGCCGACGATGGGCTGGCGTTTGATGACCTTGTCGCCATCGCTCACTAGTACATCGCGCGTGCGCTCCGCCGGTACCTCAATCCGTTTTGGCTTCCTGCGCTCGCCCTCGGCCTTGCCGCCTACGCCCGCCTCCTCGGCGACCGGCACGATTTCAAAATAGAGCCGTGACTCTTTGGTCTGCTTGCCTTTGTCGGCAATCCGCGTGCTGGTGCGCACGATGTCCTTGCGAATCAGCCGCACGATGCCGTCGCGGTCGGCGCGCAACTCATCGCTGTGGAAGTGCTGCGGATTCTTGATGCGCAGCATCGGGCGCAGGTTATGTCCCGCCTTCTTCAGCACCACATAGGTCGTGTCGCCGGTGGCGGCATCGGTTTGCTTCTCGACCGTCGCGCCTTCCTTGATGTCGATGAACATAACCTCGCCCTCGAAGTCGGCGATATGCGGCTTGACATGCGGGTTCCATTTAGCAACGGTACCCTCAGCCACAACCTTGTCGCCCTCACCCTTATACAACACCGCGCCGTAGGGTAGTTTGTGCTGGTCGTTGTCGATATCCGGGTCATCGTATTGGATAATCAATTCACTGGCGCGGCTGACCACCACCTGCTCGCCCTTACTGTTTTTAACAAATTTCACATCGAGTAGCCGAATCTCGCCGTCCGCCTTCGCTTCGATTTGCCCGACGCGCGATTCGTCCGACGCCTTGCCGCCTATGTGGAAGGTGCGCAGCGTCAGTTGCGTGCCCGGCTCGCCGATGGACTGCGCGGCAATCACGCCGACCGCCTCGCCGAGGTTGATGACATGCCCGCGTCCGAGGTCGCGCCCGTAGCATTTGGCGCACACGCCGAGGCGCGTCTCGCAGGTGACCGCCGAGCGCACTCGTACTTGGTGTATGTTGGCTTGCTCGATGACTTCCGCCCACTTCTCGTCCAGCATCTGGTCGCGCGAGACCAGCGTTTTTTTGCTATTCGGGTCGGGGATGTCCTCGGCGCTAAAACGTCCCAGCAAGCGATCTTTCAGCGGTACCACCACCTTGCCAGCCTGTATCCGCGCTTCGCGGGTCAGCCCGTTTTCGGTGCCGCAGTCCTCTTCGGTGACGACCAAATCCTGGCACACATCCACCAGCCGGCGCGTCAGGTAGCCGGCGTTGGCGGTCTTGAGCGCGGTGTCGGTCAAGCCCTTGCGCGCGCCGTGCGTGGAGATGAAATACTCCAGCACGTCCAGCCCCTCGCGGAAATTGTGCATGATAGGGGTTTCCATAATCGTGCCGTCCGGCGTCGCCATCAGCCCGCGCATGCCCGCCAACTGCCGCAACTGCGCCTGCGAGCCGCGCGCGCCGGAATCGACCATCATATAAATCGAGTTGAACGAATCCTGATCGACTTGTTCGCCCAGGCTATTCTTCACCTTCTCGTTGCCGAGTTCGTGCAACATCGATTCGCCGATTTCCTCATTGCTGCGCGACCAAATGTCGATGACCTTGTTATAACGCTCGCCATCGGTCAACAAGCCTTCCTTATACTGCTCCTGAATTGCCACCACCTTCTTTTTCACATCCGCGATGCGTTCATCTTTGTCTTCCGGTATCACCATGTCATCCACGCCGATGGAGATGCCGGAGTGCGTCGCCATGCGAAAGCCGGTATACATCAACTGGTCGGCGAAAATCACGGTTTCCTTGAGGCCGACATGGCGGTAGCAAGTGTTGATTAAATCGGAGATGGTCTTCTTCTGCATCGGCTGGTTGATTAACTCAAAGTCCAGTTGCGCCGGCAGGATGTCCGCCAGCAACGCCCGCCCGACAGTGGTTTTGACCGTGCGCGTCTCGCCGGTGGGTTTGCCGTTTTCGTCATACATCGGCATGCGTACCACGATGCGCGAATGCAGGTGCGCGCGCCCGGTATCAAAAGCGCGGCGCACTTCGTCAATATCGGCAAAATACTTGCGCACATCGTCCTCGTCCATCTTGCCGAACGGTTTGCGGTGCGCGATGTTGCCCGTCAGTTCAACGTTGCGGTTTTCGCGCGTCATGTAGTACAAGCCCAGCACAATGTCCTGCGATGGCACGATAATCGGCTCGCCGTTGGCGGACGACAAAATGTTGTTGGTCGACATCATCAGCGAGCGCGCTTCCAGTTGCGCTTCAATGGACAGCGGCACGTGCACCGCCATCTGGTCGCCGTCAAAGTCGGCGTTGTAGGGCGTGCAAACCAGCGGATGAAGTTGAATCGCCTTGCCCTCAATCAGCACCGGCTCGAACGCCTGAATGCCCAGCCGGTGCAGCGTCGGCGCGCGGTTGAGCATCACCGGATGCTCGCGAATCACCTCTTCCAAAATGTCCCAGACTTCCGGGCTTTCCACCTCAACCATCTTCTTGGCTTGCTTGATGGTCGTGGACAACCCGCGCAATTCCAGTTTGCTGAAAATGAACGGCTTGAACAATTCCAGCGCCATCTTCTTCGGCAGCCCGCACTGCTGCAACCGCAGCGTCGGACCCACCACAATCACCGAGCGCCCCGAATAATCCACCCGCTTGCCCAGCAGGTTCTGCCGAAAGCGCCCCTGCTTGCCCTTTATCATGTCGGAAATGGATTTCAACTGGCGCTTGTTGATGCCGGTGATGGCTTTGCCGCGGCGACCGTTGTCGATGAGCGCGTCCACCGATTCCTGCAGCATGCGCTTTTCGTTGCGCACAATCAGGTCGGGCGCGTTCAGGTCGAGCAGGCGTTTCAAGCGGTTGTTGCGGTTGATGACGCGGCGGTATAAGTCGTTCAAGTCGGAGGTGGCGAAGCGACCGCCTTCCAGCGGAACCAGCGGGCGCAAGTCGGGCGGCAGCACCGGCAACACTTCCATAATCATCCAACTCGGCTTGTTGCCGGACTTGATGAACGCCTCAATCACCTTCAACCGGTTGGTCAGTTTCTTTATCTTGGTGTCGGACTTGGTCGCCGCCATCTGCTCGCGCAGCATCACCGCCTCTTCCTGCAAGTCAATCTCGTTCATCAACGCGCGAATCGCCTCGGCGCCCATGCGCGCTTCAAACTCATCGCCGTAGGTTTCAATCGCCTCCAAGTAGTCTTGCTCGGTCAGCAAGTCGCCGCGCGCTTTGTCGGTCAAGCCGGGGTCGATAATCACATACGCCTCAAAATACAACACGCGCTCCAGTTCGCGCACGGTCATGTCCAGCAACAAGCCGAGCCGCGACGGCAACGATTTAAGAAACCAGATATGCGCGCACGGCGCCGCCAGGTCAATATGCCCCATGCGGTCGCGCCGCACATTGGACAAGGTCACTTCCACCCCGCATTTTTCGCACACCACGCCGCGGTGCTTGAGCCGCTTGTATTTGCCGCACAAGCACTCGTAGTCGCTCACCGGTCCGAACAGTTTCGCGCAGAACAGCCCGTCTCGTTCGGGGCGGAAGGTGCGGTAGTTAATCGTCTCGGGTTTCTTTACCTCGCCGAACGACCACGAGCGAATCTTCTCCGGGGAGGCGATGCTGACGCGGATGGCGTCAAAATCTTCAACCGTATCGCTCTGCTTGAACAGATTGAAAATGTCTCTCATAGCGCGCCACCTCCGGGGGTTGCGGTTGATGCCGGTGTACGGTCCAGTTTGAGTTCAATGTTGAGTCCCAGCGCCCGAATTTCCTTGACCAGCACATTGAAGGATTCGGGCATACCGGCGTCCATTCCGTGGTCGCCGCGGATGATGTTGTCGTATATTTTGGAGCGCCCGACGACATCGTCGGACTTGACGGTGAGCATCTCTTGCAGAATGTAGGCGGCGCCGTACGCTTCCAACGCCCACACTTCCATCTCGCCGAAACGCTGCCCGCCGAACTGCGCCTTGCCGCCGAGCGGCTGCTGCGTAATCAGGCTATACGGACCGGTGGAGCGCGAGTGCATCTTCTCGTCCACCAGATGGTTGAGTTTGAGCATATACATATAGCCGCAGGTGACCGGGCGGTCGAACGGCTCGCCGCTGCGCCCGTCATACAGCGTAATCTGCCCGCTCGTCGGCAGTTTGGCGATTTTCAGCATCTGCTTGATTTCATCCTCCAACGCGCCGTCGAACACCGGCGTCGCCATCGGCACGCCGCCGCGCAGGTTGTCGGACAACTCCAAGATTTCGGCGTCGGAAAACTTGTCCAACTCCTCCTTCTTGACGCCCGCGCTGCCGGCGTTGTATACCCGGCTCAGAAAACGCCGCACTTGGTCGGGCTTTTTCTTCTTATGCAACAACTCGTCGATTTGCGCGCCGATGGACTTCGCCGCCCAGCCGAGATGCGTCTCCAGCACCTGCCCGACATTCATCCGCGACGGCACGCCGAGCGGATTCAAGCAAATGTCGATGATGCCGCCGTCCTCCATATACGGCATGTCCTCCACCGGCACGATGCGGGAAATCACGCCCTTGTTGCCGTGCCGCCCCGCCATCTTGTCGCCGGGTTGCAGGTGGCGCTTGACCGCCACGAACACCTTGACGATTTTCAGCACGCCCGGCGCGAGGTCGTCTCCCTGCTCGATTTTCTCCCGCTTCTCTTTGAGGCGCTCGGCGAATTCGCGGCGTTGCGCCTCCATCTGGTCGCGGATTTTCTCAATCTTGCGGTTGGCTTTGTCGTCGCGCAGGCGAATTTCAAACCACCGCTTGCGCGCCAAATCGCCGAGGTAGTCTTTGGTCACCTTTTTGCCGGCGGCTAAACCATCGGGACCGCCGTCAACCACTTGGTTATGCAGCAGTTTTTCAATGCGCGCGAAAGAGTCCGCTTCCACGATTCGGAACTGGTCGTCGAGGTCTTTGCGCACCATCGCCAACTCCTCGTCGTCGTTGGCGGTGGCGCGCGCGTCGCGTTCCAGCCCTTCGCGCGTGAATACCTGCACGTCGATGACGGTGCCCTTCATCCCCGACGGCAGGCGTAGCGAGGTGTCCTTCACGTCGGATGCTTTCTCGCCGAAAATCGCGCGCAATAGTTTCTCTTCCGGGGTCAGTTGGGTCTCGCCTTTGGGCGTGATTTTGCCGACCAGTATGTCGCCCGGCTGCGCTTTGGCGCCTATGTAGACGATGCCGGATTCATCCAGTTTGGAGAGCGCGCCTTCCCCCACATTGGGAATGTCGCGGCTGATTTCCTCCGAGCCGAGTTTGGTGTCGCGCGCCACGCACGACAACTCCTCAATATGAATCGAGGTATACACATCGTCCTTGACGAGGCGCTCGGAAATCAGAATGGAGTCTTCAAAGTTATACCCGTTCCACGGCATAAAGGCGATGAGCACGTTGCGCCCGAGCGCCAACTCGCCCATGTCGGTGGCGGGTCCGTCCGCCATCACATCGCCGCGCGCCACGCGGTCGCCGAGGCGCACCAGCGGGCGTTGGTTGATGGTGGTGTTCTGGTTGGAGCGCTGGTATTTGGTGAGGTTGTAAATGTCCACGCCCGGCTCGTTTTCTATGCCTTCGTTGTCGTTGGCGCGCACCACGATGCGCGAAGCGTCCACCGAATCCACCACGCCGCCGCGCCGCGCGACCACGGTCACGCCGGAGTCGACCGCCACCCTGCGCTCCACGCCGGTGCCGACCAGCGGCTTTTCGCTGCGAATCAACGGCACCGCCTGACGCTGCATGTTGGAGCCCATCAGCGCGCGGTTGGCGTCGTCGTGTTCAAGAAACGGCACCAGCGACGCCGCCACCGAGACGATTTGCTGCGGGGCGACATCGATGTAGTCGATGTTTTCCGGCAGCGACTGCGAAAAATCGTTTTGATAGCGGCATTCCACCCATTTGTCGGTAAACCTGCCCTTGGCATCCACTTTGGCGTTGACTTGCGCGATGACGAATTCACTCTCTTCAATCGCCGACAAATAATCCACCTTGCCGGTGATTTTGCCCCGCGACACCTTGCGGTACGGCGTCTCCAAAAACCCGTATTCATTGGTGCGCGCGAAACTGGCGAGCGAGTTGATGAGTCCGATATTGGGACCCTCCGGCGTCTCCACCGGGCACACCCTGCCGTAGTGCGTCGGATGCACATCGCGCACCTCAAATCCGGCGCGCTCGCGCGTCAGCCCGCCGGGACCGAGCGCCGACACGCGGCGTTTATGCGTCACCTCGGACAGCGGATTGATTTGGTCCATAAACTGCGACAACTGGCTTGAGCCGAAAAACTCCTTGACCACGGCGGACACCGGCTTGGCGTTAATCAATGCCTGCGGGGTAAGGTTTTCGCTCTCCACCAGATTCAGCCGCTCCTTGACCGCGCGCTCGACGCGCACCAGCCCGATGCGGAATTGGTTTTCCACGAGTTCGCCGACCGAGCGCACGCGCCGGTTGCCGAGGCTGTCTATATCGTCAATTTCGCCCTTGCCGTTTTTCAGCGCGACGATTTTCTTCATCACATCGACGATGTCCTGCTTGCTCAGCGTGCCGGGACCCTCGTCGCTTTCGCGGCTCAGACGGCGGTTGAATTTCATCCGACCGACCGCGGACAAGTCATAGCGTTCCAGATTGAAAAACAAATTGGTGAACAGCGTCGCCGACGCCTCCTTGGTGGGCGGCTCGCCGGGGCGCATCATGCGGTAGATTTCGATTTGCGCCTCTTCTTCCGAGCGCGTCGTGTCGATGCGCAGGGTCTCGGCGACGAAGGGACCGCAGTCAATGTCGTTGGTGACGATGGTCTCGATTTTGGCAACGCCGTTTTCGCGCAGGGTTTCCAGCAGTTGCTCGGTGACCTCGGCGTTCGCCGCGGCAAACAACTCGCCGCTCTCGGTGTCCACGATGTCGCGCGCCAGCGTGCGCCCGACGACGAATTCCTGCGGCACTTGAATCGTCTTGATGGCGGATTTTTCCAACTCCCGAATATGGCGCGCGGTGATGCGCCGCTCGGCTTCCACCAGCACCTTGCCTTTGGCGCCCTTCAAGTCAAATTCCAGTTGCTGCCCGCGCAACCGCTCGGGCACCAAGTCCATCGAAAAACCTTCCTTTCGCAGGGTGATGTGGTCGTTCTCGAAGAACATCGAGAGGATGTCTTCGGTGCCGTAGCCGAGCGCGCGCAGCACGATGGTGGCGGGCAGTTTGCGGCGGCGGTCGATGCGCACATACAGCAAATCTTTGGGGTCGAATTCAAAGTCCAGCCACGAGCCGCGATAGGGAATGACGCGCGCCGAAAACAGCAGTTTGCGCGAGGCGTGGGTTTTGCCGCCGTCGTGGTCGAATATCACCCCCGGCGAGCGGTGCAACTGCGAGACCACCACGCGCTCGCTGCCGTTGATGACGAAGGTGCCGTTGTCGGTCATCAGCGGCATGTCGCCGAGAAAGACTTCTTGCGACTCCTTGACCTCCTTGACGCGCTTGCTGGAGCCGCCCTTGTTGAAAATCACCAGCCGCATAACCGCGTGCAGCGGGCACGCGTAAATCAGCCCGTGCTGCTGGCATTCGGCGACATCAAAGCGCGGCTTTCCGAGGCGGTAACTGACGAACTCCAGCATCACGCTGCCGTTGTAACTCTGAATCGGAAACACCGACTTGAACGCCGCCTGTATGCCGCGGTCGATGCGCTGCTCCGCCGGCACGTCGGCCTGCAGGTAGTTGTGGTAGGACTCTTTCTGCGTCGCCAGCAAATACGGCACCGGGTAGTCGTCGGAGCGCTTGCTGAAATTCTTCCGAATCCGCTTCTTTTCAGTAAAGGTATAGCCCATGAGTGGTCCTCGTATTCAGTCGGTCAGGGTCGGGCGCACGGGCGCGGGGCGCAACCCGCGCACAACAGCGTGTGCGCCTTTCGCGCGCGGGCGAAGGCGTAGGGGAGGGCGGGCATCAAGCCCGCTCCAAACGGGACATCACTTGAGTTCGACCGTGCCGCCGGCTTCTTCGATTTGCTTCTTGAAGCCCTCGGCTTCCTCTTTGGTGACGCCCTCTTTGACCGGCGACGGCGCGGCTTCCACCATGTCCTTCGCCTCTTTGAGACCGAGCCCGGTGATGGTGCGAACCACCTTGATGACGCCGACTTTTTTGTCGCCGAACCCGGTCAGCATCACGTCAAACGCGGTTTGCTCTTCGGCCTCGGCGGCATCAAAGGGCGCGGCGGCGGCGGGCGCCGCGGCAACCGCAGCCGCCGCGGACACGCCGAATTTTTCCTCCATATCCTTAATCAACTCGGACAGGTCAAGCACGGACATCTCGGCGATGCCGTCGAGGATTTCTTGTTTGTTCAAAGCCATGGTTTTTACTCCGGTAACTACAACACTGAAAAATAATGTTTTGGAAATCGCGCTAAGCGGCTTCCTTCGACTGCGCGACCGCCGCCAGCGTGCGCGCCAACTTGGACGGCACCTCGTTGAGCGTGGTCACCAACTTCTGCACCGGCGCGCGCATGGCGCCGAGCAGTTGCGCGATGAGTATGTCCCGCCCCGGCAGTTTCGCCAGCCCGCCAATCATGCGCAGGTCGATCAACTCGCCGTTCATCGCGCCGGCGGTGATTTTGAAGTCGTCGTTGTCTTTGGCGAAATCGGCGACCACTTTGGCGACCGCGACCGGGTCTTCCGACGCCGAAAAAATCACCGGTCCGGTAAAATGCTCGCTCAAACACTCAAAGCCGGAGCCGGCGATGACGCGCTTGGCGAGGCTGTTTTTCACCACCTTAATCCACACGCCCTGGCTATGCGCCTGCGTTCGCAGCGCGGTCAGTTTGGCGACGCTCAAACCGCGATACTCCGCCAGCACGCCGGCGCGCGCCGACGCAATCGCCGCCGACACCTCGCTGACCACCGCCTGTTTCTGCTCAAAACTCAAACTCATATCATGCTCCCGTTGCCGGCATTCCGGCTTAGCGAATTAGCGAATCGCAACAATGCTGCCGCGCTCGACGCGCACCTTGGGACCCATCGTGCTGGATAAAGCGACGCGGCGGATATACTGCCCTTTGGATGCCGCCGGCTTGGATTTAATCAGCGCGCCGACCAGCGCGTTGAGGTTTTCCGCCAGGTCTTCCGGCGAAAACGACACCTTGCCAATCGCGCAGTGAATCAAGCCCGCTTTGTCGATGCGGTATTGCACCTGCCCCGACTTGGCGTCGCGCACGGCGGCGCCGACATCGTCGGTGACGGTGCCGACTTTGGGGTTCGGCATCAGTCCGCGCGGACCGAGAATCTGCCCCAGTTGCCCGACCACGCGCATCGCGCCGGGCGTGGCGATGCACAAGTCAAACTCAATCTTCCCCGCCTTGACGGTCTCGGCGAGGTCGTCCAGCCCGACCAAATCCGCGCCCGCCGCGCGCGCGGCTTCGGCGTGCTCGCCGTCGCCCTCGGTGAACACCGCCACGCGCACGGTCTTGCCGGTGCCCTTCGGCAACAGCGTGGCGCCGCGCACGTTCTGGTCTGACTTGCGGGCGTTGACGCCGAGATTGACCGCCACGTCCACCGACTCGTCAAAGCGCGCCGACGCCAACTCTTTGACCAGCGACAACGCCTGCTCCAACGGATAGAGTTGTTCGCGGTCGATTTTTCCCGCCGCCGCGCGGTATCTTTTGCCGCTCATTTACACGCCCTCCGTCTCAATGCCCATGCTGCGCGCGCTGCCGGCGATGATGCGCACCGCGCGCTCCAGTTCATACGCGTTCAAGTCCGCCTCTTTGGTCTTGGCGATTTCCTCCAGTTGCGCGCGCGTCACCACGTTGCCGACCTTGTCGCGGTTGGGCACGCCGCTGCCCTTGTCCACGCCCGCCGCTTTCTTCAACAACACCGACGCCGGCGGCGTCTTGCGAATGTAGGTGAAACTCTTGTCGGCATACACCGTGATGACGATGGGAATCGGCAGCCCCTTTTCCATATCCTCGGTGTCGGCGTTGAACGCCTTGCAGAACTCCATAATGTTGATGCCGTGCTGCCCGAGGGCGGGTCCGACCGGCGGACTCGGCTTGGCATCCCCCGCGGGGATTTGCAGTTTGATATACGCGTCTATTTTCTTGCCGGGTTTAGCCATGGTTTTCTCCTGCCGGGTAACCCGCGCGCGCGGCGCCGGCTCTTCGGTGATTGTCTTGTCGTAAATGTGTCATCTGTATTCGTATTCGTATTCGGTGAGTCGCGCGCCGTCAGCCTTTCGCCACGTGGACGAAATCCAATTCCACCGGCGTCGAGCGCCCCAGAATCGTCACCGACACGCGCAACTTCGCTTTCTCAAAATTGACGTCTTCCACGGTGCCGTTGAACTCCGCGAAAGGTCCGTCGATGATGCGAACCAATTCCCCCGGCGCGAAGGTGAACTTCATCTTCGGTTTATCCACGCTGTCGGACACCTGCTGAATGATTTCCTCCGCCTCGCGGTCGCTAATCGGCATCGGTTTGTTTTCGCTCCCGCCGATGAACCCGGACACCTTCGGCACATTGCGAACCAAATGCCAGGTCTCGTCGTTCATCTCCATATGAACCAGCACATAGCCGGGAAAAAATTTGCGCTCGCTGGTGTGTTTCTGCCCGCCCTTCATCTCCACCACCTCTTCGGTCGGCACCAGAATGTCGCCGAAGCGCTCGTGCATCGACGGGTCGGGGCTGCGCTCAATATGCTCTTGCAGGGATTTTTGCACCCGCTTTTCATAGCCCGAATACGCCTGCACCACATACCAACGTTTGGCGGTATCGGCGGGCGCAGTAGCGGTGTCTTGTGTTGCCATCAGGCGTCAACCCCCAGAATAAAATCGTAAATCGCGTAGAACGAAAGCGAGTCCAGCAACCACAAATACAACCCGAACAAAATCACCATCACAATCACCAAGCCGGTCACCTGCAGCGCTTCGCGGCGCGCGGGCCACACCATTTTCTGGCGCTCGGTGTTGGCGCCGCGGGCGAACAGCAACGCCGAGCGCCCCGACTCGGTGGTCAACGCCACCCCCGCCGCAAGCGCCACGCCGGCGAGCACCGCGCCCACCCGGGCGACCTGCAACCAGTCGCTGAACTGGTAGTAGACCGCCACGGCAGCCGCGACGAGCAGCCCCGCAATCACTAGTTTCAACTTGTCTATCGCCGCAACCCCTCAGGTTCGGAACATTACGCATGGCAGGCCAGGAGGGAATCGAACCCCCAACCTGCGGTTTTGGAGACCGCCGCTCTGCCAATTGAGCTACTGGCCTATCACTCGCACACAACAACAACAAAAAATAACAAAAAACTACCTCGTCATTCCCCCGACTTCGTCATTCTCGAGCGTTAGTGTCCGTTGCCGCCGCGCCTTTTCTTTTAAGCGGCGGCTTACCGGACACTTACGACCTCGGGAATCTCCCTAAGACTACCGCGAGCCCCAACAAAGCCCCCCAACAAAACAACCTCAAGCAACAATTTTAGAAACCACCCCCGCCCCCACAGTCCGCCCCCCCTCACGAATAGCAAACCGCAACCCCTCCTCCATAGCAATCGGCGCAATCAACTCCGTCGTCATCGACACATTATCACCGGGCATCACCATCTCCACCTTAGCCGGCAACTCCACAGCCCCCGTCACATCCGTAGTGCGAAAATAAAACTGAGGCCGATACCCCTTAAAAAACGGCGTATGCCGACCACCCTCATCCTTGTTCAAAATATAAACCTCCGACTCAAACTTGGTGTGCGGCGTAATCGAGCCGGGCTTCGCCAGCACCTGTCCGCGCTCCACCTGCTCGCGCTTCGTGCCGCGCAGCAGGATGCCGACGTTGTCGCCCGCGCGTCCCTCGTCCAGCAACTTGCGAAACATCTCCACGCCCGTGCAGGTCGTGTTGTCGGTGTCGTGGATGCCGATAATCGACAACTCCTCGCCGACCTTGACCACGCCGCGCTCTATTCGCCCGGTCACCACCGTGCCGCGTCCCGAAATGGAAAACACATCCTCCACCGGCATCAGGAAGTCGCCGTCGATGGCGCGCTCCGGCTCCGGAATATAACTGTCCAACGCCTCCGCCAGTTTCAGAATGGAGCCGCCGCCCATCTCCGAATCATCGCCCTCCAACGCCTTCAACGCGCTGCCGGTGATAATCGGCGTGTCGTCGCCGGGGAACTCGTATTTGTCCAGCAACTCGCGCACTTCCATCTCCACCAACTCCAGCAATTCCGCATCGTCCACCATGTCCGCCTTGTTCAAATACACCACGATATACGGCACCCCGACCTGGCGCGCCAGCAGAATGTGCTCGCGCGTCTGCGGCATCGGTCCGTCCGCCGCCGAGACCACCAAAATCGCCCCGTCCATCTGCGCCGCGCCGGTAATCATGTTCTTCACATAGTCGGCGTGACCGGGGCAATCCACATGCGCGTAGTGGCGCCCCTCGGTCTCATATTCCACATGCGCGGTCGCAATCGTGATGCCGCGCTCGCGCTCCTCCGGCGCGTTGTCAATCTCGTCAAACCCCTTGCTCTCGCCGCCATACTTGCCCGACAACACCTTGGTCATCGCCGCCGTCAAGGTCGTCTTGCCGTGGTCTACGTGACCGATTGTCCCCACGTTGACGTGCGGCTTGGTTCTTTCAAATTTTGCTTTTGCCATTGGCTTAATCTCTGTCTTTGGTTTCGGTTTTCTGTAAAAAATCGTTTAACAAACACACCGGATGAGCCGGCGGATGAGCCGGCTGGAGCCCACAACCGGATTTGAACCGGTGACCTCTTCCTTACCAAGAAAGTGCTCTACCGACTGAGCTATGTGGGCGCTCGCCAACGCAAACGACCCAACCCCCCGATGCCGGCTCGGGCGCCAAGCCACTGGAGCGGGTGATGGGAATCGAACCCACATCATCAGCTTGGAAGGCTGAGGTTCTGGCCGTTGAACTACACCCGCCGACATTCGCGCCTCGCTGTTGAGTGGCTTGATTGGCGTTGGAGCGGTCATGGTGGAGGGGGGAGGATTCGAACCTCCGAAGGCTGAGCCAGCAGATTTACAGTCTGCCCCCTTTGACCGCTCGGGAACCCCTCCGGCAGAGCAAACGGCGGATTTTCGCTTAATATTCAATGTTTAGTCAACCTCATCGCGGACCAATCCGCACTCGCTTTACTCGTACTCGGTAACACCCCAAACTGGAGCCCGCAGAGGGAATCGAACCCCCGACCTACTGATTCACACCCGCCACCGCTTTCACGGCCCCCCCCTATCAACTCGGGGGTTTGGGGTCCGGACTTTCTCTTCACCATATCGCCGACCATCACACACGCCGCCGACCCAGGTGGGTGGTGTAAAGTCTCTACACTCCCCCCGAAAACGCCAAAAACCAGCGCCCCCAGGCGTAGCACGGGATTGCCATCTCAACACACAAGCATCAAGGAAGGTTTCCCCGTTTTAGCCACCTCCACTCCACGAGTTTCCCCGCAAAGGTGCAATCATTCACAAATCAGTCGCTCTGCCAGCTGAGCTATGCGGGCAAAAATAGCAAGCAATTACAATGACTTGGCTTGCTTTGCTTCGAGTAATTTCAGTGCGATAGACCCCAACACAAAATGGGTTGCGATTTTACATGAATGGGAATGGGGAATGCAAGGGTTTTTTTGGGTTTTTTTTGGGGATTCGTCATTCCCCCAAGCCCGTCTCGAGCGTTAGTGTCCCCCGACTTCGTCATTCTCGAGCGTTAGTGTCCGTTGCCGCCGCGCTTCTTCTTTTAGCGGCGGCTTACCGGACACTTACGTCCTCGGGAATCTCCCTAAGGTTGGCGCTGAGCCTAAACAAAGCGAGCGAAGCAGGCGGCGAGTAAGCCGCCATTCCTGCGGTCTTTTGAGCGGGAATCCCAAATACCCGTCATTCTCGAGCGTTAGTGTCCGTTGCCGCCGCGCTTTTTCTTTTTAAGCGGCGGCTTACCGGACACTTACGACCTCGGGAATCTCATCCCGTTTGGCACGGATTCAAACGGAGTGGGCGAAGCGGGCGGCGGGTAAGCCGCCGTTCTTGTGGTCTTTTGGGCGGGGGCTTTGTTGGAATTCACGGTAGTCTTAGGGAGATTCCCGAGGTCGTAAGCGCCCGTAAGCCGCTACGCGGCAACGGGCGCTAACGCTCGAGAATGACGAAGTAGGGGGAATAACGACCCAAACCTAAAACCGCACCCGCCCCTCAAACCGAACCGCATGCTCAACCCCCACCCCATCCTTCTCAGCCCGTTCCCCAACCAAATCCAAATCAAACAACCTCCCCACCCCCCAACTCAACCCCAAGCGGTAATTCTGAACCTCCTCCCCAAGCGCCATCTCACCATAAGGCGTCAGCATAAACGCCGCACCCGGCAAA
Source organism: Arenicellales bacterium (assembly GCA_963693025.1). Taxonomy (GTDB): domain Bacteria; phylum Pseudomonadota; class Gammaproteobacteria; order Arenicellales; family Poriferihabitantaceae; genus JAHRAW01. The sequence goes on from OY843749.1 coordinate 1,475,872, forward strand.
CCATAACCCACACGCGTATTCAAACTAGCCTGCAAATCAGCATCAGCATCAGCAACAACAGCAGCCACCCCACCCCGCCAAACCGCATCAGCCCCACCGCTAGCATTCCCATATGCCGGAGCCAACGACAACGACAGCCCCTGCCCATCCGCCCCTGCATTCAACTGCACATCCCCGCCAATCCCGAAATCCTCATAATCCCCGCCGTGGTAAAGCAGCACCCGCGTATGAACCCCCATCGTCAAACCGCGCGCCGAGTCGGTGTAGCGTAGCGCGCTGCCCACCTCAACCCCGCTGCCGGTTTCGCCATCCCCGCCGTCATAACGCATGCCGCCCTCAACTTCCAGCGTCAAATTCGCGCCGCCGGACAAGGCGTGCGGGCGGCGAGCCTGCAAAGCCACTCGCATCCGCTGCGTGTTCACATCCAATGCCGACAATCGCACCATGTCCGCCGCCTTGCCGCCTTTTACATCGGCGCCGGTGGCGAAGGCTTCGGCTTTTAGGCGCAACTCGTTGTCGCCGCGCACGTGCAGGCGGTTGTTGCCGCCGATGCCGACCATGTGCATGCTGACGTCGCTGGTTGAGCGCGTGTTGTTGGTTTTGTTGCGGATGACCAAGTCGCCGTTGCCGAAGCCGAGCGTCGCCCACCAGTCCAGGCGACCGTCCGGCGTGCTGTTGCCGATATACGGGTGGATGCTGAACATATCCAAGTCGTAGTCGCCGCGCTCCCGCGTGTTGGTGGTGTCATCGGTGTAGCCGATGTCCGCCTCGTTCCACGACAACATCACCCCCCCCAGCAATTCGTCTCCCAGGTGGGCGTCGACGCCGGCGTTCACGCTCAGCAAGTCGCCGTCCCAGTCAATTTTGCGGGTCTCGCCGCCGAGTTGACTGAAATCGCCGTTGCCCCACATCGCCGCGCTCTCGCCCAATGCGCCGCCGCCGCCCGATGCGCCGAGCGGCAACACGAAGTCGGAAGCGCCGAGCATTGCCTTGCCGTCAAACCCGCCATCAACCCCCGAGCGCATCGCCTCAGCCGCCCACGCCGCCGCCGATGCCGAAAACGCCGCCGACGAATACTCGCCACCGCCGCCCCCCGACCTCGCCTGACCCATCCTTCGCGCAATCGCGCCCATCTGCCGGTCGCTCATCTCGCGCGTTACATCGGGCAGAATCACGCGGTTGACCGCGTCTTCCTCGGTGGCGGTGGTGGTGGCGGGGGGCGCCGGCATGTCGTTGTCGGTCACCGTCACCCTCACACTGGCGGCGGTGACGCCGTCGGCGCCGTAATTCGCCCCGGCAACCGTGTGCGTGATGTTGGCGGTGTCGGTGGCGGTGTCAGCGTCCTCAACGCCGGACACGGTCACCGTCTGCACATCGTCCCAGTTGCCGGCGGAGAAAATCAGGGCGCCGGAGACGGTGACATCGGCGTTATTGCTACTCGGCGTCACCGTCACATTGCCGCCGATCGGCTCAGACTCCAGCACCACCGTATAGGCGCCGGAAGCGCCTTCGGTAATCCCCACATTCGTCTCGGAAATCGTCACGCCCGGCGCGTCGTTGTCGGTCACCGTCACCGTCACACCGGCGGCGGTGGTGACGGTGGCGTAATTCCCCCCGCCAACAACCGCGTGCGTGATATTGGCGGTGTCGTCGTCGGTGTCAACGTCTTCATCGCCGGACACGGTCACCGCCTGCGGGGTGTCATAGTTGCTGGCGGTGAAAATCAGGGCGCCGGAGACCCCGACATCGGTGTTATCGCTACTCGGCGTCACCGTCACATTGCCGCCGCTCGGCGCAGCCGTCAGCGCCACGGTATAGGTGTCGGTAGCGCCTTCGGTAATCCCCACAGTCGTCTCGGAAATCGTCACGCTCGGCGTGGGGGCCGCGGTCACCATCACCATCACGGCGCCGCGGTCAACGCCGGCGTCGGGTTCCTCCCCCACTCTGCGCATCCTGTGGTTGAGGGTGAGGGTGTCGCCGTCGGCGGCACTGGGAAGCAGGGTCACGGTGAACGTCTGCGCGGTGTTCCAGTTGCCGTCGGCGGTGGTGAAAGTCAGCGTCGCCGGTGCGTAATTCGCCCTGGTGCCATCGCCGAGATTCGCCCACATCGGATTAATCTCCGCCGTGACGGCTGGCGCTTCATCCAACACCACGCTATAAGCGCCGCTGCCGCCTTCCTGCACCGTCAGCATGGTCGGGGTAATCGTCACTGCGGGCAGCGGCGTGAGGGCACCGTTCACCGTCATTAGCAGTCTCGCCATAGCCGGCACGGTGGTGCTAGTGGAGGTGACCTGGTAGAAAATCGCGGTGGTTCGGGTGCTGCCGACGGCAACGTCGTCAAAGTCGCCGTTCGGGTCGAAGGTGTAAGAGCCATCGTCGCGGACCGTGAACTGACCGGCGTGACTGCCGCGTATGGCGACGCCGACATCGGTCGCGGTCAGCGCGGTTGCGGTTGCGCCAACCTCGGTGATGGTGAGGGTGCCAGCGCCTGTGTCGTTGTCGTTGGTAAGCAGGCCCGGGGCATCCACGGTGATGGGGGTGTTTGCATCGGTGGTGCCGTCATCATTAACAGCAGTAAGTTCAGGCACTTCATCCTGCCCCCACCCCACCCCCGAAAGCCCCAACCCCACCACCACCCCCAAAACACGCAGGGGGACATTAAGAATGTGATAAGTCATGGGTTTGTTCCTCGGGTTGGGGGGGTTGTTGGCGGGCGGGCGGTGGTCGGGCGAAGTCATGGGTCTGCTCCTCGGGTTAGGGGGGTTGTTGGGATGCGGGCGGTGGTCGGACAGGGTCATTGGCTTGCTCCGGTGGGGGGCGTTAGTTTGCTCAAAATTGGGGGCGAGGGGGGCGGCTCGGTGGAAGAAGCCGGCTCGGGGGGAGCGGGGAACATCGTCCATCCCAAAGAATTGCCCCAACCTCGATTGCATAATGTCGGTAGTTTTCATCGGACAACCATCCAAATCAGTTTAGAAACCCCCCAATAATAACAAAAACCCCAAAAGCAACCAACAAATAAATTAAATCTAAGCCGAAAAAGCCTAATTTCGTCATTCTCCACTACTTCGTCATTCTCGAGCGTTAGTGTCCGTTGCCGCCGCGCCTTTTCTTTTAAGCGGCGGCTTACCGGACACTTGCGTCCTCGGGAATCTCCCTAAGGTTAGCGCTGAGCCCAAACAAAGCGAGCGAAGCAGGCGGCGGGTAAGCCGCCGTTTTTGTGGTTTTTTGGGCACGGGCTTTGTTGGAGTCCACGGTAGTCTTAGGGAGATTCCCGAGGTCGTAAGCGCCCGTAAGCCGCTACGCGGCAACGGGCGCTAACGCTCGAGAATGACGAAGTAGGAGGTTAGCGCGGATTCAAGCAAAGCGGGCGAAGCAGGCGGCGGGTAAGCCGCCGTTTCTGTGGTTTTTTGGGCGGGGGCTTTGTTGGAGTTCACGGTAGTCTTAGGGAGATTCCCGAGGTCGTAAGCGCCCGTAAGCCGCTACGCGGCAACGGGCGCTAACGCTCGAATGACGAGGTTGTTGGGAATGACGAGTACTTGGGAATGACGAGTACTTGGAATGACGAAGTGGGGGAAATAACGCGTACTGAGTAGCAACCCATTTCCACCCAACCCCTACCATTCCCCCCAAAAATTGGCTACTCTCCCACCAACCAACCACCAAACCACCCCCACCAATGGAAACCCCCAACGAACTGCTCGCCTCCCTGCAAACATCATCCCAACGAATCGCCGCGCTCAGGGGGTTTCTTTGACTATTCTGGTGCGAAAGAGCGGCTGGAAGAGGTTGATTTAAGGCTGGAGGACCCGACGATTTGGGATAACCCGAGCGAGGCTCAGGCGTTGGGGCAAGAGCGGGCTCGGTTGGGGCGGGTGGTTCATGGGCTTGAGCGGTTGGGTGGGCAGGTTGCCGATTGCTCCGAGTTGTTGGAGTTGGCGCAGGCGGAGGAGGATGCCGAGGCGGTGGCGGTGATTGAGACGGAAGCGGCGAAAATTGCGCGGGAGTTGGAGAAGATGGAGTTTCGGCGGATGTTTGCGGGCGAGGCGGACGCGCATAATGCTTTTGTGGATATTCAATCCGGGTCCGGCGGCACCGAGGCGCAGGATTGGGCGGAGATGTTGTTGCGGATGTATACTCGCTGGGGGGAAGACCAGGGTTATCAAATCGACCTCATTGAGAAATCGCCCGGCGATGTGGCGGGCATCAAGAGCGCGACGCTTAAAATGAGCGGCGAATTCGCCTACGGCACGATGCGCACCGAAAACGGGATTCACCGGCTGGTTCGCAAGAGCCCGTTTGATTCGAGCAACCGCCGCCACACTTCGTTCGCCTCGGTGTATGCCTATCCCGAAGTGGATGACAGCGTTAGCATTGACATTAACCCGACCGATTTGCGGGTGGATACTTATCGCGCCAGCGGGGCGGGGGGGCAGCACGTCAATCGCACCGATTCGGCGGTTCGCATCACGCATCTGCCGTCGGGAATCGTGGTACAGTGCCAGAACGACCGCTCGCAACATCGCAACCGCGCCGAGGCGATGGGCATGCTGAAGTCGCGGCTGTTTGAAGCCGAGATGAAAAAACGGCGGGAGCAGCGCCAGAGCGAGGAGGACGCGAAGGCGGACATCGGCTGGGGCAGTCAGATTCGCTCGTATGTGCTCGACCAATCGCGCATCAAAGACCTCAGAACCGGCGTGGAAACCGGCAACACGCAGGCGGTGCTGGACGGCGCGCTCAACCCGTTTATCGAAGCCAGTTTGAAAGCCGGGCTGTGAGGTTAAGCGGCGCACTCGGTGAGCGGCACGGATAACAAACGATGAGCCACAACGATAACGACAACGAGAACGAACAAAGCCGGTTGCGGCGCGAAAAACTGGCAACGCTGCGCGCGCGCGGCAACGCCTTCCCCAACGACTTCCGGCGAGACGCCTTCGCCGCCGATTTGCTGGCGGACTTCGCCGATGCGCCGGAGCAACTGGCGGCGGCTACGACTCCGACGCGCGTCAAGGTGGCGGGGCGGCTGATGTCGCAGCGCATTATGGGCAAAGCCGCCTTCGCGCACATTCAAGATATGAGCGGGCGCATTCAACTGTTCGTGCAGCGCGACTTGTTGCCGGACGGCGTCTATAACGATGAGTTCAAAAAGTATGACATCGGCGACATCATCGCCGCCGAAGGGGAGTTGTTTCACACCAAAACCGGCGAACTCAGCGTGCGCGTGGACGGCATTCGGTTGCTGACCAAATCGCTGCGCCCGCTGCCGGAAAAATATCACGGACTGACCGACGCGGAACTGAAATACCGGCAGCGCTATGTCGACCTGATTATGAGCGCGCAGACCCGCGAGGTCTTCCAAACGCGCGCCGCCGCGATTCGGTATATCCGCGAATTTATGACCGAGCGGCGCTTTCTGGAAGTGGAGACGCCGATGATGCACCCCATCCCCGGCGGAGCGCTGGCGCGTCCCTTCGCCACGCATCACAACGCGCTGGATATGCAATTGTTCCTGCGCGTCGCCCCGGAGTTGTATCTGAAACGGCTGGTCATCGGCGGCTTCGAGCGCGTCTTCGAAATCAACCGCAGTTTCCGAAACGAAGGCGTCAGCACGCGCCACAACCCCGAGTTCACGATGCTGGAATTCTATCTGGCGTTCGCCGATTACCGCGAGTTGATGGACTTGACCGAGGAGATGATTCGCGGGCTATGCCACGCCGTCGCCGGCGGCACGACGCTGGACTATCAGGGGCAACGGCTGGATTTTTCCGGGCGGTTTGAGCGCATGACGCTGCTCGAATCACTCCTGCGCCAACACCCCGACCTCACCGCCGCGCAACTCAACGACCCGCAAGCCATCGGCGCAGTAGCGCAACGGCTTGGCGTTGATGCCGATGCCGCGGCGGGGGTGGGCAAACTGCAGATGGACGTGTTTGAAAAAACCGTGGAAAGCCACCTGCAAAACCCCACCTTCATCACCGCCTACCCGGTGGAAGTCTCCCCACTGTCACGGCGCAACGACCGCGAGCCGGAACTCAGCGACCGCTTTGAGTTGTTCGTCGCCGGACGCGAAATCGCCAACGGCTTCTCCGAACTCAACGACCCCGAAGACCAAGCCGAGCGCTTCCACCAACAACGCGCCCAAGCCGCCTCCGCCGAAGCCAACTCCGCCCAAGCCACCGAATCCATGCACTTCGACGCCGACTACATCCGCGCCCTGGAATACGGAATGCCCCCCACCGCCGGCGAGGGGATTGGGATTGACCGGCTGATTATGTTGCTGACCGATAGCGCTTCGATTCGGGATGTGTTGCTGTTTCCGCAGATGCGGCGGGAGGGGGGGTGAGGTTATGTTGCTTCGTCATTCTCGAATGGTAGAGAAGAGGGAGCCCATTACTTCGTCATTCTCGAATGATAGAAAAATAAGGAGCGCTAGCGACTATATTTTTCATCACCTTCGGGAATCTCCCTAAGACTACCGTGAATTCCAACAAAGCCCGTGCCCGTCTTAGGGAGATTCCCGAGGACGCAAGTGTCCGTAAGCCGCCGCTAAAAGAAAAAGCGCGGCGGCAACGGACACTAACGCTCGAGAATGACGGCCTTACTTCGTCATTCTCGAACGATAGAAAAATAAGGAGCGTAGCGACTATATTTTCATCGCCTTCGGGAATCTCCCTAAGGCTACCGTGAATTTCAACAAAGCCCGTGCCAGTCTTAGGGAGATTCCCGAGGACGCAAGTGTCCGTAAGCCGCCGCTTAAAAAGAAAAGGCGCGGCGGCAAACGGACACTAACGCTCGAGAATGACGGGGGTTTTGTTTTTGTTGGGGTTGTTGTTGGGTGTTCTTGTCAACTTTGCTTGATAGTTCCCTAAGTTTGCTATAATCCGCCATATCGGTCTAAACAAAAAGAAGGCGAAACAATGAAACAGCAACAGTTACAGAAAACCTTGAATGATTTGGTCAGCGGGTTTGGCTACGACAATGTCCGCAAAACACTCAGCGGAATGCGATTGCCACAATCTACTAGTGCAAAGCGTAGTGCAAAGATTAACCCCGTCACCGTCGGCAAACCCCCCGCGAAAAACATCAGAAAAAGCACAAAACCCAATGCCGTAAATGTGGTTAAGTCGCTCGTCATAACCGATAACGAAAAAAAGAAAATCCTTTTTACGTTGGCGGAAAAATATGAAGCCAAGGAATTTATGCCGAATGTCAACCACGTGCGGGATTTTCTAAGCAACGGCGAGCGGGATGTGTCGCGCATCAAATCACGGCAGCAAGTGACCGTTGCTGTGTTCAAACAACTCGGCGGTTTGGAAATCGACGAACTGCGCGAAATGCTGGACCGCGGACTATATGGTCCGCCCAAAAGACTAGCGCCTTATGCGCGGGCGATTGAAGGTTTTCGCAGGCCCGATCGCTCCGTTTAGCGCCGGCGCGTTGCCGGTCACGACAACCCGAGCCGCCGGCGCATTGCTCGCTCAACCGCGCCGCGGTCGTGGCGTGAAATGCTTTCCCGACCTTTCGCGCACCATCCAATGACCCCCCCACCAGAAATCTTCATCGGGCTACGCTACACCCGCGCCAAGCGGCGTAATCATTTTATTTCCTTCATCTCAGCAACCTCGATGGCAGGCATCGTGCTGGGAGTGTGGGCGTTGATTACGGTTATGTCTATTATGAATGGCTTTCATGCCGACTTGCGTGACCGTATTTTGTTTGTGGTTTCGCATGTGACGGTTAGCGACTATGGCGGTTTTCTCAGCGACTGGCGCGTGGCGGCGGAGCAAATATCAGCGCATCCGCAGGTGCAGTCGCAGGCGCCTTATATTCTTGGGCAGGGCATGCTCACCAACGGCACGGCGGCGACGGGCGCGCTTATTCGCGGTATATCGCCGCAGCGCGAGCGGGAGGTGTCGCAGGTGCTTGACCACCTCATCGCCGGTAACCAAGACGCGCTGCAAGCCGGCGGGTTTGGCATCATCCTCGGCGACACTTTGGCGCGCAGTCTGGGGGTGTCCACGGGCGACAAGGTCACGCTGATTGCGCCCAAAGGCAAGGTCACGCCGGCGGGTTTGCTGCCGCGCCTGAAACGCTTCACCGTGGTCGGGCTGTTCCGCATCAACATGCACCAATACGACAGCGGCATCGCGCTCATCCACCTGCAAGACGCCGCCCGCTTGTTCGGCGTGGCGGACAAGGTCAGCGGGCTGCGGCTGAAACTGGCGGACGTCGAGCGCGCGCCGGCGGTGCGGGCGCAACTCGCCGAGCAACTGGGCGGGCATTACCGCATCCGCGACTGGACGATGGAGCACGCCAACTTCTTCCGCGCGCTGCAAATTGAAAAGCGCGTGGTCTTCATCGTGCTGCTGCTCATCATCGCGGTGGCGGCGTTCAACATCGTCTCCACGCTGGTGATGATCGTGACCGACAAACAAGCCGACGTTGCGATTCTCAGAACCCTCGGTTTAAGCCCCGCCGGCGTGATGAAAATTTTCATGGTGCAAGGCGCCGTCATCGGCGTCGCCGGCACGCTGCTCGGCGGCGCGCTCGGGGTGGTCACCGCGCTCAACGTGGAAACCCTCATCCCGGCGATTGAAAATTTTTTCAACACCGAGTTGTTTCCGATTGATGTGTATTTGATTAGCGACTTCCCGGCGCAGATGCGCTGGACCGACGTGTCGCGCATCATCGGCGTGGCGCTGATGATGAGTTTTCTCGCCACGCTGTACCCGGCGTGGCGGGCGTCGCGGGTCGAGCCCGCCGACGCGTTGCGCTACGAATGAATGCGCCGCCGCAGGTGAGGATGACGACGCCGGTGATTGAATGCCGGGGAGTGTCGAAGGTTTTTGAGCAGGGCGCGCTCAGCGTCACCGCGCTCAGCGCGATTGACTTGACGGTCGGGGCGGGCGAGCGTCTGGCGCTGGTCGGCGCTTCCGGCTCCGGCAAATCCACCCTGCTGCACATCCTCGGCGCCCTGGCGCGCCCGTCCGCCGGCACGGTGCACATCGAGGGGCAAGACATCAGCCGCCTCGGAGCGAAAGCGCTCGGCGAGTTGCGCAACCGCGCGCTCGGCTTCGTCTATCAATTCCACCACCTGCTGATGGAGTTCACCGCGCTGGAGAATGTCGCCATGCCGTTGTTGATTCGCCGGGTCGCGCGCGCGGAGGCGACTGCGAGCGCCGCCGAGTTGCTGGAGCGCGTCGGGTTGGGGCATCGCGCCGCGCACAAGCCGGGCGAGTTGTCGGGCGGCGAGCGCCAGCGCGCGGCGGTCGCGCGGGCGATGGTGACGCGCCCGAAGTGCATCCTCGCCGACGAGCCGACCGGCAACCTCGACCGCAAAACCGCCGAGTCCATTCACGACCTGCTACTGGAACTCAACCGCGCATTCGACACCAGTTTGGTGGTGGCGACCCACGACCCCGCGCTGGCGCGCAAAATGGGGCGCGTGGCGGTCATTGAAGACGGCGCGATTGTGCGCGAGTGACGGTCGCCGCCGCCGCAACTACTCCGGCTGATACGCCGCGCTCCGTTGCTCGGCGAGCGGCGAGCGCTTGACCCAGTAAAACTGCCACATCAGCACGCACTGCATCACCAGACTGACGCCGTTAAACAGCAGCAACGGCCAGCCCGCCGCGCCCATCGCCAAGCCAAACCCGATGGAGAAAAAATCTTTCAGAAAGAACAACTGGTGCATGGACAACGACAACCCGCCGGTGCGCCCGGCGCGGCGGATTTTGACAACTTGATGAATCGCGCCCTGCAAAAAGAACACGGTGGCGGCAATCACCAGCGCCTGCACCACCCACACGCTATACGCCAGCGCACCGGCGCCGAGCAAGCGAATCAACGGCGCAAGCGCAAACAACACCACGCCGCCGGCGAACAACCCGCTCGGCAACGCGCCTTTGCGGTCCACCATAATGGCGTGCAAGATAACCAACGTAATCAACACCGCCAGCACACGCGGCCACACCAAATAATGGTTCAACCGCTCCAAACACAGCCCATAGGCGAACAGCGAATAGTAGCCGAGAAAAGTGGCGGAAAAGCGGTTCAGGCTGATGGTAGAAGTCGGACGCTCATCACCCAACTCGCCACGCGTGAAACGCTGTTTTCTTGCGCGAATGAACTTTACTTGCAGGCTGAGGCCGGTTAACGCGAGCGTGGTAAAAAAAGCGCTTGCCAGTCCGGTAAGGTGGTAGGGGGTTAGGAAGTCCATTGCTGTTGTAGTCTATCACGGACTCGCCACTCCCCACCCCACCCTTGCCAATCCCATCCCCCGCCCCCATATTACCTTCCCCCACCCACCCCACCCGCCCGCCCTCCATGCCCGCCTCCACCAACAAACCCGCTGCCTCCGATGCCACGGAAATCGCCCGTCCTGATGATATTTTGCCGGGCTCGCTCAACCTGATTCCGCTTGAGCAGAAGCCGTTTTTTCCGGGGCAGGTGTTGCCGTTGATTTTGAGCGCGCAGAAATGGGGCTTGACGCTGAAGCGGGCGCACCGCTCCGGGCACGGCTCGGTCGGCGTTGTGTTCACCGGCGGGGTCAATCCCGACAAGGTCGCGCACGGCGATTTTCGCGCCATGGGGACGGTGTGCAAAATCCACCAAATCGAGCAGCACGACGAGCGGTTGCACGTGGTGCTCGCCGGCATGCAGCGGTTTCGCATCGAGCGGTGGGCTTCCAAAACGCGCCCGTTTCGCGCGCGCGTCCGGTATTTCCCCGAGCTCAGCCCGAAGGAGACCACCGAAATCAAAGCCTACACCACCGCCATCGTCAACATCATCAAGGAACTCCTGCCGCTCAACCCGATGTATGGCGAGGAATTGAAAATGTTCCTCAACTATTTCGGCACCAGCGAGCCGTCGCGGCTGGCGGATTTCGGCGCCAGTTTGACCACCGCCGACGCCGCCGAGATGCAGGAAATTCTGGAGACCGTGGAGTTGCTGCCGAGGATGGAAAAGACCCTGGTGTTGCTGCAAAAGGAAGTGGAAATCGCCACCGCGCAGACCGAGATTCGCAAGCACGTCGAAGGCGAGTTGAACCAGCGCCAGCGCGAGATGTTTCTGCGCGAGCAACTCAAGTTTATTCAATCCGAACTCGGCATTTCCAAAGACGACCGGCAAAGCGAGATTGAGGCGTTCCGCGAAAAAATCGCGCACTACACCCTTCCGCCGCAAGTCAGCGAGCGCATCGAACAGGAGTTGGAGAAGACCGCCGTGCTGGAGCGCGGCTCGCCGGAATACACCGTCACGCGCAACTATCTGGACTGGCTCGGCGGCGTGCCGTGGGGCGTGTTCAGCCCGGACTCGCTCGACTTGAAAAAAGCCGAGCAGATACTGGACGCCGACCACGAAGGCTTGGAAGAGGTCAAGCAGCGCATCCTCGAGTTCATCGCGGTCGCCACGATGAAGGGGAAGGTTTCCGGCTCCATTCTGCTGCTGGTCGGTCCGCCCGGCGTCGGCAAAACCTCGCTCGGGCGCTCGGTGGCGACCGCCTTGGGCCGCGAATTCTTTCGCTTCTCGCTCGGCGGCATGCACGACCAGGCGGAAATCAAGGGGCATCGGCGCACCTATATCGGCGCGATGCCGGGCAAATTCGTGCAGGCATTGCGCGAGTGCAAAACCGCGAACCCGGTCATTATGCTGGACGAGATAGACAAAATCCGCGCCTCGTTCCGCGGCGACCCGGCGTCCGCCTTGCTGGAAGTGCTCGACCCCGAACAAAACCGCGACTTCCTCGACCACTATCTCGACGTGCGCGTCGACCTCTCCAACGTGCTGTTCATCTGCACCGCCAACCAACCCGACACCATCCCCGGCGCGCTCCTCGACCGCATGGAAATGGTGCGCCTGTCGGGCTATCTGGCGGCGGAAAAAGTGGTCATCGCCCGAAAGCATCTGCTGCCGCGCCAACTGGAGCGCGCGGGTCTCAAACGGCGCGGGCAACTGCGCATCGACACCGCCGCGATTCGCAAAATCGCCGAGCATTACGCGCGCGAGGCGGGCGTGCGCAAACTGGAGAAAATGCTCGGCGCCATCGCCCGCAAGGCGGTGATGAAGTTGTTGAAGAAAAAGTCGGCGAAGAAGAAGCAAGCGGCGGTGCATGTGACCACCCACAATCTGGAGGACTACCTCGGCAAGCCGCTGTTCGTCACCAACGGGCGGATTCACGGGGTCGGCGTCGCCACCGGTCTGGCGTGGACCGCGCTCGGCGGCGCCACGCTCGACATCGAAGCGTCCGCCGCGCACGACTTCAACCGCGGCCTCAAACTCACCGGGCAACTCGGCAACGTCATGCGCGAGTCGGCGGAAATCGCATACAGTTACGTGGTCGGCAACGCCGCCAAACTGGGCGTGGACAAATCGTTCTTCGAGAGCACCATGGTGCACCTGCACGTCCCCGCCGGCGCCACCCCCAAAGACGGACCCAGCGCCGGCATCACCATGGCGTCCGCGCTCATCTCCCTCGCCAAAAACAAACGCGTCGCCAAGTCCCTGGCAATGAGCGGCGAAATCTCCCTGACCGGGCAAGTCCTGACCGTCGGCGGCATCAAAGAAAAAGTCATCGCCGCCCAAAGAATGAAAATCCGCACCCTACTCCTCCCCCAAATCAACCGCGGCGACTACGAAGAACTCCCCGAACACGTAAAAAAGGGGCTTACGGTTAACTTTGTATCAACTTATGAGGATGTGTTGGCGTGTTTGTTTTAGGGAGCTATCAAGCGAAGTTGGCAAACAAAAACAACCCTAACAAAACCAAACCTCATCATTCACGACAACGTCGTCATCCACAACAACGGCGTCATTCCAAAACCTCGTCATTTTGAGCGTTAGTGTCCGTTTGCCGCCGCGCTTCTTCTTGCTGCGGCTTACGGACACTTACGACCTCGGGAATCTCCCTAAGACTAGCGCTGAGCCCAAACAACGCCACTCCCGCAGTCTTTTAAGCGGAAAAATCCGCCGAGAGCAAATTTTCGCGTAAGCCCGAAGGGTTTGTATCAGGGATGATACAAACAAAAATATGGTCGCCTGTCGGCTCCCTATTTTTCTATCGTTCGAGAGTGACGAAGTTGGGGCTCCCTATTTTCTGCCGCTCGGGAATGACGAAGTAATAGCAAACTTTCTACCCACAAAAACCAAAAACCTACCCAAGCAACGCACCACCATCCACGCTGACCACACTGCCATTGATATAACTACCCGCATCGCTCGCCAACAGCAACACCGCACCATCCAGTTCCGGCAGTTTGCCCGCCCGCCGGGGCAACAACCCTTTGATGTACTCCCCGCCACGCGCGCTGTCGAGAAAATCTCGGTTCATTTCGGTGGCGAAGTAGCCCGGTGCGAGTGCGTTCACGCGCACGCCGTGGTGGCCGAGTTCCAGCGCCATTGTTTTGGTCAGTTGGATGACGCCGGCTTTGGCTGCGCTGTAATTCGCCTGCGAGCGTTGCACCGCCAGCCCGAGCATCGAGGCGACATTGATGATCGACCCGCCGGTTTCCTGCGCGACCATTTGCCGCGCCACCACCTGGCCGACGCGCCACACCGCGCTCAGGTCGGTGTCCAGCACCGTGCCCCAGGCGCGCTCCGTCATCTCGGTGAACCGCTGCGGCGCGGCGACGCCGGCGTTGTTGATTAGGATATCGATGCGGGCAAACCGGTCGATGATTTGGGCGATGGCGGCCTCGACGCCGGGGCGGTCGTTGACATCCATCACCACCGGCAGCGCCGAGGCACCGAGCGCCGCCGCCAGCGCGTCCAGCCGCTCCTTGCGCCGCGCCGCGAGCGCCACCGCGCAGCCGGCGCGCGCCAGCGTCGAGGCGAGGTGCGCGCCGATTCCCGACGAGGCACCGGTCACCACGGCAACGCGCCCTTCCAAAGAGAAGGTCTGACGCAAAAAATCAGAGTCGGGTCCCGTGTCGGTTGAGTCGGTTGGCATGGCTACGACTATATCACCGCTTGCCGCCGCGCAAACGCGACCCGCCCGCCGTCACCGCCACCGCCACCGCCAATCGCCGCCGAAATCTGGCGTCCGGCGCAATGGCGGGGGATAATCAGCGCTTTTCGCCCCGGTCCCGCCTTGCCCAGTTATTCCAAAAGCCGCCGCCGCGCCACCCTCGTGCTGCTGACCGCGTTGTTGCTGGCGGTGGCGGTGTATTCGTTGACCAGCGGCGCAGTCTCGACCGGGCTGCGCGAGGTGACGGCGCGCCTGCCGGCGGCGCTGGCGGCGATTTTTTCGCCGTATGACGCGACCGCCAATGTCGCCGCCGCGGACGACCGGCTGGTGATGATACTCGCCGAAATCCGCATCCCGCGGTTGCTACTTGGCCTCATCGTCGGCGCCGGGCTTGCCATCTGCGGCACGGTCATGCAGGGGCTGTTTCGCAATCCGATGGCCGACCCCGGCTTGCTCGGCGTGTCGTCCGGCGCCGCGCTCGGGGCGGTGCTGACCATCGTGCTGGGCGGCGAGTTGTTTGGCCGCCTGATGCTGTCCGCCGGCGTCTGGTTGCTGCCCGCCACGGCATTCGGCGGCGGCTTGCTCAGCCTCTTCATCATTCATCGGCTGTCGGTGGTCGGCGGCAAGACCGACATCGCCACCATGCTGCTCGCCGGCATCGCGGTCAACGCCATCACCGGCGCGTTCATCGGCCTCATCAGTTATATCGCCGACGACGCGCAGTTGCGCGACCTCATCTTCTGGAGCCTCGGCAGTTTGCAAATCACCGACTGGCGCAAACTGCTGGTGGCGATGGCGGTCATCGTGCCCGCGCTGTTGCTGCTGCCGCGCTACGGCGACGCGCTCAACGCCAACCTGCTGGGCGAAAGCGAAGCCGGGCATCTCGGCATCGAAATGGAAAAGGTCAAACGGCAACTGATTATTCTGGTGGCGCTGGTGGTCGGCATCGCGGTCAGTTTGAGCGGCGTCATCGGGTTCGTCGGCCTGCTGGTGCCGCACCTCATCAGGATTTTGACCGGTCCCGACCACCGCCTGCTGCTGCCGGCTTCGGCGCTGTTCGGCGCCACCTTGCTGGTCGGCGCGGACATCGTCGCGCGCACGGCGGTGGCGCCGGCGGAAATCCCCATCGGCATCATCACCGCGCTGCTCGGTGGTCCCTTTTTCCTGTGGCTGCTGGTGCGCTTTCACCGCGCCCGGTCGTTGTATTGAGACCGGGGGCAACGATGTTGCGCGCAACAAACCTCTCCGTCAGAGCCGGCGCCAGCGTGCTGCTGGATAACTTGACGGTCGAATTCGCGCCCGGCGAGTTGGTCATGGTGGTGGGTCCCAACGGTGCCGGCAAAACCACGCTGCTGCGCTGCCTCGACGGCGAACTCAGCCCCGCGCAAGGCGGCGTGGAACTGGGGCGGCGGCCAATCGGCGACTGGCCGCGCAACCAACTGGCGCGCGCGCGCGCGGTGTTGCCGCAGCAATCCACCCTGGACTTCCCGTTCAGCGTCACCGACGTGGTGTTGATGGGGCGCATCCCCCACGCCGCCAACGACGCCGAAGACCGCGCCATCGCCGCGCGCGCGCTCGACCTGTGCGACTGCGCGCGCCTCGGCGAGCGCGCTTACACCAGCCTGTCGGGGGGCGAGCAACAACGCGTGCAAACCGCCCGCGTGCTGGCACAAATCTGCGCCGAGCACGCCGCCGCGCAACCTGATACCGAAACCAACCGCTTCCTGCTGCTGGACGAGCCGGCTTCCGCACTCGACCTCAGCCACCAATACGCCCTCCTGCGACTGCTAAAAACCCTGAGCCGCAACGACCACATCGGCATCATCTGCACGCTGCACAACCTCAACCTGGTGGCACAATTCGCCGACCGCGCCATCGTCCTCGACCGCGGCATGCTGGTCGCCGACGGCGCGCCGATGGAAGTATTCACCGAAGAAACCATCAGCAACGTCTTCGACCTAAACGTAACAATAACCCCCCACCCCGACGACCCCACCATCCCCCTGCTCATCCCAAGATTGTTTCAGGCGGGGGTTGCGGTGGATGCTGGTGTTTAAGAATGACGGGTGTTTATTATTTGTCATTCACTTAAAAACAACAGCTTCGTCATTTCGAGCGTTAGTGTCCGTTGCCGCCGCGCTTTTTCTTTTAAGCGGCGGCTTACGGACACTTTGCGCTCGAATGACGAAGTGGTTGGAATGACGAGTGGTGGTTGACGGAGTTGGGGGGAATGACGGTGTAAGGGTTCCCCCAACAATCGCCCCAACCGAAAACTGCTAAAATCACGCCCCCTCCCCCACCCAAAACCTCCGCCAAGAATGCCCGCTCCGCCGACCAACGATACACCCAACCAACACCGACGTTTACAGGATGAGTACGCCCGCCTACAAAGGTTGTCATTATCATTAGACATGACCCGCGGAAAACCATCGCCGGAGCAGCTGGATTTGTCCAACCGCATGCTGGCGTTGCCGGCGGAGGATTTTGTGGATGATGACGGTGTGGATGCGCGTAATTATGGGGGGTTGGATGGGTTGTTGGGGGTTCGGCGGTTGTTTGGGGAGGTGTTGGGGGTTGCGGGGGGGAATGTGATTGTTGGCGGTAATTCCAGTTTGTCGATGATGTATGACGCGCTGGCGCGGGCGTGTTTGTTTGGTGTGCCCGGCGGTGGGGAGCCGTGGAATCGCGTTGCGCGGCGGAAGTTTATTTGCCCGACGCCCGGCTACGACCGCCACTTTCTCGTGACCGAGCATCTGGGTTTTGAGTTGCTCGCCGTGGAGATGGATGACGAGGGACCCGACATGGCGCAGGTGGAGGCGCTGGCGGGCGCGGATGATGCCGTTAAGGGGATTTGGTGCGTGCCGAAATACAGCAACCCGACCGGCGTCTGCTACGGCGCCGAGACGGTGGCGCGGCTCGCCGCTATGAAAACCGCGGCGGCGGATTTCAGGATACTGTGGGACAACGCCTACGCCGAACATCATCTCAGCGACGCGCGCCCCGTGCTGGAAAACATCGCGCAGCACTGCGAAGCGGCGGGCAACCCCGAGCGCGTCATCCAGTTTGCTTCAACATCAAAGGTCTGCCACCCCGGTTCGGGAGTCGCTGCGCTGGCCGCCGGCGACGCCACCATCGCCGACGCCAAAACGCATATCGGCGCGCAAAGCATCGGGCCCGACAAGGTGAATCAACTCCGGCTGTTGCGGTTGTTCGGCGACATCAACGGCTTGCGCGCGCATATGAAACGGCACGCGGCGCTACTCAAACCGAAGTTTGATTGGGTGGCGGAGATTCTGCAGCGGGAACTCGGCGGTTCGGGCGCCCCCTTCGCCCGATGGAGCGCGCCCCAAGGCGGCTACTTCATCAGCCTCGATGTCGCCGATGGTCACGCCAAGCGGGTCATTCAACTCGCCCTTGAAGCGGGCGTCACGCTGACCCAAGCCGGCGCGCCCTTTCCCTACGGCAAAGACCCGCGCGACCGCAACATCCGCATCGCGCCGACCTTTCCGTCGTTGGACGATGTCTGGCAGGCGACCGAAGTGTTGGCGGTCTGCGTCCAACTGGCGGCGAGCGAATAGGCTTGGCTTGGCGGCGCCGCATCACATTCCGCCACCGCCGCCGCATCACCGCATGATTCCGACCACCCAAAACACCGCCGCCCGACTCTGCCTCGTCGTGTGTTTGTCGGCGGTGATTGCGTCTTGCACGACCCTCAAACCGCGCACGCCGAGCATCGGCAAGCCGCTCGAATGGCGGCAGGTGGACGGCTGGCAACAGGACGCGCACGCCGAAGCCTGGCCCGCGTTGTTGAACAATTGCCGCGCGATGAGTTCCAAGCCGGGCTGGAAAAACCTGTGCCGCGCGGCGCAAGCCAGCCCCGCCCCGGACGACGACGCCGCGCGGCGTTTTTTTGAGCGCTGGTTCACGCCGCATCCACTCCACGGGCGCGCCGGCAAAACCACCGGGCTGATTACCGGCTATTACGAGCCGCTGCTGCACGGCAGTTTCCAGCCCGACGAGCGCTACCGCTATCCGCTGTATGCGCCGCCGGACACGCTGCTGTCGGTCGAACTCGGCGGCCTCTATCCGGCGCTGGCGAACAAGCGCATTCGCGGGCGGCTGGCGGGCAACAAGGTGCTGCCGTTTTACTCGCGCCGGGAAATCGACTCCGACCCGTCGACGCTCGCCGGCAACGAATTGCTCTGGGTGGATGACCGAGACGCGGTGTTCTTCCTTCACATTCAAGGCTCGGGGCGCATCCAGCTGCCCGATGGTCGCATCATCGGCGCCGGCTACGCCAATCAAAACGGGCATCCGTACTTGTCCATCGGCGCCATTCTCTTGCGGCGAAACCAACTGGCGCGCGAGGACATATCGCTGTTCAGCATCCGCCAATGGCTGCGCGACAACCCGGCGCGCGCCGAGGCGCTGCTGTTCAGCAACCCGAGTTATGTGTTTTTCAAGTTGCGCGACGACCCCGGCGCGGGTCCGGTCGGCTCGCTCAACGTGCCGCTGACGCCGCAGCGCAGCATCGCCATCGACCCCAAACTGGCGGGGCTCGGCGCACCCATCTGGCTATCCACCAACGTCCCCGGCGAGCCGGAGCGCCCGTACCGGCGGCTGGTGTTCGCGCAGGACACCGGCGGCGCCATCGTCGGCGCGTTGCGCGCCGATTTGTTTTGGGGGCACGGCGAGCAGGCGGAGCGCGCCGCCGGCATTATGAAAGAAAGCGGCAGCCTCATCGTGTTGCTGCCGAGAGCAGCGGCGGTGGCAGCCGCCGCCACCACCGAATAACACCGCACCGCGCCGCATCAATAACGCGCCAGAATATCCGCCCCGGCGAGTTGCAAGCGCCAGCCTTTGAAGAGCGGCAGGTCGGTTTGTCCGCGCACAAAATCTTCGACATCCTGCCGGTTGGCGAGCAGCACGCGGCTGATTTCCTCCTGCTCCGAGCAGCGCTCAAGCCAGCCCATGATTTTCTTTGCGCGGCGTTTTTGCGCGGTATTCAATATCGTTAGTAGCGGCGGTGAGTTGTCCTTGCCGCTGTCTTCGACCATCGCGAGGATTTGCGTGCCCGCGTGCTTGACCACTCCGGGGCTGATGTCGTTGATTTGCGCCAAGCCCTCGAGCGTCTTGGGTCGCTTGCGGCAGATTTGCAACAGCACCGGCGTCGGCAAAATCCAGCCGCGCGGCAGGTCGCGGTCATGCGCGCGCCGCTCCCGCCACATCGCCAGTTTCGCGGCGCAGACCTGACCCGCCGCATCCAGCCGGTCAACGCCCTTGAGCCGCCGCCACGCGGTGTTCGGGTCGAAGCGGTAATTCGCCGGGTCAACCGCGGCGGCGCACTCGTCACGATGCCACTCAACGCGCCCTTTTTGCGCCAGGCGGCGGTCGAGTTCGTCGCGCAGCGGATGAAGATACGCGACATCGTCCACCGCATAATCCAGTTGCTCGCGCGGCAGCGGTCGGCGGCTCCAGTCGGCGCGGGTGTGCGACTTCGGCAGATGCACCGCGCACACCGACTCAACCAACGCCGCATAACTGACCTGCTCGCCGTAGCCGCAGAACGCCGCCGCCAACTGCGTGTCATACAAGTTGTTCGCGCGCACCGCCACGCGCGTGTCCATCGCTTCCAAATCCTGGCGGCAGGAGTGAAAAATTTTGCTGAGGCGCGGGTTCGCCAGCAACTCGCCGAGCGGCGCCAGGTCGTCCACCGCCAGCGGGTCGATGCACGCCGTGCGCTCGCCGTCGGTGAGTTGAATGAGGCACAACTTCGGCAAGTAAGTGCGCTCGCGCAAAAATTCGGTGTCCATCGACACCCAGCCCGAGCGCCCCGCCGCCGCGAGGAAGTCGCTCAGTTCGCCCGCCTCGCGGATTATGTTTATCTCTGCCATCGCGCTAATGGTATCATCCCGCTTGCTTGCATCCTTAGCATCTTATGCGGTCTACTTAGCATCTTGATTCGCGCCTTTTTCCAACTTTGCACGTTCGCGGCAAAGCCGCAGGACTTGCCCGCCTCGGGCAGGTTGCTGGCGGCGTGCGCGCTGGCGTCGTTTGTCGGTCACCAAGCCGGCAACTCGGTACTGTCGGCGTCGGACAGCACCGCCCTCATCTCGCTCACGCAGACCGTGCTGCCCGCCGCGGGCTTGTGGCTGCTGCTGGCGCTGTATAAAAAACCGCAACGCTGGCTGCAGTCCGCCACCGCCTTATTGGGCGCTTCGGCGCTCACGCACTTGGCGGCGCTACCGGTCATCGTGTGGTTTTTCGGCGACGCGCAAAGGGTTGAAAAATTCTCCGCCGGGGTATTGAGCGTCGCCGCCTTTCGCATCTGGTTCCTCGCCGTCACCATCGCCATCATCAAAGAAACCCTAGAAATCCCGGTCGGGCTGGCGCTGGCAATCTCGCTGGCGTTGCAATTGCTGTTCGCCATCGTGCTGCTCGTGTTGTTCGGCAATCAACTGGGATGACGGTTTTCATCGCCGGCATTTGCGGCACTTTCATGGCAGGCATCGCCCAACTGGCGAAGGCGCGCGGCCACCGTGTGCGCGGTTGCGACGCCAATGTTTATCCGCCGATGAGCGACTTGTTGCGCGCGCAACACATCGACATTGCGCCGGGCTACCTGCCCGAACACCTCGACGACCTCGGCGCGCGCGACACGGTGATTATCGGAAACGCACTGTCGCGCGGCAACCCGTTGGTCGAGCAGGTGTTGAATCGTGAACTGGCGTTTTGTTCGGGTCCCGAGTGGTTGCGCGAGCAAGTGCTGGCGGGGCGCAAAGTCATCGCCGTAGCCGGCACGCACGGCAAAACCAGCGCCTCGGCGATGCTCGCCTGGATACTGGAATGCAACCGCCTCTCGCCGGGCTATCTCATCGGCGGCAAACCGGGCAACTTCGACCAATCGGCGAGACTCGGCGGTGACGGTAACGGTGATGGCGACGGTGGCGGCGGCTACTTCGCCATCGAAGCGGACGAATACGACACGGCGTTTTTCGACAAGCGCGCCAAGTTCGTGCATTACCGCCCACACATCGCCGTGCTCAACAACCTCGAATTCGACCACGCCGATATTTACGACGACATCAGCCAAATCGTGAAGCAGTTCCACCACCTCGTGCGCATCGTTCCGGGCAGTGGAAGCGTCGTGGTGAACGCCGACGACGCGCGCCTGGCGGAAGTTATCGGCATGGGATGCTGGAGCAACCTGGTGCGCTTTTCGGTGGACGCCGCCGCCACCGAATGCGAGTGGCGCGCCGTGCCGCTCAACGCCGAGTGCTCGCGTTTTGAAGTGTTGCATCACGGGCAAACGGCGGCGCGCGTCGACTGGCGGTGCATCGGTCGCCACAACATGCAAAACGCGCTGGCGGCGTTGGCGGCGGCGGACTTGGCGGGCGTGCCGGTGGCGCGCGCGGGCGAAAACCTGCGCGACTATGTCCCCGCCGAGCGGCGCCTGCAACGGCTGTTTGAGTCGGAGGCGGTCAGCCTGTACGACGACTTCGCGCACCATCCGTCGGCGATTCACCAAACCCTCGACGCGTTGCGGGCGCGGCATCCGCAAAGCCGCCTCATCGCGGTCGTGGAGTTGCACTCCAACACGATGAAGTCCGGCGCCCACGGCACGCGGCTGGCGCGCGCGCTGGAACGCGCCGACTGCGCCATCGTCAGCCATTGCGCCAATGCCGACTCCGCCCCCCTGCCCGGCATGCAACCCAGCCGCGCCGGGAATGAGATTCTGCAACTCGAGCGCGCCGATGAAATTATTTCGGCAATCAAATTGAGACTCGGCGGGAATGCGGTTATCATCACCATGAGCAACGGCGATTTCGGCGGCCTCCCGCGGCAAATCGCCGAGTTCCTCACCGCGCCCGCATAACGCCTTTTTTCGGCGGGTGCTTTTTTCCGGCGGGCGGGAACCAACCGGCAAGCCGGCAATCATAGCAACGACACGATGAACGAACGCATGAAATTGATAACGCAATCGCCGCTTCCGAGATGGGCGGCTTCACTGGCGGGCGCATTGCTGGTGACCAGTCTGGCGCTCATCACCACGACCCTGCCGGCGCAAGACGAGCAGTTTGTCGAAGGCGGTCACTACGAACTGCTGAGCGAGACGCAACCGGTGCAGACCGGCGACCAAATAGAAGTGGTGGAAATGTTCTGGTATCGGTGCCCGCACTGCTACCGGCTTGAGCCATTCATCGCGCAATGGCTGCAGAACAAACCCGACAACGCCGAACTGGTCGAAATCCCCGCCATCCTCAACGAGAACTGGGCGTTCGGCGCGCGCATGTATTACACCCTCGAAGCGCTCGGCCTCCACGAGCAACTGCACGCCGACGTATTCAACGCCATCCACAAAGCGCGCCGACCGCTCAACACGCTCGACCAATTCGCCGACTGGGCCGCCGAAAACGGCGCCGAACGCGAGGATGTGGTCGCCGCATTTAACTCTTTCGCGGTCACAAGCAAACTCAACTTCGCCTCGGTAATGGCACGCAAATACGGCATCACCGGCGTCCCCGCAATCATCATAGACGGCAAATACCGCACCTCAGTATCCCTCGCCGGAAGCCACGAAAAACTACTGGAAGTAATCAACCACCTGGTGGAGTTGGCGGCCAAAGAAAGAGCGGGGTGAGGGTGGCGTCGGCGGTGGCGGTGGCGTTAGCGCGCTTGGAATAAGTTCGTACCTGCCCCGTCTGTCAACACCCCGCCACCCCAGGATTCTTGTATTTTCGGAACGCGCTGAGCAGGTCGGCAAAACCACTCCCCGGGCGGACGTGTTGCCGGAAATTTTCCTCATCCACATACACGAAGTCATAGACGATTTTCCCTTGCGCCCCAGTCGCCTCTTCGCACCACTGCCGCAAGCGCTTCATTTTCAACGGCACATCCTCATCCACACGCCCCTTGGTTTCCACCACATAAATTTCCGACTCTGATTTTTTCACCAGAAAGTCCGGGTAGTAGTTGGAAAGATCGCCATCGGCTTTGACATAGTCCAAACGGAAGCCGACGGCGGGATAATATCGAAATTGAAAGGTCAAATCCGCTTGAACCC
Source organism: Arenicellales bacterium (assembly GCA_963693025.1). GTDB lineage: Bacteria > Pseudomonadota > Gammaproteobacteria > Arenicellales > Poriferihabitantaceae > JAHRAW01. Next base: position 1,498,896 of record OY843749.1, read on the forward strand.
GCGCCGACCCGGACCGCCAATTCAACAAGGTGATGCCAGTTTGCGATGCGCCCTAATAATCATCGTTCCACCATACTTTCACTGCTTTGCGTAATTTCTGCACCAGCGGCGGCATCATCTGCTCGAATACGCCACTCTCATCGGGTAACCAACGACTGCCGGGGTCGAGGATGGCGTGGGGGGATTCGGGGAAGTTAGATGTGGGAGGGGCATAGCCTATTTTTCTTGTTTTCCATCCCCAGTAACACGCTCTAAAAGGCTTCTTCCTGGATGTTTCATGTCATGCCGCGTACGCAGAGGATCTTGAAATATTTCCCTTAGAACAGTTTGCAAGTATAAAAGTCTTTCTTCTTTATTTTCTGCGCCTTGAAACTGTTCAAGAAAGGCAATCATAGAATTGGAAAGGGTCGACTTATATCCGTAATCTTCTGTGATGTTCTTGTACCGGACGTAACGTGTCGAACAAAACAACGCTCCATAAAACGCCACTGACATAATTGCAATTCGCGCAATGGAGTAACTCACTGAAATTTCATCAGTAGATGCCAAAAAAAGTAATCCCCACCCTATGGGTATAGAGATGAAAGCAAATGCCGCCGCTAACCAACCCCAATTTTTCCATGGTCGTTTCCTTTCTTCATCATAGCGCTTGGTAAAAGCAGCGCCAATTTTCGCCGCATTTGTATATTGCTGCAATTTATCCTCAGAATCAGAGATCATAGTCTTGAGACGATCCGACCGCTCTATCAACACCTTCTGTGCTTCCGATGAACCTTTTGTTTGGTGAGGTCGAATTATGGTTTTTAGTTCATCTATGTGGGCTACTACGGATTGATAGTCCGCATTGGCCATAAAATTTTTGATGTTTTCCAAATTAGACGCGATATTAGCCCTCTCACCAAAAGAAGAACCTTTCACAAATCTAGAGTGTGCTTTTACAAGATCACGAATGTCACCAAGCAATGCATTTAATTCCGTTTTCATACCGGTCGGCGTATACTCACCTTCACTACCATAAGAATTTCCCGCATGATCACTAGGTTTAAATTTAGCGAGAGCGGCGGACACCTCCCGTATCTGGGCTTGTATATTTTCAATTGTTTGGGTTTTCATGAAAGCATCTCCTCAGTCTGGGTGCGCTATTTCGTATCGATATAGAGCATTAGAAAGACCTACTATATAAATAGGGTAAGTAGAAAGAAATTCACCAGCATAGTTTCTCATACTTTCACCTCAATAATCTTCATTGTATCATTCCCAAAAATATCCACCACCTTAACAGCAATCTTCCGCCGCCCCGGCGGACATTCGTGAAGGACGCTGGTCAAATCCAACACCCGATTCTTTTTCGTCCGAAACGACTGCCATTCGTTCTCAAACACAAAATTCCCGCTCGGTTCTTCCTTAACTTCGCCGGTTTCTTCGTTGCGTACACGGATGATTTCCGGTTTTCTTTCGAAGTCGAAGTCCACCGCCCAGTAGTCTATCCAGTCGTGCCAGTCTTTGGTCAGGGTTTCGCGGGCGATTTGCTTGGGCATCCGGTGACAACTTATTCCACGAACAGGCGGGTGACCGGCAGGTTGATGGGACCGATGGCAACCATGCGCCCGGCGCAATACACGTAAAAATCGACCCGTATGCATTGAGCACGCCAAGGAAGAATTTGTTTGACATGGAAGAGTCTTTGTAATAGTCGTTTTGAAAGCGATCAAATTTTTTGTTTGCTCAAACGGGATTGACTAGCCTTGCGACCATAGTTGTAACGAAATCAGGAAAATCAAACGACTTTACCCAATCCGGTATCTCGTCGGGAGCCGGCAAAAGAATGTGCTTGAGGGTTTTATTGGCCTGCCTGCCGTAGTTGTAGCGAAAGGCGTTTGCTCTGATGCACAGGCAGTAATACAACTTCTCCATGTCGCTGAGCGTACACCTGGGCTCAAGGTAATAAACATCTCGTCCAGAATAATAGGGGCCAGGCTGGAGAAAGGTTTCGAGTACAGAGCCACTGACGGCAACACTCAGCGTACCGGCTGGTAACGGCGCAAGCCCGACAACAGGTTTAATTCTCGCGGATACGCCGTTGTTCTTTGACGTGCGGGAAACGAAGGCAACACTTTCCCCGGCGTCTTCATCCATTATCTTTTGTGCATTCAACTCCAGATTGGAGCCGTATTGAGCATCAAAAATATCCCCAAGCGGCATCATGTTTTATTCTCCGCTTTTAATTCTGTAGAGGGCGAAATTACGCACCGCATTCTGAAAATCGTTCTGGGTGAGTTTGGCATAACTGGTTTCAATATATGCTTCGGCACACCACTCATCGGCTGGCCCCACTTTTTTCATTATTCCGAAGCCTGGGATACTCTTGCGATTGACAAAACCGGACACCCATTTTTCTTTTATGTCTTGCCAACGACTATAATAGTCCACCCGCCCAAACGGTTTTTGTTTGACAAAACCATCGTCTTTGCAATACCCGAACCAGGTTGCTTTATTTGACGGATGCGGTCGTCCTGCGGTGAAGACCATCAGGCAGGTGACCACGCCAACTTTATTGTTGTGGAAAAGATCGTTGGGGAGTGAAAGAACCGCTTCCAGTGTGTGGTTTTCCAAGATGCTCTCTTTCAATGCTCGCCGCTCTCCCTTCTGGGCCAGCGCGCACTGCATCGGTAACAGCGCGACACAACGGCCGCCGGGTTGGAGAGTATTTAGGTTGTTCATTACAAAATCCATCTCTTCAATGTCGGTGGACTCACCTTTGAACGGAGGGTTGAGCATGCCGACCGTTGGTTGGAATTCTTTCTGTATTTTCTTTCTCGCAGCCTCTTCGAAGCAGTCTCCCTGGAAAACATTGCTTCGGCCATCACCATGGATGAACATGTTGGAGCAAAGCAACGAAGCAATATCGGGTTGTAGTTCCACTCCGATGATGTTTTGACTTTTGATTTTATGCATCTCTTTCAAGTTTCCTTTCGCTTGATCTATCATGCGTTTCATGCCTGAGATAAGGAAGCCACCGGTTCCGGCACAATTATCATAGAGGATATCGCTTTTGCTCACCTGCGCGAGATCAACCGCCAATTCCGTGATATGTGGCGGGGTGAGAACAATGCCAAGCCCCTTGTCGCTATTGGAGTAACGCAGAAATTCCACATACAATTGCCCCAGCACATCATAATACTGGTGAGTTTTCTGAAATGAATTGATGCGCTCGTCTATCTCGCTTACCAAGTCAACCAATACTCTGGCGCCGCTCAGTTTGCTTGGCGCGTCCATAAAGCCGTAACTGATTTCCACGCTCTTCAAGGTTTCTGCCGGGATCTTCGCCGCGTGCATTTCTTTCAGCATTGTGTCTTTGATGACCGCCAGTAAATCCGTTCCGGGCTGTGCCTGGTAAGCAGCGACAAACTGCGGATCTTTCAACGCCATCAAAATTGCACTGATGAGAAGACTGCGGTTGGTTTCCTTGACTTTCAGAGTATGCAAGCGCCCGTTCAGTTCACGGGTGAACAACAACAACTTGTCCAAGTCCTGTTTGAAGACTACATTGTGTTGCAGGTAGCTCGTCAAGTAATCATGTAACGGCAACAGTTTACCGCCAAACGCCGTTTCGGTTTCGTGGTCGCCGCGAAAGCAGAAAAAGTGGCTGACTTTGAGATTGCGCTTGTTGGTGCCGCTTACGCCGATTGCCAGCACGTTGAAATCCGCGCACAAATATGAAGCGTAATGCAAAGCGCCATCCACGGCATAATCGGCTGGGCTGTCATGTTTCTCGCTCTGGTGGCGAGTCGGGGAGGCTTTACATTCGACAACGATCAGGAAGTCCGGGTAGTCATTAAAGGCAACGGTGAATTCCGGACGCCCGGCTCCGACGCCACTCTTGGATGCATTGGCGAGCAATTTCTTGATGCGTTGGTTGCCCGGAGCTTGCTCCCAATAACGCATGTTTCCGGTTTGAGCATCCGGTATATTGACATCAAGATGCTGGCGCACGATTTGTTCGGTTTCCCGTTCGTTCACGACTTTATTCTCTGTCGAAAATTTATGACCATTTCGCCCACAGTCAATAATACAATAGTTGCCGACAAAAGCACACCCGCCAATCACAATGCACATAAATGCTCCCATCATCAGCCAGCAAATCCCGCATCAAAATCAACCGCTCATAAATCATCGCAATAAAAGAATCCGCACCCTTGCCCCAGGTGTCGCTATAGGCGATTTGCTCCAGCACATTCGGTTTCTTGGTGAAGGTGTCGTCGCCGATTTCAATATCCATTGAAAAATCCGCGCCCACATCAAACGGCGGGTCGATGTAAATCAGTTTAAGACCGCCGGCATTTTCAATCTCCTCGCGCAGGGGACCGTTTTTCAGCGATGACAGCACCAGTTTGTTGTCGCCCCAGATGAGTTTGTTGGTCCAACCGGCTTGTTGCCGCCCACGCCCGTCAAACAGATGCATCTGTTGCGGCTCGGCGATGCCGTCGGCTGCGGTTTTTTCCTCGCGCGGTTCGTCCACCTGTTCAATGGTCTGAAACGGCAACACCACATTGCACACCTCGTTGGTCTTGCCGTTCCAAACCAGTTCCACTTCGCGCTTGTCGCCGAAGAGTTGGAAACGGAATTTGTCGGGCAACGGTTTGTTCGCTTCGATGAGTTTGACCAGGTCGCGTTTTTCGTTGTCGGTGAGGTTGAGCATCGTTGTTGTTTTCTCTGATACGTGCGGATGGGGAGGATGGTGGAATGTAGCATAATGGGTTGTGGGGGTCATTCTTGAATGGTAGAAAGCATGCCCCGTGCCCCGACACGGGGTAGGGAGCCGCCCACAACCCCGTCATTCCCGCACGGTAGAAAAATACCAATTACCCGTCATTCTCGAACGGTAGAAAAATAGGGAGCGCCAGCGACCATATTTTCTTCGCCTTCGGGAAAAATCCGCCGGGAGCGGATTTTCGCGTAGCCCGCAGGGCGCGTATCAGGGACGATACGCGCAATCTCCCTAAGGCTACCGTGAATTTCAACAAAGCCCGTGCCAGTCTTAGGGAGATTCCCGAGGTCGTAAGTGTCCGTAAGCCGCCGCTTAAAAGAAAAAGCGCGGCGGCAACGGACACTAACGCTCGAATGACGAGTTATACATACCCGTCATTCCCGCAGAGCCTGCCCGCAGTGCGTTAGCGCACTTGAAACAAACTTATGTCGGCTTCGGTGGTTATGTGCAGGCTGGTGGTGGTGGTTTTTGCTAGGGCGGTTGCTTTGGGGATTTCTGTGCTGAAGTAGAATTGGGCGGTTTGTATTTTGTGGCGGTAGAACGGGTCGTCTTCTTGTTTTAGTTTGGCTTCGCTGACATGCGCCGCTTTGAGCATTTGCCAGCCGCATGCGACTACGCCCCATAGTCTGAGATACGGCTCGCCGACCGCCGCCGGCAGGCGGGGGTCTTTGGCGGCGGATGTCACCAGAAATTTCGCCGTCTCCGCCAGCGTGTTTAGCGCGTTGGACAGGCTGGTTGCCATCGCCTTGGTTGCGCTCGAATCCGCGCCCGACAGGCTTTCGCATTCTTCGCGTATTTGTGCGATTACTCTGGCGGTCATCGCGCCGTTGTCGTGGAGCAATTTGCGGCCAACCAAGTCCATCGCTTGGATGCCGGTGGTGCCTTCGTAAATCGGCGTGATGCGTTGGTCGCGGTAGTGTTGGGCGGCGCCGGTTTCTTCGATGAAGCCCATGCCGCCGTGCACTTGCAACGCCAGCGACACGTTTTCCAAGCCGACTTCGGTGGTGTAGCCTTTGACGATGGGGGTCATGATTTCGAGCATTTCGTTTGCGCGTGTGCGCGCTTGTTCGTCGGGCTGGTGGCGCGCGTGGTCCATGCATGCGGCGACCACCAGCGCGAGCGAGCGCAGCGCTTCGATGCGGCATTTTTGTAGCAACAGTAGCCGTTTGATGTCCGGGTGGTGGATGATGGGGACGCGCTCGCCGTCGGGGTCGTCCGCGGCGCGTCCTTGTATGCGCGCTTCGGCGAAGGCGGCGGCTTGCTGGTAGGCGCGCTCGGCCACACCGTTGCCTTCCACGCCGACCGCGTGCCGCGCCAGATTCATCATCGTGAACATATACATCAACCCGCGGTTTTCCTCGCCGACCAGATAGCCGACCGCGCCGTCGCCGCCGTTGCCACCATCACCGCCGCCGCCGTATTGGAGCACCGCCGTGGGGCATGCGTGTATCCCCAGTTTATGTTCCAGCGAAACCGTCTCCACGGCGTTGCGCACCGTCCATTCGCCGCGCTCGTCCGCCACAAACTTCGGCACGATAAAAAGCGAAATGCCCCTGACGCCCTGCGGCGCATCCGGCGTTCGCGCCAGCACCAGATGGATGATGTTGTCGGTCATGTCGTGGTCGCCGTAGGTGATGAAGATTTTCTGCCCGCTGATGAGGTAGTGGTCGGCGTCCGCCGCCGGCGCTGGTGTGGCGCGCGTTCTGACCGCGCTCAGGTCGGAGCCCGCCTGCGGCTCGGTCAAGTTCATCGTGCCCGACCATTCGCCCGACACCAGTTTCGGCAGATAGGTCGCGCGTTGCTGCTCGCTGCCGTGGGATTCGATGGCGGCGATGGCGCTCTGCGTCAACAGCGGGCACAGCGAAAACGACATGTTGGCGGCGTGCCAAATCTCCGCCACGGCGGTGGACACCAGCCACGGCAACCCCTGCCCGCCGAGCGCCGGGTCGAATGCCAAACCGTTCCAGCCGCCTTCGACGAATTGCCGGTAAGCGTCCTTCCAGCCATCGGCGGTAATCGTTTGGCCGTCTTCCAACCGCACACCTTGTTGGTCGCCGCTGTGGTTGATTGGCGCCAGCACTTCGCTTGCGAATTTGCCGGCTTCGGTCAAAATGGCGTGCAACAACTCCGGCGTGGCTTCCTCAAAACCCGGCAACCGGCTGACGCCGTCGAGGTCGGCTAGTTCGGTGGCGGCAAATGCGAGATCGCGGATGGGGGCGGTGTAGGACATGGCGGCGCTCAGCGGCGGGAGAATTCGCCGCCATTATAATCCGCCGCGCGCGCCGCCGCCCACCGCCTTGCGGCGCCTTTGTGAATGGTGTTATGTTGCCAAACCCACCGCGCGAGGACAGGCGCTTGCCAACCCGCCCACCCATTCACGGCCACCGCGGCGCGCGCGGATGCCGCCCCGAAAACACGCTGGCGGCGGTTGAATATGCGCTGCGGCAGGGAGTCGATGGCGTTGAAGTCGACCTATGCGTCACCGCCGACGGCGCGGTCGTCATCCACCACGACCTGCGCCTCAACCCCGACACCACCCGGGACGCGCACGGAAACTGGATTGCCGCGCGCACACCCTTGTGCGACTTGCCGCTGGCGGCGCTGCGTCAATACGATGTCGGACGGCTCAGACCGGGCAGCGCATACGCCGCACAATTCCCCGAACAAACCCCGCTGGACGGCGCGCGGATTCCGACTTTGGATGAATGCGTGGAATTGGTGCGCCGGCAAGCCGGCACCGACGTCGTCCTCAACCTGGAAATCAAAAGCGACCCCCGCCACCCGAAACTGACCCCCCCCCCGCCGCACTACGCCGCCCGCATCGCCGACAAACTCAAACAACTCCGCCTGCCCGAGCAAACCTTCCTGCAAAGTTTCGATTGGAACTTGCTGGAGTTGCTAACCAAAGAACTCAACAACCGCAACCTAACCTTCCCAACCGGCTTCACCAAAGCCCGCCCCTACGGCCCCGCCAACCTGCAAACCGCCGCCAACAAAGGCGCCAACATATTCTCCTGCGACCACCGCGCCCTGACCGAACCGCTGGTGCAACAAGCCCACGCGCTTGGTCTGGAAGTTTATGTGTGGACGGTTAACGAGAAGTCGGATATCGCACGAATGATTGAGTGGGGCGTGGATGCGATTACGACCGACTATCCTGAGCGGTGTCGGGCGGTGTTTTGTGGGGGGTAGGAACGGAACAACAACAACTACTTGTTATTCTCGAACGATAGAAAAATAATCAACTACCCGTCATTCTCGAACGGTAGAAAATAGGGAGCCCCCACTTCGTCATTCTCGAACGATAGAAAAATAGGGAGCCGACAGGCGACCATATTTTTCATCGCCTTCGGGAATCTCCCTAAGGCTACCGTGAATTTCAACAAAGCCGTCATTGCTGATTAAAAGACTGCGGGAATGGCGTTGTTTGGGCTCAGCGCCAGTCTTAGGGAGATTCCCGAGGTCGTAAGTGTCCGTAAGCCGCCGCTTAAAAGAAAAAGCGCGGCGACTAACGGACACTAACGCTCGAGAATGACGATGATAAGGCGAATGACGAGTAATAGGGAATTTATCTCACTGCGCCACCAACAAACTCAAAACTTCTTTCGCATTCTGCAACGCCGCTTCATACGTGTCTCCATGCGTCTTGGCATAAGAACCAAATTCAGGAAGAGACGCGATGTAACATTTATCCGCATCCGACCATTGGAGAAGAATGCTGTAGTACATTTTGACTAAGGTTTATGCAACATCGAGAAATTCGCGCAAACGGCGGAGTTTGCGGAGCCCGCGCTTCCGGTCTTTCAGTTCACAACTCCAAATTCGCAGCACCTTCCACCCGTTGCGCCGTAATTCTCGGTTAACTTCGCGCGCGCGTGCGGTATTGTAAGAAATTTTTTCCCGCCAGTATTTCCGCCGCGTTTTAGGAATCTTCCCGTGACGCGGGCAATGATGCCAAAAACATCCGTCAATAAAAACTGCCACCTGTTCCTGCCGAAAAACAAAATCTGGCTTGCCGTAAACTGCCGCGTTGCGCCGCCAACCGGAAATATGGCACCTTCTCATGATTCTCGCAAAAGCCATCTCGGTTTCCCGGTTCCCTGAAGAACGAATCAGAGACATAACTTCCGAACGCTTCTTTGGTGTAAAAACGTCCGCCATTGTCTTTTTCTTATTCTATAACCGGCGGGTATCTGAGTTCAGCGGCGTTATCACCCAAATCTTCCACCGCTGAAATGTCATCCAGCCACTCTCGCAGAAAAGATTCTGTTCGGTTGTCCACTTGATCGTAGTGATAAAATTCCACTTTGTGATTTAATTTAATCGGCATTCCTTGGACAGCATTTTTTAATTCCAAACCTGCTGCAAACCGCCGGACATCTGATACAAAATCGAGAACAATAACTTTGCTCTTTCCTTCGGCAAGGCGCAGGCCGCGGCCAAGCTGCTGGATGAAAATCCGGCGGCTGTGGGTCACCCGCTGAAAAACAACAATGTTGACATCAGGAACATCTATGCCTTCATTGAAAATATCCACGCAACAAACCACCTGCACCCGCCCATCTTGGAAATCGGAAATAATGCGGTTGCGTTCATAAATCGCCTGTTTCTCCCCTCTTCCGCCCGCAGAAAAAACGGCTTCCGCACGGCAAAATTGCCGCGCGTTAATTTTATCTCTCATCATTTTAGCATGACTAATTGTCCCGCAAAAAATTATTGCCCGAGGATTAGCCTGCTCTGCCCACGCTTTTTGAAACTCATCGACAACACCGTCATCCCATTCACTGATAAAAAAAGTGCGATTGATGCCTTTGGGAGAAATTTTTTCATTGCGGATAGTGCCTTTCTTGCCGCTAAATTTCGACCAGTCGAGATTAGTTGTATACATTCGGTAGTCAATGTTGCACAAAAAACCGCCCCGCAATCCTGCCACTAAATCCATAGACAGAAGCGTCTCACCAAAAGTTAGTTTAAGATCGTATTCATCGGGACGCCACGGCGTGGCAGTCACTCCCACTAAAAAAGCACCGGCAGAAGTCCCAGCCAGCATAGTGCCTATAATGCCCCGGTACATTCCCTCATCACCGACATGATGGCACTCATCGACAAATACAATGTCAAAATTTGGCAGCTCACCGCCATTATTAACATAGTTGGCAACGGTATTCAGGCAGGCAAAAACAAAGTCGGTGCCGGCAAGCGTGTCAGCAGTTTGTTTTTCCATGCCGTTCCAAACAAGAGACTCTTGCTGAGCGCAAAGAAAAGGCCAGAATACCCTCTCCAATTGGTAGACCAAATCGTTTGTGTGAGCGATTACCAAGACCTTCATTTCCTTGTCCGCATTAACACGCCGAATAAATTCACACATGACCCGGGTTTTACCAAGCCCCGTTGCCATGACAATCATGCCCTTGCGCGCTGCCCCGGAGTAAAATTGATTTTTCAACTGCTGAATTGCTGTTTCCTGATACGGCCTTGTTTGACGTTGGGTTTCCGAATCTGGTGGAAAACTGCCCGCATCAATTGTTTTAATGCTTCGGATTAGAAATTCTGCATCCCATAACTGGCAAAGAATGCCTTGTGAAAACAAGGCATCTCGCTGCCGCCTGGCAGCTTCGTCAAAGCCGCTGCGCGACACGACAACTGGGATTGTTGCACCGTAAAACGACAAAGCTCTGGCAGTCTTTTCTACATCTGCTCCGCCTACACTTTTTCGCCAATGCTTGACTTGGAAAAGCCAGCGCTTGCCGCTTCGGTGGGCGATGATGTCCGCGCCTTTGTCGCCAGTTGTACCGACAAGTCTCGGCCCTTCAAAACCCTTGTAAGAAAGATAGCGGCAAACAAGACGCTCAAAATTTTGCCATGTGCCGTCAATATTTTTTCGGTTAACAAACATCAATCGGCAATGTTGTGCTGAAGAAATTCTATGCTTAGCCGGGCGCGGCGAACGACAACCGATGGCGGCCTCTCGTAGCGCAGAAAACTAACGCCATCCTCAAGGCAGTTGAGATAGGTTTCTTTTAGCCGTTTTTGTGCCGCCTTGACGTTCTCTTCTGGAAGGCCGGGGATGTCCCATGCCGACTCCCACACTACATTGTCAAAAAACTGACCAGGGTAGTCGCGAAACGCAGAGATGACAGTTTCCGGGGGAACATGGTGCAAGAATCTTCCGCTCTCTTTCAATGCTCCCATTTCAGAGATATCCACGCTCGATTCTTTCATGCTGTTCACCATCGCATTTGTTTCTGCGGTTGACATGCCGTCAAAGATTTCCCCGCTAATACCCTGCATATTATCTGCTATTTTCATGCGAATTTCTTCCAGTAGAGAGCGCATGTCCCGCCGCACTTGTTCCGGGTCATCAGACAAGCGGTCTCCCCAGTATTTTTCCAGCAACTTGCCTTGCAGCGCAACCAAACTGTGCTCGTCTTTTCGTGCGCTGGACAAGATGCTCATCGATTCTGCACGAATAAGAGATGCGGCTTCGGCAGAAACCGCATGCTCTATGCACAGCTGCAAAGACGAAAATACAGAATGAGTTTTGTCGAGAAAAATTTGCATTTTTCGCTTCGCTGGATCCCAATGAACAACAATCGGCAAGTGCAAATTGTTATCACGCAAAGCAGCAATCCGAACATCCAAGTCGAATCTTTGGCTTTTTTCACCGCTGTGCAAGCCAAGTTCTACCCCTTGAACAGACAGGTCATTATCCTTCGCCGAGTTATCCAGCAGAGCATCCGAAGAAAATAAGTTGACGGCACCTTTGGATTTGCCGCATTGTTGGCATTCGTCAATGTCCGGGGAGTTTTTAAATCCACAAACACCGCACGACCACGGGCCTTCTGGCACTTGTGGTTTGCCGCAATGCTTGCAACCCAGCGCGCTTTGCGGGATTTTCTCCCCGCAGGCAATGCAGTTTTTTGATTTCAGCAAAAATTCGCAACCTCCGCAAATTTCTGCGTTTGCAGGATTTTGTAATTCACACTCGGGGCATTGCTCGTATTTGTCTGGTTTATGGGATGCTTCTTCGACTTTTTCCCACCACTTCGCATCATCGTAATAGCCTGGCTCCTTGTTCTCGAATCTTTCCAAAAACTCTGTTTCGACCTCCCTGCTGATGCGGTTAGCTTTGTCCTTGCCGGGAAGCCATTCACCCATATACATATCCCCCATGCCAATGCCTCGAATCTTGCGGTACCCTGTGTAAATTTTCATAACAGGGCTGTCATTCTCTGAAGCGCCAGGCTGCCGTGGTTGCAAGGAACTCTCGCCACGAAGAGAACGCATTGCGCGCTCCCATTCTGGGGTGGACCGGACAAAATCCTGTTTAGTAAAATCCACTGGAACATGATTCAAGTGCACTTCACCAACAATTCGCCCATAACCACCGCCAGCGTCGATTGGATAGTCCTTTATAACCTTCCCATCATCGGTGGCAAATTCAAAAAAAGCAGCTTGTTCGAGTTCGCGAATCGCACGCCCGTTGCGAATTAGATCAATGCCGAAATGATTTTGGTCGTCATACCGTTGCACCCCTACCCAGCCGCGTACCCGCTCCTCTACACTGCCAACTGAATGCGAGGCATCCGCAGGGCAACATCTCTTCTTGTCCGCTGGGAGCCCGCACTCTAGACACCGGACTTGTGTTTCCAATACTGTGTCAAAAATCTGCTGGGCGGGATATTGGCCGCTACGATGCTTAACAAATCGATGGGGAGCCCAAACGCAATGTTCAAAAGGCGTGCAAGCACCGCTTTTGACTGCTATTTTAAAGCGCGAGGATGAACCAGAACGCAAAAGGGTCGCATACCTGCGCCCCAATCTTTCACGAATTCTCCCCGGCCCGTTCTGGATAAGCTTTCGAGGATTGTCACTATTGCTCCCCTGACGCCACCAGCCGGTCAATTCAATAATTGTCCCGCTTTCACCTTGCTGAAAATAATCGTTTTTATTTGCTTCAGACGGTTGCACTCGGTAGTGCCCCTGCTGAAGGAGCTCGTCGAGGTCTACTTCAACAACAATCGCTTTTTCAGAATCTTGGGTTGCTGTAACAAGGCGTGTTTTGCGCGCAAATTTTCCCGCAGCAATATTAAGCCCCATGCCAAACATGCCCAGCCTGCCATATGCGAGTTGACTGGAATACCCCGCTGTTAGCGCTTTTTCCGCGCGCTCAGCCGTCATGCCAGGGCCATTATCAGAGACGCGAATAGACCCCTCGCCTTTCTGCCACTCAGTCAATGTAGGCAAGTCAATGGTAATTTCATTTATTCCCCGTGAACTGCCCCCGCTATCAGAAAATGAATCAATGGCGTTGTCCACTAATTCGCACAAAGCATCTATCGGCTTCATCGCCGTGTGCGTCAATGCCACTAGCACATCGGGTGGCGGGGTTAAATCAAACAATTTCATTTTGCATCTCCGTCGAAAAATTGTGCAAAAGCGGCGGCAATGCTCTCAGCCAGCAAAACTGGAACACCATTACTCACCGCTTTAAATTTATCGGTTAAAGTCATAGATTCTGGAAAACTGTATTCCCTGGGCACGGATTGCAGCGCCAGTGCCTCTGCAACAGAAATTCGGCGCGGTTTTGTAGGGTGCAAATGCACTTCGTTGTTTCCATATGCGGCGTTTGGGCTGTAGCGGTGACGGTGCAGCCGCTTAAAACTTTTTCGAGAAGTATCGCCTTCTTCAATACTATGAAATTTAGCACTGTGTGGCCGGAAAAAATCACCTGCGTTTGGATGCCCGTTAATTTGCTTGAACCGGCTTCCCACAAGCAACTCGCTCGGGGCGCCATTTCGCCGATTCCACGAATAGGCTTTTTCCGCGTCGGGAAACTTGGGGTCCGGCCAGCAAAACCAGTGCATCTTGGACAAATCCGCGCTGACATCTTTAATACTCCTTTTCTCAGACACATCCAACGCCATAATCTCCCTGCTTTTCGCGGCAATCTCCCTGTGAGTTTGCAGGCGGTGCCGCGCGAGCCATTTGCGGCAAACGCCCACAACAAAGACCCGCCGCCGGCTTTGTGGAACGCCGTATTCTAAAGCATTTAAAATCCGCAAATCCACGGCATATTCATTGTTTAGTTTTTTCAATACAGAAAAGAAAAAGTCGCGGTGTTTTTTGATTTCCAACAATCCGGGAACGTTCTCCAGCAAGAAAAAACTCGGGCTCAACCGGAGAATTTTGCCGGCATAATGTTTCGTCAATTTTCCATTGTGCCCCCTTCCCCCGCGGTGTTTCCCCGCACGGGAAAAATCAGGGCATGGGGGGCCGCCAATCACGCCAAACAACGGCGGTTTTTTACCGCCAAAAGCCTGCTCAATAATCCGCCCTGTTTTCAAGTTTTCAACCCTGCCGCGACTTTGGCTTTTCCCGTTGATCGCGGCATAGCCGAGTTGGGCTGTGCCGTATTCATAAGCATCAGCAAAAGGTGCGTGGCATTCATTATGCCATGGAATAGAAAACCTTCCCGTCCTCAGAAAGCCGATATCTAAGAAGCCGGCCCCAGAAAAAAATGAAAGAACAGGAATTTCCTGACTGCTACTGTTCATTCGGTCATTATACCGCCGCACAGTCCCATGATTTTCAATAGCCTCCCGCTCAATGCTCCCCCCCCGCCTTAAAATTAAACACCGCTCCCGACCGAATTCCCGAGGGCCAGCGGGAGGTGATGGTTTTTAGGCGGGTGTAGAAGCGGATGCCTTCGGGGCCGTGGATGGAGTGGTCGCCGAAGAGGGAGCGTTTCCAGCCGCCGAAACTGTGGAAGGCGAGCGGGACCGGGATGGGGACGTTGATGCCGACCATGCCGATTTGGATGCGGTTGGCGAAGTCGCGGGCGGCGTCGCCGTCGCGGGTGAAGATGGCGGTGCCGTTGCCGTATTCGTGTTGGTTGATCATCGCCACCGCCTGGTCGTAACTGTCGGTGCGCACGATGCACAGCACGGGACCGAATATCTCATCGGTGTAGATGCGCATGCCGGGTTTGACTTTGTCGAAGAGGGTGGCGCCGACGAAGCAGCCGTTTTCCGCGCCTTCCACCACCGCCCCGCGACCGTCGCGCAGCAGTTGCGCGCCTTCTTCGACGCCTTTGTCGATGTAGCCTTCGATGCGCGCTTTGGCGTCGGGGTTGATGACCGGACCCATCTGCGCGGACGGGTCGGTGTAGGGTCCGACATTCAGAGCGTCCAGTTTCGGCAGCAGTTTTTCGATGATGGCGTCCGCCGGTTCATCGCCGACCGTGACCACCACCGAAATCGCCATGCAGCGCTCGCCGGCGGAGCCGTAAGCCGCGCCCATGACCGCATCCACGGCTTGGTCGATGTCGGCGTCGGGCATGACCAGCATGTGATTTTTAGCGCCGCACAACGCTTGCACGCGCTTGTTGTGGGCGGTGCCGGTTTGGTAGATGTATTCGCCGATGGCGGTTGAGCCGACAAAACTGATGCCCTGCACGCGCGCGTCCATCAGCAGCGTATCGACCGCTTCCTTGTCGCCATTGACCACGTTCAGCACGCCGTCGGGCAAGCCGGCTTCCTGCATCAACTCCGCCAACCGCAACGCGCACGACGGGTCGCGCTCGGACGGCTTCAACACGAAGGTATTGCCGCACGCGATCGCCATCGGGAACATCCACATCGGCACCATCGCCGGAAAATTGAACGGCGTGATGCCGGCGCACACGCCGAGCGGCTGGCGCACGCTCCAACTGTCAACGCCGCCCGCCACGCCTTCGGAATACTCGCCCTTGAGCAGTTGCGAAATGCCGCAGGCGTATTCGACCACCTCCAGCCCGCGCGTGATGGAGCCTTTGGCGTCATCCACGGTCTTGCCGTGCTCGGCGGAAAGCAACTTCGCCAACTCGTTCATCTGCCGCTTGATGGCGTCGCGGAAGGCAAACATCACCTGCGCGCGCCGCCCGGCGGGCACCGCCGACCACGCCGGAAACGCATCAAACGCCGCGGCGATGGCGCTCTCCACCTCCACCTTGCCCGCCAACGGCACGCGCTTGGCAACCACGCCGAGCGCGGGGTTATAAACATCACCAAAACGCCCGCTCGCCCCGTCCACACGCCGCCCGCCGATAAAGTGTTGAAGTTCCTCAATGCCCGCGCTCGCCGCGGTCTTTGCTTCTAAATTCATGATGTGCTCCTCGTTGAATGCCTCCGCCCTGGCGACAATTTATGCCGCCAACGCATCAAGCGCATTATACCCCCGCCAACCGTCCGCATAAACCATGCGCGCGCGGGGGGGTTGCGGCATTTGACATTGCGGCGGGGTTATTCAACAATGGCGGGCGATACCAATGACGACACGAGGAGAACTCCGATGAAAACCACCTACATACACAAAACCACCCGCACGCTCGCCGCCGCCACGTTGGCCGGGTTGCTTGCGTTTGCTTCCGCCGCCAGAGCCGCCGATGTGGTGATTGGCGTGCCCAACTGGCCGTCCGTGCTGGCGACCGCCAATATCTTGAAAGTTGCGATTGAGCAGAATCTCGGGCTGGATGTGGAGTTGCAAAACGGCACCAACCCGATCATTTTTGAGGCGATGGACTCGGGCGCGATGCACGCGCATCCCGAGGTGTGGATGCCCAATCAGCAAAACCTGCACGACACTTTTGTCAAGGACAAGGGCACGGTGGTGATGAACACCAACGGCGTGTCGGCTTTTCAGGGCATGTGCGTGACGCAAGCCATCGCGGACGAGCACGGCATCACTTCCATCGACGACCTGACCAACCCCGATATCGCGGCGTTGTTTGATTCCGACGGCGACGGGCGGGGCGAGATTTGGATTGGCGCGCCGGGCTGGGCGTCCACCAACATCGAGAAAATCCGCGCCAAGTCATACGGCTACGACCAGACGTTTGAGTTGACCGAAAGCGATGAAACGCTCGCCTACGCCAACCTCGACACCTCCATCAAAAGCGGCAAGCCGTGGGCCGGTTTTTGCTACACGCCGCACTATGTTTTTGTGCTGCACGACATGCAGATTCTCGAAGAGCCGGCGTATGACGCCGCGCAGTGGAAGATTGTTCAGCCGACCGATGACCCGGCATGGCTGGAAAAATCCAGCGCCGGCGTGGCGTGGGACACCGCCCATTTGCATCTGCACTACTCCCAATCGGTCGAGCAAACGCATCCCGAAGTCGCCGCGCTCTTTCGCAATATGAAACTCGACACCGACATCGTCTCTGCCATGACCTTCGCGCTGGTCATCGACAAAAAAGAGGCGGCAACCTTCGCCAAAGAATGGGTCGCCGAGAACGAAGATAAAGTCATCGGCTGGTTGTCCGAGTAACAACCGGCATGCGCGACACCGCCCGCCGGATTCGCGCCGGCGGGCGCGCGCCTTTGTTGGTTTAGTTTGGTTTGTTTGGATGCGGATGAGAAAGCCGGGGCATGGCTGAAACGGTCGTCATCGCGCGCAATGTCTGGAAGGTTTTCGGCACGCGCTTCCGCGAGGCGATGGACGCCATTCGCACCGAGGGCATCGGCAAGCCGGAAGTGCTCGAGCGCTTCGCCTGCGTGGTCGGCGTTCAGGACGCCAGTTTCGAGGTGTTGCGCAGCGAAATCTTTTGCATCATGGGGCTGTCGGGCTCCGGCAAATCGACGCTGGTGCGCCATGTCAACCGGCTGATTGAGCCGACCAGCGGCGCCATCGAAGTGCTGGGAAAGGACATCTCCCAACTCAACGATGCAGCCCTGCGCGAGGTGCGCGCCAACCAAATCGGCATGGTCTTCCAGCACATGGCGCTGATGCCGCACCGCTCGGTGCGCGACAACGTCGCCTATCCGCTGGAGATTCGCGGGGTGCCGAAATCCAAGCGCTGGGCGGTTTCCGACCACACGCTGGAGTTGGTGGATTTGGTCGGCTACGAAGACCGGCTGCCGAAGGAGTTGTCCGGCGGCATGCAGCAGCGCGTCGGCATCGCCCGCGCGCTGGCTTCCGACCCGCAGGTGCTGCTGATGGACGAGCCTTTCTCGGCGCTCGACCCGCTGATTCGGATGCAGATTCAAGACCAGTTCAAGGCGCTCGCCGCCAAACTGCAAAAGACCACGCTGTTCATCACTCACGACCTGGACGAAGCCATCCGCATCGGCCACCGCATTGCGATTATGAAAGACGGGGTGATTGTGCAGATCGGCACGCCGGAAGAAATCGTTATGAATCCGGCGGATGATTATGTGCGCGAATTCGTCCAGGGCATATCCAAACTGAAGTTGTTCAAGGCGCGCTCCATTATGAAGCCGCTGGACTCCCGCGACGACGATTTGAGCGCCGCGCCGCGCGCCGATGAAGGCGTCAATCTGGACCAACTCATCGACCACGCGCTCGGCAGCGACAAGCCGGTGGTGATTACTTCGCAGGGGCGCGACATTGGCGTGGTCAGCAAGACGCAACTACTGCGCAGCATTCAGGGGGACAGGGGGCATGAGTGAGAACGAGCGCGTGGAGGCGAGCAAGGTGGTCGCCGCATCGGACATCGAGGTTGACCACGCCCAACTGAGCGCGTCCATCAACCAATTCGCCGGCGTCAACGGCGACTACTACGCGTCCGCCTTCCGGCGCATTCATTCCTCGCGCCGCGGGCTGCCCAACACCTTTAACCCGTTTGCCGCGTTGCTGGGACCGTTGTGGGCGGCGTCGCGCGCGGTCTGGGGGATGTTCTGGGGCTTTCTGTTGCTGGAAATGATCGCCTGGGTGCAGATTGGGCGCGGCTGGTGGGGCAACCCCGGCGCGTCCTTTTTTGAGCGCGCCGAAAAGCAGCGCGAACGGGCCGCGACCTTTTTGGAACGAGCCGACGCGGCGCGCGAGCAGGGCGCGGACCCGAGCCGCTTTGAAAAACTGGCGGAGAACATCGGCAACGCCGCCGACAAAAATCAAACGCTCGGCCTTGCCGCCAACACCGAGGCGCTGGACATTCTGCTGTTTGGTTTGTTCCTCCTGCTGCTCTTCAAACTGGCGCAGGGCTTTTACGCCAACAGCGCGTATGAAAACCAGTACTCCCGCTGGCGAATCGACCCGGTGGGGGTGGAAAGCGGGCGCAAGACCCGCAACATCTTCCTCGGCGCCGCGTTGGTGCTGATGATTGCGCCGCTGACAATCTACGATTTCACGGTGCATAGCCCGCTTCAACTACTGGACATCTTTCCGGAAAAAGAAATCTCCGCGCTGTTCGTCGCCGGCGAAAACGAAACGCTGTTCTCCCTGCTCGCCGGCTGGCTGGAAGCGCGCATCGACGTGGCGGCGGTGGCGGGCGCCGGCGCTTTTGACGGCATCACGTCGGGCATTCGCTCAATCTTGAGAGCCATCAGCCTGGCGCTCATCGACACGCCGTGGCCCGTGGTGATGGCGGTGATTTTTGTCACCGCATGGCGCGCGGCGGGCGCGCGCGTGGCGATTTTCACCGCCGCCTCGCTGGTCTATATCGCGCTGCTCGGTTACTGGGAAATCGCGATGGAAACCGTGGCGCTGGTCGGCGCGGCGGTCGCCATTTGCGTCACCATCGGCATTCCGCTCGGCATTTGGTTCGGCGAATCCAAACGCGCCTACCACGCCGCCGAGCCGATACTCGACCTGATGCAGACGCTGCCGGCGTTCGTGTACCTGATACCCATCATCGCCTTTTTCGGCACCGGCAATCCGCCGGGGATTCTCGCCACCATCATCTTCGGCATGCCGCCGGTCATTCGGCTGACGGCGCTCGGCATCCGCGGTGTGCCCAACGACATCAAGGAAGCCGCCATCGCTTTCGGCGCGTCGCGCTACCAGTTGTTGCGGGATGTGGAAGTGCCGCTGGCGTTGCCGTCGATTATGGCGGGCGTCAACCAGACGATTTTGATGTGCCTGTCGATGGTGGTCATCATCTCGCTAATCGGCGGCGGCGGGCTCGGCAAGGTGATTTTGGAAGCGCTGCAATACGCCGCCAAAGGACCGGGGTTGCTCGGCGGCTTCGCCATCCTGTTTTGCGCCATGGTCATCGACCGCATCGTGCAAGGCGCCTTTCGCCGCGACGATCAGAAATGAGGCGCTGACCTCAGTCCGCCGGCGCAACCTGCGCCGCCGCCGCCACCGCCGGCTTGAAAACGCGCGCGCTGTCCCCACTTTTGCCGCAGTGCAAATTAACCCGACTCGTCTTTCGTCATGACCGCCAAATCCGCCGTTGAAACGCATGCGTTTCAGACCGAGGTTCAGCAACTGTTGAATCTCATCATTCACTCGCTATACAGCAACAAGGAAATTTTCCTGCGCGAGTTGATTTCCAATGCATCGGATGCTTGCGACAAGTTGCGGTTTTTGGCGTTGACCGATAAGAATTTGTACGAAGACGATGAGGCGCTCGGCATTTGGATTGATGTTGACGCCGCGAAAAAAACCCTGACCGTGCGCGACAACGGCATCGGCATGAGTCACGACGAGGTGATTGAGAACATCGGCACCATCGCGCGCTCCGGCACGCGCCAATTCCTCGAGCAGATGGCGGCGAAGGACGCCGGCGATGCGTCGTTCATCGGGCAGTTCGGGGTCGGTTTCTACTCGGCTTTTCTGGTGGCGAAGGAAGTGACGCTGCTCACGCGCAAAGCCGGGGCGCCGGCAGGCGAAAGCGTCAAATGGGTCTCCGACGGCGGCGGCGAATACACCGTGGAGACCATCGACCGCCCCGAGCGCGGCACCGAAATCATCCTCAAACTGCATCCCGACCAAAAGGAATATACCGAGCCCTACCGCCTGCGCGCCATCATCGGAAAATATTCCGACCACATTTCGCTGCCGCTCAAGATGCTCAAGGAGCCGGAAAAGGACGACGATGGCAAGGTGCTCAAAGGACAGGAGCCGGCTTGGGAAACCGTCAACAAAGGCTCGGCGCTCTGGGCAAGAGCCAAGAGCGAGATTTCCGCGGACGAATACAACGCCTTCTACACCGCGCTGACCTATGACCCGGAGCCGCCGGCGGTGACGCTGCACAACCGGGTGGAAGGCAAGATGGAATACATCTCGCTGTTCTATATTCCCGCGAAGGCGCCGTTCGATTTGTGGGACCGCGAGCAGCGCCACGGCATCAAACTCTATGTGCGGCGGATTTTCATCGCCGAAGACGCCAAGCAGTTGATGCCCAATTACCTGCGCTTCGTGCGCGGCTTGGTGGACTCCGCCGACCTGCCCTTGAATGTGTCGCGGGAATTTTTGCAGCAGAACAAAGACATCGACAAAATCCGCGCCGCCTCGGTCAAGAAGGTGTTGGCCGAGCTGAAAAAAATCGCCGCCAAAGCGCCCGAGCAATACGCGGCGCTGTGGAAGGAATACGGGCGCGTCATCAAGGAGGGGGTGATTGAGGATTTCGACAACAAGGACGCGCTCGCCAAACTGCTGCGCTTCGCTTCGACGCATACCGAACACGCCACCGCCGCAGACGATGCGGCGGACGATGCAACGAACGACGCGGCGCAGAGCCAAACGATTGCGCTCGACGACTACCTCAAACGGATGCCCGCCAAACAAAAGGCGATTTACTATGTGACCGCGGACAGCCACGCGGCTGCCAAATCGTCGCCGCACCTCGAGGTGTTTCGCAAGAACGATATTGAAGTGTTGCTGCTGTCCGACCCGGTGGACGAATGGGTGGTCGGCCACCTGACCGCGTATCAGGAAAAGCCGTTGCAATCGATCGCCAAGGGCGACCTCGACATTGCCGACTTGACGGGCGAGAAAAGCGCGCACGCGGGTGCCACGGATGACGCGCAGGCGGACAAGCAAAAGGAAGACTTGAAACCGTTGGTGGACAAAATCAAATCGGTGCTGGCGGAGCGGGTCAAGGACGTCCGCATCTCCAACCGGCTGGTGGATTCGCCCGCGTGTTTGGTGGCGGACGACTACGACATGGGCGGCAACATGGAGCGAATCCTGCAGGCGATTGGCCAGGAGGCGCCGAGCGCCAAACCGATTCTGGAAATCAACCCGCAACACGCCATCGTCAAACAAATCGACGCCGACGGCGAACTGGCGGAAGACTGGGCGAGCGTGCTGTTCGACCAAGCGGCGCTGGCGGAAGGCGCCTCGCTGAAAGACCCCGGCGCTTATGTGAGGCGCATCAACCGATTGTTGGCGCGCTGAGTCAACACCGGTAGCGGGCGGCGCAAACGCAACCCCGTTATACGTGCGCGCCGATGTCCGGGGCGCTTCGGCGCGGTGTCACCAGCAGCATGCCGACCAGCATCAGCGCGAGCGCCGCCCACACCCACGGGGAGTGCCGCTCGGCGAAGAAGACCATGCCCCAGAACACGCCGGCGAGGGTGATGACATAACCCGCCATGCTGGCGAAAACCGCGCCCGCCATTTTCACCACATACAAGAACATCACATAGGCGGCGCTGCTGACCACCATCATCGCCAGAATCGCCCAGTCGGCGGGGTCGAATGGCGGGGCGATGGGGTGGAACGCGTCCCCCAGATAGAGGATTGGCACGAGCATCGCCGCGGCGACCATCAGCCCGGTGGTCAGCAAGCCCTCCAAGTCGGCGTTTTGCGGGATATAGACATCGACATAGACGTTCTCCAGCGTGTAGAAAACCGAGGCGATTAGCGGCAGGACGAGCCAGCGCGCCATGCCCGGCTCGGGCAGGCTGGTGTCGGGCGCAACCAGCAGGATGATGGCGATGAAACCCAGCACGATGCCGAGCACGCGCCGCCGCCCGAAGCGGTCGATGCCCAGCATCCACGACAGCGCATAGGTCAGCATCGGCACCAGCGCCACGGTGATCGCCAGCACGCCGGCGGGCACCTTCGGCGCGGCGTAGAAATACAGCGAGGCGGGTATCGCCGTGCCGAAAAGCGCAATCACGCAAGCGTGTTTGAAGTGGGCGCGGTCGAGCCTCGGTCGGCGGCGGCGCAACAGGCAGTAAATCAGCAACACCAGACCGCCGCCCAGCGCCTGCCAGAAAGCCAGCCCGATGGGATGCGCCTGCGTCGAGGCGGCGATGCGGGCGAGCGAAAACGTCATCCCCCAAACCACCCCGCACAGCAACACCAGCACATAGGGAATGACCGCCACCGCCGGTGTTGGCGCGCCCGCCTGCGGCACGGTCGCCACGCTCAGCCCCGCTTGCCGCCGCCCAGTTGACGGTGGCGATAGCAGTCGGTGGTGTGGTCGTTGACCAAGCCGGCGGCCTGCATGAAAGCGTAGCAGATGGTGCCGCCGACAAAGGTAAAGCCGCGCTGCTTCAAGTCTTTGGCGAGTTGCTCCGACAACGGCGTGGATACCGGAATCCGCGCAAGCGAGCGCCAGTTATTCTGCAACGGCTTGCCGGCGACATAATCCCAAAGGACTTGGTCAAGCGTGCTCCCCGAATCGCGCAAGCGCAAATAGGCGCGCGCGTTTCGGACAAACCCGTCGACCTTCAGCCGGTTGCGCACGATGCCGGGATTACTCAACAACGCGGCAATTTTCGCATCATCATAGCGCGCCATTTTGGCGGCATCAAACGCATCGAAAGCCGCACGATAGTTGTCCCGTTTCTTCAAAATGGTAATCCAACTCAACCCGGCCTGAGCGCCCTCCAAACACAACAACTCAAACAACCGCCGCTCATCATGAAGCGGCGCCCCCCATTCCAAATCGTGATAAGCCCGGTAAACCGAATCACCCCCACACCACTCACACCGCCTATCCTCACCCATCACGGAAACCCACCAAAAACAAAACCGCAAGAATTGTATATGAAGTACCGCTTGGTGTGCTCTCCCAACGACTCGTCATTCCCCACTACTTCGTCATTCCCACTACTTCATCATTCTCTCTACTCCGTCATTCCACTACTTCGTCATTCTCGAGCGTTAGTGTCCGTTTGCCGCCGCGCTTTTTCTTTTAAGCGGCGGCTTACCGGACACTTACGACCTCGGGAATCTCCCTAAGACTGGCACGGGCTTCGGTAAAGTCCACGCTAGCCTTAGGGAGATTCCCGAAGGTGATGAAAAATATAGTCGCTACCGCTCCTTATTTTTCTATCATTCGAGAATGACGGGGTTGGGGCTCCTTATTTTTGGGAATTACATACATAAATCCGCAGAAAAAACATTTGAAATTTCATTCTTGTTTGCCGCAAAATCCGCGAATACAGCAATAAAGCCAATCGTGGGGGATTTTTGATATGAAAAAGAGGGTAGCGAACACAACGCCAGAACAGGCAAAGCGTAAATATCGACTTGTTCGTGCCGCCGAGTAAATAGGCGGCTTGCGGATTTATGTATGTAATTCCCTTATTTTTCTATCATTCGAGAATGACGAAGTGGTGGGGAGCGTGCGCGACAGCGCCCACCAACGCACGTTCACTCCGGCAACTCACTACTCCCGCACAGATACGCATCGACCGCGCGGGCGCATTGGCGGCCTTCTTGGATTGCCCATACGACCAGTGATTGACCGCGGCGCATGTCGCCGGCGGTGAAGATTTTTTGGTGGTTGGTTTGGTAGGCGGTGTTGCCTTGGGCGGGGGCGGCGATGTTGCCGCGGTCGGTTAGGCGGATGTTCAGGTCTTCCAGCATTCCGGGGTGTGACGGGTGGAGGAAGCCCATCGCCAGGGTGACCAAGCCGGCTTTTAGTTCGAATTCGGAGCCGGGGATTTCTTTCATTTTCCATTGGCCGCCGGCGTTGTTCCAGGCGACTTTCATGCAGCGCACGCCCGCCAGACAGCCGTTGCCGTCGTCGATGAAGGCTTTGGTGACGACGTCCCAGATGCGCTCGCAGCCTTCTTCCTGGGAGGATGAGGTGCGCAGTTTGTGCGGCCAGTTGGGCCAGGTGAGCGCCTTGTTTTCCGCTTCCGGCGGGCGCGACAGGATTTCGATTTGGGTTATTGAGGCGGCGCCCTGGCGGTTGGCGGTGCCGATGCAGTCGGAGCCGGTGTCGCCGCCGCCGATGACCACGACGTGCTTGCCGCGCGCCGAGAGCCATTCCGCGCCGCCGCCGTTGTCGCCGTCACCGTCGCCGTCATCGCCGGCGTTGAGATGGTCGCCCTGCACTCGCCGGGTGTTGCTGCGGAGGTAGTCCATCGCGAAATGAACCCCGCTCAGGTCGCGCCCCGGCGCCGGCAAATCGCGCGGGTGTTCGGCGCCGCCGGCGAGCACCACCGCGTCAAAATTGGCGTGCAAATCCTGCGCCGGCAAGTCCACGCCGATGTGCGTGTTGCCGTGAAACTCAACCCCCTCGGCTTCCAGTTGCGCCATGCGCCGGTCGATGACGCGCTTGTCCAGTTTGAAATCCGGGATGCCGTAGCGCAGCAATCCGCCGCTGCGCGCCTGCTTGTCATACAGCAACACGGTGTGCCCGGCGCGCGCCAACTGCTGGGAGCAGGCGAGCCCGGCGGGACCGGAGCCGACCACCGCGACTCGCTTGCCGCTGCGCCGGTCGGCGGCGGGCGGCTGCGGCGCAATCCAGCCTTCCGCCCAGGCGCGCTCGACGATGGCGTGCTCGATGGTTTTGATGGTGACGGGCTGGTCGTTGAGATACAGCGTGCACGCGGTCTCGCACGGCGCCGGGCAGACCCGACCGGTGAATTCGGGGAAGTTGTTGGTGGAATGCAGCGCTTCCGAAGCCGCCTCCCAGTCGCCGCGATAAACCAAGTCGTTCCAGTCGGGGATGAGGTTGCTCAGTGGGCAGCCGGCATCGGAGTGGCAGTAGGGAATGCCGCAGTCCATGCAGCGCGCGCCCTGCGCCGCCAACTCGTCGTCGCTCAGGCTGACGACAAACTCGTCGAAGCCTTTGATGCGCCGGCGCACCGGCAAATACTCGCGCTCGGTGCGCGCGATTTCCATGAAGCCGGTGACTTTACCCATAGCGCGCCTCCGATGATGCGGTGGCGTCGCCGTCTCTGCCGCTGCCAAGGTGTTTTTGCGCTTGCAGTTGTTGCAGCGCGCGCTGGTAGTCAACCGGCATGACCTTGACGAATTGCCCCAGATGCTCGCCCCACCGCGCAAGCACGGCCTTCGCGGTTTGGCTATTGGTGTGGCGGTGGTGGCTTTCTATTAGCCGCTTCAAGCGGGTTTCATCGGCGCCGGTCATGTCGTCGACGTCCGGCGCCGGGTCGGTGTCGGGCGCGACGTTTTCGAGCGTGACCATTCGCCGGTTGCACCGTTGGCGGAACTCGCCGTGGCGGTCGAGCACGTAGGCGATGCCGCCCGACATCCCGGCGGCGAAGTTTCGCCCGGTCGCGCCGAGGCAGACCACCACGCCGCCGGTCATATACTCGCAGCCGTGGTCGCCGACGCCCTCGACCACCGCCACCGCGCCCGAGTTGCGCACGCAGAAGCGCTCGCCGGCGACGCCGTTGAAAAAACATTCGCCGGCGATGGCGCCGTATAGCACGGTGTTGCCGACGATGATGTTGCGCGCGGCATCACGCATGCCGCTGTTGCGCGGCGGGTAGATAATCAGCCGCCCGCCGGACAAGCCCTTGCCGACATAGTCGTTGCCTTCGCCCTCCAGTTCCATGGTCACGCCGCGCGCCAGCCACGCGCCGAAGGACTGCCCGGCGGTGCCGCGCGCGCGAATGTGGATGGTGTCGTCGGGCAGACCGGCGTGGCCGTAAGCGCGCGCGATGCGCCCGGACAGCATGCCGCCGACCGCGCGGTTGGCGTTCCTGACGTCGGTCTCGATGCGCACCTTTTCCCGGCGCCGCAACGCCGGCTCGGCTTGCTCGATTAGCCGGTGGTCGAGCGCCTTGTCGAGACCGTGGTCTTGCTTCTCGCGGTTATACAACGCCACCTCGGGCGCGACTTCGGGCTTGCTCAGGATGCGCGAATAGTCGAGGCCGTTGGCTTTCCAGTGCCGAATCGCCTTGCGCATGTCGAGCCGCTGCATCTGCCCGACCATCTCGTTCATATTGCGGTAGCCGAGCCGCGCCATGATGCGGCGCACTTGCTCGGCGACGAAAAAGAAATAGTTGATGACGTGCTCGGGCTGCCCCGTGAACTTGGCGCGCAACTTCGGGTCCTGGGTGGCGACCCCCACCGGGCAGGTGTTGAGGTGGCACTTGCGCATCATCACGCAGCCCGACACGATGAGCGGCGCGGTGGCGAAACCGAATTCGTCGGCGCCCAGCAGCGCGCCGATGGCGACATCGCGTCCGGTGCGTATGCCGCCGTCCACCTGCACCGCGATTCTGCCGCGCAAGGCATTCAGCACCAGCGTCTGCTGCGTCTCCGCCAAGCCGATTTCCCACGGCGAGCCGGCGTGCTTGATAGAGGTCAGCGGGCTGGCGCCGGTGCCGCCTTCGTGCCCGGAGATGGTGACGTGGTCGGCGTGGGCTTTTGAGACGCCGGCGGCGACCGTGCCGACGCCGACTTCGGACACCAGTTTGACCGAAATGCGCGCTTCCGGGTTGACGTTCTTCAAGTCGTGAATCAACTGCGCCAGGTCTTCGATGGAGTAAATGTCGTGGTGCGGCGGCGGGGAAATCAGCCCGACGCCGGGGGTGGAATGCCGCACTCGGGCAATCTGCTCGTTGACCTTGTGCCCCGGCAGTTGCCCCCCCTCGCCCGGCTTGGCGCCCTGTGCCATTTTGATTTGCAGGTCATCGGCGTTGACCAAGTACTCGGCGGTCACGCCAAAGCGCCCTGAAGCGACCTGCTTGATCGCCGAGCGCTCGGGATTGGGCGCGCCGTCCGCCAGCGGGGTGTAGCGAGACGCCTCCTCGCCGCCCTCGCCGGTGTTGGACTTCCCGCCGAGGCGGTTCATCGCCCGCGCCAGATTGGAATGCGCCTCGTAGGAAATCGACCCGAACGACATCGCGCCGGTGGAAAACCGCCTGACCAATTCCGACGCCGCTTCGACCTCGTCCAGCGGCAGCGGCTGCTCGCTCCAGTTGAATTCAAACAGCCCTCTCAGGTTGAACAACTTCGCATCCTGCGTGTCCATCGCCGCGGAAAACTCCTCAAAGCGCTCGGCGTCGTTGGCGCGCGTGGCTTGCTGGAGTGCAGCGATGGTTTCGGGATTCCACGCATGCGCTTCGCCGCGCACGCGATAGGCGTAGTCGCCGCCGGCGTCCAGATGGCGGCGGTAAAGCGGGTTGTCGCCGAAGGCGTTGCGATGCCATTGCCGCGCTTCCGCGGCGATTTGCGCGAGGCCCACGCCCTCGACCGCGGTGGCGGTGCCGGCGAAATATCTTTCCACGAACGCCGCCGACAATCCCACGGCGTCAAAAATCTGCGCGCCGCAATACGATTGGTAAGTGGAGATGCCCATCTTCGACATCACCTTCTTCAACCCCGCGCCGAGCGCCGCAATATAGCGCGACCGGGCTTGCGCGAATCCGGGATTGGGGTCGAGCCGCGGCAGCAGCGCCGCGATGGTGTCGAATGCGGTATAGGGATTGATGGCCTCGGCGCCGTAGCCCGCCAGCGTGGCGGCGTGATGGACTTCCACGCAGGCGCCGGTCTCAACCACCAGCCCGGAGCGCGTGCGCAAGCCCTTGCGGATGAGGTGGTGGTGCACCGCCGAGGTCGCCAGCAACGCGGGAATCGCCATGTGCCGCGCGTCCATGCGCCGGTCCGACAGAATCAGGATGTTGTCGCCGTGCCGCAACACCGCCTGCTCGGCTTGCTCGCAGAGCGCGTCGATGGCCGCCGCCATTGCCTTCTCGCCCTCGTCCGCGCTCCCTCCAGTCTCGGCGGGGAAACAAATATCGAGCGCCTTCGCCTTGAACGCGCCGCCGGTGTAGTCTTTGATTCGCCGAATGCGCTCGAGTTCGTCGTTGGTCAGAATCGGTTGCGCCACCGTCAGGCGCATGGCGTGGCCGTGGCCGCCCTCGTCCAGCCCAAGCAGGTTGGGGCGCGGCCCGATCAACGACAGCAACGACATCACCAACTGCTCACGAATCGGGTCGATGGGCGGGTTGGTGACCTGGGCGAAATTCTGCTTGAAGTAACTCGCCAGCGGCTTGCTGCGGTCGGACAGCACCGGCGGCGGCACATCGGTGCCCATCGAGCCAATCGCCTCGGCGCCGTCGGTCATCATCGGCAACAGCAGGAATTTAAGATCCTCCTGGGTATAGCCGAAAGCCTGCTGCGATTTGAGCAGCGCATCCGCGGCGGGCGGGGGAGTGGCGGGGGCGGGGGCGGAAGCGTCCGCCGTGACTTGCAGCGCGCCGAGTTCAATCTGCGTCTTGTCCAGCCGGCGTTGATAATCGTGCGCCGAGGCGAGGTCGTTTTTAATCTCCTCGTCGTCGATAATCCGCCCTTGTTCGAGGTCAATCAGCAGCATTTTGCCGGGCTGCAACCGCCACTTCACCACGATGTCCTCTTCGGGAATGTTCAGCACGCCCATCTCCGAAGCCATCACCACCACGCCGCCGCGGGTCACCAAATAGCGCGCCGGGCGCAGTCCGTTGCGGTCCAAGGTCGCGCCGATTTGCCTGCCGTCGGTGAACGCGACCGACGCGGGACCGTCCCACGGCTCCATCAGCGCCGCGTGGTATTCGTAAAACGCGCGGCGCTTGCGCTCCATCAGCGGGTTGCCCGACCACGCTTCCGGTATCATCATCATCATCGCATGCGCCAGCGAATAACCGCCGGCGACCAACAGTTCAAGCGCGTTGTCGAAGGCCGACGAATCCGACTGCCCTTCGAGAATCAGCGGCCACACCTTGTCGAGGTCGTCCCCCAACAGCGGCGACGACATCGCGCTGCGGCGCGCCGCCATCCAGTTGACATTGCCGCGCAGCGTGTTGATTTCGCCGTTGTGGGCAATCAGCCGGTAGGGGTGCGCCATCCCCCACGCGGGAAAGGTGTTGGTGGAAAAGCGCTGATGCACCAGCGCCAGCGCCGACTCCATTCGGCGGTCGAGCAGGTCGGGATAATACTCGCGCAGTTGCCCGGCGCGCAGCATGCCCTTGTAGACGACCACCCTGGACGACATCGAGGCGATATAAAAATCCGCGGCGCCGCGGCTGCCCGACTCGCGCACGCGCTTTTCGATTTGCTTGCGGATGACGAACAGTTTGCGCTCAAACGCCGTTTGGTCGGCGCATGCGGGCGCGCGACCAATGAACACCTGCCACACCGCCGGCTCGGTCGGCAGAACGCTCACGCCGAGGTTGTCGTTGTCGACCGGCACCGCGCGCCAGCCCAGCACGCGCTGACCCTCGGCGCGCACGACCTGCTCCACCGCGCTTTTGGCGTCGGCCTGCGCGCGGCGCTCGCGCGGCATAAACATCATCCCGACCGCATACTCGCCGGCGTCCGGCAAGTCGCAGCCCGCTTCGGCGGCAAAGAAACGATTCGGCAACTGCAACAACAACCCGGCGCCGTCGCCCGCCAACGGGTCCGCCCCGACGGCGCCGCGATGGCTCAGGTTGTTGAGAATTTCAAGCCCGTCATCGACGATTTGGCGGCTCTTCGCGCCCGAGATATTGGCGACAAAACCCACCCCGCACGCATCATGCTCGCGCGCGGGGTCATATAGCCCTTGCCTGGGTGGCAGTCCACCAATTCTCATCTTTGCCTCGCGGGATGCCCAAAAAACAGCGCAACGCCAACCACCCAACCCCGGCTGCGCCCAACCGCTTTGCGCGGCTCAAAGGCAATAAGAATAAAGCAGCTCAGCCAAAATTTCCAGTCATACCGACGCGGATGAACCCGGTTTGCGCGCAGGGGTCGTCCGCCAGTCTCGCTTTCGCAAGGCGTTTGGGTGGAGCGATTGTGCGGCGTGGTACAAGCCGGTGCGCGCCAGTTTGTGGGCGTCGTGGCAGCGGGTTTCGATGCCGGCGGTCGTGAGGGCGTGGTGGTAGTTGGTTGCCAGCGCGCCTTCACTGATTAGCGTGATGGGGTGGCGCGGGTCGGTGATGGGTTTGATGCCGGCGATTTCCAAGCCGATGAGCAGGCCGGAAAGCCGGGCGCGTAGTAAGTTTGCGTTGGCGTTGGCTTCGCCTTTCATCAGCACGCCTTGTGCGCGCACGGAAAATAGCGATTGGAGGACGCGCTCCGGCGCATCGAGGGCTTCGCGCACGGCGGCGGAAAAAGACGGCGACCCGGCGAAGGCGGTTTGCGTGGACGACACGAAGGGGGCGAGTGTCGAGTGGTCGGCGAGCAACGAAAAGACCTCGCCCGTCATCGCCGTGTCAAAGCGGCGCAGTACGCCCGCCTCGACTTGCGCCCATTTTGAGTGGGTTCCGGGCAGGCAGACCATGCCCCGGATTGCGCCGCGCAACACCGCCCCGAGGAGCAGGGTTTCCTCGCCGCGCATGACATCCGGCGCACGCGCATCGCGTTGCGCCACGCCCGGCAGTATTCGCACATCGCGCCGCGCCGCCGGTGCGCGCACCGCCGCTTGTGCGATGGTCGCCAGTTCCACGGGCGGGTCGAGATAGGGCGCCTCGCGCCAGCCGCCCCTCGCTCCGGCCATGCCGCAGATGACGACCGGGGTGTCGGGCGCGACGCCTGATTCGCCCCATTCGCCCTGCTCGCTCAGCGCGGCTTCAAGCGCGGCATCGTAGTCCGCCGGGTTGAGCGTGGCGGCGCCGCGCTCGTTTTGCCGCTCGGCGAGCAGCCGTCCGTCGCCGCCAAACGCCCACAAGCGGCACCGGGTCGTGCCCCAATCGACGCAAACGCAGGCGGCGGGTTTCATCGCGCGGCGGGCCGAATCAAGATGCGGATGGTTAGCGGTCCCCGGGGTCGGTGGTGTATCGGCGGATGAAGGCGCGGTCCGGCTCGACCCCCAGACCGGGGGCGTCCGGGATGGTGGCGTAGCCGCCGTTGGCGGCGACTTGTTGCTGGATGTTGAGCGGCTCGGTCAGCAGTTCGTCGCGGAATTTGTTGTCGGTGGTGTCGAATTCCAGCAGCGGCTCTTGCGGGTGCAGGCCGCCCGGCATGGGCGGGATGACGGCCAGCAGTTGCAGGTTGGCGGCGACCGCAATCGCCGAACCCCAGACGTGGTTGACCACCGGCGTGAAATGCGTGTGCGCCAGCGCCAGCACTTTCAAGTATTCCGAGATGCCGCCGAGCGCGCACACCTCGGGCTGGGCGATGTCCAGACACCGCCCCTCCAGCAAGTGCCGCCACCCCCAGCGCGTGAACTCGGCCTCGCCGCCCGCGATATTGACCGCCAGCCGCGCGCGCAATTCTTTGTAGCCGTCCAGGTCTTCGGGCGCGACCGGCTCTTCAAACCAGTAAGCGTTCAATTCTTCGAGCGCGCGCCCGACCTGATAGGCGTCGCCGGTGGTGTAGCAGTGATTGGCGTCCACCATGAACGGGTAGTCATCGCCGACCCCGCGCCGCACCGCCTCGGCGAGTTTGATGTCGTCGGCGCAGCCCAGCCCCACTTTCATCTTGGCAGCCACGAAGCCCGCGTCCTTTATCGCTTCGGCTTCGTCGGCGAAGCGGGCGGCCAGGGAGCGCACGTCGGTGCGCCGCAGCATCATGCCGTATCCATAGACCGGCACGCGGCGGCGGTGCGCGCCGCCGATGAGTTTGCAAATCGGCAAGCCCGCCACCTTGCCGGCGATGTCCCACAGCGCAATATCAACGCCGGAGAGCGCTTGCAGCGCCATGCCCTTCTGCCCATGATCGCGCAGCAGGTGATAGACGGTGTGCCAGGCGACATCGCGGTCGATGGGGTCGTGGCCGAGGAGCATCGGTTGAATCACGCGCTCAACGATGCCCTTGTTGGCGAGCGCGATGTTGCCGGGCCCGAAACACTCGCCCCAGCCGCTGATGCCTTCGTCGGTGCGCACCTCGACCAGATGGGCGCTTCGTTTGGCGTAGTATTGCTGGGAGTAGCCGAGTTCTTCGGGCAGGTCGTATTGCAGGACGTGGCTGATGATGGCGGTGATTTTCATGGCATCATTTTCCCTTCAATGCGCGCGCTTCACCACGGCCGTTCGTCGCGCGTCAAATCAAGCCAGTCGAGTTCCTCCGCGGCGAGGTGCAGCGCCCCCGCTTTGGCCGACGAGGCGACCTGCTCCACGGTTTCCGCGCCGTTCAGCGCCACCACCGGAAAATCCTGGCTGATCACATACGCCAGCGCAATCTCAAACATCGTCATCCCCTTGGCGTCGCCGAATTGCTCGGCGCGCCGTTTGCGCTCGAAGTTGTCGTCGGAGTAAAACACCCGCACCAGGTCGGCATCCGAAGTGTCGCCGGGGTCGGCCTTGGCGAAGAATCCGCGCCCGAGCGCCGACCACGCCACCAGCAGGAAGTTGTTTGCCACAAACCAGCGGCGGTCTTCCTGCGTGGTCACGACGGTGTCGGGCCAGAACGGCTCGTTCGCCTGCGCCAGCGAGAAATTCGGGCTGGCGCTCATCATCGCCGCCTTGTCGTTGGCGCGCGCATAGTCGATCGCTTCTTGTATGCGCTCGGTCGTCCAGTTGGATGCGCCGTACGCTTTCAGCCGACCGGCGCGCACTTCCTCGTCGAGCGCATCGACCAGCGGACCAACCGGATGCGCCGGGTCATCGCGGTGGAACATCCAGATATCCAAACAATCGGTTTGCAAGCGCGCCAGCGAGCCGTCGATCGCGCGGTGGATGGAAGCCGGGTTGATTTGCGCGCCGCCCGGATGGATGGGCGCGCAGTAGCCGGGTATCAAGCCCTTGGAGGCCAGTATGATGTTGTCGCGCATGCCGCGCCGCGCCGCCAGCCACTCGCCGATGACCGTCTCCGAGTAGCCGTGCTCCTCGACCGCGCCGTACACCTCGGCGGTGTCCACATAGGTGCCGCCGTGTTCCACGTAGGCGTCGAGCAGGCTGAAGTCCCGCTCCAAGGTATCGGGATGGAAAATCATGGTGCCCATGCCGATGACCGAGGCGGGCTTGTCGAGCGCATCGATGTTGACTGTTTTCATTGCGTTGTTCCCGGTTGTGTTTAGCGTGATGCGCCGGCGCCACCGCGCGAGAGCGCGTCGAGCGACACCGCCAACAGCAGGATGACGCCGGAGAACATCAGTTTGTCGGCGGCGCTTGCGCCGGAAAGGTCGAGGCCATTGCCGAGCGAGCCGATGACCAACGCGCCCAGGATGGCATTCCAGACGCTACCGTGACCGCCGAACAACGAGGTGCCGCCGACCACCGCCGCGCCGATCGCTTCCAACAGCAACGGACCGCCGGCGAATGCGTTGAACGACACCGAGGCGTAGCGTGAGGCGCCGACGATGCCGCCGATGGCCGCCATCAAGCCGACGATGGAAAAAGCCGCGACCCGTATGCGCCGCACCGGAATGCCGACGCGGCGCGCCGATTCGGGGTTTCCGCCGATGGCGAACAGGTGGCGGCCAAACGGCGTGGCGGTGGTGACCCACCACAGCAATGCGAGCACGGCGCCGAGGATGACCATCAGCAACGGCACACCGCGATAGGCGTTGAGCGTCGCCACCGCCGCCAGCACCAGCGCCGCGAACAACGCGATTCGCGCGAGCAGCGGCGCCGCCTCCATGCGCTCCAGTCCGCGTTGGCGGCGGTGGTGGTTCAAGCGAAACAGCACGAGCGCAACGAATGCAATCAGCGCGAGCGCGAGCGCCCAGCCGAGCCAGTTCGGCAGGGTCACCGTGGTCAGACCGCGGATGGCCGGGTCGCGCATGTTGAGCGCGCCGTGGATGCCGAGAATTTTCAGCATCAGCCCTTGAAAACCGAGCAGCCCGGCGAGCGTCACGACGAAGGACGGGATGCCGACATAGGCGATGACCCAGCCCTGCGCGAAGCCGAGCACGACGCCGGCGGCGAGCGCGGCGGCGACGGCCAGATAGGCGGGCACGCCGAGGTTGGTGACCAGCACCGCCAGGATGGCAGCGCCGACACCGGCGACGGCGGCGATGGACAGGTCAATATCGCCAATCAGCAACACCACGGTGACGCCGGCGGCGAGCGTCGCCACCACCGCGCTTTGCATCAACAGGAAATACAAATTGCGCGCGCTCAGGAAAGCCGGCTCGGTGAGCGCGAAGAAAGTCCAGATGACCAGTAGCGACGCGAGCACCGGCAGGAATTGCCCGAGGTCGTGCGCGCGGATTTTGCGGAGGCGGTGGGAGAGGGTTGTCATCGGCGTGGGGGTTGGCGTCGGCGTCGGCGTCAGCGTCAGGTTAGGCCGCGACCGCGGATGGCGGGTCATCGCGCCCGTGCATCATCGCGATCACGATCTCATCCGGCGCACTGGCATCGGTGTCCCACACGCCGACTCGCGCGCCGTGGCGCAACACCGAAATGCGGTCGCACACCGCGAATACATCGCGCAGGTTATGCGACACATAAATCACCGCGTGACGGTTCTCGCGCAGTTGCCGCACCACATCCAACACCTGCGAGGTTTGCGCAATGCCGAGCGCGGCGGTCGGCTCGTCCAGCAGCACCACGGTGGATTCGGTGCGCACCGCGCGCGCGATGGCGACCGCCTGGCGCTGCCCGCCGGAAAGCGCGCCGACTTTCGCGCGCACCGATGACAGCGTGCGCAAATTCAACTGGGCGACCGCGCGGCGCGAGCGCTCTTCCATGTCCAACCCGCTCAACGGCCGCAACGGCGGCGGCAGGCAACGCGCCCAGCGCGCGGTCTGCTCGTGACCGAGGAACAGGTTCGCGGTCACGTCCAAGTTTTCGCACAACGCCAAGTCCTGAAACACGGTCTGAAAGCCGAGCGCGGCCGCCGCCGCCGGCGAGGGCACCGCGATTTCGCGCCCGTCCAGCAACAACCGCCCGCGGTCGGGGCGGTCGACGCCGGCGATGACTTTCATCAGCGTGGACTTGCCGGCGCCGTTGTCGCCGACCAGCCCCATCACCTCGCCGCGGCGCACCTCCAGGTCGGCGCCGCGCAACGCCCGCACCGCGCCGAAACTTTTGTGCACACCCTCGATACGCAGGTGGGCGGACGCGGTCGACGCATCGTCCGCGGAGGACCGGCGGTCATCCGTCATCGTTTTACGATTTGCAAAACGCCGTTTGCGCCGCTTCGCCCTTGCAGACATCCGCCTTGCTGATGGACGAATCATTGTCGATCACATACTGCACGCCCTTCTCGCCGACCGCGTTGTAGAAGCCGACCGGCACCATCGGCACTTCCTTGCCGGCGCTGTTGGCGGGGGAGACGCCTTCAACGATGCCGTCCAGCGATTCGCCGTTCAACAGGGCGACGCTCGCCTTGGCGGTCGATTCCATCATCAGGCTGAAGTCGCGCCATACGCTCTGCGTCTGCTTGCCGAGCAGGATGCGCTGCAACGCCGCGACCGTGCAGTCCAGGCCGCTGACCGGCACTTGCCCCGCCATGCCCTGCTCTTCGAGCGCGGCGGCGGCGGCGCCGGCATTGCCGTCGTTGGACGACACCACGCCCTGCACGTTGTTCTGCAGTTTGGTCAACGCCTGATCCATTGAGCGGCGCGCAATCGCCGGATCCCAGCCCGGCGTCCAATTCTCGTAGCCGAGAATGCGCTCGCCGGAATCAAACAGCGGCTGCAAGACATCCAGTTGCCCCTGGTGGATGGTCGGCGCATTCGGGTCGGTCGGCGAGCCTTTGAGCAGCACCAGCGTATCGCCGAATTTCGTGTTGGCTACCACGTGCGCGGCCTGCGCTCGCCCGGAAGCGCGCAAATCCGCCTGCACCCAGAAACTGGTGTTGGTGGACTGAATCATGCGGTCGTAGGCGATCGCCGGCACGCCCTCGTCGGCGGCTTGGTCGGCGATCACCGCCGCGGCTTCGCCGTCGATGGGGATGACCACCAGCACCTTGGCGCCGCGCGTCAGCGCTTGCTCGGCCTGACGCTGCTGCTGCGCCGAGTCGCCGTTGGCGTTCAGCACTTCCACCTCGACATCCGGCGCCAGGTTTTTCATGTGCTGCACGAAGAACGCGCCGTCCTGACTTTCCCAGCGCGGCTGGTCATTGTCCGGTAGCAGCAGCACGACCTGCGCGAGCGCGCCGCCGGCATAAAACGCGGGCAGGGCGGCGAGCGCCGCGCGCGCGATGAAGCGGGTGATTTTTGTGAATGGGGTTTTCGCCGGCTCGGTGGCTTTGGCGGCATCAGGGATTGTGGTGTTGATTTTCATGGTCTCTCTCCGGTGGTTGGTTGGAAGGGTTCGCTGAATCGGTGGCGGTGGCGGCGACGGTATGTGCCAGCCTGCCGTGCAAGCGGTGGTGGGCGTCGGCGAGCAATTTTTCCATGCACGCTTCGGCGCGCTCGGGGTCGCGTTCGGCGATCGCCTCGGCGACCTCGCGGTGGAACGGAATGGAGTCTTCGTTTTCGCGCGGGTCTTTGTTGGTCAAGCGGATACTGTTCAGCAGGGCGGAAAAAATCACGCCCTCCATGGCCGCGAGAATCTCGTTGTCGGCGGCGCGCAAAATGGCACGGTGGAAGAGCGCATCGGCCATAACAAACTCTTCGATGGAGCCTTTCTCCTGCTCCATCCGCCGCTGCGCCTGCTCGATGTCCGCCAGCCGCTCGGCGCCGCCCCGCTCGGCGGCCCAGCGCGCGGCTTTGGGTTCGATCACCAGGCGAATGTCCATCAACTGGCGCAGAAAATCCGGGCGGGGTGGCGCCGACTGGTGCCAGGCGAGCACGTCGTCGTCCAGCAACCCCCAATCGGCGCGCAAGCGCACGCGCGTGCCGATGCCACGACGCACTTCCAGCAACCCCTTGCCGACCAGAATCTTGACCGCATCGCGGACCACCGAGCGGCTGACCTGATAGCGCTCGGTGAGCGCGTTTTCGTCCTCAATCAAGTCCCCGGAGCCATACAGTCCCGCCACAATGCGCCGCCCCAACTCGCGCGCCACCTGCACGGCGAGACTGTGGGTGAGCCCGGAAGACTGCTTGAGGTCGTAGTAAATCATTTCATTCATACAAAACACGCTAACATATGATGTTTGGGTAGTAAACCTTGAATTCAGCCGGGAAGGGTAATGGGGCACATGACGGGAGGGAGCCCCCCATAACTCGTCATTCTCTAACGATAGAAAAATAAGGAGCGACAGCGACTATATTTTTCATCGCCTTCGGGAATCTCCCTCAGGTTACCGTGGATTTCAACAAAGCCCATGCCAGTCTTAGGAAGATTCCCGAGGACGCAAGTGTCCGTAAGCCGCCGCTTAAAAGAAAAAGCGCGGCGACAACGGACACTAACGATCGATAAATGACGAAGTGGTGGTGAATGACGCGTGCGCTTGGGGGTTCTCACGCAAACCCGATTTTGGGCACCGCCTCAATGGCAAGCCCGGCAACATCAGCGCTGGACGCGCTCCACACGCCGGCACCGTCGTCCCACAACGCATTTACTCCAATCAAAACCTCAGCGCTGTTTCTGTGGGTCATCGGCGGCATCTCCGCTTATTCGGGGAACGGAAAACTGCTTTCGCTTGGCGGTGCGTCGCGGACTATCGGCATCAACCAACGCCGGCTGATGGACAACCGCCCGCCCGCGTTTTCCTTCGGAGTACCGAATCGCCTCGGTGAGACCTTGTTTGATGCTGTCGAAAGATTTAGACATTGTTTACGCGAGTTCACGGTTGGCTTGCAACACAAGCGCCTGGCCTGTCGCTGACGTATTCCTTTTAACGCGCGTCAAGCCGAGTGTATTGCGTTACCAACCCGGCAACGGTTGTTTCTTTAACCTGACTCTGCGAGGACATCGTAGAATCAGGTTTGACCGCCCGATATCAGATGAGTGGCAAACTATTTTATCGGCTTTACACTTAAATCCTTACATATTTTTCCGGCCAGAATATCGTTTATTTCAATATGCATGGGAATTGCTGAGCGTTTATTCAAACTTGGGTTGTGCCACCACGAATGTTTGCCGCCTTCACGCAATAACTCACAATCTTGATTCTTGAGATGCTTCAGCAACCGGGTTCGTTTCATACCATCACGGAAATTTTTTCTTCATGAAAATCCTTGCCCGCCGTCGAAACAGCATCCCGGCGATTAAATTCCACCGCTTCTTTCAGGGTGATTTTTAACGTTTGCCTAAGCGTTTGCATGTCTTTTTCCTGACAATTAACTCCCGGCACCTCTTCAATCCAGCCAATCCACCAGTCGCCTTCTTGTTTCATAATAGCGGTGTATTCATTCTTTGTTTTCATCATGCCCCCAATAAAAAGACCGGTCATCGAACCATTTGCAGATTTCTGCTATGCCACATTTTACAGGTTTCCAACTACTTCTTCCGCGCAATTTCTTCCAGTTTCTTCGTCCGAATCACCTGCCCATCCAAGCCCGCCTCTTTGGCGGTGCTGCCGTAGGCGACCGACATCAACTGGCTGTAATACACCACCGGCATGTCAAATTTTGTGCCGTAGGTTTTGTTGATGTTTTCCTGATACACCTCGACGTTCATCTGGCATACCGGGCAGGGGGTGACGATCATGTCGGCGGCGTGGTCGTAGGCTGACTCTACGATGTCTTTGATTTGTGCCTGGCTTTTTTCGGGCTCGGAAAACGCCAGCGCGCCGCCGCAGCAGGTGACTTTCTGCTCGTATTTGTCCGCCGCTTCGGCGCCCATGACTTCCACCATTTTGTCGAGGTATTTGGGGTTTTCGAAGGACTCGCCGTCGATGCCGAACGGGCGGTTGGTTTGGCAGCCGACATAGCCGGCGATTTTCAAACCCTCAAGCGGTTTTTTGACCGGCGCCGCCAGCGCATCGTAGCCGAAATCTTCAATCAACACTTCGACCATGTGGCGCACGCCGCCGGCGGTTTCTTCGTCTATGTCAACCTTGAGCCCGACGTCCGCCAGGATGTTCTGCGTGTCGGCCAGCAGTTGCTCCGATTTGGACAGGCGCTCGACCGATTCCTTCGCGCCGAGCCAGCAGGCCGCGCAGGTGGCGACGATGTCCTGCCCCTGGTTGTGTTGTTGCGACAGGGCGATGTTGCGCGCGTTCATCACGTGGCGCGGCAACTCGCCGCCGTCGGCGTAACCGATGGACGCGCCGCAGCAGTTCCAGTCGGGAATTTCGTTGAGTTTAATGTCGAGCGTCTTGCACATGGTGTTGACCGACACCATGTAATTCGACGCCGATGACTTGCGCTCGGATGAGCAGCCCGGATAAAAGGAATATTCTTTGGTTGCCATTGCGTTATCCTCCCGGGCGCCGCCCGGATTAATTGAGCCCTTTGCGTTGGTCTTCGATTTCATAAGCCTTCGCGAGCATTTTGCGCAAGTCGCTTTTGCCCGCAATGCCGCCCGCCCTGAACAAACCGAAGGGATTGAGCCGACCGGTTCTGAGCATGCCGATGCCGACGTTCTTCATCGCAAAGGTGCGTTTCAGACCGGTGACGAAACCGTCCATAAAATACAGCCGCAGCGAAAGTTTGGTTTCATTCACCCGCCCGGTGTCGGCGATGTTGTCCCAGAAAATTTTAGCGAAGCGTTTGGTCGGGTTCATCTTCGGCGCGATGCCGAGCCGGTTGGCGTAATTCGCCAAGCCATGCATGATGTGCGTAATCGGCAACCCGCGCGGACAACGCGTGATGCAGTTGTAACACGAAGTGCACATCCACATCGACTCCGAGCCCAGCACCTCGTCGCGCTTGCCGGCGCGAATCATCATAAACAATTCCTGCGGCGGATGCTCCCACGCATCCCCCAACGGACACGACCCGGAGCACACCCCGCACTGCATGCACATCTTAACCCAGTCGCCTTCCTCGACATTGGCTTCCACTTCCTTGAGGAAGTCGTTGCGGTATTTTTCGATGGCTTCGGTCATGTTTTCTTCAACGCTTTGTTGATCGCTTTTGAAATTCTCGCCACGCTTCTTCCTCCGCCTCATTCAGCCAGTCTTCGGCAAGCGCATTTTCACTGAGCAAAGCGCATTCGAGGCTTGCCGTGAGTGTATCCCATTCGTCGGCGGTCGTGTTCATTCCGCCCGCTCTTTCAACCGCGCTTTCAGGTATTCCATGGTACGGTCGCCTTTGATGCGGTTGCAACTGCCGCACAGCAGTTGAAAATTCTCCAGCACATCGGCACCACCGGCGGCCCGCGGCACGATGTGGTCGCGCTCGAAATTCTGAATGGGGAAATGCAGTTCGCAACCGTTGCAGATGCCGGCTTGATTTCCATACAGCCGTTTTATCATCGCCGATTTTGACAGTGTGATTCTTTCAATATCGGTGCGATGCGGAATGTCGGTGCGGCTGATGACCTTTCCCTCGAACACCTTGCCCTTTCCCAGCACCTCGCGGTCAAGGCGCACTTTCACCAACTCCAGCGCCTTCGGGCTGATGTCGATGCCAATCCAGTGGCGGTGCAAAATTTCGGCGGCGATGCAAGTGGTCGCGCAACCGCAAAACGGGTCCAGCACCCAGTCGCCTTCGTTGCTGGATGCCTCGATGATTCGCTTCAACAGAGATAGCGGCTTTTGAGTCGGATATCCGGTGTAATGTTTTGACGCGGGTTGCACGCAAGGTATGCGCCATACGGCATCCACTTTCTTGTCATCGACGATGCGATACAACACCTTGCCGTCCGCTCCGCGCTTATTTTTCAACACGCCATCGACGTTTTCCCGTTCCAGTTGCTTAACCGGTTTATCCCGCAATTCACGCAAAGGATTGAAGCGGTATTGCTTGTGGTCCTTGCTGTAAAAAAATATCTGGTCATAATTGCGGCCAAAAACACGGCTGCCGGCGCCGAATTTGTTGTAGTAGTGCCAGACGATTTCGTTGTGGAAATTTGTTCTGCCAAAAACCGCATCCAACACCAGTTTTAACGAATGACTCATGGACGGGTCGCAATGAAGGTATAACGAACCGGTCGGTTTCAATGCGCGGCGCATTTCCAGTATGCGAACCGCCATATAAATCAAATACGATTTGTCGCCCTTGCCGCCCACCGTTCCCGCCGCGTGAATAACCGCATACAACTTCGGGTGGTGGGATTTCAATGCGGCGTGCCATGCCTCGTCCTCATCGTTCAACGTCCACGCATCCTTGAACGACGCCCCCGCCGCCTCGCTGCCAACTGGCGCCGAATAATGCTTGTTGGAGTTGAACGGCGGGTCGAGATAAATCAAATCCACGCTCGCGTTGTTAATCCCGCGCAAAATCGGCAGGTTATCGCCGGTAAACAGCGTGCGATTCGGTATCTGTCTGTCCATCGCCGCGCTCAAAAACTTTTAGCCGGATTCATACCGTATCCGCCGCCGCACTCGCGCAATTCATTTGGCATTTTCCATAAACCCAGGCCGGGTCCAAATCGATGCTGCCGTCTATCCATGCGATGGCGCCGAAGGAGATGACGCGCGCGGTTGCGAACACCGCCGGGTTGCGCAGTTGGGTGAATACGCCTTTATCCATATACGGTTTAATGTCCAGCAAGCCGCGCTCGCCGTTGTCAAACTCAACCGCGAGCATGTAGTCCGGTTGGCATTCAACCGCAACCGCTTTGGGATGCTCGGCAAAAAAATCGATGGGTTTGTTCATATTCATTGGCACAACGGCTTCATCAAAACCCCTTAAACGGATTCATTCCAATCTCGTCTATCTTGGCGGCGTAGTCGTTGATGAGTTGGGGGACGCGGTCGAGGTCGGTGATTTCTATCTCGTAGGCGCGCACGCGCTCCGGTTCGAGTTGCAGTTGTTCCAGGGTGTCGTCGATTTTGCTCATGCGTTCGTGCGCGAGCGCCGAGCCGGTGACGAAGTGGCATTGGTAGTCGTCGCCTTTTTTGCAGCCCATCAGCATGATGCCGTCGAAGCCGGCGTTGAGCGCGTCGGTCACCCAAATCATGTTGACCGAGCCGAGGCAGCGAATCGGCACGACGCGCACGAAGGCGTTGTATTCGATGCGCCTGTGCGCGGCCATGTCGAGCGCCGGATAGGCGTCGTTTTCGCACGCCAGAATGAGGATGCGCGGTTTCTCGTCGAACTCGTCGGGCATGTCGATGGCTTTGATTTGCTGGCCGACGGTGTCCACCGAGTAGTTCTCAAACGAAATCACGCGCACCGGGCAGGCGCCCATGCAGGTGCCGCAGCGGCGGCAGCGCGACTCGTTGAACTGCGGGTAGCCGCTCTCGTCTTCGTCGATGGCGCCGAACGGGCATTCCACGGTGCAGCGTTTGCATTGCGTGCAGCCGTCGCGCCGAAAACTCGGGAAGGACAGGTCGCCGGCGCGCGGATGGGCGGCGCGCCCGAGCCCGGCGTTTTCCACCGCCTGAATCGCTTTCATCGCCGCGCCGGTGGCGTCTTCGATGGACTGCTGAATGTCCATCGGGCGGCGCACCGGTCCGCAGGTATAGATGCCGGTGCGGCGGGTCTCGTAGGGGAAGCAGATGAAGTGGGAGTCGCTGAACCCGTGCTTCAAATGGGGCATGTCGGGACCCTGGCGGTAGTCGAGGTTGAGGATGGACTCGACCGGCACTTTGACTTGGGCGGTTACCGCGCCCGCGCCCGCTCCCGTTGCCGCATCCGCCGCGTCCGGGTCGCGCTTTTCGCCGGCGTCCGCATCCGCCTCACCATCGCCGGCAACCGCCGCAATATCCACCCCCGAATTCGGCACTTGACCGGTTGCCAGCACCACCAAATCGGCGCCGGCGACCGCGTCCTCGTCGAGAATGCTGTCGTGAAAATCGACCGCCAGCCGCGCGCCGTCAAGGCGCACCCGCTCGACCACGCCGTTGGTGAACACCACGCCTTTTTGCTGCGCCGAGCGGTAAAAATCCTCGCCGTTGCCCGGCGCGCGCAGGTCGGTGTAGATGATGTTGGCGTCGATTGCCGGGTCGCGGTCTTTGAAATACATCGCCTGCTTGATGCTGACATTGCAGCAATAGCCCGAGCAATACGGCAGGTGACCGGGCTTGTCGGAGCGCTGCCCCGCGCATTGCACGAACACCACGCTCGCCACTTCCTTGCCGTCGGAGGGGCGCACAATCGCCCCGCCATCGGCCTCGGCGGTTGCGGCGAGCGCTTCCAGTTCGGTTTGGTCGACCACATCCGGGCTGTCGC
Source organism: Arenicellales bacterium (assembly GCA_963693025.1). Lineage (GTDB taxonomy): Bacteria > Pseudomonadota > Gammaproteobacteria > Arenicellales > Poriferihabitantaceae > JAHRAW01. The sequence goes on from OY843749.1 coordinate 1,542,569, forward strand.
CGTAGGCAAACTCCGGCAAGCGGTTGGCGTCGTAGCGGTTGAAGCCGCTCGCCTGCACGATGGCGCCGACGTTCTCGGTGGCGACGGGGCCGCTTTCGGTCGAAATGTCCACCGAAAACCGCCCCGGCGCGCCGCTGGTGCGCGTCACAACGGCATTCGCAAACACCGTAATCGCGCGCGCCGCCTCGACCTCGCTAATCAGTTCGCCAATGTCATTGCGCTGCGGATTCGCATACGGCTCTTTGCGCGGCAGGCTGCGGTGCAGCGCGCGCGTATGTCCGCCGAGTTGCCCGGTCTTTTCCACCAGCAACACCTCATAGCCGGCGCGCGCGGCCTCCAGCGCCGCGGTGAGCCCGCTGACGCCGCCGCCGACGACCAGAATCCGCCGGTTGCCGCCGCGCTCCGCGCTGGCTTCGGGCGGGCGCATAAACTTCGCCTCGGCGCAGCCCATTCGCACGTAGTCCTCCGCCATCTCCTGGGTCGTCTCGCGCGCGTCGTCGCCGTCCGGTTGCGTCCAAATCACGCCTTCGCGCAAATTCGCGCGCGCGACCGCCACCGCGTCGAAGTCGAACGCCTGGGTCTTGGAGCGGCGCGAGCAGGCGCCAATCATCAGGTGCGTCAAACCCTCGCCGGCGATGTCATCGCGGATGGCGGACACGCCCTCGGCGCCGCAGAGAAAATCGTGCTGGCGAACCAGCGCGGCGCCGCCGTCCGATTCGGCCACCGCCGCCATGCGCTCCATGTCAAGACGCTCGCCGAGGCCGCAACCTTTGCATAGATAGGCGCCGATTTTCATGTCTTCGCTCATCATTCACTCCCCGCCGCCGCATCCGCTTGAGGCGCCTGCGCCACGCGGTTGACGACTTGAATGGCGCGCAACGCCGCCGCCGTGGCGCCTTGCACCGAGCGGTTGACGTCGAGCGCGTTGGTGGCGCAGCCGGCGCCGAAGATGCCGTTGGTCGAGCCCTCGGCGGGGGCGGGGGCGAGTTCGATGAATCCGCTCGAATCGACGCTGACGCCCGAGTCGGCGGGCGCGATGGAGTTGATGTCCAGACTCGGCTCCATCCCGACCGCCAGCACCACCAGGTCGTGGGGGGTGGCGTAGCGTTTGTAGCCGTGCGTGTCCACGCCCTTCACCACCGGTTTGCCGCTGCGCGGGTCGTGGTCGATGTTGGCGACTTTGGACTTGACGAAAGACACCCGCGCATCGGCGCGCACCTTGCGCTCAAAATCCTCGAAGCGGTCGATGGTGCGAATGTCGATGTAGTAGATGGTGGCTTTGGCATCGGGGTCGTCGCCGTAGCGCTCGCCGAGGTAGGTGCTTTGTTTGAGCGACGCCATGCAGCAGATGCGCGAGCAGTGGGATAGGTGGTTGCGGTCGCGCGAGCCGGCGCATTGGATGAAGGCGATGTCCTTCGCTTCGGCGCCGTCGGACGGGCGCAGCAGTTTGCCGCCGGTCGGACCATACGGGTCCATCATGCGCTCCAACTCGACGCTGGTGATGACGTCGTCGTGGCGCGCGTAGCCGTAAGGCTCGATTTTGGCGGCGTCATACGGTCGCCAGCCGGTGGCGAAAATCACCGCCCCGCAGGCGATTTCCAGGGTTTCCTCGCGCATCTCAAGGTCGATGGCGTCGTAGCGGCAGGCGGCCTTGGCTTTCTCGCCCTGCTCGGTGCCGACGATGGACGGGTCGATGACATAGCGCTGCGGATACGCCATGTTGTGCGGCAGATAGGCCGCCGAGATTTTGTCCAGGTTGTAGTTGTGCGGGTTGTCAATCGTGGCGCTCACCGCGCGCGCGCATTCGCCGCAGGCGGTGCAGTTCTCGGTCACATAACGCGGCGCGACGCGAATCTCGGCGGTGTAATTCCCCGCCGCCCCGGTCAACCGCGTGAGTTCCGCCAGCGTAACAACCCGCAAGCGCTTGTTGGCGACAATCCGCCGCTGGTTGATTTCCTGCCCGCAACTCGGCCTGCACAGTTTGGGAAAGTATTTATACAACTGCGAAACCCGCCCGCCGAGCGCCGGCTTTTTTTCAATCAGAATGACGTCCTTGCCGCACTCAGCCGCCTCCAGGGCAGCGGTCATCCCGCTAATCCCGCCCCCGACCACCAGGATGGTCTCATTGCTCGCAACGATGTCAGTCATTGTCAGTCATTAAGTGTGCCGCCTAACCCGCGCGGCGGCGTCCGCGTTGAGTGCAGTATACTATATGGCGTACCCCACCCCGAAACCAGCAGGCGCCGCCGGGCAGTCAATCAATTTTCCAATGCGGCCATAAGCGGAATCAGTTGGGGCGGGGGTGGGGTGGATTATATCACTGAGCAAGTAACGTCGTCATTCCCCACCACTTCGTCATTCGAATGATAGAAAATAGGGAGCCCCCCACTTCGTCATTCTCGAATGATAGAAAAATAAGGAGCGCTAGCGACTATATTTTTCATCACCTTCGGGAATCTCCCTAAGTCTACCGTGAATTCCAACAAAGCCCGTGCCAATATTAGGGAGATTCCCGAGGACGCAAGTGTCCGTAAGCCGCCGCTTAAAAGAAGAAGCGCGGCGGCAACGGACACTAACGCTCGAGAATGACGGGTATTGGGGGTTTCGCACCACCCGCATCAACCACCGCGCCATCTTCGGATGCGTAGTAGCGCCATTCGTGCATGGGTTTTGGCGGTTGCGCCGTGCAGGTTTTTTAGTGTTTGATATTCCCGCAGCGCGTCGCTCCATTTTGCGTGGCGGTAAAAGGTGTTTGCCAGTGATTTATGGTAATGGATTTGCTCGGCGGGGGTGAGGTGTTGGTGGTAGGCGGTGATGCCGTGTTGTTTTATGTCGGCGGCGATTGCATCGCTTACTTCCCCGCGCGCGGAGTTGACCGCGAGGCGGCGGTATAACAAACTCTCGCCGGTGTTTTGTTTGGTTGCGCTGGCGGGGTGGCTTCGCAGGGCGTATAGCGGCTCGAGCAAGTTGGCGGTTTGGAAGCGGCGGGCGATGCGCAGCCAGAGTTCGTAGTCTTCCATATAGGCAAACCGTTCATCATAGTTGCCGACTTCATCCAACACGCGCTTGCGCAACATCACCGAGCCTTGCACGAAGTGATTGGCTTGCAGCAAGTCGTTGAAAGTCGGGTGGACGCTTTTGCCATCGTCGGCGGTGGCGACCGGGCGGGCGCTTAGTAGCCTGCCTGAGCGACGGTTGATTTCACCGCGCGCGGACAGGGCATAACGCGCGGTGCCGCACAGGGCGATTTGCGGATGCGCTTCCATATAGGCGGTTTGTTTGGCGAGGCGGGCGGGCAGGCTGGCGTCGTCCGCATCTTGCATGGCGATGTATTCGCCGCGGGCGGCTTTGATGCCGATGTTGCGGGTTTGGGGGATGCCGCGGTTGTTGCCGTTGGCGATTATTTTTACCGCGTCATAAGCGGCTTCATAACCGCGCGCTATTTCCAATGTGCGGTCGCTTGAGCCGTCGTCAACGATGATGAGCTCGAAGTCGGCGTGGGTTTGCGCGAGGATGCTTTGCACCGCTTGGTGGATGTAATCCTCGGCATTGTATGCGGGCAAAATGACGCTGACCGCCGGCGTTTGTCCGGCTGGCGAATGGTCGCTGTTTGCGTTCATTGTCGCGGTGATTGTCGCGTTTATTGTCGCCGTGTTTGGACTTCGGCGGGCGGGTGTCGGGCGCGGTCAATATAGCAGATATTGCGCCGCCGGCTACCGCGCGTATAGAATACCGCAGCGCGACTTGTTGCGCCCCCGCCCCCGAAACCCATACACTTCGGCGAGCCCACTTTCCGTAGCGAACCATGAACGACGAAGCGTTACTCAAACAACATCTCATCCGGGACGAGCCCTACTACGCGCCGCAGAACAATGAGATTGCGCTGTTTGAGGCGGCTTATCACAACGCGATTCCGGTGCTGCTCAAGGGACCGACCGGCTGCGGAAAAACGCGCTTCATCGAGCACCTTGCGTGGCGGCTTGCGCGTCCGTTGGTTACGGTGTCGTGCCACGATGATTTGACCGCCGCCGATTTGGTCGGGCGTTATCTCATCATCGGCGGTGAAACGCGCTGGGTTGACGGCCCGCTGAGCCGGGCGGTGCGCGCCGGCGGCATTTGCTATCTCGATGAAATCGTCGAAGCGCGCAAAGACACCACGGTGGTCATTCATCCGCTGGCCGACGACCGGCGCGCGTTGCCCATCGAAAAAACCGGCGAACTGCTGCATGCCCCGGCGGAATTCTGCCTCGCGATTTCCTATAATCCGGGCTATCAAAGCGTGTTGAAAGACCTCAAACAGAGCACCCGGCAGCGCTTTGTTTCCATCGAATTCACCTACCCGAATGCGGACCTTGAAACCGACATTATCGTGGTGGAATCCGGGCTGGATGCCGGCGCGGCGGCGAAACTGGTCAAATACGCCGGCATGACGCGCAACCTCAAAGGCAGCGGCTTGGAAGAAGGCGCCAGCACGCGCTTGCTGGTGCACGCCGCCAAACTGATGGTGGCCGGAATCGACCCGCGCACCGCCTGCCGTGGCGCCATCTCGGAAACCCTGACCGATGACCCCGACATGCTGCTGGCGATAAACGAACTCGGCGCTTCGCTGTTTTAGCGATGAACGCAACCGCAACCGATGAAATGAAACGCGCGGCGGCGCAAGCGGCGCTCGACTATATCGAGATGGGCGATGTGGTCGGCGTCGGCACCGGCTCGACCGCCAACTTCTTCATCGACGGTCTGGCAAAAATCAAAGGCAAAATCGACGGCGGCGTGGCAAGTTCCGAAGCCAGCGCGGCGCGGTTGCGCGCGCACGGCATCACCGTGCTGGAACTCAATCAAGTGGGCGTCCTGCCCGTCTATGTCGATGGCGCCGACGAAGCCACGCGCAACTTGCACCTCATCAAAGGCGGCGGCGGCGCGCTCACGCGGGAAAAAATCGTGGCGCAGGCGAGCGACCAATTCGTCTGCATCGCCGACCGCGGCAAACTGGTGGCGACGCTCGGCGAATTCCCGCTGCCCATCGAGGTGATTCCGATGGCGCAAAGTTTGGTCGGTCGCCGCATCGCCGCGCTCGGCGCGCTACCCGAACTGCGCGCCGGCTTCACCACCGACAACGGCAACCTCATCATCGACGCGCGCAACCTGAGCATCGACAACCCGCTCGAAATGGAACGCCGCCTCAACCAAATACCCGGCGTGGTCACGGTCGGGCTGTTCGCGCTGCGCGGCGCCAATGTGCTGTTGCTTGGAACCGAGTCGGGCGTGGAGACGATTAAGTAGCGGGTCAGCTCGGTCGCTACGCTTGTGCGCTATTGGCGACCGCACGGTCGGGACTGCGTATCCATTCGCTCCACGAGCCGACATAGAGCCCGGAGCCGCTCAGCCCGGCAACTTCCATCGCCAGCAGGTTGTGGCATGCGGTGACGCCTGAGCCGCACATGTGGACGATGGCGGACGCATCGCCGGCGTCGTCCAGCAGCGGGGCAAACCGCGCCGCCAACTCCGGCGGCGGCAGAAACAAGCCGTCGGCGCCGAGGTTGTGCTGAAACGGCAGGTTGACCGCCCCCGGCACATGCCCGGCGCGCGTGTCGATTGGCTCTTTTTCGCCGCGAAAACGCGCCGACGCGCGCGCATCCACCAACACGATTTGCCGCGCCGCGAGGTCGCGTTCGACATCGGCGGTGCTCAGCCGCCGTTGCGCGTCAAAGCGGGCGGGGCGAACAGCGGCGGGCGACGCGCTGTCGGTATGCGGCGGCGGGGCGGATGTAGTCTCCCCACCGACCTGCGCCCACGCACGATAACCGCCATCCAGCAACGCCGCGCCGGCGTGACCGACCGCGCGCAGCATCCACCACAGCCGCGCCGCCATCGCGCCGGCGCCCTCGTCATACACCACGACTTGGGATTGCGGCGTGATGTTCCAGCGCCGCAAGCGCAACGCAAACGCTTGCGGGTCGGGCAACGGATGCCGCCCGCTTTGCGCGGTGATTTCGCCGGCGAGGTCGCGGTCGAGGTCGGCGTATCGGGCGCCGGGAATGTGGTCGCGGTCATACTCGCGCCGCCCCTGCTGCGTGTCCGCCAGCGAAAACCGGCAGTCGATGACGACCCAGTTCGGGTCATTCAAGCGCGCGGCGAGCGCGTCGGCGGAAATCAGCGTGGTAAAATTTTGCAATTCAATTGAACCGGGCGGTCCCGTCAGCCGTCCAACAGGGTATGTTTGGTTTGTTGCGCACGACCGCGCCTACGCCTTTTTCACCTTGAAATGAAACTCGCCGTTCACCTCGGATGATTCCAGCAATTCATTGCCGGTCTGCGCGGCGAAAGCCTCGAAATCTTTCACCGAGCCGGGGTCGGTGGAGACGATGCCGAGCACTTCCCCGGCGCCCATCTGGCTCAGCGTCTTCTTCGCGCGCAGGATGGGCAGCGGGCAGTTCAAGCCGCGGGTGTCGAGTTCCAGAGTGGCTTCGGTCATGGGTGTCGCCCTCGTTGGCGTTGGCGTTGAATGTGGCGCAGGTGACAAAACTTTAACGTTTTCGCAGGCAGCCTGCGGTTATTATCCGTCCGGCGGCGACCTTGAAATTGTGCTGCCGCCGAACCAAGTATGCAATATAGTATCAGGTAAACTAACCGGGTTCATGTTTAGCCGCCTCCACATTCCAAGCCTCACCGTGCGCGCGCGCACCGCCCGCTGGCGCGCGTTGATGCCGGCGCTCGCGTTGGTCGCGGCGCTGGCGGCGCCGCCGGCGACCACCGACGAAAGCGACAACGACGAGTTGCCGGAATGGGGCGACAGCGCCGCGCTCATCCTGACGCCCGCGCATGAAAAGCGCATCGGCCAGCAGTTCGTGCGCCAATTGCTCAAAGACCGCTCCTATGTCGGCGACCTGGAGTTGAACGCCTACCTCAACCAACTCGGCGCGAAGGTGGCGGAAAACGCCTCGCTGCGCGGCACGCCGATTTCGGTTCACCTGCTGCAAAGGCCCGAGTTAAACGCGTTTGCGGTTCCCGGCGGTCACATCACCTTCCACACCGGCTTGCTGCTGGCGGCGGCGGATGAAAGCGAGTTGGCGGCGGTCATGGGGCATGAAATCGCGCACATCTCCCAGCGCCACCTGCCGCGCATGCTGGCGAAAGCGGAAGCCAGCAAGTTGCCGGCGGCGGCGGCGATTCTGGCGTCGGTGCTGGTCGGCGGTCAGGCGGGCTTGGCGGGGCTCACGGTCACCAACGCGGCGTTGTTGTCCAACCAACTGGCATACACCCGGGACTTCGAGCGCGAAGCGGATTCCATCGGCATCAAGTTGCTCGCCGGGACCGACTACGACCCCGCCGCCATGGCACGCTTCTTCGGCAAACTCGACGGCGCCGCCGGTCTCGGCAGCGAAGTCCCCGAGTTCCTGCGCACCCACCCGCTTTCCTATACGCGCATCGCCGAAGCCGAAAACCGCGCCGCCGCCTACCCGGTCAAGGACTATGCGGTGAGCCGCGCCTTCCTGTTCGCCCGGGCGAAAATTCGCGCGCTGTATACGCGGCAACCCCGCGAGGCCGCCGACTACTTCGCCGACCAAGCGGGCAAGTCATCGGGTGCGCACAAAGACGCGGTGATGTATGGCCTCGCCCTGGCGCAACGCAAACTGCGGCAGTACGAGCAAGCGCGCGCCACCTTGAAGCCGTTGCTCGAAGCCCACCCCAACGAGGTTGCCTTCCAACTGGCGCAGGCCGAACTCGACCTCATCTCGGGCAATCCGGCGGCGGCGGCGCGGCGCTACGAGCGGCTGGTCGACGCGCAGCCGCAGCTGGCGTATGTGACGCACTATCAGGCCGAGGCGCTGATTGCGAGCGGCGACCCGGCGAGCGCCAAGCGCATCATCCGCCACCAGTTGCGCCGCCACAAGGAGATGCTCACGTTGTATCAACTGCTGTCGAAGAGCAATGTCAAACTGGGGATGTTGGCGGAAGCCCACCAAGCCAACGCCGAATTTCACGCCGCCCTCGGCGACTACCCGGCGGCGGTGGCGTCGCTCAAACTGGCGCTGCGGGAAAGCGCCTCGGAGGGGTATCTCCGCGAGAGCATCAGCGCCCGGTTGAGCGAGTTGGAAGGCGTGCTGGCGCAGTAGCAGCGTTAGCGTTGTGGCTGGCGCGGTGGCGCGCGCGGGGTGTCAGTCGCGGCGGGGGATTGGCGGCGGCGCCACCGCCACCGAGGTTGGCGTCCCCGTCCCCGTCCCCGATGCCGGCGGTGCGGTCGCCACGCCGTAAATCAACTCATAGGTGATGGCAAGTTTCTCGCCGGGGTTTTGCAAGTCGGTGAGCGCCTTGCGAAACTGCTCGAAGCGCCGCTTGCCGGTGAGCGTCTTGCGCCGCTCGCGCATGATGTTGGTGAATCCCGCGGCGCGCAGGTCGGCAAACAACACCGCGTCATTTTCGTATTCAACCGTCACCCAATCGGCATCCACGACCGGGCGGATGAATCCCGATTGGAGCAGTTGGTCGCCGATGTGGTGCATGTCGGTGAAGGGATGCACATGCGGGAGTTGGTCAACCTGATGCCATGCCCAGCGCAGTTCTTGCAGCGTGTCGGGACCGAAAGTGCAAAACAACAAAGCGCCGCCCGGTCGCAACGCCCGCAACGCCACCGCCGCCAGCGCCTCCCAGTCCAACCACGCCGGCTGCAGGCACATGACGACGCCGTCAAAACTTTTGGGGTCGCCGAGATTCGACCCGGACTCAAAGACGGATACTCGCCGGATGGTTGCCGCCTCGCTGAGCCGCAGGTCGGCGCCGTCAAAATCAAACAACAACACCCGGCGGCGGTCATCTCCCCGGTCATCGTGCGCCGCCTTCCAGCGCTCCTCCAGTTCACGCCGAACCGGGTCGAGCAAGTAATCCAGCCCGCCGGTTGCGTTTTTCCGGCGCGCTTTGGCGCTTGCGATTTGGCACAAATCAAGTTCCAATACGATATGCTCCGCCCGGCGATAACCCACCACCGCACACCCCGAAAAGCCCCCGGCTGGCGCGCGATGTTACCGCCCGATGTTGCCGCCGATGTTACTCCTTAATTCCCTGCTACCGAAGCGATGCCCGCTATGCGCCGCGCACACCACTCAGGCGTTCTGCGCCGACTGCCGGCGGTTGCTGCCGTGGATTACGACGGCGTGCGAGGTCTGCGGCGCCGCGCTACACGAGGTCGGCGTGTGCGGTCGCTGCCAGTCGCGCCCGCCATACTATGACCACGCGGTCATCCCGTTCAAGTACCGCACGCCGGTATCGACACAAATCCAAGCACTCAAATACCACGACCAACTCCGCTACGCCGCCGCCCTCGGCGCGATGATCTGCCAACGCGCATGGAAAGACCCGCGCGCCGCGCCGGACGTGCTCATCCCCGTGCCGCTACACCGCAAACGCCTGCGGCAACGCGGCTTCAACCAAGCGCTCGAAATCGCGCGCCGCATCGGCAAGGAACTCGGCATAGAAGTCAGCCATTCGCTACTGGAGCGAATCAAAAACACCGTGCCACAAACCACACTGGACAAAGCCGAAAGACGCCGCAACGTAAAAGGCGCCTTCCAAACCACCCCCACCCCCCCACCCGCCCACGTCGCCCTGGTGGACGACGTAGTAACCAGCGGCAGCACCGTCAACGCCGCCGCCCGCGCCCTAAAACGCGCCGGCGTAAAAACCGTCAGCGTGTGGGCGGCGGCTCGAACTTGAACGAAAACAGTGAGGCTACCCCTCTTTCAGGACAAGTTGCTTATGTAAAACAAAGTATTTCTTTCGAGATGAATCGCGACTGGTATAAAGTATTTCTTCGAGTTTTTTGAATACACTATTTCCTTTATCAAAATCTGTTTTAGCACTTCCCATTCATGCTTTGCCGCCTCAAATTTTTTCCACGACAACATAAAATCAAAATGTGTACCGTGCCGAAATAACCGGCCGGGAAGAGATCCGGGCAAATTCCCGACAAAAATACCGTAGCGCAAATAAGGGTGAACAGATTTATGCTCGGCGGCTTTTTGACTGTAGATAATTGCGTCGTGGGTAGTAATCGCAGGTTGCATACTATGTCTCCCGAGCTTGGTTTCGATTACAACCCTCGGCTTCCAGTATTTGTCCTTGACTTCTTGATAAACCAGTATGTCAGTTGTATAACAATGTTGCTGGGAGTTATGGTTTGACTCCCTGTATTCCACGACTTCATTTGTATAGGCCAACTTGCGTTGCACCTTAACGCGGACACCGCATAACTCTTTATCTAGCCGCTCAGCGATGGATTTCGCCCACTCTCTTTCGGTCGGTTTTGTTTCCGCCATTTTTCAGTCCCTCGGTTTGATTGATTATACGATGCCACACGAGTTCCGAACGCCTTCGGTTGAGTCCACGCCATTGGGACAGAATTGCGCGTATGGTCTTTCACATACGCTCTGTGGGTTGCGCGAAAACCCGCTCCCAGTGGATTTTTCATCGCCTCGAATGACGGGGTTGTTGGGCTAGGCGAGCGAAGCAGGCGGCGAGTAAGCCGTCATTCTCGCAGGAACAGCCTGTGTAAAAACCCTCCGCATATCGAAAGGGTGGGAAAATATTCCTCAAAATCGCATAAAAACAGGGGCGAGATGGGAAACTTATCCATTTTTATGCGGGTTTTTGCTATGTCGGTGGGAAAATTTTTCATGCGCCGCTTTATTTTTGGAGTTTTTACACTGCCTGAGGACCAGCCTGTGTAAAAACTCACTCTCTTGCGGTAAAATGTTTCATTCCCAATTGTATCGAGCAGGAGTTTAGTTATGTCGCATGTTCGGGGTGTGTCGCGTTATCAGGCGGCGTTGTTTGGCGAGACGTTGGATGACCGTATTGCTGCGGATAATGCGGTGCGGGTGATTGATTTGTTTGTGGATGGTTTGGATTTGCTGGAGTTGGGGTTTGGCAAGGTGATGGCGGCGGCGACCGGTCGTCCGGCGTATCATCCGGGGATGATGTTGAAGTTGTATGTGTATGGTTATGTGAATCAGATTAGGTCGAGTCGTCGTTTGGAGAAGGAGGCGGGTCGCAATGTGGAGTTGATGTGGTTGCTGGAAGATTTGCGCCCGGACTTCAAGACGATAGCGAACTTTCGGAAGGATAACTTGGCGGGTTTGTCGGCTGCGTGCCGTTCGTTTGTGCATTTTTGTCGTGGTCAGGGTTTGTATGGCGGCGAGTTGGTGGCGGTGGATGGTTCGAAGTTTCGCGCGGTGGCGGGTCGTCGGTCGGTTTATACGGCGGAGCAGTTGGGTCGTGAGATGGAGCGGGTGGAGCACGGGGTGTTGGCGTATATGGAGGTTTTGGATACGGCGGATGATGCGGCCGATGAGGCGGATGCGTCGGCGAAAGTGGCGGACACAAAAGCCGCATTGGCGGCGTTGGTGGAGCAACGGGAGGCGTTGCGTTCGTTGACTGCGGAGTTGAAGGCAAGCGGTTCTAAGCGCGTGGTGTCGGGCGAGGTGGATGCGCGTTTGATGCGGCAGTCGGGCGGTGGTTATGCGGTGAGTTACAATGTGCAGACGGCGGTGGATGACAAACACAAGTTGATTGCCGCGCATGCGGTGACCAATGCGGTCAACGACCATCGCCAGTTGTATGGAATGGCGCGGCGGGCGAAGGTGGCGCTGGGGGTGAATAAACTGACGGTGGTGGCGGACACGGGTTATCAGAATGGCGAACAAGGAGCGGCGTGTGAGTCGGCGGGTATAACGGCGGTGGTGCCGCGGCAGCGGGTGGTGAATCCGCGCGGCGCTTACTATAGCCGCGCGGAGTTTGCTTACGATGACAAGCGCGATGAATACCGTTGTCCGGCCGGCGAAGTGTTGCGGCGGCGGCGCAGCGATGCGAAGTTGAAGACGCATTATTACGCGACCAATGCATGCGCGGGTTGTGGGTTGCGCGCTCAGTGCACCGGCGCGCGTCGGCGCACCATTAATCGTCATTATTACGAGGCGCAAGTGGCGCGCATGCACGGGCGGGCGGTGGCGCATCCGGAGTTGCTGCGGCGGCGGTCGAGTTTAAGCGAGCATCCGTTTGGCACGATCAAACAGATGATGGGCGGCGGTCGGTTTGTGTTGCGTGGTATGGATAAAGTGAAAGCGGAGATGGGATTGAGCGTGTTGGCGTATAACTTGAAGCGGGTGGTCAACATAATGGGCGTTGAAGCGTTATGCGAGAGTTTGACGGCGGCTTGATGCGGTGTTTTTGTATGGCGGCGTGTTTCCCTGATGGAAACATCAATAGGCGGATAAATTGCGCCGGATAAGTTCATGCCCGGTTCTTGAGTTTTTGCACGGGCTGAGGACGCGGGAATCCAGTCGCCACGGATGGCAGATTATCGCCACCTCCCGCGCCCGCTGTGCCACCGACAAAAGACGTATGGATTCCCGATGGTAAGTGTCCGTAAGCCGCTGGCACGGCAACGGACACTAACGCTCGGGAATGACGAGTTATACCCATCATTCTCGAACGATAGAAAATTATAGGCAACAGATTTCCCAGTGGCGGTGACAAATCCGGAATAGCAGGCTCACAATGAAAAGCGTCTTGATGTCTATAGTTCCCCTTTTTTACGCAAATAATTTCTACACGCCGCATCCAAACGTTCACGCACCAAGTCGCGCAACTCAGGCGGGGCGAGTACTTCGGCTTCGGGACCGTGGCGCAAAATGTCCATGACGAGTTCGAGCGGGTTGTCGTAGGGGATTTCTAGTTCGTAGCCGCCATCGTTGGAGGGCGTGCCGTGTTGGTTGGGATGCCATTTTTCCGCCGCCACCCAGGCCGCCGCCGATGCGCTGAAACGAATGCGGGCGAGGTGGCGCGGTTTGCCGGCGAAGATGCCGTAGGAGCCGCGCACCAAAGCGTCCAGTTGCCGGTCGCCGACCTCGCGCGCCGCGGTGGCTAGGGTTGTGTGCGCGCGAATGCGGTCGAGCGAAAAACTGCGCAAGCCGCGGCGCAGGTGGCACCACGCATCCAGATACCAGTTGTTGCGGTAATAGACGAGGCGTTGCGGCGACAGCGTGCGCTCGGTGCGTGCGCCGCCCGCGCGCGCGTGGTAGGCGACGCGCAGCCGGCGGCGCAAAAACAACGCCGACGACACCGCGCGGAACACATCGCCGTCCACCCGCCGTGCGCCGATGCTCGGTACGCGCACGCGCCGCCTCAGTTCGCCGCCGCCCGGCGCGCCGCTCGCCAGCAACGCCTGAATGCGTGCGCGCAACGGCGCGAGATGAGTCTCCAACAAGTCGCTGTGCAACTCGTGCAACACCTCGTGTATCACCAGCAACCCGTGCAACTCGCGGTCGTTAAACCACAGCCCCGGCAACTCATACCGCCCGCCCTCGCGGTCGCGGTCGTCGAAGTAATAGCCGCGGCGCTCGGCGTCGTATTCCAACGGCGCATCCAACACGCGCAAATCCCGAATGGCGCGCTTGACGGTGGACTCGGAGCACTCCAACCGCTCGCGCAACACCGCCATCGCCACCGGATGCCGGCGCGCGCGGATGACTTGATAGAGCCGGTAGATGCGGTCGAATTGTCGCATAGGGTTTAAGTTTGAGCGCGGCGGTGAAAACCGCAAGTCTGCGATAAAGGTTTGCGCTGGCAAAGTATACCGAACCGCCCGCCCTTTACCATTCCCCCGCGCCGGCGCAAGCCGTGTTGTATAATCACGCCAACGCGCCCCATTGTCATAAAGCCGCCATAAATACCATGCCCACCTATCAAAAAACGGCTTACCTGTTTCCGGGTCAGGGGGCGCAGTATTGCGGGATGGGGGCGGATTTGTATGCGCGGTTTGCGGTGGTGCGGGAGACGTATGCCGAGGCGGGGGATGCGCTCGGTTATGACATTGCCGAGATGTCGTTCAATGCGCCCGCCGATGTGATTAACCTGACGCGGCACACTCAGCCGTTGTTGTTGACGCATTCGATTGCTTGCTTGCGCGCGTTCACCTTGCAGACGGATGAAGCCACACCGGTCACGCCGGCGATGGCAGTCGGGCATAGCCTTGGCGAATACTGCGCGCTGGTCAGCGCCGGGGCGTTGTCTTTTGGCGAGGCGTTGCGGTTGGTGAAGACGCGCGGCGAATTGATGGGCGAATACGGGCGCGGCGAGATGGAAGCGTTGATGATTGACTTCGACTCCGCCGCCGAACTCGCCGCGCAACACTACTGCGGAGTCGCCGCGTGCAATCTGCCGGAGCAAAACGTGGTCGGCGGCGACGCCGAAGACTTGGATGCGCTACTGCGTAGCATGGCGGCGCGCTTTCCGCGCAAGCGCAGCACGCGCCTGAAAACCGAAGGGGCGTTTCACACCTACCACATGATTGACGCCGCGACCCGCTTCCGCGACCCGCTGGAGCGCGCCGAGTTCGCGCCGCCGCGCTTCGACGTGTTGTCAAACTTCAGCGGCGATTTTCACACGGCGGACATCGACTCGCTCAAGTCGCGCCTGTTTTTGCAGTTGTTCAACCCCGTGATGTGGCACGCCAACCTGACGTGCGTCATCGCCGCCGGCGCGGACTTGCTAATCGAGTTCGGCGGCGGGCTGGGCAAGGGAGAGACGCCCGCGGATAGGCGCCCGGCGCTGGAAGGCATCGTCAAAAAAATGGGCCGCGGCGCGGACAACCCGCCGGCGTATTTGTCCGTCATCAACGTCGGCACGTTGGAAGCCTCAGTTCGCGCACTCGCCTAAGCGCACGGCGGCATCAGCGCCCACCACCCCGCCGCTTAGACCGCCGCCGCCCACCCGCCCCACCGAGCGCCCCGGCGGCGATGCTCATCTCCCCGCGCAACTGCGCTTTCGCGCCGGCGGACACCTCGCCGAGTTTGCTTTCAATCACCTCAAGCGTAGGCACGGGGCGCCGTTGGTGTTGGTCCAGCGCGGCGCGCATCGCCGTGATGTGCGCCGGTGTCGTGCCGCAGCAGCCGCCGATGATTTTCGCGCCGGCATCGACCGCCAAGCACGCATACTCCGACATAATTCGCGCGTTGCCGCTGTATACGATTTTGCCGTCAACATACGCCGGCACACCGCAGTTCGCTTTGGCGACGATGACCGGCTCGACGTTTTGCTGCGCGCTCGCGTGTTGCATGTTGATGGTGGCGGCGATGAGTTCGGAAGCGCCGACGCCGCAGTTGGCGCCGATGGCGTCGGGCACGCGCTCCATTCGATAACTGAGCGCCACGATGTCCGCCGGCGCCAGCCCCATCATCGTGCGCCCGTTGGTGTCCACGCTGAAGGTGGCGACGATGGGCAAGTTGGCGCGCGCGGCGCCGTCAACCGCCGCCCGCACCTCTTCGCGCGATGACATCGTCTCAATCCAAAACACATCCGCCCCGCCGGCTTCCAACGCCCGCGCCTGCGCCTCGAACGCATCGGCGGCGTCGGCGTGGCTCAACGCGCCGAGGGGTTGCATGATTTCGCCGCTCGGACCCATCGACCCGCCAACGATGATTTTGCGCCCGGCTTTGTCCGCCAACTCGCGGGCGATGCGCGCGCCGGCGCGGTTCAACTCCGCCACGCGCGCCTCAGTGTCAACGCCGTGAAGTTTCAACCGGTGGCGCGTGCCGCCAAAGGTGTTGGTCAGGATGATGTCGGAGCCGGCGTCGATAAAGGTCTGATACTGCCGCGCGATGCGCTCCGGATGAAGCGCGTTCCACAACTCCGGCGAGTCGCCGGTTTGCAAGCCGACATCAAACAAGTTAGAGCCGGTCGCGCCGTCCGCCAACAACACGCCGCGCTCAGTCAGCAGTTCGTCAATGATGTTTGCCACGGCGTCAGTCCACCGGCGGAGGGGTGGATGAGTATAGCGCGGGTTTTGCGCCGTGCGCGCACTCCAACACAACTTAGCCGCAAAACTAACGGGGGTGTTGGTGGCGCGGTTAGGCGTCCGGGGCTGGGGCGGGTTGCGCGTCTTTCGGATTGGGCTTAGGGTGTTTGATTCCCAAGAAGAAACCTGCGATGGCGAAACAGGCAAGCCCAATAGCGGGCGAGGATAGGAGAAAAATCCACATGACCCCTTCCCAAGTGATTGAACTAAGCATTTGAAACCTCCGTTGCACGTTTGAGTTTGAGCAGGTTCTGGATGGTGAACCCGGCAAAGCAGAAGAATAGCACAAGAAACACGATGCTGACGCCAAGCCCAAAAGTAGTGAAATCAAGCATCGTGCCGGGCAGTAGTGCTGTTGGCACGGGCGTTACGGCCTCCGCCTGGGTGATAAATCGCCCGACTGTAGCGCCGATGATGATAGCCAGCAACGCGACCATGGTCAGCATTAGGCGGAACCAGATGGAAAGGCATTCTTTGGTGTAATCAGTTTCAGTCATTGCGACCTCCCTGTCGGTTGAAAGTTGACGCCGGCATTGGCGATTAGCCGCAGTATAGGGGCGGCGGGCGGCGGTGTACTGCCGTGCGCGCACTATATCACTTAATCGCCCCCGCCACCGACAGTCTTCCCGGACGCATTTCGCCCTGTATCAATTCCGCCGGCAGGGTTGTTTTTTGCGGCAACAGGCTTGTTTACACAAAAAACAACGTTGTTAACGCCCCTCACCCACCGCCAAACCCGTTATTAGTGAAGTTTCTAGCGCAAACAACACTGTTTTTGGCGTAAACACCCCGAAACCGCGCACTATGACAGGGAGAAATTTGCCGACATCCCTGTGTTTATGCGGTTTGGCGCTGGGAAGGCTTTGATACGGCGGCGATTTGGCAGTTCGGTGGCGGTGGGCGAAAAAAGATTGACATCGGCGGGAAATCGTATACATTCCCACCCGTCAACCTTTTCAGTAAGCAGCCCCTCGTCGGGTTGCCTGCTTAATACAACAGCGTTTTTACTGCCGCCCGGCGCCTTGCCGTGCGGGGCGAATCGGCAGGAATTTCACTCCGCTTACTGTGAGGTTGACAACGACCCGACACTGATGGCGTCGGGATTTGCCAACGAATCACAACCCGGAGGGGTGAAATGAACAAGAAACTTCTGGCGCTGGTCTTCGCCAGTTTTACGCTGTTGTTGTCGTCGGGTGGTTGGGCTGACCACAAGGGCTGGATGACTGGACTGCCGCCGTTGCATAACGCCGCCGCGCATAACGACCTCGCCACCGTTAAACGACTGATTACCAGCGGCACGAATGTGAATTCGAAAATATATAAATGGGGCTATACGCCTTTGGTTTTCGCCTGTGCAACGGGCAACGCCGAGATTGTCGCGTTATTGATTGAAAACGGCGCAGATGTGAATGCGAAAGATGAATTTGGCGAAACGCCTTTGCATACTGCCAGTCGGAATGGCTACACTGATATTGCCGCGATATTGATTGAAAACGGCGCGGATGTCAAAGCGAAAAGTCTGACCAGAAAAACCCCCATTGACTTCACATCTGACCCTGAGATGAAACGCATACTTCTTTCAGCCGGCGGCGTCAGTAAACCCGAACCCGATGCGCTAGCAGGTGGGTTACATGGTGCCGTAAAAGCGCGTGACTTGGCTACCGTTAAATGGTTGATTGAAGACGGCGCGGATGTGAATGAATTAGATTACTGGGATGATAGGACGCCTTTGCATTTTGCCTCAGCAGGTAGCGACGCCGGGATTGCCGGGTTCGAGATTGCCGCGTTATTGATTAAAAACGGCGCGGATGTGAATGCGAAAGGTGGCACCGGTAGAGTACGTGAGGGGACGCCTTTGCATGTTGCCACTATATATGGCAATGGCGATATTGTCGAGTTATTGATTAAAAACGGCGCGGATGTGAACGCGAAAACTGAATATGGCTATACGCCTTTGCATCTATTCGCGCAATCTGCTGACGAGGTCCAGACATATAAGATGATGGCGTTGTTGATAGAAAACGGCGCGGATGTGAACGCGAAAAATAAATACGGCTGGACGCCTTTGCATTTAGTAGCGGATAGTGTATATTTCGACGAAGAGGATGATCTAGTCACCGAAATATTGGCACTATTGATAGAAAATGGTGCGGATATCAATGCGAAAACCGAAAAGGGACTCACCCCCATTGAAGTGGCAGAAGAAGAAGATAATGCACACCTATTCCCAACTGTATCTGCTGAGATCGCGAGCGCACAACAAAGACAGCGAGAAGCCGAAGCCGAAGAAGAAAGAAAAATAGCCGAATGGCATAGAGAACAGGAAGAAGAGGAAAGAAGGCAGGAGGCCAAATGGGAAGCACTCCGCGAGGAAGTGGCGGCAGCAAAGCGGCAGCAGGCGGCAGAGAGGCGACAACAACAATTCCGGAATACCCTCAACGTATTTACTGATGCAATGGTTGACATCGGCAATCAACGCCGAGCCAATGAAGCGGCACGACAACAGCAACAAGCCGCCGCATATGCGGCACAACAAGCCGAATATGAGCGACAAGCGGCGGAAGAAACACGACAGCAAGAGCAATACGCCGCCGAAGAAGCGCGACGACAAGAGCAAGCCGCCGCCGAACAACGCCGGGCGGCGGCTGCCGCCGAAGCGGAACGCAAAGAACGAGCCCGACTTGCCGCCATAGAGGAAGCGAAACAGGAAGCGAAACGATACCGCGCACTTGCGGCACAGGAAGCGGCTTTGGTTCAGCGGTGTGTAACAATTGAGAAAAGAGGGAGGGGGTATTATTCTCTTGTTAACGCTTGCAATAAGGAAGTTATGGTAGGTTATTGTTGCACCAATAAAGGAGACTTCATGGCCGAAGGAAAAGGAAATACATGCGACAACGGCATAGGAGGCCTTGAATACACATACTTAACAAGTATCGAGCCCGGCAGAAGGGAAGAGGTGAGTCTCTGTGGTGGTCGAGGGGTAACTACTCATATCCGTTATGCGGCATGTGCCTACAAACATTCTGGCCTTTATTTTGAACCAGAAGCAACCGAAAACAACGGCGTTCACCCAACTAGGTTTATATGCATGCCCACAGGTGGGCTTTAGGCGGGTAATGCACTAACCCCGCCGACTTTTTACCATCAACACCTGAACTGGAGGTAATACGCTCATGAAATTCCCAGAAATGCCAAAAATTGCTTGGGTTATCCTCACGGTGGGGTTTGTTGTTATTGTCGCGTTCGTCATTGGCGGAATTTTGACTCACCTCGACGTTAACATTATTAATCATGCAAACAACTTTTTCGATGAAAAACTGAAACCGGTGGTAGACATCTTCTCTAAACCCGCATGATTCTCATCACCACCGCCCCGCCACCCCAGCCCGCCGCTCCCCACCGGCGGGCTTTTTATTGCGCCCGTGCGCGCCGCTGTCCATGCGCTGGATTCCCGCATCCCCCGCTTAGCGCATTGACTTGAACGGAGCGGGGGTTTTACACTCGCAAAGCCAAGCGACCCCAGCGGGCTGACACCGTGTCACACTTATCACCGCATCCCCCCGACAACGCCAACCGCGCGCTCGCGCCGATGGAGCGTTGCGCATGCTAAACCCCCCGAGTTTTACCGTCGGCATTGAAGAGGAGTATATGCTGGTTGACCCGCGCAGCGGCGACCTTGTGCGCAAGGCGCCGCGCTCGTTGATGCCGGCGATGAAGAAGAAACTGGGCGCGACCGTCTCGCCCGAGTTTCTGCAATCTCAGGTTGAGGTCGGCACGCCGGTGTGCGCGTCGGTCGGCGAGGCGCGGCGGGAGTTGGCGGGGTTGCGCGCCGCCGTTGCCGAGGTTGCGGCGCAGCATGACTTGGCGGTGATTGCGGCGTCGACGCATCCGTTCGCCGACGCGTTGGATCAGCAAATCACCAACAAGGCGCGCTATGCCGCGCTCGCCGAAGACTTGCAGGCGGTGGTGCGCCGTTTGTTGATTAGCGGCATGCATGTGCATGTCGGCATCGACGACGACGACCTGCGCATCGATTTGATGAATCAGGCGAGTTACATCCTGCCGCATTTGCTGGCGCTCAGCACTTCTTCGCCGTTCTGGCGCGGCATGGATACCGGGCTGAAGTCGTATCGCATGTCGGTGTGGAACGAGATGCCGCGCACCGGCTTGCCGCATCCGTTTGACGCGTTTTCCGATTTCCAACAGCATGTCGATGTGCTGGTTGACGCCGGCGTGATTGAAGACGCCACCAAGATATGGTGGGATTTGCGCCCGAGCGCGCGTTACCCGACGCTGGAGATGCGCATCGCGGATTTGTGCACCACGCTAAAAGACACGGCTTGCATCGCCGCGTTGTTTCAATGCTGGTTGCGGTTTTTGTACCGGCTGCGGCTGTCCAATCAGCGCTGGCGTCAATACTCCAACTGGCTGCTCGAAGAAAACCGGTGGCGCGCGCATCGCTACGGCATCGACAGCGGCTTGATCGATTTCAGCCACGGCGCAATCGTGGATTATTCCGAATTGCTCGGCGAGATTTTGGCATACATCGCGGAAGACGCCGAGGCGCTGGACTGCGTCGCCGAAGTCAAACACGCGCGCACCATCCTCCGCCGCGGCACCAGCGCGCACCGCCAGTTGAAGGTGTATTACAAGGCGCGCGAGCGGGGGCATTCCAACGAAGCGGCGCTGGTCAAGGTGGTGCATTGGTTGCGGAAGGAGACTTTGCGGTTGTAGGTTTTAGTCGCGGTTTCGGTTGCGGTTTCGGTGGCGCGTCTCAGCCGTCAATCCCCGCGCGCCCGACGACCGTCATCAGCGTGGCGGTCATCTGGGCGATGAGTTTGCGCTCGCCGTTGCGCCATGCATGCGCTTCGCCCTGGGCGACGGTGATGGATTTGCCGGGTTTGACGACCGCGCCGGTGAAGGTGAAAAATTCCCCCGCCGCCGGCGACAGCAGGTTGACCTTGAACTCCACGGTCAAGACCGCGGCGTCGGCGGGCATCAGCGAAAAAGCCGCATACCCGCAAGCGCTGTCCAACGCGGTTGAAATGACGCCCGCGTGGATGAAGCCGTGTTGCTGCGTCAGCGCCGCATCAAAAGGCAGCCGGAGTTCCACTTCGCCGGCGGCGACGCGCGTGAGCGAAATCCCGAGGGTTTTCATCGCTCGCTGGCGCGCAAAACTGGCTTCGACGCGGGCTGGGTAATCCTCGGTGCGAGGTTGGAATGGCGGCGGGTTTTGGGATGAAGGCATCGTTGGATGGGCGGGCGGGTTATGGTAGCGTCATTCTAACGCGCTGACTGAGCCGCCAGTATCGCCTAAAATAACGCCGACATGTCGGCCATCGCATCATCCGCGCCAAACCCAAACCGTGCCGCCAGTGGCGGCGGCGGCGACCCTTCCCTCTTCCTCGACCCGTCCACCCTCAACGACCCGGTCCGCTACCGCCGCTGGCGCGCGCAAAAACTGGAGCGCGCCCGGCGTTATCTGGCGCAGCCGTTTGTCGAGATTCAAGACCCGGCGCATCTCACGCAAGCCGAATTGTCCGCGTTGCGCGAGCGCGTTGAGGCGATGAACTTTGCGCTCTACCGCACGCCCGCCGCCGACGAATTCCCCCACCGCTTGCTGAAGCGCCTGTGCCGGCAAGTCGGGCTTGCGCGCCTCGCCACCAACCCGTTTTCCGCCGCGTCCGGCATCAGCGAGATTCGCGCCGATGGCGGTGGCAATGCCGGTGCCGGTGCGGCAGGGCGGGAGAACTATATTCCCTACACCCACCGCGCGCTCAACTGGCACACCGACGGCTACTACAACCCGCCCGGCAAACGCATCAACGCCTTCGCGATGCACACGACCCGCGCCGCGCCCACGGGCGGTGAAAATCAATTGCTCGACCACGAAATCCTGTATCTGTTGTTGCGCGACAAAGACCCGGCGCTGGCTGGCTGCCTGTTCGCCAACGACGTGCTGAGCATCCCCCCCGGCACGGCGCCCGGCGGCACAAAACGCCCGGCACAAACCGGTCCCGTGTTCGGATTCACCGCCGACGGGCGACTACAAATGCGCCTCACCCTGCGCCGCCGCCACGCCCACTGGAAACCCACCGACACAGTGCGCGCCGCCCACACCGAACTCACCACCCTCCTCGCCGACCCGGCCACCCCCTTCATCCTGACACAACGACTACGCGCCGGCGAAGGAATAATCAGCAACAACATCCCCCACAGCCGCACTCCCTTCACCCTTCCCGTTGATGGGCAACCGGGGCGATTGGTGTTGCGGGCTCGGTTTTATGAGCGGGTTGGTGTTGGTGATAAAGGTGCGCCACCGATGTGATGTTTGGCGAGTTGAATTCAACAAGTACCCGTCATTCTCGAATGATAGAAAAATAGGGAGCGCCAGCGACCATATTTTTCATCGCCTTCGGGAATCTCCCTAAGGCTAGCGTGGACTTTACCGAAGCCCGTGCCAGTCTTAGGGAGATTCCCGAGGACGCAAGTGTCCGGTAAGCCGCCGCTTAAAAAGAAAAAGCGCGGCGGCAACGGACACTAACGCTCGAGAATGACGGGGTATTTGGGATTCCCGCTCAAAAGACTGCGGGAATGACGAAGTGGTGGGGAATGACGAAGGGGTGGGGTCGCGTCAGTCCTGACACCGAATGAAACAAAACAACCAACCAACTACTTAATCTTCCCTTCCTTATAAACCACATGCTTACGCACCACCGGGTCGTATTTTTTGAGTTCCATTTTGCCGGTCATGGTGCGTTTGTTTTTGGTAGTGGTGTAGAAGTGGCCCGTGCCGGCGCTTGATACCAGTTTGATTTTTTCGCGCATGATTAGTCGCCTCCGTTGCCGGCGCGGATGTCGCTTAGCACCGCGTCAATGCCTTTTTTGTCGATGACGCGCAGCCCGGCGGCGGAGATTCGCAGTTTGACCCAGCGATTTTCGCTCTCCACCCAGAAGCGGCGGTGGTGCAGGTTGGGCAGGAATTTGCGCCGCGTTTTGTTGTGCGCGTGCGACACGTGGTTGCCGCTCATGGCGCGCTTTCCGGTCACTTGGCATACTCTCGCCATGATAATCGTCCTGGCTGGTTGAGGTTGAAGGTCGCGCTTTATACCACAGGTTCGCCGGGCGGTCAAGCCTTCTCGCCGCGCTCGATGACCACGCCGACATCGCCGGCGCCGCGCACGGCGCCGAATTTGTTGACCTTGACGCGGCACCATTTGAGATGAAACTCGCTCAGCAAGAGCGCGGCGATTTGCTCCGCCAGTTTTTCCACCAGCGTGAATTCGGACTCGCGCACAAACGCCGACACGCGCTTGGAGACATCCTTGTAACTCAAGGTGTCGTCAAGCGCGTCGCTGTGCGCGGCTGGGGTGATGTCGAAGCCCATGTCGAGGTCGATGGCGAGGGTCTGCCGGATGCGGCGCTCCCACTCCCACACGCCGATGACGCAGTCGACTTTGAGCCCGTGAAGGTAAATAATATCCATTCAATCGCGTTCGTGTGCGGCGCTGACAATCGCGTTCGTGTGCGCGCCGAGTGTGGCACCGCTTTGTATGACGCCGTGCGCGCCACTTTACCGCAATCGGGAAGCAATATCCAATGCTGACACTGTCGCTGCCGTTGCTCGCCTACCTGTTCGGCTCGATTTCCTGCGCCGTCGTGGTGTGCCGGGCGATGCGGTTGCCGGACCCGCGCTCGGTCGGCTCGAACAATCCGGGCGCGACCAATGTATTGCGAATCGGCGGCAAAAAAGCCGCCGCCATCACCGTCGCCGGCGACACGCTCAAGGGGTTGATTCCGGTGGCGGTGGCGGGCGCGCTCAGCGACGATTCGGTGATTATCGCGCTCGCCGGCATCGGCGCGTTTCTCGGGCATTTGTATCCGCTGTTTTTCGGCTTCAAGGGCGGCAAGGGCGTCGCCACCGCCGCCGGCGTGTTTGTCGGATTGAGCGCCGCGCTGAGCGCGCTGTTGCTGGGGGTGTGGCTGAGCGGCGCGCTGCTTTTTCGCTACTCCTCCGTGGCCGCGCTGCTCACCGCCGCCACCGCGCCGTGGCTGGTGTTATGGCTGCTGCCCGCGCCGGGGTATTTTGCGATGTCGCTGGCGATGGTCGCGTTGTTGTTCTGGCGGCACCGCGAAAATCTCCGCCGCTTGCGCGACGGCGAGGAAAGCAAAATACGCCTGCGCCGGTGACTAATGCGCGCCGGTTAAATATCCTCCAAACTCCAGCGCGGGCGCACTTCAAATTCACCGCCGCGTGAATTCGTTTGCGGCATCGGCAGTTGCCCCGACGCCCTGAGATAACCGGCATACGCAATCATCGCGCCGTTGTCGGTGCACAGTTCCGGGCGCGGATGAAACACCTCGACTCCCAAGCCGCCGGCGGCCTCGCGCAGCCGCTCGCGCAAGCGCGCATTGGCGCCGACCCCGCCGGAGATGACCAGCCGCTTGCGCCGCGTTTGCGCGAGCGCGCGCAGGCACTTGATGACCAGCGTCTCGACCACCGCGACCTCAAAGGCGAGGGCAATGTCGGCGATGGTCTGCCGGTCGAGCGGCTGCTGGGACGCGGTCGTTCGCACCTGGGTTTTGAGCCCGCTGAAACTGAAGTCCAGCCCGGCGCGGTTGGTCATCGGGCGCGGCAGAGTGAAACGCCCCGGCTTGCCATCCAGCGCGGCGCGGGCGATGGCGGGACCGCCGGGAAAGCCAAGCCCCAGCAGTTTGGCGGTCTTGTCGAAGGCTTCGCCGGCGGCGTCGTCCAGCGACTGCCCGAGAATGCGATACGCGCCAATCGCCTCGACATCCACCAGCATCGTATGCCCCCCCGAAACGAGCAACGCCAGCATCGGCGCGTCGGGCGGCTCAGGCTCCAACATCGGCGCCAGCAAGTGCCCCTCCATGTGGTGCACCGCCACCGCCGGCACGCCCCACGACTGCGCCAAACTCGCGCCCACCGACGCGCCCACCAACAGCGCGCCGGCGAGACCCGGACCGGCGGTGTAAGCGACCGCATCCGGCGTCGCGCCGTCGTTGCGCGGCGCGTTGAGCAAGTGGTCGATCAACGGCAGCAATGTTTTGATGTGGTCGCGCGCCGCCAACTCCGGCACCACGCCGCCGTACGGTTTGTGCACCTCGATTTGCGTCGCCAGGTTGTGCGCCAGCAGTCCGGCGTCGCTGTCGTAAATCGCGGCGGCGGTGTCGTCGCAGGAAGTTTCAATGCCGAGAACGCGCATGCGCCGATAGTATTTTCCAATTCAGATATGAGCCTGAATGAGTCGGTCAGTCGGTGAGTCTGTTAGGCGGTGGTTTTTTAGGTTGAGTTGAGTTGTTTGAATAGTCGTTGCCGGGCGCGGTTCATGCGTTTGGCGGCTTGATTATCGCTGCATTGGTTGGCGATGTCATCAAGTATTTGGAAGGTGATGCCGGGTTTTAAGTATTGTGCGGCATGCGGCAGGGATTTGAGTTTTTCGTAGGGCGTCATCATGCGCTCGTAGGGGTAGCGGATGCGGCGTTTGCCCTTGGCGTCGAGGGTTTCTTCGGGGAACCAGCAAGGTCGGTGGAAGTTGATGTAGGGGGTTAGGTAGTTGAGTGCGAAGTGATTGACTTGCGGCGCGAAGCGTTTGGGGATATGGCTATAGCCCAAGTGTTTGCGCACGGTGGAGCCGTTTTTGCCTTCTACCAAGGCGTTGTCGTTGGTCTGCCGCGAGCGCGATTTGGTGAGTTCGATGTGGAGTTTTTGCAGCAGTCGGGCGACGCGGTGGTTGATGTATTCGGAGCCGTTGTCGGAGTGGAAGCCGCGGATAACGAACGGAAAGGTCTGCAGCAGTTGCTCGAGGGCTGGGATGAGGAAATGCTCGCTGATGACGGCCACGCTGACGACCACCTGCATTTGCGTGATTTCATCGACGGCGTTGATGTGATAAATCCCTTTGATGCCGTCCAAATCGCCCTGATGGACGCTGTCGACGCGCACAAAGCCGGGCTGTCCTTCGGGTTGCGGCTTGCGGCGCTCGCCGATGGGAATAGTGCGCGGGCGGGTTTTGGTGAAGGTGCGCCGGCGGCGCTGGTAGGGCGGCGACTTGCGCAGGTTATACAAGTGTCCGTTGGAGATGCCCGCCAGGCGCTCAAAGCGCGCATCGCCGTAAATATGGTAAGCGCGCTCGCAGAGTTTGCGCGTGGCTGGGCCGGACAGCGTAGAGTGCAGCGTATCCACCTCCGCCAGCAGCGCCACATCCGCCGGCAAATAGCGCCGCCGGAACGCATTCACCGGCTTGCCGCGCCGGTCGCGGATGCGCCCGCTGCGGATAAACTGGGTGATCAGGCGGGTAATCTGCGCGCGCGAGCGGCCGGTGACCTTGCGCAAATAGCGCCTCACCAGCCCCTTGTCGGCTTTGCTTAAGTGCCGGTAGCGCAGTTGGCGCAGCGAGCATTCAACCCACCGATAAGCATCGGCGCGCGCCGGGATTTCAAAATCAAGCGGGCGCGAGCCGGCCAAAAAGGCGCGAATCTCGTCCACGGAGTGTAAGCGTTTGGAATGCAGTTTCACGATCATCATCCCCCGATAATCCCAAAACCACCCCTTTCAGGCTCATCTGCCGCTGGAATGACGACAATTTTTCAGGCTCATGTTCCGTTGGAAAAGGCTCCGATTTTACATTAGCCGGGCAAGTCGGTATGTTACCGGCATGCTTCAAACGCGCCGGTCCATCGCAGACTTCCCCCCGCTCGAAGCGGCCACCCGAGAGGGCTTGCTGGCGGTCGGCGGCGACCTCAGCGAGGCGCGCTTGCTCGCCGCCTACCGCAGCGGAATCTTCCCCTGGTATGGTCGGGGCGAGCCGATTCTGTGGTGGTCGCCGGACCCCCGTTGCGTGATTTTTCCGGAGAAGTTTATGCCGTCTCGCAGCCTCAAAAAATCCATTCGGCGAAGCGGTTTTGACTTCACCCTGGACACCGCCTTCGCCCGCGTGCTCGCCGAATGCGCGGCGCCGCGTGACGGTGGCGGCGGCGGCGGTGGCGGCGGTGGTGGCGGCAACGGCGGTGGCGGCGGCACCTGGATAACCGCCGATATGGCGCGCGCCTACACCGGCTTGCACCGCAGCGGCGTCGCCCATTCGGCGGAAATCTGGCAGCGCGGGCGGCTCGTCGGCGGGCTCTATGGCCTCGCGCTCGGCGGCGTGTTTTTCGGCGAAAGCATGTTCAGCCGGGTGACCGACGCCTCCAAAGCGGCGCTCGCGATGCTCATCCAACAACTGCTGCGCTGGGATTTTCGCCTGATTGACTGCCAGGTGTGTTCGCCGCATTTGCTGAGCCTCGGCGCGGAAGAAATCGCGCGCGCCGCCTTTATCAAACGCTTGCAATCCGCGCTGAACCACCCCGGCAAACCGGGCGACTGGGCGCGCGCAAAGAGCGTATGAGCATTCAATCCCGCCAACCGCGGCTGTATCTTTCGGCGCCGCATCCGTGCCCGTATATCGAGCCGGAAACCGCCGCCACGGTGATGCTCGACCCGAGGCATCCGGTCAACAACGCGCTCTTCAACACGCTGCTCAAAGCCGGTTTTCGCCGCAGCGGCGACAGCATCTTCCGCCCCCACTGCCGCAACTGCAACGCCTGCATCTCGGTGCGCATCCCGGCGGCGGAATACCGCCCCAACCGCGCGCAACGCCGAACATATAGCCGCAACAGCGACCTCGCCACCAGCATGACGCCGGCGACTTTCAACGACGAGCACTTCGACCTCTACTGCCGCTATCAGGCGTGGCGGCACAGCGGCGACTTGATGGACCATTCCGACCCCAAACTGTACCGGGAGTTTATGGTGGAATCGACCGTCGAGACCGTGTTCATTGAGCACCGCTTGAACGGCAAACTGGCGACGGTGTCGGTGTGCGACCTGACCGATGACGGCATGTCGGCGGTGTATACTTTCTTCGACCCGAAACTTCAAGCCCGCAGCCTCGGCACGTATGCGATTATGAAACAAATCGACTACGTCAACAGCATGCGGCTCGACTGGTTGTATCTCGGCTACTGGATTAACGGCTGCAAAAAGATGGGCTACAAAATCAAGTTCGCGCCGATTTTTGGATTTGTCAACAAGGAGTGGCGGTTGTTGTGTTTGTGAGCGTGCGCGCTCAGTCGTTTTAGTCTTAGTTAGTCTTAGTCGTCATCGCCACCGCCACCGTGGTCATCCCATTCGGCTTCCGCTTTCGGCGTCTCCCGCAGTTCGACCGGACCGAGGCCGACCACTTCCAACTCGATTCCGCAACCGTCGCATTCCAACAACTCGCCTTTGACCGGCTCGCCGGACAGCGCCAGCCGGGCGTTACAAATCGGGCAACCCGCCAGCGCCGGGCTTTTGCTCATCGGGGGTCTCGTGACCATATCACCTCAACTCAACGCGCCGAAATGCCGCTGGCGACTGCAGTGAAATATCCCGCGCCGCCCTGTCATAGAATGATAAAACAAATTACACTACGCGGCACATTTTACCATTACTGAATCCGTCGAATGGGCGCCGCTCTCGATCTCAGCCGCTACGGCATCAACCGGGTCACCGAGGTCATTCACAACCCGGACTACGACCTGCTATACCGCGAAGAAACCCGCGACGACTTGACGGGTTTTGAGCGCGGCGCGGTCACCGCCAGCGGCGCGGTCGCGGTCAACACCGGCGTCTTTACCGGGCGCTCGCCGAGGGACAAATACATCGTGCGCGACGACACCACCCGCGACACTTTCTGGTGGGCGGAGCAGGGCGGAAACGACAACAAGCCGCTCAGCGTGGCGCACTGGCGGCAACTCAAACAACGCGTCGCCGGGCAACTCGGCGGCAAGCGCGTGTTCGTGGTTGACGGCTTCTGCGGCGCCAATCCCGACACCCGCCTGAGCGTGCGCTTCATCATGGAAGTGGCGTGGCAGGCGCACTTCGTCAAGAACATGTTCATCCGCCCATCCGCCGACGAGTTGGCGAACTTTGAGCCGGACTTCGTGGTCATGAACGGCGCCAAGACGGTCAACCCGCAGTGGCAAGCGATGGGGCTCAATTCGGAAAATTTCATCGCCTTCAACCTCACCGAAAAGATGCAGTTAATCGGCGGAAGTTGGTATGGCGGCGAGATGAAAAAGGGCTTGTTTTCGGTGATGAACTACCTGCTGCCGTTGCGCGGAATGGCGTCCATGCACTGCGCCGCCAACGTCGGGGCGGGCGGCGACACCGCCATCTTTTTCGGCTTGTCCGGCACCGGCAAAACCACGCTGTCAACCGACCCCCGCCGCCGCTTGATCGGCGACGACGAACACGGCTGGGACGACGACGGAATTTTCAACTTTGAAGGCGGCTGCTACGCCAAGACCATTCGCCTGAGCGCGCAAGCCGAGCCGGACATTTACAACGCCATCAGGCGCGATGCGCTGCTTGAAAACGTGACCGTGCGCGCCGACGGCGAGGTCGATTACAACGACGCCTCCAAGACCGAAAACACCCGCGTCTCATACCCGATTTATCACATCGACAACATCGTCAAACCGGTGTCGCGCGCGGGACACGCCGGCAAAGTGTTCTTCCTTTCCGCCGACGCATACGGCGTGCTGCCGCCGGTTTCCGGGCTGACGCCGGCGCAGGCCGAGTATTATTTTCTGTCGGGCTTTACCGCCAAACTCGCGGGCACCGAGCGCGGCGTCAACCAGCCGACCCCGGCGTTTTCGGCGTGCTTCGGCGCGGCGTTTTTGAGCCTGCACCCGACCCAATATAGCCACCAACTGGCGAAGAAAATGCGCGCGGCAAATGCGCGCGCCTACCTCGTCAACACCGGCTGGAACGGCGCCGGCGAGCGAATCTCCATCGCCGACACCCGCGCCATCATCAGCGCCGTGCTGGACGGCGCATTCGAAGACGCCGAGACCGCCATCATCCCCCACTTCAACCTCGAAATCCCAACCACCCTGCCCGGCGTAGACAACCGCATCCTCGACCCCCGAACCACCCACACCGACCCCAACGAATGGACCACCAAAGCCCAACGCCTCGCCGCCCTGTTCGTGGAAAACTTCAAACGCTACGAAGACAACAAAAAAGGCCGCCAACTGGCCCGCGCCGGCCCGTCGTTGGCGGCATCATAAGGTGGCGGCGCGCCGAAACAACCGCGCACGCCGGCGGCAAAACGCGCCATGCTGAAAGCCGACTCATTCAAGACCACCCTGATTTTGGCGGCCCTGGTTGCGCTCGGACCCATGTCAACGGACATGTATTTGCCGGCCCTGCCGCGCCTGACCGAGGAGCTCAACACCACCGTCGCCGCAACACAACTCAGCCTGAGCATCTTCCTGGTCGGTTTTGCGCTGGCGCAGTTGATTTACGGGCCGCTGTCGGACCGCTTCGGGCGCAAGGTGGTGTTCTTGTGGGGCATGGCCATCTTCCTGGCCGCCACGACGGGATGCGCGCTGGTCACCGACATCAACGCGTTCATCGTGCTGCGCTTCTTTCAGGCGCTGGGCGGCACGGTCGGGCCCGTGCTCGGGCGCGCGATCGTGCGCGACATTCACGGCCCGGTCAATTCCGGCAAGGTGCTGTCTCATATCGGCACCGCCATGGCCCTGGCGCCGGCGCTGGCACCCGTGGCCGGCGGCTATATCAGCGTCCATCTCGGCTGGCAGTACGTTTTCTGGGTGCTCGCGGTGTATGGCGTCGCCTGCGTTGCGTTGTTCCATTTCAAGGTGCCCGAGTCGGCGCCGGTCGAACACCGCCGCGCGACATCCTTCTCGTCCATGCGCGATGACTTCGCGGTCCTGCTTGGCGATCGGCGCTACCTCGGCTATTGCCTGAGTTGCACGTTTGCCTACGGCGGCCTGTTTGCGTTTTTGTCCGGGTCGTCATTCGTCGTGATCGAATACTATGGAGTCGCCGAACAGCACTACGGCCTACTATTTCTACTGGTGGTGGTCGGCTACGTCGCCGGCACCTTGATTGCCGGAAAGTTCAGCATCGCCAAAGGCCATAACCCGCTAATCCGTTACGGCGGCGCAACCACCCTGCTCGGCGGCGGCGCGATGCTGGCGTGCTCCATCGCCGCGCCGCAACTACCGGGCTTGCCGGCGATCGCGAGCGGGGTACCGACGGTCATCCTGCCGATGATTATCTACATGGTCGGCCTCGGCCTGATCATGCCCCAATCCCTAACCGGCGCGCTGGCCGCCTACCCGCACATGGCCGGCACCGCTTCGGGCCTGTTCGGATTTATCCAAATGACGGTCGCCGCGCTGGTCGGCATCGCCGTCGGCCACACCTACAACCACACCCCCGTCCCCATGTCAGCGGTCATCGCGCTGATGGGATTGCTGGCGCTACTGAGCCACCTCATCCTGGTCCACCCAACCCCACAACCAAAACCCGGCATAACGCCTTAGCCCCCAGAGCCGCCATGGCAATCTGCGCCCTCGGATACCTCGGAATACGCTCCGACAAACCAGACCACTGGTCAGACTTCGCCACCCGATTGCTCGGAATGCAACAAGTCAGCCACGGCGCACGCCAACTCGCCTTTCGCATGGACGACCACAAGCAGCGCCTGGTGGTGGTGGACGAGCCGGGGGCGGGGGAAACGCTCGCTTTCATGGGCTGGGAATTGGAGGACAAAGCCGACCTTGTGAACTATGCCGCACGGCTTGACCGGGCGAATGTGTCGGTGCAACAAGGCAGCCGCGAACACGCCGACCGGCGGTTTGTCGAAGACCTGATCTTTTTTGACGACCCGGATGGAAACCGAATCGAGTTGTTTTGCCGTCCCATGCTGACCGACGCCCCTTTCGTGCCCGGCCGCCCAATCGCCGGGTTCAATACCGGGCCTCTGGGCATGGGTCATGCCGTCTTGCATGTCCGTGATACCCACGCATTGCTGCCCTTCTACCGTGACCTGCTTGACTTCCGTGTATCGGATTATGGGCTGACTCCTTATCCACTCTACTTCTTCCACGTCAACGGGCGTCATCACAGTTTTGCCATGGTTGGTTCGGGCAAGGCCGGTTTCCACCATTTTATGGTTGAGTTTGCAAATCTCGATGATGTCGGCCAGGGCTATGATATTGCCCGGCAACGGGAGAGATGCGTGGCCTATACGCTGGGACGGCACACCAACGATTACATGCTGTCATACTACGCCCATTCGCCCTCCGGTTTTTTTGTCGAAAGCGGCTGGGGCGGGCGCGTGATCGACCCCGCGACTTGGGTGCCTCACGAAACCTTCGATGGCCCCAGTTTCTGGGGACATGAACGGCTCTATCTGAGCGAGGAAGGCGGGCGCAAACACTTGCGCGATATGCGTCTCAGCGCCGCCGCCAGGGGCAAGCGCGCGCCTGCGGTGATTGAATGCCCGTGGCTTTACGGCGAACTCACAAAGCGAGCGCACGAGCCCGGACCGCCTTTAGCAAAAGCTAAAAAACGCAACGCCCGACTATGACGGCCACTCAAGAAGAAGCGTTTGAAGTCGCCATCGTGGGCTATGGCCCGGTGGGCGCAACGCTCGGGCATTTGCTCGGACTATGCGGTGTCAATACGCTAATCCTTGAGCGCGAAGACGCCATCTATCGGTTGCCCCGTGCGGTGCATTTCGACGATGAAGTCATGCGCACCTTTCAAGCCATCGGCTTGGCGGACGCGCTTTCGCCGCTGGTTCGCATCAATCCCGGGATGCGCTTTGTTGACACCGCCGGCAAGTTACTGCTCGATTGGCCGCGTGCCGGGGAAGTGGGGCGTCACGGTTGGCACGCCAGTTACCGCTTCCACCAGCCCGACCTCGAAAGGGTTTTGCGCGATGCCATGGCGGGGCGGTCAAGCGTGACCGTGCGCACCCACTGCGAGGCATCCCTCATCGAAGACCGCGACACCCACGTCCGCTTGCGGTACGAGGATATGCGCACGGGGCGCGCTCACTCTGTGTGTGCAAATTACATCGTCGGTTGTGACGGCGCCCGCTCGTTTGTGCGCGGGTTGATTGAGACGGAGATGGAGGACTATGGCTTCCACGAGCGCTGGCTGGTGATCGATGCACTACTCAAGCGCGACAAGCCGGAATTGGGCGATTATTCCATCCAGTATTGCAACCCGGCCCGGCCGGCCACCTATGTGCGCGGCCCCGCCAACCGCCGCCGCTGGGAAATCACCGTGTTGCCGGGGGAGGATTCGACCCAAATTGCTTCGGCGCCCGCGGTCTGGAAACTGCTGGCTCCCTGGCTCAAACCGGAAGAAGCGGAACTGGAACGCGCGGTCGTGTATACTTTTCATTCGTTAATCGCCCAAGACTGGCGTCGCGGACGCCTGCTTCTCGCCGGTGATGCCGCCCATCAAACGCCGCCTTTCATGGGTCAGGGTATGTGCGCGGGTATACGCGATGTGGCAAACCTTGCGTGGAAACTTGCTTTGGTGGTGCGGGGAAGGGTTATGGATGCAGACACATTGCTCAATACTTATCAGTCGGAACGTTACCCCAATGCGCGCGAATACATCACCACGGCGGTGCGCCTCGGCGGCTTGATCAACACTTGCGCCGGCGAGCAAGCCTTGCACTCCGCCTTTCCCCGGCCCGACGGCTCGGCTCGAATGGAATCCATTGCGCCGCCCCTCGGCCCCGGAATTAGCCGGGGCGAACACGCCGGTCGCCTGTTCGGTCAGCCGCGCATGACCGACGGGCGGTTGATGGATACGGTCACCGGCTATGCGCCGGTTTTGGTGGCCGATGCGGCGCTTGCCCGCGGCATCCGGCCACCCGGAGGACTCGCGCTTGTGACGACCGGCGAAGCGCCGGGTGCTTGCGTCGAACTTCGGCGCTTTGGGGTGGGCGTGGCGCTCCTGCGCCCCGACCGATACATCCATGGCACCGCCAACGATCACGCTGGTCTCGCGGCCCTGGTTGCAACGGCATTTCCTTCTCCTCTTTCTCAACCCACGAATGGTCCAAACCAATGAAACTTTGCTCCTATCGTGCCGGCGGCACGGCCGCTATGGCATCATCACCGCGACGGGAATCGTTGATCTTCGCCGCCGCTTTCCGGAGGCGCCGATGCTACGGGACTTTCTGGCTGCGGGCGGCATTGAAAAAGCGCATGCCGGCGCCCTGAGTGAGGCGGTGGCTGATTTTGCGATGACCGATATCGCCTTTGACCCGGTCATCCCGAACCCCGACAAGATCGTCTGCGTGGGGCTGAACTACCACGACCACATACGTGAAACCGGGCGCACCGTCACGGTTCACCCGGTTCTTTTCCCGCGCTATGCCGGTAGCCAGATTGGCCACGGCGCACCGCTCATCAAACCGTTGGAATCGGATGAATTCGACTATGAAGGCGAACTCGCCGTTATCATCGGAAAAGAGGGCCGCCGCATCCCCGAAGAAAACGCGCTTGATTACGTCGCCGGCTACGCCTGCTACAACGACGCCTCGGTGCGCGACTGGCAGAAGCATACCCACCAGTTTCTGCCCGGTAAAAATTTCGCCGGCACCGGCGCTTTCGGCCCGTGGATGGTGACGGCGGACGAAATCCCCGACCCGTCGGCGCTGGCGCTGGAGACGCGGTTAAACGGCCGAAGCGTTCAGAAAACCACGCTCAACTTGATGATCAACCCGGTACCGCGGTTGATCGCCTACCTTTCGACGATCCTGCCGGTACTGCCCGGCGACGTGATCGTCTCGGGCACGCCGGGCGGCGTGGGGGCGAAGCGCACCCCGCCGCTGTGGATGCGCGACAGCGACCTCTGCGAGGTCGAGATCAGCGGTATTGGCATACTTTCCAATCCGGTGAAGGCCGAGCGCTGATGGGCGGCGCCTACCCCACTCGCCGGAATTTGTCGTACAATTTCGCCAAAATGATCACGCATCGTTTTTTATACCCTGATATTCAACATCACCTTGAGGAACCACCCATGTACAAACCCAACCAACTTGCGATGAGTTTGGCCGCCGCTTTACTTGTTGCGCTGACACCCGCTCAATCGATCGCTGAAACCGTCATGCGGGTCGGCTCCTGGCTGCCGACCAAGCACACCATGAACGCCGACGTGTTGCCGACCTGGGGAAAGTGGATTGAAGAGGCCACCGAAGGGCGTGTGAAAATCGCCATCGAATATCCCGGCGGGCACCCCAAGTCGCTGCTTGATTCGGTTCAGGACGGCGTGTTTGACGCGGCCTGGACTTTTCACGGCTACTTTCCAGGGCGCTTCAAACTGACCAAAATCGTTGAACTGCCGAACCTCGGCGCCGGGGCGGAAGCCGCATCGATCGCGCATTGGCGCATCAATGAAAAATACCTTGCCACCGCCGGCGAACACAAGGGCGTGATACTGGCGGCGCTGTTCACGCACGGTCCCGGCCAAATACATTTGCGCGAGCCGATTTCCGGGCTCAGCGAAATGAAAGGCAAAAAAATCCGCATCGGCGGCGGAGTGCAAACCGACATCGCCAACAGCATGGGGGTAAAGGGCGTTGCCGCGCCGGGCTCGAAAGTGTATGAAATCCTGTCGCAAGGCGTTGCCGACGGCGTATTTATGCCGATGGGTGAAAAGCGCACCCAGAAACTGAAAGAGGTCGCGCCGTTCACGCTTAAATTTCCCAACGGCATGTATCTCGGCAGTTTCGGGATTTTCCTAAACGAAGGCTTTATGGCAAAACTGAGCAAGCAAGACCGCGATGCCATCCTGTCTGTTTCCGGCGAGCGGCTTTCCGGCATGGCGGGCAAATTCTGGGGCGCCGACAGCGCCGTGGGCGAACAGGACGCCCGCGCTTACGGCAATACGATTATGGACGCCGACGACCGGATCATTGCTGACTTCAACCGGCGCACCGGCGGCATTGAAGCGGCGTGGTTGCAGGATGTTAAAGACCGGGGCATTGACGCCAAGGCGGCGTTGCAGGAGTTGCGCGCGATAGCGCGTTCTTTGTAACCGCCCGGCGGCCGGCCGGATGAGTGGATGAGTGTCCGGGAAAAATTGTGAATCACCGCGTTGAAAAATGGCCGGTCCGCCTGCTGGTTTTGTTGCTGGAAGCGGCTTCGGCGGTCGCGCTATTCGCGCTGACGGTCATCACCTGCACGGATGTATTTGGCCGCTACTTGTTCAACAAGCCGCTCACCGGCTCCACCGAGCTGACCGAATTGGCGGTCGGCATGGTGGTTTTTTCCGCCTTTCCGCTCATCTCCTGGCGCAACGAGCACGTGGTGGTTGACATACTCGACCGGTTTGTTTCACCCACGGCGCACAAAATTCGCACCGTGGTTTTTCATGTTTGCATAGCCGTCGGTCTGGTCTTCATCGGTGACCGAATCATCACCCTGGCCGAGCGCTCGCTGAGCTACGGCGAAGTCACCGAATTTCTGGCTATTCCGGTCGGCTGGATGATTTATTTTTTCGGCGCCATGTGCTGGTTGACCGCCTTTATGTTGATCACCGTCGGCATCTATGCGGTCGTCAAAACTACGGCGGACACGGCATCAACCAAGCCCGCGGAGTGAACCGGCGTGGATACTTCCGTCCTCGGTTTCCTCATCCTGCTGACGCTGATTTTTGCGCGGGTGCCGATTGGCTTTGCGATGGCATTCGTCGGTTTTTTCGGCTTCGCCATTCTGAACGACTACAACTGGGTGTCTTCGCTGTCGATGGCGTCACGGCGCATCATCGACACCTCCCAGGAATACAGCCTCTCGGTTATCCCGCTCTTTATCCTGATGGGAAATCTGGTCACGCGCTCCGGGCTGTCCAAAGAATTGTACACCGCATCCTATACTTTTCTGGGGCACTTTCGCGGCGGCCTGTCGATGGCCACCGTGGTCGCCTGCGGCGCGTTCTCGGCGATCTGCGGTTCAAGCCTGGCGACCGTCGCCACCATGTCGAAAATTTCCATGCCGCCGATGCGAAGATATGGTTACAGCGATGCGCTGGCGGCCGCATCCATCGCCGCCGGCGGCACCCTCGGCATACTGATTCCGCCCAGCGTGATTCTGGTGATTTACGGCATTATGACCCAGCAGAGCATCCGCGAATTATTCGCGGCCGGTTTTTTACCCGGAGCGCTGGGTGTTTTGCTGTATCTCTGCGCGGTCGCTTGGACGGTGTGGCGCAACCCCGAAGCGGGCCCCAAAGGTGACAGGACGAACGCACGCGAAAGAGTCGCGGCGCTCAAGGGCGTGTGGGGCACGCTGTTGCTCTTCATCATCGTCTTGGGGGGGATCTACGGCGGCATATTCACGCCCACCGAAGCCGCCGGTGTTGGTGCCGCCGGCGCTTTTTTTATTGCCTTGTTTCGGCGTTCCCTGACCTGGAGAATTGGCTGCGAGGTATTGATAGAAACCACCCAAACCACCGCCTCGCTGTTTATCGTCGTCATCGGCGCGTTGATTTTTTCCAACTTCATCACCCGCGCCGGACTGCCCGATCAATTGCTCGGCTTGGTTACCGCTTATGATCTGAGCCCGTTGATGGTCATCTTCGTGCTGCTCGGCATCTACCTCGTTCTCGGTTGCGTGTTCGAGAGTCTTTCCATGCTGTTGCTGACCGTGCCCTTGTT
Organism: Arenicellales bacterium; assembly: GCA_963693025.1. GTDB lineage: Bacteria > Pseudomonadota > Gammaproteobacteria > Arenicellales > Poriferihabitantaceae > JAHRAW01. The sequence continues at coordinate 1,579,961 of OY843749.1, forward strand.
CTATCCCATGGTGGAAACGCTGGGCTTCGATCTGGTGTGGTTCGGCATCGTGGTGGTGGTGGTGACCGAAATAAGCCTGATTACCCCGCCCGTGGGGCTAAATGTATTCGTGCTAAGCGGCGTGCTCAAAGACGTAAAAACCGCCACCATATTCAGGGGCGTTACCCCGTTCTGGTTCGCCGATATTATTCGGCTGCTGTTGATCACGCTGATACCGGCGATTTCCCTGCTACTGCCGAACTGGCTGTATCATTAAAGCCGCACGCGGTAAACGTAGCCGCAGAGCAACCACCACCACCGATGAGGATATTCCAATGGCGAAAGCATTTGCGTCTTCCGCAGACTTGGGCGAGAAAACCGAAACGTTGGAAGTACTGGCAGAGGGCGTTTATACGCTGACCGCCGAGGGCGACCCGAATGTCGGTGCCATTGAAGGCGAGGATTTTCTGGTCGCCTTCGAGGCGCGGGCAACGCCGGTCGCCGCCGCTGCGTGGCTAAAAAAACTGCGCCGGCACACCGACAAGCCGGTGCGCCACCTGGTCTTGTCGCACTACCACGCGGTTCGGGTTTTGGGCGCCTCCGCCTTTGATGCAGATGAAATTGTCGCGCATGAGATGACGGAAAAACTCATTTACGAGCGCGGCAAGGAAGACTGGGACAGCGAGTTCGGACGGATGCCGCGTCTGTTTGACCGGCCCGATTCCATTCCGGGATTGACCTTCCCCACCCAAACGTTTGCCGACAAAATGACCATTGAACTGGGTGGTGGGCGCGGCCAAGTGGTGCTGGAGCATTGCGGGCGCGGGCATACCGCCGGGGACATCGTCGCCTGGCTACCGCGCGACAAAATTTTATTCGCCGGCGATTTGGTGGAGTCTCAAGCCGCGCTTTACACCGGTGACGGTTTCCACGCGGATTGGTCCGAGGGCACGCTCGACAAGGTCAAGTCGTATGGCGCCGAAGCGCTGGTCGGCGGACGCGGCGCCATTGCCGTCGGGCGTGATGCGGTGGATGCTGCGATCGAGCAGACGCGGGAGTTTCTCAACGTGATGCGCGACAAAGTTGGTTCGGTTCATCAAAACGGCGGAACGCTGAAACAGGCTTTCGCCGCGACCCACGAGGCGCTGGCGCCCCAATTCGGCGCCTGGCCGATCTTTGAACACTGCCTGCCGTTTAACGTGCAACGGCTGTGGGATGAGTGCGACGGCATCGACTGGCCGCGCGTTTGGACCGCCGAGCGCGACCGGGAAGTTTGGAATAAATTGCAGGACTAGCGCGTGCCTGCGGCCCGACGGAAACCGCAGAAAACCGGGGGCATTCCGGTTCGGCGGCGGTTTGACTGCCGCACGCCGCCGGAATTGCGCACGAGCGTTATCCGCCGAGTGCCACTGGTGGTGGTTGGCGGCGGGCCGATCGGGTTAAGCATCGCCTTGGATTTGGCACGGCGCGGGCATGAAGTTGTCCTTCTCAACCGGCTCGACATCCTGGCCGGTGGCTCCAAAGCCATCTGCTGGTCGAAACGCACGCTGGATATTTTCGACCGGCTTGGGGTGGGCGAAAGGCTGGTGGAGATGGGGGAGCAATGGCATATCGGCAAAGTGTTTGTGGGCGGCGACCATCAGCCGTGTTTTCAATTTGACTTGCTTCCGTTGAAACAACAAAAGAATCCGGCGTTTGTCAACTTGCAACAGTATCACGTCGAGGAATGCCTGATCGACGCCGTTCTGGCGCGCAATGAAATCGATTTGCGCTGGGGGCACGAAGTGGTTGCGGTGGAAAAGTTGCCCGATGGTGCGCGCCTTGACATCGCCACGCCCGCCGGAAAATACCGCATGGACGCGGACTATGTGCTGGTCTGTGACGGCGGAAAATCGCCGATACGAACCATGCTGAAACTGGATTTTGCGGGGCGGGTTTTTGAGGACAATTTTCTGATAGCCGACATCAAAATGAAACAGAAGCGCCCGGTCGAGCGATGGTTTTGGTTTGACCCGCCGCTGCCGGCGGACTCGGCGCTCCTTCACAAACAGGCCGATGATGTTTGGCGCTGTGATTTTCAACTGGGCTGGGGCATCGACAAAGAGGCGGCGGTCGCGCCGGAAAATGTGACACCGCTGGTGCGCGGCATGCTGGGTGACGATGTTGATTTTTCCTTCGAGTGGCTGAGCGTTTACACATTTCAGTGCCGTCGCATGGCGCGTTTCGTGCACGACCGGTTTGTTTTTTTGGGTGACGCGGCGCATCTGGTTTCGCCGTTCGGCGCGCGCGGAGGCAATGGCGGAATCGCCGATGTCGAGAATTTGGGGTGGAAACTCGATTTGATTTTGCGTGGCGAAGCGCCACCGGACTTGCTCGAAAGTTACAACGAAGAGGCGACATTCATGGCGGATGAAAATATCCTCCACTGCACGCGCACCAGCGACTTCATCACCCCCAAAAACACCTTTTCCCGCGCCTTGCGAGACGGCGTGCTGGAACTGGCGCGCGAGTATGATTTCGCCCGTACGCTGGTCAATTCCGGGCGGTTGTCCACGCCGGTGGCCTGCCCGCATTCATCGCTCAATACACCGGACAGCGATGATTTTTCCGGCGGCATTGCGCCGGGCCACGTGTGCGCGGACGCCCCCGTCCAAACCCCCGCCGGCGCAGGCTGGCTTTTGTCGGAACTGCGCGGGGGCTTCGGCGCACTGGCATTCGCCAACACCGCCGCCGAGACGCCGGCGGCCACGGCCGGAATTGACACCATCGCGGTCCTGCCAAAAGGGCAACGGGCGCAACCGTGCAGCGTGGTCGACGAAAGCGGACTGGTCGCTGAAAGGTTCGGCGCACAAGCGGGCGACGTCTATGTCATCCGCCCGGATCAATATGTCGCCGGACGCTGGCACAACCCGTCTAACAAGCAGATCGCGCAGGCCCTGCGGCGCGCCGCAGGGATGTGCAAATGAAAAGGCGAATGAGATGAAAAACAACACAAAACCGAATTTATCGCATCCCGACGATGTGTATCAGGCACTGATTGATTTGCACACCGGCCTGTCGGACGAAGACAGCAGGAAGGTCAGCGCCAAGTTGATTTTGCTGCTCGCCAATCACATCGGTGATGAAAGCGTCATTCTCGACGCGATTGAGATCGCGCGCCGCACAACCCGCTAAGTGCGTCAGCGAGCGCCGGCGCGGGGCTATTTTCTTACCGCATCAGGATGCGCTTTTTGGAAACCGTCCAACTCGCTTGCGGCTTTTTCAATCGCGCGGATGCGGGGGTAGTCATCGAGCGGTACCCGCCAGCGTCGCGCGTTATAGAGTTGCGGTAGCAGGCAGCAGTCGGCAAAGCCCGGCGTATCGCCGTGGGAAAATTTTCCGACCGGTCCGTGCGCCAGCATTGCCTCAAAGGCGCGCAACCCCTGGGTGATGAAGTGCCGCTGCCAGGCCGGCTTATCCAAGCCTTCGACGCCCGGCAAGGCGGCGACATGCGTCATTGTCGAGGGATTTCCGAGCGGGTGAATATCAGCGACGATGATCAATGACAAGGCGCGCACCCGCGCGCGTGCCGGCGCTTCCGTGGGCAACAGTGGCGGGCTGGGGTAGACCTCTTCCAGATACTCCAGTATGGAGAAAGACTGGGTAAGCGTCAGGCCGTTTATTTGCAAAACCGGCACGCGCCCCAGAGGGTCGCGCGCTTTGTGCGCGTCCGCGTGATGCGCTTTTTCCGCAAGGTCAACCGTCACGCTCCGGTAGGGAAGGTTTTTCAAGTTGAGCGCGATGCGCGTTCTGTAACTCGTCGACGAGCGCCAATACTCATACAAAACGATGCCGTTATCCGGGGTCATTTTTCCGCGAGCGTGTATTTGACGACTTGCTGTTCGATCGCGCCGAAGATGGAGCGGCCATCCGCATCGAGCATTTCAATCCGCATGCGGTCGCCGAACCGCAAAAAGGGCGTGCGGGGTTCGCCGTGCAGGATGGTTTCCACCATGCGCGCTTCCGCCACGCAGGCGTATCCGGCGCCGCCTTCGGCGATGGTTTTGCCCGGCCCGCCGTCTTCGCCTTTGTTGGAAATCGTGCCGGAGCCGATGATGCTGCCGGCGCACAGGGGGCGGGTTTTCGCGGCATGCGCGACCAGGGCGGGAAAAGAGAAAGTCATGTCGCGCCCGGCGTGGACGCGCCCGAAGGGTTGGCCGTTCAAATCAACGCGCATCGGCAAATCCACCTTGCCCCATCCCGGTCCCGACTGAGCGCCCCACGCCGGCCCAAGTTCATCGGCGGTGACTGCGACGGGCGAAAATGCGCTCGACGGCTTGGATTGGAAAAAACCGAATCCCTTGGCCAGTTCCGCGGGTATCAGCGCGCGCAAGGAGACATCGTTGACCAGCATGAACAGCCGCAGGTGCGCCGCGGCCCGGCGCGCGTCAACGCCCATCGGCGTATCGCCGGTAATCACCGCGATTTCGGCTTCCATATCGATACCCCAACCCTCATCCGCCAACTCGATGTCGTCCCGCGGCCCCAGAAAACTGTCGGAGCCGCCCTGATACATGAGCGGGTCCTCCCAGAAACTGTCCGGCATTTTCGCGCCGCGCGCGGTGCGCACAAGTTCGACGTGGTTGACATATGCCGAACCGTCCGCCCATTGATAGGCGCGCGGCAACGGCGATTCACATTGAGCCGCATCAAACGGGGCGGAATCCCCCTCGCCGCGGTTGAGCGCATCATATTCACCGCGCAGTTTGGGTTCGGTTTGCGCCCAGTCATCCAGAGCGGACTGCAGGCAGGGCGCGGCGGCGGGCGCGGTGCGCGCGAGGTCGCGGGAAACAATCATCAGCCGCCCGGCGCGGGAACCGTCTTTGTAGGTTGCGAGTTTCATGGCGATTTTTCAGGGTTTTCAAATTGGCGTTCTATTTTACTCCAGCATTGCGTGTAGTCTTTTTGCCGTTGCGGCAGGGCTTCGGCGAAATCGGAAACATGCTGCATCAGGTGGGTTTCAAACATGAAGCCCATCGTGCCTTCGAGTTTTTGCGGTTTGAGGTCGGCTTCGGATGCGCGCGCAAAGGCGGTGTGGTCGGGACCGTGCGGTAGCATGGCGTTGTGTACGCTGATGCCGCCGGGAGTAAAGCCGTCCGGCTTGGCGTCGTACACGCCGTGGATTAGCCCCATGAACTCCGACATGATGTTCATGTGATACCACGGCGGGCGGAAACTATGTTCGGCGACCAGCCAGCGGTCGGGGAAAATAACGAAATCCACGTTGGCGGTTCCGGCAACAAACGAAGGCGATGTCAGCACCGTGAAGATGGACGGGTCGGGATGATCAAACAACACCGAACCGACCGGCGAGAAGCGCCGCATATCGTATTTGTAAGGAGCATAGTTGCCGTGCCATGCGACCACATCCAGCGGCGAGTGGGCGAGTTCGGTGTGGTGAAATTCGCCACCCCATTTAACGATTAATTCACAGGCGGTGTCAGTGTCCTCGAAGGCTGCGCGAGGGGTCAGAAAATCCCGCGCGTTAGCCAGCCCATTGGCGCCTATCGGGCCGAGGTCCGGCAAAATAAAATGGCCGCCGTAGTTTTCACAGACATACCCGCGCGCTTCGCCGTCCAGCGGTTGCGCGGAAAATTTCACGCCGCGTGGGATGACGCACATCTCCCCCGGCAACACTTCAAGCCGCCCCATCTCGGTAAAAAACGCCATGCCGCCATGCTGGGGAACGATCAGCAATTCACCATCGGCGTTATAAAAATAGCGGCCATTCATCGGCGTATTGACCAGATAGATGTGCGCGCTTGCACCCATCCGGGTGTCCACCGAACCGGCGGTGGTGATGGTGCGCATGCCCGACGCGAAGTCCAGGGGTTCCGCGGACTCGGCGGGGATGGGAACGGGATTCCAGCGTTTTGCCCCCAACGATGCGATGCGCCCATGCTGAGGGGCGGTTTTCCACAACAGCATCTCCACCCTCTCGTATCGACCGCTGTGGCGCACCGAAGGGCGAATGCGGTATAGCCAACTGCGCTTGTTCCTGTCCCTGGGAGCGGTAAAGGCCGTGCCGGACAGTTGTTCGGCGAACAGCCCATAAGCGCATTTCTGCGGCGAATTTTGCCCTTGTGGTAGCGCGCCTTGCACCGCCTCGGTGGAAAATTCATTACCAAACCCGCGCAGGTAATTGTCGCCGGATAATGACATGATGATGTTGGGTTGGACTTGTATTGACTGGTCGGGTGAGCCGAAATATTATAACATTCGCCGGGAACGGCAACACCCAACCACCATGAGCTCAATCCTGACCCAATGCGGTGACGGCGTCCTAACCGTCACTCTGAACCGGCCCGAAAAACTCAACGCACTCACCGGCGAGATGCTGGCGCAGTTGTACGAAGCGCTGGCGGCGGCGGAAAATGACGACAGTGTGCGCGCATTGCTGTTGACCGGCGCCGGGCGCGGCTTTTGCGCGGGGCAGGATTTGCAGGCGCAAAATTTGGCGACCGCAGGGCAAGAACCCAACCTGGGGGAAGTGCTGGACTCCCAATACAATCCGGTCTTGCGCAAGATGACCGGGATGCGAAAGCCGCTGGTGTGCGCGGTCAACGGTGTCGCCGCCGGCGCCGGCGCCAACCTGCCCCTTGCCTGCGACATCGTTTTCGCGGCGAAATCGGCGAAGTTCATCCAAGCGTTTGCCAAAATCGGGTTGATTCCGGACGCCGGCGGTACTTGGCATCTGCCGCACATCCTCGGGCTGCCGCGCGCCAAAGCGCTGACGCTACTTAACGAACCGTTGAGCGCGCGCAAGGCGGCGGAGTGGGGGTTGATTTGGAAAGCCGTCGACGACGACGAACTGATGGCGGAAGCCGGCGCCGCCGCCCGGGAATTGGCGCGCGGCCCGACCTTCGGTTTGGGTCTCTCCAAGCACGCCATGCACCGCGCGATGTCCGCCAGCCTGGATGAGCAACTGGACACCGAGCGTGATTTGCAGCAACGCGCCGGGCGCACGCCGGATCATGCCGAAAGCATGCGCGCCTTCATCGAAAAACGCACGCCGCGGTTTTCCGGGAAACCCTCGTGACGCCCGCCGAACTCGCCAAAGCGACCGCGCGAGTGATGTGGGCGGCGGATCAAGCCTCGCAACAACTCGGCATGCGCATCGAAGACATCGGACCCGGTTACGCACGGCTTTCCATGACGGTCGGCGCGGACATGTTGAACGGGCACAAGATGTGCCACGGCGGCTATATTTTCACCCTCGCCGATTCCGCTTTTGCTTTTGCCTGCAACAGTTTCAACCGCCGTGCGGTGGCGCACAACTGCTCGATCTTCTACCTTCAGCCCGGCGCCCGGGGCGACCGCCTGACCGCGGATGCGCGCCGGCGGGCGCAATCCGGGCGCAATGGAATTTACGATGTGCGCGTCACCAACCAGAACCGGGACACCATCGCTGAATTTCGCGGCCACTCGCGTGATATCAGCGGTGTTCATGTAGAGTTGCCACAGGATTGACGGGGCCGGGCGATGCGAAGCATTACCATCGACAAAAAAGATTTGGACCCGATTGAAATCGCGTCGCGCGATGAAATCTCCGCCTTGCAACTGACGCGCATGCGCTGGTCGCTGACGCACGCCTACGATAATTCGCCTTTCTACCGCCGGCATTTCGACGATCACGGCGTCCATCCCGGCGACCTCCGGCGCATGGAGGACCTTGCCCGATTTCCGTTTTCGACCAAACAACACTTGCGCGACCATTATCCGTTCGGGATGTTTGCAATCGACCGTCGTAAGGTGGCACGGGTTCACGCATCCTCCGGCACCACCGGCAAACCGACGGTGGTCGGCTACAGCCCGGCGGACATCGACATCTGGGCGAGCGTGGTTGCGCGCTCCATCCGCGCATCGGGGGGGCGCAAGGGTGACGCCGTGCACGTCGCATACGGCTATGGCCTGTTTACCGGCGGCCTCGGCGCCCACTACGGCGCTGAAAAACTCGGCTGCACGGTCATCCCGGTTTCCGGTGGCATGACCGAGCGGCAGGTGATGCTGATACGGGATTTTGAGCCCGACATCATCATGGTAACGCCGTCCTATATGTTGGTATTGCTGGATGCGATGCGCACGGCCGGCATCGACCCCGCGGCGACTTCATTAAAGGTGGGCATTTTCGGCGCCGAGCCGTGGAGTGACGCGATGCGCGCGGAAATCGAAGGCGCCTTTGATATGCACGCAGTCGATATCTACGGGCTTTCCGAAGTGATCGGCCCCGGCGTCGCCAACGAATGTGTCGAAAGCAAAGACGGCTTGCACGTGTGGGAAGATCATTTTTATCCTGAAATCATCGATGCCACAACCGGCGAGGCGCTACCCGACGGCGAGCGCGGCGAGTTGGTGTTCACCTCTCTCAGCAAAGAAGCCATGCCAATCATTCGCTACCGCACCGGCGACATCACCCGGTTACTGCCCGCACGGCGCGCTCCATGCGGCGCATGGAAAAGATCACCGGCAGAAACGACGACATGCTTATTGTGCGCGGCATCAACGTCTTTCCCACCCAAATCGAAGAACAAATCTGCAAAGTGAAAGGGCTTGCCGCGCATTACCAGATTGAACTCGGGCGCGACGGCCGCCTTGATAAAATGACTGTGCTGGCCGAAGCGAACAACGGTGGCGTTGACCCGCAGGTGCGCGCCCGTCTTGGGCGCGAGGCGGCAAGGCGCATCAAGGATGTCATCGGGCTGAGCGCAGAGGTGGTGGTCGGTGCGCCGGGGTCGGTGGAGCGCTCGCAGGGCAAGGCGCGGCGCGTGGTTGATAACAGGAAAGGGTAGGAGGCAAGCAAGATAATGTATGCCCAGGGGCTAATCGATTCCGACTCCAAAGAAGACGCGCATGAGGATGAAGCATTTCTGGCCGCTTTTTGCAAACGCATTGATGCGGAAGAAAAAATCGAGCCGAACGATCCGATGCCCGGCGCCTACCGGGAAACGCTGATTCGGCAGATCAGCCAGCACGCCCATTCGGAGATTATCGGCATGCTACCCGAAGGCAACTGGATAACCCGCGCCCCGACACTCAAGCGCAAGGCGGCGCTACTCGCCAAAGTGCAGGATGAATGCGGACACGGGCTGTACCTATACGCCGCCGCCGAGACGCTGTGTGTGTCGCGCGAAGCGCTGACCGCGAAGTTGCGCTCGGGGGAAGCGAAATATTCATCCATTTTCAGTTACCCGACGCTCACCTGGGCCGATATTGGCGCGATTGGCTGGCTGGTGGACGGCGCGGCGATCATGAACCAGATCCCCCTGTGCCGGTGTTCCTACGGGCCGTATGCGCGGGCGATGATTCGCATCTGCAAGGAGGAAAGTTTTCACCAGCGCCAAGGCTTTGAGATCATGCTCACGCTGTGTCGCGGCACCGACGAGCAGCGGGAAATGGCGCAAGACGCGCTCGAACGCTGGTGGTGGCCGTGTTTGATGATGTTCGGGCCGCCCGATTCCGATTCGATGCATGGCGAGCAATCCACGCGGTGGAAAATAAAGCGCTTCAGCAACGATGATTTGCGCCAAAAATTCATCAACGCCACGGTGCCGCAGGCGGATTACCTCGGCATCAAAATACCCGATCCGCAACTGCGCTGGAACGAAGAAAAGCAGGGCTATGATTTTGGTGCCATCGACTGGGATGAATTCCGGCGCGTGGTAAAGGGTGGCGGCATTTGCAGTGAAGCGCGCCTGGCCGCGCGGCGCAAAGCCCATGCGGAAGGCGCTTGGGTGCGCGAAGCGGCACGGGCATATGCCGAAAAGAAAAAGTCATCCGAAACCGCCCGGAACACGAATTCGACGCCATGAGCAACGACACCGTGAGCGAAGAAAGCGCGCCGCTCTGGGAGGTTTTTATACGCCCGCGCAACGGCCTGGCGCACAAGCACGTCGGGTCTCTGCACGCAACCGACGCGCGGATGGCGCTGCACGCAGCGCGTGACGCCTACACACGCCGCGCCGAAGGGCTCTCCATCTGGGTGGTGCGCTCCGAACAGATCACCGCGTCCGACCCGCACGACAAGGACAGCCTGTTTGAACCGACGGCCACCAAGATTTACCGCCACCCGACGTTTTACGAAGTGCCCGATGAGGTCGGCAATATGTAATGGCGCAGCATCCCGACTTGGTCGAATACTGCCTCCGGCTGGCTGATGATCAACTGGTTCTCGGCCACCGCCTGAGCGAGTGGTGTGGCCATGCGCCGACGTTGGAAGAGGATTTGGCGCTGGCCAACATGGGGCTCGACTTGATCGGCCAGGCGCGTGAGATTTACGGCTACGCGGCGCGCATTATGCGGCGTGGATGTTCGGAAGACAGCCTGGCCTATCTGCGTACCGAGCGGGCGTACCGCAATCTTCTGTTGGTGGAGCATCCCAACACGGATTTTGCACATACGGTCGTGCGCCAGTTCTATTATGCGGCCTTTATGACGCCCTACTGGAATGCGATGACCGCATCCGCCGATGACCACCTGCGTGCGGTCGCCGCCAAAGCCGAGAAGGAGCTCGCCTACCACCTGCGCCACAGCGCGCAATGGGTCATCCGGTTGGGCGACGGCACCACGGAAAGCGCCCGGCGCATGCGTGCCGCCATTGCCAATCTGCACTGCTACACCGGTGAAATGTTTGAGGTCGGCGGTATGACGCGGCGCCTCGTTGACGCGGGAATCGCGGTGTCGCCGGAGCGCGTTCGCCGGGCATGGGACGAGAGCGTGAAAAGCGTGTTTGATGAGGCCGGGCTGATGCCCCCGCAAGCGCCAATCCACATGCAAACCGGCGGACGCGCCGGGCTGCATACGGAACACCTCGGGCATCTGCTGAGTGAACTCCAATACCTGCAGCGGACCTATCCGGGAGCCCGCTGGTGAACGCTCCCGCCGCCGACACTGCGGTCGAGATGGCAACCGACTCGGAGCGCGTTGCCGAGTTGATCAGGCAGATTCCCGACCCGGAAATCCCCGCTGTCACCATCGGCGACCTGGGCATGGTGCGCGAAGTGGAAATCGACCCCGCAACCCGCCGTGCGCGCGTCATGATATCCCCCACTTACACGGGCTGCCCGGCCAATTCGCTGATTCTCGACAGCGTGCGCGAGACGTTGTGCCGGCTGGGTTTTGAGGCCGATGTCGATAAAGCGCTTTTTCCGCCGTGGAGCACCGACTGGATTTCCGACGCGGGACGGCAAAAACTGCGCGACGCAGGCATTGCTCCCCCCGTGAAAGGCGAAAGCCGACGGGCTTTGTTTGCGCGGGTGCCGGTCGCCTGTGCGCATTGCGGTAGCGAACACACGAAGCAAATTTCGGAATTCGGCGCAACGCCGTGCAAAGCGCTCTACCGATGCGAGCGTTGCCGGGAACCATTTGAGTATTTCAAATGCTTCTGAGGTCGGGGTATGGCACGATTCCACCGCATTGAAGTCGCCGCCAAACAGCGCTTGACTCGCGATGCGGTCGCCGTCGATTTGGCCGTGCCGATGGAATTGAATGACGGTTTTCGGCATGCGCCCGGTCAATATATTACCCTGCGCGCAACGGTTGCCGGCGAAGACATTCGGCGTTGCTATTCCATTTGCACTCCGCCCGGCGCCGGCCATCTGCGCATCGGCGTGAAGCAAATCGTGAATGGCCGGTTTTCTCGATTTGTCGTGGACGATCTCAAGCCGGGCATGCACATCGAAGTCATGCCGCCGCAGGGCAGATTCACGGTCACCATCGACCCGCGGACGCGAAACACTTACGCGGCGTTTGCGGCGGGCGCCGGCATCACCCCGGTTTTGTCCATGCTACGCGCGGTGCTGGAAGGCGAAAACGCCAGCGTGTTCACCCTGTTCTACGGCAACTCGTCGCGCGACAGCGTGATGTTCCGTGACGACCTTGCCGACCTCAAAGACCGCTTCGCAAACCGGTTTCAACTGTTTCACCTGCTCTCCCGTGAGCCGCAGGATGTCGAACTTCTGCACGGACGGCTCGACCCAAAGCGCATTCGCCGCTTCGCACGATTGGGTCTGCTACTTCCCGCAAAAACCGACCGTTTTTTTATTTGCGGCCCCGACCGCATGATCGAGACGACCGGCAAAGCGCTGCTTGAACTCGGCGTGCCGAAACAGCGCATACACTTCGAGAAGTTCGTCAACCCCGGCGTGAAAATCGCGCAGGACGCGCCCGCAGATTCCCGGCAGACCGCTGCGCCGAGCGGTGGCACGCGGGTTCAGGTTATTTTCGACGGCGCAACGCGGCACTTCACCATGCGCGCAAGCGAGCCCAACATCATCGACGCGGCCGCGTGCGCGGGCTTTGAGCTTCCCCATTCGTGCAAAGGCGGCATGTGCTGCACCTGCCGCTGCAAGGTGGTAAGCGGTCGCGTGGACATGGCGGTCAACTATTCGCTCGAGCCGTGGGAACTCGAGGCCGGCTACGTGCTCGCCTGCCAATCCCGCCCCCAAAGCAAAACCCTGAAACTCGACTTCGATAGCGTGTAGAAGCGCACCGCACGGCGGGATTACCGAGCCCGCAACGCGAACGGGGATTCGGTGTCAACGCGCCGGCGCCCTTCGATTACCGCTTTAAGGTTGACCATCGAACCGGATACGAGATTGATCAGATTCCATTGAGATGCATCGTCGATTCGCCGCCCGGCAAGCGCATTCAGCCGGCTTCCCCCATCTGCGTCATCGCCATCGGGCAAACACAGCAAGGCACTCTGTGTCGCGCTACTCAAGTCAAACACTACCAAGCCGTCGAGATGCTCCCGAGACAATGCCCGCCCTTCGGGCACCTCGGCCAACAAGGTGTTCAAATGCCGAATCAACAGCATTCCGGGCCGGGGGTTATACAGGCGGTCCACCACGCCGGCATGAGGGAAATAACCTCGGTCGCTGTCGGCAAAGGCGTCGCAGTAAATTTCGCATTCGCGGTGCGAGTGCCCCAGCACCGTCGCCTCGGCCAGCCGCCGGCACAACCAGGCATCGTCATCAATATTTTGCGCCGGATTGTTTTCCGACAGGCGCAACTGGATGGCCGCCTTTTTTCCGGACTTCTCGAATTGGGTTTGCGCGAATGCGACCGCATCGCCAATGCTTTCATCGAAGGACAGGCGGAGCAGATACTTGGCAAATGCCCCGACTCGCTCGCAACCAAGCCATTCTTCCAGCAGGGCCTCGTCATTCGGCGCGAAACCATGATTGATGACGTGGTAATACTTTTTGCCCGAACGGAGCGTCTCGTGCTTTGAGCGTAGCGGCGAAAAAACAACATCGAGCCGGCTCTGTTCAGCGAACGCAAAAAAGGTGTCATCCAACGCATCCACTCGCTCCACGGGACAACAGATTTCCCACTCGCTGACCAATCCGGGGCATCGGCGGATAATTTCACGGATTGCATTATCGGGCGCATCGAAGGAATAAAGGCGGTACCGGAAGCCGAGGCTCTGAAGGTCCAGCAACCGCTGCCGCCTGGCGGGGTCCGCGAGGTCGGCGACCGGCAAGCGCAAGCGGCGAACGCCCATGTCCAGAAAAGCCAGCAAGCCGTAATCGTTGCGCACCGACTTGCGGTCGAATTCATCCAGCCCACCGCTGGGGGGAATTTGAACGGTTTCCAACCAGTCCTGGCGCAGGTTAAAACCGAGGCGGCTGTGAAAATTGACAAAACCGGGGAGCTTGGCAAGGTATATCCGCCTTGTGCGCCCCTCATCCCGCGCCTCCAGTTCCCGGCCGCCGGTTCGGACAACTTCGACGCCGTGTCCGCGCTGGTAGAGATGAACCAGCAGGTATCCCAGTTTCTGGTCGTCATTTCGCCCATGCTCGCGGCCGCTGGAGACGCGGAACATCTCGCTGTAATCCTGCCGCGTAAATGCCGTGGACGGTAGCAGATAGCATTGCGTTTGATGGTGACGGTTGAACCAATACTGGTGGACATGACCGCAGAATAACGCTTCCACCCGGTGGCGGCGGAGCAACGACAACAACCACGCTCTGCCGGCCAGCCCCAGGTTGTCGTAGTGCTCGGGCTCGTCCTCGGCGAGCAGATACGGCGGGTAGTGGGAGCCCATAAAAATGCGCCGCCCGCGGAGATCGTTCAGCAACCCTTCCAGCCAGTGCTTTTGTTCCCGCTCCATCGCCAGTCCGGAACCGGGCAGTTGCGCGTTGATCCCGATGAAATGAATTCCCCGGTGTTCCCGGTGAAAATAATGCGCGCCGAAATTGTCGCTCCATGCTCGCAGAAAGTCATCGCGCACACCGCCCGCCGGGCCCCAGGCAATCGGTTTGTCACCGACATCGTGATTGCCGGGAATTAGGCAGAATGGGTGCCGCAATTTTTTGAACTGCTCCAAAAAACGCCGCGACGATTCCACATACAAATCGGCCATCGATGGCACCGGATGGACGATATCGCCGAGGTGGATTACCAACGCGACATCACGCCGGTTCAAATCTTCGACCACATAGCGCAAGCGGTTGTTGGCGCGGCGGTTGACCTCAAACGGAGAATTGCACTCGGCATCGCTTTGATTGATGTGGGTATCGCTGACCACCGCAAAACTATACAAGGGCTGGCCGCGGTCAATTGTGGGCATGGATGAACGCCTAGCCCGCCAGGGGAATGTGTTTTTGCCGGCTCTTGACCAGAAAATAAACCGATGCCAGCGTCATGACCCAGAACACCCAGCAGATACCGCTGCGAAACAATATGCCCAAGCCTCCTTCGGACAGTATCATCGCCTGGCGAAAATTGTCTTCGAGCAGGGGCCCGAGAATAAAGGCGATCAAAAACGGCGGCGCCGCAAAGCGCAATACCAACATCAGATAGCCGACAACTCCCATCAGCAGCATGACCAGCACATCGAATACGCTGTTGTTGATGGCAAATGATCCAAACAGGCAAAACACCAGCACCACCGGATAGAGAATGCGGTTGGGCACTTCGGCGATGCGGCTGATGGCGCGGATCGAAAATTTTCCGACCATAAACAAATAGGCCGAGCTCAGCATGATGCCGATGAAAAGCGCATAGATCATGGTGATATTTTCGACAAACATGACCGGCCCCGGGCGCAAGCCGTGAATCATAAACGCGCCGAGTATGACCGCGGTAATAACATCGCCGGGCACGCCCAGGGCGAGCAAGGGTATCAAGGTGGCGCCGGCGACTCCGTTGTTGCCAGCCTCGGCGGCGGCCACGCCCTCAAGTTCGCCCTTGCCAAAATTCTGCGGGTTTTTGGAATTGCGGCGGGCTTCGCTGTAGGACAAAAAAGCCGACGGAGCGCCGCCGATGCCGGGGATCGACCCGAGCACGACGCCGATCAGGCTGCCCCGCAAGATCGACTTGAAGCATGATTTGAATTCGGCCATGCCGGCGCCGGCGCCGCCCATCACCACCGCCTTGGCGTTGGCCGAAACTTTACCGGTAAAATAATGAATGATTTCGGGCAAGGCGAACAAACCGATCAACACCGGAATAAAACTCAAGCCGCCCATTAGGTTCCAGTTATCAAAGATGAAGCGGTTGGTTCCATACACCATATCCAGCCCAATGGTGGCAAAGAGCAACCCCAGCGCGGCGGAGGCAATGCCCTTTATCAGGCTCTCCCCGGACACGCCGGCGATAATCGTCAGCGAAAACACGATCAGCGTAAAAAATTCCGGAGGGCCGAATTTCAGCGCGAAAGCGGCCAGCAAACCGGCCAGTAAAATCAGCGAGATATTGGAAACAAAGTCCGCGAAACAAGAAGCGTATAACGCCATGTCCAGCGCTTTGCGCGCTGCGCCTTTTTGCGTCAACGGGTAGCCGTCGAGCACGGTACAGGAAGCCGCCGGCGTGCCTGGCGCCTTGATTAGTATCGCCGTGATCGAGCCACCGTAAAGGCCGCCCTTGTAAATGCCCAGCAACAACAAAATGCCGGTCACTGGCTGCATGGTGAAGGTGAAAGGCAGCGCCAGCGCCACACCCATCGGCGTGGTCATGCCGGGGATTGCGCCGATTACCGTTCCGATGACAACGCCGGCAAAAACACTCGCGACGTTGTCGAAGGTCAGGAATATCGAAAATGCAGCCGCAATGTTTTCCAGCACAATGTTCCCCCGGCTATCCCCGCAAAGACTCAAAGATGCCCAGCGGAATCGGAATGTTGGCGACATACGCGAAAAAAAAGTACAGCAACAGCGGTGTCGTCGTTGAAATGACCGCCATTAGCGGATAACGGCGTTCTCCCGCAAACCACATCAGCGCAAAAATAAAAACAGCGCCGGGCGCGACCATGCCGAGATGCGGAATTATGTAATAAAAACAGAACAAGGCCGCCAGCACCACGGCCAGCCGCGGGAAGCGCTCTTTCCACGCGGTTGCCGCGGAATCTTCTTCAGCGGCTTCGCCCGATGCCTTGTCCGGATTGATCAGCATGAGCAAGCCCATGAGCGCAAACACACCGGAAATTATTCGCGGCCAGAAATCCGGGGACAGCGACAGGTGACCGATGCTGGCCGGGGTGTCAACGCCCGCCGGAATCAACACAAAAAACGACAACAAGCCGAGCAAAAGAACGCCGCCGCCGACCAGCCTTTCTTTTGGCATGGGTTATCCCGCGAGCGCCGCGGGTGCGGGCGGTGATGTCAGGCTACCCTGTGCCAGCGACTGATAAATCGCAAGGGATTGGGCCGCCTGCTGGCTGGACATCGGTGACAGTTGAATTTTCTGCCGGGCCGTCCGGGCGCCCATGAAGCGGGCCAACTGGTCGAGCGCCGCTTTTTTATAAAAACCGCATTCGAACAATGGACCGGACAGCAGGATTTTTTCGGGGTGAAGTATGCTGAAGGCGGTCGCCGCCACATGGGCGAATGCACGACCGGCCGATTCGATGGCGGTCACCGCTGGATTATCGACCGGGTCGGAATGTCGGATGATTCCGGCGAGGCGTTCGGCGACCAGGGTGTCGCTCGCGCCGACGGACGAGTTGACGATAGCATAGCCGCCCGCGAGTTGGTTCACGGGCCTTAACTCGTTGGCGGTGAAGTCCGGAATCAGCATCGATTCGATCATGCCGGTCTGAAAATCAGCGCCGCGCATCAGCCGGCCGCCAATCATCAGGCTGCAACCGATTGCCAGCGATGCATTGAACAACACGACATTTGCCACTTTCCGGGTGCCGCCAAAACAGTGCGAAGCCAGATTCTTGGCGTTCGGGATATTGTCCAAATAAACGGGGCAGCGCAGACGCCGGGCGATGATGGCGCCGACATCGAGGTTGAGTTCCCCCCATCCCAGCGCGGGTGCCGAGCGCAGGATATTCCGGCTCGGATCGACCGCGCCGGTGATCACGACACCGCATGCCACCAGTTTTGTGCGCTCAATGCCGGCTCGCGCCACCAGCGCGTTCAATGCCACCGCGCAACTCTCAATGACCCGTTCGGGATGCCCCAGGTCATCAAAATGCAGTTGCTCACAGGCAAGCGTCTTGTTGGCCAAATCGGCGATCACCACATCTTGTCGAAAGGCATTGATGGCGATGCCACCAACAAAATATCCATCCGGCTTGGCGCGTAATCCAATCAATTTTCGACCCGCGCGGGCGCTTCCGGCAATGTCGTCAGCTTCTTCGATCAATTCCGCATTGACTAAATCCCGCGTAATCCGTGAAACCGAAGCAGCCGTCAAGCCGACATTTTGCGCGACTTTTGCCCGTGGAATTGGCCCGCCGAACAGAATTTCCGCCAGCACCAACTTGCGGTTCCTCTGTCCCAGAGCCGACCTGGTTTTGGTTGTGTCATAAATCACTGTGCCAATCATCGCGCAAAGCCGGAAACATTCCAAACGCTTGACTCGCCGCCACTCCCTGTTCACGACGGGGTGGCGGGGTGCGGGAAGCCGGTCCAAAACACCTTTCCCGGCCCCTTGCCTCCCGTAGCCCCCAGTTTGCGTCCAAAATGGTTGAATGGAATAATTGATTGCTTACTGTAAGCAATTATGTTACAACAAGCATATCATGTCAATACATCGATTCGATTACATCAACAGTTACGCACACTAGCGGAGGAGAACATGTTTCATATTACAGCCATCAAACGTCTGGGCGTGGCGGTGTTCGCACTTGTCGCCCTATCGGTCAGCTTGGCATCCGGGACGGTCTCAGCGGCCTATCCGACCAAACCGGTAACCCTGGTGTCACCCTATGGCCCCGGCGGTGCGGCGGACCTTGCCGCCAGAACGATTTCCGCCACCGCCCCCGGCTATCTCGGCAACGGAGTGCTGGTGGTCAACCGCACTGGTGCGGCCGGTGTTACCGGGTCGACCAGCGTGGTGAAGGGCAAAAAAGACGGCTATACGCTGTTGTTGGCGCGTGTTGGGTCGCAAGCGGCGGTGCCGGCCATCAACCGAAAAATTCCATACCGTTGGGATGAGTATACTTTTCTCGGTTTGCTCGAATTGAATCCGTTTGTGCTGGTGGTCAACGCCGATTCCCCTTATCGCTCTCTGGATGATCTCAAGGTTGCGGTGGCGTCGGGCTCCAAGCTGAGTTACTCCTCCGCCGGCGTCGGTACTTTGCTCCACGTTGCGATGGTGATGACGTTGGATGAATTCGGGCTGAAGCAGGATGCGATGAAACACGTCCCTTACAAGGGCGGTGGCAAAGCCGCCGCGGCGTTGGTCGGCGGCCACGTGGACATGATGTTTCAGAACCTGTCGGGAGTGATCGGGAATATCCAAGCCGGCAAGTTGCGTGCGCTGGCGGTGACAACGCCGCAACGCGTATTGTCGATCAAGGATGTACCGACGGTCGCCGAAGCGGGCTATCCCAATCTTGAGACCGTCGTTGGTTGGAGCGGCATCTGGGGGCCGCCCGAGCTGCCTGAGGAAGTCGTGAACAAGTGGGTCGAGGTTCTCGGCAAACTCAAAACCGACACCGCGTGGAATAAACTGACCAAGGGCCTGGGGTCGGTGCCTTCGATTCGAAGCCCGTCCGACACCAAAGATTTTGTCAAGGCGCAGTACGAAACTTTCAAGGAACTTACCGAGCGGCTCGGCATGACCATCAGGTAGGGCAACCAAGGAACTTTCCGGGCGATTGGCTTAGATGCGCCGCGGCGCGTCCCGTGCGCATTGATTCGAGAGCCCGCCGGCAAGACGTTCTTTAGCATGGCACAGAAAGCGCCCAATATTCTGGTTATTCAGGCCGACCAAATGACGGCCAAAGCGCTGTCGTTGTACGGTCACCAAATCGTCAAAACCCCGCACATCGAACGCATCGCCGAGAACGGGACGGTGTTCGAAAACGCATACTGCAATTTTCCGCTGTGCGTACCGTCACGCGCTTCGATGCTGGCCGGGCGGTACGCCAACGCGCTCAAAATTTGGGATAACGCCAGCGAAATGCCCGCGTCCACCCCGACGCTGGCGCACTACCTGCGTTCCGTCGGTTATCACACGGTGCTGTGCGGAAAGATGCACTTTATCGGCCCCGACCAGGTGCACGGTTTCAACGAGCGCATTGTTACCGACATCTACCCGTCGAATTTTGCCTGGACGCCTGACTGGGTCGCCGGCGAGCGCTACCGTCCGACGGGCATCAATATGCGCGCGGTGGTCGACTCAGGGGTGTGCGTGCGCGGCTTGCAGTTGGACTATGATGATGAAGTCGAACACGCCGGCGTGCAAAAACTTTACGACTTGGCGCGTTTTGGCAAAAACAACCCGTTTCTTTTGTGGGTTTCTTTCACGCATCCGCATTCGCCTTACATCACAACACGGCGCTATTGGGATTTGTATGACCACGACCAAGTGGACATGCCGGCCACGCCGGCGTTCAGCCTTGAAGAAATGGATTGCATGAGCCGCTGGTTGTACTACGCTCACGGCGGCGACCTGCACGAAGTCAGCAACGCGCACATCCACTCCGCGCGCCACGCCTACTACGGCATGTGCAGTTACATCGACGACAAAGTTGGCCGCTTGCTCGACACGCTCGAAGAACTGGGGCTGGAAGGACAAACCGTGGTGGTGTTCACCTCCGACCACGGTGAAATGCTCGGTGAACGCGGCATGTGGTTCAAGCAGTCCTTTTACGAGTGGTCGGCAACCGTGCCATTGGTGGTCAAAATCCCCGGCTTCAAATCAACCGAAAGGGTCGCTGAGTTGACCTCGTTGGTGGACTTGCTGCCCAGTTGCATGGACATCGCCACCGAGGGCAACAGCCCCGCACCGGTATCCGATCTCGACGGCCATTCGCTGTTGCCATTAATGGGCGGCGGGAGCGGCGATACCGGCGAATGGAACAACCAGGTCATATCCGAATATACCGGTGAGGGCGTGGTCGCGCCCTGCCGCATGATTCGCCGCGATAACTTCAAGTTCATCCATACCCACGGCCACCCTGATTTGATGTATGACTTGGACGCAGATCCATTGGAATTGACCAACCTAATCGGTAGCCCCGGCCACTCCGGTATCGAAGCCGGATTGCGTTCGGCGGTTTTGCAAGACTGGGACCCGGAAGCAATTCACAACGCCTGCATACAAAGCCAGCAAGAGCGTTTGTTTATCCAAAAAACCACCGCCGGCAATCCGACTTGGGCGTATCGCTACCGTCCCGATGACGGCGAGCGGTTCATTCGTAACGACAGCGCGGTGGGCGCCAAGGCGAGGGCGCGCTATCCGTTTGTGGAGCCGACGCCGTTCCTCAAGTAGCGGCTTATTTCAGTGCGGCGAGGCAGGCTATCCAGGCGGGGTCGTTGTAGCCTATTCGGGTTAGTTCGTAGCGGGTTTCTTCGTCGTCGTCGTCTTCTATGCACCAGTGGCAGCGGATGTCGGTGAAGCCGGCTTCGCGCATGATGTCGGTTATTTCGGGGAGCGACCAGATGCGCCAGGTGTAGCGGAAGGCGTTGTGTATTTCGGAGCCGTCGGGGAAGCGGAAATGCAGCGCGAGGTCGGCGCCGTGGTCGACCGGGCGGACGCCGGTTTGGTGGCAGACCAAATCGAAGTCGCCGCAGTCGGTCACCTGCTCTTCTTCGGAGAAGGCTTCCGCGCCGCCGTGCAGGTCGATGACGAATACACCATCCGCCGCGAGGTCGGCGCGCACCGCGCGGAAGTAGTCCAGCAACACGCCGCGCTCGCGGAAAATCCAGTAGGAAAAGTTGAAGGCGCAGCGAATGTCGGGCGCGCACAGGCTCGGCTCTCTGGCGTCGGCGACGCGGAGGCTTGCCCGCCGGCGGCGTTTGCCCAGGGGTTTGAAGTTGTGTTGCCTGCCCCATTCGACCGGCTCGGGGTCAATGTCGTATCCTTCGCCGGTGAACTTGGCGCCCTGTTCCAGCCACGCGCACAGGGTCGCGGCGGTGCCGCAGAAGTCTTCGCGGAAGTGGGTCGCCCGCGCTTTTTTCCCGCGCGCCTCGCGGTAGATTTGCTGCAGCAAAGCCACATCCACCTGCGGCGATTGCACGCCGGCTTGATAGAGGTCGTGTTTGTCGGATTGCTCGGCGAGGGTGGGCGGTTTGGTTTTTGCGCGTGCCATGTTGTTATGCTCTCGGCGGGAACGGTGGTGGATGATGAACGCGCAACAATGTAACACAAAAAAACTCGAACAAGGCTGCGCGCGGCTCGGCATTGCGTTGTCCGCCACGCAGACAGAGCGGTTGTGCGGGCATCTGGAATTGCTGTCGAAGTGGAACCGCCGCTTCAATTTGACCGCGATTACCGACCTTGACGACATGCTGGTGCGGCACCTGCTCGACTCCCTCGCCATCGCGCCGTTCGTGCGCGGCGGCTCGCTTCTGGATGTCGGCAGTGGCGGCGGATTTCCGGGCGTGCCGCTCGCCATCGTCAACCCGCGCCTCAACGTCACCCTGCTCGACAGCCGCGGCAAGCGAGTTGAGTTCCTGCACAGCGCGGTCGCCGCGCTTGACCTCGGCAATGTGAGCGTGGTCAAGCGGCGGGTGGAAGATTACCGCCCGGCTTCAAAATTTGATACGCTTGCCACTCGGGCGTTCGCCTCGCTGGCGCGCACGTTGAAGTTGACCGCCGGGCTGCACCGCCCCGGCTGCCGCTTGCTGGCGATGAAGGGCAGGATGCCGGCGCCGGAAATCGCGCGCCTCAACGAAGCGTTGCGGGAGCGCATCACCGTTGAAAAATTGAATGTTCCTTTTTTGTCCGCCGAGCGGCACCTGATTATCATTGAACTGTCATAAAGGGCGCGGCAAGTGGCGCGCGTAATCGCAATCACCAACCAGAAGGGCGGGGTCGGCAAGACCACCACCGCGATTAACCTGTGCGCGTCGCTGGTGTGCGCCGGCAGCCGCGCGTTGCTGGTGGATATGGACCCGCAGGGCAACGCCACGGTCGGCAGCGGCGTCGCCATGCGCGACTTGGAGCAGAGCATTTACGAAGTGTTGCTGGGCGACGGCGACGGTGGTAATGACGACGGCGGTGGCGACATCGGCGCCGCCACGGTCGCCACCGACGGCGGCTACGACCTGCTGGCGTCGCACCCCGACCTCGCCGGCGCGCAGGTGGAAATGGCGCAACTGCCGCGCCGGGATTTTCGCTTGTCCGACGTCATCGCGCGCATCGCCGAGCGCTACGACCTCATCGTCATCGACTGCCCGCCGGCGCTGAATGTGTTGACGGTCAACGCGCTGACCGCCGCCCGCGAGGTGTTGATTCCGGTGCAATGCGAGTATTATGCGCTGGAGGGCTTGACCAGTTTGATGGAGACGATCGCGCTGGTTCGCCGCGGCTTGAATCCGTCATTGCAGGTATTGGGGCTGGTCAGAACGATGTTTGACACGCGCAATTCGTTGTCCGCGGAAGTCGCCGGGCAGTTGCGGGCGCACTTCCCGGAGCAGTTGTTTCGCACCGTGATTCCGCGCAATGTCCGCCTCGCGGAGGCGCCGAGTTACGGCAAGTCGGTGTTGCAGTATGACCGCCGATGCATCGGCTCGCAGGCGTATCTCGCGCTCGCCGGTGAAGTGCTGAGACGTCGGGGCGTGAGTCAATGACCGCGGGCAACCGGTGAGCACGAAGAAAAAAGCGCGGCTCGGGCGCGGTTTGGAAGCGTTGCTGGGAGATGTGCGCCCGGCGGCGGCGAGTGCAGCGACGGACGGCGGCGCGCAATCGCGGTTGCGCGAGTTGCCCATCGAGCAATTGCAGCGCGGCAAATATCAACCGCGCACGAAAATGGACCAGTCGGCGCTTGAGGAATTGGCGGAGACGATTCGCGTGCAGGGCGTGATTCAGCCCCTGCTGGTGCGGGAAATCGGGCGCGACCGTTACGAGATAATCGCCGGCGAACGGCGCTGGCGCGCCGCCCAGTTGGCGGGCTTGGCGGACGTGCCGGTGGTGGTGCGCGAGGTCAGCGACCAAAGCGCGATGGCGGTGGCGCTCATCGAAAACATTCAGCGCGAAGACCTGAATGCGATTGAAGAAGCCGCCGGATTGCAGCGCCTGCTGGATGAATTTGGCTTGACGCATCAGGCAGTCGCCGAGGTGGTGGGGCGCTCCAGGGCGGCGGTCACCAACCTGCTGCGCTTGCTGGCGCTGCACCCGGCGGCGAAGAAACTCCTTGAAGCCGGGAAAATTGAAATGGGTCACGCCAGAGCGTTGCTGGGGCTGCCGTCCGAAGCGCAGCCGGGCGCGGGCAACAAGGTGGCAAGCGGCGGTTTGACGGTGCGGCAGACCGAGTTGCTGGTCAAGCGCTTGCTGGCGGGGGGCAATGGTGACGGCGATGGCGGCAAAACCCCGTCCGCCGACAAAGATTCCGATGTGCTTCGGCTGGAGGACACGCTCTCGGAGCGCCTCGGTGCGCGGGTGTCCATTCAGCACGGCGGCAAAAAAGGCAGGGTGGTGATTCACTATCATTCGTTGGATGAACTCGACGGAATCATCGCGCGAATCAAATAACCGGTCTTATGTCTTGCCGCCGCCTTGCCGGTAAAACTCGATGGTTTTTCGCAAGCCGCTTGAAAAAGATTCCCGCGCTTCCCAGCCCAACTCGCGTTTAATTTTGCCGGTGTCGATGGCGTAACGCCAGTCGTGACCCGGTCGGTCGGCGACAAAGGAAATGAGTGGCGCGTGCGCGCCTTTTTCGGGGAGCAGGTCGTCGAACAACGCGCAGATTGTCCCGGCTATATCGATGTTTGAGCGCTCGTTGTTGCCGCCGATGTTGTAAGTGCCGCTCGGCGCGCCGTGGCGTATGATTGCGTCGATGCCCGCGCAGTGGTCATCGACATACAACCAATCGCGGATGTTGCTTCCGTCGCCATAGACGGGAATGGGTTGCCGGCGCAAGCAGGCGTTGATGACGGTCGGAATAAATTTTTCCCGGTGCTGCCGGGGACCGTAGTTGTTGGAGCAGTTGCTGAGGGTGACGGGCAAGCCGAAGGTGTGGGCATAGGCGCGCACCAGATGGTCGGACCCCGCTTTGGTGGCGGCATACGGCGAGTTGGGTTGGTAGGCGTGTTGCTCCGTGAACGCATCGGCGGTTGGCTCCAAACTGCCATACACCTCGTCGGTTGAAATGTGGTGAAACCGGCATTGATGCGGCGCAAACCTCTTTTCGGTCAACCAATACTCCTTGGCGCAATGCAGCAAGTTATAAGTGCCGAGCACATTGGTTTCCACAAAAACAGCGGGACCCTCAATGGAGCGGTCAACATGGCTTTCGGCGGCGAAGTGCACAACCGTGTCGACGGAAAAATCGCGCAACAAACCGGCGAGCAATTCGGCATCGCCGATGTCGCCTTCAACGAAGTGATGATGGGCTGCATTCGGCAAACCGCTCAGGCGGCTTTTTGAGCCGGCGTAGGTCAACTTGTCGAGGTTGACGATGCGCAAGTCGGAATAGGCGCCCAGCAAGTGATGCACGAAGTTGGCGCCGATAAAACCCGCGCCGCCGGTGACCAGCATGCTTTTGGGTGAATAACTATTTTTCATCGGTCAAATTCTTCACAGTCTCGGCTAAGCCGCCCCGCCACGAACGAGCGCATACCCCAAACACCGCCTCCACCTTGTCGCAACAAAGCGCCGAATACGGCGGACGCGCGGCGGGCGTGGGGAACTCGCTTGTGGAAATCGCGTGGATTTCTTTCACGCTAAGCGGCTCAATCTTGCGCCGCGCGGCGATGATTGCCTCGGCAAAATCATACCAACTGACGGGGTCGTTGCTACAGTAATGATACGTCCCCCACCGGGAATCCGCCACCGCCCCGCCCTCCAAAACTTGCCGCGCGATTTCAAGGCATGCGCCGGCAATGTCGGTCGCCGGCGTCGGGCAGAGGGTTTGGTCGACAACCACATCCAGCCGCTCTTTTTCTTTGGCAAGCGCCACCATCGTCTTGACGAAGTTTCCGCCATGCGCGCCGAAGACGCCGCTCGTTCGGACGATGATATGCCGCCGGCAAGCGGATTGCACCGCCTGCTCCCCCGCCCATTTGCTTCGGCCATAAAGATTGACGGGCGCGGGCGGGCTGTCTTCTTTATACGGCGTGTCGGCGGCGCCGTCAAACACATAGTCGGTTGACAGATGCAACAACGCAATGCCGGACTGAGCGCAATGGCGCGCCAGATTTTCCGCGCCGCCGAGGTTGACCGAAAACGCGGCGTCGCCCTCCGCTTCGGCGCGGTCAACGGCGGTATAGGCGGCGGCGTTGATGACGAACCGCGGGCGTAGCGCATCGAGCGTTTGTTGAATGCTCGCCGGGTCGGTAATGTCGAGCCGGGTTTTGGGCGCGCAGACAACCTCGTAACCGGCGCCGCAACGCGAAGCTTGCAACGCGCGCCCAACCTGCCCCCCGCCTCCCGCAACCAAAATCTTCTCAGGGTTCATATGGCGGCAACAGCGCGCTGTCGATGTCCTTCAACCGCAAATGCGCGCCGTCCTTGCCGGACAAAACCGGGCGCTTTCCGGGCCAGTCGATGCCGAGGTCAGGGTCATCCCAGGCAAGACCCGCTTCGGCGTCGGCGTCGTAGTAATCCGTGCATTTATACATAAAATCGACGTCGTCGGACAGCGCATAAAACCCGTGCGCGAAACCGGGCGGCACATAGACTTGCAGATGGTTGCGGTCGTTGAGTTCGATGGAAAACGATTGGCCGAATGTCGGCGAGCCCGGACGAACATCCACCGCGGCGTCGAACACCGCGCCGCGATTCACCCAAACCAGTTTCCCCTGACAACGCCGCGTTTGGAAATGCAAGCCGCGCAACACGTTTTTTTTCGAGCGCGAGCCGTTGTCTTGAACGAATGCGGCGGGCAGTCCATGCGCGGCATAGCGCTCACCGCTGAACGACTCCATAAAAAACCCGCGCGCATCGGAAAACACCTCCGGCGTGATGATTTTGATGCCGGGAATGTCCGCGTCAGTCACTTTCATTTCAACAACTCCAACAGGTATTTTCCGTAATCGCTCTTGGCGAGCGCGCGCGCCAGCGAGCCCAGCCTTTCGTCATCGATGAAGCCCATCCGCCAGGCGACCTCTTCGGGTGCGCCGATTTTGAGCCCCTGGCGGTGTTCAAGCACTTGAATGAAATTCGCCGCTTCCAGCAGCGAGGTGCGCGTGCCGGTATCCAGCCATGCATAACCGCGCCCGAGTTTTTCCACATGCAGTTTTTGGCGCGCCAGATAGCGCCGCATCACATCCGTGATTTCCAGTTCCCCGCGCGCCGAGGGCGTCAGTTGTTTCGCAATATCCACGACTTCATTGTCGAAAAAATACAAGCCGGTAACCGCGTAGTTGGAGCGCGGATTTTGCGGCTTCTCCTCAATATCAACCGGCGCGCCGGCGTCATCAAAAGCCACCACGCCGTAGCGCTGCGGGTCGCGCACACGATAAGCAAAAACCGCCGCCCCGCCGCCCGCCGTTTTGCCCGCCGCCTGCGTCAGCGTCGCGGGCATGTCGCTGCCATAGATGATGTTGTCGCCGAGAATCAAACAGACCGAATCGCCGCCGATAAACTCCGCCCCGATAAGAAAAGCCTGCGCCACCCCCCCCGGCGAAGGCTGCTCGGCGTAACGAATGGAAACACCCCACGCCCCGCCGTCCGCCAGCAACGCCTCGAACAGATGCCGCTCTTCGGGCTTGACGATAACCAAAATATCCGTAATCCCCGCAAGCATCAGCGTGGTCAGCGGATGATAAATCATCGGCTTGTCATAAACCGGCAACAACTGCTTGCTAATACAAAGCGTAGCCGGATAAAGCCGCGTCCCATCCCCGCCCGCCAGTATAATCCCCTTCATAAAACTTTGCCGTGGTGTAGAGTGCGCGGGATTTTAACACATCCGTTTCAGCGGTCGGGGAATAGAGGCGCTCACTAATTGGCTGACGAAATGAGGTCAATCTAAGCGGCCCTATAAGAGCAAAAAAACAACCGCCACCACTTCGTCATTCTCGAGCGTTAGTGTCCGTTGCCGCCGCGCTTCTTCTTTTAAGCGGCGGCTTATCGGACACTTGCGTCCTCGGGAATCTCCCTAAGGTTGGCGCTGAGCCCAAACAACAGTGTCTTTTTGTCGGTGGCACAATGGACGTGGGAGGCGACGATAGTTTGCCATCTATGGACGACTGGATTCCCGCATCCCCCGCTAACATACTGCGGGGGCAGGCTCTGCGGGAATGACGGCACGGGCTTCGGTAAAGTCCACGCTAGCCTTAGGGAGATTCCCGAGGTCGTAAGCGCCCGTAAGCCGCTACGCGGCAACGGGCGCTAACGCTCGAGAATGACGAAGTTGGGGTTATTTTTCTATCGTTCGAGAATGACGAGTAGAATACCCCCACACCAAACACAAATAACACCATGACCGCATTCTACGCCGGCATGAGTCTCGGCTTTTCGTTGATTGTCGCCATCGGGGCGCAGAATGCTTTTGTGCTTCGGCAGGGGTTGAATGGGGCGCATGTTTTTGTGGTGTGTTTGGTGTGTGCGTTGTCTGATGCGGTGTTGATTGTTGTCGGGGTTTTTGGGTTTGATTTGTTGGTTGGTGAATTTCCGGGGTTTGATGTGGGGGCGCGGTATGGCGGTGCGGCGTTCTTGTTGGCTTATGGCGCGCGCAGTTTCTACTCGGCATTGCGCTCATCCGATGCCTTGACCGCCGCCGAGAAATCCAAAGGCTCGCTGGCGGCGGCGGTGTCAACCTGCCTTGCGCTGACCTGGCTGAACCCGCATGTGTATCTGGACACGGTGGTATTATTGGGCTCCGTCTCCACACAATATCCCGATGGAAATCTGCCATTCGCAAGCGGCGCGGCGCTGGCGTCTTTTGTTTTCTTTTTTGCGCTCGGCTATGGCGCCGGCACGCTCACGCCGTTTTTCAGCAAGCCGGTGTCGTGGAAAATCCTGGACGCCGTTATCGGGGCGGTGATGTGGATGATCGCCGCCAACCTGCTGACGGGCGTGAGCGCCGCCTGACGCTGGAGCACAGCATCCGGCGGGTGCTGGCGGCGCAGGCGGTTCTGGCGCTGGCGCTGGTGGTGGTGGTGGCGCTGGCGACGCTGCTCTGGCCGGGTCCGGCGGCGCTCAAAACGCTCGGGTTGGCGCGCGCGCAAGCGGTTGCGTTTGGGTCGCTGCTGGGCATTCTAGCCACCGTGGCAACCGCCAGAAGTGTGATAAAGTCCGGCCGGGCGGTGGCAAATCCGCACATTGACCCGCACTTCGGGATGTTGCCGCTCTATTCCGGGCTGCTGTTCAAGTTGCTGATTGTCGCCGGCGGCGCCTTTTTGGGTTTGGTTTATCTGCGGCTTGGTCCGCTTTATGTCGTGCTCGGTTATATTACAATGCAGGCCGGATATGTGTGGGCGGCGGTCAACCCCGACCGCCCTCGTTAGAATAAGTTTTATTTGCACCAACTAGAGAGATGGCAGCGTCACAGTCAATCACCTCCGGTGAATTCATTCGCCACCACCTGACCAACCTGACCTACGGGCGCCACCCGGACGGGCGCTGGGGGCTGGCAGCGAGCGGCGAGGAAGCCGCCGACATGGGTTTTATGGCGTTCCACATTGACAGCCTCGGCTGGTCGTTTGCGCTCGGCGCCTTGTTTCTGTGGATGTTTTACGCCGTCGCCCGCAAGGCGACCGCCGGCGTGCCCGGCGGGTTGCAGAATTTCGTCGAGTGGATTGTGGAGTTCATCGACGACAACGTGCGCGGCTCGTTCAGCGCCAAAAACGACCTCGTGGCGCCGATGGCGCTGACGCTGTTTTGCTGGGTTTTCCTGATGAACCTGATGGACTTGGCACCGGTCGAAGTGGTGCCGAGACTGCTCGGCCTGGCGGGCGTTCACTTCCAAAAAATCGTGCCGAGCACCGACCCCAACATCACCTTCGGCCTGGCGCTGAGCGTGTTCGCCCTGATGCTCTATTACAGCATCAAGGTCAAAGGCATCGGCGGGTTTGCGGCGGAGCTCACCCTGCACCCGTTCGAAGCCAAAAGCCCGCTCCTCAAAGCGCTCTTCATCCTGCCCAATTTCTTCCTCGAATTCGTCAGCCTGGTGTCCAAGCCGATTTCGCATTCGCTGCGCCTGTTCGGCAACATGTATGCCGGCGAAATGATCTTTATCCTGATTTCCCTGATGTTCGGCGCCGGCGTCACCCTGACCCTGTTCGGCGGCGTGCTGCAATTCATCTGGGCGGTGTTCCACATCCTCATCATTACCCTGCAAGCCTTCATCTTCATGGTATTGACCATCGTGTATATGGACATGGCGCACCAGAAACACTGACGCATCGCGAGTCGTTTTCTTATCGTTATCTGACCTACCAATCCAACCTCAACATTCGGAGATTAAGATGGAACAAGCACTTTTGTATGTCGCCGGCGCGATCATGATGGGCCTCGGCGCAGTCGGCGCCGCGGTCGGCGTCGGCCTTCTCGGCGGGCGTTTTCTGGAAGGCGCGGCGCGCCAGCCGGAATTGATACCGATGCTCCGCACCCAGTTCTTCATCGTCATGGGGCTGGTCGATGCGGTGCCGATGATCGCCGTGGGCATCGCCATGTATGTGCTGTTCGCGGTTGCCTAAGCACTGAGCGCGGCGAAAACACAACCCAACCCAAGCAAAGCGAAATACGATGAACATCAATCTCACGCTGCTGTTCCAGGTGCTGTTTTTTGCCGTCTTCGTCTGGTTCAGCAAACAATACGTGTGGCGCCCGTTAATCGGCGCCCTGAACACGCGCAAAGCGACCATCGCCGACGGCCTCGCCGCCGCCGAGAAGGGGCAGATGGCGGAGGAAGCCGGGCGGCAACAAGCCGGCGAGGTCATCGCCGAAGCCAAAACGCGCGCCAATGAAATAATAGTGCGCGCCGAAAAACGCGGCGCCGAATTGGTGGACGAAGCCAAAGGCAACGCCCGCGCCGAAGGCGAAAGAATAGTCGCCGCCGCCCACGCCGAAATCGACACCGAGCTCAGCAAAGCCAAAGAAACCCTGCGCGGGCAAGTCAGCGAACTGGCGGTGGCCGGTGCGCGGCAAATTCTGCAACGCGAAATAGACGACAAAGCCCACGAGAAGATGTTGGGTGAATTGGCGGGTAGGTTGTGAGGGTTTGGTCGTGAGTGAGAGTGTCGATATTATTGGGGAAATCAAAGGGAAATTTTCTCCGGGGGATGAGGTTTATAAAACCGGAAAAAATACTGCCTACAAATTGCGCGACTGGAAGATACGCCGCGATGGTTTGTGTGCGATGTATTACCGTATTTCGGGAACGTCAACTAAAAGCATTCCCGCCCAAGTGTTTAAGTGGGCACACGAAAAATTATTGCAGGGCCAGGATGTGAAAGCATCAGACTGCCTTGCTGAGTTTTATTCTGTTTTTGGGTCTAATTCTTGCAATTTCAACGTGCTGGGTGGAGTTTTTGAGCGGCTGGGTTACGCTGAACAACATCGAGGCATCATCGTCAGCAAATGCGTCAAAGCATCATGACAACTACCCGCACATGACTTCGCTTTCTTCAATCGCCCGCCCCTACGCCGAGGCTGTTTTTGCGCTCGCAAAAGAAGCCGGTGATTTTGACCGTTGGTCGGCGTTTCTTGCGCGGGTGGCGGCCGTTGTTTCCGATGCACAAATGGTGCGCGTGATTCAGAATCCGCGCGTTGATAATGAGACGCTGTTTGGCATCATCGCCGATTTGTCCGGTGGTGAAGATGAAACCGAGCGAAATTTCTTGCGCCTGCTGGTTGCCAACCGTCGCGCCCGCGCGTTGCCGGACATTGCGGCGCAGTTCGAAAAATTGCGCGCCGAGCATGAAGGAACAATGGACGCCGAGTTGGTGACGGCGTTTGCTGTCAGTGATGCACAGAAAGAAAAAATCGCCGCCGCACTCAGCGATAAACTCGGTCGCCGGGTACGGCTCACCGCCAGCGAAGACCGCGACCTCATCGGTGGCGGCATCGTGCGCGCCGGGGATTGGGTAATCGACGGCTCGGTGCGCGCGCAACTTGAACAACTTGCCGGGACGCTAAATACTTAACCACATGGCGCGATTTTCCGTTGACTCATTTGGAGAACTAAAATGAAAAATGTAATTAAACTTGTGATAATCGCCACCTTTATTGGTTTGGCAGGGTGCGCTGGTTCGCAAATATCAACAGTATCCGCCCAAGTTTCGCATCCGGTCGGGACAATTGCGCTTATGCCGGGAGGTGGTTTATTTGCAGATGCAATTGGAGTTGAAATAGCAGCTCGCGGTTTTCAAGTGATCGACACATCCACTACTTCAAATCTCATGGTGCGGCTAAATCTTAATGAAATCGAAATCACAAAACCACAAGGACGTTCGAAATTGAAATCCGAGGGTATTGACGCGATTCTTTTTGTTCGTGCTGCAAGTGGTTACGATGGCCGTCCGCAAAGTTCAAGTACTCGCTTAACCAGCACCCATACTGGGCAAATTCTTTCTGGTATTGTTTGGCAGAATGGGAGAGGCGGGGCTGTTGGGTCACCAGCAGATGGCATCATGCGCAAAGGGCTGGCTCAAGCAGCCACCGAAGTTGCAGATGCACTTATGCAATCCATTCGTACAAATTAATAGCAACCATCAATATCAATAAAACGGTGAAGGAAGTTGAGTAACGGAAAATTTCGTAACTGCTGGTGGCAGATGTCTAACTGCGTCCGCCAATCTTTCTTTATTTCAAGCGGTGCATGGCTATGACAAAGACAAACGACAAACATTCCGATGCAATCTGGAGGTCAGAGTATTCTGACCGTTGCTTGGTCGCACAACGCTTATTCAAGCAAATCGGTTTCATAAGTAAAGAAACCAGGCAAGGCACCAACGAAATTGGTTATACAAATTCCAATCGGCAAGTGTGCTTGGGGACACGTAAACAGCCTGGCACCGACCATAATGCCTATTCTTATGCCATGTTCTGTTTGGATTGTGGCAAGGTTTACGGGGCGAACGGAACTGATGTGGGTGGGGCTGGTGCAGGCCAAGGAATCGCATGCCACTATTGCAGAGGAAGGACACCGGATAAAAACCTTGCATTTTGACAACTCAACCAACGGGATAAACATCCGCTTTCTTACATCTCTTTACCATCATACAATTTGAGAAATACAGATGACTACAAGCAACTTAAACTCTTCCGAAGTCAGCAAACTCATCAAGGAGCGCATCGTCAATTTTGAAGCGGACGCCGAGGTGCGCGCACAACTTGACCAACTTGCCGGGGCGCTTCGCGCTTGACATTCGGCGCGCTCGCCCAATTCGCATGCAGCAAGAAAATCAAACACTCGGCATTTTATTTGTGTTCATCGCAGCCGCTGCTTTTGCCTCTGCGGGGCTGTTCACGCGGGTGGTTACGACCGACATTCCGACCACGTTGTTTTGGCGCTCGCTCATTGGCGGGGTCTGCGTGCTTGTGATTTATTTTTTTATGCAGCAACGGCGCATCGGGCGTGTGTCGTTTGGCGAAGCGTTGCGTTGTTCGCTTGGCGAATGGGTCATCGGCGGAATTGCGGCGATTGGCATGATTTGTTTTATTGCGGCTTTTTTCCATACCAGCATCGCCAATGTAGTTTTCGTTTACGGCACGATGCCGTTGATTACTTTTCTTTTGGCAATGTGGGTGCTGAAATGCAAAGCCAACTGGATTGCGTTTGGCGCTTGTGGTTTGTGCATCGCCGGTGTTGGCATCATCGTCGGCGGCGCCGGTCAAGTGGGCGATTTTTTGGGGCTTGCGCTTGCCTTCGGCATGACCTTTTGCTGGGCGGCGTTCACCGTAGCCACCAAGTATTTTCCAAACACCGACATAGTCAAAGCGACTTACCTGCAGGGATTTCTTACCGCCATCGCGGTGCTGCCGTTGGTTTCTTTTACCGGCACTTTACCGGCGGATTATTTTTGGCTTGCGTTGTTTGGGTTGACAAGTTTGGTGGTTGGCTTTGGTGTTTATCTGCTGGGCGTGAAACGCGTAACCGCAACCGTCGCCGCGTTGGTTGGGATGGCGGAAATCATCATTGCGCCCATCGCGGCGTATTTGCTGTTTGCCGAAAACCCCGGCGTAAACACTATCATCGGCGGCGCGATTATTTTGCTGGCGACCACCGGTTACCTGACCGTGCAACATATCAAGCGAAAGGAAATTCCCGCTGAGCAAATCGTGGGAGCAACCATCTGTCAGACGCATCCATTCACTGCCACACACATCGAGAATTCGACATGACCATCACCCTCAACCCCTCCGAAATATCAGAGCTCATCAAGGAGCGCATCGTCAATTTTGAAGCGGACGCCGAGGCGCGCACCGAGGGCACCATCGTGATGCTGACCGACGGCATCGTCCGCATTCACGGCTTGTCGGCGGCGATGCAGGGCGAAATGCTTGAATTCCCCGGCAACACCTTCGGGCTCGCGCTCAACCTCGAACAAGACTCGGTCGGGGCGGTGGTGCTGGGCGAATACAAACACCTGTCGGAAGGCGACACGGTCAAATGCACCGGGCGCATTCTCGAAGTGCCGGTCGGCGAAGGCTTGCTCGGGCGCGTGGTCGATTCGCTCGGGCAGCCGGTGGACGGCAAAGGCGCGATTGAGACCGCCGGCGTGTCGCCGATCGAAAAAGTCGCGCCGGGGGTCATCGCGCGCAAGTCGGTTGACCAGCCGGTGCAAATCGGTTTGAAATCCATCGACGCGATGGTGCCGATTGGCCGCGGCCAGCGCGAGTTAATTATCGGCGACCGCCAGACCGGCAAGACCGCGGTGGCGGTGGACGCCATCATCAACCAGAAGGGAACCGGCATCAAGTGCATCTATGTCGCCGTCGGGCAGAAGGCGTCGAGCATCGCCGCGGTGGTGCGCAAACTGGAAGAGCACGACGCGATGGAGCACACCATTGTGGTCGCCGCGCCGGCATCCAGTTCCGCCTCGGAGCAATTCATCGCGCCGTATTCCGGCTGCACCATGGGCGAATATTTCCGCGACCGCGGCGAAGACGCGCTCATCATCTACGACGACCTGACCAAGCAAGCGTGGGCATACCGCCAGATTTCGCTGCTACTGCGCCGCCCGCCCGGACGCGAAGCCTATCCCGGCGATGTCTTCTATCTGCACTCGCGCCTGCTTGAGCGCGCCGCGCGCATCTCGGAAGACGCGGTCGCCAAACTCACCGACGGCAAGGTCACCGGCAAAACCGGCTCGCTGACCGCCCTGCCCATCATCGAGACGCAAGCCGGCGACGTGTCCGCCTTCGTGCCGACCAACGTCATCTCCATCACCGACGGGCAAATCTTCCTGGAGACCGGCTTGTTCAACGCCGGCATCCGCCCCGCCATCAACGCGGGCTTGTCGGTCTCCCGAGTCGGCGGCGCCGCCCAAACCCCCATCATCAAAAAACTCGGCGGCGGCATCCGCCTCGCGCTAGCCCAATACCGCGAACTCGCCGCCTTCTCCCAATTCGCCTCCGACCTCGACGAAGCCACCCGCAAACAACTGGAACGCGGCGAACGCGTAATGGAAATAATGAAACAACCGCAATACCAACCGATGTCGGTGGCGGAAATGGCGCTGTCTTTGTTTGCGGTTAACGAGGGGTATTTGGATGAAATTGAAGTCGGCAAAGCGGTGGAGTTTGAGGCGGCGATGCAGGCTTATGTCAAGTCGTCGCACGGGGGGTTGTTGGATGAGATTAATGGGAAGCCGGAATATGGCGATGAGGTGGCGGGGAAGATGAAGGGGGCGTTGGATGATTTTAAGGAGAATGGGAGTTGGTGATGTTCGTTATGCGTCATTCCCGCAACCTGCCCCCGCACCTTCCACACCGCCACTCCCGCAGTCTGTTGAGCGGGAGTCCATGTCTTTAACAATCAATTTGGAATAATGAAATGTACAGCGATATTCAAGAGTTAAAAGACGAAGGCTTTGGTGGATTCCACAAAGTTGACGATTTAATGCAAGACAACTGTGCATCTATTCCTGTCGTCCCCGGTGTTTACATGATTCTGAATCCGACCCGTGAGAAAAATTTCCTCAACGAAAGCGTTGGCGGGCATTTTAAGGGGAAAAATCCGACCGTTCCCACTGCTACACTTGAAAGAAACTGGGTTAATGACACGATTATTTTGTATATCGGGAATACTGGGCGGACTCTTCGTGCGCGAATCAACGAATTGATGAAATTCGGGCAAGGCAATCGAGTTGGGCATTGGGGTGGGCGTTTGGTTTGGCAGTTAGGAAACAGCAGTGACTTGCTGATTTGCTACCAAGCAGTAACAGATGAAGAACCTGCCGATATGAAAGCCGGAATAATTGCACGGTTTAGATCCAACTACGGCAATTACCCTTTTGCAAACAACCCGCGATAACAAAAGTCAGTAAAAAAATGAACGAATTTAATTCACAAGTAGCCGACCAACAAGCAAAAACTCTCAACACTATATTGAGAGAAGATTACGGTTGGCGAGACGATGATTTTGTTGACGGAATGGCGCCTCTCGAATCGCATCGTGGCACTAAGATATGGAACCCCAAAACCAATTCATCGCAGTTAATGAAACTGTTACGGACTATGCTTGGTCCCCGTCATAAGCGGGCGGTAGAACTAAGTGATGTTATTAACCGAACCAAATTGTTAAAATTTACGCCACCTAACCTTGACGAAAATCTTGAGTCACTGGACAAAGGCGCTACTCCGGCAAACATGGCTCCATTTCCGCAAAATGACATTCTGCATTGGGCGGGGTTTTTCATGCGGGAGGCTATAGTTGTGCCTGATTTTGATGAACATGACGAAATTGAACGCGCAAAATTGTTGGAGTTGCAAAACTCGATTGGTGAAGGCAAAGTAAATGCATCAGATGTGCAAGAATTTCTTAAATTGGATTTATTTAATCAATGGGTACGATTTCGAGGCTATGGAATCTCTGGACACGATTTCATCGTGAGATTAAGCAATGCACCCTTTGTGGCACGCATTCCGAGCATCGTATTGTATGGTGCGGAATGGATTAACATCACTTCTTTTAACGACACACAATAGGCCGTAAATCATGCCCGGCGCAAAAGAAATCCGCACGCAAATCGACTCAGTCGGCAGCACGCGGAAAATTACCAAAGCGATGGAGATGGTCGCCGCCAGTAAGATGCGGCGGGTTCGGGGTTGCGTGTGGGCACGAATCCCGCCGCCGTCATTCCCGCAGGACGCGGGAATCCAGTCGTCCACGGATGGCAAACTATCGTCACCTCCCACGTCCGCCGTGCCACCGACAAAAATTCCTGGATTCCCGATGGTAAGTGTCCGTAAGCCGCTGTCGCGGCAACGGACACTAACGCTCGGGAATGACGGCGGAGTGGCTGGTTTGTTGTTGGGTGAAAAACAACAACAACCCCGTCATTCTCGAACGGTAGAAAATAGGGAGCCGACAGGCGACCATATTTTCTTCGATTCGGGAATCTCCCTAAGGCTACCGTGAATTCCAACAAAGCCCATGCCAACCTTAGGGAGATTCCCGAGGACGCAAGTGTCCGTAAGCCGCCGCTTAAAAGAAAAAGCGCGGCGGCAACGGACACTAACGCTCGAGAATGACGAGTATGAAACCATTGCCTAATCGAGACTAGAAAATGCCCGGCGCAAAAGAAATCCGCACGCAAATCGACTCAGTCGGTAGCACGCGAAAAATCACCAAAGCGATGGAAATGGTCGCCGCCAGCAAGATGCGGCGGGCGCAGGAGCGGATGCGGGCGGCGCAGCCTTATGCGCGCAAGATGCGCGGTGTGGTCGCGCATTTGGCGCGCGCGCATTCGGAATATAAACATCCTTACACGGTCGAGCGCGAGGCGAAGGCGGTGGGTTTTGTCGTCGTCTCATCGGACCGCGGGTTGTGCGGCGGGCTCAATGTCAACCTGTTTCGCAAGGCGGTGATGGCGATGTCCGAGTGGCACGACAAAGGCGTTGAAGTGCGCGTTGCGGTCATCGGCAAAAAGGCGAGCGCGTTTTTCAACCGCTTCAAAGCCAACATCGTCTCAGAGGCCGTCAACCTCGGCGACGCGCCGCAACTCGGCGAGTTGGTCGGCGCGGTCAAGGTGATGATGGACGACTACATGGCGGGCGAAATCGACCGGCTGTTTGTCGCCAGCAATGAATTCGTCAACACCATGACGCAGCGCCCGGTTATCGAGCAATTGATTCCCATCACGCCCGGCGAAAAAGACGAAGACCTGTCCCACCACTGGGACTACATCTACGAACCCGGCGCCGCCGAAGTAATCGACACCCTGATGTCGCGCTACATCGAATCGCTAATCTATCAAGAAGTCGCGGAAAACGCCGCCTGCGAACAAGCGGCACGAATGGTCGCAATGAAATCCGCCACCGACAACGCCGGCAAACTCATCGACGAATTGCAACTGGTGTATAACAAAGCGCGACAAGCGGCAATCACACAAGAGTTGTCCGAGATTGTGGGCGGGGCGGCGGCGGTTTAGTGATGTCATGGTTGGGCGCTTTCGGAGATTTTCTAAGCAGCCTCACTGCCACCGAAGGCGTGTTGCTGATTTTGGTGATATTATTCTATCGTAGAACAGTCACGAGTCACCGTGAGCGGATACATGACCGCCAAAAAGAAATCGATCGAGTTGCAAAAGAAAATCGCGAATATCGTGACAGGTTCACTCACATTTTAGATCTCAAATCTAAGATGAAATTCAAAGATCAAACCCCAGCAAATGAACGAACAGAGGAGGAAAAGAAATGATTTACATTCTTTTTGTGTGTTTTTTGATTTTTTCCTTTTTCGATTGGATGTATCTCAAAAAAGTGTCTCGGCACGACGGTGTATTGTTCCCGTTTTGCCAGTTGCGCCGCGACATCATGAGTTTTTTATATGAAAACGTCTTCCAAAATCCGGGTGCGCTATCGCGTGAAGAATATGCGGCGGTTCGCCGATTGTCAGATACATTGAACGGCACTATACGCAACTACAACCAACACAAGACATGGACGTTCAATATGCGAAAGATGCCAGAGCACCTGGAAGCATACCGACAGGCGGCGGATACCACTTCGAATATCCCGAATCACCCGATCATTCAGGAATTCCACGAACGCTTTCGCCGCTTGCTCGTTAAGGCATTTATCGCTTATACGCCATTGTTTGTTTTGCACTTGGTCGCGCGCGCCTATCGACTTGGTAAAAAAGCAGGTGCGCGACGCGCTATAGAAAATGCCGTTGCCAATGCTGATAAAGTTAGAAATGACGCGCGGCGTTATGGCTTGATTGCCGGCGGTGCGGCGGTTTAGGCATGCCCGCAAGCCAGCAATTTATTTCCACACTGCAATACCTTTTGCCGGGGTTTCTTGCGGCATGGATTTTTTATGGGCTGACTTCCTATGCCAAGCCGTCACACTTTGAGCGTGTGATACAGGCGCTGATATTCACTCTGTTTATACAGATATTCGTTTCTATTTTCGATGAGTTCTTTCCAGGGCATAACTGGGTGGAAAACTTGTTGCCGTTTTTGTTCGCGGTTGTGTGGGGAATCGTTTTTGCTGTTTCTGCAAATAACGATTGGCTGCATAAACTACTCAGAAAAACTCTCCTCACCACACAAACGTCATACAAATC
This sequence comes from Arenicellales bacterium, assembly GCA_963693025.1. GTDB lineage: Bacteria > Pseudomonadota > Gammaproteobacteria > Arenicellales > Poriferihabitantaceae > JAHRAW01. The sequence goes on from OY843749.1 coordinate 1,619,007, forward strand.
CGAATGGAGTCAATCTTTTGAGGGCTATGACGTCTCATATGTTGTTCTACACTTAAATGACGGAAGACGGCTCATCGGCTGGCCCGAGATATGGCCCGACAACCCCGACAACGGTCATCTGTTGCTTATAAACGCCGCATGGATTCAAGGGGATGTCGACAAGGACGCGGACCTCATTGAGTTGGAGGGAATGTGGGGAATTCTTGTTGACGCAAGCCATGTTAATATGGTTGAATTCGTAGATGATTTTCTGGAGGAACCGTCATGACCAACCCATCTAAACCTTTGCCGCCGAGGCGTTTTAACGGAAAAATACCGAAAAATTACAACCCAATTCCTCCCAACGCAAAACGTCCGCCACCGCCACCCGCACCGCCGCCACCGCCATCATCAAGTCGCCGACAGGATTAACTCGCCCGCCATCGTCTGCGTGTTTGCGCGCCTGCAGTGTGACGGTAACGGGAGCGGAGCGAAGAGCAAACAAGTTTAACAGTGCAACAAAACAACAACCAAATCCTCCACGGCGACAACCTGCCGTTGTTGAAACAGATGCCTGACGAGTCGGTGGCGTTAATTTATATCGACCCGCCGTTTAACACCGGCAAGACGCAGTCGCGCACGCGCATTAAAACCACCGCCGCGAATGGCAAAGCCAAAGCCGACCGCATTGGTTTTGGCGGCAAGGGTTATGTTAGCGAGGTGGTTGGGCGGAGTGGTTATGCCGATTCGTTTTCCGATTACATCGGGTTTTTGCGCCCGCGCCTTGAGCAGGCACATCGCATTCTGGCGCGCAACGGCAGTTTGTTTTTTCATATAGACTGGCGCGAGTCGGCGCGTTGTCGGTTGTTGTTGGAAGAAGTTTTTGGCGGGGCGGAGCACTGCATCAATGAAATCATCTGGGTATATGACTTCGGCGCGCGCTCAAAAAGCCGCTGGTCCGCCAAGCACGACAACATCTACTGGTTCGCCAAAGACCCCGGCAACTACATTTTCAACTACGAGCAAATCGACCGCATCCCGTATATGGCGCCGGGCTTGGTCGGGCGCGAAAAAGCCGCACGCGGCAAAACCCCGACCGACACTTGGTGGCAAACCATCGTGCCGACCAACGGTGCAGAAAAAACCGGCTACCCGACGCAAAAACCGCTGCGCATTTTAGACCGCATCGTGCGCGTGCATTCCAACGCCGGTGACACCGTGTTGGACTTCTTCGCCGGCAGCGGCACCGCCGGCGAAGCGGCGACGGTGAACGACAGGCGGTTTGTGTTGATGGATGAGAGCGAAGAAGCGGTGGCGGTGATGCGGTCGCGGTTGGGCGGTCTAATCAGTCGTGGCGGTAACAAACAACGGGCGGTGGCATGAGCGATAAAATCATATTGAAAACTGTTTTTTCGGCACCGCCGTCAAATTCAAATAACCTTTAACGTTTGGTAACTAACATGCAAGGCAACGTAGTAGAAATCATCGGCGCGGTAGTCGATGTTCAATTTCCCCGGGACGCGGTTCCGAAAGTTTATGATGCGCTCACGATTGACGAGGGCGGGTTGACGCTGGAGGTGCAGCAGCAGATGGGCGACGGCGTGGTGCGCACGATTGCCATGGGCTCGAGCGACGGCTTGCGGCGCGGGTTGGCGGTTGCGAATACCGGCGCGCCGATTTCGGTGCCGGTCGGACAAGGCACGCTCGGGCGGATTATGGATGTGCTCGGCAATCCGGTGGACGATGCCGGCGAAGTCGCCACCGAACAGCGCATGCCGATTCACCGCCCGGCGCCGAGTTACGAGGAACAAGCCGCCAGCCTTGAGTTGCTGGAAACCGGCATCAAGGTCATCGACCTCATCATGCCGATCGCCAAAGGCGGCAAGATCGGATTGTTCGGCGGCGCCGGCGTCGGCAAGACCGTGACCTTGCTCGAACTCATCAACAACATCGCCACCGCGCACAGCGGCTTGTCGGTGTTCGCCGGCGTCGGCGAGCGCACGCGCGAAGGCAACGATTTTTATCACGAGATGACCGAAGCCGGCGTGCTCGACAAGGTGGCGATGGTATACGGCCAGATGAACGAGCCGCCCGGCAACCGCTTGCGCGTTGCGCTGACGGGCTTGACGATGGCGGAGCACTTCCGAGACGAAGGGCGCGACGTGCTGATGTTCATCGACAACATCTACCGCTACACGCTCGCCGGCACCGAAGTCTCCGCGTTGCTCGGGCGCATGCCCTCGGCGGTCGGCTATCAACCGACGCTTGCCGATGAAATGGGCGCGCTGCAAGAGCGCATCACCTCGACGCGGACCGGCTCCATCACCTCATTCCAAGCCGTGTATGTGCCGGCGGACGACCTCACCGACCCGTCGCCGGCGACCACCTTCGCGCACCTCGACGCGACCCTGGTGTTGTCGCGGCAGATTGCCGAACTCGGCATCTATCCGGCGGTTGACCCGCTCGATTCGACTTCGCGGCAACTCGACCCGCTGGTGGTCGGCAACGAGCATTACACCGCCGCGCGGGCGGTGCAGCGCATCTTGCAGCGTTACAAGGAGTTGCAGGACATCATCGCCATTCTCGGCATGGACGAGTTGTCCGAAGACGACAAACTGGCGGTCGGGCGCGCCCGGCGGATGCAGCGATTCCTGTCGCAGCCGTTCACCGTGGCGGAAACTTTTACCGGCACGCCGGGCAAATATGTCCCGCTTGCGGACACCATCGCGGCGTTCCAGGGCATCGCCGAGGGCGAATACGACCACCTGCCGGAGCAGGCGTTCTACATGGTCGGCGGCATCGACGAAGTGTTGGAACGCGCCAAGCAACTGAGCTGACCCAAGCGGCACAAAGTTTACTCATGACCACCATTCGAGTCGAAATCGTCAGCGCCGAACAGGAAATCTGGTCCGGCGAAGGCACCATGGTATTTGCGCCGGGCGAAGTCGGCGAACTCGGCATCGCGCCCCGGCACACACCGCTCATCACCCGCCTCAAACCGGGCGACGTGCGCGTTCAACAAGAGGGCGGCGAAGAGCAATTTTTCTTCATCTCAGGCGGCTTGCTGGAAGTGCAGCCGCACCTGGTCACCATCCTCTCCGACACCGCCCTGCGCGCCGACGACCTAGACATGGCAGCCGCCGAAGAAGCCCAAAAACGCGCCGAAGAAGCAATCCGCGACCAAACCTCGGCAATGGAATACGCCCAAGCCAAAGCCGAACTGGCAAACGCCGTGGCGCAGTTGCGGGCGATTGAGAAGTTGCGGGAGATTAAGGGGTAATGAATAAACCCTTTCAGCGCATAGGGGCGAAATCCAACACTCATGCCGGGCTGGCTTTTGAGAAGATAGCGGAGGATTTCTTCTCCAAAAAAATGGGACTGAAAAATTTGCAACAAAGCGTCAAGATTTCAGTCGGTTTTGATGAGCAAAAACCGCACAAGTTTGATCTGGTTGATAATGAAGCAAAGGTCATTATCGAGTGCAAATCACACAAGTGGACGACAGGCAAGAATATGCCAAGCGCAAAGATGACTGCTTGGAACGAGGCGATGCTGTATTTCTCAACCTTGCCCGCCGACTACCAGAAAATTTTGTTCGTCTTGCGTCATTCCCACCCGCGCAATGGTGAAACGCTTGCGTGCTATTATTTGCGGACTCGCGGTCATTTAATTCCGCCCGGCGTGGAGTTGTGGGAATACGATGAAGCGGAGCAAAACGCCATGCGGCTTAAGTGATTGTTGGTATCGATAAATCACGTTGATTTGACTCGCACAAGAAACGAAATTATTCTTGCAAAAATTGAAACAGTTTCATGTATAAACTCGCAAGAATCGTTACTCTGGTTGCCATTATTGGCTTGGCAGGGTGTGCACATACACCCCCAACTGTTGATTTATCCGATTCAATTTTTAAGGATGAAACAGCAGATAAATCCGCCAACCTGCCTATTTCTTGGTTATCAATTGTGAACTATGCTCCAGAAGAGAAAGGCTTAAATCCACTTAATCCATTGTCGGATAAGCAGTTTATCATAAAGCGGACTCCGGACCCACGGGTAATTGTTGAAGAAGATTTGGAACGATATTTCGCGGAACGGTTAACCATTTTGCCAGATGCTACACGAAGTATACGAGTGCAAATTAACAAAGTCCGCATTCACGTTGTCGAAACCCCTCAGGAGAATCTTCCAAGCGCTATACCTATTTTTGGATTATTGTACGTATTAGCCAAAGCAGGTACAGAGCAAATACGCGAATATGTTATACAGGTCATGCTATCTGTTGAGGTTAAAGAAAGCGACAAAATCATTGCCCAACATCACCCCGACATCTTAGTCTCTTTGAAACGTAAGTTAGGAAACATGGAAACAGAAAACGCCACCTACAAAGAGTTGTTTGCACACTACCGCCAGAAACTTTTTATCGAATTGGACAAGCAATTGATTGGGAGGTATTTTTCTAAATCAATCCATTAACCGGATCAACCATCATGAATCAATCAAAACGTTACGAACAAATTCAGTTTGAAAAAGAACTGGAGAAAATGTTAGTCGAGGCGAAAGCGGCTGGGAAAATTTGTTTGTGTGTTGTTGCACGGGAGTTGCATGAACGTGTTGTGCATGGAGGAACTAGCCGCATGACAATCGCTTGTAATGCGATGTGGTATATGTGGCGTGAGCAGGGATGGCATAGGGACAGGTGTCATTCTGTAACGCGAAGTGGGCACTCCAGCACACTTGAAATTGCATTCTTAACCGATTGCTCTAGATTCGACGAAAAGAAATCCCACGCATAAATTAGCTCGGCCAACACGGCACTTGACGACCACAACACAGAACATCCGCGCGCATGCAACGCATCTTCCTCTTCCTCGTCACCAACCTCGCAGTGCTGGCGGTATTTGGCGTCACCATGCGCCTGCTCGGCGTCGAGAGTCTGCTTGACGAACAAGGTGTCAACCTCGATTACAACGCACTGCTGATTTACGCCGCGGTGCTGGGTTTCAGTGGCGCGCTGGTGTCGTTGGCGCTCAGCAAGTGGACCGCCAAGCGCATGACCCGCGCGCATGTCATCACCGAGCCGCGCACCGCCACCGAGAAATGGCTGGTGGAGACGGTCGCGCGCCAAGCCGAGCGAGCCGGCATCGGCATGCCCGAAGTGGCGGTGTATGACGCGCCCAACATGAACGCGTTCGCCACTGGTGCGCGCCGCAACCATGCGCTGGTCGCGGTCAGCGCCGGCTTGCTGGACGGCATGACGCGGGGCGAAGTCGAGGCGGTGCTGGCGCACGAAGTCAGCCATATTGCCAACGGCGACATGGTGACGCTGGCGCTGATTCAAGGCGTCGTCAATACCTTCGTGATTTTCGCCGCGCGCATCATCGGGCATGTGGTTGACCGCGCGGTGTTGAAAAACCGGCACGGCCACGGTCCCGGCTTTTGGATAACCACCATCATCGCCGAAATCGTGCTGGCGGTGCTCGCGAGCGTCGTCGTAATGTGGTTCAGCCGCCGCCGCGAATTCCGCGCCGACGCGGGCGGCGCCCGACTCGCCGGGCGCAACAACATGATCGCCGCGCTCACACGCCTGCAAGCCGGCGCCGGCAACCCGCTCCCCGACCAACTGGCCGCATTCGGCATCGCCGGCGGCATAGGCGGCGGCATCAAACGCCTATTCATGTCACACCCACCACTGGAAGAGCGCATCCGGGCGTTGCGGGATGATGGGTCGGTGGTGCGGCGGGGCTAAGACAATGCAAACAAGATACAAGACCTTTCTTGCATACCACCGAACAAACATCTTCCGCGCACAGAGCGAGAGTTGATATGCGTGCAGTCCAATGTGTTGTTTCGGTTTTGTTGATTGGTCTTCCGCTTACGGCGGCGGCGGGGTGTGAGGTTTTTTGGCAGCCGCGAATACTCGCGCAAGCCAATTCCACGAATGTTGTTCTGGCGCACAACCGGCGCACCGTCGCCACGCTGCCGACCGACTGGTTTCGCAAACTCAACATCATCAATGAAAAAATCAACACCGCCTCCGGCGTGAACGCGCAGTTTCTGCTTTGCAACTCAGCGCAGCCGAACGCCCTTGCCTGGAGCCACGATGGGCAGCACTTCGTCGCGCTGACGCTCGGCATGTACCGCCTGCTCGGCGACGACTTGCATGCGTATGCCGCCATCCTCGGACACGAGAACGCGCACCTCGTGAAACAACACGGCAACAAGCGGCAAAACCGCCAAGCCTTGACCGCCCTCGGCCAGTTACTCAGCCGCGCGCTGGTGGCGAAAACCTTCGGTAGCGCAACCACGCTGGGCTACGAAGGCATCCGCATCGGCACGCACGCCATCACCGCAAGTTACAGCCGCGAAGAAGAACACGAGGCCGACAAATACGGAATGCGCTACGCCCACCAAGCCGGCTTCAACCCGCGCGGCGCGCTAAGTTTCCACGAAAAAATGAAAAGCGCCGCCACCTTCTTAAGCAGCCACCCATCCTCCACCGACCGCATACGCAAACTGAAAGCGGAGTTGAAGAAGCGGGGGTGGTGAGCGCCTATGTGGCAATGCGATGGCGCGTTGCGTCATCAGGTTGCGGGCGCCATACTGACCGCCTGCAAGTTTGACATCGCGCTAACAACGCGTATAATGCGGCTCGACTACCAACTATTTTTCACTTTGCCATGCCCACACAGCGATTCAGCAATACGCAACGCATCACCAGAGAAAACCTTGCCAGGGTTCCGGGGAACAAGCCCGGCGTATACCGCATCAAAAATGCTCAGGGCGATATTTTGTATGTGGGCAAAGCAAAAGGCGGGCGTTTAAATGACCGGATTGGTGAACATAAAGGGCGTTTTCAGACCGGCACACAATTTCAATACCGCATAACCTCAAGCAAAGACGATGCGGAAAAATTGGAGCATGAAGAAATCATGAAACACATACCGCCACGGAATAAGCAAAAATAAAATGCCTAATGCTCGTCAAGCAGAGGGAATTTCCCCTGCTGAAATAAGGAGCTTGTATAACAGGGCAACAGAGCACTCTTTGTTTTTTGATGAAGAAAATCGGGAATCACGTAATCTTGAAGCGTTTTTAATGCTCGCCACCTTGCTTGAGGGGGTATTGACATCATTCGGACTGATTTTGATGGAGCAGAGGGGCGACCTGAAAGCGTTGCGGGGAAAACGAAAAAAACGATATGGGATTGATAACGCGATTAACGACATTTATCTTTTGGGGGAAATCTCCACTGATGAATTTAACGAATTGGAGAAATTCAAGGCGGATAGAAATAAATGTATTCATACAATTTTCAGCAGAAACGACTACGACATTGAGCGTTATACAAGCGAACTTTTTGAGAGACACAAAACGATTTTTGAAACAATGACAGAAAAACTGGAAAAGGAATCACACAAATCACCCCAGAAACAGTAGCAATCAGGAATTTACCTCTTTTTGAGAGGATGCGGAATTTGGGGGCGTTTGCCGGTATCCGGCACGGTGTAGGCTTCGGTCTATACGGCATTTCGGGGTGAAATTTGCAATAAGATTGCTTATATTGCAATTTTCCGCGTTTTATTGCAATATGGGAATCCTTATTGCAAGTTTCAACATTATGAAAAAAGCCGAAAAAGTCGCGGGTTTTCAGGCGGGCGGGCATCGTTCGCATTTTTCCCAAAAGGAGTATCAATACCGGAGTTTTCAGCCCAGCCCGGTAAACCAACCTTATCAATGGCAGGATGAGCGAATTCCGGTGTTGCTGGAGGAGTCCGTCCGCTTTGTTGGTGAACTGAATGCATATTCTACTTTAATCCCGGATGTGGATTTTTTCATCGAGATGCATGTTTTTAGCGAGGCGGTTAAGTCAAGCCGCATCGAAGGGACCAAAACCGGCATCGATGAAGCCGTGTTACCGAAAGCACAAATCGCTCCGGAAAAACGAGATGATTGGTTGGAAGTGCAAAATTATGTGGCGGCGCTTAATCATTCCATTGATCGGTTGCGAGAATTGCCTGTTTGCGTGCGCTTGCTCAAAGAGGCGCACAAAATTTTGATGGAGGATGTTCGTGGAGGACACAAACAACCGGGTGAAATTCGCATGATGCAGAATTGGATTGGCGGAACAAGCATACAAACCGCGTCATTTATTCCGCCGCACCAGGATAGTTTGCCGGAGTTGCTAAGCGACTTGGAGTATTTTTGGAATAACAATAAATTGCACATGCCACATTTGATCAAAATCGCGCTTTCTCACTATCAGTTCGAGACAATTCATCCGTTCAATGATGGCAATGGACGAATCGGGCGCATGTTAATCACGTTGCATCTGATTAAGTTGGACATTTTACAAAAACCGACGTTATACCTGTCGGACTTTTTTGAGCGCAACAAGGGGGCGTATTATGACGCGCTGACATTCGTGCGCGACCGCAATGATATGGACCAATGGATTATATTTTTTCTTTCGGCGGTCACGGAGACCGCGAAAAAAAGCAAAGACACGCTTGAGAAAATCGTGGAGTTGCGAAAGGACTACGACCGGCGCATTATCGGAGGCGGCAAGCGGGCAAAACACGCGCATGAACTTTTGTTGCAACTATTTTCTCACCCGGTGATTACCGTAGCCGAAGCCGCCGAGCATTTGCAGGTATCTACGAGCACGGCAAACACGTTGATTAACTGGTTGGAGCGTGAAAACATTCTGCAGAAAGTTGCCAACCAATCGCGGAATAGAATCTTTTGCTTGCACGAATATCTGGCGCTATTCTCGGAATAATACCGAACCCATCGATGAGGGAAAGGCAAGCGCATTTATTTCAAGACACACCCTCCCTCCCCGGCATCTCCTTGATATAGATATCGCGTTGGGCGAATGGAATCTCCAGCCCTTCTTCGTTGAAACGTTGGTTGATGGCGGTCAGTAGCAAGTCGACCGCGAGGCCGCGTTGGGCGGGTTGGTTGACCCAGCAGAGCAATTCAAAATCGAGGCTGGACTCGCCGAATTGGCGGAAGCGGACGCGGGGTTCGGGGGTTTCGCAGACGTGTTCGCTGGCGGCGGCGACTTCGTGGAGCGCGGATTTCACGCTTTCCACATCGCTGCCATACGCCACGCCGACCGGAATGCGGATGCGGAATTTGGGGTGGGGTCCGCCGCTTTCGTTGACAATTTTGCTGTTGCCCATGATGCCGTTGGGGATGGTCAACTCGACATCGTCGCGCGTCAGCATGCGCGTGCTGCGAATGCCGATTTCGGTGATTTCGCCGCGCTCGCCGGTGTCCAGCACGATGTAGTCGCCGATTTTGTACGGCGCCTCGGCGAGAATGAAAATGCCGGCGATGAAATTCGACAAGGTGTCCTTGGCGGCAAAGCCGATGGCGATGGCGAGCACGCCGGCGGACGCCAGCCAGGCGGTCATGTCCACGCCCCAGGTCTGGAATGCGAGGTAGAAAGCAACGGCGAAAATAATCAGGAACACCAGGTTCTTGAACAACGGCAGGGACTGCTGGTTGACCAGTTGCTGGTGCTGCGGATGCCTGATTGACGCTTGCAACAGAATGCTCGACAAGCGGATGAAGAACGCCGTCCAGATGAAGATGTTGATGGTTTTGAGCATCGCCACCGACGCGCTTTCAACGCTTCCGCCGAGGGGCGACACCCGCAGTGCGATGGCGAGGCCGAGCATTAGAATCGAGTAAAACACCGGCTGGTGAAGAATCGAGATGACTTCGCCGCCGAGTTGAAAGCGGGTTTTGTTGACCGCCCTGAGCAAGCCCCGCTTGATTATCGCGGTGAGCACATAGGCCGCCGCGATGGAGGAGATGAGGATGATTGCCGCTTGAATCCAGGGGCGTCCCTGGAACGCTTCCAGGATGCCGGTGATGCGGATTTGCAGCGCATCCACGTCAGTCGGCCAGGTCTTTCCTGTGCAACCGCGTGAGTAAACTGGAGGTGTCGTAACGGTTGCCGCCGTTGGCTTGCACTTCGGCGTAGTAATCGTCCACCACTTTGCTGACGGGCAGGTCGGAGCCGTTGCGCTCGGCTTCCTCGAAGCATAACTTGAGGTCTTTGCGCATCCAGTCCACCGCAAAGCCGAACTCGAATTGATTGTCGATCATGGTTTCATGGCGGTTGACCATCTGCCACGACTGCGCCGCGCCCGTGGAGACCACCTCGAAAACCCGGCGCGCGTCGAGACCGGCGTTGATCGCAAACGCGACCCCTTCGGACAAACCCTGCACCAGCCCGGCGATGCAGATTTGGTTGACCATCTTGGTCAGTTGCCCGGCGCCGGAATCGCCCATCCGCGTGACCGTCCGGGCGAAGTGGTCGATGAACGGACGGGCGCGCTCGAAACTCGCTTGGTCGCCGCCGGCCATGACCGTCAAAATCCCGTTCTCCGCCCCCGCCTGCCCGCCGGAAATCGGCGCATCGAGAAACGAAAACCCCTGCGCCGACGCGATGGCGGCGAGTTCGCGCGCCACATTCGCCGAGGCGGTGGTGTGGTCGATGAACACCGCGCCCTCTTTCATCGCGGCGAAGGCGCCGTCGGGACCCGTGGTAACGCTGCGCAGGTCGTCGTCGTTGCCGACGCAAGCAAACACAAAATCCGCGCCCTCGGCGGCCTCCGCCGGCGTGCCCGCAAGCGCGCCGCCATGCTGTTCAACCCACTTGCGCGCTTTGGCTTGGGTGCGGTTATAAACGCAAACCCGGCACCCGCCACCCGCCAAATGCCCGGCCATGGGATACCCCATCACGCCGAGGCCGAGGAATGAAACTTTGTGTTGTGAGTTTGATTTTGGCATTGGGATTTCCGGTTTTGATAGTGAATCGTTAAGTATCACAACCTTTAGCATTGTGAGTTTCAATAAGAAATATTGCCATAGAACCGGCAAGATTAACGGCTAATGTAGCATGTCTTGGAGCAGGCTTAACTCGATTTGTTCCTTTCCCGTGAGCATCACCAAGCTCATTTCTTAATAAACCCAACCCGTTCACAACGCTAGAACACCCTCCCAAAATTTGTTTAAATATCGTTTCGGTATGTTGGTCAGGGGTAAGGTTTAATTCTTTTGAAACATCCTTGTAAAGTTGTGATAATGTAGCACTGCTTGTATAAGAAATATTTCTTTGGTCGGCTATAAACTTGCAGGTGCTTTCCAAAACCGTCCGGGCGATTGTAATAGCCCCATCGGGATCAGTTTTTATTCTATCCAATCCTTTTTGAATTTCACGATGAATCGTATTTTCTCCATAAATGGAAAGCTGTTTGCTTGATAGTGATTTTGAAATTGAGTTTTCTTCTCTTGTTTCTATGTGATTCAATAGCGTCGAAAACTCTTCCCAAATAAACTCTCTCCTGTCTGCATATGTGCCGTATGCATATTTTATGAAACTCCAAAATTGATGTAAATCCCTTTTTGTTCTAACGAAAGAAGGTAGCAAGTCGGTATATTCCGGGTGCTTGTTGAAGTAGTTTCTAAGTTTTTTATATTCTGAATCATCTGCAGTTCCTCCTGTTGATTGACTAATCATCATATTTTGCAAATACTCCGCTTTCTCCAAATCATTTTTCAAATCAAAATCAACACTGAACATGGGGTATTCCTTAACAAATAAATTTTCAATATGTTTAATCGTCAAAAATCGCCCGATAGGTGGACGGTTGGATTTATTGGTCGGCAGTGTTTTGATGCGCCTGAAGCCATTGGGCGGCTTGTTTTTGCGCTTCGGCGATTTGTTCGAGTGTCATCTGTTTTTCCAGTCTGTCGAGTATTCCTCTTACTAGTTCGTATCCTTTCGCATCCTCCATGCTAGGCCATTTCGCAACAGCTAGGCTAATCCATTTATAAGCATCTATGTAATTTTTTGGCACACCTGTGCCTGCGTAATACATTAGGCCGATCTTGGATTGCGCATTAGCGTTGCCTTGTTCGGCGGCTTTACGATACCAGTGCATGGCTTGCACATAATTCTTTGGTACGCCTTTGCCATTGTGATACATCCATCCAAGACTGGATTGCGCCGATGCATCACCTTGTTCGGCGGCTTTACGCCACCAGTGCATGGCTTGCACATAGTCTTTTGGTACGCCTTTGCCTTCGCTATACATAAAGCCGAGACCGGATTGTGCATTAGCGTTGCCTTGTTCGGCAGCTTTGCGATACCAGTGTACTGCTTGTACATCATCTTTTACTACGCTTTTGCCATTGCGATACATCCAGCCGAGATTGGATTGCGCTGATGCATCACCTTGTTCGGCGGATTTGCGCCACCAGTGCACGGCTTGCATATCATCTTTTGCCACGCCATCACCGAAATGATACGCCGAGCCGAGCATAGTTTGCGCCACCGCGTCACCTTGTTCGGCAGCCTTGCGATACCAGTGCACGGCTTGCACATAATCTTTTGGTACACCTTTGCCTTTGCCATACAGAACGCCAAGAGTTCTTTGTGCCCGTGCGTAGCCCTGTTCGGCAGATTTGCGATACCAGTGCACGGCCTGCACATCATCTTTTGGCACACTCTCGCCGTGGAAATACGCCCAACCGAGGCCGTCTTGCGCCGTCCTATTGCCCTGTTCGGCGGCTTTGCGCCACCAGTGCACGGCTTGCACATAATCTTTTGGTACGCCTTTGCCATTGCGATACATCCAGCCGAGACTGGATTGCGCCGATGCAAGACCCTGTTCGGCGGCTCTGCGATACCAGTGTACGGCTTGCACATAATCTTTCGGTATGCTTTCGCTTCCTCTATACAGCAGAAAGCCGAGACTATATTGTGCCACCATATTGCCCTGTTCAGCAAGCGGCAAACATAACTGATATGCGGTTTCCGTGTCACCACTGATCGTAACCGTTAGGCAGTCAGTCGCGTCATCCTGCGCCCATGCGGAAAGCGTCGCCGCGCAACAAAGCGCGAAGAAAGCCATGCGAAGTTTCATGTTTATGATTATTGCTCGACGGCTTCCTGATTCTCTCGATGCGACTCAGCGGTTTGTTTTTGCGCTTCGGTGATTTGCTTTGGCGACATAGATGTTTCCAGTTCGTAGAGCGTTTGGTTTGCCGCTCCTGCTCCTGCATGAAGCCTTCCCTTCCCTTTTTGCATGGCGACCATGCTAATCAATTTATATCCCTCTATAACATCTTTCGGTACACCTCTGCCGTAAGCATACATCAAGCCGAGGTGGTGTTGCGCCGCCACATCGCCCTGTTCAGCGGCCTTGCGATACCAGCACACGGCTTGTGCGTAATTTCTTGGTGTCCCCTTGCCCTTGTCAGACATAGAACCGAGAAAGAATTGTGCCGTCACATGATCCTGCTCGGCGGCTTTGCGAAACCACTGCATGGCCTTCTCATAATCTTTTGATGCGCCTTCGCCATTGTGATACCTCATGCCGAGTTCGAATTGCGCATCTGCATCGCCTTGTGTGGCACGAAATTCTGTGTCGTCAGGTTCTGTGTCTGTAGGTTTTATATCGAAAAAACTTGGAAAGCTCATAATGGTTTTTCTGAAAATGATTGTCAAAAGGGCGGGAATCAGGCGGGGATTTTACTATTCCCCGTCGCTAAGGTCAATCCCCTCACCCCGCTCAACCTTCCGCATCATCACCAACGCCAGCAACAGAAATGCGGCGAGGGGTAGGGTGGCGCCGAGTAGGGGGGGGAGGGCGTGGGCGAGGGTGATGTAGCCGAAGCCTTTGTTGGCGGCGTGGAAGCCGAGGCCGAGCATGACGCCGGTGAACAGGCTGCGCCCGAGGGTGCCGGCGCGGATGTTGACGAATGCGAACGGGATTGCCAGCGCGACCATGACGGCGGTGGACAATGGCAGCATCAGTTTATTCCAGAACGCCAATTCATAGGGCTCGGTTTGCTGCCGGTTTTCCGCAAGGTGGCGAATGTAACGGCGCAACTGCCACAGCGACAACTGGTCGGGCTGCAACAGAAACACCGATAAAATTTGCGGGGTCACGCCCGACTCCCAGCGCGCCGATTCCAACTGCGACGTCTCGGCGTCGCCACCGCCATCGCCGTCGAAATTAAAACGAGTTTGTTTTATATCGTTGAGCGTCCAGTGGTCGTTTTCAAAGTAGCCGTCCGCGGCAAACACCATCTCGCGCAGTCGGTTGTCCGGGTCGAATTTGAATAGTTTGATTCTTCGCAAGGTGAGGTCCGGCAGCACTTCGCCGACGTTGACATAGGTGCCGGCGTCGCGCATCCATAACCCGAAATTGGTTTGCTGTTTGATGTTCTGTTGCAGCGCTTCGGCGCGGCCACGTTGCGCTCGGATTTCGCTTTTCGGCGCAACCAACTCGCCGATCAGCACGGCGGCGATGACGAACAACGCGCCCGTCTTGAGCGCCGACGCCGCGATCTGCAACACCGACACGCCGCTCGCCCGCAGCACGACCAACTCGGAATCATTGGCGAGCAGCGACAAGCCGATGATGGCGCCGAGCAAGGCAGCCATCGGGAACAATTCGTACACGGTGCGCGGAATCGTCAGGACAATGTAGGCAAGCGCGTCGAGCAAATCGTAACGACCCCTGCCGAGGTCGCCCAACTGGTCGAGGAAGTTGACGAAGGTGAACAAGCCCAGCAACACCAGCAGCGCAATCAGCGTGTATTGCAGGATGATCGCGCCGAGATAACGGTCGAGCAGACGCATCACGCGGACAGCCCCGGCAACAGCCGTTTGTTGAGGTTGCGTCGGCGCAGCAGGCAGAGCGCGAGGCCGAAGAAGACTAGGTGAACCACCCACAGCGCGAGGTGCGGCTCGACCACCCCGCGGCGAATCAGGGCGACGCCGAAACCGAGCACGTTGGAATAGGCGAAATACACCAGCAGCGCCGGCAACATTCCGGGGAAGCGGTTTTTGCGGTAGGTGATGGATGAAAACGCGAGCGCAAAAATCATCAGCACCGGCAACATAATCACCTTGGCGATGCGCCAGTGAAACTCGCCGATGGCGGCGGCGTGATTTTCGTTTAGCAATGACAGCGTCGGCATGGCTTTGACCGGCAGGGTGTAATCACCCCGCGGGCGCTGCTCCAGCCGCAGTCGGTAGATGCCGAAATCAAGCACCGCGTATTCGGCAACGCCGGCGGCGCCGCGATAGCGCGTGCCGTTTTCCAAAACCAGAAAATCGGCGCCGGTTTTTTCATCGACGATTTTGCGCCCGACATCCGCCACCACCACGCTATCCTCCGTTGCCGCCCCGCCGTCATACACGAACAAGTTGCGGAAGTCGCCGCTTTCGCGGTCGTAACTTTCGATGAAATAGACGCGCTTGCCGTCGCGGGTTTCGGTGAACACGCCGGGGATGACGCCGAGAATGTCGGCGCGCTGGCGCAACTCCTGCGTCAGCGCGCGCGACGCCTCGGCGGACAGCGGCGACAGATAGAAAGAAAACAACGCCGCGATGGCGCCGACCACCGCAAAGAGCGTCAGCGCCGGTTTGAGGAATTGCGTCATGCCGATGCCGCAGGCGCTAATCACCGTCAACTCGTTGTCCCGAATCCACCGCCCCATGACCAGCAGCGTGGCGATATACAACACCAGCGGCGCCAGAATATCGAGGTAGGTGATGGTTTTCAGCAGCAGCAACAACAACACGCTGCCCGGCGGAATGTCGCCCTCGGCGGCTTGGCGCAGGAAGCCCATCAGCCGCACCGTGAGGAATACTGAAAGCAGCACGGCGCTGACGACGCCGCAAGCCTGCAACACTTCGCGGATGAAGGCGCGGTGGATGATCATGCCGCCGCCGCGCCCGGCGGACGTGCGCGCGCGCATCGAAGCATGCGCCAGTTCGCCGCCGCCCTGTTATAATCGGCGCGGGCGAGGTGAGCGACCGTTGCATCGACCGCAATAGCGGCTGGCGGCGGTGGAATCATCATCCCCTAAGTGTACTCAAAATTTTCGCATTTTCCGCATTGGGAGAGACCATGGAATTTTCAGCAAAAACCGCCGACGCCGTCACCCTGACATCCGGCTGCCTGGTGGTCGGCGTATTCAAAGCCAAAACCCCCGCACTGACCGCCGCCGCCGCGCGCATCGACCGGGCGACCAAGAAACAACTCAGCGCCGTGCTTGGCGACGGCGGCTTGGACGGCGGCATCGGCGGCGCGCAAATGTTGTATAACCCGCCCGGCGTCAAAGCCAGCCGGGTATTGCTGCTCGGCTTGGGCGCAAAGGGCGATTTTAACGCATCCGCGGTGCGCCGCGTGGCGCGCGTGGCGGCGGCGTTCATCAACGGGCGCGGCATCGGCTCCGCCGACCTATGCCTGCCGGAAACGGGCGGCGACCCAACCGACAGCCGCCGCCAGGCCCGCAACTGGGTCGAGGGAATGGAAGACGCGCTGTATCGTTTCGACCAAACCAAGAGCGGCGCGAAAAAGCCGCTCAAACTCAAGCGCGTCTCGTTGCTCTGCGAGCGCGCGCAACTGGGCGGCGTCAAGCGCGGATTGCGCGAGGGCGCGGCGGTCGCCGCCGGCGTCAGATTGGCGCGCGACTACGCCAACCTGCCGGGCAACATTTGCACGCCGTCGTTCCTCGCCGCGCAAGCCCGAAGCATGGGCAAGCGCCTCGGGCTCAAAACCACCATACTCAGCGAGGCGGAAATGAAGCGGCACAAGATGGGCTCGCTGCTGTCGGTGTCGCGCGGCAGCCGCGAGCCTGCCAAACTCATCGTGATGGAATACAGGGGCGGCAAACGCGGCGCGCCGCCGGTGGCGCTGGTCGGCAAGGGGCTGACCTTTGACGCCGGCGGGATTTCGATCAAGCCGTCCGCCGCGATGGACGAGATGAAATACGACATGTGCGGCGGCGCGAGCGTGTTCGGCGCGCTGCAGGCGGCGGCCCAATTGCAACTCAAAATCAACCTCGTCGGCATCGTGCCGAGCAGCGAGAACCTGCCCGACGGCGCCGCCAACAAACCGGGCGACATCGTCACCAGCATGGCGGGCGCCACCATCGAGATTCTCAACACCGACGCCGAAGGGCGGCTGATTTTATGCGATGCGCTGACCTATGCCGAGCGTTTCAAGCCGGCGGCGGTGGTCGATATTGCGACCCTGACCGGCGCCTGCGCGGTCGCGCTCGGCGAGCACGCGAGCGGACTGTTCAGCGACTGCGACAAACTCGCCGACGAGTTGCTGACCGCCGGCGAAGCGAGCGGCGACCGCGCGTGGCGGTTGCCGGTGTGGGACGACTATAAAAAGCAACTGGACAGCAAATTCGCCGACCTCGCCAACATCGGCGGGCGCTACGCCGGGGCGGTCACCGCCGCCTGCTTCCTCAAACACTTCACCGCCAAATTCGACTGGGCGCACCTCGATGTTGCCGGCACCGCGTGGACTTCCGGCGCCGCCAAAGGCGCGACCGGTCGACCGGTGCCGTTGCTGGTTGAGTTTCTGCTGAACCGCGCCCGTTAACAAACCGCCGCTTTCAACAACCAACCATCCGATGACGGCGCAGGTCGATTTTTATGTGCTGGCGGGCGCGGCGCAGGACGACAAAGACCGCTACGCCTGCCGCATCGCGGGCCTCGCCCATAGCCGCGGGCTGACCGTGTATATGCAAACCGACGAGCCCGCGCACGCCGCCACCCTCGACAAAACGCTATGGACGTTCGCGCAAAACAGTTTCGTGCCGCACGCGATTTACGATGGCGACGCCCACGACCCGGCGCGCTATCCGGTGCAAATCGGTTGCGCTGATGCACCCGACAACTGCCGCGACGTACTCATCTCACTCAAAAACGAAGCGCCAACAAACTACGCCCACTTCACCCGCGTGGTGGAATTGATTCTCAACGACGACGCCGATAAAAAATCGGGGCGCGAGCGCTTTCGGTTTTACCGCGAACAAGGCGTCGAGCCGCAAACCCATACGGTTTCCTGATGTCCCCTTCTCCATCGCGCCGCCGGACGCCGCCACGCACGCATGTCTCTGGATAAAGCCTACGACCCGCAGCGCATCGAATCGCGCTGGTATGAATTTTGGGAAAGCGAGGGGTATTTCGCGCCCGCCAATCCCGATGCGCCGCCTTACTGCATCATGATTCCGCCGCCGAATGTCACCGGCAATCTGCACATGGGGCATGCGTTTCAAGACCTCATCATGGATGCGCTGATTCGCTATCACCGCATGCGCGGGCGCAACACGTTGTGGCAACCGGGCACCGACCACGCGGGTATCGCCACGCAGATGGTGGTCGAGCGCGCGCTCAACGCCGGCGGCGAAAATCGCCACGACTACGGGCGCGAAAAATTCATCGACAAGGTGTGGGAGTGGAAAGCGCAATTCGGCGGCGTGATTGCCGGGCAGTTGCGGCGCATGGGCGCGTCGCCGGACTGGGACAACGAGCGCTTCACGATGGACGAGGGCTTGAGCGACGCGGTCAAGCGCGTGTTCGTGCAACTCTACGACGACGGCATCATCTACCGCGGCAAGCGCCTGGTGAACTGGGACCCGGTGTTGCTGACGGCGGTGTCCGACCTTGAGGTGGTGAGCGAAGAGGAGCCGGGCACGATGTATTACGTGCGCTATCCGTTCGTGGACGACGAAGCCGGCGGCGTCGTCATCGGCACCACGCGCCCGGAGACGATTTTGGTGGACGGCGCGGTCGCGGTGCATCCCGACGATGCGCGTTTCAAGCCGCTGGTCGGCAAGCGCGTGTGGGTGCCGATGACCGAGCCGCGGCGCGCCATTGAAATCATCACCGACGAGTATGTCGAGTCCGACTTCGGCACCGGCTGCGTCAAAATCACCGCGGCGCACGACTTCAACGACTACGAAGTTCACATGCGCCACCTCGACAAAAACATTCCGCTGATTGTGTTGTTCACGCCGGACGCGAAGATGAACGACAACGCGCCGAAAAAATATCGCGGCATGGACCGTTATGATGCGCGCAAACAAATCGTGCACGATTTGCGCGAGCAAAAATTGCTGGTCAAGGAAGCGCCGCACCGCTACAA
Organism: Arenicellales bacterium; assembly: GCA_963693025.1. Taxonomy (GTDB): domain Bacteria; phylum Pseudomonadota; class Gammaproteobacteria; order Arenicellales; family Poriferihabitantaceae; genus JAHRAW01. The sequence continues at coordinate 1,637,968 of OY843749.1, forward strand.
ACTGCCGCGCGGCGACCGCTCCGGCGCGGTGGTCGAGCCGATGCTGACCGACCAGTGGTATGTCGACCTGACTCGCGAGACGCTGCCCGATGGCCGCCCCGGCGGCAAGGCGAAAATCATCGACCCGGCGATTGAAGTGGTCGCCAACGGTCGCGTCAAGTTTGTGCCGGGCAACTGGAGCAAGACCTATTACCAGTGGCTTGAGAACGTCGAAGACTGGTGCATCTCCCGCCAAATCTGGTGGGGGCATCGCATCCCCGCGTGGTATGACGACGACGGCAACGTCTATGTGGGCTTGGACGAGGCGGCGGTGCGGGAAAAATATGCGCTGCCGGCGAGTTGCGCGCTGCGTCAGGACGAGGACGTGCTCGACACCTGGTTCAGTTCCGCGCTGTGGCCCTTTTCCACGCTCGGCTGGCCGCAAAAAACCGAGCGCCTGCAAACCTTCTACCCCACCAGCGTGCTGGTCACCGGCTTCGACATCATCTTCTTCTGGGTCGCGCGCATGATTATGATGGGCGTCAACTTCATGGGCGAAGTGCCGTTTCACCAGGTGTATATCCACGGCCTGGTGCGCGACGCCCACGGCCAGAAGATGTCCAAATCCAAAGGCAATGTACTCGACCCCATCGACTTAATCGACGGCATCGAACTCGAGCCGCTGGTAAAAAAACGCACCAAAGGTTTGATGCGCCCGCAAGACGCCGACGGCATCGAAAAGCAGACGCGCAAAGATTTTCCGGACGGCATACCGCGCTTCGGCGCCGACGCCCTGCGCTTCACTTTCGCCGCGCTCGCTTCCACCGGCAGAGACATCAACTTCGACCTCGGGCGCACCGAGGGCTACCGAAATTTCTGCAACAAAATATGGAACGCCGCGCGCTTCGTGCTAATGAACACCGAAGGCAAAGACTGCGCGCAAGACGGCGGCGAAGTGGAGTTGTCGCTCGCCGACCGCTGGATAATCTCCACCTTGCAGCGCAGCGAGGATGCGGTCGGCAAAGCGATGGCGCATTACCGCTTCGACCATGTCGCCAAAGAAATCTATGAGTTAATCTGGAATCACTACTGCGACTGGTATGTCGAATTGTGCAAGCCAGCGCTCAACAACAAGGCAAGCAACGAAGCACAACTGCGCGGCAGCCGGCGCACGCTGGTCGGCGTGATGGAAACCATGCTGCGCCTGGCGCATCCCATCATGCCCTTCATCACCGAAGAAATCTGGCAAGCGCTCGCGCCACTCGCAGGCAAACGCGCCCCCAGCATCATGACCCAACCCTACCCCCAACCCGACTCCGGCCAAATAGACGAAGCGGCGGAACGCGAAATGCAGCGCGTCATCGACATCGTGCCGGCAATCAGAAAACTACGCGGAGAAAACAACATCTCGCCGGCAATCACCCTCCCCGTCGCCATCGCCCCCGCCTCCCCCCAAAGCCCGCCACTAACCGACGACGCACTCATCTATATCAAAACCCTAGCCAAAACCGAGCCCTTGCAACCGGCAACATCCGGGCAACCGGAAGGCGCGATGATACTCGCCGGCGAAATGCAAATCACGGTGTCGGTGGAAGGCTTGACGGATGTCGAAGGCGAGACCCAACGCATCAACAAGGAATTGCAGACGCTGGAAAAACTAATCGCGCGCAGTTCACAAAAACTGTCAAACCAAGATTTCATAAAAAAAGCGCCGGAGGCTGTGGTGCAAAAGGAACAGGCGCGGCTTGAGGAATTGCAAGGCAAGCGCTCCAAACTTGAGGCGCAGTTGGAGAAATTAGAGGGGTAATAGTCTGCGCTATAATTTCCCTACTACTCGTCATTCACACAAAAACAACCACCACTTCGTCACTCCCGAACGGTAGAAAACAGGGAGCCCTCACCACTTCGTCATTCTCGAACGATAGAAAAATAGGGAGCGCCAGCGACCATATTTTTCATCGCCTTCGGGAATCTCCCTAAGGCTACCGCGAATTCCAACAAAGCCCGTGCCAACCTTAGGGAGATTCCCGAGGACGTAAGTGTCCGTAAGCCGCCGCTTAAAAGAAAAAGCGCGGCGGCAACGGACACTAACGCTCGAGAATGACGAGTTGTAGCCGTCATTCCCGAACGGTAGAAAATAGGGAGCCCAACTTCGTCATTCTCGAATGATAGAAAAATAAGGAGCGATAGCGACTATATTTTTCATCACCTTCGGGAATCTCCCTAAGGCTAGCGTGGACTTTGGCGAAGCCTGTGCCAATCTTAGGGAGATTCCCGAGGACGCAAGTGTCCGTAAGCCGCCGCTTAAAAGAAGAAGCGCGGCGGCAACGGACACTAACGCTCGAGAATGACGGCTGAGAGGACAGATTTTCGTGCAACGCAAAGAGTCAGCAGTCAATTCATGCACGCCGGTTGAATTAACCACATTCGGAAACAACCCACTCGCTAAACAGCCGACAGTCACTCCTAACTTGCGAGTCTTCCGATTGCGCCAGGTAGTAGCCGCATCCGGTGGTGATTTTTTCCGCAAAGGGCGCGACCAAGTTTCCTTTTTTGAGCGCGTCGCCCGCCAGCACGTTGCTTGCCAGCGTGAAGCCGTTGCCGAGTTCGGCGGCGGTTAGCGCCAGGTGGGCGTGGTTGTAGTGTGCTCCGTTTTTTGTGTTCAGGTTGCTTGCGTCGATTCGCGCGCCGCCGGCGGCGGTCATCCAGTCTCGCCACGAAACGCCCACGTTGTCGTCATGAATCAGCGTGAAATTTGACAAATCCGCCACGCTGATTGAGTCGATGCCTTGCATCAACTTGGGACTGCACACCGGGAAAATTTCTTCCCGAAACAATAACCGCATATCGTTTTTCTTGGAAACCGCGCTGCGTTCTTTTTCGGTGATGAACAATATGCCCAAGTCGGCTTCCGATGAGCGCAGGCTGTCGCGGAAATCGTGCGTGACGATGTTGACGGCGCTGTCCGTGTGCAACGACTCAAACTCCGACAAACGCGGGATGAGCCAGCGCGATGCAAACGAGTCGGTGGTTTGTATGGTGAGGGTCTTTTTGGTTTTACTTCGGTTTTCATTGCCGGAAAACTTTTCCAGCCGGTCGAGCAACGCGCCCAGTTCTAGCATATAACGCCTGCCGAAATCGGTCAGTTCAACCGCGCGCGTACTGCGCTCGAACAACTTAATCCCCAGCCAGTCTTCAAGCAGGCGCACTTGATGGCTGATTGCCGAAGGCGTCACGCACAACTCATCCCCGGCTTTCTTGAAACTGAGATGGCGCGCGGCGGACTCGAAAGCCACGACCGCATTCAGCGGCGGGAGTTTTCTTTTCATCGTTTGTTCATCGTAAGCGCATTGCTGAAATTTACTCAGCGCATCGTTGAATTATCATCGTTTGCCGGGTTGCGCCGCGCCCGATAGCATCCGAACAATTTTCACACAAAACCGCGCGGCAATGAACGCAAACAAAAAAGACCATGTTTTTCTCGGCGTGTCCGTCATCGTGGCGACCGTGTTCACCATGGCATTTACCGATGCCATTATCAAATACGTGAGTTCGGATTTTCCGTTGTGGCAAATCTTCGTCGTGCGCTCGCTGGCGGCGATGCCGATTCTGCTCGCCATCGTCTTATGCGGTTCGCAACCAGCCGACATCCGCCCGCGCTCGGCGGCGTGGACGCTCACGCGCAGTCTGCTGCTGGTGTTCATGTATGTCGCCATCTATGCGGCGGCGCCTCTGTTGAGTTTGTCGGTCATCGCGGCGTCGCTTTACACGGGTCCGATTTTTGTCGCGTTGTTCTCGGCGTTCCTCATCAAAGAGCCGGTCGGCGCGCGCCGGTGGGCCGCCGTCGCGCTCGGCTTTGCCGGCGTGCTCGTCATCCTTCGCCCGGACACCGATGCCTTTTCATTTTATATGCTAATCCCGGTCATCGCCGGATTGTTTTACGCGCTGGCGGCAATCATCACGCGCGCAAAATGCGCCGACGAAAGACCGCAGACGCTCGCCATCATGCTCAACCTCTCGCTTCTGGTCGTCGGATTGCTGGCAACCGGCGCGGTTGCGTTACTGCGCCCCCGGCTCGGCCACGGCGAGATTTACCCGTTTCTGTTGGGCGATTGGATTTTCATGGGCCCGCGCGAATGGGGCATCATCGCGGTCTTGGCGTTGCTCATCGTCATCATCGGCATCGGCCTGGCAAAAGCCTATCAATCCGCACCACCCGCCATCATCGCCACCTTCGATTACACCTACCTGCTGTTTGCCGCCTTTTGGGGTTTCGTGTTTTTCGCCGAACGACCCGACTTGCAAACCATTGCCGGGATGGTGCTGATTGCGTTGGCGGGGTTGTTTGTTGTTGGGGGTGTTGTTACTAACAGGAACTAAACAACAACCACTTCGTTATTCTGGAACGGTAGAAAAATAAGGATCCCCAACTTCGTCATTCTCGAATGATAGAAAAATAAGGAGCGCCAGCGACTATATTTTTCATCACCTTCGGGAATCTCCCTAAGGCTAGCGTGGACTTCACCGAAGACCGTGCCAGTCTTAGGGAGATTCCCGAGGACGCAAGTGTCCGTAAGCCGCCGCTTAAAAGAAAAGGCGCGGCGGCAACGGACACTAACGCTCGAGAATGACGAGTTGTTGCCGTCATTCTCGAATGATAGAAAAATAAGGAGCGGCAGCGACTATATTTTTGTTTGTATCATCCCTGATACAAACCCTTCGGGCTACGCGAAAATCCGCTCCCGGCGGATTTTTCATCGCCTTCGGGAATCTCCTTAAGGCTAGCGTGGACTTTGGCGAAGACCGTGCCAATCTTAGGGAAATTCCCGAGGACGCAAGTGTCCGATAAGCCGCCGCTTAAAAGAAAAAGCGCGGCGGCAACGGACACTAACGCTCGAGAATGACGGGGTTTTTATTGGAGCGCGACGGGTGAGGTGGGAGAACTACTTTGTGTTACTCAATGCGTATTCTGTTTTTTGCACTGTTGGCTATGTTTCTCCGACGCAAGCCGCCACCCTACCCCTCCTCCAAAATCAACCGCAACCGCGCGCTTGCCGGGTTTTGCCGCGCCGCTTGCTGCCGCCGCCGCCCGGCTATTCATCGCCCTGCGCCGATGCGAACTCCGCCGCCGATGCGCCCGACAGCCGCCCGAACACCGCGCCCGACATCAGCCCGGCGCCGCCCGGATAGTTGAAATAGAACAGCCCGCCGAGCAACTCGCCGGCGGCATACAACCCGGCGATTGGTTTGAGGTCGGTGTCGAGCACGCCGCCCGCGCGGTTGACGCGCAGCCCGCCGAAGGTGAAGGTGATTCCGCAGGTCACGGCATACGCCTCGAAGGGCGCTTCGTCGAGCGTGTTTGCCCAGTTGGATTTGGGGATGGCGAGCCCCTCGCCCTCGGCGCTGCGCCCGTCTTTGACATTCGGGTTGAACGGGATATGTTGTTTGACCGCGCGGTTGTAGTCGGCGATGGTCGCCAGCGCGTTGCCGGCGTCCACGCCGTCCAATTTTTTCACCAATGCTTCGAGCGTTGGCGCGCTCGCCTTGGTCACTTGCCGGATGCGGTATTCGTCTCGCAGCAGGTGGGCGACCTTGCGGTCGAAAATCTGCCACGCGAACTGCCCCGGCTGCTTGAGAATGACGCCGCCGTATTTTGCGTAGGTGTAGTTGCGCCAGTCCGCGCCCTCGTCCACGAAGCGCTCGCCGTCGGCGTTGAGCATGATGGCGAACGGGTAGGAGTGTTTCTGGAATCCGTCGCCGACCGCGAGGTCGCCGAACTCCGGCGCGTTGCGGTCCCAGCCGACCGCGTGGCAGCCCGACCAGTGCCCGTAGGCGGCGGCGCCGATGTCGAGCGCCATTTGGATGCCGTCGCCGGTGTTGAATTGGGAGCCCCTGACGCGCGCCAAATCCCAGCCGGGTCCGAGGTAGCGCGCGCGCCATTCGGGGTTCGCCTCAAAGCCGCCGGCGGCGAGCACCACGCTCTTGGAATGCACCTCGCGCGTCTCGCCGGCGATTTTGACGCGCACGCCCGACACCGCCCCCGCCGCCTCGTCGCTCAGCAACGCGGTCGCCCTCGCGCCGTAACAAATACGCACGCCCTTTTTAACGCACGCATCGGTCAGGCTATCCACCAGTCCCGGACCGCCGCCGACCGCCTCCACGGTCAGCCCGCCCCAGAAGGTGAAACGGCCATCCACCTTGAACGCCTGCCGCCCCCAAATCGGCTGGAAGCGCACGCCGTTGGCTTTCATCCACAACATCGTCCGCCGACTTCGCTTCACCAGTATTTCCACGAGTTCGGGGTCGCAGCGATACTCGGTGACGCGCCCCATGTCGTCGAAAAACTGCGCCTCGGTATAAGCGCCGAAATCGGTTCGGCTGACTTCCGCGTCGCTCAAATCGGGCATCAACGCGCGCAGGTCATCGACGCCGTCATAGACGCAACGCAACGCGCCGGCGGTGAAACGGCTGTTGCCGCCGGATTCGGCTTCGGGCGCGCGCTCCAACACCACCACGCCGGCGCCGTTTTCAGCGGCGGAGAGCGCCGCGCACAAAGCGGCGTTGCCGGCGCCGACGACGATGATGTCGGTTTGTGCGGGAATGGGGTTTGGGTTGTTCAATGGTGGCGGTGGGAGTGGCGGGGTTTAGGGGGGGTGCGGTTAGCGGGTGGTGCTTGAAAAAAGCGTCATTCCACGGGCTGTTGTAACCAGTCTAGAAAATCCTCCAAATCCACATCCCTCCCGTGGTCATACTCATAAACACTCACATCGCCATCCGCATCCCGCTCTTCCCACTGCCCATGCCGCTTGCCGTCCACATAAGGACCAATCTCTACACCGCCATCCGCATACCGCTCTTCCCACTGCCCATGCCGCTTGCCGTCCACATACGGACCAGTGAATAAAGCGCCATTCGCCCCCCGCCATTCCCACTGCCCATGCTGCTTGCCGTCCACATAAGGGCCAATCTGCACTTCGCCACTCGCCAACCGAAATTCCCACTGCCCATTCGCCTTGCCATCCACATAAGGACCAATTTTCACAGTGCCATCCGCATACCGCTCTTCCCACTGCCCATGCCGCTTGCCGTCCACATAAGGACCAATCTCCACTTTGCCATTCGGCCACCGATGTTCCCACTGCCCATTCCACTCGCCGTCGACATATGCGCCTATGTGTGTACCTTCGCCGCCGTCATTTCGCCAAACCACTTCGCCATGCCCGTCTGGCTTACCCATCTTGCATTGCCCTGACCAAGTATACGATGACTGGGGAGTCCCCCACACATAGCAGTTGTTGTGATTGGCTGCTTTCAACCAACACCCGGCATCGCCTTCCGATGTCGGCGTTTCACACTTCGGCGTCAACTTCGCCACCGCCTCGGCGGTCGCCGCCAGTTTCGCTTTGGCGTCGGTGACAAAACTTTGCAGCGTGGCAAAAATCGCCACAAAACCTTGCATTTCTTCTTTCGTCAGCGTCTCTTTTAGCGAGGCGATGATGCGCTCTATGTCGGCGAGTTTTGCTTCGTCTATGTCCTCTTTCAAGTCCTTCAGACGTTTAATGAGGGCGTAAAGTTGCAGGGCTTGACCGACCAATTTGAACGCTTTTTCGCCCATGCTTTCGGGTCGCTTATACTCACTCTCGGTTTGTTCCGCCTGCTCGTCATCGGCGGCGGTGGCGACTAGCGGGGCGATTAGAATGGCGGCGGCAAGCCACAAAGAAAACACGAATTTCATCAGTCCACCCTCCGTTGGGCGTGATTTGTTGACAAATCCCGACGCCATCGGCGCCGGGTCGTTGCAACAATCAGAATAAACAGTGAAAGCCCTGCCTATTCGCAGGCGGGTAATTAGTCCGCCGAGTCTAAGGCTGTGGTATTTGGCAGGTAACCCGGCTAACAGCGGGTTTATTCCAATTGTTGCAGGCGCGATTAAACGGATTTCCCCGCCGATGTCAATCTTTTTTCGCCTGCCGCCGGCGTAAGGGTGGTTTGCCCCTGTTTCCCCGCCTTTCAAGCGCAAAACCGCAGAAACAAAGGGCTGGCGGCGGATTTCTTCCTGTAATGGCGCGCGGTTTAGTGTTGTTTGTGCGAGAAACAGTACTGTTCGGCGGATTTCTTCCTGTCATGACGGGGGGTTTAGTGTTGTTTGTGCAAGAAACAGTACTGTTTGCGCTAAAAACTTCGCTAATAACGGGGTTGGGCGGAGGGCGGGGGGCGGTAACAACGATGTTTTTTGCGTAAACAACACTGTTGCTGCAAAGAACAACACTGTTTACGGAAGTTCAACAGGGAGAAATGCGGCTGATAACACTGTTGCCGCAAAAAACAACACTGTTTCTGCTAGAAACAACACTGTCGGCGGCAGTAGCAACACTAAAAAGACGCTGGACTCCCGCTCAACAGACTGCGGGAGTGGCGGCGGGGGGCTGCGGGAATGGCGGTGATGGCGGCGGGAGTGGCGGCGGTGGCGCGTGGGTTATTTGCGATTGTATACAAAAAAGTTGTATACACTATCCGCCCATTCCCACCGCGAGCAAGCGCGATTGCCGATGCCGCGACCGTCCACTTCCCCGCGCCGGCGGCGGCGCAAAGACGCCGGGCAAACCGCGCCGGCGGTGGCGGCGCCGTTGTGGCGCGGGCTTGAGGGCGGGCGTTTTTGTCCGTTGCGCGAGCGCGAGTTACAGGCGGTGCACGACGCCGCGCTCGACCTGCTGGAAAACCTCGGGCTGAGTCAGGCGTCGGCGTCTATGATTGACAAAGTGCGGCGGCGTGGCGGCGCGCTGAGCGACGACCAGCGGTTGTTGTTCCCCCGCGACTTGGTCTGCGAATCGATTGAAACCGCGCGGCGAAGCGTGCGCTTGCATGGCCGCCGACCGGGCAATGACATCGACCTCGGCGGGGCGCGCGTGCACACCAGTTCGGGCGGCGCGGCGCCCGGCATCCTCGACCTTGAAACGCGGCGCTATCGGGCCTCAACCGCGCGCGATTTATACGACGCCGCGCGGCTGGTGGATGCGCTCGACCACATTCACCATTTCAGCCGCGCGCTGGTGGCGACCGACGCGCCCGACAATTTTTCGCTCGACATCAACACCGCCTACGCCTGTCTGGCGGGCACCGCCAAGCCGGTCAGCATGAGCGTGTCCGAGCCCGCGCATATCGCCGCGCTCGCCGACATTTGCCATCGCATCGCCGGCGGTGAAAAAAACTTTCGCAACGCGCCGTTTATGACCATCATGGTGTGCCACGTGGTGCCGCCGATGCGCTTCGCCACCGAGGCGTGCGACTCGCTCGAAGCCGCGATTCTCGCCGGCTTTCCGGTGCAAATCATTTCCGCCGGACAAGCCGGCGCAACCAGCCCCGCAACCCTCGCCGGCTCGCTCACCCAGGCGGTCGCCGAGACCCTCGCGGGATTCGTCTTCGCCCGCCTGCTCGATGCGGACGCGCGGGCAATTTTCGCCCCCAAGCCGCTGGTCGCCGACCTCCGAACCGGCTCGATGAGCGGCGGCGGCGGCGAGCAAGCCATCCTGATGGCGGCGGCGGCGCAGATGGGCGGGTTCTACGATTTGCCCACTTCATCCATCGCCGGCATCACCGACTCCAAGTTGCCGGACGCGCAACACGGCTATGAAAAAAATCTCGCGGTCAGCCTCGCCATCCACGCCGGCTCAAACCTGGTGACGCAGTCCTGCGGCATGCAAGCCAGTTTGCTCGGCGCATCGATGGAGAGTTATGTGGTTGACAACGACATGCTCGGCGCAATACTGCGCTCGGTTCGCGGTATGGAAGTCAACGCCGAGACGATTGCGGCGGATGTCATCGTGGAAGTTTGCCGCGGCGAAGGGCATTATCTCGGCCATCCGCAAACCTATGCGCGAATGAAGAGCGACTATGTTTACCCCGAAGTCGGCGACCGCCAACCGCCGGCGCAGTGGGAGGCGGACGGCGCGCGCGATGTGCGGGAGCGAGCGCGCGAGCGTGCGCGGCATATCCTGAGCGCGCACTACCCGGACTATCTCGACGCCGAAACGGACGGCTACCTTCGCGGCAAGTATCCGGTTATTTTGTCGCCGGAGCAGATGCGGGCACCGATGCCAACGCCTACGCCAACGCGGCGCGCGCCGTGAACGCGCCGCTGCCCAACCTGTTTTCGCCAGTCCGACTGGGTCCGTGCACCGTTCCCAACCGGCTCGTCTTCAGCGCCCACCACACCTACCTCGCCGACCGCACGCCCGGTGATGCGCTCATCGCCTACCTTGATGCGCGCGCCGAGGGTGGCGCCGGTTTGCTCGTGTGCGAAATCGTGGCGGTGCATCCGAGCGCGGAATTTTCCGCCCGGTTGCTGGTGGCGGACTGCGCCGAAGTCGTCCCCGATTACCGCAGGCTGACCGAGCGATGCAAGGCGCACGGCGCCAAGATATTCGCGCAGTTGTTTCATCCGGGACGCGAAATACTCGCCACGCGCTCGGGGCTGGCGCCGCTCGCCTGGGCGCCGTCGACGGTTCCCAACGAGCGCTTTCACATCATGCCGAGGGCGCTGAGCAACGCGATGATAGACGACATCGTCGCCGGCTTTGGCATCGCCGCCCGCCACCTGTCGGCGGCAGGCTTTGACGGCTTCGAAATCGTCGCCAACCACGGCTACTTGCCGGCGCAGTTTCTCAACCCGCGCGTGAACCGCCGCGACGACGACTACGGCGGCGACTTCCAACGCCGGCTTCGCTTCCTTGAAGAGGTGGCGGCGGCGGTCAGGGCGGAAGCCGGGGACAAGGCGCTGGGGCTGAGACTATCCGCCGATGAACTCAGCGAAGCCGGCTTGAGCGGTGAACAAGCGCTCGAAATCTGCGCGGCGATGAAACAACATTTTGACTATTACAGCGTGGTGCTCGGCACCTCGTCCACGCTCGGCGGCTCGGTTCACATCGTCCCGCCGATGGGCATCGAGCACGGCGGCGCCTACATTGCCCCGTTCGCGCGCAAAATAAAACAAGCCGCCGGGCTGCCGGTCATCGCCACCGGGCGCATCGTGCAACCGCAAGACGCCGAGCGCATCATCCACGCCGGCGACGCCGACCTGTGCGGCATGGCGCGCGCGATGATATGCGATGCGCGCCTGGCGGCGAAGGCGAAACGCGGGCGGCTGGATGACATTCGCGCGTGCATCGGCTGCAACCAGTCGTGCATCGGGCGCGCGCATAAAGGGCTGTCGGTCTCCTGCATCCAGCGCCCCGAAAGCGGACGCGAACTGGAATTTGGCGCGCAATCAAGGCGACCGGTTCCCGCCTCGGCGCGCAAGAAAGTGCTGGTGGCGGGCGGCGGGGTCGCCGGTATGAAAGCCGCCGCCGTCGCCGCCGAGCGCGGACATCGCGTGACGCTGTTTGAAAAAACCGCGCGGCTGGGCGGTCAGAGCCTGCTGGCGATGCGACTTCCGGGGCGCGCCGAGTTCGGCGGCATCATCACCAACCTCGAGCGCGAAATGCGCGCCGCCGGGGTCGAAGTGAAAACCGGCGCACCGCTCAGCGGCGCGATGGTCGAGGAAATGCACCGCAACCGACTGGCGGACTGCGTGGTCATCGCCACCGGCGCCACGCCCTATTTGCCGGACATCGAAGGCGTCACGCATGGGCGGGGACAAGACAACGTGCTCGACGCGTGGCAAGTCATCAACCAAACAGCGCGGGTCGGCGCGCGCGTGGTGATTGCCGACTGGAAAGGCGATTGGGTCGGGCTCGGGCTGGCGGAAATGCTGGCGGCGGCGGGCTGCCAAGTCCGGCTATGCGTCAACGCCGCGCTCGCCGGGGAAGCGCTGCAGATTTACACGCGCAACCACTTAGTCGGGCGCGTAAAAAAACTCGGCGTGCGCATCCAAACCCACTTGCGCCTGTTCGGCGTGGACGGCGCCACGGTCTATTTTCAAGACGTCCTCACCGATGCGCCGGTGGCGCTGGAGAACGCGGACTCGGTGGTGCTGGCGCTTGGCCATGCGAGCGACAACGCGCTGGAGCGGGAACTGGCGGAGTCGTCAATCGACGCGCACATCATCGGCGACAGCCTCGCCCCGCGCACCGCCGAAGAAGCGGTGTTTGACGGCTTGCAAATCGGATGGCGGTTGTGATGAAACCGCGAGTGCGCGACACCATCACCGGCGGCGAGGCGGTGTACCGGGTGCTGTGCGGCCAGGGCATCGACCACGTGTTCGGCTTGCTCGGCGGCTCGATGCTGGAGTTATACGACGCCATCCACCGCGGCGGCGCGATGCGCTACATCGGCAGCCGGGACGAGCGCGCCGCGGGGCACATGGCGGACGCCTATGCGCGCATGAGCGACAAGCCGGGCGTCGTGCTGGGCGCGCAGGCGGGACCCGGCGTGGTCAATCTGGCGACCGCCGTCGCCGAAGCGCACCTCGCCTACTCGCCGCTGGTGGTCATCGCCGGCGCCATCAGCCGCGCCGACCAGGGCAAGGACACCTTCCAGGAAGTCGAGCAAGTGGCGTTGTTCGCGCCGATTAGCAAACGCTCGGTCATGGTCACCGAGCCGTCGCGCTTGGTGGAGATGTTGCGCGCCGCCATCGGCGTTGCGATGAGCGGGCGGCGCGGCCCGGTGGTGTTGCACGTGCCGCGCGACCTGTTTGCGAGCGCGGTGGTGTTCGCCGAGCGGGACGCGCAGCCGGTGGTCGTCGCCCGCCCCGCCGCCCCCGACGCGCGTGAAATCGAGCAAGTCATCGCCGCGCTGGCGCAAGCCAAAGCGCCGGTCATCGTCGCCGGCGGCGGCATCAAATGGTCGCGCGGCGCCGCGGCGCTACTCGCGCTGGCGGAGCAACTGCAGGCGCCCGTGGTCGCGTCAACGGGCCACGCCGACGTCATGCCGCATGGCCACCCGCTCAACGCCGGGCAGGGCGGACCGCGCGGCAACCGGGTGGCGAGCGCCCTGACCCGGGCCGCCGACCTGCTGCTGGTGCTCGGCTCAAGGCTCGGCTTCAACTCCACCTTCCATAGCCACGACTATGTTTCCGCGTCGGCGCCCATCATCCAGGTGGATATTGAAGCCGGCGCCATTGGCCGCTATTTTCCGGTGGCGCTGGGCATACCAGCGGATGCGCGCGAGACCGCCGCCGCCATCGCCGAGTGCGCGACTCAAACCCACCTCAACGGCGGCAACTGGTCGGCATGGCTTGCGGCGTTCAAGCAAGCGCGGGCGGCGCTGCTCGACGAGCGCACGCTTGAGGCGCAAAACGACAACCAACCTCTCCACCCGCAACGCGCGCTGGCGGAAATCCGCGAGGCGCTGCCGCCAGACGCCATCACCACGCTCGACACCGGCAACGCCTGCCTGCAAGCCGCCGACCGCTGCGCCCACTACCGCTGCCCGTCGCTCATCACGCCGCTGGACTTCGGGCTGGTCGGCTTCGGCTACGCCGCCGCCCTCGGCGCCGCCACCGCCCGCCCCGGTCAACCGGTGGTCGCCATCATCGGCGACGGCGGATTCGGCTTCACCCTCGGCGAAATCAACACCGCCGTCCGCTACAACCTGCCGGTCATCGCCGTCGTGCTCGACAACAACGCCTGGGGCGCGGAAAAAGCCTACCAAAAAGAATTCTTCGCAGGCCGCCTGCTGGGCGCCAACCTCAACAACCCCCCCTTCGACCAACTAGCCCGCCTATGCGGCGCCGACGGCCACCCCGCGCAAACCCCCAACGAACTAAAAACCGCCCTAGCCACCACCCTGAACAACAGGCGCCCGGCGGTCATACACGTAAAAATCGACCCGGATGTATTGAGCGCGCTGAGGAAAGATTTGTTTGAAGCGAAGGAGTCGTCGTAGCGACACGCCGGGGTTTACCTCATCAAAACGGCCAGTCTCGCATTTCGTAAAAGCCTTTCAGCGCCGCGGTTAGCGTGTGTTGGTCTTCCACGCCGGCGAGTTCGCGGATTGAGTGCATGCCGAGTTGCGGGATGCCGATGTCGGCGGTTCTGATGCCGAGGCGGCGGCGGTGATGGGCCCGATGGTGGAGCCGCAGGCCATGTCCGAGCGCACCACGATGGTTTGGAAGGGCAAGCCGGCGCGCTCGCAGACTTGCCGGAACAGGGCGGCGGTTTCGGAGTTGGTGGCGTAGCGCTGGTTGCTGTTGACCTTGATGACGGGGCCGTCGTTCAGCAGCGGTTGGTGGTTCGGTTCGTGTTTGTGCGCGTAGTTGGGGTGCACGCCGTGGGCGTTGTCCGCCGACACCAGCATCGAGCGGCTCAACGCGCCGGCGAGGGGCGCTTCGCCGCCGCACAGCCGCATGAGGATGGAGTGCAGGAAGGGTCCGTCGGCGCCGCTGGCGGAGGCGCTGCCGACTTCTTCGTGGTCGTTGAGTACCAGTATGTGGTTGTTTTTTGCGCGCGCCGCCAGCAGCGCTTCCATCCCGGCGTGGCAACTCAGCAGGTTGTCGAGGCGCGCGGAGGCGATGAACTCGCTTTTTAGCCCGACCACTTCGGCGGCTTGGCAATCATACAAACACAACTCAAACGCCAGAATCGTCTTGACCGCCAGCCGACGGTATTGGCGCGCAAGTTGCGCCCGCAACACGCGCTCGAAGTCGGGCGCTTTTTTGGTGACCCGGCACAGCACCGCCGGCAACTCCTTTTGCTTGTTGATGCTGCGGTTTTCGTTGGCGTCTCGGTCGAGGTGAATCGCCAGACTGGGGATGAACGCGAGCGGCTTGTCGATGTTGATGAGGCGGTTTTCAATCGCGCCGGCGGCGGTTTGCAGCGTCACCCTGCCCGCCAGCCCGAGCCCGCGGTCGAACCACGGGTTGAGCAATGCGCCACCATAGACTTCAACCGCGAGTTTGGCGTAGCCGTTGTTGTGCGTAATCGCATTCGGCTTGACCCTGAGGCACGGGCTGTCGGTATGCCCGCCGACCAGGCGAAAGCCGTGCTCGGCGGGCGGGCGGTCGGGGCTGAGCGCGACCGCCACCAGCGAGGAGCCGTTGCGCGTGAAATAGCACTTGTCCGGCAACGCCTCGTCCCAGCGCGCGCCCTCATCGACCGCCGCATAACCGGCGGCGCGCAAACGCGCCGCGACATTCGCCACGGCGTGAAAGGGGGTCGGCGAGGCGTCCAGAAACTCGAGCAGCGGGGCGATGGATTTTGCCATTTATTTCAAGAGGGAATGCGGATGCCGATGGTAGCGCAAAACCGGCGGCGCTGAGCGCTAAGCACTGAGCGCGCTCGGCGGCGTCAGCATTTCTTGCACTTCACTTGCCAGGACTGCTCCGGTTGCGACTGCTCGCCGTCAAGGCGAACCGCGGTCAACGCGCCGCCCCAGATGCAGCCGCTGTCCAAGCCGAGGATGTTGCCGTTGCGAACGAAGCCGAGCGCCGACCAGTGGCCGAACACGATGCGCCAGTTTTTGCACTTCCTGTCGGGGTGAGCGAACCACGGCACCAAGTGCTTGGGTCGGCTGTCCGGCGAACCCTTGTGGTCGAAGTCGAGCGCGGCGTGGCGGCGGCGGTCGCAGTAGCGTATGCGCGTGAGGGCGTTGGTGATGAAGCGCGCGCGCTGCCATTTGTTCATCGGCTGCTCCCAGCGCGACGGCTCGCGGCCATACATTTGCTTGAGGAAGCGGTGGTAGTCGGAGTCGCCGCCGCGCAACAGCCCTTCGACCTCGGCGGCGAGCCGCGCCACCTCCTTTTTGCGCCAGCCGGGGTGGATGCCGGCGTGCACCATCAGCGACTTCACGCCCAACTCGGCGCGCTTGTCCCAGTGCGCCAGCGGGCGGCGGCGCAGCCAGTCGATGAGTTCATCGCGGTCGGGCGCGCGCAGAATCGGCTCCAGCGTGTCGCATGCCCGCGCCTCGCGGATGCCGGCGGCGACCGCCAGCAGGTGCAGGTCGTGATTGCCCAGCACGGCGACCGCGCTGTCGCCGAGGCGCATAATCAGGCGCAGGGTTTCGAGGGAATGGCGTCCGCGGTTGACCAAGTCGCCGGTCAACCACAGCCGGTCGCGCGCCGGGTCGAAGCGCAGCGTGTCGAGCATTTCCTCCAGCGGCACAACGCAGCCCTGAACATCCCCGATCGCATAGATAGCCATCTGCCGGGCGTTGCCGGAGCGGGGCGGGCGCCTAGTTCCCGCCCTCGGTGGCCTCGTCTTCCAGCAATTCCTCCATCAACTCATCCTCGCTGAACCCCACCCCCGGCGGCGGGTCGTCGTCGTAGATTTGCAAAATGCGCTGCTGCCGATAGCCTTCGCGCAGGAACAAATACTTGTCCGGCTGCAACTCCAGCGTCTCGTCAAAGCCGAGAAACTCGGCGCGCCCGGCAACCGCCTCCAGCACGGTGACATACTCCGACGCGGGCGACTCGAGCCGGGCGGTTGCGTCAATATACATGATGTGCGGAACCTGCCCGGCGGTAACCTGCGCGCCGGTGTCGCGCAGGTTGCTCGGTCCCAGCAACGGCAACACCAGATAGGGACCCGGCGGCACGCCCCAGACCGCGAGGGTTTGGCCAAAGTCCTCGTCGTGCTCGTGCAAGCCAAGCGCGCTCGCCGCATCCACCAGACCGAGCACGCCGACGAAGGTGTTGACGACAAACCGCCCGGTGTCCCGCCCCGCCTGCGCCACCTTGCCCTGCAGCAAATCGTTGACGATGGTGATGGGCGCCGACAGGTTGGAGAAGAAATTGCCAACGCCGCTGCGCACCGGGTTAGGCAGTTTGGCATACGCCTTCGCCGCCGGCTTGAGCGCAAAGCGGTCCACCTTGAAATTGAAATTCAACACCGCGCGGTTGGCACGCTCAAACGGGTCGCGGTCGCCGGTTTCGGTTTCGGTTTGGCCGTCCTGCGCTAACTCGTTTGAGGTGGTGGCGCAGCCGCTCAATGCCAGCAGGCCAGTCAAAAAAACAATAAAGGAGATTCGCCGGGAGCGCGTTTTCATCATGATTAATTCGCCGGATAGGGATTGTGGTATTTCCCGCCGGCGCCGAAACCACAAGCCCAGCCCACGGGAAACGCGTGACGCGAAAGATACCACACTGCCGCAGGGAAAAGCGATTAGCCCGGCGGGACCGGACGCCGCCGGAAAAACGCCCGGTTTACTTCGCCGGGGAGGCGGGGGCGCGCGGGCGTTTTTTCTTTTTCGCCCCGCTCACTGCAACACGAACCACTGCCCGGCGCTGTTGCGGCAGGCGAAAGTGGGGCGCAAGCCGCCTTCCAGCGAGCGGCAGTTTTTGGCGTCTCGGATGGTCTGCGGTATGGGCGCATCGCCGTGGGTATTTCCAAACCACGAACCCCGGCGCTTCGGCGCTGGGGCAAAACCGGCAACCGGCACTTGCTGGCTGTGGTTGCGATATCTTTGCGCGCGCCGGTTATACAACTTGTTGGCGCGGTCCAGACTTCGACCGACGTCCGCGCCCACGGCGGAGCCGAGCACGGCGCCGACGGCGACGCCGAGGCTGCGGCCATCACCCTTGTTGATGTTGTTCGCCGCCACTGCGCCGCCGCCGGCAGCCCCGAGCAACGCGCCCAACAACTCGCGATTGCCCGCATCGGGGGAGACACACCCGCCGAGCAGCAGGAGGATTACCGCCGCCGGCGGGAGTGTTTTACGCATTTCCAACTTCATAGCGACCTCCACACTCGGGCGAGTTCGCGCATCGTCTGCAACGCAACGGCGCGTCCCGCCTCTTCAAAGTTCATCTCGCTGTCTTCGGTCACGCGAATGTAACCGCCGTTGACCGCCGCCCATTGCTCGCGCTTCGGGGTTGCCATTTCGTGCAGGAAATCAGCCCTCACCGCGCCGGTTTTCACATCCACCGCCCGCACCCGGAATGCCACGCCGATATCCGACTCCGCGGACGGCACCGCCCCGATTCGAATCACCAAATCGGCATGCCCCTTGAGCGCCTCGGTTTCAATCAGTTGCGCGTCATCGATGGCGTTGGCAAACAACTCCGCGCGCGCTTTCAGCGCTTGCACCTGCACTTGCTCGTGACCCCGCATATCGCCGCTGTCAAGCCGCCGCTCATCATCGACCATCTGCGCGCGAGTCAGGTTGACGATGGCGTTGCGGTCGATGAAATTCACCCCGGCATCCAGAAACGGGCGCGAATAACCCGCCTTGAACTTGAACTCGGCAATCTCCGGCAATGCCCCCGGCGCGCGCTCCGAAAACACCGCCAGACGCGGTTTGCCGGCGGCGGCGTAGGCGGCGCCAAAGGATTGCCGCACGGTCGCCGCGTGATTTTGCCCGGCGTCACCGGTGGCATCAGATTGCGCGGCGGGCTGTAGCACGGTTTGACCGCCCGTCCGGTAAAGGCTGTTTTCCGCCGCCGTCGCGCCCGCCACCATGGTTGCGCTCGCCACCACGGCAACCAGCGCGCCGCCGAGTTGCCGGCGGCTTTTGTTTGGCAATGAGGTGATGTTCATTTATCCGCCTTCCCGAAGTTCGATGAGGTAACTTTCAATGATGCCGCCGGCGGTCGAGCGCACCGAATAACTGCCGATGGTACGCGCCGGCAGGTGGATGCGCTGCCACGCGGACACCGGCTCAGCGTCCGCTTGCGTGGCGTCCAGAAAATGCGTGCGCGCCTCGACTTGCAACGGATAATCCGTGCAGTTGACCAGCCGCGTAAAGGCTTCCACATCGCCCGCCTCCAGCCGCTTGGCGTTGGTCGATTGCACCATGATTTTGTTGGTGATGGCGTAGTCGGTGAGGTTCACCGCATTCAACGGCATCGGCGTAACCGACCCCGGAATTTGCGGCACCAGCACCGGTCCCGCGGGCGGCGCTTGCGCCTGCACCGCACGAAAGTCGCATTGCGGTTTGGGATGCACCACCGGGCTGTTTTGACAGCCGGCGAGCGCCAGCGTAATGAGCGCGGTAGAAGCGATATAAAACTGACGATGAATCATGTTGAGGGTCTCGTTGATGAGTTTATTGAAGTAACAGTCCGCCGCAGGCGGCGGGTGAGGTTTTGTAGCGGGAGGGATTGGGACCCAAACGTTTGGTAACGCTTGGGTCGGCCCACGTAAATTGAAGCGTGTTATCGTTTACGAATCTTGTCATCGATCTGTATTCATAGTTTTCTTCATTCCACCAATGAGTAAACGCATCGTATCCTTCAGCCCGGTAGTTCATTACGTGGATGTTTCTTGTGGGGTCACGCCCTACCTTTTGGTCAAGTTCAGCCATCGAAGCGGGTTGAACAGCGCTGCGGACGAGAAAACTATTTGGTCCAATTACTTTATATTCCTGCGTATACCTCCCCGCAATCAGCTCCCCTGCAAATGTGTGCTCCCAACACCCATTCAGTTTTTCCATAAATCCCAAATCCGGCGCTGAGCCCGGCTGCGCATCCGCGCCGGCGACTTGGTAGTAACCGCCAAAGCGCGTCCACACTACCTCGCACGCCTCGCCGCCGCGCTGTATCGTCTGGCCGCGCTCAGCCGGCTGAAACACCGCCCGCGCGCTGTCGCCGCTTTCATCCAACGCAAAGCCGCCGTAGCGCACGCCGTCTTCGGACAACTCGCCGGCGTGATACGCGCCGTAGTGCACGCGGTCGGGCAGGTTGTCCCACTGCCGCGTGTCGGCGGTCGGGTCGGTTTTGTCGGCTTGCGATTGCTTGAAAAGGGAAAACAAGTCGGCGGCGAGGCCGAGCCCGATGGCGTCGGTCGCCTCGTCGAGCAAGCCGGATTGCAACATCGTATCGCCGGCGACTTTGGCGATGCTGCCGACCGTGGAGGCGATTTCGGCGGTCGTCTCAGCGCCTTGCTTGAAGCGCACTTGCCCTTTGAGGATGGCGTCAAACTCGCGCCCGCCGCGCGTGGTCGCCTGATAGGAAACGCTTTCGGTGTTCGGCAGTTTTTTGTGCTCGCCGGATGATTCCTGCGCGTAGAATGCGCCTTCCGAATTGCCGCCGCCGGCTTTGATTTTCAATAACTCGTTGTGCTCGCCCTCGGTGTATTTGACCGGCGCGCCGCCTTGCTCGGCGAGAATCAATACATCGGCGCTCTCGGCGGGCAGGTTGAGATTGGCGTTATATTTCTGTGCGACCGCAAACGCTTCTTTCGCCAAGCCGGTATCGCCGTTGCACTGCGATGCCCAGCCCTCCAGAAACGCCAGCATCGCAAAATCCTGCTGATAAATTTCGGAGCCGGCGAGGCTGTCCTGCAAAAACGCCGAGCGGAAACTGGCGCGCGCGTTTTCGTAGTCGTCTTCCATCAAATACAAAATCCCTCGGTAGTAGTAAGCCATCGCGCGCTCATAAGGCTCGCCGCGAAACACCTTGTCGGACTCGGCGTTGTAATTGGCGCGCGCTTTTTGTGCGACCGCATCGCCGCCGTAAATCGCTTCGATAATCAGCAACGCCGCGTCAAACGCCTGGGCGGCGAGTTGCTTGTCGCCTTCTGCCAGCGCCGCCAGTCCAATGTGCAGATGATGCAGCGCGCCGCTTCGTTCATCGCTTTGCGCCTGCTGGCGGTAACTGCTCGCCAGATAACGCGACTGAAACGCGCCACCGCTACTGCTACCGCCGCCACCCGCACCGCCCGCCGCAATCATGTTGCGCGCGGTCGCCAGGTCAATCATGCCCTCGTTGACATCGTAGTCAACAAGGCCGGCGGGGACGCAACCGGCGACCGCCAACACCGCGGCGACACCGCCGGCCAGCAGGAGGTTCTTGCTTGCGTGATACATGCTCACCCCTCTAATGCGCCGAGCGCGAGCGCGCCCACACCACCGAGCACGGCTCGCCGGTCGTGTAGTTGACCGCGCTTGACGAAACGCCGGCGCTGAATGACACCGTTGGGCGGCTCAATTCATCCGCCGCGAAGGCGCCGTAGGCGACTTCCTCCGGCAGGTTCCACCACTGGCGCGTATCCGCTTCGGGTTTGGTGGCGTCGGCGCTTGCTTGCTCCGCCGCGGAAAACAGAGAAAACATCAGCCCGAGGCCCGCGCTACTCAGCGCCGAGTCGTAATCGCCAAGCGCACTGGAGACGTTGGATTGCGTCGATAGCACTTGCCCCACCACGCCCAGCACTTCCGCCGAGGTTTCAGCCGCTTCCTTGTATTCCACTTTATTAGCCAGAATGCGGTCAAACTCGCGCCCGCCGCGGGTGGTCGCTTGCCGCGCGATGCTCTCGCTGTTCGGGAGTGGGCGGGCGGACGCCGTGGCGTGGTTTTGCCAGCGCGTTGTGCCGCCGGTTTCGGGTGTGGGCACCTGGTCCTGCGCCTTGATTTTCAAGTATTCATCGTATTCGCCCTCGGTGTATTTGGTCGGCGCGTGGCCCAGGTCAGCCAACACCAGCGTGTTGTCGCGCGCAGCGGGCAGGGTCAATTCGCCGTTGTGTTTGCGCGCCAACGCATAGGCTTCGGCAGCCAACTCCGTATCACCGTTGCACTGCGAAGCCCAGCCTTCCAGAAACGCGAGCAACGCGAAATCTTCTTGAAACTCTTCCGCGCCGGCCATGCTGTCTTGCAAGAAGCCGGACTTGAAACTGGCGCGCGCGTTTTCATAATCGTCTTCCATTAAGTACAAAATCCCTCGGTAGTAGTATGCCATCGCGCGCTCATAGGGCTCGCCGCGAAACACCTTGCTACTTTCTTTGTTGTATTTGCCGCGCGCTTTTTCGGCTTTTTTGTCGCCGCCATAGACCGCTTCAATGGTCAGTAGCGCATCGTCAAAAGTCGCGCCGGCGAGGGTGTTATGCCCTTCCTCCATCGCCGCCAAACCGGCGCGCAGTTGATGGCTCACGCGGTCCGCCTCGGGCGCGGTGATAATCGGCAGGAACAGCGGCTGCAGTTGACTCGGCTTGTCCGCCATAAACTCGGCTTTTTCTTCTTCGCTGGGTCCCGAGGGCGCGGAAGCGCATCCCGCCAGCAGTATGGCTGCCGCCGCCATGAGCGGCGTGATTGAGTGTGTCATGTTTTCCCTCCGAAGGAATGACTAAAACGTGGATGAATGAACAGGTGATGAAGAGCCCCGCACGGGTTACCGGTAGATGATGTCGTGTTGCCCGGCTTTCTTGAAATCGTATTTGTTGGTCCAGACCACGAGGCCGTTTTCCAAATCGACCATGCGAAAGAGGATGTTCATATAGCGCTCCTCTACGCCATCGCTGGTGCGCACATCCTGCGAAGTAATTCGTCCGTTCAAGCGGTAGTCGGCGCCGGCAACCGCCTGGGTCAGTCCGGTGGTGCCGACATCGGTCACGCCTTCGCGTTTGAGGCTGCGCTCTTTGGCGACCATGTCGGCGTGCTCCCGGTCAACGAACAAAATCCGGCCGTTGGCGGCGATTTGCAGTTGGGTCGCCAGTTGGTCGATGATGATGTTCTTGTTCAGGCGTTGCGAACTTTGATTTTCAAAATACGCCGAATCGACAATCACGCGCGGCGGCGTAGCGGCGCCGCTCAAAACCGGGTTAGCGAGCATGTGGCGAACCATTTTGTCCACCATACCGAGGATGTCCTGCGACTCGATGCCGGTGCTCCTGACCAGCCCGGGGCTGGACACATCCTGATAGGTGGTGGGCGTGCCGGGCGCATTTTTAACACCGGAGCCGCCGCCGCAGCCGGCCACCAGCGCCGCTGTGGCGGTCAAAACCAGCGCGGCAAGCGCGCGCCGAGACGGGTTTTTTGTGTTGATTTGTAAGGGTTTTTCCGCTGGGTTTGTCGTCGCGTTTGCGTGGTGATTGGTTGATGTCATCGTGTTGGCTCTGGATGTTATTGAATAGTTTTGCTACCAATTTGGGAACTGGCGGGCGCGAAATTAGCATGTTCCCAAGATGGGAACAAGAGATTTTTCAATTTTTTTCATTATTTTTTCTATTCGAGATTTTCCGGCCTCGAAAGTCCGCCGGCGAAGGGGTGCGCGCTAATGGAAAAGACCATTCACTCGCGCGCATACCATCTCCTGCTGGAATGGCTGAAAGCCGAGCGCATCCGGCGGAAACTGACCACGCGGGCGGTTACCGCGCACATCGATGTCGCTTACACTTGGGTTACCAAAGTGGAAAACCGCGACCGGCGGCTGGACGTGGTCGAATATGTGCGCTACTGTCATGCGCTCAAAATCAATCCGCGCAAGGGCATCGCGATTCTGGAGCGCGAGTTGCGCCTGGAGCAAAAGACACACGCAAAGAAGTAGTTTTGTTCGCCGCCACCGCCTGCACCGCCATACAATACCGAACCTGTGGCCGCGCGCGTTGTCGTAGCGGTTTGAGTTCATCACCACGTCCGACATGACTTCACGCCTCATCTTCCTCGCCGGCTTTCTGCTGTGCGCCGCTTTGATTGCGGCGGCGCTTTATTTTCAGCATGTGGCGGGGCTGGCGCCGTGTCCGTTGTGCATCTTGCAGCGCGTGGCGTTCATCGGCGTCGGATTGGTCATGGGGATTGGGTTTTTGCACGGACCGCGCGGCGGCGGGCGGCGGGTTTATGGCGCGCTGGCGGGGGGGGTCGCGTTGCTCGGGGCGGCGGTGGCGGCGCGGCATGTGTGGTTGCAGAGCCTGCCGGAGGGCGAGGTGCCGGAATGCGGGCCGGGGCTGGCGTTCATGCTCGATGCGTTTCCGCTGCAAAAAGCGCTCGGCTTGATTTTGCGCGGGTCGGGAGAATGCGCCGAGGTTCAGTGGACGCTGTTCGGGCTGACGATGCCGGGGTGGAGTCTGGTGTGGCTGGTGGCGCTGGCGGTGTTGGGGTTTGGCATTGCGTTCAAGCGCACGGCGGTCTAGCACGCCTCCTCGGCGGTCACCGGGGTGTTGCGCCCGCCCAGAATGACGAGCAGCGTGCAACCTTTTTCCGACACCGAAAAGTGGCGGCTGCCGGGCTGGTAGCACACGTAGTCGCCGGCGCCGAAGCGCGCGCCGTCGCAGTCGGTGAGTTCGCCGTCCAGCACATAAAAATCCTCGCCGCCGGTGTGTTGATGCGGCGTGGAAGCGGCGCCTGGCTTGAAGCGAATCAGCACAATTTCCGGGGTCGCGTCGGGCGCGCTGAGCGGCAGGTATTCCATATCATCGCGCGTGACGCCGTAGCGGTCATACGGCAGAAACGCGGCGCCGGCGGTGGCGATGACACGGCGCATTGAAGCGTCCAGCAAGTCGTTGTCGGGGAGGGTGGGTGTAGTGGTCATGGTTGCGTTGGTTGGGGTTTGTTGGGTTCGGTTGGATTTAATTTCATTTATCAACGCTCGATTTTAACTTCCTCGCCCGGCGCTTCGGCTTCGTCGTCAATCATTTCCGCGGGGAATCCGGGCGCGCGAATGTCCACTCCGCAGGCTTCCTCCAGCCGCTTGATGATGTTCGGCGACCACTCGCGCGCGCCGTATTTTTTCGCGCCGTCTCGGAAAATATCCACCAGCAACGGCGCCAGTTCCAGCGGCACATCGGCGCGCTCGGCGATGGCGTTGAACAAGCCGATGTCTTTGCACACCAAGTCCATCGTGAAGTTGATGTCGCGGCTGCCGTTCAAAATCACCTGGCTTTCGGTTTCGTGCACGAAGGAGTTGCCGGATGAAATGCGGATCGCTTCAAAGGTGGTGTTGAGGTCCATACCCGCCACCTTGGCGGTCACCAGCGCCTCGCACAGCGACACCAGATTGGCGGTCGCCAGATAGTTGGTCACGACCTTGAGCACCGACGCCGAGCCCAGCGCCCCGGTATGCAAAACCCGCCGCCCCATGGCCGCCAGCGCCGGCAACGCCCTGTCAAACGCCGCGCGCTCGCCGCCGGCAAAGATGGCGATGTTGCCGGTCGCCGCCCGATGGCAACCGCCCGACACCGGCGCATCCATCGCCAACCCCCCCGCCGCCGCCACCCTCCCCCCAAGCCGCCGCACCTCGGCCTCATCGGTGGTGCTCATCTCCAACCACAACTTCCCCGCCGACAACCCCGCCAGTACGCCGTCTTCGGCTTCCATCACCTCAGCGCTGGCGGTCGGCGACGGCAGGCAAGTGATAATTGCATCCGCGCTTTCGGTCATCGCTTTCGGCGACTTGCCCCAACGCGCGCCGCGCTCGAGTAGTGGGGCGGCGGTTGCTTCGTCCAAGTCGCGCACAGTTAAGTCAAAGCCGTTGCGCAACAAACTGCCGGCGAGTTTGTTGCCGACGTTGCCTAGGCCGATGAAGGCGATTTTCATATCGGATTGCTCCGGTTGTTTGCGTTTTATGTTAGCAGTTGTGCGACGGTTTCTTCTACCTCGTCATTCTCAAGTACTCGTCATTCACAACAACGTCGTCATTCTCGAGCGTTAGTGTCCGTTGCCGCCGCGCTTTTTCTTTTAAGCAGCGGCTTACGGACACTTGCGTCCTCGGGAATCTCCCTAATACTGGCACGGGCTTTGTTGGAGTTCACGGTAGACTTAGGGAGATTCCCGAAGGTGATGAAAAATATAGTCGCTGTCGCTCCTTATTTTTCTATCATTCGAGAATGACGAAGTGGGGGGCTCCTTATTTTCTACCGTTCGAGAATGACGAAGTTGGGGGTTATAGGGCTCTCGGTTAATCTGCGTTAATCTGCGTCATCTGCGGATCACTACTCATCTCCAAATGCAACCTATCCCCCACATAAGGATTCGCCTCCGCCACCGTCTCATCCAACTCCACGCCCAAGCCGGGCTCAGTCGGCGGGATGACATAGCCGTCTTCCCAGTGCACCGGTTTTTTCAGGATGTCGGCGTGGAAGCCGTCCCAGGTTTGGATGCTTTCCAGGATGAGGAAGTTGGGGGTGCAGGCGCTGAGTTGGATGTTGGCGGCGCCTTCTATGGGGCCGCAGTATAGGTGCGGGGCGATTTGGGCGTAGTGGGTTTCGGCCATGCCGGCGATTTTTTTGGCTTCGAGGATGCCGCCGACCCGCCCGAGCGCCATTTGCAGGATGGAGGCGGCGCCGTGTTCGAGCACGCGCGCGAACTCGTATTTGGTGGTCAGCCGCTCGCCGGTGGCGATGGGGATGCTGGTGTGGCGCGCCACCCGCGCCATTTCGCGCGGGTTTTCGGGCGGCGTCGGCTCCTCAAACCACAGCGGCTCCCACGGCTCGAGGCGGCGCGCCAGGCGAATCGCGCCGGCGGCGGTGAACTGTCCGTGCGTGCCGAACAGCAAGTCGGCGCGCGTGCCGACCGCTTCGCGGATTTGTTGGACGAACCGCGCCGAGCGGTCGAGGTCTTCGAGGCTCGGCTGGCGGCCGTCGTATACCGAGTAGGGTCCCGCCGGGTCGAATTTAACCGCGGTAAAGCCGCGCTCGACGTATTCCGCCGCGCGCTCGGCTGCCAGACGGGGGTCGGTGTAGACGGCGTCGCCGGCGTCGCCATCGCGCGGATACAGGTAGGTGTAACTGCGCAGTTTCTCGTGCACGCGCCCGCCCAGCAAGTCATAAACCGGCTTGTTGACCTCCTTGCCGATGATGTCCCAGCAGGCGATTTCTATGCCGCTGAGCACGCCCATCAGGGAGACATCCGGGCGCAGGTTGTAGCCGCTGCCGTATACATTGCGCCACAACTTCTCAATTTGGAAAGGATTCGCGCCGATGACAAACCGCGCGCACACGTCTTCAATCATCTCGACAATCACGCGCGGCCCGAAGGTCGCCGCATAAACCTCGCCGACGCCCTCCACGCCGCCGTCGGTCACCAGTTTAACAAAAATAAAATAACGCCCGCCAAAATGCGGCGGCGGGTTGGCAACCACCCAGGTCTTGAGGTCGGCAATTTTCATCGTGTGCGGTTTGGCGCCCGCGGTTTGGGCGTGAGCGCGGGCGGAATGAACGGCAAACATAGCCGCGCGAGCGAGGGCGTGTCAATAGCATCGGTAAGCGCGTGCCCGTCTTGGGGAGATTGCGCCTTGACAAGGTTTGCGGCAACCCGTACATTGCGCTGGGATTTGGTATGCCAAATACCGAACACTAATACCCACTATGAGGAGAGATGACGATGAATAACACTATCAACAAATTGAAAGCCGTATTGGCGGCGATGGCTGCCGTCTCGGTGATGCTCGGTTTTTCATCATCCGCGCTGGCCGCCTGGTCGCCCAAAAAGCCGATTGAGCTTATCATCATGGCCGGCACCGGCGGCGGCGCCGACCAAATCGCGCGCTTGTTGCAGGGCTTGATCGAGCAAAAAGACCTGTCGCCGCGGCCGTTTATTCCGATTAACAAACCCGGCGGCTCGGGCGCCGAGGCGTTGCGCTACATGCAGGACAAATCGGGCGACGACCACGTCGTGTTGGTGACCCTCAACAGTTTCTACACCACGCCCATCATTCAGAAAGGCATCGGCGTGGATGTGGGGCAGTTTACCCCGGTCGGGCGCATGGCGCTGGACAATTTCCTGCTGTGGGTGAACGCAGACCAGTCGAACATTACCGACCTGGACAGTTATGTGACGGCGGTCAAGGCGGCGGGCAAAAACTGGAAGGTCGGCGGCACCGGCATCGGCCAGGAAGACTCGATTCTGACCGCGATGATGGAAAACTATTTCGACTACGACGTAACCTACATTCCCTTTCCGGGCGGCGGCACCGTGGCGAAAAATCTGGTTGGCAAGCACATCGATTCGACCGTGAACAACCCGGCGGAGCAAAACGAGTTCTACCGCGCCGGCAACACCAAGCCGCTGGTGCAGTTCACCGCCAACCGGTTGCCGGCGTATCCCGATGTGCCGACCGCCAAAGAGTTGGGGCACGACATTCAATACTACATGCAGCGCTCGATTAACGGGCCTCCGGGGATGTCCAAAGAAGCGCAGCAGTGGTACATCGACTTGTTTGAAACCCTGTTCAATTCCGCCGAGTGGCAGAAGTTCTGCGTTGAAGACGGGCTGGCTTGCGATGAATGGGTGGCAGGCGATGCGCTGAGCGCATACCACCAAACCGAAATCGCCAAGCATAAAGACCTCATCCAGTCGGTCGGCGCAACGGCCATTACCGGCGAGTAGGCGGAAGTCCGGCGTTGCACGGCCAACCCTTGCGGGGGCGCATCGCACGCTTGCGCCGCGCGGGGCGGTGCCTAACACACCGGGACAACTAACATGACTGTTCGCACGGCGGAGTTGCTGATGGCGGTCGTCTGCGCGTTGTGTTCGGTCGGGCTGATGATCAAGAGCGCCGAATTGAACATCGGCTGGGTTGAGGGACGGGGACCCGGCGCGGGCGCGTGGCCGTTCTGGCTGTCCGCCGGTATGCTGGCGGTGTCGTTGCTCACGGTGTATCGCTGGTTTGGCCGCGTCACGGCGGAGTCGCGATCAACCGAGCCCTACCTGAGCCGCGAAAACCTGCCGGTGGTCGGCGTCTCCGCGGGCTCGATTTTGTTCCTGTTGGTCGCCACGCACCTGATCGGCATCTACGCCGCGCTGTTCCTGTTTCTGATGTTCTACTTGAAGTTTGTGGGCCGGCATTCGTGGCCGCTGACCTCGGTGTTGATGGTCGCGCTGCCGGTGTTTATTTTCTGCCTGTTCGAGTGGGCGCTCAAAATACCCCTGCCGAAGTCGGTCACCGAGCCGCTGTTCTACCCGATTTACGAACTGATGTATTCATAGCCGCCCACGCAACCACAACCTGCGCGCCAAAGACTTGAGAGAAAACGACTAAAATGGAATCGATTCTGCCGTTGCTCGGCGCCGGCATCCTTGAGGCGTTGCAGCCGGTCAACCTCACCATGATCGTGCTGGGATGCGCGATTGGCCTGCTGGTCGGCGCTATGCCGGGGCTGGGCTCGGTCAACGGCGTTGCCATCCTGCTGCCTATCACCTTTTTGGTGCCGCCGACCGCGGCCATCATCTTTCTGGCGGCGATTTATTACGGCGCGATGTATGGCGGGGCGATTAGTTCGATTACGCTCGGCATCCCCGGCGCGTCCACCGCCGTGGCAACGGTCTTCGATGGCCGACCGCTGGCGCAGTCGGGCAGAGCCGACCAAGCGCTTTCCGCCGCCGCCGTCGCCTCGTTCATCGGCGGCACCATCTCGGTCGTTCTGTTCACGCTTTTTGCGCCCCCGCTGGCGGCTTTCGCGCTCAAGTTCGGACCGCCGGAAGAGTTCGCGCTGATGGTGCTGGCGTTCGCCACCTTCATCGGGCTGGGCGGCGACGACATTCCCAAAACCATTTTCTCCATTCTGATTGGGCTGGTGTTGGCGAGCGTCGGGCTGGACATCATTTCGGGGCAGCCGCGGCTTATCTTCGGCGACATTTCCGGCTTCCTGCACGGCGTCAATTTCCTCGTCCTGGCGATCGGCATCTACGGCATCGGCGAAATGCTGTGGACGCTGGAGACCACCCGCGGCAAAGTGGTGGTTCACAAGGTGCGGATGTCCTTCCGCGATTTACTGCGCAACCTGGCGGACATCAAACAGTATATCGGCACCACCTCCCTGGGCTCGTTTCTCGGCTACTTCGTCGGCACGCTGCCGGCGGCGGGCGCGACGCCGGCGTCGCTGATGTCGTATGGCTTGGCGAAGACCTTCTCGAAAGAACCGGAATCTTTTGGCAAGGGCAACGTGTCCGGCGTGGCCGCGCCGGAAGCGGCCAACAATGCCGCCTCCACCGGCTCGATGCTACCGATGATTACCCTCGGCATCCCCGGCTCGCCCACCACCGCCATCTTGCTCGGCGGCATGATTATTTGGGGGTTGCGTCCGGGCCCGTTGCTGTTTAGCGAGCACCCGGATTTCGTCTGGGGCTTGATCGGCTCGCTATACATCGCCAACCTCGTCACCGTGCTGATTAACCTCGCCTTCATTCCGCTATTCGTCAAAGTGCTGACCCTGCCTTTCACGATCCTCGCGCCAATCATCTATATTCTGTGCATCGTCGGCGGATACGCCCCCACGCAAACCATGCACGACGTGTGGCTGATGTTCCTCTTCGGCATCGCCGGCTACCTGCTGCGAAAATTGAATTACCCGGTCGCGCCGGCGGTGCTGGCGATCGTGCTGGGTCCGCTGGCGGAGCGCTCTTTGCGCCAATCGTTGCTTGCCTCGCAGGGGGACATGTTCACCTTCATCGAGCGCCCGATTTCGGGGGTCTGCATTCTGTTCGCGCTGGCGCTGATGAGTTATCCCGTGGTGCGCCGGTTTCGCAAAAAGCGCGCGGCGCGCAACGGAAGCGCACCGGATGCGGAGGCGTGATGCCGGCCATTAAACTGAAACCACTCGCCGCCGTTCCGGGGCTGAAAGACACGGTGTACGAAGCGTTGCGCGAGGCGATTTCGGAAATGGATATTTACAGCGGCTTCGAGCCGCCGCGGCTGGACGAGCGCCGGCTGGCGGTCGACCTCGGTGTCAGCCGAACGCCCATCCGCGAGGCGATTTCACGCCTCGAGCGCGAGGGGCTGGTGGTCACCTACCCCCGCCGGGGCGCCTTCGTGGTGCGTAAAACCAAAGCCGAAATACTGGAAATCATTTCCGTTTGGGCGGCGCTGGAAGGGATGGCGGCGCGCCTCGCGACGCAGCACGCCACCGACGCGGAACTGGCTTCCATGCGCCGGCTGTTTGTGACTTTTGACGGCAGCAACGAAGCGCGCGCGCATATAGACGAGTACTCCAAAACCAATATTGAGTTTCACCGGCGGCTGATTCAACTCAGCAAATGCAAACTGCTCATTGAAATCACCGACGGCCTGTTTATTCACATGCGCGCCATTCGCCGCAAGACCATCGGCGAGCGCGACCGGGCGGCGGAATCGATCATCGACCACATGCGCATCATCGAAGCGCTTGAAGTTCGGGACGCGACCCAGTCCGAGCGGCTGGTGCGCGAACACGCGATGTATCTGGGGGATCACATCCGCCAGCACGTTAACTATCTGGAATGAACTATCTGCAATGAAACAGGGCGACTCACAATGAACGACGCGACGAGCACGGCAACCGACACGCTGGCGAAAAAAGACAAGAGCGGCGGCGTTATTTCGGGCGGGCATCTGGTTGCGCGCGCGCTCAAGAACGAAGGCGTGGACACGATTTTCACGC
Organism: Arenicellales bacterium; assembly: GCA_963693025.1. Lineage (GTDB taxonomy): Bacteria > Pseudomonadota > Gammaproteobacteria > Arenicellales > Poriferihabitantaceae > JAHRAW01. The sequence continues at coordinate 1,668,876 of OY843749.1, forward strand.
TGTGCGGCGGGCACATCATCGACATTTATGACGGCTGTTTGGACGAGGGCATTGCGATCGTGGATGTCCGCCACGAGCAGACCGCGGCGCACGCCGCCGACGGTTACGCCCGGCAAACGGGCAAACTGGGCTGCGTGGTCACCACCGCGGGACCCGGCTGCACCAACGCGATGACCGGCGTGGCGACCGCGTTTCGTTCGGAAAGCCCGATTCTGCACATCGGCGGGCAGAGCGCATTGTCGCAGCACAAGATGGGCTCGCTGCAGGACTTGCCGCACGTTGACATGCTCGCGCCTATCACCAAATTTTCCGCCGGCGTTTTCACCACCGAGCGCGTCGCGGACATGGTCAGCATGGCGGCGCGCGAGAGTTTCACCGGCGCTTATGGACCCTCGTATCTCGAAATTCCCCGCGATGTTCTCGACCGCGAAATTCCGCTTGATGCGGCCGTGATTCCCGCGCCGGGCGCCTACCGGGCGTCGTGCCGGTCGGTCGGCGACCCCGCCGACATCGAGCGGCTGGCTGACATACTGGTCAAGGCGCAGCGCCCGGCGGCGCTGTTCGGCCAGCAGGTGTGGGCTTGCCGGGGGCACCGCGAAGCGATCGACTTTGTGCGCGCGCTCGACATTCCGGCGTATATGAACGGCGCGAGCCGCGGCATGCTGCCGCAGGGCGACCCGCATCATTTTGACCGCACCCGCAGCGACGCCTTCAAGAACGCCGACGTCATCCTGATTGTCGGCACGCCGTTCGACTTTCGCATGGGCTATGGAAAGCGCATCTCCGCCGAGGCGACGCTCATTCAGATCGATCAAAACTACGCCACGGTCGGCAAAAACCGCGACCTCAGCCTCGGTCTGGCGGGCGACCCCGGCGCCATCTTAGGCGCGGCCCGGCAGGCGGCTTCGGGGCGTATCGACGACGGCGCGCGTCATGCTCGCCGGTCGTGGATGAAAGGGTTGCGCGAAATCGAGGCGGCCAAACTGGAAAAACTCATGCCCCTGTTCACCACCGACCAAAATCCGATTCACCCCTACCGGCTGGCGTATGAAATCAATGAGTTCCTCGGCGACGACACAATCTATGTCGGCGACGGCGGGGACATCGTAACCATTTCCGCGCAGGCGGTCAGGCCGCGAAATCCGGGGCAGTGGATGGACCCCGGCGCCCTCGGCTCGCTCGGCGTCGGCACCGGGTTTTCGATGGCGGCCAAACTGGCGCATCCGCAGAAGGAGGTGGTGTGCTTGTACGGCGACGGCTCATTCGGCATGACCGCGTTCGACATGGAAACCGCGCAGCGTTTCGGCGCGCCCTTTCTCGCCGTGGTCGGCAACAACTCGCATATGAACCAGATTCGCTATGGCCAGGTCGCCAAGTATGGCGCCGAGCGGGGCAATGTGGGCAACAAACTGGGCGACATTCCGTTTGGTAAATTCGGCGAAATGATCGGCGGCTACGGCGAAGAGGTGCGCGACGCCGGCGAGATTCAAGGCGCACTCAACCGCGCGCGCGAAGCGATTGCCAAAACCGGCAAATGCGCGGTGGTCAACGTGTGGGTGGACGCGGACGAATACGCGCCCGGAACCAAAGCACAGACGATGTATAAATAGGGCGGGCTTCGGCTCAGTTTTTTTCTTTTTTACGACTCAGAGGAACCGAATGAAAGCGCTTGACGGTGTGAAAATACTCGACTTTACCCACGTGCAATCGGGGCCGACCTGCACCCAGTTGCTGGCGTGGCTGGGCGCCGATGTCATCAAGGTTGAGCGACCGGGGGCGGGGGATGCGACGCGCAAACAACTGGTGGATGTCGAGGGCGCGGACTCGTTGTATTTCACCATGCTCAACCACAACAAACGCTCGCTGACGCTCAACACCAAACACGAAACCGGCAAGCAGGTGTTGGAGCGCTTGGTGAAAACTTGCGATGTATTGGTCGAGAACTTCGCCCCCGGCGCGCTCGACCGAATGGGTTTCACCTGGGAGCGAATACAGGAACTCAACCCGAAGATGATTCTGGCTTCGATCAAGGGCTTCGGACCCGGACCGTATGAGGACTGCAAGGTGTATGAAAATGTCGCGCAGTGCGCCGGCGGCGCGGCTTCCACGACCGGTTTTTTTGGCGGTCCCCCGCTGGTGACGGGCGCGCAGATTGGCGATTCCGGCACCGGGCTGCACCTCGCGCTCGGCATCGTCAGCGCGCTTTTTCAGCGCGAGAAAACCGGGCGCGGGCAGAAGGTGTTCGCGCCGATGCAAGACGGCGTGCTCAACCTGTGCCGCATCAAACTGCGCGACCAGCAACGCCTCGCCGCGGGACCGCTCAAAGAGTATTCGCAACACGGCGAAGGGCTCGCGTTCGGCGACGCCACGCCGCGCGCCGGCAACGATTCCGGCGGCGGGCAGCCGGGGCGCATCCTCAAATGCAAGGGCTGGGAAACCGACCCCAACGCCTACACCTATTTCATCACCCAGGCGGCTGTCTGGGAGAGCGTCTGCGATGTCATCGGCAAGCCCGCGTGGAAGGACGACCCGGATTACGCCACGCCGGCGGCGCGCCTGCCGCGCCTCAACGCGATATTCCAAACCATCGAGGAATGGACGCAGACCAAGACCAAGTTCGAGGTGATGGACATCTGCAATCCGCTGAACATTCCGGTCGGTCCCATCTTGTCGATGAAGGAGTTGGCGGAGGAGCCTTCGCTGCGGCGGAGCGGAACGGTCGTCGAAGTCGCCCACCCCGAGCGCGGCAACTACCTGACTGTCGGCTGCCCGATTAAACTGTCCGACTCCGACGTGGAGGTGGCGCGCTCGCCGTTGCTGGGCGAGCACACCGAAGAAATTCTGCGCGCCGTGCTGGGTTACTCCGATGACGAAGTGTCCGCCATCGTCGAATCGGGCGCGGTGTAATTCGCGCTGACGAAAGCGCCGAAGACGCGGAGATTACGAATGCGAATCGTCGTTCACGGCCAGCAGGCATTTGGACGCGCCGTGCTGGAAAAATTGCTGGCGCGCAACGAGCAAGTGGTGGCGGTGTGCACGGCGCCCGACCAACCCAACGCGCGCGCCCCCGACCCGCTCAAAGCGCTGGCGCTGGAGAACGACCTGCCGGTGCATCAACCGGCGTCGTGGAAGAGCGCCGAATCGCTCGCGCTGATGCAATCGTTTGACGCGGATGTCTGCATGATGGCGTATGTCCTGCTGTTCGTCCCCGAGGCGGTGCTCAACGCGCCGCGGCACGGCTCCTTTCAGTATCACCCGTCCCTGCTGCCGATGCACCGCGGTCCCTCGTCGATCAACTGGCCGATTGCCGGCGGTGCGACTCACACCGGGCTGACGATTTTCTGGCCCAATGACGGCTTGGATGAAGGTCCCATTTTGCTGCAAAAAACCTGCGCCATCGGGCCCGATGACACGCTCGGAGATGTCTATTTCAAGACACTGTTTCCGCTCGGCGTGGAAGCGATGCTGGAGTCGCTGGACTGGGTGAAACAGGACAAGGCGCCGAGAATCGCGCAAGACCTCGGCGCGGGCTCGTATGAATCGTGGTTCGGCAAAGCGCAAGCCAAAATAGACTGGAATGCGCCGGCGCAAACCGTGTATAACATCATTCGCGCCGCCAACCCGCAGCCCGGCGCGTGGACGCGGCACAACCAAACCGAACTCAGCCTCTACGACAGCGAACTCGCCGATATAGGCGGCGACAACGCGGTGCCCGGCGAAGTGCTGCGCGTGGACGCCGGCGGTGTCGTAGTGGCAACGGCGGACGGCGCCATTCGCATCAAACGCGTGCGCGCCACCGCCGAAAAAATCCCCGCCACCGAATACGCCGCCGCCGCCGGGTTGGCGGCGGGTGATAAACTCGGTTGATACCCAAAGACCGAGAGCGAGACCAACATGCCCCAGCAAATCGTAATCCACGCCATCGGCGGCGCCGAAGTGATGAAGTGGGAAAGCGCCGACCTAGCCGACCCGCAGCCGGATGAGGTGCAGGTTCGGCATACCGCCATCGGGCTTAATTTTATCGATGTGTATTTCCGCACCGGGGTTTATGCGGCGCCGCGGTTGCCGTTTACGCCGGGGTTGGAGGCGGCTGGGGTGGTTGAGAAGGTTGGCGCAAGCGTCACCGATTTGAGCGCCGGCGACCGGGTGGCTTATGCGTCGCCACCGCTCGGCGCGTATTGCGAGGCGCGCAATTTGCCGGCGGCGCGCGCGGTCAAGATTGCCGAGGGGTTGGACGAGCGCACCGCCGCCGCGATTATGTTGAAGGGCATGACCGCGCATTATTTGCTGAGGGGCGCGTACCGCGTCAAGCCGGGCGACACCATTTTGTTTCACGCCGCCGCCGGCGGAGTCGGGCTGATTGCCTGCCAGTGGGCGAAGCACCTCGGCGTGAGCGTCATCGGCACGGTTGGCTCGGCGGAGAAAGCCGAGTTGGCGCGCGCCAACGGTTGCGAGCACGTAATCGATTACAGCCGCGACAATTTTGTCGAGCGCGTGAAAGAAATCACCGGTGGCGAGGGCGTGCCGGTGGTCTATGACTCGGTCGGGCAAGCGACTTTCATGGACTCGCTGGACTGCCTGAAAACGCGCGGCACGATGGTGTCGTTCGGCCAGTCATCGGGCAAGGTGGCGCCGTTCGACATCGGCCTGCTGAGCGCCAAGGGCGCGCTCTACCTGACGCGCCCGACGCTGTTCAGTTACACCGCCGACCGGGACGAGTTGGTCTATCGCGCCGGCGAGGTCTTCGATGCGGTGGTCTCCGGCGCGGTGCGCATCCACATCAACCAAACCTATGCGCTGGCCGACGCCATTCAAGCGCATTGTGATTTGGAAGAACGCCGCACGACTGGTTCGACTGTGTTGCTTCCTTGATACGGCGACGGCGGGGGTGGGCTCTGCGGGAATGACCGCATACTCGTCATTCTCGAGCGTTAGTGTCCGTTGCCGCCGCGCTTTTTCTTTTAAGCGGCGGCTTACGGACACTTACGTCCTCGGGAATCTCCCTAAGTTTGGCAGGGGCTTCGGTAAAGTCCACGCTAGCCTTAGGGAGATTCCCGAAGGCGATGAAAAATCCGCCGGGAGCGGATTTTCGCGTAAGCCCGAAGGGTTTGTATCAGGGATGATACAAACAAAAATATGGTCGCCTAGCGGCTCCCTATTTTTCTATCGTTCGAGAATGACGAAGTCCTTCACTTAAAAATCTTCTCCCCCTGCTGGTCAATCAGCATCTTCGCTTTGCTGACAATCAGCGAGACCGCCGCTTCCTTGCTGGTTGATGCGTCGGCGCGCACGAAGGTGTGTTGTTTGGTCTCGCCGTCGAGGGTCTTGCGGATGACGGCTTCGGTGGACCAGCCGCCGCCTTTTTGGCGCGGGCGGGGGCTGATGGTGAAGCCGTTGTATTCCACCGCTTTTTCTTCCTTCGCCGGGCGGTCGCTGTCGCCGCCGCCGCCCAGCAGTCGCTTGAAAAACTCCATCATGTTGAACTCCGCCAAATCAAGTGAGCGTTATCCGTCGAGCGCCACCATGCGGTTGTGGGCGTAGAGCGCGGCGACTTTGTAGGCTTCGGCCAGGGTCGGGTAGTTGAATGCGTTCTCCAGAAAATAGTCGAGCGTGCCCTTGAGCGTCAACACCGCCTGGCCAATGTGGATGAGCTCGGTCGCGCCCTCGCCGACGATATGCACGCCGAGCAAGCGCCGCGTCTTGGTGGAAAAAATCGTTTTTATCATGCCCGAATCCAGCCCCATGACCTTGCCGCGCGACGTCTCGCGCAGCGGCGTGATGCCGACTTCATACGGAATCTTGCGCTCGATGACTTCCTCTTCGGTCATGCCGACGGTGGACATTTCCGGCACCGCGTAGATGCCATACGGAAAGAATTCCGGCGACTTGTGCACCGGCTCGCCGAGCGCGTGCAGCGCCGCGATGCGCCCTTGCTCGAGCGAGGTTGAGGCGAGGCTGGGAAAGCCGATGACGTCGCCGGCGGCGTAGATGTGCGGCGTCGAAGTCTGGAAGGTGTCGTTGACCGACAGGCGGCCGCGGTGGTCGACCTCCAGCCCGAAATGCTCGAGGCCGAGCCCGTCGGTGGCGCCGACCCTGCCGGCGGCGAACAGTACCATGTCGGAGGCGAACGCGCGCCCGCTTTCCAGACGAACCACGCACGCGCCGTTGGCTTTGGTCTCAATCGCGGCGACCTTCTGCCCGAACTGCAAGCGCAAGCCCGCATCGACAATGTCGTGGCGGAAGTGCATCAGGATTTCCTTGTCCACAAAATCCAGCATGGTCTCGCGCGGCTCAATCAGCGTCACGTTAATATCGAGCGCTTTGAAGATGGTGGCGTATTCCACGCCGACCACGCCGGCGCCGATGACGGTGATGGAGCGCGGCAGGCTCTGCATGCGCGTGACCTCGTCGCTGTCGATGACGGTGCTGCCGTTGAACGGCACATAATCGGGGCGGTAGGTGCGCGTGCCGACGGTGATGATGAAACTGTCCGCGCTCAGGGTGATGACATCGCCGCCGGGCACATCCACTTCAAGCGCCTTGTCGCTGACGAAACGCCCGTGGCCGCAGGTGATTTCGACGCCGTTCCTGAGCAGTTGGTCTTCGAGAATATCCACTTCGCGCTTGAGCGTCATGTTCAGCCGCTGCATCAAATCCTGCGCGGTGATGTCCTGCTTGACGCGGTATGAGCGCCCGTAAAAACCGCGCTCGCGCCAGCCGGAGAGGTTGAGCACGGTCTCGCGCATCGTCTTGCTGGGGATGGTGCCGGTGTGCACGCACACGCCACCGACCTCGGACATGCCGTCCACCACCGCCACCTTGCGCCCCAGTTTGGCGGCTTGAATGGCGGCGGTCTTGCCCGCCGGACCGCTGCCGATGACAACGATGTCATACTTCTGCATGGTTTTTCGCGCCGTTGGTTGGAATGCGATATTCTGTCGCCCCGGTGGCCCGCTGAGTGGAGCCGCCGGATGCGAGTTTGCGCCATTGTATTCGATTTTGCTTGCGCCGGGCGCGATTCGGCGTTTCAATAGTCGGCAAGATGTGAAATAATTACCTACAAATCGCCAACCGGAAAACCATTCTATGCTACGCGCCGCGCGTTTGGTAGATATTTATTCTACATAACGCGCGATTTATAGAACAAACCACCTAACCGCCCGAAACAAAATGACCAACAGAGAAAATTGTTCGCCTAAGCCGTCAAACGGCGCTTCCACTGAGTCGTCAAATGGCGCCTCCACTGAGTCGTCAAACGGCGCCTCCATTGCGTCGTCAAACGGCGCGTCAAACAACCCGCAAGCGATGCTGGAGAAACTGCGCGCCAGCGCCACCGGTCTGGGGGTTGAATATCAACTCGCCACCGGCGAAACCACCCGGCGCATCTACCTCGACAGCACCGCCAGCACGCTGCAACTGGGCATCGTCGCGGACGTCATCGGCAAATACCTGCCGCACTACGCCAACACCCACAGCAACGCCCACTTCAACGCCAAACTCTCGTCGCACGAATTTGAATGGGCGCACGACATGGTGCTGGATTTCGTCGGCGCGCGCGCACAAACCCACGGCTGCTTTTTTGTCGGCAGCGGCGCCACCGGCGGCATCAACCGCGTGGCGCGCACCATGGCGCGCAAGTGGCCCAAGCGCGATGTGGTCATCACCACCGTGATGGAGCATCACTCCAACGACCTGCCGCACCGCAAGAATTTTGACAAGGTGGTGCATGTGCCGGTGGTCGCCACCGAAAGCGGTTTCGGCTGCGCCGACGTCGGGCGCATCGAGCAGGCGCTGGCGGAATACGGCGAGCGCGTCAACTACATTTCGGTGACCGGCGTCTCCAACGTCACCGGCATCGTCAACCCGATTTACGACATCGCCGAACTCGCGCACCGCCACGGCGCGTTGATTGTGGTCGACGCCGCGCAGATGGGGGCGCATGTGCCGATCGTGATGAGCGGGCACGACAACCCGGCGCGCGACCTCGACATCGTCTGCCTGTCCGGGCATAAAATCTACGCGCCGTCCTCGCCGGGCGCGGTGGTCACGCGCCTCGACCTGTTCTCCGGAGTCGAGCCGGACGAAGTCGGCGGCGGCATGGTGGACGATGTGTATCTCGACCGCTATCTGTCCACCGACAAATTCCCCGACCGCGAAGAAGCCGGCACGCCCAACATCATCGGCGCGATTGCGCTGGCGACGGTGTTGTGCGCGCTCAAAAAAATCGGCATGGACTACATCGCCGAAGACGAGACGCGGCTAATCAACAGCGCGATTGCGCGGCTGGTGAAAATCGACGGCGTGGTCGTGTATGGCGAAACCGACACCGATAAATGCCAGCGCGCCGGCGCCATCTCGCTCAACATTCGCGGCATGCACCACTCGATGACCGCCGCCATTCTCAACGACTATTTCAACATCGCCGTGCGCAACGCCTGCTTCTGCGCGCACCCTTATGTGCGCGAAATGATAGCCGACGACCTCGGCGAGCAGATGGACGGCTTGAGCAACGAGGAGTTGGAAGCGCTCGCGGAAATGCACCGCGGCATGGTGCGCGCGAGTTTCGGCATATACAACGGCGAAGAAGACGTCGAAGCGCTGGCGGTCGCGCTGCAACAAATCTGCGAAAACAAAGCCCACTATCAAGCGCAATACCACCAAGGCGAATGCGGCGAATATTTTCACAACACCTTCCAATTCGACAGCCGCCCAATCTTCTCGGCGCGCAATGAAGTTAATCACTGGTTTGCGGCTGGCTAATTTGTTTCAATCTGTGCGCGTACTGTTTGCCATTGTGTTGTTTTAGCGGCCAGTGTGATGCTTGCGTTGGCGGGGCTGGTTGATGGTAGTCTGAGTGCGGTTAGCGTTGCACGGTCGGCGGGCGTGGTCTCACCGGCGGGGGCGATGTCCGTTCCGACCAGCGTACGATAATGCTTCTCGGCGGCGGCGCCGTTGAAGAACACCGCCACGATTTGCGGATGTTGCCGATAAAACCCCGCAAAATTGTTGGCTTCGGGCTCACGAATCGCGCTGTCCAAACTCCCCCGCCGCCGACACCGCCCAATCACATCCCACACCGCCACCCGCCACCCCACCAACTCCCGGCAACGCCGCAAATACGACTCACCCCGCGCAATCCCAAACAAACGCTCCATAACAACCCAAAACTGATTACGCGGATGCCCATAATACTGCCGCTCCCGCAACGAAGCCTCACTCGGAAACGACCCAAGAATCAACACCCGCGCATCTTTACCGGCGATTGGGGGTAGGCCTTGTAACTGCGTCATTGTGCAACTTGCTTAAAATACGAGGCTGTCAATTATAAACTTCGTTATTCTCCACTACTCCGTCATTCTCGAGCGTTAGCGCCCGTTGCCGCGCAGCGGCTTACGGGCGCTTACGACCTCGGGAATCTCCCTAAGACTACCGTGATTTCCAACAAAGCCCGTGCCAGCCTGAGGAAAATTGCGCCTATCATCCCTGTTACAAACCCCGCGCACTTTCGTCAACCGCCACCAAGTTTGTTATGATACACAACAACAACGACTTCCGGAGGGTTTATCGATGAGTGCGGTTAAAGACATTCTGGAAAGCGCGGGCGGTGAGATTTGGAGTGTTCGGTCGGAGCAGTCGGTGCTGGATGCGGTTCGGTTGATGGCGGAGAAGGGTATCGGGGCGGTGTTGGTGATTGATGATGGGCGGTTGTCGGGGATATTTAGCGAGCGGGATTATGCGCGCAAGGTGATTCTTGAAGACCGCGCGTCGCACAACACGCCGGTGAGCGACATCATGACGCGCGACCCGGTGACCACCACGCGCGCGGCGAGCGTCGCCGAGTGTTTGTCGCTGATGACCGACAAACGCTTCCGTCACTTGCCGGTGGTTGAAGACGGGCGGGTTATCGGCATCATTTCCATCGGCGATTTGGTGAAGATGGTGATTGCCGAGCAGCAATACACCATCGACCAGTTGGAACACTACATCGCCGGCTAAGCGGCGCCGCCGCCATCGGCTAAGCGGCGCCGCCGCCATCGGCCAAGCGGCGCCACCGACATCATTGGTGATGCGTCTTTCCACGCACGCTACATCCTGACACCACAACGCGCGAGTTGGGCGCGGTATCTTGCGGCTTGGCGATTGACGCGTTTGGCGACCGCGCTCAGCCATTTTTTTCGCTTGTAGGTGCCGCGCGCGTAGCCGCGCCAGCCTTCGTGGTAGGCGAGGTAGTTGCGGTAGCCGTCTTTCGGGGAGACTTTCAGGCGCTTGCGGGTTTGCGCGACATACCAGGCGATGAAGTCGATGGCATCGGAGTAGCGGTCGCGCCGGGCGATGCGGTTGTTGGCGTTTCTGCGGTACATTTTCCAGGTTGAATCGAGCGCTTGCGGGTAGCCGAACGCGGATGACGGGCGGCGCAACGGAATGCCGAGGAAGCGCCGGCGTTTGGGTTTGGCGTTGGCGTCAAACCCCGACTCCTGGCGCATGATGGCGAGCAGCACCGGCGCATCGACGCGCCACTTTTTCGCCGCGCGGCGCGTGGGTTTAACCCACTTGGGTTTTTCGGCGAAGATTCTGCAGGCGTTGTTGGGCTGCCTCGGCGGCGCGGTGGCGCAACCGGCGATGGCGAGCGTGAGCGCGACCGCCGCCGCCGTCATCCAAGCGCGCGCGCGAGGCGGCATCATCCGATTGCGCGCGGCGCTTGCGCGGCGTCCGCAACAGCACGGGATGCCCTGCGCGGTAATGCCAGCGCCGCTACGCAGATGACGGCGGCGGTGAGCGTCAGCAGCAGGAACACCCAGACGAACTGCCCGGTCTGCCGGTTGACCGCGGACACCAGCAACACGCCGACCGGCGCGGTGACGAAGAACAGCACGAACTTGAGCCCGAACACGATGCCGTGGTGTTTGCTCGGCGTGTAGCGCGCCAGCAGCATGTTTTCCGCCGGCAACGCGCCGGCGCCGAGGGCGACCGCCGCGCACAGCACGACCACCAAATAGAGCCCGCCGGCGTGAGCCGCCGCCGCCAGCAGTAGCGCGTGCGCGATGAACTGGCCGAGATAGACGCGCTTGAGGTTGTAGCGGTCGGCGAGCGCGCCGCCGACAAACTGAAACAGGCCGCCGGCGACATACACCAGCGCGACATAAAAGCCGACGGTTTTCAGGTCGGCGCCGAGGCGCAGGGAGAACGCTTTGGGCATGACGGTTTGCGTGGCGTGGTAAATCAGACCGGCGGCGGTGAGGCAGAACAGCAATACCAAAAACGGCGCGCGGCGGTTGGTGTGGGTGTCGCTACCGGGCACCGCCGGGCGCGCGACGCCGGCATCCGGGCGGGCGCGCCCCAAGCCCGCCAGCATCATGACGCCGGTGAGCGTCACGACCGCGCCGGGCAATACGAAAGCCAAAAAACTGCCGCCCCAGTCCGCCAGAAAACCGGTCACCACGCCCGCCATGGCCGCGCCGAGGCTACCGAACACGCCGTTGAACGCCAGCGCCTTGCCCTGATTGACGCCGCTGTTGCGAATTACCAATGGGATGCCGATGGGGTGATAAATGGAAGCGAACAACCCGATGCCCGCCAGCGCCAGCAACAACGCCAGCGGGCTGTCCGCGTAAGCGGCGGCGACCGCGCTCAAGCCCATTCCAAAAAAATAAACCACCAGCATGCCGGCGGCGCTCCAGCGGTCACCCAGCCAGCCGGCGACGATGGCGAACACGCCGACCAGCAAGCCACCGAGCGTCCACAGGTTAATCAACTCGTGGTAGGGCTGGCGCCACTCGACTTCCAGCGACAACACGATGACGAAGTAGAACGCCGTGAACATGTGGAAATAGGCGTGGCCAAGCGCCGAGTACAACATCATCGCGTTTTTTGACATTGCACTCTCTCGCAGGCTACTATGGGCGGGCATTGGTGGCGGGCATAACGGTCGCTACTATACCCCTGATGCGCCCTGCCAAGGAAACAAAATGCGCCCCATTTATCATCCCGTCCCCCTGCTGATTGTGGTGTTTATGCTGCTGGTTAGCGGCGCCACCGTCACCGCGGAGGCTACGCTGCCGGCAGTGGTGGACGGCGAGCCGTTGCCGAGTCTGGCGCCGATGCTGGAGAAAGTTCAGGCGGCGGTGGTCAATCTGTCGACCACGACGCGCCCCGATGCGCGCTCCCCGGCGCGCCCCAACCCATTGCTGCGCGACCCGTTTTTTCGCCGCTTTTTTGATTTTCCCGAACCCCGCGGACGGCGGCGCTCGCACGGTCTCGGCTCCGGCGTGATTGTCGATGCCGCCAGGGGCTATATCATCACCAACCACCACCTCATCGACCGCGCCGATGAAATCACCGTCACCACCGGCGACGGGCGCACGCTGGAAGCGCAACTGGTGGGCTCGGACGCCGACAGCGACATCGCCGTCATTAAAGTGGACAGCGACCAACTCGCCGACATCCCGCTCGGCAATTCGGGCAAGTTGCGCGTCGGCGATTTCGTGGTCGCCATCGGCAATCCCTTCGGTCTCAGCCAGACCGTCACCTTGGGGATTGTCAGCGCGCTGGGGCGCAGCGGGCTCGGCATCGAGGGATACGAGGACTTTATTCAGACCGACGCGTCCATCAATCCGGGCAATTCCGGCGGCGCGCTGGTCGATTTGCGCGGGCGTTTGATCGGCATCAACACCGCCATTTTTTCGCGCGGCGGCGGCAGCGTCGGCATCGGTTTCGCCATCCCCATCGACATGGTGAAGGCGCTCATGGCGCAGTTGGTCGAGCACGGCAACATACGGCGCGGCTTGCTGGGCGTGGCGATGCAGGACTTGACGCCCGAGTTGGCGGACGCCTTCGGTCTCAGCGGCGAGAAGGGCGCCATCGTCTTGCGGGTGATTCCCAACTCGGCGGCGGACGACGCCGGCATCCGCGAGGACGATGTCATCGTCGGCTTGAACGAGACCCCGGTATACGACAGCGCCGATTTGCGCAACGCGGTCGGCCTGCTGCGCGCCGGCGCCGATGCCCGCGTGCGTTTCTACCGCGACGGCAAACTCAAAACCATCGACACGCAAATCAAAGAAGCCGGCGGTTTTGTGTCGCGCGACCGGGGTTTGTCGCGGCGGCTAACCGGGGCGCGTTTCCGCGCCGCCGAGCCGGGACAGCAACACGACGGCGGCGTTGAGGTGGTCGAACTCGACCCCAGCGGCGAGGCGGCGCGCGCCGGGCTGGCGGAAGGCGACATCATCCTCAGCATCAACCGGCGGTCCGTTGGCAGTCTGGAAGAAATGGAGGCGGTGGTGCGGCACGCCGACACGGCGTTGCTGATTAAACTGCTGCGCGACGACGAGGTGTTGTTTCTGGTGATTCAATAACGGGCAACCCGCCGCCGCCGTCGTGCACGGCGCGCCCGCCAAAGCGCTGAAACTTGCCGCCGAATCGGGTAGGCTACGGGTTACCGACAGCGAGTTTCAACGCGGATTTTGTAATGGCCGACCACCTGATTGCCCCCTCGATTTTGTCCGCCGACATCGCCCGGCTGGGCGAGGAGGTCGAGCGGGTGCTCGCCTCGGGCGCGGACATGGTGCATTTCGATGTGATGGACAACCACTATGTCCCCAACCTGACGATTGGTCCGCTCGGCTGCGAAGCGCTGCGCAAACACGGCGTGACCGCGCCCATCGACGTGCACCTGATGGTCAAGCCGGTGGACCGCATCATTCCCGACTTCGCCGCCGCCGGCGCCAGTTACATCACCTTCCACCCCGAAGCGTCCGAGCACATCGACCGCTCGCTTGAGTTGATTCGTCAAAGCGGTTGCAAGTCCGGCCTGGTCTTCAACCCGGCGACGCCGTTGGATGTGCTTGAGCACGTCATCGACAAGGTTGATATGGTGCTGCTGATGTCGGTCAACCCCGGCTTCGGCGGCCAGCGCTTCATCGACTCGGCGCTCGACAAACTGACGCGCGCGCGCGCACTCCTCGACCGCCACGGCGGGGGTCGCGACATTCTTTTGGAAATAGACGGCGGCGTCACCTTGGACAACATCGCCTCCATCGCGCGCGCCGGCGCGGACACTTTTGTCGCCGGCAGCGCGATTTTCGGCGCCGCCAACGAGCGCGACCCGAACCGCTATGACAGCGTCATCGCGGCGATGCGCGAGCGGTTGGCGGCGGCAAACACATGAGCCAGTCGGTGGCGAAGGGGGCGAAAGAGAAAAACCGCAGTTACGGATTGCGCGGCGGCAAGCGCATTTATGAAGGATATAACGCTGAGCGCAAGGTGAAGGACCGGAAAAAGAAGGAGAAGCAGCGCCTCGGTTACGAGACCTTCGCCAAGCCGTTTCCGCGCGCCAACAACGCGCTGCCCGGCGAGTATAAAAACCAAATCATCACCGGCGACAGCGCGGAAGTTTTGCGGCGGCTGCCGGATAACTGCATCGACATTGTGATGACATCGCCGCCGTATAATTTCGGCTTGAATTACAACGCGCACCGCGACACCGACCAATGGAGCGCGTATTTTGACAAACTCTTTTCGATTTTCAGCGAATGCACGCGCGTCGTAAAACACGGCGGCAGAATCATCGTCAACGTCCAGCCGCTGTTTTCCGATTACATCCCGACGCACCACCTCATTAGCCAATTCTTTTTGGACGCCGGGTTGATTTGGAAGGGCGAGATTTTGTGGGAGAAGAACAACTACAACTGCAAATACACCGCCTGGGGCAGTTGGAAAAGCCCCTCAAGCCCGTATCTCAAATACACCTGGGAATTCCTGGAGATTTTCTGCAAGGGCGACTTGAAAAAAGCGGGCAACCGCGATGACATCGACATTAGCGATGATGAATTCAAAAGTTGGGTCAACGCCAAGTGGTCGATCGCGCCCGAGCGCGACATGCAAAAATACGGGCATCCGGCGATGTTCCCCGAAAAACTCGTGCTGCGCGCGTTGAAGTTATTCAGTTACCGCGGCGACATCGTGCTCGACCCGTTCAACGGCGTCGGCACCACCACCTTGACCGCGCGCCACGCCGGGCGCGACTACGTCGGCATCGATTGCTCCGCCGACTACTGCGAAACCGCCCGGCAACGAATGCAGCGCCATGCTCAGCCAAGACCAATTTAACCACTACGCCGAGCGCGGCTACAATCGCATTCCGTTGGTGCGTGAGGTGCTGGCGGATTTGGAAACGCCGCTCAGCACCTACCTTAAACTGACCACCGGCGGGGCGTATAGTTATTTGCTGGAGTCGGTGCAGGGCGGGGAAAAGTGGGGGCGTTACTCGGTCATCGGGCTGCCGTGCCGCCTGCGCCTTGAGGTCAGGGAGAACAGCCTGCGGGTGATTGAAAGCGGGCGCGACGGCGCGATTGTGCGCGAGTTGCCGGGCGACGACCCGCTGGAGCAAATTCGCCTGTTCCGGCAGCAACACCGCGTGCCGGAAATACCCGGTATGCCGCGCTTCAGCGGCGGGCTGGTCGGCTTTTTCGGCTACGACACGGTGCGCTACATTGAGCCGCATCTGGGCGCCAACGCGCGCACCGACCCCATCGACGCGCCCGACATCGTGCTGATGGTGTCCGAGGAGGTGGTGGTGTTCGACAACCTGTCGGGGCGGTTGTCCGTCATCGTGCACGCCGACCCCGACCAGCCCAACGCCTGGGCGCGCGGCGTGCAACGGTTGCAGGAATTGCTCGGCGAACTCGCGCGCGGGTTGCCCGCCGAGCGCTCGGCGCCGCCGTCCGGTGTTGAGGTGGCGGCGGGCGAGGGCGAGGGCGAGGTCGATGAGTCCGAGTTCAAGTCATCTTTCCCGCGCGCGGAATTTGAGGCGGCGGTGGAGAAGTGCCGCGAATACATCTACGAGGGCGATGTCTTTCAGGTGGCGCTCTCGCAACGAATATCCCTGCCCTTCGACGCCGCCCCGCTGGATTTATACCGCGCATTGCGAACGCTGAACCCGTCGCCCTATATGTACTACCTCGACCTCGGCGGCTTCCAAATCGCCGGCGCATCCCCCGAAATTCTGGTTCGGCTGGAGCAGGGCGAGGTGACGGTGCGACCGATTGCCGGCACGCGCAAGCGCGGCGAAAACGCCGAGCAGGACGCGGCGCTGGCGGCGGACTTGCTGTCCGACCCCAAGGAATTGGCGGAGCACCTGATGCTGGTTGACCTCGGGCGCAACGACGTGGGCCGGGTTGCGCGCATCGGCAGCGTCTCGGTGACCGACAAGATGACCATCGAGCGGTATTCGCATGTGATGCATATCGTGTCCAACGTCACGGGGCAACTCAACGACGAACTCGACGCCATCGACGTGCTCAAGGCAACCTTCCCGGCGGGCACGCTCTCCGGCGCGCCTAAAATTCGGGCGATGGAAATCATCGAAGCCGTCGAGCCGGACAAGCGCGGCATCTACTCCGGCGCGGTCGGCTACATTGGCTGGAACGGCAACATGGACACCGCCATCGCCATTCGCACCGCGTTGATTAAAGACGGCGCGGTGCACATTCAAGTCGGCGCCGGCATCGTCGCCGACTCGGACCCGGCGAGTGAATGGGAGGAAACGATGAACAAGGGGCGCGCGGTTTTCCGCGCGGTGGCGATGGCGCATGCCGGACTGAGCGCACCGCTCGACCGCGAGGGCGCGCCATGTTGATGATCGACAACTACGACTCCTTCACCTACAACCTGGTGCAGTATTTCGGCGAACTGGGACAGGAGATGCAAGTCATCCGCAACGACCAGAAAAGCGTCGCCGACCTCGAGCGGCTCGCGCCGAACTATCTGGTCATCTCGCCCGGACCGTGCACGCCCAACGAAGCCGGCTTGTCGGTCGAGGCGGTGCGCCACTTCGCCGGGCGGGTGCCGCTGCTGGGCGTCTGCCTCGGCCACCAGTGCCTCGGCCAGGCGTTCGGCGGACGGGTGGTGCACGCCCGCCGGCTGATGCACGGCAAAACCTCCATGATTTACCACACCGCCGAAGGCATATTCCGCGGCCTGCCGTCGCCGTTTCAGGCGACGCGCTATCACTCGCTGGTGGTGGAGCGCGCCTCGTTGCCGGACTGCTTGGAGGTGACCGCGTGGACCGATGACGACGAGATTATGGCGTTGCGGCATCTCGACCCGGCGGCGGTGATGGTGGGCGTGCAATTCCATCCCGAGTCGATTTTGACCCAGCATGGCCACGACCTGCTTGCCAACTTTCTCGACCTCGGGCAAGCGCGTTGAGCGCCGATATTCTGAGCCAAATTCTGGCGACCAAAGCCGCTGAGGTGGCACAGCGCGCGGCTACGCGACCACTGGCGGAATTGCGCGCCGCCGTGCGGGAGTTGCCGGACGCGCCGCGCGGTTTCATCAACGCCATTGAAGCGGCGCTCGACGACGACCACCCCGCGGTCATCGCCGAGATTAAAAAAGCGTCGCCGAGCAAGGGCGTGATGCGCGCCGACTTCGACCCGGCGGACATCGCCCGCGACTACGCCGAACACGGCGCGACCTGCCTGTCGGTGTTGACCGACACACCCTATTTCCAAGGGCGCGACCGCGACCTCTCGGACGCCCGCGCCGCCTGCGGCTTGCCGGTCATTCGCAAGGATTTCATCATCGACCCGTATCAGGTCTTCGAGGCGCGCCTCATCGGCGCCGACGCGGTGTTGCTCATCGTCGCCGCGCTCGGCGACCCAACCTTACGGGAGTTGGCGGAGTTGGCGCATGCGCTGGGGTTGGATGTGCTGGTGGAGGTGCACGACCGCGACGAACTCAAGCGCGCGCTGGCGTTGCCGTGCCGCTTGCTCGGCGTCAACAACCGCAACCTGCGAACCTTCGAGACAAGCCTTGACACCACGCTGGCGTTGCTCGACTCCATCCCCAAAGACCGCATCGTGGTCACCGAAAGCGGCGTGCGCCGGCGCGGCGATGTGGCGCTGATGCGCCGGCACGATGTCCACGCCTTCCTGGTGGGCGAGGCGTTTATGCGCGCGCAACAACCGGGCGAAGCGCTACGGGCGTTGTTCGGCGCCGATGAACAACTTGTCGGCGAAGGCGCGTCGTGACTATGCGGGTTAAACTGGCGCATTTCGGCGCGCTGAGTTTTGAGGCGAGCGGCGACAGCGGCCACCGCGTGGTCATGTCCGCCTCGCCCGCGGCGGGCGGCGAAGACCACGGTGCGCGACCGATGGAGACGGTGTTGATGGGGCTCGGCGGTTGCAGCGGCATCGACGTGATGTTGATTCTAAACAAGAGCCGCCAGCGAGTAACCGACTGTGAAATTGAAATCGAAGCCGAGCGCGCCGACTCCATCCCCGAAGTGTTCACGCGCATCCATATTCGTTACCTCGTCGGCGGAAAAAACTTGAGCCGCAACAAGGTGGCGCGCGCGGTCGCGCTGTCCATGGAAAAGTATTGCTCGGTAACGCGCATGCTGGAAGCCTCGGTCGCCATCACGCACGGGTTTGAAATCATTGAGCGCGGGGCGTAGCCGCGCACCGCCGTACCTGTTATAAATTCAGCATGGAACAAATCGCCAACTGGTTCAAACAGCAGATTGCCAACCCGCAGGTGGTCTATCTTTTCGCCATCCTGGTCGGCTCGTTTCTCATCATCATGTATGCCGGCGCCATGCTGGCGCCGGTGCTGGCGGGCATCGTCATCGCCTACCTGCTCGAAGGGCTGACGCGCAAACTGACGCGCGCCAGGGTGCCGCGCCCGGTCGCGGTGTGGCTCGTGTTTCTCGCGTTTATGCTGTTCGTCGTGCTGGTGGTGTTCGGCTTGCTGCCGACCTTGTATAACCAACTGACCGAGATGGTGCAGCAGATTCCGACCATGCTCACGCGCGGGCAGGCGGCGCTGCTTGCGCTGCCGGAAAAATACCCGGAGTTGTTTTCGGTCGAGCAGGTGCAGGAAATTATTCGCGCCATGCGCACGCAGTTGACCGCGCTCGGGCAGACCGTGGTCGCCACCTCGCTGTCCAGCGCCGCCGGCATCATCACGGTTTTAATCTACCTCATTCTGCTGCCGATTCTTATCTTCTTTTTCCTGCGCGACAAAGAGCGCATCCTCGCCTGGTTCATCGATTTGTTGCCGCGCGACAGCCAACTGGCGATGCGCGTGTGGGGCGATGTCGATTTACAAATCGGCAACTACATTCGCGGCAAGTTCTGGGAAATCCTAATCGTGTGGCTCGCCACCTTCCTGTGTTTCGCCTACTTCGGCTTGCAATTTTCCATGCTGCTGGCGGTGCTGGTCGGCATCTCGGTGCTGATTCCGTATGTGGGCGCGGCGGTGGTGACCATCCCGGTGGTGCTCATCGCCTGGTTTCAGTGGGGCTGGAGCGGCGACTTCGTCTATGTGGTGGCGGTGTACCTCATCATCCAGGCGCTCGACGGCAACCTGCTGGTGCCGTTGCTGTTTTCCGAAGTGGTCAACATCCACCCGGTGGCGATCATCGTCGCGGTGTTGTTCTTCGGCGGGCTTTGGGGCGTGTGGGGCGTGTTTTTCGCCATCCCGCTTGCCACGCTGGTGCAGGCGGTCATCGTCGCCTGGCCCAAACCGTCCGCCGACGATGGGGGCGCCGCCGAGTCGTGACCGGCGCCCGATGAAACGCGTGTACACCGCCGAATCGTTAATCGACGGCCAGTTGGTGGTGGACTTGCTGGCGCAGGCTGGCGTGCCGAGTCTGTTGTTTAATCAGAACGCCCAGGGCGGCTTCGGCGACCTGCCGGTGACCTACCCGGAGGTGTGGGTGAAGCGCGACTTCGATTTGGAAAAAGCCCGCCACCTAATCGACGAGTTTGAAAACCGCCCGTGTCCGGGGCGGGCGCTCGACAAAACCTGCGACACCTGCCGCGAGCCCAACCCCGCCACCTTCGACGTTTGCTGGCAATGCAACACGCCGCTACCGCCCGCTGACCTGGGCGCGCAGCCATGACCACGCTCTACCACAACCCGCGTTGCTCCAAGTCGCGCGCCACGCTGGCGTTGCTCGTGGAAAACGGCGTCGAGCCGGACATCGTCAACTACCTCGACAACCCGCCGGATGCGGCGGCGCTGAGGGACATCACCGCGATGCTTGGTTGCTCGGTCCGCGACATTGTGCGCACCGGCGAGGCGGTTTATCGTGAGTTGGGGCTTGCGGACGATGCGCCGTCTGCGCCGTCTGAGGACGCGCTTTTTGACATCATCGCCGCCAACCCCCGGTTGCTTGAGCGCCCCATCGTGGTTCACGACGGCAAGGCGGCGGTGGGGCGACCGCCGGAAAACGTGCTGTCGATTTTGTGAATGCTCTCGCAAACTAAACCGCAAACCAATAACGCCATGACCGAGACCCCGCAAACCGTCCGCTTTACCCGAATGGCCGACGGCACCTTTGAGGAGTATGCGTTTTTACATCGCCATGAACAGGACTATGTCCGCGGTCTGCCGGCGCGTTTGATGGCGGCGTTGGAGCGGTTGGAGGATTCTTTTGGCGGCTACCGGGTGTCGCGGCTGGAGCATTCGCTGCAATCGGCGACGCGCGCCGAGGCGGCTGGCGAGCCCGAGGAGATGGTGGTGGCGGCGCTGTTGCACGACATTGGCGACGGGCTGGCGCCCCTCTCTCACAGCGAAATGGCGGCGGCGATTCTGCGCCCGTTCGTGTCGGAGCGCACCCACTGGATTATCGCGCACCACGGCTTGTTCCAGACGTTTTACTACGCCCACCATCAAGGCGGCGACCGCCACGCGCGCGACAAATACCGGGAGCACGCGTGGTATCAGGACTGCATTAATTTCTGCGAGAACTACGACCAGAACTGTTTCGACCCGGACTACGAGTCGCGGTCGCTGGCGTATTTCAAGCCGATGATTGAGCGGGTTTTCGCCGAGCCGCGCGAAGAATTTCGGGGTCCCTCCCCACCTTAGCGCCTTAGTACCGGAGCGCCCGAGTCAAACGTCCAGATTGGCGACCGCGAAGGCGTTCTTTTCGATGAACTCCCTGCGCGGCTCCACCTGGTCGCCCATCAGCGTGGTGAAGGTTTCGTCCGCGCCGACGCCGTCTTCGACGGTCACCTTGAGCAGCCGGCGCACGGTCGGGTCCATGGTGGTCTCCCACAACTGCTCCGGGTTCATTTCGCCAAGCCCTTTGTAACGCTGGATGCTGATTCCTTTTTTCACGCGGGCGAGAATCCACTCGACCGCTTCGGCAAAACTCGCGCAGGCTTTTTCGGTCTCGCCCCAGACGACGGTCAGCGGACCCTCGCCCATCTCGCGCAACCGCGCCGCCCACGCGCTCAGGCTGCGGTATTCCGGACTCGCAAAAAACGCCTCGCCCAGCCGGGTGTCCTCGTCCAGCCCGTAGCGGTGGCGCGTGACCGTCAGCGCGCCGGCGGCGGTGGCGGGAATGGAAACCGAATAGCGCGCCACCGCCGAGTTGCCGTCCGTGAGCGCGCGCTCAAGTTCGCTCGCCGCGCGTTGCAGCGCCGGCGCCGATGCCAGGTCCCCGTCCGCCACCGGCTCGACCGCCAACAAGGCATCCAACACCTCGCGGTCATAGCGCCGCGCCAGGCGCGCGATGGTGGCTTCGGTGGCGTGGAAATCCGCCAGCGTCGAGCGTAGTTCGGCGCCCGTTAAGGTGTGGCCGTTGGGCTGCACAATCGTGGCTTTGGCCGCCGCCTGCGTGAGCAAATAGTCGCTCATCGCGGTGTCGTCCTTGAGATAGTCCTCCTTCTTCTTGACCGTCATCTTATACAGCGGCGGCTGGGCGATATACACGTGACCGCGCGCCAGCAACTCGGGCATCTGCCGGAAAAAGAAAGTCAGCAACAAGGTGCGGATATGCGAGCCGTCCACGTCGGCGTCGGTCATCAGGATGATGCGGTGGTAGCGCAGTTTGCCGGCGTCGAAGTCGGCTTTGCCGATGCCGGTGCCGAGGGCGGTGATCAGGGTTGTCACTTCGTCCGAAGTCAGCATTTTGTCGAAGCGGGCTTTTTCCACGTTGAGGATTTTGCCCTTCAACGGCAGCACCGCTTGGAAGCGCCGGTCGCGCGCCTGCTTGGCGCTGCCGCCGGCTGAATCGCCCTCCACCAGATAGATTTCACACAACGCCGGGTCCTTCTCCTGGCAGTCCGCCAGTTTTCCGGGCAGCCCGCCCAGGTCGAGGGCGTTTTTGCGCCGCGTCATGTCCCGCGCCTTGCGCGCCGCCTCACGCGCGCGCGCGGACTCGACGATGCGGTACGCGATGGATTTGGCTTCAGCCGGATGCTCCATCAGAAAATTACCCAAACTCTCCGCCACCAGCGATTCCACCACCCCCTTCACCTCCGACGAAACCAACTTGTCTTTGGTCTGAGAGGAAAACTTCGGGTCGGCTAGTTTGACCGACAGCACCGCCGTCAGCCCTTCGCGCGAGTCGTCTCCGCTGAGGTTGACTTTCTCCTTTTTCGCCAAGCCCAGTTCGGCGATATAGCCGTTCAAGGTGCGCGTCATCGCGCCGCGCAAGCCCGCCAGATGGGAGCCGCCGTCGATTTGGGGTATGTTGTTGGTGTAGCAGAAGGTGTTTTCCTGATAAGAGTCGTTCCACTGCATCGCCAACTCCACCCGGACGCCGTTCTTGTCGCCGTCCATGTGGAACACGGTCGGGTGCAGCGCGTTTTTTTTGCGGTTCAGGTGGCTGATGAAGGCGGCGATGCCGCCCTCGTATTCAAACACGTCGCGCTGGTCGGTGCGCTCATCGAACAATTCGATGCGGATGCCGGAGTTGAGAAACGACAATTCGCGCAGCCGTTTGGCGAGGATGTCGTAGTGAAACTTCACCGCGCTGAAGGTCTTGCGGTCGGCTTTGAAGGAGATGGTGGTGCCGGTCTGGTCGGTGTCGCCCACCACGGCCAGCGGCGCCACCGGCGCGCCGTTGTGGTATTCCTGACGGTGAATTTTGCCGTCCCGCCGGATTTCCAAATCGAGCCGCTCGGACAGGGCATTGACCACGGACACGCCGACGCCGTGCAACCCGCCGGACACTTTGTAGGAATTCTGGTCGAATTTCCCGCCGGCATGCAATACGGTCATAATCACCTCGGCGGCGCTCTTGCCGCCCTCCTCTTCCAAAACCCCGGTGGGAATGCCCCGGCCATCATCAAATATAACTATGGATTCGTCCGCGTTGATAGTGATTCGTATATGGCTACAATACCCGACCAACGCCTCGTCGATGGCGTTGTCCACCACCTCAAAAACCATCTGGTGCAAGCCGGTCCCGTCGTCGGTGTCGCCGATATACATCCCCGGCCGTTTCTTGACCGCATCCAGTCCCTTGAGGACTTTAATGCTGCTGGAATCGTAGTCGTTTGCCATGGGTTTATCGGGCCGCGCAGGAAAGCCCGGATTTTACCATATTTCCCACCAAAACCGCCCGCCGGCTTTGTTATTTTTTATGCGTAAAATCAACGAGTTACAATCTTTTTGGCGACGCTCAAACTCGCTGGTCGCACGCTGGTGGATGGTGGTCGATAAAAGGGGGTTAAACCGGGCTCGGATATGTCTTCCGGCGGGGCTTGAAATCTGTTATCCGGGCACTCTATCCAACTCCGTCATTCGAGCGTTAGTGTCCGTTGCCGCCCCCCGCCGTCATTCTCGAGCGTTAGTGTCCGTTGCCGCCCCCCCGCCGTCATTCTCGAGCGTTAGTGTCCGTTTGTCGCCGCGCTTTTTCTTTTAAGCGGCGGCTTACGGACACTTGCGTCCTCGGGAATCTCCCTAAGACTGGCGATGAGCCTAAACAACGTCATTCCCGCAGGCCTGCCCCCGCAGTGTGTTAGCGGGGGGATGCGGGAATCCAGTCATCCAGGGATGGCAAACCGGAATGCGGCTATGGAGGTGGGGGCGACTTGCTGTCCGTGCGTCTGGGTTCCCGTTTCCTACGGGAATGACGGCGGGGCTGCTTTTTTGTTTGATGGTTCCCTTATGTTTCATGTGAAACATCTTGCCTTGACTGATGCGGCCTAGTCCGGTGGCGGTCACGCCAAAACTCCGCATTCCAGCGATGTTTCACGTGAAACATCACCCGACACTAAATCCGCATCGGCATAACCAACCAAATCGTGCGCTCATCGCCGGGTTGTTTGGCGACACAGATGCCGTCGCTGCCCTGCAGGTGGAGTTCCAGCGTGTCGCCCTGTCCCGCTCGGGCGACGTCGGTCAAATAGACCACGTTATACCCGCTCTCAATTGGCTCGCCGCTGTATTCAATATCCACGTCCTCCACGGCCTCTTCCTGCTCCTGGTTGGTGGCCGACACGCGCATCACGTTTTTCTCCAGATTGACCTTGATTCCCCGAAGTCGGTTGTTTGATGCCGTCAGCACCGCCACGCGGTTCAGGGCGTCGATAAACGCCACGCGGTTCACGTTGATGACAATGTCGAGCTTTTTCTCCAACACCCCCTTGAATTCCGGAAACTTTCCGTCAATCAGTTTGGTGATGAGCACCGTGTTGTTTTTACTCAATTTCAGGTGATTCTGGTTCATCTCGATGGTCAGTTCATCCTCTTCGTCGCCACCGATGAATCGGCTGATTTCAACCACGGCCTTGCGCGGCACGATCAATTCCCTGGTGTCGCTCAGTTTCAGGTCGATATCCATGTCCGACTGCGCGAGGCGGTGGCCGTCGGTGGCGATGGCGCGAAACTGTTTCTCCGACAACTCAAACAAGATGCCGTTCAGGTAATAGCGCACATCCTGCACCGCCATCGCAAAAGCCGTTTTGTCCAACAGGGCTTTGAGCGATAACTGGTTGATTTTTAGCCGTTCTTCCCAGTTTTCCGCCACCACTCGGGGGAACTCATCCGCCGGCAGGGTTCGCAGCATATAGCGGCTTCGCCCGGAGGTGATCGCCGCCTTTCCCTTGTCAACTTTGACGGAGATCGTCGCATTTTCCGGCAACATACGCACAATATCGAGGAACTTCTGCATTGATACCGTAAACGCGCCTTTGTCTCCCTTGACCCCGGTGACGGTCTCGGAAATTTCCATTTCCATGTCGGTTCCGACCACCTTGAGCGCGTCGCCGTCTAAATCAAAATAGAGGTTGGCGAGCATCGGCAAGGTCTGGGAGCGCTCCACCACGCCGCTGACCAGATTCAAAGCCGGGAGAATGTTTTCTCTATCTACTGTTAATTTCATATTTAACTCAATAGTAGTAATGGATAGGGTCTGTGGATTTGTGGATAAACCGTATTAACGACTTGTTTTCAACGAGTTATATCCAGCCACCACCGGAATAAAACCGTGCGGAACCATTGTAAAACGAAATGATGGATTGGGGATAGTTTTTTTCCACGAAGTTATCCGCACGCCGCCCGCCGGTTATGCACAATGCGCCAACAGGTTATACACCAAATTGGCGCTGCAAGTTGCGAAAATCTTCCTTGATTCGCGCATCCGACTGCGTCAATTCCTCAACCTTGCGGCAGGCATAGAGGACGGTGGTGTGGTCGCGGCCAAAGCGCTCGCCGATTTTATCCAGACTCAAGTCGGTGTATTCCTTGGAGAAATACATCGCCAGTTGGCGCGGGCGGGCGATGTTTCTGGCGCGGTTTTTGGACAGCAGGTCGGCGACCCGCAGTTTGTAGTATTCGGCCACGGTGCGCTGTATGTTTTCGATGCTGAGTTGTTGCTGCTGATGGGCAAGCAGGCCACTCAACGCGGTGCGCGCGAGTTCCTCGCCGATCGGCTCGTTCGTGAAAGAGGCTCGGGCGAGGATGCGGTTCAGCGCGCCCCACAGGTCGCGGCCACTCGCGCGCACCGTGGTGGCGACGAAAAGGGCGACATCGCCGGGCAATTCTATGCCGCGTTCCAGCGCTTTTTTCTCTAAAATCGCGATGCGGGTCTCCAACTCCGGCGGCTCGATGCTCACGCTCAGCCCGCCGATAAAACGCGAAATCAGCCGGTCATCCACGTTCTCGATGGCGTTGGGGATGCGGTCGCTGGTGATGATGATTTGCCGCTGACCCTCGAGCACGGTGTTGAAGGTGTGAAAAAACTCCTCCTGCGTGCCGGTCTTTCTTGCCAGAAACTGAATGTCGTCGATCAACAGCGCGTCCAGCGAGCGGTAGTGGCGTTTGAAATTCCCCATCGCGTTGTTCGCCAGCGCCTGCAAAAACTCGTTGAGGAACTGCTCCGAGCGCACGTAGACGACCTTGGCGCGCGGATTGGTTTCCAGCATCTGGTGCCCGACCGCCTGCATCAGGTGGGTTTTGCCGAGGCCCACGCCGCCATAGACAAACAGCGGGTTATACGCGCACCCCGGATTTTTGCCGACCTGCAACGCCGCCGCGCGCGCCACGCAGTTGGAGTTGCCCTCGACATGCCCTGCGAAGGTGTAGGCGGGGTTCATTTTGCCGCCCATGTAGGGGTGCGTCTGTGATGAACCCGCGCCCTTTGCGGCCTTGTCAGCGCCGCCGGTGCGCGTAAAATCCGAGCCGTGTCCGCCGATCTCAACCTGTATGCGTTTGATGCCGTTGCCCATCCCCAGGATGGTTTCCTCGATCTGCTCGAACAGATTTTTTTTCACGTAGTCGAGGACGTAGCGGTTGGGCGCCAGCAGTTTCAGCGTGCTGTCGCGGTGCACCGGATGCAACGGCGCAACCCAGGCGTTGATGTCGTCCATCGAGACCCGGCTTCTCAGTTGGTCGAGACACTCGTTCCAGACTTGCGGCATACTCACGATTCACCCACGCTGTCAAAAGAAATCAGCCGGACAGGACGCGGGCATCTGCCCTCTCTCCCCCCCGGAGGTTCCGGAAAAAACAATTATATTATTGATTGTAAAGGGCTTTTTAGCGCCCAATTCAACTATGGCAACGACGGCAACACGGGTTCAGCGATTACACTCAACAGTCACACTCAGCGGCCACTCAGCGACTATACTCAGTAGTCACACTCAGCGACTACACTCAGCGACCACACACTCCACCGCCACCCCGTTGCCTTGTCATAAGCCGGTCTTCTCCCGGAACCGACTAGTGTAATTCCAATGTTAAAATTTATCCATAAAGAATGTATAAATCATACTGATATTTTTCGCATTGCAATCGAAAAAACTTCAAACCCTCTGTTTACCCGAGGAAATCCGGCGAAGCGCGTGTCGTATCGGGGCTTGCCGCCCGGCGCGCCGCCGATAAAATAACCGCCACAACACCCACCCATAACAGCAACCCAAAACACCCGCGGGGGCAAGATATGAAATCTCAAGCCAAAGTGGTCGTCATCGGCGGCGGCGTGGTCGGCGTCAGCACGCTCTATCACCTCGCCAAAAAAGGCTGGGACGACGTCGTCCTGGTGGAGCGCAAAGAGTTGACCTCCGGCTCCACCTGGCACGCCGCCGGGCTGCTGCCGTTGTTCAACATGAGTTATTCGGTCGGCAAATTGCACCAGTATTCGGTCGATTTCTACCAGTCGCTGGAGCGCGAAACCGGGCTGTCGGTGGGGTTTAGCCAAGTCAGCAACATTCGCCTGGCGTGCACCGAAGACCGCATGGACGAATACCGCTACTACGCCGGCGTCGGCAAGACCGTCGGCGTGGAGATTGCGTTCCTGACGCCGCAGCAGGTCGGCGAGCTCTGGCCGATGTGCAACACCGACGGCTTGGTCGGCGCCATCCAGCACCCCGAAGACGGCTACATTCAACCCAACGACCTGACCACCGCGCTCGCCAGGGGCGCGCGCAACCGCGGCGCGGAAATTTACCGGCACACGCGCGTCACCGCCATCACCCGCGGCAATGACGGTAGCGGCTGGCTGGTGCACACCGACCAGGGCGAAATAGCCTGCGAGCACGTGGTCTCATGCAGCGGCAGTTTCGCCCGCCAAACCGGCGCGATGGTCGGGCTCGACATCCCGGTCATCCCGGTGGAGCATCAGTACATCGTCACCGAGCCCCACCCGGACATCCTGGCGCGCAAGGCGCGCGGCGAGCCGGAGCAGGGCGTGCTGCGCGAATCCGACGCCGGCTACTACCTGCGCGAGGAAGCCGGCGGCATGATACTCGGCATCTACGAAAAAGGCGCGCCCTGCTGCTATGTGGACGGACCGGCGGAGGCGTGCGAGAACGAGTTATTTCAAGGCGACCTCGACCGCCTCGAGCCGCACATTGAAGCGTGCATCGCGCGCGTGCCGGCGTTCGGCGAGGTCGGCATCAAGCAGATTTACAACGGCGCCATCGCCTACACCCCGGACGGCAACCCCATCGTCGGACCGGCCTGGGGATTGAAGAACTTCTGGCTCAACGATGGCCACAGTTTCGGCATCACCGCCGCCGGCGGCGCCGGCTGGCAGTTGGCGGAGTGGATTATCGACGGCGAGCCCACGATGGACATGATGGGCGTCGACCCGCGCCGCTTCGGTCCCTACGCCGCACGCGGTTACCTGCGCGAAAAAAACGAAGAAGCGTACCGCAACGTATTCACCAACCACTTCCCCGACGAAGAGCGCGCTACGACTGCCCCGCTCAAAACCGCCCCCTGCTACGACCGAATGAAGGCGCTGGGCGCGGTTTTCGGGCGCATCTACGGCTGGGAGCGCCCCAACTGGTTCGCGCCCGCCGACTATGAATTGCCGGCGGCGGAAGTCGGCAGCGGCGACGTGTTGCTGGGTAATAACACCTCGCCGCCATTGGCGGACGGGCGCATCGTCGAAAAATACTCGTTCCGGCGCTCCAACTACTTCCCCTTCGTCGGCGCCGAATGCCTGCACGTGCGCGATGCGGTCGGCTTGCTCGACATGTCGGCGTTCGCCAAGTTCACCGTGGCGGGGGCGGGCGCCGCGGCGTGGCTTGAGTCGCTGTTTTGCAACCGCATCCCGCAGACCGTTGGTCGCGTCGGGCTCTGCCACATGCTCTCGCAAAACGGCGGCGTGCGCGCCGAATTCACCGTCTATAAAACCGGCGACGAGCGCTACTATCTGGTGTCCGCCGGCGCGATGGAGCGCCACGACTGGGACTGCCTGTGCAAACACCAACCCGCGCGCTCCGCCGCCGCCGCCGACAATGACATTGCGCTCGGCAACATCACCACCCAAAACGGCGTGCTGGTCATCGCCGGTCCGCGCTCGCGCGAGTTGCTGCAAAAACTCACCGACACCGACTTGTCCAACGCCAACTTCAAGTGGCTGACGGGCAAGCCAATCAACGTCGGCGCCGCCCAGGCGCACGCCTTGCGCGTCAACTTCGTCGGCGAGTTGGGCTTTGAGTTGCACCACCCGATTGAGATGCAAAACTACCTCTTCGACCGCGTCATGGAAGCCGGCGCCGAGTTCGAGATTAAACCCTTCGGCATCCGCGCGATGGATTCGCTGCGGCTGGAAAAATCCTACCGCCTCATCCCGCGCGAACTGTCCATTGAATACGCCGCGCTCGAATCCGGCTTGGAGCGCTTCGTGCGCTTCGACAAGGACGGCGATTTCATCGGCAAGCAAGCATTGCTCGACTGGCGCGCGCGCGGTTTGGAAAACGCCTTCGTCACCCTCGAAGTCCACGGCGTGACCGACGCCGACGCGCGCGGCTCGGAGGCGATTTACAAAGACGGCGCGTTGGCGGGCCGCGCGACCTCGGGCGGCTACGGCTTCCGCACCGAAAAATCGCTCGCGCTCGGTCTGGTGCAATCCGCCCACGCCACGGTCGGCACGCAACTGGAAATCGAAATTCTCGGCACCGCGCACGCCGCCACGGTCATCAACGAGTCGCCGTATGACCCGCAGAACCAAGCGCTGAGAAGTTGAGCATTTTGAAGGGCTACCGATTCCACCGCCGTCGATGCGCGTGTTAGGTATGTGGGCGCTACTCACCGCCGCCGCCGTTTATGCGGCGCTCTGTTTGTTTTTATACGGCAACCAGCGCAAGATGCTCTACCACCCGACCGCGGCGGTAGCGGCGGAAGGCGCGACCTCGTTCCAACTCGCCGCCGCCGGCGAGTCCCTGAAAATCTGGCGCTTTGGCGAGGGCGCCGATGCGCTGTTGTATTTCGGCGGAAACGCCGAAGACGTGGCGTGGAACATTCCGGCGTTTATGGCGCGCTTCCCAAACCACACGGTCTATCTCGCCAACTATCGCGGCTACGGCGGCAGCACCGGCGCCCCCACCGAAGCGGGCTTGCTGCACGACGCGCTGGCGCTGTATGACATCGTGCGCCCCCGCCACCGCAAGGTGTCGCTCATCGGGCGCAGCCTCGGCAGCGCGGTCGCGGCGCACGTGGCGGCGCGGCGCGAAGTGCAAAAACTGGCGCTGGTCACGCCGTTCGACAGCGTGCTCAATCTGGCGAAGAAAATGTTCCCGGTCTTCCCGGTCGCGCTACTACTCAAAGACCACTACAACACCGCCGCCCGCGCACCCGACATCACCGCGCCGGTGCTGGTGGTCATCGCCGGCGAAGACAAAGTCATCCCGCGCCGCCGCACCGACGCGCTCATTAAAACTTTCCCCGCAAGCCAAGTCACCGTCACGCTCATCAACGAAGCCAACCACGGCAATATCGACACCGCCGATGGATATATGGAGGCGTTGGTTGCGTTTTTTGATGAATAAACCGGGGATTATCATCCCTAAGGCTAGCGTGAATTTCAACAAAGCCCGTGCCAGTCTTAGGGAGATTCCCGAGGACGCAAGTGTCCGTAAGCCGCCGCTTAAAAGAAGAAGCGCGGCGGCAAACGGACACTAACGCTCTCGAATGACGAAGTGGTAGGGAATGACGAGTAATAGCCGCCATTCCGGAACGGTAGAAAATAAGGAGCGACAGCGACTATATTTTCTTCGTATCCGGACAACAGTGTCTTTGGTTCTAACGCTCCGACTTAAGACACTGGATTCCTGCTCAAAAGACCGCAGGAATGGCGTTGTTTGAACTCAGCGTTAACCTTATGGAGATTGCGCGTATCATCCCTGATACGCGCCCTGCGTGCACTTTAACACGAAAGCGGCGCGCCTGTCATGTTAATGCCTGCGGTCATCTAATCCGGTGCTTTCATACGCCGCGAAATGCAAAAGCGTCCCGTTGGTCGTTAACTCGAGTCGTTCTGGTTGTTATTTTCGGGCGAATTTTCCTGCCCACTCTTGCGGTCCAGCGCACTGTCCAGTCCGAATAATAGCGTGCTAACTACTGCGGAGACGCCGAATGCCGAACCGATGATTGTCAATTTATCCTTGCCCTGCAACAAGTCGTCACAGAACAAATAAGTGACCACAACCGCGATGAATATCGCAACCGGATACCCAACTATATGAATGGGTGACTTTATAAATTTAATAGACATATCTATTACTCCTCAAATGATGTGGTTTAAGAAAATTAAACGACCGGTGGTTGTTGTTTCGCCGGCGTTGATAGAATCATTGCTGTGTAAGCGCGGGTTTCCCCGACACCGCGCCGCAGTTATTGCGAAATGCAATCGCCACTTCACAGCTGTCAAACTTCATCGCTGTACTTAAAAAGTGGGGATAGCGGGTCATTGGTTGAGTCCAGAGTTGGCGAAGCGTGAAAGAGCGGTGTGAGTTAGCAGGTGTACGAGCTCCCTCTGACTGTGACACCGTTAGAGTACTCCTCGCACCCCCCATCGCTCCATTCCCACCGCCCATGCCGCTTGCCGTCTACATAAGGGCCAAAATGCACAGTGCCATCCGGCCACCGAATTTCCCAATGCCCATGCTTCTTGCCGTCCACATAAGGACCAGTCCAAACCTGGTCAGTAGACCTAGACTGCTCTTCCCACTGCCCATGCTTCTTGCCGTCCACATAAGCGCCCACATTTGTATATGATCTGCCCTCACCCCGTTGCCAAACCTCTTCGCCATGCCCGTCTGTAATACCCATCTTGCATTGCCCGGACCAAGTAACCGGTGTACTCAACTGCACACGCCAACCCCAAATGTAGCAGTTGTCGTGATTGGCTATTTTCAGCCAGCACATCACGCCTCTCGGGGTCGACGTTTTACACTTCGGTGTGAGTTTAGCAATCGCCGCCGCCGCCTCTGCCGCCACCGCCTCTGCTAATCCGGGCTTCGCCTCCAACGCAACATACATTTCCAAGGCAGTGTCGTAATCCGGCGAATCGGATGGGGCGGTGTTCAGGTAGTCGCCGAGGATTTGATAGGCGGCTAAAAATTCTTCGGTGTGGTAAAGAACGCGCACGCGCACCAGCATCAGCGGCGGCGGCATGGCGGCGTCCAGTTGGTCATAGTCCATAAATAGTTTTTGCGCCACCGCATAGTTCTCGGCGGTGTAGGCAGCGATGATTTTTTTGCTCAGCACGGCGGCTTGCGCGGTGTCCGACAAGGAGGCGGCCTGCGCGCCGCCGCTGAGGGTTAGCAGGAGTAACAGGGCGTAGAATTTGGTTTTCATGGGTTTCTCCGAGTTGTTAGGTTGAGTGTTTGTCATCTCGAGAACCTGCCGCATCTTCCGCTCTTCTTCACCGAGCCTCTTTGGCCCGACTCGGTGGTGCACCTCGCACCTTCAGATGAACCTCCGCCCTGACCGCCGCCGCCAACGGCTTGTATATAGGCATTGGTCACCGTTTCCAGCGTGGATTTGAAATTATCGAGCCTTTGTTGTCGCTGCTCCGCTTCGGCTTGCCTTTGTTGTCGCCGCTCCTCCGCTTCGGCTATCCTTCTTTCTTCCTCGCGCTCGCGCTCTCTTTGGGCGGCGAGCAGTCGCTGGCGTTCGTTCTCTACTGCGCGTTCGTGTTCGCGCTGTTCTTCCTCTTCGATGCGCTGTTTCTCTTTCGCGAAAAACTGATTGAGGTCGGCGGTGTTGGGGGCGGTGTCGGCGGCGAATGGGTCGATGACCGTTCCATCGGCGCCAACCAGTTTGCGTATTTTGCGCCCCGGGTTCGGCTTCCACAGGTTGGGGTTGTCGAGGGCGGTTGCGCTACCGCCGTTCGGCTTCCACAAGTTGGAGTTGTCGCGGGCGGTTGCACTGCCGCCGGCTTTGTCGCTGCTTTTAAGCGCGGCGAGTTTGGCTTTGAGTTTTTCCACGATGGGGAATTGCGTGCCTGCCAGCGCAGAGAGGGGTTTGCTCCACGGGGAAGTGGTCGGCACCGTTGACAGCACGGCTGATTCCAGTTGCAACGAACAGCCGGTGCCTTTGTTAAGTTTTACCACCCCCGCTTTGCATATCCCATTCGGGCAGGAATCATATGCGTCCTGCACGAGTCCACATGCCATTTCCTTGAAGGTGTCATCGGCGGCGGTTGCCGTCAATGGGGCGAGTAACAAAGCGGCGGCAAGCCGCAGGGGAAACATGAATTTCATCAGTCCAGCCTCCGTTGGCCGTGATTTGTTGACAAACCCCGGCACCAACGGCGCCGGGCCGTTGCTAACGTCACAAAAGGCTAAGTGAAATTCCCGCCTATTCGCCCCGCACGGCATGGCGCCGGGCGGGTGTAGAAAACCGCTGTTGTATTAAGCAGGTAACCCGACTGAACGGATTCCCTTTTGGAACGTTAGCAAGCGGGATAATAGCCATTCCCCCGCCGATGTCAACATTTTTCGCCCGCCGCCATTGGAAGCGCGGCTTGCCGTTGTTGAACTGCCTTTCAAGCGCAAAACCCGCGCCGCAACTCTTTTGGTAATTTCTCATGCAGCGCAAGCAGATTGCGCGCGCCGGTAAAAAGGGGGTATAGTCCTGCCATGAGTGATGATCAAAATGACGACTACTACACCAAGAAGCGCAGGGGCGCCGCGACTAATGTCGGGGTTGTTTGTGTTGCCGCCGGCATCATTGGCGCCGTTGCCGGTGGCTTTGCCGGTGATGTTGCAGGCATGGCGCAATCGCTGTTTTTAATCGGTATCGGTGTTTTGATTATCAACGAATCAACCAACCCACCCGAGGACTAAACGATGGAAATCTCACCCGGAAACATCGCCGTTATAGCGGCTCTATTTGCCGCTGTTTCTATGATTGTTTTAATCCGGCTTGACGACCGCCGGCGCCGCCAGAAGAAAGCGAAGCGGGCTAACACGGCGACCAATTGAATCCACAATGAGCCCAGTAATGATTTACGCGTTAAGTATCACCGTGATTGCCGCATCGGCATCGGTTTGCGTGCTGTTGCTGATGCGCCGCAAAGAGCGCGCTGATGCCGACCCACCGACGAAAGCCGGCGATTAAGCCGCGCTACGCTGTGTAATTCAGCGCGCTATGCCAATCGCGCTACCCGTCATTTAGCGGCGGCACCGCCACCACCTCCGCTCCCAGTGCCTCGGCGTCGCGGCGTTGGTGGGTGGTTAGGAGTATGGTGAGCGCACGCTCGTCTTGCAGCCGTTTGAGGAGCGCCAGCATTTCCGTGCGCAGTTCATCGTCGAGTCCGCTGAACGGCTCGTCCAGCAGCAGCAACGGTCGGTTTCTCGCCAGACATCTCGCCAGCGCCACGCGTTGCTGTTGCCCGCCCGACAGGCTGGGCGGTTTTCGTGTTGCGAATGCGCGTAGCGACACCCAGTCCAGCGCATCGCGGATGGCGGCGTTCTGCGCTTTTGATACGCGCAAGCCCGGATGCAGACCGATGGCGAGGTTCTGCCACACGGTCAGGTGGGGGAAGAGGTTGTCGGCTTGCAGCAGGCAGGTGAGCGGGCGATCGGCGGGTTTTACGCCGAGCAAACTGCGGCGCGCAAAGCGCACATCCCCGCGGTCGGGGTTCAGCAAGCCGGCGATGAGGTTGATGAGGGTGGATTTGCCCGAGCCGCTGGGACCCATCAGCGCCGCCGTGTTGCCCGTGGCGAGCGTGAAATGGGCGCGAACGATTGCCCCGCCGCCACCACCGCCGGGATAGGCAAAGCGGACGTTGTCAACCTCAAGCACGACGGCGCGCCTTCCCGACGACTGGGGCGTCTGCTCCGGCGGGCGGCGCGCCCAGCCGCTCGATCACCCAAAACAACGCGAAGCACAACGCGCAAAGCAACGCCGCCACCACCGCCGCTTGCTCCAACCGGTAGTTGCCGATTAGGCGGTACATTAAGAGCGGCAGGGTGGAGAGGTCGTCGGTGCCGAACAGCGCGATGACTCCCATGTCGCCGGCTGAGAGCGTGGTGGCGATGGCGAGCGCATAGGCGAGCGGATGGCGCAACGCGGGCCACAGTACCAGCCGCCAGCGATTCCAGCCGCGCACGCCGAGGCCCGCGCACAGGTCGTCATAGCGGTTGCGCTGCGCCTGCAGCGCCGGCGTCAGGATGCGCAGGGCGAACGCCAGCGCGAGCAGGGCGTTGAGCGCAATCACCAGCAGCGGACCCAGCGACAGGGCGTCGGTGAAGCGGCGGAAGAACAGGAACAAGCCCGCGCCGAGCGTGATGGGCGGCATCAGCAGGGTGAGCATGCCGATGATTTCGGTGCCGATTGCCCAGGGCGCCAGGCGCCGCGTGCTTCGAAGCGTGACGGTTAGGTTGGCAAGCGACAGCGCCAGGGCGCAGGAAAGCGCCCCGGCGCTCAGCGCAATCAGCAGCGTCCAGCGCAGCGCGTCCCAGAACTCGGCTTGCGCCAGAATCGACCAGCCGCCCGGTGCCAGCGCCTTGATGAACGCCGCCGCCAGCGGCGAGAGTAGAAACACCGCCGCCGCGACGATGACCACGGCATCCACCACCCGCGGCAATCGGGCGCCGGCGTCGGGGCGGTCGATGCCCGGTTCATCGCCCACGCGCAGCGGAAACGGCGCGCCGAAAGCGAAGAACACCGCCGCCAGCGGCAGGCAAATCCCGATTTGAATCAACGACAGCGCGACCGCCTTGGAGAGGTCGAAGTCGAAGCGAATGGCTTGATAAATCGCCACTTCCAGCGTGGTGGATTGGGGTCCGCCGCCGAGCGTGAGCACGATGGCGAAGGAGGTAAAACACAGCAGAAAAATCATGCCGGCGGCGCCGGGGATGAGCCCGCGCAACAGCGGCCATTCAATGTGGCGGAAAATGTGGCGCGGCTTCATTCCGTAAAGGTTGGCGAGATTCCAGCCGTGTTGCGGCAGGGTGAGTAGCCCGTTGAGAAAGATTCGCGTCGCCAGCGGCAGGTTGAAAAACAGGTGCGACATGAGGATGCCGGTGATGCCGTAGAGGTAGTCGATGCGCGCGAAGCCGAGCGCCGCCAGCGCTTGGTTGACCCAGCCGTTGCGCCCATGCACCGCCACCATGCCGAGCACCGCCACCATGGTCGGGATAATCAGCGACACGCTGCTGAGCCGCAGAATCAGGTTGCGCCCAAGGAAGCCGCCCCGCCGCGCCAACGCACGCGCCAGAGGTATCGCCAGCGCCACGCTCAGCAACGTCGACAGCGCGGCCTGCCACAAGGTGAAGCGAATGATCGAGCGCGTAACCGGCTTGCCCAACTCAACCCACAACGCCAACCGCCCGGCTTCACTCACCAATCCGCCGAGCGCGCAGAGTACGATGAGCAGTATTCCGAGGGCGGTGGTGATGCCGAGGGTTTTTGTCATGGGTGATTAGTGCTCGTCATTCACAACAACGTCGTCATTCTCGAGCGTTAGTGTCCGTTGCCGCCGCGCTTTTTCTTTTAAGCGGCGGCTTACGGACACTTACGACCTCGGGAATCTCCCTAAGGTTGGCACGGGCTTTGTTGGAATTCACGGTAGCCTTAGGGAGATTCCCGAAGGCGATGAAAAATATGGTCGCTAACGCTCCCTATTTTTCTATCGTTCGAGAATGACGGGTTGTTGGTTATTTCTCTAACGCTCGAATGACGAGTGATTGGTTGCCCGACATCTCAACGACTCAAAGCCGCACTAAACTCATCCACCCACGCCCCCTTATTCTCCGCAATCCGCCGCGAATCGATAAGCAAACTAACCGCCGGCTGCACCAACGCATCAAAAGCCCCCGGCAACGCCACGCGCTTAACCGGATACATCCAATTCCCGGTGGGAATAACCGACTGAAAACCCTCCGTCGCGATGAAGTGCATAAACGCCTGCGCCAGTTTCGGATTGGGCGCGTTGGCGAGTTGTGCCGCCACTTCGATTTGCAGGCCGTGTCCTTCGGCGAACGCGGCTGCGCGGTAGCGGTGTTCGCCCTCGGCGATGATGTGGTAGGCGGGCGAGGTGGTGTAACTCAACACCATGTCCGCCTCGCCGTCCACAAACAAACCATACGCCTCCGACCAGCCCTTGGTGACGGTGACGATTTTGCCCGCCAACTTGCGCCACACATCAAACGCGCCGTCGCCGTATAACGCCTTGACCCACAGCACCAGCCCCAGCCCCGGCGTGGAACTGCGCGGGTCTTGGATGATGATTTTCAGCGAGTCGTCGGCGTCCACCAGTTGTTGGAAACTCGCCGGCGGATTGGGCAGTTGGTCGCGGTTGTAGATGAAGGCGAAATAGCCGTAATCAAACGGCAGAAAGACCGGGTCGTCCCAGTCAAACGGCACGGCAAAATCGGCGGTGCGGACGTTGTGCGGTATCAGCAATCCGGTTTTATGCGCATCCGCCACCAAAGCGTTGTCGAGCCCCAGCACCACATCGGCGCGCGACCCGGCGCCCTCGAGTTGAACGCGGCTGAGAATGCCGGTCGAGCCATCCACCGCCACGTAGTTCAACTCGCATTCACACTGCGCCTCAAACGCGGCCTTTATCTTGGGTCCCGGACCCCATTTGGACGCAAACGAATCGTAAGTATAAACATTGAGCACCGGCAGCGAAGCGGCTTGCGCGGCGGCGGTGAAAAACAGGAAAAACAAAAAAGAAAAGTTGCGCACGGCTCAATCCTCCCGCTAAGAAAAGTTAAAACCAAGCGCGGAGAAGCGAGCCGCAAACCCGGCGGGCGCCGAGCCATGCGGTAATCTCAATCCCTCCGCCAGCATGATCTGGATCAGGTTCGACGGGTTGGCACCGGCGCTACTCCGCCGCCACCTCTCAGCTCGCGCTCCCCGTTGAGACTTGTTGCGGGCGGGAGTGTAGCACTTTGTGGGTGGTGGGGGAATAATCCAATACTTCGTCATTCTCGAGCGTTAGTGTCCGTTGCCGCCGCGCTTTTTCTTTTAAGCGGCGGCTTACGGACACTTGCGTCCTCGGGAATCTCCCTAAGAGTGGCACGGGCTTTGTTGAAATTCACGGTAGCCTTAGGGAGATTCCCGAAGGCGATGAAAAATATGGGAACTATCGCGCAAAGTTGACAAACAGTGTAACTCTTTGATTTTACTCATTGGCGCTCGTTGCCGACAAACGACAACTTAAATCACCTTTTTAAGTCGGATTGTCTTATATGCTGGGCTTTGCCGAGCAGTTTTGTCAATTCTTTGTTGGATTTAATGCCCCTTTGTCAACTTTGCGCGATAATCCCCAAAAATATGGTCGCTGGCGCTCCCTATTTTTCTATCGTTCGAGAATGACGAAGTAGGGGCGGCTCCCTATTTTCTACCGTTCGAGAATGACGAGTAGCAGGGACTTTCGCGCTACAATCCCCCCACCAATGTGTATCATTTTCATCGCCGTCGCCCAGCACGCCCATTATCCGTTGATTATCGCCGCCAACCGTGACGAGCGGCATGCGCGGGCGAGTGAGGCGATGCATTACTGGCCGGATGCGCCGGGCATTCTGGCGGGGCGCGACCGGCGGGCCGGGGGGGCTTGGTTTGGGGTGAGCGCGGGCGGGCGGATGGCGGCGGTCGCCAATCGGCATACCGCCACCGCCGCCCCCGCCGCCACCGTGGCGGATGGCGAGGCGCGCAGCCGGGGCGACTTGACGGCGCGGTTTCTGCGGCATTCGGAATCGGTTGCCGGCTACGGTGAATTTCTGCATGACAGCCACCGCGACTTCAACCCGTTCAACCTGGTTTACGGCGCGCCGGAGCAACTCTATTGCTTCAGCGGCGGCGGTGACGATGGTGACGCCGCCGCCCATCCCCAACCGCTAAAGCGCGGATTTCACGCCATCAGCAACGGCGCGCCAAGCGACCCGTGGCCGAAAATGTCGCGCGGGGTGTCGTTGTTGAAAGCGCGCATTTCATCCGAGCGCGCCATCGACAGCGAAGACCTGGCGCGGATGATGAAAGACCAAACCACCGCGGACGGCGACCCGGTGCCGGACACCGCCGACCCCGACAAATACCGCTCGCCGATTTTCATCACCGGCGCCGACTACGGCACGCGAACCACGACGCTGTTGCTCGGCGCGCGCGAGCGGTTTGATTTGTATGAGTATAACTACGCGCCCGATGGGAGCGAGTCAAACCGGCGGCATTATTCCCTCGCCATCGACTGCCCGCCGGCATAAAATCACCCCACTTGAGCCGGGCAACGCCGGGAGGACAACCATGCTACAGCGAACCATCGAATGGCCGCAAAATCAGCAGAGCGTATTGGGGGAGCCGCTTGAGGTTTGCTCCCTGTCGCCGGTGACCGGCTTCACGCGCAGCGGTTGTTGCGAAACGGGACCGGGGGACATCGGCCAGCACACCGTCTGCATCCTCGCCACCGACGACTTCCTGGCATTCAGCAAGGCGCGCGGAAACGACCTGTCGACGCCGGTGCCGGAGTTCCACTTCCCCGGCTTGAAGGAGGGCGACCGCTGGTGCCTGTGCGCGGCGAGGTGGAAGGAAGCGTTTGACGCCGGCATGGCGCCGCGCGTGGTGTTGCGCGCCACGCATGAAAGCGTGCTGGAAATGATCGAGTTTGCCGACCTTAAATCGCACGCCATTGATTTGTCGTGAGTCCGGCGCCGACGCCGACGCGCCACGCCGACGCGCCACGCCCGCCACCCCCGCAACTCAACCAACCCGCGCAATCAGCGCCTTGACATGCGCCTCCCAGCCGACCGCCATCACATGAATCCCGCCGCACCACGCCCGCACCTCGTCGATGGTCTGCGCCGCGATGGCGAGGCTTTCTTCAACCACGCTTTCGGGTCCCGATTGCGCGGCGGTTGAGATGCGCGCAATCAGCGCATCCGGGATGTCGATGCCCGGCACCCGCTCGTTCATATAGGCCGCCATTTTGACCGATTTAATCGGGATGATGCCGGCGAGCACGGGGATGTCGGGCGCGTTCAAGCGCTCCAGAAACGCCTTGAACTGCTCCGCCCGGTAAATCGCCTGAGTCTGAAAAAACCGCGCGCCCGCATCGATTTTGCGGCGCGTGTTTTCCACCTCGGCGTCCATATCGGCGGCGCCCGGATTGCACACGCTGCCGATATGGAAATTGGTGGCGCCCGTCATCGCGTTGCCGGCGTGGTCCTTGCCATGATTGAGCGCGTTGGCCGCCGCGATAATCTCGGATGAAAACAAATCGTTGACGCCCTTCGCCTCGGGATGGTCGCCGATATGCGGCGGGTCGCCGCCCATAATCACGAGATTAGAAACCCCCAAAACCGCCGCGCCCAACATCCCGCTTTGCAACGCCAGCCGATTCTTGTCGCGCGAAGTCACCTGCACAACCGGCTCAATCCCCCGCTGCAACAACGCATGCCCCGCCGCCACCGGGTCCATCCGCATCCGCGCCGCCGCCGAGTCGGTCAAGTTAAACGCATCCACCGAATCCGCCAGCATCTCCGCCTTCCCAATCAACGCGGAAAGGTCAGTCCCCTTAGGCGGCGACAACTCACAAGTAACCACAAACCCCCCCGCCGAAAACGCCGCCTTGAGCTTGCTCATGCTTTGTGGTGCTGGTGGTTGTGGGTCACGGGTTTTTTTGTTGGGGGTGGGGGTGGGATGATACCACTTCGTCATTCTCGAACGATAGAAAAATAGGGAGCGTCAGCGACCATATTTTTGTTTGTATCATCCCTGATACAAACCCTTCGGGCTTACGCGAAAATCCGCTCCCGGCGGATTTTTCATCGCCTTCGGGAATCTCATGAATACGACGCGCCGGGGCTTGAGCGGGACAGTTAAAAAAACTCCCGGGGCACCTACGGCTGGTGAAATCCCGGGAGGGGTTACTGTTTGCGCGGATTAAAGCAAAGCGCGGTTGGAATATCAAGCGATATGTGATGCGACTTTTTCGCCTGCGGGGTTTTGCCTGAGGGGCTTGACACCAGTAAAAGGCGTGTTTGTGTTTGTAAAAAGCGTGTGATATAACGGCGCTTCACCGACGAACCAACCCTTTCTCGGCGGGCGGCAACCATGCCTTTATCCTTGATGCGGTTTTGTAGCCGAAGCACTTAGATTGTCAATCGTTGTGGCGAAAAAAGCAAGCACCGCAGATGATGCAGATGCCGCGGATGATGGCAAAGGACTCGACCAGTTCTACACCCAACCCGCGGTGGCGCGGAAATGTTGGCGGGCATTCGGGCGCGCCGCCGGGCGGCTGAAAACAAACGAGCGCGACTACTGGTTTATCGAGCCCGCCGCCGGATGCGGGTGTTTCTATCAACTGCTTCCGCCACGCCGCCGAATCGGCGTGGACATTGCGCCGCGCAAACTGCAGGGAATCAACGGCGACGGCATTGTTCGGGCGGACTATTTGAGTTGGCAGCCACCCGCCACCCAACGCGCTAGAAAGTATGCGGTGATTGGCAACCCGCCGTTTGGCAAACGGGGCAAACTCGCGGTGGCGTTTTTCAATCACTCCGATTTTGCCGACCTCATCGCGTTTGTCGTGCCGGTTTCATTTCGCAAGTATTTCATTCACCGCCAACTATGCGGCGACTATTCGCTAATTGCCCGCGAGCCGCTTGCCTACGATTCATTCTGCACCCCCGACAGGAAAGATTACGCAATCAATGCCGAGTTCCAAGTCTGGACGCGCTTACCGCACCGGTTGAAAGACAAACGCGAATACTTTCCCGCGCCAATCGCCCACGACGACTTTGAGATGCGGCAATACAACAACACCTGGCAAGCCCTGCCGATGTTTGATGCGCCGTTTGACTTCGCCGTGCCGTGCCAGGGTTACCAAGACTATTCGCGCCGCGTAACCCGCGCCGAGCAATGCGAAAAAAACAAACAATGGATTCTGTTTTCCGCCAACAACCGGGCAATCCGTAACCGCCTGCTAAAAATGGACTTCGCCGCCCTCGCGTATGAATGCGCGACCGCGACACCCGGATTTAGAAAGAACGATGTGGTCAAGCGCTACGCTTCGCGTTTTGTTTGACCCATAACCACCCCGCCATGCCCGACACCGACGAATTGCTGAAAGTTGAAAACCTGACCCGGCGTTTTGGCGGGTTGGTGGCGGTCAACAAGGTTTCGTTTTCCGTGCGGGAGAATGAAATCCTGTCGATTATCGGTCCCAACGGCGCGGGCAAGTCCACGCTTTTCAAGTTGATTTCGTCGTTCTTGAAGCCGAGCGAAGGCGAAGTTTTGTTCAAGGGCGAGCGCATTTCCGGTCTCGCGCCTCATATTGTCGCGCGCAAGGGGATCGTCAGGACCTTTCAGGAGACCACCATTTTCAAGGGCATGAGCGTGCATGAAAACATCGTCATCGCGCATCACCTGCGCTCCCAAGCCGGGCTGGCGGGTTACTTTTTCGGCACGCAAAGCGCCAAGCGGGACGAGGAGAAATTCGGCCACTCGGCCACCCAAATCGCCGCCACGCTCGACCTCGAGCCGGTCGCGCACGAACTCGCCGGCAACCTGCCGCATGGCCACTTGCGCGCGCTCGGCATCGCCATCGGGCTGGCGACCAACCCGCAGGTGTTGTTGCTCGACGAGCCTTTCGCCGGCATGAATCACGAGGAGACGATGCGCGCGGTCGAGATGGTGCGCGGGGTGCGCGAGCGCGGGGTGACGGTGTTGCTGGTGGAGCACGATATGTCGGCGGTGATGAAAATATCCGACCGCATCGTGGTGCTGAACTTCGGACAAAAAATCGCGCAAGGCAGCCCGGCGGAAATACAGGACAACGAAAACGTCATTGAAGCGTATCTCGGCGTGGAAGACGAGGCGATTGGTTTGCAGGCATGAAACAACTGCTGAAATTCACCGATGTGCAACTCTATTACGACCACGTCTATGCGCTCAAAGGCGTGTCGCTGGAAGTCAACGAAAGCGAAACCATCGCCCTGATTGGCGCCAACGGCGCGGGCAAGTCATCCATTCTGCGCGCCATCTCCGGGCTGGAAAAAATCCGCCAGGGCGAGATTTTTTTTCGCGGCGAGAAAATAGACGGCTTGAGCCCCGACAAAATGGTCAAGATGGGAATCGCCATGGTGCCGGAGGGCCGCCGCGTGTTCCCCTATATGTCGGTCAAGGACAATCTGTTGATGGGCGCTTTCACGCACGCCGACCCCGCCGGCATCCGCGCCACCCTGGAGCGCGTGCTGGAGCGTTTTCCGCGCCTCAAGGAGCGCTATTCGCAGGCGGCGGGCACGATGAGCGGCGGCGAGCAGCAGATGCTGGTGATTGGCCGCGCGCTCATGGCAAGGCCGCGCCTGTTGCTGCTGGACGAGCCGTCGCTCGGCCTCGCGCCGAAACTGGTGCAGGACATCGCGCAGTCCATCGTCGCCATCAACCGCGACGAAAAAGTCAGCGTCTTGCTGGTCGAGCAGAACTCGCGCATGGCGTTGCGGATTTCACACCGCGCCTACGCCCTCGCCATCGGCAAAATCGCGCTGAGCGGCGAGTCGCAAGCGCTGCTGCAAGACGACCGCGTCAAGCGGTTGTATCTGGGCGCGGACGTCTAGTCCAATGAATGTCCACGAGTTAGGTCAAGTATTCACCCCGCCGGATGTTGTTGAACGAATGCTCGGTCTGCGCCGCAACAACGGCGTGGTATTGGAGCCGTCCGCCGGCAATGGCGCTTTTATGTCCGCGCTTGACAAAAACACGGTTGGAATTGAATTGGATGGCAGGGTGATCAGCGATGACAGAATACGGCAGGGCGACTTCTTTGCCTATTCCACCGACCACCGCTTTGACACCATCATCGGAAACCCGCCCTATGTGCGCTTCCAAGATGTGCCGGCTGGCACCAAGCGGTTGTTGCCCATGCGGTGGTTTGACCGCCGCAGTAATCTGTATCTGTTTTTTATCGCCAAGAGTATGGCGCACTTGGATAAGGGCGGCGAGCTCATCTTTATAACCCCGCGCGACTTCCTCAAAAGCACCAACGCCAAACGCCTCAACGAGGAGTTG
This sequence comes from Arenicellales bacterium, assembly GCA_963693025.1. Taxonomy (GTDB): domain Bacteria; phylum Pseudomonadota; class Gammaproteobacteria; order Arenicellales; family Poriferihabitantaceae; genus JAHRAW01. The sequence continues at coordinate 1,712,868 of OY843749.1, forward strand.
TATCGCCAAGGAACAATCACCGATTTCTATGACCTGGGCGATGCCGCGATATTCGACGGATTCACGCCGAACTGCGCGATTTGGCGGTGGGAGCGCGGGCGCAAAAGCAGAAAAACCGCAATGGGCAATCTGTTCTGCTATCAAAACGGTCAACTATGGTTCGGTGATGCGCCGACCGGCGGCAATGTGGGTGATTTTTTCAAGGTCAAGGTCGGGGCGGTCAGCGGGGCGGACCGGATATTTGCCAACGCCAAACACAGCAATACCAGGATGGTTTGCTCCCGCACCCGCCAATACGGGGAAGAGCGCCCGATGGTTTATAACAAAAAATGCCGCTACTTGGAGGAATTCAAGGACGCATTGATGCGGCGCAGAATACGCCAATTTGACGAGACAAACTGGTGGCAATGGGGGCGAGCGCATCACCGCCAAGCCGGCGAGCGCATCTATGTGAATTGCAAAACCCGCACCCCCAAGCCATTCTTTGTCAGCGAGACAGAAGCGTATGATGGCTCGGTGCTGGCGTTATTCCCCAAAAACGGCGTGGATGCCGGCAAAGCCGCCGAGCGATTGAACAAGGTGGATTGGGATGCGCTTGGATTCGTCTGCGACGGACGGCTACAATTCACGCAGAAAAGCCTTGAAAATGCACCGGTTGGGGGAGCGCTCGAATGATTCCGCCAAGGTTGTATCTGGGCGCGGATGGGGCGCGGATGTTTAGTTTTTGGGGAAAATCATAGGCTTATGCAAGCATGATTGGCGTGGTATGATGCCACATCAGACTCCCCTGAACCCAAACCAAAGGTGAGCAAAATGACAGCAAGGGCGGTCACCGGTCTGCGCAAGCGTGGCGGGCGCACAAAGGCGAAACCGATAGCCGGCGCCGATATGACCACCATGCACCGCGAAATCGGCGGTGCGGGGGTGAGAAATGGCAAGCCTGTTTTCCAGTCGCGGATTATTACCGGCGATGTTCTCAACACATTGAAAAAGCAACCGGTTGAGTTGAAATTTGATGTGGTGATAGCCGACCCACCGTATAACATCGGCAAAGATTTCGGCAACAATGACGACAATATGCCGCTTGACGACTATGTGGGTTGGTCGGAGCAATGGCTTGACGAGTGTTTTCGGCTGCTGGCAAACAACGGACTGGTCTATGTATACGGCTTTCACGAGGTTCTTGCCCGAATAGCAGTGCAATACCCTATTGACGAGCAACGCTGGCTGGCGTGGCACTACACGAATAAAGCGGTGCCATCGTCTAAATTCTGGCAACGCTCGCACGAAGCCATCCTGTGCCTGTGGAAGCCGGGCACCAAGCGACCGGGGCTTGAAGTCGACCAAATCCGCCTGCCCTACACCGAACACTTTCTCAAATGTGCCGGGAAGGAGCGAAACGGCACAAAGGGCAGGTATAGCAGAGGGGGCAAGAAAACCACATACAACGACAACGGGGGGGCTTTGCCGCGTGATGTGATAGATGTTCCGGCGCTGGCCGGCGGCGCCGGTCGCGCCGAGCGGTGGTTTGCCTGCCGAGAGTGTGGCGGCGATGCCAGACCGCCGAGCGAATTGCCCGACCACGATGGCCACGATGTGCTGAAACATCCGACACAAAAACCGATGGAATTGACCAGGCGGCTCATTCAATCGCGCATCAACGGCAATGATGGCCGCACATTGATACCCTTTGCCGGCTCCGGGTCTGAATGCGTTGTTGCGAAGTCTCTGGGTGTCCCCTATCTCGGCGTTGAGATTAACCCCGAATATGCGCGATTTGGGCGTAGTTGGGTGAAGCAATGTATCGCCTAAGCCCTGCAATGCTGCAACGCATCAGGGGTGACCTCACCAAGTATCACGGCATATTTATGGCGGGCAGGTGCGCCGGGTGGGAGTTGGAAGAGTTGATTGTTGCGGCAATCAAGTCAGATACTCACGCGCAACACCATGTTTGGTGGAAGGAAAGGGGGCACGATAACAAAGCGGATGTCAGGGTGCGAACTAACGGGTCTGAACACGCCATACAAATCAAGTCAGGGCAGAGGAGTAAGGGGCGGTTAAAACTGTCAGGACACCGGCTGGGGCGGTTTAAGGAAGACTGGGACGCAATAACACAGTATCTGAACGCGCCGGTTGCCAGCATTATCGCCGTGCCACACCGAAAAATCGAAAGTAAACAAGGACGGCAACACTGCTACCAAGTGTGCTACATCGACAAAACAATGTTGACGGGACTCGACGCCGGCAAGTGGGAAGAAATAGGCGCACGATACCAGCAAACGAATGAGCATGATGTAGAGTTTTCTGTCAACCCATCGATGAGTTGGCAGGTGTGGTGGTCTATCCCAAACGAATTAATCAAAGAAACCGATGAGTTTGTTATTGGGTAGCCCGTTTATTTAAGTATGTAACTCCTCGACTTTTCAGTCACCGGCGCACACCATGAACCTCCTAATCGTCAACCCCAACACCACCGCCTCCATGACCGCCGGCATCGAGGCGACTGCGGTGGCGGTTGCGTATGCGGGCACTGCTATCACCGCGGTGCAGCCCGAGAGCGGGCCCGCCAGCATTGAGGGTTATTACGACGAGGCGTTTGCGGTTCCGGGGTTGATGGATGAAATCCGCAAGCACCCGCGCGCCGATGCGGTCATCATCGCCTGCTTTGACGACACCGGGCTGGATGCGGCGCGCTGCATCACGGATGTGCCGGTGGTCGGCATCGGCGAGGCGGCGTTTCATCTCGCCGCGCTGGTCGCCAATCAATTCGGCGTGGTGACCACGCTGTCGCGCTCCATCGCCGCGCTTGAGCACAACCTGCACAAATACGGGCTGGCGAGCCGTTGCGCGAAGGTCAGGGCGTCGGAGGTGCCGGTGCTGGAACTGGAAAACCCGGAGTCCAACGCGCGCGCCGACATATCGGATGAAATCCGCCGGGCAATCGCCGACGACGGCGCGGACGCCATCGTGCTGGGCTGCGCCGGCATGACCGACCTCGCCCAATCCCTGCAAGACGAGCACCGCGTGCCGGTCATCGACGGCGTGGTCAGCGCGGTCAAACTGGCGGAGAGCCTGGTCGCTCTGGGGATGCGAACCGCCAAAACCGGGGCGTATGCGTGGCCCAACAAAAAAGCCTATGACGGCGCGATGGCGCCCTACGCGCCGCCGGGCGCGCCGTCTCCGTAGCGACTCGCGCTTAGTTTCGCCTCAGTTTCTACCTTGTTTCGCCTATGTTTCGCATTTGCGATTTTCCCGAACTTTGCTATATTACGCGGGCTAGGCGGCCATCCCGGTCGTCAATCCAACATCTTTCCACCATCTAAGGAGGCAAAAAGATGCTACATATCAAAAAACTCGCATCCGCATTCGGTCTGGGCGCGGTTTTGGCGTTGTCCGCCGGGCTCACGTCCGTCGCGGGCGCCGCCGAGACGCTCAAAATCGGGTTTGTCGGAGTCACCAGCGGGCCCAAAGCGGCCTGGGGCATTTCCAATGTCCGCTGCATGCAAACGCGCGCCAAGTGGGTCAACGACGAAGGCGGCATCAACATCGGCGGCAAAACCTACAACCTTGAAATCGTCACCTGGGACACCCAGGACAACACCACGCGTGCGCGCGAGGGGATGGAGAAAATGGTGCAAGAGGGCATTCACTATGTCATCGGGCCCAACACCGACCCGACCGCCGCGGCGGTGCGTCCGGTGGCGGAGCGCGATGGCGTGATGTATTTCCCCTACGCCTTTCCCAAAGAGTTGTATTCCAAGCCCGCATCCAACGCCGTTTTGGGGATGATCGCCAACTACCAATCCGGTCCGGCGATTTACAAATACCTCAAAGAAAACAAGGGCGTTAAATCCATCGCGTTTCTGGCGGCGAATGAGTCGGACGCGCTCAGCCAGCGTGAAGGCGGCGTGGAGGCGGCCAAAGCGCTCGGCTTGAAGGTGCTGGCGCAGGACGCGTATCAAAGCGACACGCGCGACTTCGCCCCGGCGGTCACGCCCATCGTCAAACTCAAGCCCGACCTGCTGGTGCTCTCCGGCGTCGCCGGCGGCACCGCGCCGCTGATTATCCGCGCCGCGCGGGAATTGGGTTACAAAGGGCTGATGTCCGCCGAGACCGCGCAAGACGCCGAGCAGTTGAAAAACGGCGCCGGCGATTTGGCGAACGGCTTCATCTCGGTCGGCGGCGCTTCCACGCCGGAGATTCGCTCCGAAATGATGGAGGAATTCATCCGCCGTTACACCGAAGACCACGGCAAGTATGATGACGAGTCCAACACCAAGGTGTATGCGATGGAATACATTCTCGAGACGCTCAAAGCCAACCCGGCGGCGCTCGACGATGTTGCGGAATTCCAAAAATCGATGGACACGCTGTCGGTTCGCAATCCGTATATGAAAGGCAACGAGACGCTGGAATATGTCGGCTCCACCTCGTTCGGCCAGAAGCGGCAGGTGGGCATTCCGATGGTGGTCAACGAATACCGGGACGGAGAATTCCAAACCCTCTTTGTGACCAACGTCGACTAACCTTCGACGCCGGGGAAAAGCCCGCTCTGTCGGGCTTTTTCTTTGGTTTTTCATTCGCCGTTTTCCGTTTCCACTGAGTTCGCGCTGAGTTCGCGGCTTCCGCTTATGGAGCAAATCGTCGTCAACGGGCTCTATCTGGGCGCGCAATACGCGCTCATCGCCCTCGGCTTGACGCTCATCTTCGCCCTGATGAACGTGCTCAACTTCGCGCACGGGCAGATGTATGTGCTGGGCGGCTATATGACCTATTTGGTATACGGCTTGCTCGGGCTGCCCTTTGCGCTCGGGCTGGTGCTGTCGGCGGTGACGCTGCTGGTGGTCGGCGCGATTGTGGAGAAGTTTCTGTTCCGCCCGGTGCTCAAAAAAAGCGCGCGCGAAGAAAGCTCCATGCTGCTCGCCGCCGGGCTGGCGTTTTTGTTTGACAGCATCATCCTGCTGCTGTTCGGGCAGAAGCAGCAAGGCGTGCCGAAAATCATGGACGGCGTGCAGAACTGGGGCGACTTCACCGTCGTCTTGCCCAACGACAAAATCGTCGTCGGCGTGTGCACGGTGCTGATGATCGGCGCCTTCATCGGCTTCATGCAATACACCAAACCGGGGCGCGCGATGCGCGCGATGGCGCAAGACCGCACGGCGGCGCAACTGATGGGCGTGTCGGTGGACCGCTACGGCATGCTCGGCTTTGCGCTCGGCGCGATGCTCGCCGGGCTCGCCGGCGGCTTGCTGGTCGCCATCACCGGCGTCAGCTCCGGCATTGGCGGTCCGGTCTCTATCAAGGCGTTCTTGATGGTCATGATCGGCGGCGCCGGCGTGGTGCCGGGCGCCATCGCCGGCGGCTTTATTCTCGGCATGATGGAGTCGTTCGGCTTGTCGTATCTGCGCGCCTACGGCGACATCACCTACTTGGTGATTTTCGCCAGTCTGATGGTCTTCCTCAGCATCCGCCCGAACGGGCTGATGGGCAAACCCTGGGGCTGACGGCGTGGCGCCGAAGACAAAAGCGCTTGCCGGACGAGTCGCCGGCGTCGGGGTTTTTCTGTTTGCGGTATTGGCGGTGGTGCCGTGGTTGCTGCTGCAAACCGGGCGCGGCGATTTGATGAGCGTGCTGACCTCGGTGGCGCTACTCAGCGTCATCAGCTCGGGCGTGTGGCTAACCTTTTTCATCGGGCGCATCAACATCGGGCAGGGCGCGTATGCGCTGATGGGCGGCTATGTGTCGGCGATTCTGGTGGTCAAATACGGCATGTTGTTTTGGTGGACATTGCCGCTCGCCGGGCTGTTCTGCGCCGCCGCCAGCGTGCTCATCGGCTTGCCCATTCTGCGCCTGCGCGGCGTGTATTTTGCGATGGTGACCCTGACGCTGACCGAGGTCGCGCGCCTGCTGGCGCAGGCGTTGCCGATCACCAACGGACCGCGCGGCATCACCAACATTCCGCCGCCGGGCGGCGTGGAAATTTTCGGGCTGACGCTGATTCCCGACTTCGCGGAGTTGGAAAACCTGCGCCTCGGCTTCTACTACCTCGCCGTGGTGCTGATGATCGCGTGCTTCGCCGGCATGTGGCGGCTGGTCAATTCGCGGCTCGGGTTTCTGTGCCGCTCGCTGCAGCAAAACGAGGAACTGGCGTCCAGCATCGGCGTCAACATTACCTACCTGCGCGTGCTGGCATACGCGATTTCCTCTTTCCTCGGCGGCGTCGGCGGGGCGATTTTTGCCGCTATCGTGCAATCCATTTATCCCGCCACCTTCCAAATTCAAGAGTCGGTCAACTTCATGCTGTATTGCTTCCTCGGCGGTCTCGGCTACGTGTTCGGGCCCATGCTCGGCACGCTGGTGCTGTATGTCGGCTGGGATTTGCTGTTCAAGACCGGCGCCTATCAACTGCTGATTTTTTCGTCGGTGCTGATTGCGCTCATCCTGTTTTTGCCGAACGGCCTGTTGAGCCTGCGAATGCCGGGAGCCAACTCAAACCGCCGCCCGCAATGAGCGGCAGATTGGCGGGCAAGCGCGCGCTCATCACCGGCGGCACGCGCGGCATCGGCAACTCCATCGTGTCACGCTTTGCCGAACAAGGCGCGCGCATCGTCGCCACCGGGCGCGCCGAATCAGCCGGCGGACTTCCCGAAACCGCCGAATATGTCCGCGCCGACAGCGCCGATGGCGAGCAGGTGGCGCGCGCGGTCGAGCAAGCCGCGAGCGCGCTCGGCGGCATCGACGTGCTGGTCAACAACGCCGGCGTGGAGTTGGAAAAACCGCTTGAGCAGACCTCCGAAGCCGAGTGGGACTGGGTCATGGCGGTCAACGTCAAGGCGGTGTATTTGTACAGCAAGGCGGTCATCCCATACATGCGCGCCGCCGGCGGCGGCTCCATCATCAACCTCGGCTCCATCAGCGCGTTCATGGCAGACCCCGGCCTCGCCGCCTACAACACCAGCAAGGCGGCGGTGCTCGGGCTGACGCGCAGCATCGCGGTGGAGAACGGCGGCGACGGCGTGCGCTGCAACGCCATCTGCCCCGGCTGGATCGACACCGACATGCTCGCGCAAACCTTTTCCCGCGCCGACGATGCCGCGCAGGCGCGCGCCGCCATCAGCCGCCGCCACCCCGCCGGGCGGCTCGGACAGCCCCGCGACATCGCCGATATGGCGTTGTGGCTGGCGGGCGATGAGTCGTCGTTCGCCAGCGGCCAAGCCTTTACCATCGACGGCGGGCTGAGCGCCGGCTCGCCGGTTGACCCGGCGCAGTTTTGAGTGAAAACCCACCGTCTCTCTGACCGCCCCCGCGACCGCTTTAGCGCGGATCCGGAAGAGTCCTGGGCGTTGCCGTCGTGGTATTACACCGACGCCGACATCGCCGCGCGGGAGACCGAAGCAATCTTCGCCGACACCTGGCAATACGCTTGCCACGCCGAGCAAGTCGCGCGCGCGGGCGCCTATGTCACCCGCGAAATCGCCGGCGAGAGCATCTTCATCATTCGCGGCCACGACGACGTCATCAGGGCGTTCTACAACGTCTGCTCGCACCGCGCCCACCAACTGCTGAGCGGCGCCGGCGAGTTGTCCGACGCCGCCATCGTCTGCCCCTATCACGCGTGGACATACGCGCTCGACGGCGAATTGCTCGCCGCGCGCAACAGCGAGAACGTGGCGCGTTTCGACGCCGGCGAGCTGTGCCTGAAACCGCTGCAAGTGGAAGTCTTCGTCAATCTGCTGTTCGTCAACCTCAACCCCGGCGCGCCCGCATTGCATAGCCAACTCGGCAATCTGGAAGCGGAACTGCGCAGTTTTTCGCCGCAACTGGACTTCCTCACGCTGACCGATTCGCGCCAATACCCCATCAAGGCGAACTGGAAAACCATCATGGAAAACTACGCCGAGTGCTACCACTGCCCCAACGCCCACCCGAGTTTTGCCGCCGGCGTGGTCGACATGAGCACCTACCGCGTGAAAACCCACGCCATCCACCACGCCCACACCAGCCAAAGCAAACCGCCGCAACAAGGCGCCTACCCCATCGACGCCGCCGCCACCGAGCGCGCCGCCGAGTTCGGCTCGTGGTTCATCTGGCCCAACCTCGCCATCGAAGTCTATCCCGGCGGCAACCTCAACCTCTTCCACTGCGCGCCCGACGACCCGGAATCATCCACGCAAACCATCGAGTGGTATTTCAACGACAGCGAGCCCACGCCGCAACAAACCGAAATCATCGACCACCTGCACCGCACCGTGCGCCTCGAAGACGTCGCCCTGTGCGAAAGCGTACAACGCGGCCTCAAAAGCCGCGCCTACCACCAGGGCCGCCTAATAGTCGACACACCCCGAAGCGACGCCAGCGAGCATTCGGTACACCACTTCCAATCCCTGGTGCGGCGCGCGCTGGATATCTGAATTCACAAATCACGCACAATACCGAATTTTTCCGCTTTCCCTCGCTTTTTCGCTTGACCGCCACCGAATAATCGGCATAATCAACCCTGCATCGTTTCTCCAAGTAGTCGCCCGTTCGTCGGGTTGCCTGCTTAATACAACAGCGCTTTACCCGACGGGAGCCTTCCCGCCGGTGCGAATCGGCAGGACTTTCACTTGCTACTTGGTGAACGATGCAACGACCCGACACTGGTCGGGGAATTGCAACGAATCGCGTAGCGAGGGATTTTGAAATGAACGTTTTGGTAAAAATTGTCGCCGTGGCGGCAATGCTTGGTTTAGTTGGTTGCAGTGGCTCGCTTGTTCAGAAATATCCGCATCGTCCTATCGCCAAACCTGCCCCGCGCGAGCCTGCAAAAATACCGGAGGCAACGTTCCACCGTTTTGAATGTAAAGGGCATTGCCCCGCACCAGCTTGGCAAGCACTGATAAAGTGCGACAACCAAGTAACAAAAATCAGTTTAGAAGAACATATACGAGGAAGCCAAGAAGTGAAAAATGCCTACGATGTGCTATCAATATCTCGCCACCTGTCTCGTTTAGGAGCTCGTCTGGGAAGGCCCATGGATATGTCTGTCGAGGTACAACAAGTGGCCATTCAGGCCGCATTAGATAAAGACAGGTTGGCGACAAGGTGCATGGCGGCGGAAGGGTATATTTCGTCGACCTGTGCGAATGAGCAAGAAGAAGGCTGTGTCTCCTCCAATCGCTACATGGAGTGATTAACCGCAAGCGGTAACCGTACGCGATAACCACACCTTCACTAAATTATTATTAGCAGCGAAATGAGGGCCGTAAAATGACAACATCCCTAATGAATTCGATAAATGAATTGCCCGATAAAATTCCCGCGGGAACACTATTTGAAAAGCTCACAAACGAGGGCGAGCCATATGTGTGCTCTGGCTGGGAACACCGAACATCTCGACAGGAAAAAGTTCTTTGCCTGTGCTACCAATTTCCATCGCGTGATGGACTAAGCATGAATCCCAAGCGAGTTCCTTTGGAAGAAATAAAAAATGCTGTGATTTTTTTGGACAAGAATAAATTTTTTAACAGGTCTACATTTAATAAAATTTGCCCAATCACCAAAAGCGATGGCAGTTGTGGATTTGCGGTCATTGGGCGAATTTTGGAACGGTTTTTCAACGCTGAACATCGCGGACGTTCTGGCTTCATCTTAGCGTCATAACTATAGACAACACAGAAAGATGCCAAACCAAAATAGAAATATCTACTCCTGCCATCGCAAGATACTACCAACGCGATTCCGTCGCCCTATCGAAGTGTTTTAGTCGGTATCCAGAACCTTTTTGTGCGTATCGTCCGTGCCACAAACAAAAACCTTCGACCACTCGTCATTCTCGAACGATAGAAGAATAGGGAGCTGGTAAGCAACTTTTCATCGCCTTCGGGAATTTCCCGCAACCTAGTATAGACTTCGCCGAAACCTCCGCCGTCATTCCCGCAGGAACAGCCTGTGTAAAAATTCTCCGCACATCGAAAGGGTGGGAAAATATTCCTCAAAATCGCATAAAAACAGGGATGAGATGGGAAACTTATCCCTGTTTTTATGCGAGTTTTTGCTATGTCGGTGGGAAAATTTTTCATGCGCCGCTTTATTTTTGGAGTTTTTACACTGCCTGAGGAAGCGGGAATCCAGGCGCACGGACAGCAACTCGCCCCACCCCGATGCCGCATTCCGGCTTGCCATCCGTGGACGACTGGATTGCGGCATCCCTGCCGCAATGACGGCGTTGTTGTAACTCAGCACCAGTCTTAGGGAGATTCCCGAGGACGCAAGTGTCCGTAAGCCGCCGCTTAAAAGAAAAAGCGCGGCGGCAAACGGACACTAACGCTCGAGAATGACGGGGTAGTGGAAAATAACAGAGTAAACGGTGCCGGGGACGCAGGGCATCAATCGCCATTGGCAGTATATTGATCCCTCAACACCAAAAAGCAGACATTCCAAATCGCGCTGACAGAGTACAAAAAGGCGGGGCGGTTCCGCTTTTCTATTATCATGCACGTCCTCAGCCGTGCATGCTCAATGAAAATCAACACCGACTCCGCCACCCGCCCGACCCTCGCCATCCTCGCTTCCACCGTTCTGTGGGGAACCTGGTGGATACCGTTGCGCAAACTGGATGCGCTTGGGCTGGGTAGCATCTGGTCCACCGGCACCGGGTTGCTGCTGCCGTTGCTGGTGATGTTGCCGGTCATCGTCATTCACCGCCAACGCATCGCGCGCGCCGGGTCGCCGCTGATACTGGGCGCGTTTTTCTTCGCTTGCGCGCTCGCGTTGTATGCCGAGGGCATGCTGCGCGGGCAGGTCGCGCGCGTCATTTTGCTGTTCTACCTGACGCCGGTGTGGAGCACGCTGCTGGCGCGTTTCATGCTCGGGCAACCCATCACGCCGCGCCGCGTATTGACGCTCATCTTCGGGCTGTCCGGCATGCTGGTCATCTTGGAAGTCGACCACGCCAGCCCGCTACCGCGCGACATCGGCGAGTGGCTGGGGCTGGTGTCCGGCGTCGCCTGGGGGTTGGCGATGGTCTATACCCAGCGCACAACCACCCACCCGGTGGCCGACAAAGTGGCGCTGCAATTCGTCTTCGCGCTACTCATCTTCGCCGCCCTGACCCTCATCCCCGGCGGACGGCAATGGTCGGTCACCGGCTTTGACATCACCCTCACCACATTGTGCTGGCTGCTGGGCTTCGCCTTCGTCTGGAACCTGCCGGTCGTCTGGCTCACCTTCTACGGCGGCGGCAAAATAGAACCGGGGCGCGTCGCCATCCTGCTCATGATGGAAGTCGCCATCGGCATCATCACCGCCTCCCTATTCACCGACGAGCCCTTCGGTCCACGCGAGTTCACCGGCGCAGTCCTAATCATCGCGGCGGGCTTGACCGAATTCGTCAAAGCGAGCGGCACATCAGGCGGCGCGCCAAAGGCCGCGGCAAGCGAAGCGGGTACGCAATGAGCAAGGGCGGCGGTGGCGTTACTTCAAGCCGCGCAGCGCGCCGCGGGTGTCTATCAGGTGGGGGTGTTGGGTTATTAGGGGGTAGTCGAATTGGTCGTGGTCGGTGCATAGGATGGCGAGGTCGTTTTGGGCGAGCAGGGTGGCGGACAGGGGTTGACTTTGCAGGTTGAAGTCGTAGTCGCGGAGTTTGCCGAGGCGAGGGACGTGGGGGTCGGTGTAAGTGATGTTGGCGCCTTTGGCGTGCAGCAGTTCGATCATTTTCAGGGCGGGGGATTCGCGCAGGTCGTCCATGTTTTTTTTGTATGCCACGCCGAGGATGAGAATCGACGCGCCCATGACCGGTTTGCCGGCGCGGTTCAATTCGGTCACGGCTTTTTCCACATACCACGCCGGCATGTTGGCGTTGACCTCGCCGGCGAGTTCGATGAACTTGGAATGGACGCCGTATTCCTTCGCCTTCCACGCCAGATAGAACGGGTCGATGGGCAGGCAGTGACCGCCCATGCCGGGTCCGGGGTAGAACGGGGTGTAGCCGAACGGTTTGGTCGCCGCCGCGTCGATGACTTCGAGCAGGTCGATGCCCATTTTGTCGGCGACCAGTTGCAGTTCGTTGACCAAGCCGATGTTGACCGCGCGGTAGATGTTCTCCAGCAGTTTGGTCATTTCCGCGGCGCGCGTGGTGCTGACCGCGACCACTTGGTCGATGGCCGCGCCGTATAACGCAGTGCCGGCTTGCAGGCAGTTGGCGGTGTGGCCGCCGCAGATTTTCGGGATGGTGCGCGTGTTGAAGTCGGGGTTGCCGGGGTCTTCGCGCTCCGGCGAATAGACGAGGAATATATCCTCGCCGACGCTGAAACCGCGCGCGGCGATGCGCGGCAGCAACTCCTCCTCGGTGGTGCCGGGATAGGTGGTGCTTTCCAGCGAAACCAACTGCCCGCGCCGAAGGTGCGGCGCGATGCCGTCCATCGTGCCGGTGACATAACTCAAGTCGGGCTCCTTGTGTTTGCCGAGCGGCGTGGGCACGCAGATGATGAGCGCATCGGCGGCTGCGGTCAGGGCGTAGTCGCCGCTGGCGGTCAAGCCGGCGTTCACGGCGCGCGCGATTGCCCGGTCGGGGATGCGCTCTATGTAACTCTTGCCGGCGTTTAGTTTTTCCACTTTGTCCGCATCGACATCAAATCCGATGGTCGCAAAACCGGCTTCGACAAAACGCAGCGCCAGCGGCAACCCGACATAGCCGAGCCCGTAAATGGCGATGCGCGCATCGCGCGTCTGCGTTTTTTCCAGCAGCGTTTGTAATGGCGCAGTCGTCATTGACTCGGTCGTTATTGGCTAACGCCGTGGTAAGCGCGATACCACTCGGCGAAGGCCGCCAAGCCGTCTTCGATTGAGGTCGCCGGTTGGAAATCGAAGTCCGCCGCCAGCGCGCGCGTGTCGGCGCGGGTGGCGCTGACATCGCCGGCTTGCATCGGCAGCATCTCACAACGCGCCTTCACGCCGAGCGCCGCTTCCAGCGCGTGAATGTAATCCATCAGTTGGATTTGGGCGCCGTTGCCGAGGTTATACACGCGAAAGGGCGCATCGCTGGTTGCCGGGTTGGGCGCGCGCGCGTCGTAAGCGGGGTCGGCTCGGGCGGGGGTGTCGAGCGCGCGCACGATGCCCGTCGTCACGTCGTCGATGTAGGTGAAATCGCGCGCCAGATTGCCGTGGTTATAGACCGGAATGGGGCGCCCTTCGAGCATCAGTTTGGTGAACTTGAAGAACGCCATGTCGGGCCTTCCCCAGGGACCATACACGGTGAAAAAACGCAAGCCCGTGCACGGCAGGCGGTACAGGTGGGCGTAGGCGTGCGCCATCAATTCATTGGCTTTTTTGGTGGCGGCATACAGCGACACGGGGTGGTCGACCGGGTTGCTTTCGGCGAGCGGCAGTTGCTCACCGCGATTGCCATACACCGAGCTGCTGGACGCATACACCAGATGCTTCACGCCGCCGTGCCGGCAGCCTTCGAGGACGTTGCCGAAGCCGACCAAGTTGGCGTCGACATACGCCGCCGGATTGTCCAGCGAGTGGCGCACGCCGGCTTGCGCGGCGAGGTGCATGACCGCGTCGAATGGTTGCGCGTCGAACAACTCGCGCATGGCGTCGCGCTCGGCGATGTCCAGTTGGCGGAAGGTGAAACCGTCGCACCCCTTCTCCGACAGGCGGTCAAGCCGCGCTTGCTTGAGGCTGACGTCGTAGTAACTGCTGAGGTTGTCAACCGCGCATACCCGGTCGCCGCGCTCCAGCAACCGGCGGCACAACGCCGCGCCGATGAACCCGGCCCCGCCGGTGACCAGAACATTCATCACCGGTCGGCGGATTTACGCAACGCCAGCGTCCAGTGCTCGTCCCCCAGCGCGCGCTCGGCGGTGAATGCATCCGCTCGGTCGGATGCGGCTGCGGATACCGAAAGCGTCGCCGCCAGCGTCTCGCCCATGATGTAGTCGCGGTGTTGTTGCAGCGCGGCGCGCACGCGCTCGGAGCCGGTGACGTCGAGGGCGATGCGGTCGGATATTTCCAGCCCGGCGGACTTGCGCGCGTCTTGCACGCTGCGCACGATTTCGCGGGCGATTCCCTCGACCACCAACGCTTCGTTCAACGCGGTGTCAAGCGCGACCAAGTAGCGCTCGGCGCGCGCGCAGGTGTAGCCTTCGGCGGCGGTGGTGGTTATGCGAATGTCATCGGGCTCGAACTCGACCTGAGCGCCGTCTATGTCCAGCGAAAAATTTTCGCCCGCATCAACTTGCGCGGCGAGGCGGGCGCCGTCGGCGCTGTCGTTCATCGCCGCCAGCGCGGATTTGATGGCGGGCATCAGGCGGCCGTAGCGCTTGCCGAGGCGGGCGAAGTTGGGCGTCACCACGTAGCCGACCAAGTCGGCGTCGCGCTCGATGAACTCTACGGATTTAATGTTGAGTTCATCGCCGATTTGCTGTTCGTGTTTTTTGATGGCTGCGCGGGCGTCGTCATCGGCGACGCTGATTAGCATGCGCGACAGCGGCTGGCGCACGCGGATGCGGCTGTCTTCGCGCGCCGAGCGCCCCAGCCCGACGACTTGTTGCACCACGTCCATCTCAAAAATCAGGCGTGGGTCGATGCGCGCCTCAATGTAGGCGGGCCAAGGGGTCAGGTGAATGCTTTCCGGCGCGCCCCCGCCCTCGTTTTGGTCTTCGCTAATCGCGGCGCGGTAAAGGTTGCGGTAAATCGCCTCCGATAAAAACGGCATGAACGGCGCCATCACGCGGTGGCACAGGTCGATGCACTCGAACAACGTCAGGTACGCCGACTGCTTGTCGTCGCCGTGGCCGCCCTTCCAGAAACGCCGGCGGTTGCGCCGCACATACCAGTTGCTCAACTGGTCAACCAGTTTTTCAATCGCATCGCCGGCGCGCTTGGCGTCGTAGTCGTCGAGCGCTTCGGTGGCGGTCTTCACGGTTTGATGCGCGAGCGCGAGAATCCAGCGGTCGATTTCCGGGCGCTGCGCGTACTCCACCCGGCGGCTCAAGTCGGCTTGGTCGAGGCGCGCATACAAAACAAAAAACGCGTAGGTATTCCAGAAGGTGTTGACGAACGACGACGCCACTTCGCGCACGATGGCGGTTGAGATTCGCTTCTGCCCTTCCGGCGCGCTGCGGGCGAGGAACAACCAGCGCAACGAGTCCGCGCCGATGGTGTCGAACACCGCGTAGGGGTCAACGATGTTGCCCTGCGACTTGGACATTTTTTTGCCGTGTTCATCGACAATATGACTCAGGCAGACGCAGTTCTTGTAGGCGACGCTGTCCGACACCAGCGCGGCGATGGCGTGCAGCGTGTAAAACCAGCCGCGCGTTTGGTCGATGGCTTCGCAAATATAGTCGGCGGGGAAGTGCTTCTCAAACACCGCGCGGTTTTCAAACGGGTAGTGCCATTGCGCGTAGGTCATCGCGCCGGAATCAAACCAGCAGTCGATGACTTCCGGCACGCGGGTGTAGGTTTTGCCGTCAACCGCGAAGGTGATTTCGTCGATTTGCGGGCGGTGCAAGTCGGTCTCGGCAAGCGAGCGCCCCGCCAGGGTTTCCAGTTGTTGGCGCGAGCCGATGCAGATGAAATCGCCCTCGCCGTCGTGCCACACCGGCAACGGCGTGCCCCAGAAGCGCTCGCGCGACAACGCCCAGTCGATGTTGTTTTCCAGCCACTTGCCGAAGCGCCCGTCGCGGGTGGTCTGCGGCACCCAGTTGATGGTCTGGTTGAGCGCCACCATGCGCGCCGCCACCGCGGTGGTTTGGATATACCACGCTTCCTTGGCGTAGTAGATGAGCGGGTCGCCGGTGCGCCAGCCGAAGGGGTAGTTGTGGCGGATTTTTTCGTTGCGGAAGAGTAGCCCTGCCTCACTGAGGAGGCGGTTGATGACCGGGTCGGCTTCTTTGAAGAAGACGCCGGCGACGGGCGTGACTTCGGCAACAAAGCAGCCGTCCAACCCGACACCGTGAATGACCGGCAGCCCTTCGCGCTGGCCAAGCGCGAGGTCATCGACGCCGTATGCCGGCGCGCAGTGCACGATGCCGGTGCCGTCGTCGGTGCTGACGAACTCGGCGGCGACCACGCGGAACGGGTCGCCGCGCTCAACTTCGAGATAGTCGAACAACCGCCGGTAGCGCAGCCCGACCAACTCGCCGCCCTTGACGGTTTCGATGACTTTATAGGCGCGCTCCGCCAACACCGTCTCGACGCAGGCGCTCGCCAGAATCAGAATCTCCCCATCTTCGCCGCCCTCGCCACCCTCAACGGAGACGCGCGCATAGTCAATGTCCTCGCCGACCGCCAGCAGCAGGTTGGAAGGCAGCGTCCACGGCGTGGTCGTCCACGCCAGCAGTGAGGTGTTTTCCTCATCACACAACCGGAAGCGCACGGTGACCGACGGGTCTTCCACTTCCTTGTACCCGAGCGCCACTTCGTGCGACGACAGCGTGGCGCCGATGCGCGGGTCGTAGGGAACCACCTTGTAGCCCTGATAAATCAAACCCTTGTCCCAGATGATTTTCAACAAGTTCCAGGTGGATTCAATGTAGTCGTTGTCGAGCGTGTAGTAGGCTTCGTCGAGGTTGACCCAATACCCCATGCGCCGCGTCATCTCCTCCCACTCGCCAATGTAGGTCATGACCGATTCGCGGCAGCGGCGGTTGAACTCGGCGATGCCGACCTGGCGCTCGATTTCTTTTTTGTCGAAGATGCCGAGTTGTTTTTCGATTTCATGCTCCACCGGCAAGCCGTGCGTGTCCCAGCCACCCTTGCGCGGCGCGTGGTATCCGCGCATCGTTTTGAAGCGCGGATAAATATCCTTGAACGCGCGCGCCAGCACGTGGTGAATGCCGGGCTTGCCGTTGGCGGTCGGCGGACCTTCGTTGAAACTAAAACGTGGCCGCCCTTCGCTTTGTTGCAAGGTCTTGTCAAAGATGGAGCGCGACTCCCAGAATTGCAGAATCGCCTTCTCCAGTTTGGGTCCGTCGTACCGGCTGTTGACCGGCTCGAACGCCGCCGCCATCGTCGTTGCCGTCGCCGTGGAAGTGTTGTCGGATTTGTTCATCGTATGCGCCGGGGCACTCTAAGCCGGTCAACGCCGATGAAGACAAACGCCAGCGCGACGCCGCTGATGAGCCCGGCGGTATGCGCGGTGTTGGCGACGTGCAGGTTGAACAGCAATGCGAGGACGCCGGTCCAACCCAGCGCCAGCCAGCCGAGCAGCAGATACACGACCGGCGGGTTGAGGCGGACGCCGAAAGCGGGGTTGAAGCGCCCCTGCATCCAGAGGTAGCCGAAGTAGCCGTAAATCACGCCGGACATGCCGCCGAACAAAGGACCCGCCACGGCGTATTGCCCGAGGTTGGAAATGACACCGATGGCGGCGGTCAGCCCGAGCAACCCGAGCGCGCCCCGCCGGGCTTCGATAAGCCGCCCAAACTCCCACGTCCAGAGCATATTGAAGACAATATGGAAGATGCTGAAATGCAGGAAAACGGGCGTGACCAGTCGCCACAGTTGCCCCCGGCGAATCTCCGGCAACACCGGGCGGGCGTATTCGGAAATCAGCAACGGGCGAAAAAACACCGTGCCCTCAAGCGCGGTCATTGCCAAATAGACCAGCGTGGAGACGCCAATCAGGGCAAGCGTGACCGGCGGTTTGCGCGCCATCATGTCAGCGCTCAATCATCTCAAGCACAAAAATCAACACCGCCACCCCCCCAAGCACACCAAGCAAACCGTACGCCAACACGCGCGGGGAAATGGAGCTGCCTTGCTCCGCGGCGGTGTCGGTGGCGGCGTCGGTCGTGGTCGCAACATCCCCCGGCGCACCCGCCCGCCTGAGACGAAAGAAAACAATAACACCGACGATGACCGCAAGGGTGAACGCGATTTTGATTAGCATGGTTGGAACGATTGACTCGACCAGGGTTATGGTGGGGGGATTATACGCTTTACTTCTTGGCAAAACGCCCCGGTTATCGTGGCGCCGCACTGCGCTTATGCGGTTGCCTCAACGATCGCCTCATGAAATATCTTGAAACTGGGCGACTGGTTTCGTGTCGGATCGATGTGGGGGGCAATCGTGTGTGCAGCTTCAACTTTTCTCAGCCCACCGACAAAATAATTTCGTTGCCGCATAACGCGCTCGAATGCTTCCCAGGTACCGCCTCTGATAGCGTCCGAGTTTCGGTAACTCGCTTTTTGCGGGATAGTTTCGGACATTCTCGGGTAGGCTGTCCGCACCGCCCGCCAGTCGCCGAAATACCACGCTTCCAGTTCTTCAATCACCACTCGGTTTACCAATTGCCATGATGTGCCGGCGCTGTTTGTGCGTGTGCGTAGCCTTGCCCCGCCGGCGATACTCTCAAGTCGTTTCTTTAGGTCGTGGCAGTTGTCTTGGTCACGGTCAACCATGACGAAAAGGCGATGTTCTTGCGGTAGCCACCGTGCATAACCGCGCAAACGATCTCCCAACTTGGACAACATGTCACGTTTGCCTTGGAATACGTGAATCTGAAAAGGTACGTGGGGAATTACGTTCGGCAACAACCCGCGCAGAAAAACCTCCATCGAGGGCTCTTCCACCAGAAACGCCAAACGCGATGCCCTCATCCCGGGGTTTCATTGGCGACAGCAGAAGGCGCGCCGTGGTTATCCAGAGGGTCGCCCATGCCAAACTGCCCCTCCATCCACAGTTGACCGAGCAGTGCGCCTTCCTCGACAAAAATCTTGACGCGGTTTGATTCCGCCAGACTGCTCGCCTGGGTATAGCCTTGCTCGTTACGCCAAAGCACACGCACTTCTTCGGGTTTGAGCGCATCCAGAAAAAAGGGCGAATGCGTGGTGACCAGAAGTTGCGTGCGTTCACTGGCTGCGCGGCACTCCTCGGCCAAGCCGTGCAACAACCTCGGGTGAAGAAAGTTTTCTGGCTCTTCAATGCCGATAAAAGCGGGCGGGTTCGGATCGTTGAGAAGCACCTGATAGGCCAGCATTTTGAGCGTGCCGTCCGAGGCAAAACGCGCCAGCATGGCGTCATCGAAAGGCGCGTCTTTGATTAGCAACAGCAACCGACCGTCAGCCATCACATCAGCGCGCACTTGCTCAATTCGCGGTATGCGTTGACGCAGAATTGCGAAAATTCTTTTGAGTTGGTCCGGGTGACTCTCGCTCAGATACTGGATAACATTCGCCAGGTTATCCCCGCTTCGGGACAACCTCTCTTGCGGCCCCGCCTCGGGCTGGCCACGCGTGTTTTCCGCCGACAGATAGGACACATGCCATTCGGTGATAAAGCGCCGCAGGGCGGCCACGCGCGGATGGTCGGCGAACTGCCCGAGCGCATTAACCGCCAGCAAATCCGGCGATTCAAGCGGTATCTCTATTCGCTTGTCTTTGGCATCGGGTTGCTCACCGCTAACCGCATGACCTTGTCCGTGGCGATATTCGAGAAAACGAAATGGCTTCCCATATCGACCTCGCCGCCACCGCAACGATTCCTCAACCACCACAGGCGCACGCGCTTCTTCGTCAACGGCAAGGTGGTATGTGATGAGCGGCGACTTGGGCTTTTCCCGATACTTGATTTCGATGGTTACCGGTCCACTCGCGCCCCTGGTTTTCAGTTCTTTGGCGCGACCACGTTTGTCCCAGGCACGGCGCAACCCGGACTCGAAGCATTCGGCGAGAAAGGCAAACACATCGAACACCGTTGACTTGCCGCTACCATTCGGACCGAGCAACGCGGTCATCGGCGTCAGATTCTTGAACTCGACATCATGAAGCGCGCGAAAATTCCGCACCTTCAGATACTCTATTCGCGCCGGGGTTGTGTGGGTCACGATAGATTTCCCATACTTCTGTGGTTATGCCAAGACGATTACATACCGCCACGGCGGTTGTGGCAAGGCTGTCACGCAGGTTGCGTCAATCCAAGTCGCCCGCTACCGACCACCCCACAACCACGACCAGCTGGTTTTTTTCTCGGTGTGTCCGCGTCGTTCTATGGGGACGTAGTCGCGTTTTTGGGGGCCGAGGTATAGTTGGCGTGGGCGGCCGATTTTTTGGTCGTCGTCTTTTAGCATCTCCTTCCAGTGCGACACCCAGCCGACGGTGCGGCCGATGGCGAACATGACGGTGAACATCGAGGTCGGGAAGCCCATCGCTTTGAGGATGATGCCGGAGTAGAAATCGACGTTGGGGTAGAGTTTCTTCTCGATGAAGTATTCGTCTTCGAGCGCGATTTTTTCGAGCGCCATGGCGAGTTTCAGTTTGGGGTCTTCGATGCCGAGCACGCCGAGCACTTCGTGGCAGGTCTGGCGCATCACCGTGGCGCGCGGGTCGTAGTTTTTATACACGCGGTGGCCGAAGCCCATCAGCCGGAACGGGTCGCTCTTGTCTTTGGCTTTCGCGATGTATTCGCCGACCCGCTTGGCGGTGCCGATTTCATCCAGCATCTTCAGCACCGCCTCGTTGGCGCCGCCGTGCGCCGGACCCCACAGCGAGGCGATGCCGGCGGCGATGCAGGCGTAAGGGTTGGCGCCCGAAGAGCCCGCCAGGCGCACCGTGGAAGTGGAAGCGTTTTGTTCGTGGTCGGCGTGCAGAATCAGAATGCGGTCGATCGCCTTCGACAACACCGGGTCGATTTCATACTCCTCGGCGGGGTTGGAGAACATCATCTGCAGCAGGTTCTGCGAATAACTGTAATCGTTTCGCGGCATCGGAAAAGTCATACCGAGCGAATACTTGTAGGCGTAGGCGCCGATGGTCGGCATCTTGGCAATCAGCCGGTGCGCCGCCAGCCGGCGCTGCCCGAGGTCGGTGATGTCGATGCTGTCGTGATAAAAAGCCGACAACGCGCCGACCACGCCGACCATAATCGCCATCGGATGCGCGTTTCGCATGAAGCCCTTGTAGAAAGAAATGAACTGGTCGTGCAGTAGCGAGTGGTTCTTGATGTCGGCGTCAAACGAGGCTTTCTGTTCGGGCGTCGGCAACTCGCCATACAGCAACAGATAGCAGGTTTCCATGAAGTCGCTTTGGCTCGCCAGTTGGTCGATGGAATAACCGCGATGCAACAACACACCCTTTTCGCCGTCGATAAAAGTGATGTCGGACTGGCACGAAGCGGTCGAGGTGTAGCCGGGGTCGTAAGTCAAAATGCCGGTGTCGCCATACAACCGCTTGATGTCGATCAACCGGTTGCCCATGACACCGGTGCGCGCCGGCAACTCCCACGACTGCCCGGAAGCGTTGTCGGTCAGGGTGAAGGTGTCGGCGGTTGCGCCTTGCGCGGAGTTTTCGTCATTTTTTCTCATAAACTATAAACCAGTGCGATTTACACGGGAACATACCATAATCGAATTCACACAAAATCTCAAATCGCCGAAGGCAACCGCCCACAGCGCACCCATCCCGCCGCCGCCACAGGTTATAATCCGCGTCTCGTTCAGTCCAACCGGTATGTCATCAATGGCCGAGAAAAAGAGTCCCGGTGCGCGTGTTTATAAAGTTCAGTTTCATAGCCAGGGGAAACTGTATGAGTTGTATGCGCGCGAGGTGTCGCAGAGCAATATGTATGCGTTCATCGAGGTGGCGGGCATTATTTTCGGGGAGAGGTCGCATCTGGTGGTCGACCCGTCCGAAGAGCGGTTGAAGGCGGAATTTAGCCAGGTCAACCGCACTTATATTCCGCTGCATTCGGTGGTGCGCATCGACGAGGTGGAGAAGGAGGGGGTCAATAAAATTATCGACAAGCCCGCCGCCGAGTCCGGCGACAGCAACATCAAACCCTTCCCGATGCCGCCGTTGCAACCGAAGCGCGACTGACGAACAACATCGCTGAGTGAAAGGGTAACAAGGGGAACAATCAAGCAAAGTTGACAAGAACGCCCAACAAAAACAACAACGTCGTCATTCTCGAGCGTTAGTGTCCGTTTGCCGCCGCGCTTTTTCTTTTAAGCGGCGGCTTACGGACACTTACGACCTCGGGAATCTCCATAAGGTTGGCACGGTCTTTGTTGGAATTCACGGCAGTCTTAGGGAGATTCCCGAATCGAAGAAAATATGGTCGCTTATCGGCTCCCTATTTTCTACCGTTCGAGAATGACGTGCTTGTTGTTGGGTGGTTTTGTTTGTCAACGCTCACTGATAGTTCCCCAAACTATCAACCGCAACTGACCCCGGTGCCGCCGAGCCCGCAATAGCCGCCGGGGTTTTTCGCCAGGTATTGCTGGTGGGCGTCTTCGGCGTAATAAAAAGGCGGCGCCGGCACGATGTCGGTGGTGATTGCGCCGTAGCCGGCTTGCGAAAGTTTGGCTTGATACTCGGCTTTGGATTGCTCGGCGAGCGCGAGTTGCTCGGCGTTGTAGCCATACACGGCGGAGCGATACTGCGTGCCGTGGTCGTTGCCCTGGCGCATGCCCTGGGTCGGGTCGTGCGATTCCCAGAACGCGCGCAACAACTCCCGGTAATCAAGCGCCGCCGGGTCATACACCACCAGCACCGCCTCGGCATGACCGGTCAAGCCGGTGCAAATTTCCGCGTAGGTCGCGTTGGGGGTTTGCCCGCCGGCATACCCGACGGCGGTGGTGTGGACGCCGGGCAGCTGCCAGTAAATGCGCTCCGCCCCCCAGAAACAACCGAGCGCAAACGCCGCGCTCGCCAGCCCCTCGGCGAAGGGTCCTTTGATTGGATTGCCGTTGACGAAATGCCGGTTGGTGACCGGCATTTCGGTTGGGCGGCCCGGCGGGGGGTTGTTAGCGGTGGCGGTGGTGAGCAAGATCACTTAAAAAACAACTCCTCGTCATTGTTTGTATCATCCCTGATACAAACCCTGCGGGCTTGCGCGAAAATCCGCTCCCGGCGGATTTTTCTCGAACGGTAGAAAATAGGGAGCCCCAACTTCGTCATTCTCGAACGATAGAAAAATAGGGAGCGTCAGCGACCATATTTTTCATCGCCTTCGGGAATCTCCCTAAGGCTGGCGTGAATTCCAACAAAGCCCGTGCCAGTCTTAGGGAGATTCCCGAGGACGTAAGTGTCCGTAAGCCGCCGCTTAAAAAGAAAAAGCGCGGCGGCAAACGGACACTAACGCTCGAGAATGACGAAGTGGTTGTGAATGACGACATCGTTGTGAAAGACTTGCATTGCGCCCTAAAACGGCAAGCCGTGACCGACCGAGACCATGCACATAATCATCGGAATCGACAGTAGCGTGTTGGTGCGCGAGGCGGTGAAGGCGATGGTTTTGGCTTTGGCTTTTTCCTCGTCGGTGGCTTCCACGATGCCGAGCAGTTTCTTTTGATTGGGCCAGATTAGCGCCCAGACATTGATTAGCATGATGGTGCCGAGCCACGCGCCGACGCCGATGGCGGTGACGCCGCCGGTGGCGAAGAAGTGCGTGACGAAGCCGCCGATATACTGCAGCGCGGCGGCGCCGGTCAGCCAGGTCGCCAGCGCGCCCCAGCGAAACCACCACAGCGCGCGCGGCGCGACATATTTTGAGATGGCGGCGGGACCGGGTCCGTCGCTGTCGGCGGTGGCGTCGGCGACCGCCGGGACTTGCACGAAGTTGAAGTAATACAGCAAGCCGATCCAGGTAATGCCTGCAAGGACGTGCAACCAGACGACGAGTGAAAATAGGTTCATGATGAATTTCCTGTCAAGAGTTCGATGGTTGGCGCCGTTACAAAATCAGCGCGATAATGACGGCGAGCACAAAGCCGGAAATAATCGTTCCGGCGACGGTTTTCAACGGGTTCATTGGGATACTCCGAGCATTGAAGAAAGGATGCAACGACGCCGGCGGGCACTCGCTGCGAACGCCGGAGCATAACGCCACCGCTCGCCGATTGCAATCGGTTTGTGCGCGCGCCGCGCAACCGCGCCCGGCTTAGTAGCCGCGCGAGAAATCCGCCACGTGCGTCGGCGCGCGCCCGGCGCGCAGGCGGGTGATGTTGTCGATGACGTGTTGGGCGGCGGTGGCGGGCAGGGTTTTGGCGGCGATATGCGGCGTGATATGGACGGCGTCGTGGCGCCACAGCGCGCTGGCTTTTGCCAACGGCTCGTGCGCGAACACGTCCAGCGCCGCGCCCCGAATATGACCGCGGTCGAGCGCCGCCAGCAGGGCGGCTTCATCGCAATGGCCGCCGCGCCCGGCGTTGATGACGAACGCGCCTTCGGGCAGCCGCGCGAGGTTGCCGGCGCCCAGTATGTTTTCGGTTTGCGGCGTGAGCGGCAGCAGGCAGACCAGGATGTCGGTGCGCGCCAGAAACCGCCCCAGTTGCCGCTCTCCGTGGTAGGACGCGACCCCGTCGATGCGTTTTTCGGCGCGGCTCCAGCCGGCGACATCGAAGCCCAGCGAGACCAACGCCTCGGCGGCGGCGCGCCCCATCACCCCGAGACCGAGCAAGCCGACGCGCCGCTCATGCGCCGGAATTTGCGGCAGTTCGCGCCACGCGATGTCGCGCTGCTGGGCTTCATACTGCGGCATAAAACGGTGAAAGCGCAGCACGTGATACAGCACATACTCGGTCATGCCCGCAGTCAGCGCAACGTCCACCATACGAATCACCGGCACGCCGGGCGGAACGAGGTCTTCGCCGACCAGATGGTCCAGCCCGGCGCCGAGCGAGAAGACCGCTTTCAGGTTGGGCAGGCGGGCGAGCGCACCGGGTTCCGGCTCCCACACCAGCGCGTAGTCGGCCTCCTCGGGCGCGCCGGGCGCATCCCAGCCGCGCACCTCAACATCGAAGTCCGCGAAGGCATCCGCCCACTCGGCTTGCTGCCCGAGATAGGCTTTCACCAGCAACACCTCAGTCCGTGCGCGCGCCCGCATGGCGTTATTGCGCGGTGTATCCGCCGTCAACCGGCAACATCACGCCGGTAATGTGCGGCTCGGTCGCCAGAAAAATGATTGCGCGCGCCACTTCCGCCGGCGTCGCCAGCCGCCCCTGCGGAATCAGCGCGCAGTTTTTCGCGCGGGTTTCGGCTTCGGTGACGCCCGCCGGGTGCTTGGAGAACAGCATCGGCGCGTCGATGGCGCCGGGGCAGACCGCGTTGACGGTGACGCCGTCACGCGCGCATTCCAGCGCCAGCGCGCGGGTCAGTTGCGCCACGCCGCCCTTGCTCGCGCAATACGCCGACAACTCGCGCGCGCCGACCAGCCCGACGGTCGAGGCGACGTTGACGATCGCCCCGCGCTGTTGCGCCTGCATGCGCACGAGCGCGCCGCGGCTCATCCAGAACACGCCGTCCAAATTCACCCGCATCGTGCGCGTCCACGCCTCGTCCGCGGTCTGCCCGGCGGGCGCGCGGTGAATCGTGCCGGCGTTGTTGACGAGCACGTCCAGCCGCCCGAACAGCGCATGCGCTTTGTCCAGCGCGCGGGCGCAGAAGTCGGAATCGCCGACATCGCCGGCGCACACCTCGGCCACGGTTTGCGCGCTCACCTTGTCGCGCACGCGCCGAAGTTTTTCTTCGTCGCGCCCGATGAGCAAGAGCCGCGCCTGCGCCGCCGCCAGCGCCTCGCAGACGGCTTCGCCCACCCCCGACCCGGCGCCGGTGACGACCGCCGCCGCCTCGCGCAAGTCAAACCGCTCGTCCGCCGCCGCCATCATGGTGACAGCGGCGGCAGCGGCAGGCACGCGGTGCGCCCGCCGTCGTGAACATAGATTTGCCCGCTGGCGAACGCCGCCCCATCGCCCGCCAGCCACAGCACGACCTCGGCAATGTCTTCGGGCGCTCCGATACGCCCCGCCGGGTGCAGCGCGCGGATGGCGGCGCGCGCTTTTTCCGGGTCGGGGTATTGCGCGAGGAGGTTTTCGTTGAGCGGCGTGTCAATCCAACCGGGTGCGACGGCGTTGCAGCGAATGTTGTCGGCGCCGTATTCCAGCGCGATGTTTCGGGTCAGGCTGTGCACCGCGCCTTTGGAGGCGGCGTAGGCGGCGTGCAGCGGGTTGGCGCCGCGCGCTTCAATCGAGCCGATATTGACGATGACGCCGCCGCCGCCGTCACCCTCACCGCGCATCGCGCGAAGCACGTGTTTGGCGCATAAAAAAACGCCGCGCACATTGACCGCCATCACCCGCTCCCATTCTTCCACCTCGGTCTGCGCGATGCTTTTTTCGAGCGCAAGACCCGCGTTGTTGACCAAAATGTCGATGCCGCCGTGGCGCTCCAGCGCAAAATCAACCAGCGCGCGAACATCGTCTTCGCAACTCACATCGGTGCGCCGAAACACCAAGTCGCCCTCATCCGCCGGCGGCGCCTTAACATCCGCCACAATAACGCGCGCCCCCGCCGCCACAAAGCGCCGCGCAATGGCGAGCCCAATCCCCTGCGCGCCGCCGGTGACCACGGCGATTTTCCCGCCAAAACCCGCCTCACTCATCATGCGCCACCGCTAATTCGCCAACCCTAGCCGCCGATGACGCGCACGGCTTGCTCGCCGAGTCCGTCGATGCGGAGGCTGAGCGCGTCGCCGGGGCGCAGATAGCGCGGCGGTTTCATTCCGTAGCCGACGCCCGGCGGCGTGCCGGTAATCATCAAGTCGCCCGGCTGCCACGACATATAGGTTGACACGGCGGCGATGAGCTCGGCCACCGAGAAAATCATGTCGGCGGAATTGCCGGCTTGCATGCGCTCGCCGTTCAGCGACAGTTCCAAATTGAGGTTTTGCGGGTCGGGCACTTCATCGCGGGTCACCAGCCACGGACCGAGCGGGGCGAAGGTGTCGGCGCTTTTCCCCTTGCTCCACTGCGTGCCGCGCAGCAACTGATAGTCGCGCTCGGACACGTCGTTGGCGATGCAATAACCGGCGACATGCGCGAGCGCGTTGGCTTGCGCAATGTAGCGCCCGCCCTTGCCGATGACCACCGCCAACTCGACTTCCCAGTCGGTCTGCTCGCTGCCGCGCGGCAACAGCAAATCGTCGTGGGGACCGCTGAGCGCGCTGGTCGCTTTCAGGAAGATAATCGGCTCGGTCGGCGCTTCCAGCCCGGCCTCGGCGGCGTGCGCGCGGTAGTTCAAGCCGATGCCGACGATTTTTCCGACACCGCTGAGCGGTGCGCCCAATCTCGGTGGCGGGGAAGCGGAAACGCGCGGCAGGCTTTCCATCTTCGCCGCCATGCGCGCCGGCGAGCCGTCCGCCAGCGTGGCGCCGTTCCAGTCGGCGACCCACTCGGAGGCGTCACGCAACGCGCCGTCGCCGTCAAGGATGCCGGGCTTTTCCCGCCCTTTTTCGCCGAAGCGGACGAGTTTCATCGAGGCGCTTTCATTGCGGGGTTTTCACTGCTTTGTCCGCTGCGATGTCGGCGAGCCCCATCCGCCCTTCGTCCACCCGGCGCGCGAACAGCGCCAGCGTCTCGCCCAGCCCGTCCTCAAAGGAGAAGCGGGCGTAGTCGCCAATATGCGCGCGCAGCGGGTCGTCGCTCATGTCGGCGGGGAAGGGCAGCGGCGCGCCTTCGCAGCGAAGCGCCGCTTGCGGGTGGCGTGCGCGAATCATCTCCACGACCTCCTCCACGGTTTTCATCACGCCGTTCAAATTGAACACATGCGCGCCGCGCTGCTCGGTTGAGACGGCTTGGATGAACGCCGCGGCGGCCTCGGCGGCATACACGAACCCGACCGCGCCGGTGAACGGAATCACGAACGGTTGTTGCAACACGCCGGCGAGCATCGCCACGGTCGGCGCGGCGCTCATGCCGCGGTCGCGCGCCGCACCATACACCACGCTCGGGCGGATGCCGATGCTCGGCACTTGCCAGTCCTGCCAATAGACGCGCGCGGTTTGCTCGTTGTGGATTTTGCTCGCGCCATACAGCGTCTCCAGCCACGGATTGTCGCCCATCGCGGTCGCCGCCACCGAACTGGCGTAGGCGATTGGCGGGGTTTGACCGGCGCCGCACTGCCGCGCCGCCTCAAAGATATTGACGCCGCCGAGGGCGTTGACGCGCGTGCCGAGCACCGGGTCGGCCTTGCAGAAAGGAACCTGCAACGCCGCGAGGTGAATCACCGCGCGCGGTCGGTGGCGCGTGAAGACTTCGCGCACGCGCTCAAAATCGGACACGTCCCCGGTCTCCCAGCAAACCGAGTCGGCTTGCGCCGGGTCGTCGTTGAGCAACGCCAGCCGGCGGCGGTCGGCGGACAGGTCAAACGCGACCACCTCCGCGCCGGACTCGCACAGCCGCGCCACCGTCCACGCGCCGATGCAGCCGCCGGCGCCGGTCACCAACACCGGAGCCGGCATCAGCCGCCGCCCTCGTCTGCGGCGCCCTCGTTGGCGGCACGCAAGGTCGCCGCATAACGCGTCAGACCCGCTACCGAGGAATCGATGGCGGTGGCGATTTGCTCCCCGGATGCCGCCAGCGGCAGGTCGTCAATCAGCCGCCCGAGATTGTCGCGCGCCAGCCACGCCTCGTGGCGCGCCAGTTCGGTCAGCATGCCGGGGTCGCCCCAGCGGCTCAGCGAGTCCACGTTGGTGCGGTCGGTTTTTTCCTCGCCGACGACCACGAACGAGGGCAGCAGCGTGACCCGCTCGGCTTTTTCCCGCAAGCGCCGGGCGCGGTGAAAGACCAGATTGCCTTGTTGCAAAAACCCGTATCCCGCCGCCGGGAACACCACGGTGTTGACGCGCTCCGGCGGCAGGTCGTTCTGCGTTCCGCGCACGCCGCTGATGCCGAGAATGCCCTCGCCTTCGGCTTGCGTGCCGTGAAAATACTGGAACTCGCCGCCGCGATACGCCGCCGGGTCGGTCAGCAAAATAACCGCGTCAAAGGAAACCGAATCCACGTGCCAGGTGTCAATCGCACGCGTGATGTCCTCGGGCGCGTAGTTGATGCCGCACGCGACCGCCGGCACCGAATGCCGCGCCAGCGCCGCGCCCGCGAGGTCGGACAGCAACTCAAGCAACTGCGGACACTCGCAGAAATCACGCACAAACCGCGACCGGTAACCGGCGCCGCGAATATACGACCCGAGCCGGTTCTCCCCGGTGGCGGTCGCCTCGTTGCGATTGGACTTCATTCGCCCCGCCAACTCCCGCAAAACCGCCACCCCCTCATCCGAAAAAACCCGAAAAGGCGCCGTCAACCCCAGCGGCGACGGACTCTGCGCGATAGTCGCCGCATCGTAACCAAGCTCCGCCAGCGAAACCCCTCCCCCCGGCCCCTCAAGCGCCAAATGCCGCCCGGCATCAAACACCGGCTCACCCCGCAAACGAACATAAGCCGCCGGCTTGTCAGCGGGAAAAGGCAGGGTGGTTTTCATCGGGCACGGGTTCGATTACACGGGTGGCGGGCGGGCTTACTATAACAACAGAGCGCATTGTTCGCCAGCCGCCACCACTTCGTCACTCTCGAACGGTAGAAAAATAACCCCCAACCTGAGGGAGATTCCCGAGGTCGTAAGTGTCCGGTAAGCCGCCGCTTAAAAGAAAAAGCGCGGCGGCAACGGACACTAACGCTCGAAATGACGAGTAAGGGAAGTCGCGCACCACATCGCATTAAAACCAACCCAACCACTCACCCATAACTCACCACCGGCGCACCGAATTGTGTCTCGTCCGGGATGACGCCCAAGCCGGGGGCGTCAGGGAGTCGGATGTGGCCGGAGGTTATGCGGATGCCGTTTTTGGGGTCGTAGTGGCCAGTGATGTGGGGTTGGGCTAGCCATACGCCTTCCAGCAGGCGGGGTTCTACGGTGGCGGCGATTTGGGTGCAGGCGGCGGCGATGATGTCGCCGCCCCAGGCGTCGTCGCAAGTGTGCGGCATTGACCTGGCGGCGCACAGGTCGCGGAAGGCGGTGAAGGGTTGCAGGCCGCCGAGGCGCGTGATTTTCATGCCGAAGCCGTCGCACAGGCCGCCGCCCAGTGCGCGCAACACCGTGCTTAAATCGGCGGCGCTTTCGTCCAAATAAACGGCATGCGACAGCCGCCCGCGGAGCGTGGCGATTTCCTCCAGCGTGTTGCACGGCTGCTCCATCACGAAGGGAATGTCGGGGCATTCGCGGCTGACGCGCAATGCGTCTCGCGTGCTCCAGCCGCGGTTGGCGTCCACCGCCAGGCGCATGGAATCGCCGACCGATTCCCACACCTTGCGCACCACCTCAATGTCGGTCTCGACCGCCCGCCCGCCGACTTTGATTTGCATTCGCGGATAACCCTCCTTGCGCTTATCAATGGCGAGGCGGGCGATGTCGTCCGGCGCGCCGATGCCGCAGGCGTAATACGACGGCACCTTGTCGGTCACCGCCCCGCCCAGCAGGTCGGCGAGGCGCACGCCGTAATGCTTGCCGAGCAGGTCGTGCGCGGCAATGTCGATGGCGGCTTTGGCGTAGGCGTGGCCGTTCAAGCGCAAGTCCATCGCGCGGTGCAGCGACAACGGCAACACGCGCTCGCCAATCAACGCCGGCGCGATTTCAAACAACGCCGCGCGCGCGCCGCCGGCGTGGTGCGGCTGGTAGGTCGGACCGACCGGGCAGGTTTCGCCCCAGCCAATCAAGCCGTTGTCCGCCACCAGTTTGACGAGCGTGGTGTCGAGCGCGTGGACGCTCGCCGATGAATAGCGGTAGGGCTCGCCGGCAACCGGCAAGTCGTGCTGATAAATATGGGCTTCCGCAATTCGCATGATGGCGCTTCTACGGTGCCACTTCCGGCGGCAGTAGCACCAGTTTGCCGGTGTGTTTTTTGGCGAGGAAGTCGGCTTGCGCGGTGGCGATGTCGGACAACGGATAGGTGCGCGCCACCAGTGGGCGGATTTCGCCGCGTTCAATGTAGGCGATGAGGTTTTCAAACACGATGTCGTCTTGATAAGTGCAGCCGAAAAACGACAGGTCTTTGAGATACAGCGTGCGAACATCCAGTTCCACCAGCGGGCCGGCAATCGCGCCGGCGGTTGCGTAACGTCCGCCTTTTCGCAATACATCGAGCAACTGCGGCCAGTTCGGTCCGGCGACCAAATCGACCACCAAATCAACCGAGTCGGCGCCCATTTCGGTGCGCAGGTCGGCGTTGCGGTCGAGCACGCGTTGTGCGCCGAGCGCGGCGACTTCATCGGCTTTCGCCGCCGCCGCCAGCGCGACCACGGTGGCGCCGCGCCGCGCCGCGAGTTGCACCGCCGCCGAGCCGACCCCGCCGGATGCGCCGGTTACCAGCACCGTCTCCGCGCCCGCGCCCGCGCGGTGCAGCAGGTTTTCGGCGGTGGAATACGCGCACGGAATGGACGCCAACTCGGCGTCGCTCCAATCGCAATTCACCGCGTAGGTGTCGCGCGCCGGGGCTTTGGCGAACTGGGCGAAGGCGCCGTCGTATTCCGAGCCAAACGTGTGGCATTCAAACGGTCGTTCGCTCGCATAGCCGTGCATCATGCAGCGCACCAGCACGCGCTCGCCGATGCGCTCCGCCGAGACGCCCTCGCCCACGGCAACTATGCGCCCGCACACGTCCGCGCCTTGAATGCGCGGGAAGTGCAGCGCGCCGTCCCAGCCGCCGTCATCGGCGCCGGCGTGCGCGAAGCCGCCCTCGCCGCCGTCGCCCGTGGCGGCATCCACCGATTTGGAATACCACGCGATGCGCGTGTTGATGTCGGTGTTGTTGATGCCGGCGGCGGCGACTTGAATCAACACCTCCCCCGCCGCCGCCCGCGGCACCGCCACATCGGTGCAATACTCCAGTTTATCGACGCCGCCGTGCCCGGTCAGCAACACCGCCGTCATGGTCGCCGGTATCGTCATTGTTTCCTCCAAATTAGCGCAATGGGTGGCGAGTAACCTTACCATTTTTAGGCAAACAGGGCGTGGTGGCCCCCCACTTCGTCATTCGAACGATAGAAAAATAGGGAGCGCCAGCGACCATATTTTTGGGAATTATGTAGGAAAGTTGACAAAGCACTACTAGTGATGCCAAAGCATCACAGCAAAATACCACCCGCAAACAAATCCGACCTGAAAAGATGCTTCAAATTAGATATTGGTGGTGGAAAACAAAGAATGAGAGAAATCAAGTAGTTATCGAATTTTGTCAACTTTCCTACATAAACCCCATATTTTTCATCGCCTTCGGGAATCTCCCTAAGACTAGCGCGGACTTTACCGAAGCCCGTGCCAACCGCGCGTATCATCTCTGACACGCGCCTTTCGGGCTACTTCAGTCGCGTTCAACCACATTCACCACCAACCGGTCCGCCGCGCCGGAGCCGGGTTGTAGTTTTAGGTGGTTGGTGGGCACGCCGAAACTGACCAGCCAGTCGTGTAGTTCGTGCGCCCAGTGTTGGCCGGGATCGCCGCCGGGGTGGCGGATTATGAGGGTGGTGCGGTTGTTTTCTTTGAAGTGGGTTAGCGCCAGTTGGACCGCCGGTAGCGCGGCGATGTTGTCGCCGTTGGTGTGTTGCGGCCATTCGGCGCGCGTTATGATTTGTTCGTGGATGTTTAAGGCGGTGGCCGGTGTGCCGGTTAGCAGGGTGAGCGTTAGTAGCCCGGCACTGAGGCGGAGGCGGGAAACGGACGGCGGCTTACGGCGCGACCACATCAAAGGGAATTTACAACGCGACCACATCGAAGGAAACTTACAACGCAACCACATCAAATTGCTCCTGCCGGTAGTTCGGCTCCACTTGCAGGTCAATCATTTTCCGCACACCCGCCAAACCGGCGGACTCATCTTCCCGCAGCAAATCAACCACCGCTTGTGACGCCACCACCCGGTATTTTTCAGCGCCGCCATCGCGCACTTCGCGCACGATTTCGCAGCCGATGGATTCGGCGGTTTGTCGTATGCCTCGGCCCTGGCAGGCGGGGCACGGCTCGGTTAGCAGCCGCTCCAAACTCTCGCGCGTGCGTTTGCGCGTGATTTCGACCAGGCCCAGCGACGACATCTCGTTGACTTGCGCTCTGCCGTGGTCTTGCGCGAGTTCTTGTTCCAGCGCGCGCATCACTTGTGCGCGGTGTTCCGCCGACGCCATGTCGATAAAATCCACCACGACCAAGCCGCCGATATTGCGCAGCCTGAGTTGCCGCGCGAGCGCCGCCGAGGCTTCCAGATTGGTTTTGAGGAAGGTCTCCGGCAGGTCGTGCGCGCCGACGAAAGAGCCGGTGTTGACATCCACCGTGGTCATGGCGGCGGTCTGGTCGATAATCAGGTGGCCGCCGGACGGCAGCGGCACGCTTTTTTGCAGCGCCTTGTGAAGGTCGTCTTCCACCGAGTGCAAGGCGAAAATCGGGCGCTCGCCCCGGTAGTGTTCGATGCGCGCGAGCAGTGTCGGCATCAGCGCGGCGGTAAAATCCGCCACTTGCCGGTGCGTCTCAGCGCAATCGATTCGCACCCTTTCCGTCTCCCGATGCGCGAAGTCACGAACCGCGCGCACCGCCGGCGGCAGGTCGCGGTATAGCAAAGCGGGTGCCGATGCGTCTTGCCGGCGTTGTAGCGTGCGCTTCCAGTTGTCCAGCAGATACGCCATGTCGGCGCGAATCTCCTCGGCGGTGGCGTCTTGCGCGGCGGTGCGCAGGATGAAGCCGCCGCCCTGAGCGCCCGCGACTTGCTCATACGCTTCGCGCAAAACCGCCGCCAACTTCTCCCGGACGGCGGGCGCTTCGATTCGCCGGGAGACGCCGACATAGTCGCTGTTCGGCAGATAGACGAGGTGGCGCGACGGGATGCTGATGGCGGCGGTCAGGCGTGCGCCCTTTCCGCCGATTGGGTCTTTGAGCGCTTGCAGCATGAGTTGCTCGCCGGAGTGGATGCGCGAGGTGATTGAGGGTCCGGTGTCCGCATTCAATTGCCCGCCGCGCTCGCCGGTTTGGGGGTCGGCGTCGAGGTCGCGGGCGTGCAGAAAGGCGGTTCGCTGCACGCCAATGTCGATGAACGCCGCCTGCATCCCCGGCAATACGCGCGCCACCTTGCCGAGGTAGATGTTGCCGGCGATGCTTCGGCGGGCATGCCGCTCAATCAGAATTTCGCGCAGTGTGCCGCCCGACAGTAGCGCAACCCGCGTTTCCGCCGCGGTGACGTTGATTAGGATTTCGTCGGTCATGGGCGCTCGCACGGATAGTCAAATTGTCGCAGCAGTTGCCGGGTCTCCCACAACGGCAACCCGACCACGCCGCTGTAACTGCCGTTGATGCGCCGGACAAAGGCGCCGGCGAATCCTTGTATCGCGTAGGCGCCGGCTTTGTCAAACGGCTCTTCGCTGTCGCAATAGGTTTCGATTTGCCGCGCGTCAAGGCGCTCAAAGGTGACTTCGGTGGCGCTGAGGCGGTGCGCCCGCCTGACACTGAGGCGGTGCGCCCGCCGCTCGCCGGCAACCAGCGCGACCGCGGAAAAAACCGTGTGCGTGGCGCCCGACAACCGCCGCAACATCGCCATCGCGTGGTCGCGGTCGGCGGGCTTGCCGAGAATTTCATCGCCGATGGCAACGGCGGTGTCGCCCGCTAAAACCAGATGCGCCGGATGCGCCGCGGGCGCCGCGGTCGCCGCGCCGAGCCGGTCAAACACGGTCTGCGCCTTGAGCAGGGCGAGCCGCACGGTCATGTCCGGCGGGGACTCGCGCGCCAGGCGGGTCTCGTCAAGCGCGGCGGCTTCGGTGCGAAACGCCACCCCGAGGCGCGCCAGCATCCGCCGGCGGCGGGGCGATTCGGAGGCGAGAATCAGCGTGCGCTCCATTCGAGAAAATCCCCCGCCTCCATTGGCTCGGATGCGTTGCCGTTGTCTTCAATGCGCGCCAAACCCGGTGGACAGTCTTCGTTAAATAACCGCAGCGATGTCATTGGCAAATGCGGCGGTTTATCCCGCATCGCCCTGCGACTTCAGCAAGTCGCTCAAGTTGTCATCCCACAGGCTTTCCAAGTCGTAGTGCTCGCGGGTCTGCGCGCGCATAATATGAACGACCACATCGACAAAATCCACCAGCACCCAGTCGGCGGTCGGCGCATCAAAGCCCTCCACTCCCAGATGTTTCCAACCGGCGGCGCGCATGCCCTCCAACACGCGCTCCGCCAGCGTTTTGATGTGGCGCTCCGAGGCGCCGGTGACCACGAGCATGTAGTCGGTGATGTCGGTCAGTTTGCGCACATCCAGCGCCCGGATTGATTCGCCCTTGGCGTCTTCCAGCGCGGACTGAGCGACCTCGCACATTTGCTGCGATTCGGCTTTGTTCGGTTTGCGTTTACTTGCCATACAAGTTGTGCTTGCGAATGTAATCCCACACGCCGTCGGGTAGCAAGTCGCTCGCATCGCCGCCGGCGGCGATATGCTCGCGCACCCCGGCGCCGGAAATGGAAACGGGCGCCGCCTCGATGCAGATGATTTTACCCGCCGCAAAGCGGCGCAACTCGGCGCTCGATTCCACCCGCGCGGACTGCCACCACGACGGCAACGGCTGCGGCATTTGCCAGCCGGCGCGTGTCAGCGCGATGAGGTGAACGCCCTGCTGCAACGCTTGCCATCGATGCCATGTCGCAAGCCCGAGCAGCGCGTCCAGCCCGACGATGAGGGCGTAGCGCCGATGCGGGTTTTGCCGGCGCAGCGATTGCAGCGTGTCAAACGTATAGGAGGGACCGCGCCGCTTGAGTTCAATGTCGTCCGCCTCAAAATGCGGCTCGTCGGCGAGCGCGATGCGGGTCATCTCGAAGCGGTGGTTGGCGGCGGCGACCGGCGGCGGGCGGTGCGGCGGGACGGCGGCGGGAATGTAGGTGACCTCGCCCAGCGCCGCCGCCCGGAACGCCTCCTTGACCGGCGCGAGGTGGCCGCGGTGAATCGGGTCGAAGGTGCCGCCGAAAAGGCCGCACAGGTTATCGCTGGCGTGCATTGGCGGCGACTATATCACCGCGCGGCGTGAATAGCACTGGCGGCGGTGACGGCGGCGGCGCGCGCTATTCGCGCAGCAGCGGCCAAAGAATCATGCGCGACTCGGCGCTGTTCCAGGCGCGCTCGCCGTCCGCCTTGAACGCCAGATTGCCGCTCTTGTCGACGACGAGGGTGGTCGGCAGAACGCGCACGGGCCAGGTCGTCGCCACGGTCACCGGTCGGTCAATCAGAATCGGGAAATTCATCTCAAAGCCGAGGCGGTCGATGAAGCCGGCGATGGCGGCGTCGGTCTCTCCCATGTTGATGGCGAGAATCTCAAACGGCTGGTCGCTGAGCCGCGCCTTGAGCGCCAGCAGGGAAGGAAACTCTGCCACGCAGGGCGGGCACCAGGTCGCCCAAAAATTGACCAACACGACCTTGCCGCGATAGGACGCGAGGCGGACGGGAGCGCCCTCGCCCGCGTATTGGTGCAGCACAAAGGCGGTGAGCGGCGCGCGCGAAGTCGCGCCAACCGGTGCCGCCGCCGCCACCGCCGCCGGAATAACGAAACCGAGAATAAGGCGGCGAAGCGCGGCGCTCACCGCATCCGCCCCCACCCCTTAGGCAAAACCGGCATGCCGCGCGCCGTCGCTAACTTCGGGTTTCGGTTATTTTGAATTCCCAGCGCAACGCCCCCGCCGGGTCGGCGCCGCTGAACGACACGGTGCGCGACACATCGCGCGCTTGCCCGGCGGGGATTTTGGTGTTGATGCGCTCGTCAACCTGGCCGATGACCACGCAGTCGTCGGCGGACTCGCTCCGGCAGTCCAGCATGGTGATGCTGATTACCGCTTCTTTCAGCAAGATGGATGGGTTGGCGTTCACGAGGCGCGCGTTGAACCGGTAACCGCCGCCATACGCCGGCACGATGACCGCGTTTTCAATCGTGATGTCGTCCACCGGCAGTTTGTGCCGCTGTAGCACGGCGTCTTCCTTGGTGCTGAAAATAATCACGGCGGCGGCGACGCCAAGCGCCCCGAGAATGCTGAACGCCGTTCTGGGGTAGCGGCTTGACATGTACAACAGAGCGATAACCACACCGCCCAGCAAAAACCATTGCATTGACAGATACCCGATGGATTGATGGCGAAACCATAGCCTGTTGACGGGTAATTCTCAACCGGTGGGGGCAACTTGGCCATGATACGCCGAGAGCGGGTTTTTGCACAGACCCGGCGGCTTGTATCAAGGGCGGCGACAAAGACCAGTGCCGTTTTTCGCCAGCATGAAAGGCTTGTGTCCTGGAAAATGCGAACAATGATTAACAGCCTGTCTATTTACATAGTAGCAGTCGTGGTTCTGATGATCACCCCCGGACCCGACATGATTTATATCGTCTCCAACGGCATCGCTTACGGAAAAAAAGGCGGGCTATATTCCGCGCTTGGCGTGGGCATCGGCGGGTTGATTTTGACCTTGGTATCGGCTTTCGGTGTTTCCGCGTTGGTCGAACTTTTCCCAGGGTCGTTGTTGTTTATACAGTATGCCGGCGCGTGTTATTTGTTGTATCTTGCCGTGCAAATCTGGCGGTCGCCGCCGGATGATGCGCGCTCATTGGAAAACGTTTCGGCGCAAAAGGCGTTGTTGCTCCGTGGCATATTGGTTAATGTTTTGAACCCCAAAGCGCTCGTGTTTTTTATGGCGTTCATTCCACAATTTGTCGACCGGGAATTGGACAACACCGCTTATCAAATCATTTTTCTCGGCGTATTGTTGACGGCAATCGGGACGGTTATCAACTCGGTATTCGGTTTGTTTGGCGGTGTCATGGGCAACGCGCTGTTGAAGAACCGCAAGTATTGGCACTATCAAAAATACCTGTTGTGCGGCGTGTTTATCGGGCTTGCCATCAGACTGCTGGCTTAAACTTAAACTTGAATTCACCGCCACGGAGCGCATATTATTGTCATACTGTTTTTCCACCCGCCGCCATGCACAACGAATCCCAGACCCCCGAATCCCGGCGCGCGCATATCTCTCAGTTGGTGAATGCGGCGTGGGCGGTTGAGCGTCCCGAGTTGGATGACGCGCAGACCGCCGCGCTCAAGGCGTCGATTAAACGCAAACTGAAAGCGCAAAACGCGGTGTTGGTGGCGCACTACTACGTTGACGGCGCGCTGCAGGATTTGGCGGATGAAACCGGCGGTTGCGTGTCCGACTCGCTGGAGATGGCGCGCTTCAGTTACCGTCATCAAGCCGCCACCGCCATCGTCGCCGGCGTTCGTTTCATGGGCGAGACCGCGAAAATCCTGAGCCCGGAAAAACGCATCTTGATGGTCGAGACCGAAGCGGAATGCTCGCTCGACCTCGGCTGCCCGGCGGACGAGTTCGCGGCATTCTGCGACCGCCACCCGGAGCGCACGGTGGTGGTATACGCCAACACCAGCGCCGCCGTCAAAGCGCGCGCGGACTGGGTGGTCACTTCATCCATCGCGCTCAAGGTGGTCGCGCATCTGCACGCGCAAGGCGAGAAAATGATTTGGGCGCCGGACAAATACCTCGGCGATTACGTTCAGCGAATGACCGGCGCCGACCTGTTGCTGTGGCGGGGGTCGTGCGTGGTGCACGAAGAGTTCAAGGCGGCGGCGTTGCAGGGGTTGATGAAGCAGCATCCCGACGCCAAGGTGCTGGTGCATCCCGAGTCGCCGCAGGATGTGGTCGCGCTGGCGGACGTGGTCGGCTCGACCAGTCAAATCATTCAAGCGGCGCGTTCGTCGGACGCCACCGAGTTCATCGTCGCCACCGAATCCGGCATCTTCCACAAGATGAAAGAAGCCGCGCCGGGCAAGACATTCCTGGAAGCCCCGACCGCCGGCGAAGGCGCGACCTGCGAGAGTTGCGCGATGTGTCCGTGGATGAAAATGAACGACCTGCAGCGCCTCGACAACGTCCTAACCCTCGGCAACAACGAAATCCTGATCGAAGAAGAAACCCGAAAAAAAGCCGAGCGCGCGATTCACCGAATGGTGGAGTTCGGGCAACAGGCGGCGCACTGAGCGCGCGGCGGTTTTCGGTTTGTGACTTGCAATTTACGGCATGATAAGACAATGAAACTCTACGCCATCCGAATTTTCACCACCGACTGGGACCGCGCGGTGGATTTCTACCGGGAAACCATCGGCCTCCCGCTGACCTTTGCCGACCAGGCGTTTGCGTGGGCGGAGTTTGACCTGGGCGGCGCCAAGTTGGGCATCGAAGGGCTGGACGCCGATTCGCCGCAGGCGGGCGATTTGGTCGGGCGCTTTGTCGGTGTCTCCATCACCGTCGATGACATCGACCTGACCCACGCGCAACTGACCCGCAAGGGCGTCGAGTTCACCTCGCCCCCGGAAAAGCAGCCCTGGGGCGGCACGCTGGCGCATTTCAAGGACCCGGACGGCAACATTCTGACCCTGCTGGGGTTGTGAAAAAGCGGCGGTGTCGGTGGCCCATTCACGGCTTGCCGCCTGAGGAAAAATGAAAGCCGTCTGGTTTGAGCGCGCCGGCGCCGCCGACGAGGCGCTGATTCACGGCGAGCGCGACACGCCGACGCCCGCCGCCGGCGAAGTGCTGGTCAGGCTGCGCGCCTCGGCGGTCAACCCGTCCGACGCTAAAAAGCGCGCCGGGCTGCAACCCGCCGGGCTGGAAAACGGCTTCGTCATCCCGCACAGCGACGGCGCCGGCGTGATTGAAGCGGTCGGCGGCGGCGTCTCAACCGAGCGGGTCGGCGAGCGGGTGTGGGTCTATCAGGCGCAGTATCAACGCCACCTCGGCACCGCGGCGGAGTATGTCGCATTGCCGTCCGAGCGCGCCGCAACGCTGCCCGCGCACACCCCCTTCCGCATCGGCGCGTGCTTAGGCATTCCGATGATGACCGCCCACCGCTGCGTGTTCGCCGACGGCGAAGTCGCGGGGCAGACCGTCCTGGTCAGCGGCGCGTCCGGGCGCGTCGGGTTCTACGCCGCCCAACTGGCGAAACTCGCCGGCGCCCGCGTCATCGGCACCGCCGGCGGCCCGCAACGCTGCCAAATCGCCCGGCAAGCCGGCTGCGACCTGGCGCTGAATTACCGCAGCGGCGCCGGCGACCTCATCGAAGCGGTCAAAGACTTCACCGGCGGCGACGGCGTGGACAGAATCATCGAAGTCGAGTTCGGCGCCAACGCCGCCACCAACGCGCAACTCCTCAAAACCAACGGCATCATCGCCGCCTACGCCTCATCGCAAACCCCGCAACCCACCCTCCCGTTCTATCCGATGATGTTCAACAACACCTTGATTCGCCTGATATTGGTATACAACATGCCGGAGCCCGCCAAACAACAAGCCATCGCCGACATCGCCGCCCACCTGCAAAAAGACCACCTCCACCACCGCCTGACAACCCACCCCCTGACCCAAACAGCAGCCGCACACCAAGCCGTCGAAGCCGGCGGCGGGGACGGCTGCGTAGTCATCGAAATAAACTGACCGCAAGCGCCGCTCATATTTTGCGGATTTGGCCGGTGGGCAGGGTGGCGAGGCGGGGATAGTCGCCGCGGCTGAAGCGGTCGGGGGTTTTCAGGTGTTCGAGGGCCATGTCGGTCATGTCCAAGCCCCAGAATTGGTGGTCGCCGATGGCCAGGGTGGGGACGCCGAAAATGCCCCGTTGGACGGCTTGCTCGGTGTTGTGGCGGAGCGCGTCTTTGATGGGTGGCCGGCTTATCCGCTCGGCTCCGTCCGTTATGCCGAGTTGCCGGCAGATTGCTTCCCAGTCGGATGGTCGGGTCAAGTCCGCACCGTCTGCGTAAATCGCCCGGAAAATCGATGTGACGCACTCCGGAGCGCAGTCTTGCACAATCGCCAGGCGCAGCGCCGGCAAAGGGTTGAACGGATGCGCCGGCGGGAATGTCATGCGTATATCGTGCCGCTCGGCGAGCCACTGGCAGTGCCGATAGGTGACCACCCGCTTCGCCGGAATCTCGGCGGGCCCCTTGCCGCCCCAGTGCTTCAACAGCCCCGCCAACAACACCGGCTGGTACTTCCGCTCCAACCGCGGCTGATCGCGCAACAACAACTCATGCTGCAAATACGCAAACGGCGAAATGAAATCGAAATACCAGTGAGTGGGAGGCATGGTGGGTGGTGGGGTGGGTGGGGTGGTAGTATAATCCCCCCACCCCCACCCCACCACCAAACCATGCCCGACAACCCCACAACCCAAGCAGTCGTTTGTGCGTTGTATCGATTTGCCGCGCTGGATGGGTTGGAGCGGTTGCGGTTGGGGTTGTTGGCGGTGATGCGGGGGCATGGGGTGCGCGGGACGGTGGTGTTGGCGAATGAGGGCATCAACGGCACCCTTTCCGGGGCGCGGGACGGGGTTGATGCGGTGTTGGCGTGGCTTGATTGCCAGCCGGGGCTTGGCGGGATTGAGGGCGGGGAGTCGTTTACCGAGACGCCGCCGTTCAAGCGTGCGCGCGTTAAGATTCGGCGGGAAATTGTTACGCTGGGCGTGGACGGCGTTGACCCCCGGCGGGCGGGTGTTCGGGTTGAGCCGAAGGATTGGAATGCGTTGATTGATGCCGACGATGTGCTGGTGGTCGATACGCGCAACGCGTATGAGGTGAAAATCGGCTCATTCAAAGGCGCGCTCAATCCGCACACCACCAATTTCCGGGAGTTCCCCGACTTCGCCGAGCGGCATCTGGACCCGCGCCGCCACCCCAAAATTGCGATGTATTGCACCGGCGGCGTCCGCTGCGAAAAATCCACGGCTTATTTGAAGCAGCGCGGATTTGAGCAGGTGTTTCACTTGAAGGGCGGCATATTGAAATATCTCAACGACGTGCCCGAAGCCGAGTCGCGGTGGCGCGGCGAGTGCTTCGTGTTTGACGACCGCGTGACCGTGGACCACCGGCTGAAGCGGGGCGGTTACGACCAGTGTCACGCCTGCCGCCTGCCGCTGTCCGCCGCCGACAAGCGCAGCGACAAGTATACGCCCGGCGCCAGTTGCCCGTCTTGCCATGACCGGTTGTCCGATGCCGACAAGCGCCGTTTTTTGCAGCGGGAAAAGCAGGTGGCGTTGGCGGCGGGGCGCGGCGCCGTGCACATCGGACCCGAGGCGATGGCTGACCGAAAAGGCGCGCGGCGCGACCCCGGCGAGGCGAGCGCGCAATAGCCGGGCTTGCCGTGCGCTCAGCGCACTCAGCGCCCCGCGCGTCCCGCGCTCAGGCACTCAGGCGCTCAGCGCTCAGCCCCCACGCCGGCGCCCCGGCAACAGAATCAACGCCACCCCGAACAAGGTAATCGCGCCGCCGATGAACGTATGCGTGGTCGGTATTTCGCGCAACCAAAACCATGCGATGACGGTGACGAACACCGGCTGCAAAAACAGCGTGCTGGTGACGATGCCGGCGGGTAGTTTGGAGAGCGCATAGAACCACAGGAAAAATCCGATGCCGCTGGAAAAGACGCCCATCGCGGCGAGCGACAACAGCGCGCTTGGCGGGGCGGCGAGCGCGGCGTCCGCGGCTTGCGGGAGGAAATACAGCAACGGCAGCGTGCCGGCGACGCTGGTCCAGGAGGTCATCGCCAGTGGCGAGTAGCGCGCGAAAAAAGGTTTCTGGAAGACGAAATAGACGGAGATTGACAGCGTCGCAATCACCAGCATCAGGTAGCCCGCGAATTCACCGCCGATGCCTTTGCCGAAGGTAATCAGCGCGACCCCCGCGAGGCTGATGCCGATGCCGCCCCACGTGAGTTTGGAAAGTTTTTCGCGCAAAAACAAGCGCGCCAGCAAACTGGCGAACACCGGATTGGCGGCGATAATCATCGACGCCGCCGCGGCGGTGACGCGCCCGACTCCATACACGAACAGCAGTTGATAGACCGTCACCCCCAACACGCCGAGCACGAAGAGCAGCGGCAAATCGCGCCACCTCGGCAGCGCAAACTGGCCCGCGACGAACAAGGCGATGTAGAAAACGCAAGCCACGAGGTAGCGCAACAGCACCACCTCTTCGGCGCTGAAATAGGGCAACACGGCTTTGCTGGCGGGAAACGCGAACGCCCACAACAACACGGCCACAATCGCGATTAGCAACGGTTTGGTCTGGCGCATGTCGGCTCTTCTCGGTTGGGTTGGGTCGGGTTGCGTTGGTTGCGGCGCTTGTTGCGTAGGGTGGAATGATGGAAGTATAGGCGCTCCCCGCCGGGGGGATGGCGGTTTTCGGCACTGTATAATGCCAGCCGGATGAAAGACCCGGCGGACAACTTGGAAGCCTATCTGGTCGGCGGTGCGGTGCGCGACCGGCTGCTCGGGCTTGAGGTTCACGACCGCGACTGGGTGGTGGTCGGCGCGACCCCGGCGCAGATGCTCGAGCGCGGATTCAAGCCGGTCGGCGATGACTTCCCGGTGTTCCTGCATCCGCTGAGCGGCGAGCAATACGCGCTCGCCCGGCGCGAGCGCAAAACCGCGAAAGGCTACAAGGGCTTCGCCGTCATCAGCGACCCGACCATCACCCTGGAGCAGGACTTGCAGCGGCGCGACCTGACCATCAACGCCATCGCCATGGACGCGTGTGGCAATCTCATCGACCCCTTCGGCGGCGCCGGCGACATCGAGCGGCGCACCCTCAAACACGTCTCCCCGGCATTCAGCGAAGACCCGGTGCGCGTGTTGCGCGTCGCCCGTTTCCTGGCGCGCCTCAATGGCATGGGTTTCAGCGTCAACCCCGCCACGCGCGCGTTGATGGCGGGCATGGTCGAGGCAGGCGAAGTCGATGCGTTGCAACCGCAGCGGGTGTGGCAGGAGTTGCACGGCGCCTTGCTCGAACCGGGCACCGCGAGATTCATCGAAGAACTCCGCGCATGCGGCGCGCTCGCCGGAATCCTGCCGGAAGTCGACGCGCTGTTCGGCGTGCCGCAACGCCCCGAATACCATCCCGAAATCGACACCGGCGTCCACATCCTGCTGGCGCTCGACGCCGCGCACCGTTTAAGCGACGACCCCAGAGTCATCTTCGCCGTGCTCACGCACGACCTCGGCAAGGCGTTGACGCCCGCCCACGCATTGCCGGCGCACCGCGGGCATGAGAAGACCGGGCTCAAGGTGGTGGACGCGCTGTGCAAGCGCCTGTACGCGCCCGAAAAGTATCGCAAACTGGCGCTGGCGGTCTGCGAATTTCACCTGCACCACCACCGCCTGCGCGAGTTGAAACCCGCCACCGTGCTGACCCTGCTGCAACACCTGGACGCCTTCCGCCAACCCGACAACGTGCGCCTGTTCAGCCTGTGCTGCATCGCCGACCTGCGCGGACGCACCGGCATGCAAGACACCCCCCACCCGCAATCGGCGCTACTGAAAACCTACCACCACGCCGCCACCTCGGTAGACGCCGCCGCCATCGCAGCGCAATATGAGGACGGCGGAAAAATCAAAAAAGAACTCCGCCGACAACGAATCAAAGCCATCGCGGCGGTCAAAACCGAAGCCAACAAACACGCAGCGCCTTGACAATCAGCCGCCGGCATCAGTGTCTATAATCAACGCGCCCATACCAATAGCCAACCCCTAAGCCTAAACCTTGACAAAAACCCCAATGCGCCTAGCATAGGACAAACTTAAAACCACCAACCATTTTTGAGAGGATGAAAATGAAAACCCTATCAATAATCGCCATAGTCTGCTCCTTGCTCATTGCGCCGGCGATGGCGCAGACCAATCTGGAAAAACTGGGCGCATTCAAAATCACCGGCACCACGGATCACACCTACGTCGATCAAAACACGCCTGAGGCGGATGCGATTCGTGAAACCCTGAAACGCATCACCCTGCCCGAAGGTTTTAATATCGAACTGTATGCGCTGGTTCCCGACGCGCGCCACATGGCGATGGCGCCG
Organism: Arenicellales bacterium; assembly: GCA_963693025.1. Taxonomy (GTDB): domain Bacteria; phylum Pseudomonadota; class Gammaproteobacteria; order Arenicellales; family Poriferihabitantaceae; genus JAHRAW01. The sequence goes on from OY843749.1 coordinate 1,757,536, forward strand.
CAGGGCACGGTGCTGTTCGTCGGCACCAAAAAGAAGAAGGTGTGGGCGGTGATGGACCGCAACCGCGACCGCGTGGCCGATGAAGTGAAGGACTTCGCGCCGTCGCTGGAAATGGACATCCCCAACGGCGTGGCGTTCACCAAAGACGGCTTTCTTTATATCGCCGAGCGCAACCGCGTGATGCTGTATCCGGCCGCTGAGTTCTTCCATGAAAGCCCGGATGTGGTGGCGGTGCCGATTGTGCCGCAGGGCGAATTGATTCCGGTCGATGAGGAAAGTTACAACCACACCGCGCGCGTTATTAAAGTGGGTCCCGACGACAAACTGTATATCTCCCTCGGCCAGCCCTTCAACGTCGCCCCGGCTGAAAAACTGGACTTGTATGACGAGACTGGCATCGGCGGCATCATCCGCATGAACCGCGACGGCTCCGACCGCGAGGTGTATACCTACGGCGTGCGCAACTCGGTGGGCCACGATTTCCACCCGGTGACCGGCGAATTGTGGTGGACCGACAATCAGGTGGACGGCATGGGCGATGACATTCCGCCCGGCGAGATCAACCGTCAGACCGCCGCCGGCCAGCATTTCGGCTTCCCGTGGTTTGGCGGCGGCACGGTGCGCACCGACGATTACAAGGGCGAGGAAGTGCCGGTCGAGGTGGTTCATCCGGTGGTCGAAACGGTCGCGCATGCGGCTGACCTCGGCATGACTTTCTATACCGGAAAAATGTTCCCGGCAAAATACAAGCACGCCATCTTCGTGGCACAGCACGGCTCCTGGAACCGCACCACGCCGGTCGGCGCGCGCGTGATGGTGACCTTTATCGACGCCGACGGCAACGCCGCCATTGAGCCCTTCGCCGAAGGCTGGCTGAACGAGGACGGCGAATACGATGGCCGCCCGGTCGATGTCGCGCAGATGCGCGATGGCTCATTACTGGTCTCCGATGACTTCGCCAACGCGGTCTATCGAATCACTTATTCGCAGTGATGCCGCCGGCGGCGCGATTTATTGCCCGCCGCCATCACACCCCAAAAGGAATGGCGGATGTTTGCCTGCCGTATTTTGTCTGCCGTGCCGGTCTTTTGGCTGAGCACGACCTTTGCGTTGGCACAGGATTTGGAAGCGGGTGAGAAACTCGCGCGCCAATGTTCGGTGTGCCACGGCAAGCAAGGCATTTCCGCAGACCCGACGGTGCCGCATCTGGCCGGTCAACCGGTGCTCTATCTTGAAAAGAGTTTGACCGATTTCATCAAAGGCGTGCGCCAGGACCCGCGGATGAACGTGGTCGTCAAAAACTTGGGCCGGGAAGATGTGAAAGCGCTGGCGGCGTGGTATGCCTCACTGGACAAAGACCCGGACGACTAAACCTTTAATGGTATGGTATGCGCTGATATAGTGCATGATTCCAAACGCCCCGATTTTCGGGGCCGCTCAACAAGCCCGTTATAACGGAGGAAATGATGAAAAACCCAACAGCAACAAGCCAAACCACCACCAAGACCACCAACCGCCGAGACTTTCTGAAAGCCTCGGCGGCCACCGGCGCCGCGTCGGTTCTGGCGGCGCCGTTTATCGGCAACGCCAACGCGCAATCCACCACCACATGGAAGATTCAGTCTTCCTGGCCCGGCGGAATCGGCCTCGAGATTTTCAAAGACTGGTGCAACGGCATCGTCGAGAAAACCGGCGGCGAACTGGCTTTCCAACCGTTCGGCGCCAAGGATGTGGTCGGCGATTTCCAGTTGTTCGACGCGGTTAAAAACGGCGTCATCGATGCGATGAATCCGTTCACCTTGTATTGGGCCGGGCGCATGCCGGGCGCGGTGTTTCTGAGCTCCTATCCGATGGGGTTGAGAAACCCCCACGAATGGGATGTCTTTTTCTATGGCCTGGGCGGATTGGAAATGGCACGGGAAATGTTTGCCAAGCAGGGGATGCACTATGTCGGGCCGATTCACCACGGACCCAACATCATCCACTCAAAGGTGCCGATTCGCTCCATTGAGGATTTTCGCGGCAGAAAAATGCGCTTGCCGGGCGGCATGGTGGCGGAATTGTTTCAGGCCGCCGGCGCCAAGACTACCCTGCTGCCGGGTTCGGAAATTTTTCCGGCGCTGGAAAAAGGCACCATTGATGTCGCCGACTATGTGGGTCCGGCGGTCAACTACGCCCTGGGCTTCCATCAGGTAACCGACTTTATTTCCATGGGCCCGCCGGGATTTATGTCGATTTACCAGCCGGTGGATTTGATGGATTTGACCGTGGGCGAGCGCGCCTGGAACGCGCTGTCGCCGGCGATGAAACAGTTTGTCGAAGCGGAAGTGCATGTCTATTCGGACATCCACCACGCCAAGATTCAGAAAGCCGACCAGGACGCGTGGAAGAAATTCGAGGAAGCCGGCACCATCGTCTCCCGGCTCGGTGAAGCGGATGTCGAAGAGTTCACCAATCTGGCGGTGCCGTTGTGGTTCAACTGGGCAAACAAGGACCGCGACGCCGCCAGGGTCTTCAAGACGCAATTGGACTACATGATGTCCGGCAGCCTCGGGTATGTCACGCCCGCGATGATCAAGGGGCAGACACTCAATCTCTGACCGGGTGCGCGCAAAAATCGTCCGCCCGGCTTGCAAGCGGGCGGGCGATGGGTCGCATCGATTCGGTGTTGGTGGCGGGCATGCGCAAAATAATCAGAACACCCTCCGATACTCTTCTTGATGTGAGAGCCGCATGCCGGGCGTAACCTTCGTTCTTCCCCACTGGCTGTATTGGAGCGGGTTGGTCTTGTTTCCGCTGGTGGCGATGTTTGCGCTAAACCGGCACGGGCGCAGCAAGACCGGCGCGACTGGCCATGACGCCTCTGCGTCTTATGTGGTTGGCTATTTTCTGCTGGTGACCGCCGGGTTTATCGGCATGCACCGGTTGTATCTGCGAAACCTGTGGGGGCTGTTGTTTGTCCCCGTATTCATCGCGCTGTTGCTGGCGAACGCCGAAAGCCGCGAAAGCCGCAACGGTATCTCGTACGCCAACAACCAGATTGCCAAGGCTGAATTTTTGCTGGAGAGGGCACGCAAGGACGAAGCCGAAGGCGAGCAAGGCGCCACCGAAAAGGCGCGCGAACAACAACTCGAACTGGAGCAGGGGCGGCGCGAGTTAACCGCCGCCGAGGCGATGCAAAGCCACTGGATTGGCATCGTTCGCGCTTGCGCGTTGGCCATTTTGGCGGGGCTGATTTTCGATTTGTTCAGGATGCCCGCGCTCAAGCGGCGGTGCGATGCGCTCGACCGCTCCAAGCCCGTGCGCCGGCTCGATTTTTCACGCGCCCAAGTGACGGCGACCGCCAAAGGCCGCAAGGTTAGGCCTGAAAACACCGCTTTCGCCCGGTGCATAGGCAAGCTTAACAACTTCAGCGGAGCCTTCGTTGCCTACTGGTCGGTGATCGCCGTGTTCGTCTATTACTACGAAGTGCTCGCCAGGTATGTGTTCAATTCGCCGACCAACTGGGCGCATGAAGGCATGTTCTTGATGTTCGGCGCCCAGTATCTGCTGGCCGGCGGTTTCTGTTTGCGTGAAGACGCCCATGTCCGCGTCGATGTTTTTTACACGCGATTCTCGACAAAGAGAAAAGCGCAGGTCGATGTGTTGACTTCGGTCTTCTTCTTCATTTTCACGATATCTTTACTGGCTTCCGGCTGGACTTTTTTCAACGACTCGTTCGAGGTCAGGGAAGTGTCGTTCACCGAGTGGGGAATTCAGTATTACCCAATCAAACTGACCCTGGCTCTGGGCGCGACTTTACTGTTGTTGCAAGGAATATCACGGCTGCTGCACGACATCGCCACGTTGCGCTCGGCGGACGCGGTCAGCGGGGGTGTCAATGGGACTTGAGATCAGCATCGGGTGGCTGACCATCCTGATGTTCGGCTCGCTCGGCATCTTGCTGATGGCCGGGTTGCCGTTGGCGTTCGTGACCGGCGGACTGGCTTGCGTTTTCCTGTTCCTGTTCGGCGATGTGCAGATGCTGAATATTCTGCCATCGAGAATTTTTCCGTTGATGACCGACTATCAACTGTCGGCCATCCCGCTGTTCATCTTCATGGCATCCACGCTTGAGCGGGCCGGGATCATCGAAGAACTTTTTGACATGGTGTACAAAATTCTCGGCAGCCTGCGCGGCGGGCTGGCGATGAGCACGATTATCGCGTCCACCATTCTCGCGGCGATGTGCGGGGTGATCGGCGCGACCGAAGTCACTATGGGCATGATTGCCCTGCCGGCGATGCTCAAACGAGCCTATCACCCGACCATCGCCTGCGGCTCAATCCTCGCCGGTGGCACGCTGGGCATTCTGATTCCGCCGTCGATCCTCGCCATCCTGTTCGCGGTGGTGGCGCAGCAGTCGGTCGGCGAACTGTTCATCGGCGCGGTGGTGCCGGGGCTGGTTTTGTCCGGCATGTACATCACCTACATCGCATTTCGTTGTGGCATCAATCCGCGGCTTGGCCCCGCGCTTGCACCGCAGGAAAGGGTCACCACTCGCGAGAAAATCAGCCTGCTGGCGAACATGTCCGCGCCGATCGTGCTGGTTGGCATCGTCCTCGGCGTGATTTTCGCCGGCATCGCCACGCCGGTGGAAGCCGCCGGCATCGGCACTTTCGGCGCCATCGTGGTCTCCGCTCTTCACCGCCGGCTGAACTGGGCAAACATCGGCGCGGCGGTGCTGACGACGCTGAGGGTGACCGGAATGGTACTGTGGATTATTTTTGGCGCGACGCTGTTCGTCGGTTTCTATGTGGTCAATGGCGGGCAGGAATTCATCAACAGCACCCTGCTGGGAATCGGCCTGGGACCCTACGGCATTCTCATCGTGATGATGGTCATCCTCGTCGTGCTCGGCATGTTCCTCGACTGGGTTGGCATTCTGCTGCTGGCGGCGCCCATTTTCGTCCCGTTGATCAAAACCCTCTCTTTCGACGGCGTGTTCGGCTTGCCGGGCGTGGCGCCCGCCGATGTGGCGCTGTGGTTCGGCGTGGTTTATATGGTCAACATGCAGATGTCTTTCATCAGCCCGCCGTTTGGTTACGCGCTGTTCTACCTCAAAAGCGTGGCGCCGCCCGAAGTGACCATGGCGCAAATCTACCGCTCGTCGCTGCCCTTTATGGCACTGCAAGCGCTCGGCTTGTCGATCTGCATCGTGTTCCCCGAAGTGATATTGTGGTTGCCGCGGTTGATTTATGGCTGAGGCGTCCGCTTGATTCGATGAACGACTTTCAAACAATAGATTGGCGCGAACTCGGCGCCGAGGAAGTGGGGCGTTTGTTGCGGGGGTTTGGGGTTAATTTGCTGGTTCGGCGGGTTGCGCGGAGCGCGGAGTTTCTGCATTCGGTGTTGCGCTTTGAGGTGTTGCGCCAGTCGGATGATTACGCGCTCCTCGCCCATCGCGAGCAGTTATATCAGTTGCACGCCGACTCCACGTACGCCGCCCACCCGTTGCTCGCGCAGTTGCCCGAAGCCGGCTTGCGCGGCGCCGGCATTGAACTGCGGTTGTATGAGGTTGACCCCGACCAAGCCGAGCACCGCGCGCGGCAAGGGGGTTACGAGGTGCTGCAAACCGCCACCGACAAACCGCATGGCTTGCGCGAGTGTTTTTTGTTGGACCCGGACGGCTACTGCTGGGCGCCGTCGGTGCGGCGGTGATGCGCGCCATCAAGGGCATTTTGTTTGACAAGGACGGCACCTTGCTCGATTTCAACCGCACCTGGCTCGCGCCCTACCGTCGCGCGGCGGAGTATCTGCACGCGCGGTTTGGCGAGCGCGCCGACCCGGATGAGTTGTTGGCGCGCGGCGGGTTTATCGCCGAATCGCAGACCTGGCAGCCCGATTCGCCGTTGGCATCCGGCAGCAACCGGGAGATTATCGATTTCTGGTCGGAGGCGATGGGTCAATCCATTGAGCGCGCCGACCGCGACGCGCTCGAGTCGATTTTTACGCTGTCGGCGGAGCAATACGCGCCGGCGGTGGACGATATGGCGGCGCTGTTTGCCGCCTTGCGCCGCGATGATATGGTGCTCGGTCTCGCCACGATGGATAACGAATCCAACGCCCGCCTCATGCTGTGCGCGCTCGGCGTCGAAGCGCTGTTTGATTTTGTCTGCGGCGCCGACAGCGGTCACGGCGTCAAGCCGGACGCGGGCATGGCGCTGGCTTTTTGCCGCGCCTGCCGGCTGCGAAGCGGCGAGGTGATGGTGGTCGGCGACAGCCCGAAGGACTTGAACATGGGCAAAAACGCCGGCGTGGCGCTCACCGTCGGGGTCTTGACCGGTGCGCACACGGCGGCGGATTTGGCGTGCGCCGACCGCGTACTCAACAGCATCGCCGAAGTGCCGGCGGTGGTCGGCGGCGGCACCGAGAAAAACCCCCCGCGCGAAGAACCTTACCCACCCTTGACATCATCAGAACTTGTCAGAGATGACTCGGTGCCTTCGGGAACTGATTGACAGGTGCTGGATCACCTCCTAAACCTTACAGAGATTCTCCGAGTTGGAGCGTCCACACAATTTGCTTGTTTTGTTTCCAACATAAAACCGATGAATGCTTGCAATTCATCGGCTTTTTCATTAACGTTGAAACGAAGTTGCTCACTTCCAACCCCTTATCCGCAATGCCCATTCGCGAAGAAGCCATTAACACCGCCATTGCGTTCGCGTTGCAGAAAAACTTTGGGTTAATCGCCATCCCTGAGGAAATTTCACGCGGAGGAAAAAGTTGCGACATCACCGTCCGCGAGAATCACGATGGCCACAACTTCACCGCTGTTGAATGCAAGCACGGTCAGAATGCCACGAACAAACGGGAAGCGGTGAGAAACGCGCAACGCTGGCTTAAAAACCCCGCTTGCTGGAATGCAATCGCGCTTTGTTATCCGGACGAACTTAAAGATTCGCCCGCCGACCTGACGACGGAAACACTCTCGGCGCGCAACGATTATCTGATGGCGCAGGTTAATAAGAATGGCGTTCAGGGAAAATGGACATCCGGCAAAATCGCCGACCTTGCTGATTTAATTAAAGATGTGGAAGACCGAGACATTCGGTTCGTTGTGCAAGAACTCAAACAAGCGATTGACGATGCCGCCGCATCAATCACGCGTAAAACCATTGAGGAATTGGCTGAAGTATTGCAGGTCCTTTACAAGCCGGTGAATTCGGAAGTTGACCGCCGCCCCGCGCTAATTGCGTGCCTGCTTTTGACCAACACGACATTGTTGCACGACCGCATGGAAGAAAAGAACGCCGTGCCGAATTTGGCAAAACTTCTCTCGCTGAAAAACCAACCCAACATCCACACTGCACTGCTGGAGAATTGGCAAAAAATCCGCGCAGTGGATTATGCACCGGTCATCGACCCCGCCATTGCCATACTGGAAACTTTACCCAACCAACAGCGCACGACCGACGCGCTCCTGCTACTTGTTGACGCATGTTTGGAAGTCGCGCCGCGCATCCGCAATTTGCGCCTTGACCACGCCGGTCCCTTGTATCACAGGCTGCTTGAATCGGCGAAATACGACGGCTCATTTTACACCAGCACACCGGCATCAATCCTGCTTGCGGAAATCGCCATGCCGCAGTCGTGGCTTGGCGTTGATTGGAGCGATGTTGATCAACTTGCCAAACTTAAAATTTGTGATCCCGCCTGCGGCACCGGCACGTTGCTGATGGCATCCGCGCGCGCGATGCAAGAGCGACTGACCGCTGCAAGCAACGACGAGGAACTGCTTGACCTGTTGCACATCCATCTCGTCGAAGACATTTTGTTTGGACTGGACATTAACCGCCACGCCATTCACCTCGCGGCGAGCATGCTGACCTTGAGCGCGCCAGCCGTGGATTACAACAAAATGAATATGTTCCAAATGCAAAATCATGTTGAGCGCGCCGACAAGTCAAAACACGGTGCGCTGGATAAAGTGCGCGCTGGCTCATTAGATTTGCTGATTGATAACGAACAATATATTCCCGGCATCACTCATGACGACACGCACATGAAAGCAACCGCAGATGGCGTTGCGCTGGTGGCACCGGACATCAAAAATAAATGCGATTTGGTTATTATGAATCCGCCGTATACGCGAAATGATATTCGAAACTTGCACTTGCCGAAAGCAGAACGCAAACTGATTCAAAAACATGAAATTGAAATCGCGCAGTCGGCGGTGGATAGTGCGCATCGTCAAATCATCGACCAAACCGCGCTTGGTTCGTTTTTTATTCCGATTGCGGACACGCTTATTAAAAAGGACAGCGGCACGCTGGCAATAGTTTATCCATTTGCATTTTGCACCGCGCCGAGCCAAAAGGATGCGCGCAACTTTCTAACCGACCCAACCCGATTCCATTTGGAACTTGTCATTACCAGTCACGACAACCGGCGCATATTTTTTTCGGAAAGCACCGGCATTACCGAATGCTTAATTGTTGCCCGCCGAGTCGGTTATTATAAAAAGCCACCGACCCACACGCATTTTGTATCGCTGGCGGAAAACCCGCCGACCGCCAATGGTGCGCGCCAACTCGCCAAAGCCATCACCGCCGCTCTCGGTGGTAACCACACTCCGCTCGGTGAATACGGTTATACGACCGTTGTCAAAACCGAAGCGTTGCGCAACCGCGCGTGGACTGAAGCGTGCTTTTACGACCAATCACTATTTGCCAGTCACCAAAAAGTCACCGCAAATCCGGCGATTACGCCAATCGCACAAGTCGCCAAGGTGGAGCCGGCGGGGCGACGTTTGCGCGACGCACTCGCCAAAGTAAAACAACGCCAAAGCCCGGACATGCGCGCGTTGTGGGACCACAAAACCGATCGCCAAACCCACATGAAAACAACGCCAGACTCATTTGTCGTTGCCAAACCAAACCGGCAAGATTACGTAAAGTCGCTATGGGCGAAACGCAGTCATTTGCTACTCGCTGCGCGCTCCGGGTTATATTTGACTTGCACTTTGGCGGTTTATTCAGAGCAAAGAACTTTCGGTTCGGCTTTCGTGCCGGTTACGCCGAACGCGAATAACAAACAAGAAATCTGCAAAGCGTGGTGCGTCTGGTTTAACTCCACGCTCGGTATTTTATCGTTTTTAAACATCCGCCAAAAAATTCTGACCTATCCCAATTTTTCCATGGATTCCTTGCGTACATTGCCGGTGCCGCATCCCGACCATTGCAACATCAAATTACTCGCACAAACTTTTGACAAATACGCGGAGAAAAAACTTAAAGCATTTCCCGAAATTTGCGATGACCAAGTGCGGCATACGCTGGATGAGGCGGTTGTCAAAGCCGTGCCCGACATTGACATGAAAATGATCAAACAATGCCGCCGTGCCATCAGCCAAGAGCCGAGCATAACCAACGCACAAGAGCCGCTACTGGCGGGCGGAAACGGCGCTACCGCTACGACGATGCAATGACATGGCATCTGAAAATAGACCAATCGCAAAAGCAAACAGTTTGCTTGTGTAACGCTTATTGTTTTGACATACTCCCTGCTTGTAGCACAGCGGTCAAATAAATCATGATTAAATTGCTCGCCACCGAAAAAAAGTTCTTGCGTTCCAACCATGAAAAGTTGGCGAAGCAGTACATGGCGCGTTCCCTACGTATGAGCAGGGCGTGTCCGAAGCGGCAAGATTGTTTGGCGTTGGTCCTTGCTTGGTGCGTTCAGTGCAGCAGCCCCATGACCCTCCCCCGCTTGACATCCCAGCGCCTCGCTCGGCATATCGCTGACGTCAAAACGCAATGAGCCACGACAGAGAAAAAATGCACCGCAAGCAGATGAAGCTTACTGATAAAGGTGAGCCGATAGCGACGCTGATAAGTACTGCAGATTATCATGAAATTTTGCAGATGTTGATTGAGCGTCAGGAAGATGCTGAAGATCTTGCGGCGGTTGCGCAACACAATCCCGAAGAGAGCATTCCATTTGAAACTGTTGTTGCAAACTTAGCAACGCGATAACTATCCAAATAGCACGATGACAGTCGCCACCAAAAAATCGGAATACGGCAAGCCCGCGGAGGCCGAACTGCGCGCGCGGTTGACGCCGCTGGCTTACCGGGTGACGCAGCACGACGCCACCGAGCCGCCGTTTGACAACGAATACCACGACGAAAAACGCGACGGCATCTACGTCGATGTGGTCAGCGGCGAGCCGTTGTTTTCATCGCGCGACAAATTTGATTCGGGCACCGGCTGGCCCAGTTTCACGCAGCCGCTGGAGCCCGACCACATCACTGAGAAAACCGACTTCAAGTTGCTCTGGCCGCGCACCGAAGTCAGGAGTTTTTATGGCGAGTCCCACCTCGGTCATGTGTTCAAAGACGGGCCCGCGCCGACCGGGTTGCGTTACTGCATGAATTCGGCGGCGTTGCGTTTCATTCCCAAAGCGGATTTGGCGCGCGCCGGTTATGGTCAGTATGATGAACTATTTGAGGACGAAAGCCAATGCGAATGAAAAACCCGAAGTTGCCGGCGGTTGTAGCCGCCACTTTGTTGTTGTCGCTGTCGTGCGCGTATGCCGCCGACGATGCGCGCATCGAAGTCACCAGCGGCGAATTCAAAACGCCCGTGGTTGAACTCTACACCTCGGAAGGGTGCAGCAGTTGCCCGCGGGCGGATAACTGGTTGCGGAAGTTGGGGCAAACGCTGGACCGCGATTTCAGCGCGGTGTTGCTGGCTTTCCATGTCGACTATTGGAATTATCTCGGCTGGACCGACCCGTATTCCAAGCCCGCGTTCACCGCGCGCCAGCGCGAGGCGGCGGCCAACAATCGCCAGCGCAACATCTACACCCCGGAATTTATGGTGGACGGGCGCGAGGCGCGGGGCGGCACCAACATCATTCGCTCGATTCAAACCGCCAACTTGCAAAAAGCCGAAGCGACCATTGTGCTGAGCGTTACTCGCCACGGCGCCAATGCCATCCGCGCGCGCATCGATGTGGACAACGGCGCGCACGACGGCGGCGCGTATCGCGCGCATCTGGCGATTTATGAAAGCGGCATCACGCGGCAAATCGGCGGCGGCGAAAACCACGGCAGGACGCTCAAACACGATTTCGTCGTGCGCCACTGGAGCGCGCCCATCGCCATTCGCCGCGGCGCCAATCAAGCCGGCGTCGATGTTGACATTCCCGCCGACTGGAACAAGCCCAACCTGGGGCTGGCGGTGGTGGTGCAAAAGCGCGACACCTTCGAGACCCTGCAAGCGGTCAACACCTCGCTGGCGGCGCTGTTTCCGGGTTAGCGCGCCCGCCGCCGCAACACTCACCGGCGGCGGCCATTGAATTGCCGCGCCATGCCCTCATGTAGGTCATCATAGATTATGACTCTCGAACGATAGAAAAATAACCCCCAACCCCGTCATTCTCGAACGGTAGAAAATAGGGAGCCGACAGGCGACCATATTTTCTTCGATTCGGGAATCTCCCTAAGGCTACCGTGAATTCCAACAAAGCCTGTGCCAGTCTTAGGGAGATTCCCGAGGACGCAAGTGTCCGTAAGCCGCCGCTTAAAAGAAAAAGCGCGGCGGCAACGGACACTAACGCTCGAGAATGACGGGTTGTGGCGGGTAGTTGCGGGTAGTTGCGGGTGGTTGTCGATAGTTGCGGGTAAGCGCGACGGTTTTGTTTGCTCGCCGCTAATCCCGTCTCAGCCGGTCTGAAAGCGCAATCGGTGTCGGGTAGCGCAGCACTATCCAGTAAGCGGAGACGATGAAACTCAGCAGCGTGGCCAGTTGGATGGCGTAGAAGGCGGGGTCGGAGATGATGCCGTTTTGGCGGGCGACGAAGACGATTAGCAGTGAAAACTCGCTCAACTGACCGAGGCGGACGCCGGTTTCCCAGGCGAGTTGGTCGCTTTCGGCTTGTTTGACCAGCAGGAAGCGAAACACCACCGGTTTGATTGCCAGCAGGCCGAAGCCGATGAGCGCCGCCGGCACTACGACTTGCCAGGCGGCGGCTAGGTCGAAGCCGGCGCCTAGCCCGAAGAAGAACAGCACCAGGAAGAAGTCCCGCAGCGGTTTCAGGCTCTCGGCGATGTGTTGCGCGATGGGGCTGGTGGCGATTGCCACGCCGGCGGTGAAGGCGCCGATTTCGTATGACAGCCCGATGCTCTCCGCCAGTTGCGCCAGCCCGAGGCACCAGCCGATGGCGAGCAGGAAGACGTATTCTTGAATGCGGTCGAAGCGGTGCAGCAGTTTCAATAGCAGGTAGCGCTGACCAAACCACGCGACCGCGCCGAGCGCCGGCAGGGCGAGGAAGAGCAGCGCGATGTCGAGCAGCGGCGGTTGTCCGCCTTTCATTCCATACACCACCATCAGCGCGATGATGGCGAGCAAGTCCTGCAGCAGCAACACGCTGACGATGACCTCGCCGGTGTGGCGGTGGTGCAGGACGGTGGTCGGCAGGAGTTTCAGGGCGATGATGGTGCTTGAGAAGGCGGCGGCGATGCCGACCAGCAGAATGTCGCCGCCGCCGAAGCCGCAAGCCCAGGCGATGCCGCCGCCGACGCCCGCGAAAATCAGCGAACTCACCAGCGTGACCAGCGTGGTTTCGCGCAGCAGGTGGAAGAGTTTTTGCGGCGACAGGTTGAGGCCGAGCAGGAACAGCAGGAAAATGATGCCGATGCGCGCGATGTCTTGTATCAGGTCGGCGTCGGTGACCAGCGCCAAGCCCCACGGTCCGAGAATCGCGCCGAGCGCGAGGTAGGCGACCGGCATGGCCTGGCGCAGATACAGCGCCGCCGTCGCCAGGATAGCGGCGCCGCTGAAAATCAGGAACAGCGAAAACACCAGCAAGTCGCCGCGCATCAGTCCGCCCGCCTTGTTGTCTGCATGTTGGTCTGAATGTGTGTGGGAATATTCATCTTTCCACACTACAATAACAGCATGAAACCCGACAAGTCACCCCGCCCCGCCCCCGCCTATGAGCGCCCGCGATAAACTGACGCACTTCAACGCGCGCGGCGAAGCGCAGATGGTGGATGTCGGCGCCAAGCGCACGAGCGCGCGCAAGGCGGTGGCCGAAGGGCGCATCACTATGCGCGCCGAGACGCTGGCGATGATTGAGCGCGGGCAACACCAAAAGGGCGATGTGCTCGCCGTCGCCCGCGTCGCCGGCATCATGGGCGCCAAGCGCACCGCCGACCTGGTGCCGCTGTGCCACCCGCTCGCGCTCACGCATGTGTCGGTGGAGTTTTCGCTTGAGGCGCATTCGGGTTCGGATTCGGTTTCGGGGGATGGCGAAAGTTGCGTGCGCTGCACCGCCACCGCCGCCACGCGCGAGCGCACCGGCGTGGAAATGGAGGCGCTGACCGCGGTGCAGACCGCGCTGTTAGCCGTCTATGATATGTGCAAGTCGGTCGACCGCGCGATGGTGATTGGCGATGTCCGCCTGCTGCACAAGTCCGGCGGCAAGTCGGGCGAATGGAATCGCGCCTCACCAGTAAAAAATGAAGATGGTGCAATCATGAATGCGGCTGTTCTATCCGCCGGCGACGTTATTGAAAAAAAGTCGTTTGTCCCGTATGTAAGGCATTCTCATTTAAAAATTGGCCGATGGGTTGGGATGCACACGCAACGCATAAATGCAAAGGGCTGTTAGGAAACGATCCGAAAAAACGAAAAGCCGAATATAGAAAAGCAACACGCCACCTTTTCAAATGACCAAGCGCAAACAAACGCCGCCGCCGGAATGGTGCGACAGCGACCCGGATTCTATCAGCGCCGAGCGCGCGCAGCGGTTGATTAGGGAGGCGGTGTCACCCGTGGTTCAGGTGGAGACCGTGGCGGTGCGCGATGCGCTCGGGCGAGTCGCCGCCGCCGATGTGGCGAGCCGGGTGCGGGTGCCTAATCACACCAATTCGGCGATGGACGGCTACGCGCTGGGCGGGCGGGATTTGCCCAAGCGCGGCACGAAAAAATGCCGGGTGATTGGCGTGTCGATGGCGGGCAAGCCGTTTCACGGCGAAGTCGGCGACGGGCAGTGCGTGCGCATCATGACCGGCGCGGTGATGCCCGCCGGCGCCGACAGCGTGGTGATTCAGGAGCGCGTCACGCGCGCGGGCGAGCACATCACCGTGCCGTCCGGCGAAAAACCCGGCGCCAACGTGCGCCACGCCGGCGAGGATTTGGAAATCGGCGATGTCGCCATCAAAGCCGGTTGCAGACTGGCGCCGTCCCACCTCGGGCTGGCCGCGTCGCTCGGCTTCGCCGAGTTGCCGGTGTGGCGCCGCCCGCGCGTGGCGTTTTTCTCCAACGGCGACGAGTTGCGAGCAGTCGGTAGCGCGCTGGAAACCGGCGAACTCTACGACTCCAACCGCTACACGCTCTACGGCATGCTCGCCGAACTCGGCGTGGAAATGATTGACCTCGGCATCGTGCCGGACGACGCCGGCGCGGTCGGGGCGGCCTTTGAGCGCGCCGCCGAATGCGCCGACATGGTGATTACCTCCGCCGGCGCATCGGTCGGCGACGCCGATTGCGTCAGGCAGACGCTGGAGCGAGTCGGCAAGGCGGCGTTCTCCAAAGTGGCGATTAAACCGGGGCGTCCGCTGTCGTTTGGCGAATTCAACACACACCGCAACTGCCTGTTTTTCGCGCTGCCCGGCAACCCGGTGTCGGTCATGGTCACCTTCCAACTCTTCGTCGTGCCGGCGCTCCGGTTGCTCGCCGGGGAAGCCATCGCCGACCCGCTGCGGATGGTGGTCAAAACCACATCGGCGTTGAAAAAACGACCGGGGCGGGCGGAATATCAGCGCGGCGTTTTGTCCACCGATGGCGGGGGCCTCACCGTGGTGAACTCGACCGGCGAGCAAGGCTCCGGCATTCTGCGCTCAATGGGCGAGGCGAATTGCTTCATCATCCTGCCGACCGATTCCGCGGGCGTGGCGGCGGGCGAGCCGGTTGAGGTGCAGCCTTTTTCTCGTGTCCGCTAAGCCTGCTGAGCCCGCTGAGCCCGCCCGCCTGCTGTATGTCCACGACCCGATGTGCGCGTGGTGCTGGGGGTTCAGCCGCAACTATCGGCGGTTGACGGACGCGCTGCCGGCTTCGGTGCCGGTGGTGCGGTTGTTGGGCGGGCTTGCGCCGGATTCCTCCGAGGCGATGCCGCCGGCAATGCGCCGCCACTTGCAAAAAATCTGGAAGACGATTGAGACGACCATCCCCGGCACCCGCTTCAACCACGATTTCTGGACGCATTGCCGACCGCGGCGTTCCACCTGGCCCGCCTGTCGCGCGGTCATCGCCGCCCGCTTGCAGGGCGCCGACCACGACCTCGCCATGACCGCGGCGATTCAGCAAGGCTACTATCTGCATGCCAAGAATCCGTCCGACGACGCCACCTTAATCGAGTTTGCCGCCGAGTTGGGTTTGGACACGCGCGAATTTTCACACGCTCTGAACGCGGCGGCGGTGCAACAACAACTCGAGCGCGAAATCGCGCTGGCGCGGCGGCTGGGCGTGCAGGGCTTCCCTTCGCTGCTGTTGCTGAATGGGGACGCGGCGCGGGGCGTGCGGGTGAACTACACCGACGCCGGCGCGATGCTCGAAGAGATTATGGCGCCGGCGGGCGCGCACAAACCCCCGTCCGCGGTCGCGACAAAAGCGGTGGAGTAGCGCCCGCGCACTCCTTGGCGGCGCGGTGGAAATCATCCTGCTCCGTCAGGATGATGCCGGGCGGAAATCTAAACGGGGGTTACGTTCTCTGCTTGCGGACCCTTGGCGCCGTCCACGACCTCAAAGGTAACCTGCTGACCATCATAGAGCGTTCTGCGCCCCTCGCCATTGATTGCGCGATAGTGCACAAAAACGTCGGCCCCTTCTTCTCTTTCAATAAACCCAAAACCTTTGGTGTCGTTAAACCACTTCACGGTTCCGGTTACCAGTTCGCTTGACATACTTCTACTTACCTCGTGTTCTAAATGTTGCCGCATGGCGGCGGTGAAATGCCAGCCCGCAATGAAGATTGCGAAGACCGTATTGCCGATGATACCCCACAACCGGCGAGTATCGGATGCGAGTTTATCATTGTTGCGCGATGTCAATAGCGAAAATGGCGGTTAATTTAAACATTCGCGCGTTGAGCGTCGGGGGGGTGTCAGGCGCTTTTGAGTTCCAGCAGCGTCTCCGCCAGCGAGGCGATGGCGATTTCGCGCTCGGCGCCGGTGGCGCGATGCTTATACTCGACGACGCCGTTTTCCAAGCCGCGCTCCGCCACCACCAGGCGGTGGGGGATGCCGATTAATTCCATGTCAGCGAACATCACGCCGGGTCTTTCGTTGCGGTCGTCGAGCAGCACATCGAAGCCGGACGCGCACAGCCGGTCGTGCAAATCCAGCGCCGCTTGTTTGACTTTTTCCGAGCGCTCAAAACCGATCGGCACGATGGCGATGTCGTACGGGGCGATGGCGTCGGGCCAGATGATGCCCTTGTCGTCGTGGTGCTGTTCGATGGCGGCGGCGACCACGCGCGTCACGCCGATGCCGTAGCAGCCCATCTGCATCTCCACCGAGTTGCCGGCTTCGTCCAGCACGGTCGCGCCCATCGCCTTGCTGTATTTCGCGCCGAGTTGGAAAATATGCCCGACTTCGATGCCGCGCGCGATGGTCAAGACGCCGCGCCCGTCGGGGCTAAGGTCGCCTTCGACCACGTTGCGAATGTCGGCGACTTCCGGCAGCGGCAGGTCGCGCTCCCAGTTGATGCCGAAATAGTGTTGGTCTTCCACATTGGCGCCGGCGCCGAAGTCCGCCATCACCGCGACGCTGTGGTCGGCGACGCACGGAATCGGCAACTTGAGCGGACCCAGCGAGCCGAACCCGGCGCCGATGGCGTCGCGGATTTCGGCCTCATCCGCCATGCGCAACGGGCTCGCCACCTGCGGAAGCGCGGCGGCTTTGACCGCATTCAACTCGTGGTCTCCGCGCACCAGCAAGGCGATGAGTTTATGCCCCGACTCGGTCTCAGCGGACGCTTCCACCACCAGCGTCTTGATGGTCTTCTCAATCGGCAAGGCGAATTTTTCAACCAGCGCGGCGATGGTTTTGGTGTCGGGCGTGTCCACCAGCCGCAGGTCTTCGGCGGGCGCCGGGCGGGGCTGCGCGGGCGGCGGCGCCGCGGCCATTTCCAGATTGGTCGCATAGTCGCCGAGCGAGGAAAACACCACGGCGTCTTCGCCGGAATCCGCCAGCACATGAAACTCAAGGGAGGTGTCGCCGCCGATGCTGCCCGAGTCGGCGACCACCGCGCGGTATTGCAATCCCATGCGGTCAAAAATGGCGCAGTAGGTTTGGTGCATCAAGTCGTAGGCTTGCTGCAGCGATGCGCGGTCGATGCCGAAAGAGTAGGCGTCTTTCATAATGAATTCGCGCCCGCGCATGACGCCGAAGCGCGGCCTGATTTCGTCCCGAAACTTGGTCTGGATTTGGTAGAAATTGGCGGGCAACTGGCGGTAACTGCGCAACTCGTTTTTCACCAGCGTGGTAATCACCTCTTCGTGGGTCGGACCCAAACAAAAGTCGCGCTGGTGGCGGTCGCTGAAGCGCAACAACTCCGCGCCATACGCCTCCCACCGCCCCGACTCGCGCCACAACTCCGCCGGCTGCACCGCCGGCAACAACACCTCCTGCGCGCCCGAGCGGTTCATCTCCTCGCGGATGATGCGCTCCACCTTGCGCAGCACGTTGATTCCGGTGGGCAGCCAGTTATAAATCCCCGCGGCGACGCGCCGAATCAACCCGGCGCGCAACATCAACCGGTGGCTGACAATCTCGGCGTCCGCCGGGACTTCCTTGAGGGTGCCAAGCAGGCGTTGGGAGGTCAGCATCGGGATGGGGTGGGTTGGCGGTGAAAAATGAGTCCGGCGAGCGGCGTTGTTTTATACTGGCGCGGATTATAACAAGTCCCGCCGATGCCGACGCAAGAAAACCCAGTGCTGGTCGAAGTTCGCCGTGGCGATTGCGTGGAATCGCGCCACCGCGGCAGCGTGGTGGCGGTCGATGCCGGCGGTCAAACGCTCTTTTCGGCGGGCTGCGCCTCAAGCCCGATTTACCCGCGCTCGGCGCTCAAAATTCTCCAGGCGATTCCGCTGGTGGAAAGCGGCGCGGCGGCGCGTTTCGGTTTGAGCGACGCCGAAATCACGCTGGCATGCGCATCGCACAACGCCGAGGACATGCACACGCGCGCGGTGCTGGAATGGCTGCATCGTTTGGGATTGGGCGAAGACGATTTGGAATGCGGACCCGCGCGCGCCTATAAACGCGGTGACACAAAGGCGCGCGTCAATCACAACTGCTCCGGCAAACACGCCGGCATGATGACGATGGCGATGCACATCGGCGCGCCGCTGCGCGATTACAGCGACTACGCGCATCCGTGCCAGCAACGCTGGATGCAAACTCTGTCGGCGTTAATCGGCGAAGACGTATTCGCCATGCCGTGGGAGCGCGACGGCTGCGGCCTGCCGGCGCTCTGCATGCCGCTGGAATATCTGGCACGCGCCCACGCCCGCATCGCCAACCAAACAAAAATCCTAACCGCCATCCGAACCCACCCGCAACTCCTCGCCGGCGCCAACCGCTGCTGCACCGCCGTCATCCACGCCACCGCCGGCAACGTCATCGCCAAAACCGGCGCCGAAGGCGTATACGCCGGCATCATCCCCGCACACAAAATAGGCTTCGCCCTAAAAATAGAAGACGGCGCCACCCGCGCCGCCGAAGCAGCCCTCGGTGCGTTGTTGAAAAAACTGGGAGCATTGGATGCCGATGCCGAGAAAGAACTGCAACCGTATTTCCGACCGGCGGTACTGAATTCACAAAACTACAAAACCGGTGTCATAATTGCTCTTCCGTTGGGGGATGACTAATGTAAGTTTGCTTTTATTTTTTGGCGGACGACGGGAGCGTGTTATGTCTTTCGTTCTGCGCGCAAAGCCATTCTTTTACTTCGGCTTGGACTTTTTTGTTTGCCCTTTTGACGGGGCGCATGCTCGCTATGGCACGAGGACGGCCTTGTTCGTCGAAAACAAAATCTCCCCGTGCGGTTTGATTACACCAGCCACATTGTGGAATCATATTGCCGGGTTTTAAGTCTTTATCCGGGTCCATGTGCCCTTGTTGTAATTTAACTATTCTACGAGGATCATACGGACTTGGGCCGCCCTCTTTTGCGCCGCAAGAAGCGCATTTGTAATCATAGGTTTTTTTGAGCGCTTCCCAATCGCCCAGTTTGACGGCGGTACGCCGTTCCAAATTACTTTTTGGGTAGGGTTTTCGGGTTGTAATAAGAACATGGTGTTTATCAGGAACCTTGGTGCCTTTATATACATCGCCTCGATTTAACACATACCAACCATTTTGTGTTTTAAGATGGCGCACTTGCTGGTCCGTTGCTTGCTTGCCGGTTTCTCTTGCAATCCATTCGGAAATATCCGTCTTGCTAATGGCTTTGCCTTGATAGTGTTTCAATATAGTTAACTGATACCAACGTGCCGTGCCTTTGCGCGGCAATTTTACGCCGTATTTTTCTAAATACAGTTTCCAGTCCTTTTTGATTTTTTCCCAGTCTTTTTCCAGATCCGCATGGGATACATAGATGCTGTTAACGTCATGAATTACCGGAAAGTATTCGTTACTCGGCATTAATTCTCCTGCGGGCAACTTTTGCGTAGTCGGGATCAATTTCAAAGCCAATAAAACGCCGCTTGTCTTGCAATGCCGCCACGCCGGTGGTTCCGCTGCCGGCAAATGGGTCGCAGACGATTTGATTTTTGATTGTAAACAGGCATATCAATTGCCTCATAACCAGCACTGGCTTGACCGTCATGTGCTCGAATTCCTTGCCTTTTTTAGGCTTTGGAACATCCATTATGGTTCCCGGAAACCCGCTATTCAGAATGGATTGATCCGGCGACATGAGTCCGGTTTGATGTTTAAGCCAGTTGTTTATAAAGGTTCCTTCTTTGGGTTTTTGCGCAAGGACAATCGGCTCAAATTGCGGTTTGAGTTGAGGCGTTTTCTTTCCGGCGACTGTTGCCAGAATGTTCGATTTCTCGTGTTCCGAAATATTCATTTTCCGAACAAAATGATCTTGGGAAAACGCCTTGGCTTGTCCTTGATACTGCCACGCAAGCATGTCGCGGATTTCAAACCCCGCGGCATCCAACGCAAACCCCATGGCATACGCAAGCCGGGCTTGGCTAAATACCGCGGCAAAACCGCCGGGCTTCAATATACGCAACATCTCCGCCGCCGCTTGTGCCATGTAAGAAATCAAATTTTTGCCTTGCGTTTTATCAAACTTCATGCCCGCCGGCAGCCCCCCGACAACCCCCGGCTTAACACGCCGGTTAAGTTTGCTCTTGTTCCAGTCATCACCCATTCCATCCAGAAAATACGGAGGGTCGGTGGCGATAAAATGCACGGATGCAGAACGCATCTGAGACATGCCTTCCATGCAGTCCATATTGTAAATATCCCAGGGCTTCGGCATGCCAATATGCCGCTGAGTTTCCGCGGAGCGTATTGGGTTGCTCCGGCTTGTAAGAACCCCTTCGCTCATTGGGTTAACTTCCTATGCGCCGGTTGCTTGCCGGCAAAACGCACGAGCGCTTCGCGTTCAAAAAATGTTTCGCACGGCATTTTGACATGTTGCACATCCGATGGGTTTGTTCACGCGATTGGGTGGATTTTAGGCAAACCAAACCGGTATGGCAAGCGCTTTATAAAGCGCGGCTCTATTAATCCCCGCGCAAAAACCCCCCAATAATCTCCACCGCTTCGGCAATGTCTTCATCGCCAACCTGTTTATGCGTCACCAGCCTGATGATGTGGGCGGCGGTGCGTTCGCCGAGTTGGAGGTTTTGGGTTTTGGCGTGTTGGCGTAGTGCGTCCGGGTCGTGGTTGGGGAGGGCGATGAAGACCATGTTGGTGTGGGCTTTTTTGTCGAGGACTTGTATGCCGTCGAGGCGCATCAATTGCTCGGCGAGGTGTTGTGCGCGGTCGTGGTCTTGTTGCAGGCGTTTTATGTTGTGGTCGAGCGCGTAGATTCCGGCGGCGGCGAGTACGCCGACTTGGCGCATGCCGCCGCCGGTCATTTTTCGCCAGCGGCGGGCGCGGTTGATGAGGTCGCGGTTGGCGCACAGCACCGACCCGACCGGCGCGCCGAGGCCCTTGGACAGGCAGATGGACACCGAGTCGAAGCGTTGCGTGATTGCCGACACTTCCACGCCGAGCGCGACCGCGGCGTTGAAGGCGCGCGCGCCGTCGAGGTGAAAGCTGAGACCGTTCTGGCGCGCCAGGGATTCGGCGCGCGCCAGATAGTCGAGCGGGATGACCTTGCCGCCGGTGGTGTTTTCCAGCGCCAGCAGGCGCGTGCGGGCGAAGTGAAAATCGTCCGCCTTGATGGCCGCCGCGACTTTGTCGAGATTGAGGGTGCCGTCTTCCTCGCATTCCAGCGGCTGCGGCTGGATGCTGCCGAGCACAGCCGCGCCGCCGGCTTCAAAGCGGTAGGTGTGCGCGTTTTGCGCGACGATGTATTCGTCTCCCCGCTGGCAGTGGCTCAGCAACGCCACCAGATTGCTCTGCGTGCCGGAGGGAAAGAACAGCGCGGCTTCCTTGCCCGTCATTTCCGCCAGTCTGCGCTCCAGCAGTTTGACCGTTGGGTCCTCGTCATACACATCGTCGCCCACCACGGCGTCGGCCATCGCCCGGCGCATGTTGTCGCACGGGGTGGTGACGGTGTCGCTGCGCAGGTCGATGATGTTTGCGGTTGCCATTTTCGTTTTCGGTGGTGTGCCGATTGTATCCGAGAGTGATTCGGGATATAAACCAACTCGCCCATTTTTTACATTGCCTCCGTGCCGGAATGCCGCCATGACATTGCCCAGCCTGATTCAATTCCCCAACGGGGAGAAACCGAAACCGACCTTCTCCGACCGCGAGATGGAAAGCCGCCTCAAAAAACTGCGGCGCGAAATGGAGCGCCAGCGAGTTGATGTGGCGTTGTTCACTTCGTATCACAACATCAACTACTACGCCGATTTTTTATACTGCTCGTTCGGGCGCGCGTATGGGTTGGTGGTGGATGCGAATTCGCAGACGTTAATCTCAGCCAACCTCGATGGCGGCCAGCCGTGGCGGCGCGCTTATGGCGAGAACTTGGTCTACACCGACTGGCAGCGCGACAACTATTTTCGCGCGGTGCAGAAGTTGATTGCGGACGGTCAAGTGGTGGGCGTTGAATGCGACCACTTGAGTGCGCAGAACATGGATAAACTCAAAGCGGCGTTGCCGAAAAGCCGCTGGGTGGACATCGCTGCGGAGACGATGGCGTTGCGGATGACCAAGTCGGACGAGGAGATTCGCCACATTACCGAGATGACCCGCATCGCCGACCTCGGCGGCGCCGCCGGCGTTGAAGCGCTCGCGCCCGGCGTCGGCGAGCACGAAGTCGCGCTGCATTCCACCGCCGCCATGGTGCGCGAGATCGCCCGCACCTGGCCGCACGCCGAATTGATGGACACCTGGACTTGGTTTCAGTCGGGCATCAACACCGACGGCGCGCACAATCCGGTCACTTCGCGCCGCATCGAGCGCGGCGATATTCTCAGCCTGAATTGCTTTCCGATGGTGGCGGGCTACTACGTCGCGCTTGAGCGAACCCTGTTCTGCGACTCCGCCACCGACGCGCACTTGCGCCTGTGGGAAATCAACTGCCGGGTGCACGACGCCGGCAAGGAATTGATTGTGCCGGGCGCGCGCTGCTGCGACATTGCCCGCGAACTCAACCACATTTACCGCGAACACGACCTGCTCAAATACCGAACCTTCGGCTACGGTCATTCCTTCGGCGTGCTGTGCCACTACTATGGCCGCGAGGCGGGGCTGGAGTTGCGCGAGGACATTGAAACCGTGTTGGCGCCCAACATGGTGGTGTCGATGGAGCCGATGATTGTCATCCCGCAGGGCTTGCCCGGCGCCGGCGGCTACCGCGAACACGATATTCTGGTGGTGACCGAAGACGGCAACCGCAACATCACCGGCTTCCCCTACGGTCCCGCGCACAATATCCTTTCCGAGCATGGCGCGCGCAGTTAAGATACTATGCATCTTCGCTAACACTTCCCACGGGTTCGCCCTTTGACACGCTTATGGAATCATCGCCCTCATCACCGGCATCGCCGCTGAGCATCGCCTACGACCGCTTTCTGGGAAACAGCCCGGACTGGTATAAGAAAACCATCATCGCTTTTTTGGTGCTCAATCCGGTGCTGTTGATCGCCGCCGGTCCGTTCATCACCGGCTGGGTCATCATCGGCGAGTTCATCTTCGCCCTGGCGATGGCGCTCAAATGCTATCCGCTGCAATCGGGCGGCCTCATCGCGCTTGAAGTCGTGCTGCTGAAAATCACCAGCCCGTCGGCGGTCTTCCTCGAAGTTCGATCCAACCTGGAAGTGATTCTGCTGCTGGTGTTCATGGTCGCCGGCATCTATTTTATGAAACCGCTGTTGATGTTCATCTTCAGCAAGGTGTTCGTCAAGATTCGCTCGAAGCCGGTGCTTTCGCTGCTGTTCTGTTTTCTGTCGGCAGTCCTGTCCGCCTTCCTCGACGCGCTCACCGTGACCGCCGTGTTGATCAGCGTGGCGGTCGGTTTCTACGGCGTCTATCACCGCATCCTGTCGGACGACACCGACTACGATCAATCCGGCATGCTCGACCGCGAAGAGTTGGGCGGCGAATCGCTGGCGCAGTTCCGCATGTTTCTGCGCAGCCTCGTCATGCACGGCGCGGTCGGCACCGCGTTGGGCGGCGTGTGCACCCTGGTGGGCGAGCCGCAAAACCTGTTGATTGCCGCCAAGATGGACTGGGAGTTCATGGAGTTCTTCTGGAAAATGGCGCCCATCACCCTGCCGACGCTGGTGTGCGGGCTATGCGCCTGCTACCTGCTGGAAAAAGTAAAATGGTTCGGTTTCGGCGTCACGCTGCCCGACGACGTTCGCGTCATCCTCGAGGAGTATTCACGCGAGCAAGACGAGACGCGCACCGGTGCCGAGATGTACGACATCAAAGCGCAGGCGGTGGCGGGCATTTTCCTCATCATTGCGCTGGCGTTTCACCTCGCGCCGGTGGGTTTAATCGGCCTGTCAATCATCGTGCTGCAAACCGCGCTCACCGGCATCACCGATGAGCGCCAGGTCGGTCACGCGTTTGAAGAAGCATTGCCTTTCACCGCCCTGCTCGTGGTGTTTTTCGTCATCGTCGCGATGATTCACGACGCGCACCTGTTCAGCCCAATCATCGACGGCGCCCTCGCCATGTCCGAGCAATCCCAACCGGCGATTTTCTTTATCGCCAACGGCGTGCTGTCGATGATCAGCGACAACGTTTTCGTCGCCACGGTCTATATCAACGAAGTCGTGGAAGCCTACGACGCCGGCCTGATTTCACGCCAACACCTCGACAACCTCGCCATCGCCATCAACACCGGCACCAACCTCCCCAGCGTAGCCACCCCCAACGGCCAAGCCGCCTTCCTCTTCCTACTAACCTCCTCCCTCGCCCCCCTAATCCGCCTATCCTACGGCCGCATGGTGTGGATGGCGCTGCCGTATACCGTGGTGTTGGGTAGCGTTGGGTTGATATGCGTTATTGTGTTTTTGTAACAAACTGCCGGAAAACTACCCGTCTGGGCTAGCGACGCTGGTGGTTGGCCATACGTTCGCTAATTCTGCTAGACTGCAGTTTCGTCAAGATTTCCACACGATTCTGCCGTTTTGCCAGTTATGAAAAAATGGTTATTACTTGCTCTGTTATTCAGCCTAAACGCGCAGGCTGAAACTTTTTTCTGCGCCGCCGAAGCCGGTACTTATGTCGAGAGTACAGGGCAGAGTAGTATTGAATCCGGTGTTTACGATGACATTGCTGCCCTAAAACTTTTGATTAGTAATGAAAGTGGCGGCTGGCAAGTAAAACAGCTGGGTGAAAACCACGCTATGTTTACATGTGAAACCAAGTATTTGTGTACAGGACCACCAAGCGAACAACCCTTGTTCGGTGGTTTCTTTTCTCGGACACAAAATGGAATGTTTACTATCGTATTCTTCGAATCATCTAATAATATCAAGACAACAAGGACCGTGACCGCAAAAGGTCGATGTTCAAAACTGTAGTTAGCAAAATTTTTCATCAGTCCCATTATGAAAATCACAGGTTTCTCTGTCTTTAACCCAAGTGAAGACGAAATTCCCGCCGACCCTTACGGCAATAACGTGGCGTTCAAATGCTACGGGTGCGATCACCCTGTGCTGGCTATTGCGCGGAAGAATCAGCGAGGGTATGACGAGAAACATCCGACTACCTGCAAGAAATGTGGAAAGAAGTATTTTATGGATATAGAAAAGCACAACGAAAAACTGTTTATTCGTCCGTTACCATAGCCTCACAAAAACAAAATCACGCACACCAGCCCCACCGTGCCCAGCACCAATAATTTGCCTGTTTACATTTTTTCGGAGAAATCCTGTGTCCCAAGCAATAGAAAGACGGCATCGACTTGATATGCATCATCGCGTTTTTGTAGGCTAGTCGATTATTCCTCTGCGCTTCAGCTCGGCTTGCATCTCCGCAAATCCCCGCCGGGATACTTCCGCGGAATGGATATAGAGTTTTTTCCTCCGCACATCCAAACACCACTCCGTTCCGCATCCCACGCATGTCGTCGGTGTGTCATCGTCAGAGCCGGGCTGGCCTTCGCGTGCGACCGCCAGCACGGGATGCCCGCAGACATCGCAACAAAACGCCAAATAATCGCCAATAGCGTGCGCGCGCTTTTCTTTGTATCCGTCCGAATCAAGAATCAAGTAGTCGGGGTCGGACATTTCCATCCACTCATAAATGGCGGGGTCCCTCTCATCGGTCTCCTCAGGCACCTCAGGCACCTCAATCACACAAAGCATCTCAGGCGCACGGTCGGAAGCCGCATCATGTTGCGCGTTGGTGGCGTGCGAATCAACATCGGGCCGGCGGATTGCGTCATACACCGCCTGCTTGATCCACGCGTATAAACCCATTCTCACGGCACCACCGTCCTCCCCCCATCGACATTAATCATCTGCCCGGTAACAAACCCCGCGTCAGTCAGCAGGAATTTCACCGCGCGGGCGATGTCGTCGGCGTTGCCGGTGGTTTTTAGGGGGGTGCGGGAGACTAGGCGTTGGTGGGAGAGTTCGTCGGTGTCGTGTTCGGGCCAGAGGATGGCGCCGGGGGCGACGGCGTTGACGCGGATTTCGGGGCTGAGTTCGACCGCCAGCGACTGGGTCAGCGACCATAGCCCGGCTTTGGAGGCGCAGTAGATGGCGTGTTCGGCGAGCGGGCGGTGGACGTAAATGTCGGTGATGTTGACGATGGCGCCGCGGGTTTTTTTGAGGTAGGGCGCCGCCGCTTGACTGAGAAAAAACGGCGCCTTCAGGTTGGTTTCCATAATCAGCTGCCACTGGTCTTCGTTGCCCGAGCGCAGCGGCGTCGGGAAAAAGACCGAGGCGTTGTTAATCAGCGCATCCAGCCGCCCGAGTTCGCCGGCGCACTGGCGCACCAGGTTTTTCACCTTGGCGATTTCGGTGAGGTCGCCGCGAATCAGCATCACCGAGTCGGGGCGCTTCTCGCACAACTCGGCGCGCAACGCTTCCGCCTCATCGGCGCTGCGGCGGTAGTGAATCACCAGGTTCATCCCGCAACCGTGCAGCATGCGCGCGGCGCTCGCGCCGATTCGCCGGGAACCGCCGGTGATAAGCGCGACTTTGTCCTGCAAACTCGTCATAATCCGCTTGTTTTATCGAGCGCCGATGCGCGATGGGCATGATGTCGAACGGCTTCCATTCTAACACCGCTTTCACCACTTTTTCGCCGCCCGTCTTGCGGCCATGCTGACCGAGCCCACCGCCGAGGGCAAACTTCATTCCGCCCGGCTGAGCGCGCGCATCCGCCGCCAAATCGCGCGTGCCGGCGGCTGGGTCGGCTTCGACCAATTCATGCAGCAAGCGTTGTATGCGCCGGGGCTGGGTTATTACAGCGCGGGCGCGACCAAGTTCGGTGCCGCCGGAGATTTTATCACCGCGCCGCTGATGGGGGACTTGACCGCGCGTTGTCTGGCGAAGCAGTGCGCCGAAGTGCTGTCGGAAATCGGGGGCGGCGACGTGATTGAGTTCGGCGCCGGCACGGGCCAACTCGCCGCCGACATGCTGTTGGCGATGGACGCGCAGGGACCGTTGCCCGAGCATTATTTCATCGTGGAGACCAGCGCCGACCTCCGGGCGCGCCAGCGCGAAACCATCGCCGCTCGATGCGGTGAACTGAGCCGCCACGGCGGGCGATTGTGCGAGCGCGTCCGCTGGCTGGAGCAACTGCCGCCGGACGGTTTCACCGGCGTGGCGCTCGCCAACGAAGCGCTCGATGCGATGCCGGCGATTCGCTTTGAGACGGACGCGCACGGGCGGGCGCTCATCCTCGGCGTGGCGGCGGGCGATGACGGCTTTCACTGGTCGCCGTCCGCCGAAGCGCTCCCCGACCCGTTGCAAAACCGGCTTGCGGACCTCGCGCTGGAAGCCGGTTATCGCGGTGAAATGGGGCTGCACGCCGAGGCGTGGGTTCGCTCGGTCGGCGAAAAAATTCATTGCGGCGTGATGTTGTTGCTCGACTACGGCTTCCCGCGCCGCGAGTTTTATCACGCGCAACGCCGGCAAGGCACGCTGATGTGCCATTATCGGCATGTGGCGCACGATGACCCGTTTTTCTATCCCGGCTTGCAGGACATCTCGGTTCATGTCGATTTCACGGCGCTGGAACACGCGGCGCGCGAGGTCGCGCTGGCGCTCGCCGGCTTCACCTCGCAGGGCGCGTTTCTGCTGTCGCTCGGCGTGCTGGATATGCCGGCGGCAAGCACGCGCGGCGGCGAAATCAACACGCTGACCATGCCCCACGAAATGGGCGAGTTGTTCAAGGTCATCGCGTTTAGCCGAAACTACGACCGCCCCCTCAGCGGGTTCGCGCTCAAAGACCGCCGCGGCGCATTGTGATGAACGACTACTCCCAAGCATTCTGGCTGGCGCTCCTTCAAGGGCTGACCGAATTCCTGCCGATTTCCAGTTCGGGTCACCTGGCGTTGCTGCCCAAACTGGTCGGCTGGCCCGACCAGGGGCTGGCGTTTGATGTCGCCGTGCATGTCGGCACATTGCTGGCGGTGCTAATCTACTTCCGCCGCGATGTCTGCCAACTCCTGAGCGCCTGGGCGCGCTCGCTCACGGGCGGGGCGGTCACGGCGCACAGCAAACTGGCGTGGTCGATTGTGTTCGCCACCGTCATGGTCGGGCTCGCCGGGGCGTTGCTCGACGACTGGATTGAGCGCGTATTGCGCGCGCCGCTGCCGGTGGCGGTCGCCACGCTGGTGTTCGGCGTCGTGCTGGGGCTCGCCGACTGGCTGGGCCCGAAGCGGCGAAGCGTGGAGCAAGTCGGCTGGAAGGATGTCCTCATCATCGGCTGCGCGCAAGTGCTGGCGCTGATTCCGGGCACCTCGCGCTCGGGGGTGACGCTCTCCGCCGGGCTGCTGGTCGGCTTGAACCGCGAAGCCGCCGCGCGCTTCTCATTCCTGCTGGCGATACCGGTGATTGCGCTCGCCGGCGGCTGGCAAGCCCGCAACCTGCTCGCGCAATCCGCGCCGGTGCATTGGGATATTTTGCTCTTCGCCACCGGCGTCTCGGCGGCGGTCGCGCTGCTTTGCATACACGGGTTTTTGATTTTTCTGCAACGCCACAGCCTGCTGCCGTTCGTGGTTTACCGCATTGTGCTCGGTGGGATTTTGCTGTGGGTCTTCGTGTAAAATCTTCCCCTTTCCTGCGGCGACCAATGGCGGGCGACAATGAAAAAAACCGGCGCTGAATTTCGGCGATGGCCCAACAAGGCGGTGACCTTGCTCGGCATGTCCGGCGTGGGCAAGACGACGCTCGCGCACATCCTGCCGCGCGACAAATGGTTTCACTACTCGGGCGACTACCGCATCGGCACGCGCTACCTGAACGAGCCGATTCGGGACTTCATCAAGAGCAAGGCGATGGAGCAGGATTTTCTGCGCGACCTGTTCCAGCGCGACCTGATTTACATTCGCAACAACATCTCCATCAACAACCTGAGAATCATCTCGCATTTTCTGGGGAAGATTGGCAACCCCGCGCTGGGCGGTTTGAGCGTGGACGAATTCAAACGCCGGCAGCGGCTGTTTCGCGCCGCCGAGGTGAGCGCGATGCGCGATGTGGATGACTTCATCGGCAAGGCGCGCGCCATCTACGGCTATCCGAATTTTCTCAACGACGCCGGCGGTAGCATCTGCGAGTTGAGCGCGCGCGAATGCTGGAATCTGTTGTCGCGCAAAACCCTGGTGCTGTACTTGAAAGCCAGCGAAGACATGGAGCAGACGCTGATAGCGCGCGCGCGCGAGCACCCCAAGCCGCTGTATTACGAAGAGGATTTTCTGCGCCGCCATCTGGATGAATTCCTGGCGCGCAACCGTCTCGAATCCGCCGCCGACATTATCCCGGATGAATTCGCTCAATGGGTGTTCCCCAAACTCATCGCGCACCGCAAGCCGCAATATCAACATCTCGCCGAGCGCTACGGACACGCCATCGACGCCAAACTGATTTTCGAGTTGCGCGACGAAGCCGATTTCATCGAGTTGGTGTGCGCCGCCGCCAACGGCGCCGCCTGACATGCCGCTGGTCGCCCATTCCGCGTTGCCCAGTTTCGAGCGCTTGCGGCGCGAGGGTCAGGAGGTGCTGGCGCCGGGGCGCGCGCGCGCGCAGGACATCCGCGAACTGCATATCGGTTTTCTCAACATGATGCCGGACGCCGCCTTGCAGGCGACCGAGCGCCAGTTTCTGCGTCTGGTCGGGTCGTGCAATCGCATCGCCCAGTTCTATGTGCATCCGTTCACCTTCGCGGCGATTCCGCGCGGCGAAAAGGCGCGCGCGCATATCGAGGAACACTACCGCGATTTCGACCAACTCAAGCGCGAGGGGTTGGACGCGCTCATCATCTCCGGCGCCAACCCGGCGCAACCGGACATCACCCGCGAGCCCTTTTGGGAGCCGCTCGAAGCGGTCGTTCACTGGGCGCGCGAGCATGTCTGCTCGGTGATGTGTTCGTGCCTTGCGACCCACGCCATCGTGCGGCTGCTGTGGAATTTTGAGCGCTATCCGCTGCCGCAAAAACGCTGGGGTGTGTATTCCAACCGCATCACCGCCGAGACCCATCCGCTGACCGCCAACATCAACACCCGCTTTGACGCGCCGCATTCGCATGTGTATGAAGTCAACGCCGCGCAGTTCAAGCAAGCGGGTTTGCGGGTATTGGCAGACAGCGAGCAAGCCGACTTGCATCTCGGCGTCAGCCCGGACGGTCTTCGTTTCGTTTTTTTTCAGGGGCATCCGGAATACGATTCGTTCAGCCTGCTGAAGGAATATCGCCGCGAAGTCGGTCGTTTCATAGACGGCACGCGCGACTATCCCCCGTTCCCGGAAAATTATTTCAGCGGCGAGGCGGCGCGCTTGTTGAACGAATACAAACAGCGGGCGATGCGCGCCGTCGCCGGCAACACCACGCCGCCCGAGTTCCCCGAAGCCGAAGTGCTGCCGTGGATTGACAACACCTGGACCGACACCGGCAAGGCGATGGTCAACAACTGGCTGGGTTTAATCTATCAAGTCGCCCACCGCGACCGCGGCAAGGTCTTCATGGACGGCATCGACCCGAACGACCCGCTCGGCGTGCCGGCGGGCGAATAAAAAAAAGGGGGCCAGCGTCCCTGCCAGCCCTGTCGCAATGGGTGTTTCGGTGGTCGCCTAACCGCCGGCGGCGGCCTCATCGGCGTGCGCCGTCTCCGGGTCAGCCGATGCCTCCATGCGCGGCGGATTCGCCGCCATTTCCTCGGTGAGAATCGACACCCCGCTATCGACCGAGCCGAATTTGGCGATGTCCAGCAGGGTTTTCTCGCCGATGCCGGGGACTTGCAACAACTCCTCAACGGCGTTGAATCCGCCCTTCTCCTCGCGCAGACGGATGATGTCCGCCGCCCTGGACGGGCCGATGCCGGGGATATACTGCAACGCCTCGGCGCCGGCGGTGTTGAGGTTGATTTGGGGGTTGGTCAGGGAATCGATTTCCAAAGCCGCCTCGTCTTGCGCCGGCGCAACACCGGACACGGCGGTCAGCATCAAAACAACCAATGCCAACTGAGCCAACTCAAAAAATCGCGTAAAAGGGCGCCCGACTGCGGGCAAAGTTATGTTCTGATTCATAATGCGTCTCCATGATGGATAAAAAAATTCCGAAGCAAGCGGTATTGCCTACGCCGGATTCCCGTGCGACAACCGAGCTGTAATCCGGGTTCGCTTGCGCACCATAGTGGTCGGTGTGGGTGTAATCTGTGAGTTTTCGCACAAAATGTTGGTTTTTTTTGGTTCGTGCCAGTCTGAGGGAGATTCCCTACTTCGTCATTCTCGAACGATAGAAAAATAGGGAGCGTCAGCGACCATATTTTTCATCGCCTTCGGGAATCTCCCTAAGGCTACCGTGAATTTCAACAAAGCCCGTGCCAATCTTAGGGAGATTCCCGAGGACGCAAGTGTCCGTAAGCCGCCGCTTAAAAGAAAAAGCGCGGCGGCAACGGTCACTAACGCTCGAGAATGACGAGTTATAAATACCCGTCATTCTCGAACGATAGAAAAATAAGGAGCGCTAGCGACTATATTTTTCATCGCCTTCGGGAATCTCCCTAAGGCTACCGTGAATTTCAACAAAGCCCGTGCCAGTCTTAGGGAGATTCCCGAGGACGTAAGTGTCCGTAAGCCGCCGCTTAAAAGAAGAAGCGCGGCGGCAACGGACACTAACGCTCGAGAATGACGAAGTGGGGGGCGGCGGCAACGGACACTAACGCTCGAGAATGACGAGTAACCAAAAACCCCCAAACAACTACAACAAATGCGGTCGCGCCAGATACTCGGCGGAGCCCATCTCTCGCAAGCGGCTGGCGGTTCGTTTGAAGGGTTGTTGCAGGCGTGTGCCGGTGTATAGGTCTGCCGGCGGGTGGGCGGCTGAGGCGATTAGGTTGACCCCGCGGTCATACAATTCATCGACCAACTCGATCAGCCGCCGGGCCGAGTCATCTTCGTCGGCGCCGAGCGCGGGGATGTCGGAGAGGATGACCGTGTGGAAGCGTTTTGACAACTCGATGTAATCCACTTGCGAGCGGTTGGTGTTGCATAGCGCGTCAAAACTGAACCACACCGTGCCGCGCCCGGCGGCGATGATGGCGACTTCGCGTCCCGACAACAGCAAGCTGTCTTTGGGGTCGCCGAGGTTGCCTTCTAGGCGGATAAAACTCTGCTTGAGCGCACGCGCCGCCGTGTCGTCGTGCGGAATGTGGTATAGCGCTTCGAGTTTGAGGGTGTCCATGCGGTAGTCGTTGCCGCCATCGACCATCACGATGCGCGTCTGCGCCTTGATGAGTTCAATGGCGGGCATAAATCGCTGCCGCTGCAGTCCGTCCCGGTAAAGGTCGTCGGGGTGGGTGTTGGAGGTCGTCACCACGGCGACACCGTGGGCGAACAACCGGTGCAGCAGCCCCGACAATATCATCGCGTCGGTAATGTCGGTGACCGAAAACTCATCCAGACACAACGCCCGGTGCTCATCCGCCAGTTGCGATGCGATAATCGCCAGCGGGTCGCGGCGGTCGCGGATGCGGTTTTTGGCGGCGTGCACCGATTGCATGAAGCGATGGAAGTGGATGCGCTTGGCGAGCCCCTCGGGAAGCGCGCGGAAGAACATGTCCATCAGCAGGGTCTTGCCGGTGCCGACCCCGCCCCACAAATAGATGCCGCGGCACGGGTTGCGCCGCCTCAGCACGCGCGCCATCCACGCCGGTTTGCCGGACACGAGCGCCTTGTGCAAGGTGTTGAGTTGCCTGATGGCCGCCAACTGGGCGCGGTCGGCGCGAAGTTCGCCGGCGGCGACCCGTTGCTGGTAGCGCCTCAGCGGGGAAGTCGGCGGGGAAGTCGAAGCGCCGCCTGTCAACGCGCCGGGAGTTTGCATGATGCGATTTTCTCAGAAGTCGGGCATTTGCGCACAAGCCGTTTTGTGGGCATCATCGCGTACTTTCCCGCCGCCCACGCCGCCCGTGAGACCGCCGCTTGTGAGACCGACATAACCCATGCGACAAAAACCCGACATCTTATCGCACTCGGTGATTGCCGAGAGCCGGCTGTTCACGATTGAAGAAGTTGACTTGCGCTTTTCCAACGGCAACGAAGTGACCTTTGAGCGACTGCACAGCGGTGGCGGCGGCATCGTCATGGTGATTGCCATCAACGCCGCCGACTCGATGATTATGGTGCGCGAATACGCCGCCGGCACGGAGCGCTATGAACTGGGCTTCGTCAAGGGGCGCATCGACCCCGGCGAGTCGCCGCAGCAGGCGGCGTTGCGGGAGCTCAAGGAGGAAATCGGTTTCGGCGCCAACAAACTGACCTTCCTGCGCGCCGTTGACAGCGCCCCGGCATATACCGATTTTGTCGCGCACCTGTTCGTCGCCACCGAATTGTATCCGCACCAACTCCAAGGCGATGAAGCCGAGCCGTTGGAGCAGGTGGAGTGGCCGCTCGCCGAGTTGCCGCAACTATACCGGCATCCGCAAGTGAACGACGCGCGCGTGTTGCTGGCATTGCTCTTGCTGGAGAAGAGCCTGCCGGCGTGAAAGACGCGCTGCAACAAGTGGTCGCAATCGCCATCGATGCGGGCGCGGAAATTCTGGATGTGTATGCGGGCGAGTTTGAGGTGGCGGTGAAGGATGACGGCTCGCCGCTGACCCTTGCCGACCGGCGCGCGCACGACCTCATCGACCAACGGCTGCGGCGGCTTGACCCCGGCATTCCGGTTCTGTCCGAAGAGTCCGATGCAACCGTGCTCGCACAGCGCCGCCAATGGAAGCGCTACTGGCTGGTCGACCCGCTCGACGGCACGCGGGAATTCGTCAAGCGCAGCGATGAATTCACGGTCAACATCGCGTTGATCGAGGGCAACCGCCCGGTCATGGGGGTGGTGTATGCGCCGGTCAAGGGCGTCAGTTTCTATGCCGCCGCCGCCACCGCCGGAGTGGGGGCGGGGGCGTTCAAGCGCGGCGCCGACGGCAAGCCGGCGCCCATCCGGGTGAAACAATTCAACCGCGAAAAAGCCATCATGGTGACCAGCCGCTCGCACGCCACGGCGGCGGTCGAAACCTACCGCGCGCGCCTTGCCCGCGAGGTCGAGGAGGTCGAGGTGACCGGCATGGGCAGCTCCCTGAAAATCTGTCTGGTGGCGGAAGGGCTGGCGGACATCTACCCCCGACTGGCGCCAACCTCGGAATGGGACACGGCGGCGGCGCAATGCGTCCTGGAGTCCGCCGGCGGTCGCCTAACAAACCTCGCCGGGCAGCCTCTCATATACAACAAACCGAATATCCTTAACCCTCGGTTTCTGGCTAGTGGGGATTCTGGATTTGATTGGGTCGGGCTTGCTTTTGGGCTTGAGTAGTTATTCGTCATTCTCGAACGGTAGAAAATAGGGAGCGTCCCAACTTCGTCATTCTCGAGCGTTAGTGTCCGTTGCCGCCGCGCTTTTTCTTTTAAGCGGCGGCTTACGGACACTTGCGTCCTCGGGAATCTCCCTAAGGTTGGCACGGTCTTCAACAAAGTCCACGCTAGCCTTAGGAAGATTCCCGAGAGCGATGAAAATTGTTAATAGCAAAAATAACGCTATCCACTCCCAAAAGGATTCGGGACATGCTCTGTCAAAATGTAATATAGTCCCAGCCCGAAAACGATGAGAATAGCCCAAAAAGTTTTCTCAATTACCGCATCACGGATAATTACCTTGGTGAGTTTCCAAAGTCTCTCTCTTTTTTGCTTCATTGTTTCATTGTCCACGGTTTTGTCCTCTTAATTGATAATTGTGGAACGGCGAGACTGCTCCCGCCGCCGGATTGTTTCACTCAGTAGCGCACGCGATATTTGACAAAGCGCATATTCGCGGGTCGGCTCTTCTGTTGCAGACCTCCACCACTTTCTTCTCAAGCGCGTCCCGGGTTGAACCGGAGGTTGCATAAAAATCGCCCTCAGAAGTGATTGCCACTGCGCCGCAGTTATTGCGAAATGAAATCGCTATTTCACACTTGTCAAACAAGTCGTTACATCTTTCAAGCGCATCGGCTTTGGCTTCTTCCAAACTGTTGTTGCCGACCGCAATGACGCTGCTGGTGTCGGTGTCGCCGTCATCCTGTATCACTTCCTTTGCGACTGCGCCGTATTCGCCGGATTTTTTTACCCGGGGGCTTGTTGCGTTGCCGCTTGTCGAAGAACCGCCGCTGCCGGTGCTACCGCCGGTGAGGGCGGTGTTCATGTATTGGTCGGCGTTTGCAACGACCGACATTACCTCTTTGTATTCATTGATACAAGCGTGATGGCGATCATCGTCACCGTCCTCCGGAAATGTCCTCATATTATGGTGCTGTGTCGAGATCCTACTTTCAATCTTTTCGGGGAGACTGTAACCAAAGGTCCTACCGATCCTAAATGTTTTCGTGTTTGGATCAGCGCCGTAAGAAAATAATAACTTGACTTTCTCAGGCACTATACCACCACCCCCGAACTCCGAACATATGGGAAATTGAGACAGGAGAGCAGTTGGGTTTATTTTGTCGGGATTATCCTTTTGGCTATCCAGAAATTCCCGCAGTTCCGCAAGACTACCGTAGGCTACTAACCTGGCTATGTCTCCATTAGTCAGGCTCTGCCCTGGCATTTTTTCGTCGAAATGATCATAAAATAAATCACCGCTGAAATGGCTTCCATAAACACTCACACTGGCCAAGACGAAAGCCATTGCCATAACCAGTTTCAGTAGCGTGGAAAAACCACCAGACGCTTTACTCGCTGTTTTCATTTCACCCCTCCGGGATGTGATTCATTGACAAATCCCGACGCCATCGACGTCGGGCCGTTGTCAAGATCACACAAAGAAAGTGAAATTCCTGCTGATTCGCCCCGCACGGCAAGGCGCCGAGCGGGCAGTAAAAACGCTGTTGTATTAAGCAGGCAACCCGACGAGCGGGTTCTTTGTGTACATCTTGACGGGCGGGATAATAGCGGTTTCCCCGCCGATGTCAATCTTTTTTCGCCCGCCACCGCCGGCAAGAGCAAATCGCCGCCATTCCCCCGCCTTCCAAGCGCCAAACCGCAGAAACACAGGGATGTCGGCAAATTTCTCCCTGTCATAGTGCGCGGTTTGGTGGTGTTTACGCCAAAAACAGGGGTGTTTACGCTAGAAACTTCACTAATAACGGGTTTGGCGGTGGGTGAGGGGCGTTAACAACGTTGTTTTTTGTGTAAACAAGCCTGTTGCCGCAAAAAACAACCCTGTCGGCGGAATTGATACAGGGCGAAATGCGTCCGGGAAGGCTGTCGGCGGCAGGGGCACGGCGGCGGCGGCGATTAAGTGATATAGTGCGCGCACGGCAGTACACCGCCGCCCGCCGCCCCTAGACTGCGGCTAATCGCCGATGCTGGCGTCAACTTTCAACCGACAGGGAGGTCGCAATGACTGAAACTGAGTACACCAAAGAATGCCTTTCGCTTTATTCCCGCATGATGTTTGCCGCGCTGGCGCTGTTTGCCATTACGCTTGGCGCCACATTTGGTATGTTCATCGCCAAGGCGGAGGCCGTAACGTCCGTGCCGACGGCAATAGTGCCCGGCATGACGATTGATTTCACTACCTTGGGGTTTGCCGGTAGCGCCTTGCTTTTTGTGGTATTCTTGTGCTTCGCTGGGTTCACCATCCAGAACCTGCTCAAACTCAAACGTGCAACGGAGGTTTCAAATGCTTAATTTAAGCACTTGGGAAGGGGTCGTGATGCTTTTACTCTTCACCGTGCCCATTATTACGCTTCTCGGTCTGGCAATCGCCGCTCCTTTCTTCTTGAACATCAAACACCCCAAGCCCAAACCCAAAGACGCGCAACCCACCCCAGCCCCAGACGCCTAACAAAACCACCCAACAAAAAGCCCGTCATTCTCGAACGATAGAAAAATAGGGAGCGCCAACTTCGTCATTCTCGAATGATAGAAAAATAAGGAGCGATAGCGACTATATTTTTCATCACCTTCGGGAATCTCCCTAAGGCTAGCGTGGACTTCAACAAAGCCCGTGCCAGTATTAGGGAGATTCCCGAGGACGTAAGTGTCCGTAAGCCGCCGCTTAAAAGAAGAAGCGCGGCGGCAACGGACACTAACGCTCGAATGACGAGTTATAAATACCCGTCATTCTCGAACGGTAGAAAAATAAGGAGCGCAGCGACTATATTTTTCATCGCCTTCGGGAATCTCCCTAAGGCTACCGTGAATTCCAACAAAGACCGTGCCAACCTGAGGGAGATTCCCGAGGTCGTAAGTGTCCGGTAAGCCGCCGCTTAAAAGAAAAAGCGCGGCGGCAACGGACACTAACGCTCGAGAATGACGACGTTGTTGTGAATGACGAGTGGTTGGGAATGACGAGTACTTGGAATGACGAAGTGGTGGGCTTTCCACACAACCCCAAAAGCCTTGCCTATCACCACCCCACCCAATACAATCACCCAATGCCCCCAACCAACGACAACCATCACATCGACCGCGACGGATACCGTAAGAATGTCGGCATCATCGTTTGTAACAATCGTTGCCAGGTGCTGTGGGCGCGGCGGGTTCGGCATGATGGGTGGCAGTTTCCTCAGGGCGGCATCAAGCCGAATGAGTCGGCGGAGCAGGCGGCTTTTCGGGAGTTGCAGGAGGAGATTGGACTGACGGCGCACGATGTTCGCTTGCTGGGCGCCACCGACAAATGGTTGCGTTACGATGTTCCGCGCGCCGCCAACGCCCATCGCCACCGGCGGTTTCGCGGTCAAAAGCAGCGCTGGTTTTTATTCAAGTTGATTTCGCAGGAGTCGAGCGTGCGCCTCGATTTTTCCGATGCCCCCGAGTTCGACCAGTGGCGGTGGATCGACTACTGGGGCTCGCTGCAGCACATCGTCGAATTCAAAAAACTCGTCTACCGCAAAGCGCTGACCGAATTGGAGCCGCTGCTGCCGCCCATCGAGCGCCAGTCATTCCCCGCCGACCGTCATTTTGTCGATGACGATTGAGCCGCTGCGAATGTTGCGGCGTTCATCCACGTCCGCGCCGACGGCGGTGATGTGCTTGAACATTTGCGAAAGGTTGCCGGCGATGGTGAACTCCTGCACCGGATATTGAATCTCGCCGCCGTCCACCCAGAAGCCGAACGCTCCCCTGGAATAGTCGCCGGTCACGGTGTTGACGCCGAAGCCGATCAATTCGCTCACCACCAAGCCGCGCCCCATTCGCGCGATGAGGTCTTCCAAGCCCTCCCCGGTGGTCGCCTGAATTTCGAGGTTGCGCACGCCGCCGGCGTTGGCGGTGGTGCGGGTGTTGAGTTTGCGCGCCGCGTAACTGTTGAGCACGTAGCCCCGCAACACGCCGTCGGTGACGATGTCGCGCGCCGCCGTCGCCACCCCCTCGCCGTCAAAACTCGCGCCGCCGGCGGACTTCGGCAGGTGCGGCTGTTCGTGGATGCGGATGAAGTCGGGGAAGATTTGCTCGCCCGCCTTGTCCAGCAGGAACGACGCCTTGCGGTACAGGTTGGGCCCGCTGATGGCGCTGACCAGATGCGACAGCAGGCTGCCGGCGACCGTCGGGTCGAAGATGACCGGATACTCCCCGGTGCGCGCCTTCCTCGCGCCCAGCCGCCGTATGGCGCGGCGCGCCGACTCCTCGCCCACGGCGCGCGGCGCGTCGAGGTCGGCGGCATCGCGCGCGGCGTCATACCAATACTCGCGCTGCATCGCGTCGCCCTCGCCGGCAATCACCGAGCACACCGCGCTGTGCCGGCTGCCGCGGGCGAAGCCCCTGAAGCCGTCGGAGTTGGCGTATAAATCGACGCCGTGGTGGCTCGATATCGTGGCGCCCTCGGTGTTGCTGATGCGCGCGTCAAAGCCGAGCGCCGCGCGCTCGCAGTCGGTGGCGAGGTCGATGGCTTGCTCCATCGTCACCTGCCACGGGTGGTGCAGGTCGAGGTCGGGGAAATCGGTCGCCAGCAGGTCGCGCTCGGCGAGGCCGTTGCAGTCGTCCTGCTCGGTGAATTTGGCGATGTTGCATGCCGAGGCGACGCTCCGGCGAATCGCGTCCTCGGTGAAGTCGGTGGTGCTGGCGCTGCCGCTGTGGTGGCCGAAATAGACCGTCACCCCCAGGCTCTTGTCGCGGTTGTGTTCGACCGTTTCCACCTCGCCGTTGCGCACCGTCACCGACATTCCCTGGTCCTGCCCCACGCCGGCTTCCGCCATCGACGCGCCTTGCTCGCGCGCCTGCGCCAGCGCGATGTCGGCGACCTCGACGATTTTGCGCTCTACGGCGTCGGTCGGCGCCGGGTCCCAGGCGCGCATCAGACCGCCACGCCGCCGACGGTCAGGCGGTCGATTTTCATGGTCGGCTGGCCGACCCCCACCGGCACGCTCTGCCCCTCCTTGCCGCACACGCCGACGCCGGAGTCGAGCGCCATGTCGTCGCCCAGCATCGAGACGCGCGTGAGCACGTCGGGACCGTTGCCAATCAGAGTCGCGCCCTTGACCGGATAGGTCACCTTGCCGCGCTCCACGCGGTACGCTTCCGATGCGGAAAAGACAAACTTGCCCGAGGTGATGTCAACCTGCCCGCCGCTGAAGTTAACCGCGTATAGCCCGTCGTCCACCGAGGCGATGATTTCTTGCGGGTCGTGGCGCCCGCCCAGCATGTAGGTGTTGGTCATTCGCGGCATCGGGAGGTGCGCGAAAGACTCGCGCCGCCCGTTGCCGGTGGGCGCCATTTTCATCAGGCGCGCGTTGAGTTGGTCTTGCATGTAGCCTTTCAGTATGCCGTTTTCAATCAGCACGGTGCGCCCGGTCGGCTCGCCCTCGTCGTCGATGGAAAGCGAGCCGCGGCGGTTTTCGATGGCGCCGTCATCGACCACGGTGCACAACTCGGACGCCACCTTCTCGCCGATGCGCCCGCTGAATGCCGAGGTTCCCTTGCGGTTGAAGTCGCCCTCCAAGCCGTGGCCGATGGCTTCGTGCAGCAGGATGCCGGGCCAGCCGGGTCCCAGCACCACGGTCATCTCGCCCGCCGGCGCTTCCTTCGCTTGCAGTTGCGTCAGCGCCTGCCTGACCGCGTCGCGGGCGTATTCGTCGGCGCGGTTTGGGTCGGTCAAATAGCCGTAGTCGTAGCGCCCGCCGCCGCCCGAAGCGCCCTGCTCGCGCTGGCCGTTTTGCTCGACGATGACGGTCACATTCAGGCGAACCAGCGGGCGAATGTCCGCCGCCAGCAGCCCGTCCGCGCGCGCCACCAAAATCACATCTTGCACCGCCGCCAGGTTGACCATCACCTCGCTCACGCGCGGGTCGGCGTCGCGCGCGATTTTTTCAACGCGCCGAATCAGCGCGACCTTTTCATCATCGCGCAACGACCCGAGCGGGTCGACCGGCGGGTATAACATCGCGCCGCCGCCGCCACGCCGTTTGATTGCGGCGCCCGCCGAGGTCGCCAACGCCGACGGGTTGCGCGCGATTGAGCGCGCCGCGCCGGCGGCGTCGGACAGCGCCGGCAGAATCAGTTCATCCGAATACGCGAAGCCGGTCTTGTCGCCGCTGACCGCGCGCACCCCCGCGCCTTGCTCGATGCCGTGGCTGCCGGACTTGACCGTGCCCTCTTCAAGCGACCAGGACTCGCGGCGCGAATATTGAAAATACAAATCCGCATAGTCTATTTGCGCGCCCATCAACCGGCCCAGCACCTGGTCGATTTCGCGGTCGCCGATTCCGGCGGGTTCAAGCAAAGTATTTCTGACGTCTTGCAGCAGTTCCGGCATCGCTAAGCCTTTATGGTGAGTTCAAGTTCAGTTGGGTTGCCCGGTCGCCGGCGCTCAGACGCTCAGGCACTCAGGCAAACAAGTCGGGGCGACGATGCGACAGGCACGGCAGTTGCGCGCGAATCCGCTCGAGTTTGCCGCCGTCAATCTCGGCAAACAACACCCCCGGCGCGGTTTTGCGTTCCGCCAGCACCTCGCCCCAAGGTCCGATTATAAGGCTATGCCCGTAAGTTTGTCGGCCATTGCTGTGCCTGCCGGTCTGCGCCGGCGCAATCACATAGCAGCAGTTCTCAATCGCGCGGGCGCGCAGCAGCGTCGTCCAGTGCGCCGCGCCGGTGGCGGCGGTGAATGCGGAAGGCACGACCAGACTGGTGGCGCCCAGCGCGGACAGTTTGCGGTAGAGTTCCGGGAAGCGCAGGTCGTAGCAGACCGTCAGCCCGACCGCGCCCGCCGGGGTGTCCTGCACCACGCACGCATCGCCCGGCATCGTGTAGTCCGACTCCCGATGCGCTTCGCCGCCGGCCACGGTCGCCTCGGACAGCGCCATGTCGAACAGGTGGATTTTGTCGTAGCGCGCCACGTTGGCGCCGTGGTCGTCATAGACCAGTAGCGTGTTGAAGATGCGCGCCGGGTCATCGCTGCGAATCGGCAGCGTGCCGGCGATAATCCAGATGCCCGCCCGGCGCGCCAGCCGCGCCAGAAACCGCTGGATTTTCCCCTCGCCCCCCGCGCCATGGACTTCCGCGCACGCGCGCAACCGCCGCTTACCTTTCGGCATCAACGCAAAGCACTCCGGCAACGCCACCAGTTCCGCGCCCTCGGACCCGGCGGTTTCAACATACCCGGCGACCGCCTCGAGGTTGCGGTCAATGTCGTCGCCGGAGGTGGTCTGCACCGCCGCAATCAGGGTCATGCCGTCATCGCCGCGCCGCGCGCCGCCGCCACCGCCACTGCCACTGTCTGAGGCGGGCGGCTAAAGCGTGTAAAAGAGATGGCCGCCGATGAGCGCGACCAGCCGGCTGTTCTTGCTCCAATCCGGTTGCACATCCACCGTATGATAATGCATGGCATCGCCCACCAGCGCCATCCGCGCGCCTTTCAAGAACAACTCGGCGACAACCATCGCCCGCTGCCAAGCCCGCCCGTCCCTGATGGTGTAATAACGAGGCGGGAGCCGCGTCCAACTAAACTGCTTGCGCTGCCACACCACCTCGCAAACACGGTCAGGATAACGCCCGCTACGCACCCGATTCATAGTAACCGCCGCAATAGCCGCCTGCCCCCGAACCGACTCACCCCGCCCTTCGTGGTAGATGTTCATCGCGAGACAGACGAGGTCGCGGGTGTTGGTGGGGGTGGTGGCGGTAGCGATGTCGGCGGTGGCGACGTCGGCGGTGGTAGCGGGGGTGGTGGCGACGTCGGCGGTGGCGGTAGTGGCGGCGGTGATGGTGGAGGTGGTAGCGGTGGCGACGTTGGTGGTGGTGGTAGCGGGGGCGACGTCGGTGGTGGGGGTGGCGTCAGCGGCCAACCCCGCCAAGTTGCCCGCCACCGGCAACAGCAGGCCCGCCAGCAACACGGTCAGCCTGCCAAGCGACCGCGACCGGAATAATGAAATTCTGGACATGGTTTCTGGTTGTGTCGGGCGGTTAGCCCTCGCTCCGTTGCCGTTGTGCG
Source organism: Arenicellales bacterium (assembly GCA_963693025.1). GTDB lineage: Bacteria > Pseudomonadota > Gammaproteobacteria > Arenicellales > Poriferihabitantaceae > JAHRAW01. The sequence continues at coordinate 1,800,296 of OY843749.1, forward strand.
TGTGGCAAATATGGCAAAACGCGCTTTCTTCACCACAAGTTCCGCAGAAGTATACGGACATCTCCGCCAATTTCAACCCCTTTTCGAGGGAAATTAGAGACCCGCGGACACCAAACAACACCGCAACATCCCCCCCACCCCACCCGCCGCGCAACCCGCCACCTCACTCGCCGCGCGACCCCCAACTACTACTTCGTCATTCTCGAGCGTTAGTGTCCGTTTGCCGCCGCGCTTCTTCTTGCGGCGGCTTACGGACACTTACGACCTCGGGAATCTCGTCCCGTTTGGCGTGGTCTTGAACGGAGCGACACTAAGACACTGTTCCCGTTCAAAAGACTGCAGGAATGGCGTTGTTTGAACTCAGCGCCAGTCTTAGGGAGATTCCCGAGGACGCAAGTGTCCGGTAAGCCGCCGCTTAAAAGAAAAGGCGCGGCGGCAACGGACACTAACGCTCGAGAATGACGGGTTATGGGTTATTTTCTACCGTTCGAGAATGACGACTTGCAACCTATCAAAACTCCCGCGTGGCGCGGAATTGGACTTTGGGCCAGCGTTCTATGCTGAGTTGTAGGTTGGCGCGGTTGGGGGCGATGTAGGTTAGGGCGTTTAGGCTGTCGAGGGCGAGGTTTTGTTCGTTTTTTCGGCGGAAGTCGCTTTCCGTTTGGGTGTCGGGGAAATAGACCCAGCGTGCGGTGGAGACCGCGACGGCTTCGAATGTGCAGGCGACCCCGTATTCGGTTTTGAGGCGGTGGGCGACCACTTCGAATTGCAAAACGCCGACCGCGCCGAGAATCAGGTCGTTGCCGAGTAGCGGGCGGAACACCTGCGCCGCGCCTTCTTCGCTCAACTGGAGCACGCCGCGGTGCAGCGCTTTGGCGCGCAGCGGGTCCGCCAGCCGCACGCGGCGGAACAACTCGGGGGCGAAGTTGGGGATGCCGGTGAATTTCAGTTCCTCGCCCTCGCTGAAGGTGTCGCCGATGCGGATGGCGCCGTGGTTGTGCAGGCCGAGAATATCCCCGGCGCAGGCGTGCGCCGCCTGCTCGCGGCGGTCGGCCATGAAGGTGCGCGCGTTGTGCACGGTCATGGTTTTTCCGGCGCGCACATGCCGCATTTTCATGCCCTTGTCGAACCGCCCCGAAGTCACCCGCAGAAAGGCGATGCGGTCGTGGTGCGCCGGGTCCATATTGGCTTGGATTTTGAACACGAATCCGGTGAAGCGGTTTTCGGTTGCGTCCACCGAGCGGGTTTCCGCGGCGCGCGCGCGCGGCGGTGGCGCGAGGTCGACGAAGTTGTCCATCAACTCATCCGTGCCGGCGCGGTTCAGCGCCGACCCGAAGAACACCGGCGTCAGCGCGCCGGCGAGATACGCCGCGCGGTCGAATTCATCGCCCGCGCCTTTGAGCAACTCCACCTCGTCGCGCAGTTGCACCGCCAGGTCGCCGAGGGCGGCGTCCACCTCGGGGTTACCGAGCCCCGCAATGAGCAGGTCTTCGCGCCGCCCGCCGCGCCCGGCCAACAGATGGACGACGCCGTCATACAGCCGGTAGACGCCGACGAAGGTCTTGCCCGAGCCGATGGGCCAGGTCATCGGCGCGCAGTTGATTTTCAGCACCTGCTCCACCTCGTCCATGACGTCGATGGGGTCGCGCCCTTCGCGGTCCATTTTGTTGATGAAGGTCATGACGGGCGTGTCGCGCAGGCGGCAGATTTCCATCAGTTTGACGGTGCGCTGCTCGACCCCTTTGGCGATATCGATGACCATCAACGCCGAGTCCACCGCCGTCAAGGTGCGGTAGGTGTCTTCGGAGAAATCGGCGTGGCCGGGGGTGTCGAGCAGGTTGACGACGCGCTCCTTGTAGGTGAACTGCATCACCGAAGAAGTCACCGAAATGCCGCGCTGCTTCTCCAACTCCATCCAGTCCGAAGTGGCGTAACGCGCGCTCTTGCTCGCCTTGACCGTGCCCGCCAGCCGAATCGCGCCGCCGGACTGAAGCAACTGCTCGGTCAGGGTGGTCTTGCCCGCATCGGGGTGCGAGATGATGGCGAAAGTGCGGCGAAGTTGGATTTGGTCGCGGAGGGCGTGGTCGCTGAGGTTGCGCATGAACGGGCGAGTGGCGGGCGGGGCGCGATTATACGGTTAACTGAGGTGTGCCGGCATACCGGTCACGGTCAAAGCGGGGGCAATGCGATTGCGCTGATTTGGCGACCGTAGTCGGCTTCGCCGCGCTGACAACTTCGGCGGTAACTGAAAAACCGCGCTTCGTCCCGGAAGGTGTCGTCGGCGAGCGTGTCGATTGCCGCGATTCCCGCCCGCGCAATGCGCAGCCGCAGATAGCGCGGCAAATCGAAGTGGTGGCGCTCGCCGGCTGCGGTTGGCTCCCGGTGAAAACAGTCTTCGCACGGAAACGGCGACTCCGCGCGGAAGCGCGCGACCAACTCCGCCCCGACCCGGTATGAGCGCGCCTGAATCGCCGGACCGATGGCGCACACGATGCGCTCCGGGCGCGCGCCCAGTCGCGTCATTTCCCCGATGACCGCGTCGGTCACGCCCAGCAACGCGCCCCGCCAGCCGGCGTGGGCGGCGCCGATGACGGGCGGGTCGGCGAACAGCACCGGCGCGCAGTCCGCCGCCAGCACGCCCAGGCACAACCCGGCTTCGCGCGTGACCATGCCGTCGCCCTCGAACGGCTCGTCGGGGTCGGTGGCGGCGGTGATGATGCGCACCCGCGCGCCGTGGACTTGCCGGTTGGTGAAGAGGCGCGCGCCACCGAGGTCGTCCGCCACCCGCGCGAGATTGGCGCGGACCAATGCCGGGCGGTCGCCGGACAAACGCCCGCCATTCAGCGAAGCGAAAACCCCCGCGGACACGCCGCCCCGGCGCCCATAAAACCCGTGGCGGACAGCGCCCGCCGCGTCAAGCAACGCGCTGGCAAGGCGGGGCGGGGCGGACATCAGGGGAACATACCAGCAATCGCCGCAGAGTTCCACGCGCCACATCAACGCCGGACGCCACCCGCAAGCGTGGCATCACCCGCGCGCTTTCGCTATAATCCGCGTTGCCGCCCGGCGCCACCGCCGAGCGCGCCACACCGGAGAGCTGGCAGAGCGGTCGAATGCGGCGGTCTTGAAAACCGTTGACTGTAACAGGTCCGGGGGTTCGAATCCCTCGCTCTCCGCCATTTCTTTTATTACACGTCATTCTCCCCTACTTCGGCATTCCCCCCGCTTCGTCATTCGACTACCACCCGTCATTCTCGAGCGTTAGTGACCGTTGCCGCCGCGCTTTTTCTTTTAAGCGGCGGCTTACGGACACTTTGCGTCCTCGGGAATCTCCCTAAGGTTAGCGCTGAGCCCAAACAACGCCATTCCCGCAGTCTTTTGAGCGGGAATCCAGCGTCTTTTTGTCGGTGGCACGGTAGGCGTGGGAGGTGATGATAGTTTGCCGTCCATGGACGACTGGATTCCCGCGTCCACAGGCAGTGTAAAAACTCCAAAAATAAAGCGGCGCATGAAAAATTTTCCCACCCTTTCGATATGCGGAGAGTTTTTACACAGGCTGGTCCAGCGGAAATGACGGAGTAGGGGGTTTCGCGCCAGCCTGCAAAGCACCTACCAAGAAAGCCCCCCACAAGTTGGAGTACAATCTTCCAATGGCAGGCAGAATACCGACGGGTTTTATTGACCAGGTTTTGGCGCGGGTTGATGTTGTGGATGTTATCGACCAGCGGGTGCCGTTGGCTCGGAAGGGGCGGGAGTATCAGGCTTGTTGTCCGTTTCACGAGGAGAAGACGCCGTCTTTTACGGTCAGCCCGGCGAAGCAGTTTTATCATTGCTTCGGGTGCGGCGAGCATGGGACGGCGATTGGCTTTTTGATGAAGTATGCCAATTTGGGGTTTGTTGAGGCGGTGGAGGAGTTGGCGGAAGGGGTCGGGTTGCAGGTGCCGCGGGCGGGCGGGCGGGCGGCGGGCGGGGGTGAGGCGTCGCCGGCGCCGTTGCTTGAGATGGTTGAGGAGGCCAATCGCTGGTTTCAGCGGCAACTGCGCGAGCCGCGCGCGAAACATGCGATTGCCTATCTCAAAGGGCGCGGGCTGGACGGGCGCATCGCCGCCGGTTTCGGCATCGGCTATGCGCCGGACGGCTGGGACGCGCTCGCCACCGCGCTCGGCGACAGCGATTTGCGGCGGCAACAACTGTTGAAGGCGGGGCTGCTTGCGCGGCGCGACAAGTCGGCTGAGAAGTCGCCCGAAAAATCGCTATACGACCGCTTTCGCAACCGCGTGATTTTCCCCATTGAAGACCATCGCGGGCGGGTGGTCGCCTTCGGCGGGCGCATCCTCGGCGAGGGCGAGCCAAAATACCTCAACTCCCCGGAAACCCCGCTATTCCACAAAGGCACGGAACTCTACGGGCTGCACCGCGCGCGGCGGGAAATCGGCAACGCCGGGCGCAGCATCGTGGTGGAGGGCTATATGGATGTGGTCAGCCTGGCGCAGTTCGGCGTCGGCAACGCGGTCGCCACGCTCGGCACGGCGACCACGCGCACCCACCTGCAGCGGCTGTTCCGGTTGGCGCCGGAAATCGTGTTTTGCTTCGACGGCGACCGCGCCGGGCGCGCCGCCGCGTGGAAGGCGATGCAGGCGGCGCTGCCGGAAATGCACGACGGGCGGCGCGCCGGCTTCCTGTTTCTGCCCGACGGCGAGGACCCGGACAGCGTGGTGCGCGCCGAGCAGGCGGACGGATTTGCCGCGCGGGTTGCGCGCGCGTCGCCGCTTGAGGAGTTCCTATTCGCCACCTTGCTGGAGCAGGTTGACATGGCGACCACCGCCGGCAAAGCCGGATTGGTCGCCCTCGCCAAACCGATGATTTCACAACTGCCGGCGGGCACGCTGCGGGAGATGTTGTCGGGACGCCTGAGCACGGAGACCGGTTTGTCGGCGCATCAAATTGAGACGCATCAAGCGCAGGGGGCGCGGTCAGCGTGGACGCGCGGGCGCGGCGCGGGGCAACGCAAGCCCCTGCAGCCGGGGCAACTCTCCCCACTGGCGCTCGCCATCAGCCTGCTGCTGCAGAACCCGGAACTGGCGGCCACCATTCCCGACCCGGCATCCCTGAAACAACTGAACGAGCGCGGCGCGGACATTCTGCTCGGCTTAATCGACAAAATCACACGAGACCCCGAGGTGACAACAGCGCGCCTGCTGGAGTCGTTCCGCACCGAGCAAAGCCATACCTACCTTGAAAAACTGGCGACTCGCTCTAATCTGATTGACCAGGAGGCGCTGGTGTCGCAGTTCAACGATACACTTGGCCGCTTGCTTGAGAACCATATTGAGCATCGGCGGTTGTGGTTGATTGAAGAACTAAGGCGAGGGGTGCCGGCGGGTGATGAGAGGCGGGCACTTGAGCGGGAGTTGAAGGAGTTGTTGGATGCTCGGAGAGGGTGATGGTGGAATTCACCCTTTGTGCCAACAACCTGTGCTACAATCCGCCGCCGCATTCCAGCACAGCGCGTCCGGCGGGCGTTTCCGCGTCCGGCGTTATTTTTTGAGGTCGATTTCATGAGCAACAACACGCAAACCGTCGAGGCGGTGGTGGCCGCGAGTAGTGACCAGCCGCAGTCTGATTTGAAAAAACTGGTGCTCAAGGGCAAGGCGCAGGGGTTTTTGACCTATGCGGAGATTAATGACCACTTGCCGGAGAACATGCACGACACCGACCAGATTGAGGTCGTGGTCAATATGATTAACGACATGGGCATCGAGGTGGTGGACAAGGCGCCCGATATTGACAGCATGACGCTCAAGCGCGACAACCCGGAGGACGAGGAGGTCGCCGAGGAGGTTGGCACGGCGCTCAAGACCGCGGTGGAGAGCGAGTTTGGGCGCACCACCGACCCGGTGCGGATGTATATGCGCGAGATGGGCACGGTGGAATTGCTGACCAGGGAGGATGAGATTGCGCTGGCGAAACGCATCGAGGCGGGCAACCGCCAGAGCGCTCAGGCGGTCGCGCTGGCGCCGCGCGCGATTCGGCGGTTGCTGGATTTGGCAGCCGACATTGAAGCCGGCAAGACCAAACTGACCGATGTGATTGTCGATTTTATGGAACTCAACGCGCTCGACGATGAAACCGTCGCCACGCCGGGCAAGCCGGGGCAGAACGCCGCGAAAAAAGAGGAGGAGTTGTCCAACGGACCCGAACTGGATGACGCCATCGCCCGCTTCAGGCGCATGCGCCGGACGTGGCGCGCGCTTGAGAATGCGTGGGAAAAACGCGGCATCGACAGCAAACTGGCGTTGAAAAATCGCACCACGCTGAGCAACGAATTTCTGCAGATGAAATTCGCCCCCGCCAAACTCGCGCTGCTGTCGGCGACGCTGCGCGAGAGTATGGACCAGGTTCAACAATACGAACACAAAATCGCGCGCTACTGCGTCACCTACGGCAAGGTGCCGAACGAGCGTTTCCTCGCGCATTTCAACGGCTATGAACACGCCCCCAACTGGTTCGACAAACTGATTAAAGCCAGCCCGGATGAAGCCGACAAACTCAGGACGTTGCGCGAGCAAGTGAGCGAATGCTTCCGCCACCTGATGGAGTGCCGGCGCAAGGCGGGCTTGGGCATCGACCAACTCAAAGACTTGAGCCGCAAACTGTCCATCGGCGAGGCGAAAGCGCGCCGCGCGAAGAAGGAAATGGTGGAAGCCAACCTGCGGCTGGTCATCTCCATCGCCAAAAAATACACCAACCGCGGCCTGCAATTCCTCGACCTGATTCAAGAGGGCAACATCGGCTTGATGAAGGCGGTGGACAAGTTTGAATACCGCCGCGGGTATAAGTTTTCCACCTACGCCACGTGGTGGATTCGCCAGGCGATTACGCGCTCGATTGCCGACCAGGCGAAGACCATCCGCATCCCGGTGCACATGATTGAGACCATCAACAAACTCAACCGCGTGTCGCGCCAAATCTTGCAGGAGAAGGGGCGCGAAGCGTTGCCCGAGGAACTTGCCAAGGAGATGGAGTTGCCCGAAGAGAAGGTGCGCAAAGTGTTGAAGATTGCCAAAGAGCCGATTTCAATGGAGACGCCCATCGGCGACGACGAAGACGCGCATTTGGGCGATTTTATCGAGGACAAAAACATCGCGTCTCCGATCGACATCGCCACCAGTTCGGGCTTGAAAAACGCCACTCAGGAAGTGCTCGGCTCGCTCACCGAGCGCGAAGCCAAGGTGTTGCAAATGCGCTTCGGCATCGGCATGAACACCGACCACACGCTGGAAGAAGTCGGCAAACAATTCGACGTCACGCGCGAGCGCATCCGCCAAATAGAAGCAAAAGCCCTGCGAAAACTGCGCCACCCAAGCCGCTCCGAACACCTACGCAGTTTCCTCGACAACACCCCCGACGAACGCCGCTAACCACACCCTGGGCGCATGGGGGGCCCGTAGCTCAGTGGTCAGAGCAGTGGACTCATAATCCGTTGGTCGTAGGTTCAAATCCTACCGGGCCCACCACTTTTGTCCCAAACGGCAGAAAATACCCCCCCGAACAAACAACAACGGACAAAACCAAATGAAAACTAAAACACTTGCGCTGGTTACCGGTGGGGCGCGGGGGATTGGGTTGGGGTGTGGGGAGGCGTTGGCTCGGGAGGGGGGGCGGGTGGTTTTGGTGGATTTGGATGAAGAGGGGGTGGTTGCGGCTGCGCGGAAACTGGGCGGGGGCGCGGTCGGGTTGGTTTGTGATATGGGTGACCCGGCGGCGATAAACGACTTGTTCGACCACATTGACGCCGAACTCGGTCCGCTGTCGGTGCTGGTGAACAACGCCGGCATCGCCTTGCCTTGCGATTTTTTGGAGACGCCGCTTGCGGACTTCCAAAAGGTGATTGACGTCAATCTCACCGGCGCGTTTTTGGCGCTGCAGCGCGCGGGCAAATCCATGGTCGCCAATAAAATCGCCGGCTCGATCGTCAATATGTCTTCTATCAACGCCGTGGTCGCCATACCGTCCATCGTCGCTTATTGCGCGAGCAAGGGCGGCATCATGCAGATGACCAAGGCGGCATCGCTGGCGCTGGCGCCGCATCGGATTCGCGTCAATGCGGTGGGTCCCGGCTCGATTGACACCGCGATGCTGGCGGGCATCAACGACGACCCGCAAGCCATGCAGAGAATGATGTCGCGCACGCCGTTGAAGCGCCTCGGCTCGCCGCGTGAAATCGGCGAGGTGGTCGCGTTTCTCGCCTCCGACAAAGCCGCCTATATCACCGGCGAGACCATTTATGTCGACGGCGGGCGGCTCGGAATGAATTACACTTGCTAGCCAACCCGCAATGACCGGCGCGAGCAAATCACCCCACACCGTCTGGCATCACGCCACCGTCACGCGCAAGCGGCGCGAGCGGCAGAACGGGCATCGCGGCGTCATTCTGTGGTTTACCGGCTTGTCCGGCAGCGGAAAGTCCACGCTCGCGCACGCGGTTGAGGAGGCGCTGCACCGCCGGGGCTGCCGGACGTTTGTGTGCGACGGCGACAACGTCCGCCACGGATTGTGCGGCGACCTCGGCTTTTCCGAAGCCGACCGCGCGGAGAATGTTCGGCGCATCGGGCAGATGGCGCGCCTGTTCGTGGAAAGCGGGCTGGTGGTGCTGACCGCCTTCATCTCGCCGTTTCGCGTGGACCGGCGGCGGGTGCGGATGATGGTGGACAACGCCGAGGATTTCATCGAGGTCTTCTGCGACTGCCCGCTGGACATCTGCGAACAACGCGACATCAAGGGCTTATACCAACGCGCCCGAAAAGGCGAAATCCCCGACTTCACCGGCATTTCCTCACCCTACGAAACGCCGCAAAATGCTGACCTTGTCGTTAAGACCGGGGAGCGGAGTGTGGAGGAGTGTGTGGGTGAAGTGGTTGCGTTGTTGGAGGTGCGGGGGGTGATGGTGGGGGCAATCGGCCAGTAATATGAACAGCGAAGAAATAATCCAACACCTTTACGAGCAACGAAAAAGGTTCGCTGAAATAACTGAGTTGCCTTTGGTTCGCGGGGTTTATGCGTTTTTCTATAACGGGAAAGTGTTGCCGCACTTTCCAGAAGAAATTTCTGAAAACGAGATTCTTTATATTGGCAAAGCCGCAAGACCCACATCAAGCCTGCAACAAAGAATCGCACAAACACATTTCAAAAGTGGTCTAACAGACAGATCTACCGTCCGAAAAACTTTCGGTTCCATTCTCAAAGAAACGCTTTCATTAAAACCAATACCGGGAAATAAAAACGGCCGTTTTAGGTTCGATCAAGAAAGCGAAGACAAATTGACTGAATGGATGAAGTCAAACCTGTCTGTTTCATTTTACGAATTTCCAAAAACAGAACAAGGAATCCACCATCTGGAAACTACTATAATTTGCTTATTAGTGCCAAAGTTAAATATCCAACAAAACCCAAACAACCCATTCCGAAACAAACTCCAAAAATTACGCAAAGAATGCGCGCGCGAAGCACGTTCGTTTAACTCGTGAGTAGGAGAAATCTATGTATAACATAAGGCAGTGGCCATTTGTGGCCGACATGAACTACAGCGGATCGATAACTATCAGTGATATTTGGTTGTGGATGAAGTGGCTTTATTTTTACCCAGGTGACGGTATAATTTATATTGCGCTGAAATTCTTGCCAGACATCGCCAGATTCTTTGAGATTACGCATGCTCATTATGGCGGAATCCTGTCTGCAATAATTTCTGTTGCGTTGTGGCTATGGTTTATGGAAATTTGTGGACGTTGGTTGTGAAATCCATTAGGAATGATTCTCTCAAAATCACCCCCCACAAGCCACGCACTCCGGATTCTTCGGCAACTGCATCCGTTGCCATTCCATCACCTGAGCGTCGAACAACCAGACCACGCCGGCGAGTTGTCCTCGCCCGAGCAGGATGTTGACCGCTTCCAGCGCTTGCATGGCGCCGACCACGCCGACCAGTGGGGAGATGACGCCTTCCATTGCGCAGGTGGCGCTTTCGATGGTCTCGTCGGGATACATGCATTGATAGCAGGGGCTGGCGGGGGTGCGCGGGTCGAAGGCGGTGACTTGGCCCTCCCAGCGAATGGCGGCGCCGGAGACCAGTGGCGTGCGGGTTTGTAGCGAGACTCGGTTCATCTCGAAGCGCGTCGGGAAATTGTCGGTGCAGTCCAGCATCACATCGACGCCGGCGGCGCAGGCGAGGAAGTCGTCGAAGTCGAGGGAGTAGTCCAGCGTGGCGACTTCGACCGCCGGGTTGAGCGCGCGCAGGGTGTCCGCCGCCGACACCGCTTTGAGTTCGCCGATGTCGCCGTGGGCGTGGATGATTTGCCGCTGCAGGTTGGATTCGTCCACGCGGTCGAAGTCCGCCAGCGTCAGGCGACCGACGCCGGCGGCGGTCAAATACATCGCCGCCGGCGAGCCGAGCCCGCCCATGCCGACGATTAGCACGCCGGCGTCGCGCAGTTTTCGCTGCCCGGCCTCGCCGACCAACGGCAGGCGAATCTGCCGGCTGTAGCGTTCCGCGAAATCTATTTCTGTCATAATGCGCTATTGTGCCGTGATGGGGGGCGCGTTTCCACTAGACCGGCGGCGGCTGTCGTTGTTAGACTTCGCCCTCGCCATCACCCGACTCGTCACCCGAAAGAGCGACCGATGAAAAATCCCTCCGCCGACCTTGGATTCGTCAACAGCGGCAACATCGCCTATCTGGAATCCCTGTACCGCGACATCGACCGCGACCCGCGCATCAACGGTGAGTGGAACGGCGTTTTCACCGCCCTGCCGGACGCCCGCGCGCCCGCGCGACCGGCGGCGCAAGCGCGCTCCGAGGCGTGGCTTGAGCAGTCCATCCACAAGCAGTCGCAAGTCTCGCGGCTCATCGCCGCCTACCGTGCGCTCGGGCATCTGCTGGCGGACATCGACCCCATCGGCGTGATGCCGCGCGGCGATGCGTGCGAACTGGAGTTGGAGCGCTTCGAACTCAGCGCCGACGACCTCGGCACGCTCTTCGACCTCGGCACGCTGGGCGGCGGCGGGCGGCGACCGCTGCGCGAAATTCTGGCTTACCTGCGGGCGGTTTACTGCGGGCATATTGGCTATGAAATCGGCCACCTGTCGGTCGAGCAGCGCCGCTGGATGCGCGACCAGGTCGAGTTCTGGCCCGTGCGCCAGGGGCTCGGCGACGACGAGCGCATCGGCTTGCTGGTCAAACTGACCGCCGCCGAGGGCTTGGAAAAATACCTGCACACCAAGTATGTCGGGCAGAAGCGCTTCTCGCTGGAGGGCGGCGACGTGCTGATTCCGATGCTGTCGGACATGATTCAACAACTCGGCGAGCGCGAGGTGCGTGAAATCGTCATCGGCATGGCGCACCGTGGCCGCCTCAACGTGCTGGTCAACATTCTCGGCAAGGCGCCGAAGGAGTTGTTCAGCGAGTTTGAGGGGGAATACGAGATTGAGGACGCCGACAACCAGACCGGCGATGTCAAATATCACCAGGGCGCTTCGTCCGACATTGAGACGCCGGGCGGCATTGTTCATCTCGCGCTCTCCTTCAACCCGTCGCATCTGGAAATCATCGACCCGGTGGTGGAAGGCTCGGTGCGCGCGCGTCAGGAGAGGCGCGGCGATGCGGCGCGCAAGCAGGTGGTGCCGATTCTGATTCACGGCGACGCCGCCTTCGCGGGCCAGGGGGTGGTGATGGAGACGCTGAACATGGCGCGCACGCGCGGCTATTCGGTCGGCGGCACGGTTCACATCATCGTCAACAACCAAATCGGATTCACCACCAACACGCTGGACGCGCGCTCCACGCTGTATTGCACCGAGGTGGCGAAGATGGTGCAGGCGCCGATTTTCCACGTCAACGGCGATGACCCGGAGGCGGCGCGGCGCGCGGCGCGGCTGGCGTTGAAATACCGAATGGAGTTCGGCGGGGACGCGATTATCGACATCGTCTGCTACCGCCGCCATGGTCACAACGAGGCGGACGAGCCGAGCATCACCCAGCCGATGATGTACGGCAAGATTAAAGCGCAGAAAACGCCGCGCCACATTTACGCCGAGCGCCTGATTGAAGCGGGCGTGATTGACGAAGCGCGGGCGACCGGGATGATTGACGCCTACCGCCGCCAACTGGACGACGGTCACGTGGTCGCCGGGCAGGTCATCGACCCCAACAAGGCATCCACGATGGTCGACTGGGCGCCCTATCTGGGCGCCGACTGGGACGACGGCACCGCCACCGGCGTTGACCCGTCGGCGTTGCCGCGTCTGGCGCAGAAACTGACCGAGGCGCCGGACGATTTCGTGGTTCATCCGCGCGTGCAAAAGGTGCTGCACGAGCGCATTGCGATGGCAAAGGGCGAGACGCCGATGGACTGGGGCTGCGCCGAATTGCTCGCCTACGCCAGCATCCTGGAGGACGGCTACGACGTTCGCTTGTCGGGGCAGGACGCGGGGCGCGGCACCTTCTCGCACCGCCACGTGACGTTGCACGACCAGTCGCGCGCGCGCACGCATATTCCGATGCAACACCTTGCCGATGACGGCGGCGGCGGCAACAACGGCAACGGCGTCGGCAAGTACTTGGTCATCAACTCATTTCTGTCGGAGGAGGCGGTGCTGGCGTTTGAATACGGCTACGCCACCACCGAGCCGCGCACGCTGGTGATATGGGAAGCCCAGTTCGGCGACTTCGTCAATGGCGCGCAGGTCGTCATCGACCAATTCATCAGCAGCGGGCAAGCCAAGTGGTCGCGCGTGTGCGGGCTGACGCTGTTCCTGCCGCACGGCATGGAGGGGCAGGGACCGGAGCACTCGTCGGCGCGCATCGAGCGCTTTTTGCAACTGTGCGCGCAAGCCAACATGCAGGTGTGCGTGCCGACCACGCCGGCGCAACTCTTCCACATGCTGCGCCGGCAAATCCTGCGCCCGCTGCGCCGCCCGCTGGTGGTGATGACGCCGAAAAGCCTGCTGCGCCACAAACTCGCGGTCTCCACGCCGGACGAATTGAGTCGCGGGAAATTCCACCTCGTGCTCGGCGAGGTCGACGACATCGCCGCCAAACAAGCGCATCGCCTCGTGCTGTGCAGCGGCAAGGTGTATTACGACTTGCTGGAAGCGCGGCGGCGGCGCGAAATCACCGACATCGCCATCGTGCGCATCGAGCAACTGCACCCGTTCCCGACCCTGGATTTGACCGCGGAGATGAGCAACTATCCGTCCGCCGCCGAGGTCGTGTGGTGTCAGGAAGAGCCGAAGAATCAGGGGTCGTGGTATCAAATCGACCACCACCTCCGGGCGCGGTTGCGCGACGGGCAGACCCTGCGCTATGTCGGCAGGGAAGCGCTGCCGTCGCCGGCGGTGGGCTACTACAAACTGCATGAGGAACAACAACAGCAACTGGTTGACCAAGCCCTCGGCAAGCGCAACACAACAGACAACTGATTGGAGCCTTACCATGTCGATAGAAATTAGCGTGCCCGTGCTGCCCGAGTCGGTCGCCGACGCGTTGCTGCTGGACTGGCACAAACAAGTCGGCGACAGCGTCCGCCGCGATGAAATTCTGGTGGAAGTGGAGACCGACAAAATCGTCCTCGAGGTGGCGGCGCCCGAAGACGGCGTGGTGACCGAAATCGCGCGGCCCGCGGGCGACACGGTGATGGCGGGGGATGTCCTCGCGCGGATGGAGGCGCGCGCGGTGGCGGCGGAGGCACCGGCGGAGGCGCCGGCGGAGGGCAGTGGCGACGGCGGTGGCGGTGATGGCGGCGACGACCAGCGAATGAGCCCGGCGGTGCGCCGATTGGTGGCGGAACACGGCTTGAATCCGGCGGATATAACCGGCAGCGGGCGCAACGGTCGGGTCACCAAAGAAGACATTCTGGCATTCATCAGCGACCAGGTTGCGCCGGACGAGCCGGCGCCGGAAGCGGCGGCGTCAGAGCCGCCCGCCACCCCGCCCGCGCCCGCGCCGACCCCGGCCCCCGCCCCGTCACAAGCACAAGGCCGCGAAGAATCCCGCGAGCCGATGAGCCGCCTGCGCCGCACCATCGCCGAGCGGCTGGTGCAAGCCCAGCAAACCGCGGCGTTGCTGACCACCTTCAACCAAGTCAACATGCAGCCGGTGATGGACTTGCGGGCGCGCCACAAAGACGAGTTTGAAAAAGCGCACGGCGCGCGCCTCGGCTTCATGTCGTTCTTCGTCAAAGCGAGCGTGGCGGCGCTGCAAAAATTCCCGCTGGTGAACGCGCACATAGACGGCGGCGATATTGTGCGCCACAACTACAACGACATCGGCATCGCGGTGTCCTCAAAGCGCGGCCTGGTGGTGCCCATTCTGCGCAACTGCGAAACCCTCGGCTTCGCGCAAATAGAAGCGCAAATAAGGGAGTTCGGCGAGCGCGCGCGCGACGGCAAAATCGGCTTGGACGACCTCACCGGCGGCACCTTCACCATCACCAACGGCGGCGTCTTCGGCTCGCTGCTATCCACCCCCATCGTCAACCCCCCGCAGAGCGCCATCCTCGGCATGCACGCCATCGAAGAACGCCCCGTCGCGGAAAACGGCGAAGTCGTCATCCGCCCGATGATGTATCTCGCCCTAACCTACGACCACCGCATCATCGACGGCCGCGAAGCGGTGCGCTTTCTGGTCAGCATCAAAGCCCTGCTGGAAGACCCGGCGCGGATGTTGTTGCAGTTATAATGCGCGATGTCAGTCATGCGGAATGAGGGGCGATGATATGCAGTATTGCGGAAAAACAAATTCGCCGTTCCGGTATCCGGGTGGTAAGTTTTACGCCAGGAAACTTATCTTGCAACACATACTTGACTCTGATGTTTACTGCGAGCCCTTTGCGGGGGGCGCATCCATTTTTTTCGCAAAGTCCCCGTCGGAGTTTTCTATTTTGAATGATTTGGATGCGGGAGTAACCAATACGTTAATCCAAATCCGCGATAACTTGGAAAGCCTGCTGGACCTGCTGGACGGCGTTCCGGCGACAAAGGAAATTCATTGGTTTATTAAAAACAAATACCGCCCCCGAACAAAACTTGAACACGCCTTCAGGTGGTTTTATCTAAACCGCACGTCCTATTCCGGCATAATGAAACCGGAAAATTGTTACTGGGGGTTTGGTGAAAAATACTCGATGGGTCCCAAAAACTGGCCCGTGCATTTACGGGCGGTTTCCGCGCGTTTGCAAGGCGTCGAAATAAAATCGGAAGATTTTGAGCCTGTCATTGACGGTTTGCCAAAAGGCGCTTTCATTTTTGTTGACCCGCCCTATTACAACGCGGACCAAAAGAAATTTTACTCGTGCAATTTTGGCGTGGATGACCATAAAAGGTTAAGTGAGTGTTTGCAGAGAAACTCGCGGCGGCTGCTGTTTATGGTGACTTATGACAATTCCCCGGAAGTTCGAGAACTATATGACTGGTGCGGTGTTTTTGAGGAACAGGAATGGCAATATACAATTAACCGGACAGATGACCAGAAAAACGGCCGGAAACTGGCGGACGGCTACAAAAGCAAACGGCAGAAAGGTCGTGAACTTTTCATCAAGAATTATGACATTGAATCTATGCCTTTGTTCGATTATGAACCCCTTAAAGTGCCGGCGTAATGACTGATATGGACAAACAATTAATTTTTAACAGCATTGAAGAATATTGCGAAAAATATAACATTCCAATCGAAAATTTAATGGACATATTGGAAGACCAAAAAGTCTTGCCGATGATACGCGGCAAAGCAACCGAATACATAGCCGCCGCCACTTTGAAAAAGGTGTTGGGGCGTAATTGGCAAGTGCAAAAACTCAATCTAAACGCCCAAGCCGGGACATACGATGAAGATATCAGCATCACGCATTCCAAAACCGGCAAAAGGTTAAAGGTTGAATCCAAGAATGCCGTGCGCGGCAGTTTCAAAGTGGGGAGTAATCGGACGGTTGTCACGCGCCCTCATTTCAGAGTTAAGTGCCACAAATCACGCAGTCATATCAAAAAAAGCAAGACAACGAACGACAGATATTTGTTGGGAGATTTTGACTTGATTGTTTGCAATGTTTCAAACGCTATTTTTCAAGGCGGAACACTCGGCGATGAATTGGAACTTCTGTATGATGCGGATGCGATTAAATGCCTGAAAAAACATTACAACACAGAGTCTGACAGTCATCTCATACGGTGTGCTTATGACGACTGGCGCGGATGCTTCCCCAGATCAATCGTGCTGGAGGACAAATCCATACCAAGAACGCCGGCAATCGAATTGTATGGCGACAAAAATTGGTTTTCCCTGAAAGAGTTAGAAACAAAATTGTTGCCGGAATTCAAAATTATGCAAGGCAAACAATAACCCAAAGCATGCCGGAGAAAATTCGCCATGCCTAAAACCCACGACGTCATCGTCATCGGCGGGGGTCCCGCCGGTTATGTTGCGGCTATTCGTTGCGCGCAGTTGGGGTTGGCGGTCGCTTGCGTTGACGAGCGCGTTGACGCGCGTGGCGAGCCGTCGCCGGGTGGGGTGTGCTTGAATGTTGGCTGCATTCCCTCCAAAGCGCTGCTGGATTCTTCCGAGCAGTTTGAGCGGCTCAAGCACCAGTTCCCCAGCCACGGCATCTCGGTCGACAACGCGGCGATGGACGTCGGCAAGATGCTGGCGCGCAAGGAGGCGATTGTCGGCAAACTGACCGGCGGCATTTCGTTGCTGTTCAAAGCCAATGCGGTGGAGTCCATCAACGGGCGGGCGCAACTTCTGCGCGAGCGCACGGTGGCGGTCACCCCGCCATCCGGTGGCGGCGGCAAAACCCGCACCCTGAGCGCCGACCACATCATCCTCGCGCCCGGCTCTGCGCCGATTGAATTGCCCGGCATTCCCTTCGACCATGACCGCGTGGCGGACTCCACCGACGCGCTCAGTTTTGCGCGCGTGCCGGCGCGCTTGGGCATCGTCGGCGCCGGCGTCATCGGGCTGGAGTTGGGCAGCGTGTGGCGGCGGCTTGGGGCGGAGGTGGTCATCGTTGAAGCGCTGGATGAGTTTCTCGCGCTCGCCGACCATCAAATCGCGCGCGAGGCGGCGCGCCAGTTCAAGCGGCAGGGGCTGGACATTCGCCTCGGCGCCACGCTGCAAAAAGCGGACAAAACATCGGACGGCCTGCGGCTGGAATATCAGCAAAAGGGCGAGGCGCACACCCTGGAGGTTGAGCGCGTCATCGTGGCGGTTGGCCGCCGCCCGGCCACCGCCGGGTTGCTGGCGGACGACAGCGGCGTCGCGCTGGACGCCGGCGGTTTCATCGAAGTGGACGACCGTTGCCGCACGGCGGCGGACAATGTGTGGGCGGTCGGCGATGCGGTGCGCGGTCCGATGCTGGCGCACAAGGGCTCGGAAGAAGGCGTGGCGGTCGCCGAGCGCATCGCCGGCGGCGCCGGGCATGTGGACTTCAACACGGTGCCCTGGGTGATTTACACCGCCCCGGAAATCGCCTGGGTCGGGCAAACCGAAAAGCAACTCAAGGCGCAGGGCGTGCCGCTGCGCACCGGCGCCTTTCCGTTCGCCGCCACGGGCCGGGCGCTGGCGATGGAGGAGCCGGTCGGCATGGTCAAGATGGTCGCGCACGCGCAAACCGACCGCTTGCTGGGCGTGCACATGATTGGCCCGCACGTGTCCGAGTTGATTGCCGAATGCGTGCTGGCGATGGAATACTCCGCCGGCGCCGAAGACCTGGCGCGCACCATTCACGCCCATCCGACCCTGTCCGAGGCCGTGCACGAAGCCGCGCTGGCGGTGGACAAGCGCGCCATTCACAAGGCGAATTAGCGCGGGCAATGGGCGGCGGGCGCGCGGTTTCGCGTGCCCCTCGTCCGCCACCATGACCTTTCCCCACCACCTGTTCAAAGCCTACGACATTCGCGGCGTGGTCGAGACCGACTTGACCGCCGGCTTGGTCGAGCGCATTGGGCGCGCGCTCGGCGATGAGGCGCGGCGGCGCGGCGCGGGTGAATTCGTCGTCGGGCGGGACGGGCGCGTGACCGGAGCGGCGCTCGCCGATGCGCTCGCGCGGGGCATTCTGGCGAGCGGCTGCGATGTGATTGACATTGGCTTGGCGCCGACGCCGGTGTTGTATTTCGCCACCACCGATGATTTCAGCGGCGGCGGCACCGGCGTGCAAGTAACCGCCAGCCACAACCCGGCGCCGGACAACGGCCTCAAGATGATGATTGCCGGCGACACGCTGTTCGGCGAAGCGATACAGGCGGTTAAACGGCGGGTGATTGAATGCGACTTCTCCGATGGTGGCGGCGTCGGCAAACTGCGGCGGCGCGAGGCGCTGGCGGCATACCGGCAAAAAATCGCCGACGACATACGGCTCGCGCGCCCGCTCAAGGTGGTGGTGGACTGCGGCAACGGCGTCGCCGGGGTGGTCGCGCCGCAAGTGTTTCGCGCGATTGGCTGCGAGGTGGTGGAGTTGTTCTGCGAGGTGGACGGCGCCTTCCCCAACCACCACCCCGACCCCGGCGACCCGAAAAATCTGCAAGACCTCATCGTTGCAGTGCGGCAACACAACGCCGACTTCGGCATGGCATTTGACGGCGACGGCGACCGCCTCGGCGTGGTCTCAAGCGACGGCGGCATCATCTGGCCCGACCGCTTGATGCTGCTGTTCACCGAGCGCGTTCTCGCCGAGCAGCCCGGCGCGGAAATCATCTACGATGTCAAATGCTCGCAGATTTTGCCGCGCGCGATTGGCGCCGGCGGCGGCGTTGCCACGATGTGCAAGACCGGGCACTCCTTCATCAAGGACAAACTCAAACAGACCGGCGCGGCGCTCGCCGGCGAGATGAGCGGGCACATTTTCTTCAACGACCGCTGGGGAGGATTCGACGACGCCATTTACGCCGGCGCGCGCCTGTGCGAGTTGCTGGCGGACGACCACCGCACACCGGGCGAGGTGTTTGCGGCATTGCCCGACACCGTCAACACGCCGGAGTTGCGGCTCGACATGGCGGAAGGCGAGCACCATGCGCTGGTCGCCGAGTTGGCGTCGGCGTCGGAAGCGCGCTTCAGCGACGCCGTCATTAGCGACATCGACGGCATTCGCGTTGATTTTGACTACGGCTTCGGCTTGCTCCGCGCCTCCAACACCACGCCCGCCATCATCATGCGCTTTGAAGCCGGCACTCAGGCGCAACTCGAAACCATCCAAGAACGCTTCCGCGAGTTGCTGCAATCCACCGGACGCGATTTGCGCCTGCCGTTTTAGCGGGGCGTTGATGGCGTATAATCACCGCGAAGTTTTCTACCGTTCGAGAATGACGGGTATTTATAACTCGTCATTCTCGAGCGTTAGTGTCCGTTTGCCGTCGCGCTTTTTCTTTTAAGCGGCGGCTTACGGACACTTGCGTCCTCGGGAAAAATCCGCCGGGAGCGGATTTTCGCGTAGCCCGAAGGGTTTGTATCAGGGATGATACAAACAATGACGAGGAATTGTTTTTTGAATGACGAAGTGGTTGTTTTTTATTTGCCAACCTTGCTTAATAACCCCCCAACCAACAAGAGGAAATCACCATGCTGGGCTTGTCTTACTTTGCGATAGTTTTGATTGTGGCGGCGGTGCTTGTCGTTGTCAAAGGCGTGGTGGTGGTCGGTCAGGGATACGAATACACCGTCGAGCGCATGGGGCGTTTTACCAAATCTCTGCGCCCCGGATTCCACATCATCATTCCGTTCATCGATTCGGTCGGCGCCAAGGTGAACATGATGGAGCGCGTGCTGGAAGTGCCGTCGCAGGAAGTCATCACCAAAGACAACGCGGTGGTCAAGGTGGACGGCGTGGTGTTTTATCAGGCGCTGGACGCCGCCAAAGCCAGTTACGAAGTGAACAACTTGGAAAACGCGGTGCTCAACCTGACCATGACCAACATCCGCACCGTGCTCGGCTCGATGGACTTGGACGAGTCGCTGTCCAAACGCGACGCCATCAACGCCGCGCTGCTGCACGTGGTCGATGCCGCCACCACGCCGTGGGGCATCAAGGTGACGCGCATCGAAATCAAGGACATCAGCCCGCCGCAGGACTTGGTCGATGCGATGGCGAGGCAGATGAAGGCGGAGCGCGACAAGCGTGCCACCATCCTTGAATCCGAGGGCAGCCGGCAGGCGGAAATACTGCGCGCCGAGGGGCAGAAGCAGGCCGTGATTCTGGATGCGGAGGGCGAGAAGGAAGCGGCTTTTCGCCAAGCCGAAGCGCGCGAGCGCCTCGCCCAGGCGGAGGCCGAAGCCACGCGCATGGTGTCCGTCGCCATCGCCGCCGGCGACATCAACGCGGTCAACTACTTCGTCGCCGGCAAATATGTCGAGGCATTGAAAGAACTCGCCACGTCGCCCAATCAAAAGGTCATCTTCCTGCCTATTGAGGCCACCAACGTGCTCGGCTCGCTCGGCGGCATCGGCGAACTCGTCAAAGAATCCTTCGGCAAAACCGACCCGTCCGGCGACCGGCAGGGCTAGCCGCAGTCGTCGTAGCCGCAACCGCCGCCGCCGCAATCACCCATGCTATCCGCCCTCACGTTGACCTACTGGACTTGGCTCATCCTCGGCCTCGCCATGCTCGCGCTGGAGTTGGTCGCGCCGTTCACCTTCTTCCTGTGGCTCGGCGTGTCCGCGCTGGTCACCGCCGCCGCGTCCTACTTCGCCCCCGACCTCAACTGGCAATCCCAGTTCGCCATCTTCTCGGCGCTGTCGGTGCTCAGCGTCTGGCTGTCGCGGCGCTATCTGGTCAGCCGGCAAACCCAATCCGAACTCCCCAACCTGAACCGCCGCGCCCAACAATACATCGGTCGCACATTCACCCTGACCGAAGCCATCGAAAACGGCTACGGAAAAATCTCGGTGGACGACACCCGCTGGCAAGTCAAGGGTCCCGCCCTCCCCAAAGGCGCCGGCGTCAAAGCGGTCGGATATGAAGGCTCGGTGTTGGTGGTGGTGGCGGATGATTAATCACGCTGCCGGAATATAATGATGGATGCGCGTGGAAGCGTCCGGGAACCCGATTTTTCCCTCAAACTACAGACACGGACAGACGCTATGCAATTGCATCAACCGAATTGAGAACTTCCGGGGACTGTGCAAAGCGCGTCTCACCCGTTGCCCTCCGTTTACTCGGCATCAAACCACCTCAAAGTCCGGTGCAAAGACACCACCGAGCCCGCGATGAAAATGGTTGGCGCGTGAATCTCGTGGGTGGTTAGCAACGCGCGCATTTCTTTCAGCGTGCTGACATAGACTTTTTGCTGCAGGGTCGTGCCTTTTTCGATTAGCGCCACCGGCAGGTCGGGGGCGAGACCGGCGGCGAGGAGGTTTTTGCAGATGATGGGCAGACCGTTCAGGCTCATGTAGAACACCAGCGTCTGGCCCGGCGCGACCAGGGATTGCCAGTCGAGGTTGACGCTGCCGTCTTGTAACTGCCCGGTGACGAAGCGCACCGACTGGGCGTGGTCGCGGTGTGTCAGGGGGATGCCGGCGTAACTCGCGCAGCCGCTGGCGGCGGTGATGCCGGGGATGACCTGAAACGGAATGCCTTGATTCGCCAGATGCTCGATTTCCTCGCCGCCGCGGCCAAAGATGAACGGGTCGCCGCCCTTGAGCCGCGCCACGCGCAGACCGCGGCGGGCGTAGTCGCTCAGCATATGGTTGATGTTGCGTTGCGCGACCGCGTGGTCGGCGCGTTGCTTGCCGACATAGATGAGCTCGCGCGCGCTGTCGGTGTTCGCGTCCGCGCCGAGTTGCTCCAGTATTTGCGGCGCGACCAGGCGGTCATACAACACCACATCCGCCTGCTGCAACAACCGGAACGCGCGCAGCGTCAGCAAGTCCGGGTCGCCGGGTCCGGCGCCAATCAAATACACCTCGCCGAGCGCCTGCTCCCCTTGCGAAGACGCCGACTCCAGCGCCTGCGCCAGCAACTGCGATGCCTCCTCCATTTTGCCGGAGAAGACGCTTTCGGCGACCACGCCTTGCAGGATGTTTTCCCAGAAACGGATGCGCGCGCGGGTGTCCGGGATTTTCGCCTGCGCCTGCTTGCGAAAGCGCCCGACGAGGCGCGCGAGTTCGCCGTAGCCGCCGGGCACCAGCGAGTTGATGCGGTTGCCGAGCAGCCGCGTCAGGGTCGGCGAAGCGGCGCCGCTCGCCACGGTGATGGTGACCGGGTCGCGGTCGATGGTCAGCGGAAACACCACATCGCAGAGCGACACGTCGGTCGCCACGTTCACCGGTATGCCGCATTGCCCGGCTTCGGCGGCGACCCGCCGGTTGACTTCGCGGTCGTCGGTGGCCGCCACCACCAGCGCATAGCGGCGCCCGACATCGCCCGGCGCAAACGGGCGAAGCGCAATCGCGCCACCGCCGGCGGTCACCCGCGCTTTGAGGTCAGCGCCGACATCAAGGGCAATCACATCCACTCGGGCGCCGCTGTCGATGAGGCGGCGCGCGCGCTTGGCGGCCACGTTGCCGCCGCCGATAATCAGGCAATGCCGCCCCCGGATGCGATGGTGTAGCGGTAAATACTTCATCGCGGGAGCGGCGCGGGCTAACTTTAGGGAGCGATTGCGCCGCCGCCCCAGAGGTGGGAGAATTTTTTGCAGTGAATCAGCACGGTGCGGTATTCGGCGAGGTCGAGGTCCGCCGGAATTTCGTATTCCTGCGCGCCGCGCGCCGCTTTGAGCGGGCTGATTTCCACCGAGTTGGGCGCCACCGTGCGGTCGCTCAGCGCCGCCAGCGGGCGCGACGACAGGTAGACTTTCAAGTCGGGCCCGCTGCGGGTTTGGAAGTCGTCGTCGAACACAATATAACGCTTGCCGTCCCGCGCCACGATTTCCCAGCGCCCGTCAATGTCATAACCCTTGTTGACCTTGACCCACCCGCCGCTCGCCAGCGTGCGCGTAACCACCTGACCGACCTCGCGCGTGACCGCCGGGGTAACCGCCCGAATAACGGAGTCCGTAACCGCCGGCGCCGTCGACTGAGCGCCCGCCTGCGAGAGCGGGACGATAAACAATAAAATACCAAGCAAGCCGCCGAGCGGCGGTCGTTTACGCTGATTCATAATGAGTGCGCTCCGGTTGAGATGCGTTGATTGGAATGCCGGCGGGTGCATAGCGCGCGCCGGCAAAGTTGCTACCCGCCGCCGAAAACCTCCGCCAGCAACGCCGACATATCGTGCCACGATTGTCGGTCGGCGGCGGCGTCATACGCCAGCGGCAGGTTGTATTTTTTGCCGTTGCCGGTGGCCGCCGGATTGGTGAAACCGTGCAGCGCGCCGTCGTAGGCGATGAACGCGTAATCCGCGCTGGCGGCGGACATCTCGGCATGGAAGGCTTGCACATCGGCGTCCGGCACCAGCGAATCGGCGCCGCCGTGGCAGACCAGCACGCGCGCTTTGACCTCGCCCGGCGCCGGCGTGTGAAAACTGCCGAGCGCGCCGTGAAAACTGACCGCCGCCGCCAGCGCAAGGCCGGTGCGCGCGGCGTGCAACGCCACCGCGCCGCCGAAGCAGTAGCCGATGACGGCGATGCGCTCCGCGTCGGTGTCGTCCCGCGCCGCCAGCAAATCATACGCCGCGCACAGCCGCGCCCGCCCGGTGTCCATGTCCGCAAGCACCGCGTTCATCAGCGCACCGGCGGCCTCCGGCGTCTGCGCGGTGCGCCCGCCGCCATACATATCCACGGCAAGCGCGGTGTAGCCGTTTCGCGCAAGCATCTCGGCGCGCCCGCGAATGTAATCGTCACAACCCCACCACTCATGCACCACCAACACCCCCGGCCGCGGCGCCGGCGCATCAGGGTCGCGGCTCAGGCAGCCCTGCAATTCGGTGTCGCCACTACGATAGCAAATAGTTTCGGACCGCATTGTCATAGCACACCCCGGAAATGCAAATGTCGTAAACCCCGCCCAACCCCGTAGCGGCAAGGAAACGATGTTGATGACAACGACAAGCATAACATATCCGCCGGCGGCGATGCCTTTGGGGTCAGTACGCGCACGCAGACAGCCCAAACCGGTGCGCCCAAAGTGTAAAACGCGCCGTATCAAGGGCTATCAACCCGCCCCACTGGAACTCATCGCCTGCGATACCGTCATCCGGCAACGCGACGGCCCCCGCGCTACTTGTTCACCCTCACCGCCCCCAACAACTTCCACACCGCCCAAAGTATTGGATTAGACAATGGTTATTATTTTTGGTTTGTGTTGTAATCACTTCGCTATTTTGAGCGTTGCAGGCAATGCCCGCCAAAGTACACTCCATTAGTATCAAACAGTTATGGCAGTAAATTTTTTATGCGGTGCGCCGTTGATTTTCATACTATCGTCAGGTTTTCGCAAAGGCAGACGCTGTCCAGCCATCGTTTGCGAGCCGGGGTCATTGCCCGTGTGGTCGTCTGTTTCCCTCTATTGTAGATGACAGCATAAGAGCAAGCGAATGCGGCAATTCATCAAGCACCGCCCCTTTTGGGCGATTGTAATCCTGTTGCTCATTGCCGTATTGCTATGGATGTTATTCGCGGTTTGGCCGGATTGGCTGGTCGATGCCCTGGGGCGCAAAAAAACTTTCGTCAATACATTGCTCAACGGCATTACCCTGGGGGGGCTATATTTTCTCGTCGCCAGCGGTTTCACCCTGGTGTTCGGCATAATGCGAAACGTCAATCTCGCCCACGGGTCAATGTATCTGCTTGGCGCCTACATTGGCTACGAAGTGGCCGAAGCCAGCGGTAATTGGTTTGCCGGCTTGGCCGCAGCTTTTGTCGCGGTAGCCATAAGCGGTGCGCTGATGCAGATATTGGTGTTTCGGCGTATTCTGGGGGACGATTTGCGCCAGACCTTGATAACAATTGGCATATCAATCATCGCGGCCGACCTCATGCTGGCCGTCTGGACCGGCACCACCTACCAATTTTCGCCCCCGGAATGGTTATTCGGCGCGGCCAGCCTGCCGGTCATTTCCGTTGTTAAATCCTCCGGAGCAGAAGTCTACATCAAGTATCCGGTCTATCGTCTGGCGGTACTGGGCGTGTCCATCGCAGTCGGCTTGGGGATTTGGTTCTTTCTCAACCGGACGAGAATCGGCATGATGATTCGCGCCGGAGTCAACGACCATGAAATGCTGTCAGCTTCGGGAGTTAATGTGCAACTGGTTTTTGTTCTGGTGTTCGCGGTTGGCTCAGGCCTGGCGGGTTTTGCCGGCGTGATTGGTGGAACCGCCCTGTCGATCGCGCCGGGCGAAGACGTCCGCTATCTGCTTGCATCCCTCATCGTGGTTATCGTCGGCGGGCTCGGGTCGATCTCCGGTGCCGCCATCGGCGCGCTCGTGGTCGGCCTTGCCGAGCAGTTCGGTCTTGCTTATTTCCCAACCTATGGCGTCGTTTTAACCTTTCTCATCATGGTTGTCGTGCTTGCGGCAAGGCCCCAAGGCATCATGGGAGGCCGCTACTAACCATGGGCAAACGCCGCATCTTCTCCGCCACAAGCCTCATTTCCGATATTCATCCGGCCGTTTTCATGACCGCCGCATTCCTGCTTTTCTATCCATCGTTTGTGTCCGACTTTTTTGTCTTTCAAATCGGCGCCTACTCCCTCATCCTCGGTACCATCGCGCTGTCACTGATGATGCTCGCCGGTTACGGCGGTATGGTGAGTCTGGCCCAACTCACCGTAGCCGGATTGGCGGGCTATCTGGTGGCAATTCTTGGAACCAACAGCATGGAAGTCATGGGGCTGGGCTGGCCGTGGTGGTTGACGGTCATCACCGCGGTGCTTGGCGCCGCCTTTTTCAGCGCTTTCATCGGCGCGATTTCCTCCCGCACCCAGGGAATCTATACAATCATGATTACCCTCGCTATCGGTGTCGCCTTTTTCTATTTTGTCCGGCAGAACTACGCCCTGTTTAACGGATTCACCGGGTTTGCCGGGGTTGAGCCACCGGTTCTTTGGGGGGTCTACTGGCGCAACCCAGCCCCCTTTTATTATCTGTCCTTACTGGTGGCGTCCGGCTTCCTGTGGGCCGTTTTATACGGCGCCCGCTCCACCTTCGGGCTCAGTTTGCAGGCCATTCGCGACAACCCGAGGCGCATGCAGGCACTGGGCTACAATGTCATCCGGCACCGTATAACCGCCTACTTTTTTTCCGGTATCATTGCAGGAACAGCGGGGGTTCTGCTGGTATGGTTCAACGGTCGAATCTCACCCGGCTCCGTCGGTGTTGATGTGATAATAGACATCTTGGTGATCGCCGTAGTGGGCGGTTTGCGCCATCCTGTCGGGCCGTTTTTGGGTGCTGTTTTGTTTGTCCTGCTGGAAAATTTCGCCATCGACCTGATCGACCGGGAGCGCTTCAACACTGTTATTGGGCTCGTGTTTCTTCTGGTTGTGGTTTTTTCTCCCGACGGGATTTTGGGGCTTTGGCACCGAATCCGTACAAAACTGCCGACGCGTACAAGCAACCGGTCGAAATTTGATCATAGCAAACAGGGCGGCCCGCCTGCAGACGGACCGCTCGAAATTTCCTAACCACTCTCATGAGGAAACCACCATGTTAAGTTTTTCCAAAAAGACTCTGGCAACAGCGGCAATCCTGTCTCTCACAGGTACTGCAATCGCCCAGGACACCATCAAAATGGGCGCTTTGGCGACCCTCGAAGGCGCATTTACCGTACTCGGCGAAGATGGCATGCGCGGGGTACAGATGGCGCTTGAGGAATTCGGCCACCAGGCTGGCGGCAAACGAATCGAGTTAATCACCGGCTCTTCCGATGCTTCTCCCGACAGCGCCATTCGCGCAGCCCGTAAGTTAGTCGAGCAAGACCGGGTTCAAGTCTTGGTGGGCCCACTGTCCGGGTCGGAGGGGTTGGCCGTCAAGGATTACGCCAAAACCCAGCCCAAAGTGACTTTCCTTAACGGCACATCCGCAGCCCAGGACACCACACTACGCAACCCGGCGGAGAATTTCTTTCGCTTCAGCACAGACGGAGCCCAGTGGATGGCCGGTCTGGGCGAGTATGTCTATAAAGAAAAAGGATATCGTTCGGTTGCGGTGTTGGCGGAGGATTACTCTTTTCCCTACACACAAGTGTTCGGTTTCCTTGAGCCGTTCTGCCGTCTCGGTGGCAAAGCCCCCGGCGATGCGCGTTTCTGGGTACCCATCGGCAACAAGGATTATTCCTCGGTGATCGCGGCGTTGCCTGATGATGTTGACGCCATCTACGTCGCGCTCGGTGGCGCTGATGCGGTCAATTTCCTGACCCAATACGAACAAGCCGGCGGCGGTTTGCCCCTCATCGGCGGATCAATCACCGTTGACCAGTCCGTACTGGGCGCCAAAGGCCGCACCCGGGATTTTGTCATCGGCACACCATCTGGCGGTCCGGTTTCGGACACCTGGGACAACCCGCGCTGGAATCAATTTGTCGCCGCTTACAAAAAGCGCTTTCCGGACGGCTTCCCATCTCCGTCCTTGTTCGCACACGGTTACTACATCAACACCAAAGCGGCTTTGTTGGCATTGAATCAAATCGGCGGCGATCTTTCCGATGACGGGGCGAGGTTTCGCGCGGCTCTGTCCAAACTGGAATTTGAAACACCAACCGGCATGGTCAAGGTGGATGCTCGGCGCCAGGCGATCGCTGACATTTTTCTGACCGAAGTAATCGAAGGACCCGAAGGAAACCTGGTAAACAAAACCATCAAGGTCATCCCCCAGGTCAACCAGACGTTAGGTGTGCCCTACGATCAATTCCTGCAATACGGACAGGTCAGTCGCGAAAACCCGAGTTGCGAATAGCTCAAAAGCAATGCCCGGGAACGACGCCCTATCCCAACTGCAAAGCGCCGGCCGCTACGCGCTGGAGCTCGAAGCGGTCAGCCGGCACTTCGGCGCGCTGGTGGCGCTGGTGGATATTAATCTGACCGTGCAAGCAGGAGAACGGCGCGCGGTTCTGGGCTCCAACGGCGCGGGTAAAACCACGCTATTCAACACGATTACCGGCGATTTCCCACCAACCACCGGACGCATACGGTTGTTCGGCGAAGACGTGACCGATGTTCCCGTCTATGAACGCATCCGTCGCGGCCTTCGCCGAACCTACCAGATATCCTTGTCGTTCGGGGGGCTCAGTGTTATCGACAACATCTATCTTGCCTGTTGTGGTGTGAGCCGCAGGCGTTTTTCACTGCGCCGTCCTTCTCGGGATGACGGTTCGATGCAGTCGGCGGAGACGCTGCTGAACGCAGTGCATTTGCAAGAAGTGCGACATCGCTCGGTTGCCGATCTCAGCTATGGACAACAGCGCCAACTGGAAATTGCGCTGGCCCTCGCCGGGGCGCCGCGTCTGATTCTGTTTGACGAGCCGGCTGCCGGCTTGTCACCCGCCGAGCGCGCTGAATTGGTGGAAATTTTGCAGTCCTTTCCGGATCACATCGGTTACATCATCATCGAACACGACATGGATGTCGCGTTGCGGGTCGCGCAAAATGTGACCATGATGCACAACGGTCGCATTTTCCGGGAAGGGCCGCCAGCCGAGATTGAAAATGACCCGGAAGTACAGGAACTCTACCTGGGACCCGGACATGCCTGAGGGCCGCCGCAGACACCGTCAAGCCGCGGCTTCGGCGGTATTGAAGATTCGCAACCTGCATATCTATTACGGTCAATCGCACGCATTGCAAGGCGTTGATTTGGCGCTTGAGTATGGCGCGTATGCGGTGGTAGGACGCAACGGAATGGGTAAAACTACTTTGTGCAATGGAATTATGGGTTTGTTGCCCGTGCAGCGCGGTTCTATCCGTTTTCAAGGCGAAGAAACTACCGGCCTGCCGCCTTACCGGATTGCCTCTCGTGGCATCGGTTACACCCCTCAGGGGCGGCGTTTATGGCCCTCGCTTTCGGTCGACGAACATTTGCGGTTGAGCGAGGGTGGCGGCACATGGACCGCAGCCCGCATTTACGAAACATTTCCCCGGTTGTTCGCGCGCAAACGCAATAACGCCAGCCAGTTGTCGGGCGGAGAACAGCAAATGCTGGCCATCTCCCGCGCTCTGCTACAGGACCCACTCCTGCTGGTGCTGGACGAACCAACCGAAGGATTGGCGCCGATCATCATCGACCAAGTCGAAAAACTGCTGGCGGAGCTCATTAGCGAGCGCGAGGTGGCCATCCTGCTGATAGAGCAGAACATTTCCGTTGCCACTGCCATTGCGGAAAACGTGGCAATCATGGTTAACGGCCGCATCAGCCAAATCATGCCGGCTCGGCAATTGGCCACCGACCGTGTGTTGCAGCAACGTTTGCTTGGCGTTGGCCGGCGCTCCGACGAACAACTCGATTTGCCAATGACAGCGCAACCGGCAGTCGATGATGCCCCCGCGGATGATTTACCGGCCGCCGCCGGCGCACAGATACCGGGAAATGAGCAGCCGCAACCGGCGTCACGGCACAGCCTGGTCTATATGCCGCCAACGCGCTGGTCGAGTGCTTCGTGGACCAATGAGCACAAAGATGAAGCAACGCCGCCCCAGGCACCCGTCGAAACAAAGCCCGCCCGGCCTTTCGGCAACATACCGCAACCACTATACGAAGAGCCGAAAGCGCCGCTTGCATTCTTGCAGGACGATGTTGTTTTGGTCGCCGGCACTTTCGATACAAAAGCCGTCGAACTTGCCTACATTCGCAACCGAGTCGCGGCTCATGGGTTAGCGGTTCGCACAGTGGATATTTCCACCTCGGGCAACCCATCCTCGGCGGATGTTCCGCCCCACCTGATTGCCGCCTGTTACCAAGGCGGCTCCAGCGCGGTCTTCAGCGGCGACCGGGGTACCTCGGTGCAAGCCATGTCGGAAGCATTCGTCCGCTGGATTCAAGGGCAGCACAATATCGGCGGTATTATTTCGGCAGCCGGATCCGGCGGCACCGCGCTGGTAACGCCGGCGATGCGGGCATTGCCCGTGGGCATTCCAAAAATTATGATCTCCACGGTGGCATCCGGTGAGGTTGGCCAATATATCGGGGCGGTCGATATCATGATGATGTATTCGGTTACCGACATCCAGGGGCTCAATCGCATTTCGAAGCAGATCCTCGCCAATGGCGCCAATGCGCTGGCCGGCATGGTCAAGGAGGGGCGTAAAAATCCGCCCGGCGCCCGCGACAAGCCGGCCAACCCCGGCTTGGGTCTGACCATGTTTGGAGTCACCACCCCGGCGATACAACAGATAACCGCGCAACTGCAAGAGCGGTATGATTGCACGGTATTCCATGCCACCGGTACCGGCGGGCAGTCCATGGAAAAACTGGTCGACAATGGCGTACTGGCCGCGGCGGTTGACCTTACCACTACTGAGGTCTGCGACCTGCTAATGGGCGGAGTGCTGGCCGCCCACGAAGACCGTTTCGGGGCATTTATACGAACCCGGGTTCCCTACGTCGGTTCCGTCGGCGCCCTTGACATGGTCAATTTCGGTTCGCGCGACAGCATACCAGAGCGCTATCACGGCCGCACTTTTGTCGAGCACAACCCCCAGGTCACGCTGATGCGCACAACCCCTGAGGAAAACGCCCGGGTCGGCGAGTGGATTGTGACGCGGCTGAACCAGATGACAGGACCGGTCCGCTTTATGATTCCGCAGGGTGGGGTGTCGTCTCTCGATCAACCAGACCAGCCGTTTTTTGATCCCGAAGCCAACGGAGTATTATTCGATACAATCAGCCAACGATTCCAGAAAACGGCATCCCGTCAACTTATCCACCACCCCGAGCATATCAACCATCCGGCTTTTTGCCGGGCGGTTGTCGATGCTTTGGAAGAAATAAACCCGATGCACAGGCAACTTCAATATGCCACGATTTGAACGGGCAGACTTGTTGGAAAAATTTCACGATCTCAAGCGTCGTGGCGTCCCCATTATCGGCGGTGGCGCCGGCAACGGCTTGTCCGCCAAATGCGAAGAAGCGGGTGGCATTGACCTGATTGTTATCTATAACTCCGGACGCTACCGTATGGCCGGTCGTGGCTCCCTGTCCGGACTGATGGCCTATGGCAACGCCCACGATGTGGTTATGGAAATGGCCCGCGAGGTGCTGCCGATTGTATCCCACACCCCCGTACTGGCCGGGGTCAACGGTACCGACCCATTTTGCAATTTCGATTTCTTTTTGGACAAACTCAAGGCGATCGGTTTTTCGGGAGTGCAAAATTTCCCGACGGTGGGGCTGATTGACGGTACATTCCGCGCCAATCTTGAAGAAACCGGCATGTCCTATGACCGGGAAACCGGCATGATTCGCCTCGCGCATGCCAAGGGGCTACTCACCACACCCTATGTTTTCAATGAAAAGGACGCGGTAGCCATGGCCGAAGCCGGTGCCGATATCGTGGTATGCCATCTGGGTCTGACCACGGGCGGCTCCATTGGCGCAGAAACTGCGCTGACCTTGAAGCAGTGCCCGGCCATGGTGGATGCGTGGGCCGAAGCGGCGCTGAAGGTCAACCCGGATATCCTTGTGCTGGTGCACGGCGGCCCCGTTTCGACGCCTTCCGATGCCGCATATGTACTGGAAAACACCCGGGCCTGCCACGGATTTTACGGCGCATCCTCAATGGAGAGGCTACCGACGGAAGCGGCATTGACTGAGCAAACCAGAGCTTTTAAAGCGCTTAAAACGATTTGACCGGAGGTTGTGAATCATGACAGCAAGCGTAATCGGGTCAGTTATTCTCTGGCTCATCGTTGCCATCATCGTCATCACGGTGGGGGTATATCTGTTGAGCTGGCTTTATCACCGCTCGACCAAACAAATCGCATTTGTTCGCACTGGTTTCGGCGGCGAGACCGTGGTCATCAATGGTGGCGCGCTGGTGTTGCCGATCGTTCATGATGTGACCCCGGTCAACCTTAATGTCGTGCGCATACCAGTGTCGCGCACAAAGGAGGCGGCGGTAATCACATCGGACCGCATGCGTGTTGACATTGAAGCGGAATTTTTCGTGCGCGTCATTCAGCAACGAGAGGCGGTGGCCGCCGCCGCTTCCACGCTCGGGCGACGTACTATGGAACCCGATCAACTGGGAGAACTGCTCTCCGGAAAATTCATCGGCGCGTTGCGCTCGGTGGCCGCCGAAATGACGCTGGATGAAATGCACGAGGCACGCGCCGGACTGGTTGCCAAAGTTGCAAATCGAGCGCTGGAAGCGCTTGCTAAAAACGGCCTGGAACTGGAATCTGTCGCTATCACCAACCTGGATCAAACCAATCTCGAATACTTCAATCCGGCAAACCGCTTCGACGCCGAGGGCATGACCCAACTCATAGAAACCATTGAAGTACGCCGCAAGCTACGCAACGATATCGAACAATCATCAATGGTGGCAATCCGCGCCCGCAACCTTGAGGCTGAAAAGGAAACCCTCAAACTCGAGCAGGAAAGCGAAAACTCCCGCCTCAATCAGGCACGGGCGCTGGAAGCCGCTCGTGCCGAACAAAAAGCGGCCATTGAACGCGCGCGTACCACTGGTGAGGCGGAAACCGAGCAAGCAAAAATCGCCAGCGACAGGGAAACCCGCGAGCACGAAATAGCCCGGCGACGCGCATTGGAAGAGTCGGAAATCAAGGCACAGGAAGCGCTTGAACGCGCGCGCATTGAACAGGAAAAAAACCTCGACAAAGCCCGGGTTGAACGTGAGCGCTTGCTACGGGCACAACAAACCGCCCAACGCCAATCTATCGAGGAGGCCGAGATATCGGCGCGCGAAGAAGTGGAAAAAGCTCGCATCGCTTCCGACCGCACACTGGATGAAGTGCGCATCCTAAAGGAACGCGACCTGAAACAGCTCGAAATTGAGCGCACCAAAGCGCTGGAGTTGGCGGAAATCGAACGCCACATCGCGCTGTTGCAAAAACAAACGGAGGAGGCCGAGTCGCGCATCGTAACCGAGGAAATCCGCGCCCGTGCGGTCTCAGCAGAAGAAAATGTCGCTACCACCCGCGAAACCGTGATTGCAGAGCGTATCGCCGCAGTCGACCGCCTGATGGCGGAAAAGGATGCGGAAACGGCAAAGATCGCCGCCGAATCGGACAGAATTACCGCCGCAGTCGCCGCCGAAGCGCAACGACTGCACAATGAGGCCGAGAACATTCTGACCGAGGATGCGCGTAGTTCGATACTACGCGCCAAATTGATCGATCGCCTTGAGGGGATTGTGCGCGAGACGGTACGGCCATTGAAAAAAATCGACAGCATCAAGGTCTTGCACATTGACGGTTTGACCGGCGATGGAAACAGCCACCGCTCACCCACGGACGAAGTCATTGAAAGCGCCCTGCGCTACCGTGTGCAGGCGCCGCTGATTGACGAATTGATGAAGGAAGTCGGTGTGGAAAGCGCGAACACCTCGAAGATGGGCGACATATTTCGCGCCGCCAAGGACGTCCAGAGCATCTCCAAGGAGTCCGAATCACCGGAAAAGAAAGGGTCGTAATTGTGACGCATATCTATGCATCGTCTGTCATAGCGTCCCCCGCCGGACAAATATGGCCAACAATCCGGGATTTCAACGGGCTTCCGAGCTGGCATCCGGTAGTCGTTGAAAGCCGTATCGAAGAAGGCGCCGCAGCTGATCAAGTGGGTTGCGTTCGGGCTTTTCGATTGCAAGACGGCGGTTACATTCGAGAACGACTGCTGGCCTTGTCCGACTACGAGTACAGTTGCACTTATGCGATTCTGGAAAGTCCGATGGAGGTGGAGAATTACATCGCCACTTTGAAATTAACGCCAATCACCGATGGCGACCGAACCTTTGCCGAGTGGTCGGCGGACTTCGACTGTGCTCCCCAACAGGAAACACAACTGATTGAGCGGGTCGGCAACGGTGTGTTTCAAGCCGGCTTCGATGCATTGAAAAGCCGGTTTGGCGGATGATGACATGATCGAAGTCCGCCGCAGCACCGTCATCAATGCGCCGATTGCTCAAGTCTGGAAAATCTTGCGTGATTTCAACGGCCACGACCAATGGCATCCGGCGGTGGAGCGTAGTAGCGTTGATGACGGGCTGAAAACCGACCAAGTGGGTGCAGTGCGTAATTTTACCTTGGTCGGCGGTGAGCGTTTGCGCGAGCAGTTGCTGGCGATGTCCGATCAAGAACACCGATTACGGTACAGCATCATTGAGAGCGATGTTCCTCTGATCGATTATTCCGCTGAAATTTCTCTCAAGCCCGTAACCGACAGCAACCGAACTTTCTGGTCCTGGTGTTCGTGTTTTCAAACCCCCGAAGGGCGCGAAATCGAACTGGCGAAACTCGTTGCGGAAGGAGTTTACGAAACCGGATTCGAGGCGATTCGCCGACGCGTGGAAACGAACCAAGCGCGACATGCCACCCATCTCACCGCACCTGCGAACGACCGGGCAATACAAGGATACGCGATGGTAATCGACCGCTATGGGCGGGCCGAAGAACTACATCAAGTTGCCATCCGGGCGGCTCCGCCGGGGCCGGGGCAGGTTCGGCTGCGGCAAACCGCCATCGGCGTCAATTACATTGATATTTATCATCGAACCGGATATTTCAATCTGTCAACGCACCAAAGCGCGCTCGGGCTTGAGGCCGCCGGCGAGGTGATCGATGTTGGCCCTGAAGTGCGGCACCTATCAGCCGGGCAGCGGGTAGCTTATGCCTGTCCGCCTGTTGGCGCTTATGCCACAGTGCGGACGATGGAGGCGGCGTTGGTGATCGCATTGCCGGACAACATTGATGATGTCACTGCAGCCGCCGGGCTTCTCAAAGGCATGACCGCAGAGTTCTTGTTGCACCGGGTGCACGCTTTGCAGCGAGGAGAAACCGCGCTGATTTATGCGCCCGCGGGCGGCGTGGGCCGCCTGTTGTGCCAGTGGGCGTCCGCTCTCGGGGCAACGGTCATCGCTGCGACCTCAAGCGAACAGAAGGCGCGTGTCGCCCGGGCAGCCGGCGCCCGCCATGTGCTCCTGCCGGGCGAAACCAGCCTGGAAGAGCAAGTGCTGGCAATCACCCAGGGGCATGGAGTAGACGTGGTTTATGACGGCGTGGGCAGGGACAGTTACATCCATTCCCTGGCCGCGCTAAAACCCTGCGGTCACTTGGTTAGTTTTGGCCAGGCTTCCGGCGGCATCGGTAGCCGGGATATCGATTCTCTGGCGGACAAATCAGTCACACTTTCGCGGCCGAACTACGCGCAGTATACCGATACCCCGGAGAAGATTGCGATTCTGAGCGAACGACTGTTTGATGCGATCGCCCGGCGTACCGTTACCATTGAAGCGGGACAGCGCTTCCCCCTGGTGGAAGCCGCGGCGGCGCATCGCGCACTGGAATCGCGCCAAACTACAGCCTCGATCGTTTTACTTCCGAACTAAAAGGAGGACGTTGTGAAAATTGCTGTTTTCGATTGGCGGGGCAAACGCCATCTCGGCCGGCTCGATGAAGCCGCCGGCGTGATGCAACGTTTTAAGCTTGCGAGCGCCGACGTGGGTTCCGATGGGGTGGTGCCACTGATTGGCCGCGAACTTCCACCGGTTGCCGGGGCGGCGCCTCTTGCGGAAATAACCCTTCAGGCTCCAATCCCTCGCCCCAGGCGCAACATTTTTTGTGTCGGGAAAAATTATCGTGAGCACGTTCGTGAATTCGCCACTTCGGGCTTTGACGGCTCCAAGGATCCGGTTGCGCCCATTGTTTTTTCCAAAGTACCGGAATCGGTGATTGCTACGAGCACGCCCATACGAATCGACCCCGCCGTTTCCACGGCAATCGACTACGAGGCGGAGTTGGCCGTCATCATCGGCAAGGAAGGGCGTAATATCGCCCACGAGGAAGCGCTCGACCATGTCTGGGGATATACCATCATCAATGATGTGACCGCGCGGGATTTGCAGGGACGGCACCAACAATGGTTGATCGGCAAATCCCAAGATACGTTCTGCCCGATGGGGCCTTGGGTGGCAAGCGCAAACGCCCTTGACTTGGCCGACACCTCGGTACGCTGCTGGGTCAACGACGAATTACGCCAGGATTCCAATACGCGCTTGATGCTTTTCGATGTTTCGACAATTATCGAAGCAATTTCCAACGGCATCACGCTCCAACCGGGCGACTTGATTGCCACCGGCACTCCAGCGGGCGTCGGCATTGGCTTCAAGCCGCCAAAATACCTGGTGGCCGGAGATTTCGTCCGCATCGAAATCGGCGGTATCGGTGTGCTGGAAAATTCCGTGGAAACAAGATAGTTATGGGCGATATCCACATCGGTGGCATGACCATTGAAGATGCCGGCGACGGGCCGCCGGTTGTTATGATTCACGGTCTCGGCGGCACCTCAAATAGTTTCCAGCCCCTTATGGGAGTGCTGAACGGCTACCGCACGCTTCGGCTGGACCTTCCGGGAGCCGGCCGTTCGAGACTCAGGCCGGGGCGGCCGGGGCTGGCGGGCTTGGTATCCGCAGT
Source organism: Arenicellales bacterium (assembly GCA_963693025.1). Lineage (GTDB taxonomy): Bacteria > Pseudomonadota > Gammaproteobacteria > Arenicellales > Poriferihabitantaceae > JAHRAW01. The sequence goes on from OY843749.1 coordinate 1,836,849, forward strand.
ATATGACGGACTGAAAACAACGAGCATCGGTCGCGCGCATTTTATAGCCCATTCCATGGGCACCTTGATTTGCCAACAGCTTGCAGCGCAGAGTCCGGACGTGGTTCAGAGTCTCGTACTGTTCGGGCCCATCCTGGAACCGTCGCCGAGCGCACGTCGCACATTGAAGGAACGAGCTACAACCGCACGGGTGGAGGGCATGGCAGGAATCGCTGATGCGATTTCCGTCAATAGCATCGTAGCATCGCCCAACTCAGTGGCCGCCGCCCTGGTGCGGGAAAGTTTGCTGCGTCAGAACCCCGCCGGCTACGCCGCCCACTGCGAGGCTTTGAGTGATGCGGATGCCGCAAAGCACGACGCAATCCAGTGCCCGACCCTGTTGGTTGCGGGCGAAAAAGATACGGTCGCGCCGGTCCGCGAGGTACGGCGGCTACAGCAGAAAATTGCCGGCGCCAGACTGGAAATTATCCCGAACATTGCTCACTGGATGATGGTGGAAGCCGGTGAACAATCCTCCAAGCTATTACAAACCCACCTCACTCAAACCAAACAATAGCAACCCGAGGGGAAGGTTATGGCAGGAGATTCATCCACCAACTGGGGCGAAAATCGCCCCGCCGACTACCGCGAGTCTGGAATCACCTTCAGCAACGTACAAATTCTTGACGCTACGGGCGAGCTCCCATATGCCGGCGATGTAGAGGTCACCGGCAACCGAATCAAGTCGATTACTCGTTCCGGGACCGGCAACTACAACTGGAATAGTGGTGCCGGTCAACGCATTGAGTGCGGCGGTATGACATTGATGCCGGGCCTTATCGATGCCCATCTGCATCTCAGTTGGAATAACGCGCCGGGTATCAACCCCATCCAGATGATGCCTCTTGAGGAACATGTCCTTAGTTGCGTGGAAATGGCCAAAATTGTGCTTGATGCCGGATTCACCTCAGGGCGTGGCGCGGCTGCGGCAAAAATGCGCCTGGATGTGGTCATTCGGGATGCCATCAATGCCGAGCGGTTTCCGGGGCCGCGCTACACCGCAGCCGGCCCGGAAATCACCGCCGTTGGCGGGCTGGGCGATGCCATGCTACCGCATATTGCCCACGAAGGCCTGAACCTTGGGATTGTGGTATCGGGGCCGGAAGAGGTGCGTCGAACCGTGCGGCAACTTCTTAAATGGGGGGTTGATACTATTAAACTAAACCTGTCCGGCGAGGAAATAACCGGGATGCCCGCCGAAGCCAACCAGTTTTCCGACGAGGAAATCACCATGGCTGTCAAAGAAACGAGGCAACGCAATAAAACCCTGGCCGCCCACGCGCGCTCCACGGAATCAATAAAACAATGCGTCAAGCATGGGATCGAGTACATCTACCACGCTTCCTTTGCCGATGACGAAGCGCTGGATATGCTGGAAGCGGCCAAAGATCGTCATTTTGTCGCGCCGGGGCTGGCTTGGCTCATCAATACGGCGCGTCACGCCGGGGAATGGGGCATCAAACCGGGTTCACCGATAACCGTGGCCTACGAACGGGAACTGGAAGCGGCTGTCGAAACCATGCAGAAAATGCACAAGCGAGGCATTCGTGTATTGATCGGTGGAGACTATGGCTTCGCTTGGACCCCTCACGGAACCAATGCCAAAGACTTGGAATACTTTGTCGATATGCTTGGGATGTCCGCCATGGAAGCGATCCAGGCGGGCACCAAGTATGGGGGCGAAATCATGGGCATGGGTGACCGGCTTGGCCTCATCAGGGAAGGTTTTCTTGCTGACTTGCTACTGGTGGATGGCAATCCGTTGTCTGATGTTCGTATTCTGCAGGATAACAAGCGCTTGATTGCCGTCATGAAGAACGGCAAATTCCATAAAACGCCGCAAAATTTGTCTGGCGGAGTGGTAGCGGGAAGGCCGCTGTCCGGTCCGAATATCCGCCACAATACATAGCACTCCGATCGATAAAAGCCCGGACCTTGCGGCCCGGGCTCATCCAGTGATCGGGACGCCCGCTAACCATCCGTGCTTCCAACCGGCCTACCGTCCCGGTAGCGCCCTGTCCCGTTACGCAACAGAGTCCTTGTGGAAGCCGGGGAACCCGAACGCTTCCCTGCGCTCCGACCATGCTCCGGTTAGGTCATCGGGTGTCGACCCCTTTGACGTCGCCGGGGCTTTCTGGAGGCTGCATGGTGCGCAACGGTGACAGGGTTTTATGTGGTATATCTCACAACACTGCGGGTTTTTTGATGGCGCGGGCGGGGCTGGACGGGTTATGTGGTACTAGTAGTCAATCCGCCTTGACACGCGCAATGATTGGCGGTAGCGTGGGCTTTCCCGTGCTGTGGTGCGGGTGATAGATGTTTGGGTTCTCCCAAAGGCTGGTTCGGTCTGCGGGAGTGAAACGGGAAGCTGGTGCGTCGCCTTAGGTTTTAGATTCGATGACAACCACGGCGGCAAGCCCGGCACTGCCCCCGCAACGGTGAATGAGGCGCGGTTTGCAGACGCCACTGTATCTGCGGATATGGGAAGGCGCAAACGGCGAAGTTGTCGCACGGCAACGGCTCATGAGTCCGGAGACCGGCCCGGATGTTCATGCGTCCTTAAGGGGAGGGTCGCCCAACTCTTTATGCGCGGGTGCGCGTGAGGGAGTCAGACCATGCAAAAGCCAGGCCTGCCGGCGCTGTCCGGCATCATCGTTGTATTCGTTCTCGTTGTATTCACCACCGCCACCATCGCGCGCGCGCAGGAATCCGCGTCCGCGGAAGACGAGCGCCTCACCATCCTGATCACCGCCTCGCGTTTCGCCGAGACGGTGGACGAGGCGCTGGCGCCGGTGACGGTGATTACGCGCCGGGAGATTGAGGAGAAGCAGGCGGAGACGGTGGAGGAGGTGTTGCGCGCGGTGCCGGGGGTTGTGTTCGGCAACAGCGGCGGGGTCGGGAAGCAGACTTCGCTGTTTTTGCGCGGCGCCGAATCCAATCATGTGCTGGTATTGATTGACGGCGTGAAAGTCGGCAACGCCACGGCGGGGACCACGCCGTTCGAGCATCTGCCCATCGACCAAATCGAAAAAATCGAAGTGGTGCGGGGTCCGCGCTCCAGTCTGTATGGCTCCGAAGCCATCGGCGGCGTGATACAAATTTTTACGCGCAAAGGCGGGGGAGAAGCGCGCCCGCGGTTTTCCATCAGCGCGGGCAGCCATAACACGCGCAAAGGCGACATCGGAATCAGCGGCGGCGCCCGCGGGCTCAGCGGCGGCGCCCACGGGCTCAGCGGCGGCATAAAAACCGCGTGGTATAACCTCGGCGCGTCACGCCATTCAACCGACGGTTATAGCGCGTGCCTCGGCAGCACTTCGCCGTTTGCGGGTTGTTTTGTTTCGGAAGATGCGTTGGAGAAGGACGACGACGGTTATGAAAATCAATCGGTTTCCCTGCGCGGCGGCGTGGCGTTGAGCGAGGCGTTGGATATTGAAGGCAACTTCCTCAACTCCGACAACGAAACCGAGTTTGACGGCGGCTTTCAGAATGAAACGGAAACCACCACCCGGTTAATCAGCGCCACGGCGACGCTGCAAGTCAACGCGCGTTGGCGGTCGTCGTTGTTGGTTGGCGAGTCAAAAGACGAGATGGACAATTTCAAGGACGGCAATTACGCGTCCACTTTCGACACCACGCGCGAGCAGATTAACTGGCAGAATGATTTTCGCCTGAGCGCAAACAACCGGCTCGTGGCGGGGGTGGATTATCGCGATGACGAGGTTGAAAGTAGCACCGACTATGCCGTCGACAGCCGCGACAACAGCGGCGTATTCGCGCTGTTGCGAGCGGAGCACAACGCCAATGATTTTGAACTGGCGTTGCGCAACGATGACGATGAACAATTCGGCAACCACCTCACGGGCAGCGCCGCCTGGGGCCGGGACTTTAGCAACGGCAAGCGCATGGTTTTTTCCTACGGCACCGCGTTCAGCGCGCCGACATTCAACGATTTGTATTGGCCGAATAGCGGCAATCCGAATCTTAAACCGGAAAACTCGAAGAGTTGGGACCTCGGCTTTTCGCAGACCGGTCGCCATGCAAAACTGGCGGTCAATCTCTTCCGCACAAGCATCGATGATTTGATTGTGTATTCGTACAACGCCGCTTCTCCCGGCGATTCCACGAACATCAATCTCGACAAAGCCACCATAACCGGCATGGAAATCTCCGGCAATGCGCGCCGGCGGGCGTGGGATTTTGGCGTCGGCATCACTTTTCAGAGCGCGAAAGACAGCGGCGGCGGCGCCAACGACGGCAAGCGACTCGCCCGCCGGCCACGCCAGGTGATGACGCTGGACATCGCACGCCGCTTCGGCAAACACCGCATCGGCGCCGGGTTGTTTGCGCGTGGCAAGGCGTTTGACGACGCCGCCAACGCGCGCGCGATTGACGGCTTTACCGTGTTGAACCTGCGCTTTGATGCGCGGCTGCATAAACACTGGCGGTTGTTGTTCAAGGTCAATAACGCAACGAACAGGCAACACGAAATCGTGGATTACTACCCGCAAGACGGGCGCAACTTTCTGGCGACCCTGCGCTACATCCATTGAGTATGCCCACATGTCTACGTGCGCGTTGCTGATTCGCTGTTTGTTGCTGGCGGCGTTGCCGTGGGCGCACGGTGCGCGCGCGCAACTCACCGTCATCGACGACTTTGGCCGCGCGGTCACGCTGGCGGCGCCCGCCGAGCGCATCATCAGCCTGGCGCCGCATAACACCGAGAACCTGTTTTCCGCCGGCGCCGGCGACAAGGTGGTGGGGGTGGACGAGCGCAGCGATTATCCGCCCGAAGCGCGGCGCATTCCGTCGGTCGGCTCGCACGCGCAGGTCAATCTGGAGGCGGTGATTGCGCTGTCGCCCGACTTGGTGGTGGCGTGGGAGACCGGACACAACCGCGAGACGCTGAAAAAAATCGCGCGCCTGGGCTTTCCGATTTACTACTCCGAGCCGCGCGCGTTTGAAGACATCATCGAAAACATCGAGGAGTTGGCGCTACTCGCCGGCAGCGTCGCGCGCATCGCCCCGAAACCGGCGCGCTTGCGCGAAGAGTTGGCGCAAGTGCGCGCGCGCTTCGGCGCAAAATCCACGCAAACCGTGTTCTACCAAGTCTGGAGCGACCCGCTAATGACGCTCAACGGCGACCACTTCATCAGCCGCGCCCTGGAACGCTGCGGCGCGCGCAACCTGTTCGCCGACTTACCCATCATCGCCCCGCGCGTCAGCGTAGAAGCGGTGGTGCAAGCCAACCCCGACATCATCATCACCGGTCGCATCGACGGACAACCGCCGGACATGTCAATGTGGAAAAAATGGCGCTCCATCAACGCGGTCGCACACAACGGTTTCGTGTTCGTCGATTCCGATGTCATGCACCGCCATACGGCGCGTATGATTATGGGGATTCGGGGTTTGTGTGAGGAGATTGATCGAGTGCGTCGTGCAAGTCGGTAGTTAACACGCGGTTATTCTTGAGCGGTAGAAAAATAGGGAGCCCTCAATTCCGTCATTCTCGAACGGTAGAAAATAGGGAGCCGACAGGCGACCATATTTTGTTTGTATCATCCCTGATACAAACCCTTCGGGCTACGCGAAAATCCGCTCCCGGCGGATTTTTCATCGCCTTCGGGAATCTCCCTAAGGCTACCGTGAATTTCAACAAAGCCATCATTCCCGCTCAAAAGACTGCGGGAATGGCGTTGTTTGAACTCATCGCTAACCTGACAAAGATTCCCGAGGACGTAAGTGGTCCGTAAGCCGCCGCTTAAAAAGAAGAAGCGCGGCGGCAACGGACACTAACGCTCGAATGACGAGTTTCTTGTTGTTGTTTTTTCAACGGACGCGTCTTTAAGAACCGCCACCCCCATCGGCATTCCCCCCCGTCCACCCCCACCACCCTACCGATTAATATCCGCCGCCATTTGTCGAATCTGCTCCGGCTCGGCGGTCTTCAGCATCTGCTCCACTTGATGCGTAAGTTTGTCGGTGTCGGTTAGGCGGATTTGGCGTTTTACTTCCAGTAGGGATGCCGGGTCCATGCTGAATTCTCGCAAGCCCATTCCGAGCAGGATTCGGGTGTAGGAGACGTCGCCTGCCATTTCGCCGCACATTGATACCGGGATGCCGGCGGCTTTGCCGGCGTCTATGGTGTGTTTTATCAGGCGTAAAACCGACGGGTGTAGGGGGTCGTAGAGGTAGTTGACTTCGTCGTCGATGCGGTCGATGGCTAGCGTGTATTGGATTAGGTCGTTGGTGCCGATGGAGAGGAAGTCCAGTTTGTGCGCGAACAGGTCGGCGGCGACGGCGGCTGCCGGCACTTCAATCATGCCGCCGACGGGCGCGCGCGGGTTGAAGGCGATGCCCTCTTGCGCCAACTCCCGCTTGACTTGTTCGAGCAGCGCAAACAACTGGTTCAACTCCTCCATGCTGGAGACCATCGGCACCATGATGCGCACGTCGCCGACCGCCGAGGCGCGGTAGATTGCGCGCAACTGGGGCTTGAACAGGTTGAGGTCGTGCAGGCACAGGCGAATCGCGCGGCGTCCGAGCGCGGGGTTGGTCGCCGCCGCATCCGACGCCCGCCCGCCGTCCACCTGCTTGTCCGCGCCGAGGTCGAGCGTGCGGATGGTGACCGCGCGCCGCGCGCGTTTGACGACGTCGGCATAGACCGAAAACTGCTCCTCCTCGCCGGGCATCGCTTCGCGGTTCATAAACAGGAATTCGGTGCGGTATAACCCGACGCCGTGCGCGTTGCGCGCGACGCCTTCGGAGACTTCGTCCGGCAATTCAACGTTCACCAACAGCGCGACCGCCTCGCCGTCGAGCGTGACCGACTCGGCGTCGCGCAGCGAATCCAGCGCTTGAATGCGCCGCCGTATTTTTTCGCGTCGGCGCTCATACGCCGCCAACGCCGCCGCATCGGGATTGACCAGCACCACGCCGCGTTTGCCGTCGATGACCAGCAGGTCGCCGTTGCGCAGGTAGCGGATGGCGCCGTGCAGCCCGACGATTGCCGGGATGCGCATGCTGCGGGCGAGGATGGCGGTGTGCGATGTGGGTCCGCCGAGGTTGGTGACGAAGGCGCCGATGCGGCGGCGTTTTAACTCGATGGCGTCCGCCGGCGTGAGGTCGTTGGCGACCACGATTTCGCCGGTCAAGTCGTCGTCCTGCTTGCCGTCCCACTCGCCCGCCGGCGCGCCTTCGGGTTGCGCGGCGGCGTCGTGCGCGCCCTCCAGCAACTCGCCCTGGATGCGGTTGATGACCTGCGCTACATCGACCGACTTGGCGCTCAAGTAGGGGTCGTGAATGTCCTTGAAAAACGCCGCCAGTTTGACGGCGTGGCGGTCGAGCGCGGCTTCGGCGTTGATGCGCCGCGCGCGGATGATGCCCGCCGGCTGCTCGCTCAACACCGGGTCTTCGAGCATCATCAGGTGGATGTTGAGGAAGGAGGCGACTTCCTCCGGCACGTCGGCGGGCAACTCGTCGCGGACTTTTTGCAGCGACGCTCGGGCGCGGTCAACCGCGGCCTGCAAGCGCGCGATTTCGGCTTCAACCTGCGTGCGCTCGATGGAGAATTCGGGGACTTCCCGCCCCGGTCCGGCGCGCCGAATGATGCGCGCCCTGCCGATGGCGATGCCGCCGCCGACTCCGCTGCCACTGGCGTGCAGGGTGAACACCCGCCTATTCGTCTTCGCCGAAGCGGTCCGCGAACAGGCGGCAAACCGCGTCGGCGGCGCTTTCGGCGTCTTCCCCCCGCACCACCAATGTCAATTCGCTGCCCTCGGTGGCCGCCAGCATCATCACATCCATGATGCTCTTGGCGTCCACCGCTTTGTCGGCGGCGGCGAGCCGGATGACGCTGCCGAATCCGGCGGTCAGTTTCACCAACTTGGCGGCGGCGCGCGCGTGCAAGCCGAGTTTATTGATTACCGTGATGCGTTTCTCAACGTGCATCGTGGGCGTCATGGGCGGTGTGTGCGCTGAGGCGGTGGCGCTCATTTCGACAACTCCCGGTGGCGCACTTGCACGCTGACATCGCGGCGCGCAAACCGCTCGCGCAACTGCTCGGCGATATAAACCGAGCGGTGGCGACCGCCGGTGCAGCCGATGGCGACGGTGAAGTAACTGCGGTTTTCGTCGGCAAAACCGGGCAGCCATTTTTTCAAGAAGCGGTGGATTTCGTCGGTCATCTCGCACACCGGTTTGTGCGCGCTCAGGTAGTCGCTCACCGCCTTGTCCAGACCGCTCAGCGCGCGCAGGTCGTCCTCCCAATGCGGATTCGGCAGGCAGCGCACGTCAAACACGAAGTCGGCCTCGCGCGGCAAGCCGAACTTGAAACCGAATGATTCGATTAAAAACAGCGGTCCCGCCGCCGCGCCGCCGGCCGCCAAGTCCCGCATCAGCCGGCGCAGTTCGTGCGGCGTGGTGTCGGTGGTGTCGATGACTTTCTCGGCGCGGTCGTGCAGCGGCTGCAGCAACGCGCGCTCCTGCCGAATGCCCTCGACCAGCGGCGTGTGCACGTCGGTCAGCGGATGCTTGCGGCGGGTTTCGCTGTATCGCCGAATCAGCGTGCGCTCATCCGCCTGCAGAAAAAACACGCGGTAGCGGTTCTCGCGCTCCAACTCTTTCAACTTGTCGTCGAGCAGCGACAGGAAATGTTTGTTGCGCGAATCGATGCTGACCGCCGCATCGGTCAACCCGCGGCGCGCGTCCGCCTGAAGGTGGCGGGCAAACTCGGGCAGCAACACCGACGGCAGGTTGTCGATGCAGTAATAGCCGATGTCTTCCAGCGACTGCAACGCCACGCTCTTGCCCGACCCGGACAAGCCGCTGATGATGAGCATGTCGGCGGGCGTGGTCATTGGCATCTTGCGGTGGAGCGGTGGCGGTGGCGGTGGCGGGCGCTCAAGCCGGGGCGCCTGGCGTGTTTCTGAAATGCGCCGCCAACTCCGCCGCGCTTCGGCACCGTTTGAGTTGCTCGGGAAAGCCGGGGGTTTGGAAGCGCGCCGCCAGCGCCGCCAGCAGCCGCAAGTGGGTTTCGTTGGCTTCGACCGGCACCAGCAGGCACACCGCCAACCACACCGGCACGCCGTCCGGGGCGTCGTAGTCGATTGCCTGCTTGAGCCGCGCGATGGCGATGACCGGCTCGGCAAAGCCCTCGATGCGCCCGTGCGGCAGGGCGATGCCGTTGCCGATGCCGGTGCAGCCGAGTTTTTCGCGCTGGGTCAGGGTGCTGAGCACGGTGTCGAGGTCGGGGGCGTTGTGTTGCGACGCCACCAGTTTCGCCATTTGCTCGAACAGCCGCTTGCGGCTGGACACCTCCAGGTCGATCACCACGCGCGCGTCGTCGAGGAAGTCGCCGATGTCCGCGGCGCGCTCGGCGGCGTCAATAGTCGGTTGTGTCATCCGGCATTTGCTTCAACGATTCATCGCTGCGGTGGTGGTCGGTCAGTTTTTCCTTGCGCTTCAGCACCTGCCGGTCGAGTTTGTCGGCCATTGAGTCAATCGCGGCATACATATCATCCGCCGTGCCGGAGGCGTGCATGGTCGCCCCTTTGGTGTTGATGGTCGCCTCCGCCATATGGCGGGTTTTTTCCACATGCAGCACCACGTGGGTATGCGTCACATGGTCAAAGTGTCGCGCGATTTTTTCCACCTTCTCCGCCACATGACTGCGCAGCGCGTCGGTGATGTCCATGTGCTGCCCGCTGATTGATATCCGCATACAAAGCCCTCCGGGTTCGAGTTAAACGGCCACGCGCCGTTGCGCTGTGTACTGTAAATGATAGCGCATGTTGAGGGGGGCGTGTTGGTGGGTTGGGGGTGGGGGAATGACGAAGTAGGGGTTATTGGTTTGCCGCTAGCCCTTCAACAACCCACCTACATCCGAAAATCATGCCCAAGATACGCCTCGCGCGCTTTTGCGTCTGCCATAATTTCTTGTGGTGTGCCTGAGGTCAGCACTTTGCCGGCATGCAGAATGTAGGCGCGGTCGCATATGTCCAGGGTTTCTCGGACGTTGTGGTCGGTGATTAGGACGCCGATGCCGCGCGCTTTGAGTTGGCGGATGATTTGCCGAATGTCGCGCACCGCGATGGGGTCGACTCCGGTGAACGGCTCGTCCAGCAGGATGAAGCCCGGCTCCAGGGCGAGCGCGCGGGCGATTTCCACGCGGCGTTGCTCGCCGCCGGACAACTGAATCGTGTGCCGGTCGCGCAGGTGCGAGACGCCGAATTCCTCCATCAGGCGCGCGCTGATTTCGCGGCGCTCGTTTGCGCTGCGCCGACCCGACGCCTCGAGCACGGCGAGGATGTTCTGCTCGACGGTGAGTTTGCGAAACACCGAATGCTCCTGCGGCAGATAGCCGATGCCCTTGCGCGCGCGCGCGTGCATCGGCAGCGGCGTGATGTCCTCGCCGTCGAGAACAATTTCGCCTTCGGTGTGCCGCACCAGCCCGATAATCATGTTGAAACTGGTGGTCTTGCCCGCGCCGTTGGCGCCCAGCAAACCGACCACCTCGTCCGCCGACACCGACAAGTCAACGCAATCGACGATGACCGCGCCGCCCACCTTCTTGACCAGCCCTTTGGCGTGCAGGGATTTCATCCGGGCGCGCGCCGCGGTCAGTCCGGCGGCGGGCGAATGATGAGGCGCGGGCGCTCGCCGGAGTCGTCCGCCGCCGAACTGGTTGCGCCGCCGGTCACCTTCGCCTTTCGGGTCTCAAGGTCGTAGGTGATTCGCCCGCCCTGAATGCGGTCGCCCGCCTGCTCGACCTCGGCGGCGCCTTCGAGCATCACCGTGTCCGCCACCTTGTCCAGCGTGATGCTGAGCGCCCGCCCCGACACATCGGCATCGCGCCCCTCGGGGCGTTGCTTGAACCGCCCCGGACTGCCGGTGCACACGCCCTTGTCGAGTTCGCCGTCTTCGTCGTAGTGGGTCACCAGCGCATCGCAGTCGAGATGCAAACTGCCCTGGCGAAAGACCACATTCCCGCGGTAAGTGCGCACGCCGGTGTCCAAGTCCAACTCAAAATCATCGGCTTGCAGGGTGGCGGGCTGGTCTTTGTCCGAATCGAGCGCAAGCGCGCCCGCCGGCAACCCCAACCCCAGCACAACCGCCGCCAACAGACTGGGCAACCGCCAACCCATCAGTTTCGGCTCCCGTCGCCCTTCAAGCGGATGGTCATGGTCTTGCCGGTGGCGACCGCCGGCGCTTGGTCGGGGTCGCCGTCCTGGCTTTCAACCACGCGGACATTGCCGGACAACAGCGCCTCGGCGCGCGCGTCATAGAGCCAGCCGGACTCCGCGTAAATGTGCCGCGGCGCGCCGCCGGTGCGGTATTGAATGATGTGCGGGCGGCGCAACAACGCGCGCTCGCCGAGCGGATAATGCGCCAGATGCTCGGCGATGACGCGGTATTTTTTGCCGGTCTCGTCCATGCCGGTGGAGACGAAATTCTCGATGGTGTAATCCGGCTCGTCCTTCTCGGCGCCGCCACCGCCCGCGTCCACCGGGCGCGTCAGCAACCCAAACTGAAGCCATAGCGCGACCGCGGCGAGCAACACGAACAACAGCAGCAGAACGGCGTTTTGTCGGCGGGTCATTGGCGGTGGCGGCGGCGGTCGGGTGGGTCAGATGACGCCGGCTTTGAGCAAGTCGTGCGTGTTGAGCGCCCCGACCACGCGCCGCTCGTCGTCCACGACGAACACGCTGTTGACCGCGTGCGGACCCTGCTGCGCGAATCGCCGCATCAGGGTGACGATTTCCTCGGCGAGCGTGTCGGGCGCGATGGTGAACGGCTGCGGCGTCATCAACTCAATCGCGCTGCTGTTGTAAATGTCCACCTCATCGTTGAGCGCGCGGCGCAGGTCGCCGTCGGTGAACATGCCGAGCAGTTTGTTGTCGCCGTCCACCACGCCCGCCATGCCGAGCGATTTGGACGACATCTCCAGCACCAACTGCCGAAGCGTGGCGGTGTCGCCGACCAGCGGCAGCGCATCGCCGCTGTGCATCAGGTCGGCGGCATACAACAGCAGCCGCTTGCCGAGCACGCCGCCGGGATGCGTGCGCGCGAAATCCTGCGCCGAAAACCCGCGCAGATGCTGCACCGCCACCGCCAGCGCATCCCCCATCACCAGCGTCGCCGTGGTGCTGGCGGTCGGCGCCAGGTTGTGCGGGCACGCCTCCTTCTTTACGCTGATGTCGAGGCAGGCGTCGGACTGCCTGGCGAGCGAAGAGTCAAGATTGCCAGTCAGCGTCACCAGCCCGCTGCCGATGCGCTTGACGATGGGAAGAATCGTCACCACCTCCGGCGTCTCCCCCGAATTGGAAATCACCAGCGCCACATCCTTCGGCGTAATCATGCCGAGGTCGCCGTGGCTCGCCTCGCCCGGATGAACAAAAAACGCCGGCGTGCCGGTGCTGGCGAGCGTGGACGCAATTTTGCCGCCAATATGCCCCGACTTCCCCATCCCAATCACCACCACCCGCCCACGGCAGTTCAAGAGCATCTCACAAGCCTTCTCAAACCCCGACCCCACCCGCCCGGCCAGCGCACTGACCGCATCCGCTTCAATTTGAATCACCGATTGCGCGTGAGAGGTGGCGCTTTGTGGTTGCATCGTCATGCCGAGTTGATGGGTTGAACGAGTCGGCGAGTATAGCAAATCTTTACGCCCGCCCCAGACGTCCGTCAATGCTACAATACACATCAACACGCCACCCAAGACCACCACCATGCCCACGCCCTCGCCCACCCCGCAACAGCAAACCGAAATCGAAGCGGCGGTTTATCGCAAGATGATTGAGCACTTCCGCAAATACCCCGAAGTGCAGAACATCGACCTGATGAACCTGGCGTATTTCTGCCGCAACTGCCTGTCCAAATGGTACCGAAGCGCGGCGGCGCAGCAAGGGGTTGAACTGGACGACGAGCAAGCGCGCGAAATCGTGTATGGCATGCCCTACGCCGACTACAAATCCCAACACGCCGAAGCGGCAACCGAAGAACAACTACAACACTTCCAAAACACCCGACACAAAGCCACCGAATAACCAACCGCCCCACGCAAGCCGCAAAGTCAGGGGCGAATATGCCCGTCGCCCAGCACGATGTATTTTTGGCAGGTCAAGCCCTGCAAGCCGACCGGACCGCGCACGTGGAGTTTGTCGGTGCTGATGCCGATTTCCGCGCCGAGGCCGTATTCGAAGCCGTCGGCGAATTGGGTTGAGGCGTTGACCATCACCGAACTGGAATCCACCTCGCGCAGGAATCGCCGGCTGTGCGCCAGGTTCTCGGTGATGATGGAATCGGTGTGGTGGGAGCCGTGGGTGTTGATGTGCTCGATCGCTTGCTCCAAGCCGTCCACCACCCGCACGGCGAGGATGGCGTCGAGGTATTCGGTGGTCCAGTCGGCGTCGGTGGCGGGTTTCATTTGCGGCACGATGGCGCGCGATTTTTCGCAGCCGCGCAGTTCAATGCCGCGCTCGAAATAGCGCCGCGACAAGTCGGGCAGCAACTCGCGCGCGACGCGCTCGGCCACCAGCAGCGTCTCCATCGCCCCGCAAATGCCGTAGCGCCGCGCCTTGGCGTTATACGCCACCGCAGCCGCCTTGCCGAGGTCGGCGTCGCCATCGACATAGACGTGGCACACCCCGTCGAAATGCCGGATGACCGGCACCGTCGCTTCCCGGCTGACGCGCTCAATCAAACTCTTGCCGCCACGCGGCACAACGATATCGACATACTCCGGCATGCGAATCAACGCGCCGACCGCCGCCCGGTCGGTGGTCTCAACGAGTTGCGCGCCTGCCGCCGGCAAGCCCGCCTGTTGCAACCCGGCGCGCAACGATTGGGCGACCGCCAGGTTGGAGTGAATCGCCTCCGAGCCGCCGCGCAGTATGACCGCATTGCCCGCTTTCAGGCAGAGGATGGCGGCGTCGATGGTGACGTTGGGGCGGGACTCGTAAATGATGCCGATGACACCGAGCGGCACGCGCATTTTGCCGACTTGAATGCCGCTCGGACGGTATGCCAACTCGCTCACTTCGCCGACCGGGTCGGGCAGCCGGGCAACCTGACGGCAGCCCTCCGCCATCCCCGCAACGCGCTCGGCGTCAAGCGTCAGTCGCTCGGTCAAAGCGGCGCTCAGCCGGTTGCGCTCGGCGGCTTGCAGGTCTTTCGCATTGGCTTCAAGAATCGCCGCCGCATTGTCCGACAGGCTCTCCGCAACCGCCTCAAGCGCGGCATTCTTCTCGCTCGTGCCGGCGTTGGCAATCACCGCGGCGGCGCCACGAGCGGCTTGCCCGAGTTGCCGCATGGTGGCGTCGATGTCGGTTTGTTGTGCGGTCTGGTTTTGCATGGTTTTGGTTGGCGGCGGGTGGCGCGGAATTGTAATGTCAATGCGTAATTTTTCGGGGATTGGATTATATCCTGTGAGCGCCGGACAGCGAGACACTTTCTCCCCCGTCCCACCACCAACACCACCCACCACTCAACAAATCCCCAACCCACACATCCGCAAACCAATACTTTCAATCTCCTCCCAAATATTCTCCCGCCGCATCGGCGCTCGTCCTTTGAGCATCAGGTCGGCTCTTGCCAGTCGTCTTAGCAGGCCGTGGCAGCGGGCGGGGTTCAGGCGGCGTAGGGCGGAGTTGATTAGGTTGTTGCGGCTGCTCCAGATGCCGTGGCGGCGGAACAGGTCGCGGGTTTGTGCGCCTTTTGCGAGGCCGGCGGAGAGGTGGCACAGCGTGCGGGTTTGGCGGGTTAGCGCCCACAGGATGAGCACCGGCTCGGCCTGGTTGCGCCGCAGGCTTTGCAGGATGCGCGTGCACCGGTGGGGCGAGCCGGCGAGGCAGGCATCGACGAAAGCATAGACATTGAAGCGCGCGTGGTCGGCGATGGCGCTCTCGACCGCCTCGGCGGTGATTTGTTGCTGCGGCGATAGCAGCGCCAGCAAGTCGATTTCCTGGGCGGCGGCGAGCAGGTTGCCCTCGACCAGGTGGCTCAGCCGCTCGGCGGCCTCGGCGTCAAACTGAAGCCCTTTGGCGCGCATGCGCCGCTTGACCCATTCGGGCAGTTGCTGCGCGGAAATGGCGGGGCATTCCACCGCCACGCCGGCGGCCTCCACCCGCTTGAACCACTTCGTGTTCTGCGCGCGCTTGTCGATGGCGCCGCTAATTACCACCAACACGGTGTCGTTGCCGCTGATGGAGTCGGCGTATTCCATCAACGCTTTGCCGCCGGCGTCGCCCGGCTTGCCGGTCGGCATGCGCAGTTCAATGACCTTCTTCTCGGAGAACAGCGACACCGAGCGGCTGTCGGCGAGAATGCGCTCCCAGTCAAAACCGGGCTCAAGGGTATACCGAACGCGCTCGCCATAACCCTGCGCCCGCGCCTGCCGGCGAATCTCGTCAAGCGCCTCCTCAATCAACAACGTCTCGCCGCCGAACAGGTGATACAACGGCGCGAGTTCCTTGCCGAGTTGGGCGGATAGCGATGATAGTGGCAGGCGCATTTTTCAAACTCTATTCGACTAACCCTTTCACTTCGAGGATTTTTTCATCATCTTCGGACAAGATAACTTTAACTTTTTTGCCGGTATCTTTTCCAATATAGGATTTCGCGGCGGCGACCATAGCAGGGAGCACTTTACGCAAGTCGTCGCTATAACCGGAGGAAGTGACCGTGGTTTTCCACACCTGTTTTAGTTTTTTGGTCGTTCGGTATTCTTCGAGATCTATCGCGTCTAAAATCATATGCCGAAGATAGGTTGTATAACTGCCAACCTGTGTGGTTGATCCGGTGATTCCGTAAGCGGGGGTGTGCGTTGTCGTTGCCGAATAAATTGAGGTGTCACCATATGTGTTAATCGTGCCGGAAGTGTGATATGAACCGTTGATTTGACCCCAAGTAGGCACAGCGTAAGTATATTCGTGCGTTTCGGGGTCTCCGACTCCGTAACTAAAAAATATGGCAATGTCGGCCTTCGCTAAATCAGTCGATTTGCTGTAGCCGAGGGATGCCAACACGCGCTCTATATACCTCGAGTATTCGCGGTATTGCAGGTCATCCATTTCAATCTCTTTTGCACCAGGCCATAAAATGTAGTTGGGTTTTGTGGCAGATTCCGTGTCGCTTATCGAGTCTATCTCCACACGAAAACTTGGCGCGCACCCCTGAAGTAACAGGGAAATTAATGGAAGTATGAAAAGGAGCCCTCTCATGTTGGATAACCTCCGCTGGTATCGATTGAGATCATTCGATCAAATCATTTAGCGTAACACTTCGCAAAAGTGCCCATGTCGGTGAAGTTACATGCGTAATTTCAGCAGCCGCGCGGAGCGCGCCGGGGCCTTGACTATAAACGGATCGGTCGCGCCTGACGGCTTCGATAGCCTTGGTCAGCGTACTATGGGTGATTTTGGTCAGGTTGCCATTTTCACGCATTAAATATATGGCGTTGTTTGTTTCCCGAACAAAATCAAATTTTTTATATCCGGACGCTCCTCTGACTTCGGTTTTCTTTTTAGCGCTAGCACAAATCGCGTCGATTACTTCATCGGTCGGTTTCATGTAATTATCTCTGCGGTTGGAAGTGGAAATACCACTATAAACACCTGCCTTGTGTGCACGCAAGTTATTTTATTTGTCCGATTTGTCTCGGTTGTCGAGTTGTCACATTGACACAACAGTTGATTGCGGACGGCTGATTCAAAGCCGCATCAGTCGCCACAAGATTTGCGTCACCATCTCCCGGCGCATCTCGGTTTCCAGAAAGCGCGTTTCCTCTTCGGCTTGCAACTGGCGGTTGGGGTGGTAGTCGAGGGCGCGGTTGAGGGAGAGGGTTTGCGCCGCTTGCAGGGGGGCGCCGCCGGCGGCGCCGGCGGTAATGCTGAAGGTGACTTCGTAACTGAGCGCGTAGGCGCTTGTGCGCCCCGCCGAATCGGTGGTCAGCGCCGCGCGTTGGAAGCGGGCGGCGCTCAGGTTGATGACCGCCGCGTCCGCTGCGGAGCCAGCGACCACGACCGCCCCGCGTTGCGCGAGCGCTTCGGTCAAGCGTGCCACCAAATCGCGGTCGGCGCCGGTGACTTGCACGCGCGCCAGTTCCGGGGCGAGGTCTCCGGTCAAGTCGCCGCGCAGGTGGAAGCCGCAGCCGGCGAGGAGCAATGCGCCGGCGGCGGCGAGCAATGCCACCCGGCGGACGACGCGTCGGCGGGCGGTAACGGTAGTGTCAGGCGTCTTGAACAACGATATTCACCAGCCTGCCCGGCACCACGATGACCTTGCGAATCACCTTGCCGTCGGTGTGTTTGCGGATTTTGTCGTGCGCCAGGGCGGTCGTTTGGATGTCTTCGTCGCCGGCGGTGGCCGCCACCTCAATGTGCCCGCGCAATTTTCCGTTGACTTGCACCACCAACTCAACGGCCTCGCCGCGCAAGGCGTCGGCGTCCGCTTGCGGCCAGGCGGCGTCGATGACATCGCCGGGCTCGTCCAAGTCGCGCCACAGGCGGTGGGCGATATGCGGCGTGATTGGCGCCATCACGCAGGTCATCGCCACCAGCCCTTCGCGCAACACGGCGGCGCGTTGCGGGTCCATCGCCTCGCCCGCCGCCGCCCCGTCCGTAGCCGCCCCGTCAGCCGAAGGCGCCGGGTTGAATTTATCCATCGCATTCAGCAATTCCATGCAGGCGGCGATGACCGTGTTGTAGTGAAATTTGCGGTAGTCTCGGTTGGCTTTTTGCAGCATCGCGTGAACCCGCCGGCGCAAATCCAGCGCCGCTGGGTCGTCAATCGCCGCCGCCCAGCCGTTCGCCGCCAGCGTCGCTTTGGCGCCCGCCACGTCGCCGGCGCTACGCGCAGCCAACTGCCACCACCGCCGCAGAAAACGATGCGCGCCCGCCACCGCCGCATCATTCCACTCGAGCGCCTGGTCGGGCGGCGAGGCGAACATCATAAACAGGCGCACCGTGTCGGCGCCGTAGCGCTCAATCATGGACTGCGGGTCAACGGTGTTGCCTTTGGACTTGGACATCTTGGAGCCGTCCTTGAGCACCATGCCCTGCGTCAGCAAATTGGTGAACGGCTCGTCGCTTTTCACCAGCCCGGCGTCGCGCAACAACTTGTGAAAAAAGCGCGCATAGAGCAAGTGCAAAACCGCGTGCTCAATGCCGCCGATATACTGGTCCACCGGCAGCCAGTAATCGGCGCGCGCATCGAGCATGGCGTCGGCGCCGGGGCAGCAGTAGCGGTGGAAATACCACGACGACTCCACGAAGGTGTCGAAGGTGTCGGTCTCGCGCAGCGCCGGCTCGCCGCTTCCGGGCAGCGTGGTCTGCCGGAAATCCGTGCGCTCTTTGAGCGGCGACTTGACCCCGGAGAAGGCGACCTCCTCGGGCAGCACCACCGGCAAGTCGGCGTCCGGCACTTGCACCACCTTGTCATCGCCGTCATACATCACCGGAATCGGGCAGCCCCAGTAGCGCTGGCGCGAAACCCCCCAGTCGCGCAGGCGGTATTTCACCGCGCGCTTGCCGAGCCCGGCTTTCTCAAGGTGGTCGGCGATGGCGTCGCATGCGCGCGCGAAGTCGAGGTGGTCGAATTCGCCGGAGTTGATTAGCGTGCCCGCTTTGGTGATGAGCGCGGACTGGTCGAAGTCGTGCTGCGCGTCGCCGGGCGGCGCAATCACCGGGCGAATCTCAATGCCGTGCGCGACCGCGAATTCCCAGTCGCGCTGGTCGTGCGCCGGCACCGCCATGACCGCGCCGGTGCCGTATCCCATCAGCACGAAATTCGCCGCCCAAATGTCGATGCGCTCGCCGCTGAGCGGATGCGCGGCGGTGATGCCGAGCGGCACGCCCTTTTTCTCCATCGCCTCCAACTCGGCCTCGGCGGTCGCGGCGTTTTTGCATTCCGCCACGAAGGCCGCGACCTTGGCGTCGGACTGCGCCACCTTGCCCGCCAGCGGATGCTCGCCGGCGACGAAAATCGCGGTAATGCCCATGAGGGTGTCGGGGCGCGTGGTATAAACCCCGAGCCGCTCGCGCTCGCCCTCCACCTCAAAACCAAACTCAACGCCCTCGGAGCGGCCAATCCAGTTGCGCTGCATCGTCTTGACCGACTCGGGCCACCCCTCCAGTTTGTCGATGTCGCGCAGCAACTCCTCGGCATACTCGGTGATGCGGATAAACCACTGCGAAACCTCGCGCCGCTCAACCACCTCCCCGGAACGCCAGCCGCGGCCATTCTCAACCTGCTCGTTGGCGAGCACGGTCTGCTCAACCGGGTCCCAGTTCACCACCGCCATCTTCTTGTAAGCCAGCCCCTTGTCCAGCAAGCGGTTGAAAAACCACTGCTCCCAGCGATAGTAATCCGGCGTGCAAGTCGCCAACTCGCGGCTCCAATCGTAAGCAAACCCGAGCCGCTTCAACTGCCCCTTCATATAGTCTATGTTGGCGTAAGTCCACTTCGCCGGCGGCATGCGCCGCTCAATCGCCGCATTCTCCGCCGGCAACCCAAACGCATCCCACCCCATCGGCTGCAACACATTCTTGCCGAGCATGCGCTGATAACGGCTAATCACATCGCCAATCGTATAATTGCGAACATGCCCCATATGCAACTGCCCGGACGGATACGGCAACATAGACAAACAATAAAACTTCTCCCGCCCGGCCTCCTCGCGCACCACAAACGCCCCGCAATCCTCCCAATAAGCCTGAACCGCAGGCTCAATCTCGGCGGGGTTGTATGGGCTGGTCATTGGGGTGGCGGGTTGGAGGTGGGCGGGGCAAGCGGGGGATTTTAACTTAATTCCGGGGGGGTGGTAGTGGGTGCTAGCGCCCACCGATGACGGCTTCCGGGCTGATGCGCCGGTTCACGTCGCGCGTCGTGATTGGCAGTGGGATTGGGCGAAGGTGAGGAATTCTTCCATTGCGCGCAGGCGGAATTTTTGGTGGGGGTGGACGATGGAGAACGGGCGGCGGATGGGTGGGTTGAGGGGGACGGCGCGCAGGGATTTCAGGGTCAATTCTTTTTCCATGGTGGCGATGGATAAAATGGAGATGCCGAGACCGGCGCTGACCGCGCTTTTGATGGACTCGGAGCCGCCGAATTCCATGACGATGTTGAGGTTGGCGGCTTCCTGGTGTTGTTCGGCGATGTAATTTTCCATCACTTCGCGCGTGCCGGAGCCTTCTTCGCGGCTGATGAACGGGTATTCCAGCAGGGCTTCGATGGTGGTTTGGTCGTGCGTCGCCAGGGCGTGGTCAACCGGGCAGATGGCAACCAGTTCGTCCTCCCAGATGGTTTCGGTGATGAGGTTTTTGTTGTTGACCGGACCTTCGACGACGCCGACATCGATTTCGTTGCTTTCCACCTGGTGAATCACGCCGTTGGTGTTGGCGATTTGCAGCCGGACAGTGACGTCGGGGAAACTGGATTGATAGTCGCCGATGATGCCGGGGATGAAATACGCCCCGATGGTGGTGCTGGCGCCGACCGCCAGCGGACCCCGGACGTCGCCGGTGAGCGCGCGCACTTCGTGATTCATCTCGGTGTAGCGGGTCATGATGCGCTCGGCGTGGGACTGGACGACGCGGCCCGCTTCGGTCAGCGCGATGCGGTTGTGCGTGCGGTCAAACAGGCGGGCGTTGAAATACTCTTCCAACTGGCGAATCTGGAAGGTGACCGCCGGCTGGGTCATGTGGAGCGACTCAGCCGCTTTGGTAAAACTGAGCAAGCGGGCGACCGTTGCAAAAACTTGTAGCCTGCGATCCGCCACTGGGGGCTTCTCCGATGGGTTTGCCGGCGATTGGGGCTTGATTTTCGCCGGATTGGGGGTATGTTATAGTCAAGCGGGTTGAATTGACACTGTTTTTGAGGTACTTTTCGGCAAAGTGACGCGGTTGCGCGACCAGCCGCACGGATGAACAAGGAGGCGCAGGATGAAGATAGGGCGGAAGAGCAGGCGGCTGGCGGAGTATGTCGGGCAACTCGGCGTGTTGTTGCTTGGCGCGGCGGTTCTCCGGCTGATGTTTGTGGGCGGGGATGTTGAGCCGATGGTTATGGTAGACGGGCCGGCGGTTGTGGTATCATTGCTCGGAATCGTTTGTATTGCGTATGGCACGATAATGGGAGGTGAATGATGGCAGCGGCAATTTTAGCGGGTGTGATTACGGTGGTGTTGATTAGTGCGGGGCTCATTCTGCACTGGTACGAACAGCGCCACCCGGAAAAACCGGACGCTGACTGACGCGCAATGCGCGGGAGGTAAATGATGGACGTGGTAATTTTTACTGCGGGGATTGTGACCGTATTGTTGCTGATGCTGGCCGGCCTCATATGGTATGAAAACCGCTACCCGGAAAAACCGGACGAAAAATGACGGCGCGATGCGCGGTCTGATTTTGACTTTGACCTTAACCTTGATTTTGACTTTCGTTTTCAGGAGGCAATGAAATGGCTAGATTCGGCGTAGAGAGAGTGGGGCGTGCGGAAAGCACGGTTGTTCGGACGGGCGCCCGTGGTCGCGGCTTGGAAATCAACAGTGTATTGAAAAATACCTACCTGTTGCTCGCCATGACCTTGCTGTTCAGCGCGCTCATGGCGGGCGTTGCGATGGCGATTAACGCGCCGCCGCTCGGCCTCGTCGTCACCCTTGTCGGCTGGTTCGGGCTGCTGTTTTTGACCACCAAATTCCGCAACTCGCCGTTCGGGCTGGTGCTGGTGTTCGCCTTCACCGGCTTCATGGGCTTCACCATCGGGCCCATCATCCAATGGTATGTGACCGCCATCCCCAACGGCGGCCAGGTGGTGCTGACCGCGCTCGGCGGAACCGGCGTTATTTTCGTGGCGCTGTCGGCCTATGTGCTGGCGACCAAAAAGGATTTTACCTTCATCGGCGGGATGATGATGGTCGGCATCATGGTGGCGTTCATCGGCGGTTTGGCGGCGGTCATCTTTTCCCTGCCGGCGCTGTCGCTGGCGGTCTCGGCGATGTTCGTGTTGCTGATGTCCGCCTTGATCCTGTGGCAGACCAGCCAAATCGTCAACGGCGGCGAGACCAACTACATCATGGCGACCATCACGCTGTATATCACCATCTACAACCTGTTCACCAGCCTGTTGCACCTCTTCGGCCTGTTTGGCGGCGACGACTAAGCGCACGCCCACCGGCAAGTAAAAAAGCCTCGTTTTGAGGCTTTTTTATTGCGCCGCAACCCACTTCCCCGCCCGCGTATTATCCATGAAAGCCATGATTCTGGCAGCCGGTCAGGGAACCCGGATGCAGCCGCTGACCTATGAATTGCCCAAGCCGATGATTCCGGTGCTGGGCAAGCCGGTCATGGAATACCTCGTCGAGCAACTGGCCGCCCACCAGTTCACGGACATCATGGTGAACGTCAGCCACCTGCCCGAATCCATTGAGAATTATTTCGGCGACGGTCGGCGGTGGGGGGCGAATATCGGCTATTCGTTTGAGGGGCGCATCGACAAGGGCAAGGTGGTCAGCGAGCCGCTCGGCTCAGCCGGCGGAATCAAGCGCATCCACGAGTTCGGCGGTTTTTTCGACGACACCTTTCTGGTGGTTTGCGGCGACGCCATTTTCGACCTCGACTTGACCGCGGCGCTGCGCAAGCACTGGCAGTCCGGCGCCGGCGCCAGCATCATGGTCAAGCGTGTCCCCAAGGAGCGGGTCTCGGACTACGGCGTGGTGCTGTGCGACGAGCGCGGTCGCATCACCTCCTTTCAGGAAAAACCGCCGGTCGCGGAAGCCAAATCAACCCTGGTCAACACCGGCATCTGCCTGTTTGAGCCGGACATTCTGGAGCAGATTCCGCCCGACGCGGTATACGACATCGGCTCGCAACTGCTGCCCAAACTCATCGAAAAAAACCTCCCGTTTCAAGCCATTGAACTGCCCTTTCACTGGGTCGATATTGGCCGGCTGAACGACTACTGGAGCGCCAACCAGCAACTCATGCGCGGCACGCTGCGCGGCATCGACATGCCGGGCCAGGAAGTCCTGCCGCGCGTGTGGACCGGGCTGAATGTCAAGGTTGACTGGGACGATGTGCTCATCGAAGGCCCGGTCTATATCGGCGCCAACTCGCGCATAGAAGCCGGCTGCGAAATCCACGGACCCACCTGGATATCACACGGCTGCCACCTGCAAGCCGGCGTCAAGGTACACCGCAGCATCCTCTTCGAACACACCCTAATGCGCCCGCAAGGCGCACTCTCCGAAGCCGTCGTGTTTGGCCGCTACTGCGTAGACAAAGAAGGCAACCCGGTAGACAGCAGCGGCGCCGGCCTAGACTGGGTAGACGACGCCCGCAACCGCGAGACGGGGTAGTCTCCCAACCACCACTCCGTCATTCCCAACCAATTTTCGGCTATACTAACAACTCAACCTCCCCTCACCCGCCCAGGAGACGAAACCCAAGCGATGCCGTTTTACGAATACCAATGCACTGCCTGCGCGCACCGCCTGGAAGCGCTGCAAAAAATCGTGGACGCCCCGTTGCTGTATTGCCCGGAGTGCGGCGAAGCCAGCCTGAAAAAACTGATTTCCAAGTCGGCCTTCCGGCTGAAGGGCGCCGGCTGGTATGCCACCGATTTCAAAAACAGCGGCGCACAAGAAGACCGGGCGCGTAAAAAAGACGGCGGCAAGGACGGCGGCAATGACGGTGACAAAGACGGCGCGGGCAAGGGCGCCGACTCAAAACCCAAGAGTTCGCCACCAAGCGAAACCACCTCCGCCTCCGCCACCACCTCAGGCGACAAAAAAGACGGCGCATCGAAAAAGTCGTCATCCGCCGAACCGATGCAAAAAAGCGCCTGACGGGCAAGCGAGCCCCGATGCGCACCCACCTCAGCGGCCAACTCACCCCGAACGACATCGGCGAGCGCGTCACCCTCGCCGGCTGGGTGTTGAACCGCCGCGACCACGGCGGCGTGATATTCATCGACCTGCGCGACCGCAGCGGGCGCGTGCAAGTGGTGGCCGACCCGGACGCGCCGGAGCCTTTTGCGATTGCCGAGCAGGCGCGCAACGAGTTCGTGTTGCGCGTGACCGGCACGGTGCGGCGGCGCCCCGAAGGAACCGTCAACGCGGAGTTGCCGACCGGCGAAATTGAAGTGGTGGCGGAGCGCATCGAACTGCTGGGGCGTGCCGAGCCGCTGCCGTTTCAGATGGACATGGCCGACGACGAAATCAGCGAGACGGTGCGCTTGAAATACCGCTTTCTCGACCTGCGGCGCCCGCCGATGCAATCGGCATTGCGCCTGCGCGCCGCGCTCATCAGCGAAATCCGCCGCTTCCTCGACGCGCGCGATTTTGTCGACATTGAAACGCCCATCCTGACCCGCTCGACCCCCGAAGGCGCGCGCGACTACCTCGTCCCCAGCCGCACCCACCCCGGCGAGTTTTTCGCGCTACCGCAATCGCCGCAACTGTTCAAGCAACTGCTGATGGTCGCCGGGTTTGAGCGCTACTACCAAATCGCGCGCTGCTTCCGCGACGAAGACCTGCGCGCCGACCGCCAGCCCGAATTCACCCAACTGGATGTCGAGATGTCGTTCGTGGACGAGGGCGACGTCATCGCCCTGATGGAGCAACTCATCCGCGAAGTGTTCAAGCGCACGGCGGACGCCGACCTGCCCGACCCCATCCCGCGCATGCCATACGCCGAGGCGCTCGCGCGCTACGGCAGCGACCGGCCCGACTTGCGTATTGCGCTCGAATTGACCGACCTGACCGACCTGATGAAGGCGGTCGAATTCAAAGTGTTCGCGGCGCCCGCCAACGACCCGGCGGGGCGCGTGGCGGCGCTCAAAGTCCCCGGCGGCGGGCAGTTGACGCGCGCGCAAATCGACCACTACACCGAATTCGTCGCCCAGTTCGGCGCGCGCGGGCTGGCGTATATCAAGGTCAACGAGACCGTCGATGCGGACGGCACCGCCACCGACACCACCACCGCCACCATACGAGACGGTCTGCAATCACCCATCCTGAAATTCCTGCCCGATGACGCGCTCGCCGGCATCCTCAAGCGCACCAGCGCCGTGCGCGGCGACCTGATTTTCTTCGGCGCCGACCAAGCCGCGGTGGTCAACGACGCCCTCGGCGCGCTGCGGCTGGAAGTCGCCCGCGACCTCGGCCTGGTCGAGCCCGGCTGGAAACCGGTATGGGTGGTGGACTTCCCGCTGCTGGCATGGAACGAAGACGCGGCGCGCTGGGAAGCCCAGCACCACCCCTTCACCGCCCCGCGCGCGCAAGACATCGAGTTGCTGGAAAGCGACCCCGGCAAAGTGCGCGCGCGCGCCTACGACCTCGTGCTCAACGGCCGCGAAGCCGGCGGCGGCTCCATCCGCATCCACGACGCCGCCCTGCAACGCCGCGTCCTCAACGCCCTCGGCATAGACGACGCGCAAGCCCAAACCGAGTTCGGCTTCCTCCTGGACGCCCTCCAATACGGCGCTCCCCCCCACGGCGGCATCGCCTTCGGCATCGACCGCCTCGCCGCCATGCTCGCCGGCGCCGACTCCATCCGAGACGTAATCGCCTTCCCCAAAACGCAAAGGGCGTCGTGCTTGCTGACTGAAGCGCCCGGTGATGTGGATGAGGGGCAGTTGCGGGAGTTGGGGTTGGCGGTTAAAAAACCCCGGACGGGTGATTCGAAATAGTCAGATAGCGGTAGAATTCAATTCGTGACAGCGCCAAAGAACATTCACCGCAAATCCAAACCGGCAAACAATCGCGCTCCGACAGCGGCTTGCCTGTTTGCCGGCATGGGCGGGTTTTGTGGCGGGTTCAAAAAAGCCGGCATTAATACGCTGTGGGCAAACGAAAACAACGCGCATGCCGCCCATACTTTCCGGGCAAACTATCCAAGCGTAGATATGCGAGAAAAAGATGTTTGCGATTTGTCCGTCAGCAAAGACAAACTGCCGCCGATTGATATTCTGACTGCAGGGTTTCCGTGCCAAAGTTTTTCTCATGCCGGACACAAACTCGGTTTCGATGACGAACGAGGTAAATTGTTTTTTGAGATTATCCGGTTAATCGGCGAATTTGGTCAAAATAAGCCGAAAATTATCCTCTTGGAAAATGTGCCGCATTTGGCAAGCGGTGATGGCGGTAAATGGTTACACTCCATCATCACACACATACAGCTTGCCGGTTACTGGTTCGACAAAGCAAATTATTGCATACTCAAAACTGATGAAATTTCCGGGTTGCCACAAAGCAGGGAGCGGCTATTTATGGTTGCCACAAGCGCCGATGCTTTTTATTGTAACGACTTCATATTCCCGAAAACTGGGGCAACGTTGCGCCCGCTTTCGGGTTTTGTCAAACGCAGGAAAAAAGCGAAGCAAAGCGATTACTTGTCGCCTGATAATCGTTACTACAAAACCATTGCCGAACAAATGCAAAAAGGCGACCCCCAAAGCATTTACCAACTTCGCCGCTATTATGTACGCGAGTATTCCGTCAAGTGTCCGACGCTAACTGCCAATATGGGTGGGGGCGGGCACAATGTGCCATTTGTCCGCGACCGCTGGGGAATTCGTCGCCTGAGCGTTGCGGAATGTGCCACGTTGCAAGGGTTTGAAAATTTTGTTTTTCCACCGGAGGTTCCTATCAATGAGCGCTATCGACAGATTGGCAATGCCGTGCCGTTGCCGGTTGCCGAACAACTGGCGTTGGCTTGCCTGCAACTTTATAAATCCGAGTCGCGTTGCCCGGACAGGAAAGTGGCATGAGCATTGACTGGTTTTTTCCACCGAGTAGTGGTGGAAGCGATGACGGTTTCAACGATGCCGGCATTGAAACATTCACCGGCGCTCGTTTCGATGGACTGGCGCGGGAAATCATTCAAAATTCGCTGGACGCCGCGGTCGATGATCAAACCATGGTCACCGTAGAGTTTGATTTCGTTGAAATTACGCGCGCAGATTTTCCGGGACGGGAGAGTTTGCTGGGCGCAATGGAGCGATGTCGACTAGAAAGCAGGGATAAAAAAGGGAAGGCGTTTTTTGAAAACGCCGTGCGGGAATTAAAGAAACCAAAAATTCCATGCCTTAAGATTTCCGATTCTGGAACAACCGGATTGCGTGGCGATTATAAAACCCGCAAAGGGCAATGGTATGCCATTACCAAAGCGCGCGGAATCAGTGAAAAAAGCAACGAAACCGCCGGAGGATCTTTCGGTATCGGAAAGAACGCACCGTTTGCTGTCTCTTCGTTACGCACTGTTTTTTATTCTACGCACTATACCGATGACGATGGTGGTGCCGTTTACCGCGCGCAAGGAAAATCCATTTTGAAGTCGCATTCCATGAATGACAACGAATACACGCAAGCAACAGGTTTTTATGGCGAGGTTGAAGGATGCCTGCCAATCGAAGACGGCATCCCGGACATTTTACGTCCGCAAAAACCAGGTTGTGTTGTATTTATTCCCGGATTTGTCGTTGAGCCTCAATGGCAACATAAAATCATGGCGACTGTGGTATCGAACTTTTTTTGCGCCATTGAGTGGGGAAAGTTGCAAGTGTTAATTCAGGACGAAGATGAGAACATTGAAGTGGTTGAAAAAGAGACCTTGGATCGTTGCTTTGCGAAAGTTGAAGCACTGCAAATTACTCCTGAAAAAGTCAAAAATTCTCTCTACTATTATCGGGCAATGAAACCGCCAACATCGCCGAAAGAGAGCCAACTTAAACTTCTAGGGCATTGTAAAATGTGGGTTCATGTAGGTGAAGGGTTACCCAAACAGGTTGCTTTGCTACGCCAAACGGGAATGTTGATTACTGACGATCAGAAAGGACTGAAACGATGGGTGGGGCGCGCAGATTTTGTCGGTGTTTTCATATGTGACAGTGAAAAAGGAAACAGTTTGTTGCGCGATATGGAAAACCCCCAGCACAATGCTTTTGAGCCGGAACGCGCCATTCCTGACCAACGCGACGAATGTAAAAGGGCACTAGATGAACTGGTTACTTGGGTGCGGGAGAGCGTAGATTTGCTGGCAAAATCTGAAGAGACGGAAGTCACGGACATCAAAGAGTTGAACGATTTTTTCCCTGATGTCGATCCCCCGGAAACTATTCCCGGAGATGAAGGCGAAAGAGACATCGAGGGTTTGCCGGTGTATTCCCCGAAACCATTAAAGCGCTCCAAACCAAAAGCCGACATTTTGGATGACGAAGAGGGTGAAGAGGGAGGTGCCGGCGAGGAAGGTGGTTCGGGCGACGGCGACGGCCCTGGCCCTGGGCCCGGCCCTGGTGAAGGCACGGGTGGCACTGGCACACGTACACCCTTAAAAAGTGTGGAATTGAAAAATGTACGCGTTGTTTCAGATGCCCGTAAAAGTAGAAATAAAACCGTTCATTTCACGCCGATAAAAAGCGGTAACATCGAAATTCGACTGGCTATTATGGGCGACGATGGTCGCGTGGACAACATCCGTTTGGCAGACGCCGACGGGATTCGTGACGGCGCTTTTTTCGTCACCGTGCAACGAAACAAACGGATTTCGCTAAAAGCCACCCTAGATAGCCCTGTGAGTGATTCCATCGCGGTCCGGGCTTTTCAGGAAAAAGAAGAGGGTTCTGGTGATGAAGCTGCTACCAAATAAAACTTTTCCGCATCCAGTTCTTTGGAACAACGCTGACGATTACGTTCGGCGAACGTTTCAGGCTGTGCGGGAATTTTCCGTGGGCGATGGCGGCGTTCCGGTGTTGTCATTCAATTTCACGCTCAACGAGGACTGCATTATCGATCTTCTTGCAAGCAAGCAGGCGATTTATGTCTTGGAGATTCACTGTCCGACAACTTTTGTGCGTCGCACCTTTTGTACGGAAGAAAAATCAGGGAAATTCACGCTATCCAAGGGCGATCTTTATCGGCGTGTCGAGGCGAATGCATTGATTGTCTGCACAAAAGATATTCATGGATATTCCAGCCCCAACTTTAACGAGGAATTTGGCAATGCCTCGTTTGATTTGTTGCGGGGTGATGTGTTAGCGGCTGCTGAAACTGAAATCTGGCATTGGGACACTGACTTCGTCGCACCACTACACTCGGTATTCAACTTAGTTGCTAACAGTAGCATTCAGCCCGGAATGTTCGAGGTCGATACCAGCGATGACAAGATCAAAATACAAATGTGCCCAACCGACAAGGATCGATTTGAGAACATGCGATATTCCTCCGAGCAAAAACCTTTCGCCATGTTTGTTTATTTTTCTGTCGTCGCCGAAGTTTTGCGACAAATGAAAGACACCGAAAACGACGATGACGAGAACAAAAAATGGTATCGCGCCATTGAGTATAAACTGGCGGAACTCCAAAAAGACTTGCACACATCTTCGGCCGACCCTTTCAAGCTGGCGCAAGAGTTGCTCCACAAGCCACTGGGGCGAATACTGCCATCGCCGGACTCGGAGGCATAACATGTTGCCGATACGCTTTTGGGGGCAAGACACGGTTGATGTGCTACGGCAAAATGTCAGGGAAAATTTGCCGTGGTACCGCGAAGAAGATAATGCAAGCGTGCCGGACAGCCTAGACGACTACAGAAAAATGTCTAAGCAAGTAGACCCCGTGTGCTGGGATCAACTGAACGATAGTCCCGGCGAAAGCGATGACCTCCAAAACAGTATTTCCACCTACACGCACCTCGACCTATCTCCACAACAAGCGGCCGATGAACGTATTTGGACGTACGCAACACATTGTCTGGCAGGAGACTACACCGCCAAACGTTGGAATAAAATCCCGGACGATGACGACAAGGCTGTCAACTATGTTTTGGCGCATTACTTCGTTTCCGGTGCCCGCGGGCTGATTCGGGACAACGCTGTTGCCCGCCTTTGGTGGATGGGGCATGTCGCCTCTCGTTGTCGAGATTACAATCTGAAAGGTACTTTGACTATTTTGTTGCGCGATTCCGATGTCCGCGCCAACTTGCTCGAACGTTCTTCGATAAGTATGAGCACAGAATTGTTTAGTGGCGTGATTCGTGTACTCGGCAGATCCCTGGATGCCAGTACTGATCCTGCCATCTACAAAAGAGAAAATTTCCGCGCCTTGATGAAGAAACTGAATATGCGGGGAGGGCGGATTATGTTGAATGCACTGGATGCGAAACAGTTGGATGACATACTCGACAAAATGGTGGCGGAAATAATCAAGGACCATAATGATTAATCAGCAGGCAAGTTGATTTTCCCGCACAGCGAAACATAGATCGGAGCAAAACGCTGACGAATTTCATTCATCAACTTTACACAAAAACCCCCACCCCTTTCGAATATCCCAACGCCGCCATTCCGGAACGGTGAAAAGCATGCCCCGTGCTCCGACACGGGGTAAGGAGCGTAGCGACTATATTTTTCTCGTATCCGGAATCCATGTGTCTTTGGTTTCAACGCCACTATCTAAGACACATGGATTCCCGCTCAAAAGACTGCGGGAATGGCGTTGTTTGGGCTCAGCGCCAATCTGAGGAAGATTCCCGAGGACGCAAGTGTCCGTAAGCCGCCGCTTAAAAGAAAAAGCGCGGCGGCAACGGACACTAACGCTCGAAATGACGAAGTGGTGGTGGTGGTGGGGGTGTGGGACGGCGACCGGCGTTCACCGCAACCAACCCATCATTGACTCCCCGTTATGCTTACCGGTTGAATTCGCGTCTGGGTTATAATGCCTCGACCACACCAACCCCCACCACCAAGCACTTCCCGGAACCAAAATGGCAGGCCACAGCAAATGGGCCAATATCAGATTTCGCAAGGCCGCTCAGGATGCCAAGCGAGGTAAGGTTTTTACTAAGCTGATTGCGGAGATTACGGTGGCGGCGCGGGTTGGGGGGGGGGATGCTGAGGGGAATCCTCGGTTGCGGGCGGCGGTGGATAAGGCGTTGGCGGCGAATATGCCGCGCGATACGATTGCGCGGGCGGTGAAGCGCGGGGCGGGGGTGGCGGACGGGGCGGCGATGGAGGAAATCCGCTATGAAGGTTATGGGCCCGGCGGGGTGGCGGTGCTGGTGGAGTGCGCGACCGACAACCGCAACCGGGCGGTCAGCGAGGTGCGCCATGCGTTTTCCAAGCACGGCGGGAACTTGGGGACGGACGGCTCGGTGGCGTATTTGTTCGAGGCGGTCGGCTCCATCGTGTTTGGCGAGGGCGCGGACGAGGAGCGCATTATGGAGATTGCGCTGGAGGCCGGGGCGGATGATGTTGACAGCGGCGACGGCATGGTCGAGGTGGTCGCCGCCCGCGAGGATTACCCGCGCGTGGGGCGCGCCTTTACCGAGGCCGGGCTCACGCCGGAGATGTCGGAATTGATTCAACGCCCGGCATCGCAAATCGAGTTGAGCGGCGAGGAAGCCGAGCAGGCGGTCAAACTCATCGACGCGCTTGAGCAACTGGACGATGTGCAGAACGTGTTCACCAACGCGGTTTTTCCGGAGGGCGGTTGATGCGGGTGCTCGGCATCGACCCCGGTTCGCGCAACACCGGCCTCGGCGTGGTCGAGGCGACGCGCGACGGGCTGAGGCTGGTCGCCTGCGAATGCATCCGCATGCGCGACGCCGAGGTGAGCACGCGCCTGGCGACCATCTACCGCGGCGTGCAACGGATGATTGAGCAGCACCGCCCGGAAATGGTGGCGATCGAGCAGGTGTTCATCTCCAACAACGCGCGCTCGGCGCTGGTGCTGGGGCAGGCGAGCGGTAGCGCGGTTTGCTCGGCGGTCATCGCCGGCTGCGAGGTGACCGAATACAGCGCGCTGCAAATCAAGCGCGCGGTGGTCGGCGTGGGCAACGCCAAGAAGGAGCAGGTGCAGCACATGGTGCGCGCGCTGCTCGGCTTGCAGGCACAGCCGGGAACCGACGAAGCGGATGCGCTGGCGTGCGCAATCTGTCATATTCATACGATGCAAATCGAAGCGAAACTGAAGCGCGCGCTATGATGGCAATGGCAATGGCAATGGCAATGGCGACCCCAACTGCAACCGCAATCGCAACCGCAACCCCCGCCCGATGATAGGTTATCTCAGCGGTCGGCTGATGCAGAAGCAACCTCCGTTTTTGTTGCTGGACGTGGGCGGCGTCGGCTATGAACTGGAAGCGCCGATGACCACCTTTTACGACTTGCCCGAGCCCGACCGCCAGGTTGCGTTGTTCGTCCACCTGCTGGTGCGCGAAGACGCGCAGTTGTTGTTCGGCTTCTCCGACCAGCCGCAGCGTGAATTGTTTCGCGCCTTGCTCAAGGTCAACGGAGTCGGTCCGAAGGTCGCGCTGGCGATTCTCTCCACGCTGAGCGCGCCGCAGTTGGTCGCCTGCATCCACCGCTCGGACGTCGCCACGCTGACGCGCGTACCGGGCATCGGCGCGAAGACCGCCGAGCGAATGATCTTAGACATGCGCGACCGCATCGACGCGCTCGGCGGCACGGACGGCGGCGACGGAACTGGTGCGGGCGCGGACGCTGACGGCACGCCGCAAGGCGCGATGCAAGACGCGGTCGGCGCATTGCTCGCGCTCGGCTACAAGACCGCCGACGCCAACCGGGCGTTGCGCGCGGTGGAAGGCAAGAGCAGCCGGCGCGATGATTTAATCCGCAACGCGCTGCAATATCTGAGCAAGGCATGAACGAGCCCAACAAACCCAACAAGCCGAACGAACCAAGCGAGCCGGACCCGCTGCTCGCGCCCGGCGACGAGCACGACTCGGCGCACGAGCAAGGCGCCGACCGCAGCCTCCGCCCCGTCAACCTGCTGGAGTTCATCGGCCAGCCCAACACCCGCGAGCAACTGGAGATTTTTATCGCGGCGGCGCGAAACCGCGCCGAGGCGCTCGACCACGCGCTGGTGTTTGGTCCGCCGGGGCTCGGCAAGACCACGCTCGCGCACATTCTCGCCAACGAGATGGGCGCGCGCTTGCGGCAGACATCCGGTCCGGTGCTGGAAAAAGCCGGCGACCTCGCCGCCATCCTGACCAATCTGGAAAGCGGCGATGTGCTGTTCATCGACGAGATTCACCGCCTCAATCCGGCCATCGAGGAAATCCTCTATCCGGCGATGGAGGACTACCAACTGGACATCATCATCGGCGATGGTCCCGCGGCGCGCTCGATTAAACTGAGCCTGCCGCCCTTCACGCTGGTCGGGGCGACCACGCGCGCCGGGTTGCTGACGTCGCCGTTGCGCGACCGCTTCGGCATCGTGCAACGCTTGCAGTTTTACAGCGCCGAGGAGTTGGCGCAAATCGTGGAGCGCTCGGCGGGGTTGCTCGGCATTGAGTTCGACGCCGGCGGCGTGGCGGCGGTCGCGGCGCGCTCGCGCGGCACGCCGAGAATCGCCAACCGGCTGCTGCGCCGCGCGCGCGACTACGCCGAGGTCAAGGCGGACGGACGGCTGACCGAGGCGACCGCCAACCGCGCGCTCGACATGCTCGAAGTGGACAGTTTCGGGCTCAACCTGCTCGACCGCAGCCTGCTGCTGGCGATTATGGAAAAGTTTGACGGCGGACCGGTCGGCATCGACAGCATCGCCGTGGCAATCAGCGAGGAGCGCGGCACGATTGAGGACGTCATCGAGCCGTATTTAATCCAGCAGGGCTTCCTGATGCGCACCGCGCGCGGGCGGATGGCGACGCCGGCGGCGTGGCGGCGGCTCGGCTTGGAAATGCCCAAGTCGGTCGCGGGCATGCAGCGCAATTTGTTTCCGAATGATGCGGACGATGAAAAAAAGTGAGCGGCGCGCGCGCTTCGCCCTGCCGTTGCAAATCAATTACGAGGATACCGACGCCGGCGGCGTTGTATACTACGGCAACTATCTGGGCTATATGGAGCGCGCGCGCAATGCCTGTTTGCGGCAACTGGGTTTTCCGCTCACCCACCTCATGCGCCGGCATTCGGTGCTGTTTGTCGTGACCGACGCCAAACTGAAATACTTGTCGGCGGGGCGGCTGGATGATGAACTCGAGGTGACGCTGGAAATCGCGCAACTGAAACGCGCCTCGCTGGTGTTTCGCCAGCAAGTTCGTCGGCGCGACGAGGTGTTGGTGGACGGCGAGATTCGGCTGGGCTTGCTAAACAGTGATACATTTAAGCCTTGCCGAATGCCGGCGGAACTCGCCGACGCGCTCAGCCGCTGGTCGCGCGGCGACTAACCCGCACGCCACCGACTCGCCGCCCGCCAACGACGACCACCACCGACCACGCCAAACACCCATGCCGATTAAATTCACCGCCGAGCAAGACAGCATGTCCATCATCGGTCTGATTATCAACGCCAGTTTTCTGGTGCAACTGGTGATGCTGTTGTTGTTGCTGGCGTCGGTGATTTCGTGGTTTATGATCGACCGCAAGCGCACCACCTACAAGCGCCTGACAAAAATCGCCGACGCCTTTGAAGACCAATTCTGGTCGGGCGGCGAGATGAATCACATTTACCGCGACTGGAGCGGTCAGACCGAGAGCGGGCACAAGCAAGACCCCGAAGGCATCGTCAACATTTTCATCGCCGGCTACAGCGAATACAACCGGCTGCGCCGCAAGCCCAACGTCAGCCGCGCCGACACGGTGGACGGCGTGCACCGCTCGATGCGCGTAGCGCTGAGCCGTGAAGTGGACACGCTGGAAGTCCACCTGTCCTTCCTCGCCACGGTCGGCTCGACCAGCCCCTATATTGGATTGTTCGGCACGGTGTGGGGCATCATGAATTCGTTTCGCTCGGTCGGCGTGCTGCAGCAGGTGACGATTGCGACCGTGGCGCCGGGCATTTCCGAAGCGTTGATCGCCACCGCCATGGGCTTGTTCGCCGCCATCCCGGCGGTCATCGCCTACAACAGTTTCGCCCACACCGCCGAGCGCCTGACCAACCGCTACGAAGTGTTTATGGAGGAGTTTCTGAGCATCGTCAACCGCCAGGACCCGGCGGCGAAAACCGGCGCCGCGCAATGAGCCACAGTCGCTATGGCCGCAAAAAACGCCTCATGGGGGAAATCAACGTCGTCCCCTACATCGATGTGATGCTGGTGCTGCTGATTATTTTCATGGTGACCGCGCCGCTGCTCAGCCAAGGGGTCAAGGTGGAGTTGCCGCGCGCGCAGGCCGAGCCGGTCGAGGACAGCAAGGAAGAGCCGTTTGTGCTGACGGTCGATGCCGGCGGCAACTACTACCTGAACGACGACCGCGAGGAAGCCGCGCCGGCAAGCGAAATAGAACTCAAAGCGCGGGCGGTGTTGCGGCGCAATCCCGGCGCGCCCTTTCTGGTGCGCGGAGACGGCGCCGCCGCCTATGCCGACGTGGTGCGCGCGATGGTGTTGCTGCAGGCTGCCGGGGTGGAATCGGTGGGGCTGGTGACGCAACCGCCGAGGTCCTGATGCGGAAGAAGTTGCGGCGCTTCGGCCTCCTGTCAAAAGCGATTTTATTCACGGTCATCATTCACGGAGCGCTGCTCGTTTTGTTGATTTTCAGTTTCAACTGGGCCGACCCGGTCAAGCGCGGCGGCGCCAAGCCGATTCAGGCGGTGGCGGTGTCCGAGCAAGCCGTTCTCGAGCAAGTTGAAAAAGACCGGCGGCGGGAAGCGGAAAAGAAAAAGCAAGCCGAACAAGCCGCCAAAAAACTCGAAGAGTTGACGCGCAAACAACGCGAGGAAGAGCAAAAACTCGCGGAGTTGGAAACCAAACGCAAAGCGGAAGAACAAAAGCAACGCGAAGCGGAAGCAGCGCGCAAAGCCGAGCAGGCAAAACAAGAAGCCGAAAAGAAACGCAAGGCGGCTGAGCAAAAGAAAAAACTGGAGGCTGAGAAAAAACAAAAGGAAGCCGAGCGGAAAAAGGAACTGGAAGCCGAGAAGAAGAAACAGGAAGCCGAGAAGAAGAAACAAGAGGCTGAGAAGAAGCGCAAAGAAGCCGAGCGAAAGGAAAAACTGGAGGCGGAAAAAAAGCGCAAGGAGGCGGAGCGGAAGCAGAAACTCGAAGACGAGAAAAAACGCAAAGCCGAAGAAGAGCAACGGCAGCGCAATGAAGAGCAACTGCGCCGTCAACTCGAAGAGGAGCAGCGTGTCAAAACCCAGAACGACGCCGGCGATGCGCTCAGCGCGCTGGTGGACCGCATCGCCGCCGCGGTCGAGAGCAACTGGCGGCGACCGCACGCCGGCGTGTCTGGCTTGACCGCCACCATTCGGGTTAAAGTAGCGCCCGACGGGCGGGTCATCTTCGCCAGAATAACCCGGGGCAGCGGCGACCGGTTTTTTGACGAGTCCGCCGAAAAGGCGGTACGCAAAGCATCGCCGTTGCCGTTCCCGGAAAAACCGGAATACTATGAATTTATCAACGAATTCGACTTCAAGTTCAGCCCGGATGACTCGTAGCCGCCGGTTGCAAAACGCGCTGGCGGGCGCGGCGGCGTTGCTGTGCCTTTCCACGCCGGCATCGGCGGTGCTGACCATCGAGGTGACCAAAGGGGTTGAGGCGGCTATCCCAATCGCCGTCGTGCCTTTCGGGTTGGAGGGCATCGGCGCTGCGACCGCCAACCTGCCGGCGGCGGTGATTGAAGCCGACCTCAGCCGCAGCGGAAAATTTGAGCCGTTGTCGCGCGGCGATTTGCCAAGCCTGCCGCACGACTTGCGCGAGGTTCAATATAAAGAATGGCGGCTGGTTAAAGCCGAGGCGCTGGTGGTCGGGCGGGTGGTCAATGTCGGCAACGGACGCTACGAGATTCGCTTTCAACTCATCGACGTATTCCGCGAAAAGCAACTGGCGGGGCAGAAATTCGTGGTGCCGGAGTCGCGACTGCGCAAGATCGCGCACCGCATCAGCGACATCATCTATCAGGCGTTAATCGGCAAACCCGGCGCCTTCGAGACGCGCATCGCCTTCGTAACCGTGCGCGATGCGGACGCGCCCAAGCCCAACCTGTTGCAAGTGGCGGACTCGGACGGTTACGGCGCTCAGACCATTCTGGAATCGTCGCACCCAATCCTGTCGCCGGCGTGGTCGCCAGACGGCAGCCAACTGGCTTATGTGTCGTTTGAGAACAAGCGCTCCATCGTCTATGTGCAGAACATTCGCAGCGGCGAGCGCGAGCCGGTCGCCGACCACGCCGGCATCAACAGCGCGCCGGCGTGGTCGCCGGACGGTCGACGGCTGGCGCTGACGCTTTCCAAAGACGGCAATTCCGAAATCTATATTTACGACCTCGCGAGCCGCGACCTGCGCCGCCTGACGCGCAACACCGCCATCGACACCGAGCCGGCGTGGTCGCCGGACGGCGGCACCATCGCCTTCACCTCGAACCGCCCCGGCACGCCGCAGATCTACCGCATCGCCGCCAGCGGCGGCAACGCCCAGCGCGTCACCATCCGCGCCGGCAAATACAACGCCGCCGCCGCCTATTCCCACGACGGCAAATCCATCGCATTGATCACCAATCAAGGCAACGGCTTCCGAGTTGGGCTATACTCGGCGCAAGACCGCACGGTGAGTGAACTCACGCAAACCAGCCAGGATGAATCGCCGACCTTCGCGCCCAATGGCGAAATGATTATGTATGCCACCCAGTCCGGCGGGCGCCACGTGCTTGCCGCGGTGTCGCCCGATGGCCGGGTGCGCCAGACCATCAAATTGGAAAACGGCGTCGTGCGGGAACCGGCGTGGTCGCCGTTCAACCATCAACCGTAGAGGAGTTTGTCATGCGTAAGTTGTTTGTCTTTTGGGTCGTGCTGGCCGCCGGCGCGCTGATTGCCGGTTGCGGCGGGCGCGGCGCGGTGGTCGATGAAAGCGAAGTGGAAATCGAAGAGATTGAAGGCGTGGCGGGCGCGGACGCGGACGCCGGCGCGAGCGCGAGCGGCATCGGCGGTGACGACGCCACCGACGGGCAGAGCCTCGACGACGCCGGCGCCGCTGGCGGCAGCGGCGGCGGCGGTGACGACGACCTGCTCAACCAGCGCGTCATCTACTTCGACTACGACAGCAGCATCCTGCCCGCCGAATCGGAAGCCGTGGTGCAAGCGCATGCGCGCTATCTGCAGGGAGCGGCGGGTGTCCAAATCATCCTTGAGGGCCACGCCGACGAGCGGGGGACGCGCGAATACAACCTCGCGCTCGCCGAAGACCGCGCCAAGTCGGTGGCCGATATGATGCAGGCGCTGGGCGTCGGCGCGGGGCGCATCCAGACGGTGTCATACGGCGAAGAGCGACCGGTGGCGCTCGGCCACGACGACAGCGCCTGGGGCTTGAACCGCCGGGTTGAGTTTTTGTATCAATAGCGTTGTTGTATCAATAGCGTTGTCGCCCGCGCTTTGCTATTATGCGCGGGGACAAACAACACATGAGCGATGAGCGATGAGCGCAACATGAGGGGAGATGCGAAACGGTTAATGGGGTTGAGCCGGGGGCTGCGGTTGCGGCGGTGGCTGTTGGCGGTGCCGCCGTTGCTGGCGCTCGGCGCGTGTGTGCCGGTGCCGAGCCTCCCGCCGCCGGTGGAAACCCTGCCGCAGGGGCAGGCGCCGCAATCGCAACCGGCGCCCGCGCCGGCAGTGGCGCCGCAAGCCGCCGCCAATGCGGAAACGCTGAAAGCCCTGGCGGAGTTGACCGAGTTGAAGGAAGAACTCAAGAAACTGCGCAATGCGGTTGAGGAAATTCAATTCGCCCGCTCGTTTGAGCAGAACTTTCTCCAAGACCTGGACCGCCGCCTGCTGAGCGTGGAGCGCGAACAACGCCTGCGCACGCCGCAGCCGCAACAACCCCTGCAACCGCAACAACCCCAGCAGCCGGTCACCGACGACGCCACCGACCTCGGCTTGGTTCCCGTCCCCGACCCTGGCGCCACTCCGCCCGCGCCCGCGCCCCCCGCCGACGTGGCGGTGGTCGTCCCGGACGGCTCCCCGCCCACCCCGCCCATCGGCGAGGACGCACCGCCGGCGCCGCCCAAGTCGGTGTCGGTGCAAGAGCAGGAAGCCTACGACCAAGCCCTCAACCTGCTCAAGCAAAGCCGCTATCAGGACGCCATCAACGAGTTTCAACGCCTCGCCGACACCTGGCCCGACGGCCTGCTGGCGGACGACGCGTATTACTGGATGTCCGAAGCGCGCTACGTGAACCGCGAATACGAAGCCGCGCTCGGCGGTTTCAGAACGGTGGAAACACGCTACCCCGACAGCCAGCGCGTGCCCGAAGCGCTGCTGAAGGTCGGCTACATCCAATATGACATCGGCGCCTACAAAGAAGCCGCAGCAATTTTCCGCGACGTGTTGTCCCGCTTCCCCGGCCACCAAGTGGCGGTGTCGGCGCAGACGCGATTGCGTCGTATTGAGAATACGATTCAGTAGTTGCTTCCGACTACAACTGCTTGTTGTTCCCAGCAACTCGTCATTCTCAAGTACCCGTCATTCACACACCGTCGTCATTCTCGAGCGTTAGTGTCCGTTGCCGCCGCGCTTTTTCTTTTAAGCGGCGGCTTACGGACACTTACGTCCTCGGGAATCTCCCTAAGATTGGCACGGTCTTTGTTGGAATTCACGGTAGCCTTAGGGAGATTCTCGAAGGTGATGAAAAATATAGTCGCTGTCGCTCCTTATTTTTCTATCATTCGAGAATGACGAGTAAATGATCATGCAAACACCCCCCTCAAAACCCCCGCAAAAACTTCCGACCATCAATCTTATACAAAGCCAACCTCGTTTCCTCGTCCCTGATAACAGTATCACTTTGCTCAAGTAGCGGCAGCAGAGCGGGCGGTGTTTTGGTGTTTTCTGCGAGGAAAATGGTGACGGTGAACGGCTCGGTGATGTGTTCCACCGTGCGCTTCATTGCGGCCACGTCGGTGAACGGGTGGATGACTTTCATGGTGAAGGCGAGGCGGTGCGGCGGGATGGTCTGCGCGGGGTAGACCGGCGAAAAGACCACATCGGCGTAGCCGGTGTGCCGGCTGATGAAATCGCCGACCACTTTCAGGGTGGGCTTGACGGTGGTGGCGAAGAACTGGTTGAGCCGGCGCACATCCGCATCCTGCCACGGCAGCGACAACAGCACGGCGGGCAGCAGCACAACGGGCAGCCAGCGCCGTGCCGTTGCGGCGTGTTTGAGGAGGTCGCGGATGACCGCCGCCGGCGTGAACCTCGCGCTGAGCGCGGCGGCGCGCTCCGCCATACCGATGAGCGCAAGCGGCGCCAGCACCGGAACCATCGCGTACGGCAGCGAAAATTTCAGCACCGAAAAGTTGTGCACCGCGGAGTGTTGGCGCAGCAAATACACTTGCAAAAAACACGGTAACAAGACGCACGCCAGCAGCGCCAGGGTGGGCGTGAGTGAGTCCGCGTTTTTTTGTTCGGGCTTTGGATGGCGCACGCACGACAACGCCACGCCCGACAGCAACACCGCGAGCCCGCCCCAGACCATCCATACGGCGTGCCCGCCCATGCCTTGCACGAAGTGCACGGGCCAGAACCAGGCGGCAAAATTATCCCTGCCGCTCTCGTTTAGCGGCGCCGCGCCCAACACTTCCGCCATGCCGGTTCGTATCAGCGCACGCGCTATCAACGCCTGCAACTCGCCCAGCAGATAGAGTTGCAACACAAACAAGCCCAGCGCGACCGCCGCCGGCGCCCAGAACAATGCGCTCGCGCGCACCCATTGAATAAACGAGCGCCCGCATTGCCCGCGCGCAACCCGCACCAGCCACACCACGCCGGCGACGCATAAGAACAGGTAGTCGGTCAGCACGCCGCAGAACATCACCGCCACTTGTAGCGCGCCGATGATGCGCCGTGTGCGCGCCGACGCCTGCGCGCGCACGGTTTCCAGAAACACATAGAGCGCAAACAGCGGCAGCACCGCCTGGTCGACCATATAGACGACCGAGTGAAAATACATCGCGGTCGGCGTGAACAACGCCACCGGAATGGGAATCGCCGCGAGCGCGGTGGCGCCGCCAAGCCCGAAACGCAGTTGCGTGAGCAGGCTAAAGAGCGTGAGCGACAAGAGCAACGTGACGGCGAATTGACAGAACAAGTTGTAGCCGACCACCAAGGCGACATCGGCGCGTTTGCCGGTCAAGCGCGCCAGCAGATAGAGCGGAATAATCGCGCCCGGCGGAAAACTTTCATACACATCGCGGCTGGCGAGCGTCGGCGTTTCAACCGACTTGGGAGTCCAAATGAGCGCAAACCCGGACGCCGCCGGACCGTCGTCAAACCAGTGGTTGGTATGCAGCAAGGTTTGCGCGGTCAACCACTGATGCCGTCCCCCCAATGCCTGGTCGGCGTCGTCGTTAAGATGCCCTTGAAAATACGCGCTCAACCGCTCGTGCCGAATCTCCACCGACCACGCGAAACAACTCGCCGCCAACAGCAACAGCACGCTAAGCGCCGTGGCTAGCCTTTTCGGGTGAAGTGGGGGGGGGGGGGGGGGGGCATATGTAGACGCGAAGCGGCAACGCGCTTGCTACGCGTGCTTCGTTTCCTGTTGGCGGGCTTGCGCGTCATGTCGGGTTATGTTTTTTGAGGCGGACGATTGATGCCGGCGGCGCGAGCGACGAAGCGTATCACCGTACCGCCCCCGCGCGCAATATGCATGCGTTGTCGGTGAATGACAACCGGCAAGGGCAGACAAACCTTTCAGACTCACGCGAAAATCTTCAACTGCTTGCTCGTCATTCCCAACTACCCGTCATTCCCCAATCACTCATCATTCCCAAGTACTCGTCATTCCCCAACCACTCGTCATTCACAACAACGTCGTCATTCTCGAGCGTTAGTGTCCGTTTGTCGCCGCGCTTTTTCTTTTAAGCGGCGGCTTACCGGACACTTGCGTCCTCGGGAATCTCCCTAAGGTTGGCACGGGCTTCGGTAAAGTCCACGCTAGCCTTAGGGAGATTCCCGAAGGCGATGAAAAATATGGTCGCCTATCGGCTCCCTATTTTTCTATCGTTCGAGAATGACGAAGTGGGGGGCTCCCTACCCCGTGTCGGGGCACGGGGCATGTTTTCTACCGTTCGAGAATAACGCCGGGACTACTGCATCCACCCACTTGACCACCCCCCCCCTCTTTCGCATAATCGCACCTCCCCCAAACCGTGCATCCGGGGTGTTAGCTCAGTTGGTAGAGCATCTGACTTTTAATCAGGTGGTCGCAGGTTCGAATCCTGCACACCCCACCACGCACGCTTTCCGCCGACCGCCGCTTGGCAAGCCCCATTCATGCGTGCCCGCGACCGCCGGCGGTGATACCATTGCGCGGATGAACGCGAACGACTTGCGCAGGCTTCGCAATGCCTTTGGCAGTTTTATCACCGGCGTGACCGTGGTGACGACGCGCGAGGCGGACGGCACGCCGCGCGGCTTTACCGCCAATTCCTTCGCCTCGGTTTCGCTCGACCCGCCGCTGTTGCTGGTGTGCATCGGCAAGAGCGCCGACAGCCACCCGGTGTTCACCGCCGCCGACGGCTTTGCGGTCAACATCCTCGCCGCCGAGCAAATCGACACATCGGGGCTGTTCGCCTCCAAGCGCGCCGACAAGTTCGAGCGCGCCGACTGGTATGCCGGACCGGGCGGCCTCCCGCTGCTGCGCGACGTGTGCGCGTGGTTTGAGTGCGGCCTTGAAAACCTCCACTACGCCGGCGACCACACCATTCTGATTGGCCGCGTGCGCGCGTTTGATTACGGCGACCACACCGGACTGGGCTTCGTCCGCGGCGGCTATGTCAACCTCGCCCTGGAGCAGGAAGCGGTGC
The DNA here is from genome assembly GCA_963693025.1 of Arenicellales bacterium. GTDB lineage: Bacteria > Pseudomonadota > Gammaproteobacteria > Arenicellales > Poriferihabitantaceae > JAHRAW01. Next base: position 1,879,632 of record OY843749.1, read on the forward strand.
GCGCCGCCGCCACCGGAGTCGGCGCCGGCGTGGTGGTCGGCGCCATCGTCGAGCACGATGACCGCGTCATGCTGGTCCAAGACGCGCAAACCGGCAAGTGGCGCCTGCCTGCCAGCGGACTGGACGGCTCCCCCGGCGCGCTCAACCAGTTGCTGGATTTGCTCGCCGAATTCGGCGTGCGCGCATCCATCGCGGCGCTCTTCGCGGTCTTCGAAAACCGGCGCAACGGGCAGCAATCCATCTACTACCGCGCGTTCTGCGAAGCGGTTGAAGGCGAGCATTTATTCCGCGCACACGCCGACCTGCCGTGGGACAAACTCGCCTCAAAGCCGGTCGCCACCATGCTCAAACGCTATTTCGCCGAAAAGGAAAACCAACGCTTCGGCATCTACTTCGGCAGCGACCAAAGCGGCGCGGTTAAGTTGATTGCTGATGACTAGCCGCGTGGCGGGGGGCGGTGGGGGTTGAATTCAACGCCCTTCACTCAGCGCGCTCAGTCTGCAACTCAATAACCGCCGGGCGCTCGGCGGCGAGGGCGCGCTCGAATGCGTCTTCAAACTCATCGGTGCGCGTGACGACTGCGCCGAATGCGCCGTAGGCGCGCGCCAGTTCGGCGAAGTCGGGGTTGACCAGTGAGGTGGCGATTGGGCGTCCGGGGAATCGCCGCTCCTGATGCGAGCGAATCGTGCCGTAGCGGTTGTTGTTGATGACCAGAAAGATGACATTCAAACCATACTGCCCGGCGGTCGCCAGTTCCTGGCCGTTCATCAGAAAGCAGCCGTCGCCGGAAAACGAGACGACGACGGACTGCGGGCGGATGAGTTTGCCGGCGATGCCGGCGGGCACGCCGTAGCCCATCGAGCCGTTGGTGCATGCCAGTTGGGTTTTGGGCTGGCTAAACTGATAGTTGCGCTGCGCCCACAGCGTGTAGTTGCCGGCGCCGTTGGCGATGATGCTGTCAGCCGGCAGGCGCTCGCGCAAAAAGCGCATAACCGCATCGAGCCGGAGCGCGGCGCCTTCGTCCCTCGGTTGTTGCAGCGTTTGGAGATAGGAATGATGCGCGAGGGCGATGCGTTGCGAGCGGTCGGTGTCATTGGTTTTGTCTGCGGTGGTTTTGATTTTCTCGACCGCTTGCAAGAACGCCTCGGCGTCGCAATCGATGCCCAGGTCGGCGCGGTAAACCGAGTTCAATTCCGCCGCCGACGGAAACACATGCACCAGTTTGCGCGCGCCGCTTGCGTCGAACGCCGGCACATCGAACAGCGTGTAGCCGGAGGTGGTCATCTCGCCCAGCCGCGCCGCCAGCGCAATCACCAAATCCGAATCCCGCACCAAATCAAACAGGCCGGGGTTGGGCGCGATGCCGAGTTCGCCGACATAGTGCGGGTGGGTGTTGTCGAACATGTCCTGGCGGCGGAACGCGCACGCCACCGGGACGCCGTGCTTTTCGGAAAACTCGGCGAGCGCGGCATTGCAACGCGGCGTCCACGCCGCGCCGCCGCAAATCACCACCGGGCGCGCGGATTGGCGCAACAACTCGCCGAAGCGCGCAATCGATTCAGCCGGCGGCGCCGCGGCGGGGCGAGTCGGCGTGGCGCGGTCGGCGACCACCGTCTCCTCCATCAGCATGTCCTCGGGCAGTTCAACCACGACCGGACCGGGGCGGTCGCCGATGGCCGTCGCCCACGCGTCGTGCAGCCGCCGGGGAATGTCCGCCGCGCGCTCGATGCGCATCACCGCTTTGGCAACGCCGCGATACACCCGGCGGTAATCCAATTCCTGAAACGCCTCCCGCCCGCGCTCGGCGCGCGGAATCTGGCCGATGAACAGCAGCAACGGAGTCGAATCCTGAAACGCGGTGTGAACGCCAATCATCGCATTGGACGCGCCGGGTCCGCGCGAGACGAAGCAAACACCGGGCCGCCCGCTCAACTTCGCATAAGCCTCCGCCATATAAGCCGCCCCGCCCTCCTGCCGGCACACAATCAACTCGGCCCACCGCCGATGGTCATAAAAAGCATCCAACGCCGCCAAATAACTCTCCCCCGGAACACAAAACGCATGCCGAACCCCATTGGCAACCAACCCATCCACCAACACCTTGCCGCCGTTGCGCTTGAGTCGTTTGGGTGGTGGCATCGATGGTTTCGGGGTGGGTTGGGGTTGGGAAGCGGGTTGCTACTAGCCGATAGCATAACTTTAATTCAAGTTTGAAGTGTAACTTGATAAATGCTGTCGGTCTGAGGGAGGTTGCGTGTATCGTCTCAGACATGCGCTTTTCTGGCCAACATGAAAACCCCCAACCACACTCGTCATTCTCGAGCGTTAGTGACCGTTGCCGCCGCGCTTCTTCTTTTAAGCGGCGGCTTACGGACACTTGCGTCCTCGGGAATCTCCCTCAGATTGGCACGGGCTTTGTTGAAAATCACGGTAGTCTTAGGGAGATTCCCGAAGGTGATGAAAAATATAGTCGCTGCCGCTCCTTATTTTTCTATCATTCGAGAATGACGAAGTAAGGCCGTCGTTCTCGAGCGTTAGTGACCGTTGCCGCCGCGCTTTTTCTTTTAAGCGGCGGCTTACGGACACTTACGTCCTCGGGAATCTCCCTAAGACTGGCACGGGCTTTGTTGGAATTCACGGTAGACTTAGGGAGATTCCCGAAGGTGATGAAAAATATAGTCGCTGGCGCTCCTTATTTTTCTATCATTCGAGAATGACGGCTATTACTCGTCATTCTCGAGCGTTAGTGTCCGTTGCCGCCGCGCTTCTTCTTTTAAGCGGCGGCTTACCGGACACTTGCGTCCTCGGGAATCTCCCTAAGATTGGCACGGGCTTTGTTGGAATTCACGGTAGACTTAGGGAGATTCCCGAAGGTGATGAAAAATATAGTCGCTGACGCTCCTTATTTTTCTATCATTCGAGAATGACGGGCATATAACTCGTCATTCTCGAGCGTTAGTGTCCGTTGCCGCCGCGCTTTTTCTTTTAAGCGGCGGCTTACGGACACTTGCGTCCTCGGGAATCTCCCTAAGATTGGCACGGGCTTTGGCGAAGTCCACGCTAGCCTTAGGGAGATTCCCGAAGGTGATGAAAAATATAGTCGCTGGCGCTCCTTATTTTTCTATCATTCGAGAATGACGAAGTTGGGGAAAACTGAATCCAACCAACACAAAAATTCCCTCCGCATTTACGGTAAACTCACACAAATAGCATGGCGAGTTTTAGCGTCCACCCAAAACTGACCCGACCCCGGAGTATTGCCCTTTGAACAGCCCCCACAAACCGCAGGCGGTGGCGTTGGATGTTGAAGCCGTTCGTGCTGAGTTTCCGATATTGAGCCGGCGGATTAAGGACAATCCGCTGGTCTATCTCGACAACGGTGCGACCGCGCAAAAGCCGCAGGGCGTGATTGACACGATTGAGCATTACTACCGCGAATTCAATTCCAACGTGCATCGCGGCGTTCATCATCTGAGTCAGCAGGCGACCGAAGCCTACGAAGAGGCGCGCGAAATCTTGCGCGCTCATCTCAACGCCGAGCACGCGCATGAAGTGTTGCTGACCGGCGGCACCACCGCCGGCATCAACCTAGTGGCGTCTTCCTGGGGGCGCGCGCATCTGGCGGCGGGCGATGAAGTCATCGTCTCGACCATGGAGCATCATTCCAACATCGTGCCGTGGCAGTTGATTTGCGAGGAGCGTGGCGCGCGGTTGCGCGTCGTGCCAGTCACAACGACGGGCGAGTTGCGCATGGATGTGTTCGCGGAGTTGCTGTCGGCGCGCACCAAACTGGTGGCGGTCACGCATGTGTCCAACGCGCTCGGGACCATCAACCCGGTGGCGGAAATCATCGCGTTGGCGCACGATGCCGGCGCGCTGGTGCTGCTGGACGGCGCGCAGGCGGCGCCGCATCTGCGCATCGATGTGCGCGCGCTCGACGTGGATTTCTACGCCTTCTCCGGGCACAAGGTGTTTGGCCCCACCGGGGTCGGCGTGCTGTATGGCAAGGCGTCGCTGCTGGACGACATGCCGCCGTATCAGGGCGGCGGCGAGATGATCGAGCGCGTGACCTTCGAGAAAACCACCTACGCGGAGTTGCCGCACAAGTTCGAAGCCGGGACGCCGAACATCGTCGGCGGCATCGGCCTGGGCGCGGCGATTGCGTGGTTTGCCCGCTTCGATGCCGCCGCGCTGAGCGCGCACGAGCAGGACATTCTTACCTACGCCACCGCCGCCCTCAGCGCCATCGACCGGCTGCGCATCATCGGCACGGCGCGCGACAAAGCCTGCGTCATTTCATTCCTCATCGAGAACACGCATCCGTTCGACATCGGCGCCATCCTCGACCAGCAGGGGGTCGCCGTCAGAACCGGGCATCACTGCTGCCAGCCGCTGATGGATTTTTACGACACCCCCGGCACGGTGCGCGCGTCGTTTGCGCTGTATAACAACCGCGCCGATGTGGATGCGTTGGTCGCCGGAGTTGAACGCGCCGCCGCGATGCTGGCGTGATAGCGGTGCGCGCGGCGGCATGAACATCGACCAAATCCAGGACGCCATCATCGAAGAGTTCGGCTGCTTCGACCAGTGGATGGACAAATACGAATACCTCATCGACCTGGGCAAACGGCTGCCCCTGATCGACGACGAATATAAAACCGAGGAATACCTGATTCGCGGATGCCAGAGTCAAGTATGGTTGCGCGCCGAGATGAACAACGGCGCGCTCCGCTTCACCGCCGACAGCGACGCCATCATCACCAAAGGCATCATCGCCCTGCTAATACGCGTGCTGGCAAACCAAAAACCCGAAGACATCGCCGCCGCCCAACTCTATTTCATCGACGCCATCGGCCTGCGCGAACACCTCTCCTCAACCCGCGCCAACGGCTTGGTCAACATGGTCAACACACTGAAGTCCACCGGCAAAAAATTCAGCGCGGCGCACTAGGCACGCGCCGCGGTTATTCCCACAACCCCCCCGTCAATTCGCGCGCGGGTTTTGGCGCTATGCCATCATCCGATTATGTGATGTAATAACGCATTCCCCACTCCCGCGAAAACACGCATGCCAAACAAAGAAATCATCAACACCGACGCCGCGCCCGGCGCGATTGGGACTTATTCTCAGGCGGTCAAGGTTGGCGGGGTGGTTTATGTTTCGGGGCAGATTCCGCTGGACCCGGAGAGTATGGAGGTGGTTGATGCGTCGTTTGAGGCGGCGGCTCACCGGGTTTTTCGGAATCTGGCGGCGGTTGCCGCGGCGGCGGGGGGGAGTTTGGACGATGCGGTCAAGGTCAACATTTCGCTGACCGACCTTGCCAACTTCGCCACCGTCAACGAGGTGATGGCGCAGTATTTCCGCGAGCCGTATCCCGCCAGGGCGGCGGTCGGCGTGGCGTCGTTGCCCAAAGGCGTGCCGATTGAGGTTGAAGCCGTTTTGGTCATCGGCGACTCACCTTAACCGAACCACGCACCGCGAACCCGAACCACGCCACGCCGCGCCGTCTTCTGAACCTCGCGCACCGACATCCCCTGCAGCAACTCAGCGGAATCGGGCCCCGGGTGGTCGCCAAACTGGAGCGCATCGGGATTTTTCACCCGCGCGACCTGCTCTTCCACCTGCCCTACCGCTATCAAGACCGAACCCGGGTTGCGCCCATCGCCGGCTTGCAAGCGGGACAAGACGCGCTGGTGCTGGGGCAAATCGAGGCGGTCAACGTGCGCTATGGCGGGCGGCGCATGTTGCTGGTGCGGATTTGCGACGACACGGGCACGATGACGCTGCGTTTCTTTCATTTCAACACCGCCCAACAGCGCGGATTTGAGGACGGGGATTGGGTGCGGTGTTACGGCGAGGTTCGCCGCGGTGGCGGTGGCGGCGACCAAGAGATAGTTCACCCCGAATACCGGCTTTACTCAAAGCGCCCGGATGAGGCGGACGTAGCAGAGGAGTCGCTGACGCCAATCTATCCGAGCACCGAGGGAATCGGCGCGGCGGCGATGCGCAAATGGGTCGGTCAGGCGCTCGCCGGCGAATTGGAAAACTTGGAGGAGTGCCTGCCCGCCGAGGTGCGCGAGCGCTTTGGTTTGATGCCGCTCCGAACCGCGCTGCAAACCGTGCACCACCCGCCGCCCGCCGAGGACGCCGACGCGCTGGTCGCCGGCACGCACCGCGCGCAGCAACGGCTGGCGATGGAGGAGTTGCTCGCGCATCATCTGGTGTTGAGCCGCTTGCGCGCCAAGCACAAATCGCGCAGCGCGCCGGCGTTCACCGCCGACCGCGGCAACTGGGACACGCTGCGGGCGCGTCTCGGCTTCAGCCTGACCGCCGCGCAACAGCGGGTCATCGGCGAAATCTTCGCCGACCTGGAAACCCCGGCGCCTGCCATGCGCTTGCTTCAGGGCGATGTCGGCTCCGGCAAAACCGTGGTGGCGGCGGCGGCGGCGTTGCGCGCCATCGACTCGGGCTATCAGGTCGCGCTGATGGCGCCCACGGAATTGCTGTCCGAGCAGCACCGCCAAACCTTCAGCCGGTGGTTCGACTGGCTGGGCATCGAGATTGAATGGCTCGCCGGGCGCATGCCGGCGGCGGCGCGCGCGCAGGCTCTGCGCCGCATTGCGTCGGGCGAGGCGAAACTGGTGATTGGCACGCACGCGCTGTTTCAGCAGCAGGTGGAATTCCGGCAACTCGGCTTGATGATTATCGACGAGCAACATCGCTTCGGCGTCGACCAGCGGTTGGCGTTGCGTAACAAAGCGGCGGTTAACATCGGCGGGGGCGCGGGCGGCGTGCCGCATCAGTTAATCATGAGCGCGACGCCGATTCCGCGCTCGCTCGCCATGATTTTCTACGCCGACCTCGACATTTCCGGCATCGATGAATTGCCGCCGGGGCGCAAGCAGGTGCAGACCGTGGCGTTGCCGAACAGCCGCCGCCTCGATGTCGCCGAGCGCATCCGCGGGGTTTGCCGCGACAACCAGCAGGCGTATTGGGTGTGCCCGTTGATTGAGGAGTCGGACAAACTGCAAGCGCAGGCGGCGACGAAAACCCATGACGCATTGGTGAAACTGCTGCCCGAAGTGAACGTTGAACTGATTCACGGGCGCATGAAATCGGCGGATAAGGAGGCGGTCATGCAGCGCTTTCATCGCGGCGAAATCGATTTGCTGGTGGCGACCACGGTGATCGAGGTGGGCGTCGACGTGCCCGCCGCCAGCCTGATGATTATCGAGAACGCGGAGCGCCTCGGGCTGGCGCAACTGCATCAACTGCGCGGGCGAGTCGGGCGCGGCGCGCAACAAGCCACCTGCGTGCTGATGTATCAACCGCCCCTCGGCAAACTCGCCAAAGAGCGCCTCGGCATCCTGCGCGACAGCAACGACGGCTTCGTCATCGCCGGCAAGGATTTGGAGTTGCGCGGACCGGGCGAAGTGCTCGGCACGCGGCAGACCGGAGTACAGCAGATGAAGGTCGCCAACCTCGCGCGCGACCGTGCGCTGTTGCCGACCATCGAGCGCATCGCGCAGGCGTTGCGCGAGCATCATCCCGACGCCATCGACGCGATTATCCAACGCTGGATTAGCGCCCGCGAATCTTACGCCGAAGTATGACCCCGCCGCCCGCCAACGCGCTGCGCACCGGTGGCGCCTACCTCAGGCTGATGCGAATGGACCGCCCCATCGGCGCGTTTCTGCTGTTGTGGCCCACCCTGTGGGCGCTATGGCTGGCGGGCGACGGACGACCCGACGCCACCGTCGTGGTGATTTTCATCGCCGGCGTCTTCACGATGCGCGCCGCCGGCTGCGTAATCAACGACACCGCCGACCGCCGCATCGACTCCGAAGTTGCGCGCACCCGCGACCGCCCGCTGGCGCGCGGCGACCTGACGGTGCGCCACGCGCTGGGGTTGTTTGTGTTGCTGCTGTTGTTGGCGGCGCTGCTGGTGTTACAACTCAACCGCCACACCCAATGGCTGGCGCTGTTCGCGCTCTTCATCGCCTGCATCTACCCGTTCACCAAGCGCGTCACGCACCTGCCGCAACTCGTCCTCGGCGTGGCGTTTTCATGGGGAATACCGATGGCGTACGCCGCCCTGGGCGAGGCGGCGCCGTTGGAAGCGTGGCTACTGTTCGGCGCCAACTTCGCCTGGATCGTCGCCTACGACACCCAATACGCGATGGTCGACCGCGACGACGACCTGCGCATCGGCGTCAAATCAACCGCCATTTTATTCGGGCGCCACGACACCCGAATCATCGCCGCGCTCCACTTCGCCTGCGTGCTAATGCTGGCAATCATCGGCTGGCGGCGCGGCCTGTCATGGCACTTCCACCTCGGCCTAGCCCTGGCGCTGGCATTCGCCATCTACCAACAAAACCTATGCAAAAACCGCAACCGAGACCGCTGCCTGCGCGCCTTCCACAACAACAACTGGTTCGGCGCGATGGTGTTCTGCGGGTTGGTGTTGGGGTTGGTGGGGGGGTGATGTGAGGGGGCGTGTCGCCACCGCCGCCGTCATTCCCGCCTCCTCCCACACCGCTATCACCAACAACAACCCAACAACAACCCCAACAAAAAGCCCGTCATTCTCGAGCGTTAGTGTCCGTTGCCGCCGCGCTTCTTCTTTTAAGCGGCGGCTTACGGACACTTACGACCTCGGGAATCTCCCTAAGACTGGCACGGGCTTCTTGTCGGCTCCCTGTTTTCTACCGTTCGAAATGACGAAGTGGTGGCGTTGTTGACGGCAACGGCGACGGCAGGTTTAATCGTGTTTGTATCGTTTGAGGGAAACCCGCCTTAGCCGGGTTACCTGCTAAATACCACAGCCATAGAACTCGGCGAATTAATCCCCGCCGTGCTTGGAAACCAACAACTTTAACAGGACACCAACGGATGAAAACAAAATCACATACGCGACATGTCATTTTCACCCTTCTGGCTTCTCTTGCCCTGAGCGGTTGCGGCGGATAAGGGAGAAATGGTGTTTTGGCGATTCTTGCTTTTACGGTCAGTTGAATATTGGACTTTCCAGTTTATTGGTTTTTACGGCGTTTTCGTGCAGTTCAATGATTTTATCATAATTTATAAACGTGAATTTATCAGGATTTTTGTTATATGGCGCAAGCAGAAGTTGTTTATCGAACCTGTCTTTGTGTTGTTGAGGAGCAACTATGTAACACTTCGTTCTAAAATCAAACAGCTGTGAACTCCTGCTAAATGCGTTAGCCAAAGTACTTGGACTGTCAACAATTTCAAAAGTTTTTTGTGGAAACATAAAACCGGTTTCATTAAACCAAGTCACATCGATTCTTTTTGCTTGAGTGATAATTTCATGGTAGGTGAATTTCGGGAAATTTTTAAGGGAAGTCAACTTACCCAATTGAATGTTATCCCTGAATACGGCAGAAGGGTCTGCGGTATAGGTCAGATATTTTTTTAAATTTCCCAGCTCTAAACAAACACCCTCAATAAAAGAATGCATTCGATTTTTATTGTGTTCATTAGGCAACTCTTCCTCTTGGTAATCACGCAGAGCATAAACACTCAAACCTATTTTCTTAAAGTGCCGGTTATCGCGTAGCTCCCTGTACAAAATACCCCTGAGGCCTGCCTGCCAATCTTTGGCATTCTTCGCTTTTGGATAATACTTTTGGATGTTGTCATATATTATGTTCCAGCTGGCGGTACCGCCGTTGTCTTGCATCACCTTTTTTATTGCTTCAATTTTGGTCATTTTGAGTATTTGCCTTTAATTTCATCTATTGTTGACAAATAATTCATCTCATCGATTTCTTCAACTGCATTTCTATCCAGACCAACAGCGTCAGATATATTTTCAAAAAGCAAACCGGCATTCCTTATTTCTTCTGTCATCACATCAGATGCCGATATGTTAATTTTAATATAAAGAGTTTCTTTCATGTCGCGCCCCTTTGTTTGGTTGTATGGATATTGATAAAGTCGAATTTGGCTTATCACAAAAAACATCCATTCGCCCAGCCATTGTATCAGAGTGTTTGAAACCAATTCAACGAACGATGCAAGGGCGCCATCCCCTTCCCGCCCGCGCAGGCGCTCAGTCGGGCATTTGATGTGCAACTCACCGCCCGCCGCTACCGCCCCGGCGCGCGCTACACCTTGCGTTTCAGTTTCTGGGGCTACCGGGGTCGGCGCTCGTTCGAGGTGCGCTGATGCCGGCGGAGACTGAGCAACGCCGGGCTGTCGCCGACCGCCAAGAACCGCTATCATCCGCCCATGTCCAAGCACCCCATCAACTACTGCAACCACTGCGGCGAAAGCGTCTCGTTGCTGACCCCGGCGGGCGACAACCGCGACCGGCATGTGTGCGATGTGTGCGGGCAGATTCACTACCAGAACCCGAAGGTGGTGTGCGGCTCCATCCCGGTATGGCGCGACCGAATACTGCTGTGCCGGCGCGCGATTGAACCGCGCAAAGGGCTATGGACGTTGCCCGCCGGCTTCATGGAAAACGGCGAAACCATCCAACACGGCGCGGCGCGCGAAACCATGGAGGAAGCCTGCGCCGAAATCGCCGGGCAGACGCTATACGCCATCTACAACCTGCCGCGCATCAACCAGGTGTATATCATGTTCCGCGGCGAACTGACCGGCGAAACAAGTTTCGCGCCGGGCGCGGAAAGTTTGGAAGTGCGGCTCTTCGAAGAACAACAAATCCCCTGGGACGAAATCGCCTTCCGGGTAATCCACCTGACTTTGGAGCGCTACTTGAGCGACCGAAAGTCGGGCGATTTCTCGATGGTGATGGAGGATATCGTATGATTCGTGACCGCCTTTTGTGTCTCGTGTTGGGTTGACCCGCCTCGTTATCAGCCCAAACATTCCCCGGCGCTGAGCCAGTTGGGTTACACACAGAAATCCATTGACTGATAAAAAGCACCGCCCACGCAAGCGCTTCGGGCAGCATTTTCTTAACGATGGCGCCGTTCTGAACCGTCTTGTCTCCGCTTTTGAGCCGGCGGCGGGGCAGCGGATTGTTGAGATTGGGCCGGGATTGGGGGCGTTGACGGATGTGTTGGTGGGGAGGGCGGCGGGTGCGGCGGTGACCGTGGTGGAACTGGACCGCGATTTGGCGCAGCGGTTGCGGCGGCGGTATTCGCCGCGGCGGTATTCGCCGCGGCGGGTCAGGGTTGTTCGGGCTGATATTCTCGGCTTTGACCTCGGCGGCGTGGCGGCGGCGGAGGGCTGCGGCGCCCGGCTGCGGCTGATTGGCAACCTGCCCTACAACATCTCAACCCCGCTGATTTTCCGCCTGCTGGAGCAGGTTGAGCACATTCAAGACATGCTGTTTATGCTGCAGAGGGAAGTCGCGCTTCGCCTGTGCGCCGCGCCGGGCAACAAAAACTATGGTCGTTTGTCGGTGATGGCGGGCTTGCAACTCGACTGCGAGCCGCTGTTTGATGTGCCGCCGCAGGCGTTCGACCCGCCGCCGAAAGTCAACTCCACGGCGCTGCGCCTAACCCCCAAAAAGCGCCCGCTGCTGCCCCGCGACCGGCAACTTTTTGAAGCGCTGGTCGCCACCGCGTTTTCCCAACGCCGAAAAACCCTGCGCAACTCACTCGCCGCACTGGCACAAACCGACCACTTCACCCACGCCAACATCGACCCAACCCTGCGCGCCGAAGCGCTGTCGGTGGCGCAGTATGTCGCGCTGGCTGATGTGATTTCCTGACGGAACATTTGGGGTCTTCGCTCCGTCTCTCTCAGGATTTAATGAAGCACGGCAAAATTTTAATGCGATACGCATGCTTCGCTCAACGCCTTACTGGGTAAACTTCCAGATATCCGTAAAAACCAAGTTGTCAAATGTTTTGATATGTTTTTTGAGCATTGCATCAGAGACCATATTTGGCCGAATATCGCAATAATACACGCCATCAAGCGGGTTCAGTTTAACGGTATAGCCCATGAAATGACCTGTAAGAAATGTGGCATTAATTCCATATTTTCCTTCTCTTCCCTTTCTTTGAACATCGTTCAAAAAAATGGCGAAATGTGGTGTGCTTGTATCGGTAAGTTTGTTGTAGAGAAATTTGTCAATAAATATCTTGTCCAGCCGGTCTTTGCTTGATGTTTTAACAGAGCCTATTGCTTTAGTCATTGCTCCTGATCGAATCACCAGATCGTGCTGATAGTTCATGTTAAAAGCGACTTCATCATTAATTTTTACAGGGATAGAAATTGTGCTGTCTGTGACATCAACACCAATTACTGATATTATCAATCTGATAAATCTCTCAAAAAGATCGCCGTTTATCTTTCTGGCTGTATTAGATTTTTTTGCCGGCAAAGCATCAAGAGTTGCTCCTATACACTGTTGGGCGGTGTAAACAACCCTGTTCACTATTTCTCTACTTTCCTGATTATTGCAATTTTTTATATCTTTAATTATCCGTATAAATTTTTCGCTTGACCTCTCAAATTTTTCAAAGTCATACATAAGATTGGAGTTGATTGGCCTTGTAATATTATATGAGCCATCCCGTTTGTATTGGAAGAATTGATAATGGTTTTCATTTTTTGACACAATGACAGCCTGTAAGTTGGTTTTGACAAATTCCAGATAGTCAAGAGCAAACTCAATGTAATTTTCTGGTTTAACAAAAAATTCTTTATTGCGAGCTTTACTGACAAGACTATTAAGATTCATCGAACTAAATTCTTCCTTCTTTTTTCGTTGGCTTTGTCGAAGGCTACCCACTCATCTTTAGTTTTTCGCTGAATGTTTTCCAGCCTTTCAATGGCCCACTCGTTATATTCTTGATTAATTTCACAGCCAAGCCATTTCCTGCCTAACTGTTCCGCTACAACAAGCGTAGTTCCTGACCCGGAAAAAGGATCGAGTATAACGTCTTCTTCGTTAGATGATGCGAGTACAAATTTTCTAACCAACTCTTCGGGTTTCTGTGTTGGGTGTGCGGTTGTTTCCCTCATACCATTGCATGTTGTGGGAATCTCTATAACATCCTTTGGCTTTGCCCCCTTTGGGTGGGGAACCCATATATCTTCTCGCTTTTTTCTGTTTCCATACTGACTCGATTCGGCTTGCGGGTGTCCTGGGTATTTTAGGGTGTGCTTCCCGTAACATATACGGACATCATCAACATTAAATGTTAATTTTTTATTCTTTCTCAAATGTAACAAGCTTTCATGGGAACGCCCCCAGTCATTACCTAAATTGGCTTTGTTTTTGTAATGCCAAACAATCCACCGGCATGACTTAAAATAATTCATTGAAGGATGTTTTAGGTCAGCTAAAATTTCAGAAAAACCGCAAACATATAATGTTCCAGTTCTCTTTAATATTCTTGAAGCTTCCTTAATCCATTGCATAGACCATTGAATATATTTTTCTTGATTCTCAAATTTATCCCAGTCCGCTTTGTTTATATTGTATGGCGGGTCGGCAAATATTAAATCGACACTTTCTTTTTCAAGTGACCGAAGCCAAACTATGCTATCTCCTGTGTAAAGCCTTCCATTCTTGTGCTCATAAGCCAAGCTAAAAGGAGCATTTTTGTCAATGCTATATTTCTTGTGTTGTAACGGCGTCTCAAACAAGGCTTGTTGCATACCAATACCTGCTCTTTTGTGCGGCTTGTACAAATATCGCTCGGCTGTATCGTCCAGTGGCTGATTATACGACAATCCTCACACTACCGCGACTGCGGCAAACCACGCAAAGTTTCGCAAATCCACGCCTCCGCGTGCGCGTTGATTTCGCGTGGGTTTTTGTCCGTGCTTTCGATGGCGGGGCCGATGTGCATTTGGATGATGCCGGGGTGTTTTAGGAAGGCGCTTTTGGGCCAGAAGATGCCTGCGTTATGCGCCACCGGCACGACCGGTGCGCCGGTTTGGGTGGCGATGAGTGCGCCGCCGGGTTGGAATTTGCCGGGGTGGCCGGGGGGGCGGCGGGTGCCTTCGGGGAAGACCACCAGCCAGCGTCCTTCGGCGAGGCGCGCCGCGCCTTGTTTGAGTAATTGCTCGAGCGCTTTGATTTTTTTTGTGCGGTTGATTGCCACCGGTCGGTTGGCCGCCAGCCCCCAGCCGAAAAAGGGAATCCAGAGCAGTTGCCACTTCAAGATGTATGACTGCGGCGGGAAAATCAATTGGAAGTAAAGCGTCTCCCAGGCCGACTGATGATTGGAGAGCAGCACCGCGGGGCGGTCGGGAATGTTCTCGGCGCCGGTCACTTCGCAGGTGATGCCGCACACGACTTTGAGCGACCAAATGTTGAAGCGCGCCCACGAGGAGATGATGCGCGCGCGCAACAACGACGGCAATGCCAAACAGAGCAACGCGACCGGGCTAATCAACAAAGCGCTGACGACTTGCCCGCTGAGGAAAATCAGCGACCGCAGGCGCTGGTGTATTGGCAGCGGAGACGGCATCGCTGGCGGCGGCGCGGTTAGTTGTTGACCGGCGCGGTCTCGGATGCCAGCAGGGCATCGACGAAGTGTGCCAGGTCTTTATACACCGGCACGTCCGCGAGTTCCGGCGGCGCTTGTGCGTTGTTGAGCGCGCGCATCGTGTCGCGCCCGTTGCCGGTTTCCACCAACACGGGTTGCGCGCCGGCGTTGTGCGCGGCTTGCAGGTCGCGGATGGAGTCGCCGACGGCGTGGGTGTCGCGCAAGTTGCACTTCAACCGCTCGGCCAGTTCCAGGAACATCCCCGGTTGGGGTTTGCGGCACTCGCAGCCGTCGTCCGGCGCGTGCGGGCAGAAGAAGATGGCGCTGATTTCGCCGCCCGCCGGCTGCAGTTCGTCGAGCATCTTGCGGTGGATGCGGTTCAGGGTGTTGATGCTGAGCAACCCTTTGGCGATGCCCGATTGATTGGTGATGATGACCACGCGGTAATCGGCGCGGCAGAGTTGCGCGATCGCCTCCAGACTGCCGGGCAACGCTTCCCACTCCTGCGGGCTGGCGATGTGATTCGGGGAATCGCGGTTGATGACGCCGTCGCGGTCGAGGATGATGAGCCGGGTGGTCAACCGCTTTCTCCCGATGAAGATGACGACGCTCCGCCGCCACCGCCGCCGCGAAAATTCGACACGCGCACGCGCCCATCGACGATGCGGCTGCCGCGCCGGTTGATTTCATCCATCTTGTCGTAGAACGCGCGCGCCAAATCAAAATCGGCGGCGATGGCGTTGCCCAACAGCAGGATTAGCAAGTCGGCGCACTCTTCCGCCAACTCCGCTTTGGGTTTGCCTTTGGTCACGCACGCGGAAATCTCCCCCAACTCTTCCGCCATCAACGACACCCGGTACACCATGTCTTCGCCGCCGCGCTCGGCGAAGCGGTGCTTGTCGTGAAACGCGCGCACCGCGGCGAGCATGGCGTCGAATGAATCGCCCCGGTTCATGGCTCGGCGCGCATCAGGGAGATGTCAGCCGCGCCGAGAAACAGTTGGCGGATGCGGTTCAGCAACGCCAGGCGGTTGTTGCGCAGCGCGGCGTCTTGCTCCATCACCATCACCTCGTCAAAGAACGAATCGATGGGCCGCTTCAGTTTGGAGAGCGCGACGAATCCGCTATCGTAGCGGTTGCCGGAAAAACACGCGTCGGCGTGCGCGCCGATTTGGTCGAGTTGCCGCGCCAGTTCGGTCTCGGCTTTTTGCCGCAGCAACGATGCATCGTAATGCGCCGCCACCGTCCCGCCGGCGCGGTCCAGAATGCCGCTGATGCGCTTGTTCGCCGCCGCCAGCGAATGCGCCGCTTCGGGACGGCGCTTGAAAAACCGGCTGAGCGCCTTCAGGCGGCGGTCAAAATCGAGCGGCTTGGACGGCTTGCACGCCAGCACCGAAGCCAGTTCGGGAGCGCCGTAGCCGAGCGGTTGATAGTATGCCTTGAGCCGGTCGAGGATGAACTCGAAGACTTGCTCGACCGTGTCCGCGCTCGGCGTGACCACGGCGGTCGCCGCGGCGTTTTCATAGATTCGGCGGCTGGCTTGCAACAACTGACGGACATCCAGGTCGAGTTGTTTTTCTATTAGGATGCGCAGCACGCCGAGCGCGGCGCGGCGCAATGCGAAGGGGTCTTTGTCGCCGCTTGGGATTTCACCGCCGGCGAAGAGCCCCGTCAGGGAGTCGATGCGGTCGGCCACCGCCACGCTCTGCGCGAGCGCGCCCGGCGGCAGTTTGTCGCCGGCGTGGCGCGGCCAGTAGTGTTGCTCAATCGCGTCCGCGACCCGCCGGTCTTCGCCGGCTTCCCTTGCGTAGTAGCGTCCGATGACGCCTTGCAGTTCGGGGAATTCGCCGACCATGTCGGTCACCAAGTCCGCCTTGCATAACCCCGCCGCGCGCGCCGCCTTGCCGGTGTCGGCGTCCAGTTGTTCGGCGATGACGCGCGCCAGTTGCAGCACGCGCGCGGTCTTGTCGTGCAGCGTGCCGAGCCGGTGGTGGAACAGCACGCCCTTGAGCGCGTCGACGCGCGACCCCAGGGAGATTTTCAAATCGCTGTGCCAGAAAAATTCGGCGTCCGCCAAGCGCGCCCGCAGCACGCGCTCGTTGCCCCGGCGCACCCGCGCGCGCGCCTTGCCGGCGATGTTGCTGACGGCGATGAAGCCCGGCAGCAGTTTGCCTTTGGCGTCCGCCAGGGGGAAGAATTTCTGATGGTCGCGCATGCACGACACCAGCACTTCCGCCGGGAGTTTGAGGAAGCGCCGGTCGAATTCGCCCGCCAGCGCCTGCGGCCATTCCACCAGTCCGGTGACCCAGTCGAGCAGTTCGGGGTCGTCCGGCGCGCGCGCATCGGCACGCGCCGCCAGCCGCGCCAGTTGCCCGGCGATGACGCGCCGCCGACGCTCGAAATCGGCAATCACCTTGCCGTCGGATTCGAGCAAGCCGGCATAGTCGTCGGCGCGCGCGACCGCCAGCCGGCGGTTGGCGTGGAAGCGGTGGCCGCGCGTGAAGCGCCCCGCCTTCAACCCGAGCGCTTCGGTCTTGACCACGCCGTCGCCGTGCAATGCCAGCAACCAGTGCGCCGGGCGGACGAACTCAGTGTCGCCGCCGCCCCAGCGCATGCGCTTGGCGACCGGCAACCGGCGCAGGCTCTCGTCAACGCAGTCGGTCACGATGGCCGCCAGTTTCGCGCCGGGGACGCGTTGGCGATAGACCAGCCACGCGCCCTTGTCGGTCTCCAGCGTGGCGAGTTGCGCGACACCGACGCCGCAGGATTTGGCAAAACCTTCGGCGGCGCGGCTGGGTTTGCCGCGCGCGTCATACGCCGCTTTTAGCGAAGGGCCGCGGCGCTCGACGACGCGCCCCGGTTGGCGCGCCGCCACGCCGGTGATGAGCGCCGCCAGCCGCCGGGGAGTGGCGAAGTGGCGGTGGTTGCCGTGCGCCTCGTCGAGAACGCCGGCGTCGGCGAGGCCGTGCGCCAAGCGCTCGGCGAATGCACGGGCGAGCGCCTGCAATGTCTTCGGCGGCAACTCCTCGGTGCCGATTTCAACCAGCAGGTTGTGGCGCGGCGCTGTCCGCCCGGTCGCCATTATTTCTTGCTCCGGCGAGGCTTGGGGTCGCCACCGCCGCCGCCGCCGCTACCGCCACCAGTTGGCTGCCGTGGAAACCCGAGCGCTTTGCGCTTGTCGTAGTAGCCCTGCGCCACCCCCCTCGCCAGCGCGCGCACGCGGCCAATATACCGCGCCCTTTCGGTCACGCCGATGGCGTGGCGGGCGTCCAACAGGTTGAAGGTATGCGACGCCTTGAGCGTCTGCTCGTAGGCGGGCAGCGGCAGTTGATTGTCCAGCAAGGCGCGGCACATCCGCTCGGCGGCGTCGAACTGCCCGAACAGGTCGTCCACATCGGCGTGTTCAAAGTTATAGGCGGACTGCTCCACCTCGTTTTGATGATACAGGTCGCGGTAGGTGTAACGCCCGGCGGGTCCGTCCGTCCATACCAAATCATACAGGCTGTCGGCGCCCTGCAAGTGCATCGCGATTCGCTCGAGGCCGTAGGTGATTTCGCCGGTGACCGGCTTGCAGTCGAAGCCGCCGACCTGCTGGAAATAGGTGAACTGGGTGACTTCCATGCCGTTCAACCAGACCTCCCAGCCGAGCCCCCACGCGCCGAGCGTGGGCGACTCCCAGTCGTCTTCGACGAAGCGAACATCGTCGGCGAGGAAGTCCAGCCCGAGCGCGGCGAGCGAGCCGAGATAGACCTCCTGAAAATCATCGGGCGACGGCTTGAGCACCACTTGAAACTGGAAATAGTGCTGCAACCGGTTGGGGTTTTCACCGTAGCGGCCATCGGTCGGGCGTCTTGACGGCTGGACATACGCCGCCCGAAGCGGCTCGGGCCCGACCGCGGCGAGGAAGGTTGAAGGATGAAAAGTGCCCGCGCCGACCTCCATATCATGTGGCTGCATGATGACGCAGCCCTGCTTCGCCCAGTAGCGTTGCAGCGTCATGATGAGTTGTTGGAAGGTCATCGTTGATGAAAAATCGGTGGCGGTGGTGGTGGCGGCGACGGCGGCAGTTTGGGCGGGGGTAGTCCGCGCGCCGCGGCGCTACTTGGGAGCGGCGAATTCGGACATAAACTCAGAGACAAAATCGGAGACGAAGGCCGCCAGTGACCGGAGTCTATCCGCTTTTAGCGCAACGCGCATCACCGCCCCGCCGCCACCGCCGTCGGCGCGCGCGGCAAGCACCGAAAAATCCCCGTCGGCCTGGGCGCGGTATAACTGTCCGAAGGTGTAATCGCAGTCGGGCACCGGCGCATCGTCGGCGTCGGCGGCATCGTCATCAGGGTGGGCGACCAATTGGATGAAGCGACCGGTGGGCGGTCCGTCTTTGTGCAACTGTCCGGTGGAATGCAAGTAGCGGGGTCCGATGCCGAGGGTGGTGGCGATGTGGAATCGCTCAGCCGCTCTTCGGCGCAGGGAATGCAACAACGCCAGAGTCGGCTCGTCTTCCGGCAAATACGCGAGCAACGCGAGGTAGTTTTTGGGACACAGCGTGCGGTGAAATTCGGCGATGATTTGCGATGCCGAGCGCTCGGCGTCCGGCTCCCCGCCAGCGCCGGGGTAATACAAATCATACGCATCGCCGCGGTGAGACGGCGCCGCCACGCGCGCCTCGCCGCGGAGAAACACGCGCGTGCGCGCTTTGGCTTGCGCCACGGCGGGCTGGTCAAACGGGTTGACGCGGAGGTGGCAGGCGGCGATGGCGGTGGCGACTTCCCAGCGAAAAAACTCCGCCCCGATTTGATACGGGTCATCGATTGGGAGCGCGTGGTCGGCTCCGTTAGTCCCTTCGCCAACGCCGCCGCCGCCGATGTTGACGGTAATGCGGTCACCACCGCCGCCGAAGTCCGCCTTCTCGCCGGTCTCCATCAGAACCGGCACCAGCCCCTTGCCGTCCTTGCCGGTGCTTTCGGCGACCAACTGCTCGACCCACAACCCGAAGGCGCGCAGTTCATCGGGCAGGCGCAGAATCAGTTTGTCCCGGCCAGCGAGCGCGCCGCGCCCGAGCCGCGTGCCGAGCGCCAGCGCCGGGTTTTCGCGCGGGTCGTCCGACCGGGTGGTCTCACAAAAACGTTGCGCGCGCGCCAGCAATTGCTCGACATCCACGCCCAGCAACGCCGCCGGTGCCAAGCCGAAATAACTCAGCGCCGAGTAGCGCCCGCCGATGTCGCCGGGGTTGATGAAGACGCGGCTGTACTCCGCCGGTCGGTGCAACGCCGAGCCGTCATCGGTAATCAGCACGAAGCACGACGACGGGTTGGGGCACGCCAGTTGCGCGCGGAAGAAACGGTATAGCGAGACGGTTTCAATCGTGGCGCCGGATTTGCTGGCGACGACAAACAAGCAACGGCGCAGGTCGCCGCCGGCGATGCGCGCGATGTCGCCGGGGTTGGTGGTGTCGAGCACGGTCAGCGACGGATAGCCGGGCGCGGGCGCAAACAACGAGGCGAACACCGCCGGAGCAAGACTTGACCCGCCCATGCCAAGCAAAATCACCCGCTCGTAATCCCCCGACGCGGCAATCGCCGCCGCCCACTTTTGCAACTCACCGGCGCGCTCGCGCATCCAGCCGATGCTGTCGAGCCAGCCGAGCCGGGTTGAGATGGCGTCTACACTGTCCGCGGGCGTTTGCCATAGCGATGCATCGCGTTGCCATAGGCGGGATGCTAGGTTGGTTTGGGGGTTGGTCACGGTGGAAAAATAACCCCCAACTCCGTCATTCTCGAACGGTGGAAAATAAGGAGCCCCCACCACTCCGTCATTCTCGAATGATAGAAAAATAAGGAGCGACAGCGACTATATTTTTCATCACCTTCGGGAATCTCCCTAAGGCTAGCGTGGACTTCAACAAAGCCCGTGCCAATCTTAGGGAGATTCCCGAGGACGTAAGTGTCCGTAAGCCGCCGCTTAAAAGAAGAAGCGCGGCGGCAACGGTCACTAACGCTCGAGAATGACGAGGTGGTTGGGAATGACGAAGTAGGGGGGAATGACGAGTCGGGGTTCAAGAACGACGAAGTGGGCAAATCACCAAGCATCTACACCCCCCGCTTCAACAACGCCCGCTCCCACTCATAGGCGGTTCGGCAGATGGTTGGTAGGTCGTGGTGGCGTGGGCGCCAGCCTAGGTGTTGGCGGATTCGGGTGTTGTCGGCGACCAGTTCGGGCGGGTCGCCGGGGCGGCGGGGCTCGATGGTCACCGGGAAATCGGCGCCGCTGACCGACTTCACGCACGCCACCACTTCAGCCACGCTGTGGCCGTGGCCGTAGCCGCAGTTCATCGCGATGCTCTCGCCGCCGCGGTGCAGGTAGTCGAGGGCGTCGAGGTGCGCCGCGGCAAGGTCTTCGACGTGGATGTAGTCGCGGATGCAGGTGCCGTCGCGCGTCGGGTAGTCGTCGCCGAAGACGGACAAGCCGGGGCGCGCGCCGCAGGCGGCTTCGCACGCCACTTTGATTAAGTGGGTGGCGCGCGGCGTGGCTTGGCCAAGCGTGCCGTCCGCGCGGGCGCCGGCGACATTGAAGTAGCGCAACGCCACGAACCGGAAGCGACCGGTGGCGGCGGCGAGGTCGCGCAGCGTCCATTCGGTAATCAACTTGCTGCTGCCGTAGGGGTTGATTGGCGAGGTGGCGGCGTCTTCGGCGATGGGACCGCTATGCGCCACGCCATAAACCGCCGCGCTCGATGAAAACACCACCTGACCGACCCCGCCATCGGCGCACGCCTCGAGCAGGTTGAGCGAGCCGAACACGTTGTTGCGGTAGTATTTGGCGGGGTCGTCCACCGACTCGGGCACGACCACGTGCGCGGCGAAATGAATCAGCGCATCGATTTTGTGATCGCCGATGAGTTGCCCCACGAGATTTTGATCGGCGATGTCGCCGCACTCAAAGTGCGCCCGCTCCGGCACCGCCCAGCGATGCCCGCAACACAGATTATCCAGCACCACCACGTGACGCCCCGCCTCGACCAGTTGCGCCGCCGTATGCGAGCCAATATAACCCGCCCCGCCGGTGACCAGCACGCGTTTCATGGTTGCGGTCGGTTGTTTTTGTTTAAGCCGCGCATTGGGGCAGTATATCACCGCCGGTTGCGCCACCGCCGGGTTTGCGTTACGCTCGCATCCCCGCCGCGGTTCTGGCTACGTAGCTCAGCCGGTTAGAGCGCATCACTCATAATGATGAGGTCCCCTGTTCGAGCCAGGGCGTAGCCACCATCCTCTCTCGCCACATCCCAAACCGCCGCCCCGCCACGCTAAACCGACACCTCGCCACACCCTAAACCTGCACCCTGCCCAAGGCGTTGTCGATGGCGGTGACGATTTCGTCCAAGTCGTCTTGGGTGCAAATCAACGCCGGGCTCAGGCAAAGGGTGTTGTTGTATTTCGGGAAACTGCGGTTGGTTCGTCCGATCATCACGCCCTGTTGCAGGCAGTCGCCGACCACGGCGATGGCGACCGATTCGTCCACCGGCTCGCGCGTGGCGCGGTCGGCGACCAACTCGGCGCCGACGAACAATCCCTTGCCGCGCACGTCGCCGATGATGGCGTGCTTGTCTTGCAACTCGCGCAAGCGCTCCATCAAGTATTCGCCCATCACGACCACGTTGTCGAGCAGGTTTTCTTCTTCGATGATGCGCAGGTTTTCAAGCGCCGCCGCGGGACCGGCGGTGCAGCCGCCGAAGGTGCTGATGTCTCGAAAGTAATGCAGTTTTTCGCTCGGCTCGGCGAGGAACTGGTTGAACAAATCTTCGGTGGTGGCGGTCACCGAGATGGCGGCATATCCGCTGGCGATGCCTTTTGCCATGGTGACGATGTCGGGTTGCACGTCGAAGTGTTGGTAGCCGAACCATTTGCCGGTGCGCCCCATGCCGCACACCACCTCGTCGATGTGCAGCAGCACGCCGTATTGACGGCAGATTTCCTGAATCGTTTCGAAGTAACCGGGCGGCGGGACGATGACGCCGCCGCCGGCGGTGATTGGCTCAAGCACCACCGCCCCGACCGTGTCGGGTCCCTCGCGCAGAATCGCCTTCTCCAATTCCCGCGCCGCTTGAACGCCGTAGTCGGGGTCGTCGCCGTTGGGTGCGTGATACGCGAGGCAGTCGGGAATTTGCACGAAGCCGGGGGTGAAGGGTCCGTATTGGTCTTTGCGCTGGGACTGCCCGGTGGAACTCAGCGTGGTGATGGTGGTGCCGTGGTAATCGCGGTCGCGGTATACGATTTTGTGCTTGCGTCCGTCGTTCTTCAACGCCGCCAGTTGGCGCACCAGTTTGTAACTTTTTTCGTTGGCTTCGGAGCCGGAGTTGGAATAATAGACGCGGCTCAATCCGGGCATTTTTGACAGCAATCGCTCGGCGAATTGCGCCGCCGGAATGTTGCCGGCGGAATTGGCGAAGTAGCACATCTTGACCAGTTGCTCATGCACCGCCTTGGCGATGCTTTCCCGCCCGTAGCCGACGTTGACCGTCCACACCCCGCCGGACACGGCATCCAGATAGGTCTTGCCGTTGATGTCCCAAACGCGCATGCCCTTGCCCTCGACGATGACCATCGGGTCGGAAGTCTCCATCGGTTTGTGCTGGCTGAGGTGGTGCCAAATATGGGACTTGTCGTCGCTGACGATTTTGCCGCTGTCAATGTTGTCGCGCGGGTCAAGTGCTCTGTTCATCGTTGATGCCCTCTGTTGGGGTTTGCTACGGAATGCGCCGCCGGCGGGTTGGGAATGCGCCACCGGCGGGCTCGCCTTGGCGCAACCCTATCGCCTTTCCACCGCCCGGCAATAGAACCAGTTCAGCGCATCCGATTAGACCAGTTTTCGCGCACCGACGCCAATCATCCGCCGAGAGCAGATTTTCGCATAACCCAAAGGGCGCGTCCCCCGCTAACACACTGCGGGGGCAGGCTCTGCGGGAATGACGGCGACAACTCGTCATTCCCAAGTACTCGTCATTCTCGAGCGTTAGTGTCCGTTGCCGCCGCGCTTTTTCTTTTTAAGCGGCGGCTTACGGACACTTGCGTCCTCGGGAATCTCCTTGCGTACCCGCTCCGCTCATCGAAGCCTCCCACGCATCCTTCCCCCACTACAACCCCCTACCGAACAAACCCCCCAATATCCCGTTCCACAATCTCCCCCGTGGCGTAGTGTTTCATTTTGTATTCCACCGTGTCGCCGGGACCGGGGCGGGCGTTGTGGGGGTTGCCGGAGGGGTTGGGTTTGGTGTGTTCTTTGCGGCGGCGTTTCCAGCCGATGAATGAAAACGGGTATTGCTTTACACCGCTGCTGCGCGGCACAAAACATAAATGCAGACAGCGCACAATGGATTCATCCCAGGGCGGCGGCTCACAAAAAACCGCATCGGGTTTTTTGTCGGCGGTGAAAATTGGGTGACCATGCAAGCGTTCGCGGTTTTCGTTTTTCCAACCCCGCACAACCGCAAAGTTATGCAGGCTTGGGATAGTGGGATAGGGGTAACCCATCGCGGTTTTTTTATCCGGGGACACCGCCGTGCAGTTAAGATAATGACAACCAAGCGGTATCCCATACATCAAATCAAATTCGCCTTGCTTGATGCGGCGGCGGACGACGGCAAGCCCGGATGGGTCGTAAACTTCATCGCCGTCCACGCGAAACAACCAAGTGTCGGTTTGATAAAACTCCCGCAACACTTTTTGTGATTTCTTTGCATTCCACCACCGCCGCAACTCAATTTTCGGATGCCGCTTCGCCAAAGCGGAGACGACATCATAAGTGCGGTCGGTGGAGTAGTTATCCAAAACGATAATACGGTCGCAGAAATCCAGGATGTTGCTAATCGCCCATTCAATATGCAAGTCTTCATTACGCACCAGCATAATGCCAACTATTTGCCGGTCAGCGTTCATCAATGGCAAGCGAAAACACTTCGCGGTATGCATCACCGCAAGCGGTGAATGGATAATCGTTTGCGTGGGCTAAGGCGGTGGCGCGGAATTGTGGGTAGTTTTCCACCGCCAGTAAAATTTTCTCCGCCAGTGCGTCAGCGTGAAAGTCGCTTTTCTGTTGAATTAAATCCCCGCTGACCGGCGCTAACAGTTGCGTGCCAAACGGCAACAACTCCGCCATTGAACCACTATCAAAACCCACCACCGGCAGCCCGCTGGCGGCGGCTTCCAATACGGCGTTGGGGCAGGGCGGGTTGCCGTCGCTGAAAATATAGATATGCGCTTGCCGCAGTAACTTCGCCACGCCTTGCATGTCTTGCGACCCGTGCATAACCACATAGTCTCTGCTGGCGTATTCCTGTGCGGTTTTGTGTTCATACTGGTCAATGATATGCAAACGGAAATTTAGTGCTTGGTTACGCCACTTATCAAGCACTAACAGCACCAAATTCAGCATTTCCGTGCTCTTAAACCGCCCGGACATAACGAACTCCACCGGCTCATTGCCGGAGTAGGTTTTATCGCCCGGATAAAAAATGTCACCGTCAACGCCGTTCGGAATAATGCGGTATTGCGACGATTGGCGCGTCCCCATTTGCTCATCGCAAACACGCTTGCACCAGTCGCTTTGATAAATCACCCAATCGGCGTAGTTGTGATACACATTCGCCAGCCGGTCTCTGCGCATCGGCTCATCGGCACCATACGCGCCGTCTAAACGCTGGATAATTTTCCCGCCGTGTTTTTTTACTTTGTCGAGGGTTTTAACATCGTGACGAATAGGAAAAAAGATGCTGTCGCCGCGTTTGTATTTTGTGGTGTAGGGGTATTTTGTTGCGTCAAGGTAGGTTTTCAGATTGCGTAGGAAAGTCGCCGGTCCGCCAGTGGTTTGTTTGGCGGGGATGAATAGTAAGGGGTTTCGTTGCCACGAATTATATGCCGAAAGTGCGACAGTGATTAAAGGATTTTTCATGCGCATGCTCGTAGCAGTTATTGATTTTTTAAGAATTTTAATCCATACGGTCGCTAATAAAATCGATGATTAAATCAGCAGCGGTGTTGTTATGATCTTCTTGTCGCTGTTTTTCGTCTTGTTCCTGTTCCGGCTGGAGTCGTGGCACTTTATGTGGATCTTCGACCGCATACTGAAAGATACACGTAGTCATCCAAAACCGAAGGTATTGGGCATTGTCTGTGTGCATAAATACTTCACATGTTCCACCTTTGGTTCGCGTAGTACAAACAATAATGTCACAATTCTTCTTACGTAATGCGCGTAAGTTATATTCTACTTCTTCGCGACTATCACCACCGCTAGCAAATCCAATATAAATTTCCCCCACTTTGACACGAACTAAAATTTCTTCATCTTCTGAAATTTCTTCACTGTCCCATTTTTCATCGTCCCATTTCTTCTTAAAATGAGCATGTGGAGCATCCGGATGGCAGTTTTTGAATTTTTCGTACGCCAACTTTACCGTTTGACTTTTGCCTGAACCTGCTGTTCCGTATAAACCAAGTAGAATTTTTTGCATAACGTTACCCTCTCAGTAAAGAATGGTTATTTCCGAAAGTTAAAAGCCTGCCGGATAAAATGCCCAATGTCCACCGCCTGATACCCACACAAATGCAGTTCATACGCCAGCACGGTAGCGGTGGGACCAAGCGCTAATAAAAACAAGGTGTCGGTTGGACGTTGTTTTGCTCGTTCCAAGTTTGAGTTATAAAATTCACTGCTGGTGCGGGAATGAGAAACCGCCAAATCGCCTTTACCCCTTGCGTTGTAGACGAACACCATGGCGACTAATATATGACTTGACCCTCTCCAAATCCGTCTCGCGCATTTGTGCTAATTCGGCGGACTTGAAGTTGGCTTTGCCCTCCCCCCTTGCGGTATCATTAGAAGGCGCTTTATGTCGTTGCTTATGCGTGACGCTAACCCCGCAACGGCGCTCGATGCCGGCGCCCCAAGAGATGTGCCGTATCCATGTATCGTAAAAATGGTGTCCTGATAAATGCCCGATGACTTGGTATACCTTGCGGTGAACCGCCGGAAATGCGGTATGGTAGGAAACATCTCGCGGTATTGGGCTCCACAGGCGCAACACGCAGAACTCATTACGAAAGCGGGCGAATTTTATGTCCCAGCATTCCGTATCCATCACCGCGTCATCGTTGAACAAAAGCAAAAAATCGCCTTTTGATACGGCGCACAACTCATTCACGAATTTATGTAAGTCGCCGTAGCCATTGCCACGCAAACCGATAATCGCGCGAATTGCAACTTGGCTTCCATATACGCCATTGATTAATTCCACGACTTTTTGCGACTCGGTGTCGTCATCATCCAAACGGATTAGAATTTCAATTGACTGCAAATCAGTACAGCGCGAAACCAAACTGGAAACGGCGTGAAGCAATCCTTGCGGGTAGCCGCGCGACGGCAACAGCACCGACACCAATTTTCCGCCACTCTCGAAGCAAGGCGACCAAGCCGCGCCATCGGCGGATTTGAAGCGGGACGGCAACAAATACCGGTAACGTGCCCACCACGCTTTTGGTCCATACCGCCATAGCGGACGAATGAGCCGCCGCTTTATGTAGCGCTTGAGTTTTGTACGCTTTGCCATTGCAACCCGCCACACTCTTTTAAGAATTGCATGGCTGAAACAATAAAATGCCCGATGTCCACCGCCTGATACCCACACAAATGCAGTTCATACGCCAGCACAGTAGCGGTGGGACCGCACGCCAATAAAAACAAGGTGTCGGTTGGACGTTGTTTTGCTTGCTCCAAAATTGATTGATATTCTCCAAACGCTTCGGCGCTCGGTGCGCTAATAAAATCTAGTTGGCTTGCGTTGGCGAACAAATCGCAATCCACCGCCATCTGCTTTGTCTCTTTGTTGGTGATTAATGTGACTTTGCGCTGATGCCAAATTCGCTTCATTTGATTAATATCGCTCTGATAATGGACCGACCTGACAAAGGCGTTTAATCTCGGTCGGTCGCCGAGTTTGGCGATAATTCGGTAGTTATGCGCGAGCGTATTACGCCATTCTATTTGTTCCATACCGAAATTCGGCGGCACGACGGCAGCGTGAAAATTTGGCATATCGCAATATAAAATTTCCCGCAGTCGGGTAGCCAATTCATTTGAGTTCTGTTGAAAGTTCAAATGCTTGTTGCGGCACAGTTTATATTCGCCATCTCCATATCTGGCAACGCTGGCATTATCACGCACGATAATGTCGATGCTTTCGCTTCGGCTTAGAACCGGCGGATGGCGCTTGAGTATGTCAGCATAAACAACATCGGTTAATCGGCGATGCAAAGCGGGAAATTTCCGCACTTGGTCGCGGATGAAAACAACGATTATATTCAACGCGTACATAAGTTTTTAATGATTGCTATTTTCCTTAACCGCTTGGATGGCAACACAAAAAGTCTTGCCGCCCTACTACTCGCCATTCACTCAAAACAACCACCACTTCGTCATTCTCGAACGATAGAAAAATAGGGAGCCGACAGGCGACCATATTTTTCATCGCCTTCGGGAATCTCCCTAAGGCTAGCGTGGACTTCAACAAAGCCCGTGCCAATCTTAGGAAGATTCCCGAGGTCGTAAGTGTCCGTAAGCCGCCGCAAGAAGAAGCGCGGCGACAAACGGACACTAACGCTCGAGAATGACGAGTAGTAGGGGGTGGCGCGGATAAACACAGCGGTCAGTTTTAATATATGAATGACCACTATGAATCGTCAGCCAAGATATTCTTGGTAATCAATACCAGCGAATTATCACTCAGTGACTTTTT
The DNA here is from genome assembly GCA_963693025.1 of Arenicellales bacterium. Taxonomy (GTDB): domain Bacteria; phylum Pseudomonadota; class Gammaproteobacteria; order Arenicellales; family Poriferihabitantaceae; genus JAHRAW01. The sequence continues at coordinate 1,907,868 of OY843749.1, forward strand.
AGGTCGGTGCAAGTTGATAAATTTGGCGTCGTAATTTTCACGATACTGCGCAAGATGTTCGGCAATTTTTAACAGCGTCACCGGCTTTACATCTTCAATGATATAAATCCCGTCGTCCGTGAGGTTGCCAATCACATTGTCAAAAAATGTAATGCCGGCTTCGGCGGTATGTAATCCATCGTCAATGATGATGTTGAATTTTCGGTCGTTCACTTTCGCCAGAAATCGTTTAATGCTGTCCGGGGCAGTTTGGTCAACCTGATAAGTCTCAATGCGCTCTTCGCTAAACAGCAGGGTTTCATCAATATCAACCCCGGTGATAGTTGCATTCGGAAAATACTCTTGCCAAACGCGCAAACTTTCACCCCGCAAAATGCCGCATTCCAAGAGATGTTTAACTTGTGGACGTATGCCGCCAAAAACCATCTCATAGAAGTCAGCGTAGTTATGCACTCTGTCCATTGGATGGTCAGCCTCATGAATCGCCCCTTTATCCGTGCCGTGCTTTTGGCAGATGCGGGACAATTCGCTGTGCATGTTTTTCGCATAGCGAATGGTGAAAAAATGAGCGGCGTGTTGTGGCAGTTGGCGAAAAGCCTGCCTGTTATCACGCCGCTGACGATATGATTTGTGGAAGGGGTTGAGTTGCATGGTTTTATCTCCAACTGAAAATGATAAGTTTTGCCTGCCCGGCAAGGCTTACACCTCATATTCCTTTCGCCACCTTTCTATCAATTCGCCCGACTGCGTGTCTGGTGCCAATGTGGAGATAGTATTGACCATTGTTATTTTTTCCCATTCACGTGCATTTGTTATCCAATCTGCGTAATAACCAATCAAATCGACTTTACGAAAATGTTGGCACCAAATTCCCATACTCGCATCGTCTAACTTGATGTAGTTGTAATCCCCCGTAACCCGCACCAATGCAAACGGAAAGTGATGCGCCATAATTAACACAAAATCCCCTTTCTTCATTCTTTCTGAAAAATCCATATAATCACGTTGCCCATCGGGAAGGGTATCTCTGGAGATTAAGGTTAAATCTCCGACAACTCCCTTAAAATCAAGACCGATATAACCACGGCTAATACATTGTGTAGTGTGACGTACTGCACTACCTGGGTCCGCTGGGTGCATTTGCATCCGCCAATATTGCTCTTTCATGGTCGCATCCTCAAAAGTAAAAAGATTAAAAAGTAGTGTATCGGGTATAAAAACTGCCAAACATCTATGTCAAACCGGCTATAACCGGCTCCGAAAATCCGAGTAATAAGCAAACCGAGTAGCAACAGCGCCGCCACTGCGAAAGTTAAGCAACCACAACCGCAAACGCGCTTTGAGATTCGCGCCGCCGAGTTGTTTCAGTTCACGGTATTGAAACAGCGCATTGAGCCATTGCTTGTTGCGGTAATAGGTATTCGCCAATGATTTGTGATACGCGATTTTGTTGGCGCCAGTCAGGTGCTCGTAGTAGCGGGCAATGCCGTGTTGCTTGATGTCGGCAATGGCCGCATCGCTAACTTGCTCTTGCGCGGAGTTCACCGCCAAGTATTGAAATAGCACGACGGCGGCGGTGTTTTCTTTGGTTATGCTGGTGGCGTGGCTTCGCAGGGCATACAACGGCTCAAGCAGGTTGGCGGTCGCATGGTGTTTGGCGATGCGCAACCAGAGTTCATAATCCTCTGTGTAGCGAAAAAATTCGTCATAGCCGCCGACTTCATCCAACACGCCCTTGTGCATCATCACCGAGCCATGCACAAAGTGGTTGGCTTGGAGTAATTCGTTGAAAGCGGGGCGAGCGCTTTTGCCGTCGGTGGCGGTGGCGACCGGGCGGGTGCTTAATAATCTGCCGGACTGACGGTCGATTTCCCCATCGGCGGACAAACGCAAGCGGGCGGTGCCGAGCAAGGCAATTTCCGGATTCGCTTCCATATAGGCGACTTGCTCAGCGAGGCGCGTGGGCAGGCTGATGTCGTCGCCATCCTGCCGGGCAATCAATCCGCCACGGGCGGCGGCGATGCCGATGTTTAAGGACTTGGTCAGCCCCAAATTTTCGCCGTTGGCGATTATTTTTAGTGCGCGGTTAGTGGCGTACCCACGCACTATCTCCAAAGTCCGGTCGGTCGAGCCGTCATCGACAACAATCAACTCAAAATCGGTGAAAGTCTGCGCGAGGATGCTTTGTATGGCTTCGTCGATGTACTCCTCGACATTGTAGGCGGGCAGGATGACGCTGACTGCCGGGGGGTGGGGGGTGGGTGAGAGGTTGTGGTTTGCGTTCATTGGCGCTTTGTTGGGGTTTTGGCGGGCGGGGGGAATATAGCAGATATTGCGCCGGTGGTCGCCGCTTGCTATCACGGGGCGGCTCCTTATATCTCCGCTTGCCTGATGCGGTGGCGGCGGTGGTGGGCTGGTTTATGATTTATACTTGCCGATGCGCCCGCGCGGTTTGCCCCCAATCCCGTGTACAATGTTGCGCCGATGGATGTCTCACACATTTTCGACCCTCTGAACGACCCTCAGCGCGAAGCCGTGGCGGCGCCTGCGGGGCCGTTGTTGGTGTTGGCGGGCGCCGGTAGTGGCAAGACGCGGGTGTTGACGCATCGTATCGCGTGGTTGGTGCAGGCGCAGCGGGTTTCGCCGCTGACCATCCTCGCGGTTACCTTCACCAACAAGGCGGCGCTTGAGATGCGCGGGCGCATTGAGGCGTTGTTGCGCGCGCCTGCGGGCGGCATGTGGATGGGCACTTTTCACGGCTTGTGCCACCGGCTGTTGCGCATGCATTACGAGGAGGCCGGGCTGCCGCAGAGTTTTGAGATTCTCGACAGCGATGACCAATACCGGCTGGTTCGCCGGGTGTTGCGCGAGTTGAATCTGGACGAGGCGCATTGGCCGCCGCGCCCGGCGCAATGGATGATTAACCATCACAAGGAGGATGCGCGCCGCGCACAGGATTTGCCCGAAGGGGACGACAACCAGCAGCAAACCCTGCACCGGATTTACCACACCTACGAAGAGTTTTGCCGCCGCCTCGGGCTGGTTGATTTCGCCGAACTGCTGTTGCGCGCGCTCGAGTTGTTGCGCCGCAACCAGCGCGTTCGGGAAGCCTATCAACAGCGTTTCGCGCATGTGCTGGTGGACGAGTTTCAGGACACCAACGCGATTCAATATCGCTGGCTGCGCCTGCTTAGCGACGTCCACAAAAACCTGTTTGCAGTCGGCGACGATGACCAGTCCATCTACGGCTGGCGCGGCGCGCGCGTGGAAAACCTGCTGAGTTTTGAGAAGGATTTCCCCGGCGCCACCATCGTCCGTTTGGAGCAAAACTACCGCTCCAGCGGCAACATTCTGAACGCCGCCAACGCGGTCATCTCTAACAATGCCGGGCGGTTGGGCAAGGAGTTGTGGACCGACGAATCCGCGGGCAAACCCATCCGGCTGTATGCGGCAAGCAACGAAATCGATGAAGCGCGGTTCGTGGTGGAAAGCATCGAGCGCTGGGTGGAGCGCGGCAACCGGCGCGACAGCGCGGCGCTGCTATACCGCTCCAACGCCCAGTCGCGCGCCTTCGAGGAGGAGTTGCTGGCGCGCGGCATGCCGTACCGGGTGTATGGCGGGTTGCGCTTTTTTGAGCGCGCCGAAATCAAGGATGCGCTGGCTTACCTGCGGCTGATTTCCAACCGCGACTCGGACCCGGCGTTTGAGCGCATCGTCAACCTGCCGACGCGCGGAATCGGCGCGAAAACTTTGGAAGCGGTGCGCCACCGGGCGCGGCAAAAACAAATCTCCCTGTGGCGGGCGGCCATCGAAACCGCCGCCGCCGGAGACGAACTGCCGCCGCGCGCCGCGTCCGCGTTGCAGCGCTTTCAACGACTCATCGATGCGATGGCAACGGCGAGCGCCGACCTTGAACTCGGGGAGGCGACCGACCACGTGTTGATTCACAGCGGCTTGCTTGAGCACTTCAAAAGCGAGCGCGGCGAGCGCGCGCAGGGGCGCGTCGAGAACCTCGAAGAACTGGTCAACGCGGCGCGAAACTTCACCCCGAACGCGGCGTCCGTGGACGAGCGGGACGAGACCGACTTGTTGTCGCTGTTCCTCGCCAACGCGGCGCTTGAAGCCGGCGAGGGGCAGGCGGAGGAGTGGGAAGATTGCGTGCAGTTGATGAGCCTGCATTCTGCCAAAGGGCTGGAGTTTCCGCTGGTGTTTTTATGCGGGATGGAGGAGGGGTTGTTCCCCCACCAGCGCTCGCTTGAGGAGCCGGGGCAGTTGGAGGAGGAGCGCCGCCTGTGCTATGTCGGCATGACCCGGGCGATGCGGCAACTGACCCTGTGCTACGCGGAAATCAGGCGGCTATACGGGCGCGAGCACTATGCCCGGCCCTCCCGTTTTCTGGGCGAAATTCCGCCCGTGCATCTGGAGGAAGTTCGCTCCACTCGCCTGACCGGCGGTTTGGGTAGGATTCGCCCGGCGGCGCAAGCCACCGCCGCCACCGCCACCGATGGCGGCTTCAAGGGGCTTGAACCGGGGCGGCAGGTGCGTCACAAAAAATTCGGCGAAGGCATGGTGGTCGCCCTGGAAGGACGCGGAGAGCACGCCAGGGTACAAGTCAACTTCGCCGAAGCGGGTCCGAAGTGGCTGGTGTGCGCCTATGCCAGTTTGGAGCCGGTGTGAGTCAGCGGCGCTTAGTCGATGGCGGCGCTCAGGCGGCTTTCGGTCGGGAAGCCGGTTTGTCCTGCTCGATGATTTCGATTTCAGCCATCCAATGAAAACACGGCTGGCCGGTCGTGAATGGCCGAAGCGGTGCGGTGATTAACTCGGGATGGTCGTATAGCAGTTCATCGGTGAGCGGAATAAAAACTTTGTCGGTCATTGCGTGGCCTCTGGTTGCGGTTGCGGTTGTGGTTGCGGGTCTTCGTAGGTTGCAATTACACCCGCCTAAAATGGCGTCAAAGCGAAAAACAAGTGGTATTTTCGTGGCACTTATGCGGGTGTTTATGTGGGGTGTGGCGGTGGAAAAATAATCAACTACCCGTCATTCTCGAACGGTAGAAAATAGGGAGCCGCCCCTACTTCGTCATTCTCGAACGATAGAAAAATAGGGAGCCACCCCACTTCGTCATTCTCGAATGATAGAAAAATAAGGAGCGCCAGCGACTATATTTTTCATCACCTTCGGGAATCTCCCTAAGTCTACCGTGGACTTTACCGAAGCCCGTGCCAGTCTTAGGGAGATTCCCGAGGTCGTAAGTGTCCGTAAGCCGCCGCTTAAAAGAAAAAGCGCGTCGGCAACGGACACTAACGCTCGAGAATGACGAAGTAGGGGGACACTAACGCTCGATGACGCGTATTTGAATGGCGCTGGCTGGCGGAATTCATCTTCAGGGCTGAATTCAAGAGCGTCGCTTTTCCATCCGGTATACTGGCGCGTAGTGATAGACTATTGATTTTGGTATTAGAGCCCAACTCCATTCATGTCGAGAACCATCGCCATCGTTGAGGACGACGCCAACCAGCGCGACAACTACGCCTACGCGCTCAAGTCGCAGGGATACGTCATCCAGAAATACGGCAACCGCGAGGCGGCGCTGGAGGGCTTCAAGAAAAACCTGCCCGACCTCGCCATCCTCGACATTATGCTGGAGGATGAAATTGACGGCGGCTTCGATTTGTGCCGGGATTTGCGGCAGCGCAGCCCGCACATGCCAATCATCTTCCTGACCGCCCGCGACAGCGATATTGACCGGGTGTCGGGCTTGCGGCTGGACGCCTGGGACTACATAACCAAGCCGGTCAACCTGCAGTTTCTGGCGGTGCGGGTGTCTTCGCTGTTCCGCATCGCCTCGATGTTGCAAACCGACACCGAGCAGCCGTCGGCGTTCGTGCTGGGCGATTTGGAACTCGACCAGAACACCATGTCGGTGAGTTGGAAGGGGCGGGTGTTGAACCTGACGTTGACCGAGTTCTGGCTCATCGAAGCGCTCGCCCGTCATCCCGGTCATGTCAAGACTTATGAAATGCTGATGCAGACCACCCGCCAGAGTTACGTCGAAAAAAACACCATCAACGGGTATGTTCGGCGGATTCGCAAAAAATTCAAGGAAGCGGACCGGCATTTTTCGATGATCCAGACGGTATTCGGCGTCGGCTACCGCTGGAAGCCCGACTGACCGTTATCAAAGGCGGCGGCGGCGATGCTCCGACGAATGCGCACGGTCAGCATGCAAGCCAAACTCATCTGGCTGGTGCTGGCGTTGCTCATCATTCCCTGGATGGGCTATCACTATGTCCAGGAAATGCGGAAGTTCCTGCTTCAGGGACAGCAAGACGCCCTGTTGCTGACCGCCAACGGCATCGCCACGGTGCTCAACGACCGCTCCGAATTGTTCAACCCGGCCACCGGCGTGCCCGAAGTGCTGGGCGAAGAAAACGATTTATACGCGCACCAGTTGGACAACCCGATTCAACTCGACGGCAAACTCGGCGACTGGGAAGCGTTGCAGCAGTATGCCGCCTATCACACCGGCGGCAACCCGTTCAGTTGTGATGAAAACTACAACCCGGATTCGTTTTCTTTGCGGAATGTCATCGGGCATTACGAAGATTTTTTATACGCGATGTTCGAGGTCAACGACGACCGTTTGGTGTACCGCGATCTCGACCGCCGCCAACTCAACACCAGCGACCAAATCAGAATTTTACTGCAACTCCCCGACGCCACATTGCGGCACTACCTGTTGGTGGCGCGCGCGCCGGGGCGGATGAGCAGTTACCTCGTCGATGAAGAGTGGCGCCTGCCATTGGAGGGAACGCCGGCGACTCTGTTCACCGCGGAAATCGCGGAAACCGACTGGGGCTACCGGGTGGAGTTGCGAATTCCGCGCGAGGTCATCGGCGCGCGCTCCAAACTCGGCTTCTTCGTCATCGATGTGGACGATGCCGGCGAGCGCGAAATCGCCGCGACCATCTCCACTTCGCCGCAGGTCTCCGGCAGCGACCCCGGACAGATTCTGCTGAGTTCCCCGGAGTTGACCAAGATACTCAAAGCGCTCGACCAGCCGCAGTCGCTGATTTGGATTCTCGACAACGAGCAGCGGGTGCGCGCGGTGGTGGGCGGTCTCTCGGCGCCCGCCCCGGTCCAACAAGAGGGCGCCGATTCGCCGCCGCCGGGCTGGTTGCAGCGCGCCTACCGCCCACTCCAAGCCCGCATCGATGCGCTCTCAAAGCGCCCGGTCGAGCAGTTCGTCGATGTCCCCATCGACGTGACCCACCGCCCGGATAAAATTTTCACTACCATTCTCAAAGGCGAAGCGCGCACGCATGCGCGCCCGTCGCTGGACCAAAAAGCGCAAATCATCGTCGCCGGTTATCCGATTAAATCGGGCGAGGAAATACTGGGCGCGGTGATTGTGGAGCAGAGCAGCAACGCGGTTCTGGCGTTGCAATACCGCCTGCTGCGAAACCTCACCGTGGCGACCATTTTTGTGTTCGCGTTCGTGGTCGTCGCCCTGTTCATGTTCGCCTGGCGCCTGACCACCCGCGTCCGGCGGCTATATACCACCACCGAAAAAGCCATCACCGCCGAGGGGCGCGTGGTGGAAGACCGGATTCCCGCGCGCGACTATCCGGCGGACGAACTGGGCAATCTCGGGCGCAGCATTACCGGCATGTTGAAGCGCTTGTCCGGTTATACCCGCTACCTCGAAGGCATGCCTGACACCCTCGCCCACGAGATGAACAACCCGCTCAACGTGGTCAGTTCATCGCTGCAAATACTCGAACTCGACATCCCGGGCGCGCGCCACAACCAATACGTACAGCGCGCGCGCATCGGCGTGGAGCGGCTGCGAACCATTCTCACCAGTTTGACCGAGGCGGCCAACCTCGAAGAAGCGATGCGCAACGAAATCAAACAGCCGCTCAACCTCGCCGAGTTGGTGACCGAGTTCGTCGACGGCTACCGCATCAGCCAGCCCGAGCAGCGCTTTCGCCTTGAAGTGAGCCCCGGACGGCTGCGCATCGTGGGCAGCGCCGACCACCTCGCGCAGATGCTCGACAAACTCATCGACAACGCAACGCAGTTCAGTTATCCCGGCAGGACAATCGTGGTGCGCGTGCAACGGCGCGCAAACAACGCCGAAATCGTGGTGCTCAACGAGGGCCGCGCACTGCCGGAAAACCTGCGCGACCGGCTGTTCGACCCGATGGTCTCACACGGCAGAACCCGCACCACCCACGCCCACCTCGGCCTCGGCTTGTTCGTCGTCCGCCTCATCGCCGAATACCACCACGGACAAGCCCAAGCCGAAAACCGAACCGACCTACCCGGAGTCGCAGTAACGGTCTCTATCCCGGCGGTCGATTCCTTCTGAGCCCGCCACCACCGCCCGACCAACCAATCAAACCCGCGACTCACCAGGTGCGGATGATCCACTGGCGCATGTTGGGGGTCTCGCCCAGTTCGTTTTCCTGGGCGCTCCAGATGGTGTCGGGGCGGTTGTTTTGGTAGGTTTCGGTGAGGCCGTTTTCGCGGGTGATGGTGACGCGTTCCAAGCGACCGCCGATGCGTTGTTCCTGGTGTTGTGTGGGCGGGTTTTCGGCGGGCGGGGTTGGGTCGGAGGGGGTTGTTTGTGTGAGGGGTTGGTCGGCTTGTGCCGGGGAGAATACGAGCGATGCCGTGGCGGTCATCATCACCGTGACCGCCGCCGTGACCGCTACCGTGACCGCCACCGCCCGTGCAGTCGCCACAATGCTTGCGGTCAGAACTTTGATTTGGTCGCTCATTTCGCCATCGCTCCGGTTCCTCATCTTGCGCATCGCCGATCAACCTAATCGGCGCGGTTTAGTGGGATAATACACCGATTATTGCGCCGCGCAACCCTTTTCTTTTTATGCCATCCGACCGACAAATCATTCTGGTTGACGGAACATCTTTTTTGTTCCGCGCGTATCATGCGTTACGCGAGCCGTTGACCACCTCGAGCGGGCAGACCACGCACGCCGTGTTCGGCACGATTAACATGTTGCGCAGCCTGACGCAGGAATACCGGCCCGAGCGGTTGGCGGTGGTGATGGACGCCAAGGGCAAGACGTTTCGCAATGACATGTATGCGCCCTACAAAGCCAATCGCCCGCCGATGCCGGACGACCTGCGTAGTCAGTTGGAGTATGTCAAACAGATTATTCCGGCGATGGGCATTGCGCTGGTGTCGGTGTCCGGCGTGGAGGCCGATGATGTCATCGGCACGCTGGCGAGCGCGGCAGCCAAGCAACATTTCGACACGCTGATCATCAGCGGCGACAAGGACTTGGCGCAGTTGGTCAGCGACCGCGACCGCGTGGTGATGCTGGACACGATGCGAAACCTCCGCCTCGACCGCAGCGGCGTGATTGAAAAATTTGGCGTGCCGCCGGAGAACATGGTCGGCTATCTGGCGTTGATGGGCGACGCCGCGGACAACATCCCCGGCATACCCAAAGTCGGCGCGAAGACCGCGGTCAAATGGCTGACCGAGTTCGGCTCGCTGGAGCAGGTCGTGGCGCGTTGCGAAGAGATAACGGGCAAGGTCGGGGAGTCGTTGCGGGACAATTTGGAGCAGTTGGAATTGTCGCGGCAACTCGCGACTCTCAAACTCGATGTTGAACTGGATGTGGGAGCCGATGATTTGCTGGTGCGCGCCCCCGACACCGAGAAGTTGCGCGCGTTGTATACCGAATTGGAATTTCGCTCGTGGTTGAAGCAATTGGATGGCGGTGCCGCCGCCGCCACCGCCGCTGAGACGGCGCCGGAGCCAAAATACGAAACCATCGCCGACGCCGCCGCGCTCAAGCGGTGGATGGCGAAACTGAAAAGGGCCGACCTGTTCGCCATCGACACGGAAACCACTTCCAAAGACGCGCATCAGGCTGAGTTGGTCGGGCTGTCGTTTTCAGTCGCCGCGAATGAGGCCGCCTATTTGCCGTTGCAACACCGTTATGCCGGCGCGCCGGCGCAGTTGCCGTTTGCCCCGACCCTCGAAAAATTGCGACCGATTCTGGAAGACCCGAAGCGTGCCAAGACCGGGCAGAATCTCAAATACGATTTGCAAGTGTTGCGCTATCACGGGCTCGACTTGCAGGGCGCGATGCACGACACCATGCTGATGTCCTACCTACTGGACGCGGGCAATTCGCGCCACGACATGGACACGCTGGCGCGCAAACATCTTGCGCATCAAACCATCAAATTTTCCGATGTCGCCGGTAGCGGGAAGAAGCAGTTGACCTTCGACCAAATCGACATACAACAAGCCACGCGTTACGCCGCCGAGGACGCCGACATTACCCTGCGACTGCACCACACGCTGGCGCCGCGACTGGAAAGCGACGCGGCGTTGTGCAAACTGTTCCGCGAGATTGAGATGCCGCTGGTGGACGTGCTGGCGCGCACCGAAGCCAACGGCGTCAAGGTGGACGCGGACATGCTTCGTGCGCAGAGCGTTGCCATCGCCGAGCGTTTGGTGCGCATTGAGAGGGACGCTTTTGCCGCCGCCGGCGAGACGTTCAACATCGCCTCGCCGCGGCAGATTCAGGAGATTTTGTATGAGAAGCAGGGGATTGCGGTGTTGCGCAAGACGCCCAAGGGCCAGCCTTCCACCTCGGAAAGCGTGCTGCAACAGTTGGCGCAGGAGCACGAGTTGCCGCGCCTGATTTTGGAGCATCGCAGTCTGGCAAAACTCAAGAGCACTTACACCGACAAACTGCCCGATTTGGTCAACCCCAAAACCGGGCGCATTCACACTTCCTATCATCAGGCGGTCGCCGCCACCGGGCGGTTGTCGTCGTCGGATCCCAACCTGCAGAATATTCCGGTGCGCAGCGAGGATGGACGGCACATACGCGAGGCGTTTATCGCCGAGGCGGGTCACCGGCTGGTGTCCGCGGATTACTCGCAAGTTGAACTTCGCATCATGGCGCACTTGTCCGGCGACGCCGGGTTAATCGACGCGTTCAAGCGCGGGCTGGATGTGCACAGCGCGACCGCCGCCGAGGTGTTTGGCGTCGCCGTCAAGCAGGTCGATGCCGAGCAGCGCCGGCGCGCCAAGGCGATCAACTTCGGGTTGATTTACGGCATGTCGGCGTTCGGTCTCGCGCGGCAACTGAAGATCGAGCAGAAGCACGCGCGCGAGTATATCGACATTTATTTTGAGCGCTATCCGGGGGTGAAGCGTTATATGGAACACACCGTTGAGGTCGCGCGCGCGCAGGGCTATGTCGAGACTTTGTATGGCCGCCGCCTGCACTTGCCGGAAATCCAATCCAAGAACGCGCCCCGCCGCCAGTATGCCGAGCGCACCGCAATCAACGCGCCCATGCAAGGCTCCGCCGCCGACCTCATCAAACTGGCGATGCTGGCGGTGGATGCGTGGCTCATCGACAACCAAGCGGGCGCGAAAATCATCTTGCAGGTGCACGACGAACTGGTGCTGGAGGTGGCAGAGGATGAAGTGGAGCGGGTGTCGGGCGTGGTCGCCGAGTTGATGTCGCAGGTCGCCGCGCTCAAGGTGCCGTTGGTGGTTGACACGGGCGTCGGCGTGAACTGGAAGGAGGCGCACTGACGGGTTGTTGCGCCGCCGCCGCCGTAATCCCGCCCACGCCGCACCCGCCGCCACCGCGCGCGATTTGCACATTGCGCGGCGATGAGGCACTATTCGCGCAACGATAACCCGCGCTTGGCGGGACAACGCGTCATGCCCGAATTCGCCCAACACACCATCTCCCCAAGCCCCGGTTTTGCCGAACGCCGCATTCGGAAAATGCTGGCGGGGACGACGCTTGAAATCGACGGGCCCAATCCGTGGGACCCGCAAATCCACCGCCGGGAATTTTTCAAGCGCGTGCTGATTGACGGCTCAAAGGGGCTGGGCGAGTCTTATATGGACGGCTGGTGGGACAGCGAGCAACTGGATGAGATGTATAACCGGCTGCTGCGCTCGCCGCGGATTCAGCGGCAGCAATTCGCCGGCTACATCGCTCCCTATCTGCTGTCGTGCGTCGCCAATCTGCAAAAACGCGCGCGCGCTTTTCAGGTCGGCGAGGCGCACTACGATCTCGGCAACGACATTTTCGAGGCGATGCTGGATGAGCGCATGGTGTATACCTGCGGATACTGGCGCAACGCCGACAATCTGGATGACGCGCAGCGGCACAAACTCGAACTGGTGTGCCGCAAACTCAACCTGCAGCCGGGCATGCGCGTGCTGGACATCGGTTGCGGCTGGGGCAGTTTCGCCAAATACGCGGTCGAGAACTTTGGCGTCGAGGTGGTCGGCGTGACCGTGTCAAAGCAGCAAGTGGAACAAGGCGGCGAACTGTGCCGCGGGCTGCCGGTTGAGTTGCGGCTGCAGGATTACCGCGACGTGGACGAGCAGTTTGACGCCATCGTCTCGCTCGGCATGTTCGAGCACGTCGGACACAAAAATTACCGCGCCTATATGCGCGTGGTGCGCCGCTGCCTCAAGGACAAATGCCGCTTTCTGCTGCACACCATCGGCAAGAATGCATCCTACAAAGGCGTCGACCCGTGGATCGCCAAATACATCTTCCCCAACGGCGAAATCCCCTCGCTCAAACAAATTTCATCCGCGCTCGAATCGCTGATGGTGATTGAAGACGTCCACAACTTCGGCCCCGACTACGACAAGACGCTGATGGCATGGTTCGCCAACTTCCACCGCGCCTGGCCGCAACTGAAACAAAACTATTCGGAGCGCTTTTACCGCATGTGGAAATACTACCTGCACGTCTGCGCCGGCGCCTTCCGCGCGCGCAACCTGCAACTATGGCAAATCGTCATCTCCAACGGCGAACCGGAAGGGGTGTATCGCAGGCCGGATGTGTAGGGGAGGTTGCGCGGGTCAGGCTTTGCGGGAATGACGGCGGGGTGGGCGGTGGGAATGGCGGCTTACTCGCCGCCTGCTTCGCCTGCTCGATTTGGGTTACGCGGAAATTCCAATGCGCTCGTCCTCTCGAGCGTTAGTGTCCGTTGTCGCCGCGCCCCGCCGTCATTCTCGAGCGTTAGTGTCCGTTGCCGCCGCGCTTTTTCTTTTTAAGCGGCGGCTTACGGACACTTGCGTCCTCGGGAATCTCCCTAAGACTGGCACGGGCTTTGTTGGAATTCTCGGTAGCCTTAGGGAGATTCCCGAAGGCGATGAAAAATATGGTCGCTGGCGCTCCCTATTTTTCTATCGTTCGAGAATGACGGGGTTGGGGGCTCCCTATTAACAAAATTCTTCGATATATAACTCGGTTGCTTCGCGTAAATTGGCGAGCGCTTCTTCGATGGATTCACCTTGCGTATGCGTTCCGGTTTCCGGATTCATTGCGATGAATCCGCCTTCCTCGGCGGGGGTTAGTATGGCGGTTAACCGCACGGTTGAGTTTCCCATAGCGGTGACCACATCAATTCCCCGCCGCCGCCATCCCGCCTTTGGCTCGGCGGTTGGCGAGTACGTTGTCCATCCAGTCGGGGTCCATTTCGGGGACTGAGGAGAGTAGCAGGTCGGTGTATTCGTGGTAGGGCGGGGCGAAGATTTGGTCTTTGGGTCCCTGTTCGACGATGCGCCCCTCTAACATCACGATGACTTCGTCGGCGATGGCGTTGACCGTGGCGAGGTCGTGCGTGATGAACATGTAGGCGAGGTTGAGTTCCTGCTGCAGGCGGTCGAGCAGTTTGAGTATGCCTTCGGCGACCAACTGGTCGAGCGCCGAGGTGACTTCGTCGCAGATGATGAAGGTCGGGTTGGCGGCGAGCGCGCGGGCGATGCAGATGCGTTGTTTCTGACCGCCGGACAATTCGCCCGGCAGGCGGTCGAGGAAGCGGTCGGGGTCCATCTCGATCATGTCCATCAACTCGCGCAGCCGCCGCTCTTTTTCCGCGCCCTCCAAACCGAGATAGAAAGACAGCGGACGACCGACGATTTCGCGGATTTTCTGGCGCGGATTGACCGCCGTGTCCGCCATCTGGTAAATCATCTGCGCCTGGCGCAGTTGCTCCTTGTTGCGCTTGCGGTAGTCGCGCGGGTAGCGCACGCCGTCGTAATACACATCGCCCTGCTTGGGCGGCAGCAGCCCGGTAATCACCCTGGCGGTGGTGCTTTTGCCGCTGCCGGATTCGCCGACCACGGCCACGGTGTGCCCGCGATGCACCTCAAAATCGACCTCATACAACACCGTCAACGGACCATACGCGGCGGTCACGTTCTCCACGCGAATCAGCGGCGTGTCCTCGGGCGGCGGCGCGACTTCCTGCTTTCTGAACGAGCGCACCGCCCACAGCGACTTGGTGTAATCCTTCTCGGGCGCCGACAGCATCTTGCGCGTCCCGGCTTCCTCCACGGTCTCGCCGTAGCGCAGCACCATGATTTTGTCCGCCATCTGCGCGACCACCGCGAGGTCGTGCGTGATATAAATCGCCGCGCAGTTGAACTGCTCGACAATGTCGCGCATGGTCACCAGCACCTCGATTTGCGTGGTGACGTCGAGGGCGGTGGTCGGCTCGTCGAAAATCAGCAGGTCGGGGCGGCACGAAAGCGCCATCGCCGTCATCGCGCGCTGCAGTTGCCCGCCGGAGACTTGATGCGGATAGCGAAAGCCGATTTCGCCGGGCGTCGGCATTTTAATCTTGGCGTATAAATCCTTGGCGTCGGCATACGCCGCCTCGCGGCTTCCGACGCCGTGCTCGACCACGGTCTCGGCGAACTGGTCGATTAACTTGTGCGCCGGGTTGAACGATGCGGCGGCGCTTTGCGCCACATAGGCGATGCGCGACCCGCGCAGTTTGCGCCTTTCTTCTTCCGACGCCGCCACCAGGTCGAGGCCGTCGAACACGACGCTGCCGCCGTTGATGCGGCAGCCCGGTTTGGCGTAGCCCATGGCGGCGATACCGATGGTCGATTTGCCGGCGCCGGATTCGCCAATCAAGCCGAGCACCTCGCCGCGATGCAAGGTCAGGTCAACGCCCTTGACGATTTGGTGCCACTCCTCGTCCGAGAAACCTTCGATGCAAAGTCCGCGGATTTCCAGCAACGGCGTGCCCTCAGTGGACGGCTTTGCCTTTGCCTTCGCAACGAACGGCTTCACCTCAGTGTTCATCTTTCAACCCACTCGTTTTGTGCAAGAACCAGTCAACCACGAAGTTGACGCCGATGGTCAGCAGCGCAATCGCGCCCGCCGGCAGCAGCGGGGTGATGTCGCCGTAGGTGATGAGCGTGGCGTTGTCGCGCACCATCGAGCCCCAGTCGGCGGTCGGCGGCTGCAAGCCGAGCCCGAGGAAACTGAGCGCGCTGATGGTCAGGAACACGAAGCAGAAGCGCAAGCCGAACTCGGCGACCAGCGGCGGCATGATGTTGGGCAGCACTTCCTTCACCGTAATCCACGACACGCCCTCGCCGCGCAGGCGCGCCGATTCAATATAGTCCATCACCACCACGTTGACGCTGACCGCGCGCGAGATGCGGAACACGCGCGTGGAGTCGAGCACGCCGATGACGATGATGAGCGTCCAGTAACCGGTGCCGAAAATAGTCAGCAGTAGCATCGCAAAAATGAGCGCCGGGATGGCCATCAGCACATCCACGGTGCGACTCATGATTTGGTCATACCAGCCGCCCAGCACCGCCGCCATGATACCGGCGGTGCCGCCGAGGAAGAACGCCAGCAGCGTGGTGATGAGGGCGATGCCGACGGTGTTGCGCGCGCCGTAAATCAGGCGCGTCGCCATGTCGCGCCCGAGATTGTCGGTGCCGAGCAGAAACTCGCCGCCTTCATAGAGCCACAGACTGAACTCCGGTCCGACGATTTCCGATTCGCCATACGGCGCCAGCAAAGGCGCGAAAAGCGCAACGAACAAGTAGGCAATGATGACCACCAGCCCGAACTGCGCCGACAGCGGCGCCTTCTTGAGTTCGCGCCAGGCGAGCGCGACGCCGCCTTGCCGCGGCGGGCGGACGGATTCGGTGGCGGTCGTCGGCTCCGTCATTTGGGATGCAGCAGCCTCGGGTTGGTCAGGATGGAGAGAATGTCGGCGGTCAGATTCAGCAACACATAAGTGGCGGCGAACACCAATGAGCACGCTTGCACCACCGGCAGGTCGCGCCGTTGAACCGAATCGACCAGCAGTTGCCCCAGCCCCGGATAGACGAACACCACCTCGACGACCACCACGCCGACGATTAAATACGCCAGGTTGATGACGATGACGTTGATGATGGGCGCCCAGGCGTTGGGCAATGCGTGGCGCGTGATGATGCGCCCTTTGGGGATGCCTTTCAGCGCCGCCATTTCTATGTACGGGCTTGCCAGCAAGTTGATGATGGCGGCGCGCGTCATGCGCATCATGTGCGCGACCACCACCAGCGTCAGCGTCGCCGCCGGCAGGATGCAGGCATACACCCGGTCAAAAAACGGCGTGTCCAAACTGACGTTGGCGAGGCTCGGAAACCAGCCGAAATTGACCGCAAAAATCAGAATCAGAATATAGGCGACGAAAAATTCCGGCGTGGAAATGGACGACAGCGTGACGATATTCACCGCCCGGTCGTAAAAACTGTTGCGGTATAACGCCGCCAGAATGCCGAGGGTCAGGGCGATGGGAACCGAAATCAGCGCCGCCATCAGCGCCAGAAACAGCGTGTTGGCAAACCGCCCGCCGAGCAAATCCGAAATCTCGCGGTTGTTGGATATGGAAATCCCGAAGTCGCCGCGCAGAATGTCGCCAAGCCACGAGAAGTAGCGAATATAGCCCGGCTGGTCGAGCCCCATCCGCGTGCGCAACGCCGCCACGGTCTCCGGCGTCGCCGCCTGCCCCAACATCGCCTGCGCCGCATCCCCCGGCAACAGGCTGACGCCGAGAAAAATAATCAGCGACACCACCAGCAACGTCACCAGCCCGAGCGACAGCCGCTGCGCCAGCATTCGGAGAATATCGTTCACGGTCGGTTGCTTCGGTGGAAACCGTAGCGGCGGCTTTGCCGGTGGAAGCCGGGCAAAGCCGCCGGTTGCGGGTGATTACGGGCGAGGGTTAAACCGCGCGATTGGTTAGGCGAACCACCAGCGCTCAGCCCAGCGTTGCCCGTCCTTGTCCCAGTTGGATGCCATCTGTTCTTCGTGGGCGACTTTTTTGGAGTTGGCATTCACATAGTTGTTGAACACCGGCACCACGGTGCCGCCTTCATTGCTGACGATGCGCTGCATCTCGTAATACATCGAGCGGCGTTTGACTTCGTCCAATTCCGAGCGTGCGGCCACCAGCAACTTGTTGAATTCGGCGTGATTCCATTCGGTGTCGTTCCACTCCGCTTGCGCCGGGTCGGCGTAGGCGGTGGAGAACATCTGGTCTTCCACCGGCCGCCCCGACCAGTAGCAATAGCACCACCGACAGTTGTCGGTGTTCCACACATTCGACCAATAGCCGTCCGACGGCACACGCTCAACGGTGATGTTGATGTTGGCTTTGGCGGCGGACTCCTTGTAAAGCACCGCGGCATCCACCGCGCCGGAGAAGGCTGCATCGGCGGTTTTCAGCGGCACATCCAGTTTCGACAAGCCCGCTTCCTTCAGATAAAATTTCGCCTTGTCCGGGTCATACGCCCTCTGTGGCAACTCCTCGTTGTAGTAGCGCTGGCCCTTGCCGATGGGGTGGTCATTGCCGACATAACCATGCCCTTTCAGCACGGTGTCCAGCATGGTTTCGCGGTCGAGCGCATACTTCAACGCCAAACGAACGTTGTTGTCGTCAAACGGCTTTTGCGTGACAATCATCGGGACGGTGTAATGCGCGGTGCCTTCCAACTCAACGATTTCGATGTCTTTATTGCGCTCCAACAGGTGCACCGTTTTCAGTTCACACCGGTCCATGCTGTGCACTTCGCCGGTGGTCAGCGCATTGGTGCGCGCGGCCACATCGGCGATGGTGATGAGTTGAATCTCGTCAAAATGCGCGCGCCCATCTTTCCAGTAGTTCGGGTTGCGCTTGAAGTTGCGGCGCACGCCCGGCTCCCAGTTGACCTCCATATAGGGTCCCGTGCCGATGGATTGTGAAAAGTCCGGCTTGCCGTCCTTGCTCGGCATAATCGGCAAGTGGTAGTCGCTGACGATGAATGGAAAATCGGCGTTGGCTTGCTCGATGTTGATTACCACCGTGTTGCCGTCCGCCTTGATGTCGGTGATTGCGGTCAGCAATGGCTTGGCGGCGGAAGCCGAATCCTCGCCGAGGTGGTAGTTGAGCGAATTCACCACATCCTGCGCGGTCATCGATTGGCCGTTGTGATACTCAACCCCCTTGCGTAACGAGAACACCCATTTTTTCGCGTCCGTGCTTTCCCAACTTTCCGCCAACTCGCCAATCAGTTGCCCGTCGGTGTCAATCTCGGTCAGGTAGTTATACAGGGTAAAGCCGGAGCCGATAGTGAAGTCGTTTTCCCAGGTGCCGGGGTCGCGCGAGTCGGTGGTGGAGCCGTGCCCCATGCCCATAATAAAACGCCCGCCCTTCTTTGGTGCCGCCGAAGCGGTGCTGAACAACGCCGGCGCCGCCATCCCCAACCCCAGTACCGAGGTCGCGCGCACAAACTCGCGCCGGGAGATTTTGCCCGTGTCAATTGCTCTTTGAGTTTTTCAATGTGGTTCATCGTATCCTCCAATAGTGGTATTAGAATATGCTCGGTCTGACAGCATCAAACCGAATTTCGCGCATTATAGCAGGAAAGTGCGCGCTTGCAAGCGGGCGCACATTCTAGCCCTTGCAACGCAGATTGGCGGCGTCATAGGCAGTGGTATCAAGCGTTTGCGCCGCAACCGGCTCGCCCAGCACCGAGACAAACAACTCTGCCTGATACGACTGAGACGCTTGAGACGGCTCGCGCAACCAGGCCAGCGCCAGCATTTTATCCACGCGGTGCCCGAAAGCCGCCGATGTGACCAGCCCCGCCGGTTCGCCGTCCCGCAGCACCGCGTGGCCATAAAAAGGGTCGTGTTCGGCGGTCTGCAAATCGAGCAAGCGCAGCCGCCAGCGCCCTGGCTCGGACTGCCGGCGCAACATCGCCGCCTCCCCCTGAAAGTGCTCCCCGCCCGGCTTGACGAACAACCCCATGCCCGCCTCATACGGCGTGCGCTCGGTGGTCAATTCGCTCCCCCAGGCGCGATAGCCCTTTTCCAGCCGCATGGAATTCATCGCCAGCGCACCGTATGGCTTGATGCCGAATTCCTCGCCGGCCGCCCAGAGTTTGGCGAATAACTCGGACTGCCGGTGAATGTCGTGATGCAATTCCCAGCCCGATTCGCCGACATAGGAAATCCGCAGGGCGTTGACGGGAATACCGCCGATGTCGATGCGCTGCGCGCTCAGCCACGGAAACGCGGTCTGGCTCAGGTCGGCATCGGTCAACTTCGCCACCACCGTGCGCGCCTGCGGTCCCATCACCCCGAGCACGCCGACGCCCCGCGTCACATTGTTCAACTCGACGCGGCGGTGCAAACCGGCATGCGTGCGCAGCAGGTCGTGGTCGCGGCGCTCGGCGGCGGCGGCGCTGACCAGATAGAAGCGGTCCTCGGCAATCCGCGTGACGGTGAATTCGGAGTGGATGCCGCCGCTCGGGGTGAGCGCGTGCGTCAGCGCGATGCCGCCGAGGCGGGGTGCACGGTTGGCGCCGAGCGTCTCCACAAACGCGGTCGCATCCGCGCCCGACACCTCGAACTTGGCAAACATACTGAGGTCGGCCACGCCGACCCGCTGACAGACGGTTTGACATTCCTCGGCGACCGCGCCGAACCAGCCGGCGCGGTCGAAACTGAGCGCCGGCTCGGTTGCGCGCGCCCGCCCGTTCGCAAACCAGTTTGGCCGCTCCCAGCCATAGACCGACCCGAATACCGCACCGAGTTGTTTCAGGCGCTCGTAAATCGGCGTAACGCGCCGCCGCCGCGCCGCCGGGCGTTCTTCATACGGATAATGGATGCCGAACTGCGCGGCAAAACACTCGACCGCCTTGGCGACGCGATAGCCGCGGTCGGCGTAATCGCCAAAGCGCCTTGAATCGACCGGCAGCGCATCCATCGGCGGCTCGCCGCGGTCGATCCACTCGGCCAGAAAAGCGCCGCTGCCGCCGCCCTCCATCACGCCCATGCTGGAGCCCGTCAGCACCCACGCATTGGGCAGGGCAAACGCGGGTCCGATTAGCGGATTGGCGTCCGGGGTGAAGGTGATGGGACCATGGACGACGGTCTTGATGCCGCCGTCCGCCGCCGCCGGCACGCGCCGCATGGCTTGAAAAGCGATCGCCTCGATGCGCTCAAGTTCCGGCGGCAGCAGTTGCATGCCGAATTCGGGCGGTATGCCGTCAACCGCCCACGGTCGCCCGTTTTTCTCGTAGGCGCCGATGATGACGCCGTCGCGCTCCTGGCGGAGATACCAACTCTCGTCCGGGTCGCGGATGAAAGGCAACTCGCGCTGCAGTTCGGCAAACGCGCCGATGCGGTCGGTGACGATGTATTGGTGCAACATCGGCACCACCGGCAGATCGACCCCCATCATCGCGCCGATTTCGCGGCACCAGGTTCCGGCGGCGTTGACGATGTGCTCGGCGCGAATGTCGCCGTTTTCGGTTCGCACCAGCCATTCGCCCTTGATTCGGCGAATGGCTTTGACCGCGCACTGGCGGTAGATTTCGGCGCCGCCGGTGCGTGCGCCGGCGGCGAATGCGTGGGTCGCCTGACTGGGGTCGACGTAGCCGTCACACGGCTCGTGAATCGCGCCGAGCAAGCCGTCGGTTTGCGCCAGTGGGTAGATTTCTTTCAATTCAGCCGGGGTGAGAATGTGGAAGTCAAACCCGGCGGCTTTGCCGAGTCCTTGAACATGACGGAACTCGCGCATGCGGTCCGCGTTGCCGGTCACCCGCAGCGCGCCGGTGGCGTGGAAACTCACCGCCTTGCCCGTCTCCCGCGGCAGAATAGACTGGTACAAACGCACGCTGTGGGCGCGCAGATTCATCACCGTGGGGTTGTGCGCGTAGTGCGTGCAGAGTCCGGCGGCATGCCAGGTGGAGCCGGCGGTCAGCTCGTTCTTTTCGAGTAGCACAACATCGCGCCAGCCGAGCCGGGTCAAATGATAGAGCAGCGAGCAGCCCATCACCCCGCCGCCGATGACGACCGCTCTGGCGTGGGATTTCACGCGCCCCGCCGCCCGCCCGCCGCGCCTTTCATTTTCTTCCCTTGCGGGTCGTACGGCGCGGTTTCCAGCGGCCGCAAGCCGAAGCGCTCGCCGGCGATGGAAATTTCATAGGACGCGCCGAGCAGTTGTGCGCGGCTCAACCCGTCGGCGCGGATAGACGCGAACGACAGCGCCTTGCCGGTACGGAAGCCGAGGCCGCCGGAAGTGGTCGCGCCGACCGGGCGGCCATCGCGGTAAACCGGCTCATCGCGCAACAGCAACGGCCGCTCGGCCTGGACTTCAAACAGCAGCAGTTGCCTGTCGGGCCGGCGTTGTTGGTGTGCCAGCAGCGCTTGTCGGCCGATAAATTCCGCTTTGCGCAGTTTGACCGCGGACATCAGGTTGGCTTGCAACGGGGAATCGCGGGGTCCCATGTCATCGCCCCAGTGCGGGTAACCCTTCTCGAGCCGGCACGCATCGAGGCAGAACAGCCCGGCATGACCGACATCGAAAGCCGCCATAGCGCGCGCCAGGTGCGCATAGAAATCCGGCGCAACCTCGACCGGAATGTAGAGTTCCCAGCCGAGTTCGCCGGCGAAACTGAGCCGTGAAGCGCGAATGTCGGCGCCGCGAAAATCGAGCGGCTTGGAGCGCGCGAACGGAAACGCTTCATCGGAAAAACACGCCGCGCCCTCGGCGAACAAATGCGCCATGCACTCTCTCGACGCGGGACCCATCAACCCGGCGACCGCGAATTGCCCGGTCACATCGGTCACCGCAACATCGCATGACGCCGGCAGGTGCCGCGCAATCCAGCGCCGGTCGCGCGCGCGGTTGGCGGCGGCGCTCACCAGCAAAAAGCGCTGCGCCGACAGGCGCGTGACGGTCAGCTCGGCCTCGATGCCCGCATCCGCATTGAGCATCAGAGTATGCACCACGCCGCCGGGCTCGACCGCGATATCGTTGCTGCACAGATTTTGCAGAACGCGCGCGGCGTCGGCGCCGCACACCGACCACTTGGCGAAGGGGGACAGATCGAACAACGCGCCGCTGCGCGCAAGCATCTTGGCTTCGCGCTCGGCGCAGGGCCACCAGTTCTGCCGCGCGTGGCTGGGGTCAATGGAGCGCGCCTCGCCCGGTTGCGCGAACCACAGGGGCCTTTCCCAGCCGCCGACCTCGCCGAACACCGCGCCGGCGTCGGCCAGTTGGGCGTGCCAGACCGAGCGCCGCCGCCCGCGCCCGGTTTGGAATTGCTTGAACGGCCAGTGCATGGCGAACTGGTTGTGCACCGCCTCCGGGCTGCGCGCGGCGAGGAAGGCGGCGTCATTATCGAGCGCATCAAACCGCGCAATATCGGTCTCGGTCATGTCCGCGCGCGGCGCGCCGCGCACAATCCAGTCCGCCAGCGCCTTGCCGACGCCGGCCGACGACAGAATGCCGGTCGAGTTGAAACCGGCGGCGACAAAAAAATTGTCCGCCTCCGGCGCGCGCCCGATAAGCGGCAGCGTGTCCGGGGTAAAACTCTCGGGCCCGGTCATAAAGCGCTGAAGCCCGGCCGTCCGCAACGCCGGAATTCGGTTGATGGCGGCGGCCATCATGGGCGCCGCGTGCTCCATATCGTCTTCCAGCGTGAGGAACGACTGCCGCGGGTCAACGCCGTGGTGATGCCACACCTTGGCACCGGCTTCAAAGGCGCCGAAAACCAGCCGGCCGACATCCTCCTTGAGGTAAATCCCGCTGTCCAGGTCGCGCACCACCGGAAACGGCTGCGGCAATTCGGGCACCGGTTCGGTGACCGCATAGCAGTGTTCGACCGCTTGCAGCGGCGCCGCCACCGCGGCCAGATTGGCGACTTCCCGCGCCCACAGACCGGCGCAGTTGACCACCGTGGCGCAGTCGATGCGCTCGCCGGTGTCGAGGACAACGGCTTCGACCCGGCGGCGGTGCGGCCGTTTGCGGTTGACGACCAACTCGGCAACGCCCGCGTGTTCGCGGATCTCCACGCCCGCGGCTTTCGCTCCTTTGGCATACGCCATGCACAAATCGACCGGGTTGATTTGCCCGTCTTTTTCCACCCACAAAGCGCCGGCCAAATCGCGCGTGTGAATGCACGCAAAACGCGCCGCAACCTGCGCCGGTGTCATCATCTCGGTGCGCAAGCCGTGCATTTCGCCGATGGCTTGGAGGCGCCGCAATTCAATCAGACGCTCGGGCCGTTGCGCGAGGAAGAAGCCGCCGGTGGTTTTGTAGCCGAGCGCCTGACCGGTTTCGGCTTCGAGCGCCGGAAACAACTCAACCGCATACTCGGCGAGCGCGGTCAGGTGGCGGCTGGCGCGCAGGGGACCGACGATTCCGGCGGCGTGCCACGATGTGCCGCCGGTCAATTCATTGCGCTCCAGCAACAACACGCGCTCGGCGCCGAGTTTGCCCAGATGATACGCCACGCTCAGCCCGATGACGCCGCCGCCGATGATGATGGTGTGGTCGGCAGGTTCAGGCATCGGCGGTGGAGCGGCGACCCCGGCGGCTCTCAGTCATTCCCGTCCGGCATCGCCGCTTTCTTTTGGGTCACATACTCTTCCAGTTCCTCGCGTTTCGCCGCGTCCATTTTCGGCTCCTCGTAGTCGGCAAGGTATTGCTTCCAAAGGGCGTTGGCGCGCTCGGCGGTGTCCTTGCCGCCGTCTTCGCTCCATTGCTCAAAGGAATTGTTGTCAGCCACGCCGGCGCGGAAAAACGCGTGCTCGAAGTGGGACAGCGTGTGGCGGCTTGCGAGGTAGTGCGCGCCGGGGCCGGTTTCTAAAACGGCGTCCATCGCCTGCGCTTCGGCGGACAAATCCACGCCCTCGGCGAAGTTGATCATCTTGCCGCACAGGTCGGCGTCCACGATGGTTTTTTCGAAGCCGGTGACGAGGCCGCCTTCGAGCCATCCGGTGGCGTGGTTGATGAAGTTGGCGCCCGCCAGCACCGCCATCACCAAGCCGAGCGTGGCTTCCTGCCCGGCCTGGCCATCCGGCAGTTTGGAGGCGGACAGCGAGCCGACCGTGTGCAGCGGCACGCCGAGTCGGCGCGCCAGTTGCCCGGAAGCCAGCACCATCTTCGCGCCTTCCGGGTTGCCGAAGGTCGGGGCGCCGGATTGCATCGAGATGGGGGTGGCGAAACTTCCCATGAGGCACGGCGCACCGGGGCGGATGAGTTGCGTCAACGCGCACACCGCCAGCACCTCGGCGAGCACTTGCGCGAGCGTCCCGGCGATGGTGCACGGGCTCATCGCCCCGGCCAGCACAAACGGCGTGCAGGCGACCGCCTGATTGTTGGCGGCATAGATTTTGAGCGCGCCGGACATGTTGGAATCGAGCACCAGCGGCGCGTTGGTGTTGGCGACCGAATACAGGACGCAATGCCGGTCAACGAAGTCATCGCCGAACAGAATTTTTGCCATATCGACCGAGTCGGATGCGCGCCGCCCGCCGATGAGCGCGCCGAAACAGGCGCGGTCGCTGAAGCGGAAATGCCCGAGCAGCATGTCGAGGTGGCGCTTGTTCACGGGGATGTCCACCGGCTCGCAGACCACGCCGCCGGAATGATGCAGCCACGGGATCATCTGATGAATCTTCACCAGCTTGTGGAAGTCATCGAGGCGGGCGTAGCGCCGACCCTCGTCGAGGTTGTGAACAAACGGCGGACCAAACGACGGGCACAGCACCGTGTTGTTGCCGCCGATGACCACGTTGTTGCCGGCATTGCGCGCGTGTTGAATGAATTGCGGCGGCGCGCTCGCGCGAATAATTTGGCGGCACATGCCCGGCTCAAACCGAACACGCGTACTCTCGGCATCGACATCGGCGCCGGCATCGGCAAACAGCCTCAGCAACTCCGGGTCATCGTGAAACTCCATGCCGATGTCGCGCAGGATGATGTCGGCGTTGCGCTCAATCAGGCAAAGCCCTTCCTCGTTGAGGATGTCATAGGTGGCGATTTGGCGGTTGATATACGGCGCCCGTGGCGCCACCGGCCGGGCGCGCCGCCGGTTGCGGCGGGATTTTGGCGTGGTGCGGTCGGATGTCGGCATATCGTTTGAAAGGTTTGTTTTTTCAACGGATGATACTATTATCGTCAGACTTTACACTATGCCATCCGCTCGCCGTGACCTCTCTTCATACCAAAATCTCCGCGCAAATCAACGCGGAAATGGACCGCTTCACGGTCGATACCGACTGGGATGCCGGAGCCATCATCGCCCGCCGGGAGCGGTATTACGCGGCCTCCCAGCGCGCGTTCGTGCCGTACAAAAAACCGCTAATTTTCAAGCGCGGCCAGGACCAATATCTGTGGGACGAGCAAGGCAACCGCTACCTCGATTGTTTGAGCCAGAACCTGTGCGTCAGCGTTGGCTACAACAACCCGGCGGTGACCGCGGCGGTGCAGCGCCAAGCCGAGCAGTTGCAACATTGCACCACGATGTTTTTTCATCCGACGCCGGCGCATTTGGCCGAAGAACTTGCCCGCACCATGCCGCCGGGCGAGCAATGGGTCGTGCATTTTATGAACAGCGGCGCCGAAGCCATCGACATGGCGCTGTTGCTGGCGCGCGCATACACCGGCAATAACGACGTCGTTTCCCTGCACAACAGTTACCACGGCGCAACCTTCGGCGCGCAGTCGCTGACCGGCATCAGCGACTTTCGGCACAACGTCCCGCTACTCGCCGGCATCCAATTCGCGCCGGTCCCGGACCCATATCGCGGCATCCTCGGCGAAGGCGTCGAGCCGTATCTGGACGCGCTGGAGCGGGTCATCGTGCACGGCACTTGTGGCCGCCTCGCCGGAATGTTTATCGAGCCGGTGCAGGGCTACGGCGGCATCGTCCCCTTGCCGGGAGGTTACATTCGCGGCGCTTTCGAGCGGGTCAGGGCGGCCGGCGGCGTGTGCATCGCCGATGAAGTGCAAGCGGGTTTCGCCCGCACCGGCGGCCACTTCTGGTCGTTCATGGAACACGATGCAGTCCCCGACATCGTGGTGACGGCGAAAGGCATCGGCAACGGCTATCCGCTGGCGGCGGTGATCGCCAGGCGGGAGGTCGCCGAAGCGATGGCCGGCAAATTCTACTTCAACACTTACGGCGCCAATCCGGTGTCGTGCGCCGCCGGCCGCGCTGTGCTGAGGGTCATCGAGCAGTGCGGCTTGCAAGAAAACGCCAAACGAGTCGGCGCCGCGTTGCTTGAGGTGTTACAAAAACTGCGCGCCGGACACGCCATCATCGGCGATGTCCGCGGCAAGGGTTTGATGCTGGCGGCCGAGTTGGTTACCGACCGCAAAAGCAAACAGCCCGCCACCGCGGAAATGGACCGCCTGTTTCAGTTGACGCGCAAACACGGCCTGGTGGCGAGCAAGTCCGGCGCCCATAAAAATGTGCTGCGGATTTGTCCGCCGCTGTGCATTCAGATGGAGGACGTGGAATTTTTTGAGCGCGCGATTGAAAGCAGTTTCGCCGAGTTATAAACGACTACGCCTACGCATCAAAACAAAATTCCGGATACAACGAAGTGCCGATGCGCTCGCCGGGTTTTAGGCCCGCTTCGGTCATGATTTGTGAGTGGTCGGGGTCCATTCCTTCTTTTCGGAAGCAGATGCGCACGTCGTCGCCGAGCCATTGGGTGTTGAAGACCTTCAAGTCGCGGTCCGGGGAGAGGTTGCCGGAGCCGCCGTGGATGGTTCGGCCGTTGAATGCCACGCAGTCGCCGGGCGCCATGTCCCAGCTGAGTAGCGGGTAGTTGGCGCGCTCGCCTTCTATATCGGGGAAGGGCTCGCGCTTGTCGTTGGCGTCGATGTGTTGGTCGCGCGGATCAAAGGTGAGCGCGCCGAAGTTGGTCTGGCGGAAGCGGCGCCTCCAGCGGTGTGAGCCGCGCACGAATTCGAGCGCGCTCTTTTTTTCGACCGCGACCAGCGGCATCCAAATCGAGCAGGTGTCGAAGCCCTTGACCGACCAGTAGGGCTCGTCCTGATGAAAGGGCGTGCGGAATTGCGTGCCGGGGGTGCGCACAAAGACCGCGTCAAAAAAGAAATTGACGCGCGTGGCGCCGAGCACGCGCGCCGCTATTTCGGCGATGGGCGAGCGCTCGATGAACTCGCGGTATTCGGCGATGTCGCGCCACACCTGGCTGTCGTAGAAGCAGACGCGGCCATCGGCGTCGCGGTTCCAGATGCGCCCGCGCGCGCTGGGGCGGGCGATGTTTTTTTCGACCCCGGCGCGCAACTTCCCAATCCAATCCGAATCGATCGCCCGCCGCAACAACACCACACCGTCTTCGGCAAACACGCGCGCGGTTTGCGGCGTGATGCCGGCGGTGGCGGCGTTTGCATTCATCGCGCGAAAGCGGCGTGCGCTAAGCGTCCGCCGACACGACTAAGCGTCCGCCGGCACGACTAAACGTCCGGCTCCGCCGTGCCGTGTATTTGCGCCGCATCCGGGCGGTTCCAGTAGCGGTTGGGGTTGTCTTTGTCGTCCAGATAGTTGGAGCGGCATCCCCATAACTCCTGCACGCGTATCGTCGGCTCTTCGTTGACGTGCGCCGCAAAAACCGTCTCGAACACTTTGTTTAGCATCGCTTCGTCAGGGGGAATGGAAAAAACAACTTCCGCCGCTTCGGTGGACTGCACCGACCCTTCATTGCCCGCGTGTGAGCCTTCGAGCGCGCGAAAACGCTGGCGTCCTTTTTCCCTGACGTAGACACAATGGTCATACGCGCCTTGTTTGAGCGGTATCGCCCCGCCGAGTGCATCGAGCAACGAATCCAGCCCGCCGACCGGCGTTTGAATGGTGACTTCCCATTCACGCTCAAGCGTGGCGGGCGCCATATTAAGTTGGTCAAGCTGATGTTTGCGTGTCATTTTTAAGCCCCATGGTCGGATTGTTTGCCGCCCGTCATCAGCAAATAGGCGGTCGTTGCAAACAGGATGATGGCGCCGCCGATGAGCGCATTAATACCCGGATTTTCCCGAAATAACAACCACGCCCAGACCGGGGCGACGGGGATTTCGGTCAGGCCGACCAGGGCGGCGGTCACCGCCGGAACGCGCTGTACGCCGAGCAGATAAATGCCGAAGCCGGCGCCGACATTGACGAGGCCGTAAAGCGTCAGCCAGAAATAATCGACCGGCAAAATGTTCCCGAATGAACTGAAAAACGCGGTTGCGAAAGCGCCGAGAAAGCCCGACAGGTAGGTGGCTTTGACGGCGTTGGCGTCGGGGAAATATTTCGCCGCAATGGTCAGCGACGCCATAAAAAAGGTCATGCCGAGCGCCAGCACAATGCCAAACACATCGTCAAATCTTTGCGACCCCCACAAAATAATCGCAACACCGGCGACGCATAACACACACGATGAAAACGACACCCAGTCGCCCTTTTCTTTGAGGACGAGAAAAGCCAGCACGAAGGTGACCAGCGGCATCGTGCCATACACAAAAGACACGTTGGCGATGGTCGTATAAAAAAACGCAGAAATAAAACACAGCATCCCGCAAGTGGAGAGCGCAGCGACGACGAATTCGCCGAGGGAAAACCGAAAAGCGCCGCGCAAGGTTTCGCCCTTTTGACTGCACATATACATCGCCATCACGCATAGCCCGCCGGTCAGCGACCGCCAGAACAAGGTGGTGGGAATGTCGGTGGAAACCACGCGCGTAAACAACCCGGCGGTGCTCCACGCCATCGCCGCTACCAAGACGAGGACAATGCCGAGTCGCCGGTCGTGTTCAGGTTTGATTTTTTTCATGTGGAAAACTCAAATCCGCCATTGTCGGGGCGTCATCAGTATATCCCCCGCCGCGGCGTTTTGCTGTATGATGCGCCGCTATGGACTCCCCCGTTTATCATGATTTCAACCAGACGCTCAGGCGGCACGGTCTGTTTCCGTTGCGGCGCTCGGCGCTTGGTGAGTTGCAGATTAACCTGGGCTATCTTTGCAATCAGGCTTGCGAGCATTGCCATGTTGAGGCGGGGCCCAAGCGCACCGAGATGATGACGGCGGCGACCATGGACAAGATACTCGCGTGGGCGGCGCAAAACGAGATTGCCGGGGTGGATTTGACCGGCGGCGCGCCGGAGTTGATTCCGGGGTTTCGGCGTTTTGTCGATGGCTTTCTCGCGCTCGGCATTGCAGTGACTTCGCGCTGCAATCTCACGGTGCTGTTCGAGCCGGGGCAGGAAGATTTGGCGCGGTGGTATGGCGAGCGAAAAGTTCGGCTGGTCTGCTCGTTGCCCTGTTACACCGCCGAAAATGTCGAGGCGCAGCGCGGCAAGGGGGTGTTCGGCAAAAGCATCGCGGCGCTCAAGGCGCTCAACCGCCTCGGCTACGGCCGCCACCGCGAGTTGATTATCGACCTCGTATATAACCCGGTGGGCGCCGCCCTGCCGCCGCCGCAGGCCGGGTTGGAGCGCGACTACAAGGCGCGGCTGAAAGACGATTTCGGCATCGACTTCAACAAGTTGCTGACCATCGCCAACCTGCCCATCAACCGCTTCGAGCACTTTCTCAAACGAACCGGTCAACTGGAAGGCTACCAGCAGTTGCTGGCGGACAACTTCAACCCGGCGACGGTGGAGCCGCTGATGTGCCGCCATTTGCTGAGCGTCGATTGGCGCGGCTATCTGTACGACTGCGATTTCAACCAGATGCTGCGCCTGCCGATGGCGGGCATTGAGGCGAAACAACTGTGGCAAGTCACGCGCGCGCAACTGGAAAATGCGCCGATTGCGCTCGGCAAGCACTGCTTCGGATGCACCGCCGGCGCCGGCAGCAGTTGCGGCGGGGCGTTGACTTGAGGTCGCTGAGTTCGCCGAGTCCGCTGAGCCCGCTTCACAAGCAATCACCCAACCTACTTCACCCGACCGATGAACGCCAAAAAACCGCCCCCGATTGAGCCCGTCAGCGGCATGGATTTGCCGCGCTTTGCGGGACCGTCGACCTTCTGCCGCCTGCCCGAACTGCGCGATGTGCCGTATTGCGATATCGCCGTTCTCGGCATTCCGTTCGATGCCGGCACCAGTTACCGCCCCGGCGCGCGCTTTGGTCCGCAGGCGATTCGGCAGGCGTCGCGCCACCTGCGCACCAACTTCCACCCGGTCTACGACACCGAGCCTTATAAGACGCTGCAGGTTGCCGATGCCGGCGATGTCGGTTGCAATCCGTTTAATATAGACGCGGCGATTGAGCAAATCGAGAGCGCGGCGAACGCGCTGTTTGAGCAGGCGCGCGCCATCGTCAGCCTCGGCGGCGACCACACCATCGCCGTGCCGCTGTTGCGCGCGGTCAACAAGCAGGTGGGACCGGTGGCGCTGGTGCATTTTGACGCGCATCTGGACACTTGGGACACCTACTTCGGCGCGCCGTATACGCACGGCACGCCGTTCAGACGCGCCGCCGAAGAAGGGCTGTTCAAGGACGACGCCTCCATGCACGTGGGGATTCGCGGGCCGTTGTATAGCCGTCAGGATTTGGAGCAGGACCGGGAACTGGGTTTCAAGGTGATTCACTGCGACGAGTTGCAAAGCGACGGCGTCGAGCACGTGGCGGCGCGAATCCGCCGGCGGGTGGGCGAGAATCCGTTGTATCTTTCCATCGACATCGACGTGCTCGACCCGAGCCACGCGCCCGGCACCGGCACGCCCGAAATCGCCGGCATGAGTAGCCGCGAACTGCTCAATATACTGCGCGGCTTGCGCGGCTTGAACTTGATTGCGGCGGACATCGTGGAAGTCGCGCCGGCTTACGACCACGCGGAAATCACCTCGCTCGCCGCCGCCACCATCGCCTTTGAGATGATCAACCTGATCGCCTACAAGGACAACAAGTCGTAGCGTTTATTTCCCACCACGCACCGCGCCATGTCTTCACTGCGAGTCCGAGCGGCGGCGCCCCTCGATGCAGCCGCCATCAACCGAATCTACAATCACTACGTTCGCCACACCGCGATAACCTTCGAGGTTGAGCCGTGGAGCGCCGAGCGCCGCCAAGCCTGGATTGGCGAATTTGGCGGCGACGGTGACAGTCCGTATCACGCGCTCGTGGCGGAGTTGGACGGCGCGCTCGCCGGGTTTGCCTTCAACAGCCCATTCAGACCCCGCGCGGCTTACCGGCGCTCCACCGAAACCACCATCTACACCGCCCCCCAACGCCAAGCCAGCGGAATCGGCGCCGCGCTGTATGAAAACCTCTTCCAACGGCTAGAAAAAACCGACCTCCACCGCGCCTACGCAGTCATCGCATTGCCCAATGCTCGCTCGGTCGCGTTCCACCGGCGTTTTGGTTTTACTCAGACTGGTACGTTGAACGAGGTTGGTTATAAGTTTGGGCGTTATGTTGATGTTGCTTGGTTTGAGAAGATGTTGGTCTAAGGGAGCCCCCAACTTCGTCATTCTCGAATGATAGAAAAATAAGGAGCGATAGCGACTATATTTTTCATCACCTTCGGGAATCTCCCTAAGGCTAGCGTGGACTTCAACAAAGCCCGTGCCAGTCTCAGGGAGATTCCCGAGGACGTAAGTGTCCGTAAGCCGCCGCTTAAAAGAAGAAGCGCGGCGGCAACGGACACTAACGCTCGAGAATGACGGGTACTTGGGAATGACGAGTAGTAGAACTCCACCCCCACCCCATTTGCCGACACCCACAATTTTCGAGTACACTCCGCCCTCCATCCCCGCACGCCATCCACTATGCATCGCCCAAGCGGTCGCCGGAACGACGAGTTGCGGCGGATTTCTATTGTCCGGCATTACACCAAGCACGCCGAAGGGTCGGTGTTGATTTGTTTTGGCGACACCAAAGTGGTCTGCAACGCCAGCGTCGAGGAAAAGGTTCCCCCTTTTATGCGCAACAAAAAGCGCGGGTGGGTGACCGCCGAGTACAGCATGTTGCCGCGCTCCACGCATGAGCGCAGTGGGCGGGAGGCGGCGCGCGGGCGGCAGGGGGGGCGCACGCTGGAGATTCAGCGGCTGATTGGCCGCTCGCTTCGCGCCGCCATTGACCCGGCGTTGCTCGGCGAGCGCAGCATCGTGTTGGATTGCGATGTCATTCAGGCCGACGGCGGCACCCGCACAGCCGCCATTTCCGGCGCTTATGTGGCGTTGGTGGATGCGGTCAACTGGCTGCTTCGCCGCCGGTTGATTGCCGAAAATCCGGTGCACTGCGCGCTCGCCGCGGTGTCGGTCGGCGTCTTCCGAAATCAGGTGGTGACCGACCTCGACTACGCCGAGGACAGCCGCGCACAAACCGACATGAACGTGGTGATGAACGACGCGGGCGGCTTGATTGAAATTCAGGGCACCGCCGAATCGTCGCCGTTTGACCGCGATGTCTTGAACCAGATGCTGGACTGCGCGCACGCCGGCGTCGAGCAAATTTTGCGCGCGCAACGGCAAGCCTTGGACGATGGCGGTGGCGACGGCGACGGCGGTGGTGACGCCGAGCGATAGCGCTGAACCGGCGATGCGCGTCGTGGCGGCCACCGGCAACCGGGGCAAACTGGCTGAACTCAGCGCGCTGCTGGCGCCGAGCGGCTGGGAGGTGGTCGCGCAATCGGAATGGGGATGCGGCGAGGTCGAAGAGACCGGCGCCACCTTCGTGGAAAACGCCCTGCTGAAAGCCCGCCACGCCTGCGCGCACACCGGGCTCGCCGCCATCGCCGACGACTCCGGGTTGGAGGTGGACGCCCTGCGCGGCGCACCGGGCATCTATTCGGCCCGATACGCCGGCGCCGGCGCGTCGAGCGCCGACAACATTCGCAAACTGCTCGCCAATCTGGCGGCGGTCGAGCCCGCCGAGCGCGGCGCGCGCTTCCGCTGCGTGCTGGTGTATATGCGCCACCCGGCGGACCCGGCGCCGCTGATTAGCGTCGGCACCTGGGAGGGGCGCATCGCCGAGGCGCCGGTTGGGAGCAGCGGATTCGGTTACGACCCGGTGTTTTTCCTCGACCACCTGGGGCAGACCGCGGCGCAACTGGATGCGGCAACCAAGAACCGCCTGAGCCATCGCGGCCAGGCGCTGAGCCGGCTCAGCGCATTGCTATAATGCGGCGCATGCAACATCGCCGCCGCATTCCCACGCCCGCTTTCACTCTCTAAGGCGAACATCGTCGCGTCATGCATCTTGAAAAGTTGACCACTTTCGGCGGGCGGCCAGGCCCGTTGTTGCTAATCGTCATGGATGGCGTCGGGCTGGCGGCGGACGGTCCCGCCAATGCGGTGTCGCTGGCGCGCACGCCGGTGCTGGACAAACTGCTGGCTTCGGATTACCACGTCGCGCTGCACGCGCACGGCACGCATGTCGGTCTCGCCGGCGACGGGGAGATGGGCAACAGCGAGGTCGGTCACAACACGCTCGGCGGCGGGCGCGTTTTTTCCCAGGGCGCCAAACTGGTCAAGCAAGCGATTGACGACGGCTCGATTTTTGACTCGGACACGTGGGGCGAAGTGGAGTCGCGCGGCGTGCGCGGCGGCGCCGTTCACCTCCTCGGCTTGCTGTCCGACGGCAACGTACACTCGCACATCGACCACCTGTTTGCGCTACTCGACCGCTGCCATCAGGCGGGCGTCCAATCGGTCTGCGTTCACGCATTGTTGGATGGCAGAGACGTCGACCCCCGCTCCGCGCTACTCTTTTTGGCGCAACTGGAAACCCGGCTGGCGGAAATAAACCGCGCCGACGGCTTCAACTACCGAATAGCCTCGGGCGGCGGGCGCATGGCGATTACCATGGACCGCTATCAGGCGAACTGGGCGATGGTCAAGCGCGGGTTTGACGCGCACGTCCACGGAATCGGTCGCGCGGTCGGGAATGCCGGCGACGAGGTTCAACGCCAATACGACGCCGACCCCGCCTTGACCGACCAGTTCCTTGAGCCCTTCGTGATTGCGGACGCCGGCGGCAAAGCGGTCGGCGCGATGCGCGACGGCGATGCGGTGGTGCTGTTCAATTTTCGCGGCGACCGCGCGATTGAGATTTCCCGCGCGCTGGAAGAGACGCGCTTCGGCGAATTTGAGCGCGGCGCGATGCCGGAGGTGTTTTACTGCGGCATGCTGCAATACGACGGCGACCTGAATGTGCCGCGCCACTACCTCGTCAACCCGCCGGTCATCGAGCGCACCATGGTCGAGTTTTTATGCGCCGAAAAGGTGGCGACCTTCGCCGTCAGCGAGACCCAGAAATTCGGCCACGTCACCTATTTCTGGAACGGCAACCGCTCGGGGCGCTTCGATGAAAGCCTGGAAACCTGGGTGGAAATCCCGTCGGACGACATAGAGTTCAGCCGCGCGCCGGCGATGAAAGCGGTGGAAATAACCGACGCCACCATCGAGCTCATTCGCTCCGGGCAATACCGCTTCGGGCGAATCAACTTCGCCAATGGCGATATGGTCGGTCACAGCGGCGACCTCGACGCCACCGTGCGCGCCGTGGAAGTCGTGGATGCATGCGTCGGGCGTTTGCTGGAGGCGGTCGCGCAGTGCGGGGGAGTGGTGATTGTCACCGCCGACCACGGCAACGCCGATGAGATGTTCGTGGAAAAAAACGGCGAACGCGTCGTGCGCACCGCGCACAGTTTGAATCCGGTGCCGTTCGCCATCGTCGACCCTCATTTGGCGGATGACGCCGCATACACTCTGGCTCGCATTGACAACCCCGGACTGGCGAATGTCGCCGCCACCGTCTTTAACCTGCTGGGCTACCGCGCACCGGAAGATTACCTGCCGTCACTCATCGACTTTCCGGGAGAGCCGCGCGGACGGCGCGTCATCCATCGCGGCGCGGTGGTCGACCTCGGGCTGGAAACCGTGAAACTGCCCAACGGCGAAATCCTCGCCCTGGAAATCGTCAGGCATCCCGGCGGCGCGGTGGTGGTGGCGCGCGACGAGGACAACCGGGTCGGCTTAATCCGTCAATTCCGCCACGCCGCCGGCGGCTGGATTTGGGAATTCCCGGCGGGCTTGCCGGAGCCCGGCGAGATTCCGCTCGAGGCGGCGAAGCGGGAATTGCGCGAGGAAACCGGCTGCCTCGCCGACAAGTGGGAATCGCTCGGCTCGACCCTGACGACGCCCGGCTTTTGCACCGAGCGGCTGCATGTCTTCCTCGCCACCGGTCTCACCATCGAGCAAGCCGACTTGCAGCAACACGAATTTATCGAGGTTCACTGGACGCCGTTGCCCGAGGTGTTGGCGATGGCGCAACGCGGGGAAATCGACGACGCCAAAACAATCGTCGCGTTGTTCAGATTGACCGGCTCGGTTGCCGGCTAATACGACGCGCTCCGCCCGTGATGTGCCGGAATACGGCGGGGCGGAGCGGGATGCGGGCGGGTCAGAATTTTCGTCTGCGCCGCGCCTTTTGCCGCGACACGCGCTTCATCTCCCGGCGAACCGCGGCGTCGCCGTCGCGCTTGCGGATGGTGGTCGGTTTTTCATAACACTGGCGGCGGCGCGCTTCGGTGAACACGCCGGCACGCTCGCAGGTTCGGCGAAATCTCCGCAATATCACATCAAACGGCTCATTCTGCCGAACTTGTACGGATGGCATCGAAATCAACTCCTCAACAGTCTGGTTACGGGAAAAAAGCGGCGCGATTATACAACAAACGCCGATGTCTATGTCAAAAATGTTTGTTTTATCCGTCATTCCCAAGTACTCGTCATTCTCGAGCGTTAGTGTCCGTTGCCGCCGCGCTTCTTCTTTTAAGCGGCGGCTTACGGACACTTGCGTCCTCGGGAATCTCCCTAAGGTTGGCACGGGCTTTGTTGGAATTCACGGTAGTCTTAGGGAGATTCCCGAAGGTGATGAAAAATATGGTCGCTGACGCTCCCTATTTTTCTATCGTTCGAGAATGACGAAGTAGTTGTAGTTGTAGTTAGAAATTACCGCGTGCTTTTTGATATGGAAGGGCGTAACATCATCGTTTATCGCGTCAAGCATCGCAGAGAATCTTACAGGTCTTACAGGTGACAGCATGAAACTTCATCCTCAAGTAATCGAAAAAGGCGGGAAGAGCGAATTCGTCGTTCTTCCGTTCAAAGAATATCTGGCGGTGCGCGAAGCCTTGTCTGATTATGAAGACCTGCGCGACTTGAAAAAAGCCAAATCGGAAGCGCAAGCCAAAGGCGAGAAAAGTGTTCCGCTGAAAAAGGCGGTCGCCGATTTGGGGGCAGTATGAAACTGCCGCTTAAAAATTTTGTGTTGTGTACGATTCTAGTTGCCGGTATACAAAGCACATATGCGAATTCGATCACCGACCACAGCGTTTTGCGTTGTGATTTCCTTCCTGGGTTTTGGGCGGATTGGAAGTCGGGAAACCCTGAAATAAGAAAAGGAGGGTTCGACGGACCTATCTTGTTTGATTCGATAAACTTGAGCGAAGGGACTGCCCGGATGATTGGCAATGCCGGCGCGCCTCCTCTTAGACTTTTTGCTACTCGCCGAGGAATAACATTGCTCGAATCGATGGACGGCGATGTTGTTGTGGTCACCACTATTTTCGAACAACATCCTGGTGGCGACCCATCCCGTTACAGTGCCGTACACTCCCGCCACAAGATTACAGGTTCTCAGCAGTATCACGGTATCTGCACGGCGCAATAACCCCCGCCCGCCTCACTCCCGAATCCCAAACCCGTTATCCAACAGTTTCAGATTGATTAGAAACAGCGCCACGGTGAACAGCAGGATGATGGCGTAGGAGGCGCCGAGGTGGATGTCGGTGATGCCCAGGAAGCCGTAGCGGAAGGCGTTTATCATGTACAGGATGGGGTTGATGTGGGAGGCGGCTTGCCAGAATTCCGGCAGCAGTTTTATCGAATAGAAAATTCCGCCGAGATAGGTCAGCGGCGTCAGGACGAAGGTTGGGACGATGGCGACGTCGTCGAACTTTTTGGCGAACACGCCGTTCAGGAAGCCGCCGAGGGAGAACAGCACGGCGGTCAACACGATGACGCTTGCCATCACCCAATAACTGTGCACCGACAACTTGCTGAAGAACAGCGAAACCGCGGTGACGATCAACCCGACCAGGATGGCACGGACAACCCCGCCGCTGACATAGCCGAGCAGGATGATGCTGTTAGGCGCCGGCGAGACTTGTATTTCCTCGATGGAGCGCTGGAACTTGGCGCTGAAAAAGGAGGACGAGACGTTGGCGTAGGCGTTGGTGATGACCGACATCAGTATCAGCCCCGGCACGATGAAGTCGATGTAGCGGTAGCCGTCCATCGTGCCGATGCGCGGGCCGATGAGGTTGCCGAAGATGACGAAATACAGCGACGTGGTCACCACCGGCGGTATCAGAGTCTGCTGCCAGATGCGCATGAAGCGGGTGACTTCCTTGAACAGTATCGTGGTGTAGGCGATGCGGATGCCGCGCCAGTTCATGCCGGGCGCCCCTCATCGACCATCTCCAGGAACAGCCGCTCCAGCCGGTTGGTCTTGTTGCGCATGCCGCGCACCACGATGTTGTGGCGGTCGAGTTGCGCGAAAATTCGGTTTACATCGCTGCCCTTCGGCATGTCCACCTCGAGCGTGGCGGGGTTTTTCAGGCGCCAGCCGGCGGGGTGCTCGTCGGGCAGTTGGTCGAGCGGCTCGGCGAGGTCGAGCACATAGGTTTCCTGCTTCAGTTTTTCCAGCAACGCGCCGGTGCTGGTGTTTTCAACCAGTTGCCCCTGGTCGATGATTGCCACGTTGCGGCACAGGCTTTCGGCTTCTTCCAAGTAGTGCGTGGTCAGAATGATGGTGGTGCCGCTGTCGTTGATGCGCGTCAGGTAATCCCACATCGAGCGGCGGATTTCTATGTCGACGCCGGCGGTCGGCTCGTCGAGTATCAGCAGCCGCGGCTGGTGCATGAGCGCGCGCGCAATCATCAGCCGGCGTTTCATCCCGCCCGACAATGTCTGCGTGATTTGGTAGCGCTTTTCCCACAGCCCCAGTTGACTCAGATAGCGCTTTGCCCGTTGCGCCGCCAGTTTCCTGTCGATGCCGTAATAGCCCGCCTGATTGCACACGATTTGGCGCGGCGTTTCAAATATGCTGAAGTTGAACTCCTGCGGCACCACGCCCAGATAGGATTTGGCGAGCGCGAAGTTGCGGTCGATGTCGGCGTCAAACACCGCCACCGTGCCGGCGCTCTTGTTCACCAGCGAGCAGATGATGCCGATGACGGTCGATTTGCCCGCGCCGTTCCTGCCGAGCAGCGCGAAAAAATCGCCTTGCTCAACCTCAAGGTCAATGCCCTTGAGCGCAACCAGCCCGCTGCGATAGGTCTTTTGCAGGTTGGAAATGGCGAGCGCAACGGTCATGGTGTTTTCCTAACCAAGCGCGCGCGTCATGGCGATGTGTTCGATTCCCGCTTCCATAAACACCTCGCCGCATTCGACAAACCCGCGCGCGGCATAAAACGCCCGCGCGCTCACCTGGGCGTTGAGCGCAACGCGCTTCAAGCCGCGCGCCGCGGCGGTGTCGAGCAAGCATTGCAAAACCGCGCCCCCGACACCGCGCCCCCGCCACGCCTCCAGCACCGCCATCCGCCCGATTCGCCCGTCGGCGAGCAGGCGGCCCGTGGCGATGCCGTTGCCGTCTTCGTCAAAGGCGAGCGCGTGGGTGTGGCGGCGGTCGTGCGGGTCGATTTCAAGCGCTTCGCTGACGCCCTGCTCCACCACGAAAACGGTGCGGCGAATCGCGAGGATGACGGCGTGATAGTTGTCCCAATCAACGATGGCGGTGGAATAGGCGGGCATTGGAGTCACGGCTCGGTCAGCCGCAACGTGCTGGTCTTGCCTTTTTTGGTGACCGCGATTTTGAGCGGCACCGGGTCGCCGGTTTGGCTCAGCCACACGGTCACGCGGTCGTCCGGTCGGTCGCTGCGGTGGCGGGCAATTTTCCAACTGGCGAACTCGCCCGCCGGCACGGTGACGATTTCCTCGACCGGTTTTTCATAGGTGTAACCGCGCGTGCGCCGGGCGCTCACTTCGCGCACCCGCAGCCCGGCGACTTGCTCCACCGGGCGGAGCATCAGCAGCAACGGAAAAGCAGCCGCCTCAAACCGCTCGCCGGGTTGAATCGCGTGGTGGTCGCCGTCGCTGAATTCGATGCGCCCGCGCGCACGGTCAAAGCGAAACCAGCGCGCGTAGCCGTCACCGTCATTGCCGTCCAGTTGTTCGCTGCCGCTGTCGAGCGCCACTTCCACTTCACCCTGGTGGCGAACAAAGCGGGTGACGCTGTGGTGCGCTTTGACAAACATAGCGGCCAGCATACTCGGTTTGCCGGTCGAAGTGACCACGTAGCCGGCGTTTTCATTGCGAATGTTGATTTCAACCTCGCCGGCGCTGATGTTGCCGTAGAACGCCGCATAGCGCAGGGTCTGGTCTTCGATGGCGGCGGCGCGCGCGGACACGACCATGACCACCCACAACAGCAACGCCAACCGAACGAACGCGCCGCGTGAAATGACAACCCCGGTCACGACGTCTCCGCTTCCTCGCGCGCCGGGGTATCGTGGCGATGCCGGTTTTCCGCAAACCACTGTATCGCGCGGGAATAGAGTTGATGCTCCTCGCGCAACACCCGCGCGCGCAGGGTCTCGGCGTTGTCGTCGTGCGCGACCGCCACTTCGCCTTGCAGAATAACGGGGCCGTCGTCCAGTTGCGCGGTCACCCAGTGCACGGTGGCGCCGTGGCGGCGCTCGCCCGCATCCAGCGCGCGCTGATGGGTGTTCAAGCCCTTGAATTTCGGCAACAGCGACGGGTGAATGTTCATCATGCGGCGCTCAAACCGCGCGACAAAATGCGCCGGCAGAATACGCATGAAACCGGCGAGCGCGACCAAGTCCGGCGCATATTCCTCGACTCGGCGTAGCAGGGCATCGTGGAAAGCCGGCGCATTGCGGTAATCGCGCCGCGCGACCACCACCGCCGGGACGCCGGCGCGCGCCGCCCTGGTCAAGCCGAAAGCGTCCGCGCGGTCGCTGATGACCGCCGACACGTTGGCGGACAAGCGACCGTCGGCGATGTTGTCCAAGATGGCTTGCAAGTTGCTGCCGTCGCCGGAAATCAGGACAACGAGGTTGATGGGCGGAGGGGATGGCATGGATGCGCTCAAAGTGGCGGTGGCGGCAACGGCTAGCCCGCCACCACCACCCGCGGCGGGTCTGAGCGCGAGCGCGCCGCGGCGATTTGCCCCAGGGTAAACACCGTCTCGCCGGCTTCCTCAAGAATCGCCACCGCCCGCTTCGCGTCGCGCGCATGCACGACCACCACCAGCCCGATTCCGCAGTTGAAGGTGCGCAGCATTTCCGCATCAAGGATGTTGCCGGCTTGCTGCAGCCACTGGAATACCGGCGGCAGCGGCCAGCGCGCGCGGTCAATCTCGGCGACCACGCCGGGCGGCAACACCCGCGGCGGGTTCTCGCTCAGGCCGCCGCCGGTGATGTGGGAAATCGCCGCCACTTCCACCTCGCCCAGCAGGCGCAGCACCGGCTTGACATAGATGCGCGTGGGCGCAAGCAGCGTCTCGCCCAGGGTGGAATCGCCGAAGGGGCGCGACAGGTCGTCGCCGCTGAGTTGCAGGATTTTCCGAATCAGCGAAAAGCCGTTGGAATGCGCTCCCGAAGCGCCGAGGCCGAGGATGACGTCGCCGACCTCCACCGCGGCGGGGTCGAGGATTTTGCTCTTTTCCACCACGCCGACCGCGAACCCCGCCAAATCAAAATCGCCGGGCGCATACATACCGGGCATTTCGGCGGTTTCCCCGCCCGCCAGCGCGCAGCCCGCCAACTCGCAACCGCGCGCGATGCCCGCAATCACCGCCTCGGCGCGCTCCACTTGCAGCGCGCCGGTGGCGAAGTAGTCGAGGAAATACAACGGCTCGGCGCCGCATGCGAGGAGGTCGTTGACGCACATCGCCACCAAGTCGATGCCGACGGTGTCATCGCGCGCCAGCATCGCCGCCAGTTTCAGTTTGGTGCCAACGCCGTCGGTCGCCGAGACCAGCACCGGTTGTTGATAGCGTGCGAGCGGCACTTCATACAGCGCGCCGAACCCGCCCAGCCCGCCGAGCACGCCGGGCCCATGCGTGCGCGCCGCCAGCGGCTTGATGCGTTCCGCCAAGTCGTTGCCGGCGTCGATGCTGACGCCGCTGTCGCTGTATCGCAGCGCGGTGGCGGTGGTTGCGGGCGAGGTCAAGTGGGAATGGGTGAAGTCGGGGTGGCGGTGCGCGTTGGAAGCCGTTAATTATGCCCCAAATCGCGGCGTGGGTGGCAAGGAGAGCGCAATATGCCGCGCACTACGCCGGCTAGCCGGTTGTATAATGTAACTGGCTACCAAGACAGAAAATCGTTTTACATTCCGCGCGGAGCCGCCTAACCTTGCGTATAAATCGTTGCCACAAGCGGTTTTTACGCTTCGGCGGGAAAACGCAGTGGCGACGAAAACCATTCACACACACAGAGGTGCATAGCCATGTCAGTCAAGAAAACAGCAGAACGAGACCCGAAGAAAGACGGTGAGTTGTCGGATGAGGAACTGAAAAACATCGACGCAGGCAGGGGCGGACGCCACAGCCCAATTCACTACCGGCCCGTGGGCGGTCGCCACAATCCCAACGATG
Source organism: Arenicellales bacterium (assembly GCA_963693025.1). GTDB lineage: Bacteria > Pseudomonadota > Gammaproteobacteria > Arenicellales > Poriferihabitantaceae > JAHRAW01. Next base: position 1,949,682 of record OY843749.1, read on the forward strand.
GCGGCGACCTCGGACAGTACGATAGGTGAGGGGAGCGCACTACGCCGCGCACTACGCCGGTTGGCCGGTTGTATAGCGCGGCTGGTTGCCAAGACAGAAAATCGGTTTACATTCCGCGCGGGACCGCCTAGCCTTGCGTATGAATCGTTGCCACAAGCGGTTTTTGCGCTTCGGCGGGGAAACGAAGTGGCGACGAAAACCATTCACTCCATGAGGTAAGCAGTCATGTCAAACGAAAACACGGCGACACAAAAACAGCCCGCTCAATTGAGCCATGTCCCGGAGGATGCGATTCTTTCGGATGAAGAACTGGAAGCAGTCTACGCCAGCGGCGCGCCCTACTACACCCCGCGCTTCGAGCGTTACAGCAGTTACAGTTCCAACATCTACGGAGAATCCGTCGACCGCGCCGACCCCCGACGCGGGAAGTAAGCCCTCGGTATAAACGAGCGGGAGTTCCCCGATACAAGCCCGCGAATCGGCGCCATTGCCGGTTCGCGGGTTTTTTATGGGGACTATCAAGCAAAGGTGACAAGAACAACAACCCCAACAAAAACAAAACCTCGCCATTCACAACAACGTCGTCATTCCCCCCACTTCGTCATTTACGTCCTCGGGAATCTCCCTAAGGTTGGCACGGACTTGAACAAAGAGGGCGAAGCAGGCGGCGAGTAAGCCGCCATTCCGGCAGTCTTTTGAGCCGGACAACAGTGTCTTATTGTCGCTCTGTTCAAGACCACGCCAAACGGGACGAGATTCCCGAAGCGAAGAAAAATCCGCCGGGACGCCATTGTTATGAACCCAACCCCAACCCCCCACTAGACACCCCACCCAACACCCGCTACATTCAGCCTGTGTAAAAACTCACTCTCTTGCGGTAAAATGTTTCATTCCCAATTGTATCGAGCAGGAGTTTAGTTATGTCGCATGTTCGGGGTGTGTCGCGTTATCAGGCGGCGTTGTTTGGCGAGACGTTGGATGACCGTATTGCTGCGGATAATGCGGTGCGGGTGATTGATTTGTTTGTGGATGGTTTGGATTTGCTGGAGTTGGGTTTTGACAAGGTGATGTCGGCGGCGACCGGTCGTCCGGCGCATCATCCGGGGATGATGCTGAAGTTGTATGTGTATGGTTATGTGAATCAGATTAGGTCGAGTCGTCGTTTGGAGAAGGAGGCGGGGCGCAATGTGGAGTTGATGTGGTTGCTGGAAGATTTGCGCCCGGACTTCAAGACGATAGCGAACTTTCGCAAGGATAATTTGGCGGGGTTGTCGGCTGCGTGCCGTTCGTTTGTGCATTTTTGTCGTGGTCAAGGATTGTATGGCGGCGAGTTGGTGGCGGTGGATGGTTCGAAGTTTCGCGCGGTGGCGGGTCGTCGGTCGGTTTATACGGCGGCGCAGTTGGGGCGAGAGATGGAGCGGGTGGAGCGCGGGGTGTTGGCGTATATGGAGGTTTTGGATACGGCGGATGATGCGGCCGATGCGGCGGATGCGTCGGCGAAAGTGGCGGACACAAAAGCCGCATTGGCGGCGTTGGTGGAGCAACGGGAGGCGTTGCGTTCGTTGACTGCGGAGTTGAAGGCAAGCGGTTCTAAGCGCGTGGTGTCGGGCGAGGTGGAGGCGCGTTGGATGCGGCAGTCGGGGGGTGGTTGTGCGGCGAGTTACAATGTGCAGACGGCGGTGGATGACAAACACAAGTTGATAGCCGCGCATGCGGTGACCAATGCGGTCAACGACCATCGCCAGTTGTATGGAATGGCGCGGCGGGCGAAGGTGGCGCTGGGGGTGAATAAACTGACGGTGGTGGCGGACACGGGTTATCAGAATGGCGAGCAGGGGGCGGCGTGTGAGTCGGCGGGTATAACGGCGGTGGTGCCGCGGCAGCGGGTGGTGAATACGCGCGGCGCTTACTATAGCCGCGCGGAGTTTGCTTACGATGACAAGCGCGATGAATACCGTTGTCCGGCTGGCGAAGTGTTGCGTCGGCGGCGCAGCGATGCGAAGAATAAGACGCATTATTACGCGACGAATGCATGCGGGGGTTGTGGGTTGCGCGGTCAGTGCACCGGCGCGCGTCGGCGCACGATTAATCGTCATTATTACGAGGAGTCGGTGGTGCGCATGCACGGGCGTGCGGTGGCGCATCCGGAGTTGCTGCGCCGCCGGTCGAGTTTAAGCGAGCATCCGTTTGGCACGATCAAACAGATGATGGGCGGCGGTCGGTTTGTGTTGCGTGGTATGGATAAAGTGAAAGCGGAGATGGGATTGAGCGTGTTGGCGTATAACTTGAAGCGGGTGGTCAACATAATGGGCGTTGAAGCGTTATGCGAGAGTTTGACGGCGGCTTGATGCGGTGTTTTTGTATGGCGGCGTGATTCCCTGATGGAAACATCAATAGGCGGATAAATTGCGCCGGATAAGTTCATGCCCGGTTCTTGAGTTTTTGCACGGGCTGTACATTGCCCCAATGCACACCCACCCCACAGTCCGGCAACTGGTCGATTCTTTCGCCACGCACAAGACAAGTTGCGAGGCGGTGGCAACGGCGGCGTTGACGGCGGCGGCGCGCACTGATGGGATGTTCATCCGCATTGAGCACGAGGCGCTTGAGCAAGCCATTCGAATCGACCGTGCGCGGGCGAAGGGGGAGGCGTTGCCGGTGCTTGCCGGGGTGCCGGTTACGCTTAAGGATTTGTTTGATGTTCGGGGGCAGCAGACGCTTGCCGGCTCCGCGGTGTTGAAAGAGGAAGCGCCGCTTTCGAAAACCGACGCCGTGGTGGTCGGGCATTTGCGCAACGCCGGGGTGCTGTTTATCGGGCGCGCCAATATGAGCGAGTTCGCGTTCAGCGGCATGGGTTTGAACCCGCACTACGGCAACCCGAAGTGCATTTGGGACCGCGCCACCGGGCGCTTGCCGGGCGGCTCGTCTTCCGGCGGTGCGGTCAGCGTGGCAGAGGGCATCGTGCCGGCGACCGTCGGCTCGGACACCGCCGGGTCGTGCCGCGTTCCGGCGGCGTTCAACGGCATCGTCGGGGTCAAGCCGACCTATGGCAGGCTGTCGTTGCGCGGGGTCTATCCGCTCTCCCCGACCTCCGACGCCCCCGGTCCCCTCGCCAACGATTTGGACGGCTGCTTCATCCTCGACCACGTCATGCGCGGGCGCTTGAAACACGGCGAGCCGCTGCCGGCGTTGGCGCGCCGCGCGCCGGAATCGCTGCGGTTGCTGGCGCCCGAATCGGCGGTGATGGAAGCGCTCGACCCCGAGGTGGCGGCGGCGTTTGAGCGCGCGCTCGGGTGGCTGGAAAGCGCCGGCGTACATATAGAGCATGCCCCGCTGCCGGCGCTTGAGGGCTGCGTGGACATGTTCAGCAAGCGCGCCGTGGCGGTGTTTGAAGCGTGGCAAGCGCACCACGAACGCCTGCGCCGGCGCGGCGATGAATACGACCCGTTCGTGCGCCGGCGAATGAGCAACGGGCGAGATGTGGACGCCGCCGAGCGGCAAAAACGCTATCGGGAAAAAGCCGACTTGGTGGCCGCCTGCGCCCAACAAATGCACGCCGCCAAAGCCGATGCGCTACTCTATCCAACCGCGCCGTGCATTCCGCCCGCCATCGCCGAGACCAACGACCCCGAGCGGATGCCCGCGCTTAACTTGCGTTGCTTGCGTAATGCTTCGACGGTTAATTTTTTTGATGGCTGTGCTGTTTCTTTGCCATGCCACACACCGGGGGACGCGCCGGTCGGGTTGATGCTGGCGGCGGGTAATGGGGAGGATGATAGGTTGTATGAGATGGCGGGGGCGGTTGAGGGGATTTTGGATTTTGGGCGGGGGTGAGGGTTATTACTTCGTCATTCTCGAGCGTTAGTGTCCGTTGCCGCCGCGCTTTTTCTTTTAGCGGCGGCTTACCGGACACTTACGTACTCGGGAATCTCCCTAAGGTTGGCGCTGAGCCCAAACAAAGCAGGCGAAGCAGGCGGCGGGTAAGCCGCCGTTCTTGTGGTCTTTTGGGCGGGGGCTTTGTTGAAGTCCACGGTAGACTTATGGAGATTCCCGAGGTCGTAAGTGTCCGTAAGCCGCCGCAAGAAGAAGCGCGGCGGCAAACGGACACTAACGCTCGAGAATGACGCCTTTGTTGTGAATGACGAAGTAAGGGGAATGACGAAGTAGGGGCGGTGGCAGGCGGGCTGCTATTCGGTTTTTAATGTATTGACGGCGGCGGGATGGGGGTGTAGGGTTTGGGGGTGGTTGGAACGGGGGGTTTTTAATGACGTTCTTTTCATGAGGTTGTTATGAGGTTTTTTGCCTTTGCCCGCGCCAGCACTCGCGTCCGCACCAGCGCCCGCGCCAGCACTCGCGCCAGCGCCCACACCAGCACCTGTGCCCGCGCCCATGCCCGTGCCGGCGCTGACGCCCGCGCCGCCACCTCAACGCGCTTCAGCGCCGCCACCTCAACACGCATCAACCCTAACCCCAACCCCCACACCTCAACCCCCCATCAACGCCCCATATCCGCCCCTCAGCGCACCGCAATGCCCATCGCCCCCCCCCCCCCCCCATCACCGACTCGCTGGGGTTGGTGGGGGTGGGTGTGAGGTTGGGGGTGTGAAGGGGCGGGGGTGGGTTTGGCGGGGGGTGTTGGGGGGGGTGTTGGGTTGGGTTTGTTTGGTGGCGGAGGCGCAGGTGGCGGGTTTTGAGGCTAATGTGACCTCCACAACGTTCATGGAAGATAATTCACTTCTCAGCGTGACCATCCGCCAGCCTCCGAGGCAGCCGGGGAGCCAGCCGGAGGATGAACTCTTTTATTTTCGAGTGAAGAATATCACCAGCACGGACAGCGATTACGATTACGCGAGCCATTCTGACCCTGGGCTTCCGAACCCGCGTGAATTTCGCCTGCGGTTTGGAGCGACTCGTACCTTGGGCGCCATCTTTATCAGGTCCGACAACCTATCAGAGAACAACGAGACCTTCCAAATAGAAATGGTGAGGGTAGGCACCGACACCGCCGTGGTGGCGACCACTCCGGTGCTTACCATCCTCTCCAATGCGGGCACCCAAGGATCCAGGGCTAGCATCGGTGCAATTAGTGAATTTGAACGCACGGCGCGCGAGGGTGACATGATCAATGTGCCAATCGTGATAGACGGTCAGCCGCGCACGACCGCTTCCACCGTTCGTTTCAGAATCGGCGGCACCTCCTCGTCCGCCGATTACCAAGTGATGACTGACACCGGCACCACAGACAACAGAATCACCTTTAACCCCGGCAACAGAACAGGCTTGATTGAACTGTTTGCCGGGCAAAACTCGCGCAACATCCCCATCCGAATCATAGGCGATGGCGATGATGACAATGAGACCCTGATTGTTACGCTCACCAATCACACCGGTGGCAGTGTCCCCGCGATATGGAACAACACCCCGGCCACCTACACCCTGCGCGAAGCCGAGCCCGGCCTTACGGTAACGATGCCCAGGATCAGATTGAACGAAAACCAAAGCGGTATGTATACGGTGCGCCTCAACGCTTATCCCTACGGCGAGTTGGTGACGGTGACGCCGGTGTTTAATAGACGCTTCGCGAGGGCGATGAATTTGCGCGTCGGCGGCGCGGACCCGACCGTCAGCGGCATTGTGTTTAGCCAAACCAACTGGAACAGAGCGGTGACCGTCACCGTCAACGCGCTGGATGATCTCGGCGCGTCAAACGATTTTTTCACTTTTGACCACGTGATTACAGGCGGCGGCAATTACGCCGGCTTGGATCCCGAGGGCCAGGTGCAGGTGCAGCTGATTGACGACGACGAGATAACGGTCGTCATCAGTTTTGGGCGGGACGTGCGCGATATCGAGGTTCCGCCCATTGCGATTACCGAAGGCGCGTCTCAACTGGTGTGCGCGCGCGTGGTTCAGCCGGCGGCGGGCGAGCCGTTTCCGAGCACGGTGCAAACCGCGTTTGTGCGCGTGCAAACCACCAGCCGGCAAAGCGAAGACGGCGGCGCGGTTGCCGACGATTACCGCGCGCTCGACCGCGTGCTAACTTTCACCGCCGATTCGCGCATCGCGTGCTTTGATATTGCCACCAACGAAGACGAGGTCTATGAAGACACCGAGTCCTTTTCCCTGCTGCTGTCGCCGGGTCCCGGCAATCCCCCACCCCTTCAGGTGCAGGGTGAAGTCGTGCAAGTTGGCGTTGAGCGCGCCGAAGTTCAGATTGAAGACAACGATGTGGTTACGGTGCGCTGGGATGCCACCGCGATTGATGTGGAAGAAGGCGACGGCGAAGTGACGCTGACCGCCTCGCTGGTGATTGGCGAGGGCGAAAGCATCACGCGCGCCAACGGTTTCAATATGCTGGCGTTCACATACCCCGGCGGCAGCGCGGTCGGCGGGGAGGATTTCACCGCGCTCAGCGGCGGCGGCAGCGATCTCGGCATGTTCAACGCCGGCAACATCACGCGCACCATCAGCATCCCGCTCACCGACGACACCGTCTCCGAAGACGCCGAGCGGTTTCGGGTGTATCTGGAATTCCCCGATGTCACCCCGCTGAACACCCGTCGCGGCGCGTCCATCGCCACCGTCACCATCGCCGCCAGCGACCAGCCCGGTGTCGTGGTGCGCCCGCAGGCGTTGTCCATCGACGAAGGCGGCGGCGGCGCTTACACCGTCGCCTTGCGCGGCGACCCCGGCGACGCCACGGTCGTGGTCACGGCAAGCATCGACGATGGCAGCGACGCGCACGGCGTCACGGTCAGCCCGAGCGCGCTGACCTTCACGCCCGACGACTGGCAGACCGCGCGCACGGTGAGCGTGTTCGCCGCCGAGGACGATACCGAATACGCCGACGAGTTCGCCACGATTTCCCACCGCGTGGCGGGCGGCGGCGCCTACCTCGGCATCCTCACCGCGCCGGCGGTGGTCGTGCGGGTTGCCGAAAACGACACCGACCCGAGCGACCGCGCGCCGGCGCTCGGCGCTTCTCCGGGCAACCAGTATTACGCGCTCGGCGCGCCGGTGAGCCTGACATTGCCCATCGCCACCGCCGGCAACGGCGACATCACCTACACGCTGGCGCCGCTGCCCGCCGGCTTGAGTTACGACGCCGACACGCGCGTGCTGAGCGGCGCACCAAGCGCAGTTACCGCGGACGCGGACGCGCTCTCCCTGACCTACACCGCAGCCGACAGCGACACCGTCACCGGCGCGGCGGACGAGGACAGCCTGACCTTCGGCGTGACCGTGCGGCGGCTCGCCATCGGTTTGGAGCGGGCGTCGTATACGGTGCGCGAAGATGAAGGCATGAGTCAGGTGTGCGTGGTGGTGACCTATCCGCCGAGCCGCGCGCCGCTGCCGGCGGGCACGATTGCGGCGACGCTGAGCGCGGTGGTCGGCAACACCGACAGCGCCGACAGCAACGATTTTGCGGCGCTCAATGCGGCGGTTGCGCTGAGCCCGGCGAGTCGGCGCGAATGCGTCCCCGTGCGCGTCGTGGACGACTCGGCGTTTGAGGATAGCGAGATTTTTTCGCTGGTGCTGACGCCGGATGCGCCGACCTCCGATGCCGGCATTGAAGTGCTCGCCGACGCCGCGCGCGGTGTCGTGCCGGTGACCATTGACGACAACGACCCCCTGACCGTGGGCTGGTCGGCAACCGCCTACGACGCCGACGAGGAAGACGGCGGCGTGACGCTCACCGTGGCGCTGGATGTGGACGCGGACACGCGAATAGACCGCGCCGATTTCAACCTCAGCGTCAACACGCTCGCGCCGCCGGCGGGCCCGCAGAGCGCGACGGAGAGCGTTGACTACACCCGCCTCCAAAACGTCACGCTCGGTCCGTTCGGCAACGGCAACCGCCGCCAAACGGTGGTCGTGCCGCTCGTCAACGACACCGATGTGGAGGACGACGAGCCGTTCCGCGTCAGGCTGAGCAGCGTACCGGGCGCCGCGGCGCCGCCTAATGTGGTGATTAGCCCCGCCACGGCGTTGGTCACCATCGCCGCCAGCGACCACGAGCGCATCGTGCTCAGCCCGCGCGCGCTGACGCTCAACGAGGGGCGCACCGCGAACTACACCGTCGCGCTGTCGCACGCGCCCGGCGCCGGCGCGAGCGTCACCGTCACCCCCGCCACCACCGCCACTAACTTAACACTCGGCGGCGCGCTGATTTTCACCGCCGCCAACTGGAATACCGCGCAAGCCATCGCCGTGAGCGCCGCCACCGACACCGACACGCAGGATAACGCCGCCGTCATCACGCACACGGTCACCGGCGGCGCGGCGCGCGCGCAAGATTTGCCGGTCGTCATTTCCGAGCCGCCGTCGCCGGCGGTTTGCGGGCGCACCGCCGCGGTGCGCGCCGCCATCCTGTCGCAACTCAGCGGCGTGAGCGACTGCGCCGATGTCAGCCCGGCGCATCTGCGCGCCATCACCGAACTCACCCTTACCGATAGCGCCACCACCGCATTGCAAAGCGGGGATTTCGCCGGGCTGAGCGCATTGACCGGCCTGCGAATGACATTCAGCCGCGCATTCACCACCGTGCCGCGCGATGCGTTCGCCGGGCTCGGCGCGTTGGAAGTGTTGGAGTTGTCCTCCGGCTCGCTCGGCGCCTCGCTGCCCTCGGGGTTGTTCCGCGGGCTCGGCGCGTTGCGCGAGTTGCGCCTGTCGAATAACCTCATCACGGCATTGCCGCCGGGGTTTTTCGACGGCTTGCGCGGCAGTTTGCGCGCGCTGGATTTGTCGTCGAACACCGCGGGGGGACTTTTCACTTTCCGGGTCGGCATCGAGCGCCAGGCGAATGGGCGGGCGCGCGCGCATCTTCCGCAAGCCGCCCCGCGCGACCTCAGTGTGGTGTGGCGGCGCCGCGGTGACAGCAGAGACAGTGGGGGCACCGTCGTCATCCCCGCCGGCGAGCGCGCCTCGCTCGAGTTTGGCGCGGGGGTGGGGGCGGAGGCGGACTCGCTGGCGCTCGTCAGCGCCGAGTTCGCCGGCGGCGGCAACGAGTTCACCTCGGACTTATCCGGCGCGCACCGCGGTTACGAAGTCACGGTGGACACCGCCGCCGCGCCGCTCGCCGCGATGGTCTTTGCGCCGCGTGTACTGAGTATGGAGGAGGGCGGCACGCGCGCCTACCGCGTGTGGCTCAACGCCCCGCCGGGCATCGATGTGACGGCGACTCCGCGCGTCCTGCCACCCGGTGCATTGCGGCTCAGCGCCACCACCACGCTGACTTTCACGCCCCTCAACTGGTCGCGCGCGCAGACCGTCAGCGTCACCGCGGCGGTCGACACCGACCGCGCCGACGACCGCGCCACCATCCGTTATGCGCTCAGTGGGTATGCCGGCGTCGCGCGCGCCGACTACGCGGTGCGCGTGGCGGACACCGCCGCCGACGCCGGCGCTGACCTTCACCGAGGGCGAGGCGGTCAGCACGCAATTCGTCACGGCGAGCGCGGGCGACCCGCCGCTGTCCTACGCGCTCGGTCCGCCCGAGTTGATTCCCGACGGGCTGAGTTATGACGCCGCCACGCGCACGCTCAGCGGCACGCCGATTGGCGGGGCGGCGGCGCGCTCGCTGACTTACACGGTCACCGACGCCGACGACAACACCTTCCCCGCCGACAGCGATTCGCTGGTCTTCTCGGTGCGCGTGCGGGCGGTGCCGATGGTGTCGGTCTCACCCAACCGCGTGCGCCTGAGCGAAGGCGGTGCGGCGGCGTTCTACAACGTGGCGTTGACGCGCGCGCCGGATGCGGCGGGCGTGGTGACGGTAACGCTCGGCATCACGCCCGCCGACCACGACCTCAGCGCGCCGGCGATGCTGACCTTCACCGCCGACGACTGGCGAGACGCGCGCACCGTCACGGTCACCGCCGGCTTGGACAGCGACGCGCAGAACGACACCGCCACGATTAGCCACACGCTGTCCGGCGGCGGCTACGATGCGGTGGACGCCGGCGCGGTGGAAGCGCTGGTCGTCGACAGCGCCAACCCCGGTGTTGATGTGCCGCTGTTTGACGACGACGCCGCGCCCGCCGCGCAGACGTTTGTGCGCGGGCGCGCGATTGCGCCGCTGGTGTTGCCGGCGGCGTTCGGCGGAGACGGCGAACTGAGTTACACGCTGGAGCCCCTGGCGGCGTTGCCCGGCTTGTCGTTTGATGCCGCCACGCGCGCGCTCGCCGGCACGCCCGCCGCCACCACCGCGCCGGTCACATTGACCTACACCGCGTTTGACTCGGACGCCAACCGCAACCCTTTTGATTCGCCCGCGCTGCAATTCACGGTGGCGGTGGTCGCGCCGCCGGAAGTCATCCTGATGCCCGCCACTCTGAACATCGTGGAAATGAGCGGCGGCGAATACGGCGTGGCGCTGAGCACGCGACCGGACGGCGCGGTGACGGTCACGCCGACCCTGCCGCACAACAGCCGAGGCGTGTTGACATTGAGCCCCGCCGCGTTGACCTTCACCCCCGCCGACTGGCAGACGGCGCAGACTTTTTCGGTCTCCGCGTTGCGCGACGACGACGGCGACACCGCCACGGTGGTGTTTAGCCATGCGGTCAGCGGCTACGGCGAAGTCACCGCCAGCGCGCCGCTCACCGTCGTCATCAGCGACTTGCCGGTGGCGAGCATCTCCCTGACACCCGCGCGCGTGAGCGAGGCGGACGCCCCGACAACCGTAGCGCTCTGCGTGCAGGTGAGCGGCGTGCTGCCGCCCGCCGGTCTGACCTTCCTCTGGGAGAGCAGCGGTAGCGCCACCGTGGGCGCCTTGCTCGGGGAGGGCGACATCTCGGTGACGCCCGACCCGATTGCATTCGCCTCGCCGCGGAGTGAATGCTCCAATATTCGCATCCACGAAGACGAAATCGCCGAAGGCGAAGAGACCGCCACCTTCACGCTGAGCGAGACCAGCGGCGCCGAGGTGTTGTATGCCCCGCGCTCGGCGACCCTCACCATCGAAGACGACGACACCGCCGGCATCATCCTGTCGCGCAACGGGGTGGTGCTCGCCGAGGGCGGGTTCACCACCTACACCGTGTCGCTGTTGAGCGGCCCCGATGCGAATGTCACGGTGACTTCGTCGCACGACGCCGCCGAGGCGGTGGCGGTTGTCCCGGCGGCGCTGACCTTCACCGCCGCCAACTGGAACACCGCGCAGACCGCGACCATCAACGCGCTCGAAGACGACAACGATTTCACGGACGATATTGTGGTCATCCGCCACACGCTGAGCGGCGCGCCCGGCTATGCGGGCTTGGAAGTGCCCTCGATTTTTCTGGAGATTACCGACGACGACCGCGACTTCGCGCCGGGTCTCCCGGCGAACTTCGCCGACACCCTGACATTTCCCATCCAATTGCCGCTGAGTCATACTTTGGTGGAGGCTTTCGGCGGCCTCAACCTGCCGTTTATTTACGCGCTGCGCGGCGCGTTGCCGGAGGGGCTGTCGTTTAACCCCGACACGCGCGTGATTGCCGGCACGCCGACCGAGGTGGGCGTCTTTCCGTTGACCTACGCCGTCACCGATAGCGACAACAACAGGCTCGCCTCCGATGAAACGCGCGCCCAATTCGATCTCATCATCAGTCCGGTCATCATCTCGCTGACCGAGCCCGCTATCGCACTCGACCGCCATCTGGAGGAAACTTCGGTCACTGTACAAGAGAACTCAATGGTTCAAAGGTGCGCCTACATCGTCTATCCGGCGGCGGGTCAGCCGCTTCCGCCGGGCAATGCGTATGTTCGCATTCACAACAATCGGCGCAACATCGATACCGCCGACGCCGATGACGTCACGCCCCTTGACCGAGTGCTGGTTTTCAACGCCGATAACCGGCAACGCTGCGTATCTTCCAGCGTCATCGATGACGAAGTGAGTGAGTCAGGACTGGGAGACTATTTCACCATCACCCTGGAAGAGGACACCCAGCGCCCCTCCGATTTCGCTGTCGATTTCGCCACGCGGCGAAACCGTGTCGGCATTCAGGACGACGACCCGGTGCTAATAGGCTGGTCTGAGAATCAATCCGATGTCAACGAGCACGAGGGCGCCGCAACGCTGACCATCGAACTCAAGGTGCCGCCGAGCGAGCGGGTCGAGTTAACCGAGGGCGCTTTAGACGGGCAATACGTGTTCGTGGAAATAGTGGGCGGGACGGCGGACGAGGGCCAGGATTACACCGCCATCACGGACTTCCTTCGCCCGAGCCCTTCCGACGGCATGATGCGAGTGCTGGTGGGACCTTTCACCAACGAGGTGCGAAGCCGCACCTTCGATGTGCCGATTATCAATGATGACCTCGCCGAGCTCCCCGAGACCATCTTCCTGCGCCTTTCCCACGCCTTGCTCGCGGGGGTGCCCAGCCATGTCGATATCAACTTCCCCGGCGCCCGTTTCGCCCCCGATGATGACCGCCCCCTCCACACCGTAGTCATCGACGCCAACGACTCGGCGCAGGTGGTGGTTCTGCCGCGCCAAGTGACGCTGAATGAGGGCGACATCGGCGTGTATACCGTGCGCGTCGACGCCGCCCCGGCGGCGGGCGCCGATGTGGTGGTTACCCCCACTTTGCAATCGGGCGACCACGGCGTGTCGTTCGCGCCGCTCCCATCGGGCGGCGCGCTGACCTTCACCAGCGCCAACTGGAACACCGTGCAGACCGTCACCCTGAGCGCCGCCGAAGACGACCAGGATTTGGAGGATGAAGCCACCACCGTCACGCACACCGTGACCGCCACCGGCACATACGCCGGCGTTCGCGCGGGCTCGGTGGCGGTCACGGTGCGCGACGACGACCTGCCGCCCGACGCCGTCCCGACCTTCGACGCGGTGGTGGAAGACCAATATTTCGGCGAAGATGTGCGCGTTGACCTGACGTTGCCCGAAGCCACCGGCGGCAATGGCGCGCTCACCTACGCGCTGTCGCCGCTCGCCAGCCTGCCCGACGGGCTCACGTTTGACGCGCAAACGCGCGTGATTTCCGGCACGCCGACCGCGCCGCGCGCGCCGGTTGCTTTCGAGTATGTGGCAATCGACGCCGACATCAACACCACGCGCGCCGACGCCGCCACGCAGTCTTTCATTATCACGGTCGGGGTGCTGCCGGTGACCATCCGCTGGGCTAACACCGCCGAGGGCAGAGCCATTGACGATGACCCGGACACGCGCGGTTTCCAAATCGCGCAGGATAACGCGCTGACCGGGGATTCCAGCCACCTTGCCCACCAAACCCTTTTGACGGTCGCACTGCCCGGTGAGTTCGCCGCCAGCGTGCCGATGCGAGTGGTGGTGGCGGTCTCGCCGGAGGCGCGCGATGCGGATTTGTTCACCCTCGACGGCAACCCCCTGCCGCCCGCACTCACCTTCACCTTTACACGCGGCACGCCGTTTTTGCAAAGGGCAATTGATATACGCAGCAGCACGCAGGTGGCGGGCGGCGGCGACAATTTCCAATTCTCCATCGCGAGCGTCGACTCATTCAACTATGAAATCAGCCCCTTCCTCAACCGCATTGAGGGCAATGTGCTGCCGACCAACCTGCCCGATTACACGCTCACGCCGGTCGCTTCAATGGTGATGGAAAACACCGACTACCTGCTGGATGTCGCGCTCGCTTTCCCGCAGCAGTCGCCCGATGTAACGCTTTCGGGACCGGTCACTTTCCAGTGCGAGGTCGAGGGAGTCGGCGCGAATCCGGCGAGCGCCGCTGATGTCGGGCGCTGCCGAATGCGCCCCATCGCGCCGTCCGATGTCACCGGCAGCGGCGCCAACCGCCGCGCCACCGGGCGGGTTGTTCTGCCGGCGCTTGCCGACCGGCGCAACGAAGGCGCCGAGGGCATGCGGCTGCGCCTGACGCATATCGTATTCAACGCCGGCACGCCGCAGGAAACCCGCGCCGCCATTCCCGCGAGCGCCGGCACGGCGCCGGATTTCACCATCAGCGATGTCGGTCCGGGCGTGGCGTTCTCCACGCCGACGCTGACCGTCGCCGAAGGCGGGCGCGCGCGCTATGGGGTCTTTCTGACCACCGACCCCGGCGGCAATGTCGGCGTGCAGCTGCGCAGCGACAACGCGCTCCTCACCTTTGAGCCGGATGCGCTGGTGTTCTCCGCCGCGCAGTGGAATGTTCCGCAGACCGTGGTGGTGATTGCCGGCGACGACCCGGCGTCGTTGGCGGATGTCCTCGCCACGATAACGCACACGGTGAGCGACTATCCCGGCGCGCTCAGCGACCGCGCGGTGGAGGTGAGGATTGTCAACACCAGCGGCAACACCGCGCCGTCCTTTGGCGGCGCGCAGCAGGCGGCGCAGACCTATATCGCCGCGCAGGAAGTTAGCCTGACCCTGCCCGAAGCGAGCGGCGGCAACGGCGATTTGACTTATGCGCTGAGCCCTGTGCCGCCCGGCTTGTCCTTCACCGCCGCCACGCGCGTGCTTGCCGGGATGCCGCAGCCAAGCGCGGCGGCGGCGCTGACATACACGGTCGCCGATTCCGACATCAACACCGGCGCGGACGACACCGAATCGCTGACCTTCACCGTGACCACGCGCGTGCGCCCGGCGGTCGTGGTTACCCCCGCCGCGCTCACCGTCGACGAGGGCGAGGCGGGCGAGACCTACACCGTGGCGCTGAGCACCGCGCCGCTCGGCGGCGGCGGCGTGGTGGTGACGCCCGACCCGCGCCCGGAGGGGCATTTGCTCACGCTGGCGCCGCCCGATGCGCTGACCTTCACCGCCGGCGACTGGAATGTCGCGCAGACGGTCACGGTGAGCGCCGCGCGCGACCCCGACACCGAAAACAACACCGCCACCATCGCCTTTGCGGTGAGCGGCTACGGCGGCGTGCTCTCCATCGCCACGAACGGCGCCGTGACCACCGGCGCGGTCACCGAAGGACCGCCGCTGCGCGTGATAACGACCGATATTTTCGAGGATGTGCAGCCGGATTTCGGCGCGGCAAGCGTGGACGCGCAGACCTACACCGCCAGCGCCGCGGCGGAGTTGACCCTGCCGCCCGCCACCGGCGGCAACGGTCCGCTGGTCTATACGCTGCCGGGGCTGCCGGACGGGTTGTCGTTTGACCCCGACACGCGCATCCTCAGCGGCGTGCCGGTGAGCATCGTCGACGCCGTGCAAGTCACCTACACGGTGAGGGACACGGACGACGACGACACCGCGGCGGACACCGACTCGCTGTCATTCACGGTGACGGTGATTCCCAATGTGGTTACGCTGGATTGGTCGTCGCTGACCGCCCTTGACGCGGACGCTATGACGGCGGGGGCTCAAGTGAGAAGAGAGCCCACTGCGGGCGAGACCGAGAGTATCGTAATGCCTATCTCGGTCAGACTCGCGCAACCGCATGCCGGGGCGCAGCCGCTTGAAGTGACTTTGGGGTATTCGGGCTTTTTACTTTCCGACGACCTGTTCATTGGGATAAATGAGGCCATTGCCAGCCTTCGTCCGACCTTAACGCTGACCTTTCAACCCGGCGAGTCCGTCGTCACGACGGATGTGCGATTATCAAGGCGAGCGGACACCCACGGCGTATTGCCCTTCTCCGCCCGCATCGCCTCGCTCGGCGGCGCGGATGCGACTAACCATGTCATCGCCGAGCCGCGCGCCGTCGACGGCGAATTGTTGCCCGCTTTCCTGCCGAGCACGCTCGTCGTCAGCTCCGCCGGCACGGTTGCCGAAAACACCTTCGCCGAGTTCCCGGTTGAACTGCAATGGAATAATACGGCATACGGACTCTTCGACCCGCGCGACCCCATCACCTTTGATTGCCAACTGCGCGGGGAACCCAGAACCGTCCCCAACCCGATTCCCGGGTTCGGCTCCGGGCGTATAGTCACCGTCCCGGCGGCGAGCGCCGATGACTACGGCGAGTGCAGCGTATCCCCGATTACCCGGGTGACCGGTGACCGAATGAATCGCCGCGCAAACGCCATCGTGCGCGTGCCGATTCTGCCCGATGCGCTAACAGAGGGCGCGCTGGGAACCGGATCGGAGCGTTTCGTCATCACCCTGACCCACCTCGTGTTCCGCGCCGGCACGCCGTTGGAAAACCGCGTGCCGGTGAGCCAGATTGAGACCAACCCCGCCGCCATCAGCGCCGAGGCCGTGATTCGGGATGTGATGAATGAACTCGCCGTCGTGCCGTACGCGCCCGTAACCATTCCCGAAGGCGGCGTGCACCACTACACCGTCTTTCTGACGACCAACCCGGACACGGTGTCGGGCGTCACCGGCGCCAATGTCAACGTCGCTATCACCAGCGACAACACGGATGTGACGGTGTCGCCGTCGGCGCTGGTGTTCACCGCCGCCGACTGGAATGTGCCGGTTTCGGTCACGCTGACCACGCTGCCTGACGACCTGGAATTTACCAACGACCTCGCCACCATAACGCACGCGGTGAGCGGCTACGGCACGACCGACAGCGGGCGCATGTTGAGTGTGACGGTGGCGGACGACGACGTGGATATAGCGCCGTTTTATCCCACCCCGCCCCTGCCCCGCGAACTCACCTTCGTCGCCGGGCAAGCCCTCAACCTGACTTTGCCCGAAGCCAGCGGCGGCAACGGGGAACTAAACTATGGCACAACCAACAACGCGGAATTTCTGGCTTCGCAGGGTTTGACCTTCGACCCTGACACGCGTGTGCTGTCCGGCACGATGAACAACCTCAGAAACAGTGTGTTTTTTGTCGTTCGCGATGAGGACGAGAACGAAATTCGTGACAGCACAGGTTACAGAATTTTTCTAAACCCTGTCCCCGCACCCGCCATCACGGTTACGCCCGCCACGCTGACCGTGAATGAAGAGAGCAGCGCCACCTACACCGTGAACATCGTGCGCGCGCCGAATGTCGAGGTGACGGTCACGCCGCAGGCGGTGCCGCCGGACCCCGCGCTCACTTTTATACCGCCGCGCATCGTGTTCGCGCCGTCCGCTTCGCCCGATTTTACCGCCTCGCTCGCCGTCACGGTGGTGGCGGCGCGCGATGCGGACTCGCGCAGCAGCGACCTCACCGTAACGCACAGCGTGGCAGGTTTTACCGGCGTGCGGGTCGCGCTGCAGGCGGACGGTAGCGAGGTGTTGGGCGATGTCACCGCCGGCGACAATCTGGCGCTCACCATCCGCGACATCTATGTGGACACCGCCCCGGCGTTCGCCGACGGCGTGAGCGTGCCCGACTACACCTTCGCCGTCACCACGCAGGTGGCGGGGGTGTCGCTGCCCGCCGCGAGCGGCGGCAACGGCGATTTGTCCTATGAGTTGCGCCCCGATATTGCCGATGTGGTGCCGGGGTTGTCCTTCGACCCCATCGGGCGCACCTTGAGCGGCATTCCGAGCGCGGTCGCGGATGCGGTGATGCTGACCTATCACGCCATTGACGACGACGACAACCCCGCGGTGTCCGACGACGCCGTGTTGACCTTCAGCGTCACCATTCGCCCGCTGAGGACCACCCGCGAATGGCGCGCGCTGAACAGCGGCGAAGTGCTGGATTCCGACCCCGACACCGCCGGCTATCAACTGGACCCGGATAACGCCGACTACGCGGGCGACACCGAGTTGGCGGTCGTGCTGGAAGCCCCGCACGCCGGACCGGGCACGCTGTTTGTCCAACTCCAGTTGTCGGAGGCGATGCGCGACCCGCGCTTGTTCACCGATTCGGAAGGCGCGGCGTTGTCGCAGAACACCTTGCTGTATTTCGCCATCGGCGAAAGCCGCCGCGCCATCACCGTGCGCCTGCAAGACGACCCGCTCGCCGACGGCGCGCGCGAGTTCAGTGTCCGCTCCCCGCCGGGCGGAACCTCGGGCCACAATTACCGGAGACCCGAAAGCGTTGCGCTGACCGGCGTGGTGCTGGCAAACGACCTACCAACCATCACCCTCAGCGCGCCCGCCACCGGCACGGTCGCCGAAAACACCGTCGCCACCTTTTCGGTATTGCTGGAATTCCCCGATTCCGGCGGGCTGGCGGGCGCCACCACGCTGGAATGTGCCATCACCGGCGTGAGCGTGGCGGGGAGTTACACCGCGGCGACACCGGGCGCCGACACCGGCGCCTGCGTCGTCGACCCGCTCGCGCCCGCCGATGTCACCGGCGCCGCCAACGCGCGCCGCGCCGAGACCGTGATTCGCCTGCCCATCCTCCCCGACGCGGACGACACCGAAGGGCTCGAGGGCGCGCGCGCCACCCTCACCCGGGTGCATTTCCGCAGCGGCGAATCCGGCGGCGCCTCCAGCGTGGATTGGAGCGCGCGCGGCAGCCAAGCCACCGTCGTCATCCGCGAAGCCGACCCCGGGCTGGCGCTGTCCACCGAGCGGTTGCTCGTCACCGAAGAAACCGGCAGCGCCGACTACACCGTGGCGCTCGCCTCCGCCCCGGATGACGCGCAAGGCGCGCAGATTGCGCTGTCCGGTCCCGCCAACCGCTTCACCTTCGACCCCGCCGCGCTGGTGTTCAGCGCCGACAACTGGGCGCAGGCGCAGACGGTGACGGTGCGCGCGCTCGCCGACTTTGATTTGGCGGACGACACCGTCGCCATCACGCACACCGTGAGCGGCTATGCGGGCGTTACCAGCGTGGCGCTCACCGCCGTGGTCAGCGACGACGACGAGGACACCGCGCCGGTTTTCGCGGACGGCGTTAGCGTCGACGACCAGACCTATGTGGTCGGGCAGGCGGTCAGCCTCGCCTTTCCCACCGCCATCGCCGGCAGCGGCAACTTCGGCAACATTTATAACTTGCGCCCCGCCATCGCCGGCGTGGTACCGGGTCTGACCTTCCAACGCGCGCGCCGCATGCTGGTCGGCTCGCCAACCGCCGCCGTGGAAGACGGCGTGTTGCTGACCTTTGTGGCGGACGATGCGGACGGCAACACCGCGCCTTCGGACACCGCCACGCTGGTTTTCCGCCTGACCGTGCTGCCGCGCCCGGCGGTGGTGGTCGCGCCGGCGGCGCTCGGCGTGGACGAGGAATCCGCCGCCGCCTACACGGTGCGCCTGTCGGCGCTGCCCAGCGGCGGCGACGCGGCGCGGGTGGTGGTCGGCGCGAGCGTCTCACCGGCGAATCACGACTTGACGCTCAGCCCGGCGGCGACGCTGACCTTCACCGCCGCCGACTGGAATGTGGCGCAGACCGTCACCGTGGCGGCGGCGCGAGACGCCGACGCCGAAGACGACACCGCCACGATTAGCCATTCGGTGCAGGGTTACACCGGCATCACCGCTATTAACCCCGATGGCACGGTCACCGCCGCGGTCACCACTGCGCCGCCGGTGGTCGTGACCGTCGCCGACACCTACGCCGATGTCGTGCCGCAATTCGCCGTGCAGTCATTGCCCGCGCAGACCTATGTGGTGCGCGCCGGCATCGCGGCGCTGACCCTGCCCGAAGCCACCGGCGGCAACGGCGCGATTACCTACGCGCTGTCGCCGCGCATCGCCGCGGCGATTCCGGGGCTGGCGTTCAACCCGTTCTCGCGCGTGCTGAGCGGCGTGCCGGCGCGCGCCACCGCCACGCAGACCTTCACCTTCACGGCGCGCGATGCGGACACCAACACCGCGCCCGAAGACGAAGCGCGGCTCGCGCTTGCCATTAGCGTCTCGCCGGTGTTGCTGCTGTCGCCCGCCGCGCTGGTGGTGAATGAGGGCGGCGAGGCAACCTACAGCGTGGCATTGAGCGACGCGCCCGCCGCCGGCGAGAGCGTCGGGGTGCGCCCGTCGGTGCGCACCGCCGACAGCGGCTTGAGCCTGCGCCCGCTCACGCTCGGTTTCACCCGCGCCGATTGGAATGTGCCGCAGACCGTCATCGTGCGCGCCGCCGAGGACAATGTGGACTTCGCCGATTCAACCGCCACGCTGGCGCACGCGGTCAACGCCTTGTCGGGCATTTACGCCGGCTTGAGCGCCGCCGGGACTGATGTGGCGCCCGATTTGGTGGTCACCAGCATAGACAACGACCGCGACATGCCGCCGACCTTTGACGGCGAGACGCAAGCCAATTTGCTGTTCACGCGCACCCGCCCGGTCAGCGTGCGCCTGCCGGTCGCCATCGGCGGCAACGGCGCCATTACCTACCGGCTGCTGCCGCTGTCGGCGATTCCCGACGGGCTGAGGTTTGATTCGGACACGCGCCTGCTGAGCGGCACGCCGAGCGCGGCGTCGGGCGCGGCGATGCTCACCTACACCGCGCTCGACGGCGACCGCGACACCGTGAGCCTGCGGTTTTCGGTGACGGTGCGCGAGCGGCTTCCGGGCGTCACCGTCGCGCCGCGCGTGCTGACCGTGGTGGAAGGCGCCACCACCGACACCGCCACCTACACCGTGCGCCTGACGGTCGCGCCGGCGGACGGCGGGCGCGTGCGCATCACCAACACGCCGCCCGCGGTGTCCGGCTTCAGTCTGAATGGCGGCGGCGCGGTGGCGCTGACCTTCGACTCCGCCAACTGGAATGTGCCGCAGACGGTGAACGCGACGGCGCTCGCGGATGACGACTTGCTCGGGCTTGCCACTTCGGTGACTTTCGCGGCGCACGACCTCGGCGGCGCGCCGGGTTATGCCGCCACCGCGGTGGACGCCGCCGACTTTGCGCCGCTGGCGGTGATGATTACCGACCCGGATAGCGGCGCGCTGGTGTTCGAGCCGCCCGCGCGCGCGCTGACCGAGGGCGGCAACACCCACTACACCGTGCGCCTCGCCAAAATCCCGCGCGGCGGCGTGGTGCGCGTGACGCCGACGAGCGCCGACCCGGCGCGCGCCTCGGTGCTCTCGGCGAGCCCCGGTGCACCGGGCGGCGGCGGCGGCGCGCTGGTTTTCCGCGTCGACGACTGGAACATCGCGCAGACCGTGCGCGTGGTCACGCGGCGCGATGCCGATGCCGCCGAGGACACCGTCGCCATCACCCACACGGTGAGCGCCGCGCAGTCCTCCGGCTACGACACCCTCGGCGCAAACGGCGGCGAAGTGACGCTGACCCTGCGCGACGACGACACGCGCGGCATTGTGCTGTCGCCGCCTTCGCTGACCGTGCCCGAGGGCGAGCGCGCGGTGTTCAGCGCGGCGCTCGCCACGCGCCCATCGGGCGGCGATGTCATGCTCTCGGCGGCGCTCTCGGCGGGCGCGACCGGCGTGAGCCTGTCGCCGCAAACCGCGCTGACCTTCAGCGCCGCCAACTGGGACACGCCGCAGACATTCACCGCCACGAGCGCGCAGGATGCGGACTCCGCGGACGAGACATTCGTCATCACCGTGAACGCCGCCGGCGCCGATTACGGCGGGCTATCCGCCACGCTCGCCGGGCGCGTGCGCGACAACGAGGCGGCGGGCGTGGTGATTGCCCCGGACGCGCTGACCTTCGCCGAAGGCGCTAGCGCGGTGTATACCGTGCGCCTCAACTCCAATCCGGGCGCCGCCTCGGTGACGGTGACGCCGGTTTTGCCGGTCAACGAATTGGTCGAGTTGCTGCCATCGGGCGCGCTGACCTTTAATGCCGGCAACTGGAACATCGAGCGCGCCATCAGCGTGACCGCGATGGAAGACCAGACCGACGGAACCGACGACACCGCCACGATTACGCACAGCGTCACCGCGAGCGGCGGAGACGGCGCGTATGCCGCGGTGCAAGCGGGCGACGTGACGCTGGTCATCACCGACAACGACGTACCGGGTGTGGCGATTACGCCGGCGGCGCTCACCGTGGATGAAATCACCGGCTTCGGGCGCATCAGCACCGGCAACTACACGGTCGTGCTGCGCAGCCCGCCGATTGCCGACGGCGTGGTGATTCGCGCCACCAGCGGCAACGACGACGCCGTGCGCATCAGCGGCGGCGCGGCATTGACCTTCGCGCGCGCCGACTGGAATGTGGCGCAGACGGTGACCGTGGCGGCGGTCAACGACAACGACGAGGATGACGAGACCGTCACCATCACGCACAGCGTCAGCGGCGCCAACTACGAAGGCTTCGACGCCTCCGGCTTAGACGTGACGGTGACGGTGATTGACGACGACTTCGATATTGCGCCGACCTTCGGCGGGCAGCGGCAATCCGATTTGTTCTTCCTGCTGGAGCGCGCGGTGGATGTGCAACTGCCGCTCGCGAGCGGCGGCAACCGCGAACTGGTTTATTCGCTCACGCCCGGTGGGAACATTCCCGAGGGCGTTACCTTTACCGCCGCCACGCGCACGCTGAGCGGCGAACCTCGGGAGGCGGTGGAAGCGCGCACCGTAACCTACACGGTGCGCGACTCCGACACAAACCGCGCCGCCGCCGACACCGACACGCTGTTGTTCACGCTGGCGGCGGTGCCGGCGCCGACGGTGACGGTGGCGGCGGGCGACTTGCGCATACGCGAGCGGCGCGCGGGCGCGTATCGCGTGACGCTGAGCGCGCTGCCCGAGGACTCGGTGACGGTCACGCCGCGCGTCTCGCCCGCCATCCACGACCTGACGCTCAGCCACGGCGGCGTTGCGCTGGTCAGCCCGGGCGATGAAACCGGCGGCGCGTTGACCTTCACGGTCGGCAACTGGCATCTCGCGCAGACCGTCTCGGTGGCGGCGGGCGCCGATTTGGATGCCGCCGACGACCGCGCCACGATTAGCCACACGGTGCAAGGCGGCGGCGCGGATTACGCCGGGGTCACCGCCGGCGATGTGGCGGTAACTACCGAAGACACCGAAACCGCCGGGCTCGATGTCTCGGCGGCGGTCACCGGCGTGCGCCCGGCGGAGGGCGGCGCCGCCACCTATACGCTGGTGTTGGAGTCGCAGCCGGCGGGCGGCGATGTGACGGTGTCGCCGCTGAGCAGCGACCCCGATGTCGCCGCGGTGTCGCCGGCAACGCTGGTGTTCACCGCCGTGAACTGGAATACGCCGCGCGAGGTGGAAGTGCGCGGCGTGCAAGATGCGGACGCGGTCGCCGACCCGCTGGTGACGATTACCCACGCGGTTGCCGGCGCCGACTACGGCGAGTTCACCGACCCGCTCGACTCGGTGGTGGTCACGGTCGGCGAGGACGACGCGGTCGGCTTTACCGTCTCCGCCACGGACTTGAGCATCGCCGAGGAAAGCGGCGGCGATTCATACACCGTGGTGTTGCGCTCGGCGCCGAGCGCCGGCGTGGTGACGGTGACGCCGCTCAGCGCCGACCCGGCGCTGGCGCGGGTGAGCGGCGCGCTGACCTTCGGCGCGACCAACTGGTTTTTGGCGCAGCGCGTCAGCGTCACCGCCGGCGCGGACGCCGACGCGGCGGACACCGACGTGGTCATTTCGCACGCGCCCGCGGTCAGCGACGCCGGCTCCGACTACAACGGCGTGCGCTTGGATGCGACCGTGACGGTGACCGTCACCGACAACGATGTGCGCGCCATCACCGCGCCGAGCGCCGCGCTGGTGGTGCGCGAGGGCGAAGCCACAACCTTCGGAATGGCGCTCGCCACGCAGCCTATTGACGCCGGCGCCGGCGTGGCGGCGGCGGTGGTATTGACGGCGAGCATCAGCCCGTCCGACCACGACTTGTCGCTGACGCCCGCCACGCTGACCTTCACCGCCGCCGACTGGAACCAGCCGCAACAAGTGGTCGCGCGCGGCGGCGAGGATGACGACAGCGACAACGACGATTTCGTCATCACCTGGCGCGCCGACGGCGCCGACTACACCCCGCGCGGCACCTTCATCACCGCCAATATGCTCGGCGCCATCCGCGACAACGATGTGGCGGCGGTGGATATTGCGCCGCGCGAACTGGAAGTGAACGAGGCAGACGACACGCCCGCCACCTACACATTGCGCTTGCGCGCCAATCCGGGCGCCGCCACGGTGGTGGTGACGCCGCAAATCACCGCCGGCGAGGTCAGCAGCCTGCTGACGCTGCTACCCTTTGGCGGCGTGGCGTTCACGCGCGACAACTGGCGCGTGGCGGTCACCTTCACCGTCACCGCCGCCGCCGGCGACGATGACCCGGACGGCATCGACACCGCCACCATTACGCACGCCGTTGCCGTCACCGGCGGCGGCATCTACGCGGGCATCACCGCCGCCGATGTCGTGGTGACCGTGGTTGAGGAGGTGGCGGATGCGCGCTTCACGCCGGTGACGCTGATTGTGGCGGAGGGTGGGGCGGGCGCGTATACGGTGGAGTTGCTCAGCCAACCGCGCGGCGGCGATGTCACGGTGCGCCCGATGAGCGCCGACACCGCCATCGCCACGGTATCGCCGGCGGCGCTGACTTTCACCGCCGCCGACTGGAACACGCCGCAGACAGTCGCCGTTAGCGGCGTCGCCGACGCCGACGGGGACACCGACATCGCCGCGATTACGCATGAATTTAGCGGCGCCAATTACGATTCCTATACGCCGCCGCAAGTGCAAGTAACGGTGTTGGACACGCAACTGGATGCTCCGCCGACTTTTATCTCGGACGCGCCCGCCGACTTGAACTATGTCCAGTGGCGCGCGGTGTCCACCGTGTTCCCTGAGGCGGTTAGCGCCAACGGCGGTGTGACTTATACGCTGACGCCCGAGAGCGCGTTTCCCGCGGGGCTCACGTTTGACGCCGCCACGCGCACGCTCGCCGGCTTGCCGCGCGAGGCGGTGGTGGCGCGCTCGCTGACCTACACCGCCGCCGACACCGACGGCAACACCGCCGCAAGCGACACCCGCGCGCTCACTTTCAGCGTCACGGTTGCGGCGGCGGCGCCGGTGGTGGTCTCCACCGAGCGGTTGCGCGTTGCCGAGGAGGGCGATGCCGCCTATACCATCGTGCTGGCGGTGCAGCCGCTGTCGACGGTGCGCGTGTCATCCGCGATTTCGCCGCCCGGCACTGGCTTGACGCTGACGCCATCCGCCGATTTGCTGTTCACCCCCACCACTTGGAACAATACGCGCACATTGCGCGTCTCGGCGGCGGCGGATGCGGACGGCTCGGACGACACCGCCACGATTAGCCACGCGGTCTTCGGCACCGGCATCTACTCCGCCATCACCCCCCGCGAGGTGGTGGTGACCACCGAAGACGACGAAACCCGCGGGCTGCGCCTCAGCGCCACCGCGCTGGAAGTGCAAGAGGGCGGCGCGAGCGGCATCTACACCGTGGCGCTCACCGCGCAGCCGCTCGGCGGCGATGTGACGGTGACGCCGCAGAGCGGCGACGACACCGTTGCCAGTGTGTCCGCCGCGCTGACTTTCAGCGCCGCCAACTGGGACACGCCGCAGGTGGTGTCGGTCGGCGGCTTGGCGGACGACGACGCGGTCGCCGATGCGCCGGTGACGATTAGCCACGCGTTTAGCGGGGAGTCGGATTACGGCGCACTCGACGTACGCGCCGCGGACTCTGTGGTGGTGACGGTCATCGAAAACGCCACGCCGGGCATCGTGTTGGAGCCGCCCGCGCTGATGGTGACCGAGGGCGAGCGCGCGGTTTATAACGTCACGCTGGCATCCGCGCCGCAAGGCGGAGTCGGCACGACGATGGCGGTGGTGGCGCCGTTCAGCGACAACGCCTCGGTGGTGGCGGTGCAAGTGCCGGGCGGCAGGCTGACCTTCACCGCCGACGACTGGAACCAGCCGCAGTCGGTCACGGTGCTGAGCGTGCCGGACGCCGACGCGGTCGCCGAGGCGGTGGTGACGATTGGCCATACCGTCACCGGCACACCCGGTTCGGACTACGAGACGCTGCCGCCCGCCGATGTAGCGGTGGCGCGCGTGACGGTTATTGAGACCGAAACCCGCGCGCTCGTGCTGACGACGCTCGGCGGCGCGGCGCTGACTTCATTGCGCGTGCGCGAAGACGAGAGCGCCGCGTATCGCATTGCGCTGGCATCCGCGCCGCGCGGCGGCGTGGGCGTGGTTACCGTGCAAGCCGACATCACGCCGCCGGACGGCGATGTGTCGCTGAACACCGCCACCCTGACCTTCACCGCCGGCGACTGGAACCAGCCGCGCACGGTGGTGGCGCGCGCCGCCGGTGACGCCGACGAAGCCGATGAAAATTTCGTCATCACCCACACCGCCGCCGGCGCCGATTACGAGGGCGAGGCGGTGTCGGCGAGCATTAGCGGCGTCCTCATCGACAACGCCGCGGCGCGCGTGGAGATTGAGCCGCTGGAACTCGTTACCCGCGAGGGCAACGCCAATGGCTTCTACACGGTGCGCCTGAACGCCGACCCCGGCGACGCCACTGTCGCGCTGAGCGCCGCGCTCTCCCCGGCGAGCGCCAACCTGTCGCTGAGCGGGCACGACAACCTGACCTTCACCACCGACAACTGGAATGTGTCGCAGACGGTTTTTGTCGCCGCCGCGGCGGACAACGACCGAGACGGCGAGACCGTCACCGTCAGCCACACGGTCGTCTCCGCCGGCGGCGTATATGCCGGCGTCAGCGCCGCCGATGTGCGCGTGGTGTCCCGCGACCTCACGCCGCGGATTGTCTTCTCGCCATCGACTCCGCCAGGGGTGAATCTCAGGGACCGCATCATGATTCTTGAAGGCGAGAGCATTACTATCACCGCCACCTTGACGGGTCCCCCCCTCAGCGGCGATGTGGACCTTCTCGTGTCTTTTGGGGACGTGGCTGTCGTGTTTGCTAATCAAGTGGCTATTCCGGCAGACAGGATATCCCTGTCCGGCGGTGAAGACCGCGGCGAAAACAGCAACGGCGCCCCCCAGCGCGGCGTGGTATTTACCCGTGCCAACTGGCGCACGCCGAGGACTTTCACCGTGGCGACGACTAGGGTGGATGAGGATGTTGTCAGATATTCCGGTGTCTTCGCCGCCGAGACGGTGTTGGATGGCGCCACGGTAAGATATTCGCGAATGGGGGATGTCGGTATCTTAGATACGGATGTGTCGATTCCTCGTACGGAGATTACTGTCCTTGACAGCGACCTCTTCCCCACCTTCCCCAGTGGCATCCCCTCCACACTGACTTTCACCCAGTGGCGACCGGTTAACTACGAGATGCCTCGCGCCATCGGCGGCAACGGCACGCTGACCTATTCACTTGTTAACCCTCATTTACCCGGTCTGTCATTTAACCCCGACACGCACACGCTGGAGGGCAGACCAAGCAATGCCTTTATCACCGTCATAAATTTCTTTGCCCACGATACGGACAGCACCCGCCTCCCCGGCGACCCCAACACAGCAGGATTCATATTTGCCGTGACAATCGAGGCGGCATCGCCGAGGGTCCTCCTCTCACGCGAGACGCTGACCGTGACGGAGCGCGCCACCACCGGCTATACCGTGGAATTGGAGGCGCCACCGGATGGATTGTTGACGGTGGCGCTCAGCCTCGCGCCGCCGGGGCACGGCTTGGAATTGTCGCCCGATGCGCTGACCTTCTCCGCCGACAACTGGGAGACCGCGCGCAGCGTGCGCGTGACCGCGGGACCGGATGCGGACGGCGCGGATTCCACCGCCACCATCACCCACGCCTTCAGCGGCGGCGGCACTCTTTACGCCGGTCTGGATGAGCAGAGGGTGGTGGTGACCACCGAAGACATCGACCCCCGCGGGCTCACGCTCACGCGCCGGGCGCTCAGCATCACCGAAGGCGCGCTGGAAACCTACGCCGTGTCGCTCGACACGCAGCCGCGCGGCGGCGATGCGACGGTGACACCGACGAGCGATGCGCCCGCGGTCGCCGCCCTCTCGCCGCCGGCGCTCACCTTCACCGCCGGCAACTGGGCGCAGCCGCAAGCGGTGACGGTCAGCGCAATCGCCGACCCCGACGCCGTCTCCGAGGCGCCGGTAACGATTACCCACGCTTTGAGCGGCGAGTCGGATTACGGCGCGCTCACGCTCGATGCGGCGGACGATGCGGTGGTGGTGACCGTGCTCGAGACCGGTAGCGTCGGCGTCGTGGTCGAGCCGCAGGCATTGCGCATCGCCGAGGACGCGGACGGCATCTACCGCATCACGCTGACTTCCGCGCCGAGCGCGGGCGTGGTCAGCGTGCAACCGCGCAGCGACAACACCACGGCGGTCGTGCTGCGTGGTGACACGACGCTGACCTTCACCGCCGCCGATTGGAATGTAACGCAGACGGTAACGGTCGCGGGCGTGCCCGACACCGACGCCATCGCGCCCGCGCCGGTCGCCGTGCGCCACACCCTGCGCGTCAGCGATGCGGACTCGGACTATGCATCCGCAACCGCCGCGCCGGTTGTGGTCACGGTTACCGAGACGCACCGCCGCGCGATTGTGATTACGCCGCCGGCGCCGTTGGCGAACCGCGCGTTGCGCGAAGGCGAGCGCAGCACTTTCACCGTGGCGCTGGACAGCGAGCCGACCGCCGAGGTGATTGTGCGCGCCACCATCACGCCATCGGGCGGCGACTTGACGCTGACCCCCGAGACGCTGACTTTCGCCACCAATGAGTGGAATGTCGCGCGCACCGTCACCGCCACCGCCGCCGAAGACGCCGACGCCGCCGATGACGCGGTGAGCATCGCCTACGCGGCGAGCGGCGGGGATTACGCCGCGGTAACCGCCGCGGTGAGCGGCGCCATCCGCGACAACGAAGTCGCGGCGGTGGAGATTTCGCCGCTCACGCTGAGCGCGGCGGAAAACGGCTCGGGACGCTACACGGTGCGCCTGAACGCCGACCCCGGCGCCGCCACGGTGACGGTGCGCCCGTTTGACTCGGGGGCGGAGGAGTTGCGGCTTCAACCGGTTGGCGTGGTGCTGACTTTCACCACCGACAACTGGCAGACCGAGCGCACCGTGCGCGTGCTGCCGCAGGACGACGCCGACGACACCAACGACATTGGCACGGTCAGCCACGAAGTGGTCGTCACCGGCGGCGGGGTGTATGAAAACGTGGCGGCGAGCGATGTGACGGTGCGGGTGCGCGACGACGATGCGGCGGTTCGCATTACGCCGCTCACGCAGTTGGTCTTTGAGACCGACGCGGAATACGCCGCCGGTTTCTACACGGTGTCGCTGACCAACCAGCCGGTTGGCGGCGATGCGCGGGTTGATGTAGCCAGCCAGCGCTCGGGCAAACTGCTGGTGGAAACGCTCGGCGGTTTGCGCCCGCCCTCTTTCATTTTCACCGCCGCCAACTGGCAGACGCCGCGCACGGTGGTCTTGCTCGTGCTGCCGGACGCCGACGACACTCACGACCGCGTGGAGGTGAGGCATTTCGCGAGCGGCGGCAGTTACAGCAGTGTAATCGCGCCGTCGGCAACGATAATCATCAACGACGACGAGGGCGGCAACAGCCCGGAGTTTGAGGCGGAGCAAGCCGCGCTGACCTTCATCCGCGGGCGCGCCGCCGAGGCGCAACTGCTCGCGGCGGTGCGCGGCAACGGCGCGTTGAACTACGCGCTGACGCCGATTCCGCCGGGGCTCAGTTTTGATGCGCCGACGCGCACGCTCAGCGGCACGCCCGACACCGCGGGCGACACCGCGCTCACATACAGCGTGACCGACAGCGACACCGACACGAGGGCGGTGGACAGCGACACGCTGACTTTCACGGTGACGGTCGCCGAGCCGCCGAACGTCGCGCTGTCGGTGAGTGATTTGCGAGTCTCCGAGAACGCCGCCGCGACCTATTCGGTGGCGCTCACGGCGCAACCGGCGACCACGCTGACGGTGTCGCCGCGCGTGCTGGCGGGTTTCCACGACATCACCGTCAGCGGCGGTTTCACGCTGGTGTTCTCGCCGACCACATGGAACGACGGGCAGACGGTCACGCTCACCGCCGGCGCGGACGCGGACGCGGTCGACGACACCGCCACCGTGGTGCACGAAGTCACCGGCGGACTCTATGCGCGCGTGGCGGCGGAGCAACGCCTGGCGGTGACCACCGACGACAGCGAAGTGGCGGATGTGACTTTCATGCCCGCCGCGCTCACCGTGGATGAAGACGGCGGCAGCGGGCATTATGTCGTGGCGCTGCTCTCGTCGCCCATCGTGCTCGCCGACCACAGCGAGGCGGTCATCACGATTACGCCGATTAGCGCGCAGCCGGGGGTGGTGATGGTGTCGCCGGCGGCGCTGACTTTCAGCGGCGCTGACTGGAATGTCGGGCAGACGGTGAGCATCACCGCCGTCGCCGACCTCGACGCGGTGCAAGACGACACCATCGACATCACGCACGCGGTCAGCGGCGATTCCAACTACGGCGATTTCACCGACGCGGACGACACGGTGCGCGTGACGCTCGACGAAACCGACACCGCGGGCTATGTGTTGCCCGCCGCGGTCAGCGTGCGCGAAGGCGATAGCGTGGTCTATGGCGTGGCGCTGACCTCGCAACCCTTCGGCGGCGATGTGGTACTCACGCCGGCGAGCGGCGACACCGGGGTGGTCGTGTTGGACCCGCCGAACCAACGGCTGGTGTTCACCACCGCCGACTGGAATGTGGCGTAGACCGTCACCCTGACGGCGGTGCGCGACTTGGATGCCTCCGCCGTCAACGACATCACCGACATAAGCCACACCGTCAGCGGCGGCTCGGACTACGACGCCGTCGCCGTGCCGGCGGTGAGCGCGATGGTCACCGAGAGAGACGAGGTCGGCGTGACGGTCGTCGCCGCCGCCAACTTGCAGGTGTATGAAGACGGGCGCACGCCGGACGGCACTGCAGCCCCCGCGAGCGTGTTCTACACGCTGGTATTGAACTCGCGCCCGGTGGATGCCACCGGCGGCGACACCACCGTGGTCATCACGCGCACCGCCACTGCGCTGCCGGGGGCGAGCGTCAGCATCCCGGCGCTGACTTTCACCTCGGCGCAGTGGAATGTGGCGCAGACCGCGAGCGTCACCGCGCTCTCGGACTCGGATGCCGACGACGGTTTCGTGCGCATCGTGCATGTCGCAAGCGGCGGCGACTACTCGCCGAGCCCGGGCATTGAGCAGGTGAATGTGTTCGTGAATGACGACGATGCGCGCGCTATCGTGCTGGTGTCCGCCGACCCGCTGGTGGTGCGCGAGGACGAGAGCGCCACCTTCACCGTGGCGCTCAGCGCGCCCTCGTCGGACGTGGTGACCGTTGCATCGGCGGTGACCCCGGCGGGCGGCGAGTTGACGCTAACGCCCGCCACCTTGACCTTCGCGGTCGCCGACTGGAATGTGCCGCAGACCGTCACCGCCACCGCCGGCGGGGATGCGGACACCACCAACGACCCGTTCTCCATCCGCCTGTCGGCAACCGGCGGCGACTATATCGGCGCGGGCGTCACCGCCACGCTGAGCGGTTTCATCCGCGACAACGACGCACCCGGTGTGAGCGTTGTTCCGAGCGCGCTCACCCTCGTGGAAAGCGGCGCGCCCGCGCATTACACGCTGCGCCTGGATGCCGACCCCGGCGGCGAGGTGACGGTGGTGGCGCGGCTTGCCGATGCCGGCGGCGGCGCGCTTGAGGCGGTGTCTCTGGCGAACGCCACGCTGATTTTCAGCGCCGCCAACTGGCGGGAAATACAGAGCGTCACCGTCGCCGCCGGCGAGGATGACGCGGACACCAGCGACGACTCCGCCACGATTAGCCACACGGTCACCGGCGCGGGCAACTACGCGGGCATTGATGTGGACGATGTGACGCTGCTGATTACCGACGACGATGTGCCCGGTGTGGCTTTCACGCCGCCGGCGCTGACCGTGGCTGAAGCCGCCACAGCGGGCGCGGGGGTGGCGGGCGTGTATGCGGTCGTGCTGACCAGCGAGCCGCTCGGCGGCGACGATGTCACCGTTGAAGCGCAGAGCGCCGACACCGGCGCGGTGCGAATCGAAGGCGCGGCGGCGCTGACTTTCACCGCCGCCAACTGGGATAGCGCGCAGACATTCAGCGTGGTCGGCGTGGCGGATATTGACGCCGGCAACGAGCGCGTGCGCATCACCCACACCGCGCGCGGCGCGAACTACGAAGGCTACACCCCGCCGGAGGTGGTCGTAACGGTCACCGACGCACAAACCGACACCGCGCCGATGTTCGCCGCCGGCGCCGATGGGCGCGTGGATGCTCAACGCTATATCATCGGCACGGGCGCCACCCTGACGCTGCCCGAAGCCAGCGGCGGTAACGGCGCGTTGAGTTATACGCTGGCGCCGCTCGCCGCCTTGCGCGGATTGGCATTTGACGCCGGCGAGAGAACGCTCAGCGGCACGCCGCAGGGACCGCCGGCGGTGGCGACGCTGACCTATACCGCCACCGACTCGGACGGCAACGAGGGCGATGACGACACCGCCGCGTTGACCTTCACGGTCACCGTGGAGGCGGCGCCCGCCCTTGTGGTTTCCACCGCCACGCTGAGCGTGGCGGAGGAGGGCGGCGGCAACTACACGGTGCGGCTCGCTTCCAATCCGCGCGGCGTGGTGACGGTGTCGCAGTCCGCCACTTTGTCCAGCGTCACCTTTGCCGGCGGCGCGTCGACACATTCCATCGAATTCACGCCGTCCGACTGGAACGAGGCGCAGACGGTCAGCGTATTCGCCGCCGAAGACGGCAACAGCGGCGACGAGAGTGGTTTCATCAACCTGACTTCGGATTCCGCGTCCGCCGACTACGACGGTCTCACGGCGCGGATTGATTTGGAAATCGGCGATGCGGATACGAACGTTGTCACAACATTCGCGTCGCCGCCGGGCGGGCGGACTGTGGCGTATATCGGCGAGGCGTTCACCCTCACGCTGTCCGACGCCACCGGCAACGGCGACATCATCTACGCATTGACGCCGAGCGGCGACATTCCCAACGGCTTGTCGTTTGACGCCGACACGCGCATCCTCGCCGGCACGCCGGACACGCTGACCGCGGGGCAGGGCGTGCAACTCACCTATACCGCCACCGACGCCGACAGCGAAGTGGCGAGTGCGGAATTCGTTCTCGCGGTGAACGTGCGCCCGGCGGTGACGATTACGCCGCCCAGTTTGAGCGTGACCGAAGGCGCCACCGCCACCTACACCGTGCGACTGAGCACCGACCCCGATGCGGCGGTGACGGTAACCGCGACGGTGAGTAGTTCCGACCTTGAACTCTCCCTCAGCCGGCTCATTTTCCTCGGCGGCACGAGCGGCGACTGGCAAACGCCGCAGACGGTCACCGTCACCGCGTTGGAGGAAGACCCGGACTATATGGACAGCAGCGAAACCATTACGCATAGGGTCAGCGGCTACGGCACCGTCACCGCGCCCGCGCTCGTGGTTGCCATCGACGACAACGACCTCCCGCCCGACATCGCGCCGATGTTCGCCGACGGCGCGAGCGTGGATGACCGGCTCTATCTCATCGGCGTCCCCGCCACCCTGACGCTGCCCGAAGCCACCGGCGGCAACGACACGCTGAGTTATACGCTGGCGCCGCTTGCCGCCTTGCCCGGTCTGGCATTTGACGCCGGCGAAAGAGTGCTCAGCGGCACGCCCGAGGGACCGGCGGCGGTTGCGACGCTGACCTATACCGTCACCGACGCGGACGACAACGAGGACAGCGCCGACACCGCCGCGTTGACCTTCACGGTGACGGTGGAAGCGGCGCCCGCCCTTGTGGTTTCCACCAGCGCGCTGAGCGTGATGGAAACGGGCAACGGCGACTATACGGTGCGGCTCGCTTCCAATCCGCGCGGCGTGGTGAGCGTGTCGCAGTTCGCCACCTTGCCCGCCATCACCTTCGCCGGCGGCGCCGACGTAGTTGCGCACACCATCGAATTCACGCCATCCGACTGGAACGAGCCGCAGACGGTCAGCGTGTTCGCCGCCCCCGACGGCAACAGCGGCGACGAGAGCGGTTTCATCAACCTGACCTCGGATTCCGCGCTCGCCGTCTACGACGCGCTCACGGCGCAGATTGCGTTGGACATCGGCGATACGGACGCGGATGTCTTCCCGACTTTCGCGCAACCGGTGGCGGGGGCGATGACCTACTTCGTGGACGAGCCTTTCAGCCTGACGCTGCCGCTCGCCACCGGCAACGGCGACATCACCTACGATTTGCAGCGCAGCGGCGACTTCCCGCCGGGCGCGGTTTTCTCCGCGCAGACGCGCGTGCTGAGCGGCACGCCGAGCGGCATAGCGGCGGCGGCGGAGTTGACCTACACCGCCACCGACGAAGACGGCGATGTGGGCATCCTGCGCTTTAGCGTGACGGTGGATGTGATATTCGCCGACATCGTGCTGACGCCGGCGGCGCTGACGGTGGACGAGGGCGGCAGCGCGACCTACACCGTGCGACTGAAACTCGAACTGCCGGATGATGGCACGGTGCAGGTGACGCAGACGCTTCCCGCCGGTTTGACTTTTAGTGGCGGCAGCGACGGCGGCGGCGGCGTGTTGACCTTCACCGACGCCGACTGGAACGTGGCGCAGACCGTCACCGTCACCGCGGCGGCGGATGACGACTTGGTGGACGCCCCCGCTTCGGTGACTTTCACGCCCGCCAACCTCGGCGGGGTGCCGGAGTTTGACCGCCCCGACGCGCGCGCGTTTGCGCCGTTTGCGGTGCTCATCCGCGACACCGACGAAGGCTCGCTGGTGTTCGACCCGGCGGCGGTTGAGGTGCAGGAAGGCGAGGACGCGATTTATAGCGTGCAACTCGGCAAGCAGCCCGCTGAGGGCACGGTGACGGTGATGCCGCTCAGCGACAACCCCGCGGCGGAAGCGCGCCCGGCGGCGTTGCACTTCACCGCCGGCGACTGGAATGTCGCGCAGTCGGTCACCCTCGTCTCGGTCAGCACCGACGCGGACGGGCGCAATGAAAGCCTCACGATTAGACACACGGTGACGGCGAGCGATGCGAGCGGTTACGCCGGCGTCAGCGGCGATGTGCCCGCCACGATTATCGACCGCGACGAGCGCACGCTGGTGTTCGCGCCGCCCACGCTGACGGTGCGCGAAGGCGAAAGCGCCGCCTATACCGTGGCGCTCAACACCCCGCCGCTCGGCGATGTGACGGTGCGCGCCGACAGCGCCCCGATGAACCTCGTGACGACGGAGCCCGACACCCTGATCTTCTCCGCCAACAACTGGGCGGCGCCGCAGGAAGTGACGGTGAGCGCCGCCGAAGACGACGCGGACATGATGAACGACGCCTTCACCATCACCCACACCGCTTCCGGTTTTGACTACGACGATGTAGAAACGCTGCTGAACGGCGAAGTGCGCGACAACGAAGTACCGGGCGTCACGGTCGCGCCGGACGCGCTGACACTCGCCGAAAGCGGCGCCCCGCCACCTACACGATGCGCCTCGACTCCGACCCCGGCGCCGATTTGGTGACGGTGACGCTCACCACCGCCCCGGCGAGCGAGCCGGTTTCACTCACCCATTCGGGCGCCGCCTCCGCCGCCCCCGCCGATAGCGCCACCCTGACCTTCGCCACCGGCAACTGGAGCGTGGCGTATGCCATCACCGTCACCGCGGGCGAAGACGACGGCGACACCAGCGACGATTCCGCCACGATTAGCCACGCGGTCAGCAGCGCGGGCGCTTACGACGGCATCGCGGTTGCCGATGTGACGCTGTTGATTACCGACGACGATGTGCCCGGCGTGGCGTTCGCGCCGCGCACGCTGACCGTGGAGGAGGAAGGCGATGCCGGCGTGTATACGGTGGCGCTGACCAGCGAGCCGCTCGGCGGCAGCGTCACGCTCAGCGCAACCAGCGTCTCGCCCAACCGGCTCGGCATCGACGCCCCGGCGATGTTGACCTTCAGCGCCGCCGACTGGAGCAGCGCGCAGACTTTCACCGTGCGCGGCGTCGCCGACAGCGGCGATGGCAACCGCAACCACATGGCGCGCATCACGCACGCGACGACGGGCGCGAACTACGACGGGTATGTGCCCGAAGAAGTGGTGGTCACGGTCATCGACGACGACGGCAGGCTGACTTTCGCTTCCGGCGAGTCGGTGGACGACCAGACCTACACGATTGGCGAAGCCGTCGACCTGACCCTGCCCACCGCCACCGGCGGCGTCGCCCCGCTGAGTTACGCGCTCACGCCCGACCTGAGCGCCGCCATTGCCGGCTTGACCTTTGACGACAACACGCGCACCGTGCGCGGCGCGCCGGACAGCACGGCGGCGGGGCAAAGCGTGCGCCTCACCTACACCGCCACCGACGACAATGCGCCGCCGGGCAGCGTGGCGCTGACTTTCTCGGTCACGGTGGAGGAGATGGCTGACATCGTGGTTTCACCGCCCGCGCTCACCGTCGACGAAGGCGGTGGCGGCGCTTACACGGTGCGGCTGGCAACCAATCCGGGCGGCGATGTGACGGTCGCGCAGACGCTCCCGCAATCCCTCGCGCAGGCGGGCGTCACCTTCGGGAGCACGGGCGGCGCGACCACGCGCTCGCTGATGTTCACCGCCACCGACTGGCAGACGCCGCAGACGGTCAGCGTGTTCGCCGCCGAAGACGGCAACAGCGCCGATGAATCCGGCACGATTATGCTCGCTTCAACGTCGGGGCAGCCGGCTTATAACGGCTTGTCGGGGCAGATTGCGCTGGCGATTACCGACAGCGACACCGACACCTCGCCGACTTTCACCGACACGGTGGAAGAGCAGACCTACCTGACCGGCTCGACGGTCGCCCTGACCCTGCCGACCGCCACCGGCAACGGCGAGATTGCCTACGCGCTGGACGCCGGCGCCGTGGCGGGCTTGAGTTTTGACGCCGCCACGCGCGTATTGGGCGGCATGCCCACGGCGGCGGTGTCGGAGACCACCCTGACCTACACCGCCACCGACGAAGACGGCGACGCGAGCAGCCTGATGTTCGC
The DNA here is from genome assembly GCA_963693025.1 of Arenicellales bacterium. GTDB lineage: Bacteria > Pseudomonadota > Gammaproteobacteria > Arenicellales > Poriferihabitantaceae > JAHRAW01. The sequence continues at coordinate 1,986,425 of OY843749.1, forward strand.
CGTCACGGTCAATATCGCGCCGATGGTGCAGATTTCCACCGCCACGCTGACGGTGGACGAGGGCGGCGCGGGCGGCTACACCATCGCGCTGGCGACCGCGCCGAGCGGCTTGGTGACGGTGACGCCGGGCGTGGGCGGCGTGGTCGGCGAGCACGGCGTCACGCTGACCACCGCCGCGTTGACCTTTGACGGCAACAACTGGAACACGGCGCAAGCGGTGTCCGTCGCCGCCGCCGAAGATGCGGACACCGCCGACGAGACCGCGACGATTAGCCACGCGGTCACTGGCTACGGCGGCGTCACCGCCACCGATGTGGTGGTGACGGTGACCGACAACGACGACCAAGATACGCCGCCGGCGTTCGCCTCCGGCGAGTCGGTGGACGACCAGACCTACACCGCCGGCGCGCAAATCACCGACCTGACGCTGCCCGAAGCCACCGGCGGCAACGGCGACATCACCTACACGCTGGCGCCCCTTCCGTCAGGCTTGGTCTTCACCGCCGGCACGCGCACCTTGAGCGGCACGGCGAGCGCGGTGGCGGCGGCGACCACCACCACGCTGACCTACACCGCCGCCGACGAAGACGGCACCATCGGCGCGAGCGACGAGGACGCGCTGACCTTCACCGTCACCATCAACCCGGCGCCGCCGGCGGTGGTGACCCTGCGGCTTCAGCCGGATGCGCTGACGGTTGACGAAGCCGCCGCCGCCGTTGCCGGTAGCATCTACACCGTGCGCCTGAGTTCGCAACCGGCGAGCGATGTGACCGTCACGCCGAGCATTGCCGCAACCGACCACGACTTGACGCTGACCTTTGACGGCGCGGCATTGCTGGGCGCGGCGCTGACTTTCGTCACCGCCGAGTGGAACGACGCGCAGACCGTCACCGTCACCGCCGCCGCCGACGCCGACATAACCGACGACACCGTCACCATCACCCACGCCGCCATCGGCACGAGCGCGAGCATCGCCGCCGCCGAGGTGGTTGTAACCGTGGACGACACCAGCACGCCGGGCATCACGCTCGACCCCGACGCGCTGACCGTGGCGGAAAACGCCAGCGACACCTACACCATCCGGCTGACGACCATTCCGCTCGGCGATGCGACGATTACGCTGACGAACACGGGCGCCGCCCACGCCGGCGTCACGCCCCTCACGCTGACCTTCGCGCCGGGCAACTGGAATGTTGTGCAGTCGGTTACCGTCTCCGGCATTGAAGACGAAGACGCCGCCGCGCCCGCCGCATTCGAAATCACCCACCGACCGACCAACTACGGCAGCAACGCGCCGTTCTCGGATGTGGTAACGGTCACCGTCACCGAAACCGACACGCGCGGCGTCACCATTGCCCCGACCGCGCTGCCCGTGGATGAAGGCGACAACAACTTCTACACCGTGGCGCTGACGAGCGAGCCGGTCGGCACGGTCGTGGTCACGCCGGACGCGTCGGCGGGAGCCTTTTCCGGCATCACCATCACGCCAACCACCGCGCTGATGTTTGACAGCGGCAACTGGAATACCGCGCAAACCGTGTCCGTCTTCGCCGGCGAAGATAATGGCAACTTCGACGACGACACCCTAACCATTACCCACGCGGTCAGCGGCTACGGCAGCGTCACGAGCGCCGCTCATGTGGTGGTCACGGTGGACGACAACGACGCCGCGGTGGTGACGCCGGCGGTGCTGATTGACCTGCTCACGCTGACGATTGTCGAAGGCGCGATGGACACCTACATCGTCACGCTGACCACCGACCCGAGTGGCGAGGTGGTGGTGACGCCGACCAGCGACAACCTCGCCGACGTGCCGAGCCCGGATGCGCTGACCTTTGCGGCGGGCGCGTGGAACACGCCGCAGACCGTAACCGTCACCACCAACGCCGATGTGTTGGAAGACTTTACCGACGAGAGCGCGCAAATCACCCACACCGTGAGCGGCTACACCGGCGTCACCACCGCCGCGGCGGTCGCGGTGACGGTGACCGACAACGACACCAACTCCGCGCCGGCTTTCGTCAGCGGCGTGTCGGTGCCTGACCAGTCTTACACCGGTGGCACGCCAATCACCGCCTTGGTGTTGCCCGAGGTCGACCCCAACGCTGACGGCAACGGCGACATCACCTACACGCTGACGCCCATTCCCGCGGGCTTGGTGTTCACCGACACCACGCGCACCTTGAGCGGCACGCCGAACGCGGTGTCCACGGCGACCACCACCACGCTGACCTACACCGCCGCCGACAGCGACACCGAAACCGGCGCGGCGGACGAAGCCAGCCAGACCTTCACCGTGACCGTGAACCCCGCGGCGCCGGTGGTGGTGGTCACCCTGCGGCTTGAGCCGGACGCGCTGACGATTGACGAAGGCGCCGACGCCGCCACCGCCGGTGTGGGCAGCATCTACACCGTGCGCCTGAGTTCGCAACCGGCGAGCGATGTAACCGTCACGCCGAGCATCGCCGCAACCGACCACGACCTGACGCTGACCTTTGACGGCGCGGCGTTGTTGGGCGCGGCGTTGACTTTCGTCACCGCCGAGTGGAACGACGCGCAGACCGTCACCGTGACCGCCGCCGCCGACCCCGACGTAACCGACGACACCGTCACGATTACCCACGCCGCCACCGGCACGAGCGCGGCCATCGCCGACGCGGAGGTGACCGTGACGGTAACCGACACCAGCACGCCGGGCATTGCGCTGTTGCCCGCCACGGTGAATGTGGACGAGGGCGCCACCGCCATCTATGGCGTGCGGCTTGACACCATCCCGGACGGCGGCGATGTGACGGTGATGCTGAGCCTCGCCGGCGGCGCCGCCACCTTCGAGCCCGCCGCTAACCTGACTTTCTCGGACTCCACTTGGAATACGGCGCAGTCGGTAACCGTCACCGCCACGGAGGACGCCGACGCCACCGCCAACACCGACATCACCATCGCCCACGCGGCATCGGGCGCGGATTACGACGGCGTTTCCCGCGACTTGACCGTGACGGTGGACGAGACCGACACGCGCGGCGTGATGATTACCCGCACCGCCGGCTTCGGCATTACCGAGGGCGCTTTGGAGACCTATACCGTGACGCTGACTTCCGAGCCGGACGGCGGCGCTGTGACGGTGACGCCGAGCAGCGATGACGCCGCCGCCACCGTCTCTGCGGCGCTGACCTTCATCGGCAGCGACTGGGACGAGGCGCAGACCGTCACCGTCACCGCCATTGAGGACGCGAATAACGACAGTGAGACCGCGACGATTACGCACGCGGTGGACGGGGCGGATTACGCCGGCGTCGCCGCCAATGATGTCGTGGTCACGGTTACCGACAACGACACACCGGGCGTGACGATTTCCGACACCACGCTGACCGTGGGCGAGGGCGAAGGCGAGACCTACACCGTGCGGCTGGCGGTCGCGCCGAGCGGCGATGTGACGGTGATGCCGGTGAGCGGCGACACCACCGTCGCCACGGTATCAGGGGCGCTGACTTTCAGCGACAGCAACTGGAGCGCCGAGCAGACGGTGACCGTTACCGGCGAACAGGACGATGACGCCGCCGACGAAAGCACGAGCATCACGCACGCGGTTTCCGGCGCGGATTACGCGAGCGTCACCGCCGCCGATGTGGCGGTGACGATTGACGACGACGAGAGCGCTTCGGTGATGATTTCCGATGCCACGCTGACCGTGGACGAAGGCAGCAGCACCGGCACTTACACCGTGACGCTGACTTCCGAGCCGGTTGGCGGCGATGTGACGGTGACGCCGAGCATCGCCACCGCCGGCGACTTGACGCTCAGCGGCGCGTTGACCTTCACCGACGGCAACTGGAACACCGCGCAGACGGTCACCCTCACCGTCGCCGAAGACGATGATGCGGTTGACGATGCCGTCGTCATCACCCACGCGGCAAGCGGCGCGGACTACGACGGCGCGTCCGCCAACACCAATGTGACGGTGACGATTACCGACGACGAGGACGTTGGAATCACGGTTAGCGAGGACATGCTGTCCGTGAACGAAAGCGCGTTTGACACTTACACCGTGGTGCTGACCTCCGCGCCGAGCGTCGGCGAAGTGACGGTGACACCGGGCAGCGCCGACACCGGCGCGGTCAGCGTCACCGCCGCGTTGGTGTTTGACGCCGCCAACTGGGATACGCCGCAGACGGTGAGCGTCGGCGGTGTGCCGGATGAGGATGCGGTTGACGAGTCGGTGACGATTAGCAACGCGGTGACGGTGAGCGATGGCTCGTCGGATTACGCCAGCCAAATCGGAAACGCCGGTGATGTGACGGTAACGGTCGACGACTCCGGCACGGCGGCGGTGACGATTAGCACGCCCACGCTGACCGTTGCCGAAGACGGCGAAGGCATCTACACCATCGTGCTGGGCTCCGCGCCGGGTGGCGGCGGTGATGCGACCGTGACGCCGACCAGCGCCGACCCCGCCATCGCCACCGTCTCAAGCGCACTCACTTTTAGCGCCGGCAACTGGAACGACATGCAGACGGTCACCGTGCGCGGCGTGGCGGATTCCGACGGCGACGACGACACGGTCAGCATCACGCACGCGGTGAGCGGTTACGACAACATCAACACCGCCGATGCGGTGGCGGTGACGGTAACCGACATCGACATCATCACCGCCGGCGTCACGCTGTCGCGCAATGCGGTAACCGTGGCGGAGAACGAAGAAGCGACCTACACCGTGGTCTTGGACACGCAGCCGAGCGGCAATGTGACGGTAACGCCCGCCAGCGCCGCCCCCGCCGTCGCCACGGTCTCAGGCGCGCTGACTTTCAGCGACAGCAACTGGAGTACGGCGCAGAGCGTCACCATCACCGGCGCCGATGACGGCAATAGCGTCACCGACACCACCAACATCACGCACATGGTGGAGGGCGCGGATTACGCGAGCGTCACCGTTGCCGACGACCCGGTGGTGGTGACCGTGACCGACGACGACACGCCGCGTGTGGTGCTTTCCGATGCCACGCTGACCGTGAACGAGGGTGAAGACGACACCTACACCGTGCGGCTTGACACGCAACCGAGCGGCGAGGTGACGATTACGCCGAGCAGCGATAACGCTTCCGCCACCGTCTCGGGCGCGCTGACTTTCACGACCGCCAACTGGAACGACATGCAGACCGTCACCGTCACCGCCACGGCGGACGACGACGCCACCGCCAACGCCGGCGCGGTCATTAGCCACACGGCATCCGGCGCGGCGGAATACGACGGACTCACTCCCATCGACAGCGTGACCGTGACGGTGGATGAGACCAACACGCGCGGCGTGACTTTGTCGGGGGCGCCGGTGAGCGTTACCGAAGGTTTGAGCGCCGAGTACACCATCGTGCTGACTTCCGCGCCGGACGGCGGCGATGTGACGGTGACGGCGAGCATTCCCTCGAACACCGACTTGTCGCTCATCTCAAGCGGCGTGCTGACATTCGACGCCAACAACTGGAACATCGCGCAGCCGGTTAGCCTCACCGCCGCGCACGATGATGACGCGGTTACCGATGACGACATCACCATCACGCACACGGTCGCCGGCGCGGACTACGGCAGCAACAGCATCACCGCCGCCGATGTGACCGCCACGATTGACGAGGACGACAGCGTCGGGGTGACGGTTAGCCCGCTCACCGTCGCCGTGGACGAGATGACCACCGACACTTACACCGTGGCGCTGACCTCCGCGCCGAGTGTCGGCGAAGTGACGGTGACGGCGAGCAGCGCCGACACCGGCGCGGTCGCCATTGACATCAGCACCGTCGCGCTGGTGTTTGACGCCGGCAACTGGAATATGCCGCAGACGATAAGCGTCGGCGGTAGGGATGATGCTGATGCGGATGACGAGTCGGTTAGGGTTACCAACACGGTGACGGTGAGCGATAGTTCATCGGATTACGACGGCGCAAATGCCGCTAATGTGACGGTCAATGTCACCGACACCGACATGGAGGAAGTGACGGTTAGCGTCACCACGCTGGCGATTGACGAAGACGGCGACGGCACCTACACCATCGTGCTGACCTCAGCGCCGAGCGGCGGCGGCGATGCGACCGTGACGCCGGTCAGCGCCGACACCACCATCGCCACCGTCTCGGGCGCGCTGATCTTTGGTCTCACCAACTGGCAGACGGCGCAAGAAGTCGTCGTAACCGGCGTGGCGGACGATGATGTCGACAACGAGATGGTCAGCATCACGCACACCGTGAGCGGTTACACCGCCAGCGCCGGCAATGTAGATGTGACCGTCGCCGACACTTCGGTTCGCGGGGTGACGGTGCCGATGTCGGTGAGCGTGACCGAAGGCACACCCGGCACCTACGAAGTGGTCTTGACCACGCAACCGACCGGCAATGTGACGGTGACGCCGGCCAGCGACGATGACGACATCGCCACCGTTTCAGGCGCGTTGACCTTCAGCGCCGGCAACTGGGATACGGCGCAGAACATCACCGTCACCGGCACGCAAGACGCGGACAGCGCCGACGAAAGCGTCAGCATCACGCACGCGGTCACCGGTGCGGATTACGAAAGCAACAACGTGACCGCCGCCAATGTGGCGGTAACGGTGAACGACGACGAGACCGCCGGCGTGATGATTTCCACCGCCACGCTTGCCGTAGGCGAAGGTGGCAACAACACCTACACCGTGGAGTTGACCACGCCGCCGACGGGTCCTGTCGCCGTTGTGTTGATGATTGACAACAGCGATGTGACCGCCGACGCCACCACGCTCAACTTCACCGTGAGCAACTGGAACACCGAGCAGACGGTCACCATCAGCGCCGGCGAAGACGATGACGGCAACGACGACATCGCGAGTATCACGCACACGGTCAGCGGCGGCGGCTACGATGGCGCGAGCATCACCAACGCCGTCGTCACCGTCACCGTGACCGACAACGACCCGCTCGGCATTATGCTATCGGCGACCACCTTGTCTGTGGGCGAAAACGGCACCGCTAACTACACCGTGGAGTTGGCTACCGAGCCCGATGGCAATGTGACGATTACGCCGACGAGCGCCGACCCCGCCGCCGCCACCGTCTCAGCCGCGCTGACTTTCACCGATAGCAACTGGAACACGGCACAGCAAGTCGATGTGACCGGCGTGGCGGATGACGACGCCACCAACGAAAGCGTTAACATCACCCACGCGGCAAGCGGCTCAGCCGACTACGCCGCCGTCGACCTGACCGGCGCGCTCGTGGCGGTCACGGTCACCGACAACAACACGCGCGGCGTGACTTTGTCCGGGGTTGTTCCGGTAACCGTCGCCGAAGGCGCGACCGCCAACTACGGCGTGGTCTTGGACACGCAACCGACCGGCGATGTGATGGTGACGCCAACCAGCGACACCCCCGCGGTCGCCACCGTCTCAGCCGCGCTGGTCTTCGGTCCATCCAACTGGAACACGGTGCAGAACATCGTCGTCACCGGCGTTGAGGATGCCAACACCGAAACCGACAGCGCCAGCATCACGCACGCGGTCACCGGCGCGGATTACGCCAGCGTCACCCTCGCCAACGTGGCGGTAACCGTGACCGACAACGACATGCCGAGCGTGACGATTTCCACCGCCACGCTGACCATCGGCGAAGGCACAAGCAGCGGCGCCGACAACACCTATAACGTTCGCTTGAACACGCAACCGAGCGGCGCTGTCGTCGTCACGCTGAGTAGCGACAACCGCGATGTGACAACCAATGCCACCGCGCTGACCTTCACCACCACCAACTGGAACATGCCGCAGGATGTCGTCGTGAGCGCCGCCCATGATGCCGATGCCGGCGACGACACCGCCGTCATCACGCACTCGGTCAGCGGGGGCGGCTACGATGGCGTCACCATCAGCAACAACCCGGTCGTCGTCACCGTCACCGACGACGAGACCGCCGGCGTGACGATTACCCCGCTCATGCTGGCGACGGACGAAGGCACGAGTGGCGGCGCGAGCAACACCTACACGGTGGTTTTGGATACGCAGCCGAGCGGCGCTGTCGCGGTCGCGCTGAGTAGCGACAACAGCGATGTGCGCGTCAACCGCACCACGCTGAACTTCACCGCCGGCAACTGGAACATAGCGCAGCCAGTCATCATCACCGCCGCCGAAGATGGCGATTCCACCGACGACAGCGCCGCCATCACCCACACGGCAACCGGCGCGGCGGAATACGCTGGCATCGATATCGACCCGGTGGTGGTCACCGTCACCGACAACGACACGCCCGCCGTCATCCTTTCCCAAACGACGCCCGTTGCGTTGGGCGAAGGCGAGATTCGTGAGTACACCGTGGTGCTGAGAACCGAGCCCACCGGCAGTGTGATGGTCACGGTGACCAGCAGCGACCCCGCCGCCGTCACCGTCTCGCCGAGTCCGCTGACTTTCACCACCGACAACTGGGACACGCCGCAGCGGGTCGTCATCACCGCCGTGCAGGATGACGACGGCACAAACGCGACCGTCAACATCACGCACGCGGTCACCGGCTACGGCAGCATCACCTCCGCCGCCGCCGACCCGATTGTCGTCACCGTCACCGACGACGACCGACCGGGCGTTGGGATTGAGATGCCCGCCGACCGCACTGTGGCGGCGGGCGAGACGCTGAGGTATCCGGTGCGGTTGAACACGCGACCGAGCGGGGAGGTGGTGATTGCGGTGAGCATAGAGCATCCGTCCACGTCCGTCACCAGCGCCCGCACCACCGAGTTGGCGGTGACCACCCATGTCCCACCGATCAGGCTGACTTTCACGCCCGCCAACTGGAATGTGCCGCAGACGGTCACTTATACCCCGACGGCTGACGACCCGCCGGGCGTGTACACTTTTACCCACAGCGTCGTCAGCGGCGACTACGCCATTGATGAACCCGTGGTGTTGAGAATCGACGTGCCGACTCCGATGGTGGTGATTAGCACGACCCGCGTGCGTCTTACCGAAAACATCACCGACACCTACTACACCATCGTGCTGGACTCGGCGCCGGGCGCGAATGTGGTAGTGACGCCGGACAGCGACACCGACGCCGTGAGCGTCACCCCCGCCGGCGGGCTGACCTTCACCACCGGCAACTGGAACACCGCGCAGACCGTCAACGTCACCGGCAACGCGCGCGCGACCATCCGCCACAGAGTCGCCGGCACCGGCAACTACACCGGCGTCACCGCCGCGGACGTCCGGGTCATCTTCGGTGACGCCGAGGCGATGGATGCGCTCAACGATGTCATCCTGCCGGAAGTCGCGCATGTGATGGTCGGGAATCACATCAACGCGATTACCCACCGCATCACGCAGGCGCGCACCCCGACTGCTCGCGCAGGCACCGGCTTGCGCGCCAACCTCGGCGGGCATTCCACGCTGGAGGAGTTAGCGGCGACGCACGCGCAGACGATGGTGGACGACGACTTTGATACCAAGACGCTGCTCGGCGACTCGGACTTTGCGATGCCTTTGAACGCCGATGGCGTAGGCGGGTTGGGCGGCGCAAACCTCGCGCTGTGGGGTAGCGGCGACTACCGCAACATCGGCGGCGACAGCAACAACGTCGACTGGGACGGCTCGCTGTTCAGCGCGCACCTCGGCGTGGATGCTTACCTAAGCCCCGACTTGCTGGCGGGCGTGATGTTGGCGTGGAGCGAAGCGGATTTGGAATACACCAACACCACCACCGCCACCGCCACCACCGGCGACTACGAATTGGACATGACCAGCCTCCACCCGTATGTCGGCTGGCAAGCGCCGGATGGCCGCTTGGACATGTGGGCGACCGCCGGCTACGGCAGCGGCGAGTTGAAAATCACCGAAGTCAACGACGACTCGGCAACCGCAGACGCGACCCTGCAGACCCTCGGCGCCGGCGGCAGCGCCCGCCTGCTGGCAAGCCGCGACACCGAGTTGCGCCTAAAAGGCGAAGTCCAAGCGACGCGACTGGAAGTGGAGCAAGGCAAAGACGACGCCTTCAACGAAATGGAAGTAAGCGCCACCCAAACGCGCCTGGCGCTAGAAGCCACCCGCACCCTAACCGCCCCCAACGGCGCGCAACTGCTCCCGTCGCTTGAACTCGGAATGCGCTACGACGGCGGAGACGGCGCAACCGGCAACGGCTTGGAAGTAGGCGCGGGTCTCCGCTATCACAACGCCGCCCGCGGCTTGACTTTGGAGACCCGCATGCGCGCGTTGCTAAGCCATAGCGGCGACACCAAAGACCAAGGGCTAAGCGCCACCCTGAACTTAACTCCCGGCGCCGACCGGCAAGGTTTGTCGTTGACTCTGACACCGGCGTACGGCAACGCTGCCAGCGGTGTGCAAAATGTGTGGGACAAAGGCGTGCCAACCACCGACACCGACTCTGACTTGAATGCTCGGATGAGTGTGGAAGTAGGCTATGGCTTTGCAGGCTTTGCTGATGGATTACTGACGCCATACAGCGAAATGACTTTCGACGACAGCAACAAAACCTATCGCATGGGGATGCGCTGGAACTTGGGTAAGACTTTCACTCTGAACCTAGCCAATGAACGGCTGGAAAAAGATGATGCGGTGGCGGAGGATGTTTATTTGTTGGAGGGGGAGGTGAAGTTTTAGTGGGGGGCTACTTCGTCATTCTCCACTACCCCGTCATTCTCGAGCGTTAGCGCCCGTTGCCGCGTAGCGGCTTACGGGCGCTTACGACCTCGGGAATCTCCCTAAGACTACCGTGGACTTCACCAAAGCCCCCGCCCAAAAGACTGCAGGAACGGCGGCTTACCCGCCGCCTGCTTCGCTCGCTTTGTTTGAACTCAGCGCTAAACGGGATGAGATTCCCGAGGACGCAAGTGTCCGGTAAGCCGCCGCTTAAAAAGAAAAAGCGCGGCGGCAACGGACACTAACGCTCGAGAATGACGGGTATTTGGGATTCCGGCTCAAAAGACTGCCGGAATGGCGGGGTTTGGGTTTCTCGCTTGCAAGACTGCGGGAATGACGGCTTTGTTTGGGCTCAGCGCCAACCTTAGGGAGATTCCCGAGGTCGTAAGTGTCCGGTAAGCCGCCGCTTAAAAAGAAAAAGCGCGGCGGCAACGGACACTAACGCTCGAGAATGACGAGTAATAGGGTTTCCCCAAAAACCACCCCCCTATTGACGCCAAACCATAATACCCGTAAATTCACGCCCCATGCAGGCAAGGTTTTCGGGGTATGGCGCAGTCAGGTAGCGCGCCTGCTTTGGGAGCAGGATGTCGGGAGTTCAAATCTCTCTACCCCGACCAATTTTTGCTTTTATCCGTTGCGCCCGTAGCTCAACCGGATAGAGCAACGGCCTTCTAAGCCGTAGGTTACAGGTTCGAGTCCTGTCGGGCGCGCCATGAAATTGATGCCGGGGCGGGGGCGGTCGTGTAAAATCGGGGCGGGTAGCGGGCGGTTTGTCTTATGGTGAGCGTAGCTCAGTTGGTAGAGCCCCGGATTGTGATTCCGGTCGTCGTGGGTTCGAGTCCCATCGTTCACCCCAGCCCGTGCTGTTGCGAAAAGCGGGGGGCCGTTAGCTCAGTTGGCAGAGCAGCTGACTCTTAATCAGCGGGTCGTAGGTTCGAGCCCTACACGGCCCACCACGGTTTGCGGCTTGCAGCGATGAGCGAAAGTGGCGGAATTGGTAGACGCGCTGGATTTAGGTTCCAGTGCCGCAAGGCGTGAGAGTTCGAGTCTCTCCTTTCGCACCATCGCCGGCGCGTATTATCGCGTATTGCCGAAGAGTGCCCATACCTTACTCACCACCCGAGTGACTTAATCAGTTAGAGCGACATGCAAGTATCGGTTGAAAAATCCGGCGCGATTGAGCGCAAGTTGACGGTGTCGATTCCTCACGCCGAGGTGAACCGGAAAATCGAGGAGCGCCTGCGCAGCGTCGGCAAGCGCGCGCGCATCCCCGGTTTCAGGCCCGGAAAAGCGCCGCACAACATCATCGTCAAGCGCTACGGCGAGCAGGTGACCAACGAGGTCATCAGCGACACCATCAACGACAGTTACCGCGAGGCGCTCGGCAAGGAAGAAATCGTGCCGGCGGGTTTGGTGTCGATTGAGCCCAAGCCGTTCGTGGCGGGCGATGATTTTCAGTATGTCGCCACCATCGAGTTGTTCCCGGAAATCCCCTCGCCCACGCTTGCCGGCAGGACCATCGAAAAGCCGGTGTGCGAAGTCGGCGCCGCCGAGGTCGAGCAGACCCTTGAAGACATTCGCAAACGCAACGCCGAGTTCACCGCCCGCGAAGGGGCGGCGGAAAAAGGCGACCGGCTGACCATCGACTTTGACGGCAAAATCGACGGCGCGCCCTTCGCCGGCGGCTCGGCGGAGGGGCATCAGTTTATGCTCGGCGAGGGGGTGATGTTGGAGGCGTTCGATGCCGCCCTGAGCGGTGTCTCCGCCGGCGAGTCGAAGCAAGTCGCCTTCACCTTTCCCGAAGATTATCCCGGCGCGGAAGTGGCGGGCAAGGCGGTCGAGTTTGCGGTGGCGGTGAAGGCGGTGGAGCGTCCGGTGCTGCCTGCGTTGGACAATGCGTTCGCCGAAAAAATGGGCATCGCGGAAGGCGGCATGGCAACAATGCGCGAGCAAATCGAAGCCGGCTTGAAGCGCGAACTGGCGGCGCACACGCGCTCAGTCATCCGCGACCGAGTTATGAATGAACTGCTCGAAGCCAACCCCATCGAGGTGCCCAAAGCGCTGGTGGAAGGCGAAATCGACCGGCGGCTGCAAGCGCTCAACCAACGGCTGACGGCGCAAGGACTGCCGGCGCAGGAAGCGGGCGAAATCGAACGCGAAGCGCTAGCGGCGGAAGCCAAACGCCGAATCGTCCTCGGCTTAATCGCCAGAGACATCATAGAAAAAGCCGGCTTGAAAGCCGACGGCGCGGTGGTTCGCCAAAAAATAGAAGAGATGGCCGCCGTCCACACCGGCGGGCACGACGACGAACACCGCCACCAAGAGATGGTCAACTGGTATTACGCCGACCCCGCGCGCCTGGAGCCGGTCGAGTCGATGCTGCTGGAAGAACAACTAGTAGCCCGAATGCTGGAAACCGCCACCGTGGTTGAAAAAAAGGTGGGATTCAATGAGTTGATGGATTTGCAGGGGGGTGGTGGCGATCACGACCACGCTCGCTAGCACACTGCGGGGGCATGCTCTGCGGGAATGACGGAGGGGGGTTGCCTACGCCGTCATTCCCTACAACTCGTCATTCTCGAGCGTTAGTGTCCGTTGCCGCCGCGCTTTTTCTTTTAAGCGGCGGCTTACGGACACTTGCGACCTCGGGAATCTCCCTAAGGTTGGCACGGATTCAAACGGAGCGGGCGAAGCAGGCGGCGCGTCTTTTTAGTGTCGGCGGTGATGGTAGTCTGCCATCCGTGGCGACTGGGTTCCCGCCTCCTCAGGCAGTGTAAAAACTCCAAAAATAAAGCGGCGCATGAAAAATTTTCCCACCGACATAGCAAAAACTCGCATAAAAAGGGATAAGTTTCCCATCTCGACCCTGTTTTTATGCGATTTTGAGGAATATTTTCCCACCCTTTCGATATGCGGAGAGTTTTTACACAGGCTGCTCCTGCGGGAATGACGGCGGGGGCTTTGTTGGAATTCACGGTAGTCTTAGGGAGATTCCCGAGGTCGTAAGCGCCCGTAAGCCGCTACGCGGCAACGGGCGCTAACGCTCGAGAATGACGAAGTTGGGGCGCTCCCTACCCCGCGCCGGCGTGCTCACCGCTTGCTATCCCGCCGCAGATTCCTTATATTCCCCCGCTTGCCCTCCCGAGACACGCCCGAGACAAATGACGAAACCTGAAACCGACGCAACGCGTAACTTGAACCTCGTGCCGATGGTGGTTGAGAACACCGGTCGGGGGGAGCGCTCGTATGATATTTATTCGCGGCTGCTCAAGGAGCGCGTGGTGTTTTTGGTCGGGCAGTTTGAAGACCAGATGGCGAACCTCATCGTCGCGCAGTTGCTCTTCCTTGAATCGGAAAACCCGGAAAAAGACATCTCGTTGTATATCAACAGCCCCGGCGGGGTGGTGTCGTCGGGCTTGGCGATTTACGACACCATGCAGTTTATTCGCCCGGCGGTCAGCACCGTGTGCATCGGTCAAGCCGCCAGCATGGGCGCGCTTATTCTCGCCGGCGGGGCGCCGCAGAAGCGCCACGCCCTGCCGCATTCGCGCGTGATGATTCACCAGCCGATGGGCGGCTCGCAGGGGCAGGCGTCCGACATTGAAATCCACACCCGCGAAATCCTCGCCACGCGCGAGAAACTCAACCGCATTTTCGTCCAACACACCGGGCAATCCCCCGACCGAATCCAGGAAGACACCGACCGCGATTACTTCCTGAGCGCCGCCGAAGCCACCGAATACGGCATCATCGATTCGGTGTTGAGCGAGCGGGAATACCAGAAATCGTAGCGAAAAAAGTTGAAAAAACCCGCCAAACCCTGCAATCTAGGGACATTCCGGTAAATCGCGCCATCCACCGCGCCCATTTTTAGTGCCCGAAGACACCCCCGCCACAGGTGAAAAGTTGCTGTATTGCTCGTTCTGCGGCAAGAGTCAGCACGAAGTCCGCAAGTTGATTGCGGGTCCGTCGGTGTTCATCTGCGACGAATGCGTTGATTTGTGCAACGAAATCATCGGCGAGGAAACCGACGCCGACGCCGGCGCCGGCGAGCGCAGCGGCGGCTTCCCCACCCCGCCGGAAATCCACGCCATTTTGGATGACTATGTGATTGGCCAACAGACCGCCAAGAAGACGCTGTCGGTGGCGGTGTATAACCACTACAAGCGCATCGAAAACGAGGAGGCGACCGATGAGGTGGATATTTCCAAGAGCAATATCCTGCTGATTGGGCCCACCGGCTCGGGCAAGACGCTGCTGGCGGAAACCCTCGCGCGGCAACTCAACGTGCCGTTCACTATGGCCGACGCCACCACGCTGACCGAGGCGGGTTATGTCGGCGAGGATGTCGAGAACATCATCCAGAAACTGCTGCAAACCTGCGACTACGAAATTGAGAAAGCGCAGATTGGCATCGTCTATATCGATGAAATCGACAAGATTTCGCGCAAGGCGGACAACCCGTCCATTACCCGCGATGTGTCCGGCGAAGGCGTGCAGCAGGCGTTGTTGAAACTGATTGAGGGGACGGTCGCCTCCATTCCGCCGCAGGGCGGGCGCAAGCATCCGCAGCAGGAGTTTATGCAGGTGGACACGCGCAACATTCTGTTCATCTGCGGCGGCGCGTTCGCGGGGTTGGAGAAGGTCATCCAGCGGCGCACCGAAAAATCCGGCATCGGCTTCGGCGCCGACATCAAGGAAAAATCCGCCGATGAGCGCGCCAATGAATTGTTGCAGGATATGGAGCCGGAAGACTTGATTAAATACGGCTTGATTCCCGAATTCATCGGACGCCTGCCGGTGGTGTCCACGCTTGAGGAGTTGGACGAGGACGCGCTCGTGCGCATTCTCACCGAGCCGCGCAACGCGCTCACCAAGCAATACGCCAAACTGCTCGCGCTCGAAGGGGTTGATTTGGAGTTCCGCCCCGACGCGTTGCGCCAGATTGCCAAAAAGGCGATGGAGCGCAAAGCCGGCGCGCGCGGTCTGCGCTCCATTCTCGAAAACGCGCTGCTGGAAACGATGTATGAACTGCCGACCATCCACGGCATCAAGAAAGTCATCGTGGACGAGTCGGTCATCACCGAGGGCTCGCGCCCCCTGTATGTCTATCAAGAGGACAAGGGGAAAGTGGCCGCCGGTGCGTCTTCTTGAGTCGCTGAGTCGCTGATTCGCTGAGCCTGCCGCCGCCGCCCTAATTCATGCCCAACCCCGCCCCCGTCCTGACCCCCTCCGCCGACCTGCCGGTGCTGCCGCTGCGCGATGTGGTGGTTTTTCCGCATATGGTGATTCCGTTGTTCGTCGGGCGCGCGCGCTCGATTGCGGCGTTGGAGACCGCCATGCGCAGCGACAAGAGCATTTTGCTGGTGGCGCAGAAAGACGCCACGCAGGATTCGCCGACGCCGGACGACATTTACCGCGTCGGCACCGTGGCGGCGATTCTGCAACTGCTGAAGATGCCCGATGGCACGGTCAAGGTGCTGGTCGAAGGCGAGCAGCGCGCGGGCATCGTGCGTTTCACCCACGACCCGGACGATGACGAAGCCGGTTTCGCCTGCGAGGCGATGCTGATGGATGACACGCATGTCGCGTCTCGTGAATCGGCGCGTGAATTAGACGTTCTGGTGCGCGCGGTCGCCGGCGAGTTTGAGCGCTATGTCAAACTCAACCCGAAGATTCCGCCGGAGATTCTCACTTCGCTCGCCGGCATCGACACGCCGGGGCGCATCGGCGACACCATCGCCGCCCACCTCAACCTTAAAAACGACGCCAAGCAAAAAATCCTGGAACTGACCGGCGCCGCGGAGCGTTTGGAGCACATTCTCGGCGTGATGGATTCGGAGATTGACTTGCTGGAGGTGGAAAAACGGATTCGCACGCGCGTCAAAAAACAGATGGAAAAAAGCCAGCGCGAATACTATCTGAACGAGCAGATGAAGGCGATTCAGAAGGAGTTGGGGGAGATGGAGGACGTGCCCAACGAGACCGACGAACTGGCGCGCAAAATCGCCGACTCCGGCATGTCCGCCGAGGCGCGCGGCAAAGCCGAGAACGAACTCAAGAAACTGAAAATGATGTCGCCGATGTCGGCTGAGGCGACCGTGGTGCGCAACTACATTGACTGGCTGCTGGCGGTGCCGTGGAAGAAACAGAGCCGCATCTCCAAAGACCTGGTCAAAGCCCAGAAAATTTTGGACGAAGACCATTACGGATTGGAGAAGGTCAAAGACCGGATTTTGGAATATCTGGCGGTGCAGCAGCGGGTGAAGAAATCCAAGGCGGCGATTTTGTGTCTGGTCGGTCCGCCCGGCGTCGGCAAGACCTCTCTGGGGCAGTCCATCGCGCGCGCCACCAACCGCAAATTCCTGCGGATGTCGCTCGGCGGCGTGCGCGACGAAGCGGAAATCCGCGGCCACCGCCGCACCTATATCGGCTCGATGCCGGGCAAGGTCATCCAAAATCTGGCGAAGGGCAAGGCGCGCAATCCGTTGTTTATGCTCGACGAAGTGGACAAAATGTCGATGGATTTTCGCGGTGACCCGTCATCGGCGTTGCTCGAGGTGCTCGACCCGGAGCAAAACCACACCTTCGGCGACCACTATCTGGAAGTGGATTACGACCTGTCCGATGTGATGTTCATCGCCACCGCCAACACCCTCAACATTCCGAGCCCGTTGCTCGACCGTATGGAGGTGATTCGCATTTCCGGCTATACCGAAGAGGAGAAATGCGAAATCGCCGACCGCTACCTGCTGCCGAAACAGCGCATCAACAACGGCTTGAAAGCGACCGAAGTCAGCGTCAGCGACAAAGCCGTCAAGGAAATCATTGCGTCTTGGACGCGCGAGGCGGGGGTGCGCAATCTGGAGCGGGAAATCGCGAAAATCTTCCGCAAGGTGGTGAAGGAATTCCTGCTCAACAAGAAAAAGAAAAAGGTTAGCATCACGCCGGGGCGGCTGGAAAAATATCTCGGGGTCAAACGCTACCGCCGAAGCGATATTGAGCAGCAGAACAAAATCGGGCAGGTCGCCGGACTCGCCTGGACCGAAGCGGGCGGCGAGTTGCTGACCATCGAAGCCGTGGTCATGCCGGGCAAGGGCAAGCACCTGTACACCGGCAAACTCGGCAATGTCATGCAGGAATCCATTTCCGCGGCGATTAGCGTGGTCAGAAGCCACAGCGTGCAGTGGGGCATCGACGCGCGCTTCCACCAGACGCAGGACATCCACATTCACGTCCCCGAAGGCGCGACCCCCAAAGACGGGCCCAGCGCGGGCATCGGCATGTGCGTCGCGATTATCTCGGCGCTGACCGGCATCGCGGTGTGGTCGAATGTCGCCATGACCGGCGAAATCACGCTGCGCGGCGAAGTGCTGCCAATCGGCGGTCTCAAGGAAAAACTGCTGGCGGCGCACCGCGCGGGGCTGAAGACCGCGCTGATTCCAAGTAAAAATTTCCGAGAATTACAAGAAATCCCAGAAAAAATCCGCCGCGAATTGAAAATCATGCCGGTCAAATGGATTGACGAGGTGATTGAACTGGCGCTTGAAACGACTCCCTGTGCTAAAACTGAGGCAGGCAAACCGGAAGCAAAAAACCGCCGAAAGAAAAAAGAGCCGGCGGGGTCGGGTGTTATTGCTCATTAGCCCAACTTCGTCATTCCCAAGTACCCGTCATTCTCGAGCGTTAGTGTCCGTTTGCCGCCGCGCTTCTTCTTGCGGCGGCTTACGGACACTTACGACCTCGGGAATCTCCCTAAGGTTAGCGCTGAGCCCAAACAAAGCCCCAACCCCGCCATTCCGGAACGGTAGAAAATAAGGAGCGACAGCGACTATATTTTCTTCGTATCCGGAATCCATGTCTTTCGTGCTAACGCCACACATCTAAGACACTGGATTGCGCGTATCATCCCTGATACGCGCCCTTCGGGCTACGCGAAAATCCGCTCCCGGCGGATTTTTCCGGCTCAAAAGACTGCCGGAATGGCGGGGTTTGGGTTTCTCGCTTGCCAGAAAGCGGGAATGGCGGCTTACCCGCCGCCTGCTTCGCCCGCTTTGTTCAAGCCCGTGCCAGTCTGAGGGAGATTCCCGAGGACGCAAGTGTCCGTAAGCCGCCGCTTAAAAGAAAAGGCGCGGCGGCAACGGACACTAACGCTCGAGAATGACGAGTTATATACCTGTCATTCTCGAATGATAGAAAAATAAGGAGCCCCAACTTCGTCATTCTCGAATGATAGAAAAATAAGGAGCGCCAGCGACTATATTTTTCATCACCTTCGGGAATCTCCCTAAGTCTACCGTGAACTCCAACAAAGCCCGTGCCAATCTTAGGGAGATTCCCGAGGACGCAAGTGTCCGGTAAGCCGCCGCTTAAAAGAAAAAGCGCGGCGGCAACGGACACTAACGCTCGAGAATGACGAAGTAGGAGGGAATGACGAGGTGTTGTTTTGTTGGGGTTGTCAGCCTTGCTTGATAGTTCCCTTTAATATCAACCAGTTACGGCGGAAAAAGCCCAGAAATATGCCGTCGGGCGAGGTTTTTCGGCTTTTCGGGCGGCAAAATGTCGGGGCAATGGGCGAAAAAATGACGAAAAAAGAACGAAAAATGGCGGAAAATGATGGTAATCGGCGGTTGTATTAGCCTGCCGGTTTCATTATGATTGCGCTCGCACAGGCGCGGACAATGCTGAATCTGCTTCGGAAGCACCGCGCTTTGGAAGCACTGCGCTTTATACTTGTTGTATTTGTTAGATGTCAATTAATCTGATTTATTAAACTCCAAGCAAGAGGAAACAGTATTATGAATAAAGCTGAACTGATTGATGCGGTCGCATCGCGCGCAAGCCTGACAAAAACCGATGCGGCTGGCGCGGTGGATGCGATGTTTGATGCCATCACCAACGCTCTGTCCAACCGCAACACCGTTTCGCTAATCGGTTTCGGGACATTTTCAACCACCGACCGTGCGGCGCGCACCGGGCGCAATCCGCGCACCGGCGAAACCATCAACATCGCGGCCACCGTCGTGCCCAAATTCAAAGCCGGCAAAGGCTTGAAGGAGGCCGTCAACTAGCGCGTCTTTTCGAGCGCTGAGCCGGGCGCTTAGCTCAGCTGGGAGAGCGTCGCCCTTACAAGGCGAAAGTCGCAGGTTCGAGCCCTGCAGCGCCCACCATTGTTACAGGAGCGGTAGTTCAGTTGGTTAGAATACCGGCCTGTCAAGCCGGGGGTCGCGGGTTCGAGTCCCGTCCGTTCCGCCAGAAAAAGAACGCGAGACGTTTTCGTCTCGCTTTCTTTTATGGAGCCGCCGCCGTTGTGATGCCACCAAACCCGTCCCGCAAGAAAACCAAATGCTGACGCAAATTAGAGAGCGCGCCACCGGCTGGCTGGCGTGGGTTATCGTTATTCTGATTACGATTCCGTTCGCGCTGTGGGGAATCCAGTCGTATTTCGGCGACCCGTCCGACGCCCCCGTGGCGACGGTCAACGGTGAGGAAATCCCGCTGTATTCCTACCTCAACGAGTTGTCGCGCCAGCGCCAGGCGTTGCTCAGCCAGTCGGAAGGCAATGTTGACCCCGCGCTGCTGGAGAGCGCCGCCATGCGCAACGAGGTGATGGAGTCGATGATCGCCGGTCGGCTGGTCAGCCAGTATGTCCGCGAGCACGATTACCGCCTGTCCGATGAGCGGCTGAAACAGCGCATCGAATCCACCCCGGCGTTTTTGCGCGACGGGCGGTTTGACCCCGCCCTATACCGCGACCTGTTGCGCTCCAACGGCTACACCACCCAGGTCTATGAAGCGCGGGAGCGGCAAAACGCCGCGATCGAGCAACTGGCGGTGGCGGTCGGCGACTCGTCGTTCGTCACCGAGCAGGAGGTCAACCGGCTGCTGATGTTGCAGGCGCAGACGCGGAAAACCAACTACGCGATTCTGCCGGCGGAGCGCTTCGAAGCCGAGTTTGAAATCGACGACGCCGAAGCCGAGCAACTCTACGAAGACAACCTGACCGCCTTTGAGGCGCCGGCGCGCATCAAGGCGGACTACATTGAACTCAGCGTGGCTGATTTAGCCGCCGACATTGAGCCCACGGAAGCCGAAATCAGCGAGACCTACGAGCAGACCAGCGGGCGCTACAAGCAAGCCGAGACCCGCAAGGCAAGCCACATTCTGTTCAGCATCGAGCCGTCCGCCGATGAAGACGAGCGTGATGAGATGCGCGCCGCCGCCGAGGCGGTGCTCGCCGAGGCGCGCGCCGGGGCGGATTTTGCCGAGTTGGCGAAGCAACATTCCGGCGACCCCGGCTCCAAAGACCGGGGCGGCGACCTCGGCGTGGTCGCGCGCGGGCAGATGGTCGCGCCGTTTGAAGAGGCGGTGTTCGACATGGCAGAAGACGAAATCCGCGGACCCGTGGAGACCCGCTTCGGCTATCACCTCATCAAGTTGACCGAGTTGCGCGAAGAGCGCCAAAAGCCGTTCGAGGAAGTGCGCGAGGAAGTCGCCGAAGATGCGCGGCGCGCGCAAGCCGAAAACCTGTTCGCCGAACTCGGCGAGACCTTCGAGAATCTGGTGTTTGAAGACCCGGAGAGCCTCGCCACCGCCGCCGCGCAACTGGGGCTTGAAGTCCGGCAAACCGACTGGTTTACCGCGGACGGCGGCGAGGGGCTTGCCGGCGAAGTGCGCGTGCGGCGCGCGGCGTTCAGCGAGGATGTGCTCAACGACGACCTCAACAGCGCCGCCATCGAACTCGGCTTTGACCGCCTGGTGGCGCTCCGCAAACGCGACTACGAGGCGGCGCGCACGAAGTCGTTTGACGAAGTGCGCGACGACATCGTGGCGCGCCTCATCCTGCAGAAGTCGGCGCAGAAAACCAGGGAGTTGGGCGAGCAACTGGTGGCGGATTTGAGCGGCGGCGAGGGCGACTGGGACGCGCTGCTGGAAGCGCAGCAACTGGAATCCGATGCCCTCGCCGAGACGCGCGACTTGGTGCCGGACAATCTGGCGACACTGGGCGATGCGGTGTTCGCGCACGCCGCCCCGGAGCCGGGCGCGGCGGCGTATGCCGGCGTGGCGCTCGACAACGGCGACTACGCGGTGTATGCGCTCAACGAAGTGATTCCGGGGGACATCGACAGCATCGACGAATTCCAGCGCGCCTTTCTGGAGGAGCAGTTGCGCGAGCGCGACGGCGACGGAATGTATCAGCAGTTGCTGAGCACGATTCGGCGCGGCGCGGAAGTCGCCATCGACCGGACGCGAGTGGAAAACCCGACCGCAGGCTTTCAGTAATCCGAGTAACCCGCGGCGTTTTTCAAGCGAGCGCCGTCGCCACCGACCAAGCCACCGTTTCCCCGGCGCGCAGCGGGACGATTTCATCCTGTCCGCCGAGCGCATAGACGGGCGCAACTTGCCACGCCTTTTTTTCCAGCGTCAACTTCCCGGCATTGTGCGCCAAGCCGTAAAAGTCGGCGCCGTGCCGGCTGGCAAAGCCCTCCAGTTTGTCGAGCGCGCCCATGCCCTCAAACACCTCGGCATACAATTCCACCGCCGCATGCGCCGAGTAAATGCCGGCGCAGCCGCAGTCGCTTTCCTTGGCGCGCCGGGTGTGGGGCGCGCTGTCGGTGCCGAGAAAGAACGAGCGGTCGGCGCCGGTGGCGGCATCGAGCAACGCGCGCCGGTGGCGTTCGCGCTTTGCCACCGGCAGGCAGTAAGCGTGCGGGCGGAAGCCGCCGCGGAACATCTCGTTGCGGTTGAACAGCAAGTGATGCGCGGTGATGGTCGCCGCGACATTCCCGCCCGCCTGCTTGACGAACGCGACGCCCTCCTCGGTGGTCACGTGCTCAAGCACGATTTTGAGGCCGGGAATTTCGCGGTGCAGGGGCGCGAGAACCTGCTCGATAAACACCGCCTCGCGGTCAAAGACATCGACGTCGGGGTCGCTCACCTCGGCATGCACCTGCAACACCAACCCCTCCTCCGCCATCGCCTCCAGCACCGGCATCACCGCGCTAACCCGCCTCACCCCGCCCTCGGAATGCGTGGTCACCCCCGCCGGATAAAGTTTGTAAGCAATAATCTCCGCCCGCCCCGCCGCCTCAACCACTTCTTGGGGGTGCGTATGGTCGGTTAGATACAGCGACATCAGCGGGTTGAATTCGGTGTTCGCCGTCGGTGTCGTTGTTGCGGTGGTGGTGGTGGCCGCCGCCACAATCTCAGCACGATACTCAAGCGCCTGAGCAACGGTGGTAATAGGCGGCGACAAATTAGGCATCACCCCCACCCGCCCAAACCGAGCCGCACTATGCCCCACCACCCCCCCCAAAATCCCCCCCCGCCGCAAATGCACATGCCAGTCGTCGGGGCGAATAATAGTCAGACGTTCACGCATCCGCGCATTATAGTTAACATCGCGCGGATTTTCGCGTGGTTGGAGGGGTTTGTGTCGGGGGCGGTATAAAAAACCCCACCCGTCATTCCCAATAACTCGTCATTCTCGAGCGTTAGTGTCCGTTGCCGCCGCGCTTCTTCTTTTAGCGGCGGCTTACGGACACTTACGTCCTCGGGAATCTCCCTAAGATTGGCACGGGCTTCGCCAAAGTCCACGCTAGCCTTAGGGAGATTCCCGAAGGCGATGAAAAATCCGCCCGGAGCGGATTTTCGCGTAGCCCGAAGGGTTTGTATCAGGGATGATACAAACAAAAATATAGTCGCTGACGCTCCTTATTTTTCTATCGTTCGAGAATGACGGGTATATAACTCGTCATTCTCGAGCGTTAGTGTCCGTTGCCGCCGCGCTTTTTCTTTTAAGCGGCGGCTTACGGACACTTGCGTCCTCGGGAATCTCCCTAAGGTTGGAACGGGCTTCGGTAAAGTCCACGCTAGCCTTAGGGAGATTCCCGAAGGCGATGAAAAATATAGTCGCTGGCGCTCCTTATTTTTCTATCGTTCGAGAATGACGAAGTGGGGGGCTCCCTACTCTCTACCGTTCGAGAATGACGAGTAGTAGCAGAAAGACAAAACACCACCCATCAAAACATCTCCATCGGGTCAACATCAATCGACCACCTAGCACGCCGCGACTGCGGATCGTTTTCGATTAACTCAAGCCAAGCGGGTAGCAGCCGGTGCAACTGCCCGCGGTGGTTGCTGCGTACCATTAACTGTGCGCGGTATCGACCGGCGCGTTTTTCCATTGGGGATATGACCGCGTCCATGATTTGTACGCGGTCTAACTCCCCCGATGCTTGCGCCAACATTCGTTTGCCCACCGCGGCGGTGTGGTGGAGGAATTTTAGCGCGGCGGTGGGGTGTGTGGATTCCGCGCGCCATAGCGCGAAGTGGCTGAACGGCGGGCATTGGGCGGCGCGGCGCTCCTCGGTGCAGTGGTGGGCAAAGCGCTCAAAATCGTGTTGGCGCATGGCTTGCAGGATGGGGTGGTTCGGGTGCGCGGTCTGCACCAGCACCTCGCCCGGCGACGCCGCCCGCCCGGCGCGTCCCGACACCTGGGTCAACTGCTGGAAGAGGTATTCCGGGGCGCGAAAATCGATGCTATACAGCCCCTGGTCGGAGTTGATGACGCCGACCAGCGTCACCGCGGAGAAGTCGTGCCCCTTGGCAATCAACTGGGTGCCGATGATGATGTCGGTCTCGCCGCGGCGAATGGCTTCGAGTTCGCGTTCGAGTTTGTCCTGCGTGGTCACGCGGTCGCGGTCGAGCCGGCTGATGCGCGCCTCGGGAAATTTTTCCCGCAGACGGCGCTCCAGCCGCTGCGTGCCGGCGCCCGCCAGGAAGAGCGGCGCACCGCATTCCGCGCACACCATTACCGCCTTGCCGGCGCGCCCGCAGTGGTGGCATTGAAACTGCTCGCGGTCGCGGTGGTAGGTCAGGCGCGCATCGCAACGCTCGCAACCCGCCTGCCAGCCGCACTGCTGGCACTGGGCGGTGGGCGCAAATCCGCGCCGGTTGAGGAAGATGATGGACTGCTCGCGCCGCGCGAGGCGTTGTTCGATGGCGCGCAGCAGGGGCGTGGAGAAGCCATCGACCGGACGGTGTTGTTTGAGGTCGATGAAGTCGATGCGCGGCAATCCGGCCTCGCCGACGCGGCGGTCGAGAACCAGCAATTCGTGCTTGCCCCGCCGGGCGTTGTGGCGGGTTTCCATCGACGGCGTCGCCGAGCCCAGCACCACCGGGATATTTTCCATGCTGGCGCGCTGTATCGCCAAATCCCGCGCGTGATAACGAAACCCGTCGCGCTGTTTGTAGGAAATGTCGTGCTCCTCGTCCACCAAGATTAGACCGGGCGATTTCAGCGGCGTGAAAACCGCCGAGCGCGTGCCGAGCACCGCCGCCGCGTGGCCCTCGCGGGCGAGCCACCACGCGCGGTAGCGTTGCTCGACGGAGAGCGCCGAGTGCAGCACGCACACGCCGCCGCCGAGTCGCTCGCGGACGCGCGCCACCAGTTGCGGCGTGAGCGAGATTTCCGGCACCAGTATCAGCGCTTGCCCGCCGCCGGCGATGCACCGCTGCGCGGCTTCCAGATAGACCTCGGTTTTGCCGCTGCCGGTGACGCCGTGCAGCAGGAATGACCCGAAGCGGCCCGCCGAGCGATTGATGGCATCGACCGCATTTCGCTGCTGCGGGTTGAGTTCCACCCGGCTGGCGGCGGGGCGAGGCGTGTCCGGCGGGAGCGGGCGCACGGCGGCCTCAACCAGCCCCTTTTGTTGCAACCGCCGCAACGCATCGGCGCTGCCCGGAAAACGCTTGCCAAACGCTACCGCATCGACCCAGCCGGCGCCGCGCAAGTCCCGGTATAGGCGTGTCTGCAAAGGCGCCCGACCAAGCGCGTCTTGCGCCCCCGCCACCGTATCTCCGCCGCCCGCCGCCGGCTCGAGCGCCCGTATGAACCGGCGGTGGGTCGGGTCGGTCAGCGCCTTGCCCTTGCGCAACGCGACCGGCAAGGCGGTCTGCAACGCCTCGCCCGGCGGATGGTGGTAGTAGCGCGCCGCCCAAATCAGCAGGTCGAGCAACGCCTCGCCGAACAGGCTCTCGGTGTCCAGCGCCTCGCTGATGCGCTTCAGCCGGCGGGCGCCCTGCGCGGGCGCGTTGGAAACCACCACGCCGACCGCCGTGCGGCTACCAAACGGCACCCGCACCCGCACGCCCGGCGCGAGACCGCCGCCGTCGCAACGATAGTCGAACAAACGCCTCAGCGGCGCCGGAACCGCCACCTGAACAACCCCCCGGCGCTCACCGGACATGGGGCTGGCGGCGGGGGTTGGCGGGGCGGCTGACCGACCGTCGGCGGGCGCCCTCATCGGCGCGCGGGTTACTCACAGAATCTGTGGATAACTCTGTGCATAAATGAGCCCCGCTTGTGCCGTTAAAATCCCTCCGGCGCTCAAAGCGGTGCCTGCCTAAATTTTCACCAAAAACAGGATAATCTAATAAAAACAAAAGGTTACGCCGATAAATTAAGATGTGAAAACAGAGATGATTGCTAAACTACAAAAAACACCACGCCCCCGCCCCGGTTGTGAATAACTCGCCCGCCCGAGCCGGTTGCGGGGTCTTAAAAATTGGTTAATCAAGCAGTTAGCCCGCTTTGTTTTGGGAACCGTCTATCTAAATGCGCTTCGCCTTCTCAGCCGGTCATCCGCAATTTTTCACCGCCACCGGGAGCGGATTCCCGCGTTGCCTGAGGCAGCCCCAATTCACTGAGCGTGCAACTCGTTGACAAACTCTTCGGCGTAGCGTGTGGCGTCGCGGCGGCACCAGGGTTTGAATCCGCCGAGGCCGCGATTATCCCATTCTTTGTGGGCAAGGCTCCATGCTTCGTTGCGGGCGCTTTGGATTTGTGGGGGGGTGAGGTTGTATTTGTTTAGCAGATTGTTGCGTTGCAGGCGAAAGCCGGCGATGACGCGCTCGGTGGTTAGGCCGCAGTAGTTGGTGACTTCCACGCGGTAGGTGAGATAGACCAGTTTGTTCCAGCCGGGGACGCTGCCGTCGCCGGCGGCGGGCGCGCCAAACAGTAGCGGGCAGAGCAGGCAAAACCAGCCTGCGCGGCGGCTAAATGCTCTTTGCCGCGGCACTGAGGTTGCGCATTTTTTCGCGCGCCAGATCGCGCCCCAGCAGTCCCAGGCCGCAGTCGGGCGCCGCCACCAGCCGCGCTTTGTCGATGTGGTTCAACGCATCGCATAAACGCGCGCGGATTTCTTCGACTGGCTCGACGCGGCTACGCGCGATGGCGACCGCGCCGAAAATCACGGTGGTGGTCGCAAAGCGCTCCAGCAGCGCGAGGTCGTTGTGGCGGTGGGCGTCTTCGATGGATAGCCACTGCACGGAAGAGTCCTCCATCGCGTCGGCGATTTGCAGATAGGCTTGCGGCTCGGCTTTGGGGTAGTCGTCGCGGTCGAGGCGGTCGGGGTAGCCGCAGCACATGTGCACCGTGCGCGTGACTTGGGCGGGGCAGCCGTGGAACGCCCTTTCCAGGTTTTCCACACCGTAGGCGAGCGCATCGGCGGGGCGCCGGGCGAACACCGGCTCATCGATTTGGATATACCGGCAGCCGGCTTCGGCGAGCGCCAGCACTTCCGAGTTGAGCGCCGCCGCCAGGTCGGCGCCCAGTTTTTGGGGGTCGTGGTAGTAGGCGTCGTAGTTGGTGTCGGCGATGGTCATGGGACCCGGCATGGTGATCTTAACCGGCTTGTCCGAGAAACCCTGGGCGCGCCGCCAGTCCGCCGGCAGAAACTCGCGCGTGGCGGAAACGGGCCCGCGGATGGTCGGCAGGCTTGCCGAATAGGTGCCGCCGCGCACCGCCTTCTCGGTGAGGTTGTCGAAATCAAAACCGTTGAGGTGGCGGCAGTGGTAGTGAATGTAGTTTTCGCGCGGAACCTCGCCGTCGGTCGGAATGTCGATGCCGGCTTCAATCTGCTCCCCGACCACCTCCTCGACGCCGCGCGCGATGATGGCTTCGGCATCTTCGCCCATCCGCCGCATGGCGTCCGCCCAGCGCTGGGTCGGCTCGGCGGTGTCGGGTCCCGCCGCGACGTTGAACCAGTCCGGCAATTTCACATAGCCGGGTTTCGGATAGGCGCCGATGCAGGTGGTGACGATACTCATGGCGAATGCGGAGCGCGCGCCGCCGCGACTATTGCGCGGCGTCGGGGTTGACCTGCTTGTTCAAATTCTGCGGGTCAAAAATGCTGTTGAAATTTTCCGTGCCGGCGGGGGGCGATTCTTCGCTTTCGGTTTCGGGCGCTTCCGCCTCGCTTTGGTCATCGCCGGTGCCGGCTTGCTCTTGCAGATTGCCGGTGCTGAAGATGCTTTGGAATTGCGACACGCCGGCGCGCTCCGATTTGTCGGCGCTCTGAATCTGCTGCTGCCCCGCCGCCTCCGAAGCCGCCGGGGCGTTGCGAAACATCGCCCTGGCTTCGCGCTGCTTGATGCGCTCCTGGGTGCGCTGGATTTTTTCCGCCTTGACCTGCGCCTTGCATTCGGTCACGCCCACGGTGCCGGCGAGATACGCGCTACCGAGCCCGGCGGCGAACACCAGCAGAATCAGGATGACCGCCGGGTCGAGCATAAACGGCGTGGCGCGTTTGCGGTGCGCCTGCTCGCCTTTGACGATGCGGATGGTTTCTTTTGCCGCCGCCGCTTCCCTGCGCTTGAGCACTTCGTGCAACGCCGCGCCGAACAGCGTAATCAACACGATAATCACCGCGAGCGCGCTGATGGACGGGTTGATGCCGTGGCGCACTTTGCCGGCGAGGAAGGTGGTCAGCGTGCTTTCCGAGATGATGGTGAACACCGTGGTGTTGTAGTTTTCAAACGACGCCAGGAACGCCAACACCGCCGCCGACATAATCGCCGGTTTCAGGAATGGCAATAGAATTTTGCGAAAGGTCTGCACGTGGGTCGCGCCCAAGTCGAGCGCCGCTTCCTCCTGCGACAGGTCGAAGCGCTGCAGCCGCGAGATGAAGACCAGCATGGTGTAGGCGGAGATGAAGGTGGCTTGCCCGATGATGGTGAGGAAGAACCCGTCGTAGAACAACGACTCGCGGGAGGCGCCGAACATCGTGCCGATGCGGTCCCAGAACAGCAGCGTTGAGATGCCCAGCACCACGCCGGGGACGAGAATCGGCGAGATGACGATGGTGTAATACCACGGTCGCACGCGCTCCTTGACCTGGGTCAGCATGAGCGCGCCGGCGAGTCCCAGCGGCACCGCCAGCAGCACCACGCCGATGCCGATAAAGAAACTGTTGCGCAAGCCTTCGACCAGTTTGTCGTCGTTGGCGAGCACTTGAAACCATTCCACCGTGAAGCATTCAAACGGCGCCATGCGCGGGAACGCGGAGCTGTTGAACGCGGTCACGCTCATGATGAGCAGCGGCCCGAACAGGTAGATGAAAAAGCCGATGACAAAAAACAGCACGAAGAATTTTCGCACGCGGTCGGCGGTCAGAATCATCGCGCGATTTCCCCGAGTTTGACCTTGAACACGCGCATCATCAGCAACACGAAGATGATGCACACCACCAGCAGGATGATGGCGTAGGCCGAGCCGCGCGCCCAGTTGCCGGCTTGGTTGAACGCTTGATATATGATTTGCGTGAACCACAAACTGCTCGGTCCGCCGAGGATTTGCGGCGCCGCCAGCGCGCCGGCGGTCAGCATGAAGACCATCGTGCAGCCCGAGGTGATGCCGGGTTTGGCGTGCGGGATGACCACGCGTTTGTGGATGCGCCACCACGGCGAGCCGAGGTCGCGCGCCGCTTCGATTTGGTTTTTGTCGAGGCTCTCGACCGCGTTGTAGATGGGGAAAATCATCAGCAGGATGTAGGCGTAACTCAAGCCTGAGTAAAGCGCCACGCTGTTGCGGATGAAGTCATACGGCTGGTCGATTACGCCGACCCAGATGAGCGCGTCGTTGACGATGCCGTTGCTGCCGAACATGATTTTGAAGGCGAAGGCGCGCAGCAATTCATTGACCCAGAACGGCACGATGAGCGACATCACCATCAGGCGGCTCCAACCGCCGCGCGAGACATGCGCGAGGTAGTAGGCGACCGGGTAACACAGCGCGAGGTCGATGAGCGTGACGAAAATGGCGGCGAGGATGGTGCGCCCGAAGACCGACAAATCGACGAAGTTATACGAATCGCTGCTCTGCGCGCTGCCATACAGCATGTAGCGGTAGTGCTCGGTGGTGTAATGGTGCGCGTCGGTTCCCCACTTCGGCGGCGGCACATTCGCGCGCAGCGAAAAATCGAGCATGAACGCCTGCGGCAGGATAATCATCATGAAAATCCAGAAGCCGACCGACACCAGCAAAAACAGGGACAGCGCGGCCCCGTGTTTGCGGAAGAAGTTTTTCCAGTAGGCGAGCATCGTCGGCTAGTCGGGCGCGGTCATCATTGCGTTATTACTCCGTTTCGCTTCTATTCCGCCGCCAACTCCCCGTGCGGCAATGCCACCGTGAGGTCGGCGTTGAAACCGAGCGCCACTTCTTCGCCGAGGTCGTGCCCGACCGAGCGCCCGTCGTTAATCATCGAGAGTTTGATTTGCTTGTCCGAGCCGGGCACGTTGAAGAACACCTGCCAGAAATTGCCTTCAAACTCCTGCTGGTGGATGTGCGCGGAAATGCGGTTGTCGAAGGCGCGCTCTTCGGCAAACTGGAGCGACTCCGGGCGCACGAATACGAAGGCGCCGTCTCCGACCGCCAACTGCCCCTTGCCGTCCCGCTGCGCATGGCGCGCGCGCAGTGAGCCGGACGGCGTGTCCACCACCGCATAGTCCCGCCCGACTTCGGACACCGTGCCGGTGAACAAGTTGTTCTCGCCGACAAAGGAGGCGACGAACGCGCTTTCCGGGCGGTTGTAGATGGTGTTGCCGTCGGCCACTTGCTCGATGACGCCCTGGCTCATGACCGCGACGTGGTCGGACATGGTGAGCGCTTCGCCCTGGTCGTGGGTAATATAGATGAAGGTGATGCCGACGCGCTGCTGGATGGCGCGCAACTCGGTGCGCATGTGCTGGCGCAGTTTGAGGTCGAGCGCGGACAGCGGCTCATCCAGCAACAGCACATCGGGCTCGGCGGCCAGCGCGCGGGCGATGGCGACGCGTTGACGCTGCCCGCCCGACAATTCGCTGACCATCTTTTCGCCCTGCCCCGGCAGCGCAATCAGTTCGAGCAACTCCTCCGCCTTTTTGCGGCGCGCCGCCTTGCCGGCTCCCTTCACTTCGAGCGCGAAGGTGATGTTTTCCCACACCGTCATCAGCGGGAACAGCGCCAGGTTCTGAAAAATCAGCGCGGTCGGGCGTTTGTTGGGCCCAATCCCCGCCATGTCCTTGCCGCCAATCAGCACGCGCCCCTGCGACGGGTCGAGAAATCCCGACACGGCGCGCAACAGCGTGGTCTTGCCGCATCCGGAGGGACCGAGGAAACTGAAAAACTCCCCTTCCTTGATGTGAATGTTGGCTTCCCTGGCGGCCACAAAGTCGCCAAACCGTATCCACACATCGTCAAGTTGGACATCCGCGCTCATGGGCTACATTCCTCCCGCGTTCGTCATTCGTTCCTCGTCATTCTCTAACTACTTCGTCATTCTCGAGCGTTAGTGTCCGTTTGTCGCCGCGCTTTTTCTTTTAAGCGGCGGCTTACGGACACTTACGTCCTCGGGAATCTCCCTAAGACTGGCACGGGCTTCTTTAAAGTCCACGCTAGCCTTAGGGAGATTCCCGAAGGCGATGAAAAATATAGTCGCTATCGCTCCTTATTTTTCTATCGTTCGAGAATGACGAAGTTGGGGGCTCCCCATTTTCTACCGTTCGGGAATGACAAAGTGGGGGCCCCCTACCCCGTGTCGGGGCACGGGGCATGTTTTCTACCGCTCGGGAATAACGAGGCTGATGTTATTTTTCGTCAATGACGAGTAACCAATCCCCCTCTACGCGTTAACGAACTTATTGCGGTATTCGGTGCGGACGTCGGCATACCATTGGGCTTCGGCGGGCCATGGGTTGAGGTTTCCCAGCGCATCGCCCGGATAGGCTTCTGCAAAGTTTTTCTTGTAGGTGTCGCCGGCGTATTTGTCGGCGCCAAGAACCGCAGAGTTGTAGCCGTGCTTGTCGATAGCCTTGCCTGCCGGTTCCGGCTGGTAGCAGAAGTTGATGAACTCGTAAGTCTCATCCAAATTTTCCGCCGCCGCCGACAACGACATTCCGTCCACCCACGCCATTGATCCTTCTTTCGGCGCTTGATAAGCGACCGGTTCGCCTTCGGTTTTCATCGTCAACGGCGGACCGTCCCAGGTCTGCCCGACCACAACGCCGTCATTCAGGAAGCCATTTTTCTGCTCATCAGCGCTGTTCCAGAACAACTTGATTTGCGATTTGTGCGCGATGCAGAAGTCGGTGATTTTCTGCCACACCGGGCGCATCGCCTTCTCGCTACGGTATGCCTTCCACACATCGCCCGGCTCCAACTCGCCGATGGTCTCCATATAGAGGCCTGCGCCGAGCATGCCGCTGTGCGGGCGAATCATGGTTTTGCCTTCCACTTCGGGCTGCCAGATGTTGCCGTAACTCGGCGTGCCGCCCGGCGGCTCATACAAGTCAGTGCGCCAACCAACGCCCTCGGTGCCCCAGATATGCGGCAACCAATGTGAGCCTTTGCCGCCGAAATCCCACTCGGTGTCGCCGATCTTGAGCATCGCCGAATTGACATTGCCGAGATTGGAAATACGTCCGTAGTCAAACGGCTGCAACAGGTCGAGGTCCACCCATTGCCCGGAGCGGTTGTTGGTCGGAGAACAGATGTCAATGTCCCGGCCCTTGGTCGCCTTCATCTTGTTGATGATGTCCTCATTGGAACCAATGCCGATGTGGTTGACCTTGATGCCGGTGGCGGCGGTGAACTCTGCCAAAAAACTCTCCGGTAGGTAGTCCGACCACAGCATGACGTTGACCTCGCCGGCGCCCAGCGCCTTGCTGCTGACCACCCACGGCCCCACCGCCGCCGCACCGGCTGCCAGCGCGCTTCCCTTGAGGGCGGTTCTTCGGGTTTTGTTGATGGTTTCGTTAGATTTACTCATGGTTCCAATCCTCCAAATAAAGTGTCAGGGATGAAAAATAATGCTTGGTCGAAGATATTACCACATGCGGGCGGGGCGATATGAAGCGGCGCTTACGCCTTAGCCTACGCCTTGCCCTTCCACGGAATCATGTGCGCTTCGACTTTGCGCATGGCGACGTCGATGGCGGCGCCGATGATGCCGATGATGATGATGCCGACGAACACCAGGCCGGTCTCCAGATATTTGCCCGCCACCGTAATCATAAAGCCGATGCCGGCGTCGGCGCCGACCAGTTCGGCGGCCACCAGCGTGCCCCAGCAAACGCCCATGGCGACGCGCATGCCGGTGAAAATCTCCGGCAACGCATTGGGCAGGATGACCTTAATCAGCAGTTGGCTTTTGGACGCGCCGAGCGTGTAGGCGGCGTGAATCTTGGAGATGCGAATGCTCTGCACGCCGGAGCGCGCCGCCAGCACCATAATCCACAACGCCGCCAGGAACAGCAGGAAAATTTTGGAGGCGTCGCCGATGCCGAGCCAGATAATCGACAGCGGAATCAGCGCGAGCGGCGGAATCGGGCGCATGAATTCGACGATCGGGTCAAAAAACCCGCGCGTGACTTTGGACAAGCCCATGGCGAAACCGATGGGGATGCCGAACACGCAGCCGAGTATGAAGCCGAATAGCAGGCGGTACAGGCTGATGCCGAGATGCTCCCACAGCGTTGAGCCGCGAAAGCCTTCGCTGACCAAGAGCCAAAACTGCGTCAGCACGTCCGCCGGGGGCGGCATGAAGATGGGGCTTGCCAGTTCGTAATGAACCGCGAGGCTCCACAGCAGGAAAACCAGCAGCACCGATAAGATGCTCCAGAACAGCCCGCCGACCGCCGCCGACGGGTCGCCGAATGAAACCGCTTTGCGCGCTTCGACGCCGACCTTGACCAGGCCGAGTTTGGCGAGCAACTTGCGCAGCGGGGAAATGTCGTGTTCGTGTTCTTGTTCGCTCATGTCAACCTCCGGCGCCTTCGGGCGCAAGTTCGCGTTTACCCATGATGTCTTCTTCCATTTCCCAAATCAGCGACAGAATCTCTTCGCGTTTCTCGGTGTATTCGTCGGTCACCTTAATATCGCGCAAACTCTCGGCAAGCCCGCGTTTGGCAAAGGGCAGGCGGTATTCCTTTTCGATGCGCCCGGGGCGCGGCGCCATCACGAAAACGCGCTCGCCGAGGAACAACGCCTCTTCGACGCTGTGCGTGATGAGCGCGATGGTCTTGCCGGTCTCGTCCCAGATTTTCAGAATCAAGCCCTGCATTTTTTCGCGCGTCAGCGCATCCAGCGCGCCCAGCGGCTCGTCCATCAAAATGAGTTCCGGCTCGTTTGCCAGACAGCGCGCCAGCGCCACGCGCTGTTGCATGCCGCCGGACAATTCATACACCGCTTTTTCGCCGAAGCCTTGCAAGCCCACGGTGTTCAGGTAGCGATCGACGATGTCGGCAATCTCGCCTTTGGGCGTGCCTTTCATCGAGGGCCCGAAGCCGATGTTTTCGGACACCGTCATCCACTCAAACAGCGCGCCCTGCTGAAACACCATGCCGCGCTCGGAACTGGGTCCGACGATCATTTCATCGACCTTGACGCGCGCGCTGGAAGGTCCCGCGATTTCACCGGTGCCGAAAGTCGCGGTGCCCGAAGTCGGCATCAAAAATCCGGCGATGATGTTCAACAAGGTTGTTTTGCCGCAACCGCTTGGCCCCAGCACGGTCAGCAACTCGCCCGGCTGCAAATCGAAAGTGACATCGCGCAAGGCTTCCACCTCGCCGCCGCTCGGCAACTGAAAAATCATGCCGACACGGTCTATTGTTAATCCCGCCATTGGTATACCTCCGCAATAAAAGCGGCGCCAAGCCGCTCGGTACCCGCTATGAGTACCGCCCGCTCGGCGCCGCTACATTAAGCCGTTGGCTCGGTGTGTTTATTTTACTTTCTTCAGGAAAGATGTGTCGATGACCCCATCATAACTGGAAAGCGCTTTGGATATTTTCTTTTGTGCGGCGAAGAAGTCAGCCGCGCTTTTGGTGAAAGCCTGCACGTTGCCGCCCATCCACGCATCGCTCAACTGCGCGTCTTTGCTCGGAAACGAGAAGGTGCCGGTGGCACCGAGATAGCCTTTGACGCCGTCTTCGGTCATGCCCGCCGCTTTCGCCAGCGTGCCCCAATACGGGTTGGGGTTTTCCGCGAACGTATTGTTGGCGTCTTCGGTCACCTGCATGAACTTGGTCAGCAACGCGGGCTCGTTTTTGGCGAAGTCGTCGGTCACCGAAATCACATCAAAAGTAAAGATGCCGACATTCTCCTGCTCCGCGCCGGTCATAATCACCTGCCCCTGCTCTTTCATCTTGTCCAGCGGACCGCCGAAAGCGCAACCGATGTCCACCTGCCCGGTCAGGAAAGCCGCCGCCGCGTCATTGCCGCCGGCGACCGGTGTGATCTTCACATCGCTTTCGCTGAGGCCGTAAAACGCCAGCGTCTTGAGCAGTTTGTAGTGCGTCACATTGCCTTCCGGCGTGGCGATCTTCTTGCCTTTCAGCGAGTTGGCGATGGAAACCGCGCTGCTGCGGTCGAGCGCGGAGTTGTTGTGCACCACGCAGTTGTCCGCTTCGGCGTATGCCACGGCGATGCCGACCATGCTAATCGGCAACCCTTTGCTGGTTGCCACGATGAACGGAATCAACCCTTGTGAATACGAGATATGCACATCGCCCGAAGCCATCGCCGCGGACATGTCATTGCCGCTGCTGAAAGACTTCCAGTTGACCTCGACGCCGAGTTCTTTGTCGTAGGTCTTTTCCAGTTGGGCGACTTGGTTGGGCGTGGGCCATTCCAGAAAGTAAGCCACCGTGATTTCATCCACCGCGGCTTGCGCGGGTGCGGCGAACGGAAGCGCAAAACAAGCCGCCATGGATGCAAACGCGCCGGCGCGGCGCAGTATTTTCGTAATGGACATGATTTTCTCCTCTCAAATGTGGATAAATGTGATTTTATGGTGGAAGCGGTCGCCCATCAGAGCAATGGCGGCTCCAGTGTGGAGACAAGCAAACAGCCCTCAAAATTGCCATAGGGCGCACAGATATACCCTGTTTGTGGCCGTTTTGCAAGCGATTGCCCGCTACGATATGATTTGCAAGGCGCTTCCCCCGGCCACATAGTGCCAAAAATTCGGCGCTTACCTATAATCCAGATACCAACAACCGAATGGGCCAGTTTTGCCGAAAACACCGGTGAATTCCCCGCCGGGCGGGCGTTTGGGGAACCCGACAGCCCCCGATTATTTGAGCACGTCCCCGGTCAATCGGAATCTGCGCCTGATTGCCGCGATGTGTCCGCTGCGAATCGTGTCGCTTTCGCGGTGGCATTTTAGCGGATAGGAAGCCGGGCGACCGCCGATGTCGGGGTGATAAAGCATCCTTTCGCTGCCTTTCCCGCGTTTCTTGTACACTTCAAAGCGCTCGTCGTGCGCACGAAGAACCTTTATCAACTCTCTGTAACTATAAGACTTAGCCATCCTGCTGAGTGAACTGCGCTTCCATTTGCTTTATGACGTGGGGCTCAGGCAGCGGAAGTCCACAGGCTTGAAATTCCGTTCGGTCATCGGCGCTCAACGAGCGAAGTTTGGCGCTTCGCGCCTCGGCAAATCGCTCAAACCATATCGGCTGAGCGGGGAAATACGCCATATCCAGGGAATCGTGCATGTGCAAAGCAAAACTCAACTGCAACACCACTTGCCGCTCCAAATCCTTCATCGCTTCTTCCAAACTGGCGCCAAAACCCCGCAAATCCATCTCAAGCGCAAGGGCGACATACTCATTCCCTTCATCATAGGCGAGCACATTCAGTGGTATTTCGTGCGTTTTCATGATTTTCCCCTCGGGTTCGGTTGGTTGGGTTTATTCTTTATCATAATTGAATATATCTTAAAGTCCGATTTGTCAAGTTTCCGGCTATTCACCCCGTGTTGGGTCGAACACACTGCGGCGCGGAAATTCGCCGGATTCGTTATTATTCGGGTATCGTGCGGGTGGCGGTCGCGCCTCCGCCCGCCATCCACTGAGGGTCCAGTTTTGACCGAATACCTGTTCCAGTTGCCGAAAGACCGTCCCGGCGAGGCGCCTGCCACCTTGCAGTCGCGCATCCAGGAAATGTTGGTGAATTCCATACTGGCGGGGCATTTGGAGCCGAACAGCCTGTTGCCATCCAGCCGGAAACTGGCGAGGCAACTGGCGGTCGCGCGCAATACCGTGGTGTCCGCCTATCAGCATCTGGTGGACGAGGGCTTCCTCATCGCTCAGGAACGCCGCGGATTTTATGTCAACGGCGACATCTTAAAGGGACGCGCCGCCACGCCCGCGCCGCCGGCTCGGGGGAAGCCGGGGCGCGCAGCGGTGGATTGGGGCAAGCAACTGACCATCACGCCGGGGCAACTGCGCGACCATCGCAAGCCGGTGAACTGGCATCAATACCGCTACCCTTTCATCTGCGGGCAGTATGACCGCGAGTTGTTTCCGATTGCGGACTGGCGCGAGTGTTGCCGTGAAGCGGCGTCGATTAGCGCCATTCACGAATGGGCGCGCGACCACATTGACCGCGACAACCCGGAACTCATCGACCAGATTCAGAAGAAAATCCTGCCGCGGCGCGGGCTATGGGCGGAGGCGGACGAGGTGCTGGTGACCATCGGCGCGCAGCAGGGCATCTACCTGACCGCGCAACTGCTGCTCAATCACGCCAAGACGGTGGGCGTTGAGACGCCCGGCTATGTGGACGCCGAGAACACCTTTTCCATCTTCACCCGGCGCGTTGTGCCGCTGGCGGTGGATGAGCAAGGGCTGATTCCGGGCGGCGCGTTCAAGCGCTGCGATTGCGTCTATACCACGCCGAGCCACCAGTATCCGACCACCGTCACCATGCCCCAGTCGCGCCGCATGGAGTTGCTGCGCCAGGCGCACGCGCACAATGTCATCCTCGTCGAGGACGACTACGAATCGGAATTCAACTATGTCGGCGAGCCGTCGCCGGCGCTCAAAAGCCTCGACGACGACGGTCGCGTCATCTATGTCGGCAGCCTCTCCAAAACCCTGGCGCCGGGCATCCGGCTCGGCTATCTGGTGGCACCCAAAGCGTTCATCGACCAGGCGCGCGCACTGCGCCGGCTGATGCTGCGCCACCCGCCGAGCAACAACCAGTTCGTCATCGCCAAATTCCTGCAACGCGGCTACCACGACGCGCTAATCACCCGCCTGAGCCACACCCTGCACGCGCGCTGGTCATTGCTCGGCGACCTGCTCGACCGGCATTTCCCCGGCAACAGCACCCGCCCGACCTTCGGCGGCTCGTCGTTCTGGGTGAACGGTCCCGCCACGCTCAACGCCGGCAAACTCGCAACCACCGCCGCCGCCGAAGGCATTTTGTTCGAGCCGGGAGAAATCTTCTTCCACGCCCCCAAACGCCCGCAAAATTTTTTCCGCTTAGGATTCTCGTCCATTCCGGAGGAGCGGATTGAGGAAGGGGTTGAAGCGTTGGTGCGGTTGGTTGTGGGGCGTTGTTGAAATGGGGTGTGGGGTTTGTTTTTGGGCTACTCGTTATTCTCGAACGGCAGGAAAATAATCAACAACAAACCAAAAACAACACCAACCCCCCCCATTCACCCCATCAATATCCGCCCTCCGGCGATGACGAGGAAAATAGAAAAGAAACGTTTGATGGTTTTGGTCGGCAGGGAGTGCGCCAGTTTTGCGCCGAGGGGGGCAGCCAGTATGCTGGTGATGACGATGCCGAGGCAGGCGGGCCAGTAGATGTATCCGGTGCTCCACGCCATCGGCTCGTTTTTGCCCCATCCGGCCACGGCAAATCCGACCGTGCCGGCGAGCGCCACGGGCAGGCCGCAGGCGGCGCCGGTGGCGATGGCCGCTCGTATTGACTGGTTGCACCAGACGAGAAACGGAACGACCATGCTGCCGCCGCCGATGCCGACCAGCGCGGAAAGCCAGCCGACCGCCGTGCCGGTGGCGGCCATTGCGCCGTTGGACGGCAGGGTTCGCGACGGTTTTGGGCTGAAGTCGAGCAGCATTTGCACGGCGAGCAAAATCAACACCACGCCGAAAATAATCATGAGCGTTCGGCTGCGAAGATAGTCCGCGCACGCCGCTCCGAGCAGCGAGCCGAGCAGAATGCCGGGGGCGAATTGGATGAACGCTTTCCACAGCACGGCGCCGCGCCGGTGATGCGCGTAGATTGCCGACAGCGAAGTGAAAACGATGGTTGAAAGGGATGTTCCAAGCGCAACATGCATCAGCACATCGCCCGATACACCCTGGCGGTAAAACACATAAATCAGACCGGGAACAATAATTTGCCCGCCGCCCACGCCCAGCATCCCCGCCAAAATACCGGTTCCACAGCCAAGCAGGATATACAGAATTAACTCGCTCATTCGCCCGCCCTCATCACGATGACACCGCATTCGTGTTCGGTTAGACGGCTACGGTTACCGCATATCAAACCACACCGGTAGACCTTGGGGAACAAGCGTAAGGGTTTTCTCGGGGGCGTTTCTACATCCAGATGCCAACAATTTATTGAGCCAGTTTCATTGAGTATGGAACCAGTTGTCCGGTAACCAGTGGGCCAGTTATACGCCACAAACAAAAACAGATTACTTTAATTCGTTGCTAATGTAGAAAAAGACTATCGTCATAGCGCAAATGGGGAGTAATTTTTTCTATTATCTTAATACAAAATAGAACCATATTCTATACGGCAGACTATTTTATGGGGTTATAAAAAATTTGATAGTGACATTAATGAAAAAAATTTAATTTCATTGTAAATTGGCATCGTCCGACAACGAAGGAGTGATCCAAGTAATGCAAATTGCTTTCCTGTTTCTTCTAATCATCGCGGTCTGTCGCGGTTCCGCTTTTCTGTTTATCAAGATTGGCGTTGAAACCCTGCCCGTGTTTTCTCTTGTCTTACTGCGGGTGTCGCTGGCTTCGGCGATACTGATTTTATTTGTCCTGTTCAAAAAGTATCCCCTGCCGAAGTCACGCAATCAATGGTTGTTGTTGATATTGATTGGCGTTGTCGGGAATATCGTGCCTTTCTCGCTGGTGTCCTACGCGGAATTGACGCTTGATAGCGGAATAGCCGCCGTGCTTATTGGATTGGTTCCCTTGTTTGTATTTATTCTTGGACATTTTTTCACCGAAGACGAGAAGTTGAACATCAATAAAAGCATTGGCGTGGTGCTTGGCTTTTCCGGTGTTGTCCTGCTGTCCAACCCGCCGCTCTCAATCGATTTGTTGCGTTACCTCGTGGCTGTTCTGGCCGGCGCCGGCGCCGCGCTTGCGTATGCCGCATCGACCATCATCGCAAAAAAGTTGGGGGATATTGAACCCAGCGTCACCGCCGCCGCCGTGTTGTTTTTCGCGACGATCACATTGCTCCCCGTTGTGCTGGTTGTTGATTTTCCGTTGCCCTCCGGAATTTCTTCCGCTTCCATCCTGTCCGGGGTTGCGCTGGCAGTGTTCAGCACCGCGATACCGTTTGTGCTGATGTATCGTTTAATCGCTTCCGAAGGGGCTTCGTTTTTTACCTTGCACAATTATCTTATTCCAATAGTCGGGGTCATCCTCGGCGTCATCATACTGGACGAACATATCAGGCTCAATGAACTGCTTGGCACCGCCATCATTTTAGTCAGCATCACTTTGTGCACCGGGAACATACGAATTTTCGGCGGAAAACGCGCGAGGAATTAATACCCATCAACTAAACCGCAATTTGCGAGGAGGTCATTGTAGTGGGTCAGTTCGCGTTACAACTCACCGATAAAACAGATTATTTTAATTTGCTAATGTAGAAAAAAACTATCGTCATAACGCATGATGGGATGAGGGGGTTGACGCGTCCTTCCAAAGAAGGAAAGCGGTCATGATAAACCATGTCCACGCCCATAGCCCCATCACCATTCCAAACTGAGCAAAATACAGGCTGACACAAGACGGGATAATGAACAAAACACCCCAAATACAAACGCACTTGGATAAAAAACTTTTCGACCATAGCCCTGCGGCGGCGGTCACAACAGCGGCAAAAGGAAGGGCGAAACTGACATGACTGACAAAAGACCAAACCGCAACCCGGTCTGTTATTGATTGTGACGAATCATTAACGATAACCCAAAACAGGCTATTTTCCGTGAAGTCTAAAAGCTTGCCAAGAATGGCAAAGGTGATTGATAAGATGGCAAGGAATCCGGAGTTTCTCCATACCAACATCACAACACCGCACCAGCCTATTAACCACAAAAAGATAAAAATGCTATCGATGACATAATGAGTTTTCAATGAATGAATATATTGTTCAAGGCTCATACCCGCCGGTAACTGGATTCCCGCTTCCGTTATTAAATTGGAAAAAGGAAAAACCAACATGACAAACACCAATACCACAGCCGAGGCCAGCAAAGAAATGGCGGGGATTTTTGTGTAGATATTACTCATAACCATACCCATAACTTGAAATAATGACTATATTAGACCCTATTCAGGTCCGCACCTTATTCTTCCCGTAACAGATTTTACACCGGCACCCAAAGGTAACTCAATGCTCAACCGACTAGCCGCGCCGTCCATGCTCGCCGCCGCCGGCGTGGTGTTGCTCAACTGGACGCAACTCGGCTCCGATGCGTTGTGGTTCTATATCAACTTCCTCATCATCGCCGCTTGCGCGCTCGGGGCGTTGGCGTTGTGGCGGCGCGCGCACTCCGCGGGCAAAATGCTGGCGCGCTTGCTGGCGGTGCTGGCGGCGGCGGTGGCGTTTCAGGTCGCCTTCGTCGAGCCGTTGTTCGCGCCGCTTTCTTTGCTCATCTGGGAAGTCATCAACTTCACCCTCGTCATCGCGCTACCCCTCGGCGCCGGCTTGCTGTTGCGGCGCTCCTGACCGGTATACCGCCGGCGATTTGGTTATTCCGCCAGCAGGTTGATTAGCCGGGCGTTGACATAGTAATACTCGCGCCCGCGTTTGATGCGCTCGAGTAACCCGAGGTCGGTCATCTCGTTGAGGTAGCGGGTTGCCGTTAGCCGGGAGCATCCCAGACTCTGCTCGACGATGCTGATTTTGCAATACGGCCATTTGAACAACAATTCGATGAATCCCTGCCGCTCCACCGCTCTGCTCTTGCCCGCTTGTGCGCGGTGGAGAATGTCGTCCATCAGGGCTCGCATCGCTTCAATCCGCGCGACGGTATCCCGCGAAGTGTGCTCCACGGCGCTCAGGATATAGAGAATCCACTGCCGCCACCGCTGTTGTTCGGTGACTTCCATGAGATGCCGATAGTAGTCGTTTCGGTGTTCGATAAGAAACCGGCTGAGATAGAGCACCGGCGCGTTCAGCAACCCGCAACGCATAAGATAGAGGATGTTTAGCACGCGCCCGGTTCGACCGTTGCCATCGGTGAACGGATGGATGGCTTCAAACTGGTAATGTATGACCGCCATTTTAACGAGCGGGTCAGTCCCGGCTTCATCATCGGCGATAAAACGCTCCAAGTTGGCGAGCAACCGGCTGAGGTGGTCGCCGGCGGGCGGAGTATAGATGACGCGGCGGACGCCCGCATCGCCGAGCCAGACTTGGCTGTTGCGCACTTGAACATCGATGTTGCGAATGCGCGAGCAAATCTGCTCGAACAGCGGGACATTCAACACCGCGCCCTCGCGCATCTCGTCGACGCCTTTCCAGAGCGCTTCGCGGTAGCGCAACACTTCTTTGGCGTTCGCATCGCCGCCGCCGTTGGAGGCGAGGGCTTGATACAACGCGTCGCTGGTCGTCACGATATTTTCAATCTCGGAACTGCTGCGCGCTTCTTGCAATGGGATGGTTTGCAACAGAATGTTCTTGTTCGGCAGGGTCTCCACCAGGGCGTTGACCCTGGATAATTCCGCCCTTGCCGAGATACACGCTTTGAGTATTTCCTTCGATTCGATGTCAGCCCCGGGCGGCAGTTCCGGCAGGTCATTCCACGGCTGTTCCGGGTTGTTGGGTGATGTGGGCATCCTGATATGTATACTTTTCGGCGATTTTTATCTATATACCAGCAGATATGTCCAAAAGTATACCTATCAGCCCGGATATGTATACTTTTCGGCGATTTTTATACATATCACGGCAAACACGCATACAAAGTATACATATCGACCCGCTCATGTATACTTTTCCGCGATTAGTATACACATCCGGCGGCTTGGAACCCACTCATCCCCGCATTCGCTCCGCGCGCGGGTCATACATTGCCGTCAGGCTGGCGGTTGCCGGGATGCGGTCGCCGCCGATGTCGATTTCTATGCGGGTGCTGTCGAGGAAGTCTTGGTCGACGCCGTCCTCAAAGCGGACATAGCCGAGGCCGACCGAGCCGCCCAGGGTGTGGCCATAGTTGCCGGATGTGAGGTGGCCCACGATTTCGCCGTCTCGTAAAATCGGCTCGTGGTGATAGAGCATCGCCGCATCGTCTTTGAGCAGGAATTGCACCAGGCGTTTGCGCTTCCAGGCGCCGCTTTCTTTTTGTTGCATGAGCGCATCGCGGCCAATGAACGGGATGGGCTTGTCGTAGTCGCAGACGAAGGCGCAGCCGCATTCCAGCGGCGTGTCTTCATCGGCGACGTCGTGGCCGAAGTGCAGGAATTTCTTCTCGATGCGGCCGCTGTCGAGGGAATGCAGCCCCGCCATGCGCAGTCCGTATGGCTCGCCGGCGCGCCACAGGTGGTCGAACGCGTGGCGCGCCATGTCCGTCGGAACATACAGCTCCCAGCCGAGTTCGCCGACGAATGACACGCGCGCGGCGCGCCCCGGCGCGCAGCCGATTTCGACCGCTTGCGTGGCGCCGAAGGGGAAGGCGGCGGTGGACATGTCGTGCTCCAGCGCATCCGCCAACAGCGCGCGGCTGTCGGGACCCATCACCCCCAGCACCGCCCACGCATTGGTCACGTCGGTCACCACGCAATGCGCTTCGGCGGCGATGTTGCGCCGCAGCCAGTCCATGTCCTTGCCGGTCGTTACGGCGGCGCT
This sequence comes from Arenicellales bacterium, assembly GCA_963693025.1. Taxonomy (GTDB): domain Bacteria; phylum Pseudomonadota; class Gammaproteobacteria; order Arenicellales; family Poriferihabitantaceae; genus JAHRAW01. The sequence goes on from OY843749.1 coordinate 2,030,266, forward strand.
GACCACCATAAATTGCTCTTCCGCCAGGCGCGTGACGGTCAGGTCGGCTTCGATGCCGCCGCGCGCGTTCAGCCAGTGCGTATACACCATCTTGCCCGCCGCCACATCCACGTTGGCGGTGCAGATTCGCTGCAATTCGCGGCAAGCGTCGCGCCCCTGCACCAAGTATTTGGAAAAACTGCTCTGGTCGAAGAGCGCCACTTTCTCGCGGAAGGCGCGGTGTTCTTCGGCGGAATACGCGAACCAGTTCTGCTTGCCGAAGGCGTATTCATAGCGCGGCTCAACCCCCGCCGGCGCAAACCAGTTGGGGCGCTCCCAGCCGCCGGCTTCGCCGAAGCAGGCGTTGCGCTCCACCAGCCGCTCGTGAATCGGCGAATGGCGCACATCGCGCGCGCTCTGCATCTGCCGGAACGGGTAGTGGTGGTCATACAGCAGCCCAAGCGTTTCGCTGACGCGCGCGCGCAGGTAACGCCGCGTGCCCTGAAACGGAAACACGCGGCGAATGTCATTGCCCCACAAATCCATCGGCGCATGGCCGCGCTCCATCCACTCCGCCAGCGCGCGCCCCAGCCCGCCCGAAGTCTGGATGCCGACCGAGTTCAACCCGGCGGCGACATAGAAGTTCTTCAACTCCGGCGCCTCGCCCATGTGAAACTGGTCGTCCGGGGTGAAACTCTCGGGACCGCAGAAAAATTTCCGCCAGCCCGCGGTTTGCAGCGCCGGCACGCGTTGCATAGCGGCGTCCAGCACCGGCATCAGTTGCTCTTCCAAATGCCCCTCAATCTCGTCAAAACAAAAGTCCGGCGGAATGCCGTCTTGTCCCCAGGGCCGCGCGTTGGGCTCGAACGCGCCGACCAGCAAGCCGCCGGCTTCGGGTTTGTAATAGACGCAGTTGTCGTGGTCGCGCATGACCGGCAGGTCGGCGGGCAGGTCGGCGAGTTTTTCGGTGACCGCGTAATAGTGCTCGCAGGCATGCAACGGCACGTTGACGCCCGCCATTTTGCCAATCGCGCGCGCCCACATTCCGCCGCAGTTGACCACGTAGTCGGCTTTGATTTCGCCTTGCGCGGTGAGCACGCCGGTGACCGCCCCGCCCGCCTGCGTGATGGCGGTGACTTCCACGCCCTCCAAACACCGCGCCCCTCGCCCGCGCGCGCCCTTGACGAATGAAGCGGTGACGTCCACCGGGCTGGCATAACCGTCGTGCGGCACCCAACTGCCGCCGAGCAAGTCGTCGCATTCGAGCAACGGATAGAGCGCGTGTATTTCTTCGGCGCTGAGTATGTCAACGCGCGTGACGCCAAAAGCATTGTTCATCGCAGCCACGCGCTTCAGTTCCTCCAAACGCGCGCGGCTGTGGGCGATGGACAACGAGCCGACCTGCTTGAAACCGGTCGACTGCCCGGTCTCCTTCTCCAAGTCGGTCAACACCGACATCGAATATTCACACAACCGCGCCTGACTTTCATTGGCGCGCATAGTGCCGACCAGCCCGGCGGCGTGCCAGGTCGTGCCGCAACTAAACTGCTTGCGCTCCAGCAACAGCACATCGCTCCAACCGAGTTTGGCAAGATGATAAGCCACGCTACAACCGATAACCCCACCGCCAATGACAACCGCGCTGGCGTGGGTGGGAATGTTTTGTGTCATGTTGTTTGACCTGTGTTGGTGATTGTTTTTTGGGTGGTGGTTGGGAGAGTGAATGATACTTGGGATGACGAAGTGGTTACATCAAAACTCCCCCCAACCAAGCAAAGCAATACTCGCAAATATCACCACCGAGGCAACGATGCGGCGTTTGCCGGCGGGCTCTTTGAAGTAGTAGGCGCCAATCAAAGCGGCGATGATGACCGAGGTTTCGCGCAGCGCCGAGACCAGCGCGATGGAAGTTTGTGACATTGCCCATACCACCATCCAATACGCCGCCAGCGACAGCGCCGCGCCGAGCAGGCAGACGCGCCACTGGGATGTCAGCGCGAATACCTCGGCGCGCGAGCGTTGATGGAGCGCATACAGCACCAACGGGATGCTGTCGGTGATGGACAGCCACACCATATACGCCGGGATGTTCATCGACAGGCGCCCGCCGATGCCGTCGGTAATCGTGTAGGCGCCGATGAAACACGCGGTCAGCAGCGCGCTCATCAGCGCCTTGCGTTGCGCCAGCACCGCGCCCAGGCGGCGCGTGGCGAAAATCATGATGCCGCCGATGACGCCGCTGACCGCCAGCCATTCGATGGCGCTTAAGGTCTCTTGCAGCACGAACACGCCCCACAACGCCACCAAAATCGGCGCACTGCCGCGTGCGACCGGATACGCCTGCGAAAAATCGCCGTGGCGATAGGCGCTTGCGAGGCTCAGGTAATAGCCGAAATGAAGCGCCGCCGAGAGCAGAATATAGGGCCAACTGTGCGCGTGCGGCAAGCCCACCAGCGGCACCAGCGGCAGCACGATGACGAGCGCGCCGAAGTGGATGCCGGTGAGCGACAGGAGTTTGTCGTTGCCCTGTTTGACCGTCGCATTCCACAGCGCGTGAAAAAACGCCGCCAGCAACACGATGAAGATGAGATGCGCGTCCACGGGCGGTCAAACGTTGCGCTGAGTCATCAACGGCGCCGCTAACTCAAGTCCCGGTTTTCAATGCAGCGCACCACCTGCATCAAATCCCTGACCGTGTCTTGATGGATGGAACTGCTGTCGATGCTGCTGGCTTTGCGCTCGCTCAGGCGGCGGCGGTGGCGCGCGATGCTGTCGCTCGCCAACTCCATCGCCGCCGCGACTTGCTTGCTTGCCGCCTTGCGGCTCAACTGGTCGCCGGCGGCGAAGTTGGTGATGTCGAGTTGAATAACTTTTAGCACTTCGGCATGCAAGGAATGCAACTCCTCGCGCCCGGCGGACGAGAACTCCACGCCGCGGTCGAGGCGCTTGATGGCGAGGCGCGCCATGTTGTGCGAGACCACATCGCCGATGTTTTCCATCGTCGTGGAAAAGCGCAGGATTTGGTCGAGCATGGCTTCGTCGTCATCGCCATCGTCGTCCTTCACGGCGTGGCGGCGCACTTCCGACAGGTAGCGTTGAATGGCTTTGTTGCGCGCGTTGATTTCCGCGTCGAGCGCGACAAAGCGCTCAATCATCGAGCGGTCGGTGGCTTCAAACATCGTCAGCGCATTGCGGAACAGCGCCTCGGTGTTGTCCGCCAACCGAAACGCCTCGCGCCGGGCGCACGACAACGCCTGTTGGGGATGGGCAATCGCCGCCGGGTCGAGTCCCGCCCCCGGCGCAATCGCTTCCGCCGCCAACGCTTCGGGGTTGCGCGAGGCGATGAGCCAGCGCGCCAGCCGCGCCACGCGCGCGCCGAGCGGCACGAAGACCAGCGCGAGGACGCCGTTGAACAGCAAGTGCGCGTTAATCACACGCGCGCCGGCGGTGGCGCCGAGCGCGTCAAGATGCGCCTCGATTCCGTCCGCCGCGGCGAGCGCGACCAGCCCGAGCGCGGCGCGCATCAGGAAGTTGGCGAGCACCGCGCCGTAACTGTCGAGGTGGCGCGGGTTGGCGAGAAACAGCGCAATCAACCCGGCGCCAATGTTAGCGCCGACCACCGCAAAGACGAACAGCGGGGCGCCGACCATCCCGGCGTCCGCCAGCGCGGCGATAATCAGCACCACCACGACGCTGGAATGCGCCGCCCAAGTGAACAGCGCCGACGCCAGCAGCGCAATCAGCGGCAGGGCGTTGAACGCCGCCAGCAAGTCAGCCGGCAACGGCGAATCGGCGAGCGGCGCAACCGACTGCCTGAGCATCTGAATGGAGAGCAGAATCAAGCCGAGCCCGAGGAAGATTCGTCCGAGTTGCTGGTGGCGCCAGTTGGCGCTCAGGCGGTGCAGGGCGAGGCCGATGCACAGCAGCGCCGGCGGCAGAAACGACAAATCCAAATACAGCACGCGCACCGCAATCGCCGAGCCGAGGTCGGCGCCGAGAATGACGACGACGGCGGTGGTCAGCGGTAGCAGACCGCTGGTGACGAGCGATGTGGTCAGCAAGATGGCGGCGGTGGCGCTCTGCAACACGGCGGCGGAAAACACCCCGCCGGCGAAGGCGCGCAACCGCGAGCCGGTGGCGCCGGAGACCAGCGAGCCGATGCGCCCGGCATAGGCTTTCTCAACCGCCATGCGCACCGTGTAACTACCCCACAACAACAAGCAAACCCCGCCGGCCAAATTGAGCGCAAACAGCAGGTGCGGCGAGGCGTGCATGTAAAAACCTAGACCTGAGGTTTCATCGCAAACCGCATGCTAATCAACCCGCGCCCCGATGCCGAAGGTGTCGAGGGTGTTGCGAATGGCCGCCAGCGCGCCGGCGATTTCGCGCTCGCCGATGCGTCCGATGCAGCCGATTCTGAAACTGTCGGCGACGGTCAGTTTGCCGGGGTAAATCACATAGCCTTGCTCGCGCAGCGCGTCATAGAAGGCGTCGAAGCGGAAGGTCGGGTTTTTCGGCATGCGGAAGGTGACGATGATGGGCGCTTGCAGGTGGTCGGGCAGCAGCGTCTCAAAACCCATCGCGCGCATCCCCGCCACCAGCGCATCGCAGTTGCGGCGATAGCGCTTGCCGCGCCCTTCAACCCCGCCTTCGCGCTCAAATTCATCCAGCGCCTGCGCGAACGCCAGTAGCACATGCGTCGGCGGGGTAAACCGCCACTGCCCGTTTTTTTGCAGCGCGCGCCATTGGTCGTGCAAGTCCAGCGACAGCGAAGGCGAGTTGCCCTCGGTGGCGGCGAGCGCCGCTTCGGGCGCGATGCAATACCCGATGCCCGGCGCGCCTTCAAGGCATTTGTTGCTCGACGCCACCAGCGCGTCAAACCGAACCTCGCGGCTGTCCAGCGGCAACGCGCCGAACGCGCTCATCGCGTCAATCAGCAAGCCGCGCTTGTGCGCCGCCACCACCTCGGCGATTTGCGCGAGCGGGTTGAGGATGCCCGAAGTGGTCTCGCAATAAACCGCCGCCACATGCGTAATCGCCGCATCGGCGCTCAGCGTCTGCGCGAGCAAGTCGAGGTCGGTCGGGGTGTCCTCGGCGCATTCCTGCACCGCGTATTGCCGCCCGGTATACTCGCAAATCGTCGCCATGCGCCGCCCGTAAGCGCCGTTGACGCAAATCAGCAACTTGCCATCGGGCGGCACGAAACAGCCAATCATCGCCTCAACCACGAAGGTGCCGCTACCCTGCAACGGCACCGCCACGTGCTCGCCGGAATCATCGCGCCCGCCCACCAACGCCGCCAGCCGCGCCAACACGCGCCGGTTGAGTTCGATGAAATCTTTGTCCCTGGAGCCGTAATCGCGCAGCATCGCCTGCTTGACCGTCAACGAGGTGGTCAGCGGTCCGGGGGTGAGCAGAAAGGGGTCGCCACTCTCTGATGCGGCGGCGGGTTGCGTTTTCATCGGCGGTTCCTTGACTGCGGGCAATGGGAATGGGGATGATGGGGGCGGGCGGCGGATTGCTATTTATACGCCGCTCAAATAGTATTTATCAAATTGATATTGCTGACCGGTCGGATAGATTATGCCACTTTCACACGCCCAGTTGCGCTCATTTCACGCGGTCGCCACGCAGGGCAGTTTCACCAAAGCGGCGGAGGCGTTGCACATCACCCAGCCGACGCTGTCGGGCCAGGTCAAGGCGCTTGAGCAGCGCTACGGCGTGGAACTCTTCAAGCGCCACGGTCGCCACGTTGAACTGACCGACTTCGGCAAATCGGCGCTGGCGCTCACGCGCCAGTTGTTCCACTACGCGGCGGAGGTCGAGCAACTGCTGCTGTCCGCCAGGGGGCTGACCATCGGCCATCTCGCGGTCGGCGCCGACTCGCCCTACCTCATCACCCCGCTACTGGCGCAGTTCCAGCGGCGCTATCCGGGCATCCAGATTTCCATACGATACGGCAATTCCGAACAAGTGATGGCGTGGCTTCACGCCGGGCGCTGCGACATCGCCATCGTGCCCAACATGCCGGTGGAAGACGAGCGCCTGCACACCCTGCCGCTGGCGTCCGACCAGTTGGTGTTGTTCGTATCCGGCGAACACCCATGGTATGGCCGCCGCACGGTCGCCATCGAAGACCTGGCGGGCCAGCGAATCATCTTACGAGAACCCGGCTCGCGCACGCGCGCCATCTTCGAACAAGCGCTCTCGGAGCGCGGCGTGGAGTTGACCGACAAAATGGAAATCAGCAGCCGCGAAGGCGTACGCGAAGCAGTCGCCGCCGGCTTCGGCATCGGCGTCGTCTCGGAAACCGAACTGGGCGGCGACCTCCGCTTCAAATCAATCAAAGTAACCAACGCCAACCTAACCCACGCAGAATTCGCCATCTGCCGCCAACAGATGCGCTCAGTACGAGTAACCGGCGCCTTCCTCGACTTGGTGGCGGGTAATCTGAAACGCGAGCGGAAGCGTACGTCTTGACCTCGTCATTACAACCTTACCTCGTCATTCCAACCCTACTTCGTCATTCTTATATGTTCAGTTTACCCCCTATTCAGGCCAGAGTAGAGGGTGGGCGCGAGGGGTGAACCGGCTTGTCATGTGCTGGGCAGGTGTCATTGATTCCTGCTGCAGCGTTCGAGAGTACGGACCCCTCGCGCCGTTGTTGCCGCGAACAGATGCTTGGGGATAATGCCCCGTATATAAGTGTGCGGAAACAGCGCTGATGTTAACTCATTTTAACCCTTTTGTTGCTTTTGTTAGGAGGTGCTTTGATGAAGAAGTTTGCGGGTATTGATGTGGGCAAAGCGTATTTGGATGTGTGGTTGCCGGGTGGTTTCTCGCAGCAGTTTAGCAACGATGATGCTGGCTTTCCGGCGCTGTTGGTTTGGTTGCGCGACAACGCGGTGGAGCAGGTGGCTTGCGATGCGTCCAGTTATGAGCGCCATCTGGTGCGCGCGCTGCATGCGGCGCGGATGCCGGTGAAAGTGGTGCATCCGGTGCGAGCCAAAGACTACGCGAAATCGTGCGGTCGGTTGGCGAAGACCGACAAGTTGGATGCGCGGACGCTGGCTGAGTTTGCGACGCTGATGAAGTTGCCGCCGACGCCGGCGCGCAGCGCGGAGAGTCAAGCGTTGAGCGACTTGATGAGGCGTCGCGAGCAGTTGGTGAAGCAGCGAGTGCAGGAGAAGAACCGGCTGGAGAAGCGTCCGGATGAGGCCGTTGAGGCATCGTGCCTTCGGCATATGGCGTGGCTGGATGGGGAGATTGAAGTAGTGAATAAAGCCTGCCGCGAGTGCGTGCGTGCGGCGCCGGAGTTGGCTGAGCGCGCGGCGTTGTATCAGAGTGTCACCGGTGTCGGCGAAGTGATTGCGATGACCCTGCTGGCGTATTTGCCGGAGTTGGGGCAAGTGAGCGATCGGCGGATTGCGGCGCTGATGGGCGTGGCGCCGTATACGCGCGACAGCGGCAAAATGCGCGGCAAGCGCAGCATCCGCGGCGGTCGGGCGCAGCCGCGCTGCGCGTTTTACATGGGAGCGGTGTCGGCGTGCCGTTATAACCCCGAGATGAAGGCGTTTTACGAGCGCCTACGCGCCCGCGGCAAACCGCCCAAAGTGGCGCAAGTGGCAGTCATGCGAAAACTGCTAACCCAACTAAACGCAGTCGCCAAACGCGGCACCCCATGGCTGAAAAACTACACGCCGGCGGCGGTAAATATCGCTTGATTTTTAACACAGATACTCTCGAGCGTTAGTGACCGTTGCCGCCCCCGCCGTCATTCTCAAGCGTTAGTGTCCGTTGCCGCCGCGCTTTTTCTTTTAGCGGCGGCTTACGGACACTTACGTCCTCGGGAATCTCCCTAAGACTGGCGCTGAGCCCAAACAACGCTATTCCCGCAGTCTTTTGAGCGGGAATGACGGCTTTGTTGGAATTCACGCTAGCCTTAGGGAGATTCCCGAAGGTGATGAAAAATATGGTCGCTAACGCTCCCTATTTTTCTATCATTCGAGAATGACGGAATGGGCGGCTCCCTGTTTTCTACCGTTCGAGAATGACGGAATGGGGGGGTTGTGCAAACAATCTGTTGCACTTCAAAGTTGAACTCAACGAAAATTCCACAATGTTACATTTCACCCACGAAGAATTTCAGTCTCGGTTGGCTACCGCGCAATCGGAGATAGTGGCGCGCGGGTTGGATGGGGTTTTGTTGTTTGCGCCTGAGAGTCATTATTATCTTAGCGGCTATGACACCTTCGGGTATGCGATGTTTCAGTGCATGGTGGCGCCGGCTTCGGGGGAGTTGCAGTTGTTGACGCGTGCGCCGGATTGGCGGCAGGCGCAGCAGACTTCGGTGTTGGGTGATGCGCAGATTCATATTTGGAGCGATGGCGAAGGCGTTGACCCGCACGCTCACCTCGGGCGGTTGCTCGCGCAGATGGGTTTGCGCGGGAAGCGGTTGGGCATCGAAACCGACACCGTTGGGCTGACCGCGTTTAACGGGCGCAGGGTGGAGGCGGCGCTGCGGGGTGTGGTTGAGTTGGTGGAAGCCTCGGACTTGGTCAGGGCGCTGCGCCGGCGCAAAAGCAAAACCGAAATCGACTACCACCGTCGCGCGGCGGCACTCAGCGACGACGCGCTGGATGCGGCTTTGCGAACAACCCGCGCGGGCGCGTTTGAGGGCGACATTCTGGCGGCCATGCAGGGCGCGGTGTTCAGCGGCGGCGGCGATTATCCCGGCAACGAATTCATTATCGGCTCGGCGCAGGCGGCGTTGCTGTGCCGCTATCAGTCGGGGCGGCGGCACCTCGATGCGCACGACCAACTGACCCTGGAATGGTCGGGGGCATACCGGCGCTACCATGCCGCGATGATGCGGACGCTGGTGGTGGGCGATGCCAATGCGCGGCAGAAGACGATGCACGCGGTGGCGGTGGAAGCGTTGCTGGCTTGCGAGCAGGCGGTTCGCCCCGGCGCGCCGATGGGCGATGTGTTCGACGCCCACGCGCGGGTCTTCGACGCCCACGGCCTGACGCACGCGCGCCTCAACGCCTGCGGCTATGGCATGGGCGCGACCTACACGCCGATTTGGATGGACTTGCCGATGTTCTACCGCGGCAATCCGCTGCCGATGGAGGTCGACAACGTGTTTTTTCTGCACATGATTCTGATGGATTCCGACGCCGGACTGGCGATGTGTTTGGGCCACTCGGTGCTGGTGACCGAGCACGGCGTGGAGCGGTTAAGCCGGCATGGGTTGGAGTTGGTGGAGCGCTGAGACGGCGAAAGCGGCGAAGTCGCCGGCGGTCACAACGTCACTAAACCGTCACTCAACACCACCCCCAACAAACACATTGCGATACCCAAACAGCGCGGCTGAGCCGCCGGTGTGCAGGAACACCACGTTGTCCGCCGGCGCGAAAGTCCGTTGGCGCACCAGGTCGATCAACCCGGCCATGCCCTTTCCCGAATACACCGGGTCGAGCAGTATGCCTTCCAGGCGCGCCAGCAACGAGACCGCTTCAATCATGCCGTCGGTCGGCAGGCCGTAGCCTTCGCCGACATAGTCGCAGTTGGCTTGCACCGCCTCGCGCGGCAATTCCTTGGTGACGCGGAGATGCGCGGCGGTGGCGCACGCCAAATCAAACACCTTTTGCTCCTGCTGAGGGCGCGGCAGCCGCACCCCGATTCCGAGGATGGGGAAGGGCCAATCCATCGCGTGGCAGCCGGCGACCAAGCCCGCTTGCGTGCCGGTGCTGCCGGTGGCGTGGACGACGTGGTCGATGGCGACGTCCATGCGCCCGGCTTGCTCGGCGAGTTCGAGCGCGCAGTTGGCGTAGCCGGTGGCGCCGACCGGGTTGGAGCCGCCGCCGGGGATGATGTAGGGGCGCTTGCCTTCTTCTTTCAGCGCCTCCGCGCGCGCCGCCAGCGCGGCATCCATGTCCGCGTCTTTGGGGTGGTCGTGCCGCGTGGCGCCGAGCAAGCGGGTCAGCAACACGTTGCCGGATTCGGCGTAGTCCTCGTCCGCGCTGTCAACCCGGTGCTCGTATAACGCCTCGCAGTGCATGCCGGCGATGGCCGCCGCCGCCGCGGTCTGGCGCACGTGGTTGGACTGCAGCGCGCCGTGCGTAAGAACCGTGTCGGCGCCGTGCGCGACGGCGTCGCCAATCAGGTATTCGAGTTTGCGCGCCTTGTTTCCGCCGGTCGCCAAGCCGGTGCAATCGTCCCGCTTAATCCACAAGTTCGCCTCGCCGAGGTGGGCGCTCAGACGCTTCAACGGCTCCAGCGGCGTCGGCAAATGGGCGCAGGGGAAACGCGGCGCTTGCTCAAGCACGGCGGCGAGGTGTGCGGTCGGTTTTTGCTCTTTTTGCTTGGGAGTGCGTGCGGTCATTTGCGTGTCTCGATGGGAAAGCGCGATTTTACAACATCGCGCGGGCGTCTGTTATGATTAGCAAATGTCACCTTCGTCTATCACCGCCCGAGCGCGTACAGGAGCCCGGCGTTGACCTGGCTAATCGCGGGCCTCATCGTTTTTTTCGGTATTCATCTGCTGCCGTCGTGCGCGCGGCTGCGGGGGCGGCTGATTGCGGGTGTCGGCGAGTTGCCCTACAAAGGCGCGTTTTCCGTCATCGCCCTCGCGGGTCTCGCGCTCATCGTGATGGGGATGGGACGCGCGCCGTATGTCGCGCTCTGGCAACCGCCGGCAATGGCAACCACCGTGGTGGCGATTGTGATGGCGCCGGCGTTGATTCTGCTGGCGGCGGCGAATTTCAACAACAATATTAAGCGCATCGTGCGCCATCCGATGTCGTTGGGCTTGTTGCTGTGGTCGCTCAGCCACCTACTGGCGAACGGTGACCTCGCCGCGCTGCTGACCTTCGGCGGTTTCGCCGCGTTTGCGTTGTATAACCTGCGCGCGGGCAAACAACCCGCTCAGGCGGAGCAAGCGACGCGCAAACCGGTTTCAATCAAAAAGGATTTGCTCGCCGCCGTCATCGGCTTGGTGGCGTATTTTTTATTGGTGGCATTTCACCGCCCGCTGTTCGGCGTCGCCCTCTTTCTGTAAGGCATCCCATGACCGACATCAAAACCGGAACCTGTCACTGCGGCGCGGTAGAGTTTCAAGTGACTCTGGAAAACGGGTTGACCGATCTCCGGCGGTGCAACTGCTCGCTGTGCCGGCGCAAGGGCGCGATTATGGCGGGCGTGCCGCTGGCGGCGCTGAGCGTGACGCGCGGCGCCGACAACCTCGGCTTGTATCAATGGAACACGCAAACCGCCAAGCACTATTTTTGCAAGACCTGCGGCATCTACACGCACCACGCGCGGCGCAGCAACCCGAATGAATACGGCTTCAACGTCGCCTGCTTGGACGGCGTTGACCCCTATGCGCTGGGCGACATTCCGGTGGGCGACGGCGCCGCGATGAGCCGGGTGTCGGACAACGATTCCGGCTGAGCCGGCTGGCTCATCGTGGCGCCGCGAACTCAGCGCAACGTTAACTCAACTCCCGGTCACCTCAACCACCGCATCGCGCACGATCCCGACCATCTCGTCGAGGGTTGATTGCTCCGTGATGAGCGGCGGGGCGAGGCAAATCACTTCGCTGCGCACGCGCGTGTAAAGACCGCGCGCCATCAGCGCCTTGGTCAGTTTCGCGCCGAGGCCGAAGTCGGCGTCATACCATTCTTTGGTCGATTTGTCCGCCACGATTTCCACGCCCGCCATCAGCCCCAAGCCGCGCACATTGCCGACATGCGGAAGGTCGTCCAGCGCGGCATGCAGGTTTTGCAAAAACACCTCGCCCTTGGCGGCGGCCTGAGCGGGCAAGTCTTCGCCTTCAACGATGTCCAGCGTCGCCAGCGCCACCGCGCACGAGGTCGCGTGGCCGCTGTAGGTGTAGGCGTGCATCCACGGCGCGGCGCTGGCGGTGATGGTCTGCGCGACCTCGTCGCTCATGCCGATGCCGCCCAACGGCAACGCGCCGGAGGTGATGGACTTGGCAAACTGCATCAAGTCGGGCTGCACGCCGTAGTGCTCAAGCGCGAACATTTTACCGGTGCGGCCAAACCCGGTGATGACTTCGTCGGACACCAGCAGCACTTCATGCCGGTCGCAAATCGCGCGAATGCGCTCGAAGTAATCGGGCTGCGGCACGATGACGCCGCCCGCCCCCTGCACCGGCTCGGCGATGAACATGGCGACGGTGTCCGCGCCCTGGCGCAGGATTTCTTGCTCCAATTCATCGGCGGCGGCGACGCCCTGGGACGCGCCGTCTTCCGGCACGGGGTAGTGATAGGGGTCGGGCGATGGAATGTGGCTAAAGCCGGGAATGAGGGGTCCGAAATCCGACCAGTAGCCGCTGATGCCGGTCGCGCACATGGCGCCGAAGGTGACGCCGTGATACCCCCAGCGCCTGCCGATGACCTTGTTTTTTTCCGGCTTGCCCTTCGCCTTCCAGTAGTAGCGCGCCAGTTTGATGTTGCTGTCGGTCGCCTCGCCGCCGCCGCAGGTGAAGTAGAAATTGTTGATGCGCGGGTAGGCGATGTCCGCGAGGCGCTCCGCCAATTCTATTGCGGGGCGGTTTGAGCCGCCGGCGTAGTTCGAGCAGAAAGCCATCTCGCTCATCTGCTTGGATGCGGCATCGGCGAGCGTCTGGCGGCCATGCCCGGCGCTGACATTCCACAGGCACGACAGGCCGTCGATGAAGCGGTTGCCGTCCGCATCGTATAAGTACGCGCCATCGCCGCGAACCCAGATGCGACCGTCGGCGTGGCCCGCGGTATGGTGCAGCGGGTGAATCAGGTGTTGGTGGTCTTTCGCCAGCAGCGCGGCGTTGGATAATGGTGCGCTCATTGTGTGCTCCTCTTCTCGTCGGGCGTTCGTCCGCAAAGCGGCGATTATGACCGCCACGCGGCGATGTATGCAACCGAATTCACGCGCCGCATCACATCGCGTGCCACGGCGCACGCCGGATGAAGTATAGTTTCGCGGCAAGCCACCCTTTGTGACCGACCCGTGTTTCCCGACAGCAAGCCGACCGATGTGTTCGTTGAAGTGTCATCCGCGCGCGACATTCAAGCGGTCGCCGCGCTTGCCCGCGAGATTTGGCGCGAGCACTATTCGCCCATCATCGGCGCCGGTCAGGTCGACTATATGCTGGATCGTTTCCAGTCGCCCGCCGCCATCTCCGAGCAAATCGCCGACCAGGGTTATTGGTATTTTCTCATCCGCCACGACCACCGCGCGCTCGGCTATCTCGCGTTGCAACGCCGGGAAGCGGCGCTGTTTTTGAGCAAGTTGTATGTCAAAAAATCCGTGCGCGGGCGCGGGCTGGGAAGGCGGGCGGTGGATTTTGTGCGGCAATTCGCGCGCGACCAGGGGCTGGCGGTCATTCGCCTCACCGTGAACAAACACAACGCCGCCGCCATCGCCGCGTATGAGCGCACCGGTTTCATCCGCAGCGGCGAAGTCGTCACCGACATCGGCGGCGGCTATGTGATGGACGACTATGCGTTTGAACTCCACTGCTGAGCGCCGCCGTGCCGACCACTGAGCGCAAACCCTCAGCCGCGCCCGCGCGCATCCGCGACGCCGCCAGCCTGATTCTCGTCAAGGACATCGACGCCGACCCGCGCGTGCTACTCGGACGGCGCACCGCCACCAGCCGCTTCATGCCGGGGAAGTATGTTTTCCCCGGCGGCGTGTTACAGCGCGAAGACTTTCACGCCGCCGCCGCGGGCGAATTGAACCGCGCCTACGCGCCGATGATGGGCGTGCGCGGCGACCGCGACAAAGCCACCGCGCTCGCCAAAACCGCCATCCGCGAGACCCTGGAAGAGACCGGCCTGATGCTGGGCAAACCCGGCGACGTCGGCGACCTGAGCGACCCCGGCTGGCGCGCGATTAAAGCCACCGGCCTGCAACCCTGCCTGAGCTCAATGACCTACCTCGGCCTCGCCGTGACTCCGCCCCCCATGCCGCTGCGCTTCAACGCCCGCTTCTTCATGGCGCCCGCCGCCGAAGCCCACGGCAAACCAACCGACTCCGACGAACTCGAAGACCTGCGCTGGCTCAGCCCCCAACAATGGCGCGAATTGCCACTGGTCTCCATCACCGCCTACCTCCTCAAACACTTCCACCACATCCGACACCGCACCACCCAAGGCCAATCCTTCATCTACCGCCACAACAACACCCGCGCCTCCATCACCTGGCGGTCTTAGTTATGCTGATGCTCTTTTGTAGGGGCGGAAGGCGAATGCTCCATCGAGTGGGCGTCATCGCCCGGCGTAAACAGCATCTTTTCCCGTACTTGCTCGCGCACGGGCGAGCGCAGGTCGTAGGTGAACAGCCACTGACCGTGCATTTCAAGTTCAACTTCAAACTCATACTGTCCCGGCTTGCCGGGGCGCTCGGCGGGTTTTGACGGCGGCACATTATGCGCAAGCGGCATCGACGGCATGTCGGCTCTTTGCGAAATTTCCGCGCCGCTCAGCGCTTCGCCGCGATACATCAGCATCACGCTGCACGAATATTTGAGGTTGCCGTCCAGGGATGTGCAACGGGTCAGCGTGGTCGGCGGGTCGGCAAGCGCGGGCGGCGCTGTCAGCGGGAGCAAAAGCGCGCTCGCGCAAACGGCAGCCGCATTGCGCAACTTGTGTTTCATACGGGTTGTCATTTGCATCTCCTCGGTGTTTCGGGCGCTCGTTGTCAAACGATTCTGCCGTTTTTGATGTCGAGCACGGTGTCGGCTATTTCTTCGGCGATGCCGTGGTTTTGCTCCACCATCAGCACCCCGATTCGGCGGGCTTTGAGTTGGCTGATTTGCCGGACAACCCTGGCTGCCGGACCGGCGGCAAGCCCCAGCGTGGGCTCGTCGAGCAGCAGATAACCGGGGTTCGCCATCAAGCCGCGCGCGAATGCCAGCATCTGCGCTTGACCGCCGCTGAGCGCATAGGCGGGCAATTCAAGCAAGCGCTCCAGTTCGGGAAAAACGGCAACGACCTCATCGAGACCGGATTTTACCCCGGCGACCGCCGCGCCGAATTCCAAATTGTCCCGCGTGGACAGGCGGGCGAAGATGTTTCGGCCCTCCGGCACCAGCACAACGCCGTTGCTCGCCATTTGATGCGGTTTTCGCTTGTGGCGCGGTTGCAACAAGCCATCGATGCGGACTTCGCCATCGGAATGAACCGCGCCGATGATGGCTTTGAGCAAACTCGACTTGCCCGCGCCATGATGCCCCCTGAGCAGAACCGCGCCGCCTTTCGGAACGCTGACGCCGGCGTTTTGCAGCGCGCGCACCGCGCCGTAGTTTACGCTCAGGTTGGCGGCTTCAAGCACCGGCGGTGA
The DNA here is from genome assembly GCA_963693025.1 of Arenicellales bacterium. GTDB lineage: Bacteria > Pseudomonadota > Gammaproteobacteria > Arenicellales > Poriferihabitantaceae > JAHRAW01. The sequence continues at coordinate 2,045,596 of OY843749.1, forward strand.
TGCCAACAAGGCGGCCGCGGCGCAACTCGAACTGTTGCCGCACGGTCATGTCCATCAGGTCGCGCCGATGCTCAACGATCACCAATATCAATGCGCCCTGCGCCCAGCGATTTAGAAAAACCCCGAGTTTTTCAAGCTCAGCCGCATCGAGTCCGGCGGAAGGCTCGTCCAGAAAAAGCAGCCTGGGTTTGGCGAGTAGCGCGCGCACCACTTCCGCCTTGCGCAATACCGGCGCGGGCGCTTGCGCCGGGAAACGGTCGAGATAGGCGTTGACGCCGCTGTCTTGCAGCATGTCCGCCCTGGTTTGCGCGTCGGTGTTTTTGTCGTATAACTGCTCGCCGAGCGGGGCGGATGGCTGCATGCGCACGCTCTGGAATGTTCGGCGGATGCCAAGCCGGGCGACCCGCCAGGGTGGCAGGCGGTGATACGACTTGCCGTCGAGACTGATGCCGCCGCTGTCAGCCGCCACAAACCCGGTCGCTATATTGATTAGGGTGGATTTTCCGCTTCCATTGCCGCCGCTGAGACCGATTCGGTCGCCCGGTTTAAGCGTCAGATTGACTCCTTCGAGCACGTCGATGCCGCCGAAAGATTTACGGATGTCGTTGCATTCAAACATCGCGCCGGCGCATCCACGCCTTCAGCCTGTGCACCGTTTGGGGTCCGAGGATTCCCTCCGGGCGGAAAATCAGCAGCAGCGCAACCAGTCCGCCGAACACGATCATCCGGTATTGCGACAACGCGCGGATGCTTTCCAGAATTCCGATGTCCAGGGCGACGCCGAGCAACGGTCCGAGCGGCGTGCCGAGCCCGCCGATGATGGCGTAGGCGAGGCTGTGCACGCCGAGCATGATGCCGAACATGGCGGGCTCGATGTAACTGTTGAAATGCGCAAACAGCCCGCCGCCGAAACCGGCGAGCGCGCCCGAGGCGCTGATGAAGAGCAGGCGGTAAAAATCCGGGCGAATGCCAAGCGATTGCGCGAGGATGCCGTCCTTGCCCGCCAAGCGCGCGTTTTTCATGAATTGCGTTCGTTCCAGCCATAGAAAAACGCCCAGCAATACCAGCAGGCACAGGGATGCCAGCAGTAAAAAATCGTGAACATCGAGGTTGTTCTCAAAAGCCCATCGAATGTTTTCAAACCCCTCGGGGCCGTCGGGTCCCGATTTGCGCCCGTTCACCTCAACCGGGAAACGAAGTTGAAGCAATGACAAGCGATAGAGTTCCGCAAAGGAGAGCGTGGCGATGGAGAAGTAAAGCCCGGACAGCCTGACCGTCAGCAAACCCAACAGCAGAGCGGCGAGCGCACCGGTCACGCAAGCGGCGAGTAGCGCCGTGATGAGGCTTCCGTGGAAGATGGCGGTGACCGTGGCGGCGATGTAAGCGCCGATGCCGAAGAACGCCTGCTGCCCGAATGACACTTCACCGACGATCAGCACCAGGTAGGCGGACAACGCCAGAAACGACAGCAGCGCCATGTTGGTTAGCACCGACGCCAGGTAGATGCTCATCTCACAACCGCTCGCCGGCGTTGCGCTCGGTGCGGTATGCCGATTTTCCGAACAGCCCGCCGGGGCGCACCAGCAAAATCAGAAACAGCAGCGCAAAGGTGGCGATGTCACGAAATTCCGCGCCAAAATGGTAAGCCACATGCGCTTCCAGCACGCCCAGTAACAGCCCGCCGAGGATGGCGCCGGGTATCGAGCCCATCCCGCCAAGCATCATCGCAACCAAGCCCTTGAAGGTGCTCCATAGCCCAAACAGCGGCGTTATCTGGCTGTCGTTGGACAGGATTAAAAATGCGGCGACGCCGCCCAGCACGCCGGCGAGCGCAAACGCGGTCAGGCCCAGGCGGCTGGTGTGGCAGCCGAGCAGGCTCGCGGTTTGGATGTTTTCCGAAGCCGCCCTCAGCAGCAGTCCGAAACGGCTTTTATACAGCAACAGGAAAACGCCGCCCATGAGCGCAAGCGCCGCCAGCAGGTGGAGCAGTTGCTCGACCCGGATGAGCAAGCCCCAGGCTTCAATCGTGTCGAGCGCCATGCCGGGAAAGTCGTGGGTTCGCCGCGGCAACAGTTGCGACGAAATCTCATCCAGTTGCATCCACACGGCAAAACTTGAAATCATCGATGCGGTGGCGGCGCGGCGTCCCGAATGCGGCGCAAAACAAAGCCGTTCGACATAGACGCTCGCGACCGTGCCACCGATAACCGTTGCGGCGAAAATGCCGACGACACCCCAGCCAAGATACGGCTCAAGCCAGACCGCCACCGCGCCGCCCAAAAGAAGGCAGGAGCCGTAAGCCAGGTTGATGCGCTTCATCACGCCGAAAATCAGCGAAAAGCCGAGCGCAATCAACGCATACGCGGCGCCCACCAGTAATCCGTCAAGGGTTGTTTGGACAACCTCCATGACAGGATTTGCGTTCATGTCAAGCCGCGCGGTCTCCCAGATACGCGCGCTGGATGACATCGTCATTTTCCATCTCGCCCGGTGTGCCGCTGAAAGCAACCCGCCCGTGGTCGAGGAGGTAGAAATGATCCGCCACCTGCAGCGCTTTGGCGGCGTTCTGCTCAACCAGCAGAATTGAAATGCCTTCGCGGTTCAGTTGGGCGATGATGGAAAAAATCTCATCGACGATGAGCGGCGAAAGCCCCACCGACGGCTCGTCCATCAGCAGAATTTTCGGGCGCGACATCAGCGCGCGCGCGACCGCCAGCATCTGTTGCTCGCCGCCGGAAAGGGTGCCCGCGTTTTGCCCGGCGCGCTCGCCCAGGACCGGGAAGCGCGCGTACATTTTTTCGATGTCTTCGGTGATTTCCCTGACCGCGGCGGGCGTCGAAGCGGGGCGCAAGTAAGCCCCGGCTTGCAGGTTTTCGCGCACCGACATCAGCGGAAAAACGAGGCGGTTTTCCGGCACCAGCGCGAGACCGTGTTTTAGCACGCCGGGCGCGTCCAAACGCGACAACTCAATGCCGTCAAATTGTATGGAGCCTGCCTCGGGGCGCAGAATGCCGGCGATGGAAAACATCAGCGTGGTCTTGCCCGCGCCGTTGGGTCCCAGGATGCAAGTCACCGCCCCCGTCTGCGCGCTGAGGGAAACGCCGTCCAGCGCCTTAATCAAACCGTATGCGGTGGAAAGACGGGTTACTTCAAGCATGTCGCGCCTTCACTTTGCGTTTTCCGCCGAGCCGAAATAGGCTTGCTGTACCAGTTCATTTTGCTGAATCTCCTGCGGCGTGCCGTGCGCGATTCGTTTGCCGAAGTTGAGCACCGCGATTCTGTCCGTCACGCTCATGACCAATTCCATGACATGCTCGACCAGCAACACCGTCACCCCCGATTGTTTAAGTTTGAGTATGCGTTTTTTCAGGTCGGTCACCTCTTCCGAATTCATGCCGGCGGCGGGCTCGTCCAAGAGAATCAATTTTGGTTTGGCAGCCACCGCCCTGGCAAGTTCCAGGCGGCGTTGCTCTCCAAAGGACAGATTGCCCGCCAACTCTTCGGAGCGGTGGTCGAGATTGGAGAACGCCAACAACTCCTGGATTTGTGCACGACGATGCCGTGAGCCGCCAAACCAATTCGACGCCCAGCCGGTTTCATCGTCACGCCACGCGACCCAAATATTCTGCCAAACGGTGAGGCCGCCAAACAACCGGATGTTCTGGAAGGTGCGTGAAATTCCGGCTTCGATGCGTTGATGCGGCTGCAGCCGCCCCAGTTCCACGCCGTCCAGTTCAATCGTGCCGCCGGTTTGCGGAAAGATGCCGCAGACCAGATTGACCGTGGTGCTTTTGCCGGAGCCGTTTGGTCCGATTAGTCCGAACACCTCCCCCCGCTCCACTTGCAAATCGAGCCGGTCAACCGCGCGCACGCCGCCGAAGTGTTTGGCGAGTTGGGAGAGCGCAAGCACCGCCGTCACCGCTTCGCCTTGAGAAAGAAAAGGCGCCGTTTGAGCGCGGCGACCGTATTGCCGTCCAGCAGGCCGTTGGGTCTGAAATTCATCGCCAGAATAATCAGCAAGCCGAACAGTATATTGCGAAAGTCGCCGAGGAAACGCATCCCCTCGATCATGACCCCCTGGATAACGATAACCGCGATTAGCGTGCCGAATACGCTCGAAAGCCCGCCGAGTATCGGATAGGAAACGGCGAAAGTGGCGAGCAGAATCGTGAATGTATTGTGGTCAACGTAGGTGGTTGAATGCGCGTACAGGCCGCCGCCGATGCCGGCGATGATGCCGCCGCCCGTCATCGCCGCGACCTTGACCCGTGTGAGGTTGATGCCGGAACTTTGCGCCGCCAATTCATCTTCACCGACCGCGCGCAGCACGGCGCCGGCGCGCACGCGGTCCAGCCACCACAGCAGGGCAAGCACGGCGCCCACGAAAAACCAGATGAGCGAGACGACTTCGATTTGCTCCCAGCCATTCGCCGCGAAGTAACGGATTTCACGAAACCCCTGGGTGCTGTCGGGCCCGACTTCGACGCCGTTGACCATCGCCCGCCAGTTCAGGTTAAAGAAAAACAAGCGCACGATTTCCGAAAATGCGATGGTCGCAACGACCAGCATGAGCCCCCTGACATACAGCACCGGAATGCCGACCAAAAAGGCGAACACTCCGGCGGTCAGCGCCCCGGCAAACAGCGCCGGGAAAATGGACAAGCCAAAAATGACGGTCAAGATGCCCGACGTGTAGGCGCCGATCGCAAAAAAACCGACTTGCGCCAGGCTGAGTTGCCCGGTCAGCAGCAGCAAATAAGCCGACAACCCGAGCAGGGTGTGTATCCCGATGTTCTGGACTATGCCGAGGTAATACGCCATCTTCGTCAGTCCCGGTCGATGGTCTTGCCGAAGATGCCGTTGGGGCGAAACACCAAAAACACAAACAGCAGAAGGAAGACAAAAATATCGCGCTCGTTGACCCCGCGCAGCAGCAGAAAAAGGTTTTCAAACGCGCCCACCATAAAGCCGGCGATGATGGCGCCCGGTATGCTGCCCAGCCCGCCGATGACGGTGACGATCAACCCCTTGACGGTCAGCGGTATGGTCAGCAAGGGGGAGAGAACCCCCACCGCCGCCGCCGCCAGGCATCCGGCGAACCCGCCGAGCACGCCCGCCATGATGAAAGTGGTCGCGTTGGTTTTGTGAGTTTGGATGCCGCACAACTGCGCGGCGACAACCTGCTGGGAGACCGCGCGCGTTGCCAGGCCGAGTTTGGATTTAAATAACAGCAGCAGGAGCAATGCCATCAGCACGAGGCTCGCCAGCATGACAAAAACCAAGTCGCCGCGAATGCCAAATTCGCCTATCTCAAAGAAAGAGTCTTCGAACAGCGCCGGGAACGAAATCGGCGAGCCGGCGGTTTGGTGAATGATGATTTCGTCGATGAAAAACAGCGCGCCAATGGATGCCATTAGCGGCGCCAGTTGGTTGCCGTCCGGCATCAGCCGGAAACAGCAGGTGTATAAAATCAGGCCGAGCAAACCGGATGCGACGGGCCCGATGATGAACACGATATAAGGGGAGACGGGCAGCAGCGTTGCGACCCCGATGCCGACATAAGCCCCGGCGATCGCGGAAGCGGCGTAGGCGAGGTTGAGTTTGTGCATCGCCCCGAAGATGATGGTGAATCCGAGGCCGAGCACGGCATAAGTCGAGCCGAACAGTATCCCGTCTATGACCGACTGGAGAACATCGATGTGGTCGAACCCCATGGTTGGATATTATGCCATCGTCAAGGTTGCGCCCGAAGGGGTTGCGGTTTGCCGTAGTTTGACATAAGCCGCGCCACCATCGGCGGTGCGCCGAAACCGGGCGCGGACGCGGCAACCCCCGCGGGTCGCCGCGCCGTTGCTATTCCAAACGCCTGCTCGCTTCGGTCAACCGCGCGGGTCGTGAATCACTTTCCAGGCGCCGCCCCGGGCTTGCACAAAGACATAGGGTTTGAGCGCTTCGCCTTCGTCTCGTATGCGCGTGACCGTGCCGATAAGCCCTTCGGTTGTTTTGAGCGCTTCCAACCCGTCTCTGATTTTGCGGCGCTCTTCGCGCACTTTGGCGGGGTCGCCGCTAATGCCGACCGATTCGATAACCTGCCTGATAATCATCACATTTTCCCACGCCGCCGCGCTGTGCAGGTCGGCGTCTCCGCCGTTTTTATTGGCAAGCGCGGCGACTTCAACCGCCGCCTCGGTAATCGGCGCAAAACTGGTCGGAATAATCATGCCTTCGGCTTCCTTCGCGCAGCCCTTCATCACTTCCTGGGAAGACGACGAGGTCAAGCCAATCAGCAGTTTGGGCTTGGCGCGCTGGCGGTTGAGTTCCTTGAGCATGCCGCAAGTGGTGAACGGGTGCGATGATATGATGTAAACATCCGCGCCGGAGCGCTTGAACGCGCGCGCTTGAACCGAAAAACTGGTGTCCGCCTGCAGCCAGTTTGATGAATTGGCGAGCACTTCCTTGAAGCCGGATGCCGTATCGCCGGTCAGTCCCTCAACTTCACCCGTCGCCCAGGTAAAACCGTGGCGCGTTGCCGCCTGAACGATGACTTTGGAATAGGTTCCGTTGGAATGCCCCTGGTCGGTTTCAGTCCCGCCATAAATCGACTTCAACTGCGGGTAGTTTTTCGCAACCCAAGCCCACAGTTTGTCATACATGTCCGGCTCGTTGGGCGTGTTGCGAAAAGTCCATTGCGAGATTTTGGCAAGGCCGTTGCGCACCGCCGTGTCGGTCAGGATGGGCAGCCGCAATCCGGTATCACCGGCATCATCGACATTTTTCTGGAATACGCCAAACATGGCGGCGGCGGCGCCGGAGCAAGTTGGCCCAATGCCGACCAGGGCATCGCTCCCGGAGGCAACCTTGCGCGCAACCGCTATGGCTTGTTCGGCGTTGCACGCGGAGTCGTGGTACTCAAAGGCAAGGCGTGCCATGCTGCCGTCGGCGAGTTTGACGCCGCCTTGTTCATTGACGCGCTCGACCGCGGCGGTCATAACCGCCTCGGAATTAACACCGAAAGACCGAAGCGGACCGGATTTGGCGCCCCAGCCGGCGATGTGAATGGTGGATTGGGCAACAGCGGCGCCGGCGGACGCCAGCAAAACCGGCGCGGCCAGTGCGAACAGGGTTTTTTTAATGGATAACATGGGTGTGCGTCCTCCGTCGTGAGGTGTTGATTTAATGAAATGTGTTTGTGGGTGCGGCGATATTTTGCCGCCGTTGGTTTTCTTTATGGATCCGCCGCCGCGCCTAATCGGCGCCGGTTCCTTTCTCGGTTGCGTTGACCAGGCACGCCATATTCCCATAAGGGTGCTTGTTCTCATACATCAGTTGATGCGCGTGGCCGATTTCATCGAAAGTGAAAGCGCCGGAAAGGCATGGGTCGACTTTATTTTCAATCAGCAATTGGTTGACCGCCGTTGCTTGTTCATCGTTCGCAAGGTGCGACCCTTGAAAGCGTTTTTGCATCATCCAGTGATAGCGCAAGTCCATGGTGATGTTGTAACCGGTTGTGCCGGCGCAGATAACCACCATGCCGCCGGTGTCACAAACAAAGCCCGAGGTCGGCAGGGTGGCCTCCCCCGGATGCTCGAACACAATTTTGGGATTTTTGCGCTCGCCGACGGCATCCCAGATGGCTTTGCCGAACGCGCGCGCGCCGCCAATCCACTCTTTCCATTCCGGCGAGGTGGTGGATGGCATCGCGCCCCAATGCGTGAAATCGTTGCGGTTTATTACGCCGACCGCGCCGTTGTCCATGCAAAACTGGCGTTTGTCCTCGTCCGAAATAACGGCGACCGCCTTGCCGCCCAGCGCCGCCACGATTTGTATCGCCATGGCGCCCAAGCCGCCGGCTGCGCCCCAAACCAATACCACATCATCTTTTTCCACGGTATGCGGCGGCCAACCCATCAACTGGCGGTAGGCGGTCGACGCGCATAGCATGTAGCATCCGGCTTGCTCCCAGGTCAAATGCGCGGGTTTCTTTTTGATTTGGTGCGACTGCGCTCTGGCAAACTGGCAATAGGAGCCGTAGTTGGTTTGATAACCCCAGATGCGCACGCTGGGCGCAAGCATCGGATCTTTGCCGGACAAAACCCACGCATCGTCGGGCTCCCACCAACCGGAATGCACAACCACTTGCTCGCCGACGGCGACATCCGTCACTTCATCGCCCGCCGCCCAAACAATGCCCGCGGCATCGGAGCCGCCCGCGTGAAAGTCTTCCGGTTCGCCTTTTTTTTGGCGGTCGGCAATCACATCCACCGGATAGCCAAGCCCCGCCCAGACATTGTTAAAATTGATGCCGGTCGCCATCACATAGACGAGCACGTCCTTGGGCCCCATTGGCGGTGTGTTGATAACCTCTCGTTTCCAGGCGTCTTTCGGGTCGCCGAATCGGTCTTGGCGAACAACAAACGCGTGCATTTTTTCGGGGACGACGCCCATCGGGGGCTTCTCGCCCAAATCGTAAAGTTCTTTTGCGCTCAAGGTGGGATGATTCCAAGATGTATTCGTGGCGCACAATGCACCCAGCCCCCGCATTTGTCAAGCCAATGCATAAACGCGGAGACCTTGAGTTCGCCGAGTGGCAAGGTTACGTCGCCGCCGGGCATTGATTAGCCCGGCGGGAGCACGCGAAACGACAGTCCGTCCGCCACCACGCGGCCTTGTTGGATTAGGAAGTGTAATGAGCCGAGGATGGAGCGTTCGGCGCCGGGGGTGAGTGGGGGGGTGAGGGTTGGGTAGATGTGGGCGCGCATTGACGGGATGTCGTCGATGCCGTCGGCGAGCGCGTCGAAGACTTGTTCTACTCGCCGCAGGCGGTGCGCGATGACTTGGTCTATGTGCTCGCGCGGGTTGTCGATGGCGGCGCCGTGGGTTGGGCGGTAGCGGGTTTCCGGTCGTTTTTTGAGCGCTTCGAGGCTGGCGATGTAGTCCGCCACGTTGCCGTCGGGCGGCAGGATGGCGGTGGTTGACCACGCCATCAACTGGTCGCCGCAGAACAGCGTGTTTTCCTCCGGCAGGGCGAGGCACAGGTGGTTGGCGCAGTGTCCCGGCGTGTGGACGGCCAGCAAATGCCAGTCGAGCGCGCCGATGACGCCGCCGTCGCCGAGCCGCTCGTCGGGCGTGAATTCGCGGTCCACGCCGCCCTCCGCCGGGTGGTCGCCGGGGGGATGCGGGCCGAAGCCGTAGGTCGGGGCGCCGGTTTTTTCCTGTAGCAACCGGCACGCCGGCGAGTGGTCGGCGTGCGTGTGGGTTGCGATGATGTGGCTGACCGACTCCCCCGCCGCCAGTGCGCCGACGATGGCGTCAACGTGCGCCGGCAACGCGGGTCCGGGGTCGATGACCGCCACCTTGCGATTGCCGATGAGGAAGGTGGCGGTGCCGTGAAAGGTGAACGGACCGGGGTTGCGCGCGACCACGCGGCGCACCAGCGGGGTCAGCCTTTCGACCACGCCGTAGCGGAAGTCAAACGCGCGATTGAAACGCATGCGCTGAGGTGTGCAGGTCATCCAAAAAGCGGCGCAGGTTGGGGTCATCACCGACAACGCCACCGTCACTTTCGCGGCTTGGCTGAGTGCCGATTTCCCGGCTCAAGCGCGCGATGATTTCCCGAATCAAGCGCGGACCGTGGTAGATGAAGCCGGTATAGAGTTGTACCAAGTCGGCGCCCGCTTGAAACTTCTCCAGCGCGCCGTCCGCCGAGTCGATGCCGCCGATGCCGATGATGGGGATTTCGCCCTGCAGGTTGCGAAACAGCCGCGCGACCGTTGCGGTTGAGCGCGCCGACAGCGGCGCCCCGCTCAGCCCGCCCGGCTCGCGGGCGAGCGCGTGCGCTTCAACCGCGATGCGCGACAGCGTGGTGTTGGTCGCCGCCACGCCGTCTATGTGGTGTTTGCGCGACAGCCCGGCGATGGCGTCGAGCGCGGCGTCGTCCGTGTCCGGCGAGATTTTCAGCACCAGCGGCACGCGCCGCCCGCCCGCGTCCGCCAACTCCATGCGGCGGCGGTCGATGCCGCCAAGCAACGGGTCGAGCGCATCATCGCGTTGCAAGTCGCGCAAACCCGGCGTGTTGGGCGAAGAGATATTGATGGCGATGTAATCGGCGTGCGGATGAACCGCGTCCAGGCACGCCAGATAATCATTGAGCGCCTGACTCATCGCGGTCGCGGCATTCTTGCCGATGTTGACGCCCTTGATGATGCGCGCATTCGCCCCGTCGCGCCCGATGTTTTCGCAAAACCGCTCAAGCCCGGCGCTGTTAAAACCCATGCGGTTGATGAGCGCGCCGTGCTCGGTCAGGCGGAACATCCGCGGCTTGGGGTTGCCGGGCTGCGGCAGGGGCGTGACGGTGCCCAACTCAAGCCAGCCAAAGCCGAGCGCATGCAGGGCGTTGCAAGCGCGCGCCTGCTTGTCGAGACCCGCCGCCAAGCCGACCGGATTGGGGAACGCAAGCCCCATCACTTCGAGCGGCAACTCGGCTTGTTTGTCGCGGTGGTGTTTGCCGAGCCACGCGCTCAGGCGCGGGCGGCGGGACGCCCTCGCCAGCGCGCCGAGGACGAGGTCGTGGGCGGTTTCCGGCGCCAGCGCGAACAGGATTCGGCGCAGGGAAAGATACATCGTCGTTGTCCGTTGCCCGCTTACGAAGGCGCTAAAACGACTCGCCGGACCGCAGCCGCCGCCACTTGCCGCTTGCCAGATTGCCGAGCGTGACCGCGCCGATGCGCACGCGCAGCAGGCGAAAGACGCGCAAATCCAGTTGCTCGCACATCCGCCGAATCTGCCGCTTGCGCCCTTCGGTGAGCGTGAAGCGCAACAAGCGCTCGTCGAGGTGGTCGATGCGCGCCGGGCGCAGCGGCTTGCCGTCCAGCGACAGGCCGTGGCGCAGCAACGCGAGTTTGCGCGCGTCGATGCCGCCTTCCGCCCAAACGAGATACTCCTTTTCAACGCGGCTTTGCGGGCCAATCAGTTGCCGCGCGATGCGCCCGTCGTCGGTGAATACGATGAGTCCGGTTGAATCGATGTCGAGCCGGCCCGCCGGCGCGAGTCCGCGGCGCGACGGCGCGTGTTCGGCGTGGTTGTGGTCGTGGTTGTTGTGATTGTGGTCGTGGCGGTGGTGATTGTCATCGGTTATCAGCGTCACCGCCGCGCGATAGCCCTTCTCCGGCGACCCGGAGACATAGCCCGCCGGTTTATTCAGCAACACCGTCGCCCGCGTGCGCTGCCGGCGGCGGGCGGATTCGGCGAGCGTGATGGTTTGAGTCGGCGCGACGCGCGTGCCGAGCATCGCGGTTTCGCCATCCACCCGCACCAGCCCCTGCTCGATGAAATGGTCGGCTTCGCGGCGCGAGCAAATCCCGCGCTCGGACATCAGTTTGGACAAGCGCGGATGGGTCAAGCGAGCACCGCCAACATCCCGCTCACCGCTCGCTCGCGGCTTGCGACGCCCGCCCGACATAGTCCGCCGGCGTCAACGCCAGCAGCCGCTGCTTGGCGTGCTCGGGTATCGCCAGCGTCTCGATAAAAGCGCGCAGAGATTCGCGCTCGATGCCGCGCGCGCCGTGCGTTAGCGCCGCCAGTTTTTCATATGGCTGCTCGACGCCGTAGCGCCGCATCACCGTCTGAATCGGCTCGGCGAGCACTTCCCAACTCTGCTCCAAATCGTCGCGCATCGCCGCCGCATTGAGTTCCAGTTTGGCAAGCCCCTTGAGGGTCGATTCGATGGCGAGCACGCCGTGCCCGACGGCGACGCCGAGGTTGCGCAGCACGGTGGAGTCGGTCAGGTCGCGCTGCCAGCGGCTGAGCGGCAACGTGGCGGCGAAATGCTGCAACAGCGCGTTGGCAAGCCCCAGGTTGCCTTCCGAATTCTCGAAGTCGATCGGGTTGACCTTGTGCGGCATAGCGCTCGACCCGACCTCGCCGGCGAGTGCCTTTTGCCGGAAATAACCGAGCGAAATATAGCCCCACAAATCGCGGTCAAGGTCGAGCAAAATGGTGTTGAAACGGCACAGCGCGTGGCACAGCGCGGCGATGTAATCGTGCGGCTCAATCTGCGTGGTCAGCGGCTGATAGACCAGCCCGAGGCGCGCAACGAAAGCCGCCGCAATCGCGGGCCAGTCGAGTTCCGGGTAAGCCGCCAGATGCGCGTTGAAGTTGCCGCTTGCGCCGTTGATTTTGCCCAGAATCGGCTGCGCCACAAAGTCGCCGGCGGCGCGCTCAAGGCGGTGCGCGACGTTGGCGAATTCCTTGCCCATGGTGGTCGGGCTGGCCGGCTGCCCGTGCGTGCGCGCGAGCATCGGCTGCCCCGCATACGCGCTCGCCAAGTCACGCACGCGCTCGCTCAACGCGCGCATCTGCGGCGCGATAACGTCCTCCCCGGCACGCTTGAGCAACAGCGCATAAGCGAGGTTGTTGATGTCCTCCGAGGTGCAAGCGAAGTGAATAAATTCGCAATGCCCGGCAAGCCCCTTGCGCCCCCGAACCCGCTCCTTCAAAAAATATTCAACCGCCTTGACATCGTGATTGGTGGTCGCCTCAATGGCCTTGACTTCGCCCGCATCCTGCAACGAAAACTCGCTCGCCAACGCGCGCAGAAATTTTTTATCAACAACAGAAAACGCCGGCAACTCCTCAATGCCACGCTGCTCCGACAAATAAATAAACCACTCAACCTCAACCTCAACCCGCGCCCGCACCAAAGCAAATTCACTGAAATAAGGCCGCAAGCAAGCACCCTTACGATGATAACGCCCATCCAGCGGAGACAGCGCAGTCAATGCGCTCAGAGAAAGCGATTCGTTTGCCACGGTGGACCAATCCGTCGTGTTTGAACCCGGCAATCATATCACAGGCGCGGGGAGGCAAGCATTACTCTCTACTACTCCGTCATTCGAGCGTTAGTGTCCGTTAGTCGTCGCGCTGTTTCTTTTAAGCGGCGGCTTACGGACACCCCCGCTAACACACTGCGGGGCAGGCTTGCGCTCGAGAATAACGAGTAATCGCAATCCAGACTGACAACTACCCATCCAACCCCAAACGAATAATTCCACCGCCGATGCAAATATCTTCCCGATAGAACACAATCGATTGCCCCGGCGTGACCGCCCATTGCGGCTGCTCGAATTCAATGCGCGATTCGTTGCGGTTGATTTTTGTTATGACGCAGTTTTGGTCGGCTTGCCGGTAGCGGGTTTTGGCGGTGTAGTGGGCTGGGGTGGCGGGGGGTGTTTCGGTGATCCAGTGCAGGTTTTCCGCCAGCACGACGCGTTTCATCAGCGCCGGGTGGTCGTGGCCCTGCACCGCGTATACGATGTTGCGCGCGATGTCTTTGCCGGCGACATACCACGGCTCGCCTTCGCCGCCGATGCTGAGGCCGCGGCGCTGGCCGATGGTGTAATAGCACGCGCCGCGGTGCGCGCCCACGGTCTCGCCTTCGGGGGTTTTTATGTCGCCCTTTTGCGCCGGCAAAAAGCGGCTGAGGAAGTCGTCGAAGCGCCGTTCGCCGATGAAGCAAATGCCGGTGCTGTCTTTCTTGTCGTGCGTGGAAAGCCCGAGTTCGCGCGCCGCCTGCCTGACTTGCTCCTTGCGCATCCCGCCGACCGGGAAGCTGGAAAGGCGCAGCGCATCCTGCCCCAGCGTGTGCAAAAAATAACTCTGGTCTTTGCGGCGGTCGCGCCCCTTGCACAAGAGGTAACGCCGGTCAACGCATTCGCGGCGCGCGTAGTGGCCGGTGGCGATGTAATCCGCGCCGAGGCGCAACGCCCAGTCGAGGAATTCCTTGAACTTGATTTCCTTGTTGCAGACCACGTCCGGGTTCGGCGTGCGCCCGTTGCGATATTCGTCGAGGAACACCCGAAACACCCGCGTCCAGTATTCGTGGGAAAAGTTGATGGTGCGAAGCGCGATGCCCAGTTGCCGGCAGACCTCCTCGGCGTCAGCCAAATCTTCGGCGGCGGCGCAGTATTCCTCGTCGTCGTCCTCCTCCCAGTTTTTCATGAAGAGACCCGTGACCTTGTGCCCGTCCTCGAGCAATTTGGCAGCCGCCACCGACGAGTCAACCCCGCCCGACATGCCCACCACCACGCTGTCCGCCGGCATACCTTCCGCAGGCGCGGTGCGCTACTCGCCGCGCAAAAAGCGATGCCAGAATGAGCGCTTGACCGGCTTGCCGTCCTCGTCCGGGGAGTTGTCCACCACCGCGGTCAGCGGGTTGATGTCATACCAATGCTCGATTTTCTGCACCACCGGCAGGTAGCCGTTCGGCTGAAACCACGAATCGACCGCGAAACGCTTGCCGCTGATTTTTTCGCGCACCTGCCCGGCCCAGTGCTGGTCAAACAACGCGCGCCGGTACGCCGCCTTGAGCACGGTATGGTGTTTCAGCAAGCCGTTTATCTCGAAGAGTTTCAGGTAGGAAGTGGTGTTGACCGCTTCGTCGATGCAGTCCAGTTGCCCCGGAAAAATATCGCTGACGTCGTCCTTCGCCGGCAAATCAAAAGCGAGGTCTCTATGCGTCGGCGTGTGCCGCCCGATGACCTCCTCCATCCAGCCAATCGCCCTTTTGATTTGCTCGCGCTCCGCGGCGGGCGTCGCCGCCGCCGGCACAAACCAACCGGCCACGCTCTGCCACTCCGCCGCCGGCAAATCAACCGTCGCCCGGCGCTTGCACCCGAAGTCGTAACAAACCGGTATCGCCGACAGCGAAATGTCGTCGTCCACCGGCGGAAGAACCACCCGCCCCGCCCACGCGGTCGCGGCGCCGGCAAGGAAGAACAGCAGGGTGATGAGCGGTTTCATTCGGTGATTATAACCCTAAAGCGCGGCGGTTGTAACCTCCACATAATTTGGATGGGTATGCGGTTGGGGAATTTCCTGGTTGTCCAGCAACAACCCCTCGAAATGAAATTCCAGCGCTTCGCGCATCAGTTCTTTCACTTCACGCTCGGTTTCGCCCGCCGCAATACAGCCGTCCACATCGGGAGCATAAGCGGAAAATCCCGTTTTGGTTTCTTCAATGATAATTAGGTATTTCATTTTTTAACCTCGCTTGTTTAAATATTTTCGATTGTGTTCCGATCGCTATATCAGAACTTAGTTTTCCTGATACGGTAACCGCGCCTCGTTTGTTCGGATGTTTAAATTGGCGGTGGCTACCCTTTGTTCGTGCCAAATACCAGCCGTCATTTTCAAGCGCCTTGATAATTTCTTTGACTTTCATCCGTTACTTTACCTATCAATACACACAAATGCCAGATATGTCACTACCCAAATATTCGGGTGATGATGTCGCTGGCAATATTTAAGTTTAGGTTGTCCTTAGCGTTGCGATTCGATCTACTCCGGCTTCCACGCATCCGGCAGTACAATCCCGTCGCCGAAAAACCAGGCTTCCATTTGCGCGGCGAGGTAGCGTTTGTGGTCGGCTTCCAGTGGGTTGAGTTTGTATTCGTTGATGAGGATGGTTTGCTGGCGCAGCCATTCCTGCCAGGCTTCTTTGGAGACGTTTTCATACAGCCGCTTGCCCAGTTCGCCGGGCCACGGGGCGAAGTCCAGCCCCTCGGCTTCTTTGCCCAGTTTTACGCAGTGTATTTTACGGCTCATTCAACAAGTCCAGAATGCGGTTGACGGCGGCTGGCAGGCCGATTTGTGCGGGAGATAACGGGTTGTACCAAAGATAGCGCTCGGCGTCCATTATTTGATTGCCGGTCGCAAGGCAGGTGGCGGGCAGCGGCAGGATGTCGAGGTCGAAGTGGGTGAATGAATGCGTCATCGGCGCCAGCGGCGTGCCGGTTTTGACGGTCAGCCCGAGCTGTTGTTCGCACCAGTTTTCTATTGGCGTTGTTTCCACCGGCGCGGCGCGCGGCGGTTGCGCGTATTCGGGCAGCGACCATAGCCCGCCCCATATTCCGCTCGGCGGGCGCTTGACGAGCAGCAATTCGGCGCGCCGGTTTTTCACGATTAGCATGGTCACCGCCTTGCGCGGGCGGGCCGCCTTCGGCTTCGGTTTGGGGTGGGGGAAGGCGCTCGGATTGCCGCGTTGATACGCCCGGCAGTCCGCCGCCAGCGGGCAGGTCGCGCACAACGGCTTGGCGCGCACGCACACGGTCGCGCCCAAATCCATCATCGCCTGGGTGTAGTCGGCGACGCGCGCGGCGGGGGTCAGTTGGTCGGCGATGCGCCACAGTTTGGCTTGCACTTTGGCGGCGCCGGGATAGCCCGCCAGCGCGCGGTGGCGCGTCAGCACGCGCTTGACGTTGCCGTCCAAAATCGGGTGGCGCTGACCGAAAGCGAACGCCAGAATCGCCCCGGCGGTGGAGCGCCCGACACCGGGCAACGCCACGACATGCTCGAAGCGGTCGGGAAAATCGCCGCCGTGCCGCGCAACGATTTCCCGCGCCGCCGCATGCAAGTTGCGCGCACGGGCGTAGTAACCAAGCCCCGACCAGTAATGCAACAACTCGTCCGCACCGCAACGCGCCAACGCCTCAACGCCGGGAAAGCGGGCGATGAATTTCCGGTAATAGGGAATCACCGTCGCCACCTGCGTCTGCTGCAACATAATCTCCGCAACCCAAATGCGGTATGGGTCGGGACTGTGGCAGTCGCGCCACGGCAACGATTTGCGCCCGTGGCGGTTATACCAACGTAGCAGGCGGTCGGAGATGTCGCAATGACCCGCCCGGCATTTACCCGGAGATTTCCCACAATCAGTGCGCATATGTAATTCGACTTGACAGCGTTATTTGATTGGTATTAGCCTTAACATAACAGTATAAAAGTAGCAGGTGGTATGTATGTCTGAAAAGAATGATGAGGAAAAACCGAGCAATCCTGATCGCGATCTGAAAAGACTAAAAGTCGAGTATGCGTGGAAGTATTTCGAATATCATGCCAAGCAACGTACCACGGTATTCAATTTTTTCATTCTATTCTCTGGAATTCTTTTTGCCGCGCTTACTGTACTTTTAGATGACGATAAGCATTTGCTTTTAATTATATTTTCTTTCTTTGGACTCATAATTACTCTATGTTTCCTCAATTTGGAGCGAAGAAATCAGGAACTGGTAACTGTTGGGGAAATGGCTTTAATATATTTGGAAAGCGGTTTATTTGAGGAATCTTACGAAAATGACTGTAGATTGAAACAGATACCGCGGGGCCTCTTAGGTCTTATTCCGGAACTTTGGAAACTTATATTCAATGACTTAACGCGTGATAGAATAGATGAGGAGATAAAGAAAAAATTTCCGGGAATAGAGAAAAATCCGACGGGGCCTCTTTCTCTTGGGGTACTTTACAATACCAAATACAGACACGCTATTTGGTTACCGGCAATCTACAAGATGATAGCAATTTGCTATTTCAGTCTAATGCTATGGGGCGTTTGCATACGATTCCCATATTTATTGCCACAGTTTTTTTGTAATCTATTCAAATAACCTTCTGCATGTCCAGTTGCAACCATACTGCTCAATGAAAAAATATCCAGTCGTTATATTTGATGTCGATGGGGTTTTAGTGAATTCACTTACACCTCATTTAAAAATCTGCGAAGACAAAAACAGGGAATACAATCTGGATCTTACTATTCCAAACCCAGCAGAGTTTAAGGACATGGTTCGGAAAGGAACCCCCGTAAGTCCCATGAATTTATTCTTTGAAGCCGTAGGGTTTAAAAGTCCATATATGGAACAGGCGGTTGAGTTTTACAACCAATCTTTTATGCACGATTATCATCCTGGAATGTTCGATAATGTCCCCCAGTTACTCGCCATGCTAAGTAAGGAAGATGTTGTCATCGGAATTATAACATCTAATGTAAGAAACAACATCGAAGATGCGCTGGAGCCTGTTATGAAATATTTTAATGCGGATTTGATTTTTTCAAAAGATGATCCGAATTTTCAATCAAAGAGAAAAGCCCTTCAATTAGTGGCTGACAAACTTAACATTGATACCAAAAATATATTATATGTAGGCGATCAACAAGCGGATTTCGAATCAGCCCGTAACGCGGGTGCTGATTTTCTCGGTGTTACTTATGGTTGGGGAATCTCAGATGATAAAAATAAGTTTCCAGTTGTAGATGATGTTCTGGACATTGTGAGTCATGTTATTGGTGATTTTGACGCTCGCAAATCCATCACTGACCGTAATGGGCAACGCGGCGACAAACGAGCAGTAACGTCCGAGGGTGAAAATCCAGAGGTCTGCGGGACGGCGGGGGGCGCGAAAAAACAGAGGGCTACACGTCATGAGCATCGTATAATCGGTCCAACGCCGCGCACACGACGGGCATAATTCACGGCAAAAAATCACTGGTTACGAGATGAACGCAAATATGAGTTACACTTTTCCGCGCATGGTTCGCGGCGCGCTGGCCGCTTTGCTGGCGCTGGCAACACCCGCAACACTATGCGCGCAAGACGGCGTGGTCAAAAAATGGGCGATCGCCGAATTTGGCAAGCCGTCGTATGCAGACGGCATCGATCATTTCCCCTACGCCAACCCCGACGCCCCCAAGGGCGGCAAGATTGTGCTCAGCGACTTTGGCTCGTTCGACACGCTTAATTTGGGAATTACATACATAAATCCGCAGAAAAAACATTTGACATTTCATTCTTGTTTGCCGCAAAATCCGCGAATACAGCAATAAAGCCAATCGTGGGGGATTTTTGATATGAAAAAGAGGGGAATTACATACATAAATCCGCAGAAAAAACATTTGACATTTCATTCTTGTTTGCCGCAAAATCCGCGAATACGGCAATAAAGCCAATCGTGGGGGATTTTTGATATGAAAAAGAGGGTAGCGAACACAATCAGCATTATTGAGTTGTTAGACAAATGTAACAGCGAGGATAAGGCGGTAGAATGGTTGGAGGGTGTTCTTTGGGGTGGCACGCCGACCTGTGCCCATTGTGGCAGTATTGAGGGCATTGGCACGGCGAGGAGTAAGGCGTATACCCTATTGGTGCGGTGATTGTCGCAAGCATTTTACGGTAAAAACTGGCACGATAATGCATGCGTCCAAACTGCCGATGAGGAAATGGGTTGTGGCGATTTACTATTTGCTGACTGCCCGCAAAGGCATCAGTAGTTTGCGGTTATCCAAAGAATTAAGTATTACCCAAAAATCGGCTTGGCACATGCTCCACCGCATCCGTGCGGCTTGTAGCGATAGCGGTTATTCGTTGACCGGCATCGTTGAAATTGACGAGACCTACATCGGCGGCAAAGAGGGCAACAAGCACGCCAGCAAGAAACTATGCGCTGGCAGGGGTGGCGTAGGCAAGCAGGCGGTAATCGGTATGCGCGAGCGTGGCGGGCGCACAAAGGCGAAACCGATAGCCAGCACCGATATAACCACCATGCGCCGCGAAATCGGCGGAACGGTGGAGTTTGGGGCTACAATCTACACGGACGAGCACCGCTCCTATGACCGCCTACACACCGCCTATCAGCACGGCACGGTCAAGCACTCGGCAAAGGAATATGTCAATGGAATGGCACACACAAACGGCATTGAGAGCGTTTGGGCGGTATTGAAACGCGGCTACAATGGCGTTTATCATAATTGGAGCGTCAAGCACATGGCACGATACATTGATGAGTTCGCATTCCGCCTCAATGAGGGCAATGTTGAGCGTGACACCATTGATAGGATGGAGTCGCTATGCGCTAATATCATCGGCAAACGATTGCCATACAAAGAACTAATCAAATGAGCGATGAAAAAAGTCAATCTCAAAGAAAGTGACCTAAAACACGCCGCAAAGGAAATACTGCTATCAAAACGCGGGTTGCCGCCGGCTAATCTGGGCGACAAGCACCCAACGCCAGAACAGGCAAAGCGTAAATATCGACTTGTTCGTGCCGCCGAGTAAATATGCGGCTTGCGGATTTATGTATGTAATTCCCAAAAATAAGGAGCGTCAGCGACTATATTTTTCATCACCTTCAGGAATCTCCCTAAGACTAGCGTGGACTTTGGCGAAGACCGTGCCAGTCTGAGGGAGATTCCCGAGGACGCAAGTGTCCGTAAGCCGCCGCTTAAAAGAAAAAGCGCGGCGGCAACGGACACTAACGCTCGAGAATGACGAGTGTTTGGGAATGACGAGTACTTGAGAATGACGAGTAATAGCCGAAGCGAAGTCGGATGTTTGAGAAAACGCGTGATACAATGTCGGCAAGTTATCGACCCGCCTTCCCCCACACCCCGCAATGACCGCCCCCATCCCCTCCCACGCCCGTGTCGTCATCATCGGCGGTGGCGTGGTGGGTTGTAGTATTCTTTTTCATCTTGCCAAGATGGGGTGGAAGGAGGTGGTTTTGTTGGAGCGGGGGGAGTTGACTTCGGGGTCTTCGTGGCATGCGGCGGGGCAGATTCATACGATTAGTTCCGACCCGAACATTTCCAAACTGCAGGGTTACACGATTAACCTTTACCCGGAATTGGAGAAGTTGTCGGGGCAGTCGGTCGGGCATCATCAGACTGGGGGGTTCTATTTGGCGTCCAGTCCCGAGCGGTTGGATTATCTCAAGCAGGAGCGCTCCAAGGCGCGTTATATGGGGCTCGACCAGGAGTTCGTTTCGCTTGAGGAAGTGGCGCGGATGCATCCGTTGATTGAGCCGAAGCATTATCTCGGCGCGTTGTATGACCCGCTCGATGGTCACATTGACCCCGCCGGTGTCACGCACGCTTACGCCAAGGCAGCCAAGGCGCTGGGCGCGAGTTGGCATTGCCGCACGCCGGTTGTGGAAACCCGCCGGCGCGCGGACGGCAGTTGGGATGTCGTCACGCCCGATGGCGCCGTCAACGCGCAGTTGCTGGTCAACGCCGCCGGGCTGTGGGCGCGCGAGGTCGGGCATCTAGCGGGGGTGGATTTGCCGGTTCAGCCGATGGAACACCATTACCTGATTACCGAGACCATCGCCGAAATTGAAAGCGCCGGGCGCGAGTTGCCGTGCGGAATCGACTACGAAGCCAACCTGTATTTTCGCCAGGAGCAGCACGGCTTGTTGCTCGGCACCTACGAGCCGAAAGCGACGCCGTGGATGGTCGCGGGCACGCCGCTCGACTTCGGGCATGAACTGCTCGAGCCCGACTTGGACCGCGTGTCGGGACGCCTTGACCTGGCGTTCGAGCGCATCCCCGCGCTTGCCCGCGCCGGCATCAAGAACGTGGTCAACGGGCCGTTCACCTTCGGACCCGACGGCAACCCGATGATCGGACCGCTGCCGGGGCTCGCCAATTACTGGGTCGCGGTCGGGGTGATGGCGGGCTTCTGCCAAGCCGGCGGGGTCGGGTTGTGCCTCGCCGAGTGGATGATTGAGGGCGAGCCGTCGGTGGATGTGTGGGCGATGGACATCGCCCGCTTCGGCGAATTCGCCACGCACGAATACGGCACCGTCAAGTCCGCCGAGAACTACACGCGCCGCTTCCAAATCAGTTATCCCAACGAGGAGTTGCCGCGCGGTCGCCGGCAAAAAACCACCGCGTTGTATGACCGGCTGCTCGGCAAGGGCGCGGTCATGGGCGCCGCGTTCGGGTTGGAAAACGCGCTGTGGTTCGCCGACTCCCGCGACAACGCGTCGGAAACCCCGACCTTGCGACGCTCCAACGCCTTCGAGTTTGTGGCGCGTGAGGTGGCGGCGGTCAGGCAGGCCGTCGGCGCGCTGGAAATCGCCAACTTTGCCCAGCATGAGTTCGCCGGACCCGGCGCCGAAGCGTTTCTGGACAACATACTGGCGGGCAAACTGCCGCCGCGCGGACGGCTTGCGCTGACGCCGCTGCTGACCCCCAAGGGCAGGCTGTACGGTGACCTGTCGGTGGCGCGCCTGGACGACGACACCTTCCTGCTCATCGGCTCCGGCGCGGCGCAGGAAATGCACCGCCGCTGGTTTGAATCGCATCTGCCCGCCCACGGCAAGGACGTGCGCTATCGCAACGCCTCGGATGCGTATCACGGCATCGCGGTGGCGGGTCCCAACGCGCGCGAGTTGCTGGCGCGCATCACGCGCGAAGACGTCTCCGTTTCCGCTGATGCCTTCGCCTTCCGCGACATTCGCCGCGCGGCGGTCGGCGGCATTCCGGCGCTGCTCGCGCGCGTCTCGTTTTCGGGCGAACTCGGCTATGAAATTTACTGCGCGCCGCCCTATCAGTTGAAACTGTTCGAGGCCATCGAAGCCGCCGGCGAAGACTTGGGGCTGCGGCTATACGGCGCGCGCGCGCTGATGTCGTTGCGATTGGAGAAAGGCTGGGGCGTGTGGACGCTGGATTACCGCCCGGACTTCAACGCCGTGGAAGCCGGGCTGGACGGCTTCATCGGGTTTGACAAGCCGGCGGATTTCATTGGCCGCGCCGCCGCGCTTGAACACAAACAAAACGGCGTCGACAAAAAACTCGTCACGCTGGTGGTCGACACGCACGACATCGACGCCTCCCACGACGAGGCGATTTTCCACAACGGCGAATGCGTCGGCTATGTGACCTCCGGCGGCTACGCGCATCACTGCGGGCAAAGCGTCGCGCTCGGTTATGTCCCGGCTGAACTCGCCGCCGACGGACAGCGGTTTGAAGTGGAATTGCTCGGCGAGTTGCATCCGGCGACGCTGGCGGCGCGCCCGTTATACGACCCGCCGGGCGGCAAAATGCGCTCGTGATGCCGCGCGCCCCCGCCTCCGCTGTGACGCACCTGTTGTTCGATATGGACGGGTTGTTGCTCGACACCGAAACCATCTACACCGAAGCCACGCAGAAAATCGTCGCGCGCTTCGGCAAGCGGTATGACTGGGATTTGAAGCGCCACATGATTGGCCGCCCGTCCATCGACTCGGCGCGTTTTCTGGTGCAAGCGCTGGCGTTGCCGCTGAGCCCCGAAGACTATTTGGCGGAGCGCAACGACTTGTTACGCGGCGGCTTCTCCGCCTGCGACGCCCTGCCCGGCGCGGAAAAGTTGATTCGCCACCTGCACCGCCACGACGTGCCGATGGCGGTGGCGACCAGCTCCAACCGCGATTTATACGACCTCAAAACCACCCGCCACACCGCGTGGTTTGACCTGTTTCAACTGGTGGTCACCGGCGACGACCCGCAAATCGCGCACGGCAAACCCGCGCCCGACATATTCAACCTGGCCGCCGCCCGCCTCGGCGCCACGCCCGCCTCAACCCTAGTCTTCGAAGACTCCCCCCTCGGCCTGCAAGCCGGCATCGCCGCCCAAATGCGAGTAATAGCCGTCCCCGACCCCGAAATGAACAAAGCCCACTACCCCGGCGCCGATTTGATTATCGACTCGCTGTTGGAATTTACACCGGAAGATTATGGGTTGCCGGGGTTTTTGTAGGGGGTTGATGCCCACCACTTCGTCATTCTTCATTTACCCGTCATTCTCGAGCGTTAGTGTCCGTTGCCGCCGCGCTTTTTCTTTTAAGCGGCGGCTTACGGACACTTACGTCCTCGGGAATCTCCCTAAGACTGGCACGGGCTTTGTTGAAATTCACGGTAGCCTTAGGGAGATTCCCGAAGGCGATGAAAAATATAGTCGCTGTCGCTCCTTATTTTTCTATCGTTCGAGAATGACGAAGTAAGGCCGTCATTCTCGAGCGTTAGTGTCCGTTGCCGCCGCGCTTTTTCTTTTAAGCGGCGGCTTACGGACACTTACGTCCTCGGGAATCTCCCTAAGGTTAGCGCTGAGCCCAAACAACGCTATTACGCTTCCGGCGGGAATGACGAAGTAGGACATCAAATAAACGCCGCCTCAGTAGTCTTCTGCCGCGCCACTTGCAACGCATCTTCCAGCGTAATCGCCTCACTAAACAACGCCCAGCCAATCACCACGCCGGCGATGTTGGGGAGTTGCGAGAGCATTGACACGTCGTCCAGATTGCGCACCGTGCCGCTGGAGATTACCGGGCAGTCCAGTTCCACCGCCATC
The DNA here is from genome assembly GCA_963693025.1 of Arenicellales bacterium. GTDB lineage: Bacteria > Pseudomonadota > Gammaproteobacteria > Arenicellales > Poriferihabitantaceae > JAHRAW01. The sequence goes on from OY843749.1 coordinate 2,069,535, forward strand.
TGCGTGGTGTTTGCCATGCTGCTTTCGGGGAGTTCGTCGTAGCGGTCGATGTCGGTGTAGATGATGCCGGCGGCGCCCGAGCGCTCGAAGCGTTTTGCCAATTCCAGCGCGGTGAAGGTGGAAGTGTGTTTCCAGCCGTGCGAAACCGCCTTGCCGTCGCGCGCGTCGATGCTGATGAGAATCTTGCCGGGATAACTGGCGCACACCTGCTCCACCAACCGCTGGTCGGACACCGCCGCGGTGCCGAGCACGACCCGCTCGGCGCCGCTCGCAAACCAGCCGTCTATTACGCTCAGCGAGCGGATGCCGCCGCCGACCTGAACCGGAATGTTGGATTGCGCGATGATGTCGCGCATCAACTCGCTGTTGCCGCCCTCCTTTTCAAACACGCCGTCCAGGTCGATGAGGTGCAGCCATTCGGCGCCGGCGCGCTCAAATTGCCGTGCCACTTCACGCGGTTTGACCGCAAAAATTTTCGGGTCTTCAATGCTGCCGTGTTTGAGATTGACGCATTGCCCGTTGTGCAGTTCAATGTCGGGATAGATAATCATTGTTGTCTCCTCGCTCCTCTGTTCGCGCCATTATACACCGCTTACGCGCGCGCGTGCATCGCCGCTTGCGCGTTCACCACTCCGGCTTAATCTCCTCGCGCCGCTTGGCGACATACTCGTCCAACTGCTCTTTGACGGCGGGGTCGAGGGGCGGGGGTTGGTAGTTCTCTATGATTTCTTTATACAACGCATTGGCGCGCTGGGCGGCGGTTTTTTCGCCGTTTTCCTGCCAGGTTTCGAAGTTGCTCCAGTCCGACACGATGGGCGCGTAAAACGCGTCGTGGTAGCGCTCGATGGTGTGCGCGGCGCCGAAAAAATGCCCGCCGGCGCCGACTTCGCGGATGGCGTCGAGCGCCAAACTCGCTTCGTTGACCTCAATCGGCGTCAACATCTCCGCCATCATCTGCACCATTTCCATGTCGATGATGAGTTTTTCGAAGGAGGCGCACAAGCCGCCCTCCAGCCAGCCGCCGCTGTGTTTGATCATGTTGCCGTGCGCCATCACCGCGCTCCACAGCGACATCTCGGATTCCCACGCCGCCTGCGCATCGACGCAGTTGGACGCGTTGACGTTGGAGGTGCGGTAGGGGATGCCGTAGCGCCGCGCCAGTTGCCCCCCCGCGAGCACCGCGCGGGCATACTCCGGCGTGCCGAAGGCGGGCGCGCCGGATTTCATATCAACATTGGAAGTGAAGCCGCCATACATCACCGGCGCGCCGGGCTCGACCATCTGCGTAACCGCGATGACGCCGAGCGCTTCGGCGTTTTGTTGCGCGAGCGCGCCGGCGAGCGTGACCGGGCTCATCGCGCCGGCGAGCGTGAAGGGGGTGACGATGACCGGCTGGCGGTGGCGCGCCATGAGCATCGCGCCGTCGAGCATCGGCGCATCCACTTTGAGCGGCGAGTTGGTGTTGACCACGGTGCTGAGGCTCGGCTCGCGCGCCAACTGCGCCTTGTCGATGCCGCGCGCGATGCACATCATTTCCAAGCCGTCCTCCACCCGTCCGTTGCCGAGGCTGTACACGTGCCAGGGTTTTTCGGTCAGCGTGATGAACGCCAGATAGGCGTCCAGATGGCGGGTGTGCGCGGGCAAATCCACCGGCTCCACCGGGTAGCCGGCGATGATGGAAATCGCGTTGAAGACCTGCCCGAGTTTGAGGAACTTGCAGTAGTCCGCGTAGTTTCCGGTGCGGCGACCGTGGTCGAGGTCGGAGCAGTTGGGCGGGCTTGAGACGATGGCGAAGTTGATGTGGTTGCCGCCGTAGGTCGAGTTATAGGCGGGGTTGCGGGCGTGCAAGGTGAACTCGGACGGCACCGTGGCGATCTTCTCCATCACCAACTGCCGGTCGATGCGAACATAGCCGGTGTCATCGTCCACGGTTGCGCCGTGCGCGACCATCAACTCGCGCGCGCGTTGGTTGACGATCTGCAATCCAATCTGCTCAAGAATGCGCATCGAGCCGTCGTGAATCAACTCAACCGCCTCGGCGCTCAACACCTCAATCGGCGCATAAGGATTACGCAACCGCCGCACCGGCAACTGCGTCAACGTCCCCGTCAAAGGACACTGCGCCGACCCCGCCCGCGCCCTATCCCGACCCCGCCCGGAGCGTCTTACCATAAAAAATACCCCATCAAATGCCGGTGGCGCATGCCAAGCGCACGCTTTCGGCGGCGGCATAAAACAACCAAACCCAGTTGCTCAGAAAACCACCGCTCACTACTATCAGCATATTTCCGGTAATAGTCAACAATACTTTCTTGCTCAGGCTTTCCAATTACTCTAACGTCATTCTCGAACGGTAGAAAAATAACCCCCAACTTCGTCATTCTCGAATGATAGAAAAATAAGGAGCGCCAGCGACTATATTTTTCATCACCTTCGGGAATCTCCCTAAGACTAGCGTGGATTTTACCGAAGCCCGTGCCAACCTGAGGGAGATTCCCGAGGACGCAAAGTGTCCGGTAAGCCGCCGCTTAAAAGAAAAAGCGCGGCGACAACGGACACTAACGCTCGAGAATGACGAGTTATATACCCGTCATTCTCGAACGATAGAAAAATAGGGAGCCCCCAACTTCGTCATTCTCGAATGATAGAAAAATAAGGAGCGCCAGCGACTATATTTTTCATCACCTTCGGGAATCTCCCTAAGACTAGCGTGGATTTTACCGAAGCCCGTGCCAACCTGAGGAAGATTCCCGAGGACGTAAGTGTCCGGTAAGCCGCCGCTTAAAAGAAAAAGCGCGGCGGCAACGGACACTAACGCTCGAGAATGACGAGTTGTAGCCGTCATTCCCGCAGAGCCTGCCCCCGCAGTGTTTTAGCGGGGGTGTGGTCATAAGCCGTTGGTGCGGCAAACGGACACTAACGCTCGAGAGACGAGGTGGTGGTGGTGGTGGTTGTGGCGGGTTTTTGACGTGAGGGGGGATGGGGGTTATACTTGGGGGGTTCAGGTGTTGGCGTGGGTTGTTGTATTCGGTTTTCGTCGCATCAGCATCCCACACCCCACCCACATCCATTCCACATCCAACAGCATTCCAACAGCATCAGCAGTGAGGACATTATGGCTGTACAGAAAAGCCGCAAGACCCCTTCTCGGCGGGGCATGCGACGTTCGCATGATTCTTTGGGCGAGGCGACCCTTTCTATTGATTCGGTTACCGGGGAGTTGCATCGCCGCCATCACATTACCGCCGACGGGTATTATCGCGGCAAAAAAATGGTCAATAGCAAGCGCGCAGACTGAGGCGAGTTGAGAGGCGAGGGCGCCCGCGGATTGAGGGGCGGCGCTTGCGGGGCGCGGGGCTTGTCAGCAGATGATTACCCTTTCCATAGACGCCATGGGCGGCGACCTCGGGTTGTCGGCGACCATTCCGGCGGCGCTTGAAATCGTTGCGCGGCATTCGCGGGTTCGCCTGATTTTGGTGGGTGATGCGCGGCGCATTGAGCGCCGGCTGGAGGCGGCGGGGGCGGGCGGTCATGCGCGGTTGGAGGTGGCGGGCGCGAGCGAAATCGTGGAGATGGACGATTCCCCGGCATTTGCATTGCGCAAGAAAAAGGATTCGTCGATGCGCGTGGCGATTAATCTGGTGCAGGACGGGCGCGCGGATGCGTGCGTCAGTTCGGGCAACACCGGCGCGTTGCTGGCGACCGCGCGCTTCGTGCTGAAAACCATACCCGGCATCGACCGCCCGGCGATTTGCGCCAGTCTGCCGCGCATGGACGGGCAGACATACGTGCTCGACCTCGGCGCCAACGTGGACAGCCCGCCGGAGATTTTGCTGCAGTTCGGGTTGATGGGCTCGCTGCTGGTCAACTGCCTCGAAGGCGAAGCCAACCCGACCGTCGGCCTGCTGAATATCGGCGTGGAAGACATCAAGGGCAACGACACCATCAAGGCGGCTGCCAAACTGTTCAAGCACAGCGCGCTCAACTATGTCGGCTATATTGAGGCCGACGACATCTACGCCGGCGACACCGATTTGGTGGTGTGCGACGGCTTCGTCGGCAATGTCGCGCTCAAAGCGACCGAAGGCGCGGCGCAGATGATTATGGGCGCGATTCGCGAGGAGTTTGCCCGCAGCGTCGCCACGCGCGCTTCGGGCTTGCTCGCCAAGCCGGTGCTGGGCGCCATCCGCCAGCGGCTCGACCACCGCCGCTATAACGGCGCCAGCCTGCTCGGACTCAAGGGCAGCGTGGTCAAATCCCACGGCAGCGCCGACGCGATGGCGTTTCGCTGCGCGGTGGAAGTCGGCATCAAGGAAGTCAGCAAGGGGCTGGTGCGGAAGATAGAAAACGCACTGACAGGCTCAAAGGTTTCGGGTACCCTGTGCGAATGACTTTTTCGCGCATCATCGGCACCGGCGGCTACCTGCCCGAGAAAATCCTCACCAACAAGGACTTGGAGGCGATGATTGACACCAGCGAGGAATGGATTGAATCGCGCACCGGCATCAGCGAGCGCCGGATTGCGGCGGACGATGAGTTCACCGTCGACCTCGCCGAGCGCGCGGCGCTGCAAGCGATGGAATCCGCCGGCGTCGGCAAGCGCGAAATCGATTTAATCGTGGTCGCCACCACCACCGCCGACCAGGTATTCCCCAGCACCGCCTGCCTGCTGCAGCAACGCCTCGGCATTGAAGGGCATCCGGCTTTCGATGTGCAGGCGGTGTGCGCCGGTTTCCTGTTCGCGCTCGGCGTGGCTGACAAATTCGTGCGCACCGGCGCATCGCGTTGCGCGCTGGTGATTGGCGCCGAGACCTTTTCGCGCATCATCGACTGGACCGACCGGCGCACCTGCGTGCTGTTCGGCGACGGCGCCGGCGCGGTCGTCCTCAAAGCCGGCGAGCAACCGGGCGTGCTGTCAACGCATCTGCATAGCGACGGCAAATACAAAGACCTGCTGTGCGTGCCGGTCGGCGTGTCGCGCAATTTCAGCAAGGTGCGCGCGGGCGCCGCCTACACCACGATGGAGGGCGGCGAAGTGTTTCGCTGGGCGGTCACCGCCATGAGCGACATCATCGACGAGACGCTCGCCGCCAACGACCTCGACAAGGACGACATCGACTGGCTGATTCCGCATCAAGCCAACATTCGCATCATCAACGCCGTCGGCGCGCGCGCCAAAATCCCCAAAGAGAAAGTGGTCGTGACCGTCGCCCGCCACGGCAACACCTCCGCCGCCTCGGTGCCGCTGGCGCTCGACCAAGCGGTGCGCGACGGGCGCGTGAAAGCCGGGCAGCACATCCTGCTGGAGGGCTTCGGCGGCGGGTTTGCCTGGGGCTCGGCGTTGATTCGGATGTAGCGCGGGCGGGCGTGAGCGATTCGATGGAGCAACCCCAACTGATGAACGACCGCATCTGCCTCGTGACCGGCGCCACGCGCGGCATCGGCAAGGCGATTGCGCTGGCGCTTGGCAACCACGGCGCCACGGTGGTCGGCACCGCCACCGGTGAAGACGGCGCGGCGCGCATCGGCGACTATCTCGATGCGGCGGGCGTGCGCGGCGCCGGGCGGGTGCTGGACGTCAGCGACGACGCCTCGGTCAGCGAGCTGCTCGGCGCGGTGACCAACACCTTCGGCGCGCCGGCGGTGCTGGTCAACAACGCCGGCATCACCCGCGACAACCTGCTGCTGCGGATGAAGGAGGCGGAATGGGATGACATCATGGCGGTCAATCTGAAGTCGGCGTATCGCTTGTGCAAGGCGTGTTTGCGCGGCATGACCAAGGCGCGCTATGGCCGCATCATCAACATCGCCTCGGTGGTCGCGGCCACCGGCAACGCCGGGCAGAGCAACTACGCGGCGGCCAAAGCCGGGCTGATTGGATTTTCCAAATCGCTGGCGCGCGAAGTGGCGTCGCGCAACATCACGGTGAACGCCATCGCCCCCGGTTTTGTCGAGACCGACATGACCGCCGCGCTCAGCGAAGACCAGCGCGCCGCGTTGCGCGCGCAGATTCCCCTCGGACGGCTCGGCGCCGCGGACGACATCGCCGCGGCGGTGGTTTTTCTGGCATCAAGCGCGGGCGACTACATCACCGGCGAGACGCTGCACGTGAACGGCGGGATGTTTATGTCGTGATGTTGGCGCACCGGCGCGCCGGCAAGGCGAAATGATGTAAAATAGGCGCGGCAGGCGTGGACTTGGGCAAGCCGATTGTTTACCATCCGGCACAAATCATTGCCGCACGCTGCGCATTGCAAATCCCATTATCTGGAGGCCGAAACTCGAATGAGCACAATTGAAGAACGCGTACGAAAAGTCGTGGTAGAACAACTGGGCGTCACCGACGACCAAGTCACGCCCGAGGCTTCCTTCGTTGATGACCTCGGCGCCGACTCGCTGGACACGGTGGAATTGGTGATGGCGCTGGAGGAAGAGTTCAACACCGAAATTCCCGACGACAAGGCCGAGAGCATCGCCACGGTGAAGGACGCCATCGACTACATCGATGCCAATGCGTCCGACTGACCCGGCGGTGGCGGAATTGTTCCCCGCCCCGCGGTAGCGCCAACGCCGGCGCAGACACCGCGCCTGATTACCAAGCACCAAGTCACCGACTCACCGACTCACCTAGCAAAGGTGACGATAAGCAAAGCGAAATAAGGCGATGAAAGCAAGGCGGGTCGTGGTAACCGGACTGGGGGTCGTCTCGCCGGTCGGCATCGGCTTGGAAGCCAGTTGGCAAGCGATGCTGGCGGGGCGAAGCGGCATCACCGCCATCACCCGCTTTGACGCCGCCGGCATGCCCTGCCGCATCGCCGGCGAAGTCGCGGACTTCGACCCGGCTGCCCACCAGAGCGCCAAGAGCGCGAAAAAAATGGACCGCTTCATGCAGTTGGGCATCGCCGCCGGCGTGGATGCGCTCGCCGACTCCGGGATTGAGGTGAGCGACGCCAACGCGCACATGATTGGAGTCTATATCGGCTCCGGCATCGGCGGGGTCGCCACCATCGAATCCACCACCCGGCTGTTCGCGGAAAAGGGCGCCAAGCGGATTTCGCCCTTCTATATCCCGATGACCATCATCAACATGATCTCCGGCAACCTGTCGATTATGCATGGCTTGAAGGGTCCCAACCTGTCCATGGTCACGGCGTGCAGCAGCGGCACGCACGCGATTGGCGAGGCCGGGCGGTTGATTGAATACGGCGACGCCGATGCGATGGTCGCCGGCGGCGCCGAGGCGCCCATTTCACCGACCGCCATCGCCGGGTTCAGCGCGGCGCGCGCGCTCAGCCTGCGCAACGACGACCCCCCCGCCGCCAGCCGCCCGTGGGACGCCGGGCGCGACGGCTTCGTGGTCGGCGAGGGCGCGGGCGTGATGGTGCTGGAGGAATACCAACACGCCCGCCGCCGCGGCGCGCGCATCTACGCCGAGTTGTCGGGCTTCGGCATGAGCGGCGACGCGCATCACATGACCAGCCCGTCGCCCGGCGGCGAAGGGGCGTCGCGGTGCATGGACAACGCATTGCGCAACGCCGCCGTGGCGCCCGAGCGCATCGACTATGTGAACGCGCACGGCACCTCCACGCCGCAGGGCGACATAGCCGAAACCGAGGCGATAAAGCGCACCTTCGGCGCGCACGCCGCGGACCTCGCAATCAGCTCCAACAAATCGATGATCGGCCATCTGCTGGGCGCCGCCGGCGGCGTGGAAGCGGTGATGACGGCGATGTCGGTTTACCATCAAGTCATCCCGCCGACCATCAATCTGGACGAGCGCGACCCCCAATGCGACCTGGATTTTGTGCCGCATCAGGCGCGGGAAGCGCGCATCGGCGGCGCGCTCTCCAACTCGTTCGGTTTCGGGGGAACCAACGGCACGCTGGTATTCAATGCCGTCTAGTTATGGCTGAGTTCAGAGCGTTTGTGGTTGCCCGCTGTGTTTTGTCCGCGTTGTCTGCGCGGCTGGCGCGGCTGGTGCGATGGGGCGGCTTTCGGCGACCGAGCACCGGCTCGCGCGCCGCCAACACGCTCATCTCGCTGGGGCTCGCCGGTTTGGTGACGCTGCTGTGCGCCGCCGGATACTACGCCTGGGCAATCAACCGGACGCTCGATTTCGGCGAGCAGACCCTGGTCATCCAACCCGGCGACACCCTCGGACGAATCGCCGCGCAACTGGTCGAGCGGGATGTCATCGCCGAGACCTGGTCGCTCCGCCTGCTGGCGCGCAAAGGCGACATGGGGCGGCATGTGCGCTCCGGCGAATACCGCATCCCGCCGGACACCACGCTGCGGCAATTCCTGCGCCGCATCGTCAGCGGCAAGGGGCAGGTCGGCATCAAGGTCACCATCATCGAGGGCTGGACTTTTCGCCAAATGCGCGAGCAACTGCGCCGCGCGCCCAACCTCAAAGCGGTCACCGCCACGATGACCGACGCGCAAATCATGGCCGAGTTGGGGCATCCCGGCCTGCATCCCGAAGGACGCTTCTTTCCGGACACCTACTACTACACCACGGGTCAGACCGACCTGTCGATTTACCGCCAGGCGTTTCGTTTGATGCGGAAGAACCTGGATTTTATTTGGGAGAACCGGGCGGACAACCTGAACCGGACGTTGAAAAACAAGGACGAGGCGCTCATCATGGCGTCCATCATTGAAAAGGAATCCTACATCGCCGAGGAGCAGCGGCGCATCGCCGGCGTATTCCACAACCGCCTGCAAAAGGGCATGCGGCTGCAAACCGACCCGACCGTGATTTACGGGCTGGGGGCGGAGTTTGACGGCAACATTACGCGCGCCCACCTCAAAAGCGACACCATCTACAACACCTACACGCGCAACGGCTTGCCGCCCACGCCGATTTCCCTGCCGGGCCGGGATGCGCTTGAAGCGGCGGTGCGCCCGACCGCCACCGATGCATACTATTTCGTCTCCAAAGGCGACGGTAGTCATCAGTTTTCAACCACCCTTGAAGCGCATAACAAGGCGGTTCAACGGTATATCCGCGACCGCAAGCGCGGATGAAACTCGGCGAATGAAAGGCGGCGGATGAAAAGCAGCGAATGAAAGGCGCGTTCATCACCGTGGAAGGCGCGGATGGCTCGGGCAAGACCACGCATATGGATTTCATGCAACGCTGGCTGAGCGAGCGCGGCGCGCAAGTCGTTCGCACCCGCGAGCCCGGCGGCACCGCGCTCGGCGAATTGCTGCGCGGCATTTTGCTCGACCACGCCGACACGCCGATGTCCGCGCGCGCCGAGTTGATGCTGATTTTCGCCGCGCGCACGCAGCACTTGGACGAGGTCATCGTGCCGGCTTTGGAGGCGGGGCGGTGGGTGTTGTGCGACCGCTTCACCGACGCGACCTACGCCTATCAAGGCGGCGGGCGGGGCATCGACACGGATGCAATCGAAGCCCTGGAGCGCTGGTCGCAGGGCGCGTTGTCGCCCGATTTGACCGTGCTGCTGGATGTGCCGGTGGAGGTCGGTCTGGCGCGCGCGCAGCAACGAGACGGCGCAACCGGGCAGCCGGACCGTTTTGAAAGCCAGTCCAACGCATTCAAGCAAGCCGTGCGAGACGCGTATCTGGCGCGCGCCGAGCGCTTTGCGCGGCGCATCAAACGAGTGGACGCCCGCGCCGGCATCGAGCGGGTGCGCGCCGAACTCGCCACCGTGCTTGAAACATTCTGGGCGGAGCGCGCGCCATGAGTAGCGTGAGCGCGGACATGACCGCGTGGCACTGGGCGCGGGACGCCTGGGAGCGCACGGCGGACGCGATTGAGACGCTGCATCACGCCCTGCTGATTACCGGCGTGCCGGGCATCGCCAAGCGCGAGTTCGCCATGGCGCTCAGCCAGTTGTTGCTGTGCGAAGCCTCAGCCGGTGCGGACGCCGACGCGAAAACAACCCGCCGGGGAGCGTGCGGCAAATGCCACAACTGCACCCTGTTCCAAGCCGCCACCCACCCGGACTTCCACGTCTTGACCACCGAACTGGAAGCGCGCGATGGCCGCATCGATTTGGTGGCGCAGTATTGCAACCGCTATCAGGACGCCGCCGCCAGGGAAAAACGCGCCAATCCCAGCCGGGTCATTCCGGTCGACCAAGTGCGCTTGTTGAGCGAGCGCTTCTCCGTCCACGCGCACACCGCCGCGCGCAAGGTGGCGCTGCTGCTGCCCGCCGACCGCATGAACGCCAACGCCGCCAACGCCCTGCTCAAGTTGCTGGAAGAGCCGCCGGCGAACTCGGTTTTGATGCTGGTGAGCGCGACGCCCGGCTATCTGCCGGCGACCATCCGAAGCCGCTGTTTCCAAATCGCCATCCCGCCGCCCACGCCTGATGCCGCGCGCGCCTGGCTGCTTGAGCGCCTGCCGGCGGACGAGGTCACGCCGGCGCTCGCCCACTTTGGTCCGGTCGATGCCTTGAAGATGTCCGCCGACGGATTGGTGCAAGATCAGGCGAAGTTGTTGCAAGAAATCGAGCGCCTCGCCGCCGGAAAAATCAGCGCCCTGGAACTCGCCGCCGAATTGATTCGCCACGACTTCCCGCGCACGCTTGAATGGCTGCACCGCCTCAGCGGCGACCTCATCAAACACGGCTGCGGCATCGCCACGCCCGCCGGCGGTCACGCGCTCGCCGCCCGGCAACCGCCCGCCGAGACGCTGTTTGCGCTGTATGATAAAATCGGCTACTACCGAAAAATCGCGCGCGACCAACTCAACGAACAACTGGCGATGGAAGAACTCGCGCTGGCGTTGCAGCACGCGCTACGGGCGCGGGCGTAAGCCGCCACTACGAGCGTAAGCCGCTGTTTTGGGCGTAAGCCGCGACCGTATCCACTCACTCGATGCCGATGCCGATGCAACTGGTCGATTCCCACTGCCACATTGATTTTGAGCCGCTGGCGGCGCAGTTGCCGGACGTGCTGCGGCGCGCGGCGGCGAATGACGTGGCGTATATGTTGTGCGTGGCGGTCAATCTGGAGGACTTCCCGCGCATCGCGCGGCTGGCGGCGGAGCATCCCAATGTGTATGCCTCGGTCGGCGTGCATCCGAACGCCACCGACTGCCGCGAGCCGAGCGCGGCGGAGTTGGTTGAATTGGCAACCGACCCGAATGTCGTCGCCATCGGCGAAACCGGGCTGGACTATTTCCGCAGCGAAGGCAAACCGGACTGGCAACGGCAACGCTTCGAAAACCACATCGAAGCGGCGAAGACGAGCCGCAAACCACTCATCGTCCACACCCGCGCGGCGGCGGACGACACCATGGACATGCTGGAAGGATTGGACGCCGGACAAGCCGGCGGCGTGATGCACTGCTTCGCCGAAGACTGGGCGGTCGCCGAACGCGCGCTAGCCATCGGCTTCTACATCTCATTCTCCGGAATAGTCACCTTCAAAAACGCCGACACCCTAAAACAAGTCGCCCAAAAAACCCCCCTAAACCGAATGCTAATAGAAACCGACTCCCCCTACCTCGCCCCAGTCCCCTTCCGCGGCAAAGTCAACGAACCCGCCTGGGTAAAACACACCGCCGAACACATCGCCAAACTACGCGGCGACCCGCTAGAAAAAATAGCCAAAGCAACCACCGACAACTTCTTCAAACTGTTCCCCAACGCCGAGCGCTGACAGAAACAAAAAAACCAACAACAAAACCCCGTCATTCTCGACACTACCTCGTCATTCTCAAGCGCATAGTGTCCGTTGCCGCCCCCACCTCGTCATTCGAGCGTTAGTGTCCGTTGCCGCCGCGCTTCTTCTTTTAAGCGGCGGCTTACGGACACTTACGTCCTCGGGAATCTCCCTAAGACTGGCACGGGCTTTGTTGAAATTCACGGTAGCCTTAGGGAGATTCCCGAAGGCGATGAAAAATATGGTCGCTGACGCTCCCTATTTTTCTATCGTTCGAGAATGACGGGTATTTACAACTCGTCATTCTCGAGCGTTAGTGTCCGTTGTCGCCGCGCTTTTTCTTTTAAGCGGCGGCTTACGGACACTTGCGTCCTCGGGTGGAATCTCCCCAAGGTTGGCTTCGCCAAAGTCCACGATAGCCTTAGGGAGATTCCCGAAGGTGATGAAAAATATAGTCGCTATCGCTCCTTATTTTTCTACCATTCGAAAATAACGAAGTGGTGGCGGCTACCCCACCCCCCCACCAGACACTTGAAACCAACACCGAGGTCGCCATTTGTGCCCGGTTGCTGTGCTAGAATGGCCGCCGGATTAATGACGGGAGAGGTGTGATGAGTGTAGATGGCGAGATTTATAACCAGACTTTGAGCGAGTCGGACTTGGCTGTGACGGCGGGTGCGCGGCGGAAGATTGGGGGGTTGGTGCGGGATGCCGGGGGGGAGGCGGCGGCGGTTCGGATTTATGTTTCCGGTGGGGGTTGCGGCGGGATGAATTATGGGATGACCTTTGCCGAGCGCGCCGAGACCACCGACAGCACGATGGCGGATGACAGCGGCTTTCATCTGGTGGTCGACCCGGTTGCGCTCAGTTTTCTTCGTGGCGCCGAGGTTGATTATGTGGATGACGGCGTCAACGCGTCGTTTGTTTTCAACAATGTGTTTCAAGCCATCGGCGGCAGCGGCGCTTGCGGCGGTTGCGGGGGCGGGGCGTTTTAGGGGCTGATTGCTTTGCCGCCGATGCGCCACTATCGGACTATCGATTAGAATAATCCACCCATGACCGACCTCCATCGCAACCCCGACATTCCCGGCGCCGGCAACGGCGCGCTTGCGGAGCGCGCCAAGCCGAAACTCAAGCAGCCGCCGTTATACAAAGTGCTGTTGCTCAACGACGACTATACGCCGATGGAATTCGTGGTGTTTTTGCTGATGCGTTTCTTCAACCAGACGCAGGAGAAGGCCGAGCAGATTATGCTGCATATCCACACCAGAGGGCTGGGCGTGTGCGGCGTGTTCCCGCGCGAAATCGCCGAGACCAAGGTGCGCCAGACGCTGGAGTTGGCGCGCAAAAACGAGCACCCGTTGCAGTGCACGATGGAGCGCGAGTAATGTTGTCCGATGAATTGGAGGTGACCCTGGGCAGCGCGGTGACGCTGGCGCGCAAGGAGCGGCACGAGATTATCACGGTCGAGCACCTGCTGTTTGCGCTGCTCGACGACATTGAGACGCGCCGCGCGATTGTCTCTTGCGGCGGCGATATTAACGCGCTGAAAAAACTGCTGGCGAATTACCTGCAAAACGAAATCCCGCTGCTGGTTGAAGGCAGCGAGCGCGAACCCCAGCCGGGGCTCGGCTTTCAGCGCGTGCTGCAGCGCGCCATCATGCACGTCCAGAGCTCCGGCAAGAAAGAGGTCAAGGGCGCCAACGTGCTGGTGGCGGTGTTCAGCGAGAAGGAATCGCACGCGGTTTATTTTCTGAGCCAGCAAGAAATCAGCCGCTTTGATGTGGTCAATTACATCGCCCACGGCATCACCAAAATCCCCGGCGGCGAGCGCTTGCCGGCGCCGGGCGACGACCTCGACGGCGAGCAGGGAAGCGAGCCGGAGATGCGCGGCGGACCGCTGGAAAACTACACCGTCAACCTCAATCAACTCGCCGAAGAAGGCAAGATTGACCCGCTCATCGGGCGCGTGTCCGAGCTCCGGCGCAGTGCGCAAATCCTGTGCCGGCGGCGCAAAAACAACCCGCTGCTGGTGGGCGAGGCGGGGGTCGGCAAGACCGCGCTCGCCGAGGGTTTGGCGCGCCAAATCGTGCGCCGGGAAGTGCCCGAAGTGCTGTCCGGGTGCACGATTTATTCGCTCGACATGGGCATGCTGCTGGCGGGCGCGAAATACCGCGGCGACTTTGAGCAGCGCTTGAAGGCGGTGCTGGCGGAGTTGAACCGGCAGCCCGGCGCGATTCTGTTCATCGACGAGATTCACACCATCATCGGCGCCGGCGCGGTGTCCGGCGGAACGCTGGACGCCTCCAACCTGCTCAAGCCGATGCTGGCGTCGGGCGGAATCAAGTGCATCGGCTCCACCACCTACCGCGAATACCGCGGGATTTTTGAAAAAGACCGCGCGCTGTCGCGGCGCTTCCAGAAAATCGACATCGTTCAGCCGAGCGTGGAAGAGGCGGTCGACATTCTGCGCGGGCTCAAGTCGCGCTTTGAGAAGCACCACAACGTCAAATACACGCAGCCGGCGTTGCGCAGCGCGGTTGAGTTGTCGGCGCGTTATTTGTCCGAGCGGCAGTTGCCGGACACCGCCATCGATGTCATCGATGAAGCCGGCGCGAAAACCCGGCTGGCATCGTCAACCACCTCAACCACTACCAAGCGCAAAAAGACGGTCGGCGTGAGGGAAATTGAAAGCATGATTGCGGACATCGCGCGCATTCCGCCCAAGCATGTGTCGGTGTCGGACACGCGCGCGCTGAAAAATTTGGAGCGCGACCTCAAGTTGCTGGTGTTCGGTCAGGACAAGGCGATTGCGACGCTCGCCTCCGCGATTAAGATGGCGCGCTCGGGGCTCGGCAACGCCGACAAGCCGATTGCGTCGCTGCTGTTTTCGGGACCCACCGGCGTCGGCAAAACCGAAGTCACCAAGCAACTCGCCAACACGCTCGGCATTGAATTCATCCGCTTCGACATGTCCGAGTATATGGAGCGGCACACCGTCTCCCGGCTAATCGGCGCGCCGCCGGGCTATGTCGGTTTTGACCAGGGCGGCTTGTTGACCGAAGCCATCAACCAGCATCCGCACGCGGTGTTGCTGTTCGATGAAATCGAAAAAGCCCATCCCGATGTGTTCAACATTTTGCTGCAGGTGATGGACTACGGCAAACTGACCGACAACAACGGCCGCAAGTCCGACTTTCGCAACGTCATCCTGGTGATGACCACCAACGCCGGCGCCAAACAGGCGGCGCGCGAGAGCATCGGTTTTGTCGCGCAAGACCACAGCAGCGACGATATGGAAGCGGTCAAGACCGCCTTCTCTCCGGAGTTCAGAAACCGGCTCGACAACATCATCCGCTTCAACGCGCTCGACACCGGCACCATCTTGCATATCGTGCGCAAGTTCATCTTTGACTTGGAACAGCAACTCGCCGACCAGCACGTGACGCTGGAAATCAACGACAAAGCGGTGCGCTGGCTCGCCGACAAAGGCTACGACGCCGCCATGGGCGCGCGCCCGATGCAGCGCGTCATCCAGCACGAAATCAAACGCCCGCTGGCGGAAGAGTTGCTGTTCGGCGGCCTCGCCAAAGGCGGTCACATAAAAATTTCACTGGCAAAGGGCGCGCTCGCTTTCAAGTTGGAAAAGCACTGACACCCGCGCGGAGGAACAACCGATGGCAAACGAAGGCTACCACGAACCCGTCGAAGAACTGTCCGACGAAACCCGCGACATGCACCGCGCAATCGTTTCGCTGATGGAGGAATTGGAAGCGGTGGACTGGTATAACCAGCGCGTAGACGCCTGCAAAGACCCCGAACTAAAACGCATCCTGACGCACAACCGAGACGAAGAAAAAGAACACGCCGCAATGGTGCTGGAATGGATTCGACGGCGGGATGATGTGCTCGACCGTGAACTCAAGGAGACGCTGTTTACTGAGGGGCGGATTGGTCATCAGGAGTGACCACTTCGTCATTCCCCCCAACTCGTCATTCTCGAGCGTTAGTGACCGTTGCCGCCCCCACTTCGTCATTCTCGAGCGTTAGTGTCCGTTGCCGCCGCGCTTTTTCTTTTAAGCGGCGGCTTACGGACACTTGCGTCCTCGGGAATCTCCCTAAGATTGGCGCTGAGCCCAAACAACGCCATTCCCGCATCACCTCGTCATTTCGAGCGTTAGTGACCGTTGCCGCCGCGCTTTTTCTTTTAAGCGGCGGCTTACGGACACTTTGCGTCCTCGGGAATCTCCCTCAGGTTGGCACGGGCTTCGGTAAAATCCACGCTAGCCTTAGGGAGATTCCCGAAGGTGATGAAAAATATAGTCGCTAGCGCTCCTTATTTTTCTATCATTCGAGAATGACGAGTTGTGGGGGCTCCCTATTTTCTATCATTCGAGAATGACGAAGTAGGGGGGCTCCCTATTTTCTATCGTTCGAGAATGACGAGTAGTAAGAAGAATGAATGACATCGACACAACCACAGTAGAGAAATTCTGGCGCACCGGCGCAGTCTGCCTGCGCGGGGTGTTTGCGCCGGAATGGATTGACGCACTGGCACGCGGCGTGGAGAAAAACTTTGCCGACCCCGGTCCCTATCACACGCGCTACACGCCGCCCGGCGAGCCCGGTGGTTTTTACGACGACTACTGCAACTGGCAGCGCATCGACGAATACCGGGATTTTGTCTTGCATTCCCCCGCCGCCGAAATCGCCGCCCGGTTGCTGCGCTCCGAAACCGCGCGCCTCTATCACGAGCATGTTCTCATCAAGGAGCCGGGCACGCGCGAGCGCACGCCGTGGCATCACGACCAGCCCTACTATGGCCTCGCCGGCGACCAACTCTGCTCGGTCTGGCTGCCGCTGGATGCGGTGCCGCAACACGCGTGCCCGGAATTCGTCTCCGGGTCGCACATCGGCGGCGCGTTGTATTACCCCCGCCTGTTCGCCACGCACGTCGATTACAGCGAGGAAGACGGCTTCGAAAGCGTGCCCGACATCGACGCGCGCCGTGACGAATACGACATTTTGTCGTGGGAATTGGCACTCGGCGACTGCATCGTATTCCACATGCGCAGCATCCACGGCGCACCCGCCACCGCCGGCTTGAAATCCCGCCGCCGGGGGTTTTCATCCCGTTGGCTGGGCGACGACGCCCGCTACGCAACCCGCCCATGGCAAACCTCGCCACCCTTTCCGGATCTCAACCTGAAGCCGGGCGAGCCGATGGAACATCCCGACTTTCCGGTGGTTTGGCGGGGGTAGCCGGCGCCATCGGTGCCGCCGCCAACAAGGCGATTTGCGCGCACGTAAAAAAGGAACTATCAAGCAAAGTTGACAAGAACACCCAACAACAACCCCAACAACAAAACCTCGTCATTCACAACAATCTCGTCACTCACAACAACCTCGTCATTCACAACAACGCCGGCATTCACCCCCACTTCGTCACTCTCGAGCGTTAGTGACCGTTGCCGCCGCGCTTCTTCTTTTAAGCGGCGGCTTACGGGCGCTTACGACCTCGGGAATCTCCCTAATACTGGCAGAGGCTTTGTTAAAGTCCACGGTAGCCTTAGGGAGATTCCCGAATCGAAGAAAATATGGTCGCCTGTCGGCTCCCTATTTTCTACCGTTCGAGAATGACGAAGTGGTGGTGAATGACGAGTACGTTGTGAAAAATACGGCAACACTCTTCGCTACCGGCGACCGGCGTCGTCAGCCCAGGTGCGTCCGCCATCACCCCAAGCACGCCCGCCCCCACCCCACGGCGATTTCAGCGACACTTGCGGATAGTTGACCATTTGCTTTTTCAACTGCAACTCGCGGCGGAAGATGTAGACGCCGCAGGCGATTAGCAGCGCTACGCCGGCGACGCTGGTGGCGCGGGGGGTTTCGTTCCAGATTAGGTAGCCGAAGACCACCGCCCAGATGATGTAGGTGTATTCGAACGGCGCGACCACGCTGGCGGGCGAGACGCGGTAGGCTTTGATTTGGCAGTAAAACGCGAGCGCGAAATTGACGCCGAGGAACGCCATTAGCAGGCAATCCTTGAGCGGCGGCACGACCCACGGGCGCAGCAGGAATTGCATGGACGGGCTGTCGGTGGGGAGCGCCGTTGCGCCGAGGGCGGCGACCAGCGCGCCGGCGATGCTGCTGCCGATGATGAACGCGCACGAGGAGTAGAGCGTGATTGTCCAGGGCAGTTGGTCGGCGCGGATGACGCGCGTCAGCAGCAACGAGCACGCATAGGCGAACGCCGCCAGCAATGCGAAGAACGTGGCGAGATGCTTGAAGTCGCCGCTCGGTCCGACCACCAAAATGATTGCCAGAAATCCGACAAACAACGCCGACCAGCGCCGCGCGCCGACCGGCTCCTTGAGCACCACCGCCGACAGCACGGTCACCATGATGGGCGCCGAGAAGGTGATGATGACCACTTCCACCAGCGGCATCGCGGCGATTGCCATGTAGTAGGTCAGGTAGGCGATGAAGCCGAGGAAGCCGCGAATCAAGAGCAGCCGGGGTTGGTCGGTTCGCATGCCGCGCCTGCCGCTGGTGAGGAGCACGATGATGGCGATGGGCACGACCGCCACCACGCCGCGCGTGAACACGATTTGCAGCACCGAGTAGGTGTCGCTGAACGATTTGATGACGATGTCTTGCAGGCTGAACAGAAACAGCCCGGTGACACACAGGGAGATTCCGGCGGCGGGTCGGTCGGTCGGCGGGGGGGTGGCGGGCGACATGGCGCGAATTTGTGCCCGAAAATACCATTTGGAAAGCGGTTTTTTCCGATGTATATTATCGGAAAATCCGATTGCCGAGGAGCCGACCGCCATGAAACTCGACCACATTCGCACCTTCCTTGAGATTGCCGCCTGCGGCAGTTTCAGCCGCGCCGCCGAGAGCCTCAACGTCACCCAGTCCACCATCAGCGGGCGGGTCAAGTCGATGGAGGAGCGATTCGGCAGACCGCTGTTCACGCGCGAGCGCTCCGGCGTGGAGTTGACTTCCGCCGGGCAGCGCTTGCGCCGCTACGCCGAGGGCATCGAGCGCCTGTGGCAGCAGTCGCAGCAGCAGGTCGCGCTACCCGAAGGCTACCGCACCGTGCTGGCACTGGGCGCGCAGGTGAGCCTGTGGGAGCGGCTGATTCTCGACTGGATGCCGCGCATGCGCCACCAGGCGCCGACGGTCGCGCTGCAGGTGCAAGCCGACTATTCCAACAGCCTGATGCGGCAACTGTCCGACGGCTTGCTGGACATCTGCGTGATGTATCACCCGCGCCATGTCGCCGGTTTGGTGATTGAAGATTTGTTCGAGGAGACGCTGGTGATGGTAGCCAAAACGCCGCGCGAAGCCTCCCCGGACTGGGTCGAGGACTACCTCTTCGTGGACTGGGGCGACACCTTCCGCGCCCACCACAGCGAAGCCTTCCCGGACATGGAAACCCCCGCCATCTCGGTCGGCCTCGGCGCGCTCGGCTTGCAATACATCCTGCAAAACGGCGGCTCCGGATACTTCCCACGGCGCATGGTCGACCCGCTGGTAGCCGCCGGCGAACTCCACCTGGTAACCCGCGCCCCCACCGCCCGCCGCCCGGCGTATGTGGTTTACACGGCTAACCCGAAGGACGAGGAAGTGCTGACGCTGGCGCTGGACACGCTGCGCGATATTGCCAAAGACGCAGGGGGTGGATAAAGAAACTCCCCCGCCGCCGGAAGTGGCGGACGGGGGAGTGACAGGGGTTAGTCGCGGCGGGTGGCTAAGGGAGGTAACCGTTGCCCCAGCCGTCGGGCACGCCACCGCCACGGTTGCCTGCCATATACTCGTCATACGTAGGAACACCGCCACCAAATTTGCCGTGAAAGAAACATTTGGTCTCGTAGACATGTTTACGCCACCAATAGGGCTTGCAGCCCGCCGCCACATCTTCCAACTGCGCGTCGTTCAGGTTTTGCGCCAGTTCCGCGGGCAAAGTAAGATATCGCGTGCCTTCTTCGGCGGTGACCACCTTGACTTCTTTTTCCGGTGAAACGCCAAGCGCGGTCAACGCTTCCGGGTCGTGCTGACGCACTTGGTCGCGGAAATCGCGGTCATTCAGTTGTGCTTGCGTGTTCATTTGCTGTTCCTCAAATAAGTTGGGTTAGGATAAATCGGACTGAATTGGATGTCTCGATGGCGCAATGTTAGGTAGGGGGGTGAGGGGGTGTAAACGTTTTTATTTGGTTTGTGTAAACCTTTGTTATACAGCGGCACTTCGTCATTCACAACAACCTCGTCATTCACAACAACCTCGTCATTCACAACAACCTCGTCATTCTCGAGCGTTAGTGTCCGTTTGCCGCCGCGCTTTTTCTTTTAAGCGGCGGCTTACGGACACTTGCGTCCTCGGGAATCTCATCCCGACTAGCGCTGAGCCCAAACAAAGCCGTCATTCCCGCTCAAAAGACTGCGGGAATGGCGGCTTACCCGCCGCCTGCTTCGCTCGCTTCGTTTGAATCCACGCTAGCCTTAGGGAGATTCCCGAGGTCGTAAGCGCCCGTAAGCCGCTACGCGGCAACGGGCGCTAACGCTCGAGAATGACGAGGTAGTGAGAATGACGGGTTGGGCGCTCACCCTTCGGTTTTATCCCGACTAAGGCAAGCATAAGCAGAATGGTTATGAATTGATTCGAAGTTTTCTACGCTGACGGTGTAGCGGGTGATGCGGGGGTCTTGGTTGAAGGTTCCGGCGATGTCGCGGGCTACGTCTTCTACGAATTTGGGGTTGTCGTAGGCTCTTTCGGTGATGAATTTTTCGTCCGGGCGTTTGAGCAGGCCGTAGAGTTCGGAACTCGCCTGGCTTTCCACCGTGTCGATTAATTCCTCGATGGGGATGGCTTCGTCGGAGCGGACTTCAACGGTCACATGCGAGCGCTGGTTGTGCGCGCCGTATTCGGCGATTTCTTTGGAGCACGGGCATAAACTGGTGACCGGAATGACGATTTTGACGGTCGAGTCGCGCGCGGCGTGGTTGAGTTCGCCGATTAGCGTGACCTCGTAGTCGAGCAGGCTTTGCACGCCGGAGACCGGCGCGCGTTTGCTGACGAAGTAGGGGAAGGTCAGTTCGATTCGGGCTTTGGACGCGCCCAGCCGCTCGCCGAGTTTCGCCAGCAGGCTTTGGAACGACCCTACCGAAATCGCGCTGCGGTGGGTGTGCAACACATCGACGAAACGCGACATGTGCGTGCCCTTGTTGTGCGCCGGCAGTTGCACATACATGCTGACCGACGCCACCGTGTTCTGCGCGCCGCTTCGGTCTTCCACCTTGAGCGGATAGCGCAAGTCTTTGATGCCGACACGGTCGATGGCGATGTTGCGCCCGTCGGCGCCACCCTGGACATCGGCGATGAGCGGCGTGGCGGGCTGGGCGGCGGGTTGGCTTGACATGGGGGTTGGGCGCGGGGGAGTGGCGTGGCGGCGTGGCGGCGGTCAGGATTTAACCGCCTTGACCCGGCTGCGCGCCCCTTGCGGCGTCATCTCGGCGATTTTCAGCAGAATGCGCCGCTTGATGCCGTCCGCATCCAGACCGCAAGCGGCGAGTTGCTCCTGCTGCGAGCCGTGCCCCAGATGCTCGTCGGGCAGGCCGATGTTGATGACCTCGATGTTGTGATGCGTGCGCCTCAGCAACTCGTTGACCGCCGACCCGGCGCCGCCGGCGACCACGTGCTCTTCAACGGTTACCAGCAACGCGCAGGTGTCCGCCATCTCCGCGACCAACGCTTCGTCCAGCGGTTTGACGAAGCGCATGTTGACCACCGTGGCGTCCAGTTCCCGCCCGACTTGCTCCGCCGGCGTAACCATCGAGCCGAACGCGAGAATGGCGACGGGTATGTCGACGGCACCGCCGCCCTCGCGCCGGATTTCCGCCTTGCCGATGGGCAGGGCGCGCATCGCCTCGCGCTCTTTCACGCCGGGTCCGCCGCCGCGCGGATAGCGCACGCTCGCCGGACCCGGATGACGATAGGCGGTGTACAGCATGTCGCGGCACTCCGCCTCGTCCGCCGGCGCCATAACGACCAGCCCCGGAATGCAGCGCAAGTATGCGTAGTCGTAACTGCCGGCATGGGTTTCGCCGTCGGCGCCGACCAGCCCGGCGCGGTCGATTGCCAGCGTCACATCGAGGTGTTGAATGGCGACATCGTGGATGAGTTGGTCGTAGGCGCGCTGCAGGAAGGTGGAATAGATGGCGACCACCGGCTTGAAGCCTTCCGCCGCCAAGCCCGCGGCGAAAGTCAGCGAATGTTGTTCGGCGATGCCGACGTCGAAATAGCGCTGCGGATAGTCGCCGGAAAAGCGCACCAGCCCGGAGCCTTCGCGCATCGCCGGGGTGATGCCGACCAGTTTGTCATCGCGCGCCGCCATGTCGCATAGCCAGTCGCCGAAGACATTGGTGTAGGTGCGCCCCTTCTTTTTCTTCTCCATTTTGCCGGTGTCCGGGTTGAACGGCGTGACCCCGTGGTAGATGCACGGGTCGCCCTCCGCCGGCTTGAAACCCTTGCCCTTCTGGGTAATCACATGCAAGAAGCGCGGACCGCTCATCCCGCGCATGTTTTTCAGCGTGGCGATGACCGCGTTGAGGTTGTGGCCGTCAACCGGACCGATGTAGTAAAAACCGAGTTCTTCAAACAAGGTGCCGGGCATCACCATGCCCTTCATATGCTCTTCCCAGCGGCGCGCCAGTCGCTTGACCGACGGCGGCAGCGTGCTGAGGACGGTCTTGCCGCCGCTGCGCACGCTGGTGTAGGCGTGCCCCGACAGGATGCGCGCGAGGTAGTTGGAGATGGCGCCGACGTTGGGCGAGATGGACATTTCGTTGTCGTTCAGCACCACCAGCAGGTTGGCGTCGAGGTCGCCGGCGTTGTTGAGCGCTTCGTATGCCATGCCGCCGGTGAGCGCGCCGTCGCCGATAATCGCCACCACCTCCTTGTCCGCGCCCGCCAGCCGCGCGGCGACCGCCATGCCGAGCGCAGCGCTGATCGAGGTGCTGGCGTGGCCCGCGCCGAAGGTGTCGAACTCGCTCTCGCTGCGCTTGAGAAACCCGGACAAACCCTGGTATTGGCGAATCGTGTGGAAGCGCTCGCGCCTGCCGGTGAGCAGTTTGTGCGGATAGGCTTGATGCCCGATGTCCCACACCAGCCGGTCGCCGGGCGTGTCGAATACGTAGTGCAACGCCAGCGTCAACTCAACCGTCCCCAGCCCCGGCGCCAGATGACCGCCGGTGCGCGAGGTGACTTCAATCAGAAACCGCCGGATTTCGTCCGCCAAATCAGGCAGTTGGCTCTGCTCCAGTTGGCGCAACCGGGCAGGGCTGTCGATGCTGAAAAGCAGCGGGTAGGCATCGTCCGTTGGCATCAAAAACTCCGGTTCACGACAAAATGCGCGAGGCGCGCAAGGAAGGCGGCATTATCGCCCAACAACGCGGTTGTTTCGAGGGCATTTTGACATAAATTCCGCGCTTCGGTTCGCGCGCCGTCGATGCCAAGCAACTCCACATAGGTCGCTTTCTGCATGCGACGGTCGGCGCCGCCGCGCTTCCCCAGGGTCTCGCCGGATGCGGAGGCTTGCGCGTCGAGAAGGTCGTCGACGATCTGAAACGCCAGCCCGACATTCGCGGCATATTCATCCAACGCGCCGAGCAATTCCTCGTCGGCGCGCACCGACGCCAGCCCGCCGAGACGGGCGGCGGCACGAATCAGGGCGCCGGTTTTGAGGTTGTGGATGCGGGTTAGTTGTTCGCCATCCGGTGAGTGCTCGCCTTGACCGGCGGTGGCGGTGGCAGTACTGGTGGCGGTGGCGCGCATATCCAGCATCTGACCGCCCGCCATGCCTCGGGGTCCCGCCGCGCCCGCCAGGGTTTCAATCATCCGCAACCTGCGCTCGGCGGGCACGGTCAACGCGCGGTCGGCGCACACCACTTCCAACGCGAGACTCTGCAACGCATCGCCCGCCAGTATCGCCGTGGCTTCATCGTAAGCGATGTGGCAGGCAGGCCGTCCACGGCGCAGGTCGTCGTCGTCCATCGCCGGCAGGTCGTCGTGCACCAGCGAATAGGCGTGCATCATTTCCACCGCCGCCGCCGGCGCATCCAACTGCTCCGCCGCCGCACCCGCGAGTTCGCCGCACGCATAAACCAGCATCGCGCGAAACCGTTTGCCGCCGTTCAAGCAAGCATACCGCATCGCCTCGCACAACCGCTCAGGAGCATCCGCCGCCCCGGGCAGACGCGCCGCCAGCGCACGCTCGGTTCGTTGCCGGTAGGATTTACAAGCGGACTCGAAGCCGTTCAATGTTCAAGCAATCAGCCGTCATTCCGGCACGTCATTGTTCCGGCGCGTCATCGTCAAGCGGCTCCAGTTTATACTCGCCCTGTTTCTCCTCCAATTTATCCACCCGCTGCTGCGCCGCCTCAAGACTCCGGCGACACCGCTCCGAAAGCGCCATCCCCCGCTCAAAATCCTTCAACGCCTGCTCCAACGACTGCTCCCCCCGCTCCATCCGCTCAACAATCGCCTGCAACTCGGCAAGCGATTTCTCGAAATCAAGCGGTTTGCTCTTTTTGCTGTCGGGCATAGGGTGTCGGTGTGGCTGGTTTTAACTCAAGCGTATAATATCAAAACTGCGGGCGGGTGCGACAACTACTTGGCGGCCTTCCCAATGCGCTCGCGCAAGTCGGTTGGGGCGTGGAATAAAAAGGCGCGGGCGCGCTTGGTTTGTTCCAGCAGATTCAACTCGACCAGCCGTTGCAAGTCGGTGCGCGCGGTCTGCGAAGTGACGCGGTGCGAGCGCCGGTGTCCTTCCACCGTATAGCCGTAGTTGGCGTGCTTGAGCGCGTGGCCCAGCAGCGCAACCTGGCGGTGGTTCAAGCGGTTCGATAAGCGCGGCGCATCGCGCAATAAATTTTCCACGCTGCTCTGCTCGGCGCCCTTGTCCGCCAGATAATCATGCAGCGCGTTAATCGCCCGCTTGATGATGTCCAGTTGATGGATGATGAAATAAGTCGTGTCATTGTCATCGGTCTCGGTGAGCAAATAGGCGCGGTTGTATTTGGCGGGCGCGCGCCTCAACAAGCGTGAAATCGACACATACTCCATCAGCCAATACCCCGAACGCGCCATGCTCCAGTAGAACAACGCGCGCGCCGTGCGCCCGTTGCCATCGACGAACGGGTGGTCGTAGCCGAGCATGAAATGCAACAAAATGGCGCGCACCACCGGATGCACGAACGGGCGCCCGTCCGTCGGCGCATTGGCGAACTCGCACAAGCGCCGCAACCGCGCCGGCAGCGATGCCGCTTTCGGCGGCTCGTGCAACACCGTCTGGTCTGCGGAGATGATGCGAATACGCTCGCGCGGCTTGCGCAGGCGGCCCACCGCGTCGGGGTCATTGAGCGCGTCCTGCGCAACCACGCGATGCAACTCAAGCACCATCTCCGGCGTCAACGCCTCCTCGCGCAAGTCGCGGATGGCTTCCATCGCAGCGTAATTGTTCATAATCATCCGCTCCGAACGGTCGCGCGGTGGGCGACCGCTGCGCAGCATGATTTGCGCCTCCCTGCGCGTAGTCGCCGCGCCTTCCAGTTGGCTGGAAGTAATCGCCTCTTCAATCAGGGATTTAACCAGATAGCGATTCCGGTCTTCGCCGGAAACAACGGGCGTTTCCATACCCACGCTGCCGGCTGCATACTGGTCGATGTAATGCAAACTATTCAATACCGGGTCAGGCACGGCAAACTGCATCGCGCGCTTGTCCTTGTCGTATAGCGGCAACGATTTGAGCAGTCCCTGCCGGGCGATTTTCAAGCCGGCCCACCAAGCCTCATGCGTCAGACCGCGCGGTGGCGGACGATGGCGTATTTCGTCCCAGTGCAGATAGCGATCGCGCACCAGTGGATCGTCGACCGTCAGCGCCGTCCACAGGTTTTTGCGGTCGGAAAGGATTTTCTCCAACGGCGGCGGTTTCAAGGGAATTTTCATTTTTCCTGAATTGCTAAATTTGGTTGAATTAGCATTTAACTGGCAGTTTACGCTTAATTGCTAAATTTTGTCAAATTTACAGTTAATTAGTTTAAGACGACCCGCCGCGCCCTAGCCCCGCCAATAGGTTATCATCCCCGCCACCCACTCACCCGCCGCACCGCCAATGTCCAATCGTTACGACTCATCAAAAATTGAAGTCCTTAAAGGGTTGGATGCGGTGCGTAAGCGGCCGGGGATGTATACCAACACCGACCGCCCGAATCATCTTGCGCACGAGGTGATTGACAACAGCGTGGATGAGGCGATTGCCGGTTATGCTGATTCGGTTGAGGTTGTTTTGCATGGCGACGGCGCGTTGAGCGTGACCGACAATGGTCGTGGCATGCCGACCGACATTCACAAAGAGGAAGGGTTGAGCGGTGTTGAGGTGATTCTTACCCGGCTGCATGCCGGCGGTAAATTTTCCGGGAAGACTTATCAATTTTCCGGCGGGTTGCACGGCGTTGGCGTGTCGGTGGTGAATGCTTTGTCAGCGCGCCTTGACGCCTGGGTGAAGCGCGATGGCGAGGAGCGGCACATCGCTTTTGTCAATGGCGAGCCGGTGTCCAAACTCACGACCACCGGCACGGTTGCCCGGAAAAACACGGGCACGGTGATTCGTTTTATGCCGGATGAGCAGTATTTCGACTCGCCCAAATTTCATGTGCGCCGCTTGAAGCAAATGCTGCGCGCCAAGGCGGTGTTGTGCTCAGGTCTGCGGGTCGGTTTTTGCGATGAAAACAACCCCGGCAACGATGAGCGCTGGCAATACGAGCGGGGGTTGCGCAATTATTTTCGCGCGGCGCTGGAGCAGGCGGAGATGACGCCGGCGGAGCCGTTCGCCGGCGAGCATAAAGACGACAACGGCGAAGTTGAATGGATTGTGGCGTGGATAACCGACGGCGGTCATTCCATCGCCGAGAGTTATGTCAACCTGATTCCGACCGCGCACGGCGGCACGCACATCAACGGATTTCGCAGCGGGCTGACCGATGCGATTCGTGAGTTCTGCGAATTCCGCGACCTACTGCCGCGCGGCGTGAAACTAACCCTTGAAGATGTCTGGAACACCTGCGCGTATGTGCTCTCGGTGCGCGTCAAAGAGCCGCAGTTCAGCGGGCAAGCCAAAGACTGCCTGTCGTCCCGGCAGACCGCGCCGTTCGTGCAAGCCGCGGTCAAAGATGCGTTCAGTTTATGGCTCAACCAGCACATCGCCGACGCCGAAAAAATCGCCCGCATCGCCATCGATAACGCCCAGCGAAGGTTGCGCGCGGGCAAGCGGGTTGCGCGTAAAAAAATCACCAGCGGACCCGCGCTACCGGGCAAACTCGCGGACTGCACCAGCGACGACTTGGAGATGACCGAGTTGTTTCTGGTGGAAGGCGATTCCGCCGGCGGCTCGGCGAAACAAGCGCGCGACCGCGTCTTTCAGGCAATCATGCCGTTGCGCGGAAAGATATTGAACACCTGGGAAGTGGACTCGGCGGAAGTGCTGTCCTCGCAGGAAGTGCACGACATCGCCATCGCCCTCGGCGTGGACCCCGGCTCGGCGAACTTGGACGGTCTGCGCTACGGTCGCGTCTGCATTCTGGCAGACGCCGATTCCGACGGCGCACACATCGCCACGCTGTTATGCGCCCTCTTCCTGCGGCACTTCCCAACGCTGGTTGAAAGCGGGCGGGTATGCGTGGCGATGCCGCCGTTGTATCGCATCGACGTCGCCAAGCACGTGCATTACGCCCTCGACGACACGGAGAAGGAAAAAATTCTGGCGCACATCGAAGCGGAAAAAATTCGCGGCAAGGTGAATGTGCAACGCTTCAAAGGACTAGGCGAAATGAACCCGCTACAACTACGAGAAACCACAATGAACCCCGCCACCCGACGCCTACTACAACTGGAAGTGTCACCCGGCGGCGCCAAAGCACGCTCGATGCTAGACATGCTACTGTCAAAAAAACGCGCGCCAGACCGTAAGGCTTGGTTGAGTAAGAAAGGGGATCAGGCGGAAGTGGCTTAGTGGGTGTATGCTGGAATAAGGCGATGACAAACATAGCAGATACAATCAAAGCAAAACAGCGTTCCTGGGCTGTTGAAAGGAGAATTGAACTCAACCAAAAAAAGCGTTGCGTGCGACTGGAAGACAATTTATTTAAGAAAATGAACCGCGATGCACGCGAGGAATTTGAACAAGCCGATGGCTCGGAACTGGACGGAAACATGTGTGCCTTGCACTCTTCTTCGGCGCTGGTTTGCAATGTCTTTGATTACTGGCGTGATCAAGACAAATCAACCCTCGCCGATGCGCTGGGTATTAAGCAACACATCACTCGCATTAAATTCGAAGAAAAATTTCCCACCGGCGTAGGCCCACGGTCGCCCAATCTGGACATTGTGCTGTTCCTCGCCGGCGATGCGCTGGTTGCAATAGAAAGCAAATTCACCGAGCCGTTTGGCGGCGGCGGCAAAAAATCCATCCAAGAAAAATACTTCGCCAACGGAAAGAAACGATGGTCGCAAGCCGGACTTCCGCATTGTCAGAAGTTGGCGGAGAATCTGCCCCATGAACGCTATAAGTCTTTGGATGCCGCCCAACTTCTAAAACACATGCTTGGCCTCGCCAATGATGAACACAAACGCCAATGGGAACTATGGTATCTATGGTTTAACCCCGGCGGCCCCGCGGGCGAAGAACACCAAAAGGAAATCGAGCGGTTCATCGATGCCGTCAACGGCGATGGCGAAAAAGTACGCGCGATAACTTATCAATCGGTTTTCAATCGCCTGTCAAAGAAACTGGGAGACCAACACGCGGGCTATAAAGACTATCTTGCGAAACGATATTTTTCAGAGGGGAACTATGAATGAGGGTTGACAAACAAAAAGCCAACTACCCGTCATTCTCGAACGGTAGAAAATAGGGAGCCGGTAGGCGACCATATTTTCTTCGATTCGGGAATCTCGTCCCGTTTGGCGTGGTCTTGAACGGAGCGACACTAAGACACTGGATTCCGGCTCAAAAGACTGCCGGAATGGCGGCGTTGGGGTATTTGGAAGGGGTGGGTGGTGGTGTTGGGGCTTCGGCGGACTGAGTGCGTGTCTTAGGGAGATTCCCGAGGTCGTAAGTGTCCGTAAGCCGCCACAAGAAGAAGCGCGGCGGCAAACGGACACTAACGCTCGAGAATGACAGGGGTTTTGTTTTTGTGGGGGTTGTTGTTAGGGTTGTAGTTTGGGTTGTTGTCGGGTGTTCTTATCAACTTTGCTTGATAATTCCCTTCAGAACAAAAACCCCCAAACAAATTGACACCGATTACTCAACCCTCCGCTTCACAGCAATCACCAAATCCATCACATTTGTCCCCGTGGGTCCCGGTTTGAATAGCGCGGCGATTCGGGCGAGGTGGGTTCCGGCGTCTGCTTTGAGTAGTGCGTTGCGCGCGCCTGATGCGGCATCGAAAGTGTCGCCGTCGATGAGGGCGCCGGCGGCGTTGGTGGGGCCGTCGGTGCCGTCGGTGCCGGCGACCAGCGCTGCGATTTTTCGGTGGCCGCGAATTTCCCCGGCAAGCGCCAGCGCAAGGCTTTGATTGCGCCCGCCGATGCCCGGCTTGGGCGGCAGAACGACCGTCGATTCCCCGCCCCAGATATACGCGCCCGGCGCTCCCTTAATCAGTTCGGCGGCGATGTATTGCGCGGCGGCGTGAATGTCGCAGTTCAGGGATTCTTCGTTGGCGATGATTGGCAACCCGCGCTCGCGCAAGAACTCGGCGGCGCCCGCGCGCGCGGTTTGGTTGGAAGCGATTACCTTTGCGCGATAGTCAAACCGGGGCTTATACGCGCCCGACTCAAGCGCACCGGGCAAGTCACCGCCAAGCCGCTCAAGCAAGCGCACAATCTCTGTCGGCAACGCCGGCGCGGGAGACTGCGCGACGCCGCCGATGCCGCCGCCAATCAGGTCGATGCTGTCGCCGGGAACATCCGAAATCGCATACACGCGCACCGACCGCCCGCCAAAACGCCGCAACAGTTTTCCGCCCTTGATGCGCGACAGTTGAATGCGCGCCGCATTGATTTGGTCAACGCTGTAACCGCCCGCCAGCAGTTCCGTTGTAAGGTTTTGCAACGCCGTCAAATCAACCCCCTCCGGCAACCGCTCCGCCAACGCCGAAGCGCCGCCGGAAACCAACATCACCAACCGCTCATGCGGCGCAACCGACAACACCAATTCCTCCACCGCCCGCCCCGCCCGCAAACTGCGCTCATCCGGCAACGGATGCCCCGCTTCAATCACCGCAATACGCGAATGCGCGGCGAGCGCAACATCGCCATGCCCATACTTAGTCACCACCAACCCCCGCCCCGCAAAAAACTCCAACGCCCCCAAACACATAGCCCCCGCCGCCTTGCCCACCGCCAACAGGTGGGTTATCATCTCAAGCCGTTCTTCGGTAATGGCAGCGTGGGTCAAGCGTTCGCCGTGGACGCTTTCGACGCTGGATTTCCATGCCCGGATCAACATTTTTTTCGCTTGGAGGTTTGAAGAGAATTCCATGGCTAAAAAGAGCACTCATACGGCGGTAACTGCCGGTTGCCTGTTTGCAGGCATTGGGGGATTTTGCGCGGGGTTAAAATCTGCCAGCGTAAAAGTTTTATGGGCAAACGAAAAAAATGAGTATGCGAGCCAAACATATGCTAAAAATTATCCCGGTATTCGCTTGATTCAAAAGGATATAAAGAATTTTTCGGTGATAGGCGACAAATTAGAGCCTGTTGATATACTTACCGCGGGGTTTCCCTGCCAAAGTTTCTCCGTGGCAGGGGAAAGAAAAGGGTTTGATGACGAGCGTGGCCAACTTTTTTACCAAATCGTGCGTATTATCAAAGAATTTGGCGATCAAAAACCATCTGTTTTACTGCTAGAAAATGTTCCGAATTTACGATACGGGAAAGGGGGTGTTTGGTTTGAGGAAGTTGTCAGAAATATAAAACTCGCGGGTTATTGGCTTGGACAACATAATTGTAAAGTGTTAAACACAGCAGAAATCACACATTTACCTCATCGAAGAGATCGGTTGTTCATGGTGGCATTGGCAATCGATTCTTTTGATTGTAACGATTTTAATTTTCCCTTGCCCAACGGCAAGCCACTTGGTCTCGGGAATTTGGTAGACAAAACGAAAAAGAAAGCCCCTGACAACTACATGGAGAAAGACAACCGTTACTGTAAAATTATCAAGCGGAAAATGGATGAAGGCGAAAAAGGCAGTATTTACCAGTTGCGCCGTTCTTATGCGAGAGAACATAAGAACGAGTGCCCGACCCTCACCGCGAATATGGGAGGTGGTGGACATAATGTTCCATTTGTTAAAGACCGTTGGGGTATCCGTCGTTTGACGGTGGAAGAATACGCTAAATTCCAAGGGTTGGAGAAAATCAAGTTTCCCGACTCGATTCCCGAAAAAGAGATGTATCGGCAAATTGGAAATGCGGTAACCGTACCAGTGGCAGAGAAATTAGCAAAAGAGTGCGTCAGGATATTAATAACTCGTGGAGGAATTTGAAGTGACTCATTCTATTGGCTGGAATTTTCCGAGCAACGGTGGTGGACAAGAGTCTGGGTTTAATGACTCGGGAATTGAAACATTCGCAGGACAACCTTTTGAAAGTTTGGCGCGTGAAATTATACAAAATTCCCTGGATGCGCGTGCGTCAAGAGACACTGCTGTCACTGTGTGTTTTGAGTTGGAAAAAATTCATATCGACGATTTTCCTGGTCACAATGAAATACTAAGTGTCATGAAAAAATGCCTGAAAGCAAGTCAAGACGATCAGAAAGCGAAAGATTTTTTTCAAAACGCTGTGAAAGTATTGAATAGCGCAAATGTTAATTGCCTTAAAATTCTCGATTACAACACCACTGGATTACAAGACGGTAAAGATAAAAATATGAAAAGTGGTCAATGGCATCGTCTCATCAAAGCGATGGGTAAGCCACAAACCCAAGAACTTGCTGGAGGATCCTATGGAATTGGCAAAAACGCCCCTTTTGCCGTGTCAGCGTTACGGACAGTGTTTTACTCCACTCGATACAGAAAGAATGGGGAAATCAAGGAGTACGCTCAAGGCAAGGCGATTCTGGTGTCCCACGAACTAAATAATAGCGAAGAAACTACCCAAGCCGCTGGATTTTATGGCGTAAAGGAAAATTGCGACAGACTAAAGAAGGAGCAAATACCCAAGGTGTTAAAAAGAGACAAGACGGAAGACGGAACAACGCTATTAATGGGAATTACATACATAAATCCGCAGAAAAAACATTTGACATTTCATTCTTGTTTGCCGCAAAATCCGCGAATACGGCAATAAAGCCAATCGTGGGGGATTTTTGATATGAAAAAGAGGGTAGCGAACACAATCAGCATTATTGAGTTGTTAGACAAATTTACCAGCGAGGATAAGGCGGTAGAATGGTTGGAGGGTGTTCTTTGGGGTGGCACGCCGACCTGTGCCCATTGTGGCAGTATTGAGGGCATTGGCACGGCGAGGAGTAAGGCGTATACCTATTGGTGCGGTGATTGTCGCAAGCATTTTACGGTAAAAACTGGCACGATAATGCATGCGTCCAAACTGCCGATGAGGAAATGGGTTGTGGCGATTTACTATTTGCTGACTGTCCGCAAAGGCATCAGTAGTTTGCGGTTATCCAAAGAATTAAGTATTACCCAAAAATCGGCTTGGCACATGCTCCACCGCATCCGTGCGGCTTGTAGCGATAGCGGTTATTCGTTGACCGGCATCGTTGAAATTGACGAGACCTACATCGGCGGCAAAGAGGGCAACAAGCACGCCAGCAAGAAACTATGCGCTGGCAGGGGTGGCGTAGGCAAGCAGGCGGTAATCGGTATGCGCGAGCGTGGCGGGCGCACAAAGGCGAAACCGATAGCCAGCACCGATATAACCACCATGCGCCGCGAAATCGGCGGAACGGTGGAGTTTGGGGCTACAATCTACACGGACGAGCACCGCTCCTATGACCGCCTACACACCGCCTATCAGCACGGCAAGGTCAGGCACTCGGCAAAGGAATATGTCAATGGAATGGCACACACAAACGGCATTGAGAGCGTTTGGGCGGTATTGAAACGCGGCTACAATGGCGTTTATCATAATTGGAGCGTCAAGCACATGGCACGATACATTGATGAGTTCGCATTCCGCCTCAATGAGGGCAATGTTGAGCGTGACACCATTGATAGGATGGAGTCGCTATGCGCTAATATCATCGGCAAACGATTGCCATACAAAGAACTAATCAAATGAGCGATGAAAAAAGTCAATCTCAAAGAAAGTGACCTAAAACACGCCGCAAAGGAAATACTGCTATCAAAACGCGGGTTGCCGCCGGCTAATCTGGGCGACAAGCACCCAACGCCAGAACAGGCAAAGCGTAAATATCGACTTGTTCGTGCCGCCGAGTAAATATGCGGCTTGCGGATTTATGTATGTAATTCCCCTTAATTTTTATGTGTTGAAGGGCGATTGGCCGGGCAGCATCGGGTTGGTGTATGACAGCCTGATGACCGGCTCGGCGGATGAAATCGACGGCTTGTATGGGCTGATTGCCGAGACGGTTGAATATCCCGAAGACAAAAGTTGGGCGGTATTCACGCTGCGCGAGGAGGCGGTGTATCACGACGGGCTGCCCATCGTGGCGGGCGATTTTGTGCACGCGTTGGAGACCGTCAAGCAGCACGGTCGCCCGTTCATCCAGTCGATTTATGCCGATGTGCTGGGCGCCGAGGCGTTGTCCGACAAGCGCCTGAAATTCACCTTCGCCACGCGCGGCAGTATGAAACCCATCACCACCGCCGCCGGGATGTCGCCGTTGCCGCTGCACTACTGGAAGGACAAAGACGTCACCGCCTCCACGCTGACGCCGCCGCTTTCCAGCGGTCCGTACCGCGTCAAAAAACTGGAAGCCGGTCGCTCGATTACCTACGAGCGCGTCGCCGACTACTGGGGCAGAGACCTGCCAATCAAGCGCGGGCTGAATAACATCGACGAAATCCGCTACGAATACTACCGCGACCTGACCGTGGAGTTTGAAGCCTTCAAAGCCGGCGAATTGGATTTTCGCGCGGAGTCGAGCGCCAAGCGCTGGGTGACCGAATACGACATCGCCGAAATCGAGTCGGGCGAGGTGATAAAGGAAGTCGTGCCGAATAAAAGTCCGCGCGGCATGGGCGGTTATTTTTTCAACTTGAAGCGCGAGAAGTTTCAGGATGCGCGGGTGCGCGAGGCGTTGATGACGTTGTATGACTTCGATGCGATTCAGCGCACCTTGCTGTATGGCCAATACAAGCGCATCGACAGTTACTCACACCGCAACGCCGCACGCGGACGGCGAGTTTGCCGATGAATATGCCCTCCTCAAAATCCGCTACAAGTTGCCGGATGAAGACACCTCGCGCTTGATGACCACCGCCATCACCACCAACAATGAGCCGCCGCTCATCGCCACCGCACTGGGCGTGCACTGCCCGCCCGGCGGAAGTCTGTCCCTGTGGGATTGGAAATGCCTCGACCGAGACGCCAACTGGGCGGCGGCGGTGGCGGGCTTCGCGCAGTTGCTCAAAGGCGGCAAATACACCGGCGATTACAACTACGACGATGTCATCCAACTGGCAAGCCGCAACAAAGACACCGACCCCTTCGGCTACCGCGCGGAATTCATCCAACTAGTGCGGCTGGCAAAGTCGGCGGCGGCGATACAGACGCAGTAAGGGGTTGCGGTTGCCGGCGGGCGGTAAAATTCCGCCGGCAATTTTTTGCATCGCTTATTGACAAACGCGGAAAATTGGTTATATTTCCACGCGGATAGTAAACTCATTATCCGCCGCATTCTGCGTAGTTGGCCATTACTGTTTTATGGTCAGTTGCGCAGGATATTTTCTCATAACACCAACATCCAAACACGAAAAGACAATGTTTAACCGAGTTTTATTCCAGGCGCTTTCTTTGCTGTTTTTGTTGAGTTTCAGTTTCCCTAGTTTTTCTGTAAAAATAAATTGTGATGATGAAAATCGTGTAGATAGAGAGCTACAAGATAAACCTAAAAATCATCTTCTCTTAGTTATGAAAGCCAAATGTTTGTTATTAAGAGGCAAAAAAGACGAAGCCTTTAAGTATTTAATAAAAGGAAAAGATCAAAAAGGGATTTACCCTGCTTATATGATGGCCAGATATATAAAAACCGATGGGACTTTTAAAGGTATTGATGACCCAGTGAGAGCGAGTGAAATCATAGATTCGGCTATAGCTTCTTATAAAGAAGTTACAGATCTTATTAAATCCATTCCTAACTATCCTAATGCTAAAACAACCGATGGTTCTACAGTTCTCTATGCTCTTTTAGAAGAAGAGCATTTATTTGAACTGGCTTCTTTTTATGCCATATCAGCAGGGTATTTTGATAGGTATTTTTTGCAGGTTATAGATCATCATGTCCAGCTGAAACATTCTTCACCGAGTTATGAAGAGGGTATGTGGACTGGTGTTCCTTTGCTTCCTGCTATTCGGCATTATCAAGGTCCCGTTTACAGTTTAAATGTATTAGAAGAAGTCTCTACTCATTGCAGTCGTAATACTAATCCCTATGGGAATAAAGGATTGTACGATATATATATAGAACTTTGTAATGGAAGTTAGAGATTTAGAAAATGAGAGAGCTCATAAAGCACAAATCTGTAAAGATTTTATAAAATTAGAGGGGGAATTTTGCGAAAGTTATTCGAATGCAATAGGAGAAATCAAAAAGAAAAGAGATATTATTTTGAAAAGAATAG
This sequence comes from Arenicellales bacterium, assembly GCA_963693025.1. Lineage (GTDB taxonomy): Bacteria > Pseudomonadota > Gammaproteobacteria > Arenicellales > Poriferihabitantaceae > JAHRAW01. Next base: position 2,105,067 of record OY843749.1, read on the forward strand.
GCGAATTGTTTACAGACACCAACTATTGATTCTCATTTTATAGATAATTGATTCTTACTTCATAGATAGATAAAATTAAAATAGAATCTACAAGCCCTCCACAAAAGGGCTTTTGTGGCTTTTGAGTTGCGTTCAGCCATTCCGCCCCCGCCGTCATTGCAAGCTTGCCCCCGCAGTGTGTTAGCAGGGGTGTCCGTAACCCGCCGCTCAAAAGAAAAAGCACGGCGGCAACAGACACGAGTCATACCCGCCATTCCCCAGCGCTCGTCATTCCCACCCACTTCGTCATTCGAGCGATGAAAAATCCGCCGGGAGCGGATTTTCGCGTAGCCCAAAGGGTTTGTATCAGGGATGATACAAACAAAAATATAGTCGCTGGCGCTCCTTATTTTTCTATCGTTCGAGAATGACGGGTGGGGGCTATTTTTCTATCATTCGAATGACGAGTTATGGGCGGCTCCTTATTTTCTACCGTTCGGGAATGACGAAGTGAGTGGGTTGTTCAATTTATCGGCTTATTGGCAACTTGATAAAATGCACAACATTGTTAAGAATTGAACCGTTGCAGTAGCATAATATGCTCACACACATTACCGTGGAACAACGGCATCGATTTTTCGCTTGAGTTCCCGCATCAAAACACCGCTCAAATTTCCCGCACGAATGCCAAACATCGACTCCATCATCACCGCCGCATCCCGCCACGGATTAACCGTGCGCGGTGGTTTCACGGTGGATGCGGATGACGGGGTGCCGGGTGTTGATGCTTCCAGTGAGCCGGCGACGGCGGGGTATTTGTTGTTGTTTGGGAACACCGGTTCTTCGATGTGGGATGTGTTTCGTCGGTCGGATGAGTATCACGACGGGCGGGGGCATCCGTTGAATCGGTGGAGTGAGCGGGTGGGTTGTGCGATGGCGGGGGAGTTTTCGGGGTGGGCGTTGTTTCCGTTTGGGGGGCCGCCGCATTTGCCTTTTTTGCGGTGGGGCAAGAGGGCCGAGGGGTTGCGGAATTCGCAACTTGGGATGTTGATTCATCCGCGCTTTGGGTTGTGGCATGCTTATCGTTTTGCGCTGGTTTTTGCGGAGCCTGTTGAATGGTCGGCGACCGTCGCCACCACCACCGTCGGCGAAAGCGCATGCCGGTCGTGCGCGGCGAAGCCGTGTTTGAATCCGTGCCCGGTGGGCGCATTTACCGCGAGCGGCTACGATGTCCAATCCTGCTTTCGCTATCTCCAAGCCAACCCGGATTGCCGGTGCATGACCGAAGGCTGCCAAGCGCGCGTCGCCTGCCCCGAAGGCGCGGGTTATCGCTATGACCCGCCGCACGCGGCGTTCCACATGCGCGCGTTTGTCGGCGCGATGGATGCCAAAGAGCGGCGCGCCGACTCGGACACCAAAGACCCCTACGCATCAATTTAACTACCCCGCCGCCGTTCCCCGGCTGTCTTGATTTAGAATCGCCCCTTCCTGTCAACCGTGGCGCTGGTCGCCCTACGTCGCCACCGCCACCACAGCCACCACCGCCACCGCCATCACCGCCGCCACCACCCGCGATAAAAACCGACCATGTCCCACCAACTCGGAATCGACACCGGCGGAACCTACACCGACGCCGTCATCATCGACGCCGCCCGGAATGTCGTCGCCAAGAACAAGAGTTTGACCACCGGCTACGACCTGACCATCGGCATCGGCAACGCGCTCGGCGGTCTGCCGCCCGACTTGCTTGCGGCGGTCAATCTAGTGGCGTTGTCCACCACGCTGTCAACCAACTCGGTGGTCGAGGGTCGCGGCGCGCCGGTGGCGATTTTGTTGCCCGGATACAACCAACAACAGGTGGTCAAAAGCGGGCTTTACGAAATCCTTGAGCGCGATTTGGTCACGCTCCTCGACGGCGGCCACACCGCCATCGGCGATGAACTCACCCCGCTGGACACCGAACTCGCCGCCGCCAAAATTGTCGAGCAGCAGGACAGGGTGTCGGCGTTCGCCGTCTCCGGGCTGTTCGCCACGCGCAACGCCGCGCACGAATGCGCGCTGCGCCAACTGGTGACCGACTTGAGCGGCAAGCCGGTCGCCTGCGGCCACGAGTTGGCGACCAGCCTGGGGGCGCCGCGGCGGGCGTTGACCGCGGCGCTGAACGCGCGCATGATTTTGTATATCCAGACCCTGATTGCGTCGGTGGAAACCATGCTGCGGCGGTGCCATATCGCCGCGCCGCTGATGATCGTCAAGGGCGACGGCTCGCTGGTGAACGCGCAGACCGCATTGCGCCAGCCGGTCGCCACGGTGCTGTCGGGACCGGCGGCGAGCGTCATCGGCGCGTGCGCGTTGAGCGGGCGGCGCGACGCCATCGTGGTCGATATGGGCGGCACCACCACCGACATCGCCATCGTCACCGACGGCCAGCCGGAGTTGTGCGAGGACGGCGCGCGCATCGGCGACTGGCAGCCGATGATTGAGGCGATTCGGGTTTTTTCCGTCGGCCTCGGCGGCGACAGCGAAGTGCGGTTCAAGGGCAAACTCGCGCTGTCGCACCGCCGCGTGGTGCCGATGAGTCTGCTGGCGCATCAATTCCCCGACGTGCTGCCGAAACTGGAGCGGCAGTTGCGCGGTCCGCCGAGCCCGCGCAACAACCGCTTCGCGTTGCGATTGCAGAAAAACGAAGCGTTGCTTCGTCAACTGAACGCGACCCAGCGGGCGGCCTGGGACGCGCTGGAAGCGGGACCGATTGAACTCGAGTCGCTCGCCGATTCCGACCGCCCGCGACTGCGCGCGCTGGCGGCGATGGAGCGCATGGGGCTGGTCATTTACAGCGGCTTCACGCCCTCCGACGCCACGCACATGCTCGGCATGAGCGCGCACTGGAACGCGCAGGCGGCGGAACTGGGCGCGAAAATCTGGGCGCGGCAGATGCGCCATCTCTACGGTTGCGGCGACTGGCCCGCGGGCGATGCGACCTTGCCGTGCAAGCAGGTGTTCGACTTGGTTGCCGGGGAAATTAGCCAAAAACTGATTGAAGCCGCTTTGAACCAGCACGGCAAACTGCTCGATTCCAAAGCGCGCAATCTGACGCAGTTACTGAGCGACATCATACTCGGCGGCGAGCGCGGGACGCGCGCCGTCAAGCCGCTGTTCCAACTTGAATTCGCCACCGGCTACCCGGTCGTGGCGGTCGGCGGACCGGCGCGCGATTATTTCCCCGCCGTGGCCGCGCTGCTGGGCGTGGAATTACACCTGCCCCCGCACGCGGAAACCGCCAACGCCGTCGGCGCGGCGCTGGGCGTGGTCGTGCAAATCTCCCACGTGACCGTCACCCAGCCGGAATTCGGCGTGTTCTATTTGTTCCACAACGAGCAGCCGATGGTTTTCAACCAACTGGAGCCGGCTATGGAAAAGGCGGTTGAGATCGCCACGCGTGAAGCGTCCGGCATGGCTGAGTTAGCCGGCGCTACGTCGATTGAAACGCGCGTCAAGCGGGCTGGTAATCATGTCAAGCACGATATAGATGGGGAGTTGTTTGTTAGCGCCACGGTTACCGCCATAGCGACCGGGCGGCCTGATTGTTTGTTGGATTCTTGATATGTGTGCTTCTTCGGGCTGGCGCGGAAACCAACTACGCGTCATTCTCGAGCGTTAGTGTCCGTTAGTCGCCGCGCTTTTTCTTTTAAGCGGCGGCTTACGGACACTTTGTCCGTAGGCCGCTGGCGCGGCAACGGACACTAACGCTCGATGACGAGTTGTGGGGGGTTATTTTTGGCAATTATATAGGAAAGTTGACAAAGCACTACTAGCGATGCCAAAGCATCACAACAAAATACCATCCGCGAACAAATACGACCTGAAAAGGCGCTTCAAATTAGATGTTATTGGTGGACAACCAGTAATGAGAGAAATCAAATAGTTATCGAATTTTGTCAACTTTCCTACATAAACCTCTTTCCTTTATCAATTTGCTGTTCGAATATTCGTAGCATGTATGACGACCATCGCGTGTTTTTTCCCACAAGCCATGCTTCTTGCTGTTCACCACAGGACCAACCCACACATCACCATTCGCATACCGTTCTTCCCACTGCCCATGTCCCTCGCCGTCCACATAAGAACCACTCCACACAGCACCCTCAAACCAAAGTTTCCATTGCCCATTACGCTTGCCGTTTATATATGAACCAATGCCGTATGCTGTTTTTGTGTCTCTATTACCCACATACTCCGATGTGTATTTTCCGCGTCCATGCGCTTTTCCCGCTTGACACTGACCGGACCAAGTGGCAGTTTCTTCGTTTGACACTTCGCGATCCCAAATATAACAATTGTCGTGGTTTTCTACCTTCAGCCAGCATGGTGGGTCGCCTTCCAAAGTCGGCATTTCACACTGCGGTGTGAGTTCAGTATGCTCATGTTCACAAGCGGCGGCAAACAAAGCGATGGTGGCAATGATGGTCGGTTTCATTGTTGGGCGTTTTGTCGTGTTAGTGAGATGATTAAAGCAAAACTCTCATTGATGTCAACTTTTCGCGCCCGATAGAAAATCAGCAACCCGCCCGCAAACGCGGGCAATCCGTCCAAACCGGATGTGGCGTTAAACCGTAAGCGATGCGCACATACACCCACGCATGCGGATTGCGGTCGGGGAGACTGCTGTCACCATCGCGCCAAATTCCATGCGAATAAATGTTGGTGAGGCCACCGTAGCCGGATGTCAGGGAAAATGATAATCCTTGCCAATCGGCTCGCGCCACCCGCAAGGTGGCATCAATGCCCCACTGCTTATCATCTCCACTATCACCGCTAATTCCATCGCCCGCCCATGCGCGGCTGTCCACGGTCACTCCGTGCTTTGTGCTTCGGTAGCGCAACAAACCATCTATTTCCACGTTTGTGCCGTCAAATTCTCGGTTTCCGCCATAATTAAAAAAACCAACCCGCATGAACGGCTGTAGTTGCGTGCCCGCCAGCGTGAAACCCGAACTTTTCACTTCCAGCGCCAAACGCACTTGGTGGTTTTCATATTTTAAAGTAAATGGGGGACCAGGCCGGCTATATCTCAGCTCTTGCCGCGTGTGCCTAGCCTCACTCTTCAGCCGCCACTCGGTGTCGTTTCTCGATTGAAATAACCAACTGAGCCCAACCCGGGTCGTTCTCTGAGAATAATCCAATATAGATTTGCTTAGGTATATTCGTTGTGTCCCTAAGTAGTCGTAGTAGGCATCATCTGTCACTACATCCCACTTACCTTTATCAACCGTAGCCCACCAGTCCACTCTGCCGTCCGGCGCACTCCAACTAAGGTAAGGATGTATGCTGGTCAAATTCGTGTCGCTTATGTTTGATCCGGCAAAATCTCCCGTGCGAACTAGTTCGCTATTGGCTTGACCCCACGACACGGCTACCCCCGCCAGCAGATTATCGGCGACCAAGGCATCGACACCCAGTTGCGCACTCATCCAGTCGTGACTCTGCGTAAGTTTGTCGGAACCAAAATTGAATTCTGTTTCACCAAAATCCCGGTAATCAACGCCACCCCAGAAGGTGGCAGACCGACCAGCGGGCGAGTCACTACCATTGGCGGTTGTGATGGATAAGCAAAATGCTGTGGCAATAGCGAACCGCAGGAAGCGTTTTTTCATCGCTTTCCCCCTCCTCGCCGTCCTCGGGCGCTTTTTCATTGACAATTTCCAGCACCACCGATGCCGGGTCGTTGCCAACTTCATACTCAAGCGAGGTGAAATCCCTGCCTATTTGCCCCGCACGGGCAAGGCGCCCGAACGGGTGAAAACGCTGTTGTATTCGACAGGTAACCCAGCGGGCGGGTCGCCTGAGTAAAAAGTTGGCAAGCGCAATTAAACGGATTTTTTTTACGGATGTCAACAGCAAGCCTTTTCCAACGGAACATGAGCCTGAAGAATTGTCGTCATTCCAGCGGCAGATGAGCCTGAAAGGGGTGGTTTTGGGATTATCGGGGGATGATGATCGTGAAACTGCATTCCAAACGCCTACACTCCGTGGACGAGATTCGTGCTTTTTTGGACGGCTCGCGCCCGCTTGATTTTGAAATACCGGCGCGCGCCGAGGCTTATCGGTGGGTTGAAGGCTCGCTGCGCCAACTGCGCTACCGGCACTTAAGCAAAGCCGACAAGGGGCTGGTGAGGTGCTATTTGCGCAAGGTCACCGGCCGCTCGCGCGCGCAGATTACCCGCCTGATTACCCAGTTTATCCGCAGCGGGCGCATCCGCGACCGGCGCGGCAAGCCGGTGAATGCGTTCCGGCGGCGCTATTTGCCGGCGGATGTGGCGTTGCTGGCGGAGGTGGATACGCTGCACTCTACGCTGTCCGGCCCAGCCACGCGCAAACTCTGCGAGCGCGCTTATCATCTTTACGGCGATGCGCGCTTTGAGCGCCTGGCGGGCATCTCCAACGGACACCTGTATAACCTGCGCAAGTCGCCGCCCTACCAACGCCGCCGGCGCACCTTCACCAAAACCCGCCCGCGCACTATTCCCATCGGCGAGCGCCGCAAGCCGCAACCCGAAGGACAGCCCGGCTTCGTGCGCGTCGACAGCGTCCATCAGGGCGATTTGGACGGCATCAAAGGGATTTATCACATCAACGCCGTCGATGAAATCACGCAAATGCAGGTGGTCGTCAGCGTGGCCGTCATCAGCGAGCATTTCCTCATCCCAGCCCTCGAGCAACTACTGCAGACCTTTCCGTTCGTTATCCGCGGCTTCCACTCCGACAACGGCTCCGAATACATCAACCACCGCGTCGCCCGACTGCTGCAAAAACTCCACATCGAACTCACCAAATCGCGCTCGCGGCAGACCAACGACAACGCGTTGGTAGAAGGCAAAAACGGCTCCACCGTGCGCAAACACTTGGGCTATAGCCATATCCCCAAACGCTTCGCGCCGCAAGTCAATCACTTCGCACTCAACTACCTAACCCCCTACATCAACTTCCACCGACCTTGCTGGTTCCCCGAAGAAACCCTCGACGCCAAGGGCAAACGCCGCATCCGCTACCCCTACGAGCGCATGATGACGCCCTACGAAAAACTCAAATCCTTGCCGCATGCCGCACAATACTTAAAACCCGGCATCACCTTCCAAATACTTGATGACATCGCCAACCAATGCAGCGATAATCAAGCCGCCAAACGCATGAACCGCGCCCGGCAACGACTATTCAAACAACTCAACTCAACCCAAAAAACCACCGCCTAACAGACTCACCGACTGACCGACTCATTCAGGCTCATATCTGAATTGGAAAATACTCAGCATAGCGGAGCGAGAAATCCCCCATTTTCTTGCAACTGGCGGTAGTTGTGTGGTACTAATGGGCGGTGAGCGTGGCATCGCGCTCGTCAATCATGAGGTATCTGTGTTGTCAATAATCCAATGCATGTGCTTTGGCTTAGAATCTTCCAAAGCACAATTCCTGGGACGATTGAAAATGGGAGTATTAAATAAATATCACGAAAAATTTTCCCAACCAATCAGTAAAATATGGGTGCGGTTTACCCTTTTGGCTTTTGCCGGATTTGTTGGATGGTTTTTGCTTAAATTTTATGACGACGAGATAATTTGTTTCTTTGGAATACCATATGGTGCGAAAAATTATTTCGCGCTCCCAATACTTTCTTTTTGGATTTTGGTCGCGCTCTGGCTTTTCCGAACTTATGATACGCGTCAGCAAATACATCAAAGCAACTTTGTTAAGGGGCTTGAAAACCTTGTCAGCAACGATCCGTTGCGAATTGATATTGGTGTTATTTTGCTTTTGGAGGTATCTAAGGCAACGCCGGCTTTTGACAAAGAAATTCGCCTTGCTTTCATAAAACGATTAAAAGAACTGCCTAAAAACTTGGTGGGGAGAAAAGTCATCGAAATTCGTGACCACAAGCTTTCTTATGCACAATATATTCTTCAGTGGTTAATAGAGCATCAGCACGAAAACGACAAACCCTTGGATCTCAAGGGAATGGACTGCAGATACCAAGAATTCACGGTTAATAGATATACCGGGAAAACGAACAATAAATTAAAACTCTCAAAAATTTTGCCCGCCATTTCTCGCAAGCCAAACTGGAAAGACGACCTATCTAACCTCGACCGTGTCATAAATCCCGTGATTACGTTTACCGAAGCAAATTGCGAGAACATTGATTTCAACGGAGTCGATTTAGATGCCTACAATTTTTCCAGCGCCACAAATGTAGATATGGTAGGCGGGTATATCAATATTAAGCTGCCTCGCGGAATGCATGAGCATCAAGTGTCAGAGTGCGTGAACCAAAAAACAGGCCAAGTCGTAAAGAATCCAGTTCTAAATATACCAAAGCCTCTCACTAAAGAAGAGGTGCATGCTTACGAAGAGAGAAAAATATATGCACCGGAGATGATGGCGGACGCTATCAAACAAGGATTTGATCTCCATCAACGTAATGTGCCTTAGCCGATAATTTTGGGGTTTATGTAGGAAAATTGACAAAATTCGATAACTACTTGATTTCTCTCATTATTGATTGTCCACCAACACATCTAATTTGAAGCGCCTTTTCAGGTCGTATTTGTTCGCAGATGGTATTTTGTTGTGATGCTTTGGCATCGCTAGTAATGCTTTGTCAACAGTACTTTCCTATATAATTCCCTTATTTTTCTATGTCCAATCCGAAGCTGCCACCCTCGCCATCATCTAACCCCAACCCACCCAACCTCACCCCCGCCGCCCATTCCCCCCACCACTATTTCTAAACCCCGCAACATCATACTGAAACTCCAAACGCTCAGCCCCAGACCACTCAGTCAACGCATCGATTAGTTGTTGGGTTGGGTTGACCGTCCAGTCGGGGCCGGGTTTTATTAGGCCGGTTTCGCCGCTGGTGCGGTGGTAGCGGAATGATATTTCCACCGTGCCGCCGCGGTGTTCGGACAGGATGCGTTGGATGGTTTTTATGCCGTCGCCTGCCAGTTGTTCTTCCGTGAGTTTGATGCGGATGTGGCGCAGGTGGGCTTGGCGGAAGGCGTTGATTTCGGCTACGGTTTCGGCGTTCATCTTCGGGCGGCCGCCGTGTTCTCCGCCGCGTTCGTCGATGCTGAACTCGCCGTGCACGACCAGCACATTGCCCTTTTGCAGCGCCGCGCCGTAGCGCTGGTATTTCTCCGAAAACAGGCTGACCTCGATGCGCTCGGTGGCGTTGTCGAGCGTGATGAACGCCATTTTTCCGCGCCGCGTTCGGGTCACGCGCCGGGCGATGACCAAGCCGGCGAACAGCCCGCTCTTCGGTCTGCTCAGGTCCAGCGCGCGGACGCTGCCCTGCGTGACGCCGTTCAACTCCGCGCGGTAGCGGGTGTACGGGTGGCCGCTCAGGTAAAGGCCGAGGGTTTCCACCTCGCACGCCAGCGTGTGCTGCTCGTTCCACGGCGCGACCCGCTGGTCGGCGGGCTTCGCCGGCGGCGCTTCCACTTTGCCGAACACGTCCGACTGGCCGCTCTCGCGGCTCTCCTGCTGCTGCTCCGCCGCCTGTATCGCGTTGCCGATGTCCGCCATCAACGCCGCGCGGTGCTCGCCGAGCGCATCCAGCGCGCCGCTCTTGATTAGCACTTCCAGCACGCGCTTGTTGACCGTGCGCGGGTCGAGCCGCCGGCACAGGTCGAACAGGTCGCGGAAATCACCGTTGCGCTCGCGCTCCGCTTCGATTTGCCGGTTGACGTTGCCGCCGACCCCCTTGATTGCGCCCATGCCGTATAAAATCGTGCGCGCGTCCAGCGGCGTGAACTCATGGTGGCAGGTGTTGATGTTCGGTGGCAACACCTTGAGGCCGAGGTCGGCGCAGTCCGCCTTCAACAACACCACGCGGTCGGTGTTGCTCAGCGCCGCCGACATCGCCGCCGCCATATACGCCGCCGGATAATGCGCCTTCAACCACGCGGTGCGATACGCAATCAGCGCATAGACCACCGAGTGCGATTTATTGAAACCGTAGCCGGCAAATTTTTCCATCAGGTCGAAGATGTGTTCGGCGACTTTGGGCGCCACGCCGCCCTCCACCGCGCCGTCCCGGAAAACCGCGCGCTGCTTGCGCATCTCTTCGGGCTTCTTTTTTCCCATCGCCTGACGCAGCAAGTCGGAGCCGCCGAGGGTGTAGCCCGCGAGCGCCTGCGCGATTTGCATCACTTGCTCTTGATAGAGGATGACGCCGTAAGTCGGCTCAAGAATCGGCGCAAGGCGCTCGTGCGGATAGGCGACGCTCGCGCGCCCGTGTTTGCGGTTGATGAAATCATCCACCATGCCCGACTGCAGGGGACCCGGTCGGTATAACGCAACGAGCGCGACCAAGTCGTCAAACTTGTCGGGGCTGAGGTTGACGATCAATTCTTTGATGCCGCGCGATTCGAGTTGAAAAATCGCGGTGGTGGCGCCGCGCCGAATCAATTCGAAAGTTTTCGCATCGTCCAGCGGCACCTGCGCCATATCGAGCGGCGGCTCATCGGCGCCGCGCCCGCATTCGTTGCGGTTGATTACCGACACCGCCGCGTGGATGGTGGTGAGCGCGTCCAAGCCGAGGAAGTCAAACTTCACCAAGCCGATGGCTTCGAGGTCGTCTTTGTCCAGTTGGGTGACCGCCTGGTTCTGTTTGGGGTCGGGGTACAGCGGCGTGTATTCGGTCAACTCGCGCGGCGCGATGACCACGCCGGCGGCGTGCTTGCCGGCGTTGCGCGCGATGCCTTCCAACTGCATCGCGCTGTCAATCAACTGCCGTATGTCGTCCTCCTCGCGGTAGCGCCGGCTGAGCGCCTCCTCCTGGTCGAGCGCTCTTTGCAGCGTGATGCCGACCTCGTTCGGAATCAGTTGGGCGACGTGGTCGACGAAGCCGTAGCTCATGTCCATGATGCGCCCGACATCCTTGACCGCGGCGCGCGCCGCCAGCGTGTTGAAGGTGGTGATTTGCGCGACTTGCTCGCGGCCATAGCGCTCGGCGACATACCCAATCACGCGGTCGCGCCCGTCGACGCAGAAGTCAATGTCGAAGTCCGGCAGCGACACGCGCTCCGGGTTGAGGAAGCGCTCGAACAGCAGCCCGTACTGCAGCGGGTCGGGCTCGGTGATGCCGGTCGCCCACGCCACCAGCGAGCCGGCGCCGGAGCCGCGCCCCGGTCCGACCGGAATGTCGTTGCTCTTCGCCCAGCGAATGAAATCCGCGACGATTAAAAAATACCCCGGATAGCCCATCTCCGAAATGACGCCGAGTTCCAACTCCAGGCGCTCGGTGTAGTCTTTGCCGACCGCGTCCAACGCCGTCCCGAGCCGCTCGCACAACCCGCTTTCGGCTTGGCGGCGCAGCATTTGGTCGACCGGTTCATCGCCGCCGCCGGCAAACGCCGGCAGGAAATTGTCATCGAAGTTGAAAAACAAATTGCATCGTTTGGCGACTTCCACGGTGTTGGCGACGGCTTCGGGCAGGTCGGCGAACAACGCGCGCATCTCGTCCGCGCTGCGCAGGTATTGCTGCGGCGTAAAGCGGCGCGGGCGGCGTTGGTCGCTCAGCATGCGCTTGTCGTGGATGCACACGCGAATTTCGTGGGTGTCGAATTCTTTGGCGTCGATGAACTCGACCCGGTTGGTCGCCACCAGTCCGACGCCGTGCGCCGCCGCCAGCCGCGCGGCGCGGCGGACATAGTCTTGCTCGCCCGGATGCCCGACCCGGCTGACTTGCAAATACAGCGCATCGCCGAGCAGTTGCCGGTAGCGCTCGATGAGCCGGTCGTCGTAATCGCCGCCGCTCGCTCGCCCGTCGCCATTGGCAAGCGCGCCCTCGTGGTCGTCGAGCAACACCAGCAGTCCGTCGTGCAGTTGTTCGAAGTCGTCAAACGCGACCACCACCTTGTCGTCCACGGGGCGGCGGCGCAGGTAGGCTTGGGTGAGGAACTTGCTGAGGTTGCGGTAGCCGCGGTGGTTGCGGCACAGCACGATGGCGCGGTCGGCGCGTTTCGGCACCAGCGGATTTTCCAGCAAAATGTCGCAGCCAATCACCGGCTTGACCCCGGCGGCGAGGCAGGCGCGGTAGAATTTGACCGCGCCGTGGACATTCGCCAGGTCGGTCAGGGCAACCGCCGGCAAGCCGTATTGCGCCGACAGGGAAGCCAGCGGGCGCAACCGCACGATGCCGTCCGCCAGCGAATACTCGGAGTGGACGTGCAGGTGGACGAAGCCGTCGTTGGCGGTGGCGGCGGTGGCGGTCATTGCGAAGTCGCGCCCGCCGAGGCAATCAGTTTTTTCACCGGCGCATAACTTCGCCGGTGGTGAATGCTGACGCCGTGGCGGCGCAACGCCTCGATGTGCGCGCGCGTGGGATAGCCCTTGTGCCGCTCAAAACCGTATTGCGGGAACTCAAAAGCGAGCGCCAGCATCCGCCGGTCGCGCTCCTGTTTGGCGAGAATGGACGCCGCCGAAATCACGCCGTGCAGCGCATCGCCGCGCACCACCGCCTCGCCCGGACACGGCAGGTCGGGCAACCTGTTGCCGTCAACCAGCGCTTTGGACGGCGCCACGGCGAGCCCGTCGACCGCGCGGCGCATCGCCAGCAGGGTTGCTTGCAAGATATTCAGCGCGTCAATTTCCGCGACGCTGGCGCTCGCCACCGCCCAGTGCAGCGCTTTTTGCTTGATTTCCAACTCCAACTCGCCGCGCCGCGCCGCCGAGAGTTTTTTGGAGTCGTCAAGCCCTGCAATCGGCGCGCGCGGGTCAAGCACCGCCGCCGCCGCCACCACCGGACCCGCCAACGGACCGCGACCGGCTTCGTCAATTCCGGCAATCATTGCGCGGGTGCCGAGTCTTCGTCATCGAACAACAGAAAAATAACCCCCAACTTCGTCATTCTCGAACGATAGAAAAATAAGGAGCGGTAGCGACTATATTTTTCATCGCCTTCGGGAATCTCCCTAAGGCTACCGTGAATTCCAACAAAGCCTGTGCCAGTATTAGGGAGATTCCCGAGGTCGTAAGTGTCCGTAAGCCGCCGCTTAAAAGAAAAAGCGCGGCGGCAACGGACACTAACGCTCGAGAATGACGAGTTATACATACCCGTCATTCTCGAACGATAGAAAAATAGGGAGCGGTAGCGACCATATTTTTCATCGCCTTCGGGAATCTCCCTAAGGCTAGCGTGGACTTTACCGAAGCCCGTGCCAATCTTAGGGAGATTCCCGAGGACGCAAGTGTCCGTAAGCCGCCGCTTAAAAGAAGAAGCGCGGCGGCAACGGACACTAACGCTCGAGAATGACGAGGTTTTGGAATGACGAGGTTTTGGAATCACAGGGTTTTGTTTTTGTTGGGGTTGGGGTTGTTGGGTGTGCTTGTCAACTCTCATTGATAATCCCCCAAACTTAGTACCGTATCCGCGGCGCGGGCGTTGGCGTTTAGTTTCAGCGTACGGTGCAGGTTGGCGAAATGCCGCTCCAAGTCGGCGACGCGCGATGCATCGCGTAGCAGCGCGTCCGCTTGCGACGCGATGTTGCCGGCGCTCGCGCGGCTCTGAATCAACTCCGGCACCATCGGCGTGGGCAGCAGTTGGTTGGGCATGGAGTAGTAATCCACGTGCCGCAGCCGGCGCATCAGCCAGTAACTCGGCGCCGCCAGTTTATACACCACGATATGCGGGCGGCGTAGCAACGCGGCTTCCAGAGACGCGGTTCCCGACGCCAGAATCGCCAAATCGCACGCCTCCAACGCGGCGCGGGAGTTGCCGTCCAGGGTGCGCAGCGGCAGGTCGCCGGTGTCGCCGGCGGTCTTGCGGAACTCGGCGGCGGCGGCTTCGCCGGCAAACGGCAGCACGAACTTGGCTTCGGGACGGCGCTCAAGTATACGCCGCGCCGCCTCCATAAACACGCCGCCGAGCCGCCGGATTTCGCTGCGCCGGCTGCCGGGCAACAGCGCGATGAGCAAGCCGTCTTCAAGCCCGAGTCGTTGCCGGGCGGCGGCGCGGTCGGGCTCGGAAATTTCGTCCGCCACCGGATGACCGACGCAGGTGACCGGCACGCGGTGGCGTTGATAATAGTCCGCCTCAAAGGGGAACAGCGTCAGCATGTGGTCGATGGAGCGGCGGATTTTGCGGATGCGGTAGCCGCGCCACGCCCACACGGTCGGGCTGACGTAGTGGACGCAGGTTATGCCGCCGCGTTTGAGTTTGCGCGCAAGCGACAGGTTGAAGTCGGGCGCATCGACGCCGACGAAAATGTCGGGGCGCTCGCCTTCGGTGGTGAACCGTTTGAGCAAGCGGCGCCGGATTTGGAAGATGCCGGGCAACTTGGTGAGCAAGCCGTCCAGCCCGATGACGCCGATGCGCTCCATGTCATACAGCAACTCGCAGCCGGCGCGCGCCATCTTCGGTCCGCCGACGCCGACGAAGCGGCTTGCGGGGCGGCGGGCTTTGAGTTCCTCAATCAGCCCGGCGGCGAGCCGGTCGCCCGAGGGCTCGGCGGCGACGATGGCAACCCGGACACCGCGCCACCGCTCGTGCATCGCGCATCACCCCTTAGCGAATGATGCCGCGCCCGCATTTCGCGCGGCGCAGAAAATCACAGAAGACGGAGACTTCCGGGCTGTCGCGGTTCAGGCGTTGGATTTCGCCGAGCGCGGTTTGCAGGTCGAGGTTGCTGCGATACAACAACCGGTAGGCGTGCTTGAGCAAGCCGATGGTGTCTTCGCCGTAATCCCTGCGCCGCAAGCCCTTGACGTTGATGCCGAACGGCGACGCCGAGTTGCCGGCGGCGATGATATACGGCGGCACGTCTTGCAGGCAGACCGCGCCGATGCCGGTGATGCAGTGCGCGCCGACATTGCAATATTGATGCACCAGCGAAAACCCGCCGAGGATGGCGTAGTCGCCGACTTCCACATGCCCCGCGAGGCTCGCGCCGTTGGCGAAGATGACGTGGTCGCCGAGCGTGCAGTCGTGGGCGATATGCGCGTATGCCATGATGAGATTGTCGTCGCCGAGGCGCGTGACGCCGAGACCGCTGGCGGCGCCACGATTGAGCGTGGCAGTGCCACGATTGAGCGTGCAGTATTCGCGGATGGTGTTGCGCTCGCCGATATGCAGTTGCGTCGGCTCGCCGGCGTAGTCCTGGTGCTGCGGCTCCTCGCCGATGGAGCAGAACTGGAAGATGCGGTTGTGCGCACCGATGGTGGTGTGGCTGCGGATGAGCACGTGCGAGCCGATGCGCGTGTGGTCGCCGATGACCACGTCTTTTTCCACGATGGAAAACGCGCCGACCTCCACCTCCGCGCCGAGTTCCGCGCCCGGGTCGACGATTGCGCTGGGGTGAATGCGGGGCATGTCAGACCTGGCGGTAGGTGAAGCGTATTTCCGCCAGCGCCGCCAACTCGCCGTCCACCGACGCCTTGCCGGAATATTTCCAGATGCGGCTCTTGCAGTAGATTTCAGTGACCTCAATCAGCAACTGGTCGCCCGGCTCCACCGGTCGTTTGAAGCGCGCCTTGTCGATGCCGGCGAACAAGAAGATGGTGTTCTCATCGGGCTCGGCGCCCAGTCCGCGGCTTGCCAGAATCGCCGACGCCTGCGCGATGGCTTCGAGAATCAGCACGCCGGGGAACACCGGTCGGGCGGGGAAATGCCCTTGAAAAAACGGCTCGTTGACGGACACGTTTTTTATCGCGCTGAGGCGTTTGTGCAGTTCATAATCCAGCACCCGGTCGATCAGCAGAAACGGATAGCGGTGCGGCAAAATGGCGCGGATGCGGTGAATGTCGATGCGCGTTGAGTCAGTCATCATCTTGGGTTGTGTCCCGATTGCACTGGTTGTCGTGCGCGCGCAGGCGGTCGAGGCGGCGCAGGTTGGCGACGGTTTTGCGCCACTGCGCCGCCGGTTGCGCCGGTATCATGGACGAATAGACGCCCGCCTCGGTGATGGATTGGGCGACAAAACCGTCGGCGTTGACGCGCACATCGTCGGCGATTTCCAGATGCCCCAGAATCGCGGCGCGCCCGCCCAGCCGGCAGCGCTTGCCGATGGTCGCGCTGCCGGCGATGGCGACGCAGCCCGCCATGACCGTATCATCACCGACGCGCACGTTGTGCGCAATCTGAATGTGGTTGTCCAGTTTGACGCCGTTGCCAATCACGGTGTTGTCGAGGGCGCCGCGGTCGATGGTGGTGTTGGCGCCGATGTCCACATCGTCGCCAATCACGACGCCGCCGAGTTGCTCGATGCGCACCCATTCGCCGCCGCCATTTTCGTCATGCGCATAACCGAATCCGCTCGCGCCGATGACCGCGCCCGATGCCAGTTTGCAGCGCTCGCCGATGGTGGTGCGTGCGTAGATGCGAACGCCGGGGTCGAGCACGGTGTCGCGTCCGAGCACGCAGTCGGCGCCGACCGACACGTGGCTGCCGACGACCACGCCCTGTTCCAGCCGGGAGTTTTCCCCGATGACGCTATACGCACCGACCGCCACATCCGCGTGCAGCGACGCGCCGGCGGCGATGATGGCGCTCGGATGAACGCCCGCATCGGATGGCGGCGGCGCAAACAAGGCGCTGGCGCGCGCATAGGCGAGGTAGGGGTCGGCGACGACTATTTTGTGTCCCGCGAACAGTCCGGCGTGCTCGGCTTTCAACATCACCGCGCCGGCGCCGCTGGCTTTCAGTTTGGCTTCCCGCTTGGGGTCGGCGTAGAACGACAACGCATCACTCGCGGCGTTTTCCAGCGCGCTGAGCGCCGCCACCGTGAACGCGCCATCGCCCTCCACCCGCCCGCCGGTCGCCTGCGCGATGCGGTTGAGGTTGATTGTCGCGCCCGGCTTGGCGGCGGCGGCACCCTGACCTGAGCGCGCCTTGCGAGTCCGCAAGGGCGGTTGCCCGGAGTCCGCGCGCGCCTGCGTCATTGCGAGTAGCGTTGCTTCAGTTCGTCCAGCACCCGGTCGGTCAGGTCGATTTCCGGGCTGGCATAAACCACCTGCTGAAACACCACATCCAACTCGGCGCTTTTGGCGACGTCGATAATCACTTCGGTAATCAACTTCTCCAACTTGGTCAGCCCCTGATTGCGCCGCCGCGTGTAGTCTTCGTTGTATTCACGCTGAGCGCGCCGCAACTGCCTTTCCAGTTCGCGCAACTCGTCGGTCTTGGCGGTCAACTCCTCGGCGGTCATCAGCAAGCGCTCTTTTTCCAGCGTCTCCTCCTGCGCCTTGAACAGGTCAAAGCGCCCCTTGAGTTCGCGGTTGCGCTCGGCAAACTCGGCTTCCAGCCGCTTGACCTCCGCCTTGCCCTGAGGCGCCTGCTCAATCAACCGCCGCGCATCAACATAGCCCATGCCTTCGGCGTGCGCGGTGAGGGGGGTTAGTAGGGTGGCGGTTAATAAGGTGATTAGTAGGGGGATTGGTTTCATTTTGGCTCCTTTGGGTTAAGAGTCGGGAGGTGTTGAAATGAGCAACGGAGTATAGCCGAAAACCGCCGGTAACGGAGACGCTCGCCGGCGAATTTTTTACGGTGCCCCGCGAATTTCTTCCTGTAATAGCGCGCCCGGCAGTGGCAGTGGGCTTGGGCTTGACACCGCCCCCCGCCGTGCCCACACTGCGGCTAATCGCCAATGCTGGCGTCAACTTTCAACTGACAGGGAGGTCGCAATGACTGAAACTGATTACACCAAAGAATGCCTTTCGCTTTATTCCCGCCTAATGCTGGCTATGTTAGCGTTGCTGGCTATTACCCTCGGCGCCACCTTCACTATGTTCATCGCCAAGGCGGAGGCCGTAACGCCCGTGCCAACAGCGCTACTGCCCGGCACGATGATTGACTTCATTACCTTTGGGGTTGCCGGCAGCGGCGTGTTTTTTGTGGTATTCTTGTGCTTCGCTTGGTTCACCATCCAGAACCTGCTCAAACTCAAACGTGCAACGGAGGTTTCAAATGCTTAGTTCAATCACTTGGGAAGGGGTCTGGTGGCTTTTATTCGCATCCATGCCCTTTATTGCGCTTCTCGCTCTGGCAATCGCCCCTTTCTTCTTGGAAATCAAACACCCCAAACCTAAACCCAAAGACGCGCAACCCACCCCAGCCCCAGACGCCTAACCGCGTCGCCAGTAACAACACTAAAAGACGTATGGATTCCCGATGGTAAGTGTCCGTAACCGCCTAACGGCGGACGGACACTAACGCTCGGGAATGACGGCGGAGGAGTGGCGGGCGCAGTAGCGGACACTAACGTTAGAGAATGGCGGAGTGGATACATAAATAACACGGCTGGTTAGATAGACAACACGAAATTAAATAGACAACACGACTAGTGAAACACCGAGCCAACAGTGATTTGGAAACTCTCGGTTTTGTCGCCTTTGGCTTTGTTGAGTGGTTCGGCGTAACTCATTGCGAAGGGTCCGATGGGGGAGAACCAGTTGAAGGTTAGACCGGCGGAATAGCGCAGTTCGCTTGGGTCGATGGATTCTTGGAAGTCTTTTCCTTCTATATCCACGCCCTGGCCGAACACCATGCCGCCGTCGATGAATAAGCCGAAGCGTTTGTCGTTGCCGGCGTCGCCGCCGCCGAAAGGCGGGAGCAGCAACTCGGCGTTCAGCAGCAGGCGTTGGTCGCCGCCGATGGGTTTGCCGGTTTGCGTGGCGAGCGGACCGAGCGAGCGACCGTCATACCCGCGCACCGAGTTGGAGCCGCCGGCGAAGAAGTGCTTGAAGAAGGGTAGGCGGTCTTTGTATTCGGCGGTGGTGGTGGTGTCGCCGACGGGGTACATGTAAGCATCATTAGTATCCCCATAACCGCCGCCATAGCCGATGCTCATCGAGCCTTTGAGCGTGTAGCGCTCGCCCAGCGGGATGAAATAGGTGTTGTCAAAACTCAACTTGTAGTATTCGTATTCGCTGCCCGGCGACGACATTTCCAGCGACAGCGAGCGCCGGTTGCCGCGCGTTGGGAAGTAGAAACTGTCCAGCGTGTCGCGCGAGACGCCGACCACGCCGACCAGATTGAAGCCGTCCGGTTTTTCGTCGATGACCGCCGCGAGTTGACCTGGCGTGGAGCCGGTTTTTTGCAGTTCAAGGTCTTCCAGCGCGAAGCCGACATTGAGCGAGTTGGTCTCGGCGATGGGGATTTTGTAGTTGACGCCGGCGCGCGTGGTATCGGCTTTGTATTCGGCGGTGTTGACCTTGTCGGTGTCGGTGCGCCGGCTGGCGAGGGTGAAGCCGCGGCTGACGCCGTCCGGCGTGTGATAGGGGTTGATATAGGCGAGCGACAGCGTCCTGGTGGCGTCGTTGGTGTCCACCTTTACCTCCAACTCGCGCCCGGTGCCGAACAGATTGCGCTGCGAAAAACCGGCGCCGAATTGCGCGCCGTTCTCTTCGGAATAGCCCACCGAAAAAGACACCGAGCCGGTGTTGGTCTCGTTGACGATGACCTTCACGTCCACCTGGTCGGTGGTGCCGGGCACCGGCGGCGTCTCAATCGTCACGCTGCCGAAATAGCCGGTGCGGCTCAAGCGCGCCTTGGAGCGTTTAATCGCGCCGGCGGAATACCACGCGCCCTCAAACTGCCGCATCTCACGCCGAATCACTTGGTCGCGCGTATACAGGTTGCCGGTGATTTCCACGCGGCGGACATACACGCGCTGCTTGGGCTCGATGGCGAACACGGTGTTGACCACGCCGGCGTCGCGGTCGGTTTCATAAATCGGGCGCACGTTGACGAACGCATAGCCCTCGTCGGAATACTTGTCGGTGATGGCGAGGCGGCTGGCGTTGACCACCTTGCGCGAAAACGGCTCGCCGGGTTGGATGGTCACCAGCCGTTTGAGGGTGGCGAGTTCGGCTTCGGAAACGGCGGTGGTGGTGACGGCTCTCGCCTCCTCGGTTTCGTCGGCGGTGGGGAGGGCGGTGTCGGCTACTTCTTCTTGCTCTGCGGCGGTGGCGGTGGCGTCGTCGGTCTCGCCCTCCGCGGAAACCGCGCCTTCGGCGATTTCCGAGGCGGTGGCGATTTCAAACACGGTGTCGCCGAATACATACTGCGCGCCTTCGTCAATGCTGATGCTGATGAAGATGTTCTGTTTGTTGGGGCTGATTTCGACGCTGCGCGAGACGATTTGGAAATCGTGGAAGCCGCGGTCGAGGTAGTAACTGCGAATGGCTTCAATGTCCGCTTCCAGTTTCTGCTTGGAATACTGGTCGCGCCGCGAAAACAAGTTCCAGCCGCGCTTGTCGCGCAACGACATCTCATCAATCAGCGTTTTTTGTGAGACCGCTTTGGCGCCGACGATGTTGACTTTCTTGATGGTCGCCACGCGCCCCTCGTTGATTTTCAGCGTGATGGCGACGCGGTTGTTCTCCAACTCCTCGGCGGTGGATTCCACCGTCGCCGAATACCGCCCGAGCGACAGGTAGGTGTTCTTGATTTCCTGCTCGACCCGGTCAAGGCTGGCGCTGTTGAAAATCCGCCCCTGCACCAAGCCCGCCGCCTCCAAACCCTCGGTGAGCGCGCCGGTCTCAAGCGCGCGGTTGCCGGTAATCGTCAGTTCGGCGATGGACGGCCGCTCAACCACCACCACCACCAGCACCGTGCCGTCCTGCTCCAACTCCACGCTCTTGAAAAACCCGGTGCCAAACAACTCCTTAATACTCAACCGCGCCTCCTCATCGTTGAGTTCATCGCCCACCTTGAGCGGCAAATAATTAAACACCGTCCCCGCCTCAAGCCGCTCCAACCCTTCGACGCGAATATCGGTAATGACGAACGGCGTAATCGCCAATGCCGCTTGGAAATGGAGCAGCAAGAACAGCGCGAGGGGTGCGAGGGTGAGTTTTTTCATTGGGTTCATTTTGTTTGGGTGATGGGGTGTGTGGGGAAGTTGGCAACAAAAACTTCGTCATTCTCGAGCGTTAGAAAAATAACCAACTACCGTCATTCTCGAACGGTAGAAAATAGGGAGCCGACAGGCGACCATATTTTCTTCGATTCGGGAATCTCCCTAAGGCTAGCGTGGACTTTGGCGAAGACCGTGCCAACCTGAGGGAGATTCCCGAGGACGTAAGTGTCCGTAAGCCGCCGCTAAAAGAAAAAGCGCGACGGCAACGGACACTAACGCTCGAGAATGACGAAGTTTTTGTTTTTTGGTTTGTTAGGCGGATTAGTTTCATTTTATCAACGGTTTAGTAAGCATCACCAAGAATAACAGTAGGGAACCAGCGGACTCACGCCCACCCGCCCTAAAACAGCCGCATAATATCATTATAAAAGGCCACGCTCATCAACAAAATCAGCAGGGCGATGCCGAGTTGTTGGGCTCGTAGGATGGTTTTTTCGGAGGGGGGGCTGCCTTTGAGGGCTTCTATTGCGAAAAACAGGAGGTGGCCGCCGTCCAGCAAGGGGATGGGGAGGAGGTTGATTAGGCCGAGGCTGATGCTGATGATGGCGAGGAATTTGAGGAAGTCGGTGAAGCCGGCTTCGACCGTGTGACCGGCGAGGCGGGCGATGGTGATGGGGCCCGAGAGGTTTTCCGATGACATTCGCGCGCTCAACATTCGCCCGAGGGAATACAGCGTGACCATGGTCATGCGCCAGTTGTAGTCGAGCGAGGCGGGGATGGCGGACAGGAGTCCGTAGCGCAGCCGGGCGTTTTCCGGCGACGGGCGGTATAGCCCGATGCGACCGTATTCTTTGCCGTCAAGGGTGACGATTTCGGTGGTCAAGCCGGTTTCTAACTCGCCATCGCCGCGCCGCACGCGCAGCGTCAACTGCTCGCCGGGCCGCGACGACACCTCGCGCACCAGGTCATTCCAGTCGCCGATGGGCTTGCCGTCGACGGCGATGAGGGTGTCGCCCACTTGCAGCCCGGCGGCGGCTGCCGGCGAATTGTCCACCAGCCGGTCTACTCTGGCGGGCGGGGCGGGGGGCCACAGACCGATTTGCGAGGTGACCGGCTGCGCGCCGACGGTGGTTTGGTCCACTGCGCTGAAATCGATGCGGATGTTGCGCTCGCCGCCACCGCCGCCGGCGACTTCAAAGTCGATGGCGTTGCCTTTCATCGCCTGATGCAGCAGGTAGAACTGGTGCTGCCCCCAGGTGCTGACCGCGCGCCCGTCCACGCGCACGATGCGGTCGCCGGGCTGGAACCCGGCTTGTTGCGCCATTGAGCCCTCCGCCACCGTGCCGACCAGCGGCGCGATGCCGGCGCTGCCGGTTACGAACACCAGCCAGATGGCGAAAATCGCAAACAGGAAATTGTAGGCGGGACCCGCCACGACGATGGCGCTGCGCACGCCGAGCGATTGGCGGTTGAATGCCATGTCGCGCTCGTCCGGCGCCACCTCGCCCTCGCTTTCGTCGAGCATCTTGACATAGCCGCCGAGCGGAATGATGCCGATGGAATACTCGGTCGGGTCGCCCTTGCGCCGCCACGCGAAAATGGACTTGCCGAAGCCGATGGAAAACTTCAGCACCTTGACGCCGAGTTTGCGCGCCACCCAGAAGTGACCATATTCATGCACCGCCACCAGGATGGCGATGGCGGCGAGGAAGCCGAACAGGCTGTAACCGAATGCGCTCATCACGTTTGTTCTCTCTCCAATGTGAAGGCGGTGAAAGTCACCTGCGCCAAAATCAGCGCTCTCACTGCGCCGCCTCCGCCACCGGCAGCAGTTCGCGGCACAGGCGGCGCGCTTGTTTGTCCGACGCCAGCACGCTCTCCAATGTGCAGTCGCGCCCGACCTCGGCGCGCTCCATCGTCTGCTCGACGACGCGCGGAATGTGGTCAAACCGCAGGGCGTTGTTGAGGAACGCATCCACCGCCACTTCGTTGGCGGCGTTCATCGCCGCCGGCAGGGTGCCGCCGGCGCGCGCCGCCTCGCGCGCCAGGCCGATGGACGGAAAACGCCGGTGGTCGGGCGCCTCAAAGTCAAAGCGGCTGCACTCAAGCAGGCTCAGGCTTTGCGCGCCGGAATCGATGCGCCGCGGCCAGCCGAGCGCATTGGCGATGGACACCCGCATATCCGGGCTGCCGAGTTGCGCCAGAATCGAGCCGTCGATGTATTCCACCATGGAGTGAACCACGCTCTGCGGATGAATGACGATTTCGATGTCGTCCGCCTTGATGGAAAACAGCGCGCACGCCTCAATCAGTTCAAGCCCTTTGTTCATCATCGTCGCCGAATCCACCGAGATTTTGGGACCCATCTCCCAGTTCGGATGCGCGCGCGCCTGCGCCGGGGTCACGCTTCGGAAGTCGCTCAGGGGCAGGCGTCTGAATGGTCCGCCGGAGCCGGTCAGCAGGATTTTGCGGATGCCGGGCGGGCGGCGGGTTTCGGATGCGCCTTCGCGCTCCCGGTTCGAGTTGGAGTTTGAGTTCGGGTTTGAGTTCTGCGGCAGGCATTGAAAGATGGCGTTGTGCTCGCTGTCCAGCGGAATCACCGTGGCGCCGTGCGCGCGCGCCTCGCGCATAATCAGGTTGCCGAGCATCACCAGCGGCTCCTTGTTGGCAATCAGCACTTTTCTGCCGCCGTCGCCACCACCACGGACGGCCGCCAGCGTGGAGCGCAGCCCGGCGGCGCCGACGATTCCGCACACGACAATGTCGGCGCCGCCGCCCGCCAACTCGGACAGCGCCTCGGCGCCGCCCAGCACGCGCGTTTTTGCGCCGGCGTCGGACAGGTCGCCGGCGAGTTGGCGCGCCGCCGCCGGGTCCGCCATCACCGCCAAGTCGGGGTGGAACTGCGCGCACTGCCGGCGCATGACCGCCAGATTGCCGTTGGCGGACAGCCCGGTCACGCGGTAAAGGTCGGGGTGGCGCGCAATCACATCCAGCGCGCTGGCACCGATGGAGCCGGTCGAGCCGAGGATGGCGACCGAGTCGGTCATTCCGCCAGCCGCCAGATGATGACGAACGGCGGGAGCGCCGCCAGCAGACCGTCGATACGGTCGAGGATGCCGCCATGACCCGGTAGCAGGCTGCCGCTGTCTTTGACCCCGGCGCGGCGTTTCATCCGGCTTTCATACAGGTCGCCGACGACGCCGAACAGCGCGGCGACGATTGCCGCCAGCAGCCACAGCGGGATTTTCGCGGCGCTCAAGTCCGGCAGTAAAACCGCCAGCAACAACGCCACCCCGACGGCGGCGGCGACGCCCCCGACCAGCCCGGCGACGGTCTTGCCGGGACTGATGGCGGGCGCGAGTTTGCGCTTGCCGAAGCGCTTGCCGGCGAAATACGCGCCGCTGTCCGCGCTCCACACTATTAGCAATACGGCGATGGTCATCGCCGCGCCTTGCTCGGCATGCAACCACACCAGCGCGCACCACGCGAACAAGCCGATGACGCCGCCTTGAATCAGGTTGCTCAGCGCTTCGGGTGCGTTGCCGAGCCCTTTGCGCGCCAAATCGACCGCCTGATACGCCCAGAACAGCAGCCCGGCGAGGCACACGGCGGGCAGTTTTTGCGGCGTGAGGAAAAGCCAGAGCGCCGCGATGCTCATCACCGCCGCCACCGCCGCCACCGCCACCGCGGTGGGCGCGGTTGCGGTTGCGGGGCTGAGGCGGCTCCACTCGGCGAGCGCCGCCAGCATGAGCGCCAGCGCCAGCGAGGCGAACAACCACGACGGCGACCACAGCGTCAGCACGACCGCCGCCGGCGCCAACACCCCGCCGGTGACGATGCGCGCTCTCATGCCTGCAATTCCCTGACCTGCTCCCCGGTTTTTCCGAAGCGGCGCTGGCGGCGCGCGTAGGTCGCCAGCGCGCGGTCGAGATGCGCCTCGTCAAACTCGGGCCAATACGCATCGGTGAAATACAACTCGGTATAAGCCAGTTGCCACAGCAGAAAATTGCTGATTCGCTGCTCTCCGCCGGTGCGGATGAAGAGGTCGGGCTCGGGCAAATCGCGGGTGCACAAATGCGATTCAATGAGCGCCGGCGTGACATCGGCGGGGAGGAGTTTGTCGCGCGCCACCCGCTCCGCCACCGCGCGGCACGCCTGCGTGATGTCCCAGCGCCCGCCGTAGTTGAACGCCACGGTCAGGTTGAGCGCTTGGTTAGCCCGCGTCAGGGTGACCGCGTCGGCGATTTTGCGCTGCATCGGCGGCGGGAAACGCGACAGGTCGCCAATCACGCGCAGGCGGATTTCGTTCTCGTGCAACCGCCGGATTTCCTTCTCCAATGTGGCGGCGAGCAACTCCACCAGAAACTCCACCTCGGTCGCCGGGCGCTTCCAGTTTTCGCTACTGAACGCGAACAGCGTGAGATAGGGTATGCCCCGCCGCACGAAAATCGGCGCCATTTTTTTGACCACCTCAACCCCGCGGCGGTGTCCCGCGATGCGCGGCAGGCCGTGCCGGTTTGCCCAGCGACCGTTGCCGTCCATAATCACCGCCACGTGGCGCGGCTTGTCGGTGGCGGCGTCCCCACCAGCAGGGGGGGCGGGGGCGGGGAATTTGACGGTGTTGGATGACATGCTTTCAGGCGGATGCGCGGCGCTCGGCTTTGGTGCTTGTTGTCTGCGCGCGCTAGATTTCCACCACTTCCTTTTCCTTGTCGCTGACGATTTCGTCTACGGCGGCAATGTGGCGGTCGGTCAGCGTCTGCAACTCGCCCTCGGCGCGCTTTTCCTCGTCCTGACTGACCTCCTTTTCCTTGAGCAGTTCGCGCACCATGTGAATCGCGTCGCGGCGAATGTTGCGAATCGCCACCTTGCCGTTCTCGCCTTCGCGCTTGACTATCTTGCCGAGTTCGAGGCGGCGCTCCGCGGTCATCGGCGGCAGCGGAATGCGCATGGTCGCGCCCGCCACCACCGGATTGACGCCGAGGTCGGATTCCAGAATCGCCTTTTCAATCACCGGCAGCATCTTTTTCTCCCACGGCTGAATGTTGAGCGTGCGCGCGTCCGCCACCGCCACCGTGGCGACCTGACTGAGCGGGGTTTGCGCGCCGTAGTAGTCCACCGTGAGGTGGTCGAGCAACGCGGTGGACGCCCGCCCGGTGCGAATGCGGTTCATCTCATCGCGCGTCGCATCCACCGTCTTGGTCATGCGCGCTTCGGCGTCTCGCTGAATGTCGTCAATCATGGTCGCACCGGGGTGGAGTGGGGTTGGCGTGATAGTAGCAGGAATGGGCGCATTCCCTTTCCCTTTGCTCGCCGCCTTCCCCTAAGCCGGGCGCCCGGCCTGCGCCATCACCTCGGCGACGAAGTCATCGCTGCGTTTTTCCAAGCCTTCGCCGACTTCAAAGCGCGCCATCCGCTCGACCGTCGCGTTGGCGGCGGCGACCAACTGCCCCACGCTGCGCTCCGGGTCTTTGACGAACGGCTGCCCCAGCAGGGTGTTCTCTTTGAGGAATTTCTTCACGCGCCCGGCGACCATCTTTTCCGCGATTTCCGGCGGCTTGCCGCTTTCGGCGGCCTGGGCGGCGAAGATTGCCTTCTCCCGCTCAAGCGTCTGCGCCGGTATGTCGGTCTCGTCTATGCACAGCGGGCGGCTGGCGGCGATATGCATGGCAATATCGCGCCCCAGCGACTCGTCCGCCGTGCCGCCGAGCCGAACCATGACGCCGATGCGCGCGCCGTGCAGGTAGGCGCTGAGCGCGTCATCGGAACTGCCGGCTTTCATCAGCGCGAAACGGCGCACGCTGATGTTCTCGCCGATTTGGGTGATGAGCGTTTGGCGCGCCGTCTCAATCGTGCCACCGCCATTGCCGTCCAATGCCAGCGCCGCCACGGCACTCGGGTCGGCGGAGTCATCGGGCAAATCGGCGGCGAGAATGGCGTCGGCGACGCGCTCGGCGAAGGCGGTGAACGAGGCGTCTTTGGCGACGAAATCGGTTTCGCAATTGACCTCCACCAACACCCCGGCGCGCGCGTCTCCGGCGTGGACAATCACGCCCTCGGCGGCGATGCGCCCGGCTTTTTGCTCGGCGGCGGCCACGCCCTTTTTGCGCAACGCCTCGACCGCGGCGTCTATGTCGCCGCCGCTCTCGCTCAGCGCGTGCTTGCAATCCAGCATCCCCGCGCCGGTTCGCTCGCGCAGTTCTTTAATCTTTGACGCGGTAATCGCCATCGGCATCGTCTCCTGAAAGGGGGTTGTCAATCGCGCGCATGCGGCTACTCCGTCGCCACCTTGCGCTTGCGCACGACCTTCTTCTTGCTAACTTTCGTCTCCGCGGCTTTCTTCTCGACTTTCTTTTTAGTCGCCTTCTTTTTGGCTACCTTTTTGGTCACCTTAGCCTTTGCAACAGAATCTGCGGCATCTGCGGATTCTTTATCCGCAGAGGGTGCAGCCGCAGATTTTTTATCCGCAGATGATTTAGCCGCAGAGGGTGTAGCCGCAGATTTTTTATCCGCGGAGGGTTTGGCGGGCGCGGCGGGTTTAGCGGGCTTGGCGGGCTTAACCTCCGCCTCCGCCTTGTCAATCACCTTTCCGGTGGTTTCGTCCACCTCAACGTACTCGGTTTCCTCGCCCGTTTTGACGGCGGTTTCCGCCGAGGCGCGCGCGGCGATGATGCTGTCGGCGGCGGCTTCGAGGTACAGCATAATCGCCCCGGCGGAATCGTCGTTGCCCGGAATGATGTGGTCGATGCCGTCCGGCGAGCAGTTGGTGTCCACCACCGCCACCACCGGTATGCCGAGTTTGTTGGCTTCGGCGACGGCGATATACTCCTGCTCCACGTCGATGACAAACAGCACATCCGGCAGCCCGTCCATGTCCTTGATGCCGGACAGCGTCTTGTCCAGTTTGTTGCGCTCGCGCTCGAGGTTGAGCGCTTCCTTTTTGCTCAAGCCGGCGGTCTCCTCCGACTCGATGCGCTGCTCCAACTCTTTCAGCCGCGAGATGGAATTCTTGACCGTCTTGTAGTTGGTCAGCATGCCGCCGAGCCAGCGATGGTCGACATACGGCGAGCCGCAGCGAAGCGCCTGTTCACGAAGCGGTTTGCCGGCTTGGCGCTTGGTGCCGACGAACAGCACCTTGCCGCCGCGCGCCGCCATGCCGCCGAGGTAGGTCACCGCCTGTTGCAGCATCGGCAGCGTTTTTTCCAGATTGATAATATGGATTTTGTTGCGGTCGCCGAAGATATACGGCGCCATTTTGGGCGACCAGTAACGCGTCTGGTGCCCGAAGTGCACGCCGGCTTTCAGCAGCCGGCGCATGGTGATCTCAGCCATGGTTACAATTCACTCGTGCGGGTTATTCCTCCACGGTTACTGCCCGCCAACCCGGTACTCGCCAATGATGATGGCGGGCAAGCCGGGCACCCGGGCGGGCATAATCGCCGTGTGCGGTATTGATGCCGGCGGGGCTTTGTGACGGAGTCGCTCACCTCGCCGGCGCTTGGGCGGCGGAGTCTAGCAAAAAACGGTTGAAGAAAAAAGCGTAATTTGCGAGCATTACCGCCTTTATAAGCAACTATTTGGCAACTCACTGGGAAATCATGGCGGTAACGACCAAAACCAGGGCGGAAGTGGAAAAAATGCGGGTCGCTGGGCGGCTTGCGTCCGAGGTGCTGGACATGATCGGCGAGCACGTGGTGGCGGGCGTGAGCACCGATGAACTCAACCGCATCTGCCACGACTTCATCGTCAACCGGCAAAAGGCGGTGCCCGCCCCGCTCAACTATCGCGGCTTCCCGAAATCCATTTGCACCTCGGTCAACCACGTGGTGTGCCACGGCATTCCCTCCGACAAACAACTCAAAAACGGCGACATCATCAATATAGACATCACCGTCATCAAAGACGAATTCCACGGCGACACCAGCCGCATGTTCTTCGTCGGCGAGCCGTCCATTCGCGCGCGCCGGGTGTGCCAAATCAGCCGCGAATGCATGTACAAGGGCATCGATTTGGTGAAGCCCGGCGCGCGCCTCGGCGACATTGGCCACGCCATTCAACAGCACGCCGAGAAGAACGGCTTCTCGGTGGTGCGCGAGTATTGCGGCCACGGCATCGGGCGCGGGTTTCACGAAGACCCGCAGGTCTTGCACTACGGCACGCCCGGCACCGGGCTGGAGGTTTGGGCGGGCATGACCTTCACGATTGAGCCGATGGTCAACGCGGGCAAAAAGGAAACGCGGCTGCTGGCGGATGACTGGACGGTCGTCACCCGCGACCGCAGTTTGTCGGCGCAGTGGGAGCACACCATTCTGGTCACCGACGACGGGCACGATATTTTGACGCAGTCATGCCTAGACTAAGGCAACCTACCGAGCCGCCGAGGCAACCTGCCGCTCCGCCGAAACAGCCCGCCGAGCCGCCGAAGCAGCCTGCCAGTTCAGCCAATGCGCTGAGTTTGGTTGGCGGCGCGGTCGAGGTGCGCATCCACCGCCTGACGCGCGCCGAGTTGTTCGACGCGGCGCGGCTGGAGCAACCGAACCTGAGCGAAAAGGACGCGCTCGGTATACTGCGCGAGGCGTTGCAACACGGGCGCACGATGCTGACCGAACACCACCTGCAAGGCGGCAGCGCGGCGACGCTGGTCAAATATCACAGTTGGTTGATTGACCAGATTTTGCTCGGCATTGAGCGGCGCTCATCCGCAGATGGCGCAGAATCCGCCTTTGGGGCGTTGGTTGCGGTTGGGGGTTATGGGCGACGCGAACTCAACCTTGAGTCGGACATTGATTTGTTGCTGTTGCTGCCGCGCGAGGCTGACCGGCAGACCGAGGAAGCCATTGAGTCGCTGATTCGCTACTGCTGGGACTTGGGCCTCAAAATTGGCCACAGCGTGCGCACCGTCTCGCAGTGCGTCGAGCAGGCGTCGGGCGATTTGAGCGTGATGACCAACCTGCTGGAAGCCCGGCTGATTGGCGGCGACGGCGCGTTGTTCGAGCAACTCGGGCAGGCGTTGCGCGACCCCGGCGTGTGGCCCGCGGACGCCTATTTCACCGCCAAACTGCAGGAGCAGGAAGCCCGCCATCTGCGCTACGGCGACACCGCCTACAACCTTGAGCCGAACCTCAAGGAAAGCCCCGGCGGGCTGCGCGACCTGCAGATGATTAGTTGGGTGACCAACCGTTACTTCGGCGCCGGCAATCTCGCGGAACTGGTCGAGCACCGCTTCCTCACGCCGCTCGAATATCGCGGCCTGATTCGCGGGCGCAACTTCCTATGGTGGTTGCGCAACGGCTTGCACCTGCTGTCGGGGCGTTGCGAAGACCGCCTGCTGTTTGACTATCAGCGCGAGTTGGCGAGCCAGTTGGGTTACCGCCAGGGCGAGAACCATCTGGCGGTGGAGTTGATGATGAAGCGTTACTACCGCACCGTGAAGGAGTTGCGGCTGTTGAATGAATTGTTGTTGCAGCATTTTCAGGAAGCCATTCTCGCGCCGCAAAAACCGCGCGCGGCGAAAATCAACGCGCGTTTTCGCGTGGTCGGCGATTTCCTTGAGGCGGCGGACGAGGAAGTTTTTCGGCGCTCCCCCGGCGCCATTTTAGAGATGTTTCACCTCTTGCAACAGCGCCCGCAACTCAAGGGCGTCCGCGCCAGCACCATTCGGCAGTTGTGCGCCAACCTGCGCCTCATCGACGACGACTACCGCGCGCGCGCCGCCAACCGCGAGTTGTTTCTGGAAATTTTTCGCTATCAGGAAGGGCTGACCCACGCGTTGCGGCGGATGAACCGCTACGGCGTGCTGGGCGAGTTTTTCCCGGAATTCGGCGAAATCATCGGGCTGATGCAGCACGACCTGTTTCACACATACACCGTGGACGCGCACTCGCTGTTCGTGGTGCGGAATTTGCGGCGCTTGATGGCGGAGCGCCACCGCCACGAATTCCCGCTGCTGAGCGACCTTCTGCACAAGCAGACCAAGCGCGAGTTGCTTTTTCTGGCGGCGCTCTGCCACGACCTCGGCAAGGGCAGCGGGCGCGACCATTCGGTGGTCGGCGAGCAAATCGCGCTGGCGTTGTGCGCCCGCCTCGGGCTGTCGGAATACGACGCGCGCTTTGTCGGCTGGCTGGTGCGCAAGCACTTGATTATGTCGTGGACCGCGCAGCGCGAAGACGTGTCCGACCCCGGCGTGATTGACCGCTTCGCCGAGGTGGTCGGCGACCAGAAGCATTTGGACAACCTGTATTTGCTGACCGTGGCGGACATTCGCGGCACCAGCCCGAAGGTGTGGACGGAATGGAAGGGGCAGTTGCTTGCCGGGTTATACGCCTCCACTTCGCGCCGCCTGCGCACCGGCATCGCGGGGGCCGAGGCGGTCAGCCAGCGCATTGAAGAGCGCAAGGCGGCGACGCGCCAACTGGTGGCGGGCAAGGTGCCGCCGGACGATTTGGAAACCTGGTGGGCGCAACTCGGGCAGGAGTATTTTCTGCGCAACGGACCCGAAACCGGCGCGTGGCACGCCGAGCAAATCACCCGCGCCGGCTTGCTCGACTTGCCGCTGGTGGCGGCGCGCTATCGCATCGAGATTGCCGCGCAGCAGATTTTGGTGCTGGCGCCGGAGTCGGAAAACCTGCTGCCGCGCGTGACCGGCGCTTTGGACAAACTCCAACTGGACATCGTCGACGCGCGCATCCACCAGACGCGCTCGGGGCTGGCGTTGCTGGTGTTCATCGCGGTGGACGCCGCCGCCGCCGGCGCGCCGCCGAGCGAAAAAACGATTGCCGACAACAGCGAAAAACTCAAAGACTTCGTGCTCTCGCCGCCGCCCAACTACCGCCCCGGCTCGCGCATCCTGTCGCGCGCCCTCAAGCAGTTCAGCGTGCCGACCACGGTCACATTCGACGAAGCCGGCGAGCGCCCCGCCGAGCGGCAATACACCGCGATGGAGGTGGTCGCCCAGGACCGCCCCGGATTGCTCTATCACGTTTCCCTGGCGCTGCTGGAATGCAAGGTCAAACTGATTTCCGCGAAGGTCTCGACCGTCGGCGAGAAGGCCGAGGACACCTTTTTCATCACCGACCGGGACGGCGCGCCGGTCGACTCCGCCGAAATGCGCGACTGCCTCAGCCGGCGGCTCGACCGCTACCTCCCGCCGCTCGGCGAGCGGTGAAATGCCGCGCGATGCGCTGCGCCGGGCGTTTTTGGACGCGCACCGGTGGGGGGATGCGGAAAGTCTGCCGCTGGCGCCGGATGCGTCGTTTCGCCGCTACCTCCGGCTGCGGCGGGGCGATGCTTGCGCGATGCTGATGGATGCGCCGCCGCCGGCGGAGGACGCCGGCGCCTTCGTCTCGCTGACCCGCCACCTCGAAGCCATCGGCGCGCGCGTGCCGGCGATTTACGCGAGCGACCTTGACAACGGGTTTTTGCTGCTCGAAGACCTGGGCGACCAGACCTTCTCCCGGCTGCTGGACGAGGGGCACGACCCGGCGGCGCTATACCGCCAAGCCATCGGCGCGCTCACCCAAATACGCCGCCACCCGCGCGCCGCCGACATCGACGCGCCCGCCTACACCACCGAGCGCGCGCTGGCGGAAGCCAACCTGCTGCCGGACTGGTATCTCCCGGCGCGGCTGGAGCGC
This sequence comes from Arenicellales bacterium, assembly GCA_963693025.1. Taxonomy (GTDB): domain Bacteria; phylum Pseudomonadota; class Gammaproteobacteria; order Arenicellales; family Poriferihabitantaceae; genus JAHRAW01. The sequence goes on from OY843749.1 coordinate 2,137,534, forward strand.
CCCGTGGATGCGCGCGCGCGCGAGCAATTTCGGCAAGTCTGGGAGTCCATACTGGGCGCGCTGCCGCCGCTTGAGCCGACGCTGGTGTTGCGCGACTACCACGTGGACAACCTGATGGTGGTCCGCGGCGAGTGCGCGCTGCTGGACTATCAAGACGCGGTCATCGGCTCGCCCGCGTATGACCTCGCATCCCTACTGGAAGACGCCCGCCGCGACCTCCCCCCAGCGCTGACCGATGCGATGCTGCGGCTATATTGCGAGCAGAACCGCGACCTTGACCGGCGCGCTTTGCATCAACACTACGCCGTATGGGCGGCGCAACGGCATTGCAAGGTTGCCGGTATCTTCGTCCGGCTGTGGTTGCGCGATGGCAAGGATGCGTATCTGCGGCATTTGCCGAGGGTGATGACGCTGTTGCAACGGCACTTGCATGAGGTGCCGCTTGTGCCGTTGCGTGAGTGGTTGGATGATTACTTGCCTGAGCCTGGGCACTCGCGGTTTACTGCATCTCGGGTTGAATTGTTGGGTTACTGTATGCTGGGTTGTAGCCGTCATTCTCGATAAGGCTAGCGTGGACTTTGGCGAAGCCCGTGCCAGTCTTAGGGAGATTCCCGAGGACGTAAGTGTCCGTAAGCCGCCGCTTAAAAGAAAAAGCGCGGCGGCAACGGACACTAACGTTCGAGAATGACGAGTTATATACCCGTCATTCTCGAACGATAGAAAAATAGGGAGCCCCAACTTCGTCATTCTCGAATGATAGAAAAATAAGGAGCGACAGCGACTATATTTTTCATCACCTTCGGGAATCTCCCTAAGGCTAGCGTGGACTTTACCGAAGCCCGTGCCAATCTTAGGGAGATTCCCGAGGTCGCAAGTGTCCGTAAGCCGCCGCTTAAAAGAAGAAGCGCGGCGGCAAACGGACACTAACGCTCGAGAATGACGACGTTGTTGTGAATGACGAGGTAGGAGATACAACAATGATATACTAACCGACTAGCCACCCACCCACCCAACCCAACAAAAAAGCATGCCAGCAAAACCCCGCAAACGGCGCGCCCAGCGCCGCCAACAACGCGCCACCTCTTCCCCCAGGGACGCGCTCACACTCACCCCCCCCCCCCCCCCCCCCCCCCACATCACCCGGCGCACGCCGTTGTTACTCATTCCAGCCTATCTGCCGTGGCTACTATTGCTCGGCTACCTCACCGCTCTCACTTGGTTCTTATGCGACGACGCCTATATCGGCTTTCGCTATGTCCGCAATCTGGTGGAGGGGCACGGTTTGGTGTTCAACCCCGGCGAATATGTCGAGGGTTACACCAACTTCTTATGGCTGCTTGAACTCGCGGCGCTCTGGGCATTGACCGGCATCCCGCCGGAGCACACCGCCCCGTTTCTGTCGATCGCCTACACCATCGGCACGCTGGCGGTGGCGCTGTGGTGGGTTTATCGGACGCCGTCTTTGCCGCACCGCGGGTTGGTCGGCTGGATGGCGCTCGGGTTGCTATGCAGTAGCGCCACCTTCGCCGTCTGGACTTCAGCCGGCGGTTTGGAGACGCGCCAGTTCACTTTCTTTGTACTTGCCGGGCTGGTCGCCTTGAGCGTCCACGGTTCGCGCCGCTGGGGTCTGTTGGCGGCATCGCTGTGTTTCGCGGCGGGGGAGTTGACGCGCCCCGAAGGGTTGCTCATCGGCGGGTGTTTCCTCGCCGGGTTCGCGCTGTGCCGGATGTTGCGCGCCGGATGGCCATGGCGACCGTGGCGCGATTGGAAGGCGCTGACCCTCATGGGCGCACCGTTTGCGCTGGTGGTCGCCGCGCATTACTTGTGGCGTTACTCATACTACGGCGAATGGCTGCCGAATACCTACTACACCAAGTATGTGGAGCCGTGGTATGACTCCGGTTTCCACTACCTCGCGCAAGCCGGCGTTGAAACCGGGGCTTACCTGCTGCTGCCGCTGGCGGCGCTCGCCGGCATCGCGCGCTGGCGGCAACACAAAGACGGAACGCATCTGGTCATCCTGCTGGTGATTCTCGTGCACGGCGCGTATGTGGCGCGAGTCGGCGGCGACCTCTTTGAATACCGCCCGCTGGATTTCTACTGGCCGCTACTGTCGGTGGCGGCGGCGGTGGGGCTCGTGTCCCTCGGTACGCGCCTTGCCGCCTGGGTGGGGAAACCCCCGAATGCCGGGGTATCGCGCGTGTGCACGCTCGCGCTCTTCGCCCCGCTGCTGATCTGTGCCAGCGCGATACAAGGCGCGTTGGTGTACGAAGGATCGAAGCATCTTCGACACATCGGGTATTTCCACACCGAATTGAACGAAACAAACGCCGGCAAGTGGCTGGCGGCACCCGGACTGTCAAACATGGTTGCCCTCTCCAACTCGTTACGCCGGGAATCAACTCTGCGCCATGCCCCGGTGCCCTGGGCGGAGTTTAGAGGATACGGATTGCGAAGAGAGCGGGAGTGGAAGCCGTACGAGAACATGCCCCGTGGAACGTTGCCCGAAGACGCGGTGGCGATAGTAGGGGGGCTCGGAATCAAAAGTTATTATTTGCCGGATCTGGAGATTATCGATTATGACGGGCTGACAGACGCAACCATTGCACGCAATCCTGTGACGAAGCCCGGGACGAGGCGCCTCGCGCACGAACGCCAACCGCCGCCCGGCTACTTGGAGCAACGCGGCGTGAATTTCCATGTGCGCCCGGCGGCGGCGAATGCGGCGGAAGCCCTGAGCCGCGGGCACTACGCCCTGGAAGTGGCGCCCGACCTGTGGATGCCGTTTGATTCGGGCGACCCTGCGTGGGTCGCCGAGCGGTTTGCCGGTCGCAACTTGAAGAGCCGGTAATCGCGATGTGAGGTTAGCCGTCATTCTCGAACGTTAGTGTCCGTTGCCGCGCCCCCCGCCGTCATTCTCGAGCGTTAGTGTCCGTTGCCGCCGCGCTTTTTCTTTTAAGCGGCGGCTTACCGGACACTTACGACCTCGGGAATCTCCCTAAGACTGGCACGGGCTTTGTTGGAATTCACGGTAGCCTTAGGGAGATTCCCGAAGCGAAGAAAATATGGTCGCCTGTCGGCTCCCTATTTTCTACCGTTCGAGAATGACGGGTAGTAGGTTATTTTTCTGTTGTTCGAGAATGACGAAGTTGGGCGCTCCCTACCCCGGGTCGGAGCCTGGGACATGCTTTCCACTGTTCCGGAATGGCGGAGGGGGTTGTACTTCGGAGTTGAATTCAACACCTGTGTTTAACGACCGCATCGACCACATTCATACTCAGACCAGCCGCTCAAATCAACCACCGAAGTCAACGACTCTGAATACTATGCTCAAGCAATACCGTCTTATAGCCCTGTTGCACATCAGGATTAAACAAAGCGTTTTCGCTGAGGGCGAGGATGTAGCGTTCGGGGTAGAGGTGGGGGATGTCGGCGGGGGAGGTTCCTTTGACTATTCGTAGCGCCATTTTTAGTGCGCGGTTGCCTTGTTCGTGGGGGGATACGCCGACCGAGAGGAGGATGCCGTCTTCGGAGTTGAACACGTTCATCCCGATTAGCGCGGCGCGGCTGTTGGCTTGAGTCCATTGCGCGACTTCTTCGGAGCCGACGAAGCCGCCTTGTGGGGCGAGCAACTGGCGGTATCCGGAGACCAGGATGTAGTCGTATTTGCCCGATTCCTGGATGACGAATTGCTGCCAGTCGTCATAATCCGCCGCGTGTTTGGCGCCGCGGTATTCGATGTTCCCCCAATCCTGCATGGCGAGGAACGCGGCGTTGTTGTGGCTTGAGGTGGAGTCGTCGGCGAGGAACAGCATCGCCGGGGGCGCGTGCACTTCCTGCAGGCGGTTGAGTTCTTCAATCACCCGTTTGATGGACGCGACCGGCTTGTGTTCAAATATGCCGGTTACGTTGCCGGCGTCCGCGTAGCCGTATTTTTCAACCGAGTAGTTGACCCCGGAAAACACGACGCCGATGGACGGGTGGTTCAGGTAGTGCGCGGAGATGATTCTTTGCGCGGCGTCGTCTACGGCGACGATGACTTGCGGGTCAAAGCGCTCCACGGTGTCCACGAAATTCTGCTCGATGAGCGGCGCGTTGTCGCGGTAGTGCAGGTCGCGCGTGTTCATGTAGAAGTAGCGGATTTTTACATCAAACTTGGACTTCTTGAACTCGCCCTTCAAACTCTGGTTAATCAGGTTGGTCCATACATAGTTGGTCGAGTAACTGTGCAAGACCATGATGCGCGGCGTCTCGTTGGCGACGCTGATCGCCAGCGACCCCGCCAACAACGCACACACGGCGAGCGCCGCCAGATGCGTCTTTTTTATCATCATCATGTGGTTTTCCTTCCCGCCACCGCCGGTTGCGGTGTTGCGCGCGGGCGTGTTTGAAGCAAGGTATTCTACTCTATTATCAGGGAGGGCGGGGGAGCAAGAATAGCCGTCAGCAACTGCGTCGCCAGCAACTCCACCCCCGTGCTCGCCGAGAACCCCGCCCCGGCCGCCACCACGCGGTTCAGGTCTTCGTCGCTGAGGTCGCGCGCCGCCGTTTGGTCGAATACCGGAATATAGAACACGCCTTGGGTATTCGCCTTGACGACAATTTGCACATCCGCCGGCACGTGCATGCCGAGTTCTCTGGCGGCTGCGCGCGGATCGGACAACAGTTGGCGGCGAAACGATTTGTCGAACAACTTCTCCGAATCCAAACGCAGATTATCCAACATGGCGCCGTCTCCGGTAGTGATGTTGGGTTGCGCTGTGGCGCCGCTACGGCGCCGACGGCGGGCGCGCCAGCTCGACGGACACCACGATAAACGGTATGCCGCTGAAGGCGGGGGTATATCCGCCGGGGGGTATGACCGACGCATTCGGTCCGGCTGCGGTCAACTGGAGCAACTCCTGCTCGCTGATTAGGTGGGAGTCGTCGTATTCGGGGAGCGTGAAATAAAACGTGTCGGCGGTATTGCACACCACCTTGAGTTCTTCGTCGCCGCGCAACTCGGCCAGGCCGTGGCCCTGTGCGCGCAGTTCTTCGTAAGCCAGTTTCGGGTCGTCCAGATACATCTGCCGGACAACCGGGTCGGTCATCACCGAGATGGCTTCCTGAATTTGTTCGCTGTTCATGATTGATGCCTCGTCTGGTTTGCAGAGTTTACTTGAAGTCCCGAGTCTCGCCGGCATCCGGCTGAAACCGCTTGCCGGCGAAACTCAGGGCATCTTCAAGCGCCTTGCGGGTTGGTAACCTTCTATCAACCGTAGTCCGAGTTCGGGTCGTTTTTCGCCCGCTCGACGTTGCCATACCACTCGGCGGAGCAGCGCGCAACGTGCGCTCTCCACGCTTCGGGAGTCCAGCCGCGCGGAACGCCGCCTGCGCTGACCGTCGCCAACTCTTCCGAAGAGAGCGGGCTGTCGTCGTGGTAGGCGGGCAGTTCGACATAGAAGGTGTCGGCTGTGGCGGTGACCACCTTGTATTCCGCGTCCGCATTCGGCTCGTGGCCGATTTTTGCCAGCGCTTCAGGATCGCGCTGCCGCAACTGCTGACGGAAATCAGGGTCGGTCATCCACTCTACGAGTTGAGTCACTTCTGGCGTACTCATTTTGGATACCTCATTGATTGTGTTGTGAAAAGGGATGCCGTGAAAGCGCGTTTATCAACCGTAATCCGAGTTCGGGTCGGCTTTCGCGCGCTCGACGTTGGCATTCCACTCGGCGGTGCAGCGAGCAACGTGTGCTTTCCAAGCCTCGGGAGTCCAGCCGCGCGGAACGCCGCCCCCGCTAACCGTTGCCAGTGCGCTCTCGGAAAGGCGCTCGTTGTTACCAGTGTTTGCAGTATTCATTGTGATGCCTCATAAGTTGTGTTGAAAGTTGAATTGCACGATGGGGCAATTTAACGAGGCGGTTTCCGAATGTAAAACATTTTTCTTTTCTAGTGGCAAGTTGGAATATACGCCAGCCGCCCGGAGCGTGCGGCGGCGCTTGTTCGGGGTAATCTAATCCCGCCGCCGCCGGGCTGTAAATCGCTTTTTTAAGCGGTTGGCAAGTTGTTTTATACACCGCACGCCGCACTTTGCACTCCACACACACGGCGGGCAAGCGGGCGGGCGCGGTTATTCCACCTGCATCTGCCGGATTGCCAATTCGTAGAACAAACCGCGTTTTTCCAGCAATTCCTCGTAGTTGCCTTGTTCGGCGACTGTGCCGCGGTCGAGCACATAGATGCGGTCGGCGTGGCTGATGGTGGTCAGGCGGTGGGCGATGACGATGCGCGTGATGTTCATTTGCACCAGGCTGTCCTGGACGATGCGCTGGGTGGTGTTGTCGAGCGCGCTGGTGGCTTCGTCGAGCAGCAGAATGCCGGGATTGCGCGCCAGCGCGCGGGCGATCATGGTGCGCTGCAACTGCCCGCCCGACAGCCCGCCGCCGCCAAACGCCGACAGCAGGGTGTGCATGCCCATGGGCAACTCCTCAATGTCCCGCTTCAACCCCGCTTTTTCGGCGGCTTCCCAGGCCGCTTCGAGGGTCACATTGGTGTCTTCGCAGGCGATGTTTTCGTAGATGCTGCCCGGTAGCAGCGCGCCGTCTTGCAGCACCACGCCGATGCGCTGCCGCAAATCGCTGAGGTCTATGTCGTGAATGTTGGCGTCGTCCACAAAAACCGCCCCCGTCTGCGGCTGCTCAAACCCCAGCATCAGGTTGAACAGCGTGGATTTCCCCGAACCGGAGCGCCCGACGATGGCGACATACTCGCCCGCCTTGATTTCCAGCGACACATTTTTGAGAATCGGGATGTCCGGCTGGTAATGAAACTCCACCGAATCGAAGCGCACATCGCCGCGCAGCGACGGCAACTGGGATTTCTGCGCGCTCACTTCCACCGACTGTTCGAGGAAGGGGTTCATGCGCCGCGCCATCGGCAGCGTGCTCAAGACCGACAAATACACCATCGACAGCGAGGTGAGGGTGGATGCCACCTGGCCAAACGCCGCGTTGAACGCGATGAAGTCGCCGAGATTAAAACCGGACTGCCAGCCCCCTTGTTGCAAACCGAAATGGATGAAACTGTAAATCATGATGGCGCCGGCGAACGGCAGCATGTTGGCGACTATTTGCAGTTTGTTGTTGAGGAAGACGTATTGCCGGTTTTTCACCGTGACCTTGTTATACAGATTGGACCACAGCGCCAGCGCGGTGTTTTCTTTGGCGGCCACGCGCAGTTTGGCGATGCCGTTGAGCAGTTGAAACACCAGCCCGTCGAGTTTGCCTTTGTATTCGAGAACGTCGGCAATCAGCGGCAGGACTTTGCGGCTGACCCACCACACCATGATGAAGAACAGCAGGAAAATTGAGAGCATGATGAAAGCCAGCCGCCAACTGTAATAAAACAGCAGGCTGGCGCTGAACAGCAGCGTGATGGAAGAACTGATGGCGTTGGCGGTGGACGAAGTCCAGACCGCTTGCAGGTCGTCAAAAATGTTCGCGCGGCTCGCCAAATCGCCGACATTGTGCTGCTTGAAAAAGGTCATCGGCAGGCGCAGTAGGCGGCCCCAGATGGAGGCGTGCATGTCCAGCGACAGGTAGGTCTCGATGCGCAGCATGGCGATGCTGTTGAAGAAAGTGGCGGCGAAAACACCCAGAACGGACGCAAACAGCGCCAGCAGATAACTGTTCAGCAGCACGTAATCAAAACTGGGCAGCGCTTTGGATATCAACTGCCCCATGATGACCGGGTTGACCAGCGTGATGGCGCCGAGCATGACGGCGGTGATTAAAATGCGCTTGATATCGACGTGCGCCAACTGCAGGGCTTGCACCAGGAAGTCCCGAAGCCCGGTGACGCGCTCGCTCAGGGGGCGGTAGATGACCAGCGCCTCGGGCGATATTTTCTGCGCCTCCGGGTCGGAAAGCGGGCTCCACTGGTGGGTTTCGGGGTTGTAATAGCGGTATCGGCTGCGTTGATAGTGCAGCACCACCGGGCACGACAGCCCTTCCAAAAAGCCCACCATCGTCCACGAATCCCGCTTATACCACTTGCCTTCGAGCGTCACCTTGCGCTTGTCAAATCCGCCCAGCGAGAGCAACCGCTCGACCCCCTGCAGGGTGTCGCAATTCACGGCTTCGACCAGTTCCGGGTCGACCACCCGAATCTCGCTGTTGGTGGCGGTGCACAATTCCACCAGCAGATTGCCGTTGGCGGAGGTGCGGTCCATCACCATCGTATACGGCACAGCGTCTTCCTTGCCCTGGAAGGCGTTGCGGAAATTGTCGAACATCGTGGACAGGTTTTGCGCTTCTATTTTGCGGGCGCGAGCGATGCCCCGCTGTTGCTGCTGCTCGGTTTGCAGCGCATGCAAATACAGCAACACCTTGGCGAGGTAGTCGAAACCGTCCACCACCCAGGCGGCGCCGCCGTCCCGCTCGAAGAGCTCGCGCGTGGTGGCGATGCTGACGCCGGTGTTGGCGTGGACGACCGCCAGGTCGCGCCCCAGCAGCGGAAAACAGAGCCTTTCCAGCCCGCCGTCGCGGGCGACCGCCAGCCCGCGGTAATTGGCGAGAGCCGCGGATTCGGATTCGGACTCACTCGCGCGCTCGCGCGCGCCTTCCTCGCGCTCAAAATGCAGCCACAGAATGCCGTGGTCGGCGTCGTCTCGCTGCACGCAACTGTCCTTGTCGATGACCCGCCGGCGCTCGCCGTCGGCGGAAAAGCGCAATGTCGGAAACTCGGGCAGGTCGGTGTTCTTGGGCAGCGCTTCCGCCATTTTTCGCACCCAGTTGTCCGCGCCGGCGACGGCGTGTTCGGCGAGGTCGGCGTGCTGCAGCAGGGCTTGCTTGTCCACCAGCGACACGCTGTCCTGCTCGTTGACCGTCATAAAAAGGCCAAGGTGGAGTTGCTGCGCGCGCTCGTATTCCAACTCTTCGGGTGTCATCGGCAGGGAATCGGGCGGCAGCGCGGGACCGGAGAAGATGAACTCGCCGGGCCCGAAGGCGCCGACTTTTCTTCGGCTATACAACGGCGTGTCGCCGCGCATCCGGGCGGCATAGACCGACACCTCGCCGGCTTCGACCCGGTAGCACTGCGCGGAATCATCCAGCAGAACGATTCGCCCGGTGTGCTCCGATGGCCGCCGGTTGAGCAGTTCCGACTGGCGTGGCGTGAGTTCCGGCGGGGCGTTCATCAGTGGTGTGAAATCAGTTTGTAATAGGGTCCGTCCTTGTCCGCCACCAGCTCCTCGTGGCTGCCGCCTTGCACGATTTTTCCTTTTTCCAGCACCACAATCCGGTCGGCGTCGCGCACCGTGCTGAGGCGGTGGGCGACGATGACCAGGCTGCAGCAACGGCGCTTGATGCCCTCCATCACCTGCTGCTCGACGATGGTGTCCAGCGCCGAGGTCGCTTCGTCCAGGATGATTAAACTGGGGCTGGTGACCAGCGCGCGCGCGATTTCCAGGCACTGGCGCTGCCCGCCGCTGAAGTTTCTGCCGCCTTCCTTGATTTGGTAGTTGTAGTTGCCGGGCAGTTTGTTGATGGTGTTGAGCAGGCCGACATCCGCCAGCGCCTCGCCCAGTTTGACGTCTTCGATGGTCTTGTCCCACAGCGTCAGGTTGTCGCGCACCGAGCCCTCAAACAGGATGATTTCCTGGCTGACCATGGAGACCGAGCGCCCGAAGGTGAGTTGGTCTATGTTGGTGGCGCGCTGTTCGTCGTACAGAATGTCGCCGCTTCGGGGGTCGTGAAGCCTCGATAGCAATTTGAGCAGGGTTGACTTGCCGCTGCCCGAGGGACCGACGATGGCGATGGAATTGCCCGGTTCAACGGTGAAATTGATGTCCTCCAGCACCAACTCGCCCTCGCGCTTGTAGCCGAATGACAGGTTGGAGACTTCCAGTTTGCCATACAACCGCGACGGTCCCTTCGCCCCCGGCGTGTCGGGGCGGCTCGCCTGCTTGTAACTGAGCACATCGTCCAGCCGGTCGAGGTCGCCTTTGAGTTGCTGCAACTCGGCGCCGAAACCGATGAGGTTGGATATGGGTCCCATGAATTGCTGCGCCAATGCCTGAAACGCGATGAGCCCGCCGACCGTCAGCGCGCCGTCTATGATGAAGTTGCTGCCGACGAGAACGACGATGCACACCGTCAGCCCGCTCAGCAGGGTGGGGGTCAGCACCAGCACGTAGGAGTAGATGTTGAGGGTTTGTTTGGCGCGAATCATGTGCGCCTGAATGCCCGACCAGCGCTTGAAAAAAACGCTTTCTATGCCGTTCGCCTTGAGCGTGCTAATCGCGTTGAGCCCGTTCATCGACACCCCGAGCAGGCTGCTTTTTTCTTTCAGGAACAACTTGACCAGATTGGTGCGTCCTTCGTTCATCAAGCCGAGCACCAGAAAATTCAGCGACACCATGAAAATGACAATCAGCCCGAGCACGTAGTTGTAGAACAACAGAATCGTGCCGTAGATGATGGAGGTCAGCACATTGATGATGTTGATGGCGATGCTGTTGGCGAGCGTCTGCGCGATGCGGTCGTTGGAGGCGATGCGGTCGGCAATGTCGCCGGCATAGCGCTGCGCAAAAAACAGCAGCGGCAGCCCGAAAATATGGTTCATAAAACGCGCCGAGGAGGTCAGCGCCAGTTTGATGCTGATGAGCGCCAGCACCCGGTATTGAATGGAGATGAGGATGGTTTGCACGATGAAGGTCACGATCATCGCCAGCACGAGCGGGCGCATCAGCGAATCCAGCCCGCGAATCAGCACATCGTCGATAAAAATTTTGCTGAACACCGGAACCACCAAGCCGACCATCGACACCATCAGCGTAATCAGCGTGATGTAAATCATGTTTTTGCTTTCGCCGGTCAGGCGTTTCGCCATGCTGTTGTGTATTTTGGGCGGGGCGCCGAGCGGCTTGAAGTCTTTCTCCTTGCTGAAATTGATGGCGATGCCGGTGAAACTGCCGTCAAACTCTTCGCGCGTGACCGTGCGCCTGCCCTGCGCCGGGTCGTTGAGGTAATACAGTTGTTTTTTGGTGTTGACGCCTTCGAGCACCAGAAAGTGGTTGAACTTCCAAAAAATAATCGCCGGAAAAACGACGCGCTCGGCTATATTGTCGAGGTCGGCGCGCACCCCGTGCCCGGACAGTTTGAACTCTTTGGCGACATTGACCAGCGACAGCGCATTGCTGCCGTCGCGCGACACGTCGCAGGCTTTTCTGAGTTCCTCGAGGGTTTGGTATACGCCGTGGTAGGCGAGGATGGAGCCGAGCGAGGCGGCGCCGCATTCGGTGCCCTCCATCTGCATGAAGACGGGGGTTTTGCGGCGCACGTGCACGTTTTTTTCGCGGCGCTTGGAGGGGGCGTCGGGCATGGGTTTTAGCGGTGCTCTTGTGTGCTCGCCGCTGCGCCGGTCACACGAAGAACGAGCGTAGCAGCGGAATCAACATGGTGATGGGTTTGCGTTTCTCCAGAATGAATTCGACCCTGCCCAAACTGCCGATATTGATAAAACTCTCCTCCGCCCCGCGCGGCGAAGTCCACGCCAAACCGTTCTTGGAAACCGGGTCGCGCTTGAGTTTGACCCGCACTTCATACAACGAGCCGGCGCGGGTAAACTGCTCGACCAGCGCCTTGTTGGCGAGTTTGGACGCGATGCCGGCGCTCGTGATGGGGAGCTCCGACACATTGATGGCGATGCCCTCGACCATGCCGTATTCGTTGCGGTTGAGGTAATCCACCTCAATCTGGAGTTCGGTTCCCCGCGTGATTCGCTTGCCGTCGGTGGCGTTGACATACGCGATAAATTCCAATTCGGCGCGCTGGTTGGTCTGCACGAGATTCAACAGCCCGACGTTCTCGTCGCTGCTCGAGCCTTCTATCATGATGATGGAGGTGAAGTTGCGCTTGGCGGTGTTGGTCATGATGCTCATGAACGGCGTGCCCGCCTGCAGCAGCGAGCCTTCGGGCGCCTTGATTTCCAGCACCTCGCCGTCCACCGGCGCCAGCACTTTCAACTCCTCAAGGTTTTGCAGCGCAATCTGGCGGCGGTCTTCCTCGCGCGTAACCGCCTGCTGCAACTCGGTCAAACGAAGGTCTTCCTGGTATGTTTTTTCAAACTCGCCCTGGTTCAAGCGGTCGAGTTGCGTTTGCAGCGCGTGCAGTTCGCTGCGCGACTTGGTGTAGGCGAGGCGTTTGTTGGACAGGGTGGTCTGGGTGATGAGGTTGTCGTTGAACAGTTTGACGCTGTTCTGGTGGCTGCGCTCGGCTTCTTCCACGGCGATGCGCGTGGCGGCAATCTCCGCGCCGATATTGGTGGTCTGTTTTTCCAGATTGAGGACCCGCCGTTTGCGGTCTTCGCTGACATTGTGCTGGTGTTGGCGGTGAAGTTGCTCCGCCAGCAGCAGGTTGCGCTCCGTGGTGTTGAGTTCCTTGCGCCGGCTGGATGAACTGAATTGGGCGATGGTGTCGCCCTTCTCCACGTAGTCGCCGGGGCTGTAGAAAATTTGGTCGAGCGTGTCGGAGAAGGGCGCGGCGGCGTCCACCACGCGCCCGCCGTAGGGCAGGAAGATGCCGTCCCCGCGGATGCGCGTGGAGATGTCGGCGATGCACGCCCAGATAATCAGACCGGCGAAAAACCCGCCCATAATCAGCAACAACAACCAATACCAATAGTTGGTAATCTGGATGTTTTTGGTGAGGTCCTCCGGCGAGGAAATTTTCTTCAATGCGTTGAAGCGAAACATTTTTCAACAGTCCGAGTTGGTTTGGGGTCGGGTGGGGTCAGGTTATTTGAAAAATAACGATACCAGTGAAGAGTATACCGAATTTACCTGTTTGCTATTGAGCGATTTGGATTTTTTCACGCCCAGCGCCTGCGCCGGGCTGATGTAGCCGCGCAGGCGCGCGCTCAGCGATTTCAAGCCGCGCCAGTTGGCGCCGTGCGTGCGGTAGTAGTCCACGGTAGCGGTGGGGCTCAAACCGTAGTTGGGGTAATACGGATAGTCGTGCCGGTTGTTATAGTTCTCCAGCCACGCCGCCAGCGCCGTGGAGACGGTTTGCTCGTCGAACTCGCCGGCGGGCAGGTCGTCGAGAAACGGCTGCAGTTGGTCGAAGAAATACTGAATGGAGCCGTCCAACACCGGCTTGCTGGCGTGTTGGTCAACGCGCTGCAGTTCGTGCTTCTTGAGCAGGTCGTTGAAGGTCTCGTAATCCGATTCGCCGTCGAGGTTTTGGTCGAACAGTTTGAGGTCGCTGGTCGCCAGCGTTTTGACTGGCAAGCCGATAGCCGCCGCCCGCAAAATCACTTCCACGTCGAGCCAATCGATAATTTTCCCCCGGTCCATTTTCGGCACAATCAGCGCAAAGGCGTAGTTGGTGACCGGGTCGATGGCGATGCAGATTCGCTCGCCGCCGGTTTTGATGATATCCACGTTGAGCCGCTCAAGCGGCCGCTCGGTGTCGTCGTGATAGGCGCTGAAACACGGGTTGTGCTTCTGCATAAACAGGCGCTGGCGCACGCTCAGTTCGCCCGCCGACGGGGTGTATTTCAACTCCTCCTCGAGGCGCCGCCAGCGCTGCTCGGCTTGGTTGAGGTTGAGGGTTTTCAAGCGGCTGTGAACCGCCGTATGCGACAGTTGAATGTCGTGGTCGTCGTGGAGTTTCTTGCTGATGTCGTTGTTGGACAGTCCCGGATTTTCCAGCACGATGTCTTCAATGACGGTTTCGTAATCGACGGTCTCGTCCGGGGATTCCGTGCGGCTTTGTATGAGATGCTCGCGCACGCTCTTTTTAATATGGTAGTAGGAAATGCGGCTGATGCCGAACTCCTTGCAAGTTTGGGTGATGTTCCCGGTCTTTCTTGCGCGGTGCAAAATAACCAGTTTTTCTATTAGCGTTTTGCGAATCATGGCGGCTAGAGTTGCTGGAAGTAGTTGCGGGTTGAGCGGGCAAACGCTTCCAGCAGGTTGGGTATGTTTTGATACAACGGGGAGCCGTCAATGGCGTCGGCGTTCATCGACACAAAATACTGCGTCGGGTTCACATAGTCAAAGTCGCCCGCGGGTTGCCCGGTTTTTATCATCGTCAGCGCCAGCCCGGCGGCGACTTCGCCCTGCTCATACGGCGACACCCCGACCGACAGCGGCACCCCGTCCTGGGAATTGAACGCGTTGAGCCCGACCACCAGTTTTTTGGAATGCCGCACGGTCCACTGCGCGACCTCTTCGGGGCTCACCGGCTTGCCGGAATCATCCGCGCGCTTGAGCCGGCGGTAGCCGCCGATGAGCAGGTAGTCGACGTCGTCCGGCAGGTTGAGCACGATGTCTTTCCACTCGGCGAAACTGTCGGTGGCGATGTGCTGCTTGAAAACCACGCTGCCCTCCCAGTCGGCGGCTTGCATGTGCTCGGCGTCGTGCTTGGCGGACGTGCTCGTGTCGGACAGGAACAGCACCGAAGAGATTTTTTCGTCGTAGCGGTTGAGGATGTTAATCAACTCCACCAGCGCACCGACCGGCTTGCGCTCGTAAATGCCGGTCACGTTGGGCGCGCCGTCGTATCCGTAAGGCGTCACGCTGCCGTTGACGCCGGCGAAAATGATGTTGATGGCGTCGTCGTTGACATAGTCTTTGGCGACCAGCGCGTTGGCGTTGTCGTCGATGGCGAGAATGATGTCCGGTTGAAAGTCGGCGATGCGGCGGTGGGCGATTTTCTGCGCGCGCCGCTTTTGGTCGGCACCGGCGTCTTTGGTCGCCATGTAGTGGTAAGCGCTTTTGACCGCCTCGTTGTTGACGAACGCCCGCACGATTCCCTGGTTAATATCATCGCTCCACGAATACCCCGGCGTGTAACTGTGCAAAACCAGAATCTTGGTTTTGTCCTGGGCGAGCACAAAGAACAAACCCATCTCCAGAAAAAACAGCGCCGCCAGAATCTGCACCATCTTGTCGGACGCCACGAAGCGAATAATCCGCGCCATCACAAAACCCCCAGCAACTTCCAGTAGGGCAGCGACAGGTAAATGGCGGCGAGTTTGAGCAGGAAGGTCAGCCCGTTGACGGTGTACACCCGGCGCGAATGGAGCGCCGCAAAGTGGCGCTTGCCGAGAATGGCGTTGCACTGCAGATAGTAGGACACCTGATAGGGCCAGATGAAGGACTCGGACATCATCAAAATAATGAAGCCGACCAGCCAGGCGTAACTCCCCAGCAGCGCCATCGCGGGCAGCAACGCGCCCGCCAGCAGAATCACGGTCGCGTTGACCGGGATGAACAAGCGAAACAGGAAAACCAGCGCCGACAGCAGAAAGATGAACAGGTGAATGTTGCTTTCCACGTGCCGGGTCAGCCAGGAAAAATTGGCGGCAAGCAGGTCGTTCAGTTGCAGCAACTGAAGCACGTTGGTGAAGCCGACCATCGCCCCGAGGAAAATCAGGAAACCCCAGTCGATGCTGTTGGACAGTTGTTTTTGGTTGATGATGTTGAAGAACAGCAGGGCAAAAAACAAAATAAACGCCACCAGATGAATTTCAATGTGGTGGTATGAATAGGTCAAAATCAACAGAATAAAACTGGCGAGCGCGGCGAACCCGGCGATTTCCTGCTGGCTGAGCGGCGGCAGGTCGCGGTATTGCGCCGCGATGATGTCCGCGTCAATGGTGATTTTCTCGTTGTTGAAAAACACCAGCGCCTGAGTGAGCAAATACAGCGCCAGCAGAATCAGCCCCGGCACCAGCGCCGCCATCATCCAGAACAGGTAGTTGAAGGTGTATTGGTCCTGGCTTGAAAGCATTCCCCACAGCAGCAAGTTGATGGACTTGGCGCTCAGAAACACCGGCGAGAGCAGGCTCATGCCGCCCAGCAGGGCGACCACCAGCCGCTGATGCTCCACGGAGTTTTGCGGAATGTGTTTGAGGGCGTCATTCAGAAAAGGCGCAATCAGGGCGGCGCGCCCGTTGGTGCTGGGGATGAACGGCGTCGCCAGCGCACCGAAGAGGAAGATGATGATGGAGAACAGGTATTTGTTCTTGGGACGCCATTTATGCATCGCATACAGCATAATTCGCTGGCTCAGCCCGGAGCTCATAATCACGCTGCTCAGACTCAACACGCTGAGCGCGAGAAAAAACACCTGCGAACTGTAGCCGGAAAAGACGACCTGGGGGGCGGCGACGCCGAGCGACAACAACCCGACCAGCAAAAAAACGCTGGGGACAAAATCGGGCAGCAGGCGAAAAACCCACATGATGACCGCGCACAGCAACACCACGATGCAGTGCACCACCGACTCGGTGACTTGCAACGCCTCCCAGTCGACGCCGTAGTACACCGACAGCGGCACAATCAGCAGAACCAGCCAGCCGACCGGGCGCACGAAGTCCCATAACACCACGCCGCGCGCCGCTGGCTCAGTCGGCTCAGTCGAAACAGTGTTTATGTTGGCGTTCAAGAGACTTTTTCACAAGCGTTGGGTTGGGGTCGGGTTGGCGGGCGGAGACAGGGGCGGGCGCCGGTCAAGTGGCGGTGAAATACAACCGGTTGACCGCCTTGATGTCTTCCAAAGACAGAATGCCGGCGGCCTGCTTCAGTTGCAGCCCCGAAAGAATGAAGTCGTGAAGGGCGCTAATCAGGTCGATTTCCGATTGCACCAGAAGGTTCTGCGCTTCCAGCACCTCGTTGCTGGTGCGGTCGCCGCGGGCAAACCCGTCTTTGGTCGCCTCCAGTTTTTTGCGGTTGGAGTCGACCAGCGACTGCAGGGCAAAAATGCGCTTGTGTAAACTCTGCCGGTTTCGATACAAGTCCGTCACTTGTTGCTGCAACTGCTTGGCTTGTTGCGCGATGCGAAGTTTCTGGCGGTCATACGCCACATACGCCGCCTGCAACTGCGCCGAGCGCCGCCCCCCCTGATAGAGGGGGATTTCCAGCGTCAAGGCGGCGTTGCGGTTGCCGTCACCGTTGACCAAAGAACTTCCCAGGTTGTCGCGGGAGCGGTTCCATGATGCGCTCAAGGTGGCGCTGGGGTAATACGCCTGCTGCGCCAGCCGAATGTTGTTCTCGGCGATGTCCAGCCGCAGGCGGGTGATTTGCAGGTCGTAATTTCGCGCCTTGGCGATGTCCAGCCATTCATCCAGCGGTCGCCCCGACGCCGCTTCAATCACATCCGGGTCGGGGACGACCGGCGCCAGCGTGTACTCGCCGTCGCCGACATACAAAAAGAAGCGTTGAAAAGCGTTCGCGAGGTCGTTCTCCGCCACAATCACCGACACCTTGGCGAGGTCCAGGTCGGCCTCGGTTTCGGTCAGTTCCAGAATGGTGGATTCGTGGATGCTGAACAGCGTGTCGACGATTTCCTTGTGCGCTTCAACCCCCGCGACATTGGAGCGCGCCAGCCGCAGGCGCGAAGTCGCGGAGAGCACGCCGAGGTACGCCTCGGTCACGTTGGTCAGGTTGGCTTCGATAACCCTCGCATTGTCAAGGTGCGCCAGTTCCAGGTTCTTTTTGGAGTTGGCGTAGGCCGAACGCTGGCGCGCATTCCAGACCGTCTGGCTCAGGCGCAGGCTTTCCGAATAGCCTTCCGAATTCCCTCCGGCATAGAAAAGACGCCTGGCGTTTTCCTCATGCGTCCCGGTCGCAACGGCGCTTACCTGCGGCAACAACGGCGCGTAGGAGATGCGCTTTTGCAAACGCATCTCCTCAACGCCTTTCTGCGCAATCTGCACAGACTCATCGTGCCGCTGCCCCAGTTGCACGGCTTGCAACAAATCGACGTCATCGGCGCATGCACTCGATGCGACCGATGCGGCAAGACAAATGGGTAACGCGGTTTTTCCGACTGCTCTTTTGATTAATAACCGGAAAAACCTACACATCTTCCCCTTCAATATAGGGCAAGACGATGTGCACCAATTTGTCGGTGTTGAACAGCAATTCCACCTTGGTATTCGGCGGAAGGTCCACGCCCGACTCCAGTAAAACCGCAGTCGGGTCGGCTTCCAGTTTGGCGCGGAAGTCGGGGTCTCCGTAGTATTTGGCCAAAACATCCGAAAAGGCTTGCTGATTTTTCTCGAACTCTTTTTCGTCGATATTCATTATATCCGCCATGGTGAGATGTCCTCTGTCTGGTATGTTATGAAATGAGTGCGCCGGTAAAAAACGCCGATGGGTCACCGGACTTCCGATTACACCCCGGAGGTAGCGCACACCTAGGCGCAAAGATACGCGAATTTCCCGCCCGACGCAACTATTTTTTTTAAGGGGGAAGGGGGAGGCGTAACCCCTTGCGGGCATTGGGCTTGACGGGGTTTTGCATCAGGCGTTTTCCTTGTGAATGCGCCGCTCTTCCCTGGGCGGAATGCCGAAATGTTCGCGGTAGCATTTGCTGAAATGGGGCGTGGAAACGAAGCGGTTGGACTCCCTGTTTTCTACCGCTAGGGAATGACGGGTAGTGGTGGGTGGTCAAGTTGTTGGTTGAATTCGCCGGACTTTGTTAGAATGGCCGGTCATTGAACTGATAATCAGAATTAATCAACGTCCCGTATGTTCATCACTGATTTCCTGCGGCAACCGCTGACTACTGCGCGACTGGACGAGGGCTTCCGCCTTGCGCCCGACTCGTCTGCGGGTGAGTTGGAAAACCTCAACGCCCCTGAGCAACCCAACATCCCCCTGGTTCAGTCGGTCAAGGAAGCGCTGGAATGGCTGGCATCGCAAGAGCGCGGGGCGGCGGTGACCGAGTTTCGCCGGCATTTGCAAAGCGGGCCCGACAGTCATTTCGGCTTGCTACAGACGGCGCAGTTCATCTTGCGGAATGTCGTCGTGGTCGGCGTGGTGTGTCCGAGCAATCGGTTGCTGGCGGAAATTGAATACAGCAACGCCGGCGAGCGCCTGCCGGACGTCTCGCCGCCGCCGAGCCTTTCCGAAGACGGAAAAATCACGCTCTCGCGTTTTTGCTACCTGCACCGCGAGGACGACCGCTTGCTGCTGACCATGCCGCTGAAAGACAAGCGCTTTGTCATTCGTGACAGGGCGGTGGGGAGCCTGCTTTTTGAACTGGGTTTTGGCGCCGATTTACGGCGGATTGAGTCCGCTTGTGGTGGTGATGAGGATTTGTTTGCGGGTTTTCGTTGCCTGCTCAATATCCTGTATCACGACGAATTCATCATTCCGGTTGCGAACGATTCGCCGCGCCTGCCAACCCGGCTGGAAGAAGGCGACAGCGCGATGCAGCAGTGGGATTTTCACGATTTGGTGGCGCATGCCAACAGTCGGTTCGGTTACAACTATGGCGCCAATTTTGGCGGCGCCTTTCCTTTCATACACTTGATTGACCCCCAGCCCGCAGTCAGGCCGTTGCCGCAAGGCGAGCGAATCGCGTTACACAAACCCGACCTGCAACGCTTGGCGGACAACGACAAGCGCCTGACCGAGTTGGTCATCCAGCGCCTCAGCGTTCGCGCCTACGACGAAGAGGCGCCGATTTCCCTGCAACAAATCGGCGAATTCTTTTTCCGCTCGGGGCGCGTGCTGTATGAAAATACTACGGTGGTCACTGGCGCGCAAGACCCCGCCAAGCAAACCGACATGGAGCTTGCCTGGCGCCCTTATCCGACCGGCGGCGCCAGTTACGAACTGGAATTCTACCTCACCGTGGACCGCGCCGACGGCCTCGACCCCGGCATCTATTACTACTCGCCGGGAACGCATGAGCTAATCAAACTGAGCGGCAAGAGCGGCCATACCGAAGGGTTGATACAAGCCGCCTATATCAGTTGCGCGCAGATCGTCAGGCCGCAGACCCTCATCCATATCGCCGCGCGTTTCCAACGAGTCAGTTGGAAATATCACAACATCGCATACAGCACGATGCTGCGAAATACCGGCGTGGTATACCAAACCTTCTACCTGAATGCCATCGCCATGGGGCTGGCCGGCTGCGGCCTGGGCTCCGGTTACACCGAGCTGTTCTGCCGGGCAACCGGCAACGCCCCGCATGTGGAGTGCAACATCGGTGAATTCATGCTCGGCAGTTTGCCGAAAGCGTTTAATTACGACACGCTGGATATGTCCGCCAGCGCGGCAATCCACAACTCCAAACTGTCGCCCACCGCGTATTAACCCCCGATGACCCACCGATGACTGCGGGCAACGCATCCGGGGAGGACGCTTCCCGCCTATACCGGTGGATTGCCCGCGCCAGTTTCCCCGAAGAACGCCTGCGCTGCAAAGCCTTTACCGTTGCCGAGCGGCAGGACGAGGTTGTTCTGGAAAGCCGGCGCAAGAGTTGGAACGCGCTGTTTGATTCCGATGTTGATTCCGAGTCCGCGAAGGAGGAAGTCTTGCGCCGGCGCGGGCTGAGCCGCGCGCAGTGGGAAGCGTGCCTGCGCGATGTCGAAGTGACGGCGCCCGAGCATCTGCCCGACTGGGCTGCGACCTTCATCGATTTATACCGGCGCTGGCAACGGCACGACAAAACAGCATTGGCAAAGCGCCTCGGGGACGAGCCCGGCCGGATATTGCCGGCGGCGTGGGCGGAATTGTGCCGGCCCTGGGTCGGTGCGCAGCAAGACAAGTTGCGCCCGGCGGGGATTGAACTGGCGGAAGAAGGCGTGGACGACCTGTTGGGACACGTCCTGTATCGCCTGGCGATGCCGGTGTATGCCGTGCTGCATTCGTATCCCGGCGTTTTGCCGGCGGAGCACGGCGGGAACGGGAGCCGGCGGCAAGCGGTCGGGACGTTGGACTTCTGGCAACAAGCGTTTGACCGCCAGCCGATTCTGGTCAAAATCATCGGCACGCTGGTGCGCCATTGGCAAATCGCCACCGAGGAAATGCTCGACCGGTTCGCCGCCGACCTGCCGCAACTGCGCGCCCGGTTTCTGCGGGGGAAAGAAACGCAGCCCGGTGACGGTGACGGGATTGCCATTTTACGCCTGCCGTGCGGCCTCGGCGACCCGCACCGTGGCGGGCGTTCGGTGGCGATATTTGAAACCGATTGCGGCGAGGTGGTCTATAAACCGAAAGACCTGATTGGCACCTGGGCAACCGGGGAGTTGCTGCAGGAACTGCACCGGGAACACGGCGAGTTTGTGCCGCTGGCGCCTGATTTTCTCTATTGCCGGGGCTATGGCTGGGAGCAGCGGGTTGTGCGGCGCGATTGCACCACGCTGGCCGAAGTGGAAACCTTTTACCGCCGTTTGGGCGGCTGGCTGTTCCTCGTGCAACTGCTGAACGGCAATGACTTTTGGTATGACAACCTCATCGCTTGCGCCGGCATGCCGTATTTCATCGACTATGAAACGGTGGTCGGCAACAGTTTCTTCGACCGCTTGCCGGAGCACGGGCAAGATGAGCATAACGAGCAATTTCGGCAACTGGGCATGATTGGCATTCTACCGTTCCTGATGCCGGGTTCAATGGACGCTTCGCTGGTGGACGGCATTGATATCAGCGTGATGACACCGCCGGGAAAGCAGCGGGTTCCGTTTCAGAAAAAAGAGCAGACCGGCACGGCGGATGCCGGCGATTGGTATGAAGGTTTCGAGGCCGGCGATTATGCCCCCTTTTACCGCGGCGAATTCCAGGACATCAACGCCTTCTTTGATATTTTCATCGACGGCTACCAACGCATGGGCGCGCTGTTGACTGCAAAGGAGGGGCCCGCGTCCGTGGCGTTGCAAAAATTTTACCGGCGCATCAAACAAGCCCGTTTTCGCCATATCATCGTTGACACCTGGAAGTGCTATTCATTGCTCCATCAATTTTTCCACAACTGCCGCACCGACGGGGTGCGCGCAAGCATCGCGCTGGACGGTTTTTTCGCGCGCTTCAAGCCCTATCCCTATCGCGTTATTGAAGGCATCCGGCACGACATCTGGCGCAATGATGTTCCGTTGTTTGAAATGCAAGCCGACAACCTGCGGGTTTTTAATACTTCCGGCGCCGCCACCGAAACCGATTTCTTCCAAAGAACCGCGTGGGACAGAATCACGCGAAACCACGCCTATCTGTCGAATGAACTTGAACGCCAGGTCGCCCATATAAAAGCCCTGTTTTCGACCCGGCCGGACAACCCCCGGCGCGCCTGGCGGTCGCACGGCGCAACCGACGTTGCCAAGCCCAAACCGGTTACGCGCGAAGCGTTATTGGTTCTGGCGCGGGAAACCGGCGCGCAACTGGCATCCCTCATCAACCACCGCGGCGCGTTGCAAAATGGGTTCGCCATCGGCAGAGCGCAGTTAAACAACATCCGCGTGCCGCAGTCGTTGCCGCCGAATTTTGACGGTTGCAGCGGCGTGGTGGTTTTCCTTGCGCTGTTGCGGCAATACGCCACCGAGCACAAGGAAAACAGCGCGGCGCTGCGAAAGTGCCACGCCTACCTGATGGACGGCGTTGATGGAATTTATTCGCTCGGGAACGTGGCCGAAAACTGCGGGGTAATCAGCCTCTTCGGGTCAAGACTCGTGGCGCTGTGCCGCTTGGCGGGGGTTGAAGCGGCGCTCCGCGGCGATGGCAACCCATCGGCGGACATCGAAAAATTGATGGACGGTTTGCTCAACAAAATGCGCGGCGCGGACAGCCTGTGCGCGGATTACCGTCACGGCATCGGCGGTCTGCTATACCGCTTTGGCGAATTGGAGCCGTTTTTTAGCGACGAAAAATTAACCGCCTGGATGGAGCAAATACTGGCGCTGGCGGAAGCCAAGCCGTTGCGGGTGAGCCCGGAGCAAACCGCCGCCTATCGCCGCTACGCGGATGCGCTGTTGCCGGACGCGGCGGGTGGCATGTTAGTGGTGGAGCGGTATATGCAAGCGCGCTGGCCGGCGTTTGCGGCGCATCCGGGCTACTTGAAACTGCAGCGCCTGGTTGCGGAGCACGATGATGCGGGCGCGCGCACCACACCGCCGGCGCCGGGCGCTGATGAATATACCGATGAAGCGTTGTCGGCGTTGCGCGGAGAAACCGCAATGGATTGCGCTTACCATTTGTTGGCGGACGCGGACGATGATGCCTCACGCGCAACGCTCGACCGCCTAATCGGTGAACTGGTTGCGCGCCGGCGCATCTCGCAGCGCTGGTTCCCCGACCGCTGGGCCGACGATGGCTTTTGGCCCGGCGCGATTCACGGGCAGGCGGACATGGGGCTGTTGTTGCTGAGCGTGTATGAACGCAAGAACCTGAACCCGTTTCGCGCGCCCCCCGTCATATTCCCTGCGCTCTGCGCGCCGGGCGCGTGAATGTCATCGACGCCATTGCCCGGCGCAAATCGGTGCGCTTTTTCACCGACCGGGAAGTGCCGGTTGACTTGATCGACAAGATCATCAACGCCGCCACGACGGCGCCCACCGGCGGCAATATGCAGCCCTGGCAGGTCGCCGTTATTCGGGGGAAAACCAAAGAAAGGCTCGCCGCGGCGTATGTCAAAGCCGCGCAGGACCAACAACAACCGAGCCCGGAGATTCCTTATTACCCGCAGCCGATGCCGCCCAAATACGAGCAGCGCCGGCACATCATGGGCACCCGGATTTACCACGCCGCGGGCATTCGCTTTGCTCCCGACTATGTGGACTGGCCCGCGGTTATCGCGCTGGTGACGCAGAACTATTATTTTTTCGGCGCCGATGCCGGTCTGCTGTTTTTTATAGAGCGCGAACTGGAGCAAGGCTCGTTGCTGGATATCGGCATGTTCATGCAAAACATCATGCTGGCGGCACAAGAATACGGCCTCGCCACTTGCTCGCAGGCCTCCTGGGGAAACTACCCGAAAATAGCCAAAGAGATTTTGGGCATCGGCGGCGAACTGCGGCTAGTCTGCGGAATGTCGCTGGGGTATCCCGGCGATGACAGCAAAGCACCCGAGGGGCGTGTTCGGGAGAGTAGTAAGGAGTTTGTGCGGTGGTATTCGTAGGTTTTGGGTGGTGGTGTTCGTTGCCGTCAGAGGGGTTGGATACTTCTGAGTTAAAACAACGCCATTCCCGCAGTCCCCCGCTAACACACTGCGGAGGCATGCTTTTGAGCGGGAAAAATCCGCCGGGAGCGGATTTTCGCGTAGCCCGAAGGGTTTGTATCAGGGATGATACAAACAAAAATCCGCCGGGAGCGAATTTTCGCGTAGCCCGAAGGGTTTGTATCAGGGATGATACAAACAAAAATCCGCCGGGAGCGGATTTTCGCGCAAGCCCGCAGGGCGCGTATCATGGACGATACGCGCAAAAATACGGGCGCCTTACGGGTCGTTGCTGGCTGAACCACCCTTACAACCCGACGTGGACGCGCTACTTATGCAACCCACGGTTGTGCTGATGGTGCTGGCGCTAGAGGCTGTGCTGGCGCAGTTTCCCGCGGAGATTCTGCCCAAATCTTCCAGCGAGATCTCGCTTTCTTCCGGCATCGGCGGGGGCATGGGAATATAGACCGTGTCCTGCGTTGAGGTGACCACCTTGAATTCCAGCGGTTCGCCGGCGCCGGGAAGCGGCTCATAGCCGATCTCCGCGAGCGCATCCGGGTCGAGTTGACGCACGCGACTGCGGAATTCGCGGTCATGAGACAGCATGTCGTTTACCTTTTCAATCTCTTGTTTCGTTCTTTCCGCTTGCATTGGACTTCTCCGATTTGTCGAGGGAGCGTTAGGCTCGGTATGGCGATTATTTGCGGGGGGCGGGGGGGTAGCAAGGAAAAAAACTCACCGGCATAAAGTTGTGTTATACACCCTTTCCCCCGGCGGTGACCGGCGGCAATATTCGCTCAAATAAACATATCAACCGCGTTCATTTCCGCTTCGGTTTTGGATTTGGCGAGCAACCCCATTTCCACCGGCGCCTCGTACAGCCTGCCGGGTCCGAGCCGCCGGTGCATGCTGCGCAACTGGGGAATCATGACCCGCATGACCGGCAAGCCGACGCTCGGGCGCGTGAAGTCGGCGAGATACAGTTGCCAGTTATTTTGCGCCACCAAGTCCAGACACGCCTGGCGTTGTTGCAACAGATTGAATTCTCGGTTGGGCGGGTAATCGCTCCATTGTTTGCGCCCCGAGGGTAGCAGGTAGTTAAACTGCTGCGCCGCCGTGGTGGCGGTTTGCAGCCACGAGGTGAACTCGTGCGACAATTCCCGGAAAGTGGTGTCTTCGCGCCGGCTTTCAATCATCGCCCACAGTTGCCCATGTTCACAGATGGCGCGCGTCAGCGCAATTTCCGGGTCAAAGTGCGCGGCGACGCCGAGGCAAATCTCTTCGCCCACGGCTTCGGCGGTGGTTTTACGGCTCATAAACACAAACACATTCACGCCGAGGTCGAAGGAAATATCCAGCGCCCAGCAATGCCTGCCCTGCTGCTCGTATTGTGCGACCAGGGGCGCGACGATGGGGAGGTTGACCGAATCCAGCGCGAGTTCGGCGCACTGCAAGCGGTTATACCACCACAGGCTGACCGCATCGCGTTCCAGCACTTCCATGAACGCCTGAACGAACGCCTCGCTCGGCGTATTGCCCGCGGCCACGCCGTTGGTGTCCGGGATGGCGATCCAGTGGCCGCGGTAGGGATAGCCGTAATACAGCGACTGCGTCGGCACCCAGCGGGCTTCGCGGTGCATGAAAGACCAAATCGGCGACCACTCGCAGTATTCGTCTTCCGCCAGCGGGGCGGGGATGTTGACGAAGGGATTGCCGCCGGCTTCATCGTTGAACGACTCCCTTTGCGCGAACTGTTTGTCGCTCAAGTTCATAAACACATTGGGCATCAGCGCCCGCCCGGCGGGGAAATCCCGGTAGCGCGCGCGTTGGCGGATTTCGTTGCCGTGCAAACTGGCGCTGTATCGCTCGAGCGATTCGCACAGCGCGCCGGTGCGCGCCAGCGCCGGCGTGGTTCCCTTGCCGGCGTTGTGCATTTGCGTGCTCGCCAGGGAGATAAACAAAGAGTCGCTATGCGTGGCGATGTTGTTGCCCGACTCAAACACAAAGCAGAAGTCGTCGCTCTCGTTGGGAACATCTTCGAGCAGGTCAACCACGCCCGTGTAAGCATTGTTGAGGTGGCGGTAGTCGGCAAAAGTGCGCTCCGGGGAAACGACGCGCCAGCCGCTGCTCGCATAGCGCGTCCCGGCTTCGGGGTCGTCCAGAAGAATGGGCGAAATATCGCGCGCCGGCGCTTGCCCGCACACCGCGCATTGCGGATTTTTGTTGACGCGGTGCAGGCCGGTTTGATTGCTCACCTGATCCCACACCCACAGGGAAGTGTTGAGGGCAGAAGCGCCCGCCGCCGCTGTTTCGGTTGCGGCTTCGGCGCACAGCAGATATTTGGCAATCTCCAGCGCGACGTGATGCGCGCCCGCCTTCACCGCCGAAGGGCTTCCCGGCGGCGCGGGCGGCGGTTTGATGCCCGACTGCCGGTAGTTGGCTTGCTCGATTTGGCGGCCGCTTTGGATTCGCTCCGCGAGACAATGCCAGCAAAAATTCCGCGCCATGTGCGGCTTGGTCGCCGCATCGGAGGCGCGTTCATCGCCGCCGCGCGCGTTGAATACCGGACCCGCCCAATGCACGCCGCCGTTTAACTTGACCGCCAGCCACGGGGTTTTTTCTTTGCGATAGGCGCGGTTGATTTTTTCAAGCGATTCCTGCAAATAGTCGTCCACCACCACCACCGCCAACGCCAAACCGCCGCCATCCCCTTGCCGCGCGCGCGTTTGCACCTTCACGCCCAACCCTTGCAGCATCGCGCTCAGCGCGCGCCGGGCGGCGGGTGATGCCGCGTGGTTGACCAGCGCCACCGGGGCGCGGCGCAGGATGTCTTCCGCGCGCGCGGGCGTAAATCCCAGATTCAGCCACACCGCCGCCTGCCCGTCGCTCATCTCATATTCCGCACAAATGAGAAGGTCGGCGTCCGCCAACGCCCGCAGCCTTGCGGCGACCGCGTGGTGGCGGTGGGGCGTCGCCGCCACGATTTTGCGGATTATCCCGGCGGCATCGGTGCGCCCGTCAATCGCGGACAAAATGGTTTCGCTGAACTCGCCGGCGGGGTAAACCCGATAGCGGTTCCTGTCATATTCGGAGGTGACCAACAGCGAAAGCGCCTTTGAGGCGGGGTCGAGCGCAACGACGTCGAGGCGCAGGTGCGGCGCAATTTTCGGTAGCCGTATGATGCCGGTGTCGTTGCGGTGCTTGTGCATATCCCCGGTCAGATAAAGACCGGGGTGGGATTCATGTCCTCTTCCGCGGTCGGTTTGCTCAGCTTGCCCATCGCAACCGGCACATCATACAAACGCCCTGGCGCAAAACGCGCCCAGAAATGGCGCATCCCCGGCACCAGCACTTTGACGACCGGCAACCCGACATCGGGCTTGGTCTGGTCCATCACCAAAACTTCCATGCCCTTGGCGTGCACCGCATCGATGCAGGCCTGCGCTTCTTCCGCCTGTGTGCGCTCGGTGAGCGGATAATCGGCGTGCGTGCTCTTGGCGGCGTTGCGGTCGGGTAGCAGATACGGCTCGCCTTGCAGCGTGGCATTTTGCCACCAGTGAAGGCACTCCATGTCGAAGTAAGTGTAACTGGCGGGGTCATCGGTGGCAAACAACACCGCCGACGTGTATTGGTTGAGTTCGCAAACCGCGCGCAACAACGCAATATGCGGGTCAAAATGTGCGCCGGCGGACACGCAAATATCGCGCTTCTTCTTGTCCAGGCGCTCAGACACGGCGACAAAAACCGGGATGCCGAAGTCGTGCGTAATATCAAGCACCCAGACGCTTCGGTTGTATACGGTGCGGTAACGCTCGAGCAGTTCATTCAGGAACGGGTCGTTATAAGCGGCGATGTCCACTTCGGGATACGCGAGCCGGTTATACCACCAAATCGCGTAGGCGTCGCGCTCCACCAATTCCATAAATCCCTGAACGAACGCCTCGGCGAGGGTGTTGCCCGAAGCGGCGCCGTTGGAATCAGGGTTGGCCATGAACTTGTTCAACGACAAGTCCTCGGAGACGTAGGAGTAATACATCTGAATCGACGGAAGCCACACGTGTTGCTCGCGGGAAATCGACCACAACGGCGTCCATTCCACTTCCGCTTGTTCGTCAAAGTCTGTCTCCGGCAGGTGGTAGAAGCGGAATTTTTTCTCCGCAATCTCGTTGCGCATCGCGTATTGCTTGTCGCTGAACAACATGATGTCGTTGGGGTGCACCGCCTCCCCTTCGGCGAAGTCAACGAAGCGCGCGCGGCGGTGAATTTCGGCGCCGTCGTATACCCCGCTGTAACGTTCCAGCGCCTCGCATAACGCGCTGACTTTGGCTTGCGTGTCCGAGCGCCCCTTGCCCGCGCTCTTGGTTCGCAGGCTGTTGCTGAAAGCGCGGAAATGTTTATTGACGATGGCGAGATTGCTCCCCGCCCAGTAAACATGCAGCCACGAGTCATCCGGCGGGGAGCTGCGTAGGACGGCGGTGACGACTCCGGTCAGCGGGGAAATCAGGTGTTGGTATTTGTCCCAGGTCTGCACCGGCGAGCGCGCTTTCATGCCGCCGCTGGTGAACACCGACTGCCCTTCCCCCGTGCTTTCGCCGAATAAATCCACGCGCTCAGGCGGGCGGTTGTTGTCGCGCAAGCGCGGGTCGCCGCAACACGCGCACTGCGGCCGCGTGTTCACGCGGTGCCAGGTTTGGGTGTTGGTCAAGGTGTTGCCGGACAGCAGATAATGCCCGATGTTTTCCGCAGGCCAGACGGGGTTGCGGTCGGTATGGTCTTGTTTTTCGCCGAGCAGCCGCGCCCCGACCAGTTGCAACAGCGCATCGGTGGCGCGCCCGCGGGCGATGGAGGGAACAAAAACGCGCTCGTTGGCGATGTGCGCGCCGGCGCGATTGCTGCCGAGAAAACCGCGAAGTTCGCGGTTGTTATACAGATTGGTGCGCACGCATTCCAGACAAAAATCATTCCCCGGCAGGTTAAGCAGCGGACCCGTCATGCCCTCTATGCCGCTTAACTTCAACGGCAACCACTGCTTGTTGCGCTCGCGAAAGCGTTGGTTGATGGTTTCCAATTCGCTTTGCAAATAGTCGTCAACCAAAACGATGACCACATCGGCGTCGGCTTCGCTGTCCGCCACCACGCCGTTGCCGCAACCGAGATCGGCCCATGCATCGGCGACAACGCGCGCGCCGTCGCCGTGCGCGCTGATGCTGTCGATGAAAATCTTCAACCCAGCCAAACACGCCTCCGCCCGGCGCGGCGTAATGCCCATCGAAGAAAACAACGCGGCATGCCCGGAGGGAAGACGGTAGTCCGCCGACACCAGCAAAAACCGGTATGCCAGATTGACCAACTTGGTGTTGATATGCAACGTCTCGTAACCGCTTTCCCGCAACACCGAAACGATTTCCTGACGCGTGCGAGAGCCGTCTATCAAGCGCAAAACATCCCTGCCCAACGTCCCCGACAACCCCTGTCCACTACCCTGCGCGTCAATATAGAAACAAAAATGCACCGCGTCCAACTGCGCTTCAGGCATATCGTCCCCGACGCCAAGCTCAGCGTTGTCAAAGGTGACGATTTCAATATGCGGCGTAATAACCGGGACTTCAATCAGCCCTTCATCTTCTTTAGTCTTATAAAACATAGCGGCGCCTGATGAGTGGTTGGGTTCAGGGAAAGCGGGTTGGAGTATAAACTATCCGTAGTTTGTCTGCGGTATTAGGATAACGCAATAATCGCTCTCAAGCGCAGAAAAACAACCCGCGACTCGTCATTCACCCCAAAAACAACCTCTGCGTATTCGGGAATCTTGTTCGGGCTGGCACGGGCTTTGTTGAAATCCGCGGTAGCCTTAGGGAGATTGCGCGTATCATGGATGATACAAACAAAAATCCGCCGGGAGCGGATTTTCGCGCAAGCCCGAAGGGTTTGTATCAGGGATGATACAAACAAAAATCCGCCGGGAGCGGATTTTCGCGCAAGCCCGAAGGGTTTGTATCAGGGATGATACAAACAAAATATGGCCGCCTGCCGGCCCCCTACTCCGTGTCGGAGCACGGGGCATGCTTTCTACCGTTCGAATGACGAAGTGATGCTCGAATGACGGAGTGGTGAGGTTGTTTTTCTTCCCCTTCGGGAATCTCTCGCAATCTGCCGCTTTGCTTCAACGGAGCGAGCGAAGTAGGTTTTTCGCCGCGTGGAGGGGTGTATAGAACTACTTGATGGAATTGAAAAAACTTACTTGACGCCCCCCCCCACCCCCCCTATGCTCACACTTCGCGCAACATCAACAGAGGGCCTCACCATGCAAGTCGCGCAAACATCGTTCAACCTTATGACCGACCCGGAGATTCGGCAGATGTGTCGGATGACCCTGTAGCGGCGTTCGAAGAAATTCGCTCGCGCGGTCTCGAAATGCCGCAGTTGGGCGAGGGGCAGGAAATCAAGGTGGTTTTCAATACGGCTGACACCGTTTATCTGTCGCTTACCGCCATCAGTTCGGACTCGCTCATCAGCGCACGACAGTTGTCACAGATGCAAGCGGCCGGCGGCGGCGATAGCACCGCCGGCACCATCGCCTGCGGCGGCTCGGCTAGCACGTTCAGTTGCCCCGTAGGAAGCGCATCGACAGCCTCTTCCGTCGGAAGCATCGGCTCTGCTGCTATCCCATAAGCGCATCGACAGCCGCTTCCGCCGGAAGCATCGGCTCTAAATAATCCCACTGGAGATTGACCATGCACTCACCCACTCAACCGGCGTCAGCGGCGCAGATTATATTTGACGCCGATGTTCGCCAAGCGATTCGCAACGACCCCCGGCAATATGCCGTTGACAACGGAATCATAACCGAGGATTCGGATGTTGAAATTAAACTGGTCGTCAATGACCGCCACACTATGCATATCCCGTTGTTCCCAGAGCCACTGCCTGACAACCTGACCGCAACCCAGTTGCAAGACCTGCAGGGCGGAGGTGTCAGCACGGCTGGCACCGTGGGAACATTCGGCTGTATCGGCACTATCTGCGGTACCGCGAGCTCCGCAGGCACCGGGACAACTGTTGGCTCCGCGGGCTCGGTGAAACCATGACCTACCACACCAACATTCCCACAGACTACGCTGATTTTACACGGCATAAGAGAACGAGGGTATTAGTATGAATGCTTCCGAGGAGATGCGAGACTTCTTAACGACAGAACTTTCGCTAGACACCGAGGCGCGCCACGCCATCCGCAACGACCCCCGGCAGTATGCTATTGACAAAGGCATCATCACCGAGGATTCGGATATTGAAATCAAACTGGTTATTGGCGAGCCCGGCACGCTGCATATTCCGCTGGTGCGCACCGACGACATCGGCTACGGCATGGGCGTCGACGATTTGCAGCGCATCCAAGGTGGCGGCAATACCACCGGCTCTCTCGGCTGCGCTACCACAGCCAGCACACTCAGCACAGCCTCTTCATGTGTTGGTTGTGTGAGTAGCGCGTCCACTGTCGGCACCGCCGGCACAGGCTAGCCAAACTTAAACTCTATTGAGGAATCGAAAATGAACAGCGAAATAACCCGGCGAGAGGCCAAAAATGCGATTAATGAAGCGATTCACGACCCTGAGTTTCGCCGCCGGTTGCGGCGGCTGGATGCGGATGCGCTGGCGGAAGTCGGCTATCAGAAGTCCGGCGGGGGAGTGGAATTCAAGGTGACGACCGCCACGCACGACACCTTCTATCTGGTGCTGGGGGACATGTCGGGAGAACCAGACGAAGGACACATTGAGATGCAATACTTGAGCCAGATTCAAGGCGGCGCCCCCGGCATGGGTACCGCCAGTAGCGTCGGTAGTGGTGGAACCCTCAGTAGCATCCCTGTCACTCTCAGCACTATCGGAAGCGCCGGCACCGCCGGCACCGCCAGCTCCCGCGACGAGTAGTGCGTCCACTGCCGGCACCGCCGGCACAGGCTAGCCAAACCTTAAACTCTATTGAGAAATCGAAAATGAACAGCGGAATAGCCCGGCGAGATGCCAAAAATGCGATTAGTGAAGCGGTTCACGACCCCGAGTTTCGCCGCCGGGTGCGGCGGCTGGATGCGGATGCGCTGGCGGAAATCGGCTATCGGAAGCTCGGCGGGGGAGTGGAATTCAAGGTGACGACCTCCACGCACGACACCCTCTATCTGGTGCTGGGGGACACGTCGGAAGAACCGGAAGAAGGACAGATTGAGATGGAATACTTGCGCCAGATTCAAGGCGGCGCCTCCGGCACGAATACCGCCAGTACCGCCGGTACTTCTGGAAGCTGGGGTTGCATCTGTACCACTGTCAGCACCCTCGGAAGCGCCGGAAGCGCCAGCACCGCCGGCCCGTAAGCCACTACGCGACAACGGGCGCTAACGCTCGAGAGTATCTGACGGAGTGGGGGAATGACGAAGTAGGGGGATGGCAATTTAGCGCAAATTGGCGCGGGCATTGGGCTCAAGGGGGTTGTGCATCAGGTGTTTTCCTTGTGAATGCGCCGCTCTTCCCTGGGCGGGACGCCGAAATGTTCGCGGTAGCATTTGCTGAAATGGGGGGTGGAAACGAAGCCGCAGGCGAAGGCGACATCGACGATCGGCAGGCTGGTTTGTAGCAGCAACTGGCGCGCGCGCATCAGCCGCAGGCGCATGTAATACTGGGTCGGCACGCAGTTGAGGTGCTTCTGAAAAAGCCGCTCCAGTTGGCGCCGCGACAAGCCGACATGCGACGCCACGCCGTCCAGCGTCGCCAGTTTCCGCCCGCTCTCGCACGGCACGATTTTCACTTGCCCGACATGCGAGGCGATTTCATCCAGGCTGATGAGCTCCTCTATATTGGCTTGCATGTAGGCGACCGCCTCCGCCAGTTTCGGCTGGCTCGTGCCGAGTTGCAGCCGCAGCGGCAGGCGCTGGCGGTCGTTGCGCCCGCGCACGCGCTCCAGCATAAACTCCTCGGCGATTTCGTTGGCGAGGTCCCAGCCGTGCCGTTTGGCGATGAGGTGCACCATCATGTCCATCGCCGCGCTGCCGCCGGCGCAGGTGTAGCGGTCGCGGTCGAGTTCAAACAGGTCGGGGCTAATCACCAGTTCGGGAAACCGCTCGCGCAGCCCGCTCATGTTTTCCCAGTGAATGGTGCAGCGATAGCCGGCGAGCAACCCGGCTTCGGCGAGCACAAAACTGCCGGTGCAAATCGCCCCCAGCGGCACGCGCCGATGCGCCTGCTCCTTCAACCAGTCGGTGATTGCGCCGCTCGCCTTGCTCTCAATATGCGTGCCCCCACAGACAAAAACCGCATCCAGCGCGGCATCCGGCGCACCCCCGTCCGCCCCATACTCGCGCATCGCCAGCGACTGAACCGACATCTCATTGCTGGCAAGCACGCGCTCGCCGTCTTCGGTCAACACAACCCATTCATAGAGGTTCCCGCCCGACAACCGATTGGCCATGCGCATCTGGTCAATGGCGGCGGTAAACGCCATCATGGAATACTCCGGCACCAACAAAAAGCCATAGCGCGTGGGCGCGGCGGTGGTGGGGTTGGCCGCGGCGGTGGTTGCGGCGGGTTTGGCGGCGGCGGCGGGTTTGGGTGCGGGATTGGGTTTGGCGGAGGTGGGCATACGCATTGTCCTCACGGGTTGCGCTTCATTATCATACCACGCCCCGTGGCGCAAATGGTTACATCCAAGTCGTGTCGCGGCTTGCGCCGAAGCCGGCGATGTGCATACTCAACCAGTCAACATCGACACCCGTACACCCATGCCCGAATCCAGAAGAAAACGAAGCGGACGGCGTCCCCGCCAGTCAAGCGGGAGCAGTGAGGCTCCCGCCGTCACGCCGTTTATCACGCGCACCATTCCGGAGTATGAATTGCTCGGCGAGGAGGGGCTCGACCTCATCGAAAAAAACGCCGACTCGATTCTGCAGGAAACCGGCATCGAGTTTCACTATGAACCGGCTATCAAACTGTTCAAGCAAGCCGGCGCCGACATAGACGGCGAGCGCGTGCGCTTTCCCGCCGGTATGTGCCGGAAAATTATTCGCGATTCGGCGCCGGCGGTGTTCGAGCAAAAAGCCCGCAACCCGGCGCGCAGCGTCATGATTGGCGGCAAGCACACGGTGTTCGCGCCGGTCTATGGGCCGCCGTTCATCCGCGATTTGGACGCCGGGCGGCGCTATGCGCGGCTGGAGGATTTCCACAATCTGGTCAAGCTGGCTTACATGCTGCCGGCGCTGCACCACTCCGGCGGCACGGTCTGCGAGCCCACCGACCTGCCGGTCAACAAGCGCCATTTCGACATGGTATATAGCCATATCAAATACAGCGACAAGCCGTTCATGGGCTCGGTCACCGCGCCCGAGCGCGCCGAGGACACGGTCGCCATGTGCCGCATTTTGTTTGGCGAGCAGTTCGTCGATGACAACACGGTGCTGGTCAATCTGATTAACGCCAACTCGCCGATGACCTTCGACGAGACCATGCTCGGCGCGTCCGAAGTGTATGCGCGCAACAATCAGGCGAGCATCATCTCGCCGTTCATCCTCGCCGGGGCGATGTCGCCGGTGACCGCCGCCGGCACGCTCGCGCAAATCCTCGCCGAGGCGATGGCGGGCATGGCGTTCACCCAGTTGGTGCGCGCCGGCTCGCCGGTCATATTCGGCACCTTCGCCAGCTCCATTTCCATGCAATCCGGCGCGCCCACCTTCGGCACGCCGGAGCCGGCGCTGGTGTTGAACGGCGCGGCTTCGCTGGCGCGCCGCCTCGGCGTGCCCTTCCGCAGCGGCGGCGCGCTGTGCGGCGCCAAAGTCCCGGACGCGCAGGCCGCCTACGAAAGCGCCAACACGCTGCTGCCGACGCTCGCCGCCGGCGTCAATTTCGTGCTGCACGCCGCCGGCTGGCTGGAAGGCGGCCTCGCCTCAAGTTACGAAAAACTGATTATGGACGCCGACCAACTCGGCATGCTGCAAGTATTCGCCCGCGGCTTCGACCTGTCGGAAAACGGCCAGGCCATGAGCGCCATCCGCGAAGTCGGTCCCGGCGCCCACTTCCTCGGCTGCGAGCACACCCAGAACAACTTCAAAACCGCGTTCTACCGCTCGGCCATCGCCGACAACAACAGTTTCGAGCAATGGCAATCCGAAGGCTCGCAAGACGCGGTGCAGCGCGCCAACGCCCTGTGGAAGCAAATGCTACAAAACTACACCCCCCCCGAACTCGACCCGGCTATCGACGAAGCGCTGGTCGAGTATATCGACAAACGCAAGGCGTCGTTTGCGGATTCGAGTTATTGATGCTGTCGTGGTGGAACCGCAGCGAAACCGAGTGATTACACATTTCTAACTAAGATTTACAATGCCAAATTTTGATCTATTTGAACGAATTTTAATCAACTGTTTAGTTGGAGCCGTTACATCGGAAGAAGCGGCAAGTCAAATTTACAGTTTGCCGGAAAAACAAAAAGTTCAACTTGTTAAAAACAAAAACAAAGATGGCATATTGTCGTTCTTGAACCGATGCACAGGTGCGTTGCATAGCCGGTTTCCTGAAGATGCAAACTTCGAATCATCTAACAACAATATGATCGGAAATGATATTTATGAGAGCACAACCAAGCGACACATAGAAATTAAAAGTGGACATCAAATGACGGATGCTAATTGCGGGCTGAGCGTTGTTTCATGGGCGCTGAACGATGAACACGGTTTCATTAAAAATAATATGACCGAAGGAATGAAAAACAGAAAAGATATATTCTTAAGTGGCGGGAGCGACAAGGAAATCGATCTGGATAAAAGCAGGCAGATGGATGCGTTGTCCAACTTTTTAACACAACAAACACAAAATATAGCCGAATCAAAATTGTCTCATTTTTTTAAAAGCACCTCAAGAGGAATTACAAAAGGAAATGTGATTATAGAAAACTACAATGAAGGAAGAGGTAGCATTAATTTTCCGCTGAAGTTAATGTGCGATTGGGAGATTGGATTGGTGGAATACGACAAATCTTTTGATTGCTTCGAGACCTTATTGATTGATGATGTCGGAAAGACGAATCAACGTTGTCGTCTTAGTGTTATTGGTGAACAATCCGGAGTTCAAGCGCAACTATACCCACACTATAAAAATAGTCTCAACTTGGGAAATGGACAGAAAATTCCGGCAAACTGCTGGGTAAAAACTCCTTGTTTTCACGTTTGGATTAAAGGCCCCAATGATTAATTGTTATTGGGACGAAATAATTCCATTCGCTTGCAGACAGTTGAGAGTTGCCTGTAATAGATATTGCGACATTAATGAACCGTTCATTGTTAATTATTCCAAACAGTTTCTCAATACTCATTTTTTGCTGAACCTTGGGGTTAGGCCTAATAACATTTAAATGATTTTCAGCAACAAATACAAACCCGTCTTTTACCAATGCGCACTTTATACTACCTTTACCGACAGACCCAATGATCCTGTTAACGACGATCGCTTTCCCTTTTAACCACTTGTCGGTTTTAATAAATTGAGGGCGCCGGTCATCGTTAGATAGCACGATTTCACTGTTGGCAATGTTTCTAGCATATAACAGAGGAATGCAATCTTTTTTCTTCTCATTAGTTAATTTGCTCTTATTTTCATTCCATATTACCGACCCTGTCACTGCTTCGAATCCCAGACTATACAAAGAAACATGGTTGCAGAATTTTTTTTGGTCCGTTGTGGCGTTTTCTGTCAATAAAACCAACTCTTTGCCGGAATAGCGATCTTTTATGACGTGCGAGTGCTGAGATGTTCCTTTGCATTTTTTTACAACAATGATTTGAATTGGTGTTTGTGCGTCATAAAAAAAATCTGTTTTTTGAAATATTTTCAAGTGTCTTACATGGTTGTCTTGTGTAATAAATCGCCGCAAATTCTTAAAATATGCGCCTGCGTTCATTGATGGGGGAACAATATAAGCCATCTCCCCTCCCGGTTTTAACGCTTCAATTCCAACTTTAAAAAATAGTGCAAAAATGTTGGGCCTACCTGAAATAACTTCTTGATAAAAAGCTTTTTCTGCCCTGCCTAATTTCAATTGAAAATACGGAGGGTTTCCGATGACAAAGTCGTACCTTTCTTTTTCTGGTATGGATAGCGATGATATATGCCTAAATTTCGCTGTTGGGACAAGTTTTTCGGCATATTCAAGAATATTTTTGTCGATGTCCCAACCATAGAGTTTTGCGCCTGGGCAACGCTTTTTTACATCGTTAAGAAACTCTCCGGTTCCGACCGATGGATCCAACACTTTGCTGCCATCTGCAATATTGAGTTGATTTAGCAAATATTCCCGCAATGGCTTTGGCGACATAAACTGTCCAAGCGATCGTTTGCTTTCTATGGTGGCGGTTTCCATCCAGTCTTTGGTTGCCGGGGAAAAATGATTTTCTTCGCCTCCCCGGATTTTGCGGTGTACCGGCTGTTTTTTTCTTTGGCGATATGCCGCATTTTTTTTGTGAGCGGAAAACTTTTCCACAGACTGAGCAACGGGCGCAGGTTTCGAAAGACCAGGGATTTCCGATTGCATGCTATGTTGGCAGTAGTCGTTCATATGGGCAACAAGAATATGTTACCACAAAATCCCACCTTATTTCCGCCTTCTTCTTCGCATTCTGTTGTTTGGTTTTGTCTCACTAATCCCTGATCGCAGGTGCCAGTCACGCCTTTTTGTGCGGTCGAACCACACCCACTCAATGGCACTCCGCTGTGCGATGCCAAAATCCCGGAC
This sequence comes from Arenicellales bacterium, assembly GCA_963693025.1. Lineage (GTDB taxonomy): Bacteria > Pseudomonadota > Gammaproteobacteria > Arenicellales > Poriferihabitantaceae > JAHRAW01. Next base: position 2,175,226 of record OY843749.1, read on the forward strand.
GCCCCAGGTCGTCTATGAGACCGCCAACGCGCTACTGCCGGCGCTGGTATCGCCGGTAGTCTCACGAATCCGCCGGCAACGTCAGCGGCGTCTCGCTGACCAGCACGCCGTCGGCGTCGCAATACACGCACTGTCCCGGCACGAACAGCACGTGCCCGAACGCCACCGGCACATCGAGCGCGCCGATGCCGGCTTTTTTGCCGCGCACCGGCGTCGTGCCGAGCGCTTTGATGCCGATGTCGATGCCGCCCAGTTGCGCGGCGTCGCGCACCGCGCCGTTGATGATGACGCCCGCCCAGCCGTTGTCCGCCAGAATGCCGGCATACACATCGCCCAACATCGCCGCCCGCAACGACCCGCCCCCATCCACCACCGCCACCGCCCCGTCGCCGGGCTGGCGATACAACGCCTGCGCCAACTGGGAATCCTCCATCGTCACCACCGTGCGAATCCGCCCGGCAAACACCCCCCGCCCCCCAAAATCCCGCCACCGCAAAGAGCAACGCAACGCGCGGTCGGGGTGGGCGTCGTGCAAGTCAGTGGTGGCGGCGGCATCTAAAAATTGTGTCATTCCCGTGGCTTCTCGTGCGGCGGCGGCGGCGATGGGGACCGCGCAATGAGCGCAATGATAAACGGCAACGTCAAATAAATCAGCAACACGCGAAACAAATGATGAAACGCAACAAACGCGATGTCAAATCCGAACAACAATGTCAGCACGGTGACTTCATAAAGCCCGCCGGGTATAAATGCCAGCAGCGTATTGGGCAACTCGTTGCCGGTGAATGAAAACAACGCCAGCGCACAGGCGCCGTAAATCGTGATGATGAGCACCGCATTGACAAGCGCATCGCGCACGCACTCGGCGAGTTCGGAAGCCGGAACTCGCGCAAGCCGCGCCCCGACCGAGCCGCCGATGACGATTTGTGCGAGCAGCATGAACTCGGCGATGCGCGGTATGCTGACCAGCGCGAAAAAATGCGCCGCCGCGCTCAATAGCATGGGTCCGAGCAAATGCGGGATGGGCAGGCGGAGAATCTTCGCGCCCGCGAAACCCGCCGCGGCGATGGCGATAAACTGTAAGTGGGTTTCTATCGCCAGGTCAAACACGCGCGGCGTGTTCTCGAACGCGGCGTTGGCTGTGTCCACGATGTTCTGCCCGTAAACCAGCGCCAGTAGTAGCGGCGTTGCGCAAAACACGATGGTTATCCGCGCCAGGTGGCAGATGGCGACGACATGCGCGCGCCCGCTCGCCGCCGGCAACTCCCGGCTCATGGCAACCACTTCGGCTTGCCCGCCGGGCAGACAACAGAATAACGCCAGGGTCTTGTCGTATCCGCGGCGGGTCAGGTGGACAAACCCGGCGCCGGTGGCAACCACCGTGGTGACGGCGACTGCGGCGGCGGTGAGTGACCATCGTGCGGCATTGGCAAACACATCGGCGGTGAAAATCGCGCCGATGACGACGCCCAGCCCCAAAATCACCCCGGTCACCAGCCAGCGGGGGATGGTGAGGCGTTGGCGCAACGGTTTGACGGCGATGCCCGCCAGCCACACACCCGACAAACTGCCGAGCAAATAGGGCGCGGGCAGGTTGACGGCCTTGCAAATCAGACCGGTAACCAGCGCGATACCGAGGGTCAGGAGTAAACCGGGAAGATTGCCGGGCATGGGGAGACGGAGGATGGCGTGACCCGCGTAGTATAATGTCGACCCGCCGTATGCGGACAAAAGAAGGCGGGAAAAAGAAGCATGAAAATAACCATCCTCGACGACTATCTCGATACCATCCGCCACCTGCCGTGTTTCCGGAAACTGCACGGGCATGAGGTGACGATATGGAACGACCACACGCAAGATGTTGAAGCGCTGTCGGAGCGGCTTGCGGACACCGAGGCGTTGGTGTTGTTTCGTGAGCGCACGGAAATTCGGCGCGCGCTGCTTGCCCGGCTGCCTAACTTGAAACTCATCAGTCAGCGCGGCGTCTATCCGCATGTGGATGTTGATGCGTGCACCGAGCATGGCGTCCTGCTGTGCTCCCATTTGCCCCCGGACCAGCCGTCCTATGCGGCCGCCGAATTGACTTTCGGTTTAATCCTCGCCGCCGCCCGCCGCATTCCGCAACAAATCATGAGTGCGCGCGAGGGCGCGTGGCAGACCGCCATCGGCAACACGCTGCGCGGAAAACGGCTGGGGATTTACAGTTACGGCCGCATCGGCGCGCTGGTGGCGGGCTATGGGCGCGCGTTCGGCATGCGAGTCGTTGCCTTCGGTGGCGAAGCATCGCGCGCGCGAGCGGTCGCCGACGGCTATGCCGCCGGCATCAGCCGGGAAGAATTTTTTGCCACTTGCGACTTCATCTCGCTCCACATTCGCTTGAAACCGGAAACGCGCGGCATCGTCACATCCGCCGATTTGGCAACGATGCAATCCACCGCAACCTTAATCAACACCAGCCGCGCCGGCTTGATTGAAACCGGCGCATTGGTACACGCCCTTGAACGCGGTCGCCCGGGGTTTGCCGCCGTTGATGTGTATGATGTTGAGCCGGTCAAGCCCGCCGACGAGCCCCTGTTGAGCCTGCCCAACGCGCTGTGCACGCCGCACATTGGTTTTGCCACCGAGGAAGAATTGGACATGCAGTTTGGCGACATTTTCGACCAAGTCACCGCCTATGGGAACGGGGCGCCGATACATGTCATCAATCCCGGCGCGCAAGCGCGGTGTTGACAGCGGAACTGCCGTGGTGTCATTATTTACGAGGCGCGCGTAGCAGTCGGTTGCGAGGCGGTTTATTCAGCGGAGCGATTCAACATCCCAAAATTATTCTTCTTCTTTACTTTAAGGTCACACATTTTTACACCTACTTTCGGAGGACTATCTGAATATGAAAACAATTCTAAACACGGTCATCGGTTTCACGCTGGCGATGCTCGCCATCCCGCCGCTGCACGCCGCCGATTTCAGCGGCGAGAATATCGAATGGGTCATTCCGTTCAAGGAAGGCGGCGGCTCGGACAAGTGGGCGCGGTTTTATGCGCCGCTGCTGTCAGAAGCGCTGCCGGGCAAGCCGAGCGTGGTGGTGAAAAATATGCCGGGCGCGGGCTCGACCAAAGGCGCCAACTGGTTCGCCGAGCGCGCCAGGCCGGATGGCTTGACCATTTTCGGCTCGTCCGGGTCAACGCAGTTCCCGTATCTGCTCGGCGACCCGCGCGTGCGTTATGAATACGCCGACTGGAATGTGGTGCTGGCGACCGCCACCGGCGGCGTCGCGTATCTGCCGGCTGACCTCGCCAAACGCTGGGCGAATAATCCGCGGGATGTCATCGACGGCGTTGAGTTCATCTACGGGTCGCAGGGCGCCACGCGTTTGGATTTGGTGCCGTTGCTGGCGTGGGAGTTGCTCGGCATGAAGGTCAACCCGGTGTTCGGCATCAAAGGGCGCGGTGAAGGGCGCCTGATGTTTGAGCGCGGCGAGGCGAACATCGACTACCAAACTTCGTCGGCGTTTTTGTCCAAGGTGACGCCGCTGGTGGAAGAAGGCAAGGCGGTGCCGATTATGACGTGGGGCGCTTTGGATGCCGGCGGTGCGATTGTGCGCGACCCGACTTTCCCGGATGTCCCGACTTTCAAAGAGGTGTATACGCAAATCAAAGGCAAGGCGCCATCGGGCGATGCGTGGAATGCGTGGAAGGCATTTTTCGTCGCCGGCTTCCCGGCGCAGAAAATGGTGTTCTTGCCGAAGGGCGCATCAAACGACATCATCAACACCTATTCCCAAGCGTTTGCGGCGGTGATTTCGCGCCCGGATTTCGCCGACATTTCTAAAAAGAGGCTCGGCGTTTATCCGCAGTCGGTGGGCAAAGCGGCGGAGGACAAACTGGTGCAGGGCACCGTGGTGCCTGAGTCCGCCAAGACCTGGATTAAGGGTTGGCTAAATGAGCGTTACGGCGTGAAACTCTGACGGCGTGGAGCGTTAATCGAACGGGTGGCGTGACCGCAACACGCCATGGAAATTTTAAGTCTCGCCCTGCCGGCGCTTAACGAAGCGTTTGCACTGATTCTGTCGCCGGCGGCCATGGTCTATTTGGCCGCCGGTGTTTTATTGGGGCTATGCGTCGGCGTGTTCCCTGGGCTGGGCGGCATCGCCGGCCTGTCACTGGTGTTGCCGTTTATTTACGGCATGGACCCGGTGTCCGGCCTGTCGTTGATGGTCGGGTTGGTGGCGGTGATACCCACCTCGGACACATTCGCTTCGGTGCTACTCGGCATCCCCGGTTCGTCCTCGTCGCAAGCCACGGTGCTGGACGGTTTCCCGCTGTCCAAGCGCGGGCAGGCGGCGCGCGCGTTGGCGGCGGCGTTTGCATCTTCCTTGTTCGGCGGTTTGTTCGGCGCGGTGTTGCTCACCTTCTTCATCCTCATCGCGCGCCCGCTGGTGCTCGCCTTCGGCATACCGGAGTTGTTGTTGCTGACCGTGCTCGGTTTTTCCATGGTGGGCGTGCTGGCCGGCAACAACCTGCTGAAAGGGGTCATTGCGGTCGGGCTGGGCGCGATGGTCGGTTCGATTGGCGAGGCGCCGGCGCAGGGCTCGTCACGGCTGGATTTCGGCAGTTGGTATTTGCAGGATGGCTTTAGTCTGGTGGTGGTCGGCCTTGGCATTTTCGCCATTCCCGAAATCATCGCGCTGCTGCGCCAGGACCGCGCCATCTCCGGCGATGCCAAACTGGGCGCGGGTTGGTGGGACGGCGTGACCGATTGGTGGCGCAACAAGTGGCTGTCGTTGCGCTGCGCGGCCATTGGCGTGCTGGTCGGCGTGGTGCCGGGACTCGGCGGCTCGGTGGTGGACTGGATTGCCTACGGGCACAGCATGCAGAGTACGCGCGACAAGCGCGCATTCGGTAACGGCGAAATACGCGGGGTCATCGGGCCCGAATCCTCGAACAACGCCAAGGAGGGCGGCGGACTCGTGCCGACTTTGCTGTTCGGCATTCCCGGCTCCGGGTCGATGGCGGTGTTCATCGGCGGCATGATTTTGCTCGGCTACGAAGCGGGTCCGCAGATGATTCGCAATGACTTGCCGATTACCTACACGGTAGTGTGGTCGCTCGCGCTCGCCAACATTCTCGGCGCCGGGCTGTGTATTTTTCTCTCCAATGGAATCGCCCGCATCACAACGATTCGCTTTCCGCTACTGGCGCCGTTCCTGTTTATGCTGATCGCTTTCGCGTCATTTCAATCCAAGCAAACCCTGTGGGACATTGCGGCGCTGGTTGCAATTGGCATCGTCGGCATTTTCATGCGGCGTTTTTCATGGTCGCGCCCGGCGTTTTTAATCGGCTTTGTGCTTGCCGATCAAGCCGAGGTTTACACCTATCAAGCCACCCAAATTTCCCTGCTCAAGCACAAGACCGGCGGCATGGATGCGTTGATGGCGTATCTGTTTACGCCGGTTGGGTTGTCGCTGATTGCGGTGATTGTGATTTCGCTGTGGCTCGGCGTTAAGCAGTTGCGGGGCATGCATCGCAGCGCCGATTCGGACGGGGAGCGGACCTATAAAAGGACCGCGCCGGTGGCGTTCGCTGTTTTGGTGGCGATGTTCTGCGCCCTGTCGCTGATTGATGCGCTGATGATTGATGTGATGATAGACAAAGTTTTTCCCGCGGCGGTGGCGGCTTTTGCGCTGCTCGGTTGTGCGGCGCTGCTCGCGCACATGGCGTTGCGCCCGAACACCGATGTCATCTTCGAAGATGGCGAGCAATACGGTGAACAATACGCCCACGGTTTATGGCAAACCATGGCGTGGTTCGCATCGCTTCTGGTATTGACCTCGTTGTTTGGTTTTGTCATTTCTCTGGCGTTGTTCTTTACCGCCTTTCTGCGTCTGCGCGCAAAACTGGCATGGGGAAAAATCATGTTGATGACGACCGGCGGGGTCGCATTTATCGTGCTCCTCGGCGGCTTGTTGAACCGCGACTTTCCGCCCGGTTTACTGCAAAGCATGCTTGAATTGCCATGGCCCCTGTCCGGACGCTGAGCCCACAGCCTCCACAGCCCCAGGCGGAAATTCCCTGTCTCTTGATGCGCGGTGGAACTTCGCGGGGTCCCTATTTCAACGCAGCCGACCTGCCTGCTAGCCAAGCCCAACTGGCAAAAGCGCTGACCGCCATCATGGGCGCGGGTTCGCCACTGCAAGTCGATGGCATCGGCGGCGGGCAGCCAACCACAAGCAAGGCCGCCATTTTGTCGCGCTCAAAGCATGCGTGGGCCGAGGTGGACTATCTCTTCGCGCAGGTGCACGCGGAAAAATCCGAAGTTGATTTTGCCCCGACCTGCGGCAATATACTCGCCGGCGTCGGACCCGCGGCGCTCGAGATGGGGCTGGTCGCAGCGGCCGCCGACCAAACCCGTGTGCGCATCCGCAGCGTCAACACCGGAGCGCTGACCGAGGCGCTGGTTGAGACGCCGAATGGCAGGGTTAATTATGCCGGAGACGCGCGCATAGACGGCGTCCCCGGCACTTCCGCCGCCGTGCTCTTGAGTTTTCAACAGGTGGAGGGGGCGAAGACCGGCGCATTGTTTCCGACCGGCAAGCCGAGCGATGTGTTTGACGGGGTCACGGTCACTTGCATCGATGCCGCCATGCCGATGGTCATCGGGCGGGCGCGGGATTTTGGAATCAGCGGTTATGAGACGGCAGCCGAACTGAATGACAATGCCGGGCTGTTAGAAAAAATCGAAGCCGTGCGCCGTGTGGCCGGGGAGCGCATGGGGTTGGGCGATGTCGCCGCCTCGGTCATCCCCAAGTTTGGTTTGCTGGCGCCGCCGGTTGCGGGCGGTCACATTGCCGCGCGCTACTTCGTGCCGTGGAAATGCCACCCGAGTTATGCCGTAACCGGCGCGATTTGCACCGGCGCATGCGTGCTGGCGAACGCCACTGTCGCCGCCGGCATCGGACGCACGGCAAAAAGCAAGCAGCCATTGAAAATAGAACACCCGGCAGGCGCGATAGAGGTTGTTTTTGATTACGATGGCGGCGGAGAACTGGTATTGCATTCAGCCGGAGTGCTGCGCACCGCGCGCAAACTTTTCCATGGCAAAGTCTATGCGCCGGCGGATGCGCTAAGCGGCGTGGGGGTTGGGCCGGGGGTTTGACACGGGCGGGCGGAGGTGGGATTATGGGGGGGGGGGGAACGAACGCCTTTTTCGGCAGTGTCAATGTTTGCCCTATCTATTACCTTATCAACGAGGAGTACCATGAAAAGCACCACTGTAAGAAGCACCATGACAAACGCCGTTCTGGGATTGGTCAGCGCGGTTATCGTTGCCATGCCGGTCTCTCAGGCTTCGGCGCAGAGTTTGACCATCGCAACCGTCAATAACGGCGACATGATTCGCATGCAAAAACTGACATCCGATTTCACCGACAAGAATCCGGGCATCAGCCTCGAATGGGTTACGCTCGAAGAAAACATCTTGCGCCAGCGGGTCACCACCGACATCGCCACCAAAGGCGGGCAATACGACATCATGACCATCGGCACTTATGAAGTGCCGATTTGGGCTGACCTCGGCTGGCTGGTGGCGCTCGACAACCTCGGCGCCGACTACGACATTGACGATTTGCTGCCCGCCATTCGCGACGGGCTGTCGCTCGATGGGAAACTCTACGCCGCGCCTTTTTACGGCGAGAGTTCGATGGTCATGTATCGCACCGACTTGATGGCAAAAGCGGGGCTGACCATGCCCGATGCGCCCAGTTGGGATTTCATCGCCCAGGCCGCGCGCGCGATGACTGACAAGAGCAATGAGATATACGGCGTGTGTTTGCGCGGCAAAGCGGGTTGGGGGGAAAACGCGGCCTTCCTGACCGCCATGTCGAATTCTTTTGGCGCGCGTTGGTTCGATGAAAAGTGGAACCCCCAGTTTGACGGCGAAGCGTGGCGGCGCACGCTGGATTTTTATGTTGACCTGATGAAAGATGCGGGTCCTCCGGGGGCGTCTTCCAACGGGTTTAATGAAAACCTCGCCCTGTTCCAAACTGGGAAGTGCGGCATGTGGATCGATGCAACGGTGGCGGCGTCTTTCGTTACCAATCCCAAGGACTCAGAAGTGGCCGACCAAGTCGGCTTTGCGCTGGCGCCTGACAACGGGTTGGGGAAGCGCGCTAATTGGCTTTGGGCGTGGTCGCTTGCCATCCCCGCGGGTACCGAAAAAGCCGATGCGGCGCAGAAGTTTGTCAGTTGGGCGACCAGCAAAGACTACTTGGAATTGGTCGCATCAAAAGAAGGCTGGGCGAACGTTCCGCCGGGCACGCGCACGTCGCTGTATAAGAATCCGAACTACCTCAAGGCGGCGCCTTTTGCGCAGATGACCTTGGAGAGCATCAATGCGGCGGACCCGAAAAATCCCACGGTTGACCCGGTTCCCTATGTTGGCGTGCAGTTCGTTGCGATTCCGGAATTTCAAGGCATCGCCACGGCCGTTGGCCAGCAGTTTTCCGCGGCGCTGGCGGGCACGGTCTCCGTTGACGGGGCGTTGAAGAATGCGCAACAACTGACTCGCCGTGAAATGATTCAAGCCGGCTATATCAAGTAGCCCCGCGTTTCACGGTTTCGGTGGCGGCGGGTTTTCAATAACCGCCGCCCTTTTTATACGCACAACAATCCCCGGCGCGGCGATGGCGACGACCCAAACAAGAGCGGTTGCCCGTTGGATGGTTTCACCTGCCGTTTTGGTTTTGCTGGCATGGATGATTATTCCGCTGTCCATGACGGTGTATTTTTCGTTCCTGCGCTACAACTTGCTGTTGCCCGGAATGGAAAAGTGGGCGGGGTTGCTGAATTATCGTTTCTTCTTAACCGACCCGGCGTTTGTCGCCGCGTTGGCGAATACATTGCTGCTGGTCGGCGGCGTTCTTGCAATCACCGTCATCGGCGGTGTTCTCGTTGCGCTGTTGTTGGATCAGCCCATTTTCGGCCGCGGCATTGTTCGGATTTTGATGATTTCCCCTTTCTTTGTGATGCCCACGGTGTCGGCGCTGGTGTGGAAGAACATGTTTATGAATCCGGTCAATGGACTGTTCGCGTGGCTCGCCAAGTCCATGGGATTTGAAGCGTTTGATTTTTTCGCATCAGCCCCGCTTTTTTCCATTACCCTGATAGTTGCATGGCAGTGGCTTCCCTTCGCGGCGCTTATTTTTCTGACCGCCCTGCAATCGCTTGACAGCGAGCAGAAGGAAGCCGCCGAAATGGACGGCGCCGGATTTTTGTCTCAGTTCATTTATATTACGCTGCCGCATTTATCGCGCGCGATTACGGTTGTCATATTAATTGAGACGATTTTTCTATTGTCAATTTTCGCGGAGATATTGGTGACCACCAATGGCGGACCGGGCTATGAAAGCACCAATATAACTTATCTGGTGTATTCGCAAGCGTTGCTTCAATTCAACGTGGGCGGCGCCTCCGCCGGCGGAATTATCGCCGTTGTCCTGGCAAACATCGTTGCGATATTTTTGCTCAGAATGATTGGCAAGACCTTGGATGCGTAAGTCATGGCGCGTAAAATTTCAAACCGCCGCCTGCTTTTTTTTACCATCGTGGCATGGGGTCTGAGCCTGTTGATGTTTTTTCCCGTGTTGTGGACCATCCTGACCGGTTTCAAAACCGAAGCGGAGGCCATCGCCTCACCGCCGTCGCTTTTTATGTTTGACTGGACGATGGATAACTACGCGGAAGTCAGAAGCCGGTCGAATTACTTTCGCCACTTTCTGAATTCAGTCGTCATCTCCGTGGGGTCCACCCTTCTGGGATTGGTTTTCGCCGTTCCCGCAGCCTGGTCGATGGTTTTTTCACCTTCGCGGCACACCAAAAATATCCTGGTCTGGATTCTTTCGACCAAGATGCTTCCCGCCGTTGGCGTGCTGATTCCGATTTACCTTATCTTTCGCGACCTCGGTTTGCTGGATACCCGAACGGGCTTGGTAATCGTATTGATGCTGGTTAATCTGCCGATTATCATTTGGATGCTGTATACCTATTTCAAAGAGATACCCGGCGAAATACTGGAAGCGGCGCGCATGGACGGCGCTTCGCTCGGCAAGGAAATCATTCATGTATTGGTGCCGATGGCGCTCCCGGGAATCGCTTCAACCCTGTTGCTGAATGTCATCATCGCCTGGAACGAAGCGTTCTGGACGCTCAACCTGACGGCGACAAAAGCGGCGCCGCTGACCGCGTTTATCGCCAGTTATTCCAGCCCCGAGGGGTTGTTCTACGCCAAACTTTCAGCCGCCTCCACCATGGCGATTGCGCCGATTCTCATCCTCGGCTGGTTCAGTCAAAAACAACTGGTGCGCGGCTTGACTTTCGGTGCGGTGAAATAGGGCGGCGGTCATGGGTAACATCCATCTCAAGAATGTATCCAAAGATTTTTTCGGGGTCGAAGTTATTTCGGGTGTCGACCTTGAAATCAATGATGGCGAATTCGTTGTTTTCGTCGGTCCCTCAGGCTGCGGCAAATCCACGTTATTGCGGTTAATCGCGGGGTTGGAGGATGTCTCCGCCGGTGCGATTGAAATCGACGGGCGCGATATGACCAATGTCCGCCCCGCCCAGCGCGGCTTGTCGATGGTGTTCCAATCCTATGCGCTGTATCCGCATATGAGCGTGCGCAAGAACATCGCGTTTCCGTTGAAAATGGCGGGCGAAAGCGCCGATGTCATCGACAGGAAAGTCAATGAAGCCGCGCGGACTTTGAATTTATCCGACTATCTGGAACGACGCCCTGGGCAACTCTCCGGCGGTCAGCGGCAGCGCGTTGCCATTGGCCGCGCCATCGTGCGCGAACCGGAGGCTTTTTTGTTCGATGAGCCGCTGTCCAATTTGGACGCCGCGTTGCGCGTTAATATGCGCCTCGAAATCGCCGAATTGCATCAACAGTTAAAAACCACCATGATTTATGTGACCCACGACCAGGTTGAAGCCATGACGATGGCGGACAAAATCGTGGTTCTTCAATCTGGAATCATCGAACAAGTCGGAAGCCCGTTGGAGCTGTATCACCACCCAAAAAATCGTTTTGTCGCGGGGTTTATCGGCTCGCCGGCGATGAATTTTTTCAGCGGCGGCGCGGCGTTGGAATTCAACGCGCATACCATCGGCATTCGCCCGGAAGACTTTGTCTTGTCCACCGAAACGGGGAAATGGCAAGGCGCGGTTGGGATTGCCGAACATCTGGGCTCTGATACTTTTTTGTATGTCGATGTTGACGGCATGGGAGCGGCGCTCGTGCGGGTGGCGGGCGATTTCGCCGCGCGCCACGGCGAGCGCGTCTATCTGACGCCCGCGGAAAACAGGGTTCACCGCTTTGACGGCGACGGTTTGGCGATTTGATGACAACCCCATTGCGGCAAAGTGCGCTTGACACATTGCGCGCCGATGTGACCGCGCCCGCCTACGACCGCAGCGCATTGACGCCGGGTATACTGCACATCGGCGTCGGCAATTTTCACCGCGCGCATCAAGCGGTTTATCTCGACAAGTTGTTCGGTATGGGATTGGATCACGACTGGGCGATAATCGGCGCGGGGCTCAGGCCCGAAGATGCGCGCATGCGGGAAAACTTAAAAGCGCAAGACTGGCTCAGCAGCGTCACCGAAGTCGCAGCGGACAATCGTCAAACGCGCGTCTGCGGCGCTATGGTCGATTTTGTGGAAGTCGATGCCGGCAAATTAATCGACGCGCTGGCGAATCCGGAAATAAGAATTGTCTCACTGACAATAACCGAGGGCGGGTATTTTTTAGAAGAGGGCGGCGACGGCTTTAATCAACATCACCCCGACATCATTCACGACCGCCAGAACATCGAGAATCCTAAAACCGTGTTCGGCATTCTCATCGCCGCGCTCATCAAACGCCGCCACGCCGCCGCCCGGTTGGCGCCCGTTACCATCCTGTCTTGCGACAACCTGCCGGGCAACGGCCATGCCACCCGCCGGGCGGTGATGGGATTGGCGCGGGATGTGTCAGCGGAACTGGCTGACTGGATTGACGCCAATGTCAGTTTCCCCAACAGCATGGTCGACCGCATCACCCCCGCCACCGGTGCCCGCGAGCGCGCGCTGGCAAAAGCGCAACTGGGCGTGGAAGACGCGGCGCCGGTGGTCTGCGAGCCATTCTGCCAGTGGATTGTGGAAGACCGTTTTTCGCGCGGGCGTCCGGCGCTCGAGCGGGTTGGCGTCAAGTTTGTCGACTGCGTGGCGCCATACGAATTGCTCAAACTGCGCATCGTCAACGGCAGCCACGCCTGCATCGCCTATCTGTCCGCGCTGCTTGGCATCGAACACGTCCACACCGCGATGACAAACACGCTGGTCTGCGAGTTTCTGCGAAAAATCCAAACGAATGAAATCATGCCCACCATCCCGCCCGTCGCCGGCGTGGACATCAACGACTATTTCGAATCAACCATGCAACGATTCGCCAACCCTGCAATCGGCGACACCACCGCAAGGCTAAGCATGGACGGCTCAAACCGCCAGCCAAAATTCATTTTTCCAGCCATTTTAGAACGCCTCAACAACGCACAACCAATCGCCGGTTTATCGCTGGAAGTCGCGCTGTGGTGCCGCTACTGCGCCGCCACCGATGACACCGGTAACCCCATCGTCATCGACGACATAAACGCCGACCGCTTATGCCACCATGCCCTCAATGCGAAAAACACCCCGAATGTTTTTCTGGAAATGACTGACATCTTCGGAGCGCTATCCGAGAGCCGGATATTCAGAAACCACTTCGCCACGATGCTGCGCTCCCTGTGGAAACACGGCACACAAAAAACCGTACAAAACTATCTCAACTGAGGCGCCACGGATGGTGGTTTGCTTCGGTGAAGCGCCAGTCGTCATGATGTCGATTAAGTTATCGGGTTCATGATGATGTATCATTAATTTCCACGCCTGCTTGTCACTGTTTTGCACCGGATAAAATGTCAGAAAAGTTTGCCAATCGTTTTGAGAGTCTGAGCGAAATCGCGCGCCTTATCAATTCCAGTGAAGATATCGATGCTATTTTGGATCTCATTGTGTATGCATTGTGCGCGCACTCCGATTGGTCGATGAGCGGTGTGCTGAGCGTTGACGAGAAGGCGGGGGTCACCAGGGCGGTGAAACGCTTTGACCCCTATCAAACCGCAGACAAGAAAATTTCGATGACGTGGGATTTGGCAACCAGTCCGGTCGCCGAAGTTGTGCGCTCCCAACAACCGCTCATCATCGCCGATGCCATGGAGACGCGGAAATACCCAACCTACCGGGAAGATGCCCGCACTCGCGGTTATCGCACAACAGTCATTTTGCCGCTTCTCGCCACCGACGGTCAGGGCAAACCCATGGTATTGAGCGTTCAATCGCGCAGCGCCGTGAATGTCTCGGAACGCGAATTGGGTTTCTTGCGCATGGTGAGCGATTTCGCCTCGATTGCGGTGGAAAAAGCGGTTCGCATCAAGGCGGAGCAAAAAACCGCCGCGAGGTTTCGCCGCTCGGTCGAAGCCTACACCGGTATTATGCAGCCGGTTATCGGGGGCGGGTCATTGCTCGCGGTCGCCGATGAGTTGAGCCGAATCCTTGAACAACCCTGGTTGATCGTCGATTTGACCACCCACGAGATTGTCAGCCCCACACCCCCGGCGTGCTTCCCTCACGGTGAAGAGCAGTGGCGGGCATGGACGGCAGCCGAAGGAAAATCCCAGTTGGTGGCTTGCTCGCGCGACCTCGGCCCGCACGACGCCGAAAAGCAACAGGCTCTGGTTCTCGAAGTTGGCGACGACTCGATCACCTGCAATACACAAGCTTCTTCGTTAATCGTCGACGGGGAAACGGTCGGCGCCCTGTACCTATTCACCTCCGGAGACGAGCAGGATCACCTTGACCGCTTGCAAGCACAAGCCGTGCGACTGGCGTTGAGCGCCGTGCTCATGCGAAGCATCATTGGTTTTCGCGGCGCGGTTAACCTGCAAGATGATGTCGTGCGGCGGCTTTTTGCCGGTGAGTGGGGAAACCGCGGCGACTTTGTCGCCCGCGCCTCGGCTGTCGGCATCATGCTGAATCAACCACTGCAGATACTGATTATCGCTGACTCGGCAAAGGGGCAGAAAGGCGCGGCGCGCGAAGTGCCGAGACGTTTGTTGCAACTCACCGTGCGTCTGGTGAGGGAATTGTTTGACGGATATTCGACGGTACACCAGGGCGATGCGATGATTTCACTGCTGCCCGTTTGTAATCGCGACAACACGGATTTTTCCGCCCGCATTCAGCGGTTGCAGGCGACGATAGAATTAAACACTTCCACCGATTGGATTTTGATGCTGAGCGAGCCTTGCGGTGACCTCGATGAATTTGGCCAGATGCACCGGCGTTGCAAACGCCTCGTCACGCTGGCGCGCTCCCTGGGAATCACCGGCCTCGTTTCGACGCAGTATTTCGGTTCGTTGCCGCTGTTGCTGTCCATGGCCGACAACGTGGTGGTGGAAGAATTTCTCGAACACACGATTCATCGTATTGAGCGCGCCGACCCCAAGCACGGACACCAGCACCTTGAGACCCTGCGCGCATTTGTCAATTGTGAAGGGCGGTTCCAGGCTTGCGCCAAAACGCTTGGCATTCATGTCTCAACGCTGCGCTATCGACTGGAGAAATTGAACGAGCGTTTTGATATCGATGCGACCTGTGCCGACACGCGTTTCGACTTGCAGATTGCCTTTCGGTTGCATGACCTTTCCCATGCCATTAAACCGGTCGAATAGGTGTTTTTCCTGCACAATGCAGGAAAATTAGCTGCTAAATTCTGTTTTTCAACGGATTGCCAGCCCGTCTATCATAGATATAATCTAACCACCTGCGTGGTGGCAAGAACACCGCGGCTTCCCAATGCGCGAGAAGCGCTTGCCTGAATTCGCCACGCGGTGCATCAACCGAAAACGCGGAGACAGACTTGCAGTACGATATTGACAGCATAGAAACCCGGCAACTTCCCGTGTTCATCGGCGGTGAGTGGCGCCAACCCAAATCCGGGTGTTATCTGGACAGTTTTGACCCCGCTTCGGGCGCTCCCTGGTATCAAGCCGCAGACGCCGGAGAAGCGGATATTGACGATGCGGTCAATGCCGCGCGTGGCGCATTGCGCGACCCCGCATGGAAAGGCATCACTCAGACGGCGCGCGGCGAGATGATTTATCGCCTTGCCGAGTTGATTGGTCAACGATTCGATAAACTGGCCGAAGTCGAGACCCGCGACAACGGCAAAGTGATTCGCGAGACGCGCGCACAAATCGGCTACCTGAAAGACTACTACCGCTATTTTGCCGGCATGGCGGACAAGTTGCAGGGTGACACCATTCCGTTGAACAAGCCCTCTTCGCTGAATTTCACTTTGCGTGAACCGATTGGTGTGGTGGGCATTATTGTCCCGTGGAATTCACCGCTGTATATGATGAGTTGTACGCTCGCCCCTTGCCTGGCGGTGGGCAACGCCATTGTCATCAAACCCTCCGAGCACACGTCGGCCTCGGCGATCGCTTTTTCCGAACTGGTAAAAGAAGCGGGGTTTCCCGATGGTGTGGTTAACATCGTGACCGGCCACGGGCATAGCGCCGGCGACGCGCTGACTCGCCACCCCGGCGTCAACAAAATCGCCTTTACCGGCGGCACTGAAACGGGGCGCAAAGTCGCCGTCAATGCGGCCGGTCATGTTGCGCCGTGTAATTTGGAACTCGGTGGCAAGTCTCCGCATGTGATATTCGATGACGCGGATGTCGAGCGCGCCGCCAACGGCGTCGTGGCGGGCATTTTCGCCGCCACCGGTCAAACCTGCGTGGCCGGGTCGCGTTGCTTTGTGCAAGAATCGATTCACGACGAACTGGTCAATCATCTGGTGGAGCAGTCCGCGCAGATTGTGCTCGGCAACCCGCTACGGGAGCAAACCCAGATTGGCCCGCTGGCGTTGCACGCGCAGTTGGAGAAGGTGAAGCGATATGTTGAATACGGCAGCGCCGACGGCGCCAGATTGGTCAGTGGCGGCAAGCGGCCGGAAACCCCGGCGTGCGCGCACGGCTGGTATTTTGAACCGACTATTTTTGCCGATGTCAGCAACGACATGCGCATTGCCCGCGATGAAATCTTCGGTCCGGTTGTCGGGATTATCAAATTCAAAGAGGAAGCCGAGTTGCTCCGCCTGGCAAACGACACCTCTTATGGTTTGGCCGCCGGTGTGTGGACGCGCGATATCGACCGTGCCATGCGTTTTGTTCATGCGATTGATGCGGGCACGGTGTGGGTCAATACCTACCGCTCCGCATCGATGATGTCGCCCGCCGGCGGTTTTAAGGAAAGCGGTTACGGCAAGCACAACGGTTTGGAAGCGGTGCGCGAGTATTCCCGGTTAAAGAATGTCGTGGTCGACTACTCGGGGACGGCGCAAGACCCGTTTGTCATACGAGTGAAGTAACGCGAACACGGAAACAATTAATATCAGGAGAAAAAATTGAAATTTTCAATCGTCGTCAATATGGACAGATTCGACCCAAACGAGGATATGCGCGATGTGCTTCGGCAGCGCCTTGAGTTGGTGCGGGTCGCCGACCAAGGCGGATTCGACATCGCCTGGACCGCGGAGCACCACACCATCGAAGTGACCATCTCGCCCAACCCGCTGACATTGCTGACCTATTGGGGCCAGCACACCGAGCGCATACGCCTCGGCACCGCGGTCATCTCCGCGCCTTACTGGCACCCGATTCGGCTTGCCGGCGAAATCGCAATGACCGACCTAATCCTCGGCGGGCGCCTTGAAATCGGCCTTGGCCGCGGCTCGTACCAGTATGAGTTTGACCGCATGGCCGGCGGCATCGACCAGGGTGAAGGCGGCAAATACCTGCGCGAAGTGATTCCGATGCTGAAGCAACTGTGGAAGGGCGACTATTCGCACGACGGAGAATTGTGGTCGTTTCCAGCCGCTACTTCGGTGCCGAAGCCGCTACAATCGCCGCATCCGAGAATGTGGGTTGCGGCGCGCGACCCGAACACTTTCGATTTCGCGGTGCGCAACAACTGCCACATCATGTCCACGCCGCTTCAACGACCGCACGACGAAGTCATCGCGCTGTGCGAGCGCTTCGAGGAAACCGTGCGCAACAACCCGCAAGTGCCGCGCCCCGAGCATATGATGCTGCGCCGCGCCTGCGTGTATGCGAGCGCCGATGACTGGGAAATACCGGTTCGCGCGACCACCAATTTTGGCCGCTACTTTGAAAATGTTTTTCGCAACCTGGGCACCGTCAGGAACGGTTTTACCGAGCCGGTTGATTACAGCGTGGTCGCAAACAAGAACGACTACGACCCCGCCTCGCTGCACGAAAATATGATATTCGGCACACCGGATCAAGTCATCGAAAAACTGGAAAAATACGAACAAGCGGGCGTCGACCACTATCTATACGGCGCATGCTTCGGCATGCCACACGATTTCACGCTCAAATCGCTTAAACTTTTCTGCGACGAGGTGATACCACATTTCAAGAACCGCGACCCCAAAGCAACCGGCGCGCACTGCTGACCGGCAGTTTTGTTCGCCAAGCCTGAATCCGGCTCCGCGGATGGTTCATGATGTCGATTGTCGACGGTTCGCGGACCGGTTTCCAACCGCCGTCAGGCGTTTTCTATTAATTTTTAGGAGGTATTTACGATGCGAATCAGAGCGAAAAAAGATGAGACAAGACCACAGATTTCAACCGACCCGGAAATGTCGCGACGGCTGTTTTTGGAAGTTGCGGCGCTTTCCACCGGCGCAGTTGTGCTGGGGCCCGGAATGTTGTCCGGGGCCGGTGCGGCGACCGATTTGGCGGGCAGGGAAATGGTGTTTGCCAGTTGGGGCGGGTCGTATCAGGACGCGCAAAAGCGCTCCTATTGCGACCCGTTTTCGCAATCCACCGGAGTCAATGTTGTGCAGGACGGTCCCGCCAGTGGCGCGAAACTTCGCACCATGGTTGAAGCGGGGGCGCCCATTTGGGATGTCGTTGATGTCACCGATATTTTTCTATATGCCAACGCCGGCAAGGGTTTGTTCGAGAAGATCGATTCGTCCATCGTGGACACCAGTGATGTTGACCCCGTGTATGTGCACGACAATGGCGTCGGCTGTATCGTGTGGTCGTATAATATCGGCTGGAACAAAGAAATTTTCCCCAACGATCATCCGCGCAGTTGGGCTGATATTTTTGACACCAAAAAGTTTCCCGGCAAACGCATGTTGCGCGACCGCGTTTACCCGATGCTGGAGGTGGCGTTGATGGCGGACGGGGTGGCGATTGAGAGTTTATACCCGCTGGACATTGAGCGCGCATTCAAGAAACTCGACACCATCAAAGATGATGTGGTCTGGTGGAAGAGCAATTCGCAGTCGCAACAACTGCTTACCGATGGCGCGGTCGGTTGCGGCTTGATTCTCAACGGGCGCGCTTACGACCTGGTTAAAAAAGGCGGCCCCGTCGGCTTGGAGTGGAATCAGAATATTCAGTCCGCCGACTTTTTTGCCATTCCCAAGGGGGCAAAAAATGCGGATGTGGCGCAGCATTTTATGAACGTTATGACGACCGCTGAAAATCAGGCAACCATGGCCAACATCATCGCCTACTCTCCGGTGAATCCGAAAGCATTTGCGGGCATCAATGAAGACATCAAGCCCTGGCTGTCGACCAATCCGGACAATGCCAAGCAAGGGTTTGTTATCAATGCCGCATACTGGCGTGACAATCTCGATGCGCTGACCGAGCGTTGGAACGAGTGGAAGTTGTCTTAATACTCCATGCTTGCGAGGAAACAGCGATGAACGCCATGCCTTGCAAGGCCACGCGGCATTGGTGGCAACTTGCTATTGAGTATCGTCCGGGATGTCTGTGATAACGCAATGGCTTAAAGCCGACAAGTATGCGGTGTTGCTGATTCCGGCAGCGCTGTTGATCGTCACTGCGTTTGCCTATCCGGTATTCTGGCTGCTGTTGCGCAGTTTCTCGGACCCGTCCTGGGGAATGCAGAATTACCAGGTGGCGCTGGGTAAAGGGGTTTACCTTAAAGTGCTTTGGAACACCGTCTCCATCGCCGGCGCCACAACCTTTTTCTGCCTCCTGATCGGATATCCGATGGCGTACTCAATGGTGCATTCGTCAGCGGTGATTCGCAAGTTGCTGATATTCGTCGTGCTTATTCCGTTTTGGACCAGCATTCTGGTGCGTACATTCGCCTGGATTGTTCTGCTGCAACGCAACGGGCTAATCAACGATGTGTTGCTGGGAATCGGCATCGTTCAACAACCGGTTGATTTGATTTTCAACCGTCTTGGCGTATTGCTCGGCATGGTGCAAATTCTGTTGCCGTTCATGATTTTTCCGTTGTATTCGGTCATGAACCAAATCAACCACTCCTACATACTGGCGGCATCCAATCTCGGCGCCCGCCCGTTTATGCAGTTTTACCGCGTGTATTTGCCTTTGAGCCTGCCCGGGATTGTAACCGGCTCCATGCTCGTTTTCATCGTGTCGCTGGGATACTTCATCACGCCGGCGTTGCTCGGCGGGCGCAAAGACACCATGATCGCCCAGTTGATTCACGAACGCATATCCGAGTTCGGCGACTGGGGGTTGCCGTCGGCGCTGGCGATCATTTTACTGGTCGGCACCGGCGTGGTGTTCTCCCTCGTACACAAAGTTTTCAAGGTCGGCCCGGTGGCGGAAAAATGAACGCAACAACAAGCGGGCTGTGGACATGGTTGCGAGTCGTGATTTGCTTGCTGGTGGTTGTGTACATGGTGGTGCCGTTGGCGATTATTCTCATTATTTCATTCAGTTCGGCGCCATTCCTCACTTTTCCGCCGCCCGGATTTTCACTGCAGTGGTATGAAAACTTCGCCAACAACCCGTCTTGGATTCGCTCGTTGCTGGTCACCATCAAAGTGATGATTCCGACAGCGATTCTTTCCACCGTGCTGGGCACCGCCGCCGCGCTTGGAATAAGCCGCAGCCGCCTGGCGGTCGCCTCGTTCATAAATGGTTTGCTGATGGCGCCTCTGGTCATTCCGGTTATCATTACCGCCGCCGCAATGTTTGGCGTGTTCCGCATCTGGGGGTTGTATGGCAATTTGCTTGGCTTAATCATCGCGCATACCGTGCTGACTATTCCCTACGTGCTGTCCACCGTGGGCACCTCAGTCCGGTTGGTGGACCGCAGGCTGGAAGACGCCGCCGCCAATCTCGGAGCAAAGCCGCTGACCACATTTCGGTTAATTACCTTGCCGCTCATCATGCCGGCGGTGTTGTCGGGATTGTTGTTCGCGATGGTGTTGTCGTTTGATGAACTTGTCGTTTCGCTGTTTATTTCCACACCCGTGGTGAGGCCGGTGACGGTTCAGATGTGGTCGAACATTCGCGGCGATACCGACCCGACTATCGCGGCAATCGCCACCGTTTTGTTCTTGTTTTCACTGGCTGCGTTATTGCTGGATGCATTGGCGCGTCGCAAGGGCGGCGGACAACCGCCCGTAATGTAACGAGACCGGGGGTATTCGCATGTCAAAATTTTTGCTTGAACTGGACAAAGTCAGCAAGCGTTTCGCCGGCACCGTTGCGGTGGACGATGTCTCCCTGTCGGTCAGCGAGGGTGAATTCGTTACCTTTCTCGGGCCCTCAGGTTCGGGGAAAACCACTACGCTGATGATGATCGCCGGGTTCTTGAAACTGTCAAGCGGGCGGATCATGCTCGCCGGCAAACCTCTCGACCCGCTGCCGCCATACAATCGCAATATCGGCATGGTGTTTCAACATTACGCGCTATTTCCGCATATGACCGTTGAAAAAAACATCGCTTTCCCGCTGGAGATGCGCAAGACTGCCAGGGACGATGTGAAAAAGCGGGTGGCCGATGTGCTGCAACTTGTCGGGCTGCCGCAGCACGGTGCGCGTTATCCCAAGCAACTGTCCGGCGGTCAGCAGCAGCGTGTTGCCCTGGCACGCGCCATGGTTTTCCAGCCGCGGATACTGTTGATGGATGAGCCCCTCGGCGCGCTCGACAAAAAACTTCGCGAGCAGATGCAAATCGAAATCATGCGTTTGCACCGCGACCTCGGGATTACGATTTTGTATGTGACCCACGACCAGGAGGAAGCGTTGGTCATGAGTGAGCGCATTGCGGTTTTCAACGATGGCGGACTCGAACAGGTCGATTCGCCAAACGAACTCTACGAAAATCCCCGGTCGCGCTTTGTTGCCGATTTTGTCGGGGAAACCAATTTCCTCGAAGGCCGCGTTGTCTCTTTGGACGCCGGCGTTGCGGCCATCGAGGGCGGCGGTGTTTTTGCCGGTCGCGCAGGCGATGATTTGGCGGCAGGCGCACAGGCGACGGTGGCAATCCGCCCGGAACGGTTGCAGGTTTGCCGAAAAGGCGAGACACCGGTGCAAGGACATAGCAGCGTGGACGGTGCGGTTTCAGACATCGTTTATCTCGGCCGGTCGCGCAAGTATATCGCCCGACTCGACAGCGGCGAGGAGTTGGTCGCGTTGGTTCAAGCCAATGTCCGAGGTTTGGATGAAATCGAAATCGGCAGTCGGGTCACCTTTTCGTGGCATCCGAACGATGCCAAAGTGCTCGGAGAAAAAAGTGACGGCAAGTCCTGACGATGCCGTATCTGAAAGCAGCCGGCGCGACGCTTCATTATCGGATTGAAGGCAACGGTGAACCGCTTGCATTGATTCACGGCGTCGGCTCGGATTTGACCGCTTGGGATGGGGTAATCGCAACCTTGCCCGGGCAATACCGCATCCTTCGAGCGGACTTGCGCGGCCACGGTGAGTCGGACAAACCCCGGGGACCATACAGCCTCCGGATGTTCACCGATGACCTGCTTGCCTTGCTCCATCATTTGCGCTTCACGCAAACTCATCTCGTGGGTTTTTCCCTGGGCGGGCTGATTGCGCAAAAATTCGCGCTCGATGCGCCGGAGTATTTGTCAAGTTTGGTCATCGTCAGCTCGGTTGCCGGCAGAACCGGCGCTGACAAACAACGCGTGGCACAACGCGCCCGGCGGCTCGAAGAAGAGGGCGCGCATTCCCATCTCGCCAATGCGACCGAGCGCTGGTTCACCGACGGGTTTCGTCACGCCCATCCCGAAGTCGTCGAGAAGCGGCGGCAAAAAAGCCTGCAAAACGACCCTCATTGCTATGCCGCCGCTTACCGCGTACTCGCCGAAAATGATTTGGCGGATGATCTGCATAAAATCGCAACGCCGACGCTCGCGATCACCGGCGAACATGACGCCGGGTCAACGCCGCGCATGAGCCGGCTTATCGCCGACCGCGTGCAAAACGGGCGTGCGGTAATTCTGCCGAATCTCAAACATTCGGTGCTACTGGAGGCGCCCGAAAAAATCGCCAATCAACTGGAAAGATTCTTCGCCGCCCTGCGCTGACCGTGGAAGGTCGAGTCTCTTTCTTATTCGCCGTCTTTCGCTTCGCGTGTGATGAGCGTGGGCGTGAAGATATTGATAGCGGTGTGGCGGCCACGCAGGATTTCGCTTCCCTTTGGTTCGTAATGGAAGCGTTGCGGGTCGCTGAGTTCCATGGTGCGCTCCGAGATTAGGATGGAGGTTCCGTATTGTTTGTTGAGCGGCTCCAGGCGCGCGGCGATGTTGACGTTGTCGCCGTAGAGGGTGTAGTTCAGGCGTCCGGGCGTGCCGACGAAGCCGCCGACTACTTTGCCGGTGTTGATGCCGATGCGCGCTTCCAGTTTGACGCCGGTGGAAAACTCGTGGTTTGCCAGCAGTTGCCCGATTTCGATGGCGGTGGCGACGGCGTTGCTTGCGTGTTCCAAGTCGGTGGTCGGGAGGTTGAAACTCGCCATGATTTTGTCGCCTTCAAACAGGATAATCACGCCCTTGTTGCGCTCGATGGGCGCTTCGATGAGCAGCAGGTATTCGTTAATGGTGGCGATGAGTTGGTCCGGCGACAAGCGCTCCGATATGCTCGTGAATGAAACCAAATCGGCGAACAAGATGGTGGCTTCGCGGGTTTCGGTTTGCGCGTCGATTAGCCGCCCTTCGGCGCTGGCGATTTGGTCGGCGATGCCTTCGGGCACGAAGTGGGACAGGTTCTCGGCGGTGCTGCCTTCCACGATGGATTGAATCAGCAACTGGCGCGCGCGCGCAATCGCCAGGGTCAGCACTACGGCCACGACCATGATGGACATGATTTTGTCCACTTCGCCGCCCAGCAGCACGCTGTTGGAGGTGAGGTATTCGACGTAGTTGCGGGTAATCATCGCATCGCCGCCTTCCCCCATGATGGCGAAGGCGACCAGCACAAGCCAGCCGGCGGCGCCGACCAAGCCGGACAGCAACACGTATCCCGGCTCAAAGCGCAACGCTCTCAGGGCGATGAAAATGAAGATGTAAAGCAGCGTGGGGGCTTTGAGATAGAACGACGGCGGCTGCATATACTGCAAGTGAAACGACCAAATCAACCCGAGCAGCAACGCCATGTCCACCAGAATCGAGGTGACCAAAAACCACATCGGCAGACTGGTCTTATACGCCATCCACAAGCGCAGGCAGGTGAAAACAAAATACGCGCCGAGAAACACCGGCACCGGCTCAAACTCGGCGCCGGTCGGGGCGGTTTTCGGTACGGCGGCATAAAGCGCGGCAAAGGAGGTGAGAATGGCCAACTGAATCCAACCAATCACCCGCTCGCTGCTGTCCTGCTGACGCGCGATAGCGTCGCGAATAGTCGAAGGCAACGCGCCATATTCCTTGCCGCTGGAAAGCCAGGTATGCCGCGATTGAAAGAACGCCGACACGATCATCTCCCGCCGTGCGATTTGCGGATTTGCATGTTCAGGGATTCTTCGTTCATAACGCGCTCCGGCGGGTTGTGGGTGTGTTTGCGGGATTATACGCTTTGCCGCGCATTGTGCGTAGCGTGCAAGGATTTGCATGTGAGCGGTCATCAAGCTGCAAAGTAGGCTATGATTCCCGCTACGCTTCGTTTTCGTTTGAGCGACGGTTCTTGCATTGATGAAACAGACAGGTCACGCGCTTTCAGCCCGCCCCGGTTCGGTTGTTTCCCGAATGCCCGGTGGCGCTTCCACGCCTCGTCCTTTGATGAGCAATGCCGGGCTTGAGTCGATTCACCAGGTGCGCGCGCATAATCAATTCGGCGATGAGCAGACCATCAACATCGTCGGCGAGTTGCCGTTGACCATCAAAATCGACGGACGCGAACTCGTGACGCTGATGACGCTCGGCACGCACCCGGAAAAACTGGTGCTCGGTTACCTGCGCAATCAGACCTTGTTTGAGCGCCCCGGTGAAATCGCATCGATCAAGGTTGACTGGGAGCGCGAGTTGGCCGACGTGACCACGGTGGACGGCAACGGCGCGCCGCGTTTGAATTTGGATTCGGGCTCGTTGCGGCGCACCGTGACCACCGGTTGCGGGCAGGGCACCGTGCTCAGTTGCACGCTGGATAAACTATACGACCACCGGCTGCCGGACATCCAAATCAAACAGTCCGCCATCTACAACGTCCTCGCACAAGTCGCGCGGCACAACAAAGCCTATCGCATGGCGGGCTCGGTGCACGGCTGCGGGCTATGCCGCGAAGGCGAAGTGTTGATGTTCATCGAGGACGTTGGCCGCCACAACGCCATGGACACCATCGCCGGCGAAATGTGGCTGCAAGAAATGAGCGGCCACGACAAAATTTTCTACACCACCGGCCGTCTCACATCGGAAATCGTAATGAAAGCCGCGCTCATGGGCATCCCCGCGCTGGTCTCGCGCAACGGCGCCACGCACATGGGCTTCGAGTTGGCCGAAGAACTCGGCGTCATCTTAATCGCCCGCGCCAAAAGCCGCCAATTCACCGCCCTCAACGCCAAAAACCTGGTGTTCGACCAACCGCCGCCGTTGCGCAAAAGTCAGTCGGAAAAATAAATTTCAAGGCGTCTTCCAAGCACCGGTTGATAACGACTCCCCGCCGCTTTTTGCAATCGCCCAGAAGAAAAACATCGTAGAAAATACGGCAATGTCCATAGTGGAGCAGTTGCGGCGGGGGCGTCGTGGGTTGGAGATGCCGGCGGAGATTCGTCTTGCGGGCGGCGAGTCTTTGCGGTGCACACGCGTTCTGCGGTTGTTGCCCGGCAAGCGTGCGGTGATGGCGGCGCAGTGGAAGGGGTTGCCGGTGCTTGCCAAGTTGATGCCGGACACGGCGTCGGGGCGGCGCAACATGCGCCGGGAGTTGGCGGGTTATCGCCTTTTGAAGGACGCGAAAATCATGACGCCCGACTTGTTGTTGGCCGGTCGTTGCGACGGTCGTGGTCATATACTACTGTTTGAATTTCTGCAGCAGGCGCAGCGCCTCGGCGAGTTGTGGCGCAACCATGCGGGGCACCAGTTAGACATAGCGACCGCCAGTGTGCGCTTGCTCGCTTCGTTGCACCGGCAAGGTTGCCGCCACACAGACCCCCATTTTGATAATTTTTTACTGGCGGGCGCTCAGCCGGTTGTGGTTGATGTCGCTTCGGTGGAGCGCCGCCCGCGCACCGAATACGGCGCATGGCAACGGCAAAATCTCGCGTACTTTTTAGCCCAGTTTGCGCCGTTGCAGCGAAAGATGTTCTTGGATTCGCTGGCCGCGAATTATGCGCAGGC
The DNA here is from genome assembly GCA_963693025.1 of Arenicellales bacterium. Taxonomy (GTDB): domain Bacteria; phylum Pseudomonadota; class Gammaproteobacteria; order Arenicellales; family Poriferihabitantaceae; genus JAHRAW01. Next base: position 2,200,977 of record OY843749.1, read on the forward strand.
GGCGGCTGACGACAAACTCGACCACGCCATCGGCAAGGCATGGCGGCGGCGCAAGTCGCGTTATCTCAAGAAGTGTTTTCGTGAATGCAGCGATTTTTCCACGCACACCAGTTGGCGCCGGGTGTCCGTTTGGAAGCGCGCCGAACAGTGCGATGATTTGGCGTCTTTTTTGCAAGACCCCGATGCGTGGGTCAACAAAGGCGAGCGGCTAAAAGACGGCAACTCGGCCACGGTCGTCCGCCTTTCCCTGGGCGGGCGCTTCGTTGTCATCAAGCGCAATAACATCAAACACATCGGCCACTGCTTGCAGCGTTGCCTGCGCGCAACCCGAAGTCGCATCAACTGGCGCAACGCCCATCTGTTGCAATTCAACGGCATCGCAACGCCTGAGCCGATTGCTTTCATGGAAACCCGCTGGGGACCGTTTCGCTTGCGCGGATATTATGTTTGCGCTTTCAACGAAAGTCCGTCGGCGGCAAAAAAATACTCGCTCCAACAGCCAACCGCTCAGGAACTCGCCTGGTTTGAAGAACTGTTTACCGCGATGCGCATGGCGCGGATTTATCACGGCGACTTGAAGGCGTCCAATTTGTTTGTCACCGATAAAGGCATATCGCTTGTTGATCTCGATTCGATGAAAGAATGTTCCGCAAAAACGAATATGCGCGGCTTGTTGCAAAAAGACCGGCGGCGTTTTTTGGATAACTGGAAAGACAAGCCGGAGCAATTGAAAGTGTTTGCGGGAATTTTCAGCGAGTCGTAAAAACCGCGGAATTTCGCGGCAAGCGCACGCGCTGTTGGGCGCCTGAAATACATCGCTCAAATTTTTAACGATGTAGTTTGCCAGTGTGTTCCTCGCCCCAATACCACTCATCAAAGGTCAGCGTTTTCACGAGTTGGGCATGACTTCCGGCGGTGGCCGGAAACCAAGCCAACTCGCGGTTCGAGCGGTGGTGAGACTGCGCCGAGCGGCAAAGCACGCCGCGCAAACCGAGCGATTTGATTTGCTGACCGATGGACTGACAACGCGCATGGCTAACCGGCTTTCCGGCTGCGTCCGTGGGATAGGATGTCGGCAAGCCAAGCGCTTGCAGCCCGGCGGAGGAGTGCGCGTCGCATACTTTCTGCTGCGCCGGCAACGATGCGCCGACCAGATTGGGCGCGTTGTCAGGTCGTAAATCCTCCGGCTCATAGGGCCATTCGGAAATGAAGCGGCGAAGATTAAGACGGGCGGTGCGCGTGTCTTCGTTCAGATACAAACAGGGAAAACTGCCGGGCGAATTCCAGCGACCGCCGGTTGCTTGTGAAAAGCCGGGGTCTAGCGGGTTCTCCCAGTTCTTCTCTGCAACTCGCCACCAAGTCTGTCTATCAGCCAGTTGCTCGCTCAGCGGCTTAATCAATACGACACCGCCCGAAAGTCAAACATCGCGCGGCAGGTCTCAAGAATCTCTTGGGTTTTTCCGCGCCCCAGCAGGTCGAGCAACGACTTGCCGGCTTTTTCCGGTATGGGTCGGCGCACCACTGCGGGTATTCGGTCGCGTTTTAGATAGTGCGTCAACACATCCGTGGCCGCCGCCAAATCCGCCACGCTGTCCAGCCGCTTCGACGGTATGCCTTTTTTAAGCCACTTGCTCAACGCTTGCCGGCGCACACCAAACAGGCGGGCGGCTTCGGATTGATTCAAACCCCACACCGCCAGGGTGTAGCGCAAGGATTCCCGCGTGCGCAACCAGGCGTATAAGTATTCCGCCAAATCATTCAGCAAGTCTTCATCCGGCAAGTCATACGCGGAGTCATCGGGGGAAGTAACGATAATCGGCTCACCCCGTATGCGATAGTTGGCGTTTTTTTGCAGCACGCTGATGGACTCCCTAATCTCGCCCGGCTGGTTTCCCGGAAGGGTAATCGAATAGACTCCCTGGTCAGTGAGGGAAGCCAGCGTGCGCTGTACCTTCAAATATCGCGTGGTTGCTTTTTTCTTTTCGGGCGGCAGGGGCACAAGGCTGATGACGATTTGCGCGTGGGTTGGCGTGTCGGAATTCATGGCTTTTCCAATGGGTTGCGAACTATGGCGGTCAGGTATACCCAACCCGCAACCAAATGTCAACCCCCTTGGCGCGCAATCCGCCTCGCCCGGCGCGCCACTTTTAACCAGAAGGCGCGGTCAGCCGCCACCTGCCGCGTGTTTTTGCGGCTGTATGCTTTCATAAATCGCAGCATATCGCGGGAAGTGAGCCCGATGTTCAGCGCTGAGAAATAGACGCCGCCAATGTCTTTGACCATCCACCGCGCCGGTGTTTTCTTGCGTATTTGTGCGCGGTGAAGGTCGCCCACATGCAAGCGCAAATTGTCAGGCGACAAATGCTTGCGCCCCATGGACACATCCACGAGCAAGTGGCACAGGTAGAAGTCGCGGTGGTTGACGCCGTTTTCGTGCAAGGCTCGGGCGGTCTCGGCGACCCGCATAATCAATGCCCGTTTGAGCGCAAAGTCGGGCGGGTGTTGCGGCCAGGCGGCGCACAATTCCTCCAGGCTAATCGTGTCGGTCAGTTCATCCGTAATCAGGAAGGAAAGTTGTTTGGCAGGATTGAATCCGCGGCGGCCATAGGCGACCGCCGTCAGGGTCGGCAAGCCCAGTTGATGCAATTTTTTGATGGCAAACCATTCGTTGCTTGCGCTGGTGACGGGCAACCGAAACTGCAACAAGTTTTTAGCCACTTCGCCCCACCCAACGCCCTGATGCAGTTTCAGAAAATAGTGTTTGGCGCCGAGCGCAAAGCGCAACGTGCGCCGCCCCTCCTTTTCGCGGAAAATGTCGCCTTGCTGTTGCTGCGCCCGGGCGAACGGGTCATCGCCCGCCCAGGCGTCGGCGAATTCCTTGTTGAGATGCACAATCACGGCGCGCGTGTTTGCTCGGCGGTGGTCTGCTCCAAAATCGCTTCCATGCGCCGGCAGGCATGCAACGGCATATCATAAATATCCGCCCTTTGCGCAAAGTCCCGCCCGCGCGTGCGCCACCTGTTTTGCTCCGCCTCAAGCAGCCGGCGCAAACTCCGGTTCAGGGCGGATTGCTCAAACGGCGATGCGAGCACTTCCCCCATGCCCTCATCGAACACGTAGTGCGCGTAGCCGCAAACATCGGTGGTAATCACCGGCAAGCCCGCCACCATCGCCTCGAGCAATACGGTGCCGGTATTCTCCCGGCGCGCCGGGTGCAACAACAAGTCGGCGCCCAGCAAAAACTCCGGCACATCATCCCGCCCGCCCACAAACCGGACGCCGGAGCGGACGCCCAATCGCCGCGCTATTTTTTCATAAGGCGCCGCGTTGTCGCCGCCGACGACAAACAAATGCGCGCGCTCGCGCAAACGCGCGGGCAACAATGCGAGCGCGGCCAGCGTGCGCTCCAAGCCCTTGGTGCGAAACCCGGAGCCGACCGCGAGCAAGACCTTGTCGTTGTCGTCCAGTTGCCACTGATTGCGAAAGCGCTCGCGGCGCGCCGGCGCATCGTCGCCCGCAATGCGGTCGCGCGAAATGCCCGGCGGCAATAGCGACATGCGCGCTTCGGGGGTGTCGTAAAAGTGCCGGTAAATGCCCGTTTGATTCGCGGCTATCATCAGAATCTGGGTCGGGGATTGGCGCGCGAAAACCGCTTTCTCGAAGGCGAGGTGGCGGTGGTAGCGGGGCATCATTCGATACAACCAACCGCGCTCGCGGCTCTTTTGTGCGAAGCAACCGTCGGCGGCGTAATACACATCAAGCCCCGGCATTTTGTTGAAGCCGACCAGCAAGTCGGGCGAAAATTCCGAAACCGCGCCCGTCAATTGCTTGGCGAAGCGGCGGTTCTTGCCGTGGTTGGTGCGCGCCCACGTCCGCATCGGCACCATCCGCACATCCGTTTCGGCATCCGCCACGCCCATTGATGCGTCACGCAAAGCGCCGCGGCATTCCCCGGCATACACCCTGACGCAATGCCCCCGCCGCCGGCAGACGCGCGCGATGGCGACGACATCCCTGGTCAATCCGCCATAGGGAAAAAAGGTGAACAGCGCAAACGCCAACTTCACTTCAACGCTCCTTTTGCCGACCCTTGAGGGGCGTCTATATTATCATACCCGCATGGAAAATTTTTCACGCCACGAGTTTGAGCGGCTGGTCGAAGGCGCCGAAGTTCTGACCGACGGCGAACGTGGTCCGAGCGTTTATCGCACCGCCGATGACAAGGTGGTCAAGATATTCCGGCAAAAAGGCTGGCTGACTTCCAACCGGTTGAGTCCGTATGCGCTTCGCTTCGAGCGCTGCGCCAACCGGCTCAAGGCGCTCGGTTTTGCCTCCGTCTCGGTGGAGAAAATCGCCGCATGCCGCGACTTGAATTGCCATCTGGCGATATACCCGCTGCTGCCGGGCGAGACGATTCGGCAACTGTCCAACCGCGCCGACGAGCAACGGCGCGCGCTGGCGCGTCTGCCCGGTTACCTGTGCGCCTTGCACCGCAAAGGCGTCTATTGCCGCGCCCTGCACCTCGGCCAGGTGCTGGCGCAAGCGGACGGCTCATTCGCCCTGCTCGACCTCCACTCAACCCAATTCAGCACAACCCCGCTGCCGGTAAAGCGCCGCCTCAAAAACTTTATTAACACACTGAACTACGCCGAAGACTACGCCACACTAACCCGCCACGGCCTCACGCGTTTTTTCGGCGACTACTTGCAATGCTCCCAACTGAGCAAAAAGCACAAAGCGGCTTTGCTGAACAAACTCAAAAACTCGCGCTCGTTTCCTGAACTGGAGCAGGCGCTGAGCGATTTATAAGCGGAGACAAACACCCCGACTTCGTCATTCCCAAGTACTCGTCATTCTCGAGCGTTAGCGCCCGTTGCCGCGTAGCGGCTTACGGGCGCTTACGACCTCGGGAATCTCCCTAAGTCTACCGTGAATTCCAACAAAGCCCCCGCCGTCATTCCCGAGGAAGCGGGAACCCAGACGCACGGACAGCAAGTCGCCCCTCCCCCATAGCCGCATTCCGGTTTGCCATCCCTGTACGACTGGATTCCCGCATCCCCCCGCTAACACACTGCGAGGGCAGGCTCTGCGGGAATGACGGCGTTGTTTTAACTCAGCGCCAGTCTGAGGGAGATTCCCGAGGACGCAAGTCTCCGTAAGCCGCCGCTTAAAAGAAAAAGCGCGGCGGCAACGGACACTAACGCTCGAGAATGACGGGTAGTTGTAAGTTGTAGGCGGGGAATTTTCGTGCAAACTTCGAACCAAAAACGACCGCAACGCTCAAGGATAAGCCGGCGGAACGAAAGTTTGGTCTGACATCGGCGGGCGCACATAGGCGCCTTGTTTTTTTCGCGCTGACAGTTTTACTTCCTCGGCTTTGATGTCTTGATACGGAATCGCGCTTAGCAAGTGGTGGATGCAGTTGAGCCGGGCGTGTTTTTTGACATCGGCGTCAACCACATACCACGGCGCTTGTTTAATATCGGTGTGGGCGAACATGTCGTCTTTGGCTTTGGAGTATTCCACCCAGCGGTTTCGCGATTCGATATCCATCGGGCTTAACTTCCATTGCTTGGTCGGGTCCAGCCGGCGCGCTTGAAACCGCTTTTCCTGCTCGTCGTCGCTCACCGAAAACCAGTATTTAATCAACTGAATGCCGCTGCGCACAAGCATGCGCTCAAACTCCGGGCAAGAGCGCATGAATTCCTGATACTCCTCGTTGCTGCAAAACCCCATCACGCGCTCGACCCCGGCGCGGTTATACCAACTGCGGTCAAACAACACCATCTCGCCGGCGGCGGGCAGGTGTTCCGCGTAGCGCTGGAAATACCACTGCGTCTTCTCCCTTTCCGTCGGCGCCGGCAACGCCGCCACCCGGCACACCCGCGGGTTCAAGTTCTGCGTGATGCGCTTGATAACCCCCCCTTTCCCCGCCGCATCCCGCCCCTCAAACAAAACAACAACCTTGAGCCCCTCCTTGCGTATCCATTCCTGCAATTTAACCAACTCAATCTGCATCCGCGCCAACTCGGATTCATAGTAAGCATTCTTAATCTTGCCGCCTTTACCAACGGTCGCGCCCCCGGACTTTTTTGGTGTGGTCATTTTCGTTTCCCCCATTGATGATTTGGTTTCTGTTGGTTGAATTGTAATACAAAAATCCCGATTACCCGTCATTCTCGAGCGTCAGTGTCCGTTGCCGCGCCCCCCCGCCGTCATTCTCGAGCGTTAGTGTCCGTTTGCCGCCGCGCTTCTTCTTGCGGCGGCTTACGGACACTTACGTCCTCGGGAATCTCCCTAAGACTGGCGCTGAGCCCAAACAACGCCATTCCCGCAGTCTTTTGAGCGCAATCCAGCGTCTTTTATCGGTGGACGGCGGACGTGGGAGGGGCAAGTCTGCCATCCCTGGCGACTGGATTCCCGCCTCCCCCGCTAACACACTGCGGGGGCAAGTTCTGCGGGAATGACGGCGGGAACGAGTTTTTGCTACAATCCGCGCGCTTTTAACATCAACCGGAGTATCTAAAATGTCAGAAAATGAACCGCAGTATTGGCGGATGCAGTTGCATCCAAACGAATCTGAAAATTCTATGTTTTATACCGTGCAATGCCTCGCGTACGGCTTTATTGGGCTGGATTTTAGTAAGGAAACTGAAAATTTGAACGAAATAGATAGTTCTACTTTGCCACCAAATGAACAGAAATTCGTTCCATTTGCAAGAGAAATGGAATCCGGTCATATTGTTTTGATTATGTCGCACCACAAGCCAGTTGCGTTGGTGAAAGTGATTGGCGATTATGTGTACATTGCTGGTTATCGAAAATTGCCGGTTTGGTGTCCTCATTATCGTCCTGTGGAAGTGCTTGGTTACTACGCTGATTGGAGAGGTGAGCCGGAATATGCAGCCAAACTAATAACAACGAATACCATTGGAGCAATAAAAGATCAGACTGGCCCGTTTCACAATTTCATTGAAAAGTGGCTTGAGCATGTACGTGATCAGTAACCAAAACCTCAACGGGCGAGCGGCGACGCTCGCCCGTTTTTTGAATACAATGCACACCCCTAATCCTTTGACAGGAAATTGACAATGATGTTTGGCAAAAATCGCGGCACGGATAAAACTTGGAAGCAAATTCCATAATGGAGCAACACATCTCCCCCACCCACTTGCTCACACCGCAACGCTTGGACATCTGCGCCAAGCACGTCTACGCACGACTGCGCGAGCAAAACCCCTCCGCCCAATGGGGGCGAAAGGTCTATGAATCCCACATCCTCGCCATGAATCAAGGCATAGAGTTCCGCCACGGCAAAGTGGAAAAATCCGGCATTTCCGAATTCGTAACAAACTACGAAACGTTACTAAACTCAATTAAGAAACACGGATTTGACGACACGAAAGCAGTGCCGATAACCCATAACCGCACGGCGATGAACGGAGCTCACCGCATCGCCGCCTGTTTGCTTTACAACACTCCTCTGACATGCCAAGTCCTAGATACACAAGAACGCTACGACAGCAGCTGGGGATTTTTCCAAAAACGCGGTCTTGATCCCGACATTCTGGATTACATGGCGCTGGAATACTGCCGCTTGAAAAGCGATTGTTATCTGGCTGTTGTATATCCCTGTGCATCGGCGAAGATTGAGACGATTCAATCCATGCTGACGGAAGCGGGAAAAATAATCTGCCGCAAAAAGATACCGGCACTGGGAATGAGAATGGCGGTGAATACGATTAGGCACCTATACCCCGACATTTTCTGGGACGGAACGCACAAGGAAAAATTTCCCGGCACCAGAAGCAAGGTAAAGAATTGTTTTACCGGAGAGCGGTCGTTTTATGTGATTTTATTTGAAGTAAAAAACCATGAGGATGTCGTACCGGTCAAAGAGAACATACGGGACTTTATCGGAATGGGAAAAGAGTCGTTGCACATAACAGACGACCACGCCGAAACAATTTGCATGGCGAAAACATTTTTCAACGCCAACAGCATACATTTCCTTGCTCACGCAACGCCCATTGACTCCCCGGCTTTTAACGAACGCTTTTTTCGTTATGCCGCCGCCATAAACGATAGAGGGGTAAGCGAGCGCTTTGCCATTCACGGCAGTTCCGTGATGGAAGTGTATGGGGTGCGAGTGGCGAACGATCTAGACTATATCAGCGCAAGCGGGGAGGCACTGAATACAAACGATGTCGGCATATCTATGAGCAACGAGAAAGCGCAGTATGCCGACTGCTCGCTCGCCGAGTTGTTGGACGACCCGCGCTTGTATTTTTATTTTTACGGCATAAAGTTTGTCAGTTTGCCGGTGCTGATAAACATGAAAAGATTGCGCCGGGAAAGGAAAGACCGGCGTGACCTTGGACTAATCAGAAGGTGGCATAAAATGAACCTGATGTATGAGTTTATTCAACTTGCCCATTATTGGCAAAGGTTTTTTCCAAGATACAAGCGCAAGATGGTTAAGAGAAAAATCAAAACCTTTTTGAGAACTCTAAAATGAAAAACTTAATCTATCAATACTGGGACGGCGAAATTCCCGCCGGTTGTAAAGTCGGACAGCAAAACATGGAAGACTATGCCCGGCGCATAGGCGCCGACTATCTGTTTGAAGACAACCCTCGCTTCGTTACCAACATGAAAAGGTATGCCGCGGTGTATGGTTGCTTCAAACCCATCTATGACGAGTCATTCCACGACTACGATAATGTATTATATGCCGACATGGACATCTTCGCCGTGGACGGGCTGAAGGAAAACATATTTGAAGACTTCACCGCCGAAATAGGAATATGCACGGAGCCGTGTCAACCAAAACACAGGGCGCAATTAACCGGAAAGATTTCCGGCGTCAGAGACGAAAAATGGGCGCGGGCAGTGAAGCGCCGCTGGAAAGTGGAGATGCCGAGAACCGGGGAAGGGTTGTTGAAAGTTTATAATGCCGGTCTGACCCTGTATTCAAACAAGGGCTTGCTGAAAGCGCGGGAGAAATTCATCCCGTTCAAAAAATATATGAGGTATATGAAATGGAAAGGATTGAGGAGCATATACCTCTCGGATCAAAATTATCTTCACACCATGCTGTTCGTGGCGAACATGGATTATGTGGAACTGGACAACGGCTGGAACAGTTATGTTCATTGGTATTTTGATTCCGAAAATAAAAAACACCTGAACGATATGCGAACCGAGAGCACGAAGTTTGTGCATATCCAGTTAAGAGGCGCCGATGCGTTTGACGCCGGCACGCTTTGGAAAATCACCAACCTGCCGGCACGGGAGTGGGAGTTGGAGCAATGAAAAAAATAATCCTGCAGCACTGGAGCGGTGAACTCGGAGAACTGGAGCATCTCTCCATCGCCAACATATCCCGCTATGCGGAGAAAGTCGGCGCCGAATACAGACTTTTACGGGGCAATGTTTTCAGGTCTAATCTCAGCGCTCAATGCCAAAAACTTTATATGCTTGACGAGGAATTTGACGATTATGATATTGTGGTCATGCTTGATATAGACATGTTCACAAGGAAGGGGATGGAGGAAGATGTGTTTGAAGACATCAGCGGGGTCGGCATGTCCACCAAGTTTCAGAAGCGACTGTTCAAAAGCGTGCAAGAAAAATTTCCCCACCTGACAAACCGGAAATATCCTTATTGGGGTGGCGCGGTTTGGCGTTTGGAGCGGGGCATAAGAACAATGTTAAGACCACACATCCGGGAAGATGAAATGGCGCAGTTCAGCGGCGAAGGCTGCCACCACGACGAAGGCGTCATGCACCGTCTGGCAACTCTGGCACGGCTTGAAAAGCCTCACATATTCCCCGATGGGGATAAGTGGTGCCACGGCAGTTACATGCCCGGCATTGAAAACGCCGCCTTGATTCACATTCGCATGAAAACATCCATGAAAGGACCGAAAAGACCAAAAATTGAAAACTATCACGCATTGGTCGAGCGGGGCTTGATTGAACCCGACCAGTCGGCGGAATCGACCGGCGGCATGATTTTTACGCCTGTTCACCCTCCGCTTCCAACATGGAAACGAATGCGCCGACTGCGCGAAAAATATCCGGGCACTTCCATCTTGCGGAAACTTCAATATGAGAAATTGCAATCCGTCACAGTGCACGGTCGCTGCCTTGATGTCGGCGGCGGGCGCCAAGCCAAATATATGCATTTGTTACCGGACGACCTTGAAATTGAATCAGTAAATATCAGCGCGGCGATGGAGCCCACTCACTTGATTCAATCCGGCGACAAAATCCCGTACGAAGACAATTACTTTGACTGCGCGATCAGCCTGAACACGCTGGAACATATTTACGATGCCGAGTATGTCTTGCGTGAGATACACCGGACGTTGAAACCCGGGGCGGTCGCCCATATCACCGTGCCTTTTATGTTCAGGATTCACGCCGCCCCCGATGATTTCTTCAGGGCAACACCGAGTTGGTGGAAAGAAACGCTCGCGCGTGCCGGATTTTCCAAAGCCGATTTTCAGGCGCTGACTTGGGGGAAGAGTACCAACGCCCACATGATATATTCGGGAAAATTCCAAAACCTTAACCGTTTCATAGCACACACCAAGGACATTATTTATGCGCGAAGAAAGTTTGGAAAGGTCGGAACCTATGCCGGGGGAATCAACAAAGGCGTTTGGGCAACTGCCACCGGCTGGTTCATGTCGGCTGTTAAGTAACGGACAGAAAATATGCTTAAAAATATCATCAAACGCCCGGCGATTTTCCGCAAACGATTCCGTAAACGGTATTGGCAACTCGGTAAGATTTTGCGTCCGCACCTCGAAAAATCTTGGTGTGATTACCGATATTGGCAGGCACAGTACAGTGGCGAGTTACATGACGCATTTAACCATGACGACTTCCCACCCATGCACGGTTCATATATTGTTTGGAAAGGCGCGATTACAATTGCCCCGTCCCGGATTTTGGAATTGGGCAGTTATCAAGGCGGGTCCGCTGTGGTGTGGGCGCACTTATTTCCAGACGCAAACATCACTTGCGTTGACGCTTGGAAAGAATACATCGGAAGGCTGACAAACTTGGATGAAGCGGAAGTCCATTTTGACGAGGTCACCGTGCCATTCGCCAAACGACTGCGAAAAATAAAATCCGACACTTTTAGCGCGGTGTCAAAATTGATTAACGACGGCGAAATGTTTGATGTGGTTTATATTGACGCCGGGCATTTTGAAGATAATGTTTTAATTGATACTTATCTATCGTGGCGAGTGCTTGGTGACGGCGGTGTGTTGGTGTGGGACGATTATGCAATTGGGCATGCGGAGTACACTGGACATCAACCCCGCCATGCAATTGACCACTTCTTAAATCGCCACATCGGTGAGTATTGCGTTCTTTCCGCTTACCCCCAAGTCATCATTCAAAAATGCGTATAATCTGCTCTTCACGCCGTCATGTCCTAGGCATTTTTCTTGCCGTCACCTTACCGCCAACCACCACCACTTTTACCGACAACGCTGTCACCACAAAGGGCACGATAATAATGAATTTACCAATAATCCAATCATTTGGATTGGCTATCCGCTTTACAATTTGGAGAAATTATGCGCCCAATCGTTTTTAGACAATGGTAGGAACAGAAGGTATGTTTAAGGATATTATCGGGCGGTGGAAACGCCGTCGAAGCAGAACTATCCCTCCCGAAACGTCGGGGCCGTTGTGGGACAGCCTGCCACAACAGATTATTGCCGAATGGAAACAATTCCCGCAATCTTTTTTGCGGCAAAAGACCATCAGCCGAGTGCTTCATCCAAACCAACAAAAGTTAGCCCAGTTGTATTACGCAGAATTGTTGAAAAGTCAGTTTTATCAAGATGTCTTACGGCCCCAAACATCAGATAGTCGTGTGGGCACGCCCCACCAGTTTGAGTTACTACCGCAGGCGAGCCCGTTAACCATTCAACACATGTATTACCTCAATCTTTTGCATGTCGAACTCGGGTTTTCTGTGCCGAAGTCAGTTTCTCACATCGTTGAAATCGGCGGCGGATACGGGAATTTTTGCCGTCTCGTCAAGCGACTCGGATACAACGGACGCTACATTATTGCCGACCTTGAGGAGATGTTGGAATTACAAAAGGACTACTTATGCGCCAACGACATAAGCGGTGTGGAGTTTTCACCGCTTGATATGCCGGCATTACTGCCGCAGCAATCGGCAACATCCCTGCTTATTGCCACATTCAGCGTGAACGAAATGCCACTACCAACCAGGCAAGCGTTGGAGCCTTACTACCGGCATTTTGACTATCTGCTCTTTGCACACAACCGCTCGTTTGACGGCGTAGACAACATTGCCTATTTCGAAAACTTAAATAGCCTCATTGCGGATAACGGATATACGGTGCGTCATCATAAAGATGCTTACCGAAACAGCTGGTTCATGCTGTGTCACCGCACCTCAGGCTGAATGAGCCGCCCTCAGAAAAAACCAGTTACCCATCAGCGAAATTGAATTTATCACACGGCTGAAAAAATGAAACTTCCCATAATTCAATCGCTTTGGATTGGTGAGTCGTTATCCAAAATTGAACGGTTGTGCATTCAATCGTTTATGGAAAATGGCCACGAATTCCGTTTATATGTTTATGACGAAGTGAAAAACATTCCCGATGGCTGTGTTATCAAAGATGCAAATGAAATCCTGCCGAGTAGCACCATTTTCAAATATAAAAATGGCGGGTATGGCGGGTTTTCCAATTGGTTTCGCTATGCAATGCTTTGTAAGGTCGGCGGGTTTTGGGTGGATATGGATATGGTCTGCATCAAACCGTTTGATTTTGGCGATGAGTTTACTGTTGGGCGCAGCACATTCAGCATTACCGGAACGGCTGTGCTTGGAGGGCGGTCGGCGGTGTTTGCTGAGTTGGAAAAATCATGCCGGGACTTTCCCAAAACCAGCCCGTGGGACAGCAATAAATTACGGCGGCGTAAGTTTAAAATGCGATTAATGCGGCGCGGGCGGGAAGGCGCGAGTTTTGGCACGGTCGGCGGTCCGGTTGCATTGTCAGCAGCCTTAAAACATTACAACTTGTTTGAAAAAGCCAAACCGCAAACTTGGTTTTACCCCATCCATTGGGAAAACTGCGACAGCATTGTTGACGAAACCTTTGCCGACCATTCGCCATTTACCCCGAACACATTCGCAATTCATTTGTGGAACGAGCATTGGCGTAGATTAGGCACCGACAAAAACGCCGACTTCCCGCATAACTCTTTGATAGAGCAACTTAAACGAAAGCATAAAATAAAATGAGCCGAACTTGACGATGGCAAAAGCGGTCGTTATTATTCGCGCACTTCATCCACAGCAACCAAGAGGTTATGAAAATGTCGATGCAAGCAAAAAAATTCACGCAAATAAAATCCGCTCAAGCCAAATCGGTTCGCGCAGTGCAGAACAAGTCGGCGACGCGCAAAAATGCGAAACCCGCCAAGCAGGCAGAGGATGAATTTGACCGTGCACTCGCCACGGCGGTAAAAGCCGGTGATTTTGATGACATAGTTAACGAAGCATTGCAAGATGAACGCGACGGCAAAACCTCGCCGTTGTAGCCATGAGACATAGCACGAGTGAAAAATTTAAAAAACTTTTTTATGCGTTGCCAAAAGCAATTCAAATCAAAGCAAGGAGTCAATTTCTGCGTTTAAAAGAGAACCCTAAATACCCGTCGTTGCATTTCAAGAAGGTTGCCGGAAAAGAAACTTATTGGACAGTTCGGGTGGACGCCGATTATCGCGCACTTGGATACAAGTCAAAAACGGGAATTATTTGGTGTTGGATTGGCAATCATTCGGATATGGATAAATTGATTAAATAAAAAATGAACATCCCAATTTATGTAATTTCGCTTGCTCGGGAAACTGACCGTCGGGCAACAATTAAGACCCGACTTGATGCGTCCATGGTTAACTATGAAATTGTCGATGCCGTGGACGGCAAAGCCGAGATTGGCGAATGGCAAGGTAAGATTCGCCATGATATTGCATGGCGAGTTTACGGGCGAAAGCTGGGGCATGGTGAATGTGCATGCTATTTTTCGCATTACCGCTTGTGGCAACGTATCGCCAAAATGGATACACCAGCCGCTTTAATACTTGAAGACGACGCGGTTTGGAGCGATGATTTCTTTGGCGTGATTGACGAGTTGGTTAACTGCAGGTGGCAATGGGATTTGGTTAACTTGGGCGGGCGCAGTTTTGTTGATAAAACCGCAACACCAAAAGTAAAGACCACGATTTGCCAACTGCCCAATAATCATGCATTGGTGCAGTGCAAAAAAACTCAGCATTACGCAATGGCATATTTAGTCACCCCGGCCGGGGCTGCCAAATTAGCAAATCATGCGATTCCAATGCGAATTGTCATTGATGCCTATTGGAATGAAAGTTGGTATCACAAAGTCCGACATTACAATGTGCTCCCGGCGGTTGCATTTCACAGCGAAGTGGAAACAACCTTGCATCGCACAACTGCAAAGCGTAGCGGACGGTCATTTTGGATTGCTCGATCGGCTTGGCTAAATGCCCGTATCCGAACATACCGCCGCCGGTGGTTTTATTTAACTCACCCACGCAGGTTGCAAGACAACCGAGTGAAAATTAACACGCCCAATATCCACCCGCGAAAATAGCGCACCGACCCACAGGTGAAAAGCAAAATGAAACTACCTATTATTCAATCCTTCTGGATCGGCGAGCCGCTTTCCAAACTGGAGCAATTGTGCATTCAATCGTTCCTGGATAATGGTCACGAATTCCATTTGTACGTCTATGACGACGTGCAAGGCATCCCAGAGGGGGGGGTAATTGTCAAGGATGCCAACGAAATATTGCCGATGCACAATATGTTCCACGACGACCACAATTCGGTTGCCAGTTTTTCCGATTGGTTTCGCTATGCAATGCTTTGCAAGGTGGGTGGATATTATGCGGATATGGACACGGTTTGCATTAAGCCGTTTGATTTCGGCGATTCGTTTGTATTTGGTTTGGAACGAGACGGGCATGCCGCCAACGGAATGATTGGCGGGTGGGATGATGTGATACAAAAGATGCTGACGGCATGTGAGAAATTTCCCAAGATAATGCCGTGGGATTCAACCAAAACCAAACTGCGAAAAATTCGCCGGCGGATTAAGTTTGCCGGTCGTGAAGGCACAAGGTACGGTTCCGTGGGCGGACCGTTGCCGTTCACCGATGCTTTGCGTTATCATAATTTACTGCATTTGGGTCAATCCCCTGAAGTGTTTTATCCAGTGGCAGCACCCGATTGGAAAAGTATTTTCACAAGCGGCATCGAACACAATATAACCGAAAATACCCATGCCGTTCAGTTGTGGAATAGCCGAGCGAAGGCTGACGGGTTGGACAAAAACGCCGACTTCCCACCGGAGTCGTTGATAGAGCAATTGAAACGAAAGCATAAAATAAAATGAGCCGAACGATGCCCAAAGATGCGAAACCCGCCGAGCAGGCTGAGGATGAATTTGACCGTGCGCTCGCCGAGGCGGTAAAAGCCGGCGTTTTTGATAGCGACGGCGGGAGTGCGGAGGGGGCAGGATGCGCTCTTCGCGTTACGCGACGCGTGCATGGCTTTTCCGCGCATCAATAAATGGGACAGCGCCAAGACCAAATTACGCAAACTGCGCCGGCGAATAAAATTTCAAGGACGCGAAGGCTCGCGATACGGCTCCATCGGCGGACCCCTGCCATTCACAGACACCTTGCGCTATTTCGATTTGCTGAACACCGCACAACCCCCCGAAGTTTTTTATCCAATCACATCGCCCGACTGGCAAACCATCTTCGACCAAACCTTTGCCGATGGTCTAACCTGGAGCGAACACACCTACGCCCTACAATGGTGGAACAGCCGCGCCAGCGCCCACCCCGGCTTCAACAAAAACGCCGACTTCCCGCGGGAGTCGTTGATAGAAAAATTGAAACGAAAGCATTTGTCGGGGTAGGTGGTTTGTGTGTGGTGTGATGGGGGCTGTTGCATCGTCATTCTCACTACTTCGTCATTCTCGAGCGTTAGTGTCCGTTGCCGCCGCGCTTTTTCTTTTAAGCGGCGGCTTACCGGACACTTGCGTCCTCGGGAATCTCCCTAAGACTGGCACAGGCTTTGTTGAAGTCCACGGTAGCCTTAGGGAGATTCCCGAAGGTGATGAAAAATATAGTCGCTACCGCTCCTTATTTTTCTATCATTCGAGAATGACGAAGTTGGGCTCCCTATTTTCTACCGTTCGAGAATGACGGAGTGGGGGGTTCTTTTTCTACCCTTCGAGAATGACAAGTAGTTACGGCTGTGATACCGTACTTTCCTCCGCAAGTCATACCACCTTTTACACAAACCACAGAGAAGAAAATGAGACCAAGCGTCAGTGTATTAATGCCGGCGTATAATGCTGAGAAATTTATCGGTGAAGCGATTGACAGCATCTTGAATCAAACCCTGTCGAATTTTGAGTTCATCATTATCAACGACGGTAGCGCCGACGGCACCGCGCAAATTATTCAATCGTATAACGACCCGCGCATTCGCTATTTCGCCAACGATGGCAATCTCGGAATTGCCAGGACGTATAACCTTGCCATTGATTTAGCGGATGGTGAGTATCTTGCAATCGCCGAACACGACGACATTAGCCACCCGAGGCGGTTGGAAATCTCGCGCGATTATCTACTCAAGCATCCGGAAATCGGTGTGATGTCAGGGCAGTTGGCAAGGTTCAAAACCGGGACGCCCAAGTTCAAGCGTGTCGGCAAGCCATCGGTGGCCGCCGATTGGATGGCGTCTCGTTGCGCTCCCGTGTTTGGTACATCGCTGACCCGGCATGCTTCGCAGATGATGCGCGCGAGTGTGTTGAAAAAATACAATGCGAAATACGAAACGCGATACAAAATTTGTTGCGACTTGTCGCTGATTCTGCAACTGCTCCCGCACGTCAAGATGTCCACGCTGCGCCCCCGCCTGACGGCATACCGCGCGCACGCTGGCAATGCCAGCAACAATCTTGAAACGGTTTATACGGAAGCAAATGATTTGCTCAATCGCTACCTCAAAGCCCAATTTAACATTGACTCGGATTTGGCGTTTTGGAATTTTCGCGCGGTTAATAACGAAGGTTTTGATGTGGCCGTTGATAAAATACAAAAAATACTGAAGACCGTATCCACGCATCCCGATTACGATTCGGCTGTCCTGCAACGCTATGCCGGTGACGGGGTTTATAGAATTTTTCAGGGTATGTATAAAAGCGATATGTCGCATCAAGAGATATTTAACATCTACAAGAAAACGCCGCTGATGCGGCATGCGCATTTCCTTAAAGTATGCGATATCTATTTAAAGTATTTTGCTAACAAACTCCATCTGGGGGGGGGGGGGGGAATCTACATGACAGAACGTGTATTACTCACTGGCAGTTTGGGGTTTATTGGCAACTACACCGTAGAATTTCATTTGGTGGCAACTGATTTCAGGGTGGGTTGACGGGCGGGTTGACACTTGTGGTATTATGACCGTTCGTTAGCGAAACCAAACTGGAGGCGAACATGTCAGAAAAAGAGATTCCCCCCATAACGTTTGAGATTCATGTGGGCAAGGGGGGTGGAGTTCGAGTGGACCCGAAGGAATTTCTTGAAGACCCCGAAGTGAAAAGAAAAACAGAAGAAATGAGAAAATATGATGTGTTGGGGAGACGAGCGAAATCCAAGGAATCATCCGTGGAGAAATCGGATTGATTTCTTCGTTTGGAAGCGGCCTTGTATTGGGTGTGTTGTCTTTATTGGCGAGCGGATACATTGTTTATGATGCGCCGATTTGTCGTTGGTTCTGGCCCAGAAACACGGGTTATGTTTTGTATTTTCGGACCATTACGGCGGGGCTTGTCCTGTTGTTTTTATCTTATTCGTTGCTCATTTTTGCTTTCCGGCTATTCCCGAATTATTCGTTGTTACAGCCCGAAAAAGCCTTGCTTTGGACACTCCCGCTTTCTTTTTTTCTTCGCTCATTGGGTACAGCAACCGTATATCTTGCCAACAAATGCGGTCAGGAATGGCGGAACAAATTAAAACTGAAAGAACTTGCCGGAAATGAATTTGACCAGTTTATTTTGGAAAAAATAGTCCGGCGGGAAATAATCCTGGTTACCTGGAAAGCAAGGAAGTTTATGTGGGATGGCCGCTTGAAATCCCTGAAAATGAAAACCATAAATGGCTTTGCTTGATCCCCCTATGGAGTGGTTTCAGGGATGAAGACTCCACCATTTCTATCCAAATTGATTACTCCAGGGTTCTCCTCAACGAAAAGCGATTGCAAAACAACCGCATGCTAATCCAAGAGGAAAAAATCGTCGCTGTGCAATCTTTTGATGTTGAAGTCTTTCAGCAAGTCAATTCCGCCCCGCCTGACACCACCCCCCTCACGCAACCTTAACCACCTCCATTCCCTCATGCGCGAGGAAGCCGCCGGATTGGCGCGCCCATAGTTCCGCGTATAGTCCGCCGTTTTTCAGCAGTTGGTCGTGGCTTCCCTGTTCGACTATGTTGCCCGAGTCCATGATGACCAGCCGGTCCATGGCGGCGATGGTGGACAGGCGGTGTGCGATGGCGATGACGGTTTTGCCTTTCATCAGGCTGTACAAACTCTCCTGAATGGCCGCCTCCACTTCGGAGTCGAGCGCGCTGGTGGCTTCGTCCAGGATTAATATCGGCGCGTTTTTCAGGAGCACGCGCGCGATGGCGATGCGTTGGCGTTGGCCGCCGGAGAGTTTGACGCCGCGTTCGCCGACATGCGCTTGATAACCTTCGCGTCCGCGCGAATCGACCAAGTCGAGGATGAAGTCGTGCGCGCGCGCTTTTTTCGCCGCCGCCACGACCGTCTCAAGGGTGGCGTCGGCTTTGCCGTAGCGAATGTTGTCGAAAATTGAGCGGTGCAGCAATGACGTGTCCTGGGTCACCATGCCGATGTGCGAGCGCAAACTGTCCTGGGTGACGCGCGCGATGTCCTGGCCATCCACCCAAATCGCGCCCTGCTCCAAGTCATAGAACCGGAGCAGCAGGCTCACCAGCGTTGATTTGCCCGCGCCCGAGCGTCCGACCACGCCGATTTTTTCGCCGGCGCCGACGGTCAACGACATCCCTTCGATGACGCCGCCGCCACGGTGGGCGTGGCCATAGTTGAAGTGAATGTCGCGGTAGGCGATTTCGCCGCCGGTGACCACCAGGTTTTTGGCTTCGCGGTCATCCGTGATGGCGATCTCGCGCGAGATGGTGTTGATGCCGTCCTCGATGATGCCGATGTTTTCAAACAAACCCGCAATCTCCCACAAAATCCACTGCGACATGCCCTGCAAGCGCAACACCAAACCCACGGCAAACGCGATGGCGCCGGTGGTGACCGCGCCTTGCTGCCAGAGCCATACCGATGTGCCGGCGATGGAAAACAGCAGGATGCCGTTCATGCAAGTGAGCGTGGTGGTCAGCAGCGTCGCCAGCCGCATCTGCCGGTACACCGTGTCCAAAAAAACATCCATCCCTTCGCGCGCGTAACGGTCTTCGTGCTCGGCGTGGGCGAACATCTTGACCGTGGTGATGTTGGTGTAACTGTCCACCACGCGCCCGGTCACCATCGAGCGCGCTTCGGCTTGCTCCATTGACGCGCGGCGCAGGCGCGGCACGAAGTAGCGCACTGCGCACAGATAGCCGGCGAGCCACAGCACCATCGGCGCGGTCAGCCGTAGGTCGCTGGACGCGAACAAAATAACCGCGCCGGTGAAATAAACCGCGACATAGAGCAGCACTTCGGTCACCTTGATGACCGCCTCGCGCACGCCGAGCGATGTCTGCATCATCTTGGCGGCGACGCGCCCGGCGAAGTCGTTCTGAAAAAACTCGATGCTCTGGCGCAGCAGGTAGCGGTGCGCCTGCCAGCGCGTGCGCATCGCAAAGTTGCCGAGCATGCCCTGATGGACGATGCCTTCGTAGAAAAATTTAAGCACCGGCAACACCACCAACACCACCAGACTGAGTCCAATCAGTTGATAGCGGTAGGTCTGCCAGAAGGTCTCGCGCGCCGACGTCGACAGCCAGTCAACCAAGTTGCCGACAAAGGCGAACAACGACACCTCGATTAACGCGATGACCGTGGACAGAATGGCGCTCGCCAGCAACAGCGGCCAGAACGGTTTGGCGTAATGCAACACGAAGCCGGACAAGGTCGCCGGCGGACGCGGCGGTTGCGGCGGCGGGAACGGGTCGCACAATCCTTCGAGCCATTGGAAGAAGACGTTGACGTGCATGCGTGCTGTTTTAACGGGCCGGCTCAGCGAATAGCGTCATCTTCGTCACATAACGCCTGCGTCATAAAGACGCTGTGGGGGTTTTGCGGATAATCGGCAAAAGCGCCGCAGTATGCAAAACCCATTGTTTCGTATAACTTGCGCGCCGGCTTGAACGCATCGTGCGCGCCGGTTTCAAGGCTGAGGCGCGCAAACTCGCGGCGGCGCGCTTCGTCAATCAGAAACTCAAGCAGCGACTTCGCCACCCCGCGCCGCAGATAATTTTCCACCGTTCGCATCGACTTGATTTCACCGTGGCGGTCGTCGAGTCGTTTGAGTGCACCGCATCCGGCTAATCGGTTGGAGTCGTCATCGCGTACGATCCAGACGCTGATGTCGGGCGCGCGCAACGCGTCCACTGGTAGCGCCCAGACGTATTCCGGCGGCGTGAACGCTTTCATCCACCGCCTGTGTGCCTCGAGCAGGGCGATGGTTTCCGCGCTTTGCAGGTCGGCGGGCTGGATGGTGAACGCCATCGACGCGCATCAACCCCGCCGCAAGATCGCCGCCGGGCTTTGGCGCAGGATGCGGCGGCTGCTGGTGACGCCGGTCAAGCCGATGAGCGCGGCTGACAGTAGCGGCACGAGCGGCCACGCCCACCAAGTCGGCGCGTACTCAAGTTCAAACACGCGTTGGTAGAGTAGCGCGTTGACGACCTCCGCGCCGAGCACGCCGAATAGTCCGGCGAGCAGCCCGATGCCGGCGAATTCGCTCCACTGGCTGCGCCGCAACAGCGCGCGCTCGGCGCCCAGCGTGCGCAGCAACGCGCCTTCGCGCAGGCGCTCGTCCATGCTTGAGGCGACCGCCGCCAGGGTCACGACCACGCCCGCCGCCAGCACGAAGGCGAGGATGGCTTCGGCGGCGAGCGTGACTTGGCGGATGATGTTCGCCACCTGATTGAGAATCGCGTCCATTTCCAGCAGCGTGATAGAAGGGAAGCGTTTCACCAAGCCGACCAGTTTGCTCTTGTCGTCGCCGTCCAAGTGGAAGGCGTTAATCCAGGTTGACGGCAGGTGGTCGAGCGCGCCGGGGCTGAAGACGAGGTAGAAATTCGGCTTGAAGTTGTCCCACTGAACGCGGCGTATGTTGCTGACGCGCGCGTGCCATTCCTGCTCGCCGGTGAACAGCGTCAGACGGTCGCCCGGCGCGATGTTGAGCCGTTGCGCCAACTCGGACTCGACCGACACCAGCGCCTCCGCCTCTGCATCCGCCACCGCCTCATCATCCCACCACCGCCCGGCGATGATTTCGTTGTCCGGCGGCAGCGTCCGCGACCAAGTGAGGTTGAGGTCGCGGCGCAGGCTTTCATCGTGCTTCTCCTCCTTGCTGACATGCTCCACCATCGGCTTGCCGTTCAGCCGCACCAGCCGCCCGCGCACCACCGGATACAACAGCCCGCCGTTGATTTGCTGGTCGTTGAGATAATCGCGATACGCCGCGCCGTCGTCTTTTTGTATGTTGAGCACGAAGTGGTTGGGGGCGTCATCGGGAATGCTGTTCTGCCACGCGCCAATCAACTCGGTGCGAATGAAAATCACCACCAGCATCGCCATGATGGTCAGCCCGAACGCCATCGTCTGCGCCACCGCCTCGCGCCGCCGCCGCACCAGATTGCGCAAGCCGGCGCGGATTTTCACCGGCATCCCCGGCAACGCCTTGCCCAGCAACGCGAACAAGCCGCGCAACAACACGGCGGTGACCGCCAGCACCGCCGACGCGCCCGCCATCATCCCCAGCGTCAGCACCGGGTTGCCGGTGTAATACCACATCATCGCCGCCACCAACGCCGCCGCGCCGCCATACACCCCCCACGCCGACGCCGGCAACGGCGCGAGGTCGTTGCGCAACACGCGCTGCGGCGAGACCGATTTCAGCCGCAGTATGGACGGCAGCGTGAAGCCGATGAGGACGACGAACGACAGCATCAACCCGGCGCCGAAAGTCGCCCACGAAGCCGGCGCGATGACCGAAGGCAGTAGCGGCGCGATGACCGCCAGCAACCCGGCTTGGGCGAGCCAGCCGGCGGCGCCGCCGATGACGCCGCCCGCCAGCGCCAGCGCCAGCAACTGCGCGAGGTAAATGATGAGAATGTCGCGCTGCTTGCAGCCCATGCAGCGCAGCAGCGCGCTGGTGTCGTAGTGCCGCTCGCTGTAATGCCGACCGCTCGCGGCGATGGCGACCGCCGCCAGCAGCAGCGCCACGAGGCTCGCGAGCCCCATATATTGTTGCGCCTTGCCGAGCGCTTCGGCGACCGCCGGGCGCTCCTCGCCGAGGCCGCGAATGTGCTGCCCCGGCGCCAGGCGCGGCTCGACCCAGGCGCGGTATTCCCCGACCGCGCGCGGCGCGCCGGCGAACATGTTGCGGTGCCACACGCGGCTGCCCGGTTGGATGATGCCGGTCGCGTCCAGGTCGTGTTCGCTAATCAGCACGCGCGGCGTGAAGCCGTAGAAATTCCTGCCGCGGTCGGGCTCGAAGGCGAGGATGCGGCTAGCCGCGAGGCGCGTGTTGCCGAGTTCTATGAGGTCGCCCGGCTCCAGTTTGAGCGCGCGCATGACACGCGCCTCCACCCACGCTTCGCCGACCGCCGGTCCCGATTGAACGGCGCGCGTCGCACCATACAAGCGGTCGGCGACCTTCAAACTGCCCTTCAACGGATAGCCATCGTCCACCGCCTTGACGCCGACCAGCAGGATTTCATCGCCGGCGCTGAGCACGCTCGCAAACTGCACCGCGCGCGCCCGCCTGAGCCCGAGTTCATCGGCTTTTTCAAGCAATGCGCGCTCCGCCGGGCGGCTGCTCATCAGCGCCAGGTCGCCGCCGATAATGTCGTTGGCGCTCGCCGCCATCGTCACGCTGATGCGCTCGGTGAAGTGCGCGATGGCGGTGTGGCTGGCGATGGCGATAATCAACGCCAGCAGCAAAATGGACAACTCGCCGGCCTTCCACTCGCGCCCCAGTTGGCGCGCCGCGAAACGCAGTTGTTGGCGCAGGCTCATGCGCGGTTTTGCTCGGCGAGCCGCCCGTCGTCCATCGTGAAGATGCGCCGGCAGCGGTTGGCGAGGTCGGGGTTGTGCGTGACCAGCACCAGCGTGGTGCGGTTTTCGTCGTTCATCGCAAACAGCAACTCGGCGATGCGCGCGCCGGTTTTGTTGTCGAGGTTGCCGGTGGGCTCGTCGGCGAACAGAATGTCGGGCGCGGTCACGAAGGCGCGGGCGAGCGCGGCGCGCTGCTGCTCGCCGCCGGACAGTTGCTTCGGGTAGTGGATGCCGCGCGCCTCAAGCCCGACGCGGGCGAGCGCGGATTGCGCGGTGGCGGTGACGTTGTCGCGGTTCAAAATTTCCAGCGGCAGCATGACATTTTCCAGCGCGGTCAGGTTGGGCATCAGTTGAAAGGACTGGAAGACGAAACCAATGTGGCGCGCGCGAATCTCGGCGCGCTGGTCTTCGTCCATATCGGTGATGGGGTTGCCGGCAATGTGAATGGCGCCGCCGGAAGGCAGGTCAAGCCCCGCCAGCAGCCCCAGCAGCGTGGATTTGCCCGACCCGGAAACGCCGACGATGGCAACCGACTCGCCGCGTTGTATACTCATGCGAATGTCCGTCAGGATATGCAACGCCCGCCCGCCGACCTCGACGGTTTTGTTGACCCCGGTGGTTTCAATGATGTTGTCGATGCGGTTCATGGCTTGAAAGTGTGCAATTATGCGGCATATCTATGACGAGCATTCGGATTCTCAACCGGCGCCGCGCCAAACTGAAACGACAGACACCATGACGATTGACCCCAAACGCAGGCAAATGGTTGCGCTACTCGCCGCCGTTTTGATTTCGCCGGCTGCGCTCCCGCTTTCTATATCGTGCCACGCCGCGGAAAAAACAACCATCCTGGTGCTCGGCGACAGTTTGAGTTCGGGCTACGGGCTCGGCGACGGGGAAGGCTGGGTTGATTTGCTGGCGCGCGACTTCCACCGCCGCGGGTTGAATATTGAACTGGTCAACGACAGCATCAGCGGCGACACCACCGCCGGCGGCGCCGCGCGCCTGCCCGATGCGCTCAGTCGAATCCAGCCGGCGTGGGTCATCATCGAACTCGGCGGCAACGACGGCTTGCGCGGCGGCTCGCTGGCGGCGATGGAGCAGAACCTGCTGAAAATGGTGCGCGCGGCGCGCGCCCGCGGCGCCAACCCGGTGCTGCTGGGGATGAAACTGCCGCCCAACTACGGCGAAAAATACACGCGCGGATTTGAGCAAGTCTATGCGCGCGTCGCCGCCGCCACCGCCACCCCGCTGCTGCCGCTCTTCATCCGCGGCATCGAAGACAACCCGCGAATGTTCCAACCCGACCGCATCCACCCCACCGCCGCCGCGCAAACGATTATCGCGCAGAACGTGCGCGAGTTTCTGGCGGAGTTGTTGTGAGGCGGCGCGCCGCCACCGCCATCGCCACCGTCACCGCCATCAGCCCGGCGATGGTGATGCCGAGCGGCCAGACGCTGCCGGGCAGCAGACTGACCGCGCCCGCCGCCAGCCCGCCGACCACCATTTCGCTCGCGCCGAGCATCGCGGCTGCCGAGCCCGCGCCGACGCCCTGACCCGCCGCCAGCATCGCCTTGGACGGCGCGACCGCGAACAGCGGACCCAGGCCGAAAGTCATGACGGAAAAGGACAGCGCGAAGGCGTTCGGGGTGATTCGCCCGCTCGCCAGCACGCCGATGAAGCAGGCGCCGCCGAGCAGCACCACGCCCAGCCCGATATTGAGCAGGCGCTCGGTCGCCATGTGATTGACCGCGCGCGTGGAGACCAGACTGCCGACGAAAAAGGTCGCCACGATGAGAGCTTGGTAGTAGCCGAAACGCTCGGTCGGAATGCCCAGTTGTTCGATGAGCACGAAGGGAGCGCCGGTGATGAAGGCGTAGATGACGCCCACGCCGACGCTGACCATGCCGGCGTAGGTGATGAAGGCGCGGTTGGCGAGCAGGCTGCGGTAGTTGCCGAGCACGCGCGCCGGCTGCAACGCGCCGCGGTCGGGCGCGGATGATTCGGGCAGCAGCCGCCAGATTAAAAGGGTGGCGATGATGCCGAGGCCGCCGACCAGGTAGAAGTTGAAATGCCAGCCCAGCCAAATATGCACATAGCCGCCGATGATGGGGGCGATGGCGGGTCCGAGGGCAATCCACACGCCGAAAATGGCGAGCGCGCGCACCTGTTGTTTTTCGTCGAACAAATCCTTCAAGACCGCCATGCCAATGACCGCCTCCGCCGCGCCCATAAATCCCTGCAGCATGCGCGCAACGATGAGTTGCTCGATATTCTGCGCCAGCGCACAAGCAAAACTCGCGGCGCTAAACAACCCAATCGCCCCCAACAAAACCGGCTTGCGCCCAAAGCGGTCAGACAACGGCCCGTGAAACATCTGACCAATGCCAAACATCAGCAAGTTGAGGCTAATCGTAAGCTTAACCATACTAGCCCCAGTCCCAAACACCGCCGGCAAATGCGGCAAACTGGGCGCGTAAATATCGGTCGACATAACACTAACCGAACTGGCAAGCACCAGAATGGCAACAATCAACGCAAACTGCGGATGCTTGGACCGTTTCACGGGTGGTGGGAGGGGTGGCGGGGGGATACTATAAACCACTCGTCATTCTAACTACTCGTCATTCCAAATACCCGTCATTCCCAAATACCCGTCATTCTCGAGCGTTAGTGTCCGTTGCCGCCGCGCTTTTTCTTTTAAGCGGCGGCTTACCGGACACTTACGACCTCGAGAATCTCCCTAAGGTTGGCACGAACTTGAACAAAGCGGGCGAAGCAGGCGGCGAGTAAGCCGCCACTCCCGCTTTCTTGCGAGCGAGAAACCCAAACCTCGCCATTCCGGCAGTCTTTTGAGCCGGAATCCATGTGTCTTAGGTCGGTGGCGTTGGAACTTAAGACACTGTATGGATTCCGGATACGAGAAAAATATAGTCGCTGCGTTCCTTATTTTTCTACGTTCCGGAATGGCGGCGTTGGGGTATTCGGAAGGGTGGGTGGTGGTGTTTGGGCTTCGGTAAAGTCCACGCTAGCCTTAGGGAGATTCCCGAGGACGCAAGTGTCCGTAAGCCGCCGCTTAACAGAAAAAGCGCGGCGGCAAACGGACACTAACGCTCGAGAATGACGAGGTTTTTGGTTGGGAATTCCCGCATAACCCCAAGTCGTTTCCCCCCAAACACAGACTTCGCCGGCAAACCAATCCACAACATGTAGCCGCATAAACCAACCCAATAATGTGACATTTGCCCGCCAAAGCGGTATAAATCCCGCCAATGAAAATCCTGCTGAGCAATGACGACGGTTACCGTGCGCCGGGGTTGGTGGTGTTGGCTGGGGCGTTGGGGTCTTTGGCGCCGCGGGTTGAGGTGACCGTGGTGGCGCCCGAGCGGAATTGTAGCGGCGCCAGCAACTCGTTGTCGTTGAACCGCTCGTTGCGGGTTGAGCGGAGCCGCAACGGGTTTTATTATGTCGATGGAACCCCGGCGGACTGCGTTCACCTGGCGGTCAACGGGATGCTCGATTTCCAGCCGGACATGGTGGTCGCCGGCATCAACCATGGACCCAACCTCGGCGATGATGTGATTTATTCGGGCACCGTGGCCGCCGCCATCGAGGGGCGGTTTCTCGGCTTGCCGGCGATTGCGGTCTCGCTGGCGGGCGTTGAGATGAAGCACTATCCGAGCGCCGCCGAGGTGGTCATCCGGGCGCTCGAGCATTTGCGCGCGCAGCCCCTGCCGCAGGATACGATATTGAATATCAATGTGCCCGACCTGCCCGCCGATGCGTTGCGCGGGCTGACGGCGACGCGGCTTGGCGCGCGGCATCAGGCGCAGCCGATTATCGAAGAGACGCCGCCCGTTGCGGAGGATGCGGAGGAAGCCGGGGAAGCCGGGGAAGCCGCACACGCTTCGCAGCGTCGCGCTTTCCGCATCGGCGCACCGGGCGCCGGCGCCGATGCCGGACCGGGAACCGACTTTTACGCGGTGCGCGCCGGGGAGGTGTCCGTCACCCCGCTGCAAATCGACATGACGCGCCGCCATTCGGTGGAGCCTATCGCCGACTGGCTGGCGGGGATGACCCTGTGAGCCTTCCCGACGCCACCAATTCAACGCCCATGACTCAGCCCTATTCACGGCAAAAAGAAGGCATCGGCATGACCTCGCTGCGCACCCGGCGGCGCCTGATTGAGCGCTTGCGCGAGCAGGGCATTCGCAGCGAAGCGATTTTGGCGGTCATCGAAAAAACCCCGCGCCACCTGTTTCTCGACGAGGCGCTGGCGCACCGCGCCTACGAAGACACCGCGCTGCCCATTGGCCGCAACCAGACGATTTCGCAGCCGTTCATCGTGGCGTTGATGACCGAGATGCTGTTGGACGGCGGCATCGAAATCAAAAAAGCGCTCGAGGTGGGCACCGGCTGCGGCTACCAGAGCGCCGTGCTCGCGCAGTTGGTCAACTGGGTGTTCACCATCGAGCGCATCGGCTCGCTGCAACGCCAAGCCAAAGCGCTGCTGCCGGAACTGGGCTACCGCAACATCAGTTACTTGAACGCCGACGGCTTTGCCGGCTGGGAGAGCAACCAGCCGTTCGACGGCATACTCGTAACCGCCGCCCCGCCCGAAGTGCCGCTGAGCCTGCTCGAACAACTGGCGCTCGGCGGGCGGCTGGTGATTCCGGTCGGCGACAGCGCCCGGCAGCGGCTGCGAGTGATTACGCGCACCCCGCGCGGCTTCGACGAGCAACTGCGCGAAGCGGTGCGCTTTGTGCCGATGCTCGGCGGGCGCGCGCGCTAACCGGTGGCGGCGGCGATGGCAAGGCGATGAAAATTTTCGCTCCCCTGTATGCCAAAGCGCTGGCGTGGTCGCGTCATCCGCACGCCGAGCGCTATCTGGCTGGCGTCAGTTTTGTGGAATCCTCCTTCTTCCCGGTGCCGACCGCGGTGATGCTCGCGCCCATGGTTCTTGCCAACCGCGCTCGCGCCTGGCGGCTGGCGGCGCTGGCGACCGTCACCTCCGTGCTCGGCGGGGTGTTCGGCTACCTCATCGGCTATTTTTTATTCGACCAACTCGGGCAACCGATTATCGATTTTTACAACGCCGCGGCGAAGTTCGCCGCCATGCAAGCGTGGTTCGGCGAATACGGCGTGTGGCTGGTGTTGCTGGCGGGCGTCACGCCGATTCCCTACAAGATTTTCACCATCGCCTCCGGGCTGCTCGGCTTGCCCATCGTGCTGTTCGTGCTGGCGTCCGTCGTCGGGCGCGCGTCCCAATTCTTTCTGGTGGCGGGGCTGCTGTGGTGGGGCGGGGAAGCCATCGAGCGCGTGCTGGCGAAGTGGATTGAGCCGCTCGGCTGGGGCGTCATCGCGCTGGCGGTGGCGGGCTACTGGTGGCTGCGCTGACATGATTCGCATCCTCATCATCGGCATGCTCGCCCTGCTCGTGGCCGCCTGCGCCACCGCACCGGGGCTGGCGCCGGTCATCAACAAATCGCCGCACCGCGTCATCCCCGCCACCACCACGGCGATGAAGGGCGATTCCATTTACAGCATCGCGTGGCGCTTCGGGTTGGACTATAAAAAAATCGCCAAGTGGAACGGCCTAGGCAAACCGTACGCCATTCGCCCCGGGCAACGCCTGCGCCTGCGCTCGACGGGCTCGGCAACCACGGCGGCTGCCGGCAAGCCCAAACCCGAAACGCCCGCGGCGGCGCCCAAAATCGCCAAGCCGGGCGTCATCCCCAAAGCAGCCGAGCCCGCGCAACCCGCGGCCACCGCGGCGGCGGCGGCGCCAAGCCAATGGAACTGGCCCGCCAAAGGAAAACTCATCGGCAAATTTTCACGCAACAAAGGGCAAAACGGCATCAAAATCGCGGGCGCCGCCGGCAGCGCAATTCGCTCGACCGCCGCCGGCGAAGTGGTCTATGCCGGCGAGGGCTTGCGCGGCTACGGCAAGTTAATCATCGTCAAACACTCGCCATCCTACCTGAGCGCCTACGCGCACAACCGCAAAATCATGGTAGCCGAAGGCGAGCGCATCGCCTCGGGCCAACAAATCGCACAAATGGGCAACACCGGCGCCGACCGCACCATGCTGCACTTCGAAATCCGAAAAAACGGCGACCCACTCGACCCGCTTAAGTTTTTGAATTGACCGCGCCGATGAAAACGCCCGCCTCGTTGCAAGACGCATCACTGCAAGCCGCGCTCGCCGACTTCCCGCGTGCGGCGCTCGCGCATATGCCGACTCCGCTGGAAAAACTGGCGCGGTTGTCCGATGAATTCGGGCGCGCGTTGTATGTCAAGCGCGACGACTGCACGGGTCTCGCCATGGGCGGCAACAAGGCGCGGCAACTGGAGTTTTATCTCGGCGAAGCGCTCGCCCGCGGCTGCGACTGCGTGCTCAGCACCGGCGCGGTGCAGTCCAACGCGATGCGCACGCTCGCCGCCGGCGCCGCCAAACTGGGGCTTGAATGCCATGTGCAGTTTGAAGAGCGGGTCGCCAATCCGTCCGAGGAATACCGCCATTCCGGCAACGTCCTGCTCGACCGGCTGTTCGGCGCGCGGGTGCATCACTACACGGTCGGCGAAGACGAGGACGGCGCCGACAAGTCATTGGCGGCGCTCGCCGACGAACTGACCAAAGCCGGCGCCAAACCCTACATCATTCCGCTGGGGGCGGAGCACGCGCCCACCGGCGCGCTCGGTTACGTGGCGGCGGCGGGCGAGTTGGCGCAACAAATCGAGCGCGCCGGCTTGCCGGTTGACTTAATCGCAGTCGGCTCAGGCAGCGGCCTGACACACGCCGGCTTGCTGACCGGCCTGGCGCTGCTGGGGCTGCGGATTCCGGTGCTCGGCATCTGCGTGCGCCGCGATGCGCAGCAGCAACGCCGCCGAGTAATAGCGCGCTGCCAACGCCTGACCGACATGCTCGGACAACCGGGCGCAGTCGCCGACGCCGATATATGGCTGGACGACACCGCCCTCGCCCCCGGCTACGGCCACGCCTCAACACAAGTCGTGCGCGACATCCACCTGCTGGCAACCCGCGAAGGACTACTAACCGACCCGGCTTATTCGGGGAAGGTGTTTTCTGGTGTGTTCGGTTTGCTTCGTGGCGGGGGTCTTGGTCAATTCAAGCATATTGTTGTTATTCACACGGGTGGCACGCCGGCGTTGTTTGGTTATCGGGAGGAAGTGTTGGGTGGGGGGTGTTGAGGGGGCAGTTGAATTCCCCCCGCCCGCTTGCAATAATCACCCCCGCAACCGCAACCCATTCGGAGACTTCAATGATGGACTTACAAACCGCCAATCGCCAACTCGCCGCGGGGAAGGATTTGGGGCGGGGGGATATGCGGGCGGTGATGCGGGTTATTATGCGTGGGGAGGCGACGCCGGCGCAGATTGGGGCGTTTTTGGCGGCGTTGATGATTAAGGGCGAGACCGTCGAGGAAATCGCCGGCGCCGCGGTGATTATGCGCGAACTGGCGGCCACGGTTCCGGTGGCGGCGGAGAAGATTGTCGACTCGGTCGGCACCGGCGGGGACGGCGCGCGGTTGTTCAACGTGTCCACCGCCAGCGCGCTGGTGGCGGCGGCGGCGGGGGCGGTGATGGCGAAGCACGGCAACCGCGCCGCCACCGGCAATTCCGGCAGCGCCGATGTGCTCGAAGCCGCGGGCGTCAACATCGCCCTCAGACCGCAACAGGTCGGGCGGTGCATCGAGGCGTGCGGCATCGGCTTCCTGTTCGCGCCGACCCACCACGCCGCCACCCGCCATGTCATCGCGCCGCGCCGGGAAATCGGCATCCGCACCATCTTCAACCTGCTCGGACCGCTGACCAACCCCGCCGGCGCGACGCATCAGTTGGTCGGCGTGTTCGACCAACGCTGGGTGCGCCCGCTGGCGGAGGTGTTCGCCGAACTCGGCAGCGTCCACACGCTGGTGGTGTGCTCCGACGACGGGCTGGATGAAATCTCCATCGCCGCCGGCACGCGCGTGGCGGAATATCAGGACGGCGAAATCAGCGAATACCACATCGAGCCGGAACAGTTTGGCGTCGCCCGAACGCCGCTGGACGGCATCGTGGTGGCGGATTCCGGCGAGAGTTTGGCGATGATGCGCGCGGCGCTCGGCGGCGCTCAGCAACCCAATGGCGCCGCCTTCGACATGCTGGCGCTCAACGCCGGCGCGACCATTTACGCGGCGGATTTGGTCGATTCCCTCTCCGCCGGCGTGGAGCGCGCGCGCGACCTGTTGCGCGCCGGCGGCGGTCTCGCCAAACTCGACCAACTGGTGGAATGGTCGTCGTCGGTTTCGGATGACTAAGCGCAGCGGGCTTGCCTTCGCGCTTTTAACTCAACCCCGCCCCACGATTTTCGGCTGAATAAAGTAAATGCCGGTCAGCACCAAACCGAGCGCGGTCAGCATGCGTAGTTGCAACAACTCGCCGAGCAGAATCACGCCCCACAGGCTGCCCAAAATCGGAATCACATAGTTGAGTTGGGAAAAGGTCGTGGCGCCGAGGTTGCGGATGACGCGGAAGTAAATCAGCGAGGCGAGCGCGGTGGGGAACACGCCGAGCAGCAGGGCGGCTTCCACGCTCTCGGCGCTCGGCGTCATCGCCAGCGGATTTTCCAGCCAGAAGGCGAGCGGGATGCTGGTCGCCATGCCCGCCACGACCGCGCCCGCCGCCATTTGGATGCCGGGGAAATCGGGTTGCGTGCGCACGAACACCGTGGTCACGGCGTAACTGACGGCGGCGCTCAGCACCGCCAACTGCCCGAGCAAATTGGCGCCGCCGACGCCCGCCAGCGCCGACCAGCCGACCAGAGTCAGCAGCCCGCCGAAGCCGAGGCAGACGCCGAATAGTTTGCGCGCGGTCATCGGCTCAGCCGGGACAAAGTAATGCGCCAGCACGAAAGTGGCGATCGGCATCACGCCCATCATAATCGCCGCCAGCGAGCTGTCGATATGCGTCTCGCCCCAACTGATGAGGATGAACGGCAGCGTGTTGCCGACGAAGCCGACCACCCCATAGAGCAGCAGGGCGCGCGCGTTGAGCGGGATGCCGGTTTTCTTGAACGCCAGACATAACGCCAGCACCACCGTCGCGACGACCATTCGCCCGGCGGTCAGCGTGATAGGTCCGATGCTGCCGACGCCGATTTTGATGAGCAGAAAAGACATGCTCCAAATCAGCGCCAGCAATAGCAATAGCAGGTAGTCTGTAATATGATTTTGCGCTTTCACTTTTCACGGGGCGCGCACTGTTGATGGGCGCCGCCACCGCCACGCAACCGCAACTGCATTGGGCGCGGTTTTGACGAGATGATGACCGACGGGATTATAGGCAATTCACCGGCGATGAACCGCAACCGAAGCCGATGAACCGCAACCAACGCATGAGCGCGCTGCTCACCGGCAACGACCCGCGGTTGTTTGACGTGATTAACCCGGATGGAAAGGCGCCGGTCATCGTATGCTGCGACCACGGCGGCAAACACATCCCCGCGCCGCTGAACGGTCTCGGCTTGCAACCCGCGAGTCTGGAATTGCATATTGCCTGCGACATCGGCGCCCGGCAAGTGGCGGAGTTGCTGGCGCATCGGCTGGATGCGCCGCTCTTGCTGGCGAATTATTCGCGCCTCGTCATCGACCTCAACCGCCACCCGAATGACCCCACGCTCATCCCCGAAGTCAGCGACGGCATCGTCATTCCGGGCAACGCCGCGCTGTCCGCCGGGCGGCGGCAACAGCGCATCGACGAGATGTTTGCGCCCTACCACCGCCGCTACCGCGACCTGGTCGACCGCCTGCAAGCCGAGTTCGTCAAGCCGCTAATCGTCGCGCTGCACAGTTTCGCGCCGGCAATTCAAGGCGTCAGTCGCCCGTGGGACATCGGCTTGCTATGGGAGCATCACCACGACTTGGCGCAATCCATCATCGCCAACCTGAGCGAAAACGATGGCGGCGACCTATGCATCGGTCGCAACCAACCCTACCACGCCCGCGACCCGCTCGGCTACGCGATGGTCGTGCACGCCCAGGCGCGCGATGTGGAAATGGCGCTAATAGAAATTCGCCAAGACCGAATCCAACACGGCGCCGGGCAACAATGGGCGGCGGACACCCTGCACCGCGCGCTGTCGCCGCTGCTGGATTATTCGCCGCCGGCTTATTCGCCGCCGTCTTAGCAATGCTACAATCGCCCCCCTTCAACCGCGCCCCGTCCCATGTCCGGCAACACCCTCGGCAAGCAGTTCACGCTCACCACCTTTGGCGAAAGCCACGGCGTTGCCCTCGGCGGGGTGGTTGACGGCTGCCCGCCGGGGTTGGCGCTCTGCGAAGCCGACCTGCAAGCCGACCTCGACCGCCGCAAGCCGGGGCAGTCCAAATACACCACCCAGCGCCGCGAATCCGACCGCGTGACCCTTCTCTCCGGCGTGTTTGAAGGCGTCACCACCGGCACGCCCATCGGCTTGCTGGTGCATAACGAAGACCAGCGCCCGCGCGATTACGAAAAAATCAAAGACCGCTTCCGCCCCGGTCACGCCGACTACACCTACCTGAAAAAATACGGCGTGCGCGACTACCGCGGCGGCGGTCGCTCGTCGGCGCGGGAAACCACCATGCGCGTCGCCGCCGGCGGCATCGCGCGCAAATATCTGGCGGAGCACTACGGCGTGGCGATTCGCGGCTGCGTATATCAAATCGGCGACATCTGCATCGCACGCGAGCGCATCGACTGGGATGAAGTCGCCAACAACCCCTTCTTCGTCGGCGACCCCACCAAGGTCAAACCACTCGGCGCGCTCATCGATAAAACTCGCAAAGCCGGCGACTCGGTCGGCGCCGCCGTGTATGTCGAAGCGCGCGGCGTGCCGGTCGGCTGGGGCGAGCCGGTATTCGACCGCTTGGACGCCGACATCGCCAAAGCGATGATGAGCATCAACGCCGCCAAGGGCGTAGAAATCGGCGCCGGCTTCGCCGCAGTCCCCCAACACGGCTCCGAACACCGCGACCCCATCACCCCCAAAGGCTTCCTGAGCAACCACGCCGGCGGCATACTAGGCGGCATCTCCAGCGGACAAAACATCGAAGTAAAAATAGCCTTCAAACCCACCTCCAGCATCGCCAAACCCGTCAAAACCATCAACCTGGACAACCACCCCACAGAAGCCATAATCACCGGTCGCCACGACCCCTGCATAGGAATCCGAGCCGTCCCCATCACCGAAGCGATGCTCGCGTTGGTGTTGATGGACCATGCGCTGCGGGATAGGGGGCAGGTGCCGAAGTAGTCTGTCACTCCGTCATTCTCGAGCGTTAGCGCCCGTTGCCGCGTAGCGGCTTACGGGCGCTTACGACCTCGGGAATCTCCCTAAGACTAGCGCGGACTAAAACAAAGCCCCCACCCCAAAGACCACAGAAACGGCGGCTTACCCGCCGCCTGCTTCGCCCGCTTTGTTCAAGTCCGTGCCAACCTTAGGGAGATTCCCGAGGACGCAAGTGTCCGGTAAGCCGCCGCTTAAAAGAAAAAGCGCGGCGGCAACGGACACTAACGCTCTCGAATGACGAGTACTTGGGAATGACGAATAGGGGGGAATAACGGAGTAGGGGGCGCGCGCAATCCTGCGGGATGGCGGTTGCGGCGTTGGCGTGGGAGTTGCGGGCGAAAAAAAACCGGAGCCGAAGCTCCGGTTTTTTTGGATGCCGTGGCGGTTAGAAACTAACCATCATGGTTAGCGCCAGGCGGCTGGGTTCTTCGTCGTTGCCGTCGTCATCGGTGGTGCGGTATTCGCCGATGAAGCGCGTGCCGGCGCCGAAGTTGTGGCTATAGCCGAGGATGGTGTAGGTGCGCTCGTTGTCGGCGCCGAAGTCGTCTTCCTCCGCTTCATATTCCAGATAGAGCCTGTCGGCTTCGCTGGCATCGTAGTAGAGGAATGTGCCCCAGCCGTTGACATCGTTGTCCGAGTCGGATTTGGCATCGCTCTTCTTCTGGTAGCCGACATAATAACCGAAGCGGTCAAACGAGCCGGATACACCAACCGCCGTCCAGTCGAAGGTGCTGTCGGTGTTGTCGGCGTTATAACCAAAGCCGACTTTCGCCACGCCGAAATCATAAGACGCACCGATGATGGTTTTGTCAATGGTTTCGTCGGCGACTCTTTCATTGGCGGCAGCAGCCGCGGCGTTAGCCGCGAGTAGACGCGTGGCGCGTTCCGCTTCGGTTTCTGGAACATATACACCAAGGTTATTGGCTTCGGCTCGGATAAGACTGTCACCACCTGACCCAGGTACACCGGCGGCAGTCAAGCGATCGATAAGCGCACCATCGGTTTCCGCTTGATCGCCAGTCATGGCAGGATCGGTATCAGCAATACGCGTAATCGGAGTAGTCGCGGCATCACCATTATCCCCAGTCAACAAAACCCCAAGACTAAAAGCGCCCCACGAATTGGAGTAGCCGATGCCTTCCTCGCGGAAGGAGCCGACGGTGTTGCCACCGAGATACCATTCCTGCGACCAGTTCGCGCCCATCAAATAGGGGTTGTTCTGGTTGCCGATGGTGACGGTGCCGAAGCCGCCGCTGAGATACACGTAGCGGTGACGCTGGTTGTTGGGGCCACTGTCGGCGTCAAAGCCTTGCTCCAACTTAAAGCCGGCACTGAGACCGTTGCCGAGGTCGCGGTCGGCTTTGAAGCCAAGACGACTCTGCTGGTTGCCGTTGCCGTTTTTACCGGTGGCGCCAAGGTCCCAGGTCGCGCTTTCGCCCGCTTTGTCGGAATCCTGCCAGTCAAGACCGGCGACGACCCGCCCATAAATACTATAGTCAGTCGCCCCCATGGCAACCATAGAAGCAGGCAAAACCAGCGCACCGGCGAGGGTTGCGATTAGTTTCTTGTTCATGAAAAGAGTCCTCTTGGTTTAAACAGTTATGAAGTAAATTTACTTGGTTGTGGTTGCCGATTTGCGCGGCTTCCACGCTGTTGCGAGAGCGACTATACCAATAAATATCGGCATTGCAAGGGTTTTTACCACTTTTTTTACATAAATTTGAAAAAAAAGTTGAGTTTTTGGGGGGTGGAGGGCTGGAAGGGGCGTGAACATTGGGGTTTGGGGGGGTGGGGTTTGGGATTTTTGGGGGGTTTGAGGGGGGTTTGAGGGGGTGGGAGGTGGTTTTTTGGGGGTTTTTGTTGGTTTTTGGGGGCTTGCCTGTTGCGTCGGCGTTGTCTATTGACAATGCAACAAACAAGAAACCCGTCATTCTCGAACGGTAGAAAATAGGGAGCCGATAGGCGACCATATTTTCTTCGATTCGGGAATCTCCCTAAGACTACCGTGGACTTTGGCGAAGCCTGTGCCAATCTTAGGGAGATTCCCGAGGACGCAAGTGTCCGTAAGCCGCCGCTTAAAAGAAAAAGCGCGGCGGCAACGGTCACTAACGCTCGAGAATGACGAAGTGGTGGGGGATGACGGCGGGGGTGGGTTGTGGGGCTTGACGAAAGGATAATGTGCTACACTATCGGCATGGACTTCGATATCAATCGATTTTTCCAGCACGCCGGCACCGTCGGAGTCGCGTTGTTTGTGTCTGGTGTGCTTGACGATTTATTCAAAGCCGACGGCGGCCCGATAGATGTTACTTTGATGTCTGTCGGTGTCGCGCTAATTTTTTTGTCTTGTTTCCGGAAAAAGTAATGAGTATTCCAGTCTTCATCACCGCGATGATTATCGCCGCATTTTTCGCGGCGGTCATGCTCTATCATATATTTCGCAAAGATAGGTGATTTCGCCGGAGCCGGCGATTTTTGCCGAGTGGCGGTGGCGGAAAAAGTCGACCGCCTCATTTGCGTTGTGAGCGACGGTCTCGGGGCAGGCGAGGGGGAGCCCTACCTCAAATTAGCCTGCCCACTCCGTCATTCTCGAACGATAGAAAAATAGGGAGCGTCTACTTCGTCATCTCGAATGATAGAAAAATAAGGAGCGCTAGCGACTATATTTTTCATCACCTTCGGGAATCTCCCTAAGTCTACCGTGAATTCCAACAAAGCCCGTGCCAGTCTTAGGGAGATTGCGCGTATCATCCCTGATACGCGCCCTGCGGGCTACGCGAAAATCCGCTCCCGGCGGATTTTTGTTTGTATCATCCCTGATACAAACCCTTCGGGCTTGCGCGAAAATCCGCTCCCGGCGGATTTTTCCCGAGGTCGTAAGTGTCCGTAAGCCGCCGCTTAAAAGAAAAGGCGCGGCGGCAACGGACACTAACGCTCGAGAATGACGGGGTTGTGACGGTTGTGGCGGGTGGCGGGAATTGCCGGGGGCGGCTATTCGGGCGGTTCTTTGGGCGGTTCTTTGGGTTCGCGGAACGTTAGGAACATCAGCAGGGCTGACAGTCCAAACGCGAGGACCAGCGCAAGAATGACAACTGGGCTCATGGTTTATTTCTCTGTCGCGGATATAAGAATCAACGCTATTCCCGCTGCAATCAGTATCCATCCTTGGGCGATGTCCCCCTGTCGCAACATGTTGTCGAGCACTCCGACCGCAACCAGCACAACGCCGATTTTGCCGACTAACCCGCGGAGCAGTGATGTTTTGATTTTCATGCCGCCAGTGTAGCAACTCTATTTCTTTGCGGCAAGCCCCAGCCTTTTCCAACGGAACATGAGCCTGAAAAATTGTCGTCATTCCAGCGGCAGATGAGCCTGAAAGGGGTGGTTTTGGGATTATCGGGGGATGATGATCGTGAAACTGCACTCCAAACGCTTACACTCCGTGGACGAGATTCGTGCTTTTTTGGCCGGCTCGCGCCCGCTTGATTTTGAAATACCGGCGCGCGCCGAGGCTTATCAGTGGGTTGAAGGCTCGCTGCGCCAACTGCGCTACCGGCACTTAAGCAAAGCCGACAAGGGGCTGGTGAGGCGCTATTTGCGCAAGGTCACCGGCCGCTCGCGCGCGCAGATTACCCGCCTGATTACCCAGTTTATCCGCAGCGGGCGCATCCGCGACCGGCGCGGCAAGCCGGTGAATGCGTTCCGGCGGCGCTATTTGCCGGCGGATGTGGCGCTGCTGGCGGAGGTGGATACGCTGCACTCTACGCTGTCCGGCCCAGCCACGCGCAAACTCTGCGAGCGCGCTTATCATCTTTACGGCGATGCGCGCTTTGAGCGCCTGGCGGGCATCTCCAACGGACACTTGTATAACCTGCGCAAGTCGCCGCCCTACCAGCGCCGCCGGCGCACCTTCACCAAAACCCGCCCGCGCACTATTCCCATCGGCGAGCGCCGCAAACCGCAACCCGAAGGACAGCCCGGCTTCGTGCGCGTCGACAGCGTCCATCAGGGCGATTTGGACGGCATCAAAGGGATTTATCACATCAACGCCGTCGATGAAATCACGCAAATGCAGGTGGTCGTCAGCGTGGCCGTCATCAGCGAGCATTTCCTCATCCCAGCCCTCGAGCAACTGCTGCAGACCTTTCCGTTCGTTATCCGCGGCTTCCACTCCGACAACGGCTCCGAATACATCAACCACCGCGTCGCCCGACTGCTGCAAAAACTCCACATCGAACTCACCAAATCGCGCTCGCGGCAGACCAACGACAACGCCTTGGTAGAAGGCAAAAACGGCTCCACCGTGCGCAAACACTTGGGCTATAGCCATATCCCCAAACGCTTCGCGCCGCAAGTCAATCACTTCGCACTCAACTACCTAACCCCCTACATCAACTTCCACCGACCTTGCTGGTTCCCCGAAGAAACCCTCGACGCCAAGGGCAAACGCCGCATCCGCTACCCCTACGAGCGCATGATGACGCCCTACGAAAAACTCAAATCCCTGCCGCATGCCGCACAATACTTAAAACCCGGCATCACCTTCCAAATACTTGATGACATCGCCAACCAATGCAGCGATAATCAAGCCGCCAAACGCATGAACCGCGCCCGGCAACGACTATTCAAACAACTCAACTCAACCCCAAAAACCACCGCCTAACAGACTCACCACTGACCGACTCATTCAGGCTCATATCTGAATTGGAAAATACTGCCCCAGTTGCTTGTTCGCTTCCCTGGCGCCGGGCGGGGCGCCAATCCTCGCGTTAAAACAGCCCTAAAAACACTTCATAACTGTTTTAACCAAGAGGATTTTTCAGATGAACAAGAAACTAATCGTAGCCTCCGTAGTCGCGGCGTTGACGGCTCCGGTGGCATCTTATGCGGTCGACGCAACTCTCTACGGAAGCATCCGTGCGGGTCTTGTTTCCGGCGATAGTGATGGCGCGGACAGCAATCGAAGGCTGGATCTGGGTGGCACCGGCAACGACGGCACCTTGAATGGACAGGGTCTTTACAGCCGTATCGGCGTCAAAGGCTCTTCCGACCTTGGCAATGGCCTATCCGCCGGTTTGCATCTGGAACGAGGTGTCGGCAGCGGTGCGCTGACCACTCGCCACACCAACGTGTGGGTTAGCGGCGGCTTCGGCAAACTGACTTTCGGTCAGCAGGGCAACCCCTACCGCAATGCCCGCAACTGGGACCAAACTTGGTTCCTCGGCGGTCAATTCGGCACCGATGGCGGCTCGCGTATTGAGGGTATCAATTACTCTATGAGCAGTGGTCCGTTCAGCCTGAATGTGATGGCGACGGCGAATGATGCAGAGGTTGTTGTCAATGAAGGTACTACGGTGCATTACTACACTGCTGCACCGGGTGATGGTGCAACTAGAATTGTTGCGGATGCAACTTCCGATGCCCATGTAGCCGGCGCTCCGCTAGGTCTCACGCTCGCAAATGGGGCAGTAGCCGCTAC
The DNA here is from genome assembly GCA_963693025.1 of Arenicellales bacterium. Lineage (GTDB taxonomy): Bacteria > Pseudomonadota > Gammaproteobacteria > Arenicellales > Poriferihabitantaceae > JAHRAW01. Next base: position 2,241,225 of record OY843749.1, read on the forward strand.
ACAGCCGGCTGCAGGCTCAGAATGTTCAACAGCAAGTGCGACATGCGCTTTGGGCTACACGCTCACGCCCGACACGATTGGTACGACTGGTGCCAATGCCGGTCCGTCATCCATTACCCGCACAGTCGGCAGAGAAATTGACGACTCAGACGGCGTTGACAGTTGGGTTCTTCATGCCGGTTATGACTTCGGCGTGGTCGCGTTGAACGTCGCTCACGAAACCAACGAAACCGATGCCACTGATGCGCGTAGCAACACCGCCGTTGGTGTCAACGGCTCGGTTGGTCCGATGGGTTGGTATCTTTCCTATCAAACCAGCGAACTGGAAAACGCAACGACCGACAACGACATCGACTCTTGGGGCGGCTTCATCAGTTTCGCCGCCAGCGATTCGGATACCATCTACGGCTACCATGTCGCGCACTCCGCCGACGCTGCAACCAGCAGTCAAGGCGAAGACTACACCGAGACCATCCTCGGCTATAGCCACAACTTCGGCGGCGGTGTCAGCCTCATCGCAGAATACCTGACCATCGACAAAGACCTCGCTTCCGGTGCCAACGGCAACGAACCGGACACGCTGGTCATCGCAATGAAAGTCGATTTCTAACCGCTTTCCTTGTTCACGAAAAACCGGAGCCTCGGCTCCGGTTTTTTTTCGCCTCCATCATTTGCATCCGCCCCCACTTCGTCATTCCCCCCTACTCCGTCATTCTCGAGCGTTAGCGCCCGTTGCCGCGTAGCGGCTTACGGGCGCTTACGACCTCGGGAATCTCATCCCGACTAGCGCTGAGCCCAAACAAAGCCACCACCCAAAAGACCACAAGAACGGCGGCTTACTCGCCGCCTGCTTCGCCCGCTTTGTTCAAGTCCGTGCCAACCTTAGGGAGATTCCCGAGGACGCAAGTGTCCGGTAAGCCGCCGCTTAAAAAGAAAAGGCGCGGCGGCAAACGGACACTAACGCTCGAGAATGACGAGTAGTTGGGGATTCCCGCTTAAAAGACTGGGGGAATGGCGGCTTACTCGCCGCCTGCTTCGCCCGCTTTGTTCAAGTCCGTGCCAACCTTAGGGAGATTCCCGAGGACGCAAGTGTCCGATAAGCCGCCGCTTAAAAGAAAAGGCGCGGCGGCAACGGACACTAACGCTCGAGAATGACGAGTAGTAGGGGCGGCAACGGACACTAACGCTCGAGAATGACGAAGTAGGGGGAATGACGGGCTTGTTGGCAGCGTGGGTAACGCCGCCACCCCATTGACCGAATTAAAGTTTGATTAGCACTGCAAGGAGGCTGAAACCGCCGAGCATCATCAGCCCAAGGCGAATGGTTATGCGATGTTCGAGGATTTTCATTTCTTTTCTGATGTCTCCCAAGTCTCTTTCAAAGCCATCCATCCTCCCGGACAACTCCCTCTTTACCTCATTCATCTCCTCAAGCAACTCCCTCTTCATCCTATCCATATCCTCAAGCAACTCCCTCTTTATGGCATCCATACGCCCGGTCAAGTCTTTTCTGATACCCCCCATACCTCTTTCAACGCCATCCATCCTCCCGGACAACTCCCGCCCAAGTTCTTTCACATCGGCTTTGCTTGCCACGCTGGCGGTTATGGCTACTCCGATGGTGGCTACTACGGCTTCGGCGAGGGGTTCTTCGGCGCCGGCTTTTTCAAGCATTTTTACGGCGTGGTGGGTGTCGAATGCGGGTGAGTTCATTGCCTTACTCCATTAAGGGCTTGTTGGAAGCGTGAGTCAACCACCTTTTTGCGGCGGTGGCAATGCTGCGGGCGAAAAAAAACCGGAGCCGAGGCTCCGGTTTTTGTAATGAGGATTGGAACGTAGCGGTTAGAATACGTACCGAACGGCGAGTGCGAGTTTGCTTGGGTCGCTGCCGTCTGCGTCCGTATCTTGATCCAGCGACTGATACTCAGCGATGAACCTCACGCCGGGACCGATGTCTCGGGAGTAGCCGAGGATGGTTTCGGTGTAGTCTTCGCCAAGGCTCGTTCCTACCGCACGGTCGGCGGAGTGAGCGACGTAGTAGCCATAGAGCGTGTCTTTATCGCTGGCGCTGAAGCCGACGAAGCCACCGACTGAAGAGGTGTCGTTGTCCTCAAAACCGCTACCGCTGGCGTTCAACTCGCTGGTCTCGTAGGCGAGATACCAGTCCATCGGACCAACCGAGCCGTTGACACCAATCGCCGTTCGGTCACGAGAGGCACCATCGGCGGCGGCGTTATTGGCGGCTAGAACCTCAGCAGTATTACCACCAGCCCCCGCCACCGACCCTGTGACGTCCGTATCTTTGTTGTCGGCGTGATGCGCGACATTCAAAGCAACGACACCGAAGTCATAGCCGGCGTGAACAATCCAGGCATCTACGCCATCATCGCCACTGGTCTCTACAGAACCTGTAGTAGGACTGGCACCTGTCCCTGCGAGAAGCGCAGCAGTATCGTCTTCGTTTTCAGAACGAGCCATCGCCATAACGTTCAGGCTAAACGGACCATTGCTCATGGAGTAGTTGATGCCTTCGTGGCGATAAGACGCGCCCCAGTTGCCACCGTAGAAATAGGTTTGATCCCAGTGGCGAGCGTTCATATAGGGGTTGTTCTGGTTACCCAGAGTCAACTTGCCCCATGAGCCGCTCAGCCAAACGAGATTGTGGCGTTGACGGACATTGGTATTGTTTCCGTTCGCTGATGGGCTTTCACGGACTTCACGCTCAATCTGGAAACCGGCGGACATACCGTTGCCGAGGTCTTGCGAGCCCTTGAAACCGAAACGCGTACCGTTGAAACGACCGTGCCCGCCATCAATACCGGTGGCACCGAAGTTCCACGCGCCATCGTTGGCATCGGTGTCGCCATCGGTATGAACCGCACCGGCGGTTACCCGCCCATAAACCGTAGCCTCTGCAGAAGCCACACTGGAAAATCCGACGGCACCCACCAAACCCGCTACGGCGATTGCTACTATCGACTTGTTCATCTGAAAAATCCTCTTGGTTAAAACAGTTATGGAGTACTTTTCCCCACTTCGTCATTCCCAAGTGGTTGAGAATGACGGCAAAGCGCCATCCGTTGTGATACATTAACCACCTCCCCACTCACCCCTTTTCCTCCCATGTCAAAACAAACCCTCTACGACAAACTCTGGCAACAACATCTCGTTCATTGCGACGAGGATGGTTCGGCGTTGATTTATGTTGACCGGCATCTGGTGCATGAAGTGACTTCGCCGCAGGCGTTTGAGGGGTTGCATTTGGCTGGGCGCAGGCCGTGGCGGGCGGATAGTGTGCTTGCGGTGCCGGATCATAATGTGCCGACGACCACCGACAGCGCGGGGATTGACGACCCGGTCTCAAAGTTGCAGGTGACTACGCTTGCACAAAACTGCAATCACTTTGGCATTACCGAGTTCGGCATGGGCGACCCGCGTCAGGGCATCGTGCATGTGATTGGGCCCGAGCAGGGCGTGACGTTGCCCGGTATGACTATCGTGTGCGGCGATTCGCATACTTCGACGCACGGCGCTTTTGGCGCGCTGGCGTTTGGGATTGGCACTTCCGAGGTGGAGCACGTGCTCGCCACGCAGTGTTTGCGGCAGCGCAAGTCGAAGAATATGCGCGTGTTGTTGCAGGGCGAAATGCAGCCGTTCGTCAGCGCAAAGGATGTGGCGCTGGCGGTCATCGGCGCGATTGGCACCGCCGGCGGCACCGGCTACGCGATTGAGTTTGCCGGCGCCGCGATTGAGGCGATGTCCATGGAAGCGCGCATGACGGTCTGCAACATGGCGATTGAAGCCGGTGCGCGCGCCGGCATGATTGCGGTTGACGAGACCACCATCGACTATTTGTATGGGCGCCCGTACGCGCCCGCCGGCGAGATGTGGGAGCGGGCGGCGGCGAGTTGGCGGGAATTGCATTCCGATCGCGATGCCGAATTCGAGCGCGAATTTGTCCTCGATGTGTCGGCGGTTTCCCCGCAAGTCACCTGGGGCACTTCGCCGGAAATGGTGACCGGCATCGACGGCGCCGTGCCCGACCCGGCGGCGCAAACCGATGCCGGCAAACGCGAGAGCATGGAGTTGGCGCTCAACTATATGGACTTGAAAGCGGGCACGCCGATTCGAGACATCGCGCTTGACTTGGTGTTCATCGGCTCATGCACCAACAGCCGCATCGAGGATTTGCGCGCCGCCGCCGGCGTGGTGAAAGGGAAAAAGGTGGCGGCGACGATTAAGCAAGCGCTGGTCGTGCCGGGGTCGGGCTTGGTCAAACGCCAGGCGGAGGCGGAAGGGTTGCACCAAGTCTTCATCGACGCCGGCTTCGAATGGCGCAACCCCGGCTGCTCGATGTGCCTGGCGATGAACGCCGACCGCCTGCAGCCGGGCGAGCGATGCGCCTCCACATCCAACCGCAACTTCGAGGGCCGCCAGGGGCAGGGCGGGCGCACGCATCTGGTCTCCCCGGTGGTCGCCGCCGCCGCCGCCATCGCCGGTCGCTTCGACGACCACTTCAACGCGAATGACGCGAGGGTTTCGTGATGGACGCTTTCACCACACTGCAAGGCATCGTCATCCCCCTAGACCGCGCCAACGTGGACACCGACGCAATCATCCCCAAGCAATATCTCAAATCAATCAAACGCACCGGCTTCGGTCCCACCCTGTTCGACGAATGGCGCTACCTCGACCACGGCGAACCGGGAATGGACCATAGCCAACGCCCGCTCAACCCCGATTTCGTGCTCAACCAAAAACGCTACCAAGGCGCAAAAATCCTCCTCGCCCGCGCCAACTTCGGCTGCGGCTCCTCCCGCGAACACGCCCCGTGGGCGCTCCTCGACTACGGCATCCGCTGCATAATAGCCCCAACCTTCGCCGACATTTTCTACAACAACTGCTTCAAAAACGGCATGCTACCGGTAACACTAGACGCCACCACAGTGAACGACCTATTCACCCAAGTCGAAGCGCAACCCGGATATAAACTAAAGGTGGATTTGCCGGCGCAATGCATTCAAGCGGGCGAGGTTGCAATAAAATTTGAAATTGAGCCCTCGCGCAAACATTCGTTGGTGAACGGCTTGGATGACATCGCCTTGACGCTGGGGCAGGCGGAGTTGATACGGGAGTATGAGAGCAGGCGGCGGGAAGAGGCGCCGTGGTTGTTTGGATAACAAGTAGAGGGGCGGACTCGGATAACGACCATAAAAAATCGCTAGCCTTATAATCCGGTCCTTCTGATACAACTGCACACCGGCGGATGCTCGGCGGCGGCAGTGCAACTCCTCAAACAAATGGAAGACTACGACCTCTACGACATCCTCGCCGACCTAGCCTTCGACACATCCCCCCGCACCCGCAGCGAACGCGCCGGAGCGTTTGCCTATAAAAACGAGAACTGGCTCGGCAAACTACCCCCACAAACCGCCGACGCCGTGAAAGCCATCGTCGGCCAGTTCGAAAAAGGCAGCACGGATGAATTGGAAAATCCGAAGATTTTTTGATACGCTGGATGTGGTGAAAGCGGGCGGAATGAAGGCATTGCAGGCGGGCGGAAAGCCCGCGCGGTTGCTGGTTGAGGCTAAAAAGCGGGTGTTTGCGGCATAGAAATTTGACCACACTCAAACTGACAAAGGAATCAACGTGCTCAATCCAGTAAGCCAATTGCATGATTTTTCATCGTTTGGAAATATCCAAACATCATTGAAAAACATGGGATTCAGAAAATGCGCCGAGCGCATAAAATACTTGCGTTCAGCCGATGCCATAGAAGACGGCGATGAGCCGCTTTCTTTGGAATCCGCTCAGGGATTCGTTAAACTCATGGGGGATTTCCCTGATTTAGGGGAGCCTCGACTGGGGCTTTTTTATCAGGGGACATTATCTGTGGGATGGCGTATCGCAGACGACAAACACTTACTCGTTGAACCTTTTGATAGTGAAAGCGCTTGCTTTGCTTTTATAGGACCCTCAACTGAGCCGGGAGAAAAAATACGTCTAAACGGCAGAGGTTCGATTACTGATGTTATCAGGGCGCTTCGGAATGCAGGTGTCGACCAATGGAAAAACGCATAGTCAATTATTTTTTATGCCGCATGGATGTGGCTTGTTATGACACCGAACGATGTTTTTCCGGCAAAGGCATAAGCAATGATGGCCGATGCCAGCCGGGATAAAAGCGTTGCAGGCGGGGGGAGTGGCGAAGCGGCTGTTGGCCGATGCTAAGAGACGGGTTTTTGCGGCGTGATGGATTGGATGTGTTCAGTCCGGTAAACTGGGAAATTCTAAATTATATTGACAGGAAAACGACAAAAATGACGATAACATACACAGACGCGGAGATAGGTGATTTGATAAAAGAGCGCAAAATTTTGCCGGCAAACTGGCTAAATCGTTTGAAACCTCATCCCAAACGCGGCCATTCAGAGGGGCAGTTAGAATTGGAGGGTGATATGGGAAACGAGTTTTTCTTGATTACCCGACAGAGCCAGCAACGCCCTCACGATTTTTCTCTCATCCTGGCAGTCCGCGTTCCAAAATCAAATCAGTTCTTCCGGTTACGCCGTTATAATGGTGAAAGCCATCATCACACCAACCGCATCGAAAAACAAACTTTCTATGGTTTTCACATCCACACTGCGACCGCACGCTACCAAGAACGGGGCGGAAAAGAAGATACTTATGCGGAAGAAACCGACCGTTACAGCGATTTCGATGGCGCGTTAAATTGCCTTATCCACGACACCAATCTCATCGTCCCACTTGAAGCGCAACGCGATATATTTGCACCGGGAGCAGACAATGTCCATTGAGCAGATAGAAAAAGATTTTCACGAAAAGGTTTCGGCACAAGTTCGTCTGGAGACAGAGGGTAGGGGGCGTTACCGTGTACTAACACCCTTCCTGTTTGACGACGGCGACCACCTTGTGATTGTCCTCAAACAAGAAGGTTCTCGGTGGATATTGTCGGATGAAGCACATACTTACATGCATCTCACCTATGATATCAAAGAAGAAGATTTGCATAAGGGGACACGACAAAAAATAATTTCTAACGCGTTGTCAAGTTTCGACGTTGACGACCGTGACGGTGAATTGATGATTAACGTGTCAGATGGGCGCTACGGCGATGCGTTGTATTCCTTTGTTCAAGCGATTCTCAAAATTTCAGATGTGTCATACCTGTCACGAGAGCAGGTCCGGTCTACTTTCATGGACGATTTTCGAACACTGATGGAAGAATCAGTGCCAGAAGAACGCATGAAATTTGGCTGGTTCGACCCACAGCATGACTCTAAGGGAATGTACACGGTGGACTGTCGAGTCAATGGTATGCCAAAGCCGATCTTTGTTCACGCTCTTGCCAACGACGGCAAGACCCGTGATGCCACGATTGCACTTCTTCAATTCGAGAGGTGGGAAATTCCTTACCGTTCCCTGGCTATTTTTCAAGATCAGGAATCTATTAACAGGAAAGTTCTCGCACGTTTCAGCAACGTGTGTGAAAATCAGTTTTCCAGCCTTCTGGCGAATCGGGACAGAATCACGCACTACCTGCAAGAAATCGTTTCGGCAAGCCGATGATGTATATACAACAGATAAACTCACTACCAACGCATCAGCGCATTCGCCTACAAATTCTGAATTAGAAAATCGCATTGATAAAAATTACACATGACAGATATTCTTAAATTAATGAATTCCCTTCTTGGACGGCTAGCATATCTACCGGTTTCCTTTTTGGTTTCTATCGCCATGGTTTTGGGGTTGATTTTGTTTTCCAGCGCCGAAATAGCAAACACGCTTTCCGTGGATGAATTTAGGATGAAGTACAGAGCATACCTTGGCCCCGCATTTCTGGTCACTGTATTTTTGTTATTCTCTCGGCTTTGTTCGATTGGCGCACGAAAATACAGAGGATGGCGCAACCTAAAAAGGACACAAAAACTCTTACACCAATTAACACCCGAAGAAAAAGGCTACCTAGTGCCGTATATTTTAGGTCAAACAAATACTATTCATGCAAGATTAGATGATGGAATTATAGGTGGGTTGTTAATGAAAAGAGTCGTTTTCAGGGTTGGCGATGTCGGTTATTTGAATGGCGAAAATCCATTTAACTTACAGCCATGGGCAAGAAACTATCTTGAACAAAATCCTCATTTACTTGATGGTCACCAAGGCGAACTCACTCCCTTTCTGGAAGAAATAGAGAAAAACGCTTGGATGGCAAGATAACCGGAACAGAAATCTTGAACACTCTAGAATCTCCTTTGGGGTGCGACAAAGATTTGCCCGATGACTGGAAATGGGAGCAGCTTGGAAGCGTTGCCCGCGTATTCTCCGGATCTTCTGCACCTCAAGGAAAAGATTTCTTCTGCGAATCGGGAAAGCCGTTTGTACGCATAAGCGATTTAAGCAACTGCACTGCGACGGGAGTTATTGAAAAAATCCGCGAGCGCAACTACGACCTGAAGGCGGTCAACCCCAACAGAAAATCCGAAATTGATACGCGCACGCCGGAAGAGTTGTTGGCAGTCATCGAAGCAAAAGGGCGCGAAATTACCGAGGCGTTGAAAGGGTTGGCGTGAGTTTTTTTTCACATTCGACGTCAACGAAAAATCCTCGCCAGCCGGATGTCTTTGTAGTCGTATTGTTGGTTGAGCGCTCGGTGGATTGTGCTGAGTTTTAGGTTTCCTTGTCCGTCCAGGTCTTCGTCGGTGGCGGTGGTGTGGCATTGGGCGATGGCGGTGTGGATGGTGGTCAGGGTTTGGGGGTCGGGTTGGAAGCGTGAGATGTCCAGGTCGGGATAGTCTTTGTGCAATTTTTCCAGATGGGAAACAATCGTGCTTTCGGTTAGTTTTCTGTGCGCGGCGATTTCGGGCAGGGTGTTGCCGGCTTCGATGAGGGCTTTGGTTTGTCGGTAGGTGTCGGATTTTTCGGGGCTTGATTTTGGCGCGGCGGTCAGTTGTTTTTTGTTGCGTTTAATTTCGTCCGCGTTGGTTGTTCCGCCGCAGTTGATGATGTGCCGGTCGAACACCGCGTTCAAGTCGTGCTCGGAGAGGTGGGAAATAGCGTCTTGCGCTTGCGCCGATAGCGCTTGCAGTTGCCGGTCGAATTCAAGCACCAGTGAATCGACCTGCAATGCTTTTTGATTGCAACCCAACAGTTGCAATCCGTCCCAAGTTTTAACGCGACTTAGCGCGACATATCCCTGACCCGGCTCAAACGTCTTCGACAAATCCACCGCCACGCGGTCGAGTGTCATTCCTTGAGATTTGTGCACCGTAATCGCCCACGCCAACCGCAATGGCACCTGAATATAGGACGCCATAACCTCGCCCTGTTCGTTCAACACATTCCACTCCGCCGGATACGCCGTCACGCGCTCCCCGGCAAACGTTTCGACCACGGGCAAGTCCTTGTCGGAAAAGTCAACCACGCGCCCGAGCGTGCCGTTCATGTAGTTCTCTTCGGGGGCGTTTTTGACGAACATCACTTGCGCGTCTTTTTTCAAGTGCAGGCATTCGGGTGCCATGACGGTTTTTTTGAGCGCATCCACGGCGGCTTGAATGGCGCCCGCGGTGGACGCATCAAAGCGCTTCTCCTCACCGGGCAACCGCTTAAGTTTGCGCGCGTTGGCGGCGTCCACATCGACGTTATGCGTGTGCAGTTTCACCGTGCTTTCATCGCTCTCATCGCCACCGCGTTGCAAGTTTTTTGCGAGCATCGCGCGGCAGTCGGACGACACGTCGCCTGAGCGAATTTCATTCAGCAACCGCAACAAGATGTCGTCGCCGTGGCGGTGCGATTCGCTCAGATAGCAGATTTCGAGGTTGGCGCGCTCCCATGCCGGCGCGGTAAATGCCATCTTTTCGTGCGCGGGGACGGCTTCTCGAACGACCGGCGGGAGTTGAAAGAAGTCGCCGGAGAAAACCACTTGGATGCCGCCGAACGGCGACGGGTTGCGCTTGATATGGCGCAGTATTTCATCGACACAGGTCAGCGTTTTTGCCGAGAGCATGGAGACCTCATCGATGATCAACACGCGCGCTTTGGCGATGCGCGCGCGCACCGGTTTCTTTTTGGCGATGTTGTCGAGGTCGTTATCGTTCAGTTCATCGCGGATGCCCAGACCCGACCACGAATGAATCGTGCGCCCGCCGATATGCGTGGCGGAGATTCCAGTGCTGGCGGTGACCGCCACCTTGGCGTCGCGCGCGCGCAAGTAGTCGATGTAGTGGTTGACCAAGTGCGTTTTTCCGGAGCCAGCCGAGCCGGTCAAAAAAACATTCTTGCCGGACTTAAGTATGTTCAGCGCGGATTGTTGTCGCATTATGTGACTCCATGATGGTGGTCTTCAAGCGGTGGACGGGGCGCGACATCAAGCCGCCGAAGAAGCCGCCGAAGCGCGAAAGAATGAAAGCGATTTTAACTAAAATTCAGCGCCCGGATGCGCCCGTCGCGCGCTGCCGGGCGGTATAATGCCCGCTCACCTTTTCATTCGCACACCCTGTCACGATGAGCAAGCCCAACCCAACCGCGCCGCCGGAATCCTACCGCTCGGGACCCGACGAGCACGGGCACTTCGGCATTTTTGGCGGGCGCTATGTCGCCGAAACCCTGATGCCGCTGGTGCTGGATGTGGAGCGCGCCTATCGGCAATACCGCGACGACCCCGAGTTCAAGCGCGAGTTTGATTACTACGCGCGCGACTACATTGGCAGGCCAAGCCCGTTGTATTTTGCCGAGCGCTTGAGCCGCGAGTTGGGCGGCGCCAAGATTTATTTCAAGCGCGATGAACTCAACCACACCGGCGCGCATAAAATCAACAACACCCTCGGGCAAATTCTGTTGGCGAAACGCATGCGCAAGACGCGCATCATCGCCGAGACCGGCGCCGGGCAACACGGCGTCGCCACCGCAACAGCGTGCGCGTTGTTCAACCTGCCGTGCGTCGTGTATATGGGCGAGACCGACATTGAGCGCCAGGCGCCCAACGTGTTTCGCATGAAGTTGCTGGGCGCCGAAGTCGTGCCGGTCACCAGCGGCACCGGCACGCTCAAGGACGCGATGAACGAAGCGTTGCGCGACTGGGTGGCGAACGTGGACGACACTTTTTACATCATCGGCACCGTGGCGGGTCCGCATCCGTATCCGCAGATGGTGCGCGATTTCCAAACCATCATCGGCATCGAAGCGCGCCGCCAACTGCTGGAGCGCGAGAGCGCCCTGCCGGACATGCTGGTCGCCTGCATCGGCGGCGGCTCCAATGCCATCGGCTTGTTCCACCCTTTTTTGGATGACGAGTCGGTCAAGTTAGTCGGCGTCGAAGCAGCCGGGCGCGGGCTTGAAAGCGGCGAACACGCGGCTTCGCTTTCCGGCGGCAAGCCCGGCGTGCTGCACGGCAACCGCACCTATCTGCTGCAGGATGACGATGGCCAAATCCAACACGCGCACTCCATCTCCGCGGGCTTGGACTACCCCGGCATCGGACCCGAACATTCGTGGTTGCACGAAAGCGGACGGGTGGAATACGTGGCGGTGACCGACGACGAAGCGCTCGCCGCATTCCAGTTGTGCTGCCGCACCGAAGGCATCATCCCGGCGCTCGAGCCTTCGCATGCGTTGGCGCATGTGGCAAAAGTCGCGCCGCAAATGGACGCCGGTGAAATCATCCTGATGAACCTGTGCGGGCGCGGCGACAAGGATGTATTCACCGTGGCCGACGCGCTCGGAATTAAACTATGAACGCCGGCAATGCCAATGCCAATGCGAACGCTCGCTTGGAGCGCCGCTTTGAAAAACTAAAAAAAGAAAAGCGTGCGGGCTTGGTCACCTTCATCACCGCCGGCGACCCGGACATCGAGACCGCCGCCGACATACTCCGCGGCTTGCCCGCCGCCGGCGCCGACATCATCGAACTGGGCATGCCCTTTTCCGACCCAATGGCGGACGGTCCCGCCATCCAACTGGCGAGCATGCGCGCGCTCAAAGCCGGCATCACCTTGCAAAAAACACTCGACATGGTGCGCGACTTCCGCGCCCAAGACGCGCACACGCCGCTCATCCTGATGGGTTATTACAACCCGATTTACCGCTACGGCAACCAACGTTTCATCGATGCGGCAATCGCCGCCGGCGCCGACGGCCTAATCATCGTCGACCTGCCGCCGGAAGAAGACGACGAACTCTGCCACCCCTGCCTGACCGCCGGCCTGCACTGGATCCGCCTAACCACCCCCACCACCGACACCACCCGCCTCGCGCGCGTGCTGGAAAACAGCTCCGGCTTCGTCTACCACGTCTCCATCACCGGCATAACCGGCACCCGCTCAGCCGCCCACCCGGACATAGCAACCGCCATCACCCAAATCCGCCAACAAACCGATTTGCCCGTAGCAGTCGGCTTCGGCGTCAAGACCGCCGAACAAGTGGCGCAAATCGCTGAGTTCGCAGACGCGGCGGTGGTGGGGTCGGCGGTGATTGACCGGATTGCTGATGGGGTTGCGAATAAAAGTAGTCGGCGTGAGATTGTTAGTGAGGTGCATGGGTTTGTGGGGGAGTTGGCGAATGGTTTAGGACGCGGAACAGGGGGATGACAGCAATGGTTGTTGAATGCGATGTTGGCTTGGTTGCGAAGTTTGTTCCACTATTGACACCACCCCGTCGTCCCCTATAATACCCACCAGCGCCGATTTGATTTTCAGCTTGCGGGCGCTTTATAAATACGGCTAAAGAGAGGCTTGCACGCCCGCTGTTTAGCCCATCGTTTCAATGGCTGAAGGCGGGTTTTGTTGCGCTTGCAGGTGGCGCGCCCGCGTTTAACTCGACTGCGGGGGCGCGAGCCATGCATGAACTTTCCGACCGTTATCATCCGCAAACCGCGGCGATTCGTTGCGGGCATCGCCGTAGCGCCGAGCGCGAGCATAACGAGCCGATCTTCACCACTTCCAGTTTTGTTTTTGACGATGCGGCGCAGGCGGCGGCGTTGTTTTCCGGCGACCGGCGGGGCAATGTCTATTCGCGTTTCACCAACCCCACCGTGCGCGGATTTGAGAACCGGTTGGCGGCGATGGAAGGCGGGCGTTTTGGGCTGGCGACCGCTTCCGGCATGGCGGCGGTTTGCGGGTTGTTGCTGGGCTTGCTCAAAGCCGGCGATCACGTGGTTGCATCGGCGGAACTCTTCGGCTCGACCGTGTCGGTGTTCACCAAAGTGTTCAAGCGCTTCGGCGTTGACACGACCTTTGTCAAAATCTCCGACTTGGCGCAGTGGCGGGCGGCGCTCAGAACAAACACCCGGTTGTTGTTCCTCGAATCCCCGTCAAACCCGTTGTGCGAAATCGCCGATGTCGAAGCCATCGCCGCCATCGCCAAAAGCGCGCAGGCGCCGCTGGCGGTGGACAATGCGTTTTGCACGCCGGTTCTGCAGCAACCGCTGGCGCTCGGCGCCGATATCGTCGTGCATACCGCCACCAAATACCTCGACGGCCAGGGGCGCTGCGTCGGCGGTGCGTTGGTGACCGACGACGAGAAAATTTACGATGACCTCTTCGCGATGCTGCGCACCACGGGACCTTGCATGAGCCCGTTTAACGCGTGGGTTTTCAGCAAAGGATTGGAGACGCTGGCGCTCAGGATGAAACAACATTGCGATAACGCGCTTCAACTGGCGGCTTGGTTGGAGCAGCATCCGGCGGTGGAAAAAGTCTATTACCCCGGACTTGAATCGCATCCGCAACACGATCTCGCCAAACGCCTGTTCGAAGACTTCGGCGGCGTGGTTGCCTTCGAAGTCGGCGGCGGACGGGAGCAAGCTTGGCGGGTCATCGATTCCACGCGCCTGCTGTCGGTCACCGCCAACCTCGGCGACGCCAAAACAACCATCACGCACCCCGCCACCACCACCCACGCCCGCATCACCCCCAAAGAACGCACCCGCGCCGGCATCCACGACAACCTCATCCGCGTCGCCGCCGGCTTGGAACACATCGACGACATCATCGCCGACCTGAAAATCGGATTGGACGCGGTTTGATAGGCGCGGATTGAAGCGCTTCGCTTGATGTAATCACGACGCTATGGAAAGCCACCGGCACACGCTTATCGGGGAAAGAGCGCCGCCCGCGAAAACCGATATAATGCCCGCTCGCAATCACGGGCAAAAAAATGGCTGACCACGCCGCGGACATCAAGTCGATGAAACTATACTCGCACATCGAGCGCGTGTATAACGAGTTGGCGGAACTCGGCAAGACCGGTGAGTCGCCGCTGAGCGTGACGGAGTTGAGCGCGTTCGATCAACTGCATTACCACGGCACCGACGCGGTTGACACGGCGGTCGAAATGATTGGCATCGACAACGCCACCCGCGTATTGGAAATCGGCTCCGGCTTCGGCGGTCCCGCCCGGCACATCGCGCACAACACCCAAGCCCGCGTCACCGCGCTCGAATTGCAGCCCGATCAAAACCGCTTGGCGGCGGCGCTTACCGAGCGCTGCAACTTGTCCGCCAACCTGACCCACCTGTGCGGCGACTTTCTATCCCACGACTGGCGCGGCTGCCAGTTCGACGCCATCGTCAGTTGGCTCGCGCTCTACCACATCCCCGACCGCCCCCGCCTGCTACAAATCTCCGGCGACTTACTCGCCTCCGGCGGCGCCTTCTACACCGAAGACCTGTTCAGCCGGCAACCCTTCGACCCGCAAGAATGGGCGCAGTTAGCCAGCGGGTTATACGCCAGCCACTTGCCCGACCTCGCCACCTATCGCTCCGAGTGCGAACAAGCCGGCTTCACGCTGTTACAAGTGGACGACATGTCGGACGACTGGACGGCATTCACCGGCGAGCGCTTGAGCGCCTACCAAGCCGCCCGCGAACGCCACATCCGCGTCCACGGCGCGCCGACCTACCACGCGATGGAAGAGTTTTACCAACTGATAAACCACCACTTCCGCTCCGGCAAACTCGGCGGACTCCGACTGCTGGCGCGCAAGGCGTAGTTGCATGGCGGCGGAATAATTTCAGAATTAGACTGCGATGCCGATGGCGAAGAACAACCCCAAAGACAAGTCGCTGGAGTCCTGGATTTGGGATGCGGCGTGCAGCATCCGCGGCGCGCAGGAAGCGCCTAAGTACAAAGACTTCATCCTGCCGCTGATTTTCGCCAAGCGGTTGTGCGATGTATTTGACGACGAGGTGAACCGAATCGCCGAGGGCGTCGGCTCGCGCAAAAAAGCATTCCAGTTGGTGACCCGCGACCGCAAACTGGTGCGTTTCTACCTGCCGCTGAAGCCGGATGACCCGGAGGCGCCGGTCTGGTCGGTCATCCGCACTCTGGCGGACAACATCGGCGAAGGGCTTAGCCGCCATCTGCGCGAGATCGCCAAAGCCAATCCGCTCTTGCAAGGAATCATCGACCGGATTGACTTCAACGCCACCACGCATGGCCAGCGCGACATCTCCGACGACCGCCTGTCCAACCTGATTGAGAAAATCTCCGAAAAGCGGCTCGGCCTGGCCGATGTGGAGCCGGACATCATCGGGCGCAGTTACGAATACCTGATCGGCAAGTTCGCCGAGGGTGCGGGAAAATCTGCCGGAGAGTTCTACACGCCCAGGGAAGTCGGCATGGTCATGGCGAAGATCATGAACCCCAAGCCGGGCATGACGATATACGACCCCTGCTGTGGTTCGGCGGGGCTGTTGATCAAGTGTGAACTGGTGATGCAGGAAAAAGCAAAAGGCAAGCGAGCCGAACAGGCACCGGTCAAACTCTTCGGCCAGGAGCAAACTGCCGACACCTGGGCGATGGCCAATATGAACATGATCATCCACGACATGGAGGGCGAGATAGGAATTGGCGACACCTTCCGCTATCCCCAATTTCGGGACGGCGGAAAACTCCGCGCTTTCGACCGGGTGGTCGCCAACCCGATGTGGAATCAGGATAACTTCACCGAACAGGATTACGACAACGACGAACTGGGGCGCTTCCCGCAAGGCGCAGGCTTCCCCGGCAAGTCGTCGGCGGACTGGGGCTGGGTGCAGCACATGGCTGCCTCGCTCAGTGCCAAGGGCCGTGCCGCCATCGTGCTTGATACCGGCGCCGCCAGCCGGGGCAGCGGCAACGCGGGCAAGAACAAGGAAAAAGAAGTCCGCAAGTGGTTCGTGGAAAACGACCTTATCGAGGGCGTCATCTACCTGCCGGAAAACCTCTTTTACAACACCTCCGCCCCCGGCATTCTGCTGTTCCTCAACAAAGCCAAACCCCCAAAGCAACGCGACAAGATTTTTCTAATCAACGCCTCGCAGGTATTCACCAAAGGCGCCCCCAAAAACTACATCCCCGAAGACGGTATCGAACGAATTGCCTCCGCCTTTCTGGGCTGGAAAGAAGAGGAGCAATTCAGCCGCGTTATAGAAAAAGCCGAGATGGTTAAAAACGATTACAACATCTCACCGTCCCGTTACATCCATACTGCCGATGCCGAAACCTACCGGCCCATAGAGGAAATTGTCGCGGAGTTGCAAACTGCGGAAGCGGAAGCACGCCGTAGCGATAAGGCATTGAAGAAGGTACTGGGGAAGTTGGGCTTCGAGATATGAGACAGCGGATTTTTATCAGCAGCGTGCAAAAAGAGTTTGCACAGGAGCGCGAGGCATTGGCAATCTATCTCGCCAGTGATCCGCTATTGCAGCGTTTTTATGAAACCTTCCTTTTCGAGCGCGATGTTCCCGCCTCGGACCGCCGCCCTGATGCTGTTTATCTGGATGAAGTCGCCAGGTGCGATCTGTATCTCGGACTTTTCGGTAATGAATACGGACAGGAGAACAAGGACGGCCTCTCGCCCACCCACATCGAATTCAATGAAGCCACCCGTCTTGAAAAAAACCGTTTGATTTTCGTCAAGGGCGCGACCGACAACGACAAACATCCAAAAATGAAAAGATTGATTAACGAAAGCGGCAAACAGTTAATCCGCCGCCGTTTCAACGACTCCGCCGAATTGCACGCTGCTGTTTACGCCAGTTTAATCGACCACCTTGAAGCCACCGGCGCGCTTAATTACGCCCCCTGGGATGCCCGCGCCGCCCGCAAGGCCACCCTTGATGATCTTGAACCCGAAGCGGTCACCCGTTTTGTCCGCCGTGCCCGCAAGGCGCGCAATTTTCCGCTCCCGGCGGAGTCTGAAATCGGGGAAGTGCTCACCCACCTGAACCTGCTCGACGATGGTGCACCCACCAACGCTGCCATTTTGCTTTTCGGCAAATATCCGCAACGTTTTACGCAGCCTTCTGAAGTCAAGTGCGCCCACTTCCACGGCACCGAGGTTGCCAAACCTATTCCTTCCCATCAGGTTTATAAAGGCACCGCCTTTGAACTGGTGGATCAGGCGATTGATTTTGTGATGTCCAAAATCAACCTCAGCGTCGGCACCCGCGAACATGGCCCGCAAGCCCCGGTCGAATACGAAATTCCGCGCGAAGTAGTGGCCGAAGCCATCGTCAACGCCGTTGCTCACCGTGATTACAACAGCAACGGCAGCGTTCAGGTTATGCTGTTTACCGACCGGCTCGAAGTCTGGAACCCCGGCACCCTGCCGCCCGCGCTCACCCTCGACAAACTCCGCCATCCCCATAGTTCCATCCCCGGCAATCCCCTGCTCGCCGAACCGCTTTACCTGACCAAGTATATCGAGCGCATGGGCACCGGCACCCGTGACATGATTCGGCAATGCCGAGACGCCGGACTTCCCGAGCCGGAGTTCTCGCTTACTGATGGCTTTGTCACCACTATCCGACGCCCTGGCGGACAAGTCGCCGGACAAGTCGGGACTAAGTCGGGACTAAGTCGGGACCAAGTGGAAATCCTCGGTAAATGTATGAAACCTAAGGCAATTAAGGAACTCATGGGCCTCACCGGGCGTACCAACAGGACCAAGTTCAGGGACCAAGTTCTCAAGCCGCTTCTGGAAGATGGATTTATCGAAATGACCATCCCGGACAAACCCACCAGTCGCCTTCAGAAATACCGGCTTACGGGAGAGGGATTAGTGCTGTTGAAGTGGTTGGGGGGAACTGGAGGATGAGTTTCACATTGCCCAACGAGTGGCAAGAACGTAGTCTTGGCGAGTTCGCCAAGGCTAGTGGCGGATTTGGCTTTCCCCCAGACGCCCAGGGGAAGGCAGAAGGCGACTATCCATTTTACAAGGTTTCCGATATGAACCTTCGAGGTAATGAGCGGAATATGCAAGGTGCGAATAACTGGATTAGCGAGTCAAAAAGAAAGGAGATTAAAGCGAAAACTCATCCAGCGGGTGCGCTCATCTTTCCAAAGATTGGGGCTACCATCGCTACTAACAAAAAGCGAATTCTTACTCAACGTTCAATTGTTGACAATAACGTAATGGCAGTGGTCATCAACAAGACGGAGGTTTGTACTCCTGAGTACTTGCGGTACTGGTTTGAGACTATCCATCTTAGCAACCTTGCGAACAGTGGTGCACTGCCGTCAATTCCTGCTCATCGAGTTCACGCCACGCGAGTTCTTCTTCCCCCACTTTCCGAACAGAAGAAAATCTCATATGTTCTTTCAACAGTACAGCAAGCGATTGAAGCACAAGAGAAAATCATTCAAACCACCACCGAACTGAAAAAGGCCCTCATGCACAAACTCTTCACCGAAGGCATCCGTGGCGAGCCTCAAAAAGAAACCGAGATTGGTCTTATTCCGGAGAGTTGGGAGGAGTCAACGCTTGGCGAAATAACAACGATGCATACAGGCGGAACGCCAAGCCGCAAGACCAAAGAATTCTGGGAAGGTGGAACTATTCCATGGGTGAAAACAGGCGAAGTCAATTACCATTCAATTGAAACGACAGAGGAGTTGATTACAGAAGCGGGATTGAAAGGTTCGAACACGAAACTATTCCCTAAAGGAACCCTACTCATGGCCATGTATGGACAGGGAATCACCCGTGGGCGAGTTGCGTTGTTGGGAATTGAAGCAGCAACCAATCAAGCATGCGCGGCCATCACTCCCCGTGACGAAAATCAAGTTAGCACTGAATATCTCTACTTCTATCTCGAATTTTTTTATGAGAAACTGCGGAGCCGAGGTCACGGAGCAAATCAGAAAAATTTGAGCATGACGCTGCTTAAAATATTTCCTGTAGTATTCCCTGATATTGACAGTCAATATATGATAGTGACTGCCTTAAAAATTATTGACGCCAAAATTGATATGGCAGTAGCACGAAAGAACAGTTTACAAAGCTTGTTCCGCACCCTTCTTCACGCGCTGATGACCGCGAAGATCCGCGTTCATTCCATCGCGCTTAATATGTAATCGGAGTGTTACTCACTATGCCAACTCACCCTGATGCAATCGGATACATTCTAGACTTTGGTCATGCTGAAAACATTCCTTGGCTGGAAATGATCTGTGATCTCGCGGCATCTGGAACCACGACCCTCAGCGATGCTGATCTTGAGACTCTTGTTCAGCTTTTTACGGGACACGACAACTACCCTCGGCAACCCGCTCCACCAGCGACCGTTGCTGTAGCAAGAGCCACAGCAACGACCAGCGAACACCTCGAATCTATTGGAGCATTCAACGGGTTTAAGCGTTTGGGTGGTTCGTTAACAGCTTCGTTTCCAAAGCGAGTGAACATTATTTTCGGAGCAAATGGAAGTGGGAAATCCAGTTTGTGCGAAGCGCTACAAATACTTGCATCCAGCGATGCGCCGAGACGACCTATTCATAATGTTCGAAATGCGACGACGACAACGCCCTCTTTTTCATTTAGGTTCACTTCGGATACGGCTGACCGGATTTGGACAATATCCAGTGCCTACGGATTACATGCAGACATGCTTAAATATTTTGATAATGAGATTGCTATTTATAATATCGAAAAGCCCGTCGAACCAGGTCGAATTGTTGCACTTTCCCCATTTAAATTAAATATATTCGGGACTGCAAAAAATCATTGTGGAGTCTTGCGAGCGGAACTGCAAAGACGGCAGCGTGAAAACGTAGACCAACTTACGGGTGTTAAAGAGCAAATACGAGCGCGGTTTGAGACTTATGAAGGCACACAGTTAGCCGACCCAAATAGACTAACAACTGTGGTGCTAGGTGCCGAGATTAAGTTGGGCGAGAACTACTCCGCAAAAAATGGACTGGACGAGAGGATAATACAGAAAGCTGAACTTGAGAAAGCAACTTCAGAAGAAGGGCTCAAACTGCTCCAGGGCGAGGTTGCTGCACTGTATGCACTGTATGGGGAAATTCAACCAGTGATAACAGCATCCGATATGCTTATTGAAATTGATCCAGCTACACAGTATGTAACCCTACAAGCCAAAGAGAGTGAGCTCGAACTCCTCGCCAGAACCCTTATCCCGTCAGGTGCAACCCTTGACAAATTAATGGCGCTTATCCGTCCAGCTAACGAAGTTTGCAATCTTCACTCCCCAAAAACAGCAGAGTGCCCCCTCTGTAAACAAAGCCTTCGGGAGAATGAAATTGAACTGTTTAAGAAATACGCCGAGCTACTAACTGGTGAACTAGAAACAGACATTACCAAACTTCGTGGGCGTCTCAAAAAGGCGAAAGAGAGTCACGAAGTGATCTCCGGCTCATCTCCTGATGAATGGGCAAAGAACTCGGTATTGGCATCAAAAACAATTGATGCCATCAAGGAGGCCGGAAAAGGAATTCAGGTGCAGTTGGCGACAACGAAGATCGACCAGAGTTTCAAGGATGCAGTATCTTTATTACGAGAACGTAGAGATGATCTTGTGAAGGATATGGAGAGGAAAAGGAAACTTATTGAAGAGACAGGAAAAGACCGAGAAAATGTCCTTAAGAAACTAAGGAAAATCTCTGCCGAATGCCAAAGCCTTCTCTACGCAAGAGATCTAGCAGATAATATTGATCTTCTGAAGCGGACACACCTCCATATGCAATGGAATGACTTTTGGAACGCCAATCTGCCTGATTTCACGTCAGTTCTCCGCAAGATTACATCTACAGCAAAGAAGGCTCATAAAGAACTTGTGGTTGGGGATTTCAAGAGACGATTGAATGCCGAATACCTTGCGCTTGCTGAGAAAAGCATGAGCGATTTCGGAGTCGAGTTGAAAGACGTTGGAGACGAAGGAACTGTTACAATGGACCCTCACGTGTCTGGTCAAAAGATTGAGGCAGTTCTAAGTGAAGGTGAGCAAAAAATACATGCCCTTGCTTTGTTCTTTGCAGAGCTTGAAACCTGCGACCAGCAGGTAATTGTTTTTGATGATCCAGTGTCGAGTTTTGACTACAACTACATAGAGAATTATTGCGGTCGTTTACGAGATTTAATTCAAGATCACCCTAATCGACAGATTATTGCACTCACCCATAATTGGGAGTTCTTCGTTCAGATTCAGCATACTCTTAATACATCAAAGTTGAATCAGGAAATGGCTGTGCTTGTCCTGGAGAGCTGCGTTGCGATTGATGAATACAGCGAAGATATTGATAATTTGAAGTCCGAAATCGACAAAATTTTAACCAGTCCTGATGAACCAACTGATTCACAGAAAGAAGAGATGGCCGGTAAAATGCGTCGCCTAGTGGAAGTGATAGTAAATACACACGTGTTCAACAAACAGCGGCACCAGTTCAAACAGAAAAATCAATCAGTCTCAACCTTTGAGCACTTCACGAAGATTGTTCCCCTTCTCCATTCGGAAGCCCAGAAGTTGAAGGACATTTTTGCAAAGCTGAGCATCACCGGACACGACGACCCGCGAAATGCCTATGTCAATACAGACAAGGCAATGTTCCAAACACGTTACGATGAGATTAAATCCATTGAAACTGAAATCATGAAAAGAAAGCAGTAATGCCCACCCCCACCGAACAAGAAACCATCCAAGCCCGCATCCTCAAAAACCTCCAGAAAATCGGCTGGAGATTTAATTTCCGGGTAAAAACAGATATACAGGTATTCAAGGCCTAATCTTCAAAGTATCAGTGAAAGGAAAACCATATACAACCTTACCTCAATAATCCTACGATTTCTTTTTCCAGGCATCAAAGAGACACATACTTTTATTTGCGGGTAAAATTGTATATAGTTCCTCAGCGAAAGCATCGTTTCTCTGTCTATTCCACAGTAAGAAAAACCATCATCTACCCACCCGATCGGAAATAGCGCATGGCTGATAAAGACATCGGGCTTGAAGGCTACGCCACTTGGTTTGGCGAACTGAAGTCGCGTATTCAGTCGGGGAGAGTGGTTGCTGCGCGATCGGTGAACCGTGAGTTGATTTTGCTGTATTGGGACATCGGGCGCGGCATTGTGGAGAAGCAGGCGCAGTTGGGCTGGGGCAAGTCGGTAGTGGAACGGTTGTCTCGTGATCTGAAGGTGGAGTTTCCGGGGATACGCGGTTTCTCGGCACGGAACCTTTGGGATATGCGCCGGTTGGTGGAGACATATTCACATCCCGAATTTCTCTCACAGGTTGTGAGTGAACTAAAGGACTTGGGATTCGAGACTCTGCAACAGGCTGTCGCAGAATTGGACGATGCACCACGGCGGCAGGCCAGTTCCGATATGACGAAATCAGAGGCCGCTAAATTTCTGCGACAGGTTGTCGCAGAAATTCCTTGGGGGCACAACATAGTGATTCTGAACAAAATTTCTGATGCACAGGAATGCATCTACTACCTCCTTGCCACTGCCCGTTTTGGTTGGAGCCGGAATGTTTTGATTAACCAGATCAAGAGCGGAGCTTACGAGCGTTCTCTGGCCGAGGACAAGCAACATAATTTCCCCGTAGCCCTGCCCGAACATCTGGCTGAACAAGCAGAAGACGCCATGAAAAGCTCATACAATCTTGAATTTCTGGGTATTTCCCGCGAAGTAAAGGAGCGTGAACTTGAGGAACGGCTCATTGAGCAGTTGCAGACATTCCTTCTGGAACTGGGGTATGGTTTTTGTTTTGTCGGTCGGCAGTATCGTTTGGCATTGGGCGACAAGGAATATTTTGTTGATTTGCTGTTTTACCACCGCGTTCTCAAATCGCTGGTTGCATTTGAATTAAAAGTGGGTTCGTTTAAGCCGGAATACGCCGGCAAAATGGATTTCTACCTCAATTTGCTGAACGAGAAAGAACGCGCCGCCAATGACAATCCCTCCATCGGCATCATCCTGTGCGCGGAGAAAGACAAGCTGGAGGTGGAATTTTCCCTGAAGAGCAAGACCAACCCGATTGGCGTAGCCGAATATCAATTGAAGTCAACACTTCCTCGTGAGTTGAAAGGCAAACTCCCAACTGATAAACAACTGAGCGAGGCGATAGGTTTGCAGGTGAAAAAGAAAACGAGAAAGCACTGACCCATGCCAACCCCCACCGAATACAAAACCGTCCAAGCCCGCATCCTAAAATACGCTCAGGAAATCGGCTGGACGTTTGTGCCACGGGCGGAAGCAGAACGCAGGCGGGGATTCAAAGACACTGGAAGTAGCCGCTCCGAACGGGCCGAAAACGCCTCCCTCTACTTTGACGACTTGCTATTCGACAAAACACGCGAATTCAACCCAAACTACAACGAAACCAAAGACGCACTGACCGGCAAACTGCGGCTGTTACACGCTGACATCTCCGGCAACCGCGAATTCCTTGATTACCTCCGCAATCAAAGCAAGTATTTCTACGCGGAGGAAAACCGCGAGTTGAACTTGCGGCTTATTGATTACGACGATAGCGCTAACAACGTTTTCGAGGTTACCGAGGAGTTTTACATCCACAATGGCTTTCACGGCGCCCGCGAGGATGTTGTTTTTCTCATCAACGGCATCCCGGTGTTGGTCATCGAGTGCAAGAACGCCGGCACGAACGAGGCGATTGCTCTTGGGGTGGATCAGATACGTCGTTATCACCGCGAGACGCCCGAACTCTTTGTTCCCGAGCAGATATTTACCGTCACCGATGCGATTGGTTTTTCTTACGGCGCGACTTGGAACATGGTGCGGCGGAATATCTTTAACTGGAAGAGCGAGCAAGCCGGTCAACTGGAAGACAAGGTAAAAAGTTTCTGCGCCATCCCGCTGGTGCTGGCGTTTCTAAAAGATTACATCGTCTTTGCGGAGCAGGACGAGGCGTTGCATAAATACATCTTGCATCAGCATCAGACCGGTGCGGTGGAGCGGGTTGTGGAGCGTGCGCTGGAGCCGGCGCGCACGCGCGGGCTTGTTTGGCATACGCAGGGTAGCGGCAAGACCTTTACCCTAATCAAGGCGGCGGAGTTGCTTTTCCGTGCGCCCGATGCGAACAAGCCGACTATCTTGCTGATGATTGATCGCAACGAATTGGAAGATCAGATGCTCAGGAATCTTGCAGCCCTGGGGTTGCACAATGTGGAACACGCCACCAGCATCGCCAGGCTGAACGAACTGTTGCAGAACGATTACCGGGGCATCGTCGTGACGACGATTCACAAGTTCCACGGCATGCCGGCGGACATCAACACGCGCTCCAATATCTATGTCTTGATCGACGAAGCCCATCGCACCACCGGCGGCGACCTTGGGAATTTTCTGATGGCTGGTCTGCCCAAAGCCACTTTTGTCGGTTTCACCGGCACGCCCATAGATAAAACGGTTTACGGCAAGGGAACTTTCAAGACTTTTGGTTGTGAGGACGACAAGGGGTATCTGCATAAATACTCAATCGCCGAAAGCATAGCCGATGGCACCACGCTGCCGTTGTACTACGGCTTGGCGCCCAACGAGATGCTGGCGAATGAGGAGCTGATGGAAGAGGAGTTCTGGGCGCTGGCTGACACCGAAGGCGTGACCGACATCGCCGAGTTGAACAAGGTGCTTGAGCGGGCGGTGAACTTGAAGAACTTTCTCAAGGGCGATGAACGGGTCGCCCGAATTGCGAAGTATGTTGCCGGGCATTACACGGAGAATGTCGAGCCATTGGGATACAAGGCGTTCCTTGTGGCGGTGGATCGTGCCGCTTGCGCCAAATATAAAAGGGCATTGGACGAACACTTGCCGCCGGACTACTCAAAGGTGGTTTATACCGGCAATTACAACGACCCGGTGGAACTGAAAACGCATCACATCGATGACCAGCAGGAAAAACAAATCCGCAAAAACTTTGCAAAGTTCGGCGCTCAGCCGAATATTCTAATCGTGACCGAAAAACTGTTGACCGGGTTTGACGCGCCGATTTTATACGCCATGTATCTGGACAAGCCGATGCGCGACCATACGCTGTTGCAAGCGATTGCCCGGGTGAACCGACCGTATGAAAACGAAGTCGAGGAGATGGTCAAGCCGCATGGTTTTGTGCTTGATTTTGTCGGGTTGTTCGACAAACTGGAAAAAGCGCTGGCTTTTGATAGCGACGAAGTCAATGCCGCGGTCAAGGACATTGCGTTGCTCAAGGCGCTTTTCAGCGAGAAGATGAAGCGGACGGCTCCGCAGTATGTCGGCATGGTCAAACATCAATTCAATGACCGCGATATTAATAACTTGTTCGAATATTTTCGTGACAAAGACCGGCGAAAGGAGTTTTCCAAAGAATACAAGGAAATCGAGATGCTGTATGAAATCATCTCACCGGACGCTTTCATGCGCCCGTTTATGGATGATTACGCCACGCTGGCGAACATTTACATTGTGTTGCGCAAGGCGTATGGGACGCACAGCCCCGTGGAGCGATCGTTTCAGAAAAAGACGAATGAACTGGTGCAGTCTTATGCGAGCACCAATCACATCACATCGGTTTATAAATTGATTGAGCTTGACGAAGTGACGTTGACCGGCATCAAGGAGCAGTCGGAGTGTTCCGCCACGACGGTCATCAACTTGGTCAAGAGCATTGCGAAGAGTGCAGAGGAGAACGCCACAGATCCCTTTCTGATTGCAATGGCCGAGCGTGCCAGGGCGATACAGGAAAAGTACGAGAGCCGTCAAATCGAGACGCGCAAGGCGCTGGATGCGTTATCCGATGAATTGGAGAAGAACGAAGCGCGGAAAAAGGAGCAGGAGAAAAAGGGTATGGACAGCCGCGCTTTCTTTTTCTATCAAACCTTGCGCGAGGCCGGAGTGAGCGACGCCGAGGATGTTGGTAAAAAGGTGCGGGTGGCTGTTGAAGAAAATCCGAACTGGGAGAATAGCGAAGCGGCGTTGCGCAAGTTGCGACAGGAGGTGACCTTCGTTGTTTATAGTGAAGTGCAAGCCGACCGGGTTGCGCAGGTCGTGAATAAACTGCTTGCGTTTACCCGGAAGGCGCATGGACCGGAACAGGTATGACGACACACCGCAAAACCCAATTCAAAGAGCGCGTTCGGCACTGGGCGCACAAACTCGACGCCCGCATCATCTCGATTACAATCCGCCCGATGACGACCAAGTGGGCGTCTTGTTCCACCGCCGGACGCCTGACTTTCGACTTCGCTTTACTGGCGTTTCGCAAAGAACTCCAAGACTACGTCATCGTGCATGAACTGCTACATTTTCATGTCCCCAACCACGGTAAATTGTGGAAAAGTCTGATGCGCGTGCATTTGGGGGAGTATGAGAGGTTGGAGGTTGAGTTGAGTGGGAAAGTGAAGCAAGAGGGGAATGGTTGACACTGAACAAAAAACAACTCTTCGTCATTCAAAAAACAACTACCCGTCATTCTCGAACGATAGAAAAATAGGGAGCGCCCACTTCGTCATTCTCGAACGATAGAAAAATAGGGAGCCGACAGGCGACCATATTTTTCATCGCCTTCGGGAATCTCCCTAAGGCTGCCGTGAATTCCAACAAAGCCCGTGCCAATCTTAGGGAGATTCCCGAGGACGCAAGTGTCCGTAAGCCGCCGCTTAAAAGAAAAAGCGCGGCGGCAAACGGACACTAACGCTCGAGAATGACGAAGTGGGGGAATGACGAAGTGGTGGTGAATGACGGCGTTGTTGTGCATGACGACGTTGCCGTGAATGACAGGGTTTTGTTTTTGTTGGGGTTGTTGTTCTTGTCAACTTGGCTTGATAGTTCCCAAATTTATGCGCTAGAATGATGTATCGGCGGCCGCTGTTGGCGGGGATTGCCGCTTGTTTTTAGTCGCGTAGTTGTCGCATCCACCGGAGGTAAAAGAAATGACCGAGAAAGCAAATCAACCCAAGTTCAATGCAAAACGGCGCACCGCGCTGAAACAGTTTGGCGTGTTGGCGGGGGCCGGGGCGGTTTCGCAATTGGCGCCTGGCGTGGCGCGAGTTGCGCATTCAGCCGGTGATGAGCCGATTAAAATTGGCGCGCAGATTCATCGCACCGGCATCGGCGCGTCCTACGGGCGGTGGTATGAGCGCGTAACCACCGCGGCGGTCGAGTTGATTAACCAAGAGGGCGGCATCAACGGGCGCCCGGTGGAATTGATTGTGGAAGACGACGGCACCGACCCCAAGCGCGGCGCGGAAGTGGTGGAAAAATTTGCCACGCTGCACGAAGTGGATGTCGCGTATGGCACGTTGTTCTCGCACGTGGTAATCGGCTCGGCGCCGCGCGCGGGGGAATTGAAACTGCCCTACCTGGTGGTGTCCGAGGGGCATCATGTCGCTTCGGGCGGGCTCAATCGGTATGTTTTTCAGCCGGGCATAACCGATGTCAAGTCGCAGGTGATTTCCATGGCGCCGTGGATTTCGCAAAACCTCGGGAAGAAGGTGACGATGATTTTCCCCGACTTCGCTTTCGGCCACGACCACCGCGATTACTTTTCCGCCGCCATCGCGCAACAGGGCGGCGAGGTCGTGGAACTGATTGCCATTCCGCCCACCGAGTCCTCGTTCACCCGCTATTTCCCGCGCATTCCGTCTTCAACCGAAGTGCTGTATCACGTCATGGTGGGTCCCGGCGTTTTGACTTTCGTCAAGGAACTGGGGCAGCACTTCGGCAACAACCGCCCGCAAATTTTCGGCTTCATCGATTCCCTCGAAGCGGTTGACCTGTCAACGCCGCAACTGGAATTCCTCGAAGGCACTTATTTCTGGGAGGGCAACCCCCGATACGCCCAGGCGAACCAAAGCGCGCACGACCGGTTTTACCGCCAGGCGGTCGGCGTCGATGACAGCGGCGCCAGCGTTGCCGACCCCAGGGACGTCTCCACCTACGCGCACATGTTCGGCTGCTGGGAGACGCTCTTCATCATCAAACAAGCGATGGAGTTGAGCGGCTATCGCGGGCGTGACGCGGCTTCCCGGCGCGGCTTCGTGGAGGCGATGGAATCACTGAGCGGCTTCGCGCACAACCGCGAACACCCGCAAGGCGCAAAAATTTTCAACGGCAAAATCCACCAGAGTTTCGGCCACCAATACATCTCCAAAGTCACCGACAGCCGCCTCAACGTCGTGCACACCACCGCGATAGAAGACGGTTTATATGCGCCGGAAGCGGATTACACAAAAATGCCACTGTGAGCGCACGGCGCTTGTTTACGCCGTTAAGTCAGACCGGTTAACGATCCGCCCCGGAGCAGTCGATCGCTCCCGTCAACCTTCCCCATGTGTCCGACAGCGCAAACCCCGGTGTAAACGGGTCATCGGGGTCGACTTTCAGTTGTTGCGTGCCGTATATCCATGAGCGCCCGGAAATACGGCAACGCACGGCATCGCGGGTTGCGACTTTGACGGTATCGGTGAAAGCGATTTCAAATTCGCTGCCGATGATGGAGCGCGAGCGCAGACTATCGCCGGGTTTTGCTTCGCCTCTTGCGTGCAGGGCGGCGAGGTTGGCGCTGCTGCCGGTGCCACATGGAGAGCGGTCCACTCGACCGGGCCACAGCGTGGTGCAAGTGCGCCACACGCCGTCGCTTTCGCGCTCGCGGAACATGACATAGGCGACGCCGCTGATTTGCCGGATTTGCGGGTGGCGCACGGCGACTTGATTGTTCAGTTGATTTTTGATTTCCATGCCGGCATCGGCGAGCGCGCGGGCGTTTTGTTTTTCTATTTTCATTCCCACTTGCGCCGCATCGACCAGCGCGTAGAACACGCCGCCGAAGCACAAATCCAGTTTGATTGTTCCCGCCGGCGTGGCAAGTTTCATATCCAATTCCTCGACAAAAGCCGGCGTCATGGCGATGCTGACGCGCTCGCATTTTCCGGCGCGGCATTGCGCCTCGGCGGTGACCGGACCGGCGGCGGTGTCCAGGGCGACGGTGGTTTGCGGCTCGCGCATCTTGACCATGCCGGTTTCCAGCAACGCGGTGGTCACGCACATCGCGTTGGAGCCGGACATAGCGTGAGCCTGGTCGGCTTGCAGAACGATGAAGGCGGCATCGGCTTCGGGGCGCGATGGCGGTACCAGAAGGTTGACCGAGCCCGCCGGCGCGCCGCGCGGCTCAAGCACGAGGAAGCGGCGCAAACTGTCGTCCACATCGTTGATGTGCGCAAGTTTCTCGGCAACGCTGTCACCGGGGGGCAACGGCGCGCCATCGGTCACCACGCGCCCCACCTCGCCCTCGCAGTGTACCGCGATGAGTTGCACGATGGGTTGCCGGCTTGGGTTTCCCCTCCGCTTTTCGCTTCGCGTGCTGCCGGGGTGAGGGTTCAAAATCGGGTAGCCCGGTATGGCTGCAAAGTAATGGCGGGCGTTTGCCGCGCCACCAACTGAGCAATCAGTTTGGCGGTGGTGGCGGCAAGGGTAAGACCGAGTTGCCCATGGCCGGTGGCGATGAAGACGTTGGCGGCGGCGGGCGCCGCCCCGATGACCGGCAGGGTGTCGGGGCAGAGCGGACGGTAACCGATGCGCTCGCCGCCTGGGGCGGTGTTGAGCCGGGGAAGCACGCGCTTCGCTTGGCGGGCGATAACGCGGGCACGGCGGTAGTCGGGACGCGCGCCGAGGCGGGTAAACTCCACGGTCCCGGCGATCGCCAGACCCTCCGTGCAAGGCGTGACGGTAAAACCGCCGGCGGGATAAATCACGGCGTGGCGGAGGCGGACGCCGGGGTTGCGCGCCAGGGTGTGGTAACCGGCGGCGGCGGCGAGGGGGATATGGGCGCCGACTTGGGCGGCCAGGGATTTGCTCCAAGCGCCGGCGGCGATAACCGCGGCGCCGGCATCGATGATGTCCCCATTGCCGAGAATGATGCCGGTGACGCGCTCGCGGTTTTTTTGGAAAGCCACGACTTCGCCGCGCACCACGGTTGCGTTGCCGCCGGCACGGAAGGCGTCGGTGATGGCGGTGAGCAAGCGCCGGCAGTCGGCAATGACGCGCCAGTCGCGGTGGACAACGGCGCGCTTGAAGTCATGGGCGAGCGCGGGTTCCAAATCGGCGGCGGCGGCGCCACTGATTTCGTCCACGGCAAAACCATGGGCGCGCCGTGTGTCGTGCCAGGGTCTGTCGCCAGCGAAGTCAGCATCGGTATCGTACAGCGCGATGACCGGCGCGCCGCCGAGCAAGTCGTCGTGACCGATTGAGGCGAGCAGGGCGCGGGTGTCATCCATGGCGGTGGCGGTGAGGGCCGCGAGGTGGGCGGCGGTAAGGCGGACGCGGGCGGCGCTACTGTTTGCGGCGAAGCGCGCAAACCACGGAAAGAGGCCGGGGGCGGCGCGCGGGCGGATGCGGAGGGGCCCGGCGGGATGAAGCAACCAACCCGGCGCGCGGCGCAGAATGCCGGGGCGGGAGAGCGGAATGATTTCGCCGACCGCGATGAGGCTGCAACTGCTTTGCACGGTGCTGTCACCGGGAAGGTTGCGCTCCACCAAGATGACCGTGCGCCCAGCGCGCTGCAGTTGCAGCGCACAACACGCGCCGACCACGCCGCCGCCGATGACGACAACCGGTTCAATGCCCATTCAGGCTTTCCAGTTGAGAATCGGCTCCATGGCTTTTCTGAACACCGTTTTTTCTTCGTCATTCAAAGGTTGCAGCGGCCCGCGGCAACGCCCCACCGGATAGCCGGTAAGTTCGCAACCGTATTTTACCTTCTGCACAAATTTTCCGCTTTCCAGGCTGTTCATCGCGCCGTACAGCGCGGCCATTTTTTCGCGCGCGGCAAAGGCGCCGCCGGTGGTGAAAGTGTTTATCAGGTCAACGCACGCCGCGCCCATGCAGTTGGCGGGTCCGCATATCCAACTTTCAGCGCCCCACAGCAGGAAGTCCAGTGATATATCGTCACTGCCGCTGCACAAATCAATGCGGCCATGGTAGCGCCGGTAAATTTCCACCGCACGCTGCAATACACCGCTGGAATCTTTGATGGCAATGACCCGCGGGTTGTCGGCAAAAGCGTCCAACACTTGAAATCCGATTTCCACCCCGGATTTGGCGGGGTAGTTATACAGCACGATTTCCACTTCCACCGCATCCAGCACCGATTGAAAATGCGCGATGAGTTCGTCTTGTCCCGGCAACGCATAGTAAGGCGGCGACAACAGCACTGTACGGTAGCCGATATCGTAAGCGCGCTCGGCGCAGGCGATTACTTCGCGGGTGGAGCCGCCGTTGGCGCCTGCCAGCAGCAATTCGCCATCGCTTGCGAAGTCGGCGACAAACTTCAATACCTCGGCGCGCTCATCGGCGCTCAAGGCGGTGAACTCCCCGGTGGAGCCGCACGGCACCCATCCGCTCACGCCCGCGCCACGCAGGTGCAAGAGCAGTTTTTCCAGAGAAGGAAAATCGATTTCGCCCGCCGAATCAAACGGGGTGACCAGGGCGGGCAAGACGCCGGTGAGTTTCATCGGGGTTCTCCTGTGGTTGCGCTATTTGCCGGGTAGGGAAGATAGCCGCGGCGTTCCACGTCGGGAAACAAGTCGCCGTGGCGGACATACTTTTCATTCTGCGATGAGGCGGGAGGAGCGAACTCCCAAGTGATACGCCGCCCCTTGGACATGGCACGGTCGATCAACGCGCGTGCCGTCTGATTGCGGTGAACCTGTTTTTTCAGCGCGTCCAAATCCCAGGTTTCCTCGACGATGCGAGTGAGTTTTTCTTCCGCCGGGTTTCCGGCGCCGGCAAGGTTGTTCAACTCATTGGGGTCTGATGCGAGGTCGTAAAGTTGGTTGGGGTAGTCGCGCGAAAAAACCAGTTTCATGTCGGCATCGCGTACCATGACTCGGGGGGCGGAAGTGCCGCCGTCGATATGTTCCACCAGCACCGGACTGTGCGCCGTGTCGCCGTGCCCCGATAACACAGGCGCAAGCGTGCGCCCGTCCACCGGAGTTGACAGGGCGCCGCTGTCGCCGCCGGCTAAGTCCACGATGGTCGGAAAAATGCTCGTCAGGGACACCGCCGTTGCCGCCCGCCGAGGCGCGCATCCCGGTGGGGCGATGATGAGAGGGACGCGAATAGCCGGCTCAAACAGCGTTTTTTTGAACCACATGCCGCGCTCGCCCATCATGTCCCCGTGGTCGGCGGTGAAGATAATCGTCGTGTTGCCGGCGAAGCCGGTATCACCGAGGGCGCGCATGACGCGCCCGAACAAATCGTCCACATAAGAGATCATGCCGTAGTAACCGCGCCGTACGCGCAGGTAATCGGCATCGGAAATTTCGCTTTTATCCTGACCGTAGTGATAATAGAGTGATTGCGAATGCGGGTCGCGTTCAGCGACGGGAATGGGCGCGACTCGTGGCGGGTCAATCTCAACGCCGTCATACAGCGCCCAGTATTTTTGGGTCGTCACATAGGGGTCGTGGGGGTGGGTGAGGGAGACGGTCATGAAAAACGGGCGATGGTCGGATGAGCGGCGGTGGGCAAACAGTTTCCGGATGGCGAGATGAATCACATCTTCATCATAGTCAATCTGCATGGTGCGCGCCATCGACCCCGCATCCAACACGGTGTCTATGGTGGATACGCCGGCGACGCGGCCGTGCGCATCGTCTTGGTTGGCGTTTTCGTCTTCACTCACCGGGGTCCACGAAAAATCCGCGGGATAAATTTCCGTGGTGAGACGCTCTTCGAATCCGTGGTGTTGGTCGGGACCCACAAAGTGCATTTTCCCCGAGAGGCAAGTGTGGTAATCCATGAGGCGAAGATAGTGTGCAAAAGTCGGCGTGGATGCGGTGAACTCCGCGCCGTTGTCATATGCGCCGATGCGGGACGGCAGGCGACCCGACATCATGGAAAACCGCGACGGCGCGCAAAGCGGGTAGTTGCAGTAGGCGTTTTCAAACACCACGCCGTTTTGTGCAAGGCGGTCCAGGTGCGGCGTTTTGCAGACCCCGCCACCGTAGGCGTTGAGGGCGAAGGCGGTTAATTGGTCCACCATAAAAAGGAGGATGTTGGTTTTTTGCGAACCGGCTGGCATGGACTGTTTTCGGGGAATATGATTGTCAGCATTCTTATAATAGTATTGACAATTTGTCAACAATCAGGCAAAACTAACCCGAAGACTCATCCGAGTCGTTACTGGGGGCGCTGTTTTAGGCAAGCCCTCGAAACTATAACTTGTTGAAAAATGGGGGAATTAAAATGAAGATTTCAATTTTTCGATGGTTGCAGGCCGGTGTTTTTTCCGCCGCCCTGCTCATGTTGGTCGGCGCACCGGCGCAGGCGCAGAACGCGTCCACTTGGGAGACCGTTAAAAGTACCGGAAAACTCCGGGTCGGCGCCGCCGTTGCGCCACCATGGTTTATCAAGAAAACAGACGGCACTTGGGCTGGTTTTGGTACCAGTCTCGCCCAAGCCATGGCCAAGGCGCTGAATGTTGAGTTGGAAATGGTGGAGACCACCTGGGGCAACGCCATCGCCTCGCTGCAAGCGCGGCAGATCGACGCGATGCCCGTGCTGGACCCCACGCCGGAGCGCGCCGGCGCGGTCAGTTTTCCCTCCAATCCGTTGCTCTATTTCTCCCTCGGGGTGTTGTTGCACGACAACGCGTCGCTGGGGAATTGGGACGAATTGAACGACGGAAAATTCCGCATCGGGGTGGTGCAGGGAACATCCATTGACGCTTTTCTCAGGCAGAACAATCCGCAAGCGAATGTCTTGCGTTTTCCGGGGCGTCAGGAATTGGTCGCGGCGTTTCAGTCCAGGCGAGTGGACGGCATCTCACTCTATCACCCGGCCCTGGTGAACATGGCGCAAACCACCAAGATGGGCACGGTGGTTTTGCCAAAACCATTTCGTGCCGCTATCTCCAGCGTTGCCGTGCGCAAGGAGACCGACATGCGTTTTGTGAACTGGCTGGATTCGTCCATTGCTTTTTGGTATGCGTCACAAGATGTACAAAAATGGTTTGATGAGGCGCTTCGGGAGCAAGGTGTGGACCCCGCGGATTCGCCGCCCATTCAACGCGAATTGTGGCAGTAATACCGGGAGTTTGCGGATAATTTGCGCGGGCTGCCACCCCGCGCATGTTTAGCGGGATTTTGCGATGGATTATGAGTGGGATTTCAGCGCCGTGCTCAGCAATATCGATTTGCTCTTGCTGGGCTTGCTGAACACGCTCAAGGTGACCGCCCTTGCGCTTTGCTTTGGTCTCGCCCTCGGTCTTGTGCTGGCGCTTTTGCGCTTGTCGCAACGGCGGCTTGTTTCCATTCCCGCCGGCCTGGTGATTGAATTTTTGCGCAGCACGCCGCCTTTGGTGCAGTTGTTCTGGGTGTTCTTTGCGCTGCCGTTGCTGGTCGGCATAACCTTTGAGCCGCTGACCGCGGCGGTGATTACTTTTTCCATTCAATCGGCGGCGTTTTTCGCGGAAGTGTTTCGCGGCGGTATTATTTCCATCGAAACCGGCCAGTGGGAGAGTGCGCGCGCCCTCGGCATGCGTTACTGGGAGATGATGCGGCGCATCATTTTGCCCCAATCCGTCAAGCGCATGATTCCCGCTTTTGCCGAGCGCTCCATTGAGGTGCTCAAAACCACCACGCTGGTGGCCAGCGTTGCGTATGCCGATCTGCTGTACCAAGCGATATCGTTATCGCAACAGACCTACCGGCCGCTCGAGGTTTTTTCCGTGGTCGCGGTGATGTATTTTCTGCTGATTTTTCCGCTGAGCCAAGCCCTCAACCTGTTTGAGCGGTATCTTGGACGAAGCGGTGAAGGCACGGTGCACTGAGGAAGTTTGATGACTGACGGCCACGTTTGGAACTTCGCTCCCGTGCTGGAAAACCTGCCGCTTCTGGTGTCCGGGATGGGCGGCAACGTGTTGCTTGCGATATGCGCCATTGTTGCGGGCTTTGCGGTCGGGCTGGTCGGCGGGCTGGGACGGTATTCGCGCAAGATAATTTACCGCTGGCCCGCGACGCTGTTCGTGGAGGTCTTTCGGAACACGCCGGTGCTGGTGCAAATCATGTGGTTTTATTTTGCTTTTCCGGTCATCTCGCCCTTTCGCGTGTCGTCGTTCACCGCGGCTTTGCTTGGGCTTGCCCTCAATACCGGCGCTTTCAGCGCCGAAATTTTCCGTGGCGGCATCCAGTCCATCAGCCGCGGCCAGTGGGATGCCGGCGGAGCGCTGGGCATGACCTATCTGCAGCAACTGCGGCGCATCGTGTTGCCTCAGGCGGTGAAACGCATGGTGCCGGCGTTTACCAATCGCGCCATAGAGGTGTTGAAAATGACGACGCTTGCTTCCACTATCGCGTATGGCGAAATTCTTTATCGCGGCAAAGTGCTTTCATTCAGCCACTTTAATCCCATTGAGACTTACACGGTGGTTGCGCTGCTGTTTTTCACGCTCGTTTATCCTTTGACGCGTGTCGTGCGGCGTTTTGAACTTTCACAAAAAAAGGATCAAAGCGGTGACTGAAATCTTGCGCGCGGAGGGCATTCGCAAATCCTTTGGGGACCTCGAAATTCTCAAGGGGGTTGACCTCACCGTCAGCGAAGGCGAAACCATTGTCATTCTGGGCTCATCCGGCTCCGGCAAAAGCACTTTTTTACGCTGCCTTAACCTGCTTGAGGAACCGAGCGGCGGAAAAATATACCTGCGCGGGGCGCTCGTTGGCGCCGAAGTTGGCGCCACGGGAAAGATGAAATACTCCGAGAGCGCACTCAGCAAACTGCGCTCCAGGGTCGGCATGTGTTTTCAGCAGTTCAATTTATTTCCACACATGACGGTGTTGCAAAACGTGATGGAGGGCCAGGTTACCGTTCTCAAACGACCGCGCGCGGAAGCGGAGGAAGCGGCGCGCAAGCAACTCGGCCATGTCGGCATGGAGGACAAGGCGGACAGTTTCCCTTCGCAATTATCCGGCGGCCAGATGCAGCGCGCGGCCATTGCGCGCGCGCTTGCCATGGACCCCGCCGTCATGCTGTTGGACGAGCCAACTTCGGCCCTCGACCCGGAACTGGTCGGTGAAGTGTTGCGCGCCATTCGCCAGCTCAGCGACGAAGGCATGACCATGCTGGTGGTGACCCATGAAATCGGTTTCGCGTATCATGTCGCCGACCGTGTTCTCTTTCTGCACCAAGGAGTCATTCACGAATCCGGGCGTCCGGGGGAAATTCTCATCAACCCCCAAAAGGAGCGCACCCGTGAATTTTTGCACGGCCACTTGCAGTTCAGCCTTCCCACCGAGAGCGGATGATGGACACGAACGGTAATTTCCTCTTCCCGGTGCTGACGCGCCGCCATCAGATCGCGGATTTTCTGCGCGACCAGATTCTCAACGGGCAAATGAAGCCGGGGGAGAAGTTGCGCGAGGTGGACTTGTCGCGCAAACTGGGTGTGAGCCGCGGGCCCCTGCGCGAAGCGCTCAGGGAGTTGCACAGCGACGGGTTGGTGGTGACCAAGCCGTATGTGGGAACATCGGTCGCCGAATATTCCCAGCGGGACTTTACCGAAACCTACGCGGTGCGGGGGGTGCTGGAGAAAAAAGCGTTTGAATTATTGTGGGCGCGGCGCGATGCGGGCTATGAAAAAGAATTTACCGCCCGCCACGAAAAAATTATCCGCGCCATTGACGCCGCGGATTTGCCCGCGATTATTTCCGCGGAAATGAGTTTTCACAGTTTCCCTTACGAGTATTCCGGCAACCAGTTGCTACTTTCCATCTGGGGGCAGTTGGCGCGCAGAACCCGGTTGACCTTCATGTTGCACTGCGACGCTTTCGGCTCTCTGGATAACTACCGAAGCGCCCATTTGAGTTATTTGGAATGTGCGCTCGGAAAAGACCTGACCCTCATGCAGCGTGAAGTGGATAATCACTTGGAACTCGGCGAGGTGCTGATTAAAAAAATGATTCGCTCCCACAAAAGCCGGAAACAAAAATGAAAATGCCATCCCACCCGCCTCGCTGCTGTCATTTGTACTGCGGTCTTCGGCGCGGTCGCCGGTACCTGTTCAATATGTGCCGCGGGAATGCGCATGGCAATTTGGCAAACCCGCCTTAGACTAAAACACCCCTTTGGACTTCGCCCCATTCTTGTTTTTGGCAAGCCTTGAAGGGCTGGTGCAGGCGGCGGTGTTGTGTTTGACTGCGGTGGGGTTGTCGTTGGTGTTTGGGGTGATGCGCGTGGTGAATGTTGCTCACGGTGAGTTTTTTATGTTGGGGGCGGTGTTGGCGTGGTGGGTTAGTGGCGTGATGCCGGGCAGTCCGGCGTTGGGGTTTGTGTTGGCGTTGGTGGTTGCGCCGTGTTTGGTCGGCGCTATCGCGTTGTGCGCCGACCGGCTGATACTCGCGCGCCTCGACTACAACCCCGAGGCCACCATCGTCGCCACCATCGGCATCTTGTATGTCATCCAACAGACCACGCTAATCGCGTTCGGTCCCGATGCGCGACCGGTGGAATCGCCGTTCTATTTCCGCGTGCAATTCCCCTGGTTCGGTTATTCGGGATACAAACTGTTGGTCATCGCCGCCGCCACGCTGTTGCTACTGGCGACCTGGTATGTCATCGCCAAAACCCGCATCGGGCTGGTGATGCGCGCCACCCGCTTCGACCGCGACACCGCGCGCGCTTTCGGCATCGCGGTGCACCGCGTGTATGCGGTGGTGTTCGCGGTCGGCGCGATGTTTGCGGCGGTCGGGGCGGTGTTGGTGGTGCCGATTCGCCAGGCGCATTACCTGATGGGACTCGACCCGTTGCTGCTCTCGTTCATCGTCGTCATCATCGGCGGCCTCGGCAGCATTCGCGGCACCGTGGTCGCCGCCATTTTGATCGGGCTCAGCGACGGCATCATCTCGGTGTTCTTCTCGCCGACCCTCGCCAAGATGGCATCGACCATGCTGGTCGCCTTCGTGCTGGTGTTCAAACCCGACGGCTTGTTTGCGAGCCAAACGCGATGACCGAAAACGCCGCCGCCAAACCCGGCGCTAACACCAACCCCGCCGCCGGTCTGAAAACCGCGGCGTTGTATGCGGCGGTCATCGCGGCGTTGTTTCTGTTGCAGTTTGCGCTCCCGGAATATCACCGCCTCAGCGTCACCCGCATCATGATTCTGGCGGTGTTTGCCATCGGCTACAACGTGCTGTTCGGCTACACCGGCTTGCTCAGCCTCGGCCACGCGATGTTCTTCGGCGCCGGGTTATACGCCGCCGGGCTGAGCGCCTATCACCTCGGCTGGAGCGTGCCGCTGGCTTTCGCCGCCGGGGTCGCCGCCGGCGCGTTGCTTGCGCTGTTGGTCGGCTGCGTCGCGCTGCGCACCACCGGCGTGTCGTTCATGATCGTCACCTTGATGTTCGCGCAAGTGGCTTACCTCGCGACGCTCTACTTCACCGGCTACACGCGCGGCGACGAAGGCTTGGTGCTGCCGCAATCGTCGCGCAGTTTTTATTTCTTCGGCGCGCTGGTTGACCTCACCGACCCGGCGACCCGTTACAACCTGTCCCTGCTGTTGCTCGGAATCGCGCTGGCGGTCGTCCATCGCCTGGTGCGCAGCCGCAGCGGGCGCGCGATGCTCGCCATCCGCGAAAACGAGCCGCGCGCGCAGATGCTGGGCTACAACACCTTCGCGGTGAAGTTGCAGGCGCTGGTCATTTCCGGCGCGCTGTCGGCCACCGCCGGCGCCGCCTACGCGCTGCTGTTTGCGTATATCGGCTCGTCCTTCACCACGATTCAATACTCCATCGACGCGCTGTTGTACACCCTGCTGGGCGGTCCCGGCACGCTGCTGGGCCCGGTGTTCGGCGCGTTCCTGATGTTCTATTTGGTGGACATCGCCAGCCAATACACCAGCGCGTATTTGCTGGTCACCGGCTGCGCGCTCATCTTGCTGGTGCTGTATTTCCCCGCCGGGATTGTCGGCACAATCAAACGCCGCTGGCTGCCGTGGTTGCCTTAGCCGCCCCCGCCACTCCTGTCGCCTCCGCCACCGAGCGCCTGCTGAGCGCGCGCCGGTTGTCGAAATCGTTCGGCGGCGTGCGCGCGGTGTGCGAGGTGGATTTTGATTTGCAACGCGGCGAGATACGCGCACTCATCGGTCCCAACGGCGCCGGAAAAACCACCTTCGTCAGCCTGCTGTGCGGGCGCATTCGCGCCAACGCCGGCACGGTCGAATTCTGCGGCGACGACATCACCGCGCTGCCCGTTCACCGGCGGGTGCGCCGCGGCATCGCGTACACCTTCCAAATCACCAGCATATTCCCCAACTTGACGGTGCTGGAAAATGTCGCCATCGCCGCGCAAAACCGTTTCCGTGCAGACCACTTTGATGCGCGGTCTGAGTTTGACCCCGGCGCAACGCTGCGGCGGGTCGGCTTGGAAGACGCGGCGTTGAGGCGCGCCGGCGCGCTCGCGTATGGCCACCAACGCCTGCTGGAAGCGGCCATGGGATTGGCGCTCAACCCGCGCTTGCTGATTTTCGACGAGCCCACGCAAGGCTTGTCCGACGGTGAAATCCAACGGTTCTGCGACCTCGTCGTGGAAGCCAACCGCTCGGCCACCATTTTGCTGATTGAACACAATATGCCGGTGGTGATGGCGCTGGCGCAACGCATCACGGTGTTTGACCGCGGCAGCGTGCTGGCCGAGGGCACGCCGCGGGACATTCAACGCAACGCGGCGGTGCAAACCGCCTACCTCGGCGCGTGATGCTCACCGTCGAGCGGTTGAGCGCGTTCTATGGCGACAGCCGCGCGCTGCGCGAAATCAGCCTTGAGGTGAGCGCGGGCGAAGTGCTGTGCCTGTTCGGGCGCAATGGCGCCGGCAAATCAACCACGCTGAAAGCGATTATGGGCTTGGTGCGCTCGCGCGGGTCGGTCATGCTGGCGGGGCAAAATCTTGCCGACTTGCCGGCGCACGCCGTGGCTCGCCTGGGGCTCGGCTATGTCCCCCAGGGGCGCCGGTTGTTTGCCGAGTTGACGGTCGCGGAAAATTTGGAAATCGGCTTGATGGCGCGCAAGGCGTCGGTCCGCGACAGCGCACAGATTAAGGAAGAAGTCATGGCGTTGTTCCCGCCGCTGGCGCCGCGCCTCGGCCAGGTGTCGGGCACATTGAGCGGCGGCGAGCAGCAGATGCTGGCGATGGCGCGCGCGCTCTGCGTTGCGCCCGACGTGCTGTTGCTCGACGAGCCCACCGAAGGGTTGATGCCGGCGATGATTGCGACCATCCGCGAAGTCATCGCCACGCTGCGCGCGCGCGGCGTCGCCATCTTGCTGGTGGAGCAGCGAGTCGAAGCGGTGTTGCCGGTGGCCGACCGCGTGGCGTTCATCGAAAACGGCCGCCTGATGGAGGTCGTCAGCGTTGAGCGACTGCGCGAATCGCCGCACCTGTTGCAGCAGTATGTGGGGGTTAGCCGGTAAGCACGGCTATGTCATAACCGCCGCCACCAGCGACGCGCGACTACTCGATTTCCAGCAACAACGGGCAGTGGTCGGAGCCCATTTGCTCGTCCAGATAGCGCGCATCGGCGACTCGGTCGAGGTGTTCCCGTGACAGCAGAAAGTAGTCGATGCGCCAGCCAATGTTGCGTGCGCGTGCGCGTGTGACCATGTGCCACCACGAATAGACATCGGTCACGCCGGGGTTGCGCGCGCGCCAGACGTCGGCCCAGTCGTCCGCCAGCACTTGGTCCATCCAGGCGCGCTCCTTCGGGTGAAAGCCGATTTTGCCGTCGTTCTCCGCCGGGCGCGCGAGGTCGATTTCGGTGTGCGCGACATTCATATCGCCGCCGACCAGCACGATGCGCTCCTGCTTGCGCAGCGCGTTCATATAGTCGAGCACGCAGCGGTAGAACACCAATTTTTCCTCCCACGCCTGCTCGCTCTTGCCGCCGTTCGGAAAATAAATCGACAACAACTCCCAGCGCTCGCCGTTCAACGAAAACGACAACTGCGCGATGCGTCCCTCATCGGCGTTGGGCGCATTCGGAATGTTTGTGTGAAAGCGCAACTCGCCGAGCGTGTCATAAACCGGCTTTGCCACCCAGATGGCGGTGCCGGCATAGCCCTTTTTTTCGGCGCTGTGGTAATGCTGGTGATAGTCCGGGTGGTCGGTGAGGAAGGCGCTGAACTGGTCGGTGTTGCCTTTGATTTCTTGAAGCATCAACACATCGGGCGGCTGCTCCTTGACCAGACTCTGCAACTCGCCCTTGCGCTCAACCGCGCGGATGCCGTTGACATTCCAGGTGATAATTTTCATTACGCAATCGGATAGCAAGTTAAGGGTTGACAAGCGCCGGCGAGCGGCGGCGTTGAGGCGATTATACAGGCAGATGCGCGCCGACGAACACCGAACCCGACCGCTTAGCGGCTGGCATTTGCATCGGCATCGTCGTACAGTTGCCCCATTTTAACCGCCATCCGGCATCACCAAACCCGCCGCCGTGCCCGCCGACCTCAACAGCAAACTGCCCGCCACCGGAACGACCATTTTCAGCGTGATGTCGCAACTGGCGCAGGCGCACGATGCGCTCAACCTCTCCCAGGGCTTCCCCGACTTTGAGCCGCCCGAGGCGTTGCTTGAGCGCGTGACGCATTATTTGAAATCGGGCAAGAACCAGTATCCGCCGATGATTGGCGTCGCCGAACTGCGCCAAGCCATCGCCGCAAAAATCGAACGGACCAGCGGCGTCAGCCTCGACTTTGACGCCGACATCACCATCACCGGCGGCGCAACCGAAGCGCTGTTCTGCGCCATCCACGCGGTGGTTCATCCGGGCGACGAGGTCATCGTGTTCGACCCCGCCTACGATTCATATGCGCCGGCGGTGTCGCTGGCGGGCGGCAAAACCGTGCATCTGGCGCTGACCTTGCCCGACTATCGAATCGACTGGCGCGCCTTCCAAGCCGCGTTGAATCCCCGCACGCGCCTCGTCATCATCAACACGCCGCACAACCCCACCGGCGGCATCCTCACGCGCGACGACCTCGACCAACTCGCGGCGTTGACCGCCGCGCACGACTGCTATGTATTGAGCGACGAAGTTTATGAACACATCATCTTCGACGGGCAAACCCACGCCGGCGTGCTCGCCCATCCGCAACTCGCGCCGCGCAGTTTCGCCGCGTTCTCCTTCGGCAAAACCTACCACGCCACCGGCTGGAAAATCGGCTACTGCATCGCCCCGCCCCACCTGACCGCCGAGTTCCGAAAAATCCACCAATACAACACCTTCGCCACGGTCGCCCCCATGCAATGGGCGCTCGCCGACTTCGTCCGCGACCACCCCGAACAATACGCCGGCTTGTCAGATTTCTACCAACAAAAACGCGACCACTTCGCCACACTAATGACCCAAGCCCGCTTCCGCCTACTCCCCTCCGCCGGCACCTACTTCCAACTCGCCGACTACAGCGCCATCTCCAACCAAGACGACATGACCTTTACCCACCACCTAACCACCCACCACGGCCTCGCCGCCATCCCCCTATCCCCCTTCTACCAAACCCCACCCGAAACGCGCATCATCCGTTTTTGTTTTGCGAAGCAGGATGAAACATTGGAGAAGGCGGCGGGGGTTTTGTGTGGGGTTTGAAGGGTGGGGCGATAACAACAACCACTTCGCCATTCTCGAACAACAGAAAAATAACCAACTACCGTCATTCTCGAACGGTAGAAAATAGGAAGCCGACAGGCGACCATATTTTCTTCGATTCGGGAATCTCCCTAAGTCTACCGCGAATTCCAACAAAGCCCGTGCCAGTCTCAGGAAGATTCCCGAGGACGCAAGTGTCCGTAACCCGCCGCTTAAAAAGAAAAAGCGCGGCGGCAACGGACACTAACGCTCGAGAGTGGTAGGAATGACGAAGTGGTTGGTTTTTAATGGATGCGGTCGATGGCGTGGGCGGCGTCGTTGCGTTTGCTCACCGCCAAAGCCCCCAAAAATCGCCGCGCATTGAGCGTGGCAACATTGCCAATCCCCCGCGCAATTCAGTATACTCCCCGAAAAATCACTCCTAATTACGGAACACCAACATGATTTACAACTCAGTCATCGACGCCATCGGCAATACACCTATCGTGCGACTTAATCGGGTTGCTGAGGGGGTTAAGGCCAATCTTTATGCCAAGCTTGAATTTACCAATCCGGGGGGGTCGATTAAGGATCGGATTGGGTTTTGGATGATTGAGGATGCGGAGCGGAGGGGGACGCTTAAGCCGGGGGGGACTATTATCGAAGGGACGAGTGGGAACACCGGGGTCGGGTTGGCGATGGCGGCGGCGATTAAGGGTTATAAGTGCGTGTTTATCTTGCCGGATAAAATGTCGCAGGAGAAGATTAAGAACCTGCGCTCTTTCGGCGCGCGGGTGGTGGTTACGCCGACCGCGGTGGAGCCGGACGACCCGCGCAGTTATTATTCGGTGTCGCGGCGCATGGCGCAGGAAGTTCCGAACTCGCTGTATATCGACCAGTATAACAACCTGTCCAACCGCGAATATCATTACCAGCGCACGGGTCCCGAAATCCTCGAGCAGATGCCGGAGATCGATGTGTTTGTCGCCGGCATCGGCACCGGCGGCACCATCACCGGCATCGGCAAATACTTCAAGGAGAACAAACCCGAGGTGGAAATCGTGGCGGTCGATCCGGTCGGCTCCATCGTTTATGAAGTGTTCAAGACCGGCGAGAACAAAACGCCGGCGGAAGGCTACTTGATTGAAGGCATCGGCGAGGATTTTATTCCCGGCAACTACGACTTCGACCAAATCGACGACATGGTGCAGGTCGGCGACAAGGAGTCGTTCCTGAAGACGCGCGAGTTGCTGACCAGCGAGGGAATCTACGCCGGCGTGTCCTCCGGCAGCGCCTTCGTCGGCGCGCTCAAATGGGTGCGGCAGCAGGGCGCGCGGCTCGATGGCAAGAATGT
Source organism: Arenicellales bacterium (assembly GCA_963693025.1). Lineage (GTDB taxonomy): Bacteria > Pseudomonadota > Gammaproteobacteria > Arenicellales > Poriferihabitantaceae > JAHRAW01. Next base: position 2,285,423 of record OY843749.1, read on the forward strand.
GCTCATCATCTTTCCCGACAGCGGCAACCGATACAGCTCCAAAGTGTATGACGACGACTGGATGCGCGAAGCCGGGTTTCTCGAATCCAAGACCGGCACCGTCGGCGACTTGATGCGCGCGCTCAACAAAAAATCGGGCGACCTCATCAAGGCGCACCAGAACGACAAAGTCTCCTCCGTCATCGCGCAGTTGAGCGACGCAAATGTCAGCCAGTTGCCGGTGCTGGATGAAAACGATTGGATAAAGGGCATCGTGCGCGAAAGCGTCATCTTGAAAGCGCTGTTCAACCAGCAGGTCAGCGTGGACGACTCGGTCGAAAACTTAATCGACACCTCGGTCGAATACGTCACCGCCGACGATTCCATCGAGCGCATCTCCAAACTGGTGACCGAAGGCAAGGTGCCGCTGGTGACCAACCCCGACGACGGCGACAGCCTGCTCGGCATCATCACCGACATCGACCTGCTCAACTTCCTCGGCTCGCAGCAGTAGCGCGAAATTCGCAAAGCGCGGTGTTCAGTTCGCCGGCGATTTAGAACGAAGTGAACACAACCGGCGCGCTCGCGCTGACCGATGGCCATTAGATTCCACATTCTCTCCGACCAAAAAGGCAGTTGGGCGCCGGTCGCGCGGTTGATGCCGTATCTGTGGCGGTATCGGTATCGGGTCGGGGTCGGGCTGGTGTTTTTGGTGCTCGCGCGCAGCGCCAATATCGCGGTGCCGATCGTCTTGAAGCGCATCGTTGACGCGCTCGAAAGCGCGCCAGCCGTCGCCGTCGCCACGACCGTCGTGGCGGTGCCGCTGGCGTTGGTGGTGGGCTACGGCTTGTTGCGTTTCGCTTCGGTGTTGTTCAACGAAATACGCAACGTGGTGTTCTCGCGCGCCAGCGTGCAAATCATTCACCACATCTCGCTGGAAGTGTTCCGGCATCTGCACACGCTGTCGCTCGGCTTCCACCTCGACCGCAAAACCGGCGCGTTGTCGCGCGATGTCGAGCGCGGCACCGGCGCGGTCGCCAGTTTCCTCAGGATGTTCGTGTTCAACATCATCCCGGTGGTGTTTGAGTTGAGCGCGGTGCTGGTGATTCTGTGGTCGCAGTTCGACGTCAGTTTTGTGCTCATCGCCGGCGCGATGATTCTCATCTATAGCCTGTTCACTTTATGGGTGACCGGTTGGCGAACCCGGTTCCGCGTGCAGATGAACACCGCCGAATCGTCCGCGCATACGCGCGCGCTCGACTCGCTGTTGAACTACGAGACGGTCAAGGTGTTCGGCAACGAGGACGCTGAGTCGAAGCGCTACGCCGGCGCGCTCATGGGCTGGGTGCACGCGTCGTTGAAGAGCAACGCGTCGCTCGCCTTCCTCAACATCGGGCAGGCGGTCATCGTCGCCGCGGGCCTGACCGTGCTGATGGCGATGGCGGCAAGCGGGGTGATCGACGGCAGCATGACGCTGGGCGATTTTGTCATGGTCAACGCGTTTTTGATTCAGTTGTATATCCCGCTGAATTTCATGGGCTCGATTTACCGCGACATCAATCACTCGCTAATCGACATGGCTCGGATGTTTGACTTGCTGGATGAAAAACCCGAGGTGGTGCAGTCGCCGAGCGCTGCGGAGTTGCAACTCGGCAAAGGCGAGATTCGCTTCGAGAATGTCTCCTTTCAGTACCGCGATGACCGCGCGGTGTTGCGCGACATAAATTTCCGCGTGCCGGGCGGGCGGATGGTGGCGGTGGTCGGTCCGTCCGGCTCCGGCAAGTCCACCATCTCGCGATTGCTGCTACGCTTTTACGACCCCGACCACGGGCGCATCCAAATCGACGGGCAAGACATCCGGGCGTTGACGCTGCCGAGCCTGCGCGCGGCGATGGGCGTGGTGCCGCAGGACACCGTGCTGTTCAACGAAACCATCGGCTACAACATCGCCTACGGTCGCCCGCAAGCAAGCCGCGAAGAAATCGCGGCGGCGGCAAAAATCGCGCGCATCGACGACTTCATCGCGCAGCATCCGCAAGGCTACGACATCCTCGTCGGCGAGCGCGGCTTGAAACTCTCCGGCGGCGAAAAACAGCGCGTCGCCATCGCCCGCACCGCGCTCAAAGGCGCGCCGATTTTAATCTTCGACGAAGCCACCTCGTCGCTCGACAGCCGCTCGGAAAAAGCCATCCAACAAGCCCTCGACCGCGTCTCGCAAAACAGCACCACCGTGGTCATCGCCCACCGCCTCTCCACCATCGTCAACGCCGATGAAATCATCGTGCTGGACAAGGGGCGCATCGTCGAACAAGGCGCGCACGAAACGTTGTTGTCGCGCGACGGCTTATACGCGCAGATGTGGAAGTTGCAAAAAGAAGCCGCGGCGGAAAAACCGCCGCCGAGTTGACGCGCATGCCAACACCGCAAGCAACCCTGCGCCCGGCGCGACCCGCCGACGCCGGCGCCATCGGCGAATGCGTCGCGGCGGCATACCGGCATTACATCCCGCGCATCGGCAAACCACCGGGTCCGATGGGCGACGACTACGCCGAAGTGGTGCGGCGACATCGAGTGTTCGTCGCCGAAGCCGAAGACGGAGCGAGTGGCATCATCGGCGTGCTAGTGTTGATGCAAACAAAAACCGGCATGCTACTCGACAACATCGCCGTTCACCCCGAACACCAAGGCAAAGGCATCGGACGCCAACTACTCCAACTGGCCGAATCCAAAACCCGCGACCTCGGCCACTCACACCTGCAACTCTATACACACGAGCGCATGACCGAAAACATCGCGTTATACAAACGCGCCGGCTACACCGAAACCGACCGCCGAACCGAGCAAGGGTATGACCGCGTTTATATGCAAAAAGCGCTACAAAAACAGCGCTAACAAACCGCCGGAACCAAGAAAGTTAAGAAGGCTTTCCCTTGCGCCGCTTCCGCATCGTAGCGATGTTTTTGCGGGTAGTTTCGTTGTAATGATAGCGGCGACCGGTGGCGGCGGGTTTATAATGGCGCGTGGCAAGCGAACTCAACGAGGTTGATATGAATGAAATCGGAGTGGCCGTGGTTGGCGGCGGGCGCATTGGCATCATGCACGCGCAAATCGTGGCGCGGTTGCCGCAGGCGCGGTTGGTTGGCGTGGTGATTCGCTCGGGCGAGCGAAGCGCGCTTGACGCCGCCGGGCTGGGGGATGCGCGGGTGTTTGGCGATTTGGATGATGCGATGGAAGCGGCGGATGCGGTCTTGATTGCGGCTTCATCCGACGCGCATGTTGAATTAATCCGCCGCGCCGCGCGCGCCGGCAAGCACATCCTCTGCGAAAAACCGGTGGCGTTCGAGGCGGCGAGCATCGACGCATTGCACGCCCAAATTTCGGATAGCGCCGCCAGCGGCGTGGTGATTCAAGTGGGGTTCAACCGCCGCTTTGACCCGGATTTTTCCCGCCTGCGCGGGATGTTGCGCGAGCGCGCGCTCGGGCGGCTATATTTGCTCCACATCGTCAACATGGACCCGCGCCGCCCGCCGATGGCGTTCATCCCGCGCTCCGGCGGCATGTTCCGCGATTTCAATGTGCACGACTTCGACATGCTGGCGGCGCTCACCGGCGAGCGCATCGCCGAGGTGTATGCGCGCGGCGCCAACTTGGTGGACGACGAAATCGGGCGGCTGGGCGATATCGACACGGCGGTGATTAGCCTGCGGATGAGCGGCGGCGCGCTGGCGTCGGTGTCGTGCTCGCGCGAGACCAACTGCGGCTACGACCAACGCATCGAAGCGCTCGGCGAAAAGGGCGCGCTGCGCGCCGGCAACCTCCGCTCGCACGGTGTGGTCTCGGATTCCGCAGCAGGCAGTTTGCGCGCCAACCCGCTGCCGGATTTCATCGCCCGCTACCGGGACTCCTACGAGCACCAGGCGCTGGCGTTTCTGGCGGCGGTGCGCGCCGGGGAATTGCCGGCGGACTTGCCTGGCTTGCGCGACGCCGCGGCGGCAGTACGCACGGCGCAAGCGGCGCAACAATCAATGAACGAAAACCGCCCAGTCATTCTCGAACGGTAGAAAATAGGGAGCCCCCCACAACTCGTCATTCTCGAACGATAGAAAAATAAGGAGCGGCAGCGACTATATTTTTCATCGCCTTCGGGAATCTCCCTAAGGCTAGCGTGGATTTTACCGAAGCCCGTGCCAACATTAGGGAGATTCCCGAGGACGCAAGTGTCCGTAAGCCGCCGCTTAAAAAGAAAAAGCGCGGCGGCAACGGACACTAACGCTCGAGAATGACGAGTTATATACCCGTCATTCTCGAACGATAGAAAAATAGGGAGCCGACAGGCGACCATATTTTTCATCGCCTTCGGGAATCTCCCTAAGGCTACCGTGAATTCCAACAAAGCCCGTGCCAGTCTTAGGGAGATTGCGCGTATCGTCCCTGATACGCGCCCTACGGGCTTGCGCGAAAATCCGCTCCGGGCGGATTTTTCCCGAGGACGCAAGTGTCCGTAAGCCGCCGCTTAAAAGAAGAAGCGCGGCGACAACGGACACTAACGCTCGAGAATGACGAGTAATATACCCGTCATTCTCGAACGATAGAAAAATAAGGAGCGGCAGCGACTATATTTTTCATCGCCTTCGGGAATCTCCCTAAGGTTACCGTGAATTTCAACAAAGCCCGTGCCAGTCTTAGGGAGATTGCGCGTATCGTCCCTGATACGCGCCCTACGGGCTTGCGCGAAAATCCGCTCCGGGCGGATTTTTCCCGAGGACGCAAGTGTCCGTAAGCCGCCGCTTAAAAGAAAAAGCGCGGCGGCAACGGACACTAACGCTCTCGAATGACGAAGTGGGGGGGTATTTTTCTGTTGCTAGTTTAGACACAACTCCCAACACCCACTAAGAATACCCATGCCCCCCCCCCGGAAACTCACCCTTCTTAACCGCCTCAACATAATCCCCCAACGCCCCCTGCACACCACCAACATTACCCCGCAAAAAGTCCTTAACAAACTTAGCCGTCTTCCCAGGATACAACCCCAACAAATCATGCCAAACCAAAATCTGCCCATCGGTGCCGGCGCCGGCGCCGATGCCGATGACCGGCACATCGAGACCGGAAGCCAACTGCGTCCCCAGCGAAGCCGGCACGCATTCAATCAAAATCACGCTCGCCCCGGCTTGTTGCAGCACATTGGCTTCGTCGATAATCAGTTGCCCCTGCGCCGGGTCGCGTCCCTGCACGCGATAGCCGCCGAGGTGGTTAATCGATTGCGGCGTCAGCCCCAGATGCGCGCACACCGGAATGCCCCTCTCGCTCAGCAACCGGGCGGTCTCGGCAAGCCACGCGCCGCCCTCAAGTTTCACCATCTGCGCGCCTTCGCGCATCAGAATGGCGGCGTTTTCCAAACTCTTGGACTCCGAGTAGTAACTCATAAACGGCAAGTCCGCCATCAACAACGCCCCGCGATTTCCCCGCCGCACGCAACGAACGTGATAAGCGGTGTCCTCAATCGTCACCGGCAAACTGCTGTCGTGCCCCTGAATCACCATCCCCAAAGAATCCCCCACCAACAAAACCTCAACCCCCGCCCCACTCGCCGCCACCGCACTACAATAATCATAAGCCGTCACCGCCACGATTTTTTCCCCGGCGGCTTTCATCTGCGCCAGCGTGTTCAGGGTGATTTTTTTATGGTGATTGGGTTGAGTGGACATTGGGTTGTTTTGGGTGGTGATAAAAGATGATGGTTGGGTGTTGATTGCCAACGCATTACCGCGCATCGACAACCTCACTCTCCGCCCCGAAAGAGCGGGCGAAGAAATCCAGCCAGTTTTGCCCCATGATTTGTTTGACTTCGGTGGTGGAGAAGCCGGTTTGTTCTAGGCCCTCTATTAGGTTGCCGTAGTCGTCGCTGCCGGCGAACCAGTCGGGTTGGGGGGGCCATGAGAGGTTGTTGGGGTTGCCTTCGCCGGGGTCGGTGGATTTGCTCCAGCGACCGTTTCGCATCCAGTGCAGTATTGAATCGGGCTGTTGTTGGCACAAGTCGGAGCCGATTCCGATGTGTTCCACGCCCATCAACTCGGCGGTGCGCGCGGCCATGTTGCAGAAATCTTTGCGCGTGCAGGCGGGGCCGTTTTTGAGGTGGAACGGGTACAGGCTCAAGCCGAGCATGCCACCGCTGCGCGCCAGCGCCGTCAGCACGCGCTCGGATTTGTTGCGCAGCGCCGGCTCAAACGACGCCGGGTTGGCGTGCGTGATCGCAATCGGGCGGGTTGAATGTTCGATTGCCTCCAGCGTCGAGCGCTCGGCGCTGTGCGACATGTCCACCACCATCCCGACGCGGTTCATCTCGCGGATGACTTGCTTGCCGAAGCGGGTGATGCCGGGGTCGTCGTCTTCGTAACAGCCGGTCGCCAGCAGGCTTTGGTTGTTGTAGCTGAGTTGCATGAAGCGCACGCCGAGGGCGTGGAAGATTTCCACCAGCGCATAGTCGTCTTCAATCGGCGAGCAGTTCTGAAATCCGAAGACCACGCCGGTTTTGCCGGTCTCAATGACCGCCGCCACTTCGCCGGCATCGCCCACGCGCGCAATCAAATCGCCGTGCTGTTCGAACAGGCGGTTCCACGTGCCGATGTTGCGCAGGGTTTCAACGCAAGTTTCGTGATAGGCGATGGTGACGTGCACGCAACCCAGCCCGCCGCGGCGCATCTGCTCGAAGACCGGGCGGCTTCCGTTGGGGTATTGCAGTCCGTCGATGATTAGCATGGGCGCATTGTCGTTTATCGGCGCGGCGTTGTCATGCATCGTTACAACCGCTTTTCCACATCGTAATCCGGCGCTTGCGCTTGTTCGTCCAACCGTTCGACTTCGTCGCTGATGACCGCTTCGACGTAATCGACCGCGTCGGTGGCGCAGATTTCCGCGACCGGTGTGCCGATTTGTCCGACGACGAGCGTCGGCACTTGGTCTTCGACATCGACCCCGGCGCGCTGCCCCATTCTATAGACGGCGAACAGGAAGATGAACGCGAACGCTCCGCCGATGCCGGTGAAGTAGAAGTTGGGACCGAAGGCCGACATCAGGTACGACACCATGATGGGTCCGGCGCTCAATCCGATGCCGGCGACCATCACCAGACTGGCGCTGGCGCCGACGATTTCTTCGGGCTCCAGCCGGTCGTTGGCGTAGGCGATGCACAGCGAATACATCGGCATCGCCATGCCGCCGATTAGCGCGATGAGCGTGAAGAAGAGCGTGCTGCCGGGCGTGACGATGACCGCCAGCAAGGTCAGCACGACCGCGGTGGCGGCCATCCCCGCCATCACTCTGCGGCGCTCGATGCGGTCGGACAGCAAGCCGAGCGGCCATTGAAACAGCAGTCCGCCGAAGAGAAAACACGCCATGAAAATGGACACATCTTCCACGCTGAGCCCTTTTTGCCGCGCGTAGACCGCGCCCATGCCGAAGATGGTGCCGTGCGCGACGCCGGTCAGGGCGTTGCTGATGACCGCCAGCGGTGACGCCTCGAACAATCGCCGCAGGGTCATTTTGCTCGACATCTCGAAAGCCGGCGCCGGGCGGGCGGTCAGCAACATCGGAATCAATCCAAACGACACCACCACCGACACGAGGATGAACAACTTGGCGCCTTCGGGGTCGAAGACGTTAAGCAGGAATTGCCCGCAGCCCAGCCCGAGGGTGGTGATGACCATGTAGACCGACAGCAACTTGCCGCGGTTTTCGTTGCCGGCGCGGTCGTTGAGCCAACTCTCGGTGACCACATACAAGCCCGCGTAACTGATGCCCGTGCACAGGCGCATGATGGTCCACGTGACCGGGTCGACATACACTCCGTGAATCAGGATGGCGATGGATGCGGTCGATGCGAGCGCGGCGAAGACGCGAATATGGCCGACGTGCGCGACCAGCCGGGGGGCGAGAACCGAGCCGATGAAAATCCCGACGAAATACCCCGACATCATGATGCCGGTGATGAACGTATCGAAGCCCGCGATGGTGGCGCGCAAGCCGAGCAGCGTGCCTTGCAAGCCGTTGCCGAGCATCATAAAGCCGATGCCGACCAGTAGCGCCCAGGTTGCCCGCACATCATTCCACATTCGCCCGCCGCTCCACGCAAAATTACAGGATGGGAGTTGGAAGCCTCGCGGCTTCCGGGTGCGGCGGATTGTATCCGACAACCGCGCCGAGTAAAGTGGTTTTGACCGCGCGCGGGGCGATTGTGTGCGCCGCTTGCGCCGCCCGTGTCTCCCCGGCGGCATACCTTGTCGCCGCGATTTATTGTACCCTGCTCCGGCGCATTACGATTACACAACGCACCGCACTCACTCACCCCCGACCATGCAAAAAGCGGACACGCCCCACAACCCGGCGGACATCACCCACCGCGCCGTGTGGATGTTGGCGGGACCGATGATCGTCTCCAACATCTCGGTGCCGCTGGTCGGCGCGGTCGATACCGCCGTGGTCGGCCACCTGCCGGAGCCGCGTTACATTGGCGCAGTCGCGCTCGGCGCGCTCATCTTCACTTTCCTCTACTGGGGCTTCGGCTTCCTGCGCATGGGCACCACCGGCTTCATCGCGCGCGCTTACGGCGCCGGCGACACCCGCGCGTTGTCGAGCACGCTGCTGCGGGTGTTGCTGCTGGCGGCGTTGCTCGGGCTGGCGGTCATCGCGCTCGGCAAACCGCTCATCGCCTTCGCGTTATTCCTGCTCGACAGCAGCGCGCCAGTCGAGCGGCTGGCGTCCGACTACGCGACCATCCGCCTGTGGAGCGCGCCGGCGACGCTGTGCGTGTATGTGTTCACCGGCTGGTTCATCGGCACGCACAACACCCGCCGCGCGTTGTATCTGGTGCTGACGCTCAACCTGACCAACGTCGCGCTGGATTTGCTGTTCGTGCCGGTGCTCGAACTCGGCGTGGCGGGGGTCGCGTGGGCGACGCTGATTGCGGAATACACCGCCGTCATCACCGGCTTCGTGATGCTGCGCGCCGACCTCAAACGCGCGTTGTCGGCGTGCCGCGTGCGCGATGTGCTGGAAGCCGGCGCGATGCTTGAATTGATGCGCGCCAACGGGCATATCTTCGTGCGCACGCTGTGCCTGATGTTCGCGTTCGCGTGGTTCACCGCGCAGAGCGCGCGGCTGGGCGAAGTGGTCTTGGCGGCGAATACAATCCTGATGCACCTGCAGAGCATCATGGCATACGCGCTCGACGGCTTCGCGCACGCCGTCGAAGCGCTCGCGGGCAGCGCATACGGCGCGCGCAACTCACGCGCATTCAAACGCGCGGTCGGCCTGACCACGGCATGGGCGGCGGCGAGCGCCGCGCTGGTCAGCATCGCCTACTGGCTAATCGGCGCGCAACTGGTCGGGCTGTTCACCGGCATCGAAGCGGTACTCGAAGCGTCCGCGCGCCACCTGCCGTGGATGATGGCGCTGCCGCTGTTGTCGGTATGGAGTTTCCAACTGGACGGCATCTTCATCGGCGTAGGCCACACCCGCGAAATGCGAAACGCAATGCTACTCTCAACCGCCGCCTACCTCGCGCTACTGGCAGTGCTAATCCCATCGCTCGGAAACCACGGCCTGTTCCTCGGCTTGAGTTGCTTCATGGTCCTCAGAGCGGCCACCCTGTGGCGGTATTACCCGGCCATTTCCGCGGCACTAAAAACCACCTGACATGCACCCCATCATCGCCCTGTGGTCGCACCCGCGCTCCATGTCCACCGCCATCGAGCGAATCATGCGCGAGCGCAACGACCTCGACTGCCTGCACGAGCCGTTCCTCTATTACTACTACGCGCACCTGGGGAAGAAGCCCTTCGCCCACTTCGACCCCGAGCCGGGGCGGCCAACGCGGTTTGACGACATCGTCGCGCACATCGTCGGGCGGGCGTCCGCCGGGGCGGTGTTCTTCAAGGACATGAGTTATTATGTGGTTCCCGAAATTTTCAACCACGCCGCGCTCGCCGGCAACATTCGCCACCTGTTTCTAATCCGCGACCCGCGCAAGTCCATCCTCTCCTATCACCGACTCGACCCGAAGATGACGCGCGAAGAAATCGGCCTTGAAGCGCAATGGCGAATGCACGAATGGCTCACCGAAACCACCGGCAAGCCGCCGATGGTGATTGAGGCGGAAGCGGTTCAGCGCGACCCGGTGGCGGTCATCGGCGGCGTGTGGCGGCATTGCGGCTTGGCGATGGCAAAACATGCTTTCGCGTGGAGCGCGCGCTCGGTCCCCGATGACTGGCGGCAGGTGGCGGGCTGGCACCGCCAAGTGGAAGCAAGCGCCGGCATCACCCGACCCGCCGATGAAGACGCGCAAGCGGTTGCCGACCGTTTTGAGCACGCGGCAAAAAACACCCCGGCACTGCGCGCGCACCTCGCGCATCACTTGCCCTATTATTTGAAACTGCAATCAGTCGCGCGCTCGCCGGCGTCGTCCGCGCCTTAATTAGGGAACTATCAAGCAAAGTTGCCAAAAACAACAACCCCAACAAAAACAAAACCCCGTCACTCACAACAACATCGTCAGCCACAACAACGTTGCCATGCACAACAATGTCGTCATTCCAAAACCTCGTCATTTATATGTTGACCCAATCCCCCAATCAGGCCAGTTTGAGGGGTAGGCGCGAGGGGCGATTCGGTTCGTCATTGGGTGAGGAGGCGGTCATTAGACCTCCTGCACCGGTCGAGAGTGAGAGCCCCTCGCGCCGTTGTTGCTGCGAACAGATACTGGGGGATAAAGCCCCGCATATAAGTGGGCAGGAACAACACCGATGATAACCCTTTTTACGTTGAGGTGAGCGATATGAACAAGGTCATTGCGGGAATTGATGTAGCCAAAGATCATTTGGATATTTATGTGGCACCGGGACCGGTGGAGCGTTTTGCCAACACGGCGGCGGGGCGCGAGCGGTTGATTTCGTGGGCGCGGCGTCATGCGGTCGAGCAGGTGGCGTGCGATGCGTCCGGCGGGTATGAGCGGCGTTTTATTGAGGCGCTGCATGATGCGCCGATGTTGGTCAATTTGGTGCACTCCAAACGGGCCAAGGACTTCGCGCACGCGCTCGGTCGTGAAGCCAAGACCGATGGGCTGGATGCGCGCACGCTGGCGGAGATGACGCAGCACTTTGCTTTGCCGCCGACCCCTCGCCGCGAGCCGGCAAGTCAAGCCATACGGGACTTGGTGGGGCGTCGCGACCAGTTGGTGCGCCAGCAGGTGCAGGAGAAGAACCGCTTGGAGAAGGAGCCGGAGCAGGCAGTGGCGGAGTCGTGCGAGCGTATGATTGAGCATTTGGGTGAGGAGATCGAGCGGATGGAGCAGGCGTGCCGCGAGGTGCTTGCCAGCAGCCCGGAATTGGCGCATCAGGCGGCGTTGTATGAAAGCGTCAAAGGCATCGGCAAAACCACCGCGCTGGCGCTGCTGGCGTATTTGCCGGAGCTCGGCCAGCACGACTACAAGGGGATTGTGGCGCTGGCGGGCTTGGCGCCATATGCGCGCGACAGTGGCCGGCAACACAACAAGCGCTCCATCCGCGGCGGACGTTCGGCGGTGCGCCGGGCGTTATACATGGCCTCCCTGTCGGCGTCCCAATATAACCCCCAGATGTGCGCTTTCCACAAGCGCCTGCGCGCGCGCGGCAAACCGGGCAAAGTGGCGCAGACCGCGGTCATGCGAAAACTCCTAATCCAACTCCACGCCGTCGCCAAACGCGGCACACCGTGGGTTGAAGATTACACGCCAACATGCGAAAAAATCGCTTGATTTTAAACACAGATACTCTCGAGCGTTAGTGTCCGTTGCCGCCGCGCTTCTTCTTTTAAGCGGCGGCTTACGGACACTTGCGTCCTCGGGAATCTCCCTAATACTGGCACGAGCTTTGTTGAAATTCACGCTAGCCTGAGGAATATTCTCGAAGGCGATGAAAAATCCGCCCGGAGCGATTTTCGCGTAGCCCGAAGGGTTTGTATCAGGGATGATACAAACAATGACGAGGAGTTGTTCTTTGTTTGTCAACTTTGCTTGATAGCCCCCCCTTGATTAACACAACATAACCACCGACTTAACACAACATGACCACTACCCCCAACCCCATTGAAATCGAAACCGCGCCGGCGCCCGCGCATGCGGTCATCTGGCTACACGGGCTGGGCGCTGATGGGCGTGACTTTGAGCCGGTTGTGCCGGCGTTGCAAATCCCGCGGCATACCCCGTTGCGGTTTGTCTTTCCGCATGCGCCGATTCGTCCGATTACCGTCAACGGCCACGCCGAAATGCGCGGCTGGTATGACATCACCGGCATGGACTTCGAGCGCGACCCGGACCGCGAAGGCATCGAGCAATCGGCTGCCATCCTGCGCGCGTTGATTGCGCGCGAAACCGATAAGGGAATTGCGCCCGAACACATCTTCCTTGCCGGCTTCTCCCAGGGCGGCGCGGTCGTTCTGCACGCGGGCTTGCGCTTCGACCAACCACTCGCCGGCATCATCGCGCTCTCCGCCTACCTGCCGCTCGCCGACTCACTGGACGCCGAAAAATCCGCCCACAACCAACACACCCCCCTCTTCATCGCCCACGGCACCCACGACCCCGTCATCCCCCTGCACCTCGCGCGCCGCAGCCAACAACAACTGACACAATCCGGCTACGCGGTCACATGGCGCGAATACCCGATGGAACACAACGTCTCACCGCAAGAAATCGCCGACATCGCCACCTTCCTGCGCGCGCATCTGCGCGGCGACTAGTCGGATGCGTAGCGCCGCCGCCGTCGTTTTACCGGCTATAATTGCGCGATGAAAACCACCACCGCTGCACACAAACATCGCCGCTTGCTTGCCGGCGTGGCGGTGGTGGCAATGACGGTGGCGGTGGTTGGGGTGCGGGGGGGGTATTCGCAGGGGGGGGCGTTGGTGACGACGGATGTGGTGGTTGAGCAGGCTTTTACGCGCACCGTTCCGATTGTCGGCAAGCTGATTGCCAAGCAGTCCGGCGCCGCGACCACGCGCATTGCCGGGACGGTGGCGTTGATGCACGTGCAGGTGGGCGAGCGGGTTCGGCGCGGGCAGGCGCTGGCGGCGCTCGACACCGCCACGCTGGAATTGCAGTTGGCGCTGGCGCAGGCGCGGCACGCCGAGGCCGGGGCGCGGTTGAAGACCGCCGGGGCGGAGTTGGCGTTGGCGGGGCAGGCGTTGAAGCGGCTGAGCGGGTTGACCGATTCCGCGGCGGTCAGCCGCGCCGCCTACGACGACGCCCGGCAGCGGCACAGCATCGCCTCGGCGCGCGTCGAGGAAGCGTCGGCGGCGCAGGGCAGCAGCGCGGCGGAAGTCAGCCTCGCCAAACTCGACCTCAGCGACGCCGAAATCGTGGCGCCGTTTGACGGCGCAGTCACCGCGCGCCTCACCGAAGTCGGCAGTTATTTGCAGCGCGGCGAGGCGGTGGCGCGATTGGTCTCCGACCGGCAACTGGAACTGGAAGCGGACATCCCCGCAGAGCGCCTGAGCGGGCTCGCAGCCGGCACCGAAGTGGAAGTGTTGCTGGATAATGGCACCTCGCACCGCGCCACCGCGCGCGCGGTCATCCCCGAAGAAAACCCGCGAACCCGCACCCGGCGCGTGCGCTTTACCGCCGACCTCGGCGTTGATGCGGGACCGCTGGCGTCGGAGCAAAGCGTGACCGTGCTGGTGCCGGCGGGGGTGAAGCGCAACATCGTGTCGGTGCACAAAGACGCCATCGTGCAGCGCGGGCGCGACAAAATCGTGTTCGTGGTGGTGGACGGGATGGCCGCCATCCGCAATGTGCAAACCGGCGAATCGAGCGGCAACCGTTTGGAGGTCATCGCGGGTCTCGCGCCCGGCGAGCACGCCGTGGTGCGCGGCAACGAGCGCTTGCAACCCGACCAGCAGGTCGTCGCCTCGCCCTTGCAATGACCCTCCGCAGATGAACCTCATCGGCAACGCCATCGAGCGGCCCATCGCGGTGATTGCCGCGGTGTTGTTGGTGGTGTTGTTCGGGTTGGTGGCGCTGCGAACCATTCCGATTCAACTCGCGCCGGATGTCAACCGCCCGGTCATCACCATCAACACCGACTGGGCGGGCGCGGCGCCGGCGGAGGTTGAGCGCGAAATCGTCAACCGGCAGGAAGAGAAACTGGCGGGGCTCGAGGGGCTGCGCTCGATTACCAGCCGCTCGGGGCAGGGCGGCGGGCGCATCACGCTGGAGTTCCGCATCGGCACCAATATGGACCGCGCTTTGCTGCTGGTCGCCAACCGCCTTGACCGCGTGGCGCGCTATCCCGACGAGGTCGACCAGCCGACTCTGGACACCGCCGGCAGCGAGGACAACGCCATCGCCTGGTTCGTCATCAATCAACTCGACGGCGGCGAGCGGCCCGTGCATGAGTTTGGCGACTTCGTCACCGACGTCGTCAAAGAGCGCATCGAGCGCGTGCCGGGGGTCAGCCGCGTCAACGTGTTCGGCGGCAGCGAGCGCGAGATTCACGTGGAGGTCGACCCGAATGCGCTGGCGCGATACCGCCTGACCGTCAACCACCTAATCGGCGCGCTCGCCAACGCCAATATATCGCTCGGCGCCGGCGACATCGACGAGGGCAAACGCCGCTACGTGGTGCGCACCGAGGGCGAGTTGAACGACCTCGGCATCATCCGCCAGGTGTTGTTGCGCGGCGGTGGCGACGGCGGCGGGCGCGTGACGGTCGGCGACATTGCCGATGTGCGCTTCGGTTACAAGGAGCCGGGCGCGACCATCCGCTTCCTCGGCAACGCCTCCATCGCCTTCAACGCGACGCGCCAAACCGGCGCTAATGTGATTGAGACGATGCGCGGAATCCGCGAAGCGGTGGCCGAGTTGCAGCAGTCGGTCGTGCCGGGCGCCGGGCTCAGCCTGCACCAGGTGTATGACGAAACCGTGTATATCAACTCGGCGATTGCGCTGGTCAAGCAGAACATCTGGGTCGGCGGCACGCTCGCCGCGCTGATTCTGCTGCTCTTCCTGCGCTCGTTTCGCGCCACCGTCGTCATCTCGCTCGCCATCCCGGTGTCGGTGGTCGGCGCCTTCGTCGCCATGGCGGCGCTCGGGCGCTCCATCAATGTGATTTCGCTCGCCGGGCTGGCGTTCGCCGTGGGCATGGTGGTGGACGCCGCCATCGTCGTGCTGGAAAACATCTACCGCCACAAGGAAGCCGGCTACTCCAACTTCCAAGCCGCGCTCAAAGGCGCGCGGCAGGTGTGGGGCGCGGTGCTGGTGTCGGCGCTGACCACGGTCATGGTGTTCATCCCGATTCTGGTGATGGAGTTGGAAGCGGGGCAGTTGTTCCGCGACATTGCGGTGGCGATTTCGGTGTCGGTGATGCTGTCGTTGCTGGTTTCTATCACCGTGATTCCGGCGCTGTCGCGGCGTTTGTTGGGCGAGGTCGGCGGCGGCGGGGGGCGCATTCGGCTGCCCGGCATCGACTGGTTGGCGCGCCGCCTGGTCGGCGTCATCACCGGATTCGCCGCCGTGGTGGTGCGCAGCAAAACGCTGGCGTTGGTCGTCGTCGTGGCGGTCACCACCGCCGCCACCGCCGGCGCGTGGCATTTGCTACCGAAACTCGAATACCTGCCGGAGGGCAACCGCAACCTGCTGTTCGGCCTCATCATCCCGCCGCCCGGCTACAACCTCGACACCACCACCCGAATCGCCGAGGGCATAGAAGCCGAAACGCGCCACCTGTGGGCGAGCGGTCCCGGCGACAAAGCGGCGCCCGACGAGCCGCCGAAAATCGAGCGGTTTTTCTACGTCGCCACGCGCGCGCGCACCTTCCTCGGTGCCATCGCCGTCACCCCGGAGCGCGTCGCCGAACTCAAACCCATCCTGAGCGAGCCGGTATTCCGCGAACCGGGCACCTTCGGCTTCATCACCCAGCCGTCCATTTTTGGGCGCAGCATCGGCGGCGGGCGGCGCATTGAACTGGATGTCTCGGGTCCCAATCTGGAAGTGATTTTGCAAGTCGCGGGGCGCGCTTTCGGCAAAATCGTCGGGCTGTTCCCGCGCGAGGGGGGGCACGAATGGCGGCCGGTGCCCGGTTTGGAACTGGGCGCGCCGGAGGTTCGCGTCATCCCGCACCGCCTGCGCCTGTCAGATAGCGGCATCACCGCCTTGGAGTTGGCGCGCACCATCG
This sequence comes from Arenicellales bacterium, assembly GCA_963693025.1. Classification (GTDB taxonomy): domain Bacteria; phylum Pseudomonadota; class Gammaproteobacteria; order Arenicellales; family Poriferihabitantaceae; genus JAHRAW01. The sequence goes on from OY843749.1 coordinate 2,301,604, forward strand.
ACACCTTCAACGACGGCTTGCGCGCCGCGCAATCCACGGTGGACGGCAAACTGATGGACATCGTGCTCAAAGGGCACAGCCGCTCGGTCAACCGCACGCAGGGCATCGCCAACCTGCCCATCGTGACCGCCGACGGCGAGGTCGTGCCGGCGTCGTCGGTGGCGGACATTGTGTTGACCGCCGGTCCCACCGAAATCCGCCACCGCGAACGCTTCCGCACCATCACGCTGGAAGTGCGCCCCAATCAGACGCAGCCGCTCGAATCGGCCATCGACATCATCCGCAACGAGGTCATCGCGCCGCTGCAAAGCGAGGGGCTGCCGGCGGGCGTCAAGCTGAACATCACCGGCACCGCCGACAAACTGGTGGAAACCAGCAGCGCGATGGCGATCAACATGGGGCTGTCGCTCATCATCGTCTTTCTGGTGATGGCGGTGCTGTTCGAGAGTTTTGTCTATCCGCTCATCATCATGCTGTCGGTGCCGGTCGCCGCCGCCGGTGGCATCGCCGGGCTGGCGGTGCTCAACCTGACCACCTACCAAGCGCTCGACATGCTCACCATGCTCGGCTTCGTCATCCTCATCGGCATCGTGGTCAACAACGCCATCCTGCTGGTCCACCAAACCCTGCACCACATTCGCCGCGAAAACCTGCCCGCCGACGAAGCCATCCAACTCGCCACGCGCAACCGCATCCGTCCGATTTTCATGTCCACGCTGACCTCGGTTTTCGGGATGTTGCCTCTGGTGCTGTTTCCGGGGGCGGGCTCGGAGTTATACCGCGGACTGGGCTCGGTGGTGGTCGGTGGACTGAGCCTGTCCGCGCTCATCACGTTGCTGATTGTGCCGCCGATGATGTCGCTGCTGGTGGTGCCGTTGGAGGGGCGGCGGCGTAAGGCGGCTGAGGCGGCGGTGTCGGAGGCGGAAGCGGAAGTAACGCAGGCCGGGTGACGGGTTAGCCGCTTTCGCTTGCTTGGGCTTCGGCTTGGGCTTTGGCTTCGGTTTCGCGTTTTTCCCTACGGTCACGCAATTCACTTTCTATCACGACCATGATAACCATGGGGAGAAGCACGCCTAGAAAGAGGATACCAGATGTCAAAACCGCCCAACTACCCCAATTGCCCATCATTAGTTTGCCCTCTCAATTCCAACTACCCGTCATTCTCGAACGATAGAAAAATAGGGAGCCGTTAGGCGACCATATTTTTCATCGCCTTCGGGAATCTCCCTAAGGCTACCATGAATTTCAACAAAGCCCGTGCCTGTCTTAGGGAGATTCCCGAGGACGCAAGTGTCCGTAAGCCGCCGCTTAAAAGAAAAAGCGCGGCGGCAACGGACACTAACGCTCGAGAATGACGAGTTGTAGGTTTTTGGTTGCAGTTTTGGTTTTGGATTTCTAATCCACACATACATCGCCATCACAAATTCCTCACAAAAAATTCCACCGTAAAATCCATCGCTTCGGCGCGGGCGGTTTCATCTCGTCCGAGGGTGACGCCGCGTTTTACGCAGTGGGTATACACCGCCTTCGCGTAATCGCCCCAGCCGTCTTTGCTGGATGCGTTGATTGCCGGGGTATCGTAATGCCCGTCTTCGCCAATCCACGACACGCCGCAGTGATAGAAGGTCTGAGCATTCGCGTCGGCGCCGTCAAACCGGTCGGCGATGAACGCGTGATGCGCGCCCGGATAGACGGTGTGCGAAACCTCCAGCCCGGCTTCGTTGAGCCGGCGGATTTCCGCGATGCACAAGCGCGCCGGCGTGTAGTCGTCCAACTCGGCGAGCAAGTAGTGCATTGTTGTGTCGGTCAATCGCGGCGTGCGCCACTGCCACGCACAACTCGGATAGACCGGCAAACTGGCTTTGAGCACGCGCCCGCCACCGAGCTGCTCGGCGAGCACGGCTTGTGTCATATAACGGCTGACGAGCCCGCCGAAGGAGTAGCCGGTGACGCCGATGCGCGCCGGGTCGATGCACGGAATGGCTTGCAACGCGCGGAAGGCGGCGAAGGTGTCAACCACGCGGTTGGCGGCGCTCAAGCGGGTTTGGTCGGCGGTGGTTGAGCGAATGTTGCGCGCCGAATACGAGTTCGCCACCAACACCGCCAGCCCCGCGCGGTTCAGTTTGCGCGCCAACTCGGGATACCATTGATGCTTCGGCGCGCCCGACCCATGCTGAATAATCACCGCCGGCAAACCCGCACAGGGCACGCACGACTCCGGCAAAAACAATTCCGAAGTCAACACCTGCGGCGCAAACCGCTCACCCGCCAAAACCCCCGGAAACCCGGTCACGCCGTTCGCGCTCAGATAGGAAATCTTCTGCGATGAGGTGACCGTGGAAAGATCGGTCGGCGTCGGCGGAGACGGCGCACTAGCACAACCCGCCAACAACACCGCCGCCGCCGGAATTGCGTAAAAGCGTTTTTTCATTTTGTCCTCCGTGGAACAGGTGATGATGCGTTTTTGTAAATCACCGTTGACTACTTCGCTCAAGCGCTTCAACCGCTTGATTGCGCGACACGGTCGGGTAGTTGTCCAGAAAATCGGACAGCCGGTCACCCGCTTCCAGATACTCCATCAGAATGCGCACAGGCACCCGCGTGCCGGCGAAAACGGGTGTTCCGCCGAGAATTTTCGGGTTTTTATCGATGACTTTACCGGTCATGCTTGCCTCCAGTTTTAATGCGGCAAGCCCATTATACGCAAAACCGGAAGGCGCGTTTTTTATTTTCCGCCGTTTTTTATTGGGCGTTTCGCCTTGATGATGTCGCTACCGTCGGCGGCGTGATAACAATCAATCAGCCTGTATCGTTTCTTGCAATGCCTTGCCGGTGCGCGGATGCGCCATCGCCGGCAGGGGTAACGGCTTGGCGGCAAAATGCTCTTCCAGCGACCAAAACATCATGCGATTAAAAGTTTTCGCGCCTTCTTTGAACTGACCGGCTTTGCTTACGCACTCTCGCACGGTGGGTATATCGCGCATTTTATCCACGGTGATGAAAATCCCCATGCTCGCGTGTCCGCCGGTGATTTGCGACAGCAGCGCACGCAGGCTGTCCGGCGTAAATCCGCCGCCTTTGACTTGGGCAACGCAGCGCCCGTCTTCGTCCGATGGTGGATTTAACATAAACCCACGCCCGTCGATGCCGCCGTCAGCGACTTGCTTATCATTCGGTTCAAAACCCGGCAGGGTAGTAACCGCCCATTGTTCAAAATAAAACGGGTCGCTTTTCGCCATCGAGCGCGTGGTTTCCATATCAATGGGCAAGCCCCGAATGGAAACACCGGCGGCGTGTTTCAAGCGGTCGCGGCACACGCGCGTAATCGCGTAGGGTGAGATGTCGATACCAATGAGTTTGCGCCCGAGTGTATAAGCAGCTTCGGCGGTGGTGCCGCAACCGCAGAATGGGTCTAGAACGATATCGCCTTCGTTGGATGAGGCTTTGATGATGCGCTCGACCAACGCCAGAGGTTTTTGTGTTGGATAGCCATTGCGTTCAGCGGAGGATGTGTTGATTTGTAATCCATCTTCCACCCACAATGTTCCCACCTGTCGACCAGGGCTGTCATCGAGATAGATTCTTTTTTGTTTGCCTGTGAGTTGATATGTTCTGCCCCTTGACATTCTGTATCTGCGCCCTTTTTCGTCCGTGTGTTTGTATTCCTTGGTTATTTCTTTTTTGCTGTGCGGGATGACAAATCCGTTAAAATTTGTTGTGGCGCTTTTAGCGTAAAAGAAAATGATGTCGTGTTGAGTTGAGTATTTATGTTTTGCGTTGTTTTTGCGTCCGCTATATTTCCGCCAGACTATTTCATTTCGGAAATTGTTTGCTCCAAACACACAATCCAAAACTGTTTTAAGATAATGCGAAGCGGTCGGGTCGCAATGCAAATAAAAACTGCCGGTATCTTTCAATACACGGTGCATGATGGCGATGCGGTCCGCCATATAAACCAGATAAGCGAGCATGCCGGTTTCGGGCAACATCTCCGCCAACCCTTTGATTGCCTTGTGCGCCGGATGCGCGGTGGCGCGGCTGATTTCATTCACACGCTTTCCCGCTTCGGTATCCCAAAACCAAGTGTCTTTGAAAGCGGTAAACTGCGCCGGCTCATCGCGCGGTTTTCCGGCGCGGTCTTTGCCGTATAAGATGTTATAGTTGGCGTTGGAGTTGAACGGCGGGTCCAGATAGATGAGGTCGACACAGCCCGCTTCCCAGCCTTGCATCACATCCAAACAATCGCCGTGGTAAAGCGTATTGGGTCTAAATACGAGTTGCTTGCGCAGCATCTTCCCGTCGGTGTTCGTTGGCAACTTCCGGACGCACAGGCGCCGGGTCGTTGCGAAGATCACGACTGGATAGAGGTGAAATTCCTGCCTATTTGTCCCGTGGGGTAATTACTCCCGTGCCGGGTAAAACCACTGTTGTATTTGACAGGTAACCCGGCGAGACGGGTTATCCAGTCATAATCTTCGCAAGCGGAATTACACGTTTATTGCTTGCGTTTGTCAATACCCACGCAAAAGACGGCACGATGGACTCAGCGCCATTTTGCGGGAGATTCCCGAGGTCGTAAGTGTCCGTAAGCCGCCGCTTAAAAGAAAAAGCGCGGCGACTAACGGACACTAACGCTCGAGAATGACGAGTCTTTTGGAATTCCCGCGCAAAGTCTTTTGGAATTCCGCGCAAAGTCTTTTGGAATTCTCGCGTAAAGTCTTTTGGAATTCCCGCATAAAGCATTTTGAATCCCCCCACAACCCCACAAACTTTCCATCAACAACAACACAAGCCACAACAACGATAGCGATATAATCCCCCCATTCCCCGGCGCTTACTCATCATGCCCAGTTTGGATTTCTCCCTCCCCTATCCCGGCGCGCGGATGCCGGTTATGGCGCGTAATGTGGTTGCGACTTCGCAGCCGTTGGCGGTGCAGGCGGGGGTGGCGGCGTTGCGGGGTGGGGGGAATGCGGTGGATGCGGCGGTGGCGGCAGCGGTTGCGTTGGCGGTGGTGGAGCCGACCGGCAACGGCATCGGCTCGGATGCGTTTGCCATCGTGTGGGACGGCGCGCGCTTGCATGGGTTAAATGCGTCCGGGCGCAGTCCGGCTTCGGTGGCGGCGGCGGACTTTGAAGGCTTGCGCGAGATGCCGTTGCGCGGCTGGGATTCGGTGACCGTGCCGGGGGCGGTCAGCGCTTGGGTGGCATTGTCCGAGCGCTTTGGGGAATTGCCGTTTGCGCGGTTGTTTGACGACGCCATTCGCTATGCGCGCGATGGCTTTGCGGTCTCGCCGGTGACCGCCGCGGCGTGGGCTGATGCGCCCGCAACTTTCGCCGACTTCCCCGACTTCGCGCCGTTCCTGCCGGGTGGAGTTGCACCGCGGGCCGGGCAACGCTTCGCCTTTCCGGCGCAGGCGGACACTTTGCAGGCGATTGCCGAGAGCAACGGCGAGTCGTTTTACCGCGGCTCGCTGGCGGAGCAAATCGCCGCCGCCGCCGAAGCCGCCGGCGCCAAGTTGTCGCGCGCCGACCTCGCCGCCCACCGTTGCGACTGGGTCGGCACCATCGCCAATTGCTATGCCGCCCGGCACAGCGGCGACATAGACCTGCATGAGATTCCGCCCAACGGCCAGGGGCTGGCGGTGCTGATGATGCTCGGCATCGTCGAGCGGTGCGACATTCGACGCTACGACCTGGACTCGGCGGATTTCTTCCACCTGCAAATCGAAGCGATGAAACTCGCGCTCGCCGACTCGCACCGCTACATTGCCGACTCCGACCATCTGGAATTCCCGGCGCAACGACTCCTCGACCCGGACTACCTCGACGCGCGCGCCGCCCTCGTCGACATGACGCGCGCCGGTGCGCCCGACTACGGCGTGCCCGCGCAAGGCGGCACCGTCTATCTGACCGCCGCCGACCAACACGGCATGATGGTGTCGTATATACAGAGCAATTTCTGGGGCTTCGGCTCGGGCATCGTCATCCCCGGCACCGGCATCAGTCTGCAAAACCGCGCCGCCGGTTTCAGCCTCGCCGAAGGGCATCCCAATCGGCTCAAAGGCGGCAAGCGTCCCTTCCACACCATCATCCCCGGCTTCGTGATGCGCGCCGGGCGGCCACTGATGAGTTTCGGCGTGATGGGCGGACCGATGCAACCGCAGGGACACGCGCAGATGGTGATTCGGATTTGCGACTATGGCCAGAACCCGCAAAGCGCGAGCGACGCGCCGCGTTGGCAAGTGCTGGAGGGCAACCACATCGCGCTTGAACGCGGAATCGATGCGCGCGTGCAAGATGAACTGGCGCGGCGCGGGCATCGCCTGCAAGCGCTCGAAGGGGGCGGCATTCATTCCATGGGCGGCGCGCAGTTGATTTACGCCACCGGCGACGGCTATGTCGCCGGCTCCGACCATCGCAAGGACGGGATGGCGGCGGGCTTTTAACCGGCTTGGGCAACCCGGCAAAAGGCAAGCCGCGGCGCAAATCGGTTGCGGCGGTCGTGCTGCGCGCGGTGGCGGTCGCGGGGCTGGTCGCGGTCGCCGCAATCACCGGTTTGCGCTGGCTCGACCCGCCGACCTCCTCGCTCATACTGCAAGCCAATTTATGCGCGCGCGACGACGCGGCGCCGTGGGCGTCTTTCGACTGGCGACCGCTGACGCAAATCTCACCGCACATGGCGCTCGCCGTGATTGCCGCGGAAGACCAGCGCTTCGCGCAACACCACGGGCTGGATTTTGTCGAGTTGTCCAACGCGCTGCGCGAAAACAGGGACCGCCCGCGCGGCGCAAGCACGATTACCCAGCAAGTCGCCAAAAACATGTTCTTGTGGGGCGGGCGGAGTTATCTGCGCAAACTATTTGAAGCCGGGCTGGCGGTTTATATCGACTTCGCCTGGGGCAAACGGCGCGTGCTGGAAATCTACCTGAACGTCGCCGCATTCGGCGCGAACATCTACGGCGTGGAAAACGCCAGCCAACACTTCTTCAACAAACCCGCCGCCCGCCTAAACCGCCTGGAGTCCGCCAGACTGGCAGCCGTCCTCCCCAACCCCACCACCCGCTCAGCAACCCACGCCAGCCCCAAAGTCCTACAACGCCAACGCTGGATACTCCAACAGATGCAAGCGCTGGGCGGGGTGGGTATGTTGGATGCGCTGGTAGGGCGGGATGGGGGGCGTTGAGGTTGCGGGCTTGCGCGCAAATCCAACGAATGAAACCCATCAACACATAAGCGAGCCCATGCAATGCCTTATAATGCGCCCGATGTTCTCAATGAAGACAGGCTTGCCATGCGTTTTTTGAAGTGGGGGTTGCCGCTTTTGATTTTGGTGGTGGGGGTTGGGGTGTTTTGGGGGTTTTTGGTTACCTCTGAGGCGCCCGAGCCGTTGCGACCGGTTAATCGGGCGCCGGTGGTTTCGGTGCAGGCGGCGGTGGTGACCAGCGCGTCGCCGACGCTCAGGATTTTTGGGCGGATGGAGGCGCCGACCATGAGCGTGTTGACCGCGGGGGTGGAGGCGGATGTGGTGGCGGTCAAGGCGCTTGAGGGCGATGCCGTGCGGCGCGGGCGGGAGATGATTGTGTTGGATGACGTTGACGCCGCGCTCGCCACGCTGCAGCGGCGGGCGGAATGGGCGGAGATTGAGGCGTTGCTTGAAAGCGACCGCATCCGTTTGCAAAGCGATGAAGCCGCGCTCAAGACCGAGGAAGCGCTGCTCGCGCTGGCGCACAAGGCGGTGGAGCGCGCCGCGCAACTGGCGCGCAGCAAGGCGGGCTCCGAGGCGGCGCTCGACCAGGCGGTGCGGGATGAAGAGCGCCAGCGGCTGGCGGTCATTCAGCGCCGGCAGGCGATTGACGATGCCCCGGCGCGGCGGCGGCAACTGCAGGCGCGCGGCGAGCGCGCCGAGGCGGCGGTGAAGCGCGCCGAGCGGGCGCAGCGGCGAACGCGCGTGACCGCGCCGTTTGATGGCCGCATCACCGAGGTGATGGTGTCGGTCGGCGACCGCACCAACCTCGGCAGCCGCTTGATTGAGTTGTATGACGTGTCGCGGCTGGAGTTGCGCGCGCAAGTGCCGAACGCCCACATTGCGGCGTTGCAACGCGCGCTCGATTCCGAGCAACCGATTATCGCGGTGGCGGCTAATCCCGACCCGGCGCACGACGAGCCGCTTGAGTTTGTGTTGCAGCGTTTGTCGGCGCAGGTGGCGGCGGGGCAGGGCGGCATCGATGCGTTTTTCCGCGCCCGCCATAGCGACGATGACGGTGACGATGGCGGGCGGTTGCCGGCGCCCGGCGGCACGCTGGAAATCAACCTGACATTGTCGCCGCTCGACAACGTCGTGCTGCTGTCGCCGGATTCATTGTATGGCCGCGCGCGCATCTATTTGGTGCGCGACGATGCGTTGCACTCGCGCACGGTGCGCCGCCTCGGTCAACTCAGCGACGACCACGGGCGGCAGATGTTAATCGTGGACGGGGCGGGCTTTGCCGCCGGCGATGAAATTCTGAACTCCCGCCTGCCGCAGGCGATTAACGGGCTGGCAGTGCGGGTGGCGCGTTAGTATGGAAGCGGCGGGGCGCTCCAACCTGATTGCGATTTTCTGCAATCATCCGGTCGCCGCCAACCTGCTGATGGTGATGATGTTGCTCGCCGGCGTGTGGGGCATCAAGCAACTCAACACCCAGTTCTTTCCCAGTTTCGACATCCCCGCCGCCACCGTGGTGACGACGTGGAGCGGCGCCAGTTCCGGTGACATCGAGGAGTTGATTACCATCCCGCTGGAGCAGGAATTGCGCAACGTCGATTTCCTCCAAAAGATGACCTCGTCTTCGAGCGAAGGCGTCTCGCTCATCGCGCTGGAATTTGAAGAGGGCGCCGACCTGAGCCTGGCGGTCGAGCGAGTCAAAGACCGGGTCGACCAAACCACCAACCTGCCGGATGGCGCGGAAACACCGGAGGTCAGCCGCGCGGTCGACTATGACACGATTGTTCGTTTTCTGATTACCGGCGCGAACAACACCCTCGACGAATTGCGCGCCCTTGCCCGGCGTTATGAGGTGGAGTTGCTCGAGCGCGGCATCGCCAGGGTCAACATCACCGGGCTGCCGGCGGAGCAGATTGCCATCGAAGTGCCGTCGCGCGAACTGCGCCAACTGGGGTTGTCGCTGGACGACATCGGGCGGCGCGTTGAAGCGTGGTCGCAGGATGCGCCGGTCGGCATCGTCGGGCGCGCCGGCATCTCCCGCCAGTTGCGTTTTCGCGAGCGGCGCACCACCGAACTGGCGTTTGAATCGGTGCCGGTGGTGGCCGGAGAACAGGGGCGTTTGCTGTCGCTCGGCGAAATCGCCAATATTGAGCGCCAGCCCAAAGCCGGTCAGACGGCGGTCACCTATCGCGGCCAGCCGGCGGTGTCGCTGAGATTGGAGCGCACCGAAAACGGCGACAGTTTGCAATCCGCGCGCATCTACCGCGACTGGCTCGCCGAGACGCGCCTGACGCTGCCGCCGGGAGTGGAGTTGATTCCGTTCAACGAGCAGTGGGAGCTGCTGAGCGACCGCATCAACTTGCTCATCAAAAACGGCCTCGGCGGACTCGTGCTGGTGGTGCTGATTTTGTTCCTGTTCATGAACGGGCGCGTGGCGTGGTGGACCGCGGTCAGCATTCCGGTTTCATTCATGGCGGCGCTGGCGGTGCTGTATCTGCTCGGCGGCTCGCTCAACATGATTAGCCTGTTCGGGTTGATTATGGCGCTCGGCATCATCGTCGACGATTCCATCGTGGTCGGCGAAGAGGCGATGGCGCAGTATGAACGCGGCACGCGCCCGCGGCTGGCGTCGGAAAAAGCCGCGCGCAAGATGATCGGTCCGGTGTTCGCCTCGTCGCTGACCACCATCTCCGCGTTCATGCCGCTGCTGCTGGTGGGCGGCATCATCGGCACCCTCATGCAAGCGATTCCGACGGTGGTGATTTGCGTCATCGTGGCGTCGCTGATTGAATGCTTTCTCGTCCTGCCGGGGCACCTGACGCATTCGTTCCGCAACATGCGCTCGCGCGAGCCAAGCCGCGTGCGGCGTTTTTTGGAGCGCCGCTTTGAGCGCTTTCGCGAGGGCTTTTTCCGCCCGTTGGCGACGCTGGCGGTGGCGCATCGCTGGAGCACGCTGGCGGTCGCGTTGGCGCTGTTGATTATTACCATCGGCTGGATGGCGGGCGGGCGCATCGCGTTTCAATTCTTCCCGAACACCGAAGGCGACCGCATCTTCGCCAACATCAGTTTCGTGTCGGGCACGCCGGCGGGCGAAGTCAAGGCGTATCTCGAGGAAGTCGAGCGGGCGTTGTATGAAGTCGAGCGCGAATTCGACGAAGACTTTGTCGAATTGGTCACCAGTTTGCATGGCACCGTGCTGGGTTTTGAATCCGCCGCCGACCGCCGCGGCGACCACTTCGCGGTGGCGCAGGCGGTGTTGACCGACCCCGACCGCCGGCGCACGCGCAACCGCGACATCATCGCCGCGTGGCGCGCCAAATTGCCGCCGCCGCCGGGCCTCGAAAATTTAATCGTGCTTGAGCCGCAGGGGGGTCCGCCGGGAAGCGACCTCGACCTGACCGTCTCCGGCGCCGACATCGCGCGCGTCAAACTCGCGGCGCAGGCGTTGCAGGATGTGCTCAAAGACCTGCCCGGCGTCAGCGGCCTGAGCGACGACTCGCCCTACGGACGCGAGCAAATGGTGCTGGAATTGACGCCGACCGCCGAGGCGCTGGGGCTCAACGTCGGCAACATCTCGCGCCAGTTGCGCGCCGCCTATAACGGCTATGAATTGCAGGAATTGTCCGACGGCCACGACGACATCGAGGTGCGCGTGATGCTGCCGGCGGCGGAGCGCAACAACGTGGCGCGGCTGTCGGCGCTGCCCATCGTGCTGCCCAACGGGCGCGTTGAGCCCATCGAAAACCTCGCCACCATCCGCCACGAGCGCGGCTTCGACACCATCCGCCACGCGGACGGCAAACTGGCGGTGACCGTGACCGGCAACATTGACGCCGCCATCAACAACGCCAACCAAATACGCGCCGAACTCGAAGCCGGCGTGCTGCCGCAACTCGCCGCCGACTACGGCGTGGAATTCACCTTCGGCGGGCGCCAGTCCGACCAGGCGGAAACCCTCGGCGACATGCAACTCGGCGTGATGCTGGCGCTGGCATTAATCTACCTCGTGCTGGCGTGGGTGTTCGGCTCCTACGGCTGGCCGCTCATCGTGATGTTCGTCATCCCGTTCGGCATGGTCGGCGCCATCTGGGGACACGCCGCGATGGGCCAAGACCTGACCGTGCTGTCGCTGTTCGGCTTCTTCGCGCTGTCCGGCATCGTGGTCAACGACTCCATCATCCTAGTGGTGTTCTACAAGCAGTTGCGAATGCGCGGAATGCCGGTCGCCGAAGCGGTCGTCGAAGCCGCCTGCATGCGCCTGCGCGCCGTGCTGCTAACCTCCCTAACCACCATCGCGGGCCTGACCCCCCTACTATTCGAAACCTCCCTACAAGCCCAATTCCTAATCCCAATGGCAACCACGCTGGCTTTCGGTTTGGCGTTCGCCACTCTGCTGGTGTTGATCGTGATTCCTTCGTTGTTGTTGATTTATGAGAATATGGTGGGGCGGTGGGGGTGGGGGGTGGCCCACGACTCGTCATTCTCGGACGGTGGGAAATAGGGAGCCTATCCCAACCCCACCACCAACTCTTCACCCATTCTTTCAATCCCCGCCGACTCAATTCCAGCGGCCACATCAGCCTGCATCCCCAACAACCGCGCTTGCTCGCCAACGTACTCCCCCCCCAACCCATCAGCCGCAAACCGCGCACCGGCAGGGTCGTTGCATACCAACGCCATATCGCAACCTGCAGCAAGCGCAGCGAGGGTTTTGGCGGGGGGGGCGGCGGCGCCGGCGCCTTTCATGCTCAGGTCGTCGCTGAAGATGACGCCGGTGAAATTCAACTCTTCCCGGAGCATTTCTTTTAGCCAGAACGGTGAATAGGTCGGCGGTTGGCGGTCGATGTGCTCGAACAGCAGGTGCGCGGTCATGATGCCGGCGAGGTGGGGGGCGAGGCGCGTGAAGGGCAGGAGGTCGCGTTGCGCGATGTCGTTCAGGCTGCGCGAATCGACCGGCAGTTCGTGGTGCGAGTCGGCGCTGACGCCGCCGTGGCCGGGGAAGTGTTTGCCGGTGGCGGCCATGCCGGCGCGCTTCATGCCGGCGATGTAGGCGCGCGCCAAATCGCAGACGGCGGCGGGGTCGCGGTGGAAGGCGCGCTCGCCGATTACGCCGCTGTGCGGGTGGCGGCAGTCGAGCACCGGGGCGAAACTGAAATCCACGCCGGTCTGCAAGACCTCGGCGGCCATCAGTTGCCCGGCGGTTGAACTCAGCGCGAGCGCGCGCTCGCGGTCGCGGTCATACAGTTCGCCGATGCGCGCCGGCGCGGGGAGCGGATGAAACCCGTCCGTGAAGCGCTGCACCCGCCCGCCTTCCTGGTCGACCGCCACCAGCAGGGCGGGCGAGCGGAGCGCCTTTATTTCGGCGACGAGCGCGCGCACTTGCGCTTTGCTGCGGTAGTTGCGCGCGAACAGGATGACCGCGCCGACCGCCGGGTGACGCAAGAAATCGGACTCGTCCGCGCTCAGGGTTTCTCCGCCGAGGTCAACCATCAGGGGACCGAGCGGCAGCGATGGGGCAGAGTGCGCCGCCTCAGCCATAACGGCGATACGCCTCAGCCACGAATATCAACCGGCGTGCCGACGGCCACTCGCTCGAAGAGTTCGACCACATCGCGGCTTGTCATGCGGATGCAACCGTGCGACCCCGGTTTCCCCATGGCGACGTCGTCGGGGGCGCCGTGGATGTAGATGTAGCGGCGCATGCTATCGACGTTGCCGAGGCGGTTGAAGCCCGGCTGGCAGCCGCTGAGCCACAGGATGCGCGTCAAAATCCAGTCCCTGTCCGGCGCGCCGGCGCGCAGCGTGGCGGCGAAAATTTCGCCGGTCGGTCGCCGCCCGACAAACACGCTGCCGAGCGGCGCGCCGTGGCCGATTTTCGCACGGATGATGTGCTTGCCCCGCGGCGTGCATTCGCTATTGATGACTTCGCCGACTCCATTGGCGGCGCTGGAAATATCGTATTCGGCAAGCACGCCATCCCGTTCATCGAGCAACGCCAGCGTCTGGCGGGGTATGTCGATGCGGATGCGCCGACCGGCGGTTGCCGGGCTCATCGCTGCGCGACAATGTGGTCGAGCAAGTCGTTGCTCGCCTGCTCGATTAAATCCAACGCCTGGTCGAATCCGTGCTCGCCGCCGTAGTAGGGGTCGGGCACTTCGTCGAGTTCGATGTGCGGGCTCAAGTCGAGAAACAGGCGGACTTTGTGGCGGTGTTGCGCGCCGGCGAGGCGCGTCAGGCTGGTGTAATTGGCGCGGTCCATCGCGATGATGTAGTCGAACGCCGCCATGTCGTCGGCGTGGGTTTGGCGCGCGCGCAAGCCGCTCAGGTCGATGCCGCGGCGCGCGGCGGCGCTTGTGGCGCGGTGGTCGGGCGGCGCGCCGATGTGCCAGTCGCCGGTGCCGGCGGAATCGATGTCAAAGCGCTGCGCCAGCCCGCGGGATTCGACGGCTTTTCTGAACACGCCCTCGGCGGTCGGCGAGCGGCAAATGTTGCCGAGGCAGACGAACAATACGCGGTGGACGGTCATGGCGGCGGTGGTATCGGGCTAAGCGCGCGACAAGTTAATCACCGATTTTTCCGCGTGCAACTGGCGCATGATGTCCGCCAGATGTTTGCGCCCGGTGACCTCGATGATGAAAGACATCGACGCGGTGTGATGCTGTTGGTCGACTTGCAGGTTGTTGATGTTGGATTCGTGCTCGGCGATGATGTTGCTGACGCCGGCGAGCACGCCCGGCTCGTTGCGCGTTTCCATTTTTATCATCACCTGAAACTTGCCCTTGGTCGACTCCGACCACGCCAGATGAAAATAGTTGTCGGGGTGGCGCATGATTTCCTTGCAGTTGGGGCAGTTGGAGCGGTGCACGACCAGCCCCCGCCCGCTGGTCATGGCGCCGATGATGTGGTCGCCGGGAATCGGGTGGCAGCAGTTGGCGTGCGTAACCAGCAGCCGCTCGGTGCCCTCAATGGTCATGGCGGCGGGCTTGCCATCGCCGCCGCTGCCGTTGCCACCGCCGGCGTCGTTCGCTGCAATCAACTGCTTCGCCACCAGCGTCGGCAAACGCTTGCCAAAACCAATGTCGCGCACCAACTGCGTCCAGTCGGCTATCTGCAGGTGTTTCAACAGCGCAACCTTGTGCGTGCTCGGGATGCGCAGCCGACGGTATCCCTGTTTGCCGAGCGCCTGCTTGAGCAGTTTGCCGCCGAGTTTGAACGACTCCTTGTCCTTTTGCTGGTTGAGAAAATGCCGAATGGAAGCGCGCGCTTTGGAGGTGACCGCATAGTCCAGCCACGCCGGCAGCGGGCGCGCGCTTCTCGATGTGACGATCTCAATGTGGTCGCCGTTGCTCAGCCGTTGATGCAGAGGCACCATCTGCTGCTCGATGCGCGCGCCGATGCAGCGGTTGCCGACATCGGTGTGCACGGCGTAGGCGAAATCCAACGCCGTGGAGCCGCGCGGCAGCCGCTTAATATCGCCCTTGGGGGTGAACACATAGACCTCGTCGGGAAACAAATCGGCTTTGAGGTGCTCAAGAAACTCCCCGGAGTCGAGCGACTTTTGCTGCGACTCGAGGAAACTGCTGAGCCATTTTTGCGCCAGTTGCTGGGGCGCATGCTCGCCGGTCGTTTCGGTTTTATACAACCAATGCGAGGCGACCCCCTTTTCCGCCACGCGGTGCATCGCCTTGCTGCGGATTTGCACTTCCACCGACTGCCCGAAGGGTCCCATGACCACGGTGTGCAGCGATTGGTAGCCGTTCACTTTGGGGATGGCGATGTAGTCCTTGAAACTTTCCGGGCGGGGTTTGTATAACTGGTGAATGACGCCGAGCGCGTGATAACACTGCGGGCGCGTTTCGGTGACGATGCGAATCGCGTTGATGTCCTGGACGTCCCTGAGCAGCAGTTTCTTTTGCTGCATCTTGCGGTAGATGCTGTAGATGTCCTTCTCCCGCCCGGTCACCCGCGCGTCGATGCCGGCGCGCTCCAGCACCGCCTGGGTCTTGACGCACAACTCGCCGACCACCGACTTGCGCCCGCGCTTTTTGCTGTTGAGTTTTTTTGAGATGGCGTTGTAGCGCTTCGGGTAGAGGCTCGACAGGCCGAGGTCTTCGAGTTTCTGCGCGAGGTCGCGCATGCCGAGGCGGTTGGCGATGGGCGCGTAAATCTCCAGCGTCTGCCGCGCGACGCGGCGTTTTTTTTCTTCCTTGAGCGAGCCCAGGGTGCGCATGTTGTGCAGGCGGTCGGACAGTTTGATGATGATGACGCGGATGTCCTTGGCGGTCGCCATGAACATCTTCCTGAACGACGCGGCTTCGGCGTGCTCTTTGGGCTCCTGCTCCAGTTGACTGACCTTGCTGACGCCGTCCACCAGTTCGGCGACATCATCGCCAAAGCGCTCGGCGAGTTGGCTGAGCGTGATGTCGGTGTCCTCGACCACGTCGTGCAGCACCGCGGCGATGATGGTGCGGCTGTCCATGCGCATCTCGCCGAGGATGCGCGCCACCGCCAGCGGGTGGTAAATGTAGGCTTCGCCGCTTTCGCGGGTTTGCCCGGCGTGGGCGCCGGCGCCGAACAGGCAGGCGTCGTGAATGTTGGCGACGGCGTCTTCGCCGAGGTAGTCGCCGAGGTAGCCGAGCAGTTCGTCAATCAGCGCCCGGTGGCGCGAGTTTGCCGTGCCGCTCAGCGCCGCGCCGGTCGATAACAAGCGCGCGCGAGCCGGCTCACGGAGTTCAGCCGTCGTCCGTTTCCACCGTCGGCTCAGCGGTATTCGGCTCGCCACGGGTTTCCCCTTCGATAGAGTCGCCATCATCTTCACTCAACTCGCCGTTCTCGTCAAAGGTCAATTCGGGAAAGGTGGTTTCCTCTTCCAGAATTGACGGACCGATCAGGCCTTCGGCGATTTCGCGCAGCGCCAACACGGTCGGTTTGTCGTTGTCAACCTCGACCAGCGGCTCGGCGCCCAGCACTAGTTGCCGCGCCCGCTTGGTTGCGATTAAGACCAACTGAAATCGGTTGTCCACATGTTCGAGACAATCAGTTACGGTTACACGCGCCATCTAAAATTCCTCTTGAAATAAAAAGTAAAAAGTAAAACCCATCAATCCGGCGTTTTGCGTTCAGCGTCGATCGCTCAGCGCCGGCAGAATGGCTTCGAGTTCGGCATACGCCCGGTCGAATTCATCGTTGACGATGATGTGATCATACTCGTCCCGGTGGCTCATTTCATCCCGCGCCGCCCGCATGCGCGCCGCGATGACTTCGTCGGCGTCCTGCCGTCTCGACTTCAGCCGCTCTTCCAGCGCCGCCAGCGAAGGCGGCATCACAAAAACCGAGCGCGCCTGCGGAAACCGGCGGCGCACCGTGCGCGCGCCCTGCCAGTCGATTTCGAGAATAGCATGTTTGCCCCGCGAAATCAGCGTCTCAATCGCGCGCGCCGAAGTCCCGTAATAGTTCCCAAACACAGTCGCATGCTCAATAAACCGCCCGTCCGCAATCATCGCCTCAAACTCCCCCTTGCCGACAAAGTGATAATCCACCCCATCCTCCTCGCCGGGACGCTGCGCCCGCGTAGTATGCGAAACCGCCAACCCCGCATCAGGTCTGCACGCCACCAACCGCCGCGCCAGGCTGGTCTTGCCGGCGCCGGAAGGCGCCGAGAGGATGATTACGGCGGGGGTGGTGGGCGATGGTTTGCGGAGAAGGGTTTCGTTATTCACGGTCATTTTTGCCGGTCAACGGCCGCCTTGAGCGCCCGCCATTCGACCGGAGGGGCCAATCGGTTGAGCGTCGCAATTCCCAACGACGCCTGCTCGCCGAGATTGTCGTTGATGGTGTCGGTGGAGACAACCCAAAACTTCCAGCAGGATGGGTCGGCAACATTGGCGTTGTTGGCCGGGGTTGCTTCGTGGAGGCAGAAGACATAGAGGTCGGCGGTTCGCCGCGGCGGGTCGTAAGTCTCCCAGACATTGGTGGCCGCATCCCACGCCATTTTTTGCGGCTTGACGGAAAAGCGCGGCGTTGAATTTTGAGTCTGTGGCCAAACTTGACTCAGCCCGGCGGCTTTCACTTCAATGGCGATGCCACCATAACGCAAATCACACGAATCCCATTCCTTGCGCGGCAAACCCCCATCAACCACCCCAAGCGCAACCCCCACCAACCACTCCGCAAAAACCCCCCGGTTGCTATTACTAACCAAATCACCACAAGCCCACTTTCGAAAGGCATTGAGGTCGGGGTGCATGGGTTTGTTTTGCGGGGGTGGGGTCGGGGTGTTCATTAGTAATCGACGTCCTCCGGTTCGGTATACCCTTTTCCTTTTGCCCAATCTACGATTTTTTTATAGTTCTTTCTTGCGTTATCTATTTGCGTGGGAGTAGGGCTTTTGACGTATTCGTGAACCAGATCATTTCTGAATCTGTTAATCTTAAACATAGTGATGCCGATTCTCTTGTCCTCGGCTCGGCACTCGCGGCTAAAAAGGTCAATTCTGGATGCAAGGGAAGGCTTGCCGCTACGGTTTGTTTGTTGTATCCCTTCGCTGTCTAGAAATTCACCAACGTTGGCCACCATTCTCAGCGCCCACACCGCATAGGTTTCTCGCTTTGAGAGAGATGCACCGGCTGGAATCCATTCAGGGGGACTTGATCTGAACCTAATGCCCGCCGGTCGGATCGTGTGGCCAAAGCGGATGTCCGACAGACTTGGCTCCGGTTTTTTGCTGAGAAAAAGGCTGGCCGCACTACCGAGCCGGGGGAGCAAATTAACACCAATTTGTTCGCCCTCCCGAGGAGAGCTACTCACAGAGTAGAATACTTTGCTGTCGGTGGTCTTTTCCTCGATTTTTTCCCAATCAATCAGGTGGCGGTATGATTCCTCGGCCATAAAATCAAAAACACGATCTATCTTGCATTCGTTCATATAGGCAATTACGAGCTCGGTTAAAAGATCGCCCTCTTTCCAAAGATGCTTAATTTTTCGCTCTTCCGGCACATTGCAATTATAGTTCTGGATCGGCTCGGTTGGAGCCAGTAGTCCATAAAGCCCGGATACGATAAGCAAGTGGTTTTCGGAGGGGTTACTCAAGCGTTTAATGCAAGCGTCAATGTCGTCAATAGCGCTACCAAAATTTGTGTAGAACCTTTCACGGTATCGTTTCAATGCGGGCATGTAGAGCCCGAGTTTCTCACTAGATTGATTTATGTCAGGGCCGCATTGTAAATCTTTATTCACTGGAACTGTGCTAAAAAACTTCCACTCACGCTCCCGGTCCTTGTGAGTGATGTGTGTGAATGCCCGACTGCGAGCGTCATTGATTTTCTCCCTCATACCAGGAAGAACATCAGTTATTTTTCGCGCATCGGCATCGTATTCTTTTACTTCGCCTTTTGTTTCTTTGTAGTTAGAACAAATCGTCAAAATTAAATTATGCATAACTAAAACTTTCCGAAATTAAACAAGAGTCAAGATAACTTGGGGGATTTTTCTACATGAGTTCAGCAGTATTGTATACACCTTTTAGCGATGATGATTATTAAAGCGGAACTCGTACTCTTTGATGGGCGGGTGGTCTCACGGCTATGCTTCAGAACTTGCCTGGCGGCTATTGGCGAACATCCAGAAGGCCTCAATGCCGTTGGTGTGAACGAACCCACGTACGAGCTCATCGTTGCCATGTGTCACCTTGATGGGGCGGTCATAGCCAAGCCATCCCAGTCGCCCAGCCCGTCCGAGTAGAGCACACTGTCCAGCGCCACGTGACCACGAATCACGGCTGGTAGCGTGGTTTTGCGACTTTTTGTGCAGACATGGCCATTGCGCTGGAGCAAGCCGAACCGGTCGTGTTGCAGGATGCACCGCGCCCGCGTTTGTCGAGATGCAATGGACGCCGGAAGTTGGCTTAGAAAAATAGAGAATGGAAAAAATAGAAATTTTTCGTTGAATATCAAATAGTTAATAGTATTTCCGTTCCTCGATCTGACCTTCTGAATTTTTCAAATAAATTATTGACTAACAAGTTAGTATATGCTGGAATTGGCACTTCAATTTTCATGTTTAAAATCAGGAGTCCGAAATGAAACACAAATTGCATCTTCGAAAACCCTTGATGGGACTGATTTCTACGCTGGCAATCTCCCATTTTGTCGCTGTCACCGCATTTGCTGAAGACTTGTCGGTGCGGCTGGACTTCTCACCCTGGGGTATTCACGCCGGCATGCATCTTGCCGAGCAAAAAGGATGGTTTAAAGATGCGGGGCTGAATGTCGATATCATAGACGGCAAAGGCACGAACAACACGATTCAACTTATCGGAAGCGGTCAGGGCGATGTCGGTCAAGTCCAATTAGGTCCTATGGCCGTGGCGCGTGAACGTGGAATTCCGATCAAATCGTTCGCAGGATGGGTTCGAAAATCCGATCTTGCTGTGTTGGTGCCAGCGGACTCAAATCTAAAAACTGTTGCCGATTTGAAGGGAAAAAAAGGAGTTTGTTTTTCCGCCAGCCCTTGGACTCCCTACATAGATCAATTTTTGTCCAATGGCGGTCTGCGCCGAGAAGATTTTGACATTGCGATGGTTGCACCAGCATCAATGGTCGGCGCTTATGCTTCCGGTCAAGTGGACGGCTTGTTGACCGTAGCACCGTTCGGGTTGCCTCTGGTGGCGGCCTCTCGACCGGCGCGTGCGATACTATCCGCCGATTATGGCGTCTCCTTTCCCAGTTACGGGCTCATAGCGCGCGAAGAAACTCTGGTGAATAAGCGTGACGCTTTGTCAAAATTGGCGCAAATACAGCAACGTGCATGGGCATATATTTTCGACGGCCATATTGACGAAGCGGTTGCCGCCATTGCCGTTGCTCGTCCGGAGGCCAAATTCAGTACTGATGTGCTTTCCGGGCAGATTGAAAGTTACCGGGAATTTTTTGTTACTGAACGCACCAAAAACAAACCATACGGCTGGCAATCAAGGGATGATTGGCGGGACGCTATTCATACGATGGCTGATGCCGGGTTAATAAAAAAGTCACGGCAACCGGCGGAATTCTTCACGAATGATCTGTTACGGAAATAAACCGGATGTGCGTGTGGGTTTGGCATGAGCATGCTCATCAATATTGCCAATGCGGGCAAGATTTACACGTCAAAAGACGGTGATATTGAGGCGTTGCGCGATATTACTCTTGATATACACGCGGGTTGTTTTACCAGCATCATTGGTCCTAGTGGTTGCGGAAAAAGTACATTACTCAAATGCATGTCCGGGCTGGAGAAACTGACCTCGGGGCATGTTAAAATACACGGTCAAATCATCCATGAGCCTCCCGACCGTATGGGCATCGTATTTCAGCGCGACGTGTTGCTGGACTGGCGCACAATCATTGACAATGTGCTTTTGCCGATTGAGTTTGCCGGTTTGCGAAAAAGCGACTATCACGAACGTGCCGCGGTGCTGTTGGATCGTTTTGGCTTGGCTACCTATGAGAACAAACGCCCTTGGGAATTGTCTGGCGGTATGCGTCAACGTGCCGCCATTTGTCGTGCGCTAATTACCGACCCGGATTTATTATTTATGGACGAGCCTTTTGGCGCACTTGATGCCATGACCCGGGATGATCTCAATTTGGAACTTGCCAGACTATGGCAGGAGGATCAGAAGACCGTTTTATTTATCACCCATTCCATTCACGAAGCCGTGTTTCTCTCCGATGAAGTCGTCATTATGGCGCGCAATCCCGGGCGCATTGTTGAGCGAGTTCAGATTGACATACCAAGACCGCGCCTCCTCAGCCTACGGCAAAGCAAAGCGTTTACTGATTGCGTGGCAAAAATCTGGCGGCATTTTGCGGAATTGGGCGTTATTCGGGAAAACTGAAACATGTTCGCACGTTATGAACACTTTCTCTCGGTGTCGGGCATGCTTGTCGGCATCGTAATTTTATGGGAAGGAGCAACGAGGCTGTTTGCGATAGAAAGCTTCATACTGCCCCCTCCCACGGTTGTTATGGTTGAGCTGTGGTCTCGACATTCATTTTATTTACATCACGCCGGTTTTACGCTGGCAACTACGGCCGCCGGTTTTGCATTGGCGCTGGTTTTCGGCATTGCGCTTGCCGTCGCCATTGTGCATTCCCGGTTTCTTGAGCGTACGCTTTACACTTTGCTTGTGGCGTTAAACTCCATACCAAAGGTGGCGCTTGCGCCGTTGTTTGTTATTTGGTTGGGTACCGATGCCACGCCCAAAATTGCTGTTGCACTAATGATTGCCATTTTCCCGATCGTCATCGACACTGTACTGGGACTCAAATCGGCAGACCTCGACCAGATTGACTTGGCGCGCTCGGCACGCGCAGGAAAAACGTTGATTTTGTGGAAAATTCGATTCCCCAGTGCGATGCCCAGCATCTTTGCCGGCGCCAAAGTGGCAATTTCTTTTGCTTTGGTCGGAGCAATTGTCGGCGAATTTGTCGCCGGCAACACGGGGCTTGGTCATGTAATTCTAACCGCACAAGGGTTGTTTGACACGCCCAGTGTGTTTGCCGCAATTATTGCTCTTGGGGTAATGGGAACGCTGTTATTTTACGCAGTTCATGCAGTGGAGAAGCGGCTGATGTTTTGGCATGTTTCGCAAAGATTAGCATCCACCGGCACAATGCCAGTATAATAGACAAAATGCCCGGATGGATAATTCCTTCGCGAATGGGAGTAGTAAAATGAAAACGCGCAAAAACAGGTCATCTGATTTGTCGAAACAAAAAATTCTTTCGGCTGCGCTAGACGAATTTACTGCAAAAGGTTTTGACGGTGGCCGGGTGGACAGAATTGTGGCTAATTCGGGGGTCAGTAAAAACCTTCTTTATTATTATTTTGGCAGCAAAGATAAATTATTTTTGACCTTGCTGGAAAACGCATACGCAGCCATGCGACGGGACCAAACAGATGAAACAATGGACGACGCGCCACCCTTGCAAGTGATGGAAAGATTTGTTTGCAACACCTTTCGCCATTTTGTAAAACATCCCGAAATTGTGACGCTATTGGCTAGCGCGAATTTGCACCTCGGGCGGCATTTGGATGGTTCGGAAGTGATACAGGATTTATTTGACCCATTAGTGAATTCAATTGAGAAAACGCTGTCGCGTGGCAAAAAAGAGGGCGTGTTTCGTCAAAATGTGGATGTAATAGACCTCTACATATCCATTGCCGGACTTGGTTTTTTCTATCAGTCTTGCCGTTTTACACTCGGCAAATTATTTAATCGCGACCTGGAAGATCCGGTCATGATAAAAAAGCGTGAAAAGCATATTGTGGATATGATTATGCGTTACTTACAAGCATGACGGATATCAATCTCGATATTGTTCAAAATATTTGGCCGCATAACCCGGCGTGATTTTTTCATCCGCGATATCACGCTCCACCAGTGCCAGAGAACGCTCCTCCGGTTTGCCAAATCCGCCACCGCCACATTGTTCATGTCGTACAACATCATCTTTGAATATTTGGCAAGTTACCTTGCCGGGGAGGTCCCGCCATTCGCCGTTGCGATACAGTTTGTTGGCGCAGTGCCTAGACGATAAACCGCCAGCAAGACCATAGGGTTTGAATTTGGTTCGGTCGGCGCGCAACTGCAAAACCGCTTTGTCCGCCAGCAAACGATAGGAACGAGTAATACCGAGACCGCCGCGCCATTTGCCGGCACCGCAACTATCCGGCAGAAGAGCGTATTCCTCAATGCGAATCGGTTGGCGCGCTTCCAGTGATTCAACTGGGGTATTGGACAGATTTTGCGAAGGGTTGGTGATGGCCTCAATACCATCGCGGTCGGGTCTGCCGCCCCATGCACCGCAAATCATGTCGACAACAATAAACGGCGTTCGGTCACTGTGGTATCCACCGATTGATACAACCGTGTTACCGCCTTCACCCGCCGCTGGCACGCGGTCGGGCACGATTTGGGAAAGCGCGCCCAGCATGGCGTCGAAAACCCGATAGCCGGTAAGCGCGCGCGCAGCGCAGGGCGCAGGCATAACACAGTTTAAAATGGAGCCCCGGGGCGCCGTTACGGTTATGCAACGAAACACACCCTCATTGTTTGGAATATCCCCCTTCAATACCGATCGCACACTGAGATACGAGCAGGAATTAGTATACGACATGGTGGTGTTCAACGCCGCATCCACTTGCATGGAAGAACCGCTGTAATCCACATAAAGATGGTCGCCCTTAACCTCAATAGTAACCGCAATTGGTAGCGGCTCGTCGTTAAAGCCATCGCTGTCTACGTAATCCACAAACCGATAAATACCATCGGGCCATCGTGCAATTTCCGCGCGCGTCATTCGTTCGGCATAATTTAGCAACTCGGCAAAACAGGCAAGCGCGTTGTCTATGCCATGTTTGTCAAAAAACTTACCCAATTCGCGTGAGCCGACTCTGCTGGCGGCGTATTGTGCCAAAAGGTCCCCCAACACAAGTTCCGGAACCCGGACATTTTTTTCAATGATTGCGCGAATTGCCTCATTTATTTTCCCGTTTTCATAGAACTTAAGTGGCGGCAGGCGCAATCCTTCCTGAAATATCTCGGTGGAATCGCTGGCATTAGAGCCGGACACTCGCCCGCCCATGTCGGTATGATGACATATCACCACCACAAAAGCGCGCAATGTATCATCATGAAAAACTGGCATAATCATAAAAATGTCCGGCAAATGCATGCCACCCTGATAAGGGTCATTCAAAATAATCGCATCATCAGGTTTGAAGCTCCCTTTGAACTGGGACATTACCGCTTGAATCGCCTCTGGCACCGCTCCCAGATGCAGAGCAATGGTTTTTGCCTGAGCAATCATTTCTCCGTTGGCATCACAAAGTGCTGCTGAATAATCCATCACATCTTTGACGATTTCCGAGTGTGCGGTGCGGACAATGGTATACGCCACTTCATCCACAATAGAATCGAGAGCGCTTTTGACAACCGCAAAAGTAATTGGATCAATCGAGGGAGGCATGCTAATCTCCTGGTTTAATATCAATAATGACGCTTTGGGTTGTATCCAAATGAGCTTGCGCGTCCGGCGGTACAACCATGGTTGTGTCATACGCATCAATAATCGCCGGCCCAACAACTTGTTCGCCTAATTTCATTGCCGCCCGTTGAAAAATCAATGTCTGTGCAAATCCTCCAAATGATTGAAAATACGCTTGCCGAGTTGGCGGCGACTCGGCAACAATCTCATCGGTGACGGACAAAGCGTCGAATTTCAGGAGATTCCCGCTGTCACCACGTGCGATAAGGCGCAGATTAACAATTTCCACTGGCTCATCCGTATGATGGCCATACATTTGGGCATAAATCGACATGAAATCAATGCGTATTTGTTCGGCAGGTTTTCCCGATGCATAAGGGATGGTGACTTCGGAAGACTGGCCAATATAACGTCCGTCCAGTGTGATTTCGTAGGTAATTTGTTTGTCGGAAAAGCCTTCTGCGCGCATTTGTTGTGCGGCTTTCTCTCGCAAGTTGTCCGCGACTGCGGCAAGCTCTTCGTGCCCAAGCACGGACAACGGTTTGAGAACTGTTTGCACATCGCTGTAGCTTGCATTGGCAGCAAGCATGCCCAGCGAGCAGAAGACGCCTGATATTGGTGTCACCACTATCCTGCGAATTTCAAGCATCTTGGCAACTTCAGCAGCATGAACCGGCCCGCCACCGCCCGATACAATCAACGTCATGGTGCGCGGGTCGCGGCCGCGTTCCACGGTAACCGCACGAATAGCGCGTGCCATTTCTGAATTAGCAATTTGGCGAATGCCGACCGCAGCATCGGCAAGGCTTAGTCCAAGCGGTTTGGCGATATGTTTTTCAATCGCTTTTGCGCTCAATTCAGGCCGGATGCTGAGGCTACCGCCGGCAAACCCGGCGGGGTTAAGATAACCGAGGCAAATATTCGCATCAGTCACGGTGGGTTTATCATTACCCAAGTTATAGCAGGCGGGCCCGGGTGCCGCACCCGCCGAATGCGGCCCCACGCGTAGCAGCCCGCCGCTATCTATCCATGCAATGGAGCCGCCCCCCGCGCCGACTTCAGCAATGTCAATAGTGGGTACTTTCAGCATATAACCGCCACCCTTCACAAATCGGCTTGGCGTACTAATTCCATCGCGGAACTCATATTCAGTGGTTATGGCAGGCAAACCGTCTTTAATCAGCGATGCTTTCGCAGTGGTGCCTCCGAGATCAAAAGCAATGGCATCGCTCAAACTCCGGATTTTGGCGATTTTTGCCGAACCAATCGCGCCGCCCGCAGGGCCCGAACCCACAGCAAACACCGGTTTATCCGCCGCCACTGCCACTGTCACCATGCCGCCAAGCGAAGTCATCACGCGCAACGGAGCAGTGAGCCCTGCCGCCATCAGACGAACCATCAGTCGGTCGAGGTAGCGGCGCATTTCCTTGAGCAAATAAGCATTTACCACTGTTGTGCTGGTGCGCTCGTATTCTTTCATTTCGGGAAGGACTTCGCAGGAAACGGTCACCATCAAGTCAGAAAATTCGTCGTTCAAAATCGCCATTGCACGATGCTCATGCACCGAATTCTGATAACTGTGTAAAAAGCATATGGCCACAGTCTCCACCCCGTCATCGACGAACTTGCGTCCGGCGACGCGCACGTCTTCTTCATTCAGTGGTGTCACGATTTTGCCTTCGGCATCAATGCGTTCGGTGACTTCCAATCGCCATCGCCGTGGCGACAGCGGCACCGGTTTGGTCCATGAAAGATCAAACATCACCGGTGTGCGTATTCGAGCAATTTCCAGGATGTCACGAAATCCTTTCGTGGTCAGAACGCCAGTGCGCGCACCTGTCTTTTGTAAAATCGTGTTTGAGCCGATGGTTGTTCCGTGTACAATCTCCGTTACATCAGCCATGCTTGCCCCTATTGAAAGAAGCATCTGGTTTAACCCGGCAATAACCGCTTCTCCCACGTCTTCGGGGGTGGATGCCACTTTGATTGCGTGTAGTACGCCGTCACCCCGTTGCGCGACAATATCCGTAAATGTTCCGCCAATATCAACGCCAATTCGGAGTGTTTTCATGTGGTTTTCACCATATCACCATGTAATATACTAACAAGTTAGTCAATATTTTATCTCAATCTATCTTATATGCAAGCATTTTGTGTGAATCCACCACTGTTGTTGCCTTCGTGGTTGTGTGGTCTGATGTTACCGCCAAGCCAGAAAGCATCCTGCCCGGCTACTTCGTCGTATCCTTAGCCGGTGCGTTGAATACAAGTTTCTGGTAATCAAACCCGCTTTCAATCGTCGGTTTGATGATTTGGAAATAGGGGGAGACGTCGAAGTCGCGGGGGGTGAATAGGCTGTGGTGGCGGATGTGTAGGATTTCTTGGACGCTGTAGTGGTAGTCGGACAGGACGGTTTTTTTCTCTACGCGCGGCAGGATGGGGTAGCGGACGGACTGGAAGGTTTCGGCGATTAAGGTTGAGCAGATGGCGCGCGAGGGGTCGCGGCTGCCGAAGGCCAGCATGCGGCGGCGGAAGCGCACCGGCACCGGGGGGGTCGGGAAGAGGTATCTGGCGAGGTCGAAGATGTGTTTGAGGTCGTAGCCGAGGCCGATGCTGTCCACCATGCGCCCGACCACCGTGTTGCGGTCGTCGTCGCTGAGGTTGACGGGTCGGCAGATGCGCGTGTTGAAATCCCGGTATTTGGACAACGGCGAGGCGATGACGCCTTCGGCGAGTTCGGCTTCAATCAGCGGGCAGGGCTCGCCGCCGGAGGTGAATTGCTGCGAGCCGGGACCGGCGTAAAACGCCGCGTGCGACCAGGTTGACTGCGTCAGGTATTTGATCGCCGTGCTGATGCGGGTGTCGCCTTCGACCAGCAGAATGTCGGCGGGCTGCAGGCACGATTCGAGCACCGGCACATCGTAGGTGCTGAACGGCTGGTAGTTGGGGATGGGCGTGCTGAGGTAGCGGGCGATGCGCCGACCGAGGTTGAGTCTGAGGGGACCGGACATGAGGTTGTTTTGTTTTCGTGATGTTCGGGTGTCGGACGCGCGGCGCTTATCGGCGATTATGACGCACGATTATGACGCATCGAGGCGATGGTAGGGAGAGTGCTGTTTGACCGCATTGATATACTGCTTGATGCCGGATTTTTCGTGCCCCGCGAATTGCTCGATTGCCCGCGAGAACGGGCTTTGCGCCATCCAGTGCAGCGAGCGCGTGCGCGTGGGCGCGAAGCCGCGCGCGATTTTATGCTCGCCCTGGGCGCCGGGGTCGAAGCGGTGCAAGCCGCGCTCGATGCAGATTTCAATTCCCTGATAGTAACAGACCTCGAAATGAAGGCTGTCGAGGTAGCCCCGGCAACCCCAGTGCCGACCGTAGAGCGTGTGGTCGTCCAGATACATCAGCGCGGCGGCCACGGGGTCGGAATCGCCACCGCCACCGCCACCGTGATGCGCCAGCACCAGTTGGATTTGGTCGGGGAGGGCGGATGACAAGTCGATAAAAAACGCCGCGTTAAACGCCGGATAACCATATTTTCGGTCGTAGATTGCGCGATACAGCCGGCTGAAATCGTGCCAGTCTTTTTCGCCGGCGGTGTGTCCGTCGAGGCGGCGGATGACCACCCCGGAGCGCGCCACCTTGTCCCTTTCGCGGCGAATGTTCTTGCGTTTTTTCGCCTTGAGCGTGTCGAGGAACTGCCCGAAGTCGCGGTATCCGCGGTTGTGCCAATGAAACTGGCAGTCCATCCGCGACACCGCGCCCGGTCGGTTCAACAGGTCATACTCGTCGGGCTCAAGGAACAGGCTGTGGATGCCGCTGAACCCGCCGCGCCGCATCAATTCGCGCGCGCCGCGCAGCAATGCCCGGACGACTTCCTCGCGCCGCTCGGCGTGTGCCAGCACGCGCTGACCCGACGCGGGCGTGAACGGAATGGCGTTGACCAGTTTGGGGTAATACTCAAGCCCGGCGCGGTGAAAGGCGTCGGCCCAGGCGTGGTCAAAGACGAATTCGCCCCACGAGTTGTGCTTCTCATACAGCGGCATGGCGCCAATCAGCGCCCCGTCGTCAAAGCACGCCAGATGGCGGGGAATCCAACCGGCGCGCTCGCCGACACACGCATGGCGCTCCATCGCCGACAAAAATTCATGCCGAATAAAGGGGTAATGGGCGCGCACCAGCGCATTCCATTGACGGGCGTCAATGGTGTCTATGCCGGGGAAGGTTGTAATTTTCACTGGTGGTGGAGTGGCTGAAGTCAAACCATTATTTTAGCCTGAATGGTGGTGTTAGAGCGGCGCAGGCGGTGGCGGTGGCGCACGACGGATTCGCCGTTATAATGCCGCTTGAGCCGATGCCAGACTCGCCAGTCAAGCACCCATCAAGCAAAGTTGACAAGAACAACCCCAACAAAACCAAAACCAAAACCAAAACCTCGTCATTCTCGAGCGTTAGTGTCCGTTTGCCGTCGCGCTTCTTCTTGCGGCGGCTTACGGACACTTACGTCCTCGGGAAAAATCCGCCGGGAGCGGATTTTCGCGCAAGCCCGAAGGGCACGTATCAGGGATGATACGCGCAATCTCCCTAAGGTTGGCACGGGCTTTGTTGAAATTCACGGTAGCCTTAGGGAGATTCCCGAATCGAAGAAAATATGGTCGCCTGTCGGCTCCCTATTTTCTACCGTTCGAGAATGACGGGTAGTTGTTTTTTGTTTGTCAACTTGGCTTGATAGTGCCCCTTTTTTAGAATGTCACTCCCCTTCTCCCTCGACCACCTGCCGGTCGAATTGGCGCAGACCGTCGCGCAGGCTTGGCAGCGTTTTGACGAAGCGTGTGCCGCGCACGGTGATGCTTCGTTGCTTGCCACCGCCGCTACCAGAGACGAGTTGCCGCGCGTGTGGGCGGGGAGTGATTTTGTTTCGGGGGTGTGTATTCGGGCGCCGCAATTGCTTGCGGATTTGATTGGCGGGGGGGAACTTGACCGGCGCGGAGGCGGGGCGGAGTTGCTTGGGCGGATTGATAGCGAACTCGCCGACTGCCGCGACCAGGACGACTTGGACGCGCGGCTGCGGACGATTCGGCGGCGGGAAATGGTGCGGTTGGCGTGGCGCGACTTGTGCGGGGCGGGCGACCTTGACGAGACGATGGAAGGCGTGTCGGCGCTCGCCGAGGGCTGCATTGCCGGCGCGCTCGACTATCACCACCGCCGGCTGAGCGAGCGCTTCGGCGCACCGCGCGATGAACGCGGCGAAGCGGTTGGCATGGTGGTGCTCGGGCTCGGCAAACTGGGCGGCGGCGAACTCAACTACTCATCCGACATCGATTTAATCTTCGCCTACGACGGCGCCGGTGAAACCGATGGCGCCGGCCAAACCGGTGACGGGCGGCGCATCGACAACCAGGAATACTTCATCAAACTCGGGCGCAAGATGGTCGCGTCGTTGGCGCAGGTGACCGCCGACGGATTCGTCTTCCGAACCGACATGCGCCTCAGGCCGAATGGCGAGAGCGGTCCGCTGGCGTTGTCCTTCGCGGCGATGGAGCATTACTACCAGACGCACGGGCGGGACTGGGAGCGCTATGCGCTGATTAAAGCCCGCACGGTCGGCGGCGACCACGCGAGCGGCGCGCGCTTGCAGCAACTGCTGGCGCCGTTCGTATACCGCAAATATCTCGACTTCGGCGCGTTCGATTCGATGCGTGAGATGAAGCGGTTGATTGAGCGCGAGGTGCAAAAGAAGGGCATGCAGGACGATGTCAAACTGGGGCGGGGCGGGATTCGGGAGATTGAGTTTTTGGTGCAGAGCCATCAGTTGATTCGCGGCGGGCGCAACCGCGCGCTGCAGACGCAGTCGCTGAAGCAGGCGTTGCGCGCGCTGGTGGAGGCGGGCGTGTTTGACGAGACCAAGCGCGCCGAGTTGCTCGAAGACTACCGTTTTTTGCGCAACACCGAGCACCGCCTGCAGATGGCCGCCGACCGCCAAACGCAGCGCCTGCCGGACGCGCCCGAGCATCGCCTGCGGCTCGCCTGGAGCATGGGGTTTGACGGCTGGGAGCCGTATTTGCAACAACTCAACCGGCACCGCGAGCGCGTTCATCAGGCGTTCGGCGGCATTCTCTGGCCATCCGCCGGCGAGCCGTCCGGGAGCAGCGAGCCGTCGCGCGACGCCGCGCTCACCGACCTGTGGCAGGACGTGCTGGACGAAGCCGCCGCCGCCCGCGCCCTGACCGCCGCCGGATTCGCCGACCCCGGCGCGATGACGTCGCTACTCGAGCAATTCCGAAACGGGCGGCTATACCGGGTTTTTTCCGGCATCGAGCGCGACCGCATCGACCGCCTGATTCCGCTCGCCTTGCGCCAAGCCGGCAGCCGCGACAACGCCGAGCAAGCGGTCACCGCGTTCATCTCGGTGGTTGAATCGATTGGCCGCCGCTCGGTTTATCTCAGCCTGCTCATCGAGAACCCGCTGGCGCTGGCGCAACTGCTGTCGCTGTGCGCCGCCAGCCCGTGGATTTCGCGGCATATTGGCACGCATCCGGTGGTTATGGACGAGTTGCTGAGCCCGTTGGTGGATGTGCGCGCGTGCGGACCCGAGGAGGTCGGCGAAGAGTTGGAGCGGCGGTTGGCGCAGGTTGAGGCGGATGATTTGGAGGCGCGAATGAATGCGCTGCGGGAATTCAATCACGCGCAAATCTTGCGGGTGGCGTCCGCCGATGCGCTCGGCGTGCTTGAGGCGGGCGATGTGTGCCGGGCGCTGAGCCAACTCGCGCGCGTCATTTTGCGGCGGGTGTTCGACGATGCGCTGGCGTTGGTCGGCGACAAACTGGGCCCACCACCGGCGTCCGCCGGGGTCATCGCCTACGGCAAATTCGCCGGCGGCGAACTGGGCTACCACTCCGACCTCGACATCGTGGTTTGCTATGACCCGGACTCGGGTCGGCGGCAAAATGGCGAAACCGGTGACGATAACAACACCGACATCGGCTACTACTACAGCCGCGTCGGGCAGCGCCTGATTCAGTTGCTGACGACGCGCACGCACGCCGGGCAACTCTATGAACTGGATATGCGGCTGCGCCCGAGCGGCAACAGCGGCACGCTGGTCACGTCGCTCGCCGGGTTCGCCGAATACCAACTGAGCGACGCCTGGACGTGGGAGCATCAGGCATTGGTGCGCGCCACGTCGGTGCTCGGCGACGACGACTTCATCGAGCGCTTCGAGCAGATTCGCGCGCAGGTGCTGTGCAAGCCGCGCGACGACGCGGGCTTGCGGCGCGACATTGTGGCGATGAAAACCAAGATGACGGCGGCGAACAGCCAGTCGAGCGCGGGCTGGTGCGACCTCAAACTGGACCCCGGCGGCATCGTGGATATTGAGTTTTTGGTCCAGTATCTGGTGCTGCGCGAAGCCGACAACCACCCCGAAATCGTCCGCCCCCGAACCACCGACGCCACGATTGAGGCGCTGCAACAAGCCGGCATTCTGTCCGACGAGGCGGGCTTGCAACTGCGGCGGACCTATCAGACTTACCTGCGAAAATCGCTCGACCTCAAACTGATGGACCGCCCGCTGCGGGTGGCGCACGGCGAGTTTGCCGAAGCGCGGGAGAGCGTGAAAGCGCTTTGGGATGCGACTTTCAACGATTAGCACAACGCCTTTGCGGCTCAGCGCAACGCCTTTGCGACTCAGCGCAACGCCTTTACGACTCAGCGCAACGCCTTTACGGCTCAGCGCAACGCCGTCTCCCCGGTCTCGCCGGTGCGGATGCGTAGCACGTCCTCGAGATTCAGCACGAAGATTTTGCCGCTACTGATTTCGCCGGTGTTGGCGTGCGTGGCGATGATTTGTTTGGTCGACTCGACCAGGTCGTCGGTAACCGCCACCATCAGCAGTTTCATCGGCTTGAGTTTGGTGCGGTAGGCGGTGCCGCGGGAAATTTCGGTGGAATCCTTGCGCTCGCGGCCAAAACCGCGGATTTCGTGCGTGCTCAGGCCGAGCACATCGGCTTGAATCAGTTGCTCCATAACCGTGTCGAACTTGTGGGGTTTGACCGTTGCGATAATCATTTTCATTTCGCTTTATCTCCGCTGTCAGTCCTACAGATGATAGCCGCGCTCGCCGTGGGACGCGTAGTCGAGGCCCTCGGATTCGTCCGTCGAACTGACGCGCAAGCCGGCCAGTTTGCGCACCGCCAGCACGATGAGCCAGGTGCCGAGCGCGGCCCACGCCACGGTGACAACCGCGCCGATGAGTTGGCGCAGCAACTGTTCGCCGATGCTGACGGTGAGCCCGAGCCCGCCGAACGCGCGCGCGCCGAAGACCGCGGTCAGGAGCGTGCCGAGGAGTCCGCCGACGCCGTGCACCGCGAACACGTCAAGGGTGTCGTCGATGCCGAGTCTGACTTTAATCCAGCCGACCGCCAGATAGCAGAGCGCGCCGCCGGAGAGGCCGATGACGAGGCCGCCAAGCGGTCCCACATAGCCCGACGCCGGCGTAATCGATGCCAGCCCCGCAATCAGCCCCGTGACGAGGCCGACCAGACTCGGTTTGCCGAAGCGCAGGTTTTCGATCACGACCCAGACGAGCGCGGCGGCGGCGGCGGAAATATGCGTCACCAACACCGCCATCGCGGCGCCGCCGCCCGCGCTCAGCGCGCTGCCGCCGTTGAAGCCATACCAGCCGACCCACAGGAGCGCGGCGCCGGTCATGGTCATGCCGGGGTTGTGCGGCGGGGCGCTGTCGTGCGGGAAACCGCCGCGCGGACCGAGCATCATCACCAACACCAGCCCGGCGACCGAGGCGGTCGCGTGCACCACCAGGCCGCCGGCGAAATCCAGCAAACCGAGGTCGGCGAGGAAGCCGCCGCCCCAAATCCAGTGCGCGACCGGCGCATACACGATGAGCATCCAGGCGCCGCTGAACAGCACCACGTGCGTGAACTTGATGCGCTCGACGTAGGCGCCGATGATGAGCGCCGGGGTGATGATGGCGAAGGTCATCTGGAACAGGCAGAACAGCGTTTCCGGAATGCTGCCCGCCAGCGAGTCGGCGCCGACCCCGGCCAGAAACGACTTGCCGAAGCCGCCGAACCAGGCGTTGGCGGCGCCGCCGTCGCCGAAGGCGATGCTGTAGCCGACCGCCAGCCACAAGACCGACGACACGCAGGCGACCGTGCAGCACTGCATCATCACCGACAGCACGTTGATGGAGCGCACCAGGCCGCCGTAGAAAAGCGCGAGCCCCGGCAGGGTCATCATCAGCACGAGCGCGGTCGCCACCAGCATCCAGGCGGTGTCGCCGCTGTCGGGGGTGGCTTGGGCGTGCGCCGCCAACGGCAGCAGCCATAGCGCGCATAAGCCGAGCAATGTCGGCAAGCGCGCCGAAGTCCGTGGCGCAAAGGCGCTCGTTTGGCGTCGGCGTGGAGAGTTCATACGCCGCATCCTATCAAACCACCCCGCGCGATGACAACAACTCGGCGCGCAACTTTTGCTACAATGAACGCAATCAATCGTAACCAACCAGGGCAACGCAATGTCATTCAGCGACCGTGACGGGGTGATTTGGCTTGACGGGGAACTTGTTCCCTGGCGCGAGGCGCGGGTGCATGTATTGACGCATACGCTGCACTACGGGCTGGGCGTGTTTGAAGGGGTGCGCGCCTATCAGACCGACAAGGGCACCGCGATTTTTCGCTTGGCCGACCACACCGACCGCCTGTTTCGCTCGGCGCATATCCTCAACATGAAAATCCCCTACGACGCCGAGACGCTGATAGAGGCGCAGCGGCGGGTGGTTGCGGAAAACAACCTCGCGTCCGCGTATCTGCGACCGATGGCGTTCTACGGCGCCGAGGGCATGGGCATTCGCGCCGATAACCTGAGCGTGCATGTCACCATCGCGGCTTGGGAATGGGGCTCGTATTTGGGCGAAGAAAATATGAAGAACGGCATCCGCGTGCGCGTCTCGTCGTATGCCCGCCACCACGTCAATGTCAGCATGTGCCGCGCCAAAGCCAACGGGCATTACATCAATTCCATCCTCGCGTTGCAGGAGGCGGTCGACACCGGCTACGACGAAGCGCTGCTGCTGGACACCGACGGCTTCGTCATGGAAGGCAGCGGCGAGAACCTGTTCATCGTCCGCGACGGCGTGGTGTACACCCCCGACCTGACCTCCGCCCTGGACGGCATCACCCGCAACACGGTGGTGCAACTGCTCGAAGACGAGGGGCTGCGGCTGGTGGAAAAACGCATCACCCGCGATGAAGTCTATATCTGCGACGAGGCGTTTTTCACCGGCACGGCGGCGGAGGTGACGCCGATTCGGGAACTGGACAACCGCCGCATCGGCGCCGGCGGGCGCGGTCCGGTCACCGAAAAAATCCAGCGCCGCTTTTTCGACGCAGTCTATGACCGCATCCCCGAACGCCGCGATTGGCTGACTTATGTCTGAGGGGAAGCCGACTGCATCCGGGGTGAAGCCGAGCGCGTCTGAGGGGAAGCCGAGCGCATCCGAGCCGGACCAACCCAATGCCCGGCAACGGGTGGACATCACCGCCGACGACCTGCCGCTGCACTGCCCGATGCCCGGCAAACGCCTGTGGGACTCGCATCCGCGGGTCTATCTGCCGATTGAAAACGGCGGCGAGCAGACCTGCCCGTATTGCGGCACGCGCTATGTTTTCGCCGGCGCTGCGGGGTCGGCGGGCTGAGTTCGGCTGAGTTCGGCTGAGTTCGCTGAGTTCAGTTTGAGCGGCGTGTCGGGCGGCGGCGCTTCGCGCACGAGGATAATCCGGCAATGAGCAACCTCCTGGTGGTGGGACCGGCCTGGGTCGGCGACATGGTCATGGCGCAGAGCCTGTTCAAGGCGCTGAAGCAAACCGCCCCCGCCACCATCACCGTGCTGGCGCCGCCCTGGAGCATCCCCATCCTGACGCGAATGCCGGAAGTCGATGACACGGTCGTCATGCCGCTTGGCCACGGCGAATTCGGACTGCGCGCGCGCCGCCGGCTGGGGCGCGAACTCAGGCGCTCGCGCTTCGACCAAGCAATCGTCGTGCCGGGCTCCTTCAAGTCGGCGCTGGCGCCGTGGTTCGCCGGCATTCCGGTGCGCACCGGCTATGTCGGCGAGCAGCGCTGGGGGCTGCTCAACGACATTCGCCGCCTCGACCGGCGCGCGATGCCGATGAACGTCCAGCGTTTTGTCGCGTTGGGTTTGCCTCAATCCGCGCCGCCGCCGACGGAGGCGGACATTCCCCGCCCGCGCTTGGTGGTGGAGCCGGCGCGCGCGGCGGAAACCGCGGCGCGCTTTGGACTTGGACTTGGACTTGGGCTTGAGACCGGCGCGCCGGTGGTCGCGCTCTGCCCCGGCGCCGAGTATGGGCCCGCCAAGCAGTGGCCCGCGGCGCATTTCGCCGAGGTCGCCGAGCGGCAGTTGCGGCGGGGCCGACGGGTGTGGTTGTTTGGCTCACAAAACGACCGCCCGGTCGCCGCGCATATCAACCGACTCTGCGAGCAACGCTGCGCCGATTTGACCGGACGCACTTCGCTCGGCGATGCGGTTGATTTGATGTCGCTGGCGGGCAACGTGGTCACCAACGATTCCGGGCTGATGCACATTGCCGCCGCCATTGGCTGCCACGTGGTCGCCCTCTACGGCTCGTCCAGCGACGCCTTCACCCCGCCGTTGACCGACGATTGCGAGCGCCTCAGCCTGCGCCTGGAATGCAGCCCGTGCTTCAAGCGGGAGTGTCCGCTCGGGCATCTCGACTGCCTCAATCGCCTGAGCCCGCAGCGGGTGCTGGCGGCGCTCAAAGCGGGCGGCGGCGGGTAACTGCTTGAAAACGCTATGCGTAAAAAAAATTTGACGACACCCACATCTTGATATAGAATGGGGAATTCGCCACCAGATGCAGTGTTGGCGGTCAAAATGCTTCAGTTTGTCGAGTTTGTCGATAGAGTTTGTTGAATTAGCCGAATTAGTCGAGTCAGCACCGTGGAGGAATGAAAACAACATGAAACTGGCAAGCGCCGCCACACAACAACACGCCCCGCACAAGCAAGACGGGGTCATCGAACTTCAACCCACCTCCTTCGATATTTGGGATAAGAAATACCGGCTCAAGACCATGACCGGCGAGCCGGTGGATGCGGATATCGACGCCACTTTTGAGCGCGTTGCCAAGACGCTTGCCGGTGTCGAAATCGGCAAGCACAAGAAACAGGAGTGGCACGAAAAATTTGTCTGGGCGCTGCAAAACGGCGCCATCCCCGCCGGGCGAATCGTCGCCAACGCCGGCGCGCGCCACCACAAACCCGCCACCAGCACGATTAACTGCACCGTGTCGCGCACCGTGCCGGATTCGATGGACGGCGTATTGGTCGCGGTGCACGAAGCGGGGCTGACCTTGAAGGCGGGTTGCGGCATCGGCTATGAATTTTCCACGCTGCGCCCGAAAGGCGCGTTCGTCAACGGCGCCGGCGCCTACACATCGGGCCCGCTATCCTTCATGGACATTTTCGACTCGATGTGTTTCACAGTGTCCTCGGCGGGCGGGCGGCGCGGCGCGCAGATGGGCACCTTCGATATCAGCCACCCCGACATCATGGAGTTCATCCGCGCCAAGCGCGAGAACGGTCGGCTACGCCAGTTCAACCTGTCGTGCCTGATTACCGATGAGTTCATGCAGGCGGTCAACGACGATGCCGAGTGGAAGTTGTCGTTCCCGGCAACCCAGCGGGAAGTCGACAGCGGCGCGCATGAAATCGTCTGGCGCAACTGGTCGCACAACGACGGCTACACCACCAACGACCTCGGCCAGGTTGCCTGCCGGGTCTATCACTCGGTTCCTGCCAGCCGGTTGTGGAACGTGATTATGAACTCAACCTACGACTACGCCGAGCCGGGCTTCATCCTGATTGACCGCATCAACGACATGAACAACAATTGGTTCTGCGAGAATATTCGCGCCACCAACCCGTGCGGCGAGCAGCCGTTGCCGCCCTACGGCGCCTGCCTGCTTGGCTCGGTCAACCTGACGCGCTTTGTGGAAAATCCGTTTTCGGTTGACGCGCGTTTTAACTGGGAAAAATACCGCGAAGTGGTCTCTATTTTTTCGCGCATGCTCGACAACGTAGTGGAAGTCAACGAGTTACCGCTCGACCCCCAGCGCGACGAAATCAAAGCCAAGCGCCGGCACGGAATGGGGTTTCTCGGGCTCGGCTCGACGCTGACCATGCTGCGCATAAAATACGGCAGCGAGGCGTCCCTGGAGTTCACCCGGCGGGCCGCCAAGGAGATGGCGACGGTCGGCTGGGAGACCGGCATCAAACTCGCGCAGGAGAAGGGCTGTGCGCCGGTTCTTGAGCGGGAGTTTGAGGTCACCACCGAAATGCTGGGACGGCGCCCGGAGATGGCGGACGACGGCTATCAAGTCGGCGACCAGGTCAAAGGGTCGGTGTTGATGGGCTTGTACAGCCGCTACATGCAACAGTTTCCGGAAGCGTTGCGACGCGCGATTGCCGAGGACGGATGCCGCTATACGCACCACACGTCGATCGCCCCGACCGGCACCATCAGCCTGTCGCTCGGTAACAATGTCAGCAACGGCATCGAGCCGTCGTTCGCGCATAGGTACAGCCGCAACGTGATTCGCGAGGGCAAGAAGTCCAAGCAGAAGGTGGATGTGTATTCCTACGAATTGCTGGCTTACCGGCAACTGGTCAACCCCGATGCGGCGCCGTCCGCCGAGGAGCCGCGCAACCAACTGCCCGACTATTTCGCCGCCGCCGATGACATCACCCCGAAGCAGCACGTCGATGTGCAGGCGGCGGCGCAGGAGTGGATCGACTCGTCGATTTCCAAAACCGCCAACGTGCCGACCGATTTTGCGTTTGAGGAGTTTCAAGACATCTACAAGTATGCCTGGGAAAAAGGGCTCAAGGGATGCACCACTTTTCGCTTCAACCCGGCGGTGTTCCAGGGCGTGCTGGTCAAGGACACGGATTTGGAGAACACCACCTACCGGTTCGTGCTGGACAACGGCGACACCATCGAAGCCAAGGGCAACGAAGAGATCGAGTATGACGGCGAAACGCACACCGCCGCCAACCTGTTTGACGCATTGAAAGAGGGCTATTACGGCAGGTTTTAGTTCGCTTAGCCCTTACGATAAGAGGAAACCATGAGCATCAAAATCCAAGAAAAAATCGTCGGCTACGATATAGTCAAACCGGAAGACAAGACGGAAGCGTTGGCGGTGGCCGAGGCGCCGCAGCCGTCACCGCCACCGAAAACCTCCGCCCCCGTCCCCGGCGAGGTCGGCAGCAACATCGCGCGCATGCACGAGAAACTCGAGCGCCCGGAGAGGCTGATTGGCAGCACTTACAAAATCAAAACCCCAGTCTCCGAGCACGCCTTCTACATCACCATCAACGACATGGTGCTCAATCCGGGCACGCCCTATGAAAAGCGCCGCCCGTTCGAGATGTTCATCAACTCCAAGAACATGGACCACTACCAGTGGATTTCCGCGCTGACGCTCATCGTCTCGGCGGTGTTTCGCAAGGGCGGCGACGTCACCTTTCTGGTGCAGGAATTGCAAAGCGTGTTCGACCCGAAGGGCGGCTATTTCCGAAAGGGCGGCAAATTCATGCCATCGCTGGTCGCCGAAATCGGCTACGCAATAGAATCCCACCTGACCATGATCGGCCTGATAAAAGCCCCCGTCCTCGACAAACACCAACAACAACTAATAGACCAAAAACGCCGCCAATACGAACAACAACAACCCCTCCAACCCGACCCCGCCGACCCGGAAGAAAACACATTCCCCGAAGGCGCCGAACTATGCAACAAATGCCACAACAAAGCCATGATAGTAATGGACAACTGCCTAACCTGCCTCAACTGCGGGGAGAGCAAGTGTAGTTAGGGGTGAATTTGATGATTTCAGAATCAGATGGTTGGAAAAATTCCCGAAGGCGATGAAAAATATGGTCGCCTGTCGGCTCCCTATTTTCTACCGTTCGAGAAAAATCCGCCGGGAGCGGATTTTCGCGTAAGCCCGGAGGGTTTGTATCAGGGATGATACAAACAATGACGGAGTGGGTAGTTGTTTTTTGTTTGTCAATCATACTTAAATAGCCCCTCATCACCCCATCGGTGCCAGCCCCGCATCCGCCCATAGCGGTCCCGAGACAGCCGGATTCTCAATCAACAAACAAACCGCAACAGCGATTTCATCCGGCTCAATCAGCCTGCCGAGGGGTATTGCCGGTTTGAAGTGTTTTTCGAAATGCCCGGCGGGTAGCCGCTCCAGCATTGGTGTGTTGACCATTCCGGGGTGGATGATTTTGCTTTGGATGCCGTGGAACATGCCCTCTATGTTGAGCGTTTTGGCGGCGGCATTGAGACCGGATTTGGCGCATGAATAGGAAATTTGCCCGCGGTTGCCGCGTGATGACACCGAGCCGATGAGCACCGTGGAGCCTTGAATTGGCTCGCTCGGCTGCCACTTCTTCAAGCCCGTGGCGGCGCGCTGTTCGGCGATGCGCGCCATCATCTGCATCGCCCAGTAGACCGGGTGGATGAGATTGACTTCCAGCACGTTGCGAAACACCGCGTCGTCGTAGAGTTCCGCCACGCCGCCGTTGCCGTTCTCGTCCGGGGCGGCAACCTTGACCGCCAGCCCGTCGCGCAAAATGCCGGCGGCGGGCACGCAAATGCGCACCAAGTCGCCGCATTTTTCCATCTGCGAAAACACCTCGGCGCGGAAGTCGGGCGCGCATACGTCGCCGCAGAACGCGCGCGCCACTTCCGCGCCCGCGTCCCGGTTGATTTGCTCCGCGGCTTGCGCGCACTGCGACGCGCGGTCAACCACCGCCACCGCCCGCGCGCCCTTACGCGCCAGTTGCGCGGCGACGGCGGCGCCGATGCCGCCGGCGGCGCCGGTGACGACCGCGACTTTGTCTTTTATTTGCATGGGGGCTCTCCGGGTCTGCGCCGCATCATCAGCGCTTGCATAGCCCGCGAATTTTTTCGACCAACTCGGCGTTGATTGCGCGTGCGCTGTCTTGGTCGCGGTTGTTGTGCCGGCGCTGCCCCGGCAGGCGCGCGCCGTCCAGCGCGGTCAGGCGCGCGAAGAATGCGTCGGCGTGTTGCGCCCAGTCGTCGCCGGCGATGCGCTGCGGCGACAGCGCCAGCAGGAATTCCCCGCCGCGCGGCGGACCGCCGTCGCGGTTGTCGGCTTCCTTCGCCTCGTAACTGAAACGCTCGCCGATCAGCGCCGCCGCCAGCAACTCAACCATCATCGAAATCGCCGAGCCCTTGTAGCCGCCGAACGGCAACAGCACCCCGCCGTCGGCGATTTGCGCCGGGTCGGTGGTCGGCTCGCCGGCGGCGCTGAGCCCGGTGCCGGGCGGCACCGCGTGGCCGTCGCGCGCCGCGATCTGCACCTCGCCCATCGCCATTGAAGCGGTCGCCATGTCGAACACCACCGGGCGCTCACCGGGGCGCGGCCACGCGAATGAAATCGGGTTGGTGCCGAACAACGCGCGACTCGCCCCCGCCGGCGCCACCGCCGGCATATACGCGGTGCAGGCGAGGGCGGCGAGCCCGCGCTCGGCGAGCGCCTCGGTCTCGTGCCACAACGCCGCGAAATGATGCACGCGCACCAACGCCAACGCCGCCACCCCGCCCGCCGTCGCCGCCTCCGCCAGCAACGGAATGCCATGCCGCAACGCCCGCGGCGCAAACCCGTTGTCGCCATCCACGCGAATCACCGCCGAACCCAACGCCTCATCGCGCGGCACCGCGCCGCCGTTGACCTTGCCGCTCTTCAACGCCGCCACATAACCGGGAATGCGAAACAACCCATGCGAAACCGAGCCATCGCGCTCGGCATGACTCACCGTGGCCGCCACCGCTTCGGCGTTGGTTTCATCGCAACCGTTGTCCATCAAACAAGTGTGCGCGAGTGCGTGGATTTCTTTCAAGGTCAGCGTTTCGGTGTCGGGCATAACGGGCTCCTGTCGAGTGGTGCGTCGGCAAGCGCGATTATGCGGGATAGGGCGCGGCGGCGGCAAGCAACGCGCCGAACAACAAAGCGCGCGTCAGCGTTTTTATCAGCGGGTTTTGCGTGGGTGTTTTTTTCATCGGCTTGCCCTCGGGTAGTGGGGGTTGAAAACCGCCTATGATTGTTTGCGCATGGACGGATGCCAAAAGGTCAGCGTCCGCTCCAACAGCGCAAACCGCGCATAGAATAACAAAAAGCCCGCCGGGGGTGAACGGGCGGGCTGGGGTGGTGGGGGTTAGCCAGAGTTGGCGAAGCGTGAAAGAGCGGCGTGAGTTAGCAGTCGTGAAAGTCCACGACCTTGTTACCGTTAGAGAACTCCTCGCAATTCTTGTCGCCATCCGTATACTCATACTCCCACTGCCCATGCTTCTTGCCGTCCACATATGCGCCTTTCACAAATGAGCCAGAATCAGCCCCATCACCCGTCATCTCATACGGTCCGTGCTTCTTGCCGTCCACATATGTTGTCATATGATTATTAATGAAAACCAGATCAAGGTTGAAGATCGTATGGTGTATTCTATCTCTCCACTCCCCATGCTTTTTGCCGTCCACATATGAGCCAGTGTCAATGCGAATTGTTTTGTAAGGCGGCGAGTCGTCGGAAGTGCTTTTGTCATCCGTGCTTTTCTCTCTCCACCTCCCATGTCTTTTACCGTCCACATATGAGCCAGTGTATTCATTTTCATCGAAGAGGCCCCCCCCAGGGGTGGACTTGTCGAAGTTCCCGGTCAGTTTTCCACGCCCGTCTGGCACCCCTGCCTGACACCGCCCTGACCAAGTGGCTGTCATGTCATCAATAACCTTTTCAATAAAAACATAACATTGGTCGGGCTCTTCCAACTCCAGCCAGCACGCCGGGTCGCCGTCCAAAGTCGGTGTTTCGCACTTCGGCGTCAGTTCGGTTTGTGCGTTGGCGGTGGGTGTGCCGCCAAAAACAGCGAAAAACGACAGCAACACTGCCGCCGATGCTTTCAAGTAGTTTGCGTTCATGGATTTCCTCCGATTGACAGTGAAGTAGAAAATTAACCGGCGGGGCGCGCGCCCCGCCGATGGATGAATTAGTGGCGCGCTTGCGCCTGATGCCTTACCGAGACTCGACAACAATGCGCGCGCGCGAGCCGGCGCCGCCGCGATGCCGCCACGACTGCGTTTCGGTGGTTGCGCCTTCGATTCGAATCTCGCCGGTGTTGACATCGGCATACGAGCAGTTGCCTTTTTGCCCGCTGCCGTTGACGGCGTATAACTCAATGGCATACTTTCGCCCGGCTTCAACCTCCACTCTTGAGCAGTCCCAATCGTTGTCAATTTCGCCGGAAAAAATGCGCAAGTCATCGACGCTCACCCGCACCTTGTCGCCGTCCTCGCATTCGTGGTCGCGCACGCAAATTTTCAAGTCATCCGATTCGCCGCGAATGCTGATGTTGAAATCCTGCAGCGGTTGCTTGCTGAAAGAGTCGGGCGCCCAGTTGGTCATAATCACCCCGCCGTCATACAAATCGCTCCGTTCGTCGTCTTCCATCGCGCGTTTCAATGCCCGTGATGCGGCAGGGGAATCATTCTCAAAAAAACAGTATTCTTCGATTCCGTTGAAGTCGTATTCTTGGTCCAGATAGGCGCGGAAGTCGTTGGTGTATCCGACGGTAAAGGAATAATCGCCGAGGAAAACGGCGGTATAAAAAGCGCGCCGCTCGTCCTTGTCGATGTGGCTAAATTCCTTATAGACGCAGTAAATATAATCGTCATCGTCGGCGGTGGCGGCGGGCGGGGTGATTAGAATGGTGGCGGCAAGCCACAGGGAAAATGCGAATTTCATCAGTCCAGCCTCCGTTGGGCGTGATTGTTAGCAAATCCCGACACCGGCGGTGTCAGGGCGGGCGCGATTAAACGGATTTCCCCCGCCGATGTCAATCTGTTTTCGCGCCCGCCGCCGGCAAGGGCAAATCGCCGCCGTATCAAAGCCTTCCCAGCGCCAAACCGCAGAAACACAGGGATGTCGGCAAATTTCTCCCTGTCATAGTGCGCGGTTGCGTGGTGTTTACGCCAAAAACAGTGTTGTTTACGCTAGAAACCTCACTAATAACGGGTTTGGCGGAGGGTGAGGGGCGTTAACAACGTTGTTTTTTGTGTAAACAAGCCTGTTGCCGCAAAAAACAACCCTGTCGGCGGAATTGATACAGGGCGAAATGCGTCCGGGAAGGCTGTCGGCGGCGGTGAGGCGAAAAGCCGCCGGACTCCCGCTCAACGCATGCCCCCGTAGCGTGTTAGCGGGGCGACTGCGGGAGTGGCGGCGGCGGCGGCGGCGATTAAGTGGTATATTGCGCGCACGGCACAACCCTGTGCCGCAACTCCAACGGAGCCTTCAAATGCCTACCGACGAAAACCGGCGCCTTAGCCGCGCCACGCTGAACAATGCCGCGAAATATACCGATTTCAGCACGCTGATAACGCACGCCAACGCCTACTTGGCGACCAACGACAACGCCACCCGGCTGATGGTGCCGGCGGCGCAACTGGCGGAGTTGACCGCCGCCGCCGTGGCTTATGGTCCGGCGCTGGCGCTGTATGTCAACCCCACTACGCGCACGCGGGCGGTGATTGCCGAAGTGGAGGCGCAATACCAAAACGCCAAGCCGGTGATGAGTGCATTGCAACAACAACTGAAAAACAACGCCAATATCACGCTGACCGGCGACGACCACACGGCATTGCAAATCCACATTGACAAAACCACGCGCACGCGCGTGCCGGTGCAGACCGTGGCGCCGCTGGTGGAGGCTTACGACATCAAGCACATGGAGACCCGCTTTCGCACTGCCTACCCGGACTCCGGCGGCGATTTCCACCGCCGCCTGCCGGCGTATAACTCGCTGCTGATTAAAACCGCCTTCACCGCCGCCGATGCGCCCGCCCCGAGCGCCGCGGATTACGACCATATCACGATGTCCGGGCGCAACCGCTTCACCGTGACGCCGCCGCCGAACACGGTGGTGGGCTCGCTTGGGTATGTTAAATGCTGCTATGTGAA
This sequence comes from Arenicellales bacterium, assembly GCA_963693025.1. Lineage (GTDB taxonomy): Bacteria > Pseudomonadota > Gammaproteobacteria > Arenicellales > Poriferihabitantaceae > JAHRAW01. The sequence continues at coordinate 2,345,943 of OY843749.1, forward strand.
TTCACGCGGCGAGACCGGACCGGACAGCACGACGCTGAAGTTTTTGGTTAACTGAGGCGGCGGGGGTGTGCGGGAATCCAGTTGTTTTTCAATTTTGCTATAATCGCCGACTTTGCGGGTTCGTCGCCGGTGGTGGCGGGACCGTCGGCGATTTGAAGAATAGCCAACAGACAATCAGCAATGAGGTTCTACATGACCGACGATAAGGTGGATGACAAGCGGCGGCGTTTGTTGACGGCGGCGACCACCGGCGTGGGGTTGGCTGGGACCGCCGGGATGCTGGTGCCGTTTGCGGGGAGTATGTTGCCGAGCGAGAAAGCCAAGGCCGCGGGTGCGCCGGTGGAGGTGGATATCAGCGACATTGCGCCCGGCGAGCAGATTACCGTGGAATGGCGCGGCAAGCCGGTGTGGATTATCGGGCGCTCCGGGGAGGACTTGGCGTTTCTGGCGTCGATGGACGAGGCGCTCGCCGACCCCGATTCGCAGGCCGACCAGCAGCCCGACTACGCCCGCAACGCCTACCGCTCGATCAAGCGCGAAGTGCTGGTGCTGGTCGGCATCTGCACCCACCTCGGCTGCTCGCCGAAATACCGCCCCGAGTTGGCGGCGGAAGCGGACGGCGCGTTTCTGTGCGCGTGCCACGGCTCGCGTTTCGACCTCGCCGGGCGGGTGTATCGCAACGTGCCGGCGCCCACGAATATGGTGGTGCCGCCGCATAAATACCTGTCGGACAGCGTCATCCTGATTGGCGAAGACGAAGGGCAAGCGTGATGAGTTTTCTCGACTGGGTTGACCGGCGCTTCCCCGCCACCAAGGTTTTCAAGGAGCACCTGTCCGAATACTACGCGCCCAAGAATTTCAATTTCTGGTATTACTTCGGCTCGCTGGCGCTGGTGATGCTGGCGCTGCAAATCGTCACCGGCGTGCTGCTGGCGATGAATTACAAACCGGACGCCGAGAGCGCGTTTGCGTCGGTTGAATACATCATGCGCGATGTCTGGGGCGGCTGGTTCATCCGCTACATGCACTCCACCGGCTCGTCGTTTTTCTTCATCGTCGTCTATCTGCATATGTTTCGCGGGCTGATGTATGGCTCATACCGCAACCCGCGCGAGCTGCTGTGGATTTTCGGCATGGTGATTTACGTCGCCATGATGGCGACCGCGTTTTTCGGCTACCTGCTGCCGTGGGGGCAGATGTCCTATTGGGGCGCGCAGGTCATCGTCAATTTGTTCGACACCATACCCTGGGTCGGTCCCGTGCTGTCGGAATGGATTCGCGGCGACTACGTGATTTCCGACATCACGCTCAACCGCTTCTACGCGCTGCACTACTTGGTGCCGTTTCTGCTGGCGGGTTTGGTGTTCCTGCACGTCGTCTCGCTGCACAAGGTCGGCTCCAACAACCCCGACGGCGTGGAAATCAAGCGCGGTCCCAAGGGCAACCGATGGAGCGCCGACGCCCCCGCCGACGGCATTCCGTTTCACCCCTATTACTCGGTCAAGGACACCTTCGGCGTCGCCGTGTTTCTGGCGCTGTTCTTTTCGGTGGTGTTTTTCGCGCCGGAGATGGGCGGCTATTTTCTGGAGCAGCCGAACTTCGAGCCCGCCAACCCGTTGAAGACGCCCGAGCACATTGCGCCGGTGTGGTATTTCACGCCGTATTACGCCATCCTGCGGGCGGTGCCGAGTTTCGCCGGCACGCAGGTGTGGGGTGTGCTGGCGATGTTCGCCGCCCTGGCGGTGTTCTTCTTCCTGCCGTGGCTGGACCGCAGCCCGGTGGCGTCGATGCGCTACAAGGGGTGGATGTGCAAGGCGTCTCTCGGCGTGTTCACGGTCTCCTTTCTGGCGCTCGGCTATCTCGGCACGCGCCCGCCGACGCCGCAACTGACGCTGCTGGCGCAGATTTTCACGGTGCTGTATTTCGCCTATTTTCTGCTGATGCCGTTTTACAGTCGACTGGGCAAAACCAAACCCGTGCCGGAGCGCTTGACATGAATCAGCGCGCAGTGAAGAACAAGTTGACGGCGCTCGGTGCGCTGCTTGGCACGCTGTTCGTGCTAACGCTGGCGATGCCGATGAGCGCCACCGCCGCCACCGAAGCGCGGATGAAAATGGCGCCCTTCAAACCCTCCCTGAACGACATTCCCTCGCTGCAACACGGCGCCAAGTTGTTCGTCAACTACTGCTTGTCGTGCCACAGCGCCAAGTTCATGCGCTACAACCGCATGGCGGAAGACCTGCGCATCCCGCCCGAGTTGGTGACGCAGAATATGATGTTCACCACCGACAAAATCGGCGACCCGATGGAGACGACGATGCCCGCCGAAGCCGCCGAAGAATGGTTTGGCGTGGCGCCGCCGGACTTGTCGCTGATTGGCAGATTGCGCGGTCCCGAATGGTTGTATAACTATTTCCTCACCTTCTATTTGGACGAGGACTCGCCGAGCGGCTGGAACAACGTGGTGTTTGAAAACGTCGCCATGCCGCATGCGATGCACGAATTGCAGGGGCTTCGGCGCGCGGTGTTCAAGACCGAGACCGACGCCGACGGCAACCCGCACGAGGTGTTGGAGCGCTTTGAAATCACGGCGCCGGGGAAGATGACCGTGGAGGAATACGAGCGCGCGGTGCGCGACCTCACCAACTTCCTGGTCTATCTGGGCGAGCCGGCGAAACTGGTGCGCATCAAATACGGCATCTGGACGCTGCTCTTCCTGGCGGTGTTCGCGACGCTCGCGTATATGTTGAAAAAGGAATACTGGCGGGACGTCCGCTGAATCCGAATCGATTATGGCACTCACCGAATCAAGCGACCACGACCTGCTGCTCGAAGCCCGGCATCCGGTGATGACATTGCTGTCGGGTCCGCTGTGCGTGTTCAGCCACTGCTGCCGCATCGTGTTGTTGGAGAAAGACATCGAGCGCAGTATTGAATACGTGTCGGGCGGCGACGACCCGTCCAAACTCGGCGAAATCAACCCGTATGGCGAGACGCCGACGCTACTCGACCGCGACTTGGCGTTGTATGACACCTCGGTCATCGTCGAATATCTGGATGAGCGTTTCCCCCATCCGCCGTTGATGCCGGTCGACCCGATTTCGCGCGCCAAGACGCGGCTGATGATATCGCGGCTGACGCGCGACTGGTTGCAACCGGTCAACGCGCTCGAAGAAAACGGCAAGTTGAAGAAGCCGCCGGCGGAGTTGAAGAAGAGCATCCGTGACGGCTTGCTGGTGCTTTCCCCGCTGTTCACGCGCCAGCCGTTTTTTCTGAGCCACGAATACACGCTCGCCGATGCGACCGTCGCGCCGCTGCTGTGGCGCCTGCCGGCGCTCGGCATCGACTTGGCAAACAAAGCCGAGCCGCTGCTCAAATACGCCGACCGAATGTTCAAGCGCCCCGCCTTCATCGGCAGCCTGAGCCGGCAGGAAGCGGAACTCCGCTGATGCCGTGGCGGGGGGCTGTGTCGAGACGGGCGCGATGGCGATGGCGATGGCGATGAGCGCGACCGACACCACCGACACCACCGAGCAGGACGAGGACGCGCCGCTCAAGCCCTACCTGCTGCGGGTCATTCACCAATGGGCGGTCGAGCGCGACCTGACGCCGCAGGTGTTGGTGGATGCCGGCTTTGACGAGGTGGTGGTGCCGGTGAAACACGTGCGCGACGGTCGCATCTCACTCAACCTCCACCCGCGCTCGGCGATGGGGCTGGAACTGGGCAACCGATACCTGCTGTTCTCAACGCGCTTCGCGGGTCAGGCGTTTGACGTATGCATCCCGGTGGCGGCGATTATGGCAATCTACTGCCGAGAAAACGGCCAAGGCGTCGGCTTCCAACCAGGCGACGGCGGCTCCGGCGACAACGCCAAAAACCGCAAAGACTCCGCGCCCGCGCCCGCGCATCTTAAACTGGTTAAATAGTGCGACTTCGCTTGAAAACAACAATCCCGCATTCACAACAACGTCGTCATTCCCTACTACTCGTCATTCCCAAGCACCCGTCATTCTCGAGCGTTAGTGACCGTTGCCGCCGCGCTTCTTCTTTTAAGCGGCGGCTTACGGACACTTACGACCTCGGGAATCTCCCTAAGGTTGGCACGGTCTTTGTTGAAATTCACGGTAACCTTAGGGAGATTCCCGAATCGAAGAAAATATGGTCGCCTGTCGGCTCCCTATTTTCTACCGTTCGAGAATGACGGTATGTATAACTCGTCATTCTCGAGCGTTAGTGTCCGTTGCCGCCGCGCTTTTTCTTTTAAGCGGCGGCTTACGGACACTTACGACCTCGGGAATCTCCCTAAGACTGGCACGGGCTTTGTTGAAATTCACGCTAGCCTTAGTTCGAGAATGACGAAGTGGGGGGAACCCCCCATTGAAAATCCACTTTCCGACCGCATAGCATAACTCTCTTCCCAACCCCAACCCGCCATGCAACAATTCAGAGGCACCACCATCCTGTCAGTACGCAACCGCAATCAGGTTGTCATCGGCGGCGACGGCCAGGTTTCCATGGGGGACACCGTGATGAAAGGAAACGCCAAAAAAGTGCGGCGCCTGCACCACGACAAGGTGCTTGCCGGTTTCGCCGGCGGCACCGCAGATGCCTTCACCCTGTTCGAGCGGTTCGAGGGAAAACTCGAAAAACACCAGGGGCAACTCGTGCGCGCGGCGGTGGAGATGGCAAAGGACTGGCGCGCCGACCGCATGCTGAGACGGCTCGAAGCATTGCTCGCGGTGGCCGACCACGAAGCGTCGCTGATTATCTCCGGCAACGGCGATGTCATCGAGCCGGAACACGGCGTGATGGCAATCGGCTCCGGCGGCAACTACGCCAAGTCGGCGGCGCTGGCATTGCTGCAAAATACCGAACTGTCGGCACAAGAAATCGTCGAGAAGAGCCTCGGCATCGCCGGGCAGATTTGCGTCTATACCAACGACCGGTTCACCGTTGAATCGCTCGACTACGAGAGCAAACAATGAGGAGCAGGCGCGCGTTATGTCTGAAATGACCCCGCGGGAAATCGTCGAGGAACTCGACAAACACATCATCGGGCAGCAAAACGCCAAGCGCTCGGTCGCCATCGCGTTGCGCAACCGCTGGCGCCGCAGTCAGGTGGAGGAGTCCCTGCGCGTGGAAATCACGCCCAAGAACATCCTGATGATCGGACCCACCGGGGTCGGCAAAACCGAGATTTCGCGGCGGCTGGCGCGGCTCGCGAACGCGCCCTTCATCAAAGTGGAAGCGACCAAGTTCACCGAGGTCGGCTATGTCGGGCGCGAAGTCGATTCCATCATCCGCGATCTCGCCGACATGGCGGTCAAGATGATGCGCGAGGAGGCGATGGAAAAAGTCAGGCCGCGCGCGGAAGGTGCGGCGGAAGAGGAAGTGCTCGATTTGCTGCTGCCGCCGCCGCGAGACCGCGAGCGCGACGATGACAGCGCCGCGCGCCAGCGATTCCGCAAGCAGTTGCGCGAAGGCAAACTGGATGACGCGGAAGTGGAAATCGAAGTCGGCGCCTCTTCGATGGGCGTGGAAATTTTCGCGCCGCCGGGTATGGAGGAAATGACCAGCCAGTTGCAGGGCATGTTCCAAAGCATGGGCGGCCAGAAGACGCGCCAGCGCAAGGTCAAGGTCGCCGATGCGCTCAAGTTGCTGACCGAGGAAGAGGCGTCCAAGTTGATCGACAGCGACGAAATTAAGCAAGCCGCGGTTGAGCGCGTGGAGCAGCACGGCATCGTGTTTCTGGACGAGATTGACAAAATCGTGGGGCGCCATTCCGAGGGGCACGGCGGCGCGGATGTGTCGCGCGAAGGCGTGCAGCGCGACCTGCTGCCGCTGGTTGAAGGCACCACGGTTTCGACCAAATACGGCGTCATCAAAACCGACCACATCCTGTTCATCGCCTCGGGCGCGTTCCAACTGACCAAGCCGTCCGACCTCATCCCCGAACTGCAGGGACGCCTCCCCATCCGCGTCGAACTGACCGCCCTCAACAGCGAAGATTTCGTGCGCATCCTGACCGAGCCGGATGCCTCGCTGACCGAGCAATACGCGGCGCTGATGGCAACCGAAGGCGTACAACTAGACTTCACCGCCGCCGGCGTCCAACGCATCGCCGAAGCGGCCTGGCGAGTCAACGAACAAACCGAAAACATCGGCGCCCGCCGACTGCACACCGTGATGGAGCGGCTACTGGAAGTAATCTCCTTCGAAGCCGCCGACAAGTCCGGGCAAAAAGAGGTCATCGATGAAGAATATGTCGACCGGTTCCTTCGTGATTTGGTGGAAGATCAGGATTTGTCGCGTTATATTTTGTAGTTGCCCCCCCATCTCGTCATTCTCGAACGATAGAAAATAGGGAGCCGATAGGCGACCATATTTTTCATCGCCTTCGGGAATCTCCCTAAGGCTACCGTGAATTCCAACAAAGCCTGTGCCAATCTTAGGGAGATTCCCGAGGACGCAAGTGTCCGTAAGCCGCCGCAAGAAGAAGCGCGGCGGCAAACGGACACTAACGCTCGAGAATGACGAGGTTTTGGAATGCGTACACTAATCGGCATACTCAGACTGACGCTGGTATTACTGGCAGTCGTGCCGGGCGTTGTTGTGTGTGCGGTGGCGGGTTTGATTAGTCGTGATTTGTTTGGCGAGCTGGCGATGCGTTGGCATCGGCTGATGCTGGGTGCGCTCGGTGTGCGTAGTTGTTATCGGGGCGCCGCTGCGGTTGATGGTGCTTTGTTGTTGAGCAACCATATTTCCTGGCTTGATACGCTGGTGTTCGGCGCGCGCTGGCGGGTGGTTTTTCTCGCCGCGCGTGAGGTCGCGAGTTGGCCCGTGTTGGGCTGGGTGGTCGCCACCGCCGGCACGCTCTTCATCGAGCGCGGCACGGGCGCGGCGCAGGCGATAGACGACATCGGCGCGGCGTTGCGGCGGGGGCGCAATGTGGTCTTGTTTCCCGAAGGGAAGACCACCGACGGGCGCTCGGTCATCCGCTTCCAGCCGCGGCTGATGCAGGCGGCCATCGACGCCGGCGCGCCGGTTCAGCCCGCGGCGGTGCGCTATTTCGATGCCGACGGCAACCGGGTCGCGCATCATTCGTTCGCCGGCGACACCACGCTGGTGCAGAGCGTATGGCGCACCGTGTCGGGGGCGGCAATCATCGCCGAAATCACGCTATTTCCGCCGCTGCCACCCTTTGATGAGCGCCAGGCGCTGGCAAGCCGGGCGGAGCAGACGGTCAAAACGTTGGTCGAATCGAGCGACTAGCGCGGTGTTGTCGGCGTGAAAATGCGGGTAAATCCGCCTAAAGTAACCTAAAATCGGCAATATCACCGGAAAATCGCTAAACTGCCGTCAACCACCCGTAACACGCCATTTGACTAAATTCCACCTCACCCCCAGGAACTTTGAAAATAATTAGCACTCTAATGTTGCGAGTGCTAAAATACCGTTCAATTCAACTTCGATTGCGAGGAGCCACCCGAATGAATCAGCAGATACCCGTCCCCGTCAACGTGTCCGCCGGCGAAAACCTCGGCGCTTACATGCAGGCGGTCAACGCCGCGCCGATTTTGTCGCTCAAACGCGAGCGCGAACTCGCATTGCGCTACCGCGAAGACGGCGACCTCGACGCGGCGCGGGAATTGGTCATGTCCCACCTGCGCTACGTGGTCAAAGTGGCGCGCGGTTTCATGGGCTACGGCCTGCCGCTGACCGACCTCATCCAGGAAGGCAGCATCGGCCTGATGAAAGCGGTCAAGCGCTACGACCCCAACCGCGATGTGCGCCTGGTGTCTTTCGCGGTTCACTGGATTCGCGCGGAAATCTACGACTATGTGCTGCGCAACTGGCGCATGGTCAAGGTCGCCACCACCAAAGCCCAGCGCAAACTCTTTTTCAACCTGCGAAAATCCCGCGCCCGGCTCGGCTGGATGAAGGACGAGGAAGTCGATAAACTGGCCGCGGAGTTGAATGTCGAAGCGGCCACCGTGCGCCAGATGGAAAAGCGAATGAGCGGCGGCGATGTCGCATTCGACGCATCCGCCGACCAGGACGAGGAGTCGTTCCCGGTGCCGTCCCAACACCTCGGAGACAGCCGCTACGACCCCGCCATCGTGGTGAGCAACGCGGAACAAGTAAGCGAAACCCAACGGCAACTCGCCACCGGCTTGTCCCGCCTCGACCAACGCAGCCGCGACATCGTCTCACGACGCTGGCTAAGCGACGACAAACCCACCCTGCACACCCTCGCCGACGAATACGGCGTATCAGCGGAAAGAATCCGCCAAATAGAAAAACGCGCAATGGAAAAAATGAAAGCGGCGATTGAGGTTTAGGGGTGTTGGGGGTTGTGCCTACTACTTCGTCATTCTCGAATGATAGAAAAATAAGGAGCGACAGCGACTATATTTTTCATCACCTTCGGGAATCTCCCTAAGGCTACCGTGAATTCCAACAAAGCCTGTGCCAACCTTAGGGAGATTCCCGAGGACGCAAGTGTCCGTAAGCCGCCGCTTAAAAAGAAAAAGCGCGGCGGCAACGGACACTAACGCTCGAGAATGACGAGTTATATACCCGTCATTCTCGAACGATAGAAAAATAAGGAACGGCAGCGACTATATTTTTCATCGCCTTCGGGAATCTCCCTAAGGCTGGCGTGAATTCCAACAAAGCCCGTGCCAGTCTTAGGGAGATTCCCGAGGACGCAAGTGTCCGTAAGCCGCCGCTTAAAAGAAAAAGCGCGGCGACAAACGGACACTAACGCTCGAGAATGACGGCCTTACTTCGTCATTCTCGAACGGTAGAAAATAGGGAGCCGACAGGCGACCATATTTTTCATCACCTTCGGGAATCTCCCTAAGGCTAGCGTGGACTTTGGCGAAGCCCGTGCCAACCTTAGGGAGATTCCCGAGGACGCAAGTGTCCGTAAGCCGCCGCTTAAAAGAAGAAGCGCGGCGGCAAACGGACACTAACGCTCGAGAATGACGAGTACTTGGGAATGACGAGTACTAGGGAATGACGAGTACTAGAAATGACGAGGCACCCTAATCCACCGCATCACACGCCCGGATCATATACCCCCTCTCCGCCCCGCATTTGCCGTATTCGACTTCGCCGGTGGCGTCGTAGGTGGTGTGGGTTAGGGAGGCGCCTTTGGGGTGGGGTTGGAAGATGAAAATGTCTTGTTCGCCTAGGGTTCCTAGGTAGAAGGTTGAGTCGGGGTACATTTGGATGGTGAGGGGGATGGGGTGGGGGTGGATGTCGGACTCCACCACGTAGCCGGCGGCGGTTTGGCGGACGGAGACTTGGCAGGGTTGCTCGGTTATGTAGGAGAAGGTGAAGCGGTTTTCGGGGTCCCAGAGGACGACCTTGCCTCGGTATGATTGCGCTTCCAGGCGGGTCAGCGGCTTGGGCGTGCGCGCGGCTTCCGCAATCAGGGTTCTATTCCAGCAGCAGGGCGCCCCGTTGCAGTCGTTGGATTCGCGCTCGCCGGAGCGGGGGGACCACTTGCCCATTCCCATGATGAGCGCCCCGATGCACAGGGCAAGCAGAACCCTCGGGCAATAAGCGGCTACCCGGCAAACTTTGCCGTTCCTGTTCATCGCGGGAAGTTGACGGACTCGAGCGGCGACTGGGCGCCGAACCACGCGTCCGTCGCGGGATTACCAGGGCCGTCCCTTGTGGTCGTACACCGGCTGGTATCTGCCGCCTTCGGGTTTGAAGCCGAAGCCGATGCGCGCGCCGGCGTTGACGCCTTCCAGTTGCCTTTCCGGCACCCCGTCCGCGGGTCCGGTTTCCGCCGGAACCACGACGTGTAACTCGTTGTATTTCTTGCGGTGAATCACGAGTTGAATGTTCGCCGGCATTGGCGCGCCGACGAGCTCGGATATCGCCGCCCGCGGGTCTTTGTCAAACGCGGCGCGAAACGCCTCGTCTTCGGCGTAGCATTTCGCCCAATACGCCGCCGCCAGTTCAGGCGAGACCGGCGGCTCTTCTATCGGCGCTGCTGTGGTTTCTTCGTCGTTCATAATGGATTGCCTCAGTGGATTGCCTCAGGTTTTCGGTGACGGTTTGCCACCCGCCGGGCAAGCGGCGGGTGGCGCCGTATGATGAAAGACTTGCGTTACCAGCGCCGTCCCTGCCTGTCCTCCACCGGTCGGTAACCGCTGCCGTCGGTGGGGTCGCGATTACCTTGGAAGCCGCCTTGTTGCACGAGGTTATTGAAACCGGCTGTTATCCGCGCCCAGTCGGCCCGGGAGTAACCGGCGGCGCTGACCTGCCCCAGCATTTCATCCGACATCTCGCCCGTGGCCTCCGCCGCCATCGTGTCCTCATCCGGCAGCACGATATGAATCTCTTTGGGCTGACGGTGATGAACCACCACGGTGGTGTCCTCCGGCATCGGCGAGCCGATGAGTTTCCCCAGCGTCTCGCGCGGGTCGGTGTCAAACTCGGCGCGAAACTCTTCGTTCTCGCCATACAACTGCGACACTTGCGCCATCGCCATTTCAGGCGTTACCGCGGGTTGGTTTTCGGTGTTTTCGTTTTTCATAACTGATACCTCTCTTGATGTTAAAAATTAGCGTTACCGCCCCACCTGGCAAGCCGCCTTCGGCTCGCCCCGGCGTGGCGCCTAGGGATAGGGACGCCTAAGAACGGCCTCCTGAAATATATTCACCATTTGCCGAAGCTCAGCGACGCTATGGAAGCCGGCGCTGACCTGCCCCAGCATTTCATCCGACATCTCGCCGCGGGCCTCCGCCGTCATCGTGTCCGCATCCGGCAGCACGATATGAATCTCTTTGGGCTGGCGGTGATGAACCACCACGGTGGTGTCCTCCGGCATCGGCGAGCCGATGAGTCTCCCCAGCGTCTCGCGCGGGTCGGCATCAAAATCGGCGCGAAACTCTTCGCTCTCGCCATACAACTGCGACACCTGCGCCATCGCCATTTCAAGCGTTACCGCGGGTTGATTTTCGGTGTTTTCGTTTTTCATAACCGATGCCTCTCTTGCCGTAAAAATTAGCGTTACCGCCCCGCCCGGCAAACCGCCTTCGGCTCGCCCCGGCGTGGCGCTTAGGGATAACGCCTAATGAGTTCTTCTCGAAATCTCATCATGTTCTGAATATAACCGACGCTGAAACCGATGCCGGCGTTGACCTGCCCCAGCGATTCATCCGACATCTCGCCGCGGGCCTCCGCCGTCATCGTGTCCGCATCCGGCAGCACGATATGAATTTCTTTGGGCTGGCGGTGATGAACCACCACGGTGGTGTCCTCCGGCATCGGCGAGCCGATGAGTCTCCCCAGCGTCTCGCGCGGGTCGGCATCAAAATCGGCGCGAAACTCTTCGCTCTCGCCATACAACTGTGACACCTGCGCCATCGCCATTTCAGGCGTTACCGCGGGTTGATTTTCGGGTTTTTCGTTTGACATGATTGCCTCCTAAATGTTGAGTTTGCCGGTCTGCGACCGCCCCGCTTGTTCGTCACGGCGGGTAACCGCCGCCGCCGTCGCTCAAGGAGGCCATCTGAACCCAAACATCGCGGGGTTGAAGAAACTGGTTCCGTAGCCGGCGTTGACCTTGCCCAGCAGGTCATCCGACACAACACCCGAGGCTTCCGCCGCCAGCACATCCGCATCCGGCAACACGATGTGAATCTCGTCGGGCTGGCGGTGGTGAACCACTACGTTGGTGTCATCCGGCAGCGGCGAGCCGGCGAGTTTCCCCAGCGTCTCGCGCGGGTCGGCGTCAAAAACGGTGCGAAACTCCTCGTTCTCGACATACAACTGCGACACCTGCGCCATCGCCATTTCAAACGTTATCGCGGGTTGCTCTTCGGGTTTTTCGTTCGACATGATTGCCTCCTCAATGTTGAGTTTGTCGGTCTGCGAGCGCCTGCAAGGCAAGTTACGCAAGCCGTTTGGGATTGTAAAACATTTTTTCGCTCTCGCGGCAAGTTGTTCTATACACGCGCCCGCGCGCCCGCCGCTATTCTATAATGCCCCGACAAGGCGGACCACCGAAGCGCGATGAAATACGACAACATTCTGGCAACCATCGGCGCCACGCCGGCGGTCAGACTCAACAAACTGGGCGGCGGCTTGGGCGATTCCGAGCGCCGGCTATGGGTCAAACTGGAATCTTTCAACCCCGCCGGCTCGGTCAAGGACCGCCCGGCGTTGCGGATGATAGAGGACGCCGAAGCGGACGGCGCGCTCACGCCCGGCGATGTCATCATCGAGCCGACCTCCGGCAACACCGGCATCGGCCTCGCCATGGTGGCGGCGGTCAAGGGATACCGCGCGGTTTTCGTGATGGCGGAGGACATGAGCGAAGAGCGCCGGCAAATCCTGCGCGCGTATGGCGGCGAGGTGATTTTGACGCCGGCGGACAAAGGCACCGTGGGCGCGATTGAGGAAGCGCGGCGGCTGGAAAAGGAAAAGGGCTATTTCTTCGTCGGCCAGCACTACAACCCGTCCAACCCGGCCTCCCACGAGCAAACCGCCGATGAAATCTGGGACGACTTCGGCGACGCGCTGGCGGCGGTGGTGCTGACCACCGGCACCGGCGGAACGGTCACCGGTCTCGGCATCCACCTGCGCAAAAAACACCCGGCAATCAAACTCATCGCCACCGAGCCGGCGGACTCGCCCATCCTGACCCGCGGCATCGCCTGCAAACACAAAATCATGGGCACCGCCCCCGGCTTCATCCCCGACACGCTAGACCCAAACGCCTACGACGAAGTCATCCCCGTCACCACCAAACAAGCCTACCGCACCACCCGCGACCTGGCGCAACAAGAAGGAATCTTCACCGGAATCTCCTCCGGCGCCGCCACCCACGCCATGCTAACCCTATCTACCCGCCCCGAATACCACGGCGAGACTTTGCTGGCGATTCTTCCTGACACTGGGGAGCGTTATTTGAGTACTGATGTTTGGGGGTGATGCCTTACAACAAACCAACAACAAACACGCACCGTCCGCCCGCCATTCCCCATCGCCTCGTCATTCCCCACCACCTCGTCATTCCCAAGTACTCGTCATTCTCGAGCGTTAGTGTCCGTTGCCGCCGCGCTTCTTCTTTTAAGCGGCGGCTTACGGACACTTACGACCTCGGGAATCTCCCTAAGACTGGCACGGGCTTTGTTCAAATTCACGCTAGCCTTAGGGAGATTCCCGAAGGTGATGAAAAATATAGTCGCTGTCGCTCCTTATTTTTCTATCATTCGAGAATGACGAGTAAAAGGAAATGACGAGAAGTAGGTCCCGCCTCCCCACAACTAATCCAACGTCGCCGCCCCATAATACTTCCACATCAACAACGCCACACTACTTCGATGGGGCGACCATTTTTTTGACAGGGTTTCGGTTTTTTTAGCGTCCGGGCGTTGGTTCAGGGAGTGGTAGCGTTGTAGCGCGACTTGCAGGGCGAGGTCGGCGGCGGGGAAGATGTCGTTGTGGCCTAGTGCGAACATCGCGTAGATTTCCGCCGACCAGCGTCCGATTCCGCGCACCGTGAGCAACTCGGCGATGACGGATTCGGTGTCCAGTTGGCTAATCGCTTCGAGGTCGAGGGTTTTGTGCGCCACGCGTTGCGCGAGGCCGCGGGTGTATTCCACTTTTTGCCGGGAGAGACCGCATTGCCGCAACTGACCGGCGTCCCGGTTGAGGATTTTGCGGTGGGTGACTTGCCCCCGGCACAGCCTTTCCATGCGCCGCCATATCGTTGCGGCGGCGTGCGTGGAAAGTTGTTGCGAGACGATGACCCGCAGCAGCGTGGCAAACCCCGGCTCGCGCGCTCGCGGTTCGGGGCAGCCGAGCGCGTCGATTAAGCGTTGCAGTCCGGGGTCGAGCAACGCCGCGCGCTCCAGTTCGCGCATGACGGCGCGCGGCGTCGTCAAAGCCCGTTTCGCTTGCCGGGGGTTTATCATTTACAATCGTCCGCATTTAGGTCGTGCGAGCGGAGTATATCCCGGCATCGAAAGCAACTCATGCGCATACTGGTTATTGAAGATGACGCGGCAACCGCGGATTACATACGCAAGGGATTGCTCGAGGCCGGGCATTCGGCGGACATCGCCGCCGGCGGGGATGACGGGCTGGCGCTGGCTGCCAACGAGAATTATCACGCGCTGATTGTTGACCGGATGCTGCCCAACCTCAACGGGCTGGCGCTGATTTCGGCGTTGCGAAAAAGCGGCAACACCACCCCGGCGTTGATTCTGAGCGCGCTCGGCGAAGTGGTTGACCGCGTCGAAGGGTTGCGTGCGGGCGGCGATGATTACCTGCCCAAACCGTTCGCCTTTTCCGAGTTGCTGGCGCGGCTGGAAGCGCTCGTGCGGCGCGCCACAGCGGAGGTTCAGCAAACCACGCTGACCGTCGGCGACCTGCGAATGGACTTGCTGACGCGCGAAGTGAAACGGGGCGAGACGCGCATCGCGCTGCAGCCGCGGGAATTCCGGCTGCTCGAATACCTGATGCGCCACAGCAATCAAGTGGTGACTCGAACGATGCTGCTGGAGAATGTGTGGGACTATCATTTTGACCCGCAGACCAATGTCATCGATGTCCATATTAGCCGCTTGCGGCGCAAAATAGACAAGCATTTCGACTCGCCCCTGCTCAACACCGTGCGCGGCGCCGGGTATATCCTGCGTGAAAACAAAGCGTAGGTTGTTGCACAGTTATACCTCGCGGCTGACGCTGCTGTATGCGCTGATTTTCAGCGCCTCGACGCTGTTCCTGTTTTATTTTTTCTACCTGTTCACCGCGTCGTATATGAGCGAGCAGGTGGACAACACCATCGAGAACGAAATCCAGGGATTGGCGGAGCGTTACGATGGCGGCGGGCTGGAATCCCTCGCCGCGTTGATCGCCGCGCGCGTGCGCCGCCAGCAGGCGCAGACCACCGGCGATTGGATTTACCTGCTGACCACGCGGGCTTTCCAACCGCTGGTCGGCAACCTCAACCAGTGGCCGCAGAACACCACGGCGGACGGCGATTGGATTGAGTTCGCGCTCGTCATCAACCGCGAGACCGGCGAGAACCACCTGGCGCGCGCCAAAGTTTTCCGCCTGCCGGGGCGCTACCGGTTGCTGGTCGGGCAGGACATCAACCAGTTGACCGAAGCCAAGCGCCGAATCGTCCGCGCGCTCGCCTGGGGGTTGGTGATTATGTTGTTGCCGGCGTTCGTCGGCGGCTTCGTGCTCGGACGCCGCGCGGTTCATAAAATCGAGCGCATCAACCAAACCGCGCGCAGCATCATGTCCGGCGACCTGTCGCGCCGCGTGCCGCTGACCACCGACAACGATGACTTCGACCAGGTCGCGGAAAACTTGAACCGGATGCTCGACCGCATTCAACAACTGATGGAAGACATCCGCCGGGTTTCCGACAACATCGCCCACGATTTGCGCACGCCGCTTGCGCGCTTGCGCCAGCATCTGGAAGAGGCGAGGCGGCGGGAGTATGCGGACGCGCGCTCGGCGCACGACTTGGAAAACGCGATTGCGGAAGCGGACTCGCTGCTGTCCACCTTCAACGCCTTGTTGCGCATCGCCCGAATCGAAGCGGGACAAATCGCATCCGGCGTCGGCGACATAGACTTCCACACCCTGATGGAAGACGCCATCGAATTTTACGAGCCGCTGGCGGAAGAGAAACGGCAGCGTTTGGAAGCCGCCCTGCAATCCGGCATCACATCGCGCGGCGACCGCGACCTGATGTTTCAAGCGCTCGCCAACGTCATCGAAAACGCCATCAAATACGCCCCGCCCCACACCCGCATCGCCATCTCGCTAACACGCCAAAACGCCGAAGCCATCATCACCATAGCCGACAACGGCCCCGGCATCCCCTCGGCGCAACACGAAAAAGTCTTCCGCCGTTTTTACCGGCTGGACCAAAGCCGGGGGTCAACCGGCAACGGGCTGGGGTTGAGCCTGGTCTCCGCTGTTATCGCCATGCATAATGGGTGTATTGAATTGCAAGATAATGAGCCGGGGTTGAAAACGGTTATTCGGTTGCCGTTGGGGGGCGATTCAAAACAACCCCACCTCACACATTAAACCGAAAATGCATCACATCGCCATCTTGCACGACATAGTCTTTGCCTTCCAAGCGCAGGCGCCCCGCTTCCTTGGCGCCTTGTTCGCCGTTGTGGTGGATGTAGTCGGTGAAGGCGGTGGTTTCGGCTCGGATGAATCCTTTTTGGAAGTCGGTGTGGATGGCGCCGGCGGCTTCGGGGGCGCGGGTGCCTAGGGGGACTGTCCAGGCGCGCACTTCTTTGGGACCGGCGGTGAAATAGGTGTGCAGGCCGAGTAGTGAATAGCCGGCGCGGATGAGGCGGTTGAGGCCCGGCTCGCGCAAGCCCATTTCGGCGAGGAAGAGCGCCGCTTCGCTTTCGCTGAGTTCGCTGAGTTCTTGCTCTATTGCCGCGCTGATGGCGACCACCGGGGCGTTTTCTTCGGCGGCGATTTTTTCGATGGCGCTCACATGCGGATTGTCGCCGCCGTCCTCGCCGGTGTTGGCGATATACACCGTCGGTTTGGCGGTCAGAAAGCAGAGCGGTTTGAGGCGTTGCCACTGCGCCTCACTCAGCGTCATGGCGCGCAGGGAGTCGCCGCGGTCTAGGTGTTGTTTTACCTCGGTGAGCAAATCGCGCAGCGCCATCTGCGCTTTGTCGCCGGCTTTGCTGTGGGTTGCGGCGCGCTGCAACGCCTTGTCCGCGGTTTCCATGTCCGCGAGAATCAATTCGGTGTCGACGGTGTCAATATCGGCGGCGGGGTCGAGCGTGTCTCGCAGGTGCGTGATGGCGCTGTCGTCAAACGCGCGCACCACGTGCGCGATGGCATCGACTTCGCGGATGTGCGCCAGGAACCGGTTGCCCAGTCCCTCCCCGGCGGCGGCGCCGGCGACCAGCCCGGCAATGTCGACGAATTCAATCGTGGCGGGGATGACTTTTTTCGGCGCCACCAGCGCGGCGAGTTGCGCCAGCCGCTCATCGGGCACCGCGACCATGCCGACGTTGGGCTCGATGGTGCAGAACGCGTAGTTGGCAGCCTGCGCCGCGTTTGAGCGCGTGAGCGCGTTGAAGAGCGTGGACTTGCCGACATTCGGCAAGCCGACGATGCCGCACTTAAATCCCATGCCCGACCTCGCTTGCTTCCGCCCCCGCCTCAGCGCCGGCGCCCGCATCAGGCTCGGTATGCAACCGCGTCATCGCCGCTTCCAAATCGCCGCGGAGCACGTCGTCAATCGCATCCAGCGCGCGCGCCATCGCGTCGTCCATACGCATTCGGTCGTGCGCGTTGGGCTTGTTCAGCACATACGCCGACACATCCCGCCCCGGCCCCGGATGCCCGATGCCGATGCGCAGGCGCATGAAGTCGCGGCTGCCGAGCCGGGCGATGATGTCGCGCAGCCCGTTGTTGCCGCCGTGACCGCCGGACATCTTGAGCCGCGCCACCCCCGGCGCGAGGTCGAGTTCGTCGTGAATGACCAGAATCTGCTCCGGCGGGATGCGGTAAAAAGACGCCAGCGGCGCGACCGCCTGGCCGCTGAGATTCATAAAGGTGTCCGGCACCATCACGCGCACCGTGCGACCGTCGCAAGGCATGCCGCCGACCTCGGCTTTGAAGCGCTTCTCGTAGGAAAAACTGATGCCCGCCGACGATTGCAAGCGCTCGATGAACTGAACCCCGGCGTTGTGCCGGGTGGCGGCATAGCGCTCGCCGGGGTTGCCCAGCCCGGCAATCAGGGCGATGCCCGATTGCGCCATCGCGTGCTACCGGCTCAGGCCGGGCGGTCAGTCGTCTTTGCCGGGCGCGCCACCGCCTTCGGCTTTGCCTTCGCCCTTGCCGGCGGCGTCGTCGGGTTTCTCTTCGCCCTCGCCCTCGCCTTCGACTTCGCCGGCTTCCGCAGCCGCCTCAGCCGCTTCGGCTTCCTCTTCCGCGGCGGCGCTAATCTTCGGCGGCAACACCGCGACCACGGCGTGGTCGTGCTCGTGGTTTTCGTCGTGCATCAAGGTGGTGATATTCACGCCGTCGGGCAGCGCGATGTCAGACAAGTGGAGCGATTCGTTGAGGTCGAGCGCGGACACATCCAGTTGCAACGACTCCGGCAGGTCTTTGGGCAGGCAGGAAATTTCCACCTCGGTCATCAGGTGGGAAATGATGCCGCCGGAGGTCTTGACGCCGACGCATTCCTCCTCGCCGACGAAGTGAATCGGCAGCGACATCGCCAGCACCTTGGTGTCGTCGACGCGCTGGAAATCGGCGTGCAAAATGCTGCTCTTGTGCGCGTGCCGAACGACGTCGCGCAGAATCGCCTGCTCTTTGTTGCCATCGGTGTTGATGATGATGATGGCGGAGTGGAACTCCTCCTTCAGCAGGCTGTGAAACAGCACGTCGTGGTTGATGGCGATGCTGAGGTTTTCCTTGCCGCCGCCATACAACACCGCCGGCACGTCGCCTTCGCGGCGCAGCCGGCGCACCAGCGAAGTGCCGGAGCGCGCGCGCACTCGGGCGGTCAGTTCAAATTGGTCGCTCATTTTTCTGCTCTCATGGTGGGTTGCATTATTCGATAAAAAGGCTGCTGATGGAATCGCCCGTGGCGATGCGGCGAATCGATTCCGCCAGCAATTCGGCCACGCTCGACTGCTTAATCATCGGGCATTTGCGGGCTTCCGCGCTCAATGGAATGGAGTTGGTCACCAGCAGTTCGTCCAGTTGCGAGTCGGTGATGCGCGCAATCGCTTCGCCCGACAACACCGGGTGGGTGCAGCACGCCAGCACCTTGATTGCGCCGCGGCGCTTCAACGCGGTGGCGGCTTCGCACAGCGTGTTGGCGGTGTCCACCATGTCGTCAATCAAAATGCACGAGCGCCCCTCGACTTCGCCGATGATATGCATCACCTTGGCTTCGTTGGTGCGCGGGCGGCGTTTGTCGATGATGGCGAGGTCGGTCTCCAGTTGCTTTGCCAGGGCGCGCGCGCGCACCACGCCGCCGACATCGGGCGAAACCACCATCGGGTTCGGCAATTGCTTGCGGTACAGTTCGCTCATCAAAACCGGTGAGGCGTAAATGTTGTCCGTCGGTATGTCGAAAAAACCTTGAATCTGGTCGGCGTGCAGGTCGATGGTCAGCACGCGGTTGGCGCCGGCGACGCGAATCATCGCCGCCACCAGTTTGGCGGAAATCGCCACGCGCGCGGTGCGCGGACGGCGGTCTTGCCGGGCATAGCCGAAATACGGCACCACCGCGGTAATCCTGCCCGCCGACGAGCGCTTAATCGCGTCCATCATCACCAGCAACTCCATCAGGTTGTCGTTGCTCGGCGCGCAAGTCGGCTGCACCACAAAGACATCCTGGTCGCGCACATTCTCCATCACCTCGACATTGATTTCGCCATCGCTGAACTTCCCCACCAACGCCCGCCCCAGCGGAATGCCCAGACACTGCACAATCTCGCCCGCCAATTCCGGATTGGCATTGCCGGTAAACACCGCCAGATTATCCGGAGACACGCCGCTTCCTCCAATCACAGGACAGAACACAAAAATGGCTGGGGCGGGAGGATTCGAACCTCCGAATGCCGGAATCAAAATCCGGTGCCTTAGACCACTTGGCTACACCCCAAAAATATAGGAATATCAATTGGATAAATACCACACCTGGTGTATTTTGCATTTCGCTAGCCATCACGAACGATTACCGGGGCAGTGGGTCGGTCGGTTAATTCGGGTTTGGTTTTGGGACCGAAGCCCATCCGAAACGGCACCGACGAGTGAAAAGGCGCGCTATTTTGATGGCACGGTCGCGTCGTGTCAACGAGCGATTATACTATATCAACCCGGCATTCGGAATCATTCACCCCAACGAGCGAATATGACTGAAAAAATCGACAACGCCTTCACCGCCGAAGCGTTCACCGGGGTGGCGCCTGAGCCGACTTATTCGGGGGCGTTGAGTTTTGCGCGGCGGAGGTATTCCAAGGAGTTGGCGGCGGCGGATTTGGCGGTGACCGGGGTGCCGTTTGATACCGCGACCACGCATCGTCCGGGCGCGCGGTTCGGGCCGCGGGCGATTCGCGCGGCGTCGACCGAGGTGGCGTGGCAGCGGAACTGGCCCTGGGAATTCGACCCGTTTGAGCATGTGAAGACGGTGGATTACGGCGATTGTTATTTTGACCACGGGCGTCCCGAGCGGGTGCCGGCGGCTATCGAGTCGCATGCGCGGCGCATTCTCGACAGCGACACGGCGATGCTCACGCTCGGCGGCGACCACTTTTTGACGCTGCCGGTTTTGCGCGCGCATGCGCGCAAGCACGGGCCGCTGTCGTTGCTGCACTTCGACGCCCACACCGATACCTGGGAAGACGAGGACGGCAGAATCGACCACGGCACGATGTTCTTTCACGCGGTCAACGAAGGGCTGGTCGTGCCCGAGCGCTCGGTTCAGGTCGGCATTCGCACCACCAACGACAAGCCGATGGGCTTCAACATCCTCGACGCCGCGTGGGTGCACGCGCACAGCAGCGCCGAGTTGAGCGCCGCCATCGCGCGCATCATCGGCGCCCACGCAACCTACCTCACCTTCGACATAGACTGCATCGACCCCGCCTTCGCCCCCGCCACCGGCACCCCGGTCTGCGGCGGCCTAACCTCGGCACACGCCCTACAAACCCTGCGCGGACTGCGCGGCATCAACCTGGTGGGAATGGACGTGGTCGAAGTATCCCCACCCTACGACCACGGCGAAATCACCGCACTACTGGGCGCAACACTGGCATACGACATGATCTGCCTATACGCCGTGCGGCATAAATTGGGGGAGGTGTTTTAGGGGGTGGTGGGGGTGTGGGGGCAATGGAAAATAATAGTTTATAATCCCCCATCACCCGCCCCATCACCCCCACCGCTTACTAACCTTGAACTATCTCGAATTCGAAAAGCCAATCGCTGAGCTGGAAGAAAAAATAACCGAGTTACAGCGGGTCAGTAAAAGCCGGGAGTTGAATCTCGATGCGGAGATTGCGAAACTGCGGAATCGTAGTGGTGAGTTGACGCGGGAGATTTTTGCGAAGTTGGGGGCGTGGCAGGTTACTCAGATTGCTCGCCATCCGCGCCGTCCTTATACCGTCGATTACATTGAGCGAATGGTCACCGGCTTTCATGAATTCCACGGCGACCGGATGTATGCCGATGACGCGGCGGTGGTCGCCGGGATGGGTTGGATTGACGGGCGGCGCGTGGCTATCATCGGCCATCAGAAAGGGCGCGACACCCGCGAGCGGACGCGGCGGAATTTTGGCATGCCGCGGCCCGAAGGCTACCGCAAAGCGCAGCGCATTATGAAACTCGCCGAGCGCTTTCAACTGCCGCTCATCACGCTCATCGACACGCCCGGCGCGTATCCCGGCGTCGGCGCCGAGGAGCGGGGGCAGAGCGAAGCCATCGCGCGCTCGCTGGAAGTGATGAGCACGTTGAAAACGCCGATCATCTCGGTGGTCATCGGCGAAGGCGGGTCGGGCGGCGCGCTCGCCATCGGTGTTTGCGACCAACTGTTGATGCTGCAATATTCCACCTACTCGGTGATTTCCCCGGAGGGCTGCGCGTCCATTTTGTGGAAGAGCGCCGACAACGCCGCCGAAGCCGCCGAGGCGATGGGGGTCACCGCCGCCGAGTTGTCGCGCGCCGAGTTGGTGGACGATGTCATCGCCGAGCCGCTGGGCGGCGCGCACCGCGACTACGACGCGAGCGCGAGCCGCATCAAAGCCGCGTTGCTGGCGTCGCTCGACCGGTTTTCAAGCGTGGAGGCGCCGGCGTTGCTGGCGCGGCGGTATGAGCGCCTGATGGGCTTTGGCAGATTCGCGGTCAGGAATTGAGCGGCGCCTGCGGTTGCGTTCGGCTTGAGTTGGTATGAGTTCAGTTTGAGCCCGTTCGATTCGCCATCCCTGTGCCGCGTGCTGTTCGATGACATCGGATTGCCCGCCGGCGCCGAGTTGGCGGTGGCGTATAGCGGCGGTCACGACTCGCATGTCTTGTTGCACGCGCTGTCGCTGGCGCGGCGGGAAGTCGACTTCGGCTTAACCGCGCTGCATTTCGACCACGGCCTGCAACCGCAATCGGCGGACTGGGCGCGGCAATGCGCGGCGGTTTGCGAGGCGTGGGACATCGCCTTCGTCAGCCACCGCGAGGCGCTCGTCAAGCCGCCGGGGGAGAGCCTCGAAGCGCTGGCGAGGCGGCGCCGTTACCGCTGGTTTGAGCGGGCGCTCGCGCCGCGGCGGGTGTTGCTCACCGCCCACCACGCCAACGACCAGGCCGAAACCGTGCTGCTCAACCTGTTGCGCGGCGGCGGGCTGGAATCGCTGGCGGGCATCCCGCAACAACGCATCCTGTCGGCGGAAAAATCCACGCGCGTTGTGCGCCCGCTGCTGTCGTGGCGACGCGCGGCGCTGACCGAATACGCGCGCCGCCACGCGCTCTCGTGGATTGAAGACCCGTCCAACCAGTCGGACGAATTCGACCGCAACCACATCCGCCAATCGGTCATCCCCCTGCTGGAGAAACGCTGGCCCGCCGCGGTCGGCTCGCTGGGGCGGGGCGCGGAGCACTGCCGGGAGGCGGCCCGGTTTCTGGACGAGGTTGTCCGGCAACACTTCCAACACTGCCGCGCGGACGAAAAACGGGGCGTGTTCTGCCTCGCGCCGCCGCTCAACGCAAGCAAACTGAAACCCCTTGGACGCTTCCAAACCCTCCACCTAATCCGCCACTGGGCGCACCGACACGGCCACCGCTCGCCCTCAGCCGGACAACTCGCGACATTCTACGAGCAGGTCTTCGAGGCACAAAGCGAAAGCGCCGGCGTGCGCTGGAACGGCGCGGAATTGCGCTACTTCAACAACCATCTCTACCTGACCCAACAACTGGACGCCCCGCCCACCGCCGCGCTCGACTGGGACCTGCAAACCCGCGACCTCGGCACCAACGGACTACGCATCGAAACCCACAAAGAAACCAACGCCGACCTAAACCCCGCCCAACTACACGGCAAACCCCTCCAACTAAAATGGCGCCAAGGCGGCGAGCGCATCACCCTGCCGGGACGCGCGCACAGCAGCGAGCTAAAAAAACTACTCCAACAAAACGCAGTCCCCCCCTGGGAACGCCGCGCGTTGCCACTGCTCGTGGTTGACGGCGAGATTGCCTGGGTGCATGGCATCGGTGCCAGTGCGGCGTGTTGTTGCGGGGAGGGTGAGTCGGGGATTAGTCTTAAGTTTGTTGTTGGTGGCGACAACTTCGTCATTCTCGATCGTTAGTGTCCGTTAGTCGCGCCCCCCGCCGTCATTCTCGAGCGTTAGTGTCCGTTTGCCGCCGCCCCCCGCCGTCATTCTCGAGCGTTAGTGTCCGTTGCCGCCGCGCTTTTTCTTTTAAGCGGCGGCTTACGGACACTTGCGTCCTCGGGAATCTCCCTAAGACTGGCACGGGCTTTGTTGAAATTCACGGTAGCCTTAGGGAGATTCCCGAAGGCGATGAAAAATATGGTCGCCTGTCGGCTCCCTATTTTTCTATCGTTCGAGAATGACGGCTATTACTCGTCATTCTCGAGCGTTAGTGTCCGTTTGCCGCCGCGCTTTTTCTTTTTAAGCGGCGGCTTACCGGACACTTGCGTCCTCGGGAATCTCCCTCAGTTTGGCACGGGCTTTGTTGGAATTCGCGGTAGTCTTAGGGAGATTCCCGAAGGTGATGAAAAATATAGTCGCTGGCGCTCCTTATTTTTCTATCATTCGAGAATGACGAGTTGTGGGGGGGGGTATTTTTCTATCGCATTGAGAGCGGCGCCGTTTGTTGTTACACTGCGCTCCACTCGGAAAGCGGTTGTGAGGCTCTTCGCCGCACCCCACACCCGCCACCTTTCACCTTTCACACTCTCAATGCCCCTCCCGATTATCTTGTTCCGATGACCAAGTTTGTTTTTATCACTGGCGGGGTGGTTTCTTCGTTGGGTAAGGGGATTGCGGCGGCGTCGTTGGGTAGTGTGTTGGAGGCGCGGGGGATTGGCATTACTTTGCTGAAACTCGACCCCTATATCAACGTTGACCCCGGCACCATGAGTCCGTTTCAGCACGGCGAGGTGTTTGTCACCGAAGACGGCGCCGAGACCGACCTTGACCTCGGGCACTACGAGCGTTTCGTGCGCGCCACGATGAGCAAGGGCAATAATTTCACCGCCGGGCAGATTTACGAGCGCGTCATTCGCAACGAGCGGCGGGGGGATTATCTCGGCGGCACGGTGCAGGTGATTCCGCATATCACCGATGAGATTAAGGCGTGCATTCGCGCCGGCGCCGAAGGCGCGCAAGTCGCGTTGGTGGAAATCGGCGGCACCGTGGGCGACATTGAATCATTGCCCTTCCTCGAAGCGATTCGCCAGATGCGGATTGAGATGGGCAAGAAGAACACGCTGTTTTTGCACTTGACGCTGGTGCCGGAAATTCGCATGGCGGGGGAGATTAAGACCAAGCCGACTCAGCACTCGGTCAAGGAGTTGCGCTCGATCGGCATTCAGCCGGACATTCTGCTGTGCCGCACGCACGAGCCGCTGCCGAAGGAGGCGCGCCGCAAAATTGCGTTGTTCACGAATGTGGAAGAGGAAGCGGTTATCTCCGGCGTGGATGTGGACAACATTTACCGGATTCCGACCCTCTATCTGCAAGAAAAAATCGACCGGCTGGTGACCGACCAGTTTCGCCTTGACGCCGGTCGCGCGGATATGTCGGAGTGGGATAGCGTGCTGGAAAACAGCAACAACCCCGAGCGCGAAATCACCGTCGCGATGGTGGGCAAGTATGTCAGTTCGACCGAATCCTACAAGTCGCTCACCGAAGCGCTCAGCCACGCCGGCATCCACACGCGCACGCGCGTCAACATAGACTACATCGACTCCGGCGCGGTCGAAGAAAAAGGCGCCGGTATACTGGCGCACGCGGACGCCATTTTGATTCCCGGCGGCTTCGGCGAGCGCGGCATTGAAGGCATGGTGATGGCGGCTGGCTACGCCCGCGAGAACGCCGTTCCGTACCTCGGCATCTGCCTCGGCATGCAAGTCGCCACCATCGAATACGCGCGCAACGCCGCGGGTCTCGCGCGCGCGCACAGCACCGAATTTATGCGCGACGCCCCCGACCCGGTCATCGCGCTCATCACCGAATGGGTGGACGACGACGGTCGCCTGGAGTTGCGCGACGAGGGCGCCGACCTGGGCGGCACGATGCGGCTCGGCGCGCAGGACATTCACCTCAAAAAGGGCTCCCGCTACCACCGGATTTACAACGCCGACGTCATCCGCGAACGCCACCGCCACCGCTATGAATTCAACAACAACTATATGAAACAATTCGAAGACAGCGGGCTGGTGTTTTCCGGATTGTCCGCCAACGGGCTGGTGGAAATCATCGAGTTGCCCGCGCATCCGTGGTTCATCGCCTGCCAGTTCCACCCCGAGTTCACCTCCACGCCGCGCGACGGCCATCCGATGTTCACCGACTACATCAACGCCGCCCTGAGCCATCACCAGCGCCAACGCAAGGATGCCACGCCCGCCGCATCCGCAGAGCCTGGCGCGCGCCGATGAACTTACCCGACTTCACGCGCACCGGGCAATCGCCGTTTTTTCTGATTGCGGGTCCGTGCGTGATTGAGTCCGAGGCGATGGCGATGTCGAGCGCGGCGAAGTTGCGGGACATCACCGCGCGACTGGGGATTCCGTTCGTCTATAAGTCGTCCTTCGACAAAGCCAACCGCACGTCGGGCGCGTCGGCGCGCGGTCCGGGGCGGCGGCGCGGGCTGGAAATCTTAAGCAAGGTGAGGCGCGAACTCGACCTGGCGGTGCTCACCGATGTGCATTCGGTGGACGATGTGGCCGCCGCCGCCGAGGTGGTTGACGTGCTGCAAACCCCGGCTTTCCTGTGCCGCCAGAGCGACCTCATCGAAGCCGTGGCGCGCTCCGGCAAGCCGGTCAATATCAAGAAGGGGCAGTTCCTGTCGCCGAATGAAATGCGCCACGTGGTGGACAAGGCGAAGGCGGCGAACGCCGATGCGCGCGTGTTGGTCTGCGAGCGCGGCTCGTCCTTCGGCTACAACAATCTGGTGGTGGACATGCGCGCGTTGGACATCTTGAAATCAACCGGCTGCCCGCTGGTGTTCGACGCGACGCACTCGGTGCAACTCCCCGGCGGCGCGGACGGCGCCTCCGGCGGGCAGCGGGAATTCGTGCCGGTTCTCGCCAGGGCGGCGGTCGCGGTCGGCATCGACGGCTTATTCATGGAAACGCACCCCGACCCCGACAACGCCCTGAGCGACGGACCCAATGCGGTGCCGCTCGATGCGATGGAAGCGCTGCTGACAAAATTGCTCGCGCTAGACCAACTCGCGAAGTCGTTATAACCCCCAATCGTAATCGCAATCGTAATCACAATAGCCAATGGCAAACGGTAAAAACGACCCCTGCGGTCTCGTCAACATTCACGCGCGCGAAATTTTAGACTCGCGCGGCAACCCGACGGTGGAAGCGGAAGTCACGACCTGGGGCGGTCGCGGCGTCGCCTCGGCGCCGTCCGGCGCCTCCACCGGCTCGCGCGAAGCGCTGGAATTGCGAGACGGCGACCCGCGGCGTTATCACGGCAAGGGCGTGTTGCGCGCGGTCGAAAACATCAACGCAAACTTCGGCGGCGATTACAAGTTGGGTCCGACTTACGCGTATAACGAAACCATCGACCGCCTCTTGCTTGAACGCGACGGCACCGACAACAAAAGCCACCTCGGCGCCAACGCGATGCTGGCGGTGTCGCTCGCCTGCGCGCACGCCTGCGCCAACACGCTCGGCTTGCCGTTGTTCGCTTATCTAAGCACGGTGTTTGACGCCGACTGCGGTTACGACGCCCGCGATTTTTTATATGGCGACGAAAAGGGCGCGCGCGGTTTTCACGATGTGATTGGCGACACGCCATTCACCTTGCCGGTGCCGCAGATGAACATCATCAACGGCGGCGCGCACGCCGACAACGCCATCGACTTCCAGGAATTCATGGTGTTGCCGGTCGGCTTCACGCGCTTTTCCGAAGCGCTGCGCTGCGGCGTGGAAATTTTTCACACGCTCAAAGACGTGCTGCACGCGCGCGGCTTAAGCACCGCGGTCGGCGACGAAGGCGGATTCGCGCCGCACTGCAAATCCAACGAAGAAGCGCTCGGCTTAATCATGCAAGCGATTGAAAAAGCCGGCTATCGCGCGGGCGAGCAAGTGATGATTGCTCTGGATGCGGCGAGCAGCGAATTCTACCGCGAACAAAAATACCACCTGCGCGCCGAAGGCTTGCAACTCGACTCGGGCGCGTTCGCCGGCTACTTGGCGAAGTGGACGCGCGACTACCCCATCATCAGCATCGAAGACGGCATGGCGGAAGACGACTGGGACGGCTGGGCGCAACTCACCGAACAACTCGGCGGCGAAGTGCAACTGACCGGCGATGATTTATTCGTCACCGACACCGCATTGTTGCAGCGCGGAATCGACGCCAAAGTCGCCAACTCCATCTTAATCAAACCCAACCAAATCGGCACGCTGACCGAAACCTTAGCCGCCATCGCGCTCGCACAACGCGCCGGCTACGCGACCACCATCTCGCACCGCTCCGGCGAAACCGAAGACACCACCATCGCCGACCTCGCAGTCGCCACCGCCGCCGCACAAATCAAAACCGGCTCGCTATGCCGCTCCGAGCGCATCGCCAAATACAACCGCCTGCTTAAAATCGAGGAGATTTTGGGCGATAATGTGCGCTATCCGGGAATGGCGGCTTTCGCCAACCTGAACCGGAATCGGTAATCGACCGACCGAGGACGACCCTATGAAGTTCTTCGCCATCCTGTTAGCCGGCGTGTTCCTGGCGCTGCAATATGCGCTATGGCTGGGCGACAAAAACGTCTTCGACCTGCACCGCCTCACAAACACCACCGCACAAACCCAACAGGAAAACATCGCCCTACAACAACGCAACGACAAACTGGTCGCCGAAGTAATCGACCTAAAACAAAGCGGCGAAACCGTAGAAACCCTGGCACGCTCGCAGTTCGGTTTGGTTAAGAAAGGCGAGACTTTTTATCAGGTGATAGAGCGGGAGGCGCGTCGGCGGGAGTAGTGAGGGGCTCCCTAGTTTCTACCGTTCGAGAATGACGGGTTTTTTGTTACTCGTCATTCCCAACCACCCGTCATTCTCGAGCGTTAGTGTCCGTTTGCCGCCGCGCCCCGCCGTCATTCTCGAGCGTTAGTGTCCGTTGCCGCCGCGCTTTTTCTTTTAAGCGGCGGCTTACGGACACTTGCGTCCTCGGGAATCTCCCTAAGATTGGCACGGGCTTTGTTGAAGTCCACGCTAGCCTTAGAAAGATTCCCGAGGTCGTTAGCGCCCGTAAGCCGCTACGCGGCAACGGGCGCTAACGCTCGAGAATGACGGAGTAGTGGAGAATGACGAAGTAGTTGGGGGATTTGTTGGTTGTTTGGGGGTGGGTTGTGGGGGATAATGGGGGGGGATGGGGGTGTCTGTTATATTGGGGGCTTCCGCCAAACTGGATGTGTTCGCTAATCTCTTGATAAACATCTTTACTAAGCTCTATTCCGTCGCTGCCGCTATCGCCGTCGCCGGTGCCGCTATCGCCGCCGCCATCGCCAGCCGCAGCCGCAGTCGCGGTGGGGGGCGTGTGTTTGTCGAACCGGATACGCCTGTTGCCCCGTTGACAAACACCCCCACCGAAACCCACACCACCCCCCGCCGACTCCCCGCCTACCTCACCCTCCTCACCCTCCTAACCCTCCCCGCCACCGCCCTCGCCCAGAGCTTCCTCGGCGCGGAGGTGGAGCAGCAGCGTTATTACTCCGGCGTTGAGATTGAGCCGTTGGTTTTGCCGGAGGGGTTTGGGTTTGGGGGGGTGGTTTCTTATGGGTTGGAGCCGGCGGAGGAGATTCCGGCGGGGTTGAGTTTTGATGCGGGCTCGCACACTTTGACGGGGACGCCGGAGGCGGTTGGTTCGGCGTTGACGGCGGAGTTGACTTATACCGCGTCCGATTTTGGTTACCCCGCCGGCGACACCTCCCGCATCCCCCTGACGGTGACGCTGGTGATTGAGCCGGCGCCGCCGGCGGCGAGTGATAATCCGGGCGCGGTGTTTGCCATTGTCGGTCCGCACACCGTGGGACCGCCCATGGGGGTTACCAATACCTCCACCATCACCTACACCGTGGCGTTGAACGCGCAGCCGAGCGGCGATGTGACGGCGGTGATTAGCGCGCTGAAGGATTTTTCGACCGTGCCGGGGCTTGTCCTGACGCCCGCCGGGCTGACCTTCACCGCCGACAACTGGGATGTCCCGCAGCGGGTGAGCGCCGTCATCCCGACCGCCCGCGAGTTCCTCAGCAATGTTGACACGGGCACGTTTGTGTTCAGTCACGCGCTCAACATCGGCGGGCGGGTGTTGACCACCAGCCCCGCCAGCGTGCTTATCACCCTGCGCGCATTGGCGACCGCCGTCGTCACGCCGACCACTTTGCGCGTGGACGAAGGCGGCGCCGGCTTTTACACCGTGGCTTTGCGGCACGTGAGTGTGGTGGATAACATACCGGTTACGATAACGCCGCGCAGCAGCGACCCCGGCGTCGTCGGCGTCAGCGCTCCCCTCCTTTTCACCAGCGCCAACTGGGACATTCCGCAGACGGTGACGGTGAGCGGCGGGCGGGATGCGGATGCGGCGGACAACGTCGCCTTGATTACCAACACGCTGACCTCCCTCGCGACAGTCGGCTATTACACCGGCGTCACCCCCGAGCCGGTTTTGGTGACCGTGACGGACACCGGCGCGCAGAGCGCCGACACGCTTTTTTTTTTGCATCCGCCCGGTGAGCAGATTTACACCGCCGGCGTCGCCGTCTCCACGCCGTTGCCGCAAGCCGGCGGCGGTGGCGGGAGTCCTTTCTCCTACACGCTGACGCCGAGCGCCGACATTCCGGCGGGGCTGAGTTTCAGCGAGTTCAGGCTCACCCTCAGCGGCACGCCCGCGCTCGCGAGTTCGGCGCGAACGACCACGCTGACCTACACCGCAACCGATGCCGGCGGCGCTTCGGTCAGCGAGCCGCTGGTGGTGGTGGTGGCGCCGCCGCCGGTGACCGATTCGCCGATTCTTGATATTGAGCGGCGAGCGCAGACATCAAACAATCTCGCGCCCCACTTCCAGACCATCCGGCTGACTGCGCCGCCGAGCGCCGACACCACGGTTTCGATTACCGCGCAACTTGATTTTGCGACCACACCGCGGCTCAGCGTCACGCCCGCCGAACTGACCTTCACCGCCGCCAACTGGGCTGTCCCGCAGACGTTCACCACCACCCTCGCGCCCGCCAACGAAGGAATCATCGGCTCGGCTGATGCGGGTCAGGTTCTCTTGCGATACGCCGTCCGAGTCGGCGAGCGGACGGTGACTACGCGCATCCGATTCAACGGCGCACTGGTTAGCGGAGCCCGCTCCACTTTCTTCTTCGCACGAAGCCCGGAGGTGGTTTTGTTGCCGAGCGCTTTGACCGTGGCGGAAGGCGGCAGCGCCTTTTACACCGTGGTCTTGCGAAACCTGCCGCCGAGCAACGGCGCTATCACGGTCACGCCCAGCGCGGTGCACCCCCTCGGCGTCAGTACCAACGGCGCGCTGACCTTCACCTTCGCCAACTGGAATGTTCCGCAGACGGTGTCGGTCACCGCCGGGCGGGATGCGGACACGCTTGACGACACGCTGGTCATCGCCAACGCGGTCATCGTCAACAGCGTACAAGAAGCCTTCCAAGGGCTCACCGCGCCGCCGCTCACGGTGACGATTACCGACACGGTCACCCAAGCCGACATCCCGACCTTCGCCACCCCGGTGCCCGAGCAGACCTACCCCGGCGGCGCGCGGATTACCCCGCTGACCCTGCCGGAAGCGAGCGGCGGAATCGGCGCCTTGGAATATGCGCTGGAGCCCGCCTCCGCCATTCCCCCCGGCTTGACCTTCACCCCCGCCACGCGCGTGCTGTCCGGCGCGCCCAGCGGCGGCGGCGTGGTCGCCACGCTGGCATATATCGCCAGGGACGCGGGCGCGCCGGGCGTGGCGGGCGTGACCGAGGTGGTGGTGTTCGTGCCGCCGGCGCTGACGGTTGAGTTTCCGACAGACCCGATAATCGGCGGTGACGGCGGCGGGGCTGAGAACACGTTTCGCATCCGCTTACTCGCCGAGCCCGCCGATGAGGTGACGGTGGCCTCCACGATGGCTTTTAATTTCACGGAGCCGTTGCCGGCGAATTTTCGCTATGGACCCGCCTCGCTGACCTTCACGCCCGCCAACTGGAACGTTCATCAGACGGTTACCGCCCGCATCTTCGAGGCGGTTCAAGCCAATGCCGGCTCGTATTTTTTGACTGCCACCTCCAGTATGGGCGGCAGGACGGGTGTTGTCCATGAAACGAGGTTTTACCGGTTCACC
The DNA here is from genome assembly GCA_963693025.1 of Arenicellales bacterium. GTDB lineage: Bacteria > Pseudomonadota > Gammaproteobacteria > Arenicellales > Poriferihabitantaceae > JAHRAW01. Next base: position 2,377,516 of record OY843749.1, read on the forward strand.
TTTCGCCCCCCGCCGTCCTTCGCCGACGACTTTTCGGTGGCGGAGCGGGTCTTTCAGCCGCATGCGCCCATCACCCCGGTGACATTGCCCGCCGGCAGTGTGGGGGGTATGACGGTGTCCGAACTGACCTATTCGCTGGAGCCCGCCGCCGCCATTCCTCCCGGCTTGACCTTTGACCCCGCCACGCGCGTGCTTTCCGGCACGCCCACCGGCGGCGCCGTGGCCGCCACGCTGGCGTATGTCGCCACCGACAACCGCGACAACCTCGGCATGCGCGGCACGGCGCCGGCGCCGGTGGTGCTGGTCATCGCGCCTATTTTTTCGTTTAAGTATACGGCGCTGTTCAAGCACGAGAGAGTCTTGAATGATGTCGCCAACGAAATCGCCCTGTCGCTGAGCGCCGAGCCCGCCGAGGAGGTGACGGTGGCGGTCGTGGGGAACTCCAATTTCGTGGACCCGTTGCCGGCGAATGTTCGCCTTGGACCCGCCTCGCTGACCTTCACACCCGCCAACTGGAACGTCCGGCAACGGGTCACCTTCGCCCTCACCAGCCCGTTCATTCAACTCAATGCCGGCTCGCATTTTGTCGCGCTCACTCCCAGTATCGCCGGCAGACCGGGCGAAACAATCAGGAATCGTTACTTTATCATTCAGGCGCACCGCGCGGTTCCCTCGGTGGCGAGCCTGAGTCTGGATGAAGGCGAGACCGGCTTCTACACCGTGGTTCTGGAGCCGCGCCAGCCCGCCGCCGGGGAGATGGTGACGGTGACGCCGACCAGCGCGGACTCCGGGGCGGTCGCCGTGTCGGGGCCGCTGGTTTTCACCGCCGCCGACTGGAACATCCCGAAGACGGTGACGGTGACCGCCGTCGTGGATGATGACTACAACAACGAGGGTCCGCTCAGCATCACACACCCGCTTACCCCCACGGTCGGTCCTAACGACGAATATCATCAAGTCAACATCAGCACGACTTATGATTTACCCGTTTTGGCAAGCGTCACCGAGCCGCCGGTCGTGGCGTTCATCGGCGACCGCGACCGGCGCGTGCGCGAGGGCGAGACGCTGCTGGTGCCGATAGGGATACGCGGTGCGACTCGCCGCTTCTCCTCCGGCATCAACTTCTCCATCGGCGGCACCGCCACGACCGCCGATTACGAAGTGACGACTCAGTCCGCGCCCTCGGGAAACCGCATCCTCTTCAACCCGGCCACCGCCACGGGCACCATTGAACTGTATAGCGCACAAACTGGCCGCAACCTCCCCATCCGCTTGCTTGACGACGGAATGGATGACGACGACGAGACCCTCGTCGTTACCCTCACCACGCACATCGGCGGCGCCGGTCCCCGGCATACCATCGACGCCACCGCGCGCACCTACACGATTGACGACGACCGGGTGTTCTTGCCCGTCACCACGCTGGCGGTGACCGAAGGCGAGGGCACGACCTATACCATGTTGCTCGGCTCCGCGCCCGACGACGGCTCGGTGACGATTACGCCGGCGACCGAGCACGACGGTGTGACGCTGTCCGGCGCGCTGACTTTCACCGCCGATGACTGGAATGTGGCGCAGACGGTAACCGTCTCCACCGCCACCGACTTGGACGCGGCGGACGAAGTCGCCACCCTGACGCACGCGCTGGTGGGGCAGGGGAATTACGCGGGCGCCGGCGCTCCCGATGTGTTGCTCAACCTGATTGACCCGGACACGCCGGGAATCACCTTTGACCCGCCGAGCGTGACCGCCAACGAGGGTCCGCCGGGGGCGGTTTATACGGTGGCGCTGGACTCCCAGCCGAGCGCCGGCGAGGTGACGGTTTCCAACGCCGAGACGCAGCCGAGCGTGTTGACTTTCAACGCCGACAACTGGAATGTGGCGCAGACGCTGACGCTGCTGTATGCGCGCGATGCGGATGCGGACGACGACACGATTAGCGCCGCGCACGCGATTAGCGGGGCGGCGGAATACGCGGGGCTGGCGGCGGCGGAATTGCCCGCGACTTTCACCGACCTTGACACGCGCGGCGTGAGCATTGCGCCGGCTGAGTTGCCGGTGGCAGAGGGCGAGTCGGCGAACTACACCGCGGTGCTGGACGCGCAGCCGAGCGCCGGCAGCGTGACGGTGGTGGCGAGCGGGGCGGATGCCGCGATTGCCACGCTCGACCGTACGACGCTGACCTTCACCCCCACCGACTGGAATGTGGCGCAGACGATTGTCGTCACCGGCGTGGAGGATATCGACAGCGCCGACGAGACGCTCACGATTACGCACGCCGTGAGCGCTGATATGGATAGCGATTACGACACCGTGACGGCGGCGGCGGTGACGGTGACGGTGCGGGACGACGACGCGCCGGGTTTTGATGTGTCGGTTGAGGCGCTGACCGCCACCGAAGGCGTCACCGCGACCTATACCGTGGCGCTGGCGACCGAGCCGAGCGGGGCGGTGGAGGTGCGGTTGAGCGAGTTCAATGCCACCTCCCTCGGGGTCAGGATTCTCCCAGGGAACCTGACGTTCAGCGCCGCCGACTGGAACGTGTCACAAACCGTCGGCGTCACCGCCGTCCCCGATTTTGACAGCGCCGACGAGCGCGCCACGATTGTCCACGCGGCGACGGGCGGCGGCTACGACGGCGTCTCCCTGCGGCTGCCGGCGGAGATAACCGACGACGACACGCCCGGCGTGACGGTGTCCGCCACGCGCCTGACGGTGGGCGAGGGCGTGAGCGGCGATGATGGCGCGACTTACAGCGTGGTGTTGGAGACGCAAGATGGCGGCGCGGTCGTGGTGACGCCGGCGTTGTCGCCGTCCGAGCACGACTTGACGCTGAGCCGAGACGGCGCTCCGCTGACATCCAGCGGCGCATTGACCTTCACCGACGCCAACTGGAATGTGGCGCAGACGGTGTCCATCGCCGCCGCCGTGGATGCCGACGACAACACCGACAACGCGCGGATTAGCCACGCGGTGAGCGGCTACGGCGCAGTGACGAGCGCCGGCGTCGTGCGCGTGGCGGTCGCCGAGCCCGTCACCGTGGGCTTTGAGCGCACCGACTACGGGTTTACCGAAGGCGAACTCTCCGGGTTGGGCGCTAATGCCGTGGAGATGTGCGCGGTGGTGAGCGCGCCGCCGCCGGCGGGGGATATTGAGGGCGAGGTGTGGTTCACGGTGGATACGGCGGACGGCACCGCCACCGCCCCCGATGATTACGCGGGGGTGAGCGGCTTTTTCTTCGGTCCGATTAAAGACAACCTGCGGCGCTCGTGTTTTTCGGTCACCATACCGGACGACGGGCTGGAGGAAAGCGACGAGACCTTCACAGTGACGCTGTCCGTGAACCGCCAATCCACGACCGCGGTCAATCCGACCCTTTCACCGACCACCGCCACCGTGACGCTGACCGACAACGATGTCGCCGGCGTGTTCGTTTCGCGCGCGCGCCTGGATTTGAACGAGGGCGGCGTGGCGCAGAACTACACCGTGGCGCTGGGGACGACACCCGGCGCCGGCGAGGTGGTGACGGTGACGCCGACGCTGACGCCGGCGTCGGGTCACGGCATTTCGCTCAGCCCGAGCGGCGTGCTGACGTTCACCGCCGCCGACTGGAATGCGGCGCAGACCGTCACCGTCGCCGCCGCCAATGACGCCGATGCGCTCTCGTCAATCGCCACGATTACGCACGCCGTCACCGGCTATCCCGGCTTCCCGAGCGCCGCCGATGTGACGGTGGCGGTGCAAGACAGCGCCGCGCCGGGGGTGGTCGTGTCGGTGGCGACGCTGGCCGTGGACGAGGGCGGCGCCGGTGACGACGCCTATGAGGTGGTGTTGAACACGCCGCCGAGCGGCGATGTGACGGTGACACCGAGCGTGACGCCGCCCGGACACGACTTGACGCTGGCGCCAAGCGGCGGCGTGCTGACCTTCACCACCGCCAACTGGAACGTCGCGCAGACGGTGTCGGTGAGCGCGGGTGAAGATGATGATGCGTTTGACGACACCGCGACCATCCGCCACGCGGTGAGCGGCTACGGCACGGTGACCACCGCCGCCGCCGTGCGAATCAACATCGCCGACCCGGACACTCCGGGCGTGACGGTGTCGACGGACGCGGTGAGCGTGACCGAGGGCGGGGACCCCACCGACCAAAGGTATACCGTGGTATTGCAAACCCAGCCGGCGGGCTTGGTGACGATTGTGCCGATTAGCGGCGACAACGACATCGCCATCCCCGCGCCCGGCTTGACCTTCAGCCCCGCCAACTGGGACACGCCGCAGACGTTCGCCGTCACCGGCACGCACGACAACGACTTGGCGGATAATTCCATCAACATTCGCCACGCGGTGTTCAACTACGCGGGCGTGACCGGGTTGGATGTGGACGCGGTGCGGGTGACGGTGCTGGACGACGACACCGCCGGCGTGGCGTTTTCGGTGCGCGCGCTCACGGTGTGCGAAGACGCGGGCGGCGCGTTGTGTCCCGCCGGCGCGGGCGCGAGCGCGGCGTATACCGTGGCGCTGACGTTTCCGCCCAATGTCGGCGATGTGATGGTGACGGTGATGCCGAGCGGCAATCAAGTGACCGTTGTGCCGACGAGCGCCAGCCCATTGATTTTCACCGACTTGAATTGGAGCGAGCCGCAAGCGGTTCGCGTCACCGCCGCCGGGACGGATGCGGATGCGGCGGACGAGACCGTGACGCTGACGCATGCGGTGGCGGGGCGGGGGCATTATGCCGGCGTCACCGCCGCCGAGGTGGTGGCGACGGTGGCGGACGGCGACAGCAACGGCGTCACGGTGAGCCCGACTGCGTTGCAGGTCGGCGAAGGCGGCGCGGGCAGCGAGGCGCACTACACGCTGCGGCTGACCGCGCAACCGGTCGCCGGTAGCGTGACGGTGACGGCGCGCAGCGAAGATGCCGCGCTCGCCACGCTCGACCGCGGCGCGGTAACCTTCACCACCGCCGATTGGAATGTGGCGCAGACGGTCACGGTCAGCGGCGTGGAGGATTTGGACGCTTTTGATGAGACGCTGACGATTACGCACGCGGTGAGCGCCGACAGCGACGACGATTACAACACCGTGACGGCGGCGGGGGTGACGGTGACGGTGCGCGATAACGACACGCCCGGTTTTGACATTTCGGTCGATGCGCTGACCGTTGCCGAAGGCGGGAGCGAAGCCTATACCTTGCGCCTGACGACGATGCCGAACGCGGATGTGCGGGTTAGCATCACCGGCTTCAATGCCGAATCCATCGAACTCGTCGGCGAACTGACCTTCACCGCCGCCAACTGGAGCGAGCCGCAAACGATTAGCGTGTCAGCCGCGACGGATTTTGACGGCAACGACGAGCATCCGCGGATTGACCACCGCGCGTCGGGCGGCGGTTACGGCAGCGCCCGGGTCTCGCAAATCGCGGTGACGGTGCTGGACCCCGACGTGCCCGGCGTGACAGTGTCCGCCGAGCGCCTGATGCTGGGCGAGGGCGACGGCGGGGGCGGGAGTTATACCGTGGTGCTGGACACCAGTCCGGCGGACGGCACGGTCGTGGTGACGCCGTCGCCGATGCCCGCCGACCACGACTTGACGCTCAGCCGAGACGGCGCTCCGCTGACACCCGGCGGCGCGTTGACCTTCACCGACGCCGACTGGAACGTGGCGCAGACCGTCACCGTGACCGCCGCCGTGGATGCGGACGACACCACCGACACCGCCATCATCAACCACGCGGTGAGCGGATACCGTGACATAACGAGCGCCGACAGCGTGCGCGTGACGGTCGCCGAGCGCATCACGCTGGGCTTTGAGCGCGCCGATTATGCGTTCACCGAGGGCGTAACTTCCGCGCTCGGCTTGCACGCGGTGGAGATGTGCGTGGTGGCGAGCCTACCGCCGGCATCGGGGGAGATTGTCGGCGAGGTGTGGCTATCGGTGGATACGGCGGACGGCACCGCCACCGACCCCGCCGACTACACCGGGCTGAGTGGCTTTGCGGTCGGTCCGATTAAAGACAGCCAGCGGCGCGCGTGTTTTTCGGTCGCCATACCGGACGACGGGCTGGAAGAAGTTAGCGAGACCTTCACATCGACGCTGACCGTGAACGGCGCGACCACGACCGCCGTCAATCCGACCCTTGCCACCGCCACCGCCACCGTGACGCTGGCGGACAACGATGTCGCGGGCGTGCACATTTCGCAGACGCGCCTGAACTTGAACGAGGGCGGCGCGGCGCGGCAATACACCGTGGCGCTCGGCACGACGCCCGGCGCGGGCGAGGTGGTGACGGTGACGCCGGCGCTGGAACCGGCTTCGGGTCACGGCGTGTCGCTCACCCCCGGCGGCGCGCTGACCTTCACCGCCGACGACTGGAATGCGGCGCAGACGGTCACCGTGAGCGCCGCCGATGACAGCGATGCGCTCTCTTCCACGGTCACGATTACGCACGCGGTGAGCGGTTACGGCGGCGTGACTGCCGCCGACGTGACGCTGTTGGTGCTGGATGACGACGCGCCGGGGGTCGCGGTGTCGGTGGCGGCGCTGGACGTGGATGAAGGCGCCGCCGCCGACTACATCGTGGCGCTGAACACCGCGCCGAGCGGCAACGTGACGGTGACGCCGAGCGTGGCGCCGCCCGGACACGATTTGACCCTGACTCCCAGTGGCGCGCTGACCTTCACCACCGCCAACTGGAATACGGCGCAGACGGTGTCGGTGAGCGCCGCCACGGACGCCGATGCGTTTGACGACAGCGCGACCATCAGCCACGCGGTCGCCGGCTACGGCATGGTGACCACCGCCGCCGCCGTGCGAATCCGCATCGCCGACCCGGACACTCCGGGCGTGACGGTGTCGACGGATGCGGTGAGCGTGACCGAGGGCGGGGCGGCAACCGACGAGGTTTATACCGTGGCGCTGCAAACCCAGCCGGCGGGCGCGGTGACGATTGTGGCGGTCAGCGACGACAACGACATCGCCGCCGCCGCCCCCGCCGATGGCTTGACCTTTTCCCCCGACAACTGGGACACGCCGCAAGCGGTGACCGTCCTCGGCGCGCATGACATCAACACCGAAGACACCAGCATTGTCATTCGCCACTTGGTGTTCAACTACGCGGGCGTGAGCGGATTGGATGTGGACACGGTGCGGGCGGTGGTGGCGGACGACGACGAGCCGGGCGTCAGCATTTTGCCGCTCGCCCTGACGGTGTGCGAAGACGGCGGCGGCGGGAGTTGCCCCGCCGGCGCCGGCGCAAGCGCGGCGTATTCGGTGGCGTTGGATTTTCCGCCCGCGGTCGGCGATGTGACGATTACGGTGCCCGCGGACGGCAATCAAGTCACCCTCATGACCGCAATGCCCACACGCGCGCTGGTTTTCACCGCTGATGATTGGGATGTTCGCCGCACCGTGCGCGTCACCGCCGCGTCGGATGCGGACGCCGAAGACGAGACCGTGACGCTGGTGCATGCGCTCGCCGGGCAGGCGGAGTATGACGACGTCAGCGCCGACGATGTGGTGGCGACGGTGCTGGACGACGACACCAACGGCGTGATGGCAAGCCCGAGCGCGTTGCAGGCGGACGAGGGCGCCGCCACCCACTACACGCTGCGGCTGGTGACGCAGCCGGTGGGCGGCGATGTGACCGTAACGCCGAGCGGCGCGCCGATGGGTCACGACCTGACGCTGGAGCCCGCCGCGTTGACCTTCACCGCCGCCGACTGGAATGTGGCGCAGACGGTTAGCGTGAGCGCCGCCGAAGACGGCGACCCCGACGACGACACCGCCACGATTAGCCACGCGGTCGGCGGCGCGAATTATGACGGCGCCGATGTGAGCGCCGCTGTGGTGGGCGTGGTCATCACCGACGACGACATTCCCGCCGTCAACATTTCGCGGCTCGCCTTGACCGTGGTTGAGGGAAGCGACACCGCCTACGCCATCGCGCTCGCCACCCTCCCCACCGGCGATGTCGTGCTCACGCCGAGCATCGTGCCGGACGGACACGACTTGACGCTGACTCCGAGCGGCGCGCTGACCTTCACCGCCGACGACTGGGACACCTTGCAGACGGTGACCGTCGCCGCCGCCGCCGACGCCGATGATTTTGACGACTTCGCCACCATCCGTTACGCGGTCAGCGGCTACGGCGATGTGGAAGCCGAGCCGATTGCGGTGACGATTAGTGACCCCGAAGACTATATGCCGACCTTCCCCGCCGGCACGACGCCGGACGCGCAGACCTACAACGTCGGCATCGGCATCACGCCGGTGACGCTGCCATTGGCGAGCGGCGGCAGCGGCACGCTGACCTATGCGCTGACGCCGGAGGTGGCGAGCGCGTTGCCGGGGCTGTCGTTTGACATTGAGACGCGCGTGTTGAGCGGCATACCGAGCGCGGTCGCCGCCCGGCTGACGCTGACCTTCACCGCCACCGATTCGGACGTGGTCGACCCCGACACCGCCGCGCTGAGTTTCGCCGTCACGGTGGAAATCGCGCCGGGTGGCGTGCTGATGCCGGAGGCGTTGGCGGTCACCGAGGGCGCGGCGGTGGCGAGCGGTTTCACGATTCGGCTGGCGGGCTCGCCCGGTGGCAGCGATGTGATTACCGCCACGCCGACCGTCACGCCGGCGAGCCACGGCTTGACCCTAAGCCGCAACGGCGTTCCGCTATTGCCGGCGGGCGCGCTGTCGTTCGCCGCCGCCGACTGGAATACGCCGCAGGCGGTCTCGGTGCTGGCGGCCACCGACGACGACCTCGCCGCGCGCGAAGCCACGATTACCTACACGCTGACCAGCGGCGAATCCAACCCGGTCTATGCCGGCATCACCGCCGCGCTGACGGTGAGCGTCGCCAATATTGAGCGCGGCTCGCTGGTGATTTCCACCGCCGCGCTCAGCCTGAGCGAAGGCGGCGCGGCGGACGCTTACGGCATTCGCCTCGGCAAACGCCCGGTCACCGGGATGGTGACGGTGACGCCGATTGGCGGGCGCTCGGCGAGCGGCAGCGGCGAGATTAGTCTCTCCCCCGCCGCGCTGGTGTTCACGCGCGCCAACTGGAACAGCGCGCAGAATATCAGCGTCACCGCGCTGCACGACGCCGACGTCGCCGACGGCGTGGTCACGGTCAGCCACAGGCTGACGGCGGGCGCGGAGAGCGGTTACCTCAGCGCCGATTCGGTGAACGACTTCGTGTCGGTGGCGGTTGCCGACGACGACGCGCCGGCGATTGCGCTGAATCCGCCGGCGGGACTCTCGGCGCGCGAGGGCTTTGCCACGTCCTATACCGTGGCGCTGCAATTCCAGCCGAGCGGCGGCGATGTGACGGTGGCGGTGCGCGAGGAGCCGGATGAGCCGGCGCTGACGCTGACGCCGGCGGCGCTGACCTTCAGCCCCGCCAACTGGGCGACGCCGCAGGCGGTGACGGTGCGCGCCGCCGAGGATGCGGATGCGATTGACGAGGCCGCGGTGTCGGTCGTGCATACGGCGAGCGGGGCGGATTACGACGGTCCGCCGCCGGTTGTGGCGAGCATTCCCATCGACATCACCGACACCGACACCGCCGCCGTGGTCGTGTCGCAACGCACGGTGGCGGTGCGCGAGGGCGGCGCGTTCGCCTACACCGTGCGCCTCAGCAGCAGCCCCGGCATGGACGCGGGCGCGATGGCGACGGTGACTACGCAAGCCGCGGCTGATGATTTGCGCGTCACGCCCGCCGCGTTGACGTTCAGCGCCGACAACTGGGCGGAAGAGCAAACGGTCGCAGTGACGGTGTTGCAAGACGACAAGGACGACGACGAGACCGTCACCATCCGCCACAGCGCGCTCGGCTACGGCGGGCTGGTCGGCGGCGTCGACGATGTGGTGGTGGAGATTAGCGACGACGACGAGCGCGGCTTGGTGTTCACGCCGGGAACACGTTTGGCGGTGGATGAAATCGTCACCGCCACCTACACCATCGCGCTGGCGACCGAGCCCGACGAGGACGTGATGATTGCGCTGAGCGCGTCGCCGCCGGGCAACGACTTGACGCTCATCCACGCCGGCGTGCTGACCTTCACCCCCGCCAACTGGGGCGGCGCGCAGGTGGTCAGCGTATACGCCAACGAGGACGACGACCCCGACCACGAGTCGGCGACCATCGCCCACGCGGTCAGCGGCTACGGGCGCATCACCGCCGGGTCGGTGGTGGTGGACATCAACGACACCGTCGCGGCGCTGGCATTCGTCGCCGGCGACGACGTGACGGTGGATGCCCAGACTTACACCCGCGGCGAGGCGGTGGCGGTGACCCTGCCGGCGGTACTCGGCGGCGAAGGCGCGCTGAACTTCGCGTTGTCGCCGGAAGTGAGCGCGGCGGTGCCGGGGCTCGCCTTTGACGCGGCGACTCAGGTGTTGAGCGGCGCGCCGTCCACGGTGGCGGGCGCGGTCGCGCTGACCTACGCGATTACCGACGAGGAGAACACGCGCATCGCGTTGACGTTCACCGTCACGGTGTTGCCGATGCACGCGATTACGCTGCCCGACATGGCGATGGGTCCGCTCATCGTGCCATTGGGCGAGTCGGTGACTTACGCCGTGGCGCTCAACCGCTGGCCCCCCACGGACGTGGTGCTGGAGTTGTCGGTGCCGCTGCGCGCGGGCGAGACGGTGTCGCACATGACCCTGAGCGCCGAGCGGCTGACCTTCACGCAGAGCAACTGGAGCGTGCGCCAATCGGTGACGGCGACACCGCAGGTCGGCGCGGTCGGCGATTACCGCATCACCCACCGCGTGGCGTCGGGCGAGTTTCCGGCGCCGATTGGCGATGTGATGGTGCGCGTGCGCCTTCCGGGTCGCGCGCTGGATGGCGTCAATCAAGTGATTCTGCCTGAAATCACCCGCGCGATGAGCGACCAGCAAATCGGCGCGATTGCGCGGCGGGTTGCGCAGGCGAGGGCGGATATGGCGGCTGCCGATGGCGGCGGTGGCGGCTCCGGTTTGCGCGCGAGTCTCGGCGGGCTGTCGTCGCCGGCGGCGTTGGTGGCGACGCAGATGCAGGCACTGGCTGACGGCGGCGTGGATGCGAAGAAACTGCTCGGCGGCGCGGAATTTGTGTTGCCGTTGAATGTGGGGTCGGGCGCAGGGTCGGGCGAGGGCGAGCATCCGGGCGTCTCCATGTGGGGCGGCGGCGACTATCGGGAACTCGGCGGCAAGAGCGAATCGGAGACCGTTGAGTGGGATGGTAGTTTGGTGAGCGCGAATGTCGGCGTGGACGCCCACCTGCGCGGCGGCTTGCTGGGGGGGATGATGGTGTCGTGGAGCGACGCCGACTTGACATACACCGACGACACCAACATCTCGCAAGAGCGCGGCGACTACACATTGGAGATGGCGAGCATCCACCCGTATATCGCCACCAGCACACCCGGCGGCTGGCTGGACTGGTGGGCGACGCTCGGCTACGGCAACGGCGAAGTGGAAATCAGCAACGAGGGCCACGACACGCGCGCCAGCAGCGACATCACCCTGCAAACCGCCGGCGCCGGCATCAATGGCCGCCTGCTGGCGCGCAACGAAGGCGAGTTGCGCCTCAAAGCCGAAGCCTTCTCCACGCGCACCGAAGTGGAAGGCGGCGACGAGCCCGCCGGCGCCGGCGCGGCGCGCCTGTCCGAACTGCAAACCCGCGTCAGCCGCCTGCGCGTCGCAATACAAGCCAACAAACCCACCACCACCGCCGGCGGCGCGCGCCTGGAGCCGTCGCTGGAAGTCGGCTACCGCCACGACGGCGGAGACGGCATCACCGGCGGCGGCATAGAACTCGGCGCCGCCCTAAACTACCAAAACCCCGCCCGCAGCCTAACCCTCGCCCTCCACACCCGCGCCCTAATCTCCGACAACGACCAAAAAGAATTCGCCATAGGCACCAACCTACGCCTAATCCCCGGCCCCGACCACCAAGGCCTATCCCTATCCCTAACCCCCACCTACGGCAACACCACCGCCAACCCCGAAAAAATCTGGCAAACCGGCGCGCCCGACACCGCTCCCGCCGACCACCAACCCCACCTAAACGCCACCATAGCCTACGGCCTTCCCGCCCTGACCCCTTACGGCGAAATGACTTTGGGGAAGGGAGATAAAAACTACCGCGTAGGGTTGCGTTGGGGGTTGGGTGGTTCGTTTGACTTGAACTTGGCGGGGGAGAGGGAGGAGAAGGTTGATGCGACGGCGAGGCATGCGATTTGGCTTACGGGGGAGGTGCGGTTTTAGTTTCGTCATTCCCAACAACCTCGTCATTCTCGAGCGTTAGCGCCCGTTGCCGCGTAGCGGCTTACGGGCGCTTACGACCTCGGGAATCTCATCCCGACTAGCGCTGAGTTCAAACAAAGCGAGCGAAGCAGGCGGCGAGTAAGCCGCCATTCCCGCTTAAAAGATCGCGGGAATGGCGTTGTTTGGGCTCAGCGCCAACCTTAGGGAGATTCCCGAGGACGCAAGTGTCCGTAAGCCGCCGCTTAAAAGAAAAAGCGCGGCGACAAACGGACACTAACGCTCGAGAATGACGGAGTAGGGGGTTTTCAACAGACGCCACGGACGCCGGCATGCCGGCAAATAGATTTCGCTTGGCTTGATATTTTATTTTCGACAAGGTAAATTCCACCCCCTTTCAAGCCATGAACACTCCCGATGAAACGCACTTTTCAACCCAGTGAATTAAAGCGCAAGCGGACCCACGGGTTTCGGGCGCGTATGCGTACCCGGGCGGGGCGGGCGGTGGTTAATGCTCGGCGTGCCAAGCGGCGGGCGCGGTTGAGCGCCTGATTATTAACTTTCCTGAGGCGGGTGCCGGTTTCACTGAGGCGGGGGCTGACTCCACTAATGCGGGGGTCGACTCCACTGAGGCGCGAGCCAACTCCAATGAGGCGAGAGACTCCGGCGCAGGGTTTGGGCGGTGGTTGCGGTTGATGGACGGGAAGGGGTTTGCGGCGGTTTTTGAGCATAAGACGCGGATGCATTCGGCGCATTTCAGCGCGCATGTGGCTCCCAGCGGGCTGAGGCATGCGCGCCTTGGGTTGGCGGTGTCGCGGCGGGTGAGCAAGAAGGCGGTTCAGCGCAACCGGATTAAGCGGCTCATCCGCGAGTCGTTTCGCCAGCACTGGCGGCGACTGGGCGCGGTTGATTATGTCGTGATTGCCAAACACGGCGCGGCAGAGCAACTCAATCGGACGCTTCGGGCGGAACTGGATAATTTGTGGGGCAAGGCGCGCCGAAAATGCGAAAACTCCTGATACTGCCGATTGCGGCATACAAACTGGCGTTGAGTCCGTTTCTCGGGCGGCGTTGCCGTTTCCACCCCAGTTGCGCCGACTACGCGATGGATGCGATTGACCGGCACGGCGCGCTCGGCGGCGGGTGGATGGCGGTCAAGCGAATCTCGCGTTGTCATCCGTGGAACGAAGGCGGTGAAGACCCGGTGCCGGGGCGGCGAACCGACACCCGCGCCCGCACCCGCACCCGCACCCGCACCGAGCAAAACGACTATGTTTAATCTGGAAATTCAGCGAATCATTTTGTTCGGCGCGCTCGGCCTGGTGCTGGTGATGATTTGGCAGTCGTGGGTTGAATTTCAGCAGCAATATAATACCGCCCACACCGGCGCCGCCAACACGCAGCGAAGCCAGCCGAGCGCGTCCGCCGATGGTCGAGTCACCGCCGATGATGTTCCCGAAGCGCCGGCGTTGCCGGCATCGCCCGAGCAGGTCGCCGAGCCGCAGAGCATTCCGCAGGCGTCGGCGGCGGACGGCGCTTTGATTTCCGTCACCACCGACTTGGTGCGCGCGCAAATCGACACCCACGGCGGCGACCTGGTGCGCGTTGAACTACTGCGTCATCCGGTCAGCGTCAATCGGCCCGACGAGCCGTTTGTGCTGATGCACCGCGACCGTGGCGCGACCGATTTGTACATCGCCCAGAGCGGGTTGATTGGCTCGGGGCGGGAATATCCCAATCACGATGTGGAGTATTCGGCGTCGCGCTTTGACTATGTGCTCGGCGACGATGAGCGGATGGAGGTCGTGCTGGATTGGAGCGCGCCGGACGGGGTCGTCTATCAGAAAGTGTTTCGCTTTGCGCGCGATTCATACCGCATCGAGGTTGACTTTCGCGTGGACAACCGCAGTCCGCAGCCGTGGAACGGGTTTGTCTATGGGCAACTCAAACAAACCGCCATCGAGCAGGAAAGTTCGATGGGCTTTCTTGGCCGCTTGCCGAGTTATCACGGCGCCGCCATTTATACCGCCGAGGAAAAATACGACAAAATCGACTACGAGGATATGCGCGATGCGCGCCTCGACCTACCGACCAGCGCCGGTTGGGTGGCGATGTTGCAGCACTACTTCGTCGCCGCGTGGCTGCCCGCCGGCGCCGACGGCTATGCGTTGTTTTCCGGTGTGAGCGGCAACGGCGGCAACGCGGCTTCGCGGCAATACCGCATCGGCTACAAAGCCACGCAGCCGGTTCACATTGCGCCGGGCGAGCGCGGCGTGGTCAGCACGGTGTTGTTTGTCGGACCCAAAGAGCAGAAACACCTTCGCCGCCAGCAGGTGGAAGGGCTGTTGCTGACCGTGGACTACGGCTGGCTGACGCCGATTGCCGACCCGTTGTTCTGGTTGCTCGACAAGATTCACGGCGTGGTGAATAACTGGGGCTGGTCGATTGTTCTGTTGACGTTGCTGGTCAAGGCGATTTTCTATCCGCTGTCCGCCGCGAGTTATAAGTCCATGGCGAAGATGAAAAAATTGGCGCCGCGCTTGAAGACCTTGAAGGAGCGTTATGGCGATGACAAGCAGAAGTTCCAGCAGGAAATGATGAAGTTGTATAAGACCGAAAAGGTCAATCCGGCGGGCGGGTGTCTGCCGATTTTGGTGCAGATACCGGTGTTCATCGCGCTCTACTGGACGCTGCTGGAAAGCGTGGAGTTGCGCCAGGCCGACTTCATGCTGTGGATAAAAGACCTGTCAATCCCCGACCCCTATTTTGTGTTGCCGCTGATTATGGGGGCGTCGATGCTGGCACAGTTTCATCTCAACCCGGCGCCGGTGGACCCGCTGCAAAAGAAAATCATGATGGCAATGCCGATCGTGTTCACGGTGTTTTTCCTGTGGTTTCCGTCCGGGCTGGTTCTGTATTGGGTTGTCAACAACCTGCTCTCGATTGCGCAGCAATACTACATCACCCGGAAATACGAAGCCGCCTGAGCGCGGTGCGCGCGACCATAAGCGCGGCGCGCGCCACCGTAGCGATGACATTGTGGCGGTGGCGACGCCGCCGGGGCGCGGCGGGATTAGCATTGTGCGCGTCTCCGGCGCGCGCGTTGCGGCGTTGTGCCGGGCGTTGACGGGCGCGCTGCCGCCGCCGCGCAAAGCCCGGCTGTGCGACTTTCGCGCCAGCGATGGCGAAGTCATCGACCGCGGGCTCGCGCTCTACTTCCCGGCGCCCCACAGTTACACCGGCGAGCACCTGCTTGAACTGCACGGACACGGCAGCCCGGTGGTGATGAACGTGTTGCTGCGCCGCTGCCTTGAACTCGGCGCCACGCTGGCGCGACCGGGGGAATTCAGCGAGCGCGCTTTCGTGAATGGCCGCCTTGACCTCGCGCAAGCCGAAGCGGTCGCCGACTTGATTGAAAGCAGCACCGAGAGCGCCGCGCGCTCGGCCATGCATTCATTGCAGGGCGAGTTTTCAACGCGCGTCCGCGACCTCGTCGGCGAGCTGACCGAACTGCGCACTTTCGTCGAGGCGGCCATCGACTTCCCCGAAGAAGAAATCGATTTTCTCGGCGACGACCGGGTGATGGACGGATTGCGCGACTTGCAACAACGCTTCGCCCGGTTGCGCGACTCGGCGCGGCAGGGGAAACTGTTGCGCGACGGATTAAAGGTGGCGCTGACCGGACCGCCGAATGCGGGCAAGTCAAGCCTGTTGAACGCGCTGTCGCAACAACCGCGCGCCATCGTCAGCGCCATTCCCGGCACCACCCGCGATGTGCTGGAGCAGTCGGTGGAAATCGACGGACTGCCGGTCGAGGTCATCGACACCGCCGGCATTCGTGAGAGCGCGGATGAAATAGAAGTTGAAGGCGTCCGCCGCGCGCGCGATGCGCAGCGGCAGGCGGATGTGGTTCTGCTGGTGGTCGATGATGCGGACATCAACGAGGCGGAAGTTACGCGGTTGTTGGAGTGCACCGGCGGTGACGCGCCGGTCTGTTTGGTGCGAAACAAAATCGACCTGAGCGGAAGAGCCGCCGGCGCGACTGACAAAGGCGCCGACAAAGGCGTGGCAATATCAGCGCTAACCGGCGCCGGCATAGCCGACTTGCGAGCGCTAATCAAACAACGCGCCGGCTTCCGCAACACCGAAGACAACCCTTTCACCGCCCGCCAACGCCACTTGGATGCCCTACAACGCGCCGCCCACCACCTGGACGCCGGCATAAACCAACTCTCCACCCACCACGCCGGCGAGTTGCTGGCGGAAGAACTAACAACCTGCCAACGCATCCTCGGCGAGATTACCGGGGAGGTGAGCAGCGATGATTTGCTTGGGTTGATTTTCGCTTCGTTTTGTATTGGGAAGTAGGGGGTTGGCGTTGCGCGCGTCAGCGTGGTAGAGTGCGGGGGCTTCGGGTGTTCGCCGGTGTGTAATGGCGGCGCTTGAAGGAATGAGTCTCTCCGGCGGGTGTCGCCGGCGATGTGAATGGAGGTAAAGGATTATGATGAAATTCGGTTACTTAAAAGCCAAAACGGTTCGTCTTACCGTCAACCAGGTCGGTATCTACTGCATCGTCGGCGGCATAGCCCAGGGCGTGATTGAAAAGGACGTGACGGCGACGGTGGCGGTCGGCTTGACATTGACCGGTATTGTGTTATGTTTGGGTGCCGCTTACCGCAAGAGGAAAGACTAATGGACCCCGCACTGACCGCCGCATTGCTCGCCGCCGTCTGCTTAGGCGGCGCGCTGATTTACGCCACCATCACCGAAGACCGCTATAAGAAAAGCAAGAAGAAATAGATTGCGGTGAATTAAACCGGCAAGCGCGCACAGCCGTCATTCTCGAACGATAGAAAAATAGGGAGCGCCCCACTTCGTCATTCTCGAATGATAGAAAAATAGGGAGCCCTCAACCTCGTCATTCTCGAACGATAGAAAAATAGGGAGCCGACAGGCGACCATATTTTTCATCGCCTTCGGGAATCTCCCTAAGGCTAGCGTGGATTTCAACAAAGCCCGTGCCAATCTTAGGGAGATTCCCGAGGACGCAAGTGTCCGTAACCCGCCGCTTAAAAGAAAAAGCGCGGCGGCTAACGGACACTAACGCTCGATGACGAGTTATAAATACCCGTCATTCTCGAACGGTAGAAAATAGGGAGCGCCAGCGACCATATTTTCTTCGATTCGGGAATCTCCCTAAGGCTACCGTGAATTTCAACAAAGCCCGTGCCAGTCTTAGGAGATTCCCGAGGACGCAAGTGTCCGTAAGCCGCCGCTTAAAAGAAGAAGCGCGGCGGCAACGGACACTAACGCTCGAGAATGACGAGTTATACCGCCACCACACCCCACAACCCCCCACAACCCCCTCAACCCAATTTCCGCGTTATAATCCCCCCAACAAACCGCCAGTGGACTGATACAATGAGCCGTTTTAGTGATATTACCGCGCAGTTTCGACTGCATTGGAAGCCTGCTATGGCTGACACGAAATCTCAACTCAACTATACCCGCAGCGTGCTGTTGCAGATGCTGGCGGTGTTTGTGTTGTTGGGGGGGGTGATTGTTTGGCAGTGGGATGTGGTGCGGCAGATTTATCTGCAGAACCAGATTAACGCGATGGGCTGGGCGATAAACGGCGGGATTATGTTGCTGTTTTTTTGCGGGCTGGGGGTGTTGGTCGGGCGGTTCTTTGAGTATCGCCGCCAGGAATTTAACATCGCCCGCTTTGTGCGCAACCTTAAGGAAGACAACGACCCGATGGAGGGCGTGGAGCCGCACGGGATGCTCGCCGAGCGTTACCGCACGCTGCAGGAACTCAACCGCCGGCGCGCCAATATCAATCAGAATGCGCTGGCGGCGACGTTGCTGGCGAGCGAATCCAGCCGCAACAGTTTTCTCAAGTTTGTTCACAACGTGCTGATTCTGACCGGCGTTTTCGGCACCATCGTTTCACTTTCGCTTTCGCTGCTGGGGGCGTCCGACATGATTTACGGGAACGCGCAGGCGAGCGGTCAGACCAGCGGGCTCGGCACGATGATTTTCGGCATGTCCACCGCGCTGTCCACCACGATGACGGCGATACTCGCCTACCTCATCTTCGGCTACTTCTATATCAAACTGACCGACACCCAAACCTATCTGATTAGTTCGGTCGAGGAAGTCACCGCGACCACGCTGCTGCCGTATCTGCAACCCAGCGAGGAGGCGGCGGTGCGAGATTACTCCGACAGCATCCTCAGCGCCAGCAAGTTGATCGAGCGCTTTGAGCAGTCGCAGCAGCAATACGACGGCTCGGTGCAGGCGTTGCTCGAAGCGACCCGCGCGTTGTCCGACCAACTGGCGGCGGGAGTCGGCGGTGGCAGGGGCGGCATCGGCGAGGAAGGGCTGGTCACGCTGATGACGCGCATCGGCGAATTGCAGCAGCAGTCGGTGGCGGAAAATCGGGAGTTGTTGTCGCAGGTTGTCCGCCTGTTGCAGGAAGGCTTCCGCCTGCGCAAGTAGCCGCGCGAGCACGCATCCAGAGCGAGAACATGCCGGACAACAGCGACAGCGGATTCGTTGACCTGCGCGTGGGGCACGGCGCGCGCACGATCGGCGACGACAGCGTGTGGCCCTCGTTCACCGACATCATGACGGTCATCGTGATGATTTTCCTGATGGCGCTGGTCATTATGATGGTGCGGAATTTCGAACTCGACCGCCAACTCGTCACCACCGTGAGCGCCCAGGAAGCCAGCCTGCTTGAAAATCAGGGGCTCGCCGCCAAACTCGACGTGCTCGAAGCCAAAGTCACCGGCTTGCAAGCGTCGCTCGGCGAGCGCGTGAGCGAGCGGGACGCGTTGCGCGTGCAACTGCTCGACCAATTCCAACGCATCGAGTCGATTATCGCCGACAACGCCGGCTTGGAGGAGCAAATCGCCGACCTCATCGATGCGCGAAACCAACTGACCGGGGAGAGGCAAGAACTCACGGAACAGCGCGAAGTGGCGCGCGCGCGCATCGCCGACCTGACCGCCGCCGAAGAAAAACTGAGCCGGGAAATCGCCTCCCTGAGCGCGCAATTCAGCGCGCTGACCGAGCGCTCGGACCGCGAAATCGGCGCGCTCACCGACGCCAATCTGTCGCTGAGCGAGCAACTGGATGCACTCTCCGCCCAACTGAGCGCGCTGAGCGCAAGTTCAAGCCGCGAGATTGAGACGCTGACCGGCGCCAACCTGTCGCTCACCGAGCAACTGGAAACGGTGACCGCCCAACTCGGCGAATTGGAGTTGAGTTCCGGCAGTGAAATTGAAGCGCTGACCGGCGCGAACCTGTCGTTGTCCGAGCAACTGGATGTGCTGACCGCGCAACTCGAAGAGGTCAAGGCGTTGTTGCAGCAGTCCGACCAGCGGGACGCCGACTCGAGCGCGCGCATCGTCCAATTGCAAGAGTTGATTCGCCGGCGGCAGGCGGAAAACACCGCGCTGCAAAAACTGGCGGATGCGACCGGCGCGAAGTTCCGCTCGCTGCAGGATGAGTATGATTCCCTCGACGCCAAATACCGGAGTTTGGTGCGCCCGGCGCGAAGCACGGCGGGCAAGTATGTGGTGGATGTGCGCATCGTCAAGTCGGACGACCAGTATCACTTCCAACTGAAAGAGCCCGCGCAAGACGACACGGTGAACTACGACAAGGCGGCGCTGGATAAACGCCTCGGCGACCTCAAAGCGCAACACGGCGGAAGCCTGTATACCAAAGTGATTATCCCCGAAGACAACCAGTTGACGCACAACGAGGCGTGGCGTTTCACGCAGGAAATTTTGGAAGGCTACGACTACTACTACCAGCAATACCCGGACGCGCTCAGGGGCGACTCGGCGGAATGAAATATCCCGAAGCGTTTGCGGTCATCGTGGTCGGCGGCGGGCATGCCGGAGTCGAAGCCGCGCTGGCGAGCGCGCGGATGGGTTGCAAGACGCTGCTGGTGACGCACAACATCGAGACCGTCGGGCAGATGTCGTGCAACCCCGCCATCGGCGGCATCGGCAAGGGGCATATCGTCAAGGAAATCGACGCGATGGGTGGCATCATGGCGCGCGCCACCGACGAAGCCGGCATTCATTTTCGCACGCTCAATGCGCGCAAGGGTCCGGCGGTTCAGGCGACCCGCGCGCAAGCCGACCGCGCGCTCTATAAAATGGCGATTCGCCGGGCGGTGGAGCATCAACCCAACCTGACGCTGTTCCAGCAAGCGGTGGACGACCTGAGCGTGACCGGCGGGCGCGTGACCGGCGTGGTCACCCAGTTGGGCATCGAGTTCAGCGCCACTGCGGTGGTGCTCACCGCCGGTACTTTTCTCAACGGCAAGATTCATGTCGGCATGGACAACGCCCGCGCCGGGCGCGCCGGCGACCCGCCGTCGCTGGCACTGGCTGCGCGCCTGCGTGAGTTGCCGTTCGCGGTCGGTCGCCTGAAAACCGGCACGCCGCCGCGCATAGACGGCAAGACCATCGACTATTCCCGCCTCGAAGCGCAGCCGGGGGATTGCCCGCCGCCGGCGTTTTCCTTTCTCGCCGCCACCGCCGCTGATGGCGCGCAACATCCGCCAAACGGCGCGCAACATCCGCGTCAGGTGGCTTGCCATATCACCGAAACTCGGCGCGCCACGCACGACATCATCGCCGCGGCGCTGTCGCGCTCGCCCATTTACGGCGGCGTCATTGAAGGCGTGGGTCCGCGCTACTGCCCGTCCATCGAAGACAAAATCGTGCGCTTCGCCGAGCGCGACAGCCACCAGATTTTCATCGAACCCGAAGGGCTCAACACCACCGAAGTCTATCCCAACGGCATCTCCACCAGCCTGCCGTTCGATGTCCAGCACCGCTTCGTGCGCACCATTGCGGGGCTGGAGCGGGCGGTGATTACGCGCCCCGGCTACGCGATTGAGTATGACTTTTTCGACCCCCGCGGTTTGAAGCCGAGTTTGGAAACCGAGTGCATCGACGGGCTGTTTTTCGCCGGGCAAATCAACGGCACCACCGGCTACGAGGAGGCCGCCGGGCAGGGGCTCGTCGCCGGGCTGAACGCGGCGTTGCTGGCGCAGGGGCGCGAGAGTTGGTGTCCGGCGCGCTTTGAAGCGTATATCGGCGTGATGATTGACGACTTGGTCACGCGCGGCACCGGCGAGCCGTATCGGATGTTCACCTCGCGCGCCGAATACCGCTTGCAACTGCGCGAGGACAACGCCGACCTGCGCCTGACCGAGACCGCCCACCGGCTCGGATTGGTGGACGAGCACCGCCGGCGCGCGTTGGAGCGAAAGCGGCGGGCGATTGAATCCGAGCAGTCGCGGCTGGGGCGGACGTGGGCGCGCGCGCAGAGCGTGGACGCCGACCTCGCTGAGCAAATTCTCGGACAACCGCTGCGGCGCGACGCCACCCTGCTAGATTTGCTGCGCCGCCCGGAAGTCAGTTACGACGACTTGATGCGTCTGTTGCCTGAGCCCGAGCCCGCGCTGAGTGCCGACAACCCCGAGGACCGCCAGGTCATTCGGCAACTTGAAATTGAAGCCCGTTACAGCGGCTACATCGACCGGCAGATGGCCGACATCGCGCGCCGCGAAAAGCACCGGCAGATGGCGTTGCCGGCGGAAACCGACTACCAGTCGGTGCGCGGTCTATCATCGGAAGCGCGCCAGAAACTCACCGAAGTCAAGCCGCAAACATTAGACCAAGCATCACGCATCCCCGGCGTCACCCCGGCTACGATTTCGTTGCTGATGGTGCATCTAAAAAAACACGAGCGCGCGGCTTAGATACTCATCCAAATTACACACACTACGTAAGCGTCACCAACTCCTCAGCCGCGGTTGGGTGGATGGCGATGGTGTTGTCGAAATCCGCCTTGGTTGCGCCCATTTTGATTGCCACCGCAAAGCCCTGCATCATCTCATCCGCGCCGTCGCCGACCACGTGGCAGCCGACCACCGTCTCGCGCTCGCCCGCGGTAATCAGTTTCACCACGGTCGGCGGTTTGTGCTCGCCGAGCGCGTAGCGCATGTTGACGAAGCGGCTTTGATAAACTTTGACGTGTTGCTCGCCGTGGATTTCAACCGCGCGCTCCTGGCTGAGCCCGACGGTGCCGATGGGCGGGTGGCTGAAGACCACGGTGGGGATGTTGTCGAAGTCCAGTTTGGCTTGCGGTTGCCCGCCGAAGAGCCGGTCGGCGAGGCGGCGCCCGGCGGCGATGGCGACCGGGGTGAGCGCGGTTGACGGCGTGACGTCGCCGACCGCATAGACGCCGGGCGCTTCGGTGTTTTGGTATTCATCCACCGGGATGAAGCCGTTTGCGTCGGGCGCGATGCCGGCGCCGGCGAGGTCGAGCGCGGCGGTGTTGGGGTGGCGGCTGATGGCGAAGATGACGCAGTCATAGCCCGACTCCGACGCGCCACCGTCGGCGCGATAGCCGAGGCTGCCGTCATCGGCGCGGTAGATTTCGCTGCACTGCACGCGCGTTTTGATGTCGATGCCGCTGTGCCGCATCTGCGCCATCACCGCCTCGCCGAGCGCGCTGTCGAAGGCGCGCAACAGCCGCTCTTTACGCAGCAACATTGTGACATCGCTACCCATGCCGCGCAGCAGTCCGGCCAACTCCGTGGCGATATAGCCGGCGCCAATCAGCAGCGGTTTCATCGGCTGGGTGGCGAGGTTGAAGAACCCGTCGCTGGTGATGGCGAGGTCGGCGCCGGGCAAATCCGGCACGCTGGGCGCGCCGCCGGTCGCAATCAAAATATGCTCGGCGCGATAGACACGCCCGCCGGCTTCCACGCCCCCGCGCCCGTTCAAGCGGGCGGTGTCGCGCAGAAGGGTCACGCCGGAGGAATCCAAATTGTCGGCATAAATGCGGTTCAGCCGCCCAATGTAGTCATCACGCGCGGCCTTCAGCACCGCCCAATCAAACCCCCGCCGCGCAACATCAAACCCATACCCGTCCGCCAACTCCAACGCCTCGTGAATCTGCGACGCATTCCACATCACCTTCTTCGGCACACACCCCGCATTAACACAAGTCCCCCCCAACCGCCCCGACTCAAACAACAACACCTCCGCCCCCCACAAAGCCCCCCGCCGAGCAGCCGCAATCCCCCCGCTACCGCCGCCGATGATGATGAAATCGTAGGTCTTGGTCATGGGTGTAGTTTACGCGAAAATTCGGAAATACTCGTCATTCTCGAACGATAGAAAAATAGGGAGCGCCCACCACTTCGTCATTCTCGAATGATAGAAAAATAAGGAGCGTCACCACTTCGTCATTCTCGAATGATAGAAAAATAAGGAGCCCCAACTCCGTCATTCTCGAATGATAGAAAAATAAGGGAATTACATACATAAATCCGCAGAAAAAACATTTGACATTTCATTCTTGTTTGCCGCAAAATCCGCGAATACGGCAATAAAGCCAATCGTGGGGGATTTTTGATATGAAAAAGAGGGTAGCGAACACAATCAGCATTATTGAGTTGTTAGACAAATTTACCAGCGAGGATAAGGCGGTAGAATGGTTGGAGGGTGTTCTTTGGGGTGGCACGCCGACCTGTGCCCATTGTGGCAGTATTGAGGGCATTGGCACGGCGAGGAGTAAGGCGTATACCTATTGGTGCGGTGATTGTCGCAAGCATTTTACGGTAAAAACTGGCACGATAATGCATGCGTCCAAACTGCCGATGAGGAAATGGGTTGTGGCGATTTACTATTTGCTGACTGCCCGCAAAGGCATCAGTAGTTTGCGGTTATCCAAAGAATTAAGTATTACCCAAAAATCGGCTTGGCACATGCTCCACCGCATCCGTGCGGCTTGTAGCGATAGCGGTTATTCGTTGACCGGCATCGTTGAAATTGACGAGACCTACATCGGCGGCAAAGAGGGCAACAAGCACGCCAGCAAGAAACTATGCGCTGGCAGGGGTGGCGTAGGCAAGCAGGCGGTAATCGGTATGCGCGAGCGTGGCGGGCGCACAAAGGCGAAACCGATAGCCAGCACCGATATAACCACCATGCGCCGCGAAATCGGCGGAACGGTGGAGTTTGGGGCTACAATCTACACGGACGAGCACCGCTCCTATGACCGCCTACACACCGCCTATCAGCACGGCACGGTCAAGCACTCGGCAAAGGAATATGTCAATGGAATGGCACACACAAACGGCATTGAGAGCGTTTGGGCGGTATTGAAACGCGGCTACAATGGCGTTTATCATAATTGGAGCGTCAAGCACATGGCACGATACATTGATGAGTTCGCATTCCGCCTCAATGAGGGCAATGTTGAGCGTGACACCATTGATAGGATGGAGTCGCTATGCGCTAATATCATCGGCAAACGATTGCCATACAAAGAACTAATCAAATGAGCGATGAAAAAAGCCAATCTCAAAGAAAGTGACCTAAAACACGCCGCAAAGGAAATACTGCTATCAAAACGCGGGTTGCCGCCGGCTAATCTGGGCGACAAGCACCCAACGCCAGAACAGGCAAAGCGTAAATATCGACTTGTTCGTGCCGCCGAGTAAATATGCGGCTTGCGGATTTATGTATGTAATTCCCCTATTAATTCCCGGGTTGAGCGAAGAAAAAGGATGGTAAAAAAGAATTGTCGTAGCCATAATTTCAAATTTCTTTTATGCGATCGACAAGGGAGAATTAGAGGTCATGGTGGAATGTAGCGATAGTTCTGCTATTATTATTGACCATGATAATTTGCCAAATTTATTGGGTTGCACACAACAAAACGATAATCAAGAAAATCCCTCAAAACTCCTTGGCGGCTTGTGGGATGATGAAAATATCAAGACTGCACGCGCTTACTATCAAGCACTTAAACAGGATCCAATTGAAAAGGAAACAGGAATTTTGGGACACTGCTATTTGTGGATTAAGGAGGAATTAAATTTCCCACAGAGTGTTGCGATATTGCGACGTGGCATGAAAATAACCGACGACCAACCTCACTTGAAGCGTTGGGATACCTGTTCAGATTTCGTGGCTGTGTGTATGTGTGATAGTGATGAAGGTAATGCGCTGTTGCGACGCATGGAAAATCCTGCCCACGATGCTTTTGAATATCAACGATTAGGTAAAGATTCGGGTCGTGGCAGAAAGGCGCTGAGGGAATTAACTGAATGGATTCGAAGTGAAGTTAAGAAAATCACGGAAGAACCCGTAGAGCAATCATTTCAGTTGGATACGTTAAGTGATTATTTTCCATCGGAAGATGATGACTTACCAGGCGAAAACAGTGAGAGAGATTTTGACGGAAGTTCCATAATTTCATTAACCCCAACCTCACTCAAACCCCAAAACACTTCCGACGTTGATGACGATGAGGAGGGCAACGGGGGAGAAGGGACCGAAGAGGGCAGTGGTAGTAGTAATGGTGGCGGAACCAGTGGTGATAACGGTGGTTCTAACCGTACTGCAGTAGCAATGAAAATTGAATCTATCCGCGTCATCCGAACAAAAAAGGGAGATGTGAAACACGTCAGATTCACGCCCAAGGAAACTGGTGTGGGTGTGTTATCGGTGAAAATTGCAGGAGACAGTTTCACTGAAAGGGTTGGTATTAAAAATATTGATGGCGTCAAAGTTAAAAAAACAACATCTGGCTTATCTCTAAACGTGGAGAAAGATAAGCGCATCGCTATGAATATTGAACTTTCCGAATCAACGGACGCATCCTTGTCCATCACGCTCACACAGAAAAAATAAAATGCAGTGGGTAGCTAATAAAACATTTCCGCACCCGGTGCTTTCTACAGAAAGCCCGCCACCGGAGCGCGACTACATGAATCGAGAGTTCCAGGTAACTCCCAATTTGGAAATACAGTCCGACGAAAGCGTACTCTTAACGTTGACCTGTGAATTGAGTGAAAAATCACTTTTGCAACTTATCGACAAAAGTAAGGCTGAATACGCAGTGGAAGTGCATTGCCGAAAAACTTATGTTCGTCATTTATTGTCGAGAAAAAACAAACAGTTTTCCTTCAAATTTCCACGGGGGACATTGCACGAACGCGTGGAAATTTCTGCTTATATTGTTTGCACCGATAATGTAACAGGGCACACCAGCACAGCATTACATCCAGAATTTGGGAAAAATGCTAAATTTAATTTCGTGCCCGGTGATGTACTAGCGAGAATGTATCCAACCGTTTATTGGGTAGAGCCAGAATTTGCGAAAAAAATCGGATCGATTTTTGAATTACACCCCTCAGACAAGATACCTAGAGGAAGTTTCAGCATTGGTTGGGACGAACCAAAAGTGCAGATTTTAATGCACAGCACTGATGCCGCGAAATTTAAAGGATTACAGAGTAGTCAACATATGTTGCCATATCTTTTGGCTTCCGTCTGTTTGATTGCTGTAACGGAAACATTACGAATAATGGTATTGGAGGAAAATGCATACAGTGAAAAAAAATGGTTCCACGTTATAAGTCACAAAATTAATGAGAAAGGAATTAAATTAAAGGAGAACACCACATTTTCTGAGTTAGCACAAGAATTACTTGATTTTCCGGTAGGACGAATACTGTTTAGCGAGGGGTCTTGAAAAAATGGTCGAACGAATCATAATTCTGAAGCAAGAAAGTGTTAACGCATTGCGTAACAGTATTGCTGACAACATAAGTCGTTATGAAAGTAGCAACCCCGACTGGGCGAGTATTCTTGACACGAATTATGCACGTGAAACTCGTGTTGAAATTAATGGATCAATTAGTGATTGCTTTGCATCGGAAGATTTTCAGACAATGAAGAATAAAGAAGACATTATGAAGAATGAAGTAAAACGTTGTATTACAGTTTATGAGACATTAAAGAATTTGACTCCCCAACAAGCAACGGATGAAAGAGTCTGGACATATCTAACCCATTTTACTTTTTGGGATTATGCCCGTATCCGCTGGACACCTCTGCCAAAAGATCATGACAAGAAAATTCAAAGTATTAAATCTCACTTTTTCTTGTCGGGAGTGCGTGGTATGGTGCGCGATAATTCTATTTCGCGCTTGTGGTGGATGGCCTATGTGTGTGATCGTGTGAAAAATTGCTCTTTGGAAAAGGCGTTGAATGCATTGCTTTATATGGAAGATGTTCGAAAAGAGATCATGGAGCGTGCGACTTTTTGTCGTAGCGAACCTATATTGAACGCTTTAATGAAAGCTTTGGTAAAGTCTCACGAAAGTACAGACAAAAAACTACACGACCGAGAAACATTTAGGCAATTAAGCAAACAATTGAACCGTATTGGCGGGAAACTAGTATTAGATTCATTAAAACAAACTAATCTGGACACGTTGGTGGAAAGTATTATTAAAGATATCCTTGCAGAAAAAGAGTAACATGGAACACCGCAAATTAAACTATGTACAGTGCTTCATTCGGCAACCGAAAATCCCAATTCAAGGTATAATCGGACAGGCTACGCCCAACTAACTACCTCGGAACTATTGATGAAATCACTGAACCTTTTGCTTTTTGCGCTACTCGCCGCGCTGACGCTAACCCTCCCCGCATCCGCCGACCACAACTCCCCCGAGGCGTTGAAGGCGCGGATTGCGCCGGAGGGGCGGTTGAATGTGGTGGGGGCGGGGGAGGGGGTTGAGAATGTGGCGGATGTTGCGGCGGAGCCGCAGGGGGCGGAGGGGGTTTATGAGAGCGTTTGTGCGGTGTGTCATTCGGCGGGGATTGCCGGGGCGCCGCGCACGGGGGATGTGGCGGGGTGGGAGTCGCGCATTGCGCAGGGGATGGCGGCGCTGGTGGAGCATGCGGTTGACGGCTTTCAGGGGGCGACCGGGGTGATGCCGCCGAAAGGGGGGAACGCGGCGCTGAGCGATGACGAGGTGGCGGCGGCGGTGGAGTATATGGTGGAGTTGTCGCGCTGAGCGGCGTTGTTATGGACATGACTGCGAAAGCGACGGCGGAAACGGAATCGGCGCTGTTGTGCGCGCGCGAAAATGGCGTTGAGACGCTGACGCTTAACCGCCCCGCGCAATACAACGCGTTGTCGGAGGATTTGCTGAGCGCGCTGGATGCGGCGCTTGACCGGGTGGCGGGGGATGATGCCGTGCGCGTGGTGGTGCTCGGTGCCAACGGCAAGGCGTTCTGCGCCGGGCACGACTTGAAACAGATGCGGCGCAACGACGACCACGCCTACCAGCACGAGTTGTTTTCCAAGTGCAGCGCGATTATGACCAAACTGACGAGCCTGCCGCAGCCGGTGATTGCCAAAGTGCAGGGGATGGCGACCGCCGCCGGCTGCCAACTGGTGGCGACTTGTGACCTCGCGGTGGCTGTCAACACCGCGCAGTTCGCCGTGTCGGGCGTGCGCGTCGGGTTGTTTTGTTCCACGCCGGCGGTCGCGCTGAGCCGCAATGTGTCGCGCAAGCGGGCGATGGAGATGTTGCTCACCGGAGATTTCATCGATGCCGAAACCGCGCTGCATTACGGCTTGATTAACCACTCGGTGGCGGTCGATGAACTGGACGCCGCCGTTGAGCAACTAGCGGGCAACATCGCATCCAAACCGCCGCGCGTCATTCAACTCGGCAAGCGGCGTTTTTATGAACAACTTGAGCAGGGGCTCGACAACGCCTATGCCGGGGCGACCGACACCATGGCGGGCAACATGATGTTGCCGGAAACCCGCGAGGGAATCGACGCCTTCATCGAAAAACGCGCGCCGAATTGGCCGCGCTGAGTTCGGCGGGCAAGCGATAAGTCGAACGTGAGCAATAACGACTCAGCGATGAAAAATTATAAAATCGCGGTGCTTGCCGGGGACGGCATCGGCGAGGAAATTATGCGGCAGGCGGTCAAGGCGTTGCGCTTTGTCGAGCAGCGCGTTGAGGCGTCGTTTGAACTCATTCCGGCGCCGTTCGGCGCCGCCGCTTGGTTTGAGACCGGGCAAAGTTTTCCGGATGAAACCAAGGCGATTTGCGACCACGCGGACGCCATCATCAAGGGTCCCATCGGGCTCGGCTTTGATGCGTCCAAAAAAATTCCGCCGGACGAGCAGCCGGAAAGAGGCGGGCTGTTGCCGATGCGCAGGCGCTACGACACTTACGCCAATTTCCGCCCGGTGCGCCTGCCGGCGGGGCTCGCGCATTTTTCGCCGCTCAAGCCGGAAATCATCGGCGGCGGCGTGGACATCATGATCATCCGCGAACTGGTGGGGGGCGTGTATTTCGGCGAGAAGGAAGTCGGCGTGAACGAGCGCGGGTTGCGCTATGTCAGCGAGCGCCTCGACTACGATGAATTTCAGATTGAGCGAATCGCCCGCATCGCGTTTGAGACCGCGCACAAACGAAAGAAAAAACTGCACAGCATCCACAAGAGCAATGTGTTGAAGTCGAGCGTGTTGTGGTGCGAAGTCGTGGAAGAAGTCGGGCGCGATTTTCCCGATGTGCAAGTGGAAAACGTGCTGGTCGATGCGGCTGCGACTTACCTGTGCTTGGACCCAGGGCAGTTTGATGTGATGGTTATGGAAAACTTGTTTGGCGACATACTAAGCGACCAAGCCGGCGGCATTCTCGGCTCGCTCGGCTTGATGCCTTCGGCCTGCATCGGTCCCGACAAGGCATACTATGAGCCGTCGCACGGCTCGGCGCCCGACATTGCCGGCAAGAACATCGCCAACCCGTATTCGATGATCGGCTCGGTGGCGATGATGCTGGAGATGAGTTTTGCGATGGAGGCGGAGGCGCGCAACCTGTGGCGCGCGATGCAGTCGGTGTTCACCGACGGTTATTCCACGCCGGATTTGTCGCGCCCCGGCGCCGACATCACCATGGTCAGCACCGACGAGTTTGGCGACCGCGTGATTGCGGCGTTGGAGGAGCCGGAGGATTGAGGTTGGGGGTTGTGTGGGTTTATGCGGGAATTCCAAAGTAGTACTCGTCATTCTCGAGCGGTAGAAAATAGGGAGCCCCACAACCCCGTCATTCTCGAACGGTAGAAAATAGGGAGCCGATAGGCGACCATATTTTCTTCGATTCGGGAATCTCCCTAAGACTACCGTGAATTCCAACAAAGCCCGTGCCAACCTTAGGGAGATTCCCGAGGACGCAAGTGTCCGTAAGCCGCCGCAAAAGAAAAAGCGCGGCGACAACGGACACTAACGCTCGAGAATGACGGGTATAACTCGTCATTCTCGAACGATAGAAAAATAGGGAGCGCCAGCGACCATATTTTTGTTTGTATCATCCCTGATACAAACCCTTCGGGCTACGCGAAAATCCGCTCCCGGCGGATTTTTCATCGCCTTCGGGAATCTCCCTAAGGCTAGCGTGAATTTCAACAAAGCCCGTGCCAGTCTTAGGGAGATTCCCGAGGTCGTAAGTGTCCGTAAGCCGCCGCTAAAAGAAAAAGCGCGGCGGCAACGGACACTAACGCTCGAAATGACGGGTATAACTCGTCATTCTCGAACGGTAGAAAATAGGGAGCCGGTAGGCGACCATATTTTCTTCGATTCGGGAATCTCCCTAAGGCTACCGTGAACTCCAACAAAGCCCGTGCCAGTCTTAGGGAGATTCCCGAGGACGTAAGTGTCCGTAAGCCGCCGCAAAAGAAAAAGCGCGGCGGCAACGGACACTAACGCTCGAGAATGACGATTCACCTACAACCCCACCATCGCCTCATAAATCTCCCGGTCGGTTGCGCCCTCGGTGCCCAATACCAGTACACAACTACGCGCATCCAACCCCAAAGCAACTTTAAGTTCCGAATCAACACACGCCGCCAAACACCCAGCCAGCCCGGCGACCGCCGATTCTCCCGCTTCGACTGGTGGTTTGCCGTGTGCCAGTAGTTGCATTACGGGGGCGACCAGGTCGTCGGTGATGGTTAGGAAGTCGTCGGCAGCCGGTGACAGCACGTCCCATGCCAGTTGCGATACTTCGCCGCAGGAGAGGCCTGCCATGACGGTTTCTTCGGTGATGTGCACTTCGGTGGCGCGGTTGTTGCGGGCGCTTTGGAATAGGCAGTCGGCGAGTTGCGGCTCGACCACGACAAAGCGCGGGCGGGCGTCCTCCAGTTTTTCCCATAGCCAGGCCGCCACCGATGCCGCCAGTCCGCCGACGCCGCCTTGCACGAAGACATGCGTCAACGCGGCGTCGCGCGGCAACTGCTTGGTTGTTTCTTCCGGCATTACGCTGTAGCCCGCCATCACATCGCGCGGCACTTCGGTGTAGCCGGGGTATGAGGTGTCCGACACCACGTGCCATCGGTTGGCGCCGGCTTCCTCAGCCGCGAGGCGAACCGACTCGTCGTAGTTGCCGCGGATGCGGACGACTTCGGCGCCCAAATCCCGCATCGCCTGCGCGCGGCGCTCGCTGACCCCGGCGTGAATGTAGATGCGGCAGCGGCAGCCAAAGCGCGCGGCGCCCCAGGCGACCGAGCGACCGTGATTGCCGTCGGTTGCGGTCACCACGGTGGCACGCGCGGCGATTGCGCTGAACTTCCCGTCTTCGAGGTCGCGCGCGGAAGCGCGTTCCCCGGTTTGCTCCAGGATTTGCCGCCGCAACAAACACAGCACCGCATACGCCCCGCCGAGCGCCTTGAAACTGCCCAGCCCGAAGCGGCTCGCCTCGTCCTTGTAGTAAATCGCGCCCACGCCAAACTCGTCCGCCACACCGCTCAAGCAGACGAGCGGGGTCGGGCGGTAACCGCGCCAAGTCGCAATCTCACGGCTCGCCTCGGCGCTTGCCGCCAGATTGAAATTGCAGCGCAGCGATTCGGGATAGGGGATTGCACCGGCGCGGTGGTGGTTGGCTTGATGTTTGACTTGGGCGTTTGTAAAGGGTTGGCGGTTGGTTTTCATTTGCTATAGTGTCGGTTGAGGTGTGGTGGAGTTTACAATGAAGTAACTCGTCATTCTCGAGCGTTAGTGTCCGTTGTCGCCGCGCTTTTTCTTTTAAGCGGCGGCTTACGGACACTTGCGTCCTCGGGAATCTCCCTAAGATTGGCACGGGCTTCGGTAAAGTCCACGGTAGTATTAGGGAGATTCCCGAAGGTGATGAAAAATATAGTCGCTGGCGCTCTTTATTTTTCTATCATTCGAGAATGACGAAGTTGGGGCTCCTTATTTTTCTATCATTCGAGAATGACGAAGTGGTGGGGGCGCCCTATTTTCTATCGTTCGGGAATGACGAAGTTGCATGACGAAATTATTTAATGAATAACATCCTCCTCCCCGCATTACCATTGGTCACGCTGATGGCCGCTCTCCTCCTTAAAAGGGGCGCGATAGTGAGTTCCGTCATCGGCAGCCTAGCAGTGTTGGCGGTCATTTTCTACGATGACCGCTACACCCTCAACCTTGACGCGCTCGTTTCGACCGACTTGCCTATCGTCTTCATCCTGACGTTGTCGGCGGCGTTGGTGATTGTGCCGGGGCAAGTCTTGAATGTGTTGTTGCAAGCATCGGGAGTGCTCAAAGAAATCGGTGCGCGCATTGAGAGCATTGCACTGTCGCGCGTCAAGATGGCGTCCATTTTGATACTCGGCGTTGCGCCGGTGCTCGAATCGTTGACCGGCTTTGGCGTGTCGTTGTTTTTCACGGTGCCCGTGTTGATGCAATTATTCAGCGTCCGAAAAGCGCTCTTGTTGTCGTTGCTCAGCATGAACATCATGCCGTGGGGAACGCTCGCGCTCTCCACTTTAATCGGCGCGCAAATATCGGGAACGGCGTTTCAAGCGTTGGCATCCGTCACCAGCCTGACCAGTTTCGCGGTGTTTCCGGTCATCGGTTTTTTGGTCTTCATCATCTGCCGTGAGCGAGGCGAAAAATCATACACCGGTTTGTTTTATCCGGTGCTGGCGGGGTTGGTGTTGTCGTGCTGCCTCGTCTTCTACAACACCCACACCACCGCCGAACTAGCCGGCGTCTATGCCGGGCTGACCACCGCCGTGCTCGGATTGCTCGCCGAAATGTTGCGCGTCGGCAAGGGCTTGTTGTCGCGCTTCATCCACGCCAAGCCATCGTTGCTCGTCTTGTTCGCGCCCTATCTGGTTCTCATCGGCTTGATTGGGTTGTCCAGAATCACGGTCGTTTATGACGCGCTGCAAAATCTTTTCAGCATCCAAAACGGCAGCGTCGTCTTGTTCGTGTTCACCAGTCCGGGCGTGTTCATTTTTCTCACCGTCCTCCTCGTCTGCGCGTTTTCCAAAAGATACCGAAAGCATTCACACATTTTTTATAACGGTGTCAAACGCGCGCTCTATCCGGTCGGCGGCATTATGTTGTTCGTCGTGTTCGCCCAACTCCACCGCACGAGCGGCATCTTCCAGGACATCGCCTCGCGCATCGTGGCGTTGAACTTGTCGGAGATTACTTTCATCGCGCCGTTGCTCGGCATGCTGAGCGGTTATACGACGGGGTCAAACGTCGGCGGCAACGCGCTCTTTATGTCGCTGCAAAGCGAGACCGGAAACTATTTTGATGCGGAACTCGTGTTTGCCGCGTTGCAAAACAGCAGTTCGGGGCACGCGGTGTTTATGTCGCTGCCGATCATTCTGCTGACGCTGTCGATTGCCGCGGCGGACAACCGCGACGATGTTTACTCGCAACAAACTTGGTTAATCAGACGCGCACTACTGTGCGCCCCGCTGATTTACCTCGCGCTCGTTGTTCCGTTTTACTTGCTGGTCAACTAACTGACCCGCACCGGATTCAATCTGACGACAACACCTGCAACTCCTCACCGGCGCGCCGGCTCAACCACTCGGCGCCGTGCTCGCGGATGACGATGTTTTCCTCGTGCACCATCTGCTTGCCCGGCGCAAAGGTCATGCCCGGCTCCAGCGTGAGCACCATGCCCGGCGCGAGTTCGGTGTGGTCGTCGCTGGTGTTGGACGGGCGCTCGGTCAACTGCATGCCGAGCCCGTGTCCCAGCCGACCGACGTCGTTGCCGAGGCTGCCGCCGGCGGCCAGCACATCGTTCATCGCCCGCCACAAATCGGTGGTGGTCGCGCCGGGGCGGGCGGCTTCAAACCCGGCCTCGGTCGCGCGCCACACGACTTCGTGCGCGCGCCGCGCCGCGTCGCTCGCGCGCCCAAAGGCAAAGTTGCGGTCGAAGTCGCAGAAGTAGCCGTCCCAGGTGGAGCCGGTGTCGATAATCAGCAAGTCGCCGTCCGCGAGGCGCCGCTCGCTCGGACCCATGATGATGTTGTCGTAGCCGCCGGCTCCCGACGCGGCAATCAAATAGGGGATGGAGTCGGCGCCGCGCCGCGTCAGGTCAACGCGCATTTCGCGGCAGATTTCCGCCTCGCTCATCCCCGCGGCGGCAAAGCCGGGCAGCGCCGCGAAGGACGCCGAAGCGAGTTGGCAAATGTGCCGAATTTTGTCGATTTCGCGGGGGGATTTGAGCATTCGTTGGCGCTGGATGACGGGCGCCACATCGACGAAGTCGTAGCCGGGCAACGCCTGTTTGAGCCGCGCCAAATCGTTCGCCGGCATGCGCACAACGCTCTCGGCGCCGAGGGTGAGCCCAATGTTGCCGAAGCGCCGCGGCAGGCGCTTGAAGCAATCGACCAGCAGCCCGATGCCGTCATCGTCGGGCCTCGGCGAGGGCCAGGTGCGAATGTCTTCCACCCAGGTTTTCGCCATTCCGCTGGCGCCGATTTCGGGAATGACCGCCACCGGCTTGCCGCGCGCCGGCACGACCAGAAACCACGGGCGAGTCGGGCTTTCCCAAAACTGGGTGAAGAAGCCGGAAAAATAGCGGATGTTGGGCTCGGTGGTCAGCAGCACGGCGTCGGCTTGCTGTTGGCGCATCGCGCGTTGCAGAGTTTCGGTGCGCCGCGCGAACTCGTCTTCGGGGAAACCGCGTGGCGGTGGCGACGACGGTGGCGGTGGCGTTTTCATGTTTTCCGTGCGCGGGCGCGGCGACCGCGGCTTGGCACGGCGCCCTCGTCCGCATCCGCATCCGCATCCCGCCCCGCCTGCAACAACGCCGCAATGGCAGACGGTTTCAACTCCCGCCACTGCCCCGGCTTCAAGTTTTTCGGCAACGCCACATTGCCATAGCGCACCCGAATCAGGCGGCTGAGCCGTCCGCCGACCGCTTCCCACATCCGCCGCACCTCCCGATATTTGCCCTCGTTGACCACGACAGAATACCAGACATTCCGCCCCGCGTTGCCGGCTTGACCACCGGGGTTGCGCTTGCGCCGCACTTGTTGAAAGCGCAATGTCTCGCGCCCCAGCCGCACGCCTTGCTGCAAGCGCGCGATGGAATCGGCATCGACCCGCCCGTAAACCCGGCAGAGATATTCGCGCTCAAGCCCGAAGCGCGGGTGCATCAGGCGGTTGGCGAGGTCGCCGTCGGTGGTGAAAAGGAGCAGCCCGCTGGTGTTGATGTCGAGGCGACCGACCGCGACCCAGCGCTCGCCCTTGAGTTTGGGCAGGCGCTGAAACACCGTCGGGCGGTTGGCGGGGTCTTTGCGCGCGCTGATTTCGCCTTCGGGTTTGTGGTAGGCGATGACGCGCCGTTGGGTGCGCGCGGGTTGCGCGCGCGTGCGGCGCAGGGGGCGGCCATCCACGGTGATGCGGCTGTTGTCGTCGACCTTGTCGCCGAGTTGCGCGACGCGGCCATCCACCCTGATTTTCCCCTGCTCAATCCACCGCTCGACGGTGCGGCGCGATTCCACCCCCAGATGCGCGAGGCGCTTGTGCAACCGCTCGCCCGTGCGCGCGGGCGGGCGGGACGGTTTCGGCATCAGGATTCGGTCGGCGCGTCCGCTACTTTGTCGTGGTCAACTTCATCGGGCGGCGGCGGCGGTTCTGTGGTGGTGGCGGGCTCAGGCGGTTCGGATGACTCAGCCGGCTCAGGCAACTCACCCTCCACCGCCGGCGCAACTTCCGCGCCTTGCTCCGCGCCGTCGGCGTCGGTCGGAATCTGAGCCGAAGCGGTATCCCGATACGCCGAGTCGCGCAACGCCGCCAGCAACTCGGGCGGAAGCGGCGTGTCCAGTTCGCCGGCGATTTCGCCGAACTCGCGCTCCGGCGTCAGCGGCGGCAAATCCTTCAGCGATTCAAGGTCAAAATAGGACAGGAAATCGGCGGTGGTGGCGAACAACGCCGGGTGACCGGGAATGTCGCGCACGCCGACTTCGGCGACCCATCCGCGCTCAAGCAGCCGCCGCATGATTTCCGGGGTCACGCTGACGCCGCGGATTTCCTCGATGTCGCCGCGCGTGACCGGCTGGCGGTAGGCGATGATGGCGAGGGTTTCCAGCAACGCGCGCGACAACTTCGGCGGGCGCGTGGCGTGCAGTTTGCGAATCCAGTCGGCGTATTTGGGGCGCGACTGATAGCGGTATCCGTTGCCGATTTTGCGCAACTCCACGCCGCGCGCTTCGCAGTCCTGCTGCAACGCCCGGAGCGCTTCCTTGACTTCGTCCGCCGCCGGTTGCGAGCCGCGCTCGAACAAGCCTTGAATGCGCGCCACGCTGAGCGGCGAATCCGACACCAGCAACACCGCTTCAATGATATTTTTGAGTTCGGCGGACATCAGGCGGGTTCGTCTTCGATGCTCTTGAGATGAATCGGCGCAAACGGCTCGTTTTGCACCACCACCAGCGTGCGGTCGCGCACCAGTTCCAAAATCGCCATGAAATTCACCACCAGTCCGGGTCGCCCCTCCTCGCCGGACAGCAACTCCTCGAAGCGCAGGAAGCGGTTGCGTTTGATGCGCTCGAGAATGCGCGTCATTTTTTCGCGCACGGTGAGCGCCTCGCGGCCAATCGTCCAGTGTTTGTATTGCTCGGAGCGCTCCAACACATTCCTGAACGCGACCACCAAATCGGCGAGCGATGCATGCGGCGCGACCTTCAACGGCTCGGGCAAATCAAACTGCGCGCTCACCAAATAGAGTTCGCGCTCCAGCCGCGGGCGCGCGTCAATGTCCCGCGCCGCCTGACTAAATCGCTCGTATTCCTGCAACCGCCGCACCAACGCCGCGCGCGGGTCTTCCTCCTCCTCTTCGCCCTCCACCGCGGGGCGCGGCAACAACATGCGCGATTTGATTTCCGCGAGCATCGCCGCCATCACCAAATACTCCGCCGCCAAGTCCAGATGAAGGTGGCGCATCAGTTCCACATACGCCATATACTGCCGCGTGATATGCGCGACCGGAATGTCCAGTATGTCGAGGTTCTGTTTGCGAATCAGGTAGAGCAACAAATCCAACGGACCCTGAAAGGTCTCCAGAAAAACCTCCAGCGCATCCGGCGGGATATATAAATCCTGCGGCCACTTGTCCAACCGGCGGCCATTGACCAGCGCGGTCGCCGGTGCGGATGCGTCGTTTGCCGACTGCTCGGTTTGTTGCTGCGTCGTCTCGCTCATCTGTATAAACCTTTGCGCGTAACCGTTATGGACTGTCGGCATAAACCGCGCCGACCGCCGCGCGCACGATGTCCATCGTCTCGCGGGCGGCGCGGCGCGCGTTGTCATTGCCCGCTTCAATCATCCCGCGCACCTCATCGGGCTGGCTTTCATAGCGGCGCGCGCGCTCGTGGAATGCGCGTTGTTCTTCAAGCACCGCGTCGATGAGCGGTCGCTTGCATTCGAGGCAGCCGAAGGACGCGGCGCGGCAGCCGGCGGACGCCCAGTCGCGCACTTCCTCGTCGCTGTATACTTGGTGCAGTTGCCACACCGGGCATTTGTCCGGGTCGCCGGGGTCGGTCAGCCGGACTCTGGCGGGGTCGGTGGGCATCGACGCAATCGCTCGCTCCACGCGCTTGGGGTCATCCCGCAACGCGATGATGTTGTCGTAGGATTTTGACATCTTTTGCCCATCCAGTCCCGGCATTTTCGCCGCCTCCGTGAGCAAGACTTGCGGCTCCGGCAAAATCGACCGCCCGCGCCCTTCGAGATAACCCAGCAGTTGGTCTTTCTCCTCGCGCGCGATGTTTTGCTGAGCCATCACCAATTCCCGCGCCTGGCGGTGGGCGTCGCGGTCGCCCTGCTCGGTGAACTGCCGACGCAAGGTTTGATACGACTTGGCGTCGCGCTTGCCCATGCGCCGAATGGCTTCCGTCGCCTCCCGCTCAAAGCCTTCGCCGCGACCAAAGAAGTGGTTAAATCGGCGCGCGATTTCCCGCGTCAACTCAACATGCGGCGCCTGGTCTTCGCCCACCGGCACAAACGCGGCGCGATACATCAGAATGTCCGCCGACTGCAACAACGGATAACCGAGAAACCCGTAAGTCGCCAAATCAACCGCGTGCAATTTTTGCTGCTGCTCCTTGAAACTCGGCACGCGCTCCAGCCAGCCCAGCGGGGTAATCATCGACAGCAACAAATGCAGTTCGGCGTGTTCGGGAACATGCGATTGAATGAACAAGGTCGCCTTCTCCGGATCCACCCCCGCCGCCAACCAGTCGATAACCATCTCCCACACATGCGCGCGCATGGTGTCGGGACGCTCGTAATGCGTCGTCAACGCATGCCAATCGGCGACGAAATAAAAGCAGTCATACTCCCCCTGCAACCGCACCCAGTTTTTCAACACCCCATGATAATGCCCCAAATGCAACCGCCCGGTCGGACGCATACCGGAGAGGACGCGGTTGTTTTCGGTCGGGCGGTTGTCGGCGGAGTCGTCGGCGGGGGTGGTCAATGGTTGCCTTGCGGTGGGCGGGTGGGCGGGGTCGGTTGGGGTGGGGCGCAAACGCGGCATCATAGCGGAAATGCGCCGCTCAAACAAACGCGCTCACGTCGCCCTTGCCCGCGCGCGGGACTGCGGGGATGCCGGTTAGCAGGTCGACCACGGTGGTCGGTTGCCAGTCGCAGGGTCCGCCGTCTATGACCAAGTCCACCGCGTTTTCCAGCCGCTCGCGGATGATTGCCGGGTCGTTGAGTGGCAACTCTTCGGCGGGCATGATGAGGGTTGAACTCATCAATGGCTCATTCAACTGGCTCAGCAGGGCGGTGACGATGGGGTAGTCGGGGACGCGCAGGCCGATGCTGCGGCGTTTGGGGTTTTGCAAGCGGCGCGGGACTTCGCGGGTGGCGGGGAGGATGAAGGTGTAGGGTCCCGGCGTGAAGCGTTTCAACAGGCGGTAGGTGTCGTTGCTCACGCGGGCGTAGTTGCTCAACTCCGACAGGTCGCCGCAGACCAGCGTGAAATTGTGCTCGGGACCGACTTGGCGAATGTGGCGAATCCGCTCCATCGCCACCTTGTTGCCGATGGAGCAGCCGAGGGCGTAACTGGAATCGGTCGGGTAGGCGATGACCGCGCCGGCGCGAATGATGTCCACCGCGCCGCGGATGAGGCGCGGCTGGGGGTTGTCCGGGTGGATTTTGAAATACTGCGACATCTGCGGGGTGCGAGGGGGTGAGTTGCCGGGGTGTCGGGGCGCCGTGGCGCCGGGGCGATAGACTGGGCGATTCGGCGGCGGGGTGGCGCCGTCAGGTACCGGCTTCGGGAGACAGGTCGTTGCGGTGGTTGCCGCCGCCGCCGTCACCTCTGCGGGACGCGCTTCTGCGTCGGCGGCGCCGGGGCGCTCGTTTGTTCGTGGCGGGGCGGTGTGAGCCATCCGCCCCCGCCATCGTGTGTGAGCGCTCGCTCGGTTGATATTCATCCGGCGCCGGGATGCCTTCCTGTTCCTGAATATCGGTCCACCACCGCGTCAATTCTTCATCTACTTCGCCGATGCGCTGCCGCAGCAACAGGAAATCATACGCCGCGCGAAACCGCTTGGCGGCGAGCAGGCGCGGCACCGCTTTGGGGCGGCGCTGCTCCAGTTGAAACTGCATGTCCCACATTTCCACCACCGCCCCGCTGACCCGGCGCGGCACCGCCACCCGGCGCGACTGCCGCGCAAACACCGCATCGCCCGCCGCCCAGAGCGCCTCCGGCGGCGGCACGGATTTTCGCTGCTTCGCCTGCCGCCGTTGCAGTTCCAACTTGAACGGCATCCACAGCAAGACCGCGAACAAAAACGCCGCGATGACCGGCTTGCCCTCGCGCACGCGCTGGTCGGTGTTTTCCAGCGCGAGCAGCGCGAGGTCGGCGGCGGCTTTGCCGTCGGGCTGCTCGATAGCTTCAATGGTCAGCGGAAACAACTTCTCCGCCAGGCGGTGGCGGCGCAACTCATCCCAACTCGCGCGCGCGTGGCCATGGTGAAACAT
This sequence comes from Arenicellales bacterium, assembly GCA_963693025.1. GTDB lineage: Bacteria > Pseudomonadota > Gammaproteobacteria > Arenicellales > Poriferihabitantaceae > JAHRAW01. Next base: position 2,417,938 of record OY843749.1, read on the forward strand.
TTTCAGCGCCTCGTCGAAGAGCCGCGCCGCCGGCACGTCCTCGAGCAAATCCAGGCAGTCCGCAATCGCCGGCTGCAATCCGCTCGCCGGCGTGAGCCCCAGTTTCGCGCGGAATCGCAAAGCGCGCAGCATCCGAACCGGGTCCTCGGTGAAGCGCTCCCTGGGGTCGCCAATCATGCGCAGGATGTTCTTGCGGGCGTCTTTCACGCCGCCGAGGAAGTCCACGACGCGCTCCCGGCTGGGGTCGTAGTAGAGCGCGTTGATGGTGAAATCCCGCCGCGCGGCGTCCTGCTCGATGCTGCCGAACACGTTGTCATCCACCACCCGCCCGCGCTCGGAAAGCGGCCTCGCGCGCCCCGCGCCCGACTTGCGCGCGCTCGCCCCGCCCGGCTTGGCGCGATAGGTCGCCACCTCGATGACTTCGCGCCCAAAGCGAACATGCACCAGTTTGAAGCGCCGCCCGATAATCCGCGAACGCCGAAACAGTTGCTTGACCTGCTCCGGGCTGGCGTTGGTGGTGATGTCAAAATCCTTCGGCTGCCGCTGAAGCAACAAGTCACGCACGCACCCGCCCACCAAATACCCGTCAAACCCGGCCGCCTGCAAACCGCCAACCACCTGCAAAGCGGCCTCACTAATCCAACCACGATCAAACGCGAGATCGCCGGCGTGGTAATCAACCTGAGTCAAAACAAACGGATTCCTTGTCCGGAAAAATGGCAAACCGGTCGTGCGGTAAAAGGGGGGTTATGATAGCATTCGCCGGGTGAGATTGCGCTTTTTGATCGGCGGATGACAATGAAAGATTACCATGTGAATATTTTTTACAGCGAAGAAGATGAAGGTTGTATCGCCGATATTCCGGATCTAAAAAACTGTTCTTCGTTCGGCGAGACGCCAACGCAAGCGTTGGAAGAGGCGCTTATCGCCAAAGACGCGTGGTTGCGTGCGGCAAAGCGCAATAAAAAACCCATTCCCCTTCCTTCGTATAAGCCTGCGATATATCAACTGGGGTGATGGAAAAATAGCGAACCGGCGATGCGGTAAAAGGGGCGCTTATGATACCATCCGCCAAGCCCGATTGCTCCCTTCGTCTAGCGGTTAGGACGCTGGCCTCTCACGCCGGAAACAGGGGTTCGATTCCCCTAGGGAGCGCCAACCCCGTCATTCTCGAGCGTTAGTGTCCGTTGCCGCCGCGCTTTTTCTTTTAAGCGGCGGCTTACGGACACTTACGACCTCGGGAATCTCCCTAAGGTTAGCGCTGAGCCCAAACAACGCCATTCCCACAGTCTTTTTGAGCAGGAATGACGGCTTTGTTGGAATTCACGGTAGCCTTAGGGAGATTCCCGAAGGCGATGAAAAATATGGTCGCCTGTCGGCTCCCTATTTTTCTATCGTTCGAGAATGACGAGTTGTAGGGGGCTCCCTATTTTCTATCGTTCGAGAATAACGAGCAAGCAACCAACCAACCCCTCACAACCCCTCCACAATCTCCCTCGCCTGCCACAAATCTTCCCACGCCGCGGCTTTTTGTCCTGGGCTTCTCAGCAGGTATGCAGGGTGGTAGGTGGCTATTAGGGGGATTTTTTGGTTGCCGTAGTGGTGGGTTTGGTTGCGGAGTTTTCCTAGGGGGGTGGTGGTTTTTAGTAGGGATTGGGCGCTGACTCTGCCTAGTGCAACTATGACTTTGGGTTTGATTAGCGCCAGTTGTTGGTGCAGGTAGGGCTCGCATTGTTCGATTTCCCCCGGCAGCGGGTCGCGGTTGTCGGGCGGGCGGCATTTGAGTACGTTGGCGATGAACACTTGCTCGCGTTTCATTCCGAGCGCGGCGATCATCATGTCTAGCAGTTTGCCGGCGCGACCGACGAAGGGCTGCCCTTGCAGGTCTTCGTTGTGCCCCGGCGCTTCGCCGATGAACAGCCAGTTCGCTTCGGGGTCGCCGCAACCAAACACGGTGTTAGTGCGCGTTTGGTGCAACTCGCATTTGCGGCATACCGATACCGCTTGTTCTACGCGAGCAAGGGATTGCGGGGACTCGTCGGGCTGAGCGGGCTGAGCGGCATCGCCGACCGGCGCTTCCGGCGGCGTCGACTCACCGCCCTCAACCTGCACCGCTTGCTCCGCCCCCGCCACCTCAACACCCCCCCCACGCAACGTCCAAACATCAACCCCCATCTTGCGCAACAGACCGCGTTGTCGTTCGCGCCGGTTCATCGTCGCCACAACCACGCGCGCGGCTCGTTAGACCGCTTGCGCCAGTTGCGGGTGGACTGCAACCTCGGTGTCATAGAGTTTGTTGAGCGCGTTGATATACGCTTTGGCGGAGGCGGTTACGATGTCGAGGTCGGCGCCGTGGCCGTTGACGATGCGCCCCTCGCGCTCCAGCCGCACGCCGACTTCGCCCTGGGCGTCGGTGCCGCTGGTGATGCTGTTGACCGAATACAGTTGCAGCAAACTGCCGGACTGGACGATGGATTCAATCGCGCCGAAGGTCGCATCGACCACGCCGTTGCCGCGCCCGCGGGCGTTGATTTCTTCGCCGTCCACCACCACCGCCACCCTGGCGGTCGGGGTTTTGCCGGTGCGCGACGTGGTCTCCAGATATTTCAGGACGAAACGCGCCGGCGCCGCGCTGCTCGCCGACTCCCCGACCAGCGACTGCAAGTCGTCGTCGAAAATCTCGTGCTTGTTGTCCGCCAAGTCTTTGAAACGGGCAAACGCGCGAGCCAGTTCCTCTTCGGATTCGAACTGAAAGCCGAGAAACTTCAAGCGCTCGGTGAATGCATTTCTGCCGGAGTGTTTGCCGAGCACGATGCGGTTGGCGGCCCAGCCGACGTCTTCGGCGCGCATGATTTCGTAAGTCTCGCGCGCCTTGATGACGCCGTCTTGATGGATGCCGGCTTCGTGCGCGAAGGCGTTGGCGCCGACGATTGCCTTGTTCGGCTGCACCGGAAACCCGGTGATGCCCGACACCATGCGGCTGGCGGGCACGATTTGCGTGGCGTCGATGTCGCTGTCGCAGGCGAACATGTCCTGCCGGGTGCGAACCGCCATCACGACTTCCTCCAGCGAGGCATTGCCGGCGCGCTCGCCGAGCCCGTTGATGGTGCATTCCACCTGGCGGGCGCCCGCCATGACCGCCGCCAGCGAGTTGGCGACCGCCACGCCGAGGTCGTTGTGGCAGTGCGCGGAAAACACGGCTTTGTCCGCGTTCGGGATGCGCGCGCGCAATTCGCCGATGAGGTCGCCGAACTGGCTCGGCATGTTGTAGCCGACGGTGTCCGGTATGTTGATGGTGCCGGCGCCGGCGTCGATGGCCGCCTCGATGATGCGGCACAGGAAGTCGAGGTCGGAGCGCCCCGCGTCCTCGGGCGAAAACTCCACATCATCGGTATAACCGCGCGCCTGTTTGACCGCCGCCACCGCATGCTCCAACACTTGCTCCGGCGTCATGCGGAGTTTCCGCCGCATGTGGATGGGCGAGGTCGCAATGAAGGTGTGGATGCGCGAAGACGCCGCCGGAGCGAGCGCCTCGCCGGCTTTGTCCACATCCCTGGGGTTGGCACGCGCCAGCGCGCACACGGTGCTGCCGGTGACGATGCCGGCAATCGCTTGGACGGCGTTGAAGTCGCCGGGGCTGGCGGCGGGGAATCCCGCCTCGATGACATCGACGCGCATTTTCTCCAGTTGCCGGGCGACCCGAATTTTTTCCTCAAAGGTCATGGACGCGCCGGGGCTCTGCTCGCCGTCGCGCAGCGTGGTGTCGAAGATAATCAGTTTGTCTTTCATTTTCTCTGCCTCAATAACTCGCTCGAAGGTGTCGGATGAATGCGCTCCCACCGTCGACTAGCGCGACCGCCGGCGTGGCATTCGGGATTACAGCAGGGGATGAGGTATTTGAGTATTAGTGCGCGCGAACGCGCAGTAGCGGCAGAGCGCCGGTGTTGAGCGCGAGCGGGGGAAGCGGCAATGGCAACGATGCCAACGCGGCGCCGGCGCGCGCGGTGGCGGCGGCAACGGCAACGGCGGGGATGCGCGGTGTGCGCAACGCGTGATGGCTCGGCTCGGTCAACATTCGGCGACTGTATAACATCGAAAAACACAATGCAAGCGGAATTTTCATCGAAACTTTCATCGAAACTGCGGCGGGAATTCGCGCGGGGTCAGCGTATGGGACTCAGCCCGCTTTGCCGGCGGAGTCGTCATCGTCGTCGTCGCTGTCGGGCAGGAACGCCGGGCTTTCGCCGGTGCCGCGCTGCCAGCGCAACAGCCAGCCGACCGGACCGGAAGCCGCGTAGGCGAACGCCATCAGGAACAAGACTCTGGGCGGGTCGAAGAAAATCAGCACGAATATCACCACGAAGGCGATGAGAATGGCGAAGGGGATGCGGTTGATGAGGTCGAAGTCTTTGAAACTGCGAAACTTCAAATTGCTGACCATCAGCACCGCCAGAATGAGCGTGGCGCCGGCGCTAATCCACGGCATCGACTGGCCGTCGATGCCCGACTCGTTGAAATTCCACACCCAGAAAACCACGAAAGCGGCGGCGGACGGGCAGGGTATGCCGTGGAAATAGCGGCTGTCTTTGAGGGTGAGCGTGTTGAATCTGGCGAGGCGCAAGGCGGTGGCGGCGGTGTATAGGAAGGCGATGAGCCAGCCGGTTTTGCCGATGACCTGCAGCGACCAGAAATACATCACCAGCGCCGGCGCGAGGCCGAAGGCGACCAAGTCCACGAGGCTGTCGTATTCCTTGCCGAAGTCGCTGGCGGTGTTGGTCCAGCGGGCGACGCGCCCGTCGAGCCCGTCCATAATCATCGCAATCAGCAGCCCGATGGCGGCTTTCTCGAAGTTGCCGTGCGTCGCCTGAATGATGGCGTAGAAGCCGAAGAACAGCCCGGCGGTGGTGAACAAACTCGGCAAAAAATAAATGCCGCCCTTGCGCCCGCCGTTGGCTTGACCGCCCTGCTCATTCATCGGCGTGCGCCGCGTGTTCGTGTTGACAATTTCCGATTACCGCAATCACATCGTTGCCCGATTCAACCCACTGCCCCAATTTTACCACCAGCCGGGCGTCGGTCGGGAGATACAAATCAACGCGCGAGCCGAAGCGAATAAACCCATAACGCTGCCCCGTCACCACCGCGTCCCCCGCCTTCACCGAACACAAAATCCGCCGCGCAATCAACCCGGCAATCTGCACGCAGACAACCTCCTCGCCGGCGGCGGTTTTAATCCAAACGACGTTGCGCTCGTTATGCTCCGAAGACTTGTCCAACGCCGCATTGAAAAACTTGCCGGGATAATGCCGGCACCGCGCAACCGTCCCGCCGATGGGAATCAAGTTGGAGTGCACCGAAAAAACATTCATAAAGATACTAACCTTAACCGACCGCACCCCTTCCAAATAAGGATTATCAACCTCCCCCACCCCCACAACCTTCCCACTAGCCGGACTAACCACCCCCCCCGGCTCCTCGCTGATACGACGCTTCGGATCACGAAAAAACTGAAAGATAAACGCGACTAACAACCACACGATAATCGACCAGTAACCGAATAACCAAGTGGCGGTGATGCCGGTTGCAACGGCGATGACAAGATGCGCGCGCCCTTCGGGGGCGAGGATGGGGTGGCTGGGTGGGGGCATTGGGGTAGTTTAATACAAAATCCCCGACAACGGCGTCATTCCAACGTCGTCATTCTCGAGCGTTAGTGTCCGTTTGCCGCCGCGCTTCTTCTTTTAAGCGGCGGCTTACGGACACTTACGACCTCGGGAATCTCCCTAAGACTGGCACGGGCTTTGTTGAAATTCACGGTAGTCTTAGGGAGATTCCCGAAGGCGATGAAAAATCCGCCGGGAGCGGATTTTCGCGTAGCCCGAAGGGTTTGTATCAGGGATGATACAAACAAAAATATGGTCGCCTATCGGCTCCCTATTTTTCTATCGTTCGAGAATGACGGGTATATAACTCGTCATTCTCGAGCGTTAGTGTCCGTTGCCGCCGCGCTTTTTCTTTTAAGCGGCGGCTTACGGACACTTGCGTCCTCGGGAATCTCCCGCAAGTTTGCGATGAGGGTGCGAGGGCTTTGTTAAAGTGTGAATAAATCACGTGTTGAAGTTTTTGGGATATTTTGGTAATTCCATGCTATAGGTGAAAGAATCCGGAGCAGTTCCTCGTCGCGATAATTTGGTTTTTCTTTTCCGATAATAAGTTGCGATCGATTTAAGGAAAACGCAGCAAAATCTGCCAGTTGTAATGGTAGTATGGTATCTGATCTCGCAAAACAGATTGTTCCATCGACAAATACCTTATTCAATGAGGGTATACGTATTCCAATTCCATTTTTTTTGTAACCTTCATCGACAAATACTCGTGCTAGTTTATTATCCGCCGTGTAAAATTTTTCTAAATACCATTTTACCCGAAGAAGAAGAAGAAACAGCGCAAAATCTTCGTGTCTCTGAAGGTTGAAGCACCCTACCTGTTTTGGAAATTTTCTTCGGCTACGAATATCCTCAATTGATTTCGGATCAAGTGTCTGCACAAAAATTGGAAATCGATAAATCTCAAATATTTTTGCCATAAACCTGAACAAGGCAAGACGTAAATCGATCGAAACATTTCTGAACGCTTTTCTACCCATATAAATATCTGTAAAGTGAAATTCATTTACCCCAAACAGTTTGTTCACTTCTTCAAGAGCATTCGGGAACTGTTCCCAGACTTCCGCAATTTGTGTCTTTGGGACTACAACAGCAACCCATGTCTTCCTATCTGGGTGTAGGTTGCTTGGGGTGTCTTGCAAGCCGGGGGAACCCGTATCGTCAATAAATACAGCGTGAATTTTGCCTAATCGCTGCTCATTTACAAAATCCTGATACCGCAATTTAATATTCATACTAAACGAAGAACATGTTAGTGGTGTGTATCTCCTAAAAAGAGACCAAAGCTGAAATCCACATCGCCGTTCGAGAGTTGACCTGTTATGTGATATGAGCTGGTTGTAATGCATACTTCTTCACCAGACTGTAGAGTTATTACCTCTTCTGACTTATTTATGCTGTTGGTTTGTGGAACGCACGCTTCATCGACTCCCGCATCTGACTCTATAGAGATAGAACTTTTTATAGCAATTAGTTGGCGATTTTCATTAAAGCATCTTATTACATTAACTGTTTTTTTGCGATCCAAACTGCTGGGAATCAGCCAACCAGGAGCTCTTTCAGGATTTACCTCCCAAATGACAGGTACAACTACACGGGCTTCTATTTCTTTTCTAAGAGCCAGCCCTTTGTCGTGGTATCCGTGTGGGCTGAATCGTAAAAAGCGTTTAAAAAATTCTGTTCGCGCATATTGCTCATCGGCAAGAAGTCGTGCTGCCCGTTCTGCTTGTTGTTTCTGCTTTTTTTGTTCGCGAGCGTCATGTTCGACCTGAGCTGTTTTGGTCTCGTACAAGTCCCACAAATAATAGGCGGCACACATAGCAAGCAAGATAAATGTAAGCCACGGCAAAGCTGGAAAAGCAAGAAATGCGGTAAGAATAGCGAGGTAGTAACCCACGGAATTAGTCCCAGTGTTTTTCAAAAGCAATTAGTTTTACATTAACTACCACTCGATTTATAGTTAAAATTAATACGGTGAATTTAACGCTATCAAGAATGACGCGGAGTAAGGAGTTTAGCGAAACTCAACCCGCCATCAGTCTCCCCTCAATTCTTACTCTTATCAATAACCTTACTCTCCCCAATCCAAGACATCATCGACCGCAATTTCTCCCCCACCTCTTCAATCTGATGCTGTTGCGCCTTGCCGCGTAACTCGGGGAAGCGTTTGCCGCCGGTGGCGTTTTCTTGCATCCATTCTTTGGCGAATTCGCCGGATTGGATTTCTGAGAGGATTTTTTTCATTTCGGCTTTGGTTTGTTCGTTGACGATGCGGGGGCCGCGGGTCAGGTCGCCGAACTCGGCGGTGTTGGAGATTGAATAGCGCATGTCGGCGATGCCGCCTTGATACATCAAATCGACGATGAGTTTGAGTTCGTGCAGGCATTCGAAATACGCCATTTCCGGGGCGTAGCCGGCTTCCACCAGGGTTTCAAAACCGGCTTGCACCAGCGCGGTGGCGCCGCCGCACAGGACGGCTTGTTCGCCGAACAGGTCGGTTTCGGTTTCTTCTTTGAAGGTGGTTTCGATGATGCCGGCGCGACCGCCGCCAATGTGGGCGGCATACGACAACGCGGTTTTTTGCGCGGTGCCGCTGGCGTCCTGATGGATGGCAATCAGGCAGGGAATGCCCGCGCCTTTTTCATACGTGGTGCGCAGCAGATGACCGGGACCCTTCGGGGCGATCATGATGACGTCGCGCCCGTCATCCGGTTTGATGTAGCCGAAGTGAATATTAAAACCGTGCGCGAAGGCGAGCGTCGCGTGCGGTTTCAGGTTGGGCGCAATATCGGCTGTATAAATCGCGCCCATCAATTCATCCGGGCACAGCATCATCACCAAGTCGGCCTGCGCGACCGCGTCGGCGACGCCGGCGACTTCCAGTCCGGCGTTTTTTGCCTTGTCGCGCGATGCCGAATCGGCGCGCAGCCCGACCACGACACTGACGCCGCTGTCGTTTAAGTTGCTGGCATGCGCATGCCCTTGCGAGCCGTAGCCGATGATTGCGACTTTCGGTCCTTTCAGGAAATTCAAGTCGGCGTCTTTTTCATAAAAAACTTTCATGGTTTTATTCACTGGTTAGGTTTATGGGAATTGGGGTGAATTTTAGCGCGAAGGTCGCATTTATCGGTGAGAGATTAAGAAACGCGAGCGAACAACTCGCACATAGGTTGCAAAAGGGTTAAAGCCCGACACTCTTTCGGCATATTGGTCGTAAGTATTTCCGAATGCTTTGCGCAAAACGGTTTCCTCCCTGTTTGCGCGGATGCTGATGCCTGTGACGATGGGGATTAGTATCAATGCGATAGGCGGTGATTGAAGGAATATCACAATCCCTACTGTGTCTAAAATATACGCAAAATAAAGCGGATGTCGAAGCCACGCGAAAACGCCGCTTTCAACGAGTTGATGCTGGTTTCGGATATCAATGTTCAGGCTATACATTGGTCCAAGTTGATGAAGCGCAAGCAGGCGAATCGTTATTCCCGACAGGAACACAATCCACCCAAGCGCAAATAACCATGTTGTCTCAACGCTTATAATAATAAGGTATGGAACCAAGAGAACAAGCAGATTTTTGGGAATGACTACCAGAAGCATCTCACCCCAGTCACCGGACTCTCCCGACTTGTCTCTTCGATGCAGAAGTATGGCTTGGAAAATCAGCCTCAGCCCATAAATAGCGATAAAAGCGCCGGCCGCAAGCAACCGCTCTGCCGGAATAGCCGACAGCGACAAATTTCCTGTTGATATAACTTCAAACATTCGGCGTTTATATCAATATATCAATATTAATGCAATCACTCCCGCACCAACCACTTTGGCGGGTTTTATAGCGCGTCGTACTCTTGCCGCTAAACCTTCAAAGCGCGCTTGCCGCGGCCAATGCCGGATATGCCCGAGCGCACCACTTCGATAATTTCAAACGGCGCAAGCGCCTCGAGAAACGCGTCCACCTTTTGGCTATTGCCGGTCAGTTCCAGGGTGTAGGTGGAATCGGTTACGTCGATGATGCGACCGCGGAATATATCGTTCAACCGTTTGATTTCTTCGCGCTGGTCGCTGCCGGTGGTACCCACCTTGACCAGCATCAACTCGCGTTCAATGTGATGCCCCTCGGTCAGGTCGCTCAGTTTGACCACCTCGATTAACTTGTTCAACTGCTTGGTGATTTGCTCTATTATTTGGTCGGTGCCAAAGGTGACGATGGTCATGCGCGACAGCGAGTCGTCATCGGTGGGGGCGACGGTCAGCGACTCGATGTTGTAGCCGCGCGCGGAGAAAAGCCCCGCCACGCGGGAGAGCGCGCCGGCTTCGTTTTCCAGCAACACGGAAATGATTCTGCGCATCACGCCAACTCCCGTTCCACTTCCGCTTCGCCCGCGCACCCCGGCTTCAAGTGCATCTCGTTGTGCCCCTTGCCGGCGGCGATCATCGGATAGACGTTTTCGGCGGGGTCGGTGACCACATCGACAAACACCAACCGCTCCTTCATTGCGAACGCTTGCTTGAGCGCGTCCTCCACCTCCGCCGGCTTTTCAACGCGCATGCCGGCATGCCCGAAACTCTCCGCCAGCGCGACGAAATCGGGCAGCGCGTCCATGTAGGAATGCGAGTAGCGGCGGTCGTAAAAAAACTCCTGCCACTGGCGCACCATGCCCATGTAGCGGTTGTTCAGGTTGATGACTTTAATCGGCAGGTCGTATTGTTTGCAGGTGGACAATTCCTGAATGCACATGATGATGCTGGCGTCGCCGGTGATGCAGGCGACCGCTTCTTTCGGATGCGCGAGTTGCACGCCCATCGCCGCCGGCAAACCGAAACCCATCGTTCCCAGCCCGCCGGAATTAATCCAACGGCGCGGCGCCTCGAAGCCGTAATACTGCGCCGCCCACATCTGATGCTGCCCGACATCGGACGTCACGAACGCATCGCCGCCGGTCACCTCCATCATCTTCTGCACGACATACTGCGGCTTGATGACCTCGTCGCTGTGCGTGTAAGCGAGCGAGTCGAGCGACTTCCACTCATCGATTTGCCGCCACCAGCGCTCCACCGCCGGACGCTCGATTTCATCGAGGCGCGGCGCCGCCAGTTTCACCATCTCGCCGAGCACGTCGCCGCAGTCGCCGACGATGGGCACTTCCACCGCCACGTTCTTGCCGATGCTCGACGGGTCAATGTCGATTTGCACGATGCGGGTGCCGGGCGAAAATTTTTCCAAGTCGCCGGTCACGCGGTCGTCAAAACGCGCGCCGACCGCGAGCATGACATCGCAGTCATGCATCGCCATGTTGGATTCGTAAGTGCCGTGCATGCCGAGCATGCCGAGGAAATAGCGGTTGGACGCGGCGATCGCGCCCAGCCCCATCAGCGTGGTGGTGCACGGAAAGCCGAGCAGGTCGACCAATTCGCGCAAGGGCTTTTGCGCGTCGCCGAGCACCGCCCCGCCGCCGGTGTAAATAATCGGACGCTTGGCGCGCAACAGTAAATCCACGCCGCGCGCAATCTGCTTGCTGTGCCCCTTGCTGCGCGGCTGGTAGGAGCGCATGGCGACGCGCTTGGGGTAATCATACGCCGCGGTTTCGTTGGTGATGTCCTTGGGCACATCCACAACCACCGGACCGGGGCGCCCCGACGTGGCGAGATAGAACGCCTTTTTCATCGTCGTGGCGAGGTCGGCGACGTCCTTGACGAGGAAGTTATGCTTGACGCACGGGCGCGTGATGCCGACCGTGTCCACCTCCTGAAAAGCGTCGTCGCCAATCAGCGTGGACGGCACCTGCGCGGTGATAACCACCATCGGAATGGAGTCCATAAAAGCCGTGGCGATGCCGGTGACCGTGTTGGTCACCCCCGGTCCCGAAGTCACCAACACCACCCCCGGCTTGCCGGTCGAGCGGGCATAACCATCGGCGGCATGCGTCGCCCCCTGCTCGTGCCGCACCAAAATATGCTTGACCGCCTCCTGGCGATACAACGCATCATAAATATGCAACGCCGCCCCGCCGGGGTAGCCAAAAATAAACTCAATCTGCTCATCCTGCAAACAACGGACAAGAATCTCAGCGCCGGTAATCGTCACTTTGCACCCACCTATAAAAAAACCACCGAAAACCCCCTGCGCGGGGGGCGAATGAGGGGGGAGTATAGCGGGAAATGGATGGGTAAATAAACCCCCAGCCTCAACTTCGTCATTCTCGAATGATAGAAAAATAAGGAGCGATACAGCCCGTGTAAAAACTCGTCCCATTCGGGTAAAATTCTTTGACTTTGATTTTCATATGGGGGGATTCGGGGATGGGTCATGTTGAAGGGGTATCGCGTCATCAGTCGGCGTTGTTTGCGGTGACGCTGGATGAGCGTGTGGCGGCGGATAATGCGGTGCGAGTGATTGACCGGTTTGTGGATAAGTTGGATTTGTTAGAGTTGGGTTTTGGCAAGGTGGTGGCGGCGGCGACCGGTCGTCCGCCGTATCATCCGGGGATGATGTTGAAGTTGTTTGTGTATGGTTATTTGAATCAGATTCGGTCGAGTCGGCGTTTGGAGAGGGAGTGTGGTCGCAATCAGGAGTTGCAGTGGTTGTTGCGAGATTTGCGTCCGGACTTCAAGACGATTGCGAACTTTCGTCGGGACAATGCGGCGGCGTGGTCGGGGGTGTGCGCGCGGTTTGTGGATTTTTGTCGTCGGGCGGGGTTGTATGGCGGCGAGTTGGTGGCGGTGGATGGTTCCAAGTTTGGCGCGGTGTCGGGCAAGAAGTCGGTTTATACGGCGGCGCGGATACGGCGTGAGATGGCGCAAGTGGAGCGCGAAGTGGCGGCGTATAGAGAGTTGTTGGAAGCGTCGGATGCGTCGGATGCGCCGGTGGATGAAGTGGCGGAAGTGTCGGCGGTGCGCGCGGCGTTGGCGGCGTTGGATGCGCATAAGGGCAAGTTGGATGGGTTGTCGGCGGAGTTGCGCGGTCGCGGTGGTGCTCAGGTGGTGAAGGGCGAGGGAGATGCGCGGCTGATGCGTCAAGCGGGCGGCGGTCGAGCGGTGAGTTACAATGTGCAGACGGCGGTGGATGGCAAGCACAAGTTGATTGCGGCGCATGAAGTGACCACTGAGAGCAACGACCGTCGGCAGTTGTATGGCATGGCGAAGCGAGCGAAGGCGGCTTTGGGGGTGAAGGGATTGACGGTGTTGGCGGATGCGGGATATCAGAATGGCGCGCAGGGTGCGGCGTGTGAGGCGGCGGGTATAACGGCGGTGGTGCCGCGCGCGAAGTTGTCGCATCCGCGCGGTGATTATTTCAGCCGCGCGCGGTTTAGATATGATGGTCGGCGCGATGTTTATACTTGTCCGGCTGGCGAGGTGTTGCGGCGTTATCGCAACGAGGCGAAGAAGCAGACGCGGCATTACACGACTGATGCTTGCGGTGGTTGCGGTATGCGAAGTCAGTGCACTGGCAGTCGGCGGCGCAGCATCAGTCGTCCTTATCATGAGTCGGTGGTGGAGCGCATGCACCGGCGGTCGGTGGCGCATCCGGAGTTGATGCGTTTGCGGGCGAGTTTGAGCGAGCATCCGTTCGGCAACATCAAACAGATGATGGGTGGCGGTCGGTTTCTGCTGCGTGGTTTGGATAAAGTCAAGGCGGAAGCGGGTATGTGTATGCTGGCGTATAACCTGAAACGGGTCATCAACCTCATGGGCGTTGAGACGCTGTGCGCGAGATTGGCGGAGCCCTCCCCGGCGCCGGCTTGAGCGGCGTTTTTTAAGCAAGAACATCCCCGCCCGGCGCGAGCATCGCTAAAACAACAAACCGCGCCAGACGATTGGCTTGCGGCGGCTTGAGTTTTTGCACGGGCTGGGTAGCGACTATATTTTTCATCGCCTTCGGGAATCTCCCTAAGGCTACCGTGAATTCCAACAAAGCCCGTGCCAGTCTTAGGGAGATTCCCGAGGACGCAAGTGTCCGTAAGCCGCCGCTTAAAAGAAAAAGCGCGGCGGCAACGGACACTAACGCTCGAGAATGACGAAGTGGTGGGAATGACGAGTAGTAGTTCGTCATTCCCGCAGAGCCTGCCCCCGCAGTGTGTTAGCGGGGGACGCGAGAATCCAGCCGCCGATGCACTATTCAGTATCTGGCGCAAAAATTGATTCAGGGTTGCTTATCCAGTAGCGCTGGTAAGCCTGCGCGGGCTGTCCGCTCGGGTTGTAGAAGAGCAGGTTCACGGAAACCCGCCAATCCGGGCGGTGTTTGAAAAAACGGGATTTGCCACTCTGCGTGAACAGAGTTTTATAGCCGTCGATTTTACGATATGCCGTGGCATATTCGGTTCCCTTCGGGTCGACAAACACGATTCGATATTCATTCTTTCGGCACATCCAGAACACAAAATCGGGCTTGAAGCGACGGTAGTCGTTCACTGAGTCATCGAAGTAAGGGATATGAATCCGGTCCAGGGATTCATCGAGTTTGCTGAACATCCATGCATCCCAGGGAATGTCCTCTTTATCGACCCACGCTTCCAGCGCATTCACGAAACGTACCTCGCTTTCAACCTTGATGATGTGCTGTATGTAATTCGCTTTTTCATTTCCCAGCGCCACCGGCAGGTAGTAATGCCCGATGAGTTTTTTGATGAGCAGGTCGTTGAACGTCTCGGTGGTTTGCCCCGCAACTTTCCGGTCGAAATTTTCCCGCGTGATTTCTTCGCTCGCAAGTTGCACTGCCAGGTCGCCTATCTCTTGATTAGACGCTCTGCCTTGCTTGACGTTTTCAATTTTCTTTTGCAGTTCGCGGACATGCTCAGGGAAAGCGCGAATCTGTTGGAAGTGGACGATATCTTCATCGTTAATTTCCCGCACGCTGTCCGATACTTTCGCGGTCTTGGAAAGATGCGACATCAGCCGGCTCTGCAAAAACGGCAAGCGCGCATAATGCTTGCCGGACTCAACCGTCAGGTTTGCCGGTTGCGCAGCCATCTCGTGCAATTCGGCAATCTGCGGCGGAGCCAGCCCATCGCGCACCGCCAGCACCGCATCGGATGTTCTCGCAAGCCATTCCTCAAACCGCAGTTTCGTCTCGGCGCTCAGTGAAAACGGCAGCCTCGAAGCCGTTTTGGGCGCATCCCGGTATTCGGGTATCAGCAACGGCATCTCACGCCCGTGGATTTTGGGTATCGGCGCTTTCTGGAAACCTTCCAGCGATTCAAACGCGGCGGTCCTCTCGGTTTCCAACCCTTCCAGCACGGACTTGACGGCTTTGCGATTGGTGGCGAAGAGGAATAGCGTCTCTACCGGTTGCACGCCGTCACGAATGGTGTCCACCGCCTTTTTTTCTTCGCCTTCCAACACGAGGCGGCTGCAACGGCAACGTTGATTTGGCAACGGCTCTATGCGCACGCCGCGGCCAACCGATTGCACGACAAATTTCTTTGCGTCACTCCCGCCGATGTTGATGAAATTGATAACATTCGGGCGGTTTGAATCCCAACTCTCGAAAAATGAACGGGAGCCCATCAGAATGGTGATTGCGCTTTTCTCCAACCCGTCAAAAAACGACTTCTCTTGCAGCGTGGTTGTTTCCTCATACCCGACCAGCAGTTTATTGCGCCACTTGGCGGTGTCGCCGATGCGTATCAGGGCAAACGGCGAGTCGGCATTTCTCAGTTGAAACGCCAGTTCTTTGTTATCGCCGCTGCGAATAATCTGCAACGCGCCCTTCCTGCGGCTGAGAAAAACCGCTTCACGCAAATCGGCGACCTTGAGGGTCTTAATGAAATTCTCACCGACGCCGGTAACGCCCCCGCTATGTCCTCCGAAAAGCGGTTGTGCGTTTTCCCAGTCGGTAATCAGTTCGTCCTTTGAGTCGCGGAAAAGCGCCTCGTCAATCTCGCCCGTGGCAATCTCGCGCAAGATTTGGAAAAACGCCCATAAATCATTTTGTGCATTTTCAATATCGGTATTCACGGAGTTGACCAACGTCAGCATCAGCGGCAGGTGATAGAGTTGCGCCAACCCGGTATCGCGGCGAAGTTCTTTAACCCGCATGGAGACATACCCCAGCGTGAGCAGCGACTTCAACACGATTTTCCGCCGCTCGGAATAGTTTATCTCCTCCCCCTTGCGCTTAAACGCTTCGTATTCTTTTTCATTCAGGTAGATATTTTTTCCGCGCCCGTTTTTTATAAACTCTTCCAGATTGTATTTTTTGACGGTCGTAACAATGTCCTCTTTGTCCGTGAAAGTGGCGGAGAAATTAAACAAAAAACCCTCGCGCGCCATAATCGCGTAATACGCCTGCCGCTTGGAATCCTCCTTGCCGCCCTTGTGCGCCTCGTCCAAAAGAATGAACCACTTCCCGCCGTTTTCATACATGCGGTAATCAGTCAACGCATCTTTCTGCACATCGGAAATGTTGTCGCTGCGGTGGTAATACACGGTAACCGCCTCGCCAAGCCGCGCCTGCCGACCGCGGTGCATCTCCCGAAGCGGAACAAGATCAATCAACAACCCGGACTGATTGAATTCGTCAACCGTGCGCCGTATCTGCCCAATCAAATGCTCGCTCGGCGCAAGAATCAACATGTTATGCGGCGGTATTTCGTTGTGCCGTTGCAAGCAATGCAGATACTCAATCAGTTTGACCATCACAAGCGTCTTGCCGCTTCCCGTCGCCATCCAAAAACACATGCGGTTGATGAGGTTATGGTATGAAATCAAATCGCCCCACGGCCTGATGAAGTCTGACAGGATGCGAAATACCTGACTCTCATTCCGGTTCCTTTCATCCGCCCGGCTTTCGTATTTTTTCAAATAGGAAACAGGAAAATCCCGATACAAATCCGCAAAATCTTTCTTGCGCTCCGCGTTTGTTTCCAATGACTCGCCGGCAGCCCAGTCATGCGTTTTCCCATAATAAAGAAACAACGCCCGCGCGGCTTTTTGCAAGGCGTCCGTTTGATAGTCGTATAACGTCTTTTCAACGGAAAACCGACCCGCATCAGGCACCCGCCATGTTTCGGGCAGGTCGTCGTAGTTTAGGAGTTGGGTTAGGGGTTCAAGGGCGGGAGCGGTCACTTTTTCGTATCCATATCTATGGCTTCTTCGGGTATTCGGGGGAGTCCTTGGCGCTGAAGAAAAAATGCGTAGCGCTGTTGAATCCTGGTTATATATGGGTGAATAAGACGTCCAACACGTTTATTTTTCAACTCGCTAAATGGCTTTTTTATTAAATTCCGGTGATCAAATTCAATGGTCTCTCCACCGTTAACTCCGAATACGATAGATTGCCATACTCTCTCGTTAAAATGGCCCATGTTATAAAGATCCTTAACCTTGTTATTTCCCAAAGGCTTTCCTTTCAGACAAAACAATTCAATACTATCAACAGTTTTATTCTTTCCCCTTGGTAAGCAATCACAGTCCGCACGAATGTTAATTAAATATTCTTTTTCGCACTTAAATAAATCTCCACTCCTTATATCACTATCTGGTAAGTCTTTTATGAAACTTGCACCCTCCAAAACAGATTTAATATCTTCACTGCCTATTGCGTATGGTCGTTTGCTCAACACTCTATCTGCAAAAATATCAGTTTCCATGCGTGCTAATATATTATTATTTATAAGATTAACCATAGATGAACTTGGGTCTGCGCCATCCTTTTTGTAAGACGACCAGAACACTTTGGGCCAACTGGGGCTCTTCTCATACATTGAACTAAAAAGGTTTCTTTTTGCTTCATAAAATGCCTGTTCCCAAGCTTTCAAGGTGTAAACAGAAGCATTTTTATTTATCCAGTTATTGATAAGACCGAAAAGGTCTCCCTCTCCCTCTGTGAGATCAGACTTTCGTTCAATAAATATGAAATTTTTCCCTACATGCTCCTTATCATAAAGACCATGTGGACAGATTTCATCCTTTATGTCTTCGGGGTCTTCATTCGTAAAAATGAAAACAGGAATAAAGTGACTCTTTGCCCTTATCAGAAAATCGATATTATCCTGGATACCCTTGCTCTCCAGTTCCGATGAATCATCAGACCACAACTTCCAATCTAACAACACAAAACTTGCCGAGCGTAGTAAATTGTTACAAGTCAGATCTGATGGAATTTCATTCTCTATGTATAAAGGTATTTCTTGATCTTTGATTTTCTCTACTATCTTACCGATCTTATCGCTCTTCGCTGTGCCATTTTTCTCCAAAGAATCATCAATCACAACTGCAATTCCTGACATGAGTTTTTTAAGTTCATCATTGTTCATTTAATTTTCCTCGCGAAAAAAATTTACCGAAAAATTAGCTCCAGTTAGCACCTTGTCTTTTTCCCGTTCAACAACAGAAATAGAATAGTCATGCCTCTCAAGCAACTGTTTTGCTATGTATAATCCCAATCCTCTGCCTTCCTGCCCCTTCCCTGAATAAAATGGCTCAAAGATGTAAGGTAAATCTTCTTTGTCTATACCCGGACCGTTGTCAGAAAAAATTAATTCTCCTTTTTCACCATTCACTATAACCTTTATCTCTTTTTGTTCCCTGTTAACGGTATTGAGCCAGTATGCGGAATTGTCGAAAAGGTTTATCAACACCTGCATGACAACCCCATCGTTTGTGTCCGCTACCAATGGGGAACCAGGAAGCACTTCTTTCTCGTAATGAATTCCTCTTTTTTCAAGTAAACTTTTATAAAGGTCATAGATTTTATCCAGTATTGATTCAATTCTGATGCTTTTTCTCCGTCTCTTGGCTGATTTGAAAAGACTCTGAACATCTTGCATCCCATCGCTGATTTGAGTCAAAATTCCCACCAGAATAGTTGCTTGTTCTTGTATTTCATCATCGCCACAATTTCTTGCCAGCTTTGCTATTTTTTTTGCTGTCTCCTGAGCTCTATCCATCATAAGCATAATGTCATGTGATGTCATTTCCACAGACAAGCCAACGCCCGCCAAATCTTCCGTTACCTCGGCACGATAAACAAGATGATCTAATTCCTTTTTGTATTCCTTTTCTATTTTTGCAGCCTGACGGGCTTCCGGCTTATATCCTTTCTTCACAAGATTGCTTTTCAGGTCAGCCAAATGATTTGTAACAGCCTTTCCACGCACCATCTCAGCAACATTTTTATCTCTTTTTCTCTGCTCATATTGTGCATATGAATGTTGCTTGATATAAGATAAGAATGCCTGCACTAGAAAAATTAAATCTCTGGTGGCATCTCCTTTTTCTATAAGCCCCTCCCTGTTAGTTTTATCTCTCAGGTCGGGGTTATCTTTCTGGGAAATATCAATCCAACCGATTATCTGATCATTACTGAAAGAATCTCCTGCTCTTCCAGTCCCCCGTGTTACATCTATTCCCAACCAGTCATCATCTGGATCACCGTAGGGATAAACTCTCACATCATCTCTGTAAAGATAAATCCTATGACCCTTTAGTATATTTTTTTGTTGCTGTGTGAGTTCATACTTCCCTGGTATGCCACGTGAAAAATCAAAAATATTAAAATGGAATTTGAAATCACCACATTGATAGTTTTTTGGATCCTTATCTGCACCATCTTCTCGTCCGAAACGTTTTCTCCATATCCATAAGCCTTTTATCTTTGGGCTATTTACAGATATTTTTACTTCATCACTCTCGTCTTCACTCTGTGTGAAAATGTAGAGATTTTCATTGGAGTCAAAATTTCCGCTTATTCTTAATACCGATTTGTTCTCCATCAACCCTCTTAAATCTTCTATGCTGTCATCCTCCACAGGTTGAAGTTCTCCATTAAAAATAACAGATACTTTAAAATTGTCAGCAGGTTTCCGGCCAACCATTTTTGAAACAGGATCTGTTAAGTTGGAAATATCTTTACACAATCTTCTTATGACATCCGCGTTCCATATATCCATATTTTTCAATTTTTGTATTTTTATAATCGTTCCTTGATGTTCTTTTATAGAATTAGGTGCAGTAACTTCTGAGTAATCTATTTTAATTTCATCTAAGAAAATCTCCCTTTCTTCCTTGCCTTCTAAAGTAAAATCATCATCAAATCTTGTAAAATCATACTCGAGTACTGATTCAAATTCTGAACTTGAGGTCTTGGTAGATACGGTTACCTTTTTTCCTAATTTGAGAACGGCAAAGCGACCAATACCCTTTTCACCCTGTATAACTCTTTCATTTTTTGGGGTGTTTATTTTTCCTGCTTGCTTTTTGTTATATTTCTGCGGTGTGGCAGGATTCATCCAAGCATTCCGTATATCATCAGGGGTCATTCCGCATCCGTTGTCTTCTACCACAATGCTGGATTCTTCGTTTGCAGACATATCCTCATTGAAATTTTCAAAGCGCACATTAACCCAATCGGCATCCGCATCGTAGGAATTTTTAATAATTTCCACAAGAGCGATTTGCTCATTCTTAATGAGCTGGTCCCCCAGCATTGCCAAGAGCCTAGCGTAAGGACGTATAGATAATTTTTCTTGTATCATAGTTTTCTGCCTATAACTACAGTTTCGCTTTTGTAAACGTCTTTTTTCCCAGTGCTTCTGGTAAAACGTCCTTTCGAATCCCTATAGGGTGTTAGTATTTTCGATGAAATTTGACGAGGAATTGTATTAATTTTCCGAAATCCAACACTCTCCATACATTTCCTCAGAAAAAGTGAGTTTTCGATTTTTACACCTCTGTAGTTAGTGTCGCCTATTACGAACACGACCATTCCTTTTTTGTTTACAATTTTATAGCATTTTTCTACAGCCCTGCTAATATCTATGAAGTATTTTACGGTGGAAGCTGCTTTGGCTTTATGTTTTTTCAAAAGATTTGCATAAATTCTTTGCCCGATATCAGGCAAAGAAGATATATCCTTTGTAGATGGACTTTTTATTCCATACATATTTCCCACCATATTTTTCCTTAAATCACGGTGGTCAAAGCAAAATTCAAACCACAGTGTCGACAATTGATGTATATCTGCATAGTCATATGATGTTACGTATGGCGGACTTGTAACAATCAGATCCGCTCTATGTTTTTTCTCACTCATAGAAAGGAAATTTTTCTTCATCACCTTAATGCTTGACCTGTTTGGCTTAGGAAAAACATTTTCCTTGTTTGCTCTTCTCATAAAGTCAACTTGTTTTCTAAATGCTTCCATAACATCACTCGGGCATTTATTGGGGTCAATTTGAGGTTTGATTGACTTCGTCAACCAATTGGATGTTGGTTTTAATATGTTGGAAAAAGCGCAAAGAAAGAATTTTTGATACGGACTATGTTTGGAAATTTCCAACATAATTGATTTCTTTAGTTTCAATAAATCCTTCATATTGTCTTCATCAAACCAGTACTGGATTCTCTCATGAATGTTAGTGATATCTTTCTTCTTTATTTTTATTGAGTCGAATCTCCTTTCTATAGCCGAGAAATATGTTTCCAATATAGCATCCTTATATTGTTTAGTTTTAACTTGTGCAATTAGCGTAGCAACGGGATTTATATCACATCCCCAAAAATTTTTCCCTTTCCTTTTTGCCTCTACAGCAGTAGTGCCACAGCCACAAAATACATCTGCAACAGTATTGACATCTATGCCGTTTTTTTCGGCATATTCAAAAGCTTTCGTAGTTATAAATCCAGGGAATTTCGCCGGATAGCTATGAATTTTATGTATGAGACTCTCTTTTTCCGATCCAAAATTCCATGAATCTCGCGGGGAATTTGACTGGCTCATCACTCCCCCCACCACAAATAAGGTTTAATCAACCCAATAAAATGCCCCTTTTCCTCTTCCGTCATTTTAGCCGGATTAGTTTTTTCGGTGGTGCCGTCGGCGAAGGTTACATCATTCGCGGTGCGGTGGCGGATGGGTTTGGCTAGGGTGTTTGATAGGGATTCGGCGATGTCTATGTCGGGGTAGAGGTTGTTGAGTTTGATTTCCAGTTTGGTTTTGCTTTTGTTGGGTTGTACGGCGTGGGCGAGTTTGTCGTCGGCGAAGAATACGTATTGTTCGAATGGGGATTTTGCGCTGTCCAGTTCTAGTTGTTTGCCGTCTTGGTAGTGGGATTTTTTCAGGGTTTCTTCGTATTGTTCCAGGCCGTAGTATTTGAGGAGGTGGCTGACGCCTTCACGGGAAACGGGTTTTCCGTCTCGCCAGTCTTTGGAGTAGACCACTTTCTTTATGCGCGGGAGTAGCACGGTGTGAAAATAGTCTCCCATTTCGATGAGCAGATATTTTCGGTTGCCGCCGTCTTCGCGGTTGAGGTTGATGACTGCGTGGGCGGTGGTGCCGGAGCCGGCGAAAAAATCAACAACAAAACCTACTCCTTCCTCTGTCCCGGCGCTGATTAACTCAATATAGAAAAACACTGAATGGGAATACGGAAAATTCTCCAACCCTAATTTATCAAGGTCTGCTTTGCCTCGCCGGGTTTCCTGCATGACCGAAGTGATTTGATTTTTTGAGTCTTCCAATAAAACGCGCTTTTGCCGAGGCTGTGTCGTTTCATCAGACCCGAAAATAATTTCTCCTTTTTTTAGCATCATCTGAAGCGTTTCAGGTGTGCGGGAAAAACCATTTGGCGGGACAGAGCAGGGTTTGCCGGAAACCCAGTCATGCGTTTCCCCATAATAAAGAAACAACGCCCGCGCGGCTTTTTGCAAGGCATCCGTTTGATAGTCGTATAACGTTTTCTCAACAGAAAACCGCTCATCCTCGGGTACTCGCCAAGTTTCCGGCAGATCTCCGTAGTTGAGATGTTGGGTTAGGGGTTCAAGGTGTGGTTGCATTATCCGAAAGTCGTTTTTTCAAAACTTTAGCCGTTAACACACTCACATCGTCCAACAAAATTTCTCCCAGAGCCCCTTTCAAGTCTCCCTTTAAGGAGGCTGCTTGATTATCAAAATATCTTCGTTCATCCGCCGTATCTATGCTACTGGCAACAAGCCAAAACTGATACCCCTTGCTTTCAATCAGCTGCTTTGCGCTGTCACATTTTGCCGACAAACGGCATAAAACCAGCATGGCACCGTAGGCTTTTAATTGCATTTCATTTCGGATGAGTTTATTTACGATTTCATTTTGGTCTTTCTTATTGAGATAGTGATATTCGCCTCTGATTTTATTTACAGTTTTTGATAACTGCGTCTCTTCGATGAGGATAATAGATTGGGCACTCACCACAAAATAATCGCAACAATGGCAAGTTCCCAAATCAATCGTTTTTCGCATATCCTTTTTCGCGTCGGAACTGTCCATCGCGTATGCGTTGTATTTTTTTCCAAGAGGTCGTCCGACAACCTTTATTGGCACAATGAAACGGTCGAGAGACATCACAAGCCAGCCACGTATAAATCAGCAAATGGCTTGGTCAACTCTTGCTTAATGTCTGCTATCTTATCGCTAAAATTCTGCTCGTTGGTTGCGTCGCCATTGACCGGGAATTTATTCAAGGCAACCAGTTTTTCATCGTCGGGATTATTTTTTACATGCACTTCCAGCCATTTCAGAATATCTGCGCTGTGGGTGGCGATGACGACATTGGCGCCGCCTTTTGCCAAATCAAACAAGGCTTCCGCCATCTCAACTTGCCAAGCAGGATGCAGGTGTGCTTCGGGTTCGTCAATGAAAATGACAGAGTTCTTGCCTAATATCTTGCGTTCAAT
Organism: Arenicellales bacterium; assembly: GCA_963693025.1. Taxonomy (GTDB): domain Bacteria; phylum Pseudomonadota; class Gammaproteobacteria; order Arenicellales; family Poriferihabitantaceae; genus JAHRAW01. The sequence continues at coordinate 2,441,253 of OY843749.1, forward strand.
CAACAATGCCAGAATGCCGAGGTTGGCAGTCCCTGTGGCGGTTGCCGACATCGGAAAACTGCGGTCGTTTTCTTGGAATCGCAATTCACCAAGTCCCGAAATTTCAATTTTGCCGCCGAGAACATCTTTTCCGGTCAGCCTTTCATATACTTCCGGAAAAACAATGTCGCCTTTGTATCTAGATCTCAACGCATCCACCAGGTTATAAAAATATTCCGGAACCCCACTAAGCCGCTTCTCATCCCGTCTTGAGGAATCAAAACGAATGCTTTCAAGTGCGGTTTTTAATTTGGAATAGACAGGGGATTCTAAGTAAATAAGGTTGGAAAATTCCGGCAACCGAGCACTAGTTATAGTGCAATCCATTTCCCCATTTTCAATTTCGAATTTGCCAAATTCACCGCTCTCAAATTTAGCCGGTATATCTTTCGTCCCGCGCAAGTCAGAAAGTTTTTCTACTTGAAAATTTGCAATTAAACTTTCTGTGATTCGTTCTCTTATAACAGAGTTTATTAATCCAGTTGCGTCATCAAGTTGCCTTTCTAGTAAATTAAAAATGGGCTCAAGTGCACTGAAATCATTCAACGCAATTTTATTTGCCCAAGGTTCGATAGAACTACGGACATCTGGAAGCATTTCTTTTATGTCTCTTATTCCTATTTTAATATCGGCCAGATAGCCGTCCATCTTCCTTGGATCGGCGAGCGGAGCGTACTCTATTATACTCTTCAACCTTAAAATCTCCTTGCGTAGTTTTCTTATCTCTTCGGTATTTTGTTTCGGATTTTCGCCTCTTTCTATGTAATCCAGAATCGGCTCAATCGAAACAAAATAACCCCAATGTCCCCCTATCTGGTGTCCAACAGATGTTGAGTTCATGACATCGAGAATCGAATACAAAAATTTAGAAACAAAACTCTTCCCCGTATTATTCGGTCCCGCAAACACGGTGAACCGCCCAATGCGAATTGTCGCATCGGTTAGTTTGCCGATATTCTCAATGTGCAAGTCAAAATTCATAAGATGTCTCCAGTGTGCCAAGCATTATACGCCTAGCACTCCCCCCACCACAAATAAGGTTTAATCAACCCAATAAAATGCCGCTTCTCCTGTTCCGTCATTTTTGCCGGGTTGGTTTTTTCGGTGGTGCCGTCGGCGAAGGTTACATCATTCGCGGTGCGGTGGCGGATGGGTTTGGCTAGGGTGTTTGATAGGGATTCGGCGATGTCTATGTCGGGGTAGAGGTTGTTGAGTTTGATTTCCAGTTTGGTTTTGCTTTTGTTGGGTTGTATGGCGTGGGCGAGTTTGTCGTCGCTGAAGAATATGTATTGTTCGAATGGGGATTTTGCGCTGTCCAGTTCGAGTTGTTTGCCGTCTTGGTAGTGGGATTTTTTCAGGGTTTCTTCGTATTGTTCCAAGCCGTAGTATTTGAGGAGGTGGCTGACGCCTTCACGGGAAACGGGTTTTCCGTCTCGCCAGTCTTTGGAGTAGACCACTTTCTTTATGCGCGGGAGTAGCACGGTGTGAAAATAGTCTCCCATTTCGATAAGCAGATATTTTCGGTTGCCGCCGTCTTCGCGGTTGAGGTTGATGACTGCGTGGGCGGTGGTGCCGGAGCCGGCGAAAAAATCAACAACAAAACCTACTCCTTCCTCTGTCCCGGCGCTGATTAACTCAATATAGAAAAACACTGAATGGGAATACGGAAAATTCTCCAACCCCAGTTTATCAAGGTCTGCTTTGCCTCGTCGGGTTTCCTGCATTACCGAAGTGATTTGATTTTTTGAGTCTTCCAATAAAACGCGCTTTTGCCGAGGCTGTGTCGTTTCATCAGACCCGAAAATAATTTCTCCTTTTTTTAGCATCATCTGAAGCGTTTCAGGTGTGCGGGAAAAACCATTTGGCGGAACGGGGCAAGGCTTGCCGGATACCGGATGAGTTAACGGCTTAAAAAATTTCTGGTCTGTTCGTGGTTCCGGCGCTCTTAAACTTACGCTTTGATAAATACATCCCTGTTCATCCAAAAAACAATACGCCTGCTCACCTCCGCTCAACTTGGAATTATTCCTAACCCAGTCAGCGTATTGCTGTTTGGTTTGCTCGGTAACACCCCCTTGTTTTTTTATCAACTGCGCGGCTTTTTTCAACATCACTTCAATATTTTTGCTTTGAAGATTAATCGTCTGCCCGTTCTTCGACCTGCATATGACATACTCGTGCTGATTGGCGATACCATGCCCTCCGGTCATGGGATTCCGCTTATCCCAAATGATAGTTCCGGCATTGAGTAAATCAATGTCATCCACGAGTAAATGCAACCTTTCATATTCGTTCTCATCAATATGGCACAAAAATAAACCGTCTCCCGACAACATTTCCAAAGAGCCGCCAATACGATTTTCCATCATCGTCAACCAACTGGAATGTTGATATTCGTTACGATAAAGAAACCCGCTTGTCTTGGTGTTATACGGCGGATCTATATGAATACACTTCACTTTCCCCTCATACCGCCGCCGCAAACTATTCAACGCCTGCCAATTCTCGCTATGCACCAACTCCCCATCCAACACCTCATCCAAATTCCCCAACCCGTCAAGAATTTCCAATTCCAACTCCTTGAAATGCTTTGTATCCAACGGCAGAAATCGGTAATCGCCGCCCGCGCCGTTTTTGTCTGCCATGCTTTTCTGTCCGTTGAAAATTGCCTGCATTGAAAACGATTCATCCACCATCCCCAGTTCCCGCCATTCTTTTATTTGCGCTTTTGCGCCTTTGTGTTGGGTTATCTTTTTTAGAACCGCGTCCGTCAGTTTGTCCAGCGTGACGACATAGTTCACTCCGCGCACAAACTTCGGTTTTTCCCACACGCGGCGCAGTTCATCTTCAAACTGGGCGATGAAGTTGATGATGTCGTAGGCGGTGTCTTTGATGGCTTGAATTTGCGTAATTCTTTTTTCCTCAAAGATGGTGACTTCTTGAAAGATGTATTGATACGCCCACAAGTCAAACTGCTCGCGCAGAAACCCTCCCGCGTCTTTGTTGATGAAAAAGTCCGCTTCGGTCTGGCGGCGAAACACGCCGGTGGCTTTTGTCAGATGCTCGTCGGTGAGTGAGACGCCGGCTTTGCGCGATTGCTTGAGGATGTCATCGGTTTTGGTTCTTGTGCCGCGGCTGGAATACGCAACCCTGAGATGAACAACCCGCCCCTCCTTCTCCCGCTTCACTTCACCAAAGGCAAAAATAAACTCGCGCCGTTCGTTGTTCTTTTTATGCTCAACTTCGGAAGCGTCAAAATAAAACCGCCGCGTGTTTTGCGGTTGCCCTTCCTCGCTCAACGTCACCGGCATGGAGCGCACCAGCACATCGGACTTGACGTAGTAGAGCATCCGCGTCTTCCACGACAACGCGACATCCTGCCCGTCCGCATACACGCGCTCGTATGTTTTGCGAAAAGCCGAAAGGTGGCGGAAGTAAATCGAGCCGCTTTCGCAGAAGTAGCAACTGAAGAAGGTGTAGAGTTTGTCGAACAGTTCCTCGCGAAAGTTGGTGTCTTTTTCCGCGCGCTTGTCGATGCTCTCCATCAGTTTCGGGCGGATGGAGCGAAAATAGTCGCGCTTCATTCGCATCAAGTTGACGAAGCCGGAATCGCCCTCCACTTCGGCGCCGGTGAACAAGGATTCCAGCGCATCCAGGAAGCGTTTTTCTTTTGCCGGGGTGTTGATGTTCAGTCTCCGGTGTCGGTCGCACGGGGGAATTTAAGCGGATGTCGTATTTTACCGCTTTGGGGCCCCTTTGTCGTCATTCTCGAACGGTAGAAAAATAACCCCCAACTCCGTCATTCTCGAGCGTTAGTGTCCGTTGCCGCCGCGCTTTTTCTTTTAGCGGCGGCTTACCGGACACTTGCGTCCTCGGGAATCTCCCTAAGGTTGGCACGGATTCAAACGGAGCGGGCGAAGCAGGCGGCGAGTAAGCCGCCGTTCCAACGCCACACATCCAAGACACATGGATTCCGGCTCAAAAGACTGCCGGAATGGCGGGGTTTGGGTTTCTCGCTTGCAAGAAAGCGGGAATGACGGCGGGGGTTTTGGTGAAGTCCGCGGTAGGCTTAGGGAGATTCCCGAGGTCGTAAGCGCCCGTAAGCCGCTACGCGGCAACGGGCACTAACGCTCGAGAATGACGGGTGGTTGGGAATGACGAGTAGTGTGTGCTTCCCAACAAAATTCACCCGCCCCCATCCACCCCCGCCCGTCTCATCTCCTCCATCATTCGCTTCATCCCGCCCCTTTTATTCATCTTCTTCATCATCTTTTGCATTTGCAGGAATTGTTTCAGCAGGCGGTTGATGTCTTGGACTTGGGTGCCGGCGCCGTGGGCTATGCGTTTTTTTCGGGAGGCGCGGAGGATGGCGGGGAAGCGTCTTTCGTGGGGGGTCATGGCGTTGATGATGGCGATGGTGCGCGTGGTTTGTTGGTTGCCGGAGAGGTTCGCGGCGAGCGTTTTTTGCGGGAGGCGGTCGAGGCCCGGCAGTTTTTCCAGCAGCGCGGATAGCCCGCCCATCTGCTCCATTTGCGTCAACTGGTCGCGGTAATCTTCCAAGTCAAAGGCGCGCCCGCCCGCCACTTTGGATGCCATTTTTTGCGCCTTGTCGCGGTCGACCTTGCGCTCGGCTTCCTCGACCAGCGAGAGCACATCGCCCATCCCCAGAATGCGCGACGCGACTCGGTCGGGGTGGAACGGCTCGAGCGCATCCAAGCCCTCGCCGACGCCGAGAAACTTGATGGGCTTGCCGGTCACCTGGCGGATGGAGAGCGCCGCGCCGCCGCGCGCGTCGCCGTCGGTTTTGGTCAGCACCACGCCGGTGAACGCCAGCGCCTCGTCAAACGCGCGCGCGCTGTTAGCCGCGTCCTGCCCGCTCATGCTGTCCGCCACGAACAGCGTCTCCGTCGGCGCAACCGCGCGGTGGATGCGGCGTATTTCCGCCATCATGTCGTCGTCCAAATGCATGCGCCCGGCGGTGTCGACCAGCACCACATCGACCGCCGACTTGCGCGCCTCGGCGAGCGCCGCGGTGGCGATGGCGACCGGGTCATTCGCCACCGCCGCGCCCGCCGCCGTCGCGTCAAAGAAGCGCGCCTCGGCGTCGATTGCCAGCAGCCGCAACTGCTCGACCGCCGCGGGGCGATACACATCGGCGCCGGCGACCAGCACGGTTTTGCGGTGGCGCTGTTTCAGCAGCCGCGCCAGTTTGCCGACCGTGGTGGTCTTGCCGACTCCCTGCAACCCGGCGACCAAAATCACCACCGGCGGTTGCGCCGCCAGGTTGAGCGCGTCGTTGGCTTCGCCCATCAGGCGCACCAGTTCGTCCCGCACCACGCCGACCACCGCCTGCCCCGGCGACAAGCCGCCCAGCACTTCGCGGTCGAGCGCGCGCGCCTTCACGCGGTCGATGAAGTGGCGCGTGACTTCGAGCGACACATCCGCTTCCAGCAACGCGATGCGAACCTCGCGCATCGCCTGCGCGATGTTGGCTTCGGTCAGCCGCCCGCGCCCGCGCAAATCGCGGAAGGATTGTTTGAGCCGGTCGCTGAGTTGGTCGAACATCGCGCGTTACCCCGTGGCAAGCGTCCGGCGAGCGGCGGCGGGCGCGGTGTATAATCGCACGATGGTGTTAGTCACATTCATCATTTTGCTGTTGCACAATGTCGTCGTGGTCGCGTGCCTGTATGCCGTCGTCAGTGGGTTGATTTGGCTTCACGCCACCGGGCGCGCCGCGTCCAAACTGACGCGGAAACTGTCCGGCACAACGACCATCCGGTGGCTAATCGCGGTGGTCATCGTGTTGCACGCGCTGCAATTAGTCGGGCAATTATATCGCAGCGGCGACGGCGGCGGCGCGCTCAATCTGGCGCTCGGGCATGTCGTCTCGCTGGTGGCGTGGATGACCGTGGCGCTGTTCCTCGCCGCCTCGCTGGCAAAACGCACGCTCAACATCGGCCTCATCGTCATGCCGTGGGGCTTGCTCGGCTTGCTCATCGGCGCGGCGCTCCCCGGCGAGCGCTTCCCGCTGGACAACCTGCCACCGGGCATCGGACGCCACATCGCCATCGCCATCCCCGCCTACGGCGTCCTCAGCATCGCCTTCGCCCAAGCGCTCATCCTGTGGCTCCAAGAAAAACAACTCCGCAAACCCAACCCCGGCAGTTTCTTCCCCGCCCTACCCGCACTGGAAACGATGGAATCCAACCTGTTCCAGTTAACCCTGCTAGGCTTCGCACTACTAACCCTCAACCTACTAACCGGCATGCTAACCACACGGGAAAACTACGGCTCGCTGCTACTGTTCAACCATCACATTCTGCTGGCGCTGCTGGCGTGGGGTGGCTTTGGTGGCTTGCTGCTGGGACGCGTGGTTTTTGGCTGGCGGGGGGGGGTGGTTGCTAAGTGGACGATGGTTGCGTTTGTGGTTTTGGCGTTGGCTTATTTTGGGACGCGGTTTGTAAGTATCGTCATTCTCGAGCGTTAGCGCCCGTTGCCGCGTAGCGGCTTACGGGCGCTTACGACCTCGGGAATCTCCCTAAGGTTGGCACGAACTTGAACAAAGCGAGCGAAGCGGGCGGCGGGTAAGCCGCCGTTTTTTTTGGTTTTTTGAGTGGGGTTGGGGCTTTGTTTGGGCTTAGCGCTAGTCTTAGGGAGATTCCCGAGGTCGTAAGTGTCCGGTAAGCCGCCGCTTAAAAGAAAAGGCGCGGCGGCAACGGACACTAACGCTCGAGAATGACGGAGTTGTGGGAATGACGGCGGGGGCTTTGTTGGAGTTCGCGGTAGTCTTAGGGAGATTCCCGAGGACGTAAGTGTCCGGTAAGCCGCCGCTTAAAAGAAAAAGCGCGGCGGCAACGGACACTAACGCTCGAGAATGACGAGTATTTGGGAATGACGAGTTATACCTCAGCCACCTCATCCCTCACATAACTGGCGCTCAAACCCAGCGGCGAAACCGCGCTATGCAAACCGCGTGCAACCGCTATCTGCGCTACGCTGGTCGCTTCGGGATGTCGGTCGGGTAGCCAGTTGACCGCCGACCCTTGCAACGAGTCGCGCAAGAGCGGCGCATAGCGGTCCCAGCCGCTGCCGACGCCGACTATTTCCGCGTAATCACCGACCGCCACGGCTTGCGGCGCGAGTAGGGCGGGCTTGCGTAGCGTGCGCGGCGGCTTGCCCGGCGACACGCCATACAGACCGCAGTAAACCTGCCCCATACGCGCGTCAATCGCGGCCAATACGATGGTCTCACCGCCCTCGCCACCGCCACCGCCACCGCCACCAACACCACTGCCATTGCCACCACCCCCAACCCCAACCCCACCCCGCCACACCACCGCACCAGCCAACGCCTCCAACGAGCCCACCGGAATGACCGCCAGGCCCGCGCCATATGCCAGCCCTTGAGCGGCACCGATGCCGATTCGCACGCCGGTGAATGAGCCGGGACCGACATCGACCGCCAGCGCGTCTAACTGCCGCCACTCCAGCCGGGCTTGCCGCAGCAGGGCTTGCGCCATGTCGAGCACGCGCCGGGAATGGTTGTTCGGGGCGACTTCCAGCCGTTGGATAACCGCGCCGCGCAGGCTCAGCGCCACCGAGCAGGCGTCGCCGGCGGTGTCGATTGCCAGCAACTTGATGTCAGCGTTCATCGGCGAAGAATGCCGCCACCGCGTCCATTTCGCGCGTGCTCGGCATGTCGGGCAGGTTGTCGAGGAAGCGCCGCCCGTAGCCTTTGGACAGCACGCGCGGGTCGCACAGCACCAGCACGCCGCGGTCGGTTTCGGAGCGGATGAGGCGTCCCGCGCCTTGTTTCAGGGCGAGGATGGCGGACGGGATTTGGATGTCCATGAACGGATTGCCGCCGTCTTCCTCGCACGCGCTGAGGCGGTTTTTGAGCACCGGGTCACCGGGTGAGGCGAACGGCAGTTTGTCGATGATGACGCACGACAGGCGCTCGCCGACGACATCCACGCCTTCCCAGAAACTGGCGGTGCCGAGCAACACCGAGCGCGCGCCGCGCCGAAAGCGCTCGAGCAATTCGTTCTTCGGCGCCTGCCCTTGTAGCAGGAGGGGCCAATCGTCGGGGTTGTGGTTGTGGTCGCCGCCGCCGTGGTCGCCACCACCGCCACCGCCCAACCGCGCATGCACCCGGTTCATCATCTCGTAACTGGTGAACAGGCAGAACGCGCGCCCGCGGCTTTCGCGAATCACGGCGGCGACCACCGCGGTCAGCGCGTCGGCATACTCGGGCGCGCGCGGGTCGGGCATGTCCGCCGGCAAATACAGCAGCGCATTGCGGCGGAAATCGTAGGGGCTTTCCCAGCGCCGGGTCTCGGCGTCGTGCAGCCCGAGCCGGTTGCAGAACGCGGAAAAATCATCGCCCACCGCGAGCGTCGCCGAGGTGAAAATCCAGGCGCCCCGATGCGGCTCGCGCGCCATCATCTCGACGAAGAAACGGCTGATGTTCAACGGCGTGCTGTGGAAGCGAAACCGCCGCTCGCCAATCTCCGCCCAGCGCACCACGTTGCTGTCGCGGCCACTCAACCACGCGTCCAACGACGATTGCAGCAGCAAGCAGCGGTCAAGGCAACGCTTGAGCCCCTCGCCGGCGGGGGCGGCGGCGGCGAGCGTCTGCTCAAACTGCGCGAGCGCGTCCGCCAAGCCCTCGCCGGCGCGGTCAAACGCCGCGTTTTGCAGCGCGTCAAAGTCAACCGATTGCCCCGCGAACGCCTTGCTCGCGCGTTGCACTTGCCGCACCGCTTTCTCCAGCAACGCCGCGCCGGATGCCAACGCAACCCCGCTGCGCTCGGCTTTCTCCGCCGCCAGCGCATCGCGCCCCAGTTCCACAACCTGCGCGCCGGAAACCGAGAACCCGAAAAACACCGAGGCGGTCTCGGCGAGGCTGTGGGCTTCGTCGAACACCACCGCATCGTGCTGCGGCAACAACTCGCCGAACCCGTCGGCTTTCAGGCTGAGGTCGGAAAAAAACAAGTGATGATTGACCACCACGATGTCCGCCTGCATCGCCCGCTGGCGCGCCTTCACCACGAAGCACCGCTTGAAATCGGGACACTGCGCGCCGAGGCAGTTGTCGGCGGTCGAGGTCACCCGCTTCCACAAAGGCGACGCCTCGCTGATGCCGGCGACTTCGGAAATATCGCCGCTGCGAGTCGCCGCCGCCCAGCGTTCGATGGTGCGGAATGATTCGGAGTCGGTTTGGGTTTTGGTTTCAGTTTCGGTTTCGGTTTGGTCTTCATCACCACCCTCACCAAGCCAATCACCCTGTTGCATCTGCAACCCAAGACGATAACGACACAAATAATTCGCCCGCCCTTTAAGCAAAACCGCATCCACCGGCGCCGCCAACGCGCGCGCCACCTGCGGCAAATCGCGTTGGAATATCTGGTCCTGCAAATGCCGGGTGCCGGTCGAAATGATGGTGCGCCGCCCGCTCAACACAATCGGCACGAGATAGGCAAACGTCTTGCCGGTGCCGGTGCCCGACTCAACCACCAACGCCCCGCCCCGCCCCAACACCTCCTCAACCGCCCCCGCCATCTCCCGCTGCCCCGCCCGAGCCACAAACCCCGCCACCTCCCGCCCCAAAACACCCCCCGCCGCCAACACCTCCCCACTCGCCGAAGAAATCTGCTCTGTCATTGCTTTGCCGTCACCTACGTTTGCGGGATGAGATGGTGTATATCATCCTTGATATGCGCTCTTTGGGCAATGTAAAAGTTTGTTGAAACTAACTCAACTCGTCATTCCCAAGTACTCGTCATTCCCAAGTACTCGTCATTCTCGAGCGTTAGTGTCCGTTGCCGCCGCGCTTCTTCTTTTAAGCGGCGGCTTACCGGACACTTACGTCCTCGGGAATCTCCATAAGGTTGGCACAGGCTTTGTTGAAGTTCACGGTAGCCTTAGGGAGATTCCCGAAGGCGATGAAAAATATGGTCGCTGACGCTCCCTATTTTTCTATCGTTCGAGAATGACGGGTATATACAACTCGTCATTCTCGAGCGTTAGTGACCGTTGCCGCCGCGCTTCTTCTTTTAAGCGGCGGCTTACCGGACACTTGCGTCCTCGGGAATCTCCCTCAGACTGGCACGGGCTTTGTTGGAATTCACGGTAGACTTAGGGAGATTCCCGAAGGCGATGAAAAATATGGTCGCCTAACGGCTCCCTATTTTTCTATCGTTCGAGAATGACGAAGTTGGGGCGCTCCCTATTTTTCTACCGCTCGAGAATGACGAAGTTGTTGGGAATGACGAGTACTTGTTAACGACGAATAACCCCCCCCATCAAACCAACAAATAGTATAAAATCCCCCACCCAATTCCCCCACCCCCACCCATGCCCACCATCCCCGAATTCACCGACACCGAACTCGCTACCATTCGTGAGATGTTGATGCAGAGGTATCGCAATACAGTGGAGATTCAGTTGGCTGATAGCGATTTGTGTCTTGGGCCGGGGGATGAGACGGTTAGTTGTCCGACGGTTTATTGGCATGAGCGGGGGGCTAATTTTGTTGTTTTTAAGGTTGGGGATTGTTCTTATCGCACGCAGTTTTTTTATACGCCGCACGAGCAGTTTGGTACCGGGATTGATGAATACGATAACCTTGATGAATGCGTTGCGGCGGCGTTGCAAACTCAGTCTGACCATGAACGCAAACGCGCTGCCAACTAATCCGCGATGATGCCGATGACCACCCGACAAAACACTCCGCCCCAAAACGCTTTTTACGCTCAGTCCGGCGGCGTGACCGCGGTGATTAATGCGAGCGCGGCGGGGGTGATTGAGACTGCGCGTAGGCACAAGGCGCGTATTGGCAAGGTGTATGCGGGGCGCAATGGGATTATCGGCGCGCTTGGCGAGGACTTGATTGACACCTCGCGCGAGAGCGCCGCGGCGATTCGCAACTTGCGCTATATTCCCGCCGGCGCGTTCGGGTCGTGCCGGTATAAGTTGAAGAGTTTGGAGGAAAACCGGCGCGAGTATGAGCGTTTGATTGAAGTGTTTTCGGCGCACGACATCGGTTATTTTTTTTACAACGGCGGCGGTGATTCGGCGGACACTTGCCTCAAGATGTCGCGCTTGTCGCGGGCGATGAATTATCCGTTGCGCGCGATTCACATACCCAAGACGGTGGACAACGACCTCGCGGTGACCGACAACTGTCCCGGCTTCGGCTCGGTCGCAAAATATATCGCGGTGTCGACCCGCGAGGCGAGTTTTGATGTCGCGTCAATGGCGGCGACTTCCACCAAAGTTTTTATATTGGAAGTGATGGGGCGGCACGCCGGATGGATTGCCGCGGCGGGTGCGATGGCGGCGGATGCGCGCGTCGACATTCCGGTCATCGTGTTGTTCCCGGAAGTGCCGTTTAATCGCAAGCGGTTCATCGCGCAAGTCAAACGCAAGGTGCGCGAATACGGCTATGTCTCGGTGGTCGTGTCCGAAGGCGTGCGCGATGCGCGCGGGCGGTTTTTGTCCGACCAGGGCGTGGTGGATGCGTTCGGTCACGCGCAACTGGGCGGCGCCGCGCCGGTGGTTGCCGGCATCGTGAAGCGCGATTTGGGCTACAAATATCACTGGGCGGTCGCCGACTACTTGCAACGCTCGGCGCGGCATATTGCATCCAAAACCGACGTCGAGCAGGCGTATGCGGTCGGACGGGCGGCGGTGCAGATGGCGCTCAAAGGCGGCAACGCGGTGATGCCGGCAATCATGCGCGTCAGCAACCGCCCCTACCGCTGGAAAATCGGCGCGGCGCCACTGCGACGGGTCGCCAACGTGGAGAAGACCGTGCCGAAACATTTCATCAGCGCGGACGGCTTCGGCATCACGCCGCGCTGCCGCGACTATCTCGCGCCGTTGATGCGCGGCGAAGACTATCCGCCTTATCGCAAAGACAGCGGCTTGCCCGACTACGCGCAATTGAAGAACGCGCCGGTGGCGAAAAAACTCACGCGCGACTTTCCGCTATGACGCTCGACAAGGCGCGCCAGTTGCTGAAAGTGCAGGCGGATTTCGGCGGCGCGTATAACCGCCACTCCGCCAAGTTGATTTTGGATGAAGTCGCGCGCGAGCATGGGCGCAAGGCGGCGGATGAGTTGATCGTTGAGTTTGAGTTGAATCGGATTTTTGATTTTGTGGTCGGCGATGGCGATGCGTGATGGTTAATGGCTAATGGTTAATGACTAAGGCGGACGCCGAGCTTTGGAAGGCGTCGGCGGTGATTGAATGGGTGCTGACCGACGGACGCGTGGGCGCGCCGCGGTTGAATGAATTTGTCGATGCGTTGTGCGCGCGGCTGAGCGCGGCGGGCGCGCCGTTGTGGCGGGTGCGTTGCGGCTTTCGCACGCTGCATCCGCAGTTCGTCGCGCGCTCGGTGGTTTGGTTGCGCGACCGCGACCTCGCCGAGCAAACCATGCAACACGGCATGGAAAACACCGGCGACTATGTCAACAGCCCGGCGCAACACATCGCCAACACGGGCAAACCGTTTCGCCGTAACTTGCAACGCCTTGACGAGAGCGACCACTCCGTGTTGCACGACCTCGCCGCGCAAGGCGGCACCGACTACTTCGGCATGCCGCTCCGTTTTACCGGCGGCGCCGGCGGAATATTCATACCGGTCACCGACCGCGCCGGCGGATTTAGCGAACACGACATCAAACAACTAACGCGCTTAGTGCTACATCTCAACCCCGTGCTCGAAGCAATTTCGCTGCGCATGATGGCGCGCGCGTTACTCGACACGTATGTCGGACCGCGCACCGGGCGCAAGATTCTGGACGGCGCGGTGCGGCGCGGCGATTCCGAAATCATCCGCGCGGCGTTATGGCTCAGCGACCTGCGCGACTTCACGCGCCTGTCAGAAACGCTCGGCTCGGACGACATGCTGGCGATGCTCAATCGATACTTCGAAACCATAGGCGACGCGGTCACGCAACGCGGCGGCGAAATCTTAAGTTTCATCGGCGACGCGATGCTAATAGTGTTCGAGGTGCACGACCAACGAAGCCAAGCCGAAGCCTGCCAAGACGCACTCGAAGCGGCGCTAAGCGCGGTCTCCAACCTAAACGAAATCAACCAACAACGCCAACAAGAAAACCACCCCCCCATCCGCTTCGGCATCGGCCTCAACACCGGCGAAGTAACCTACGGAAACATCGGCACCCACGACCGCCTCGACTACACCGTAATGGGCCCCGCCGTCAACCTGGTAGCCCGCCTGGAAAGCCTAACCAAAACCACAAACCAAACCATCCTATTCTCCCGCCAATTCGCCGACCACTTGCAACATGAGGTGGTGTCGCATGGAATGCATGAACTAAAAGGAATGGCGGAGTTGCATGAGGCGTTGTCGTTGGGGTGGTGACGTTCAGGGGAGTTGAATTGTTTTTTCGTTGTGGCGGAGGCTAAAAAGAAGGCGTTTATTCGATAGAGTAGTCCCGTATTTCATTCAGTATCTGATTTCTGTCGTATCGTTCCGAGATATGATCGTCGATACATTCAACATTTTTCTTAAAAAGTTTTTGGCCTCCATCGATATTCTTACATATCAATCTGACGGTAATTTTAGTTCCGAATTCTCTCTTCATTTTGTTAACTACCTCCCTTGATGCGCAGAATTTTTCCGCAAAATCTTCTTGCCGTATGCGCCGCCCTTCTGCAATTTCCCGCTTTTGTATAAAGTACCATGCTATTCGCGGTGATTGATACACAAATAAAATAAACACCGGCCGGTTTCTTTTTAACGATCTCTCGATGTTTTCTTTCGCCACATCTTCATTGGAAAAAGTGCCGTCAAGCAAAAAACTGATTTGTTTTTTTAATACTGCATCGTGTATTTTGTATACTAATTTAGTCACCGCTTTCTGGAATAGATGGGAGTTGGTTCCCCGATAACCGCAGTCTTTAAAGTGATTGCGCAAGTCATCCGCATCAATTCTTAAAGTCTGCCCCGCATGCGCCAGCAATTTTTTGGAAGTCTCGGTCTTACCTGCTCCCGGCGAGCCCGCCATAAAACTGGAAACGGGGTTTTTTTCCGGGCTGAACTTTCCTGTCTCCTGTTGAACAATTTCTTTAGAGTGTTCTTTGGCGTACTTAAGCGCCCGCTCCGAGATTTCGGTCTCTTCGTTGTGATTCACGAACCTGATCAAATAATGTGCGGACGGGATACCAGAGGCGAACAGGCGGGCGACACCGACTCGTTGTCCGCTACCGATCCTGCCCCCGGTTGCCAGCCAGCTTTCGGGGCGAAATGAGAAAGGTCTGACTCTTTGCTCTGTTCCTCTTGGCGATTATCCGGTCAGCCCGTTCGATGACTGCTTGCTGGTCTTTGATGGACTCTTCAATGACCTTCTTGAATACGCGCTTTTGCTCGCGTGCGGAGGCATTGCGCATAAACTCCGAAAAGTCGCTGCTTGTTGTGGGTTTTTTCTTAAACGAGAATAACATTTTCGACCTCTAAAGAAATCCGGAGAGAGACTGTGTTGTTGTGAGCGTCTAATCAGGCGGCAACCCGAAGACGTTCGGGATTCGCCACATCAATGCGCCGACTATCAAAATAATACACATTCCAAATTAAAATGCAACACCAGTACGCGGTTTCACCCCCCTAAACCCCCAACAACGGCGCGATGATTGTTTGAAGGATGGGAAATAACCCCCCACTTCGTCATTCTCGAACGGTAGAAAATAGGGAGCCGATAGGCGACCATGTTTTGTTTGTATCATCCCTGATACAAACCCTTCGGGCTACGCGAAAATCCGCTCCCGGCGGATTTTTCTTCGATTCGGGAATCTCCCTAAGACTACCGTGGACTCCAACAAAGCCCGTGCCAGTATTAGGAAGATTCCCGAGGACGCAAGTGTCCGGTAAGCCGCCGCTTAAAAGAAAAAGCGCGGCGACAACGGACACTAACGCTCGAGAATGACGAAGTAGGGGGGAATGACGAGTAACAAAAACCCCGTCATTCTCGAACGGTAGAAAATAGGGAGCCGCCCACAACTCGTCATTCTCGAATGATAGAAAAATAGGGAGCGACAGCGACCATATTTTTCATCACCTTCGGGAATCTCCCTAAGGCTACCGTGAATTTCAACAAAGTCCGTGCCAGTCTGAACGAGATTGCGCGTATCATCCCTGATACGCGCCCTGCGGGCTACGCGAAAATCCGCTCCAGGCGGATTTTTCCCGAGGACGCAAGCCTGCCCCCGCAGTGTGTTAGCGGGGGTGTCCGGTAAGTCGCCGCTAAAAGAAAAAGCGCGGCGGCAACGGACACTAACGCTCGAGAGTGACGAAGTAGGGGGGAATGCCGTAGTGGTGGTGAATGATGAAGTAGGGGGGACGGCGTAGGGGGCGCTGTCAGTGCGTGGAACTATGTCAGTGCGTGGCACTCAGTCAGCGCGTAGAATTAAGCAACAAGACGATATGCTTTCCGAACATCCCCTTCGCCCACGACCGAGAAATTCAAGCGAGTCGCTTTTTTTGCTTTACCCAAAGGTACCCAGTTATTGCTGAGTTCTTCCGGGTTGAGTTTTGCCAACTTCAACTTGTCGGACGCAAGGCTGCGTATCCGCGTGTCGGCGACGGCGCCGATTGGGGTTTCTTCGGTTTCCCAGCGGGCGATTGTCAGGCGTTTGCGGTGGACGAATTTGCCCAGTTGGGTTTGTGTCAGTCCCATTTCGCTTCGTAGAAACTTCAACTCGGGTCCGGTCAGGGTGCCGGGTGAATGCACGACGTCGCGTGCGATTGCTTTATGCAACCCGTGTATATTGGGAATGATGAATGTTTTGTTTCCCGCATCGTCAATCACACACCTGCACCGAATCCAGACATTCGGCAACCCGCACGCTTTGTAGTGGTGTTTTACTATTTCACTCATGATACATCCCGCCACATTACGGTAATGATTTTGATTGCCGGCTTGTGCGGGTCGGGAATAACGACCACGCAGATTTGCCGGCTCCTTGTGTTCGCAGTTTTACCACATATTTTATATTTACAATAGCCCGGCTTGGTTCCCTCCCGGGGGTCATCGTAAATCTGTTATGCCCGTCATTCTCGAATGATAGAAAAATAGGGAGCGACAGCGACCATATTTTTGTTTGTATCATCCCTGATACAAACCCTTCGGGCTTACGCGAAAATCCGCTCCCGGCGGATTTTTCATCACCTTCGGGAATCTCCCTAAGACTACCGTGAACTTCAACAAAGTCCGTGCCAGTCTTAGGGAGATTCCCGAGGACGCAAGTGTCCGTAAGCCGCCGCTTAAAAGAAAAGGCGCGGCGGCAACGGACACTAACGCTCGAGAATGACGAAGTAGGGGGTTTTCAGCGGACGGCACAACACCCACGAACACCACAACCAGGAACGCACCCCATCCCCGCCCAGCCCGAGCCCCGCCCGGCTTGCATACCCCCCTGTTTCGTGGTATATCTGCGGCCGTTTATCGGGTCTGTGTTGACAACCACCAAGAATAGAGAGGAGTGCATCCCTTGAATTTTCCCGCTTCCATCGCCCTTACCACCGCCCGGCGTGTTTCGATGACGCGCGTTTTGGGTTGGGTTTTCCGACCGGAGACATTGCAATGAGCGAACCTAATTTTGACACGCTTGCGGCTTCTCAGAAGTTGCAGGATTCTAGTTTTGAGCGGCAGCAGGCTGAGGGTGTCATCGGCGTTATTGTCGATGCTCAGCAAAACTTGGTGACCAAGAACGACCTCAAGCAGGTGGAGGATAGGCTCACTGGCGAGATTAAATTGTTGAGTGGTGAGATTAAAGGGGTGAGCGATCGACTGGACAGCAAATTCGAAATGCTGGACGGCAAAATCGATGTGCAGGGTAAGGTGCTCGCCAGCACAATCGATGCGTTGGGTGACAGGTTGCGAGATAAAAAAAGGGCGATGAGCGGCAGTTCCGGCGATCTGATGCCGATGATTGTAGTCGTGGCGATAGCGTGGTTTACTTTCGGGCTATCGATGGCGTTACTGATAATGACATTGATGAAATAGCCATAATGCAAATCTTAACAACAACCCAACCGGAGACATTGCAATGAGCGAACCTGGTTTTGACACGCTTGCGGCTTCTCAGAAGTTGCAGGATTCTAGTTTTGAGCGGCGGCAGGCTGAGGGTGTCGTCGGCGTTATTGTCGATGCTCAGCAAAACTTGGTGACCAAGGATGACCTCAAGCAGGTGGAGGATAGGCTCACCGGCAAAATCGATGCGCAGGGTGTGAGGTTGGACGGCGACATCAAAGTGCTGGACGGCAAAATCGATGCGTTGGGTGTGAGGTTGGACGACAAATTCGAAATGCTGAGCGGCAAAATCGATGCGCAGGGTGACAGTCTGAAAAGTAGCATCAGCAGTTTGCGCACGATAATGCTGGGTGCGGTGTTGCCGGTTTGGTTGACTATTCTGGGGGTGGGGGTGGCGATATGGATGAAGTTGCCGTGATGCAAGTCTTAACGACACCCCACCCAAAGCCCACGGCCATGAGCAAGCCTGCTTCCGGCGCCCCTGCCCCCGCCGTCGCCCAGGTTCCATTTGTCGCCCACGCCCCGCCCCCGCCACCACCCACCCACCAAAAACCTTTCTCCCCCCACACCCCAACCCCCACCAAAAAGGGTTATACTCCCGCTCCCCACCCGGTGGGGGGGTATACCGAATGGGGCGAGATGTGGTAAAAACGCACCTGCTGAAAATGACGACCCGAACGAGGCGCCAAATGACAACCCAAACGACGCGCCCGTTGAAGCGCCAACCGAAGCCCATTAAAACGCCGACCGCAACGAGAACCTGCTGAAAATGACAACCCAACCGCCGCCCCCATTGAACCGCCGGACAGCGAGACCAAACCCATGCCACAAACAACGACCTTATCGAGGAGAACAACAATGACGGCAGTCAAACCCCGTCCCGCCACCCCGCCGGTGGCGCACTCGCCGCAATCCGCCCCGCCGGTGGCGCGCTCGCCGCATTCCGCCTCGCCACCGCCGCAATCCGTCCGCTCGCAACCCGTACACTTAGACCCCCCACCCCACCCCGCAATCTGCCCCCCCCCCCCCCCCCCGATTTCCCGCTGGGTGGCGGGCGGGGTTTGGGGGGGTGTGTTTGATTGGGATGAGATATGCTACAAACGCGCCTGCTGAAAACTACGGTCCCAACAATACGCCAAACGCCAACCCAAACGCCAACCCAAACGCCGCGCCCGTCAAAGCGCCCGACAGTGAGATGAAACCCATGCCACAAACAACGACCTTATCCAGGAGAACAACAATGACGGCAGTCAAATCCCGTCCCGCCGCCCCGCCGGTGGCGCGCTCGGTGCATTCCGCCTCGCCCCCGCCGCAGTCCGTCCGCTCGCAACCCGTACACTTAGAGCGCCCGCCGCATTCCACCTCGCCCCCGCCGCGACCCAATCGCTTAGAGCAACCGCCGCGACCCGTACACTTAGACCCACCCCCGCGACCCGCGCGCCCAGCGCAAATCTTCCGCCGCCTCTGCCTCACCGCCCTGCTCAGCCTCGGCGGGCTGTTGTTGCCGGCGCAGGCGCAGGCGCAGGGTGCGGGCATTTGCGCGCGCACGGCGCAGGTGCAAACCGCGATTTTGGAGGTGGTGCGGCGCACCACGACCGTCGCCGACTGCGGCGCGGTGACGGCGGCGCATTTGAGTGGCATCACCGGTATGACTGTTGCCGGCGCCAACAGTTTGCAAAGCGGTGATTTCGCGGGTTTGAGCGGACTCACTTCGCTGGGTGTGAGGGACAGTTCGCTGACCTCGTTGCCGGCGGGTTTGCTGGGTGGTTTGAGCGCATTGACCACTTTTATCGTTGAAAACACGAGCGTGAGGACATTGCCCTCCGGCTTGTTCAGCGACACGACGGGGCTGACGACTGTGTGGATACGCCGGAGTCAGTTGGCGGCTTTGCCGGCGGGCTTGTTTGCAGGGCTGGATTTCAGCGGGGCGGACTCGGCGCTGCGGCTAGACCGCAACCCCGGCTCACCCTTCACGCTCGGGCTGCGGGTTGAGCGGCAGACGGGCGGGTCGTTCCGCGTGCGCGTCGTGGAAGGCGCGCCGGGTCCGATGAGAGTGGATTGGGCGCGACCGGGCATCAGCGGCACCCTGAACATTCCGGCGGGCAGTGTGAGGAGTTTTCAGTTCAGCACCGCCGGTCCGTTGCCGACGCTCAGCAACCCGAGATTCACCTCCGGCGAGGGCAATTTCGTCGGCATCATGCCGGGCATTCTAACGGTGAGCGGCACGGCGCTGTCGGAGACGACATTGACGCTGGCGGAAGAGGGGTCGGCGACTTACACGGTGGCGCTGTCGGGCTTGCCCCAGACGCCGGTGACGATAACGCCGGCGAGCGATAACGCCGATGTGACGATTAGCCCGGCGGCGCTGATATTCAGCGTGGCGAATTGGAATGTGGCGCAGACGGTTACGCTCAGCGCCATTGAAGACGACGACCTGATTGACGACACCGCCAACATCACCCACGCGCTCAGCGGCGCGGATTATCCCGGCGGCGCCAGCGGCGACTCGCTGGTGGCGACGGTTACCGACACCACCCCCGACACCCCGCCGACTTTCGGGGCGCTCTCCCAGCCCGACCAAGCCTACACCGGTCGCATACAAATCCCCGATTTGACATTGCCCCTCGCCACCGCCGGCAACGGCGACATCACCTACACGCTGACGCCGACCATCGCCACCGCCGTCCCGGGTTTGGCGTTTGACGCCGGCACGCGAGTCGTGAGCGGCACGCCGAGCGCGGTGCTCACGGCGACGACGGTCACGCTGACCTACACCGCCCACGATGCGGACGACAACACCGCCGCCGCCGACGCCGCCACCCTGACCTTCGCCATCACCGTCAATCCCGGAGTGGGAGTCGTCTTCAGTCCGGCGGCGTTGGAGATATTTGAAGAAGGGGCGGGGGGCGCCTACACGGTCGCGCTGAACACCGACCCCGGCGCGGGATTCACGGTGCGAATTCAACCCGAGGGCGATGCCAGAATGACGTTTGTCCCGGCGGGCGCGCTGGAGTTCACCACCGCCAACTGGAACACCCCGCAGGTCGTCAACGTGAGCGCGGGAGCGGACACCAACCCCGATAACGAGACCGTCCCCGTCACGCATACCGTAACCGCCACGGGAGCCGCCAATCCCTACACGGCAATCAATGGCGTAAGCGCCGGCGCGCTTCCGGTAACCGTCTTTGATGACGACCATTATGTGGGATTCTTCAGCTTTGATACGTTCAGTACAGTGGATGCATTGGAAGTGAATGAAGGCAGCGCCGTCACTCTAAACCTTGAGACGAGGAGGAGTGTTGGTAACTCGAGGCTAGAAAGCGCGCGAATCGTCCCGGACGACGGCGGTTTGACTGTGACGACATCGGCGCCTTATGCATTCAACCTGCGTTTTTTCCCCGCCTTTACTGTCACTTTCACCGCCAACGAAGACGGTGACGCCGTGGATAACACCTATCGGTATGTTGTGCGCTACACGCCACAAATCGGCGGCGACAGAGCCACCCGCGAATTCTCTTTCCCGATAACCGTCACCGACACCATCGCCCCCACGCCCGCCACGCTGCCGGCGGTAACGATTGCCCCGACGACGCTGACGATTGACGAAGGCGCGATGGACACCTACACCGTCACGCTGGCGACCAATCCGGGCGGGGCGGTAACGGTAACGCCGGCGAGTAGCAACACCACCGATGTGCCGACCCCAAGCGCGCTGACCTTTGCCGCCGCCGAATGGAACACGGCGCAGACCGTCACCGTCACCGCCAACGAAGACGCGGATGCCGCCGACGAAAGCGCCAATATCACGCACACGGTAGCCGGCTACACTGGCGTCACCGCCGCCGACAACGACCCGTTGCGGGTTACCGTCGACGACGACGAGACCGCCGGCGTGACGCTTTCCGAGAATTCTTTGGAACTGGGCGAGGATGACAGCGATAACGACCTCGTCTCCGACACCTACGAGGTGACGCTGGACACCCCGCCGAGCGCCGGCAATGTGGTGGTTACGCCGGTGAGCAGCGACACTGGCATCGCCGCCGTCTCGCCGGCTGCGCTCACCTTCGACGACGGCAACTGGAACATCGCGCAAGTCGTGACGATTTCCGCCGTGGCAGACCCCGACGATGACGACGGCGTCGCCACCATCAACCACACCGTCACCGTAACCGTTGGGGGCGCCGCCGAATACGACGGCATCGCCGCCGAGGATGTGGAGGTGGATGTGTATGACACCCTCGTGGGCGGCATCGTGTTCGCGCCCGCGAGTCTGACTGTGACCGAAGGCGGCAGCGGCATCTATACGGTGGCGCTGAGCATCATCCCGAGCGGCGAGGTGACGATTCCGCTGCAAGTCACCACCGCCTCCCTCGCCACCTTCGAACCCGCCGCCGGGTTAACTTTCTCGCCCGGCACCTGGAACATCCCGCAGACCGTCACCGTCGGCACGACGACCGACCCTGACGCCCGCCGCAATCCCAATGCTCTCGTCCGCCACCAAGCAAGCGGCGGGGGTTACGACGCCAGCCCCGCCGGCAGTTATGCGGTGGTGATTACCGAAACCGGCAGCATCGGCGTGTCGATTTCCACGCCGACCCTGACCGTGGACGAGGGTGATTTTGCCAGTTACACCGTGGCGCTAACCTCCCCGCCGAGCATCGGCGAAGTGACGGTCACGCCGGGCAGCGCCGACACGGGCGCGGTTCTCGTCACCACCGCCGCGCTGGTGTTTGACGCCGCCGACTGGAATATGCCGCAGACGGTGTCGGTTCAAGGCGTGGCGGATGCTGATTCGGCTGACGAGTCGGTTGTGATTACCCATGAGGTGACGGTGACCGATGCGTCATCGGAATACGACGGGGCAACCGCCGCCGCGGTGACGGTAACCGTAACCGACGCCCCGCCCGCCCCCGCCGGCGGTCCGGCTTTCGCCGCCGGGGTCACGGTGGATGACCAGATATTCGGCGTGGGCAGACGCGCGTTACTGGTGCTGCCCCCCGTCGACCCCGCCACGCCCGGCGTGGGCACTATCACCTACGCGCTGGCGCCGGATGTCACCGTGGCGGTTCCGGGCACGCGGTTTGTGGAAAACACGCGCACATTGACAGGCACGCCGAGCACCGAAGCGGCGGCGGTTACGCTGACCTACACGGCAACGGACGACGACGGCAATGTCGCCCGACTCGTGTTTGCGGTGACGGTAATCACGCCGGAAGTGCTGATTAGCGACACGACGGTAACGATTATCGAGGGCGTCGCCACCGGCGCTTACACCGTGCGGCTATCCACCAACCCTAATCGCACCACCGTGGTGACGCCGGTGAGCGGCGACCCCGCCCTCTTGCCGGCGCCCGATGAATTGAGTTTTACGGCATTGACATGGCAAGTGCCGCAGACGGTCACGCTGACATCGGTGCCGGACACCCTCCTTGACGATGGCGTCGTAACCATCACCCACACGCTGAGAGGTTATGGCGGCGTGACGAGCGTTGACTCTGTGGTGGTGACGATTACCAACACCGACGCCGACACCACGCCGGTTTTCTCCGCCACCGAGACGGTGGACGACCAGATTTACGCCGTCGACGTACCCATTGAGACGCTGACCCTGCCCGAGGCGACCGGGGTTATCGCCAACGGCGATTTGACCTACACGCTGACGCCGGATGTGGCGACCCTCATCCCCGGTTTGACCTTCAGGACGAGTATTCGACTGACATTCGACCGCAGTCGTCCGGCGCGCGAACTGAGCGGTACGCCGACCGCCGCCACCGCGTCTCCGGTCACCCTGACCTACACCGCCACCGACGCCGAAGGCGACAGCGTGAGTAGCGAGTTTACGGTGGCGGTGACGGCGGCGGGAGTCGTCATCAGCCCGTTGGAAGTGGATGTCTACGAGCAAGGAGCGAATGAGTTCTACACGGTGGTGCTGGACACCTTTCCGGGGAATGCGCAAAGCGTGCGGATTACCATCGCAGCCGACCCTGGGATTAGTCTCACCCCGCCCCAATTCGCAGCCCGGCTGGATTTCAGCGCGGCTGACTGGAACACCCCGCAGACCGTGCGGGTGAATGCGCCGCCGAATGAAGACGGCAATGAAGTTGACGAAGAAGGCATCAGCATCACGCATACCGTGTCGGGCGCCGGAAGCAGTAGTCCCTACTTCAGGCTCAATGGCCAAAATGTCGGCACGGTGGTGGTGAATATTCGTGATGACGACCATGCGGTGGAGGTTTACAGAGGCGGTACACAAAATCGGTTGACGGAATTCGCCGTGGATGAGGGCGGTAGCGGCGTTATAGACATTTACCCGCCGCAGTTTAATCCTCCGCTGACATTCACCGGCGCGGAAATTTTCCCGAACGACGGCGGTGTGACCTTTACGCTGGACCAAACTTTGCCGCACCTTCTGAGTAGTTTTGGGCAATTCGACTTCCTCCGAGTCACCTTCACCGCCCACAACGACCTTGACACGGTGAGCACCGTCTATCGCTATGTCCAACACTACACCTATCAAGGCACCGCCCGCAGTTACTCCTTCCGAGTAACCGCCACCGACACCGGCAGCAACGCCCCGCCGGCGACGCCGCCGGCGGTGACGATTGCGCCGCTCACGCTGGAAATAGAAGAAGGCGCGATGGACACCTACACCGTCACGCTGGCGACCGACCCCGGCGGTGAAGTGGTGGTAACGCCGGCG
Source organism: Arenicellales bacterium (assembly GCA_963693025.1). Taxonomy (GTDB): domain Bacteria; phylum Pseudomonadota; class Gammaproteobacteria; order Arenicellales; family Poriferihabitantaceae; genus JAHRAW01. The sequence continues at coordinate 2,465,052 of OY843749.1, forward strand.
AGCGACAACACCGCCGATGTGCCGACCCCAAGCGCGCTGACCTTTGCGGCGGGCGCGTGGAATACGCCGCAGATGGTCACCGTCACCACCAACGCCGATGTGTTGGAAGACTTTACCGACGAGACCGCCATCATCAGCCACACGGTAACCGGCTACGCCGCCGCGCCGACTCCCAGTAATGTGGTGGTGACGGTGGACGACAACGACACCGACTCGTCGCCGAATTTCGCGGGCGCCTCGGTGCCCGACCAGAACTACACCGCCACCTTCACCGTCGTCAACCTGTCATTGCCCGCCGCCACCGGTGGCAACGACAGCATCACCTACACGCTGACGCCGGACATCGCCACCGCCATCCCCGGCTTGGTGTTTGACGAAAACGCGCGCACCGTGACCGGCACACCGAGCGCGGCAACGGCGGCGCAAGGAGTGCGGCTGACCTACACCGCCGCCGACACCGACAACAACACCGCCGACAGCGACACCGACAGCCTGACCTTTGCCATCACCGTGGAAGCCGCGCCGGTGGCGGTTGTCCTGCAGATTACCCCCCCCGCGCTGACGATTGACGAGGGCGGAATGGGCGTCTACACCGTGCAACTGAGCGCGCCACCGGTGCGCGATGCGGAAGTCCAAGCGGTCACCATCGGGGCGCACGACCTGACGCTCACCCAAGCCGGCGCGCCGCTGGGCGTGTTGATTTTTGGCCCCTCCAATTGGAACAATGAGCAGACCGTCACCGTCGCCGCCGCCACTGATGCCGACCGGGCGGACGACATCGTCATCATCACCCACACCGTCAGCCTTACAGACATTTTCGAGGTGAGACTCACCGTGACGGTGAACGACACCACCCCCGACACCGCTCCGGCTTTCGCCGCGCAACAAACCGACCAGACCTACACCACCGGCGACACGGTTGACCTGACCCTGCCCGAAGCCATCGGCGGCGACGGCGACCTGACCTACGCGCTGGAGCCGAGCGGCGACATTCCCGCCGGCTTGACCTTTGACGCCGGCGAGCGCACCTTGAGCGGCACGGCGAACGCGGTGACGGCGACGACGGTCACGCTGACCTACACCGCCACCGACACCGACGGCGACACCGCCAGCCTGACTTTCGCGGTCACCGTCCAAGCCGTCCCCGACACCGCGCCGGCTTTCGCCGGCGGTGCGGTGGCGGACGACCAGACCTTCATCGCCGGCACGCAAATCACGCCCGTGGTGTTGCCCGCCGTCGACCCCGCCAACGCGGGCAACGGCGCACCCGTCTATACGCTGACGCCGGACATCACCGTCGCCATCCCGGGCTTGACCTTCACCGCAGGCACGCGCACGCTGAGTGGCACGCCAACTACGGCGACGACGGCGGCGGTCACGCTGACTTACACCCTCGCCGACAGCGACACCACCACCGGCGCGGCGGACGAAGCCAGCCTGACTTTCGCTATCACGGTCAACAACGGTCCGCCGGTTGCGGTCGACGACGCCGCCGCCGTCGACACCGACTCGACGATTGACATTGCCGATGGCGCAGCCGGCGACTTGTTGCTTAACGACAGCGACCCGGACGGCGACACCCTGACTATCATCGGGGTTGACTCCTCACCGGGCCTTCTGAGAAACCGATTCGTGGGCGTAGGCATACTGGCATCCGGCGGCGGCACCATCACCATCCACGCCGACGGCTCGTGGAGTTATGACCCAGGAACCGCTTTCAACAGCCTGACGCTGGGGCAGACCGGTACCGCCACGGCGGTGTACCGCGTATCCGACGGCAACGGCAACACCGATGACGGAGAACTTCGCATCACCGTCACCCGCGTCGCCGACCCCGACATCAGCCCGGCTTTCGCCAGCGGCGAGGTGGTGGACGACCAGACCTACACCACCGGCGAAGCGGTCGACCTGACCCTGCCCGAAGCCACCGGCGGCAACGGCGACCTGACCTACGCGCTGGAGCCGAGCGGCGACATTCCCGCCGGCTTGACCTTTGACGCCGGCGAGCGCACCTTGAGCGGCACGGCGAACGCGGTGACGGCGACGGCGGTCACGCTGACCTACACCGCCACCGACACCGACGGCGACAGCGACAGCCTGACTTTCGCGGTCACCGTCAACCCCGCGGCGCCGGTAACGCCGCCGGCGCTGGTGTTTGACGTCGACGAACTGACCGTCGACGAAGGCGCCAGCGGCGCTTACACGGTTGAATTGTCGGTCGCGCCGACCACCGGCAATGTGACGGTCACGCCGGACGCCACCACCGGCTTGACCTTCGCGCCCGCCGCGCTGACTTTCTCCGCCACCAGTTGGGACACGGCGCAAGACATCGTCATCACCGCCGCGCCCGACGACGACACGCTTAACGAGACCGTCGCCGTCAGCCACACGGTGAACGGCGCGGGCAACTACGCCGCGCTGTCCGCCGCCGGCGGTGGCGATGTCACGGTAACGGTAACCGACACCAGCATTCCCGCCGTTACGATTTCCCCGACCACGCTGTCGGTGAACGAGGGCGAGAGCGACATTTACACCGTGCGGCTTGCGACCATACCGCTCGCCGATGTGGTGATTACGCCGAACAGCGCCGCCCCCGCCGTCGCCACGGTCTCCCCCACCGGCGGGCTGACTTTCACCGCCGGCAACTGGAGCGATGAGCAGACCGTCACCGTCACCGGCGTGGCGGACGCCGACGCCGTCGCCAACGCCGCCGCCATCATCGTCCACTCGGCGACCAGCACGGACACGGACTACGACGCCCTCGCCGGCATTGACGCTGTGAGGGTGACCGTCACCGAAACCGACAGCGTCGGCTTCACCGTCACCCCGCCGACCCTCGCCTTGAACGAGGGCGACTCCGGTTTCTACACCGTGGTATTGACCTCCGCGCCGAGCATCGGCGAAGTGAAGGTAACGCCGGACAACCCCGACACCGGCGCGGTCGGCATTTTCGACACCACCACCGAGTTGATTTTTGCGCCCGCCAACTGGAATGTCGCGCAGACGGTTTCGCTTCGCGCCGAGACGGATGCCGATGCGACTAACGAGTCGGTCTTGATTGGCAACACGGTGACCGCGAGCGACCCGTCATCGGATTACGCCGACGCAACCGCCGACGGTGTGACCGTAACCGTCACCGACAACACCCCCGGCACGCCGCCGGCGGTGACGATTTCCACCGACACGCTGACGATTGCCGAGGGCGGAAGAGACACCTACACCGTGCGGCTTGCCACGAGTCCGAGCGCCAACGTGGTGATTACGCCGAGCAGCGGCAACGCCTCCGCCACCGTCTCTGGTCCGCTGACTTTCACCGCCGGCGATTGGAACGATGCGCAGACCGTCACCGTCACCGCCGCGGCGGACGCTGACGCCGCGCCCAACGCCGCCGCCGTCATTAGCCACGCCGCCGGCGGCGCGGCGGAGTATGCCGCCATCGCCGCCATTGACGCGGTGACGGTAACGATTCCCGAAGCCCAGAGCGCGGCGGTGACGATTGGCACGACCACCTTGTCGCTGGGTGAGGATGACAGCGACGGCGACGATACCTTTGACACCTACACCGTGGCGCTGACCGCGCCGCCGAGCGCGGGCGTCGTGGTGGTAACGCCGACCAGCGACGACACCGGCATCGCCACCGTTGAGCCGAGCGCCGGGCTGACCTTTGACAGCAGCAACTGGAATGTGACGCAGTTGGCGACGGTAACCGCCGCTATCGACCCCGACCGTGATGACGACGTCACCAACATCAGCCACACCGTCACCGGCGCCGCCGAATACGCCGGCATCACCGTCGCTGGGGTGAGGGTGGAGGTTGGCGACACCAGCGTGCCGGGTGTCGCGCTGACGTCCGACACGCTGACCTTGGCGGAGGGAGTCAGCGGCGTTTATGGCGTGTTGCTTACGACCATACCGGACGGCGGCGATGTGGTGATTACGCTGAGACTCCTTTCCGGCGCCGCCACCTTCGCGCCCGCCACGCTCACCTTCACGCCCGCCACTTGGAATGTGGCGCAGTCGATAACCGTCACGCCCACCGCGGACGACGACGCCGTCGCCAACACCGCCATCGGCATCCGCCACCAGGGAAGCGGCGCGGATTACCGCCAAGCCCGCGCCACCCTGCGCGTGGTGGTTCCCGAATCCCAGAGCGCCGGGGTGACGGTGAACCCGCTCACGATTGCCTTGACCGAGGGCAACTCCGCTTCCTATACCGTGGTATTGACTTCCGCGCCGAGCGTTGGCGAAGTGACGGTCACGCCGAGCAGCGCCGACTCCGCTGCGGTCAGCGTATTCTCCGGCACCGCCGAGTTGACCTTTACATCCGCCAACTGGAATGTCGCGCAGGCGGTTTCGGTGATTGCCGAGCCGGATACCGATTCGACTAACGAGTCGGTCGTCATCAGCAACGCGGTCACCGTGAGCAACTCGTCATCGGATTACGACGGTGAAACCGCCGCCGCGGTGACGGTGACGGTAACCGATCCCACCCCCGCCGCCCCCGACGCCCCGGCTTTCGCCGCGGGTGATACGGTGGATGACCAAGTTTACGCCGTTAACAACACACTCATTGCCCTGTCGTTGCCCACCGTTGCCGCCGCCACTCCGGGCGAAGGCACCGTCACCTACACGCTGGCGCCGGAAGTCAGCACGGCGCTTCCCGGTTTGGCGTTTGACGCAAGCGTGCCCGAATTGCGCGGCACGCCGAGCAGCGTCACGGCGGCGCAAGGAGTGCGGCTGACCTACACGGCAACCGACGAAAACGGCAATACCGACCGCCGCGTGTTTACGGTCACGTTTAGGAGCCCCGAAGTGCTGATTAGCGAGACGACGCTGACGATTACCGAGGGCGCTTCCGCCGCCTACACCATCGTGCTGGCGGCGCCCTCCACCAGCGCTGTCTTGGTTAGACCGGTGAGTGGCGACCCCGCCGCCGTCGTCACCCCCGCCGTGCTGACCTTCGCCAGAGCCGCATGGGATGTGGCGCAGACGGTGAGGGTGGATACGGTGTCGGACACCCTCATCGCAGACGGCGTCGTCACGATAACCCATGCCAATTTGACCGGTTACCGCGGCGCCCCCACCCCCGATGCGGTGGTGGTGACGATTACCAACACCGATGCCGACACCACGCCGACTTTCTCCGCCACCGAGACCGTGGACGACCAGATTTACACCGCCGGTACGCTCATCGAGACGCTGACCCTGCCCGAGGCAACCGGCGTTGCTACCAACGGCACGCTGGTCTACACGCTGACGCCGGATGTGACCACCGCCATACCCGGTTTGGATTTCAGGACGAGTTTTCGACCGGCTCCAGGGGTGCGTCTTCCCACGCGCGAATTGTTTGGCACGCCGCTCGCCGCCACCGCGTCTCCGGTTACGCTGACCCTGACGGCGACCGACGCCGACGGCGGCAGCGCGAGCCGCGAGTTCACGGTGACGGTGACGGATGCGCGAGTCATCATCAGCCCGTTGGAGTTGGATGTCTACGAGGAAGGGAATGTTGAGTTCTACACGGTGGTGCTGGACACCTATCCGGGGAATGGGGAAAGGATGCGGATTGACATCGCAGCCGGCGTGGGGATTGATGTCGCCCCGCCCGTAGAGAGAAACCGGATAGATTTCAGCGAAAATAACTGGAACATCCCGCAGACCGTCCGGGTGAATGTGCCGCGGGAGGACGGCAACGAAGTTGACGAAGAAGGCATCAGCATCACGCATACCGTGACCGGCGCCACAAGGAGTAATCCCTACTTCAGGTTCAATGACCAAAATGTCGGCACGGTGATAGTGAACGTCCGTGATGACGACCAGGCGGTGGAGTTTTACAGAAGTGGCGAAACAACTGAGTTGACGGAATTCGCCGTGAATGAGGGCGGTAGTGGCGTTATACAAATGTTCCCGCCGTTTCTCGGCACTCCTCCGCTGACATTCAACAGCGCGGAAATTTTCCCGAACGACGGCGGTGTGACCTTTACGCTGGACCGAGGTTTGCCGAGCACTCTGAATACTTTTGGGGCAAACGACTTCCTCGGCGTCACCTTCACCGCCCGCAATGACCTTGACACGCTGGATAACGTCTATCGCTACGTCCAACACTACACCTACCAAGGCACCGCCCGCAGTTACTCCTTTCGGGTAACCGCCACCGACACCGGCAGCAACGCCCCGCCGGCGACGCCGCCGGCGGTGACGATTGACCCGCTCACGCTGACGATTGCCGAAGGCGCGATGGACACCTACACCGTCACGCTGGCGACCGACCCCGGTGGTGAAGTGGTGGTAACGCCGGCGAGCGACAACACCGCCGATGTGCCGACTCCACCCGCACTGACCTTTGCGGCGGGCGAATGGGACACGCCGCAGATGGTAACCGTCACCACCAATGCCGATGTGTTGGAAGACTTTGCCGACGAGAGCGCGCAAATCACCCACACCGTCACCGGCTACACCGGCGTCACCACCGCCCCCGCGGTCGCGGTAACGGTAACCGACCCGCACACCAACACCGTGCCAAGTTTCGCCGCCACGCAAGCCGACCCAACCTACACAGTCGGCGACACGGTCGACCTGACCCTGCCCGCCGCCACCGGTGACGGCGACATCACCTACACGCTGACGCCCACCGCGGACATTCCCGCCGGCTTGACCTTTGACGCCACCGAGCGCACCTTGAGCGGCACGGCGAACGCGGCGGCGACCGCCACGCTAACCTACACCGCCGCCGACAGCGACGCCGAAACCGGCGCGGCGGACGAAGCCAGCCAGACCTTCACCATCACCGTCAACCCCGCGGTGGTGCCGGGGGCGGTGACGATTGCCCCGACCCACTTCTCGCTGGATGAGGACGCTCGCAATGGCGGCGCCACCGACGACATCTACACCGTGGTATTGACCGCCCAGCCGAGCGGCGGCAGCGTGGTGGTGACGCCGGTGAGCGCCGACACCGCCATCGCCACCGTCTCACCCGCCGCCGGTCTCACCTTTGACAGCAGCAACTGGAATGTGGCGCAGATGGCGACGGTGTTCGCGGTTGTCGACCCCGACGTCGACGACGAAATCGCCACCATCCGCCACACCGTCACCGCCACCGCCGCGGCGCTGGAATACCAAAGCGTCACCGCCGGCGATGTGACCGTGACGATAACCGACACCAGCGAGCCGGGCATCGCGCTGTCGCCCGCCCCGCTGACCGTAACCGAAGGCACCACCGGCGCGTATGGCGTGCAACTGGACACCATACCGAGTGGCGGCGATGTGACGATTGCGCTGAGCCTCGCCGGCGGCGACGCCACCTTCCAACCCGCCAGCCTCACCTTCTCGGACGCCACTTGGAATGTGGCGCAGTCGGTAATGGTCACGCCCGCCACCGACGCCGACGCCGCCGCCAACACCGATGTCACCATCAACCACGCGGCATCGGGCGCGGATTACGCCACCGCCGCCGCCGCCTTGCGCGTGGTGGTTCCCGAAGCCCAGACCGCCGGCGTGGCGATTTCCATCGACACGCTGGTTTTAATCGAACACTCTTCCCAAACCTATAGCGTGGCGTTGACTTCCGCGCCGGTCGGCGGCGATGTGCGGGTGACGCCGAGTAGCGACAACGCCGCGGTCACCGCCTCCCCCGCCGCCGGGTTGGTGTTCACCGCCGCCAACTGGAATCAGGCGCAGAACCTGACCGTCCTCGCCGTCCGCGACGTCAATGCCATCCACGAAACCGCGACCATTACGCACGCGGTTGCCGGCGCCGATTACGCTAGCGTCACCGCCGCGAATGTCGTGGTGAGGGTCAGCGACACCAACACGCAGGGCGTGACGATTTCCGAGACCGCTCTGACCGTGCGCGAGGGCGAAGTCGGCACCTACACCGTGCGACTGTCGGTCCAAGCGAGCGGCTTGGTGACGATTACGCCGAGCATTGACACCACCATCGCCACCGTCGAGCCCGCCATGCTGATTTTCAGCAGTTCCTTCGGAGCAAACTGGAACATCCCGCAGACGTTCACCGTCACCGGCGTCCAGGATGCCGACGCCGCCGATGAGAATACCGACATCACGCACAGCGCATCCGGCGCGGACTACGATGGCGTCACGGTCGATGATGTGGCGGTGACGATTACCGACGACGAGACCGTGTCGGTGGCGGTTTCCAACTCCGCCGTGACCGTGATGGAAGGCGGCGCCGGCGCTTACACCGTGACGCTGACTTCCGAGCCGGTCAACGGCGATGTGACGGTGACGCCGAGCATTCCCACGGGCACCGACTTGACGCTCAGCCCGGCTACCGGCGGGCTGACCTTCAACGCCGGCAACTGGAATGTGGCGCAGATGGTCGCCCTCGCCACCGCCGAAGACGATGATGCGGTCGACGACGCCATCGTCATCACCCACGCGGCAACCGGCGCGGACTACGACGCCGCCCCCGCGGTGACGGTGGCGGTAACGATTACCGACGACGAGACCATTTCGGTGGCGGTTTCCGACTCCGCCGTGACCGTGATGGAAGGCGGCGCCGGCGCTTACACCGTGACGCTGACTTCCGCGCCGGTCAACGGCGATGTGACGGTGACGCCGAGCATTCCATCGGGCACCGATTTGACGCTCAGCCCGGCTACGGGCGGGCTGACCTTCAACGCCGGCAACTGGAATGTGGCGCAGATGGTCGCCCTCTCCGCCGCCGAAGACGATGATGCGGTCGACGACGCCATCGTCATCACCCACACGGCAACCGGCGCGGACTACGACGCCGCCCCCGCCGTGACGGTGGCGGTAACGATTGACGACAACGACAACGTCGGGGTGACGGTGACGCCGGACACATTGCCCGTGAACGAGGGCGAGTTTGCCACTTACACCGTGGAACTGACTTCCGCGCCGAGCATCGGCGAAGTAACCGTAACGCCGAGCAGCGCCGACACCGGCGCGGTCAGCGTCACCGCCGCGCTGGTGTTTGACGCCGCCAACTGGGACACGCCGCAGGTGGTGAGCGTCGGCGGTGTGGCGGATGATGATGCGACTAACGAGTCGGTTGAGATTACCAACACGGTAACGGTGAGCGATGGTTCATCGGAATACGCCACCGCCACCGCCGATGAAGTGACGGTAACGGTAACCGACACCAGCATTCCCGCCGTTACGATTGCCCCGACCGACCTGACCGTTGCCGAGGGCGGCAACCGCGCCTACACCGTGCAACTGGCGACCGAGCCCGCCGCCGGCGCGCAGGTGATGATTACGCCGAGCGTGGGCGGTGATGTTGCCGACCACGGCGTCACCATCGCGCCAAGCGCCGCGCTGCTCTTTGACGCCGCCACTTGGAACACCGCGCAAAGCGTGGTCGTCGCCGCCGCCGAAGATAATTTGGACTTCGCCGACGCCACCGCCACGATTAGCCACGCGGTTGCCGGATACACCGGCGTCACAAACGCCGCCGATGTGGTCGTGACGGTGGACGACGACGACGACGACACCGCCCCGGCTTTCGCCAGCGGCGCGTCGGTGCCCGCGCAGAGTTACACCGAGAACGCACAAATCCCCAACCTGACGCTGCCCGAAGTCGCCACCGCCACGCCGGGTAACGGCGACATCACCTACATGCTGACGCCGATTCCGTCGGGCTTGAACTTCGACGCCACCAACCGCGTATTGAGCGGCACGCCGGACACGGTAACGACCACGGCAATCACGCTAACCTACACCGCCGCCGACGAAGACGGCAACACCGCCGCCAGCGACACCGCCAGCCTGCTCTTCACCGTCACCGTGGAAGCCGCGCCGGTGCTGGTGGGCGCGCTGGTGTTTGACATCGACCCGCTCGCGCTGAGCGTCGCCGAAGGCGGCAACGGCGGTTACACCATCGCGCTGTCAGTCGCGCCGAGCGGTGATGTGACGGTAACGCCGAGCGTGCTGGGCGCCGCCGCCGACCACGGCGTGACGCTTACCTCAGCCGCCGAATTGGTCTTTGACGGCAGCAACTGGGACACGCCGCAAGGCGTGTCCGTCGCCGCCGCCGCCGATGCGGTGGAGGATTTCACCGATGAACTCGCCTCCATTCGCCACGCGGTAACGGGCGGCGGGTTGTATGCGAGCGTCGCCGACACCTTTGTGACGGTGACGGTGGATGATGACGATACGGACACCGCGCCGAGGTTCGGCACCAGTCGGTTTGATCAAATACGCGATTTCACTGGCGTGGTCGGTGTGTCCACTACCTTTCCGTTGCAACTGACTTTTGCGCTCGCTGGCACCGGCAACGGCGCGCTGACCTACACCTTGACGCCGGATTTGGCGACGGCGGCGCCCGGTTTGACCATTATCCCGCCCGCCACTCCCGGCGGCCCTCCCAGGATTGCCGGCACCCCGTTGCTGGCGGTTGATGTGGTGATGACCTACACGGTTCACGATGCGGACAGCAACCGGGATGCGAGCGACAGCGACAGCCAGACGTTCAGGATACGAACGACCTACGCGACCCCGCCCGCGATTACAGCGGCACCCGCCAACCTGCGCGTGGGCGAGGGGTTTAGCGCGGTTTATACGTTGTCGCTGAACAACCCGGTGCCCGATGATGTGGTCATTACACCGAGCGCTCCGGCGGGGAGCAACCTGGCGGCGAGCGCGGTGACTTTCACGCGCGCCGATTGGAATACCGCGCGCACGGTGACGGTAACCGCCGCCGTTGACAACAACGCAATCAACGACACCGTCACCGTCACGCACACGGTGACGGGCGTGCCGTATGACACCGTGAGCGCGCCGCAGGTGGTGGTGACGATTACCGACGCGCAGTTGCTCGGTGACGCCCCGACCTTCGGCGGCGCATCGGTGGCGGCGCAGACTTACGACCGGGGTTTTGCGCTGGTGCCGCCGGTAACGCTGCCGGAGGCAACCGGCGGCTTCGGCGCGCTGAGTTACGCCTTGACGCCAAGCGGCGACATACCGAATGGCTTGAATTTTGACACCATCACGCGCGTATTGAGCGGCACGCCGGACACGCTGGCGGCGGCGGTGACGCTGACCTTGACGGTAACCGACCAGGACGCCGACACGAGCCCCGCCGACAGCGACAGCCTGCGCTTTGCGGTGGCGGTGGCGGAGACCACGGCGAGCGCTTGCCTGCGCACGCCGCAGGTGCGCGATGCGATTCTGGCGGCGGCGCAGACCGCCAATCCGAGCGTGACCCTCGCCGACTGCCGGTTTGTGACGGCAACGCATTTGGCTGGCATCACCCGGTTGGATGTCGCCGGCGTCGGCAGTTTGCAAAGCGGCGATTTCGCGGGTTTGAGCGGCATGACCACGCTGAGTGTGATAGACAGTTCGCTGACCTCGTTGCCGGCGGGCTTGCTGGATGGTTTGAGCGCATTGACTACTTTCATCCTTGCCCGCACGAACGTGGCGGTATTGCCCTCCGGCTTGTTCAGCGACACGCCGAATTTGACGGATTTGCGTCTGAGCCAGAATCGGTTGGCGGCTTTGCCGGCGGGCTTGTTTGAAGGGCTGGATTTCAGCAGGTCGGGCTCGCAGGTGCGGCTCAACCTCAACCCCGGTTCAGCCTTCACGCTGGGGCTGCGGGTTGAGCGGCAGACGAGCGGGTTGTTCCGCGTGCGAGTCGTGGAAGGCGCGCCGGGTCCGGTCACCGTGACCTGGACGCAGGGGAGCAACACGGGTAGCGTGACCATTCTGGGGGGCGGGGTGTTGAGCGATGAGTTCGGCGCCGTCGGTGCGTTGCCCGTGCTCAGCAATCCGGCATATGCCTCCGGTACCGTCAGCGTCAATTACATCGGCATCGTGCCGGGCATTCTGCCGCCGCTGGTGCCGGCGGCGCTGGTGTTTGACTCGACTGCGCTGAGCGTTGACGAAGGAAACACCGTCGCCTACACGATTGAGTTGTCGGTCGCGCCCGACTCCGGCAATGTGGTGGTAACGCCGAGCGCCGCCACTGGCTTGACCCTCGCGCCCGCCACGCTGACCTTCACCGCCACCAGTTGGAACACGGCGCAGAGTGTTGTCATCACCGCCGCGCGGGATGCCGACACGGATAACGAGACCGTCACCGTCAGCCACGCGGTGGCGGGCGCGGGTAACTACGCCGCGCTGACCGCCGGCGGCGATGTGACGGTGACGGTAACCGACACCACCATTCCCGCCGTCACGATTTCCACCGCTACGCTGTCCGTGAACGAGGGCGAAAGCGACGCCTACACCGTGGTGCTTGCCACGAGCCCGACCGACAACGTGGTGATTACGCCAACCAGCACCGCCACCGCCACCGTCTCTGGTCCGCTGACTTTCACCGCCGGCAACTGGAACGTGGCGCAGTCGGTCATCGTCACCGGCGTGGCGGACGCTGACGCCGCCGCCAACGCCGATGCCGTCATCAGCCACGCGGCGACCAGCACGGATACGGACTACGACACCCTCACCGGCATCGCCGATGTGACGGTGACGATTACCGAAGCGCAAACGCACGGCGCCACCTTTACCCCGCCGAGCGTGGCGGTGGTCGAGAACGGCAACGCAACCTACACCGTTGAACTGGACAGCGAGCCGACCGGCAGCGTGACGGTCACGCCGAGCGTGGGCGGCGATGTTGCCGACCACGGCGTGACCATTACGCCAAGCGCACTGACCTTTGACAGCAGCAACTGGGACACGCCGCAAGATGTGGCCGTCGCCGCCGCCGAAGACGCGGACTTCAATAACGAGATTGCCACGATTAGCCACGCGTTTAACGGCGCGGATTACACCGGCACGAGCGCCGCCGAGGTGGTGGTGAGGGTGACCGACAACGACACGAATACCTCGCCGGTCGCCGCCGACGATACCGGCAGCACCGCTCCGGGCGTGACGCGCACCGTGCTCGTGGGTGACACGGGAGCGACTAACGCCAACTTGCTTGCCAACGACACCGACGCGGAAGGTCACAGCCTGAGCATCGCCAGGGTTGGCAAGGTCGAGTCCCAACTGGGCGCATTCGTGGGGCAACTGATACTTGCCAGTCTGGGAGGTCACATCACCATCAACGCCGATGGCTCCTGGGAATATGACCCGCAAAGCGTGGGCGCCAGCCTTGCCCCCGGCGCAAGCGCAACCGACTCGGTAGTCTATGAGGTCTCCGACGGCAACGGCGGCGTTGATGTCGCCGTCCTGCGCGTGACGGTGACGGCGCCGTTGCCGCCCGCCGTTAGGATTTCCGACGCCACGCTGGTCGTAACCGAGGGCGGGATGAACACCTACACCGTGATGCTTGACTCGCAGCCGAGCGCCGACGTGACGGTTACGCCGACCGCCAACCCCGCCACCGCCACGGTTTCGGGCGCATTGACGTTCAGCAACGCCAACTGGAATGCGGCGCAGACCATCACCGTCACCGGCGTGGCGGACTTTGATGCCACCGTCAACCTTAATGCCGTCATCAGCCACGCGGCGGTCAGCGCGGATACGGACTACGACGGCATCACCGGCATCACCGATGTGACGGTGACGATTACCGAAGCGCAAACGCGCGGCGTCACGGTTGCGCCGTCCACGCTGAGCGGCGACGAAGGCGCCGAAATCGGCGCTTACACCGTGGTGCTGACTTCCGCGCCGGCTGGCGGGGATGTGACGGTAACGCCGAGTGGTTTCGCCGCCACCGACGTGACACTCAGCCCGAGTGGCGCGCTGACCTTTGCCGCCGGCAACTGGAACGCCGAGCAGACGATTACCGTCACCGCCGGCGATGATGTGGACTTCGCTAACGACACCGTCACCCTCACCCACGCGGTCACCGGCGCGGATTACGCCGGCACGAACGCCGGCAATGTGGTGGTCACGGTGAACGACACCACCGTCGCCGACACCGCCCCGGCGTTCGCCTCCGGCGCGTCGGTGCCCGCCCAGAGTTACACCGAGAACGCGCAAATCACCGCCTTGACGCTGCCCGAAGTCGACGCCGCCATGCCCGGAAACGGCGCGCCACGCTACACGCTGACGCCGGACATCGCCACCGCCATCCCCGGTTTGACCTTCGACGACAGCACGCGAGTCGTGAGCGGCACGCCGGACGCGGCAACGGCGGCGGCGGTCACGCTGACCTACACCGTCGCCGACAGCGACGGCAACAACGCCGCCACCGACACCGCCAGCCTGACTTTCACCGTCACCGTCAACCCCGCGGCGCCGGTGACGCCGGCGGCGCTGGTGTTTGACTCGACTGCGTTGAGCGTCGACGAAGGCGGCACCGCCACCTACGGAATTGAGTTGTCGGTTGAGCCCGACGGCGGCAATGTGGTCGTGACGCCGACCGCCACCACCGGCTTGACCCTTGAGCCTGCCACCCTGACCTTCACCGATGCCACTTGGAACACAGCGCAGAGCGTCACCATCACCGTCGCGCGGGATGACGACACGGCAAACGAGACCCTCACCGTCAGCCATGCGGTGTCCGGCGCGGGTAACTACGCCGCGCTGGCTACCGCCGGCGGCGGCGATGTGACGGTGACCGTAACCGACACCAGCATTCCCGCCGTCACGATTTCCGACGACACGCTGTCCGTGAACGAGGGCGGAAGCGATACCTATACCGTGCGGCTTGCGACGATTCCGACCGCCAACGTCGTGATTACGCCGACCGCCACATCCACCGCCACCGTTTCCGGTCCGCTGACCTTCACCGCCGGCAACTGGAACGATGCGCAGACCGTCACCGTCACCGGCGTGGCGGACGATGATGCCGTCGCCAACACCGATGCCGTCATCAGCCACGCGGCGACCGGCGCGGCGGAGTATGTCGCCGTCTCCGCCATTGACGATGTGACGGTCACGGTGACCGAAACCGACAGCGTCGGCTTCACGGTCACCCCGCAGACCCTTTCCTTGGCAGAGGGCAACTCCGCTTCCTACACCGTGGTCTTGACCTCCGTGCCGAGTGTCGGCGCAGTGACGGTGACGCCGGACAGCCCCGACAGCGATGCGGTCAGCATTTACAGCGACACCGACGAGTTGACCTTTACATCCGCCAACTGGAATGTCGCGCAGGTGGTTTCGGTGATTGCCGAGCCGGATGACGATGCGAATGACGAGATGGTCGTGATTGGCAACACGGTCACCGTGAGCGACTCGTCATCGGATTACAACAACGAAACTGCCGCCGGAGTGACGGTGAGCGTAACCGACCCCACCGCCCCCGACACCGTGCCGACTTTCGGAGCGGCGACGGTGGACGACCAGAACTACACCGCCGGCGTGCAAATCCCCGACCTGACCCTGCCCGAAGCCACCGGCGGCAACGGCGCGCCACGCTACACACTGACGCCGGACATCGACACCGCTATCCCCGGCTTGACCTTTGACGACAGCACGCGAGTCGTGAGCGGTATGCCGGATGCGGCGACGACGGCAGTCACGCTGACCTACACCGCCGCCGACAGCGACGGCAACAACGCCGACACCGACACCGCCAGCCTGACCTTCGCCATCACCGTCGTCCCCGCGCCGACGCTGGTGTTTGCCTCAACCGCACTGAGCGTCGACGAAGGCGGCACCGGCACCTACGGAATTGAGTTGTCGGTCGCGCCGACCACCGGCAATGTGGTGGTAACGCCGAGCGCCACCGGTCTGACCCTCGCGCCCGCTACGCTGACCTTCACCGCCACGAGTTGGGACACGGCGCAGAGTGTTGTCATCACCGCCGCGCGGGATGACGACACGGCGAACGAGACCATCGCAGTCAGCCACGCGGTGGCGGGCACGGGCAACTACACCGGGCTGGCTACCGCCGGCGGCGGCGATTTCACGGTAACCGTAACCGACACCAGCATTCCCGCCGTCACCATCGCCCCGCTCGACCTGACCGTCGACGAGGGCGACGACGGTGCCTACACCGTGCAACTGGCAACCGAGCCGGCTGCCGGCGCGCAGGTGATGGTTACACCGACCGTGGAAGGTACCGGACACGGCGTCACCATCGCGCCAAACACCGTGCTGGTCTTTGACAGCACCGACTGGAACACCGCGCAAAGCGTGGTCGTCTCCGCCGCCGATGATGATTTGGACTTCGCCGACTCCACCGCCACGATTAGCCACGCGGTCGCCGGTTACACCGGCGTCACCGGCGCCGCCGATGTGGTCGTCACGGTGGACGACGACGACGACGACACCGCCCCGGCTTTCGCCATCGGTGCGTCAGTGCCAGCGCAGAGTTACACCGAGAACGCGCAAATCACCGCCTTGACCCTGCCCGAAGTCGCCACCGCCACACCGGGTAACGGCGACATCACCTACGCGCTAACACCGATTCCATCGGGCTTGAACTTCGACGCCACCACGCGCATCTTGAGCGGCACGCCGAATGCGGTGGCGACCACAACCACGCTGACCTACACCGCCGCCGACGAAGACGGCAACACCGCCGCCACCGACACCGCCAGCCTGCGCTTCACCGTCACCGTCGACCCCGCGGCGCCGGCGGTGGTGGCGGCGGTCACGATTGCGCCGCCCACGCTGACGATTGCCGAAGGCGCGATGGACACCTACACCGTCACGCTGACCACCGACCCCGGCGGGGCGGTGACGGTAACGCCGACCAGCGACAACATCGCCGACGTGCCGACTCCCGCCGCGCTGACCTTTGCGACGGGCGCGTGGAACACGCCGCAGACGGTCACCGTGAACGCCAACGCCGATGTGTTGGAGGACTTTGCCGACGAGAGCGCCGAAATCACCCATGTGGTAACCGGCTACTCCGGCGTCGCCACCGCCCCCGCAGTGGCGGTGACGGTAACCGACTCCGACACCAACACCGTGCCAAGTTTCGCCGCCACGCAAGCCGACCAAGCCTACACAGTCGGCGAAACGGTTGACCTGACCCTGCCCGAAGCCAGCGGCGGCAACGGCGCGCCACGCTATACGCTGACGCCGGACATCGCCACCGCCATCACCGGCTTGACGTTTGACGACAACACGCGAATCGTGAGCGGCACGCCGAACGCGGTAACGACCGCCGCCGTCACGCTGACCTACACCGCCGCCGACAGCGACGCCGTCACCGCCGGCGATACCGTCAGCCTGACCTTCACCGTCACCGTCGACCCCGCGCCAGTCGTCATCCCCGCCGGCGTGACGATTTCCACCCCCACGCTGACCGTGAACGAGGGCGGCGATGGCACCTACACCGTGGTGCTTGACACGCAGCCGAGCGCCGACGTGACGATTACGCCGACCATTCCCTTAAACACCGACTTGACGGGCAACCCAAGCGCTTTGACTTTCACCGCCATGAACTGGAACGCCGTGCAGACCGTGACCCTCACCGCCGCCGAGGATGACGACGCGGTTGACGATGCGCCCGTCGTTATCACGCACACGGTGGAGGGCGCGGACTACGGCAGCAACAACATCACCGCCGCCAACGTGACCGCCACGATTACCGAAAACGACGACGTCGGAATCACGGTTGCCCCGACCGACCTGAACATCGATGAAGGCGGCGCGTCCGGCACTTATACCGTGGTGCTGACATCCGCGCCGAGCGTCGGCAATGTGACGGTGATGCGGGATAACGGCGATCCCGCCGCCAAACTCGGCTTTGGCTCCAGCCCCACCAGTTTGCTCTTTACCGCCGCCAACTGGAATATGCCGCAGACCGTGAGCGTCGGCGGTGCGACGGATGGTGATGATACTGACGACGTGGCGACGATTACCCACATGGTGACGGTGAGCGATGTGATGTCGGACTACAACGGCGCCACCGCCGCCCCGGTGACGGTCAATGTCAACGACACCGGCAGGGATGAGTTGCGGATTAACCCGACCACTTTGACCATCAACGAAGACGGCAGCGGCATTTACACCATTCGGCTGAGTTCCAATACGACGGGCGGCGCGGTCGCGGTCGTGACGCTGGTGAGCGCCGACACCGCCATCGCCACCGTCTTCCCCACGACCCCCATCACTTTCGCCAGCGGCACCTGGGCGACTGAGCGCACAATCACCGTGCGCGGCGTGGCGGACGCCGACTTTGACAACGAGACGGTCACCATCACGCACACCGTCACCGGTTACAACGCCCCGCCCGCCGTGGTCACGGTCACCGTCCTTGACACCACCCCCGCCGACACCGCCCCGGCTTTCGTCAGCGGCGTGCCCGTGCCCGACCAGACCTACACCGCCGGCACGCAAATCGCCACCCTGACATTGCCCGAGGTTGACTCCAACAACCCCGGCAACGGCGCACCGGTTTATACGCTGACGCCCACCACGGACATTCCCGGCGGCTTGAACTTTGACGACACCGCGCGCACCTTGAGCGGCACGCCGAACGCGGTGGTGGCGGCGACCACGGTCACGCTGACCTACACCGTCGCCGACAGCGACGGCGTGAGCGGCGCGGCGGACGAAGACAGCCTGACCTTTGCGGTCACGGTGAACCCCGCCGCACCGGTTACCCCCGCCGGCGTGACGATTTCCACCCCCACGCTGACCGTGACCGAGGGCGGCGATGGCAACTACACCGTGCGGCTTGACACGCAGCCGAGCGCCGATGTGATGATTACACCGAGCGTCACCCCCGCCACCGCCACCGTCTCACCCACGGGCGCGCTGACGTTCACCGACATGAACTGGAATGTTGAGCAGACCGTCACCGTGACCGGCGTGGCGGACGCTGACGCCACCGCCAACGACGACGCCACCGTCAGCCACGCGGCAACCAGCACGGATTCGGATTACGTCATCGCCAACACCGGCATCGACACCGTGACGGTGACGATTACCGAAGCGCAAACGCGCGGCGTGACCATTGCCCCGACCGCGCTGCCCGTGGATGAAGGCGACAACAACTTCTACACCGTGGCGCTGACGAGCGAGCCGGTTGGCACGGTCGTGGTCACGCCGGACGCGTCGGCGGGAGCCTTTTCCGGCATCACCATCACGCCAACCACCGCGCTGATGTTTGACAGCGGCAACTGGAATACCGCGCAAACCGTCTCGGTCTTCGCCGGCGAAGATAATGGCAACTTCGACGACGAGACCCTAACCATTAGCCACGCGGTCAGCGGCTACGGCAGCGTCACGAGCGCTGCTCATGTGGTGGTCACGGTGGACGACAACGACGCCGCGCCGGTGACGGCGGCGGTGACGATTGACCTGCTCACGCTGACGATTGTCGAAGGCGCGATGGACACCTACATCGTCACGCTGACCACCGACCCGAGTGGCGAGGTGGTGGTGACGCCGACCAGCGACAACCTCGCCGACGTGCCGAGCCCGGACGCGCTGACCTTTGCCGCGGGCGCGTGGAACACGCCGCAGACGGTAACCGTCACCACCAACGCCGATGTGTTGGAGGACTTTGCCGACGAGAGCGCGCAAATCACCCATACGGTGAGCGGCTACACCGGCGTCACCACCGCCCCCGCAGTGGCGGTGACGGTAACCGACAACGACACCAACTCCGCGCCGGCTTTCGTCAGCGGCGTGTCGGTGCCCGACCAGTCTTACACCGGTGGCACGCCAATCACCGCCTTGGTGTTGCCCGAGGTCGACCCCAACGCTGACGGCAACGGCGACATCACCTACACGCTGACGCCCATTCCCGCGGGCTTGGTGTTCACCGACACCACGCGCACCTTGAGCGGCACGCCGAACGCGGTGTCCACGGCGACCACCACCACGCTGACCTACACCGCCGCCGACAGCGACACCGAAACCGGCGCGGCGGACGAAGCCAGTCAGACCTTCACCGTCACCGTGAACCCCGCGGCGCCGGTGGTGGCGGTCACCCTGCGGCTTGAGCCGGACGCGCTGACGATTGACGAAGGCGCCGACGCCGCCACCGCCGGTGCGGGTAGCATCTACACCGTGCGCCTGAGTTCGCAGCCGGCGAGCGATGTGACCGTCACGCCGAGCATCGCCGCAACCGACCACGACCTGACGCTGACCTATGACGGCGCGGCGTTGCTGGGCGCGGCGTTGACCTTCGTCGCCGCCGAGTGGAACGACGCGCAGACCGTCACCGTCACCGCCGCCGCCGACCCCGACACGAGCGACGACACCGTCACCATCACCCACGCCGCCACCGGCACGAGCGCGAGCATTGCCGCCGATGAGGTGGTTGTAACCGTCACCGACACCAGCACGCCGGGCATCGCACTGTCGCCCGCCACGCTGAATGTGGACGAGGGCGCCACCGCCATCTATGGCGTGCGGCTTGACACCATCCCGGACGGCGGCGATGTGACGGTGATGCTGAGCCTCGCCGGCGGCGCCGCCACCTTCGAGCCCACCGCTAACCTGATTTTCTCGGCGAGCACCTGGAACACGGCGCAGTCGGTAACCGTCACCGCCACGGATGACGCCGACGCCACCGCCAACACCGACGTCACCATCGCCCACGCGGCATCGGGCGCGGATTACGACGGCGTTTCCCGCGACTTGACCGTGACGGTGGACGAGACCGACACGCGCGGCGTGATGATTACCCGCACCGCCGGCTTCGGCATTACCGAGGGCGCTTTGGAGACCTATACCGTGACGCTGACTTCCGAGCCGGACGGCGGCAATGTGACGGTGACGCCGAGCAGCGATGACGCCGCCGCCACCGTCTCCGCGGCGCTGACCTTCACCGGCAGCGACTGGGACGAGGCGCAGACCGTCACCGTCACCGCCGTTGAGGACGCGAATAACGACAACGAGACCGCGACCATTTCGCACATGGTTGACGGGGCGGATTACGCCGGCGTCGCCGCCAATGATGTCGTGGTCACGGTCACCGACAACGACACACCGGGCGTGACGATTTCCGATGCCACGCTGACCGTGGACGAGGGTGACAACAACACCTACACCGTGCGGCTGGCGGTCGCGCCGAGCGGCGATGTGACGGTGATGCCGGTGAGCGGCGACACCACCGTTGCCACGGTCTCAGGCGCGCTGACTTTCAGCGACAGCAACTGGAGCGCCGGGCAGACCGTGACCGTCACCGGCGAACAGGACGATGACGCCGCCGACGAAAGCACGAGCATCACGCACGCGGTTTCCGGCGCGGATTATGCGAGCGTCATCGCCGCCGATGTGGCGGTGACGATTGACGACGACGAGACCGCTTCGGTCATGATTTCCGATGCCACCCTGACCGTGGACGAAGGCAGCAGCACCGGCACTTACACCGTGACGCTGACTTCCGAGCCGGTTGGCGGCGATGTGACGGTGACGCCGAGCATCGCCACCGCCGGCGACTTGACGCTCAGCGGCGCGTTGACCTTCACCGACGGCAACTGGAACACCGCGCAGACGGTCACCCTCACCGCCGCCGAAGACGATGATGCGGTTGACGATGCCGTCGTCATCACCCACGCGGCAAGCGGCGCGGACTACGACGGCGCGACCGCCAACACCAGCGTGACGGTGACGATTACCGACGAAGAGGACGTTGGAATCACGGTTAGCGAGGATATGCTGTCCGTGAACGAAAGCGCGTTTGACACTTACACCGTGGCGCTGACCTCCGCGCCGAGCGTCGGCGAAGTGACGGTCACACCGGGTAGCGCCGACACCGGCGCGGTCAGCGTCACCGCCGCATTGGTGTTTGACGCCGCCAACTGGGATACGCCGCAGACGGTGAGCGTCCGCGGTGTGCCGGATGAGGATGCGGTTGACGAGTCGGTGACGATTAGCAACGCGGTGACGGTGAGCGATGGTTCATCGGATTACGCCAGCCAAATCGGAAACGCCGGTGATGTGACGGTGACGGTCGACGACTCCGGCACGGCGGCGGTGACGATTAGCACGCCCACGCTGACCGTTGCCGAAGACGGCGAAGGCACTTACACCATCGTGTTGATGTCGGCACCGGGTGGCGGCGGTGATGCGACCGTAACGCCAACCAGCGCCGACCCCGCCATCGCCAGCGTCTCAAGCGCGCTGACTTTTAGCGCCACCAACTGGAACGACATGCAGACGGTCACCGTGCGCGGCGTGGCGGATTCCGACGGCGACGACGACACGGTCAGCATCACGCACGCGGTGAGCGGTTACGACAGCATCGCCACCGCCGCTGCGGTAACGGTGACGGTAACCGACATCGACATCATCACCGCCGGCGTCACGCTGTCGCGCAATGCGGTAACCGTGGCTGAGAACGAGGAAGCGACCTACACCGTGGTCTTGGACACGCAGCCGAGCGGCAATGTGACGGTAACGCCCGCCAGCGCCGCCGCCATCGCCACGGTCTCAGGCGCGCTGACCTTTACCGACAGCACTTGGAATACGGCGCAGTCCGTCACCATCAGCGGCGCCGATGACGACAATAGCGTCACCGACACCACCAACATCACGCACATGGTGGAGGGCGCGGATTACGCGAGCGTCACCGTCGCCGACGACCCGGTGGTGGTGACGGTGACCGACGACGACATGCCGCGCGTGGTGGTTTCCGATGCCACGCTGACCGTGGACGAGGGCGATGACGACACCTATACCGTGCGGCTTGACACGCAACCGAGCGGCGAGGTGACGATTACGCCGAGTAGCGATACCGCCGCCGCCGTCACCGTCTCAGGTGCGGTGACTTTCACGACCGCCAACTGGAACGACATGCAGACCGTCACCGTGACCGCCACGGCGGACGACGACGCCACCGCCAACGCCGGCGCCGTCATTAGCCACACGGCAACCGGTGCGGCGGAATACGACGGACTCACCCCCATCGACAGCGTGACCGTGACGGTGGATGAGACCAACACGCGCGGCGTGACTTTGTCGGGGGCGCCGGTGAGCGTTACCGAAGGTTTGAGCGCCGAGTACACCGTGGCGCTGACTTCCGCGCCGGATGGCGGCGATGTGACGGTGACGCCGAGCATTCCCGCGAACACCGACTTGTCGCTCCTCTCAAGCGGCGCGCTGACATTCGACGCCAACAACTGGAATGTGGCACAGCCGGTTAGCCTCACCGCCGCGCACGATGATGACGCGGTTGCCGATGCCGACATCACCATCACGCACACGGTCGCCGGCGCGGATTACGGCAGCAACAGCATCACCGCCGCCGATGTGACCGCCACGATTACCGAGGACGACAGCGTCGGGGTGACGGTTAACCCGCTCACCGTCGCCGTGGACGAGGACGCCACCCTCTCTTACACCGTTGTGCTGACCTCCGCGCCGAGCGCCGGCGAAGTGACGGTGACGGCGAGCAGTGCCGACATCGCCGCGGTCGCCATTGACACCAGCACCAACGCGCTGGTGTTTGACGCCGGCAACTGGAATATGCCGCAGACGATTTCGGTCGGCGGTGCGGAGGATAATGATGCGGATGACGAGTCGGTTGTGATTACCAACGCGGTGACGGTGAGCGATACTTCGTCGGATTACGTCGGCGCAAATGCCGCTAATGTGACGGTCACGGTGGACGACACCGACACGGCGGCGGTGACGATTAGCGCCACCACGCTGTCGATTGACGAAGACGGCGACGGCACCTACACCATTGAGTTGACCTCCGCGCCGAGCGGCGGCGGCGATGCGACCGTGACGCCGGTCAGCGCCGACCCCACCATCGCCACCGTCTCAGGCGCGCTGGTCTTCGGTCTCACCAACTGGCAGACGGCGCAGAATGTCGTTGTAACCGGCGTGGCGGACGACGATGTCGACAACGAGATGGTCAGCATCACGCACACGGTGAACGGTTACACCGCCACCGCCGGCAAGGTGGATGTGACCGTCACCGACACGTCGGTTCGCGGGGTCACCGTGCCGATGTCGGTGAGCGTCACCGAAGGCACACCCGGCACCTACGAAGTGGTCTTGAATACGCAACCGACCGGCAATGTGACGGTGACGCCCGCCAGCGATGATGACGACATCGCCACCGTCTCAGGCGCGCTGACCTTCAGCGCCGGCAACTGGGATACGGCGCAGAACATCACCGTCACCGGCACCGAGGACGCGGACAGCGCCGACGAAAGCACCAGCATCACGCACGCGGTCACCGGCGCGGATTACGAAAGCAACAACGTCACCGTCACCAATGTGGCGGTGACGGTGAACGACGACGAGACCGCCGGCGTGACGATTTCCACCGCCACGCTTGCCGTAGGCGAAGGTGGCAACAACACCTACACCGTGGAGTTGACCACGCCGCCGACGGGTGATGTCGCCGTTGTGTTGATGATTGACAACACCGATGTGACCGCCGACGCCACCACGCTCAACTTCACCGTGAGCAACTGGAACATGATGCAGACGGTCACCGTCAGCGCCGGCGAAGACGATGACGGCAACGACGACATCGCGAGTATCACGCACACGGTCAGCGGCGGCGGCTACGATGGCGCGAGCATCACCAACGCCGTCGTCACCGTCACCGTGACCGACAACAACCCGCTCGGCATTATGCTGTCGGTGAACACCTTGTCTGTGGGCGAAAATACCACCGCCAACTACACCGTGGAGTTGGCTACCGAGCCCAACGGCAATGTGACGATTACGCCGACGAGCACCGACCCCGGCGCCGCCACCGTCTCAGCCGCGCTGACCTTCACCACCGCCAACTGGAACACGGCACAACAAGTCGTGGTGACCGGCGTGGCGGATGACGATGCCACTGACGAAATGTTTGCCATCACCCACGCGGCAAGCGGCTCAGCCGACTACGCCGCCGTCGACCTGACCGCCGCGCTCGTGACGGTAACCGTCACCGACAACAACACGCGCGACATCACTTTGTCCGGGACGATACCGGTAACCGTCGCCGAAGGCGCAACCGCCAACTACGGCGTGGTCTTGGACACGCAACCGAGCGGCGATGTGACGGTGACGCCAACCAGCGACACCCCCGCGGTCGCCACCGTCTCAGCCGCGTTGGTCTTCGGTCCATCCAACTGGAACACGGTGCAGAACGTCGTCGTCACCGGCGTTGAGGATGCCAACACCGAAACCGACAGCGCCAGCATCACCCACGCGGTAACCGGCGCGGATTACGCCACCGTCACCCTCGCCAACGTGGCGGTAACCGTCACCGACAACGACATGCCCGGTGTGACGATTTCCACCGCCACGCTGACCATCGACGAAGACACGAGCAGCGGCGCGGGCAACACCTACAACGTGGTCTTGAACACCGAGCCGAGCGGTGATGTCACGGTTATGCTGGATAGCAACAACCCCGATGTGACACTCAACGCCGCCACGCTGAACTTCGGGACTGGCAACTGGAACACCGCGCAGAACGTCATCGTGAGCGCCGCCGAAGACCCCGACGCCACCGACGACAGCGCCGACATCACGCACACCGTGAGCGGGGCGAACTACGCCGGCGCCGACATCAGCCCCAACGCCATTGTCACCGTCACCGTCACCGACAGCGACATGCGCGAGGTGACGATTACGCCGACGACGGTGACCGTTCCCGAGGACGATTCCGCCACCTATACTGTGAGGCTGACTTCCGCGCCGGACGGCGGTACTGTGATGGTGACGCCGACCATTCCCGGGGGCAACGACTTGTCGCTCTTCCTAACCGGCGGGGTCCCCGCCGCCACTGCGGTGCTGACATTCGACGCCAGCAACTGGAACATCGCACAGCCGGTGACCCTCACCGCCGCCGCCGATGCTGACGCGGTTGACGATGACGACATCACCATCACGCACACGGTCGCCGGCGCGGACTACGGTAGCAACAACATTACCGCCGCCGATGTGACCGCCACGATTACCGAGGGCAACACCGTCGGAATCACGGTTAGCCCGACCACGCTGGACGTGACCGAGGGCGCGGCGGCTGGCAGTTACACCGTGCAACTGACCTCCGCACCGAGCGCCGGCAACGTGGTGGTCACGCCAAGCAGCGCCGACGCCGGCGCGGTCAGCGTCACCGCCGCGCTGGTGTTTGGCGCCGCCAACTGGAACACGCCGCAGGTGGTTTCGGTCGGCGGCGTGGCGGATGATGATGCGGTTGACGAGACGGGCGTTGTGATTACCAACACGGTCACGGTGAGCGTTGGTTCATCGGATTACGCCAGCCAAAACGCCGCCAGTGTGACGGTCAATGTCACCGACCCCGGCATGGCGTCGGTGACGGTTAGTGCCGCCACCCTGACCGTTCCGGAAAACGGCAACAACACCTACACCATCGTGCTGACCTCCGCACCGAGCGGCGGCGGCAATGCGATGGTGACCCCCGCCAGCGCCAACACCGCCGCCGCCACCGTCTCCGGCCCGCTGGTCTTCGACGCCACCAACTGGAATATGCCGCAGAATGTCGTCGTGAGCGGCGTGGCGGACGTCGACACCGCCAACGAGTTGGTCAGCATCACCCACACGGTGAGCGGCTACGACAGCATCGCCACCGCCGCCACCGTAACGGTCACCGTCACCGACACATCGGTTCGCGGGCTGACCTTGACGGGGACGCCGGTGACAGTCACCGAGGGCGCAAGCGGCAACTACACCGTGGTCTTGAACACGCAGCCGAGCGGCAATGTGACAGTGACGCCGGCGAGCGGCGACACGGCGGTCGCCACCGTCTCAGGCGCACGGGTCTTCAGCGACAGCAACTGGAACACGGCGCAGAACATCACCGTCTCCGGTACCGAGGACACCAACACCGAAGCCGACACCACCACCATCACGCACACGGTGAGCGGCGCCGATTACGCGGGCGTCAGCGTCAGCGCCGACCCGGTGATGGTCACGGTGAACGACAACGACATGCCGGGCGTGACGGTTTCCAAAGCCACGCTGGACATAGACGAAGGCAGCGACAGCGGCACGGACAACACCTATACAGTGGTCTTGACCACCGAGCCGAGTGGCACGGTCACCGTCATGCTGACCAGCAACAACCCCGATGTGCGCGCCAACCCCGCCACGCTGAACTTCGACGCCGGCAACTGGAACACGATGCAGTCCGTCACCATCAGCGCCGAGCAAGACCCTGACGGCAACAACGACACCGCGAATATCATGCACGCGGTCAGCGGGGCGAACTACGGTAGCGCCGCCATCAGCCCCAACCCCGTTGTCGTCACCGTGACCGACGACGAAGTCGCCGGCGTGAGGATTGCCCCGCTCACCCTCAACATCAGCGAAGGGCGCAGCGGTTTCTACACCGTGGAACTCGCCACGGCGCCGGGCGGCACGGCGACGGTGGTGGCGAGCGTTACCGGAACGGGTCACGACTTGACGCTGTCGCCGAGCGCCGGCACCGCCCTGACCTTCACCGACAGCAACTGGAACGAGGCGCGGACGGTGAGCGTGGCGGCGGGTGTGGACAACGACACGACCAATGAAACCCACATGATTACTCACGCGGTGACGGGTTACACCGGCGCATCCACCGCTCCGGCGGTGACGGTGAATGCCGATGAGCGGCTGGCGTTCGGCGTGGCGCAGACGACTTATTCGGTGGCGGAGAGTGGTGGCATGGTCTCGGTGTGCGTGAATGCGCTGTCGGGACCGCCCGCCGCCAGATTTGGCAGTGGCGGCGTGCTGTTGAACAGCAATGACGGCACCGCCACTACTGCGGGCGGAGACTACACCGCCATCAGCGACAGCCTGCTCACTTTTAGCAGTGTGGGGCAAGAATGCGTGGACATCTCTGTCACCAACGACAACTTTGACGAGAACAACGAGACGTTCACCGTGTCGGTGACTCTGGCGCCCGAAACCAGGGCGGTGGACTCGGCGATAGTGGTTGACCCCGACCTCACCACCGTCACGATTACCGACGACGACACGCGCGGCGTGACGGTTGCGCGGGTTGGTACCGGGTCATTGCCCGAAGGCAGCGTCGGCACTTATACCGTGGTGTTGACTTCCGCGCCGGACGGCGGCGATGTGACGCTGACGCCGAGTAGCAGCAACCCCGATGTGACATTCAGAGGAGTCAGCACGCTGAACTTCAGCGCCACCAACTGGAATGTCGTGCAGACGGTCAGTTTCAATGTCGGCGAGGATGATGATTCCAGCAACGATAGCGCCGTCATTAGCCACATGGTGAGCGGCGCCGATTACGGTGGCGTCGTCACCGTCGGCGATCTGAGCATAACCATCACCGACAACGACACGCCCGCAGTCATCCTGTCCGAGACGGGCTCCCTTGCTCTGGGCGAAGGCAACACTCGCGAATACACCGTGGTGCTGAGAACCCTGCCCGCCGGCAATGTGGTTGTTACGCCGGCGAGCGACGATGCCGCCGTCACCGTCTCGCCGAGCCCGCTGACTTTCACCATCGGCAACTGGAACATGCCGCAGCAGGTCGTCATCACCGCCGTCCAGGATGACGACGGCACAGACGCGACCGCCACCATCACGCACGCGGTGAGCGGCTACGGTAGCGTCACCTCCGCCGACCAAGACCCGATTGTCGTCACCGTCACCGACGACGACATGCGCCGCGTCAATTTGTCCGGGGTGCCGGTGACCGTCCTCGAAGGCGCGACCGTCGCTTACGGCGTGGTCTTGAACACGCAGCCGAGCGGCGATGTGATGGTGACGCCGGACAGCGGCGATGATGATGTCGCCACCGTCTCAGGCGTGCTGGTCTTTACCACCATGAACTGGAACACCGCGCAGTCCGTCATCGTCACCGGCGCTGAGGATTCCAACGCCGTCACCGACAACACCAGCATCACGCACGCGGTGAGCGGCGCGGATTACGCCACCGTCACCGCCGACTCGGTGACGGTGACCGTCACCGATAACGACACGCCGGGCGTCACGGTGTCCACCGCCACGCTTGCCATCGCCGAAGGCAGTAGCAGCGGCACCGCCAACACCTACACGGTGGTCTTGAACACGCAGCCGGAGGGCGCGGTCGTCGTCTCGCTGAGTAGCGACAACCGCGATGTGACAACCAAC
Source organism: Arenicellales bacterium (assembly GCA_963693025.1). Taxonomy (GTDB): domain Bacteria; phylum Pseudomonadota; class Gammaproteobacteria; order Arenicellales; family Poriferihabitantaceae; genus JAHRAW01. The sequence continues at coordinate 2,493,891 of OY843749.1, forward strand.
GCCACCTCGCTGAACTTCACCGTCGACAACTGGAACACGCCGCAGGATGTCGTCGTGAGCGCCGCCACCGATGCCGATGCCGCCAACGACACCGCCGCCATCACGCACACGGTCAGCGGGGCGAACTACAACGGCGCCCCCATCACCCCCGACACCGTCACCGTCACCGTCACCGACAACGACACCGCCGGCGTGACGGTTACCCCGACCATGCTGGCAACGGGCGAAGGCACGAGTAGCGGCGTGAACAACACCTACACGGTGGTCTTGGATACGCTGCCGAGCGGTAATGTCGCGGTCGCGCTGAGTAGCGACAACGTCGATGTGCGCGTCAACCGCAGCCCGCTGAACTTCAACACCGGCAACTGGAACACGCCGCAGCAGGTCGTCATCACCGCCGCCGAAGACGGCGACTCCACCGACGAGAGCGCCGAAATCACCCACACGGCAACCGGCGCGGCGGAATACGCCGGCATCGACATCGCTCCGGTGGTGGTGACCGTCACCGACAACGACACGCCGGCAGTCGTGCTTTCCCAAACGACGCCCCTTGCGTTGAACGAAGGCGAGACTCGTGAGTACACCGTGGTGCTGAGAACCGAGCCCGCCGGCAGTGTGACGGTGACGCCGACCAGCGACGATGCCGCCGTCACCGTCGTGCCGAGCCCGCTGACTTTCACCACCGACAACTGGGACACGCCGCAACAGGTCGTCATCACCGCCGTCCAGGATGACGACGGCACACACGCGACCGCCACCATCACCCACGCGGTCGAAGGCTACGGCGGCGTCACCGCCGCATCGATTACGGTCACCGTCACCGACGACGACCGTCCGGGCGTTGTGGTTACGCCGCCCGCCGACAGCACTGTGGAGGCGGGCGAGACGCTGAGGTATCCGGTGCGGTTGAACACGCAACCGAGCGGGAATGTGACGATTTCGGTGAGGATATCGATTCCGCATGCGCCCGCCGACGCCAGCGTCCGCACCACCGAGTTGGCGGTGACCAACCATGAATTCGTTGAGATTGCCAGGCTGACTTTCACGCCCACCGACTGGAATATGCCGCAGACGGCCACTTACACCCCGACGGCTGACACCGTGCCGGGCGAGCGCATGGTTACCTACCGCGTCCTCAACGGCGACGGCGGCGACTATGTCGCGGGTGACATCGCTAGAACCGATGAAACCGACGAGCCGTTGCCGCAGTTGACGCTCAACGTGCCGACTCCGACGGTGGTGATTAGCGCGACCCGAGTGCGTCTCACCGAAGACATCACCGAGGCCTACTACACCATCGATTTGTCCGCGGAGCCGGGCGCGAATGTGGTAGTAACACCAGTCAGTAGCGACACCGACGCCGTGACCGTCACCCCCACTGGCGGGCTGACCTTCACCGCCACCACTTGGAATGTGCCGCAATCCGTCACCGTCACCGGCACCGCGCGCGCGACCATCACCCACACCGTCGCCGGCACCGGCAACTACACCAACGTCGGAGCCGATAGCGTCCGCGTCCTCTTCGGTGACGCCGAAGAAATCGACGCCATCAACGCCGTCATCCTGCCCGAAGTCGCGCGCGCGATGGTGGGCCAGCGCATCACCGCGATTACCAACCGCATCAGTCAAGCGCGCACCGCCACCGGCGGCGCGGGCGGCGGCTTGCGCGCCAGCCTCGGCGGACATTCCACGCTGGAAGAGTTGGCGGCGACGCACGCGCAGACGATGGTGGACGGCGGCTTGGATACCAAGACGCTGCTCGGCGGCGCGGACTTTGCGACGCCCCTGAGCGCCGGCGCCAGCGGTGGCGGCTCGGGCGGCGGCTCCAACCTCGCGCTGTGGGGCAGCGGCGACTACCGCGACATCGGCGGCGAAGGCAACAACATCGACTGGGACGGCTCGCTGTTCGGCGCGCACCTCGGCGTGGATGCTTACCTGCATCCGGGCTTGCTGGCGGGCGCGATGCTGGCGTGGAGCGAAGCGGATTTGGAATACACCAACCGCAACACCACCACCCCCACGACCGGCGACTACACGCTGGACATGACCAGCATCCACCCGTATGTCGGCTGGAACGCCGCGGACGGTCGCATGGACTTGTGGGCGACCATGGGCTGGGGCACGGGCGAGTTGGAAATCACCGAAACCAACGACGCTCAATCCAAGACCGGAGACGCGACCCTGCAAACCCTCGGCGCCGGCGGCAGCGCCCGCCTGCTGGCAAGCCGCGACAGCGAGTTGCGCATCAAAGGCGAAGTCCAAGCCACGCGACTGAAAGTGGAACAAGCCGCGGAAGAAGCCTTCAACGAAATGGAAGTAGACGCCAGCCAAGTGCGCGTAGCCCTCGAAGCCACCCGAACCCTAACCGCCCCCAACGGCGCGCAACTGCTCCCGTCGCTAGAACTGGGAATGCGCTACGACGGCGGAGACGGCGAAACCGGCAACGGCGTAGAAATAGGCGGCGGCCTACGCTACCACAACGCCACCCGCGGCTTAACATTAGAGACCCGCATGCGCGTCCTACTAACCCACAGCAACGACACAAAAGACCAAGGCATAAGCGCCACCCTGAACCTGGCTCCCGGCGCTGATAGGCAAGGGTTGTCGTTGACTCTGACTCCGTCATACGGCAATGCTGCCAGCGGTGTGCAAACTCTATGGGATAACTCCACGCCCACCGAAGCGGAAGACCCGACTGCCAAGATGACTTTGGAAGCGGCTTATGGGTTTTCGGCTCTGACTCCTTATACCGAACTGACCTTGGGTGAAGCCAAGACCTATCGGTTGGGGATGCGTTGGCAGGTGGGTAAGGCTCTCACTTTGGATCTGGCTGGGGAAAGGGTGGAGAAAGATGATGTTGCGGCGAGGGATGGGTATTTGTTGAAGGGGGAGGTTAAGTTCTAACTCGTCATTCTCGAGCGTTAGCGCCCGTTGCCGCGTAGCGGCTTACGGGCGCTTACGACCTCGGGAATCTCCCTAAGACTACCGTGGACTTTACCGAAGCCCGTGCTCAAAAGACTGCAGGAATGGCGGCTTACTCGCCGCCTGCTTCGCTCGCTTTGTTTGGGCTCAGCGCCAACCTTAGGGAGATTCCCGAGGACGCAAGTGTCCGGTAAGCCGCCGCTTAAAAAGAAAAAGCGCGGCGGCAACGGACACTAACGCTCGAGAATGACGGCCTTACTTCGTCATTCTCGAATGATAGAAAAATAAGGAGCGGTAGCGACTATATTTTTCATCACCTTCGGGAATCTCCCTAAGGCTACCGTGAATTTCAACAAAGACTGTGCCAACCTTAGGGAGATTCCCGAGGTCGTAAGTGTCCGATAAGCCGCCGCTTAAAAAGAAAAAGCGCGGCGGCAACGGACACTAACGCTCGAGAATGACGAGTTGTAGTTGTCATTCCCGCTCAAAAGACTGCGGGAATGGCGGCTTACCCGCCGCCTGCTTCGCCCGCTTTGTTCAAGTCCGTGCCAACCTTAGGGAGATTCCCGAGGACGCAAGTGTCCGTAACCCGCCGCTTAAAAGAAAAAGCGCGGCGGCAACGGACACTAACGCTCGAGAATGACGAAGTAATAAATACCCGTCATTCTCGAATGATAGAAAAATAAGGAGCGTCAGCGACTATATTTTTCATCACCTTCGGGAATCTCCCTAAGTCTACCGTGAATTCCAACAAAGCCCGTGCCAGTCTTAGGGAGATTCCCGAGGACGCAAGTGTCCGTAACCCGCCGCTTAAAAAGAAAAAGCGCGGCGACTAACGGACACTAACGCTCGAGAATGACGAAGTTGTTGTGAATGACGAAGTAGGGGGAATGACGAGTTGCAAGGAATGACAAAGTAGCAAGGAATGGCGAAACGGCGCGGCTTCCCACCCCCTACCCACTCCCCGCCAAACATGCTATATTCACCCCCGCTTTGCCCGTTTGCGACCTCTTAACTACCGAGTGCCCCCCAAATGCAGCAAGAAGAAGACCCCCCGTCAGGCGTTGCGCGGTGCTTGGGTTGGGTCGGGCGGGGGGTGTTGGGGGGTTGGTTGATGGTGGGGGCATCGGGGGCTTTGGGGCAGGGGTTTTTGGGGACGGTTGATGAGCAGTTGTATGAGATTGGGAATGCTATTCCGGTTTTGACTTTGCCCGCCGCCACCGGGGGTGGGGGCGTTTTTACTTATGCGCTTAGCGGAGATGAATTGCATCCGGGGCTGACTATTGATACGGATGCGCGCACTATCGCCGGTGCGCCGACTACTTATAACCGGACTCGTGCTTATCGTTGGACTGCCACCGACGGCAATGGCGCGACCGCGAGTTTGATGTTTAGCATTACGGTCGGCTTCGATGTTTGCGCGCATTACTCGACCGTGCATCGCGCGATTGTCAGAGCATTACAAGGTCCCACTTCCAACGTTAATGCTTGCGAGTCTATTCCTTTGAGCCGTCTGAGCGAAGCGCGCATGGGGATTAATATTGACACGATTGTCGATACCCCGAACTTCCTCAAGGAGGGGGAGTTTGTCGGGCTGGGTAATGTGCCGTCATTGCGAATAGCGAATACTCGGCTCGTTGCGTTGCCCTCGGGTGTGTTGGACGGACTCGATTCCCTGACAACGCTCACCCTTGACGATAATGACGACTTCACCACGTTACCCGCGGGGCTCTTTGAAGGCTCGTCCGTGTCCGTTGTGGAGATGCGGCGAAACGACCTCACCAATCTGCCCAAAGGCATTTTCACTCCGCTCGGCGGCGGGTTAAACATACTGCTGTTGCAACAGAATGAACTGAGCGATTTACACGATGGTTTTTTTGATGGTCTGACCGGGCTGACTAGTTTGTATCTGCAAGGCAATCCCGGCGCAACCTTCACATTGAAAGTTAGTCTTCAGCGGCAACCGAATGGCAGATACCGAACCTATCTTAGCGAAGCCGCGCCGTTGCCGACCCGGGTGACTTGGACATCATCAAGCGGCGCCACCGGCACCGCCACGATTGAGCGCGGCGAGCGCGTTAGCCGCGAAGAGTTTGCATCGAGCGCGGAGACGGTTACGTTGAGCAACGCGCATTTCCCCGGTTTTCCCAACACCGCCCAACCCAACGGTCTTTTCCAAGGTTTCCGTGCGGGCGTTGCAAGCGGCACGATTACCGAGCGCCCCGGCATCGCCTTCTCCACCGACTCGCTGACCGTGGACGAAGGCGCGTCGCCGCGTTACACCATTCGGTTGAGCGTCGCGCCGATTCATCCGGTGACGGTAACGCCGATGCCGAGCGCGGACAACGACCTGACGCTGACTCCAAGCGGCGGGCTGACCTTCACCGCCACCACATGGAACATCGCGCAGACGGTCGCGCTGACGGTGGGCAAGACGACGACCGCGCGCACGACACCGTCACCATCAGCCACGCGCTGGATTTTGATGCGCGCGACACCGTCTATGCCAACGCCGTGCCCGCGGCGGTGGCGGGGGCGGTGACGGTTACGGTCATCGACAACGACATTCCCCTGCTCACCATCGCGCCGCTCACGCTGACCCTGAACGAAGGCCTCGGCGGTGACGACACCTACACCGTCACGCTGACGAATAATTTGAGCGTTGATGTGACGGTGACGCCGAGCAGCGACAACACCGATGTGCCGGCGCCCGGTGCGTTGACTTTCACCGCCGCCAACTGGAACGCCGCGCAAACGGTTACGCTCACCGCCGCCGAAGATGATGCGGACTTCGCCGATGACATCGCAAACATCCTTCACGCGGTTAGCATCGGCGGGGCGAACCCCTATGCAGGCGCCGCCGATTCGGTCGCGGTGACGGTGATTGACAACGACGAAACGCGCCCGTCTTTCGCGGTGTCGTCGCTGCCCGAGCAGACCTATCAAAGCAACGACATCGGCATCGCCATCACGGCGCTGACGCTGCCCGAAGCGAGCGGCGGCAACGGCATTTTGAGTTACACGCTGACGCCGCTTCCCACGGGTCTCAGTTTTAACGGGGTGACGCGCGTGTTGAGCGGTGTGCCGGCGACGGTGAGCGCAACGCAGAGGGTGACGCTGACCTACCAAGTAACCGATGCGGATGCCGACACGACACCGGGCGACGCCGACTTGTTGACCTTCCGCGTGACCTTGCTGCCGCCCGCCGACCAAATCTTGTTCAGCCCCGACCCGCTCATTCTGACCGAGGGCATACGCGGCGTCTTCCGCGTGCGGTTGTTCGGGGAGCCGGACGCCGACACGCGGGTTAGACCCTCAAGTTCCAACCCCGATATCAGGGTGCTTCAAGAGACGAGCGCACTCAGCATCGGCGACCAAGAGCGGCCCTTTGAGCCCATACGATTCCGTGTCAGCAATCCCAGTAACTGGGATACCGAGCGCGAAATTGCAGTCGACCCCATGCAGGACGACGACCGCATCGACGAAACCGGCTTCATCACCTTGACCGGGGAAGACGAACCGGGGGGAGCGGCATCCGGTTACGCCGGCTTGACCGCGCGCATTCCAGTCACGATTATCGACGACGACCGCCACTTCGTTTTTTCCCGGCTTGCGTTGCAATTGCAAGAGGGCGGCGTCGGCGAGTACACCGTGGCGTTGGTGAATGCGCCGAGCGCCGAGGTGACGGTGACGCTGGAGAGCGGCAACGCCGACATCACGCTCGCGGACAGCGTGCTGTTATTCAGCGCCGCCAACTGGAGCAACCCGCAGCCGGTAACCGTGCGCGCCGCGCAGGACGATGATGTGGAAGCCGACGCCGCCACCATCACCCACACGCTGAGCGGCGCCGACTATCCCGCCGAAGTGTCCGGCGGCGAGGTGACGGTGACGGTTCCCGACCCGTTCACGATTGGCTTTGAGATGAGCGAATACACCGCGCCCGAACACGCGGGCTTGGTGTATGAGGTATGCGCGGTATTCACCGAGCCGGCGGCGAGCGCGGTGGTTGACTTCACCGCGGGCGGCGGCGGGGCGCTCGGCATCGACATCATTTCGACCCCCGGCAGCGCCGCGCGACCCGCCGATTATCATGTCAATTTGGGAAGAATCTATTTCAACAACACCAACCAGCGCGCTTGCGCGTTGATGAATATCATCGACGACGGAATGGTCGAGCCGGACGAGACCTTTACGCTTCGCATGCAACCCCTGGAACCCGCATCCGCGCCGCCGCTGAGTTATCACACGCCCACCGCCACCGTCACCATCACCGACAACGACTCCCCCGGCGTCAGGGTTTACCCCACCGCGCTGAGCGTCGCCGAAGGCGAGGGCGGTGGGGCGCTTTACGCCGTGCGGCTGAACACCGACCCCGGCGCCGGGGAGAGCGTGACGGTCACGCCGAGTAGCGCTCACCCCGACATCGTCATCACCCCGGCGGTTGCGCTGTTGTTTGACTCATCGAACTATCAAACTCAGCGCACGATTACCGTCACCGCAAACCACGACTTTGACGCCGGCGATGAAAGCGCTTCTATCACGCACGCGGTGAGCGGCTACGCCACCGTCACCGACGCGCCGACGCTCAGCGCAACGATTAGCGACGACGACACCGCCGCGGTCAATATCGCGCCGACCACGCTGACCGTGTTTGAAGGCGACGCCACCGCGTATACCGTGGTGTTGAACACCCAGCCGTTCAGCGAGACCCCGGTCGCGGTTTTTGTGACGCCGCGCGTGACAACGAACGCCGGCACATCAACCACGCTCACGCTGAGCCCGTCGGGCACCCTTCTCTTCACCACCGACAACTGGAATATCGCGCAGACGGTGAGCGTCACCGCCAATCAGGACACCGACAAAACAGCGGGTGGCGCGGTCATCAGCCACCGGGTGAGCAGAGCCGACTACGACGGCGTCACCGCGCCTTCGGTGGCGGTGGCGGTGACCGACAACGATGTGCCTATCCTGCTCGCCGGCGTGCCCGACCAGGTTTACCCGGTGGGCATTGATGTCTCGTTGACATTGCCTCCGGCGGTGGTCGGCAACGGAGTGTTGAGTTATGCGCTGACGCCGCAGTCGGACATTCCCACGGGCTTGACATTCGAGCCGTCCACGCGCGTGCTGAGCGGCGCGCCGCTCGCCGCGGCGCAAACGCGCACGCTGACCTACACGGTCACCGACGCCGACGGCGACACCGACAGCGCGCGCTTCAGCATCCGCACCGACGCCCCGGATTTCGCCGCCGCGCCGGCGCCGGTGCAGACTTACGCTCCGGGCGTCGCCGCCGCCCCGCTGGTGTTGCCCCTCGCCACCAACGGCTTCGGCGCGGTGACTTATACGCTCACCCCGGAGGACGACATTCCCGATGGCTTGTCCTTCACCGAATCCTCGCGCACCGTGAGCGGCACCCCCGCCGCCGGCGCGGTGGCGGCGACGCTGACTTATACCGCAACCGATTCGCTCGGCGCGCGCGCCACGCTGCCGGTGGTGTTGATTGTGAATCCCATCCTCACGGTGAATTGGGAGACCGGAACGCTGACCAATACCGGCGACAACGCGCTCATCGTGTCGCTGGATGCCGCGCCGCGGAGCAATGTGACGGTGGCGGTGGATATGGCAGTCAATTTCGTGGAGCCGTTGCCGGCGAATTACAACTATGCGCCCAGGCCGCCCGACGCGTTGACCTTCACGCCCGCCAACTGGAGCGTCCCGCAGCGGGTAACCACCTTCATCACCGATTTCGCGCAAGACAACACGGGTCAGTATTTTGCGACGGTCAACGCCCGTGTCGGCGGCGTGCTCGCCGCCACCGCGATAGCGACTCACCATATCATCCAGATACTGCGCCTCGTCGTCGCGCCCGCCAGCCTGAGCCTGCCCGAAGGCTTCGGCGGTTTTTACACCGTGGTTCTGGAGCCCCTCTCGCCCGAATCCGGGGAGCGCGTGACGGTCACGCCGAGCAGCGGCGACACCGCCGTCGCCACCGTGTCCCCCACCAGTGGGCTGACCTTCACCGACGCCGACTGGAATATCCCAAAAACGGTTACCGTAACCGGCGTCAGCCGCGCCGCCACCGCGGTCACCATCACCCACGCGCTGACCACCACCGGCGGCGCCTACGACGACGCCGGCGGCGTCGTCACGCCGCCGGTGGTGGCGCGCGTCGTCGCGCCGCCGGTGCCCAGCCGCGCCTCCTTCGGCGACGCCGACTTTACGGCGGGGGAGGGTTTGGTCATCGACGTGCCGGTGGTGTTTGGCGGCACGCCGCGCACCGCCGATTCCTTCATCACCTTTTCCATCGGCGGCACCGCCTCCGCCGCCGATTACGAAGTCGTCGCCGGCGGCGCGTTGCTCGCCTTTGAGCCCGCCAGCCGCACCGGCGGGTTGCGGGTTACGCCCGCCGACAGCCGCGTGTTCATCACCATTCGCCTCATAGATGACGCCACGCCGGATGCCGGCGAGACCCTCGTCCTCACCCTCCTCGACCACAGCGGCGGCGGCATCGCCGTCCCGACCGCGTTTGACACCGCCGCGCGCACCATCACCATCGCCGACTCGCTCGCCCCGGCGGTGACCGTCACGCCCACCGACCTGGCGCTGGGCGAAGGCGGCGCGGCGCGTTACAACGTGTCGGTGAGCGCGCTTCCGCGTGACACCACCGGCGGCGTGGCGAGCGTGCTGGTCGCGCCGCGCATCGCCGGGCAGCACGACCTGACGCTCACCCTCGTCCACGCCAGCAGCGGCGCGCCGTTACTGAGCGGCGCGTTGACCTTCACCGCCGACAACTGGACGCTGCCGCAGGCGGTGCAGGTCGCCGCCGCGCAGGATGCCGACCGCGTGAACGACATCGTCATCATCAACCATTCGGTGACCGCCGGCGCCGGCGGCAACTACAACGGCGTCACCGCCGCCCCGGTGGTGGCGACGGTTACCGACAACGACGTCCCGAGGTTTGCCTATACGCCGAACCCGGTGACCGTGAACGAAGGCGGCAGCGCGGTCTATATGGTGCAACTCGCCAACGATGTGGCGCCCAACTCGGTGGTGGCGCTTCAGCCGAGCAGCGACAACCCCAATATCACGGTCTCCGGCACCTCGCTCCCGCTGCGTTTCTTCGGCAACCGGCGGCATGTCGCGCTGCGCCTCACCGTGACCGCGGCGTTGCGCGAATTGGATTTCACCTCGGACTTCGCCACGATTAGCCACGCCATTTCCATACTGGACGAGACTTTCCGCGGCAGCGCCGACAGCCTGAGGGTGGAAGCGGTCAACACCGAAGCCGACCTCGTCCCGACCTTCGGCGCCGCCTCGGTGGACGACAAAACCTACACCGCCGGCGCCGCCATCACCCCGTTGACCCTGCCCCTCGCCAGCGGCGGCAACGGCGCGCTCGAGCACACGCTGGCGCCGTTGCCGCTGTCGTCGTTTCCCGCGGGCTTGACCTTTGACCGCGCCACGCGCGTGCTCTCCGGCACGCCGACCACCGCGGCATTGGAGGCGGAGTTTCTCGGCTACTCCGCCGCCGATTCGGACACCAACCGCGGCGCCGACGATGCCGCCCAACTGCTTTTCCGCGTGACCGTGCAAGCGCCGGCGCCGAGCCTCGTGCTGTCGTCGCCCACGCTGACGGTGACGGAGGGCACCGACCGCGGCTTCCCCGCCGACACCGCCGTGATGTATACGGTGCGGCTCGGCGAAGCGCCGCTCGCCGAGGTGACGGTCACGCCGTCCGCCGACAACACCGATGTCACGCTCACCCCCGCCGCCGGGCTGCTGTTCTCCCCGCTGAACTGGAACGCGCCGCAGGAGGTTACCGTCTACGCCCGCGAAGACCGCGACGAACTGGATGAATCCGCGGTGATTAGCCACTCGGTGAACGCCTATGGCGAAGTCACCGCCGCCGCGCAGACGGTGGCGCTGAGCATCACCGACAAAGACAAAGACGCGCTCATCGTGTCCGTCGCATCGCTGGTTATGAACGAAGGCGAGCAACGCACTTATACCGTGCAACTCGCCACGCGCCCCGACAATTTGAACCAGATTATCGTGACGCCGAGCAGCAGCCATCCCGCCATCGTCTCCGTCTCCGGCTCGCTGATATTCCACATCTCCAGTTGGGATACGCCGCAGATGGTCATCGTCACCGCCGAGCAAGACGCGGATGCGCTGGACGGCTCGGCGGTCATCAGCCACGCCACCACCACCGCCGGGACCCTCATCGGCTCGTCGCCCTACACCCCGGGACCGGTCGACATACCGGTCAGCGTGTTTGACGACGAAAGGTTGGGATTCGGCGCCACCACCGTGGACGACCAGGCGTATCTCGTCGGTCAGCCCATCCCCGTGCTGACCCTGCCGCAAGCCTTCGGCGGCGGCGCGCCCACCTATGAATTCAGCCGCGCCGGTGGCGAAGCCCTGCCCGCCGGACTGACCTTCAACGAGCAGACGCGCACGCTCGCCGGCACGCCGACGGCGACGGCGGCGGAAGACACCTACACCTGGGCGGTAACCGGCGGCAACGGAATGACCACCCGCATCACCTTCCGCCTCGCGGTCTATGCGAGCGTCTGCGCGCGCACGCCGGTGGTGCGCGATGTCATCGTGGCGGCGCTTCGTTTCCGCGGGGTTACGACTTGCGCGGATGTGCGCGCGGCGCATTTGCCTCTCGTGACGAGGGAGATATACATCGACCGCATCGCGGGCCTCACCACCTTCCGGTTGAACGATTTCAACGGGCTGAGCGGGGTGCCGACGCTTGTTATTTCCGGCAACCGCTCGCTGACCTCGCTACCGGCGGGGATGTTTGCCGGGATGCGCTCGTTGACGAGCCTGCAAATCCGCTCCAATGACGCGCTCACCAGCCTGCCCGAGCGCCTCTATGCCGGGCTGGATGCGCCGGCTGAAGTCAGCATTTCCTTTATGCGCGGGCTCACCAGCCTGCCCGCCGACTTGTATGACGGGCTGCGCGGGGCGAGGGAAATCGGCATACGTTTCAACGAAAATCTCACGACCCTGCCGGCGGGCTTGTTTGACGGACTGACCTCGGTGCGGAGGATAGCCCTGAACACCAATGCGCTGACCCACTTGCCCGCCGGGCTGTTTAACGGCTTGCCGTTGACTCGCGTGGAGATGTCAAACAACCAATTTCGTTTTATGCCCGAAGGGTTGTTTGACGGCTTGGCGACCCCCGGCGGCTTGTCCAGACTCCGCATGCACAGCAACCCCGGCGGTTTGCTGAGATTTGTCCTGGATGTCGAGCAACAGGGCAATGGCCAGGTGCGCGCGCGCGTGCAACAGGCCGCCCCGTTCCCCATTCAAGTTGACTGGGTGACGCGCGACGGTAGCGGCGGCACGGTCACCATCCCGACCGGCGCGCGCACCAGCGCCGCGCTCGGCATCCCGATGGCTTCGGTGTTTGATATTTCGTTGCGCAACATTCGCTTCCCCACCCTGACCGAAACCAGCCTCGATTTGCAGGGCGAGTTCACCGGCTTCCAGGCGGTCTATGCCCCGCGCGCCGGCGTGCGCGTCAGCCCCGCCGCGCTGAGCGTGGACGAAGGCGCGGCGGCGGGCTCGGCATACACCGTGTTCCTGAACAGCCCTCCCGCGGTGGCGGCGACCGTCACGCCGCGCATCGCCCCGCCCGACCACGATGTGACGCTGAGCCCGAGCGGCGCGCTGACCTTCTCCAGCGCCAACTGGCAAACCGCGCAGAACGTCACCGTCACCGCCGCCATCGACGCCGACGCCGCCACCGACCGCGCCACCATCACCTACGAGGTGAGCGGTTACGGCGTCTCCGCCGCCGAGTCGCCGGTGTTGGTGACGGTGAATGACTTGAAGAGCGAGCCGACCTTTGGCGCGCTCACGGTCGACGACCGCACCTATCCCACCGGCACGCCGATTCGCGCGCTGCTCCTGCCGCAAGCGCAGAACGGAGACGGCGTCGTGCGCCACACGCTAACCCCCGCCACGCTGCCCGCGGGCTTGGTGTTTGTCGATGCCACGCGCACCCTGAGCGGCAGCCCCGCCGCCTCTCTTAACGGTAGCGTCACGACCTTCGTCTGGAGCGCCGCCGATGCGGACAGCGACACCGCCGCGCTGACCTTTGCGCTGAGGTTTGTGCCGAACACCGCGCCGGATTTCGGCGCGCAGACGGTCACGCCGCAGCGTTACTTCATCGGGCTTGGCATCGCGCCGCTGACGCTGCCGCTCGCCGCCGGCGGCAACGGCACGCTGACCTACGCGCTCGCCGGCAACCTGCCTTCGGGTTTGAGCATCGACACCGACACCCGCGTCCTCAGCGGCACGCCCACCGCCCTCACTGCAACCGGCGGGCGCACGCTGCTCTGGATGGCGGCGGATGCGGACACCGACACCGCCGCCGCCGACGGCGCGGCGTTGCCCGTGGTCGTGCGCGTGGTGGAGACCGTAACCGTGGCGCCGCGCGCGCTCAGCGTGACCGAAGCCGACCCTGCCACCGCCGCCACCTACACCGTGCTGCTGAACCGCGCGCCGAGCGCGGGTGGCGCGGTCACGGTTATGCCGAGTGTGCTCCCCGCCGACCACGACTTGACCTTAGTACCGAACACCGCCTTGACATTCACCCCCGCCAACTGGAACGCGGCGCAGACCGTCACCGTCACCGCCGCCGACGATGTCGACGCCTTGGTGGACATTGCGACCATTAGGCACGCCGTCAGCGGCGGCGGGTTTGATGCCGTGCCGGCGGACGATGTGCGCGTGGAAGTCGGCGACGACGACATCAACACCACCCCGCGTTTTGACATCACCACGACGGTGCCGCTGGTGTATTTCGCCGGCGCCCCCATCACCCCGGTCACGCTGCCGCTTGCGCTCTCCGGCAACCCGCCGGTGACCTACGCGCTGACGCCTTCCACGCCGCCCGCCGGATTGGTGTTTGACCAAAACACGCGCGTGCTGTCCGGCACGCCGTCGGCGGTCACGCGCACCGCCACTTATGAATGGCGCGCGACCGACACCGACGGCGACTTCGCCACCTACCGCTTCACGCTCGCCGCCAGCGCCAATGTCTGCGCGCGCTCGCGCGAGGTGGGCGATGCGCTGGTGCAAGCCGCGGGCTTGGGGCAGGCGGGTCAGCCGCTCAACAACTTCTGCGGGCAAGTCACGCACGCGCATCTCGCCGCCGTCACGACACTGGACATCTTCGGTCGCCCCGGCACGGTGGGCATCCCCACGCTGCAATCCGGCGACTTCTCCGGGCTCCCCGCCTTGACGACGATTGCCTTGCACAGCAACGCCCTCACCGAGTTGCCGGCGGGCTTGTTTGACGGCTTGGACAAACTCACGAGCGTGACGCTGCACGGCAACCCCGGCGCGCCGTTCCTCCTGCCCGTCGACATCGTGGACGCACCGGGTGGCGGCTTCCGCGCGCGCATCCGCGAAGCGGCGCCGGTGGCGGTTGAGGTGACTTGGTCGGTAGCCGGTGGCGGCGCCCCCGCCACCGTGCGCATCGAACGCGGCGAGCGCTTCAGCGCGGTGTTTGCGCGCACCGCGTCCTCGCTCTCGGACATCACGCTCGCCAACCTCCGCCTATCGGGCGTGTCCGAGCCGACCGGCGACAGCGGCGGCAGTTGGACGGGGTTTCGCGTCATCCTCGACACCGCCCCGAGTTTCGGCGCGCAAACGCTCGCGCCGCAGACCTATTTCGTCGGGCAAGCCATCACCCCGCTGACCCTGCCCGCCGCCACCGGCGGCGATGGCGGCGTGGACTATGCGCTCAGCGGCACGCTGCCCGCCGGGCTGACTTTGGACCTCCCGACGCGCAGCATCGCAGGCACGCCGAGCGCGGTGTTGCTCGCCGGCGACTACACCTGGCTCGCCACCGACGGCGACGGCGACATCGCGCGGCTGGCGTTCACGCTGGCGGTGCATGGCAGCGATGTCTGCTTGCGCACGCCGCGGGTGCGCGATGCCATCGTGGGCAGGGCGCCCGTGTCAAACTGCGCGTTGGTGACCGCGGCGCATCTGAACGGAATCTCCGGGGGGATTGCTTTCTCGGGAATCACCGACCTGCGCCACGGAGATTTCGCGGGGCTCACCGCTCCGATGTTGCTTCTTATTGTTACCCGAACCCAACTCTCCTCGCTACCGGTGGGCATCTTAAGCGGACTCAGGGGCACCGCGTCGATTACGGAGAATCAATTGAGCGAACTGTCCGTGGGGATGTTCGACGGCGCGACGGGTTTGACGCACGTGGATATGGGCAGGAACCTGGTCAATCCGCTGCCGATGATTGTTGAACTCGACCGCTTGCCGGATGGCAGGGAGCGCGCGCACATTCCATCCGCCACGCCACGGGATGTCCTCGTGGATTGGACCCAGGGCGCTGACAGCGGCACCGTCACCATCCCGGCGGGCATGCGCTTCAGCGTGCCGTTTCCGGTGGCGGTATTACCCGAATTCCGTCTCAGCAACCCCCGATTCGGGTCGACGGGCACCCGAGTTGACGGCATCCAACTGAGCGCGCCCAACACCCCCCGCCCCGGCGTCATCATCGTCCCGACGACGCTGACCGTCCCCGAAAACGGGAGGGCGCCTTACACCATACGGCTAAATAGCCCGCCGCCCGCCGGCTTGGTGACGGTGATGCCGAGCAGCGACCACGCCGAGGTTAGCGTCCCCGCCGCCTTCACTTTCTCAAGCGCCGACTGGAGCGTGATGCAGACGGTGTGGGTCACGGCGGCGAACGACTACGATGCCAACGATGACAGCGCCACGATTAGCCACGCGGTCGGCAACTACGCCGAAATCACCGATGCCGTTGCGGTGGCGGTGACGGTGGACGACGACGACACGCGCGGCGTGACGGCGGCGCCGGCGGCGCTGAGCGTGGACGAAGGCGCGAGCGGCATTTACACCGTGATGCTGGACACGCCGCCGGAAGGCGGCATCCCGACGGTGACGGTGACGCTGGTGAGCGATGCGCCCGCCATCGCCGCCGTCTCCCCCGCCACGCTACGCTTCACCGCCGCCGGCTGGAATGTCGCGCAGACCGTCACCGTCACCGGCGTGGAAGACGACGACGCCTTCGGCGACGCCACCGCCACCATAACCCACGCCGCCGCCGGCGCCGACTACGACGCGGTTGCCGAGGTGGAGGTGGTCGCCACGGTGCTTGAAAACGACACCACCGGCGTCACGCTCAACCTGAGCGCATTGACGGTCGCCGAAGACGGCGGCGGCGCGTATACCGTCGCGCTGCTCTCGCAACCGAGCGGCGCGGTCACGGTGGCGGCGGCGAGCGGCGCCACCGCCACCGCCACCGTCTCCCCCGCCGCGCTGACCTTCGCCGCCGCCGTCTGGAACATTCCGCAGACCGTCACCGTCACCGGCGTGGCGGACTTCAACGGCGTCGCCGACACCGCCACGCTCACGCACACCGTGGCGGGGGCGGACTACGACGGGCTGGACATCAGCGCCGCCGTGGTGACCGTGACGGTCACCGACATTCAGACCGACCGGGTGGCGGTCTCAAGCACCGCGCGCAACGTCCTCGAGGGCGGCTTTTTCACCTACACCGTCACGCTGGACACGCAGCCGGTGGGGGCGGGCATCGTGGTGACCGCAAGCGCCGTGCCGACGCCCAACGACTTGCGGCTCAGCCATTTTCTCAGCCCGACGCCGGCGAACAGCGTGGCGCTGCTTTTCAACGCCGCCAACTGGAACCGCGAGTTGACGGTGACGGTGCGCGCGCTGGATGACGACGACCCCAACGCCGACACCGTGACGATTACGCACGCGGTCACCGGCGGCGGCTACGGCGGCGTCACCGCCGGCGACTCGCTGGTGGTGAGCATCACCGATGACGACTTCCCCGGCGTCCTCGTGTCGCCGCAGCGCGTAACCGTGGCGGAAGGCGGCGCGGCGGGCGCGTACGGCGTGCGCCTGGTCACCCTGCCGGCGGGCGGCGGTTTGGTGACGATTACGCCGACGGTCAGCGCCGACGCCATCGCCACCGTCTCGCCGCTCGCCGGGCTGACCTTCGGCGCGCAGAACTGGAGCGTCGCGCAGATGTTCAGCGTCACCGGCGTCGACGACGACGACGCCTTCGGCGACGCCACCGTCACGATTACGCACGCGGTCGCCGGCGCCGACTACGGCAGCGTGGCCGCGATGCCGGTGCGCGTGACGGTCACCGAGAACGACACCGCCGGCGTCAGCATCACCCCGCGCACGCTGACGGTGACCGAGCAAACCGGCGGCGGCGCGAGTGATATTTACAGCGTGACGCTGGACACCGAGCCGAGCGCCGAGGTGACGGTGACGCCGAGCGCCGCGGCGGTGGCGGGCGCGGCGATTAGCGGCTTGCGCGCGTTGACCTTCGCGCCCGGCAACTGGAATGCCGCGCAGACGATTTCGGTCGTCGCCGATGCGGACGATGACGGCGTCGGCGGCGGCGTGACGATTATGCATGCGGTTAGTAGCGGCGACGCCGGCTACGATGGCTTGGATTTGAGCGCCACGCCGGTAGTGGTGACGGTCGCCGACGACGACCCCCTCGGCGTGACGATTAACCCGCTCGCCGTGAGCGTGGACGAAGACGCGAGCGCGGTTTATACCGTCGTGCTGGACACGCTGCCGGTTGGCGCGGCGGTGACGGTGACGCCGCGCGCGCGCGCCAATGCCGGCGACTCGCCGGTCGCGCTCTTCCCCGCCGCGTTGACCTTCGCCACGGGCGACTGGGACGCGCCGCAGACGGTGACGGTGAGCGGAGTGGCGGACGCGGACGCCGCCGACGGGCGCGCCACGGTCGCGCACGCGGTCGCCGGCGGCGAATACGACGGCTTCAGTCTCAGCGCCACCGAGGTGGCGGTCGCCATCACCGACACCGACCGCGCCGAAGTGCGGCTGATGCCGAGCGCGGTCACCGTGGCGGAAGGCGGCGCCTCTGGTGTGTATCGTGTGACGCTGACCTCGGCGCCGGTCGGCGGCGCGGTGACGGTGACGCCGGCGTCCTCGCCGCAAGTGGGCGTGGCGTTGAGTCTGAGCCCCGCCGCGTTGACCTTCGCCAGCGGCAACTGGAACACGCCGCAGACGGTCACCGTGCTCGGCGTGGAAGACGACGACGCCTTCGGCGACGCCACCGTCACCGTCACGCACACGCTGGCGGGCGCGGATTACGCCGGCGTGATGGCGGGCGAGGTGACGGTGACGATTACCGAGAACGACAGCGCCGGGGTGTCGGTCATCCCGCTCAGCCTGACCGTGGCGGAAGGCGGCAACGAAACCTACACCATCGCGTTGACTTCCGAGCCGCGCGGCGGGGTGACGGTCACGCCGGCGAGCGGCGCGGATGCCGTCGCCGCCGTCTCCACCGCCGCCGGCGGTGGTGCGCTCGCGGTGTTGACCTTCACCCCCGGTGACTGGGACACGGCGCAGACGGTGACGGTCACCAGCCCGCCCGATGTCGACGGCGGCGACGACACCGCCACGATTACGCACGCGCTCACCAGCGCCGGCGACGCCGACTACGACGGCATCGCCGCGATGCCGGTGCGCGTAACAATACGCGACGACGACCCCATCGGCATTACGGTGAGCCAAGCCACGCTGACCGTGCGCGAAGGCGAGGCGGGCGAGACCTACACCGTGGCGTTGGACACGCAGCCCATCGGCGGCGCTGTGACGCTCACCGCCACGCCGTCGGCTTCGGAGGTGACGCTGTCGCCGCCGGTGTTGCGCTTCACCGCCGGCGACTGGAACACGGCGCAGACCCTCACCGTTGCCGGCGTGGATGACGACGACGCCTTTGGCGATGCCACCGTCACCATCGCGCACACCGCCGGCGGCGCCGACTACGCGAGCGCCGATCTGAGCGCCGACGACGTGCTCGTGACGGTCACCGAGACCGACACCGCCGGGGTGCTGGCGACGCCCGGTAACCTGCGCGTGAACGAGGGCGCGAGCCGCGCTTACGGCGTGCGGCTGGCGACGCTGCCCGCCGCCGATGTGACGGTGACGCCCACCAGCGATAACACCGACATCACGCCCTCGGCAAGCGGGCTGACCTTCACTCCGCAGACCTGGAATGTGTCGCAGGCGGTTACGGTCAGCGTCACCGCCGACGCCGACGCCAGCGAAGACACCGCCACGATTAGCCACACCGTTAGCGGTGGCGGCGGCGGTTATCCTGCGGGCACGACCAACAACCGCGTGATTGTGACCGTGCCCGACATCCCGACAATCGGCTGGGAGCAGCCGGTGTACCGGGTGAGCGAGGACATCGGGACATTCCAGATGTGCGCGGTGTTCAGCGAGCCGGCGCCGGCGCTCGGTATGATGAGATTCCCCTCCGCATACACGATATTTCCGAACCTGCACGCCGGCACCGCCACCCGCGTCGCCGACTTCAACGGTGACAGCGGCTTCAACTTCCGCAAATTCTTCAGCAACAACACCGACCGCGAGTGTTACACCTTCACCATTGCCAACGACCCAATCGTCGAAGGCGACGAGACTTTCTCGGTGTCGCTGAATGTCGGCATCGCCAATGACCCGTTGGCATACAACCCCAACCGCGCCACCGTCACCATCACCGACGATGACACCGCGGGCGTTACAATTTCCGAATCCGCGCTGACCGTGGAAGAGGGCGCATCACCCGGCGGCGCTTACACCGTGGCGCTGACCGCCGCACCCGCCGGCAATGCGACCGTCACGCTGAGCGCCGACCGCGCCGACTTGACGCTGAGCGAAGACGAGTTGGTGTTCAACGGCGGCAACTGGAACGTTGCGCGCACGGTGACCGTGAGCGCCGCCGAGGACAACCTGGATTTGGATGACGACACCGCCACGATTAGCCACGCGGTCAGCGGCTACGGCGGCTTGCTCGCCGCCGATGATGTCGTCGTCACCATCACCGACAACGACATCCCCGGCGTCACCATCGCGCCGCGCGCCGCCACGGTGACCGAAGGCGGCGGCGGCGACTACACGGTGGTGTTGGACGCGGTGCCACCAGGCGCGGTGACGGTCACGCCGGCGAGCGACAACCCCGATGTCACACTCTCTCTTAGTACAGGCGCCGCCCTGACCTTCACCGCGCAAAACTGGAACGCGCCGCAGACCGTCACCTTCCACGCCGGCGAAGACGACGCGGATGTCGACGACGATATTGCAATCATTAGCCACACGGTGAGCGGCGGCGGCGGCGCGTATGCCGGCGTGCTCGCCGAGTCGTTTACCGTCACGGTGATCGACAACGAGGAAGCGGTGCCGACTTTCGGCGGCGCGACGGTGGACGACCAGACCTTCATCGCCAACACCGCCGGCATCCCCATCGTGCCGTTCACGCTGCCGCGGGCGAGCGGCGGCAACGGCGCCTTGCGCTATACGCTGACGCCGCAGGCGGACATTCCCAACGGCTTGACGTTCACCCCCGCCACGCGCACGCTGAGCGGCGCGCCGCTCCTCACGGTGAGCGCCGTGATGCTGACCTATACGGCGCACGATTCGGACGCCAATGTGACCGCAAGCGACGCCGACAGCCTGACGTTCAGCGTGACCGTGGAAGAGGCGACGCCGAACATCAGCGTCAGCCCGGCCGCGCTGACCTTCGCCGAAGGCGGCGGCGGCGCTTACACCGTGCGGCTGTTCACGCGCCCGAGCGTGACCGTGGAAGTGGCGCAGGACAGCGCCGCGCTCGCCGGCGTCACCTTCACCGCCGGCGGCACAAGCCAACTCACGCTGACCTTCACCGCCGATAACTGGGACACGCCGCAGACGGTCGCCATCGTCGCCGCCACCGACGCCGACGGCAACGACACCAACGGCGTGATTACCCTCGCGTCCGCCGGGGCGGAGTATGACAACCTCAGCGCGGAGGTGGCGGTCACCGTGTGGGACAACGACGGGCTCGTGAACCTTTCCGCCACCGACTTGAGCATCGGCGAGGACGCCGCGCGCGCCTACACCGTGGCGCTGTTCAGCGCGCCCACGCCCGCTACCGATGTCACGGTCACGCCGCTGAGCGACAACGCCGAAGTCACGCTGTCGGTGAGCAGGCTCGTGTTCACCGCGCAGAATTGGAATGAGCCGCAGAGCGTCATCGTCAGCGCCGCCGCCGACAGCGACGCCACCGCCGACACCGCCATCATCCGCCACACCGTCACCGGCGCCGCGTATCCGGTGGCGCGCGCCGCCGGCAGCGTGAGCGTGACCGTGCCCGACCCGCCGACGCTGGGCTGGGAGCAGGGCGCGTTTGTGGTGGACGAGAATGCGGGGGTGGAGCAGGTGTGCGCGGTGTTCAGCGAGCCGTCGGCGGCGGATGGGACGATTACGTTTTCGCCGCCGCTCGACTTGAATCTATCCTCGCTCAGCGGCGGCGCCACGAACAACGTTGATTTCGTGCGCCAGCACAACACATTCACTTTCAACCACAGCGCTGAGCGCCTTTGCATGGGGTTGCAGATTACGGACGACTCAATCAGCGAAACGGACGAGACCTTTACCGTGCGAATGGTCTCCGGCGGTGGCAGTTCCGCCGCGGCGGTGGTGATTAACCCCGCCGACGCCACCGTCACCATCCGCGACAACGACAACCGCGTGCCGGACTTCGGCACGGCGAGCGTGGACGCCAAAACCTACACCGCGGGCTCGCCCATCGCCGACTTGACCCTGCCCGACGCCACCGGCGGCAACGGCGCGCTGCTCTACACGCTGGACACCGCCGCCGTGCCGGGTTTGACTTTTGACGACGCTACGCTCGTTTTGCGCGGCACGCCGCTCGGCGCAACACCGGCGCAAGGCGTGCGGCTGACCTACACCGCCGCCGACGCCGACGGCGTGAGCGGCGCCGCCGATGAAGCCAGCCTGACCTTCGCGGTCACCGTCAACCCGGCGCCGGTGGTGATGCCGGCGGTGGTGTTTGCGCCGGCGGCGTTGACGGTGAGGGAAGGCGGCGCCCGCGCTTATACCGTTGCGCTGGCGACCGCGCCCGCCGGGTTGGTGACGGTGACGCCGAGCGTGAGCGGCGGCACGGCAAACCACGGTGTCACGGTGACGACAGGTGAATTGACGTTTAGCAGTGGCAACTGGAACGCGGCGCAGGATGTGTCCGTCGCCGCCGCCGAAGACGATGCGGACTTCACCGACGAGACCGCCACGATTAGCCACGCGGTGGCCGGCTACGGCGGCGTCACCGCCGATGAGGTGCTCGTCACGGTGACCGACGACGACATCGCCCACACCACCGCCCCGACTTTCGCGGGTCTTTCGGTGGACGACCAGACCTACACCGCCGACACACCCATCCCCGCCCTGACGCTGCCCGTCGCCGGCGGCGGCGACGGCGTGATTACCTACACGCTGACGCCGGACATCGCCACCGCCGTGCCGGGCTTGAACTTCAACGACACCACGCGCGAATTGAGCGGCACGGCAAACGCCGCAACGACCACCGCAGTCACCCTGACCTACACCGCCGCCGACAGCGACATCAACACCGCCGACGACGATACCGTCAGCCTGACCTTCGCGGTCACCGTGAACCCCGCGCCGGTGGCGGCGCTGGTGTTTGCCCCGACCGCGCTGACCGTAATGGAAGGCACCAACACCGGCGCCTACGCGATTGAGTTGTCGGTCGCGCCCGACGGCGGTGATGTGACGGTGACGCCAAGCGGCGCGGGATTGACCTACGCGCCCGCCGCGCTGACTTTCACCGACGGCAACTGGAACACCGCGCAAGACATCACCCTCACCGCCGCGCAAGACGATAACGCGGCGGATGAGACCGTCACCGTGCGCCACGAAGTGGCCGGCGCGGGTAATTACGCTTCGCTGACCGCCGGCGGCGATGTGACCGTCACCGTCACCGACGACGACACGCCCGCCGTCACGATTAGCACGGACGCGCTGACCGTGGGTGAAGGCACGAGCGGCGCGAACAACACCTACACCGTGGTCTTGCACACCAAGCCGAGCGGCAATGTGACGGTCACGCCGAGCGTGGGCGGCGACGTTGCCGACCACGGCGTTTCCATCACGCCAAGCGGCGCGCTCACCTTTAACAGCGGCAACTGGAATAGGGCGCAAAGCGTGGTCGTCGCCGCCGGCGAAGACGATTTGGACTTCGCCGATGAGACCGTCACCATCAGCCACGCGGTTGCCGGTTATACCGGCGCGCCGACTCCCGCCGGTGTGGTGGTCACGGTCACCGACAACGACATGGACAGCGCGCCGACTTTCGCGGCGACGCAAACCGGCCTGACCTACATCGCCGGCGAGGCGGTTGACGTAACGCTACCGATTGCCAGCGGCGGCAACGGCACGCTTGAATACACGCTGACGCCGGACATCACCGCCACCGTCACCGGCTTGACCTTCAACGCCAACACCCGCGCATTGAGCGGCACGGCGGACGTGGTGACGGCGGTGGGCGGCATCACGCTGACCTACACCGCCACCGACGCCGACGGCAACACCGCCGCCGGCGATACCGACAGCCAGACCTTCGCCGTCACCGTCATCCCGCCCGCGCTGGTGTTTGACCCGAGCGCGCTAACCGTCACCGAAGGCGGCGGCACCACGACCTACGCGGTCGAGTTGTCGGTCGCGCCGAGCGACGGCAATGTGGTGGTGACGGCGAGCGCCGATAGCGCCCTGACCTTGACGCCCGCTGCGCTGACTTTCTCCGCCACCAACTGGGACACGGCGCAAGACATCAGCGTCAGCGCCGCCCAGGACGATGATTCGAATAACGAAACCCTGACCATCAGCCACGCGGTTGCCGGCACGGGCAATTACGTTTCACTGACCGCCGGCGGTGAGGTGACGGTGACCGTAACCGACACCAGCATTCCCGCCGTGACGATTTCCACCGCCACGCTGACCGTTGGCGAAGGCGCATCCGGGAGCGGCACCTACACCGTGCGGCTTGCCACCCGCCCGAGCGGCGAGGTGACGATTACGCCGACCAGCGACAACGCTTCCGCCACCGTTTCAGATGCGCTGGTCTTCACCGCCGGCGCTTGGAACGATGCGCAGACCGTCACCGTCACCGGCACGGCGGATTTTGACGCCGTGCCCAACGCCGGCGCGGTGATTAGCCACGCCGCCACCGGCGCGGATGCGGATTACAACGTCCTCACCCCTGACAGCGTGAGCGTGACCATTACCGAAGCGCAGACCGCCGGCGTGACGATTGTCCCGACCACCTTGACCGTGAACGAGGGCGGCGGCTTAAACAACAACTACTCCATCGTGCTGACCTCAGCGCCGAGCGCCGGTAGCGTGGCGGTTACGCCGACCAGCAGCGACGCCAGCAAAGCCGACGCGTTTGCGGTTGGCGGTGGTTTCGCCTTCACCCGTTCTAACTGGAATGTCCCGCAGAGGGTGCTAGTCGCCGCCGGTACGGACTTGGATACCACCGACGACACCGTCACCATCACCCACGCCGTCGCCGCCACCGCCACCGAATACAGCGGCGTTACCGCCGACAATGTGGTGGTGACGGTCCTCGACAGCAGCACGCCCGGCGTCACCATCTTACCCACCACGCTGGGCGTTGCTGAGGGCGGCAACAGCACCTACACCGTGGTGCTGCGCGCACCGCCGTACGTCAACGATACGGTCGTAGTGGACGTGAGCGTGAGCGCCGGCGCCCACGGCGTCACCGCCACCATCGCCCCGCCGCGGAGCGGGATCGGGGTAGGCACCCGGTTCGACGGGCTAACCTTTGACGGCACCAACTGGGACACCGCCCGCACGGTGGTGGTCGCCGCCCCTGATGATGATGCGGACTTCGCCAACGAGACCGTCACGCTGAGCCACAGCGTGTCGGGTGGCGGCGCCTATACCGGCGTAACCGCCGAAGATGTGGTGGTCACGGTCACCGACAACGACACCGACACGCCGCCGGTTTTCTCGGCGCAGCAAGACGACCAGACCTACACCCTCGGCGAGGCGGTTGACGTCACCCTGCCCGACGCCCCCGGCGGCGACGGCGATGTGACCTACGCGCTGACGCCGGACATCACCGCCACCGTCTCCGGCTTGACCTTCAACGCCAACACGCGCGCATTGAGCGGCGCGCCGAGCGCGGTGACGGCAGCGGTCACGCTGACCTACACCGCCACCGACGCCGACGACAACACCGCCGCCGGCGATACCGACAGCCAGACCTTCGCCGTCACCGTCATCCCGCCCGCGCTGGTGTTTGCCCCAAGCGCACTGAGCGTTGACGAAGGCGGCACCGGCAACTACACGGTTGAGTTGTCGGTCGCGCCCACCGACGGCAATGTGGTGGTGACGGCGAGCGCCGATAGCGCCCTGACCTTGACGCCCGCCACGCTGACTTTCTCCGCCACCAACTGGGACACGGCGCAAGACATCAGCGTCAGCGCCGGCGAGGACGACGATTCGAATAACGAAACCCTGGCCATCAGCCACGCGGTTGCCGGCACGGGCAATTACGTTTCACTGACCGTCGGCGGTGAGGTGGCGGTGACGATTACCGAGAACGACAGCGTGACGATTTCCACCGCCACGCTGACCATTGACGAGCGCGGGATGGGCGTCTACACCGTGGCGCTTAACACCCCGCCGAGCGCCGATGTGGTGATTACGCCGAGCGCCAACCCCGCCACCGCCACGGTTTCGGGCGCATTGACGTTCAGCAACGCCAACTGGAATGCGGCGCAGGATGTCACCGTCACCGGCGTGGCGGACGCTGACGCCGCCGCCAACGCCGGCGCCGTGGTTAGCCACACCGCCGCCAGCGCGGATACGGATTACAACGGCATCACCATCGCCGATGTCGCGGTGACGATTATCGAGAACGACACGCGCGGCGTGACCATTGCCCCGAGCGCCTTGCGCATAGACGAAGACAGCAACAGCGGCGCGAGCAACATCTACACCGTGGTCTTGCACACCGAGCCGAGCGGCACGGTGAGCGTGACGCCGAGCGTGGGCGGCGATGTGGCGGTGCACGGCGTATCCATTACGCCCGCCACCCCGCTGGAGTTTGACGCCAGCAACTGGGACACGCCGCAGCAAGTGGTCGTCGCCGCCGCCGAGGACGATACCGACTTCGCCGACGCGACCGCCACCATTAGCCACACGGTGGGCGGCGCGGATTACGCCGCCATCACCTCCATCTATTATGTGACGGTGACGGTGGTGGACGACGACAGCGACTCCGCGCCGGCTTTCCTTTCCGGCGCGGTGGTGGACGACCAGACCTACACCGCCGACACGCCAATCATGCCCCTGGTGCTGCCCGCGGTTGACCCCAACAATGCCGGCAACGGCGCGCCCGTCTACACGCTAACGCCCACCGCGGACATTCCCGCCGGCTTGGTCTTCACCGCCAACACGCGCACGCTGAGCGGCACGCCCACCGCGGCGGCGGCGGGGACGACGGTCACGCTGACCTACACCGCCGCCGACAGCGACGCCACCACCGGCGCGGCGGACCAAGCCAGCCAGACCTTCATCGTCATCGTGAACGAAGCGGTCGGCATCGTCATCAGCCCGTCGCCGCTGCAAGTCTATGAGGAAGAGTCGAGCATCTACAGCGTGGCGCTGGACACCAATCCGGGCGCCGGGCGCACGGTGCTGATTCAACCCGCCGCAGGCGGCACGTTGCTGACGCTTGCGCCGTCGGGTGCGCTCACCTTCACCGGCGCCGACTGGAACATCCCGCAGAATGTCGTCGTGTCCGCGGCGGGTGACTCTGACGGACTCACCAACAACACCGAGACCATCACGCACACCGTCACCGCAAGCGGCGCCAATCTCTACACGAGTCTCAACGGGCAAAACGCCGCCACGCTGACGGTCACCATCATTGATAACGACCATGGCGTGTCGATTAGGGACGCCGGATTCCGTCAGTTGTCGGCATTGACTTTGGACGAAGGCGCCGCCGCTACTCTGACCATCACCAACCGTTTGTTCGCCCCGCTGGTGACAATACTCAGCGCGGAATTTGTGCCGAACAACGGCGCTTTGAGCGCGGCTTATAGCAGACCGCTTCCATTGACTTTTGTGAATAATATCGGCAGCCAGGACAGGCTCACTATCACCGCCAACCGCGATGGCAATGTCGTGGATAACGCCTACCGCTATGTCATTCGATACAGGCAGAGCGGCGCTGAATACGATTACTCCTTCCCAATCACCGTCACCGACAGACTCGGCGTGGCGACACCGGCGGTCACGATTGCGCCGACCACGCTGACGATTGACGAAGGCGCCACCGGCGCTTACACGGTTGAGTTGTCGGTCGCGCCCGACGGGGGCGAGGTGACGGTGACACCGGACGCCACCACCGGCTTGACCTTCGCGCCCGCCGCGTTGACCTTCAGCGACACCAGTTGGAACACGGCGCAGAGCGTTGTCATCACCGCCGCGCCCGACGACGACACGGCGAACGAGACCCTCACCGTCAGCCACGCGGTGGCGGGCGCGGGTAACTACGATGCGCTGACCGCCGGCGGCGATGTCACGGTCACGGTCACCGACACCAGCATTCCCGCCGTTACGATTGCCCCGCTCGACCTGACCGTGGACGAGGGCAACGACAACGCCTACACCGTGGAACTGGCGACTGAGCCGGATGCCGGCGCGCAGGTGATGGTTACGCCGACCGTGGAAGGTACCGGACACGGCGTCAGCATCACGCCAAACACCGTGCTGGTTTTTGACAGCACCGACTGGAACACCGCGCAAAGCGTGGTCGTCTCCGCCGCCGAGGATGATTTGGACTTCGCCGACGCCACCGCCACGATTAGCCACGCGGTTGCCGGTTACACCGGCGTCACGAGCGTCGACGATGTGGTCGTGACGGTGGACGACGACGACATTGCCCACACCACCGCCCCGGATTTCGCCGCCGCTTCGATACCCGACCAGACCTACATCGTCAACGCGCCAATCACCGCCGTGACGCTGCCGGAGGTTGCCCCTAACAGCGGAGACGGCGACATCACCTACGCGCTGGAACCGGACGTCACCGCCGCCATCGCCGGCTTGACCTTTGACCCCGACACGCGCGTATTGAGCGGCGCGCCGGACAGCGTCACGACGACGGCGGTCACGCTCACCTACACCGCCGCCGACAGCGACATCAACACCGCCGACACCGACACCGCCAGCCTAACCTTCACCGTCACCGTCAGCCCCGCGCCGCCGGCGGAAATCATCATCAGCCCGTTGGCATTGGATGTCTATGAGGACGGGGGGGATGTGTTCTACACGGTGGTGCTGGACACCCCTCCGGGGGCGGGGCGAAATGTGCTGATTACCCTCTATAACAGCACGGAGATTAATGTTGCCACGCTCGCACCGGGAACCCGGGTGGAGTTCTTCGACTCGAACTGGAACATCCCGCAGACCGTCGTCGTGAATGCGGGTGATGACGGCAACAACGTTGACGAAACCGGCTTAACCATCAGGCATATTGTAGGCGCTGCGGGAGCCGACCATCCCTACACGAGGTTCGATAGCCAAAATGTCGGCACGGTGAGGGTGAGCCTTCGTGATGACGACCATCCGCTGAGGTTTTCCGATATTAGTAACCAGCCGATTACGTCATTGACCGTGACCGAGGGCGGCAGCGGCATGCTGCGCCTGCGCGCAAGTAATCCTCCGCTGACGATGGAGCGCGGGGAAATTATCCCGGACGCCGCCGGTTTGAGTTTTGCGACGCATATACCTCTGCCGACCAGACTGGTCGACACTAATACCAACATCCGATTCACTTTCACCGCCGCCCATGATATTGACGAAGTGGATAACGTCTATCGTTATGTTCAACACTACACCGACAGCACCAACATTACCCGCACCCGCTCCTTCCCGCTCACCGTCACCGACACCGGCGTCAACGCGCGACTGCTGCCGCCGGGGGTTACGATTGCCCCGACCACGCTGACGATTGACGAGGACGGGATGGGTATTTACACCGTCACGCTCGACTCCGACCCCGGCGGCGAGGTGGTGGTGACGCCGGCGAGCAACAACACCGCCGATGTGCCGACTCCCCCCGCGTTGACCTTTGCGCCGGGCGCGTGGAACACGCCGCAGCGGGTGACCGTCAGCGGCGCGGACGACCCGGACACCGACGACGAGACCGCCACGATTAGCCATAGGGTGTCGGGCTACGGCAGCATCACCACCGCCGACCGGGTGATAGTGACGGTGGACGACGACGACACCGACGGCATCACGCTGTCGCCGACCGCCCTGACCGTGGCGGAAAACGCGAGCGACACCTATACCGTGGTGCTGGATACAATTCCCGACGGCAACGCGGTGGTGCGGGTGGTGAACACCGCCCCCGGCGCCGCCACCACCGCCCCCGCCACGCTGACCTTCGCCCCAAACAACTGGAACGAAGCGCAGACGGTCACCGTCACCGGCGTCAAAGACGCCGACGCCGTTGCAGACCCTGTCGCTGAAATCAACCATCTGGTCACCAACTACGGCAGAGGCGCGCCGCTCTCGGATGTGGTGCGGGTCACGGTCACCGAAACCGACACGCGCCGCCTTGCGGTTTCCCCGACGGTCGTGATGGTTCCCGAAGGCAGCGACACCGGCTCCTACACCGTGGCGCTGACTTCCGAGCCGGTCGGCGGCAATGTGACGGTGACGCTGAGGGGCGGAACAGGCTCAGATTTGACATTCACCAGCGGCACGGCGCTGACCTTCACCGCCGGCAACTGGAACATCGCGCAGTCGGTTAACTTCGACATCGCCGAGGATGATGATGCGGTGACCGACCCCCCCATCGTAATAGCCCACAGGGTGAGCGGGGCGGACTACGGCATCCTCGGCGGACTCGCCTCCCCGGTGGCGGTGAGGATTATCGAGAACGACACGCGCGGCGTGACTATTTCCAGGGACGCACTGACCGTGGACGAAGGCGACAGCGACATCTACACCGTGGTATTGGACACCGAGCCGGGCAACACGGTGAGGGTGACGCCGAGCGTGAGCAGCGGCGACCATGGCGTGACGACCACCCCCGGCGGCGCGTTGACCTTTGACCGCAACAACTGGGACACGGAGCAAACCGTCTCGGTCTTCGCCGCCGAAGACGATGCCGACTTCGCCGACGACACCGCGACGATTAGTCATGCGGTTGCCAGTTATGGCGGCGCCACCGCCACCTATGTGGTGGTGACGGTCACCGATAACGACCAAGACTCCGCCCCGGCTTTCCCCATGGGGCAAGCGAGGAACGACCTGACCTACACCGCCGGCGTGCCCATCCCCGACCTGAGGTTGCCCACCGTTAACCCCCCCACGCCCGGCAACGGCGAAATCACCTATACGCTGGCGCCCATTCCGTCGGGCTTGGTGTTTGACTCCGGCACGCGCATCTTGAGCGGCACGCCGAGCGCGGTGGCGAGCGCGACGACGTTCACGCTGACCTACACCGCCGCCGACGAAGACGCCATCACCGGTCCGGACGACGAGGACACCCTGACCTTCACCATCGCCATCAACCCGGCGCCGCCGGCGGTGGTGACCCTGCGGCTTGAGCCGACCGCGCTGACGGTTGACGAAGGCGCGGGCGGCGGCGGTCTGTACACCGTGCGCATGAGTTCGCAACCGGCGAGCGATGTGACCGTCACGCCGAGCATTGCCGCAACAAACCACGACTTGACGCTGACCTTTGACGGCGCGGCGCTGCTGGGCGGGGGCGGGGGCGGGGGCGGTGGGGCGCTGACTTTCGTCACCGCCGAGTGGAACGACGCGCAGACGATTACCGTCACCGCCGCCACCGACCCGGACATCGTCGACGACATCGTCACGATTACCCACACCACCATCGGCACGAGCGCGGGCATCGCCGACGCGGATTTGGTTGTCACCGTGGACGACACCAGCATACCGGGCGTCACGCTCTTCCCCACCACGCTGACTATGGCGGAAGGCGCCAGCGACATCTACACCATACGGCTGAATACGATTCCGCTCGGTCAGGCGGCGATTACGCTGGAGAACGCCGCCCCCGGCAGCGCCACCGCCGAGCCCCTTGCGCTGCTCTTCAGCCCCGCCAACTGGAACATCGCGCAGACGGTCACCGTCACCGGCATCAAAGACGCCGACGCCGTAGACGACCCCGAATTTGGCATCGGCGTGCGCGCCACCAACTACGGCGGCGGCGTGCCGTTCTCGGATGCGGTGCGGGTGACGGTCACCGAAACCGGCATGCGCGGCGTGACCATTTCCGTGACGAGTTTGACGGTGGACGAAGGCAGCGACACCGGCACCTACACCGTGGCGCTGACTTCCGCGCCGTTTGGCGGCAATGCGACGGTGACGCCGCGCGAATCCGGCGCCGCCGACTTGATGTTCACCAGCGCCGCGCTGACCTTCACCGCCACCAACTGGAACATCCCGCAGTCGGTTCGCTTTGACATTGCCGAGGATGACGATGCGGACACCGACCCCCAAGGCATCATCAGCCACACGGTCACCGGCGCGGATTACGACGGCTTCAACGGTCCCCTGGTGTCGGTGCGGGTTATCGAGGACGACATGGACGGCGTGACTATTTCCACAGACGCATTGACGGTGGACGAGGGCGTCGACGGCGCTTACACCGTGAAACTGGCGACTGAGCCGGGGCGCGCGGTGCGGGTGACGCCGAGCGTGGGCGGCGACCTTGCCGCTCACGGCATAAGCATCACGCCAAACCTTGTGTTGACGTTTGACGACAGCAACTGGAACACGGCGCAAAGCGTGCTCGTCTCCGCCGCCGAGGATGATGCCGACTTCGCCGACGAGACCGCCACGATTACCCACGCGGTCGCCGGCTACGGCAGCGTCACCGCCGCCGATGTGGTGGTGATGGTGACCGACGACGACCGGGACTCCGCCCCGGCGTTTGCCTCCGCCGCCTCGGTGCCCGACCAGAGTTATACCGAGCGCGTGCCAATCACCGCGCTGACGCTGCCCGAGGTTGCTCCGACCACCCGCGGCAACGGCGAAATCACCTACACGCTGGCGCCCCTGCCCGCGGGCTTGAGTTTCACCGCCGCCACGCGCGTCTTGAGCGGCACGCCCGCGACGATACCGGTGCCGACGACGACGATGCTGACCTATACCGCCGCCGACGAAGACGCCATCACCACCGCCGCCGACACCGACAGCCTGACCTTCACCGTCACCGTGCGCACGGTGGCGGGGGTGACGATTGCTCCGACCGCTCTGGCGATTGCCGAAGGCGCGATGGACACCTACACCGTCACGCTGAAGACCGACCCCGGCGGCGATGTGACGGTCACGCCGGCGAGCGATGACGACGCCGCCGCCGCCGCCACCCCCACCGCGGGGCTGGTTTTCAAGAGCGGCAACTGGAATGTCGCGCAGACGCTCACCGTCACCGCCACCGAAGACCACGACACCAACGACGAGAGCGTCAACATCACGCACACGGTCACGGGTTACGGCGGCGTCACCACCGCCGCCCCGGTGACGGTGGCGGTAACCGACACCAGCACGCCGGGCATCACGCTGTCGGAGACCACCCTGAGCGTGGCGGAGGGCACGACCGGGTTCTACACCATCGCGCTGAACACGATTCCAAACGCCAATGTGGAGGTGGAGCTGAGAAACCCCGGCACCACCATCGCCACCATCGCCACCATCGCCCCGAACTCGCTGACTTTCACGCCGGGCGGCTGGAACACGCCGCAGACGGTTACCGTCACCGGCATCAAAGACGCCGACGCCGTTCCCGACTTCGGCGTGTTTAGCACCCACCGGGCGCTCGGTTACGCGAGCAGCCTCCCCAGTGTGACCATCATCGTCACCGAAACCGACATGCGCGGCGTCACCATTTCCATGGACGCGCTGACCGTGGATGAGGGCGACGACGACACCTATACCGTGGAACTGACGAGCGAGCCGGTCGGCATGGTCACGGTGACGCCGAGCGTGAGCGGTGATGTTAACGTGCACGGCGTGACGATTACGCCAACCACCGCACTGACGTTTAACGCCGGCAACTGGAACACCGCGCAAAGCGTGGTCGTCTCCGCCGCCGAGGATGATATTGACTTCGACGACGAGACCGCGACGATTAGTCACGCGGTCACCGGCTACACCGGCGTCACGAGCGCCGATGGGGTGGTCGTGACGGTGGACGACGACGACACCCCATCCGCCCCGGCTTTCGCCGCCGGCGTGTCGGTGGGCAATCAGAACTACCTCGTGGACTTGCCGGTTGATGTGACCTTGCCCGTCATTGACCCCGCCACCGGCAACGGCACCATCACCTACGCGCTGATGCCCGGTTTGCCTGCGGGCTTGAGTTATGCGGATGACACGCGCGTGTTGAGCGGCACGCCGAGCAGCGCAACGACGGCGGCAATCACGCTGACCTACACCGCCGCCGACAGCGACACCACCACCGGCGCCGCCGACGAAGCCGCGCTGACCTTCACGCTCACGGTGCGGACGGTGAGCATCGGGTTTGAGCGAACCACTTACACCGAGCGCGAGGATGTCGGGCAGTTTCAGGTGTGCGTGGTGGTCACCGACCCGCCGCTGAGCGGCACGATGCCGCCGGGAGACGCGCAAGTGACGGTGGGCAGCGCCATCGGCACCGCCACGGCGGGCGATTTCACGGCGGTCAACTACACCGCGACTTTCGACCAAGCGCGCCGCCGCGATTGTCTCGCCGTCGCCATCACGAATGACACAGTGTTGGAGAACAGCGAGATTTTCACGCTCACGCTGGCGCCAAACGCCGCCGCTTCCGACTTTGCGGTGGCGATTGATTCAAGCGCCGCCACCTCCACGGTGGAGGTTCAGGATGACGACCCGTTGACCGTGCAGTGGTCAGCCGCTGCTTACACCGCCGGCGAGGAAGACGGCGGGGTGACGGTGACGCTGGAGTTGGATGTGCCGCCGGGCGTCACCATCAACCGCGCCGCGTTTTCGCTCGGCGTCAGCACGCATTTGCTGAGCGGCGACACGGCGACGGCGGGGAGCGATTTCACCGCGCTCCTCAACCAACAAGTCGGTCCGTTCAACAACACGACCCGCAGTCACACCGTGGTCGTGCCGATTTTGGATGACACGCTGGTGGAAGGCGACGAGACCTTCGGAGTCGCGGTCGGCTTCCTGCCCGGTACGCTGGTGCCGCCCAACACGGCGCTGAGACCCGTACCGCCCCCCGGCTCCGGCTTGTTCGGCGGCGCGGCTTACGCCTCGGTCACCATCACCGACGACGATACCGACACGCCGCCGGCTTTCGCCTCCGGCGCGTCGGTGCCCGCTCAGAGTTACACCGAAAACACACAAATCACCGCCTTGACCCTGCCCGAAGTTGATGCCGGCACCGGCAACGGTGTCATCACCTACACGCTGACGCCCATCCCGGCGGGCTTGAGTTTCACCGCCACCACCCGCGTATTGAGCGGCACGCCGAATGCGGTGACGGCGACGACGACGACCGCGCTGACCTACACCGCCGCCGACGCCGACACCACCACCGGCGCGGCGGACGAAGCCAGCCTGATTTTCGCCGTCACCGTGAACCCCGAGCCGGGCATCGCGCTGTCGCCCGCCCCGCTGACCGTGCTCGAAGGCGCAAGCGGCGCCTATGCCGTGCAACTGGACACCATACCGGATGGCGGCGATGTGACGGTCGCGCTGAGCCTCGCCGGCGGCGACGCCACCTTCCAACCCGCCCGCCTCACCTTCTCGAGCGCCACCTGGAACACGGCGCAGTCGGTCACCGTCACGCCCGCCACCGACGCCGACGCCACCGCCAACACCGATGTCACCATCCGCCACGCGGCATCGGGCGCGGATTACGCCACCGTCGCCGCCGAATCCCTGCGCGTGGTGGTGCCCGAAGCCCAGACCATCGGCGTGACGATTTCCCCCGCTAGTCTGGCTTTGGTCGAAGCCGCTTCCGGAATCTATACCGTGGCGCTGACTTCCGCGCCGGTGGGCGGCGATGTGACAGTGACGCCGAGTAGCGACAACACCTCGGTCGTCCCCACCCCCGCCGCCGGGTTGGTGTTCACCGCCGTCAACTGGAATCAGGCGCAGACCATGAGCGTCCTCGCCGCCACCGACGGCGACACCTTCAACGATGTCGCGACGATTACGAACGCGGTTGCCGGCGCCGATTACGATGGCGCCGCCGCCGCTGATGTCGTGGTGTCGGTCACCGACACTGACATTCAGGGCGTAACGGTTTCCAAGACCGCCCTGACCGTGGGCGAGGGCGGAATCGGCACCTACACCGTGGCGCTGTCGGTCGTGCCGAGCGGCGGCGATGTGGTGATTAGACCGACCATCGACACCGCCATCGCCACCATTGAGCCCGCCGCCGGGCTGACTTTCAGCAGTTCCAACTCGCACATCGCGCAGACGTTCACCGTCACCGGCGTTCAGGATGCCGACGCCGCCGATGACACCACCAACATCACGCACGGCGCATTCGGCGCGGACTACGATGGCGTGCCTATCGCCGCTGTGGCGGTGACGGTTACCGACGACGAGACCGTGTCGGTGGAGATTTCCGACTCCACCCTGACCGTGATGGAAGGCGGCGCCGGCGCTTACACCGTGACGCTGAC
The DNA here is from genome assembly GCA_963693025.1 of Arenicellales bacterium. Taxonomy (GTDB): domain Bacteria; phylum Pseudomonadota; class Gammaproteobacteria; order Arenicellales; family Poriferihabitantaceae; genus JAHRAW01. The sequence continues at coordinate 2,529,413 of OY843749.1, forward strand.
TTCTGAGCCGGTCGGCGGCAATGTGACGGTGACGCCGAGCATCGCCACCGGCACCGACTTGACGCTCAGCCCGGCTGCCGGCGGGCTGACATTCACCGCCGGCAACTGGAATGTGGCGCAGATGGTCGCCCTCTCCACCGCCGAAGACGATGATGCGGTCGACGACGCCGTCGTCATCACCCACGCGGCAACCGGCGCGGACTACGACGCCGCCCCCGCGGTGACGGTGGCGGTAACGATTGACGACAACGACAACGTCGGGGTGACGGTAACGCCGGACACGCTAGCCTTGAACGAAAACGAGTTTGCCACTTACACCGTGGAACTGACCTCCGCGCCGAGCATCGGCGAAGTAACCGTAACGCCGAGCAGCGCCGACACCGGCGCGGTCAGCGTCACCGCCGCATTGGTATTTGCCGCCGCCAACTGGGATACGCCGCAGGTGGTGAGCGTCGGCGGTGTGACGGATGATGATACGACTAACGAGTCGGTTGAGATTACCAACACGGTGACGGTGAGCGATGGCGCATCGGAATACGCCGCCGCCACCGCCGATGAGGTGACGGTAACGGTCACCGACACCAGCATTCCCGCCGTCACCATTGCCCCGACTGACCTGACCGTGGACGAAGGCGGCAACCGCGCCTATACCGTGCAACTGGCGACCGAGCCGGATGCCGGCGCGCAGGTGATGGTTACACCGACCGTGGAAGGCGATTTGGCGAGCCACGGTGTCAGCATCACGCCAAACACCGTGCTGGTTTTTGACAGCACCGACTGGAACACCGCGCAAAGCGTGGTCGTCTCCGCCGCCGATGATGATTTGGACTTCGCCGACTCCACCGCCACCATCACCCACGCGGTAACCGGATACACCGGCGTCACAAACGTCGACAATGTGGTCGTCACGGTAACCGACGACGACACCGACTCCGCCCCGGCGTTTGCCACCGGCGCGTCGGTGCCCGCCCAGAGTTACACCGCGAACGCACAAATCACCGCTCTGACCCTGCCCGAAGTCGACCCCATGACTGCGGGCAACGGCGACATCACCTACATGCTGACGCCGATTCCGTCGGGCTTGAACTTCGACGCCACCAACCGCGTATTGAGCGGCACGCCGAGCGCGGTGACGGCGGCGACCACAACCACGCTAACCTACACCGCCGCCGACGAAGACGGCAACACCGCCGCCACCGACACCGCCAGCCTGCTCTTCACCGTCACCGTCAGCCCCGCGGCGCCGGTAACGCCGGCGGCGCTGGTGTTTGCTCAGACCGCAGTGAGCGTCGACGAAGGCGCAACCGGCGGTTACACGGTTGAGTTGTCGGTCGCGCCCGACTCCGGCAATGTGACGGTAACGCCGGACGCCACCACCGGCTTGACCTTCGCGCCCGCCGCGTTGACCTTCACCGACACCACTTGGAACACGGCGCAGAGCGTTGTCATCACCGCCGCGCGGGATGCCGACACGGATAACGAGACCGTCACCGTCAGCCACGCGGTGGCGGGCGCGGGCAACTACGCCGCGCTGACCGCCGGCGGCGATGTCACGGTGACCGTAACCGACACCACCATTCCCGCCGTCACCATTGCCCCAACCGACCTGACCGTGGACGAAGGCGTCGACGGCGCCTACACCGTGCAACTGGCGACTGAGCCCGCTACCGGCGCGCAGGTGATGGTTACGCCGACCGTGGAAGGCGATTTGGCGAGCCACGGCGTCACCATCGCGCCAAGCGCCGCATTGGTCTTTGACAGCACCAACTGGAACACCGCGCAAAGCGTGGTCGTCTCCGCCGCCCAGGATGATTTGGACTTCACCGACGCCACCGCCACGATTAGCCACGCGGTAACCGGATACACCGGCGTCACAAACGTCGACAATGTGGTCGTCACGGTAGACGACGACGACACCGACTCCGCCCCGGCGTTCGCCTCCGGCGCGTCGGTGCCAGCCCAGAGTTACACCGAGAACGCGCAAATCACCGCGCTGGTGTTGCCCGAGGTTGCGCCCACGCCCGCCACGCAGGGCAACGGCGACATCACCTACATGCTGACGCCGATTCCATCGGGCTTGAACTTCGACGCCACCAACCGCGTATTGAGCGGCACGCCGGACGCGGTAACGGCGGCGACGACGACTACGCTGACCTACACCGCCGCCGACGAAGACGGCAACACCGCCGCCAGCGACACCGACAGCCTGCTCTTCACCGTCACCATCAACCCCGCGCCGCCGGCGGTGGTCACCCTGCGGCTTGAGCCGGACGCGCTGACGATTGACGAAGCCGCCGCCGCGGTTGCGGGCAGCGTCTACACCGTGCGCCTGAGTTCGCAACCGGCGAGCGATGTGACCGTCACGCCGAGCATTGCCGCAACCGACCACGACTTGACGCTGACCTATGACGGCGCGGCATTGTTGGGCGCGGCGCTGACTTTCGTCACCGCCGAGTGGAACGACGCGCAGACCGTCACCGTCACCGCCGCCGCCGACGACGACATAACCGACGACACCGTCACCATTACCCACGCCGCCACCGGCACGAGCGCGAGCATCGCCGCCGCGGATGTGACCGTGACCGTGGATGACACCAGCACGCCGGGCATCACGCTCGACCCCGACGCGCTGACCGTGGCGGAAGACGCCAGCGACACCTACACCATCCGACTGACGACCATTCCGCTCGGCGATGCGACGATTACGCTGACGAACACCGGCGCCGCCCACGCCGGCGTCGCGCCCCTCACGCTGACCTTCGCGCCGGGCAACTGGAATGTTGTGCAGTCGGTCACCGTCTCCGGCATTGAAGACGAAGACGCCGCCGCGCCCGCCGCATTTGAAATCACCCACCGACCCACCAACTACGGCAGCAACGCGCCGTTCTCGGATGTGGTGACGGTCACCATCACCGAAACCGACACGCGCGGCGTCACCATTGCCCCGACCGCGCTGCCCGTGGATGAAGGCGACAACAACTTCTACACCGTGGCGCTGACGAGCGAGCCGGTTGGCACGGTCGTGGTCACGCCGGACGCGTCGGCGGGAGCCTCTATCGGCATCACCATCACGCCAACCACCGCGCTGATGTTTGACAGCGGCAACTGGAATACCGCGCAAACCGTCTCCGTCTTCGCCGGCGAAGATAATGGCAACTTCGACGACGACACCCTAACCATTACCCACGCGGTGACCGGCTACCCCGGCGTCACGAGCGCCGCTCATGTGGTGGTCACGGTGGACGACAACGACGCCGCGCCGGTGACGCCGGCGGTGACGATTGACCTGCTCACGCTGACGATTGTCGAAGGCGCGATGGACACCTACACCGTGACGCTGACTACCAATCCCGGCGGGGCGGTGACGGTGACACCGACCAGCGACAACATCGCCGACGTACCGACCCCAGCCGCGCTGACCTTTGCCGCCGCAGAATGGAACACGCCGCAGACGGTCACCGTGAACGCCAACGCCGATGTGTTGGAAGACTTTACCGACGAGAACGCCGAAATCACCCATGTGGTAACCGGCTACTCCGGCGTCGCCACCGTCCCCGCAGTGGCGGTGACGGTAACCGACTCCGACACCAACACCGTGCCAAGTTTCGCCGCCACGCAAGCCGACCAAGCCTATACCGTCGGCGACACGGTTGACCTGACCCTGCCCGAAGCCAGCGGCGGCAACGGCGCGCCGCGCTATACGCTGACGCCGGACATCGCCACCGCCATTGACGGCTTGACGTTTGACGACAACACGCGAGTCGTGAGCGGCACGCCGAACGCAGTGACGCCCGCCGCCGTCACGCTGACCTACACCGCCGCCGACAGCGACACCGAGACCGGCGCGGCGGACGAAGCCCGCCAGACCTTCACCGTCACCGTCAACGCCGCGCCAGTCGTCATCCCCGCCGGCGTGACGATTTCCACCCCCACGCTGACCGTGAACGAGGGCGGCGATGGCACCTACACCGTGGTGCTTGACACGCAGCCGAGCGCCGACGTGACGATTACGCCGACCATTCCCTTAAACACCGACTTGACGGGCAACCCAAGCGCGTTGACTTTCACCGCCATGAACTGGAACGCCGTGCAGACCGTGACCCTCACCGCCGCCGAGGATGACGACGCGGTTGACGATGCGCCCGTCGTTATCACGCACACGGTGGAGGGCGCGGACTACGGCAGCAACAACATCACCGCCGCCAACGTGACCGCCACGATTACCGAAAACGACGACGTCGGAATCACGGTTGCCCCGACCGACCTGAACATCGATGAAGGCGGCGCGTCCGGCACTTATACCGTGGTGCTGACATCCGCGCCGAGCGTCGGCAATGTGACGGTGATGCGGGATAACGGCGATCCCGCCGACAAACTCGGCTTTGGCTCCAGCCCCACCAGATTGCTCTTTACCGCCGCCAACTGGAATATGGCGCAGACCGTGAGCGTCGGCGGTGCGACGGATAGTGATGATACTGACGACGTGGCGACGATTACCCACATGGTGACGGTGAGCGATGTGATGTCGGACTACAACGGCGCCACCGCCGCCCCGGTGACGGTCAATGTCAACGACACCGGCAGGGATGAGTTGCGGATTAACCCGACCACTTTGACCATCAACGAAGACGGCAGCGGCATTTACACCATTCGGCTGAGTTCCAATACGACGGGCGGCGCGGTCGCGGTCGTGACGCTGGTGAGCGCCGACACCGCCATCGCCACCGTCTTCCCCACGACCCCCATCACTTTCTCCAGCGGCACCTGGGCGACTGAGCGCACAATCACCGTGCGCGGCGTGGCGGACGCCGACTTTGACAACGAGACGGTCACCATCACGCACACCGTCACCGGTTACAACGCCCCGCCCGCCGTGGTCACGGTCACCGTCCTTGACACCACCCCCGCCGACACCGCCCCGGCTTTCGTCAGCGGCGTGCCCGTGCCCGACCAGACCTACACCGCCGGCACGCAAATCGCCACCCTGACATTGCCCGAGGTTGACTCCAACAACCCCGGCAACGGCGCACCGGTTTATACGCTGACGCCCACCACGGACATTCCCGGCGGCTTGAACTTTGACGACACCGCGCGCACCTTGAGCGGCACGCCGAACGCGGTGGCGGCGGCGACCACGGTCACGCTGACCTACACCGTCGCCGACAGCGACGGCGTGAGCGGCGCGGCGGACGAAGACAGCCTGACCTTCACCATCACCGTCAACCCCGCCACACCGGTCACCTCCGCCGGCGTGACGATTTCCACCCCCACGCTGACCGTGACCGAGGGCGGCGATGGCAACTACACCGTGGTGCTTGACACGCAGCCGAGTGCCGATGTGATGATTACGCCGAGCGTTACCCCCGCCACCGCCACCGTCTCACCCACGGGCGCGCTGACTTTCACCGACATGAACTGGAATGTTGAGCAAACCGTCACCGTGACCGGTGTGGCGGACGCTGACGCCACCGACAACACTCCCGCCGTCGTCAGCCACGCTTCAACCAGCACGGATACGGATTACGACACCCTCACCAACATCGACAGCGTGACGGTGACGATTACCGAAGCGCAAACGCGCGGCGTGACCTTTACCCCGCCGAATGTGGCGGTGGGCGAGGGCGGCGACGCGACCTACACCGTTGAACTGGACAGCGAGCCGACCGGCAATGTGACGGTCACGCTGAGCGTGAGCGGCGACGTTGCCGACCACGGCGTGACGATTACGACCGACACCACGCTGACCTTTGACGACAGCAACTGGGACACGCCGCAAGATGTGTCCGTCGCCGCCGCCGAAGATGATGCGGACTTCGCCCACGAGACCGCCACGATTAGCCACGCGGTTGACGGCGCGGATTACGCCACCACGAACGCCGACGATGTGGTCGTCACGGTGACCGACGACGACAGCGACAGCGCGCCGCGGTTTGCCGCCGGCACAACGCAAACCGACGAGACCTACACCGCCGGCATGCAAATCACCGACTTGGTGTTGCCCGAAGTTGACCCCAACAATGCCGGCAACGGCGCGGTAACCTACGCGCTGGCGCCCCTTCCGTCGGGCTTGGTCTTCACCGCCAACACGCGCACCTTGAGCGGCACGCCGAACGCGGTGTCCACGGCGACGACGACTACGCTCACCTACACCGCCGCCGACGAAGACGACATCACCGGCGCGGGCGATGAAGCCAGCCTGACCTTCACCGTCACCGTGAACCCCGCGGCGCCGGCGGCGGTGGTCACCCTGCGGCTTGAGCCGGACGCGCTGACGGTTGACGAAGGCGCCGTTGCCGGTGCGGGCAGTGTCTACACCGTGCGCCTGAGTTCGCAACCGGCGAGCGATGTGACGGTCACGCCGAGCATTGCCGCGGCGAGCCACGACTTGACGCTGACCTTTGACGGCGCGGCGTTGTTGGGCGCGGCGTTGACCTTCGTCGCCGCCGAGTGGAACGACGCGCAGACCGTCACCGTGACCGCCGCCGCCGACGACGACATAACCGACGACACCGTCACGATTACCCACGCCGCCACCGGCACGAGCGCGAGCATCGCGGACGCGGATGTGACCGTGACCGTGACCGACGACGACATGCCGGCTCGCGGGGTGACTTTGGCGGGGACACCGGTGAATGTCGCCGAAGGGTCGAGCGCCGAGTACACCGTGGTCTTGGACACGCAGCCGAGCGGCAATGTGACGGTGACGCCGGCGAGCGGCGACTCCGGCGTCGCCACGGTCTCAGGCGCGCTGACCTTCAGCGACAGCAACTGGGACACGGCGCAGACCGTCACCGTCACCGGCGCCGATGACGCCAACGGCGTCACCGACACCACCACCATCACGCACACGGTGGAGGGCGCGGATTACGCCGGCGTCAGCGTCGCCGCCGACCCGGTTACTGTGACCGTAACCGACACCGACACGCCGCGCGTGGTGGTTTCCGATGCCACGCTGACCGTGAACGAGGGTGAAGACGACACCTACACCGTGCGGCTTGACACGCAACCGAGCGGCGAGGTGACGATTACGCCGAGCAGCGATAACGCCGTCGCCACCGTCTCAGGCGCGCTGACTTTCACGACCGCCAACTGGAACGATGCGCAGAGCGTCACCGTCACCGGCACGGCGGACGACGACGCCACCGCCAACGCCGGCGCCGTCATCAGCCACGCGGCAACCGGCGCCGATGCGGATTACAACGCGCTCGCCTCTATCGACAGCGTGACGGTGACGGTGAGCGAGACCGACATGCGCGAAGTGACTTTGTCGGGGGCGCCGGTGAGCGTTACCGAAGGTTTGAGCGCCGAGTACACCGTGGTGTTGACTTCCGCGCCGGACGGCGGCGATGTAACGGTGACGGCGAGCATTCCCGCGAACACCGACTTGTCGCTCATCTCAAGCGGCGCGCTGACATTCAACGCCAACAACTGGAACATCGCGCAGCCGGTTAGCCTCACCGCCGCGCACGATGATGACGCGGTTGCCGATGACGACATCACCATCACGCACACGGTCGCCGGCGCGGATTACGAAAGCAACAACATCACCGCCGCCGATGTGACCGCCACGATTACCGAGGACGACAGCGTCGGGGTGACGGTTAGCCCGCTCACCGTCGCCGTGGACGAGATGGCAACCGACACTTACACCGTGGCGCTGACCTCCGCGCCGAGCGTCGGCGAAGTGACGGTGACGCCGAGCAGCGCCGATGCCGGTGCGGTCGCCATTGACATCAGCACCGTTGCGCTGGTTTTTGATGCCGGCAACTGGAATATGCCGCAGACGATTTCGGTCGGCGGTGTGGAGGATGCTGATGCGGATGACGAGTCGGTTGTGATTACCAACGCGGTGACGGTGAGCGATGCTTCGTCGGATTACGCCAGCCAAATCGGAAGCGCCGCTACTGTGACGGTCACGGTGGACGACAACGACATGGCTTCGGTGACGGTTAGCGTCACCACCCTGTCGATTGACGAAGACGGCGACGGCACCTACACCATTGAGTTGACCTCCGCGCCGAGCGGCGGCGGCGATGCGACCGTGACGCCGGTCAGCGCCGACCCCACCATCGCCACCGTCTCAGGTGCGCTCATCTTCGACGCCAACAACTGGCAGACGGCGCAGAATGTCGTTGTAACCGGCGTGGCGGACGGCGATGTCGACAACGAGATGGTTAGCATCACGCACACCGTGAGCGGTTACGTCGCCGCCGCCGCCGTGGATGTGACCGTCACCGACACGTCGATGCGCGGGGTGACCTTGACGGGGACGCCGGTGAGCGTCACCGAAGGCTTAACCGGCAACTACACCGTGGTCTTGGACACGCAGCCGACCGGCAATGTAACGGTGACGCCGGACAGCGATGATGACGCTATCGCCACCGTCTCAGGCGCGTTGACCTTCACCACCGCCAACTGGAACGACATGCAGACCGTCACCGTCACCGGCACGCAGGACGATGACCTCGCCGACGAAAGCACGAGCATCACGCACGCGGTCGCCGGTGCGGATTACGAAAGCAACAACATCGGCGCCGACAATGTGGCGGTAACGGTGAACGACGACGAGACCGCCGGCGTGACGATTTCCGATGCCACGCTTGCCATCGATGAAGGCAGCAGCAGCGGTGCCGCCAACACCTACACCGTGGGCTTGAACACCGAGCCGCTCGGTCCTGTCACCGTTGCGCTGAGTAGCGACAACACCGATGTGACGGCTAGCACCAACACGGTGAACTTCACCGTCGACAACTGGAACACGGCGCAGACGGTCACCATCAGCGCCGCCGAAGACCCTGACGGCAACGACGACATCGCGAGTATCACGCACACGGTCAGCGGGGCGGATTACGATAGCGCGACCATCACCAACGACGTCGTCACCGTCACCGTCACCGACAACGACCCGCTCGGCATCAGGCTGTCGGTGAACACCTTGTCTGTGGGCGAAAATACCACCGCCAACTACACCGTGGAGTTGGCTACCGAGCCCAACGGCAATGTGACCATTACGCCGACGAGCGCCGACCCCGGCGCCGCCACCGTCTCAGCCGCGCTGACCTTCACCACCGCCAACTGGAACACGGCACAACAAGTCGTGGTGACCGGCGTGGCGGATAACGATGCCAGCAACGAAATGTTTGCTATCACCCACGCGGCAAGCGGCTCAGCCGACTACGCCGCCGTCGACCTGACCGCCGCGCTCGTGACGGTGACCGTCACCGACAACAACACGCGCGACATCACTTTGTCCGGGACGATACCGGTAACCGTCGCCGAAGGCGCAACCGCCAACTACGGCGTGGTCTTGGACACGCAACCCACCGGCGATGTGACGGTGACGCCAACCAGCGACACCCCCGCGGTCGCCACCGTCTCAGCCGCGTTGGTCTTCGGTCCATCCAACTGGAACACGGTGCAGAACGTCGTCGTCACCGGCGTTGAGGATGCCGACAGCGAAACCGACAACGCCAGCATCACCCACGCGGTCACCGGCGCGGATTACGCCAGCGTCACCCTCGCCAACGTGGCGGTAACCGTCACCGACAACGACATGCCCGGTGTGACGATTTCCACCGCCACGCTGACCATCGGCGAAGACACGAGTAGCGGCGCGGGCAACACCTACACCGTGGTCTTGAACACCGAGCCGAGCGGTGATGTCACCGTCATGCTGGATAGCAACAACCCCGATGTGACGACCAACCCCGCCACGCTGAACTTCGGGACTGGCAACTGGAACACCGCGCAGAACGTCATCGTGAGCGCCGCCGAAGACCCCGACGCCACCGACGACAGCGCCGACATCACGCACACCGTGAGCGGGGCGAACTACGCCGGCGCCGACATCAGCCCCAACGCCATTGTCACCGTCACCGTCACCGACAGCGACATGCGCGAGGTGACGATTACGCCGACGACGGTGACCGTTCCCGAGGACGATTCCGCCACCTATACTGTGAGGCTGACTTCCGCGCCGGACGGCGGTACTGTGATGGTGACGCCGACCATTCCCGGGGGCAACGACTTGTCGCTCTTCCTAACCGGCGGGGTCCCCGCCGCCACTGCGGTGCTGACATTCGACGCCAGCAACTGGAACATCGCACAGCCGGTGACCCTCACCGCCGCCGCCGATGCTGACGCGGTTGACGATGACGACATCACCATCACGCACACGGTCGCCGGCGCGGACTACGGTAGCAACAACATTACCGCCGCCGATGTGACCGCCACGATTACCGAGGGCAACACCGTCGGAATCACGGTTAGCCCGACCACGCTGGACGTGACCGAGGGCGCGGCGGCTGGCAGTTACACCGTGCAACTGACCTCCGCACCGAGCGCCGGCAACGTGGTGGTCACGCCAAGCAGCGCCGACGCCGGCGCGGTCAGCGTCACCGCCGCGCTGGTGTTTGGCGCCGCCAACTGGAACACGCCGCAGGTGGTTTCGGTCGGCGGCGTGGCGGATGATGATGCGGTTGACGAGACGGGCGTTGTGATTACCAACACGGTCACGGTGAGCGTTGGTTCATCGGATTACGCCAGCCAAAACGCCGCCAGTGTGACGGTCAATGTCACCGACCCCGGCATGGCGTCGGTGACGGTTAGTGCCGCCACCCTGACCGTTCCGGAAAACGGCAACAACACCTACACCATCGTGCTGACCTCCGCACCGAGCGGCGGCGGCAATGCGATGGTGACCCCCGCCAGCGCCAACACCGCCGCCGCCACCGTCTCCGGCCCGCTGGTCTTCGACGCCACCAACTGGAATATGCCGCAGAATGTCGTCGTGAGCGGCGTGGCGGACGTCGACACCGCCAACGAGTTGGTCAGCATCACCCACACGGTGAGCGGCTACGACAGCATCGCCACCGCCGCCACCGTAACGGTCACCGTCACCGACACATCGGTTCGCGGGCTGACCTTGACGGGGACGCCGGTGACCGTCACCGAGGGCGCGAACATCACTTACGCCGTGGTCTTGAACACGCAGCCGACCGGCAATGTGACGGTGACGCCGGCGAGCGGCGACACGGCGGTCGCCACCGTCTCAAGCGCACGGGTCTTCAGCGACAGCAACTGGAACACGGCGCAGAACATCACCGTCACCGGTACCGAGGACGCCAACACCGAAGCCGACACCACCACCATCACGCACACGGTGAGCGGCGCCGATTACGCGGGCGTCAGCGTCAGCGCCGACCCGGTGATGGTCACGGTGAACGACAACGACCTGCCGGGCGTGACGGTTTCCAAAGCCACGCTGGACATAGACGAAGGCAGCGACAGCGGCACGGACAACACCTACACAGTGGTCTTGACCACCGAGCCGAGTGGCACGGTCACCGTCATGCTGACCAGCAACAACCCCGATGTGCGCGCCAACCCCGCCACGCTGAACTTCGACGCCGGCAACTGGAACACGATGCAGTCCGTCACCATCAGCGCCGAGCAAGACCCTGACGGCAACAACGACACCGCGAATATCATGCACGCGGTCAGCGGGGCGAACTACGGTAGCGCCGCCATCAGCCCCAACCCCGTTGTCGTCACCGTGACCGACGACGAAGTCGCCGGCGTGAGGATTGCCCCGCTCACCCTCAACATCAGCGAAGGGCGCAGCGGTTTCTACACCGTGGAACTCGCCACGGCGCCGGGCGGCACGGCGACGGTGGTGGCGAGCGTTACCGGAACGGGTCACGACTTGACGCTGTCGCCGAGCGCCGGCACCGCCCTGACCTTCACCGACAGCAACTGGAACGAGGCGCGGACGGTGAGCGTGGCGGCGGGTGTGGACAACGACACGACCAATGAAACCCACATGATTACTCACGCGGTGACGGGTTACACCGGCGCATCCACCGCTCCGGCGGTGACGGTGAATGCCGATGAGCGGCTGGCGTTCGGCGTGGCGCAGACGACTTATTCGGTGGCGGAGAGTGGTGGTATGGTCTCGGTGTGCGTGAATGCGCTGTCGGGACCGCCGGCTGCCAGATTTGTCGCCGGCGGCGTGCTGTTGAACAGCGGTAACGCCACCGCCACTGCGGGCACTGACTACACCGCCATCAGCGACCACTTGCTCACTTTTAGCAGTGTGGGGCAAGAATGCGTGGACATCTCTGTCACCGACGACAACTTTGACGAGAACAACGAGACGTTCACCGTGTCGGTGACCCTGGCGCCCGACACCAGGGAGATGGACTCGGCGATAGTGGTTGACCCCGACCTCACCACCGTCACGATTACCGACGACGACACGCGCGGCGTGACGGTTACGCGGGTTGGTACCGGGTCATTGCCCGAAGGCAGCGTCGGCACTTATACCGTGGTGTTGACTTCCGCGCCGGACGGCGGCGATGTGACGCTGACGCCGAGTAGCAGCAACCCCGATGTGACATTCAGAGGAGTCAGCACGCTGAACTTCAGCGCCACCAACTGGAATGTCGTGCAGACGGTCAGTTTCAATGTCGGCGAGGATGATGATTCCAGCAACGATAGCGCCGTCATTAGCCACATGGTGAGCGGCGCCGATTACGGTGGCGTCGTCACCGTCGGCGATCTGAGCATAACCATCACCGACAACGACACGCCCGCAGTCATCCTGTCCGAGACGGGCTCCCTTGCTCTGGGCGAAGGCGACACTCGCGAATACACCGTGGTGCTGAGAACCCTGCCCGCCGGCAATGTGGTTGTTACGCCGGCGAGCGACGATGCCGCCGTCACCGTCTCGCCGAGCCCGCTGACTTTCACCACCGGCAACTGGAACATGCCGCAGCAGGTCGTCATCACCGCCGCCCAGGATGACGACGGCACAGACGCGACCGCCACCATCCGCCACACGGTGAGCGGCTACGGTAGCGTCACCTCCGCCGACCAAGACCCGATTGTCGTTACCGTCACCGACGACGACATGCGCCGCGTCAATTTGTCCGGGGTGCCGGTGACCGTCCTCGAAGGCGCGACCGTCGCTTACGGCGTGGTCTTGAACACGCAGCCGAGCGGCGATGTGATGGTGACGCCGGACAGCGGCGATGATGATGTCGCCACCGTATCAGGCGCGCTGGTCTTTACCACCATGAACTGGAACACCGCGCAGTCCGTCGTCGTCACCGGCGTTGAGGATTCCAACGCCGTCACCGACAACACCAGCATCACGCACGCGGTGAGCGGCGCGGATTACGCCACGGTCACCGCCGCCGATGTGACGGTGACCGTGAACGACAACGACACGCCGGGCGTCACGGTTTCCGCCACCACGCTGACCGTGGAAGAGGGCGGCAACGGTATCTACACCGTGCGCCTGAACACGGCGCCGACCGGCAATGTGGTGATTACGCCGAGTAGCGACGACACCGCCGCCGCCACCGTCTCAGGTCCGCTGACCTTCGCCACCGGCGACTGGAACGTCATGCAGACGGTGACCGTCACCGGCGCGGATGACCCGGACGCCGCCGACGCCACCGCCAACATCACCCACAGGGTGAGCGGCTACACTAGCGTCACCACCGCCGCTGCGGTTGCGGTGACGGTAACCGACGACGAGACCGCCGGCGTGACGATTACCCCGACCATGCTGGCGACGGGCGAAGGCACGAGCAGCGGCGTGAACAACACCTACACGGTGGTCTTGGATACGCTGCCGAGCGGTAATGTCGCGGTCGCGCTGAGTAGCGACAACCCCGATGTGCGCGTCAACCGCAGCCCGCTGAACTTCAACACCGGCAACTGGAACACGCCGCAGAATGTCATCGTCACCGCCGCCGAAGATGGCGACTCCACCGACGACACCGCCACCATCAGCCACGAGGCAAGCGGCGCGACGGAATACGCCGCCATCGGTAGCGCCATCGACTCGGTGGTGGTGACCGTCACCGACAACGACACGCCGGCAGTCGTACTTTCCCAAACGACGCCCGTTGCGTTGAACGAAGGCGAGACTCGTGAGTACACCGTGGTGCTGAGAACCGAGCCTGCCGGTGATGTGACGGTGACGCCGAGTGTGATGGTTATGCCGAGTGGCAACGATGCCGCCGTCACCGTCTCCGGCGTCGCTGGGTTGGTCTTCACCACCACCAACTGGGACACGCCGCAGCAAGTCGTCATCACCGCCGCACAAGATGACAACGGCACAAACGAGACCGCCACCATCACGCACGCGGTCACCGGCTACGGCGCCATCACCACCGCCGCCGCCGACCCGATTGTCGTCACCGTCACCGACGACGACCGACCGGGTGTTGGGATTCCAGATATGCCCACGCCCGCCGAGCGCACCGTGGCGGCGGGCGAGTCGCTGAGGTATCCGGTGGTGTTGAACACGCAACCGAGCGGGGAGGTGGTGATTGAGGTGAGGATATCGCGTCCGCATGCGCCCACCGTCACCAGCACCCGCACCACCGAGTTGGCGGTGACCACCCATGAATACGATGTGCTTGCCACGCTGACTTTCACGCCCACCAACTGGAATGTGCCGCAGGAGGTCACTTATACCCCGATGACTAACGACGCGCCGGGCGAGCGCACGATTACCCACCACGTCATCAGCGGCGACTATGCCAGCGATGCAACCGAGTTGAGCGTGACCGTGCCGACTCCGACGGTGGTGATTAGCGAGACCCGAGTGCGTCTCACCGAAGACAGCACCAAGACCTACTACACCATCGTGCTGGACTCGGCGCCCGGTGCGAATGTGGTAGTGACGCCGGAAAGCGACACCAACGCCGTGACCGTCACCCCCGCCGGCGGGCTGGTCTTCACCACCGGCAACTGGGAGACGGAGCAGACGGTGACCGTCACCGGCAACGCGCGCGCGCTCATCAGCCACAGAGTCGCCGGCACCGGCAACTACACCGGCGTCAGAGCCGCGAGCGTCCGGGTCATCTTCGGTGACGCCGAGGCGATGGATGCGCTCAACGCCGTCATCCTGCCCGAAGTGGCGCGCGTGATGGTTGGACATCAAGTCAGCGCGATTACCCACCGCATCACGCAAGCGCGCACCCCAACCGGTCGCGCGGGCGCGGGCTTGCGCGCCAACCTCGGCGGACACTCCACGCTGGAGGAACTGGCGGCAACACACGCGCAGACGATGGTGGACGACGACTTCGACACCAAGACGCTGCTCGGCGACTCGGACTTTGCGATGCCTTTGAACGCCGATGGCGTCGGCGGGTTGGGCGGCTCCAATCTCGCGCTGTGGGGCAGTGGCGACTACCGCAACATCGGCGGCGACAACAACAACGTTGACTGGGACGGCTCGTTCTTCAGCGCACACCTCGGCGTGGATGTTGCGCTACAACCCGGCTTGCTGGCGGGCGTGATGCTGGCGTGGAGCGAAGCGGACTTGGAATACACCAACACCACCACCGCCACCGCCACCACCGGCGACTACGAATTGGACATGACCAGCCTCCACCCGTATGTCGGCTGGCGCGCATTGGACGGTCGCTTGGACATGTGGACGACCATCGGCTACGGCAGCGGCGACCTCAAAATCACCGAAGCCAACGCCGCCTCGGCAACCGCAGACGCCACCCTGCAGACCCTCGGCATAGGCGGCAGCGGAACCCTGCTGGCAAGCCGCGACACCGAGTTGCGCGTAAAAGGCGAAGTCCAAGCGACGCGACTGGAAGTAGGGCAAGCCAAAGACGACGCCTTCAACGAAATGAAAGTAAGCGCCACCCAAACGCGCCTGGCGCTAGAAGCCACCCGCACCCTAACCGCCCCCAACGGCGCGCAACTGCTCCCGTCGCTTGAACTGGGAATGCGCCACGACGACGGAGACGGCGCAACCGGCAACGGCGTGGAAATCGGCGCGGGGCTCCGCTACCACAACGCCACCCGCGGCTTGACTTTGGAGACCCGCTTGCGCGCGTTGCTCAGCCACAGCGGCGACACCAAAGACCAAGGGCTAAGCGCTACCCTAAACCTAACCCCCGGCGCGGATCGGCAAGGTTTGTCGTTGACTCTGACACCGGCGTATGGCAATGCCACCAGCGGTGTGCAGAACCTGTGGAACAAGGGCGTGCCAACCGCCGACTCCGACTCTGACCTGAACGCTCGGATGAGTGTGGAAGTTGGCTATGGCTTTGCAGGCTTTGCCGACGGACTACTGACGCCCTACAGCGAACTAACCCTGGGCGAAGAAAGCAAAACCTACCACCTCGGCGTGCGCTGGGAGTTGAGCGAAATGTTCACCCTAAACCTAGCCGGCGAACGCCTACAAAAAACCGACACGGCGTCGAGGGATGTCTATCTGCTGAAAGGGGAAGTGAAGTTTTAGCGGGGGGCTACTTCGTCATTCTCCACTACTCCGTCATTCTCGAGCGTTAGCGCCCGTTGCCGCGTAGCGGCTTACGGGCGCTTACGACCTCGGGAATCTCCCTAAGTCTACCGCGAACTCCAACAAAGCCCCCCACCCAAAAGACCAAAAGACCGGCGGCTTACCCGCCGCCTGCTTCGCCCGCTTTGTTCAAATCCGTGCCAACCTTAGGGAGATTCCCGAGGACGCAAGTGTCCGGTAAGCCGCCGCTTAAAAAGAAAAAGCGCGGCGGCAACGGACACTAACGCTCGAGAGAATGACGAGGTTGTTGTTGTGGCGGCGGCGGGGGACACTAACGCTCGAGAATGACGGGTATTTGGGATTCCCGCTCAAAAGACTGCGGGAGTGGCGGCTTACTCGCCGCCTGCTTCGCCCGCTTTGTTTTAGTCCACGGTAGACTTAGGGAGATTCCCGAGGACGCAAGTGTCCGGTAAGCCGCCGCTTAAAAGAAAAAGCGCGGCGGCAACGGACACTAACGCTCGAGAATGACGGAGTAGGGGACACTAACGCTCGAGAATGACGAGGACACCCCACCTTGCCCCACTCCAAAAAATCGCGTATAAAGCCCCATCCCAATCGGAGTGTTGCAGTGAACAAGAAATCTTTGCCCACCCAAGCCCGCGTTGTTGTTGTTGGTGGGGGCGTGATGGGGGTGGGGTTGTTGTATCATTTGGTTGAGGAGGGGTGGACGGATTGTTTGTTGATTGAGAAGGGGGAGTTGACTTCCGGCTCGACTTGGCATGCGGCGGGGCAGTGTCCGAGTTTTATTGCCGATTACAATATGGCGAAAATCCACGACTACGGCGTTCGGTTGTATCCCAAACTGGAGGCGATGACCGGGCAGTATGTCAGTTGGCACGGTTGCGGCGGGATTCGGTTTGCGCTTAAGGCGGCGGAGGTGGAATGGTTTCATCGCGTCGCCGCCGTGGGCAAACTGATTGGCTTTGACTGCGAGATTATCGACCGCGCGAAAATCTCGCAACTCAACCCGCTGGTCAACACCGACGGCGTGCTGGCGGGCGCATGGACGACCGGCGACGGGCATGTTGACCCCGCCGGCGTGTGCAATGCGATGGCGAAGGGCGCGCGGCAGATGGGCGCGCACATCGTCACCAATACGCGCGTCACCGACATGTCGCAGCGCGCCTCGGGCGACTGGGAGGTGGTGACCGAGCGCGGCACGGTGCGTTGTGAAATGGTGGTCAACGCCGCCGGTTGCTATGCGCGGCAGGTGAGTCAGATGGCGGGCACGGACATTCCCATCACCAATATGAAACACACCTACATCGTCACCGAGACGGTGCCGGAGTTCGCCGCGCGCGAAGAGGAAATGCCGGTCATGCGCGACCCCTATCCGTCGGCTTATTTTCGTCAGGAGCAGAAGTCCGGGCTGATTGGCATTTACGAGACCGCCAACGCCGAGGAGTGCTGGACGCATCGCGGCGGCTGGCCCGAATGGGATTCGGAGAACGAGTTGTTCGACGCCGATTTTGACAACCTGACGCCCTACATCGAGCGCGTGATGGAGCGCATGCCGGCGTGGGCGGAACTCGGCATCAAGCGCGTCGTGTGCGGCGCGATTCCGCATACCCCGGACGCCAATCCGTTGCTGGGTCCCGCCGCCAACTTGCGCAATTACTGGCACTGCAACGGCGCCTCCATCGGCATCGCCGCCGGCGCCGGGGCGGGGAAGTATTTGGCGCAGTGGATGGTTCACGGCGACGCCGAAATCAACATGGCCGGGGTTGACCCGCGGCGCTTTGGCCGCTATGCGCCCGGCGCCTACACCGCCGCCAAGTCGCGCCAGGATTACGAGCACATGTATGCGCTGCATTTGCCCGGCGAGGAGCGCCCGGCTTCGCGCAAGGCGCGCATCACGCCGCTGTATGATGTGCTGGCGCGGCGCGGCGCGGTGTATACCGAAGCCAACGGCTGGGAGCGCCCCAAGTGGTTTTCGTTGGATGGCAGGGCGGAGGAAACGGGTTTCAGGCACAACAACACGTTTGAGGTGGTGGCGCAGGAATGCCGCGCGGTGCGCGAGCGAGTCGGCGTATTGGACCTTTCCAGTTTCGCCAAATACGACGTCACCGGCGCGCACGCGCAAGCCTTGCTGAACCGGGTCAGCGCCAACCGAATGCCGGCGCGCGACGGCGGCATCGCGCTGACGCATTACCTGTCGCCGCAGGGGCGCATCACCGGCGAATCGACCGTCACGCGCTTGCGCGAAGACCACTACTATGTGCTGTCGGGCGCCGGCGCCGAAGACCGCGATTGGGACACGCTGACCCAGGCGGCGGCGGACTTCGAGGATGTCGCCGTCGCCAACCGCACCGACGAACTCGGCGTGCTGGTGGTGGCGGGACCAAAAGCCCGCGACACGCTGGCGGGATTGACCGACGCCGACTTGAGCAACCGCGCCTTTCGCTGGCTGAGCGCGCGGGAAATCGAAGTGGCGGGCGTCGCGTTGCGGGCGTTGCGCGTCAACTATGTCGGCGAGTTGGGATGGGAACTGCACTGCCCGATGGCGCACTTGACGGAGTTATACCAAGCCATCCGCACCGCCGGCGAAGCACACGGCATCGCCGACTTCGGCGTGTATGCGGTCGACTCGCTCCGGCTGGAAAAAGCCTACAAGGGGTGGGGGGCTGAATTGACTAATGAGGTTACTCCGGTTGAGGCTGGGATTGAGCGCTTTTTTGCTGAGGATAAGTCTGATTTTATCGGGAAACAAGGCACACTGGCGGCGCGGGAAAGTGGGGGGATTGGGCAGCGGTTGGTGTATTTGGTGGTTGAATCCGGTGACTGCGATGTGGCGGGGGGGGAGCCGGTTTTTGGGGGTGGTGGTGATGGCGGCAACCGCCCCATCGGCGTAACCACCTCCGGCGGCTACGGTCACGTCACCGGCAAAAGCCTCGGCTTTGCTTATGTGGAGACTGAATTTTCTGCGCCTAGTAGCGAACTAGTGGTTGAGTTGCTCGGCGAGCGGCGTGTGGCGATGGTAGCCGCCGAGCCGGTGTGGGATGCGAATAATGAAAGGTTGCGTGGGTGAGTGTCACTTCGTCATTCCCTGCTCCGTCATTCCCTATTCCGTCATTCTCGAGCGTTAGTGTCCGTTGCCGCCGCGCTTTTTCTTTTAAGCGGCGGCTTACGGACACTTACGACCTCGGGAATCTCCCTAAGACTACCGCAGACTTCGCCAAAGCCCCCGCCGTCATTCCCGATGGACACGGGAATCTATATGTCCATGGGACGTCTGACTACTACCCTTTTCCACACTCCAAGCAAAATTTGCTACACTCATTTTTTTGTGGCATAACACAACCGCTTGCTGTTGGGTTCGGTTGCCTTTTATCAAGTTGCAAGTGGGATGTGTTAATTGCAGGTTGCCGATTTCATTCCCCCCGCCTTTTGACAACGGCACAATGTGGTCTATATGCAAATCACGCGGATGCGACAACATAATCCCGCCACATATTCCGCATTTCCCCGCTTGTCGGTTGTGCAGGGTTGCTCGGATTCTTGACCTGCTCCCTTTTAGCCTTGACTTTTTCGACCAGCGATACGGGGGTGGCAATGGCGGGTAACCAGATGTAGCCCGTCGCCAACTTGCTATTTTATCCACTGCCGCCTGTTTTTCTCTCTCGGTATAGCCGTCCAGCCGCTCTATCGCGTGCATCACTGCCCTGTTGCGCAAATCGTCAAGTTCGTCCCGTTCACGGTCGAACGCCTTCCCAAATTGCTGTCGTTGTTCCTGTTTTGCGATGATTTTCTCCGTGAAGCGGCTGATAGGACACCAACTCGGACGCGCTTGACAACTCGCAACTGCTTTTTTGTAATCAGATTTGTCGGTCATTTTAACATCTCTTAAATTTGTCTTTTAATGGTTGGCATTTACCACCACCAGTCTACCAGATTAATTGGCGGGCTTGGTCACCTCTCAGCCACAACATAAACAATCCAACTAGGGTCATCCTCCCCCTTCTCAGTCGGGGAATAAACATCATTCCCCTCCCCGGTTTTCTTATCAGTACCCTCCCAATAAACCGTAGATTTGGCAAACCCCGCTTCGCTCAGCACCTCGCGGATTTCGGGGAGAGTCCATAGGCGCCAGTCGTAGGTGAAGGCGCGTTTCATTTTTGAGCCGTCGGGGAATTTGAAGTGGATGTGGCACAGCGCTTCGAAGGTGATGGGGTTGAACTTGCGTTGCTGCCATTGATAGACGAAGCCGTCGTATTTGGTTTTTTCCTTGACGGTGCGCCAGGAGTCGTGGCCGCCGTAGCCGTCCAGCATCAGGATGCCGTCGTCCGCCAACCCGGCGCGGGCGGCGGTGAAATAGGCGCGCAGTTGCTCGCGCGTCTTGAAGGTGAGGTAACTGAAATTCATCGCCAGAATAATGTCGGCGGCGGTTTCGCCGGCGAGCAGCACATCTTGTTTCTGTAGCCGCACCCGCGACTGGCGTTGCTTGCTCATCGGGGCGATGTTCTGTTTGCGCCCCCACGCCAGCACTTCGGCGTCGAGGTCGAAACCGATGGCGGTGTTGTTGCGCCGCCGCCGCACCCACTCGCAACTGGTGTTGCCGGTGCCGCAAAAATCTTCGCGCAACTTGCGCGCGGGGTGGCCGCGAATCTCCGTGTAGGTCTGGTCAACCATGTCGATTTCGGATTCCACGCACTGTACCGACAACTGGTATAAGCGGTGCCGGTCGGCGCGCTCGGCGAGGGTTTTTCGGGGTCGGTTTCTGCCTTTGCGAGCCATGCAATTTTGCCGCGGGAGGGTTAGAATGGGGCGGCATTTTACCGCAGTTACCTTCACTATGGCGAGCAAACAACTGTTGCTGTTGCGACACGCGAAATCGGATTGGAGTAGCGATGCTGGAAGCGATTTTGAGCGCCCGCTGAGCGCGCGCGGCAGGCATGATGCGCCGCGCATGGGGCGCTGGCTGGCGGACAACGGCGACCTGCCGGATGCCGTCGTCGGCTCGCCGTCGGCGCGCACCACCGAGACCATCGAACTCGTCTGCGCCGCGCTCGGCTACGACGTCGAGCGGGTGATTTACGACCGCCGGCTGTATCACGCCTCGGGCGAGCAAATCCGCGAGATTGCCGACGCGCAACTGGAGCGCCGCCGGCGCGTGCTGGTGGTCGCGCACAATCCGGGGATGGAGTCGGCGTTGCTGGCGTATTGCCCGGCGACCGAGGCGTTTGACGACGGCAAACTCATGCCGACCTGCGCGCTCGCGGTCGTTGAATGGGGCGGCGATGGCGGTGGCGACGCCCGCCTGCGCACGCTGATGCGACCCTCCCTGCTGTAAAAAAAACCGCCCCCAAACCCGCCCCAAAGCCCGCTCAAAGTCCGTTGGGAAAATGCGGGCAAATGTGGGATAATTTTTACCCGCTCAACAACCAACCACAGGAAACCAACAAAATGGACGACAACAGACGAAAGGCGCTCGACGCGGCGCTCGGACAAATCGACCGGCAATTCGGCAAAGGCTCCGTCATGCGGCTGGGCGACGCTCAGGCTTCGCAGGACATTCAATGCTATTCCACCGGCTCGCTGGGCTTGGACATCGCCCTGGGAATCGGCGGATTGCCGCGCGGACGAGTGGTCGAAGTGTATGGACCCGAATCCTCCGGCAAGACCACCTTGACGCTGTCGGTCATCGCCGAGGCGCAAAAGGAGGGCGGCACCGCGGCCTTCATCGACGCCGAGCACGCGCTCGACCCCGGCTACGCCGCCAAACTCGGCGTCAACACCGACGAGTTGCTGGTCTCGCAGCCCGACACCGGCGAGCAGGCGTTGGAAATCACCGACATGCTGGTGCGCTCGGCGGCGGTCGATGTGGTGGTGGTGGACTCGGTCGCCGCGCTCACGCCCAAAGCCGAAATTGAAGGCGACATGGGCGACCACCACGTCGGCTTGCAGGCGCGGCTGATGTCGCAGGCGCTGCGCAAACTGACCTCCAATATTAAGCGCGCCAATACGATGGTGATTTTCATCAACCAAATCCGAATGAAGATCGGCGTGATGTTCGGCAACCCGGAGACCACCACCGGCGGCAACGCGCTCAAGTTTTACTCGTCGGTGCGGATGGACATTCGGCGCATCGGCGCAATCAAGAAGGGCGACGAAACCCTCGGCAACCAGACGCGCGTCAAGGTCGTCAAAAACAAGGTGGCGCCGCCGTTCACGAAGGCAGAGTTTGACATTCTGTATAACGAGGGCATCTCCAAAGAAGGCGAGTTGATCGACCTCGGCGTGGAACTCGGCGTCGTGGAAAAATCCGGCGCTTGGTATAGTTACGGCGCCGACCGAATCGGGCAGGGCAGGGACAACGTGCGCGAGTTTCTCAAAGAGAACGGCGACATTGCCACCGCCATCGAAGCGAAGGTGCGCGAGCAAAAGGGTTTGGGCGGGGAGGTTGCTCAGGCGGCTGAGGCTGAGGCGGTCGCGGAAGGGGCGGCTGAGGCGGTCGCGGAAGGGGCGGCTGAGGCGGTCGAGGAAGGAGCGGCTGAGCCCGTCAAGGAAGGAGCCTGACCATCCGTCACCCGCCCACCGACAACGCATTGCCCGACCCCGCCACCGCCGATGTCGTCACCGACACCGCCGACAATGAGCGCGCCTACCTGACGCTGCGCGACAAGGCATACCGCGTGCTGGCACGCCGCGAGCACAGCGCGTGGGAGTTGCGGCGCAAACTGCAATCCGCCGGCGCGCCGCAGATGATCGAGCGGGTGCTCACCGAGTTGGCGGAATGCGGCGCGCAGTCGGACGAGCGCTTCGCCGAACACCGCGCACGCTGGCGATACCAAACCGGGAGGGGACCGCTCAAACTCCGCGGTGAATTGGCGGAGCATCAAATAGAGGAGATGTTGATTGCGCGCGTCATGTCCGCCTACGACACCAAATGGCACGACCTCGCCACCGAAGTCCGTCGCCGAAAATTCGGCGAATCCGCACCGGCGAGTTACCGCGAATGGGCAAAACAAGCACGGTTCTTACAACAGCGCGGTTTTGCCACAGCGCAAATCGAGCCGTATGCCGGTTAGGTTATTGGCAATGAGCGCGCAATGAAAAACAAAACTTCGTCATTCACCCCCACTTCGTCATTCTCGAGCGTTAGTGACCGTTGCCGCCGCGCTTTTTCTTTTAAGCGGCGGCTTACGGACACTTACGTCCTCGGGAATCTCCCTAAGACTGGCGCTGAGCCCAAACAACGCCATTCCCGCAGTCTTTTAAGCGGGAATCCAGCGTCTTTTTGTCGGTGGCACGATGGACGTGGGAGGTGATGATGGCTTGCCATCCATGGACGACTGGATTTCCGCGTCCAGCGGGAATGACGGCGTTGTTTGAACTCAGTGCCAGTCGGGACGAGATTCCCGAAGGTGATGAAAAATATAGTCGCTACCGCTCCTTATTTTTCTATCATTCGAGAATGACGAAGTGGAGGGGCTCCCTCTTTCCTACCGTTCGAATGACGAAGTTGCGGCTCCCCCAATGAAAACCACCGAAATCAGACAACGCTTCCTCGACTACTTCACCACCCGCGGACACGAGATAGTCCCCAGCAGTTCGCTGGTGCCGGGGAACGACCCGACCCTGCTGTTCACCAATTCCGGGATGGTGCAGTTCAAGGATGTTTTTCTTGGCAACCAGACGCGCAGCAGCCGGCGTGCGGTGACGGCGCAGCGTTGTGTGCGTGCCGGGGGCAAGCATAACGACCTTGAAAACGTCGGCTATACCGCGCGCCATCACACGTTTTTCGAGATGCTCGGCAATTTCAGTTTCGGCGACTACTTCAAAGCCGAGGCGATTCACTTTGCATGGGAGTTGCTGACCGAAGAGTTCGGATTGCCCGCCGAGCGTTTGTGGGTGACGGTTTTTGAGGACGACGACGAAGCCGAGCAAATCTGGCGGCGCGACATTGGCGTGCCGGCGAGCCGCTTCAGCCGCATCGGCGCGCGCGACAATTTCTGGTCGATGGGCGACACCGGTCCGTGCGGACCTTGCTCGGAAATCTTCTACGACCACGGACCCGAGGTGGCGGGTTCGCCGCCGGGCGAGTCGGCGGATGGGGATGACGGCGACCGCTACATTGAAATCTGGAACCTCGTGTTCATGCAATTCAACCGCAGCGCCGACGGACAACTCGCGCCGCTGCCGAAGCCGTCGGTGGACACCGGCATGGGGCTTGAGCGAATCGCCGCGGTGTTGCAGGGCGTGCAGAGCAACTATGACATCGACCTGTTCCGCAACCTCATTGCCGCCACCGCCGATGCGCTGGCGGTCGAAGGCATCGTGCGCGACAACCAATCGCTGCGGGTAATCGCCGACCACATTCGCTCGACGGCGTTTTTGCTGGTGGACGGCGTGACCCCGTCCAACGAGGGGCGCGGCTATGTGCTGCGGCGAATCATTCGGCGCGCGGTGCGCCACGGCTACCGGCTGGGCTGCCGCGAGCCGTTCATGCACAAACTGGTGCGCCCGCTAATAGACGAAATGGGCGACGCCTGCCCCGAACTGGCGGACGCCGGCGCGCAGGTGGAGCAGGCGTTGCGGCGCGAAAACGAAAAGTTTGCCGAGACCCTGGAGCAGGGCTTGAAAATCCTCGACCGCGAAATCGCCGCGCTGGGCGGCGCGGTCATTCCCGGCGAGGCGGCGTTCAAACTCTATGACACTTTCGGCTTTCCGCTCGACCTGACCGCGGATGTCGCGCGCGAGCACGGACTCACCGTTGACAACGACGCCTTCGAGCGCGCGATGGCGGCACAGCGCGAGCGCGCGCGCTCCGCGAGCCAGTTTGTGCGCGGCGAGCCGTTGCGCGTGGACGGGCTCGGCGCGACCGACTTCCTCGGCTACGAGCGCCTGCACAGCGAAGTGCAAGCGCTGGCGTTGCTCGAAGACCAAGCGCCGGTCGAGCGGCTGGACGAAGGGCGGCGCGGCATCGTGGTCACCGAGCGCACGCCGTTCTACGCCGAGAGCGGCGGCCAGGTCGGCGACCGCGGCGAAATCCGGTTTGCGGATGCGGTGTTCACGGTTGAGGACACCCAGTTCCTCGCCGACAAAGCGATTGGTCACATCGGCGTCGTCGTCTCCGGGCAAGTCAGCGCCGGCGAGCGCGGGGAAGCGAGGGTGAGCGCCGACAGCCGCCGCCAGTGCGCCAACAATCACTCCGCGACGCACCTGTTGCACGCCGCCTTGAAAAAAGTGCTCGGCGCGCATGTCAAGCAGAAGGGCTCGCTGGTGGAGCCGAAGCGGTTGCGCTTTGACTTCTCCCACACGCAAGCGCTCGACAAAACCGAACTCGCCGCCATCGAGCGGCTGGTCAACCAAAACATTCGCGCCAACACGCCGGTGTCCACCGACTTGATGGACTTGGAGCGCGCCAAAGCCGACGGCGCCGAAGCGCTGTTCGGCGAGCAATACGGCGAGCGCGTGCGGGTCGTGCGCATGGGCGAGTTTTCGTTTGAGTTGTGCGGCGGCACGCACGTCGAGCGCAGCGGCGACATTGGCGTTTTCAAAATCATTGCCGAAAGCGGCATCGCCGCCGGAGTGCGCCGCATCGAGGCGCTCAGCGGCGCGTTCGCCGAAGAATGGATGGCGCGCCAACTGGCGCTGCTGGACGACACCGCCGCCGCCCTGAAAGCGCCACCGGAGCGCGTCCCGCAGCGGCTGCAAGCGTTGCTCGACAGTCAGCGTGAAGCGCAGAAGCAAATCCGGGAGTTGCAGGCGAAAGGGGTGGCAGGCGGTGGCGGTGACGCCGCGTCGGAGCAGGTCGAGGAAATCAACGGCATCAAGGTGGTCGCCATTCGCCACGACGCCGCCGACGCCAAAACGATGCGCATCGCGGTTGACCGGTGGAAGCAGAAACTCGGCAGCGGCATCGTGCTGGTCGCCGGCGTGAGCGAGGGCAAGGTAACACTAATCGCCGGCGTAACCCGCGACCTCGCCGGGCGCTATTCGGCGGGCAAACTCATCGAAGCGCTGGCGCCACTGGTGGACGGCCGCGGCGGCGGCAAACCAGAACTCGCCCAAGGCGGCGGCGGCAAGGTTGAAGCGGTGGATGAGGCGATTGCCGAGGTGCCGCGTTGGGTGGCGGGGGTGGGGTCTTGATGCCGGCCTCATTTTGTTGGGGGGCTGTTAAGCGAAGTTGGCAAGTAAAAAATAACTACTCGTCATTCTCGAACGATAGAAAAATAGGGAGCGTCAGCGACCATATTTTTCATCGCCTTCGGGAATCTCATCCCGACTAGCGCTGAGTTCAGACAAAGCCGTCATTCCCGCAGAGCCTGCCCTCGCAGTGTGTTAGCGGGGGTGTCCGTAAGCCGCTGGCGCGGCAACGGACACTAACGCTCGAGAATGACGGGTGGTTGTAGTTTGGGGTTCTCGCGTGAGTCGGTGTATCTGAGGCGCAAGCGCAACTTCAATGAAATCGAGTCCTACAATACCGCCACCAACTCGGCGATGCTGATATTATCTTACATTCAATCAACTGCTTAATGGCGCCGCAATCAATGTTTGACTATTCACTTCTTCACTGGGCGACTTTCTTTTCAGCCGCTTTTCTTCTTGCTGTATCGCCGGGACCCGACATTGCCTTCATTCTTGGGCAAACAGTAAAAGGCGGGCGGAAGTCTGGATTTGCCGCAATGCTCGGTGTTTGGGGTGGAACCATCGGGCATATCATTCTGTCTGTCGTTGGTCTGTCAGCAATACTCGCCGCTTCCGCTTTGGCTTTTACCCTCATTAAATGGCTCGGCGTTGCCTATCTTATTTGGCTGGGAGTGAGCACGCTCAGGTCCAAAGGCGGTTCTTTCGTTTCAGAAAATGTGCAAGCAAGCACAACAACCGGACGCATCTTTTGGCAAGGTGTTCTTATAACGCTTCTCAATCCTAAAGTTGCCATCTTCTTCCTTGCTTTTCTTCCACAGTTTGTGGTGTCAGGCGCAGGGCCTGCTTGGGCGCAACTGTTTCTACATGGTTTTCTGCTAATTGGTGTATCTGCTTTGATAGAGCCTCCCTTGGTTCTTGCAGGAGAAAAGATGACAAAAAAACTGCGTAACAATCATCGCCTCAGCCAATGGTTGAATCGAAGTCTGGGCGTACTCTTCGTTGCTTTGGGTATACGGCTTGCCTTTGAGACAAAGTGACAGCACAAAAGAATTCATTGACTTCGACCTCATCGCTTTCGGGAATCTTCCTAAGGCTGGCGTGGATTTCAACAAAGCCCGTGCCAGTCTTAGGGAGATTGCGCGTATCATCCCTGATACGCGCCCTTCGGGCTACGCGAAAATCCGCTCCCGGCGGATTTTTCCCGAGGACGCAAGTGTCCGGTAAGCCGCCGCTTAAAAGAAGAAGCGTGGCGGCAACGGACACTAACGCTCGAGAATGACGGTACTAGGGGACTTTCGCGCGAAGTCTATCTGAGGCACAAGCGCAACTGCCGTTGTTGCGCAAGATTATGAAGAGTCAGCGACCCACCACCAACGACTGCCCCGGATGTAGCAGCGCGTTTCTGGGGATGCGGTTCCAGCGGGTTAGGTTGTCGATGCTGACTCCGTAGCGGCGGGAAATGCCCCATAGCGAATCGCCGCGCCGGACTTTGTGGACTTTGGGGGTTGAGGATTCGGCGTATTGGTAGTTGCCGAGGCTGAGCGGGATTCGTAACTCCTGGCGCGGGTGGATGAGGCTGGAGGAGAGGTTGTTGGCGTTCATCACCGACGCCACCGAGACGCCGTATTTGTGCGCGATGACGCTCAGGTTTTCGCCTTGGCGCACTTGATGCCGCGCCCAGCGCAGGCGGGCTTCGAAGCTCAGGCGGTTGAGCGCGGCGAGCATTTGCGGCGCGTGTTCCACCGGCACCACCAGCGTATGCGGACCGTTGGGCGGGGTCGTGCCGCGTTTGTAGCCCTGATTGAAATAGCGCAGTTGTTTGGCGCTCAGTCGTTTTTCGCCGAGGCCGCTCAGCGACGCCGCCACGCTCAGGTCGGTCTGCGAGCGCGCGTCGATGACCGCCAGGGTGTGTTGGTCGGGCAGCGGGGGGAGCGCAATGCCGAACGCGTGCGGTCGGCTGATGATGTTGCGCACCGCCAGCAGTTTGGGCACGTAGTCGGTGGTTTCGCGGCGCAACTTGAGCGCCGTATAGTCGCCCGACCGGTTGTGTTTGAGGTTGCGCTTGACCGCCCGCCGCACCGCGCCCTCGCCGGCGTTGTAGGAAGCGAGCGCCAGTTCCCAGTCGCCGTTGAATTCCTTTTCGAGGAAACTCAGGTAGTCCAGCGCCGCGCGCGTGGATTGAATCAAATCGCGCCGCTCGTCCACCCACCAATCCTGGCGCAGCCCGTAGCGGCGGCCAGTCGCGGAGATAAACTGCCACAACCCCACCGCGCGCGAGCGCGACACGGCGTCGGGCCTGAACGCGCTTTCGATGGCGGGCAGCAGCGCGATTTCCCCCGGCATTCCGCGCTTTTCCACCTCCTCAAGCACATAGGGCAGGAACCAGCGCGCGCGCTCGGTCAGCCGCTCAAAATACTTCGGACGCGCGGCATACCATGTCTCAAAATAGTGCAGACGGCGCGGGTCGAGCCGCCGGTCGGAGAGGCGAAAGTTATCGCGCAACCGCTGCCACATGTCGGTGACGACCGGGGCGGGGGCGGTTTGTGTTGGCGCGGTGGCGGGGGTGGGGGTTGCAGGGGGGAGGGAAGCGGCGGGGGCGGCGGGTTGGGGTGCGGGTTGCCGTGCGGCGATGGTCGTCTCCGCTGACTTGTCCGACACCTCAGCCGCAACCGATGCCTGCGCCTGCTCCGCCGTGGCGACGCCGGCATCATCGCCCGGCGCCTGCGCCGACGATGCGCCGGTGTCCACCAGCGACGCGCATCCCCCCGACAGCAACAAGACCGCCAGGACGCCCAGTGTTATTGTTATCCGAGTGAATTTCATTGCGCCCAGATACTACGGAGTTCGGGCGGTTGAGTCAACTACCGGGGGTGGGTGAAAATTACCAACATCTCGTTATTACCAAGTACTCGGCATTTCCAACCACCCGTCATTCCCAACAACGTCGTCATTCACAACAACGCCGTCATTCCCAACAACGCCGTCATTCACAACAACGCCGTCATTCTCGAGCGTTAGTGTCCGTTGCCGCCGCGCTTCTTCTTTTAAGCGGCGGCTTACGGACACTTACGACCTCGGGAATCTTGTTCAGACTGGCAAGGGCTTTGTTGGAATTCACGGTAGCCTTAGGGAGATTCCCGAAGGTGATGAAAAATATAGTCGCTGTCGCTCCTTATTTTTCTATCATTCGAGAATGACGAAGTGGCGGGGCTCCCTATTTTTCTATCGCTCGAGAATGACGGAGTTTGGGGCTCCCTATGTTCCACCATTCGAGAATGACGAAGTAGGAAGAAGCGATGTATAGACCACCTTGCCGTGTCGTGGATTATTTCTTTTACATTCGCAGTCGATTTAATTAATCTGCCCCTTCATTCATTTTCTATTGAGGATTAGTCAAATGAAATCTACTGAAAATTATGTTTTGACCGAAAACCAGTTGGCGCAGGTTGATGCCGCATGCGTTTGGCATGACATCAAGAACTGGTTTGACCAGGCTGGCCGCGACATCAAGCAGGGTTTTGATGATGCGGGTCGGGCAATCAAGTATGTTTTTGACGATGCAGGTCGTCAAGTCCAAAACTATTTCGACAATCTGTAAGCCTCACAAGGGCAGTCGGATAGAAAGGCGGGGCTTAGTCCCCGCCTTTTTTTGTTTATATCACCCCCCACACAAAAATAGCATTAACCCCCGCTTCCCTATACTATACTCACCCGCCTGACATCATTACCGAGGAACCCGATGAAACCACCCGTTCGTGTCGCGCTTACCGGTGCCGCCGGCAATATATCTTATGCGTTGCTGTTTCGCATTGCCGCCGGCGATATGCTGGGCAAGGACCAGCCTGTCATCCTGCAACTGCTGGAAATACCGCCGGCGATGGACGCGTTGCGCGGGGTGGTTATGGAACTTCAGGACTGCGCGTTTCCGTTGTTGGCGGGGATTACCACTTCGGATGACGCCAACGCGGCTTTCGCCGACGCCGATTATGCGTTGCTGGTCGGCTCCAAGCCGCGCTCCGCCGATATGGAGCGGAGCGATTTGTTGAAGGACAACGGCGCGATTTTTTCCGCGCAGGGCAGGGCGCTCAACGCGCACGCGGCGCGCTCGGTCAAGGTGCTGGTGGTCGGCAATCCCGCCAACACCAACGCCTTCATCGCCGCCGCCAACGCGCCCGATTTGGAGCGCACGCAGTTCACCGCGATGATGCGGCTCGACCACAACCGCGCTAAAGCCAAACTGGCGGAAAAACTCGGCATTCACTCCACGGACATCAGCCAAATGGCGGTCTGGGGCAACCACTCGTCGACGCAGTATCCCGACGTCTCCCACGCGCTGGCGAAAGGCGAGCGCGTGCGCGAAATGGTCGAACAACAATGGCTTGAGGAAGACTTCATCCCCGCCATTCAGCAGCGCGGCTCAGCCATCATCAAGGCGCGCGGCGCATCCAGCGCGGCGTCGGCGGCGGCGGCGGCCATCGACCAGATGCGCGACTGGGCGCTCGGCAACGACGACTGGGTCAGCATGGCCGTCTCCGGCGACGGCAGTTACGACATCGAGCCGGGGTTGTTCTACTCCTTCCCGATGAAGTGCGAAAACGGACGCTATCACGTCGTCCGCGACCTCGAAATCAGCGACTTCAGCCGCCAACAAATGCGCGCCACCGAGCAGGAATTGAAAGCGGAGCGAGACGCGGTCAAGGAGTTGGTGTAAGCCCGCGCCCGCGCCCGGTTCGCCCGTGCCACCCGCCGGTTGCACAAGAGCGGGATGCGCGCACCGCCACCGCCGATGATGCGCGAGCAATGAACATCAGCGTCATCATCCCCACCTATCAGCGCCGCGGCCTCATCGCGCGCGCGCTCGATTCGGTCATCCGCCAGTCGTTGCCGGCTTTGGAAATCATCGTCATCGACGACGGCTCGACCGACGGCACCGCCGATGTCGTGCGCCGCGACTATCCCGGCGTCAAACTGTTTCGGCAACCGCACCGGGGCGTCAGCGCGGCGCGCAATTATGGCATCGTACGCGCGTCGGGCGAGTGGATTGCGCTGCTCGATTCCGACGATGAATGGCGCCCCGACAAACTGCAACGACAGGTTGAGGCGCTAACGCGCAACGCGGAGTCCGGCTGGAAAGTCTGCCACACCGATGAGACTTGGATTCGCAACGGCGCGCGCGTCAACCCGAAAGCGAAACACGCCAAGTTCGGCGGCTGGATTTTCGACAAATGCCTGCCGCTGTGCTGCATCTCCCCCTCCTCGGCGCTCATCCACCGCAGCGTGTTTGCGCGCGTCGGCGGCTTCGACGAGGCGTTGCCGGCGTGCGAAGATTACGACCTGTGGCTGCGCATCACCCGGCGCTACCCCGTCCTGTTGGTCGAGCAAAAATTGGTGGTCAAGTATGGCGGACACGACCACCAACTCTCGCGGCGCTATTGGGGAATGGACCGCTTCCGCGTCCGCGCGCTGTTGAAACTGCTGGAGGCGCCGCCGCCGAGTGCCGCACCGAGCGCCGATGCGGACGCCGCCATCCGCGCCACCTTGCTCGACAAAATCGCCGTTCTGCGAGCCGGCTTCCGCAAACGCGGCAACCGCCGCTTGGACGATTACTACCGGCAACTGGCGCACCGCTGGCGGCCACAGGCATAACCCCGCGCGTGCTCAATATCGTTGTTGCTTTCAAGGACGAAGCGCGGTCGTTGATTGAGTTGTTGTCGTTGCGCCCGCAACAACCGCCGGTCGGAAGTAAAACTTTTCCGCTCTACGAATGCGGCGATGCGCGCTTGATTATCAGCGGCATCGGCGCGGGCAACGCCGAAGCCGCCGCCCGGTTTCTGCGCAAGCGCTCGGGTGCGAATGATGCGCCCATTCGCTGGCTCAATTTCGGCATCGCCGGCTCGGCGCAATTCAACATCGGCGACGTGGTCGTGGCGTCGCGCATCCGCCGGCAATCGTGCGGCGAGCAATGGTCATGCCATCGCCCGCCGGCGGTCGCCTTGCCCGGCGCGCTGGTGCGCACGGTCGAGCAACCCGAAACCGACTACGCGCAATCCGGCGTATACGACATGGAAGCCGCCGGCATTTGCCGCGCTCTCAGTGAATCGCGCGCCGGCGAATTGTGTTGCATAAAACTGGTGACCGACGGACCGGGCCGTCCCGCATCGCGCTTGAAAATGAAAACGGTTCGCGCGATGCTCGACTCAAGCAGTCCGCAACTGTCGGCGTTGCTCGGCGCGCTCAAAAAAACCGGTTGATTGCGCGCGCGTCCTATACAATCATCGCACACCACCAACGCAACCGAGCGCGAGGAGAATCAACATGCCTTCATTTGACATCGTATCCGAAGTGGATTGGCAGGAAGTAAAAAACGCCGTCAACCAAGCCAACCGGGAAATCAGCACGCGCTTTGACTTCAAGGGCAGCGACGCGCGCGTCGAGGAAAGCGACCCGCTGCTGACCATTCACGCCGAAGATGATTTCAAAGCCGGGCAGGTGGTCGAAGTGCTGCAACTGAAACTGGCGAAACGCTCGGTCGATGTGGCGTGCCTGGAAAAAGGCGAAGTCAAGGTAAGCCCCGCGGGCAAAGCGGTGCAGGAAATCACCGTGCGCCAGGGCGTTGACATGGAACTCGCCAAAAAAATCGTCAAACTAATCAAAGCGCGCAAACTCAAAGTGCAAGCCGCCATCCAACAAAACCAAGTGCGCGTCAGCGGCAAAAAACGAGACGACTTACAACAAGTCATCACCTTCATCGACGAACAAAAACTCGGACTGCCGTTTCAGTATGTCAACTTCCGCGATTGAAGCGCGCACGACGCCCGGCGCTCAGCGTCAACCGTCTTCTTCCATCTCAATCAACGAACTCTCGATTTGGATGAGCGTGTCGTCGTTGAAGTGTAGCGTGGCTGATTGTTGTTCGATTTTGCCGGTGCGCCCGGTTTTCAAGTAGAAGTAGTAGTCCCAGCGGTCGGCGTGGAACGGGTCGTTGATGAGCGGGAAGCCGAGCGCCTTGCTGACTTCGCGCCGGCTCATGCCGAGTTCCAGTTGCTCCAGCATCTCGGCGGTGATTTCGTTGCCCTGCTGTATGTCGATTTTATAGACGACGCAGCCTTGCAACAGTAGCAGCGAGAGGACGGCGGCGACGGCGACCACGACCATTGGCCGCGCGTTTAGAAAGTGTGATTTCATCGATTGCGTTTTGGTTTCATTGAATGTTTTTGAGGACGGCTATTTCATCACAATGGAGAAACTTCGGGCAGTTGATACACACGCCCCAAACTTTTTCGGGCAACTCCCGCATCTCCACCGTTCTGAAACCCAGTTTGTGAAAAAAACCCACCGCATATGTCAGCGCCATCAGCCGGCTGAGCCCGATGTCCAGCGCTTCGCGTTCGATGCGGCGCACCAGTTGTTGCCCGATCCCGAGGTTGCCGTATTGCGGCGAGACCGCCAGACTCCGGACTTCGCCCAGTTCGCGGGTGAATATCTGCAAGGCGCCGCAGGCGATGACGCTTCCCCCGGCTTCAATCACCAGGAACTCGCGCAGGTTGTGATACAGGTCGCTCTGCGAGCGCGGCAACAGCACTTCGCGGTCGCTGAAATGCGTCAGCAGCGCGTGGATGCCGGCGACATCGGTCAGTCGCGCGCGGCGAATGGAATGCGCTTCCGATTGGAGTTCGGGTTTGGCTTCGGCTGCGGTTTCGATGGGGGTCATGCGGATTGCAGCAGGCGCTCGGCGTGCGCCAGGGATTGGGGTGTCAGTTCGGCGCCGGCGGTCATGCGGGCGATCTCTTCGATGCGCTGGTCGTGATCCAGCGGTCGCACATTGACATGCGTCTGCCGCCCCGTTTGTTTCGCCACCGACCAGTGGTGATGCCCTCTGGCGGCGACTTGCGACAAGTGCGTGATGCAGACGATTTGCCGGCTGCGTCCCAGATGGCGCAGTTTCCGCCCGACCACATCGGCCACCTTGCCGCCGATGCCGACATCCACCTCGTCGAATATCAGCGTCGATGCCGGCGCGTCCGCCGCCAGCACCACGTTGATTGCCAGCGAAATTCTCGACAGTTCACCGCCGGAAGCGACCTTCGCCAGCGGCTGCAACGGCAGACCGGGGTTGGCGCTGACGGCGAATTCCACGGTCTCATTACCGCGCCGGGAAATGCGCTCACTCGCCGCCGCCACCGGATGCAAACGGATTTCCAACGCGCCGCCTGCCATGCCCAACTCCTGCATCAACTCGGTGACCCCGGCGGCGAGCCGTTGCGCCGCCTCGCCGCGCTTGGCGCCGATGGCGTCCGCCAGCCGGTCATACTCCGCCTTGTGTTCATCCCACTGCCGCTCGAGGCGTTGCAATTCGGCTTGCGGGTCTTCCAGCCCCGCCAGTTCGGCGCGCAGTTCTTCGAGGCGCGCGGCGAGCAAGCCCGGCAGCGTGCGGTGTTTGCGCGAGAGGTCGTGATAGAGCGAAAAGCGCGCTTCGATTTCGGCGATTTCCGCCGGGTCGAGCGTGCGCTCGGCGTATAGCGCTTTCAGTTGCTCTGCCGATTCGCCGAGGTTGACGCCGGCTTCTTCGAGCATCGCCACGATGGGCGCGAGCCGCGAATCGACTTCCGTCAGGCGTTGAAGTTGGCGGCAACTCTCCGCCAGCGATGCGCTCAGGCTCAGGGCGCCGCTATCACCCTCGCCGCCGCTCAGGCGCGCGGCGACCGCGCCCGCCGTAGCCGCCAAATCGTGCGCGTGGTGCATGCGTTTTTGTTGCGCCTCCAGTTGCGGCCATTCGTCCGGCTGCGGGCTGAGCGCTTCCAGTTCGGTGGTCTGGAATTGCAGCAGGTCGGCGCGCTCGCGCGTGCGGCTGTCGTCGTCATTCAAGCGCTCAATGTGGGCGCGCACCGCGCTCAGTTTTTCATACTGCTCCGCCAGTTGCGCCAGCAGTTGACCGTTGCCGGCGGCGCCGTCGAGCAGCGCCAGTTGCCCCTTCGCGCCGAGCAGCGAATGGTGTTCATTCTGCCCGTGGATGTCCACCAATTCCCGCCCGAGTTCGCGCAGTTGCGAGGCGTTGACCGCGCGCCCGTTAATATAGGCGCGGCTCGGTTTGTCGCGCCGCACCACGCGCCGCAGGATGCATTCGCTTTCGTTGTCGAGGCCGTTGTCGAGCAGCCAGCGCAACGCCGGATGGGAAGCGTCCAGTCTGAACCCGCCCTGGATTTCGGCTTGTGCCTGGCGCCGCCGAATCAGGCTGTTATCGCAACGCCCGCCGAGCAGCACGCCGAGCGCCTCCACAATCAGCGATTTTCCCGAGCCGGTCTCCCCGGTGACGGCGGTGAACGAGTCGCCAAATTCCAGCGCGATGTGCTCGGCGATGGCGAGTTGGCGGATTTCCAGCCAGTCGATCATTCATTCCAGCCGAGTTTGGAGCGCAGGGTCTCGAAGTGGTTGTGGCGGTTGATTCGAATCATGCGCAGGGATTCCGCCGCCTTGCTCACCGTGACGGTCTCGTCGCCGTGGAGTTTGCACACAATCACGCCGTCGAGCGCGAGGTTGGCATGGGTCTCGGCGAAAACCATCGAGGAAATTTCAATGCGCGCGTTTTGGTCGAGCACGATGGGGCGGTTGCTCAGCGTGTGCGGGCAGATTGGCGAGAGACTGAACACCGGCAGGGTCGGGTAGATGATGGGTCCGCCGGCTGACAGCGAGTAGGCGGTCGAGCCGGTCGGCGTCGCCAGAATGACGCCGTCGCTGCGCGTGTGGCTGAGGAACTGGCCGTTGACCCGGATTTCAAACTCAATCAGGCGACCGGTGTTGCCTTTGGAGATGACCGTGTCGTTGACCGACTTGCCGCGGCAGAGCATGTCGTCTGCGCGGTGCACCCGCGTGTCGAGCAAGGTGCGGTGTTCTATATGATAGTCGCCGTCCAAAATCGCGCCGAGCCCCGATTCCAAATCTTGCATCGCGATGTCGGCGAGGAAGCCGAGGCGTCCGAGGTTGACCCCGATGGCGGGCACGCCGTGCTCTGCCAAATCCCTCGCCGCGTTCAGCATGGTGCCGTCCCCGCCGACCACGATGGCGAGGTCGATGGCGTCGCCGAGGGGCGCGCCCTGGTCGTCGATGCGCTCGCCGGCGATGTCGGACGAGGTGGTGCTGCCCAGCAAGACTTTCAGGTTGTTCTTCTCCAGCAACGCTCTGATTTCGGCGACGGTATCGCCAACGCTGCGGTCATTAAATTTGCCGAACAACCCGACTTTGTTAATTTTCACAGTATTACATCGAGTTAAACTGACAGTATACCTGAGAACCCGCCCCATATGGAGCGGCGACGCGCCTCAGTGGAGCGGCGGGGGAGGGCGGCGGGCGGGGCGGCGGCGAAAACAAGGCGGACACGATATTGACAGGGCGGGCGGGCGCTTGATAGCCTCAAATCCACCCGCCATGAATAATTCAGTTCAGGGGTATCATAGCCCGATTATATGCCCGACCCAACAGAAATTCAGTTGAATGAACGCGCCGAAGGGGTGCTGAAGGGGCTCGTCAGCCACTACATCCGCAGCGGCAGTCCGGTCGGCTCCCGAACGCTTTCCAAGGAAACCGATCTCGGTCTGAGCCCGGCGAGCATTCGCAATGTCATGGCGGACCTCGAAGAGCAGGGTTTGATCGAGGCGCCGCATACGTCCGCCGGGCGCATCCCGACCCAGCGCGGTTACCGGTTTTTTATCAACGGCCTGTTGAACATCGGGCCGATGAACAAACAAGCGCTCGGCGAAATCGAAGAGCGCATCCGCGGGGTCAGCGACCTCAGCGACCCCAAAAGCATTTTGACCGGCGCGACCGAAATGCTGTCTCGAATCACCTCGTTTGCCGGCATCGTGTCGGTCCCCGACAAGAGCCACGCGCACATTCGCCAAATCGAATTTCTGCGCTTGTCGGAGCAGCGCGTGCTCGCTATTCTGATTACCCAGGACGGGCAAGTGCAGAACCGAATACTCTCCGCCCACCGGGAATATGGCGAGTCGGAATTGGTGGAGGCGGCAAACTACTTCAACGCGATTTACAGCGCGCGCACGCTGCACGGCGTGCGCGCCGAATTGCTCGCGCACATGCACCGCGACCTGCAGAGCATGCGCCGCGAAATGCGCATCGCCATCCGCATGGCGCGCCAGTTGTTCGACGACGACACCTTGGATGACGACGGCGAAAACGTGCTGGTGAGCGGCGAAAGCAACCTGCTTTCGATTCCCGACTTCGGCGAACTGGAAAAACTCAAGCAACTGTTCGACACCTTCAAGACCAAGCAAGTGCTGTTCGACTTGCTGCAAAAAAGCATGTTCGCCGACGGCGTCAACATTTTTATCGGCGAAGAATCCGGCTACCGCATACTGCGGGATTGCAGCGTAATAGCGGCGCCCTACGAAGTCGGCAATCAGAAGATGGGAGTGCTCGGCGTCATCGGGCCCACGCGGATGAACTACGACGAAGTCATCTCGGCGGTGGACATCACCGCCAAACTCCTCGGCAGCGCGCTGAGCGCCGCCGCCCGCCCGGTGAGCGCAGGGTAATCAGCGCACCGGCTGAGCGCGCCGCCCTCCGCCGCAACCCCAATCGCAAAGGCGCACGCATGGCGCACATCGAGCAAGTGTTCGGCGAACTGCGGGGATTCAAAATACCGCCGCTGGCGCAATGGCATCCGCGACAGACCCTGGACATCGACCTCCGCATCGCCGCAGACGGACGCTGGTATCACCAGGGCTCGGTCATCGGTCGCCACCGCCTGGTTAAACTATTCGGCTCGGTGCTGCGCCTCGAACAAGACGGTCGCCACTACCTCATCACCCCGCACTTGAAATACCCGGTCACGGTCGATGACGCCCCCTTCCAAGCGGTCGAAGTGAACCGTCAAGGCAACGGCAAAGCGCAGAACCTGCTCTTCCGAACCAACCTCGACGAAGTAGTGCTGGCCGACGCCACCCACCCGCTCAACATAACAACCGACCCCGAAACCGAACAAGTATCCCCCTACATAGAAGTCCGAGACGGCCTACAAGCCAAACTCTCCCGCCCCGTCTACTACGAACTCGCACAACTACTCCAACCCCCAACCCCCAACCCCCAAAAAATCCTCGGCCTATACAGCGCCGGACAATTCTTCCCCTTCGGCCACGCGCAATAGCGGTTGCAT
Source organism: Arenicellales bacterium (assembly GCA_963693025.1). Lineage (GTDB taxonomy): Bacteria > Pseudomonadota > Gammaproteobacteria > Arenicellales > Poriferihabitantaceae > JAHRAW01. The sequence goes on from OY843749.1 coordinate 2,568,010, forward strand.
AACTTTCGTTTGGGGAACTATCAAGCGAAGTTGACAAGAACAACAACCCCAACAAAAACAAAATCTCGTTATTCGCAACAACGTTGTCATTCCAAAACCTCGTCATTCACAACCACCTCGTCATTCTCGAGCGTTAGTGTCCGTTAGTCGCCGCGCTTTTTCTTTTAAGCGGCGGCTTACGGACACTTACGTCCTCGGGAATCTCCCTAATACTGGCACGGGCTTCGGTAAAGTCCACGCTAGCCTTAGGGAGATTCCCGAAGGCGATGAAAAATATGGTCGCTGACGCTCCCTATTTTTCTATCATTCGAGAATGACAGGTATATAACTCGTCATTCTCGAGCGTTAGTGTCCGTTTGCCGCCGCGCTTTTTCTTTTAAGCGGCGGCTTACGGACACTTGCGTCCTCGGGAATCTCCCTAAGATTGGCACGGGCTTTGTTGGAATTCACGGTAGCCTTAGGGAGATTCCCGAAGGCGATGAAAAATATAGTCGCTGGCGCTCCTTATTTTTCTATCGTTCGAGAATGACGAAGTTAGGGGCTCCCTATTTTCTACCGTTCGGGAATGACGCTACAACTCGTCATTCTCGAGCGTTAGTGTCCGTTGCCGCCGCGCTTTTTCTTTTAAGCGGCGGCTTACGGACACTCTCGAGCGTTAGTGTCCGTTGCCGCCGCGCTTTTTCTTTTAAGCGGCGGCTTACGGACACTTACGACCTCGGGAATCTCCCTAAGATTGGCACGGGCTTCGGTAAAGTCCACGCTAGCCTTAGGGAGATTCCCGAAGGCGATGAAAAATATGGTCGCTGACGCTCCCTATTTTTCTATCGTTCGAGAATGACGAGGTTGGGGGTTATTTTTCCACCGTTCGGGAATGACGACTACAACTCGTCATTCTCGAGCGTTAGTGTCCGTTGCCGCCGCGCTTTTTCTTTTAAGCGGCGGCTTACGGACACTTACGACCTCGGGAATCTCCCTAAGATTGGCACGGGCTTCGGTAAAGTCCACGCTAGCCTTAGGGAGATTCCCGAAGGCGATGAAAAATATGGTCGCCTGTCGGCTCCCTATTTTTCTATCGTTCGAGAATGACGAGGAGTTGTTATGACGGAGTGGTTGTTTTTATTTAACCAGGCAAGCCGATGTCGGCTTGTGATAGCATCGACTCCCGAAACATCCGCATAGCAAGAGATAGTCATGAAAATCCCATACACTCATGCCGTGGCTTGCATCGCCCTTATCCTGCCCCTCTTCGCAACTTCCTTGCTCGTGCAGGCGGGCGAAGTGGCGTTGATTGTGAAAACCGACCAGCCCGGCGGGCGCTTGTTGGTTAAACTTGTCACCGAGGCGGATGGCGGTGACTTTCCGGGGGGCGACGGCATTCGCCAACGCTCGCCGGTGCCGCCGGGTGCGCGCTCCGTGGCGTTTTCCTTTCCCGGTTTGGCAGCCGGGCGTTATGCGCTTGCTGTCATCCACGATTTGGACGGCGACGGCGGGCTGACCCAAAACTTGTTGAAAATACCGACCGAGCCCTACGGGTTTTCCAACAACGCGCGAGGCATGTTTGGTCCCCCGGAATTCACCGCCGCTGCGTTTTCGGTGCCGGCTGAGGGCGAAGTGGCGGTTGAAGTCACGCTGAAGTAAGGCGCACGGTATGCGGATGAAGTATACGCGCCGACAGATACTCACCCGGCTGGCTTGGCTGGCCGCCGCCGGTCTCCCCCGTCCCGCCCTACCTACAGACGAGGACGCGTGGCGCGATGCGTTCGCCGCCGGGTGGCGGCGTGACCGGCGCTTGATTGGCTGGCGGGATGTGCCGCAGAATGAGTTGCGCACCGCGCAAGCGCAACTCACCGGACGCATACCGGCGGGGCTGGCGGGCGTGCTGTGGCGCAACGGACCCGCGCGGTATGAGCGTGGCGGCGCGCGTTATCACCACTGGTTGGACGGCGACGGCATGCTTCACGCCTGGCGAATCGGCTCCGGTGGAATCTCGCACCATGGCCGCTTTGTGGACACGCCGAAGTTTCGCGCCGAAGAACGCGCCGACCGCTTCCTGTGGACAGCCTTTGGCACCCGGATTCCGGATTCACCGCCGCCCGCGGGACCGGACACGGTGAACGCCGCCAACATCAGCGTGCTGGACCACGGCGGCGAACTGCTGGCGTTGTGGGAGGGTGGGTCGGCGTGGCGGATTGACCGCGACAGTTTGGCGGGGCTCGGTCCCAAGGTGTGGGGAGCGCGTCTCGCGGGGTTGCCGTTTTCGGCGCACCCGAAAGTCGATGCCGCCGGGACGCTGTGGAATTTCGGCTATGACACGCTTTCCGGCGCGCTGGTGTTCTACCGCATCGGCGCCGATGGCCGCGTGCGCAAAACCGGCGTGCTGCAAGGCATCGAAGACTTGGCGCCGGGGCGTTTTGGCATGGTGCACGACTTCGCGATTACGCGCCGATACATCGTCATCTTGCTGACGCCGCTGGTGTTTCTGCGCGAGCGGTTTGCGTCCGGAGAGAGTTTTCTGGATTCGCATCGTTGGCGGGATGATTTACCACTCAGGGCGCTGGTGCTGGCGAAAGATGATTTCGCGTTGTTGCGGCGGTATGAGCTGCCTCCCGCCTTCCTCTTTCACATCGGCAACGCCTTCGAGGAGCGCGCGGGCATACGGCTGGACTTTTTCCCGTCCGCGGACGCGCGCGGCTTGTTCACCGTTCAACGCGATGTGATGCGCGGCAAAATCCACGCGCCCGACCCGGCGGCGCAACCGCATTATGCGCATCTCTTTTTGCCGCTGACCGGAAACAGCGCGGCGCGCGTGGAAGCCGCTCCCGGCGGGGCGGCGGAATTTCCCGCGATTGCACCGGGTATGGCGGGACGGCGGAACCGCTATCTGTGGCATCTGGCATCCGATGGTGCGCGCGCGGGCGGTGTTTTTTTCCGCAAGGTGGTGCGGCGTAACGCGCTGGGCGAGGTGGTGGATGCGTATGACTACGGGCGCGGCGTGTTTGCCGAAGAGCATCTGTATGTGCCGCGCCCGCAACGGCAGGCGGAAGATGCCGGCTGGTTGCTCGGCACGGCGCTGGATACCGTGCGCGAAACCACGGCGCTCCACGTGTTTGACGCGCATGACCTCGCCTCGGGTCCGCTGGCGGTGGCGACGTTGCCCTATGCGTTGCCGCTCGGATTGCACGGCTGGTTCTCTGCCACATAGCGCCGCATAGAAAGAAGCCGGTTTCGTCTCCGGGCAAGCGCCATCAAACTCACCTACGCACAAATCGAACAAACGCTGGAAGCGTATCTCGACCCGGTGTTGTCGAGTCGGCGCACGGCGGAGGAGCCGGCGCGCGGGCTGGTTGGGTTGCCGCGCGCGCAGCAGGATTTTGCGCTGCACTGGACTGATGTCATTCGCAAGTCCAACTCCGAGATGGCGTATCAGTTCATCAGCCACGTGCCGCGCGCGTTGAGCGCGATGGGGGTTGAGGGCGCGCGGTTGTGGTTGTTGCGGGCGATGGATATTTACGACAAGGAAGGGTTGTATCCCGGCAGCGCCGCGTTTGCGCGCATCGATGAATTCGCGCGCGAATACCGGCTCAGTCATATCGCGGTCACCTTCGGCGAAATCCACACCGTATTGGAGCGCTTCATCTGCGGGTTGTCGGGGCGCAATCTCAAACTTCAGGCAGGCGAGCGCATTTACACCGACACCGAAATGCTCCACTTGCCCGCGCGCATCAGCCGTTTCGATGCGCGCGAGAAAAACTATCAACTCTATAAGGTGACCGCGGTCTTGTTGTGGGCGCAGTCGCGCTTCGGCACCTTCCGCCGCGCCACGCCGGACGCGCCGCACTTGTTGGAATTGCTCGCGCGTTTTGACGACGAAGCGCGCGCGCTTGCGCTCTTCAACCTGCTCGAGACGACACGACTAACCGCCTGCATTGAAAGGGAGTTACCGGGGCTTTTCCGGGAAATGCTGACGCTTGGCTCTGCGGCGCCGGTGCACGATGCGACCTGGAAAAAATTCACCGATCGCCTGCAAAGCGCGGACGCCGGCGTGACTGACACGCTCGCCGCCACCGCCGCCTTGTATCCGCTGCAAATACCGTGGCCCCGCGCGTTGTCATACCAGGGCGAACTCGACCCCGCGGCGGCGGGGCGGGCGATTGACGCGCGCCTTGAGGCGGACAAGTCGCGGCTGCAATACACCCTCAGCGAGATACTGGCGAGCAAGGCGCAGGATGCGGATGACGCGGAAGACGGAGCCGGAGCCGACCGCAAGCGCTTCCAACTAACCGACGAGTCGGAGCGGGCGGATGGCGATGTTGAAATCACGCTGGACGGCGAGGCGCTCGCGTTGCCGCCGGACGCCGAGGCGTTGTTGTCCTCTTTGCTGCAGGACTTGGAGCGTTTGCCGGAAGACTGGCTGGCGCCTGCCGGGGATGGCGGCTATCGCCCGGCAACGGAGCAAAACGCCGGCGCCGGCGACGGCAATGACGCGCGTCAACCGGGCGAGCGCGATGCGCTCTATTACGACGAATGGGATTTTCGCCGCCAGAGTTACCGCAAGAACTGGTGCGCGCTGCGGGAGTTGACCACGCATCCGGTGCATGACGCTTTCGCCGCGCAGACGCTGGAAAAATACCTGCCTTTGGTGGCGGAAATCCGGCGGCATTTTGAGGCGTTGCGCGGCGAGGACAAACTGCTCAAGGCGCAGCCGGTCGGCGATGACATTGACCTCGATGCGCTGGTAACCGCCCGCGCCGACGCGCACACCGGGGTCGAGATGACCGAGCGGCTGTTCACGCGCAAGAACAAAGCCGAGCGCGACCTGGCGGTGGTGTTCATGGTGGATGTCAGCGGCTCGACCAAAGGCTGGATCAACGAAGCCGAGCGGGAGAGCCTGGTGTTGCTGTGCGAAGCGCTGGAGATTTTGCGCGACCAGTATGCGATTTACGGCTTCTCCGGCATGACCCGCAACCGCTGCGAAATCTACAAAATCAAAACCTTCGCCGAGCCGTATGACCGCGAAGTGCGCGCGCGCATCAGCGGGCTGCGACCGCAGGACTATACGCGCATGGGCGTCACCATCCGCCACCTGAGCAACCTCCTCAACCAAGTGGAAGCGCGCACGCGGATTCTCATCACGCTCTCCGACGGCAAGCCGGACGACTACGACGGCTACCGCGGCGACTACGGCATCGAAGACACCCGCCAGGCGCTACTCGAAGCCCGCCACGCCGGCATCCACCCCTTCTGCATCACCATCGACACCGAAGCCGGCGACTACCTCCCGCACATGTATGGCCACGCCAGTTACGTGGTAGTGGACGAAGTCCGCAAACTGCCACTCAAAGTCGCCGATATTTACCGCAAACTGACCACCTGAGCGGCGGCATAAACAGCCGGTTTTTTCCCAATATAGACAGCTTCGCGCGGATGGGTCGAAAAAACTTCTGATTTGATTGAAAATCGGCGGCTAATCGCGCATTATGCGGGCACTTTTATTTGGCAATTCAGGAGCACGATATGACACGACAAGAGCAAATCTCGGCGCTTCAGAAAGAGTGGAGCGAAAGCCCGCGCTGGAAAGATACTACTCGGGGTTATTCCGCCGAGGATGTGGTGCGGTTGCGTGGGTCGTTGCAGCCCGAATGCACCTATGCCCGCCGCGGCGCGATTAAGTTGTGGGCGTTGATACACGGTGCGGCGAACAAGGGTTATGTGAATTGCCTCGGCGCGCTGACCGCGGGGCAGGCGGTGCAGCAAGCCAAGGCCGGGATTGAGGCGATTTACCTGTCGGGCTGGCAGGTGGCGGCGGATAACAACAGCTCCGAGACGATGTATCCCGACCAGTCGTTGTATGCGTATGACTCGGTGCCGACCGTGGTGCGGCGCATCAACAACGCCTTTGCGCGCGCCGACCAGATACAGTGGCAGCGGGGCGTCGAGGAAGGCGAGCCGGGTTATGTGGATTATTTTCTGCCGGTGGTCGCCGATGCGGAAGCCGGTTTCGGCGGCGTCTTGAACGCGTTTGAATTGGCGAAAAATATGATTACCGCCGGCGCCGCCGGGGTGCATTTTGAGGACCAGTTGGCGGCGGTGAAAAAGTGCGGGCACATGGGCGGCAAGGTGTTGGTTCCGACCGAAGAGGCGGTGCAAAAACTGATTGCGGCGCGGCTGGCGGCGGATGTGATGGGCGTGCCGACCCTGCTTCTGGCGCGCACCGACGCCGAGGCGGCGAGCCTGCTGACTTCCGACATTGACGAGCGCGACAAACCCTTCCTCACCGGCGCGCGCTCTTCGGAAGGATTTTTCCGCGTCAACAACGGCTTGGAGCAAGCCATTTCGCGCGGCGTCGCGTACGCCGCCTACGCCGACATGGTGTGGTGCGAAACCGGCACGCCGGACTTGGGTTTTGCCCGCGAATTCGCGCAGGCGGTGCAAGCCGAACATCCGGGTCAGTTGCTTGCCTATAACTGCTCGCCGTCGTTCAACTGGCGGAAGAATTTGGACGATAAAACCATCGCTTCATTTCAGGATGAACTCGCGGCGATGGGTTACGCCTACCAGTTCATCACCCTCGCCGGCATTCACAGCATGTGGTACAACATGTTCGACCTCGCGCACGGATACGCCCGCGGCGAGGGCATGCGCCACTATGTTGACAAAGTTCAGCAGCCCGAATTTTCCGCCGCCGACGAAGGCTACACTTTTGTCGCGCACCAGCAGGAAGTCGGCGCCGGCTACTTTGACGACGTCACCGTCACCGTTCAAGGCGGCGCCTCGTCGGTGACCGCGCTCGCCGGGTCAACCGAAGAAGAGCAGTTTTAGCGCGCGAGTTCGGCGCGCATTTCCACCGCCAACCGAGCAACCGAGCGCCGCCGAAACGCGATTCCGGCGGCGCTCGGGCGCTCGCAACCGCAAGGGCTCGCGTATGAGCGCCGACCTCGTTAAGCAAATCGCCGGCACCATACTGGAAGGGTTCAACCGCCACTTCTCGCTCTTCCAACAAATCACGCGCGCCGCCCGGGAGCGCTTTGAGGCGGCTGACTGGGAGGGCGAAATCGCGGCGCGCACGGAGCGCATCTACTACTACGACCTGCGCGTCAACGAAGCGATTGACAATCTCAACCGGCGCTTCGACCTCGACAAACTCGACAAGAAGTTGTGGCAGGATATTAAGCGCTGGTATATGTGGCTGCTGTATAACCACAAACAGCCGGAACTGGCGGAGAGTTTTTACAACTCGGTGTTCTGCCGACTGTTCGACCGAAGTTACTTCAACAACGACCACATCTTCGTCAAGCCCGGCACCGCCATCGACTACCTCGACATGGACGACCCGGCTTATACGGGTTATTACCCGGACGAGTGCGGCATCCGCGACACGTTCAGCACGATTCTGCAGAGTTTCGGTTTGCGCCTTGCGTGGGAAGACCTTGAGCGCGACCTCGACCTCATCGCCGACACTTTTGAGCCGGTGTTGCATCCCGATGTCATCCCGGCGCCGCACCGGCAACTGCATGTGGTGTCGTCGTTGTTCTACCGCAACAAAGCGGCGTATGTGGTCGGTCGCGCGCTGGTCGGGGTCGACAGCCAGCCGTTTGTCGTGCCGATTTTAATCAACGATGACATGCGGTTATACGTCGATACGATTCTCACCGAGGCCGATGACCTGGCGCTGATTTTCAGTTTCACCCGCGCCTACTTTATGGTTAATACGAAGGTGCCGGCGGGGCTGATTACTTTTCTGCAATCCATCCTGCCGAGCAAAACGCGCGCCGATTTATACACCAGCATCGGCTTCCAGAAGCAGGGCAAGACGCTGTTCTACCGTGAATTTTTGCATCATCTGGAGCACTCCACCGACAAACTGATTACCGCGCCGGGCATCAAGGGCATGGTGATGAGCGTGTTCACGCTGCCCTCATATCCGTATGTGTTCAAGGTCATCCGGGACAGTTTCGCGCATCCCAAAAAAACCGACCGCGCCACGGTCAAGCAGAAATATCTCACCGTGAAAATGCACGACCGCGCGGGGCGCATGGCAGACACCTTGGAGTTCTCCCATGTCGCCTTCCCGGTCGACCGCTTCTCCGATGCGTTGCTCGGCGAATTGAAAAATGAAATCACATCGAGCATGTATATCGAGGGCGGGTTCGTGATTATTCGCCACCTGTATATCGAACGCCGCATGGTGCCGTTCAACATTTTTCTCGACCACGCCAACGACGAGATGCTCGACCGCGGCGTGATTAGTTACGGCAACGCCATCAAGGAAATGATTGCCGCCAATATCTTTCCCGGCGACATGCTATTGAAAAACTTCGGCGTCACCCGCCAGAACCGCGTGGTGTTTTACGACTACGACGAAATCTGCCGGATGAATGAGATCGTGATTCGCTCCCTGCCCAAAGCGCGCAACGAAGAAGAGGAAATGGCGGGCGAGCCGTGGTTCCACGTCGGCGAAAACGATTTTTTTCCGCAGCAGTTTGAGTCTTTCGTCGCCAACCATCCCAAGTTCAAGGAGCGCTTCCTGGCGCATCACGCCGACTTGCTCGACCCCGCCTACTGGAAGAAGGTGCAAAACGACATTCTGCAAAACACGCGCTACGATGTGTTTCCGTACCGCCAACACAAACGCTTCCGCCACCGCTATCCGAACAGGTATCCGGCGGCGGACAAGCCTTAGCCGGGAGTGCGCCGGGGTGTCGGGATACCGGGCGCCGATTACCGCCTAAACCGCTTTGGTGAATTCGGGATAGGCTTCGATGCCGCAGTCAGCCAAGTCCATGCCGGCCAGTTCATCCTCTTCCTTGATGCGGATGCCGACGACCAACTTGAGCGCCATCCAGACGACCCAACTGGTTGCAAATACCCAGACGAATATGGTCGCCGCGCCTGCCAACTGGCCGGTAAAGGTGGCGTCGTCGTTGGTGAGCGGCACGAGTAGCAAGCCGAGCAGCCCGCAAGTGCCATGCACCGAGATGGCGCCGACCGGGTCGTCGATTTTCAGTTTGTCCAGAAAGACCACGCTCACCACCACCAGCAGGCCGCCGGCGGCGCCGAACAAGGTCGCTTGCAGGGCGCCGGTGGTTGACGGCTCTGCGGTAATCACCACTAACCCGGCGAGGGCGCCGTTGAGCAGCATCGTCAGGTCGGCCTTGCCATAGAGCAAGCGGGCGAGTACAAGCGCAGCGAGCGCGCCGGCGGCGGCGGCGGCGTTGGTATTGAGAAACACCATCGCCACGGCGTTGGCGCTGGCGATGTCACCGAGTTTCAACACCGAGCCTCCGTTGAAACCGAACCAACCCATCCACAGAATCAGTGTTCCCACGGCGGCCAGCGGCATATTGGCGCCGGGCATTGCCTTGGCCGAGCCATTGGCGGCGTATTTCCCCATACGCGGGCCCAGCAACAAGACGCCTGCGAGAGCGGCGGCGGCGCCCGCCATGTGAACGATGCCGGCGCCGGCGAAATCGCTGAAGCCCAAATCGCCCAGGCTATACAAGCCCAAAACACGGCCACCGCCCCAGGTCCACAAACCCTCCACCGGATAAATGAAGCCGGTCATCACCACGGCAAACGCCAGAAAAACCCACAACTTCATCCGCTCCGCCACGGCGCCGGAGACGATGGACATGGCGGTGGCGACAAACACCACCTGAAAAAAGAAATCGGCTGAGGCGGCGTAGATCGACCCGCCGGCAAAACCGTTTTCACGGCCGGCGAAGTCCGCAAGCACGGCGGGAACATCGACCTCGCCGATGCCGTTCAAAAAGTATCCGCCGTCATACATGATGGCGTAACCGCACGCCAGATACATGATGCAAGAGAGCGCGTATAACGCGACGTTCTTGGTTAAAATTTCGGTGGTGTTCCTTGCCCGCACCAGCCCGGCTTCCAGCATGGTGAAGCCGGCGGCCATCCACATGACCAGCGCGCCGCACACCAGAAAGTAAAAGGTGTCGAGCGCATACTGAAGATGAAACAGATTGTTTTCCATGGCGTAACTCGTCAACTCATAGTGAATAGAATAACGTGAATTAAGCGCACGCAGCACGCGTCAGATTGCGTCCTCGTCCTGCTCGCCGGTCCGGATGCGGATGACCCGCTCGATTCCATAGACGAACAGTTTGCCGTCCCCCACCTTGCCGGTCATGGCCGCGTTGGTGATGGTCTCGATCACCTGGTCGAGCATGGATGCTTCCACCGCCACTTCCAGTTTCACCTTGGGCAGGAAATCAACCACATACTCCGCCCCGCGGTATAACTCGGCGTGCCCTTTCTGCCTGCCGAAACCTTTGACTTCGGTAATCGTCATCCCCTGAACGCCGACCTCCGAGAGCGCGGAGCGAACGTCGTCGAGTTTGAACGGTTTGATGATTGCAACCACGAGTTTCATTGTGTTACTCCCAAAAGGTGTGCGGCGTTTGCCGCTCAGGAAAGTTGTTTTTCCCGGATTTCGTCCAGGGTTTTACAGTCGATGCACAATACCGCGGTGGGCCGCGCTTCCAGCCGCTTGAGGCCGATTTCCTCGCCGCAGTTTTCGCAGTAACCGAAATCCCCGGAACTCAGATGCGCGATCGATTCATCGATTTTTTTTATCAACTTGCGGTCGCGGTCGCGCCCCCGCAACTCCAGCGCCATATCGGTTTCCTGACTGGCGCGGTCGGTCGGGTCGGGATGGTTGGCGGTTTCATCTTGCATGTGAACGACCGTTTTAGACGTATCGTCGCTGAGCTCCGAGCGCCAGGCAAGCAGTATCGCCTCGAAGTGCTTCAACTGGGCGGGTCCCATATAGGCTTCGTTTTTTCTGCGCTGGTAAGGCTTGATTCCGTGAATCAACAAATCAGGTTTTCGCTTGGTCGCCATGGGTTCTACGATGTGGTTTGGTGGTTTGAGCCGGGAATGAGTTCGCCGGGGAGGCGGGTTAATGTCATCCGCTCGGGCAATTTTTCAGGGCGGCTTTTATATCAAAAAGCGGGGTTTAACGCAACCCAATCACCCGCGACAGGCTGATGCGAAAAATCCCAACCACCCGTCATTCTCGAGCGTTAGTGTCCGTTGCCGCCGCGCTTTTTCTTTTAAGCGGCGGCTTACGGACACTTACGTCCTCGGGAATCTCCCTAAGACTGGCACGGGCTTTGTTGAAATTCACGGTAGCCTTAGGGAGATTCCCGAAGGCGATGAAAAATCCGCCCGGAGCGGATTTTCGCGTAGCCCGAAGGGTTTGTATCAGGGATGATACAAACAAAAATATGGTCGCCTAGCGGCTCCCTATTTTTCTATCGTTCGAGAATGACGGAATGGGGAGCGCCTTCGCCCGCCACCGCCGCGCTTCGGTTGGGCTCATCACCAGCGGGCGGTAAATCTCGACTCGGTCGTGGTCGGTCAGCACCCAGTCGAGCGGACGCTCAACCCCGAAAATGCCGACCGGCGTCTCCGCCAGATTGAGGCGCGGAAACTGGCGCAGCACGGATGAAGCGCGAATCGCCTGCTCAATGGTGGCCGGCGGGCTCAGCTCCAGTTGCTCGACCACCTGCCGCTCCGGTAGCGCATAGACCACCTCCGCGCTAATTTGTTCCGGGCGGCGGGGGTTGCCGTGGACTTGACGGGCGCGCTTGACGAAGGAATCGACCATCGAATCGGCGATGTGTTTGAACACCGGACCGACCACCGCGCCGGTCAGCGCGCTGGAAAAATCAAAGCGCAGGTCGAGCGCAATCCGGCATGCGCCGGGCTGCAGCGACTTGAATTCCCAGACGCCGGACAACTCGCTGAACGGACCATCGAGCAGCGTCATTTGGGTCTGCTCAAAAGGCGTCAACCGGTTGCGCGTGGTGAACGATTGGCTGACCCCGCGAAACGCGATATGCACGCGCGCGACCACCTCGCGCTCGCCCCGCTCGAGCACTTCGGAGGCGCCGCACCACGGCAGAAACTGCGCGTAGGATTCTATATCGTTGACCAGCGAGTACATCTCCTCGGCGCTGTGCATGACCAGCGCCGAACGCGCGATGGTATACATGGAAGGCAAGCCTCGGCGGACAAAAAGGGTGCGCTCCATTATACTGCATGCCCCGTGCAACCGAATACCCACCCGACCGGGGCCCATGGCGAGCAAAAAGAAATCCGCGTCCGACACCAACACCATCGCGCTCAACCGAAAAGCCCGGTTTGATTATTTCATCGAGCAGGAGTTCGAGGCCGGGGTGGCGCTGCAGGGCTGGGAGGTGAAGAGCCTTCGGGATGGCCGCGCGCAGTTGAAGGAGAGTTATGTCGTCGTTATCCGCGGCGAACTCTTCCTGATTGGCGCGCACTTCTCGCCGTTGCGCTCGACCTCGACGCATGTCAACCCCGACCCCACCCGAAGCCGCAAGTTGCTACTCCACAAAAAGGAAATCGGCAAACTGGTCGGCGCGACCGACAAGGCGGGCTACACCCTCGTGCCGCTCAGCCTGTATTGGAAGCACGGCAAAGTCAAAGCCAAAATCGCGCTGGCAAAGGGCAAAAAGCAATACGACAAACGCCACACCATCAAGCAGCGCGAATGGGAGCGCGACAAACAGCGGCTGTTCAAATCGCAGCAATGAGCGCGGTTTGCCGCGGCGCCGGGGGCGCGGAAAAACGCCAAATCGCGCCATTTTGAGCGGATTTCCCACCCATTTCGCCGCGGCTTGCCATTCCCGCGCAGGGTGTGTTAGCATCGCCGCTCCATGGGGGTGACTGGCTTCGACGTCGGTCACGAAGCCATCGGAGCATGCCGAGGCGCAGACTACCTCGTAAATCCACCTGCAACACAATAGTTGCCAACGACGACAACTACGCGCTAGCCGCTTAATCCGGCTGGCCCTTTCACTCGGCTCGCCTTTAGGCTGAGGCTCGAAAGGTCATCAATAAAGGCTCGCGAGCCAGGCCCGTCCGTTGTCTGGCAGTTAAAACTGATCGGACTCGCCGGCGTGTGCGTTTGTCTGCCTACTTTCACGCCGGTCAACTCAAAGCGCAGACTAAGCATGTAGCAGCCGGTGTGTGTAGGATCAGCGGACGCGGGTTCGATTCCCGCCACCTCCACCAGACACGCGCAAAGCCGTCCTTGGACTCAGGGACGGCTTTTTTATCGCCCAATTCGCCCTCCCACGACACCGAAAACGCGCCGAAAACGCCAAAAACGCCGTTTTTCACCGATTTTTCCCCAGATTATGCAAAAACAACGCAACTATTTGTGGTCAAACCGGCGAAAATCGCTTATAGTGGCGGTGCTGCAGATTTTGTTGTTGGCTATTTTGGTTGTTCCTTCTGTGTTCCCCTTGAAGCGTTCCCCCTGAATTCCCGTTTCATTAACTGTATGCGTTACTTTCATTTTCAATTTATCAGGAAACAATTTCATGGCGACAGGCACTGTAAAGTGGTTTAACGAATCCAAAGGTTTTGGGTTTATCTCTCAAACAGATGGCGGTGCGGACGTATTCGTCCATTTCCGCGCAATCGAAGGCACGGGGTTTAAAACCTTGCGCGAAGGTCAGGCAGTCACCTTTGAGGTGGAGGAAGGTCCCAAGGGCCTTCAAGCGACCAGCGTTACCCCCGCTTGAATCCAATCGGCGCGTAAAATCGCCGATAACACAGCGCCCCGCTTCGGCGGGGCTCTTTTTTGCACGGCTGAATCGGAGCCGGAAGTCGGGATTCGCAACCGCGCCCGATTTACCCTCGGCCGCGCGTTCTCGTCCGTTGCGGCTTGGCGTGGTTTTCGATGAATTGAATGATCATGTCGGCGACATCCTTGCCGGTCGCTTTCTCGATGCCTTCCATCCCCGGCGAGGAGTTGACCTCCATCACCAGCGGTCCCCGGTCCGAGCGCAGCAAATCCACCCCGCACAGGTTAAGCCCCATCGCTTTGGCCGCCTTGACCGCGGTCTTGCGCTCGGTGGGCGTCAGTTTAATCAGCCGCGCGGTGCCGCCGCGGTGAAGGTTGGAGCGAAATTCCCCCGGCGGCGCCTGGCGCTGCATCGCGGCGATGACCTTGTCGCCGACCACCAGACAGCGCAGGTCGCTACCGCCCGCCTCTTGGATGAATTCCTGCACGAGAATGTCCGCCTTGATGCGCATGAACGCCTGGATGACGCTCTCCGCCGCCTTGCGGGTTTCGGCAAGCACCACGCCCTTGCCTTGCGTGCCTTCGAGCAGTTTGATGACCAGCGGCGCGCCGCCGACCTCGTTGATGATGCCCTGAATGTCCTTGACCGAGTGGGCGAATGCGGTGGTCGGCAGCCCCAGCCCTTTGCGCGACAGCAGTTGCAATGAGCGCAGTTTGTCGCGCGAGCGGGTAATCGCCACCGACTCGTTGACGCTGTAAATGTTCATCATCTCAAACTGGCGCACGATGGCGGTGCCGTAGAAAGTCGCGGACGCCCCGATGCGCGGAATGACCGCGTCAAAATCTTCGGCGGCGAACTCCATGTCGCCGTAGTGTATGCTGGGTTTGTCGGAGGTGATGTCCATAAAACAACGCAGGTGGTCGAGCACCTCGACGACATGCCCGCGCCGCTCGGCCGCTTCGACCAGCCGCCGAGTGGAATAGAGCCGCTGATTGCGCGACAGCACCGCTATTTTCATAACAACTTTCCGCCGGGTTGATGACAGTCGGGGTTGGGGTGTCCGCTAGGTTTCAAGGCGCGGCTCTCCGGCAAGGTATGACCGCCCCGGATTGACATTGAATGTTTTCATAATGGCGGTGCGCCCCAGCAGCATCCGAAACTTCATCGAGTTGCGGTTGGTGAGGGTGATTTCAATCTCCTTGTTGAACGCGCCAATCACCACCGGCGTGCGGATGACCACCCGGTTTTCCTTGCCGCCGCCGGAGTTGGTCACCCACCGGCTTTCAACAATATCGGCGACGCATTGGTTGCCGGGTCCCCGCTCGCCCTTGGCCGTAAACAACTCAAAGCGAACCCGGCGCACCCCGCCCTCGTCAAATTCCTCCATCCACACGGTATCCAACGCCGAAGTCCGCGCCCCGGTATCCACCTTGGCCCGAATCCGCCCAACCCCAAGCCCCGGCAACGCCACCCACTCACGCCATCCGAGCAAAGGTTTGGGTTTTCGGGTGGTCATTGGCAGGCGAGTTGATTAATCTCAGCCCCCACCGCCGAGATAACTCTCCATCGAATCGTCCATCGCCTCAAGCCACGGCGTGTGATGCGCCGGTTGCATGTTTCCGCTCATCAGCGAGCGGTAGGCGTTGTTGCGAAACCCCATGATGTCTTCGTGTTTGTGGTGCTCCCATTGCATGAAGGTTTGGTTGACCGCCTCGACATCGAAACTCGGATAATCGGTCGGCTCAAGCAACTCCTTCACGTAGTCGCCCTGAAACCAAATCATCTGCTCGTCGTTCTCCAATGTTTCTTCGCGCCGCCGCCACGCCGCGCTGTGTTTGCGCATCTCATCGAGCGCCGGCAGGCTGAGCCGCCCGAGCATGTAATCGCGCGCATACCACGCCTGCGCGTCGAACATGTTGAAAGTGTAAAACTGGTCCTGCATTCCGAGATACATCAGTTTCGGATTGTCCTCCCAGAAAACTCCCTTATACAAATTCAACGGCCACAGCCGGTTGGTGGTTTGCAATCGCAACGCATCCGGCAAGAACGGAAAGTGGTGCAAGTAACCGGTGCACAGGATAATCGCGTCAACCTCCGCGCTCGTGCCATCTTTGAAGGTCGCGGTGTTGCCGTCCACCGAAGTCAACAGCGGCACTTCCCGCCAGTTGTCGGGCCAGTGAAAACCCATCGGCGCGGTGCGGTGACTGCAGGTTATCGACTTCGCGCCATACTTGTAGCACTGCGAGCCAATGTCCTCGGCGGAATAACTGGTGCCGATAATCAGGATGTCCTTGCCCTTGAACTCAAGCGCATCGCGGAAGTCATGCGCGTGCAACACGCGACCGTTGAAGGTGTCGAAGCCGGCGAAGTGCGGCGCGTTGGGCACCGAAAAATGCCCGTTGGCAACCACCACATAGTCAAACTCTTCGCTCGACACCGCGTCATTTTTCAGGTCGTGCGCGGTGACCGTAAACCGCCCGCTGTCATCCGCATAAGCAACCTCGCGCACCGCCGTGCCAAGCCGCATATAACGGCGCACATCCGCCTTCTTCACGCGGCCAAGCAGATAGTCGGCGAGCACCGCGCGCGGCGGATAGGAGGCAATCGGTCTGCCAAAGTGCTGCTCAAACGTATAGTCGGCGAACTCCAAACACTCCTTGGGCCCGTTCGACCAAAGATAGCGGTACATACTGCAATGCACCGGCTCGCCAAACTCGTCCAACCCGGTGCGCCAGGTGTAATTCCACAAGCCGCCCGGCTCGCTCTGTTTTTCATAACAAACAATGTCGGGAACCTCCGCCCCGCTTTCCCCGGCGGCGGCAAACGCACACAACTGCGAAATCCCGCAAGGTCCCGCGCCGATGATTGCAACTCGAGTCATTATATTCCTCCGGTAATCATTGTCACTTGATGAAACGGCACAACCAACTATACCGCAACCGGTTGGTTGATGCCATTGCCGGCTCAGACGAGGTTATGCGGAATATCGCCGCCTTCCGACATAATCTCCAGCGTTTTCTGCTCCAAGCAACCGCGCATAAAAGCCTGCATCCGCTGCTCGTCCCCGCCGGGGTAAAAAGCCAGCATCAGTTGGTTGAACTCGAGTTGTTTTGCCGCCGGCAGGTTGATGGCGGGAAGTCCGCGCGTTAGCAAAACACCGTTCATCAGCAGTCGTCCGATGCGCTTGTTGCAGTCGTAAAAAAACTGCATTCGCGCCATCTGCAAAAACAAACCGATCGCGTGGGTGTAAGTTGATTCAATCGCCATCTTCGATTCGTGCAGGGCGGTTTGATGTTGGCGCTCCAGTTGCCGCCACAACGCCGGCAATTCATCCGCATTTGGCGGCAAGTAATCGGTGCCCGCAATAGTGACCCCGCCATCCCTGAAAACGCCCCACGCGAGCGATTCTTCGCGCGCAAGAATGCCGTGCAACTCGCAAACGAAATCGGCGCCAAGGCGAAACTCATCGCGCTCAACAACGTCAAACAGAAACCGCCACGCATTCGCCTGATTGATTGCAATCGCCTCGTCCTGCAAACTGTGCCCGCCGACCGTCACCCCGTCCAGCAACGTCTGCACCTCCGGCAGAGTAAAGTTTACCCCTTCCAAATTGACCGCATCGCATACCAGTTCGGGCAGTTGTTTGCGGGCGAGGAACAGGGCTTTTTTGCGGCTTGGATTGAGCGTTGCCAGCGACGCTTTATTCATCGTTCCGGCGACGCCGTCCCCCGCACCCGCTCCTTGCCCGGATCGTAATGCGGAAACGCCACCACTTCGCAGGCGATTCGTTTTTGGTGGCCGTCCAGTTTGCCGATTTCCAACTGCGTGCCGATTGCTCCGTGTTCGACGTTCACGCGGCAGAGTGCGATGTTTTTTCGCAGCGCCGGAGACACCACGCCGCTGGTGATTGTGCCGACTTGGTTGGCGCCGATGTAGACGCCGTCGCCGGTGGCGGCGGGTTGCTCGCCGGTCACATTCAGGCCGACCAGTTTTCGTTGCGGGCTGGCTTTGCGTTTGGTGAGCGCGTCGCGGCCAATGAAGTCGTCCTGCTTGCTCTTCAGCGGCACGGTGAAGCCGATGCCGGCTTCGAACGGGTCGGTTTGATCCGAAAACTCGTTGCCGGCGAATATCAGCCCGGCTTCGATTCTGAGCATGTCGAGCGCATCCAGTCCGAGCGGTTTTATGTCGAACGCCTGCCCGGCTTGCCAAATCGCATCCCACACTTGCGGCGCGTGTTTTGGGTGGCAGAACACTTCGTATCCGCGCTCGCCGGTGTAGCCGGTGCGCGAGACCACCACCGGGATGCCCTGCTCGCCGCCGATGCGCGCGATGGAAAAGCGGAACCATGCAAGTTCGTCAACGCTCGCCTGGTCGGGGCTCGTCCAGATGATTTCGCGCAACACATCGAGGCTGCGCGGACCTTGCACTTGCAGGTTGTGCAACTGCTCGGTGGAGTCCTTGACCCAGGCATCCAAGCCGCGCTCTTCGGCTTGCCGGCGCAGCCACAAAACCGAGTCGTCGCTACCGCCGACCCAGCGCAAGTTATCCTTGCCGAGCCGGAACACCGTGCCGTCGTCAATCATGCCGCCGGAGGCGTGGCACATCGCGGTATACACGACCTGCCCGGCGCTCAGCCGCCGAATGTCGCGGGTCACGCAGGTCTGCATCAACACCTCGGCATCGGGACCGACCACCTCGGCTTTGCGCAGCGGCGACAGGTCGGTGACGATGACGCCTTCGCGGCAAGCCCAGTATTCGGCGACGTCGCCGAGGTTGGTGAAACTGTTGGCGAGCCAGTAACCGGCGTATTCGCTGAAGTTTCTGGTCAGGGCGGATGTGCGTGGGTGAAAACCGGTCTCGAGGGTCATTTGCGGCTCCGCGTCGGGGGTTTTTCGGAAGGCGACCGCGTGTTTGAACAGGTTGTCGCGCGGGTAAATTCGCAGGTGAATGTCGGTCGGATTCCAGCCGTTGGCGGCGTCGATGTCGGACGGGCAGGCCGAGGAAACGCACACCATGTCCTTGAGCGCGCGCAACAACACGTAGTCGCCGGGGCGCGACCACGGGTCATCGAAGGCGTATTGATAGGCGTGGTCGAAGAAGGTGTTGAAGAACAAGTTCATCGCCATCCAGCCCCTGCGCGGCGCGACCGCATACGGCGACAACGCGAGGTTGAAATTGTCGGAGCAGTTGACATGCCCCGGATAGCCGGCGTCGTCATAATACTTGTCGGTGCAGGCGAGGCCAAAACTGTCGTGCCGACCGCAGGTGTCCTGCACCACTTCGATGACCGGCTCAAAATCGACATCGTAGAACTTCGCGTGCAAGCCCGGCTTGGGATACGCCGAGCCCACCAGCGCGCGCGTGGTGGTGGCATCCAAACAGCGCTCCACCCCCTGCGCCAGTTTGGCGCTGTCGAAACACTGGAAGTCCGAGCATTGGCGCCCCTGCACGTCGATGACCTGAATATATTCCCCGGCGGCGACTTCATACGCCAGCGCGGTGCGCCGCGCAACCGGAATCTCCGCGCGCGCATCGGCGAGCGGGTCGGGTAGCGGGTAGTCGCCCTCGCCGTCGTGGTTGGTCGCATTCCCCGACGCGCGCCGAACGAACACGAGCAAGTCGGTCGCCGGCAGGTCGGCGGGAGCCGGCGAGCGGTCAATCCGCATGTCCTCACCCGGCGCGCCAATCAGGCACAGCGCGTCGGCTTCGCACACAAACGCCGCCGCATTCCCGGCGCGCGTCTCGCCGCCGAGCAATTCCGCCGCCCCGGAAGCCGCAAGGTCGATGCCCTGCTCGCGCAACTTGCGCGCCAGCCACCGCGCATCCGGCACATCGCGCGCAAGACACCGCGCCATCCGCGCGCCGGTGGTGTTCTCAGCCAACGCCAGCGCACCGGTAATCGCCTCGCCACGCCGGTCAAAACCCGCCACATGCGCAACCTGCAACCCTTCCGGGTCAACAATCTCAACCGCATCCCCACAAAACACCGGCACCGCCAACACCCCCAACCCCGGCACCCGCCACCGCTCCACCCCCGGCACCCGCAACCGCCCAACACTATCAAGCGCACTGTTCATCGTGGCAACTATACACCACAATTTCCCGGCGCATCGCTTGCCTTGGGGATTACGCGAAACTTCCTTGCCTCGTCATTCAAGCCCCTTACTTCGTCATTCCCTACTATCGTCATTCTCGAGCGTTAGTGTCCGTTTGTCGCCGCGCTTTTTCTTTTAAGCGGCGGCTTACGGACACTTGCGTCCTCGGGAATCTCCCTAAGATTGGCACGGGCTTTGTTGAAATTCACGGTAGCCTTAGGGAGATTCCCGAAGGTGATGAAAAATATAGTCGCTGCCGCTCCTTATTTTTCTATCATTCGAGAATGACGAAGTGGTGGGGAATGACGAGTGTGGTTGAATGGTGGGTGTGGGTTGAAACTCGGGTTGCTTGCGCTGTTTTTGGGCGTAATCGCTTGATTACACTAACTTTTCCAATCCCACACAAAACAAATCCCCCCTCACCCAGCCCGGAATTGAGTTGCGGAGAGGGCGGGGCGGTTGTAGTATTGGGGGTGATACCAACGAGGTCCGGCTGTTTTCGGGGGCGGCTCGGACGAGAACGGAGGAGAACGCGATGAAAACCATCCTGATTGTGAATCCCAAAGGTGGGTGCGGGAAATCGACGCTGGCTACCAATTTGGCCAGTTATTATGCGTTGTGGGAGGTGCCGGTGGCGCTTGCGGATTATGACCCGCAGCAGTCCAGTCTGGACTGGCTGGCGCAGCGCAGCGAGGACTTGAATCCGATACAGGGCATTGACGCCAGCCAAGGCTCGCATTCCCGCACCAGCGTGTCCGGCAACACCCAACGGCTGATTATGGACGCCCCGGCGCGGGTTGCGAAGCCGCAGTTGAAGCGGTTGTTTGAGTTCGCCGACCGCGTGGTGGTGCCGGTCTTGCCATCGCCGCTCGACATTCGCGCCGCGGGGCATTTCATCGGCGAGTTGATGCTCGACGGCTTGCTCAAAGAGTCGTCGGTCGCGCTGGTCGCCAACCGCGTGCGGGAGAACACCCTGATTTATCACAACCTCATTTGGTTTCTCGACAAGGTCAAGATTCCGCTGGTGGCGCAGTTGCGCGACACCCAGAACTACATTCGCGCCGCCGAGCAGGGGCACGGCATTTTTGAGATGTCGCCTTATCAGACGGGGCGGGATGTGGAGCAGTGGCGGGCGTTGATTAAGTGGATTGAGTGATTGCGGTTTTGGAATCGATAGCGGCGGCGCATCGGCAATCGCGGCGCACGCCGGCAACCGCACCGGCAACGCTCACCCCGGCAAAACCTGCTGCAAAATATCATCCAAAAAACGGTAACCTTTTTCGCTACACTTAACCCGCTCCCCGCCGCCCTCAATCACCACCAACCGACGGTTGAGCGCATCGCTCAGTAGCGCGACCACCTCGCCGGCATCGCATCCGGTTCGAGCGCTCAGCAGGGCGGTGTCGAAGCCGTCGGTCAGCCGCAACGCGTTCATCAAAAACTCAAACAACACATCGCGCCGCGCAATCGTGCTGGTCTCGCCGAGCGCTTGCTCGCCGCCGGCGGATGCCAGATAGCGTCGCGGGTGTTTCTGCTTCCAGTAGCGCACGATGTCACCGCCGCGCGTGATTTTTCCGTGCGCGCCGGCGCCGATGCCGAGATAGTCGCCGAACTCCCAGTAGTTCAGGTTGTGCCGGCAGCGCATGCCGGTCCGGGCGTATGCCGAGACCTCGTAGCGATGATAGCCGTGCCGTGCCGCGCGCTCGTGCAGGCGGCGCTGCATGTCGGCGATGCGCTCGTCGTTCGGCAGCCGCGGCGGGTGGCGGTGGAATAGGGTGTTCGGCTCAATCGTGAGTTGATACAGCGACAGGTGGCTCGGCGAAAACTCCAGCGCGCTCGCCAGGTCGCGCATCGCCGCCGCCGGGGTTTGCTGCGGCAAGCCATACATCAAGTCCAGATTGAGGTTGGCGAAGCCCGCATCACACGCCGCGCGGATGGCGCGCTTCGCCTCCGCGGCGTCGTGAATGCGCCCCAGTTTCTCGAGGTGCGCGTCGTTGAAACTCTGCACGCCGAGCGACAGGCGGTTGACGCCGGCGGCGCGGTAGGCGGCGAAGTCATCGTGCTCGACGCCGCCGGGATTCGCTTCCAGCGTGATTTCAATCGCATCCTCAAAACGCAGGCGCGCGCGGACTTCCCGCAACAGGCGGTCGATGGAATCCGCGCCGAACAGGCTCGGAGTGCCGCCGCCGATGAAGATGGACGACACCCCGCGCGCCTCGACTCCGTCCGCGCCCCCGCCATAGACGGCGAGGTCGTGGTCAAGGTCGCGGATGAGCGCGTCGATGTAGCCTTGCTGGTCGAGGTCGCCGCGCTGCGGATGCGAGTTGAAGTCGCAATACGGGCATTTTTTCACGCACCAGGGGATGTGTACATAGAGCGCAAGCGGTGGCGGCGCCGGGTTGGGGCGGTTTTGGGTGGTGTGTGTGGTGGTGTTTGGCATTAGAGATTAGCCCTCATCGGTGTCCAACAAAACCTCGAATTTCCCTTGACAATCGGATATTTACGCCCCTATAGTGTCGAAATGTGGGTAATTGTGGGTGATTTGTGGGTATATTTCACCCAAAAACCGGCGCAACCAACCAATACCGACCATGCTACGAGGCGCAAGCGTCATCAATCTGGACACCAAGGGGCGGCTGGCAATTCCCGGCCGCTATCGTGATGCGCTGACCGACCGTTGCGATGGGCGGCTGGTTGTCACGGTCAATAATACCAAAGAGCGCTGCCTGTGGATGTATCCGATGGACGAGTGGGAGCAGGTCGAGCGCAAGGTCGCCGCCTTGCCCGATTTCAACACCGACCACCAGCGCATCAAACGCTTTTTGATCGGCTATGCCAGCGACACGGAGATGGACAAGAACGGGCGCGTGTTGCTGCCCGCCCCGCTCCGCGAGTTCGCCAAGATTAGCAAGGCGGTTTACCTGCTGGGTCAGAGCAACAAGTTTGAGTTGTGGAGCGAAGAGCAGTGGATTGCCAAGCGCAACCAGTGGCTGGAAGAAGAGGTGGACATGGAAAGGGTGTCGGTGGAAATGGAGCAACTGTCGCTGTGAGCGAGCCGCCGCCGATGACTTGCCAAACACACACGCCGGTGCTGAAGGATGCCGCGATTGATGCGTTGAAAGTGCATGCCGGCGATTGCGTGGTCGATGCCACCTATGGGCGCGGCGGTCACGCGAGGGCGATTCTGGCGCGGCTCGGCGGTGGCGGGCGGTTGCTGGTGATTGACCGCGACGCCGATGCGGTGGAGCACGCGCGGTTGGACCTCGGCGCCGATGCGCGCGTTGAAATCGTGCACGCGCCGTTTTCGCGCCTCGGGCAAATCCTCGCGGAGCGCGACCTCGGCGGGCGGGTTGCCGGTATGTTGTTTGACTTCGGCGTGTCGTCGCCGCAGTTGGATTCGCCGGAGCGCGGTTTCAGTTTCAGCGCCGACGGACCGTTGGACATGCGAATGGACCGCTCGAGCGGTCGCTCCGCCGCGCAGTGGCTGGCGCGCGTTGAAGAGCGGGAACTCGCAACCGTGTTGCGCGAGTTCGGCGAAGAGCGCTTTGCGCGCCTCATCGCCCGCGCGATTAAACGCGCGCTCGCAAAGCAGCCGATTGCCGGCACCGCCGAGTTGGCGGAATGCGTGGCGAGCGCCGCGCCGAGGCGCGAGCCGGGAAAGCATCCGGCGACGCGAACCTTCCAAGCCATTCGCATCGCGGTCAACGACGAACTCGGCGAAGTGCGTCGCGTCTTGCCGCAGGCGCTCGCGGGTCTCGCGCCGCGCGGTCGCCTCGTGGTCATCAGTTTTCATTCGTTGGAAGACCGGTTGGTCAAGCGCTTCTTCCGCGAGCAAGCGAAGGGCGACCCTTATCCGCCGGAGTTGCCGATTACCGAAGATATGAAAAAGCCCGCGCTCAAACTGGTCGGCAAGCCGTTGCGCGCGAGCGCGCGGGAAGTCGCCGCCAACCGGCGCGCGCGCAGCGCGGTGTTGCGCGTCGCCGAAAAAATCGCCGCGCCCGATGCGCCCGCCGCGTATGGGAAGGGGTGAGCGGTGAGTCGCGCCAACAAATGGCTGGTCGTCTTCTGGGTGGTCACGCTGCTGAGCGCGATGGCGGTGGTGACCGTGCGCCACCAGAACCGCCTGGCGTTCATCGCGTGGCGCGCGGTGGAAGCCGAGAAGGTTGAATTGCAGTCCGAGCGCGGGCGGTTGATGCTGGAAAAAGCGACTTGGGCGCGGCGCGGCAGCATCATGGATGACGCGCGCGAGCGCCTGCAAATGGCGCCGCCTGAGCCGGACAAAATCATCACCCTCAGTCTGGAAAGCGAACCGGGATAACCCGATGTCGAAGCGCAAAAAAACCGGCAAGTCGTCGCTCAGCCGCCCATCGGCGTGGCGCCAGCATCTGATTCTCGCCGCGATGCTGTCGGCGTTCGCGGTGCTCGGCTGGCGCGTCATCCACCTGCAAACCGTGGAGCATGAGCGCCTGCGGACGCAGGGCGACGCGCGTTACTTGCGCAGCCTGACGGTGACGCCGGAGCGCGGGCGCATCCTCGACCGCAACGGTCAGGCGCTGGCGGTCAGCACGCCGGTCGACTCGCTGTGGGCGACGCCGGCGCGCTTTTGCGCGGCGACCGCGCAAGCGCAGTGGAAGCCGCTGCTGGCGCTGGTCAAACTGAGCGCGGCGCAACTTCGGGCGACCTGCGAAAAGCAGAAAGACTCCGACTTCATGTATCTCAAACGCCGCCTGCCGCCGATATTGGCGCAGCGCGCGTTGCAACTCGCCATTCCCGGCGTGGAGGTTCAGCGCGAATATAAGCGCTACTATCCGGGCGGTCCCGCGGGCGCGCATCTGGTCGGTTTCACCAATGTGGACGACCGCGGTCAGGAGGGGTTGGAGAGCGCCTTTGAGCCGCAACTCGGCGGCGCGCCGGGGCGCATTCTGGCGCTCAAAGACCGCGTCGGCAATTACGTGGAGAGCGTTGAAAGCATTCAGCGCGTGCGCCATGGCCGCGACCTCGTCATCAGCATCGACCAGCGCATTCAGTCGCTGGCGAGCGACTACCTTGAGGCGGCGGTGCGCCGGCACGAGGCGTCCGGCGGCAGCGTGGTGGCGCTCGCCGTCCCCAGCGGGGAAATTCTGGCGATGGTCAACTCGCCGCAGTTCAACCCCAACGACCGCAGCACCATCGTCGGCGGCAAATTCCGCAACCGCAGCGTGACCGATGTGCTGGAACCCGGCTCGACCGCCAAGCCCTTCGCCGTGGCGATGGCGTTGCAGAGCGGCGAGGTGGACGCCGACACCCTTGTCGATACCGCACCGGGTCGCTACCGGGTCGGCGGACACACCATTGAAGATGTCCACGACTACGGCGCGCTCTCGGTGTTCGATGTGATTGCGCGCTCGAGCAATGTCGGCGTCGCCAAAATCGCGCTGGCGTTTCCGTATGACGACTTGTTTGCGACGCTGGCGCGCGTCGGTTTCGGCAAGCGCGCCGCCGACCTGCCCGGTGAGGTTTCCGGCACGCTGAAAAGGCGCACGCGCCCGATTGAGCACGCCACGCTGTCCTACGGCTACGGCTTTTCGGTCACGCCGCTTCAACTGGCGCGCGCGTACACCGTCTTCGCCACCGACGGACAACTGCTGCCGGTGACATTGCAACGCAAGCCGCCGGGTTATCGCGCCGCCGGGACGCGCGTGTTCAGCGCGGCGACCGCCGCCGCCATCCGCCCGATGTTGGAGAAGGCCGCCAGCGCCGACGGCACCGCGCGCAAGGCGCAGATTCCGCGCTACCGGGTCGGCGGCAAGACCGGCACGATTCACAAACTGCTGGACAACAGTTACCAAAACGAGCGCTATCTGTCGGTGTTCGCCGGCATCGCGCCGCTCAGCGACCCGCGCTTCGTCATGGTGGTGACGGTGGACGACCCGCGCGGCAAATTCTACTATGGCGGCGATGTCGCCGCGCCGGTGTTCGCCGATTTGATGCGCGACTTGATGCGGCTGTATAACATCGCGCCCGACGCGTTGCCGCCGACCAATGCCACCCCGACCGCAACCGCAACCACGCCGTCGGCGGGGGAGGGCGCATGAGCGCGCAGGCGGGCGGCGGCGCGCAGACGACTGACGCCAAGTCGTTGCACACCTTGCTGGACGGCTTGACCACGGTGTCGCCGCAGTGCGACCGCGCCATCGGCGGTCTCAGTCTGGACAGCCGCCGAGTCAGCGCCAACGACTTGTTCATCGCCGTGCCGGGCAGCGTGTGCGACGGACGCGACCACATCGAGCAGGCGGTGCAAAACGGCGCGGCGGCGGTCGCCCGCGAGGCGGTGGATGACGCGCAAGCCGAGCGCGGCGCGCGCGGTGCGTTCGAATTTTGTTACGGCGTGCCGAGTTTTGACATTGCCGACTTGCGCCGGCACATCGGCGACATCGCGGCGCGCTTCTTCAATCACCCGTCCGCGCACATGCGGCTCATCGGCATCACCGGCACCAACGGCAAAACCACCTGCGCCTATCTCATCGCGCAGGCGCTCAGCGCCCTCGGGCAACGCTGCGCGCTGATGTCCACCATCGGTACCGGCTTTGTCGGCGCATTGCAACCGTCGCCCCTGACCACCGCCGACGCCATCGGCACCCAGCGCACCCTCGCTTCGCTGCTGAAGCGCAAGGCGGCGGCGGTGTGCGTGGAAGTGTCGTCCCACGGATTGGAACAAGGGCGCGTCAATCAAGTCGCGTTTGATGTCGCGCTGCTCACCAACCTCAGCCGCGACCACCTGGATTATCACGGCACGATGGCGCATTATGAGCGCGCCAAGCGCCGGCTGTTTGAGTTTGACGACCTCGGCTGCGCGGTCATCAACGTGGATGACGCGTTTGGTCGCCGGCTCTTGCGCCAACACGGCGCCACGCGGTGCATCGGTTACGGCATCAACAGTATCAGCGACGGCGACCTGCGCGCACAAAAAGTTCAACTCAACGAAAACGGCATCGCCTTTGAGGCGCATTACCGGGGGCAAGCCGCGCCGGTTCGCTCCTCGCTAATCGGTGCGGTCAACGTGCCCAACCTGCTCGCCGCCATCGCCGCCATGCTGTGTTGCGGCTACGACCTCAAGGAAATCGCCGCCACTGCCGGGCAATGGCGGGCGCCGCCGGGGCGGATGGAATTGCTGCGCGCGCGCCAATCGCAACCCGCGGTGGTGGTGGATTACGCGCACACGCCCGATGCGCTTGAGCGCGCGCTGGCGTCGCTGGCGGCGCTCTGCCGCGGCAGGTTGTGGGTGGTGTTCGGCTGCGGCGGCGACCGCGACCGAGGCAAACGCGCGGCGATGGGGCGGCTCGCCGAAACGCTCGCCGACCGCGTCATCGTCACCGACGACAACCCGCGAAGCGAAGACCCGCGGCAAATCACCGCGCAAATCGTGCGCGGAATGAAGTCGCCGGACGCCACCGTCATTCACGACCGCCGGCGGGCGATTGAGACCGCCATCGCCGGCGCCGTTGCCGGAGAGGGCGACATGGTGCTGGTCGCCGGCAAGGGTCACGAGACCACGCAAACAATCGGCGACCGGGTCAGCAACCTGGACGACCGCGCCATCGTCACCGCGGCGTTGGAGGGGAGGTAGGTGATGCGTTTATCCGAGGCGGCGGCGGTCGCGCACGGCGTGTTGCGGGGGCGCGATGCGTTGTTTGAGAGGGTCGCCATCGACTCGCGCGAAATCCGCCGCGGCGATTTGTTCGTCGCCATTCGCGGCGAACAACACGACGGCCATGAATTCGTTGCGCGCGCCGGGGAGCAAGGCGCGGTCGGCGCGCTGGTGTCCGAGCGCAATGCGGGGCGGGGTCGGGACAGCATCGCCGAAATCGGGGTGCGCGACACCACCGAGGCGATTGGCAGACTCGGCGCGCATTGGCGAAGCCGCTTTGCACTGCCGGTCGTGGCGGTCACCGGCAGCAACGGCAAGACCACGGTCACCGCGCTCATTGCCGCCATCTTCAACCGCGCCGGCAACTGCCTGTCGCCGCGCGCCAGTTTCAACAACCATTGGGGCGTCCCCCTGACGCTGCTGCGGCTGCGCGAATCGCACACGCATGCGGTCATTGAAATGGGGATGAATCACCGCGGCGAAATCGCCTACTTGAGCGGACTGACAAAGCCCACGATTGCGCTGATTAACAATGTCGCGCCGGCGCATCTGGCGGGGCTCGCCGACCTGCAAGGCATCGCCGACGCCAAGGCGGAAATCTTCGGCGACCTCGCGCCGGAGGGCGTCGCCGTGCTGAATGCCGATGACCCGTTTCACGACCATTGGAGCCGCGGGTTGCAACGCCTCGGTGTTAAAAAAGTCGTGCGCTTCGGCGTGCGCCCGGCGCAAGGCGCGCTCCCCGACATTGATGTTCACGCAACTTCGTTGCCGGACGGCAAGTTAGAACTGAACATCGCCGGCGAGCGCGAAGTGGTCGCGCTCGCGCTCGCCGGGCAACACAACATCGCCAACGCCGCCGCCGCCGCCGCGGTCGCGTATGCCGCCGGCGTCGGCATCAAACAAATCCGCGAAGGGCTCAACGCGTTTCCCGGCGCGTTGCCGGGGCGGCTCGCCACCTTCCGCGGGCGCGGCGGCGCGCGGGTCATCGACGACAGTTACAACGCCAATCCGGTGTCCGTCCAGGCGGCGCTGGATGTGCTCGCCGAGCGCGACGGCGCGCGCATCGCCGTGCTCGGCGCGATGGCGGAGTTGGGCGCGCAGAGCGCCGAGTTGCACGAACAAGTCGGCAAGCACGCGCGGCGCAGCGGCGTTCGGCATCTGCTGTGTTTGGGAGCCGTTGATGACGACAATATAACGGGCTATCTGCGCGGCTTCGGCGAAGGCGGCGAGCGCTACGACAACCTCAAAAACCTGCTGGCGCGACTCGTGCCGTTGCTGGAAAACCCCGCCCCCGCCGCCACCAACGCCGCCACCGCCAACGACGAAACCACCGTGCTAATCAAAGGCTCGCGCGCCGCCGCGATGGAGCGGGTGGTGGCGCGGTTGCGGGCGTCCGACATTCCCCCCGATGGAGACCCGCCATGCTGACCTGGCTATTCGAGCAGTTGTCCCACGACTACGGATTTTTCAACGTCTTCCGCTACCTGACCTTTCGCGGCATCTGCGGCGTGTTGACCGCGATTTCCATTTTCTTCGTGTTCGCGCCGAGCATGATTCGCAAGTTGAGCCACTACCAAATCAGCCAGACGGTGCGCACCGACGGACCGCCGACCCACTTCGACAAAGTCGGCACGCCGACCATGGGCGGCGGCATGATTTTGCTGTCGGTGGTGATTTCAACCCTGCTGTGGGGCGACCTCGGCAACCGCTTCATCTGGGCGATTTTATTCACCACCGTGGCGTTCGGCGTCATCGGCTGGATTGACGACTACCGCAAACTGGTGGACAAAAACCCGCGCGGCATGGGCGCGCTCAACAAACTGATGAGCCAGGGCGTGGCGGGCTTGCTGGCGGCGTTGTTCCTATACCACACCGCCGAGTCCGCCGCCGAAACCGCGCTCCTGCTGCCGCTGTTGAAGGACGTCGCCATTCCGCTCGGCTGGGGTTTCGTGGCGCTGACCTGGCTGGTCATCGTCGGCACCAGCAACGCCGTCAACCTGACCGACGGCTTGGACGGCTTGGCGATTATGCCGACCGTGATGGTCGCCGGCGCGCTCGGCATCTTCGCCTACGTGACCGGCAACCTGATTTACGCCGACTACCTCGGCATTCCCTACATCGCCGGCGCCGGCGAAGTGCTGGTGTTCTGCGCCACGCTGGTCGGCGCGGGGCTCGGCTTCCTGTGGTTCAACACCTACCCGGCGCAGGTCTTCATGGGCGACATCGGCGCGCTCTCGCTGGGCGCCGCCATCGGCATCGTCGCGGTCATCGTGCGCCAGGAAATCGTGCTCATCGTCATGGGCGGCGTGTTCGTCATTGAGACCGTGTCGGTGATTCTGCAGGTCGCCTCCTACAAACTGATTGGGCGGCGCATATTCCGCATGGCGCCGCTGCACCACCACTTCGAACTCAAGGGCTGGCCCGAGCCGCGGGTCATCGTGCGCTTCTGGATCATCAGCCTGATTCTCGTGCTGGTCGGGCTGGCGACGCTCAAAATCAGATGAACACGGCTCCGCGAATGGCGCGACAACCGACCTCAACGCTGGTCCTCGGCTTGGGCAAGACCGGCTACTCGGTGGTCGAGCATCTGGCGGCGCGCGGCGAGAAAATCACGGTGGCGGACTCCCGCGACCTCGCGCCCTGCCTGTCGCTGGTGCGCGAGCGCCATCCGCGCGTTGAAGTGATTACCGGCGGCCTGCCGGCGGAGGCGCGTTTCGCGCAATTCGACCGCGTCGTGGTCAGCCCCGGCATCGCGGTGGCGAGCGCGCACCGCCTGGTCGGCGACATCGAGTTGTTTGCCGAAAGCGCGCGCGCGCCGGTCATCGCGATTACCGGCTCCAACGGAAAATCCACCGTCACCACGCTGGTGTCAAAGATGCTCGCCGCCGCCGGCGCGAAGGCGCTGACCGGCGGCAACATCGGCACGCCGGCGCTGGAGTTGCTGGCGCAACCGACGCCCGATTTCTATGTGCTGGAACTGTCCAGTTTCCAGTTGGAGAACACCTATAGCCTCGCGCCGAAAGCCGCGGCGATTCTCAACATCAGCGAAGACCATCTGGACCGCTACGCGAACATCGACCGCTATGTCGAAGCCAAAGCGCGCATTCTGGAACACGCCGCCGTCCGCGTGTTGAACCGCGGCGACGCGAGGTTGGCGGCGCTGAGACAAACCCAAACCCAAGCCATCACCTTCGGCTTGGACCGCCCCGCCGGGGACGGCGACTACGGCGTGCTGGCGAGCGCGCAAGGGCGCTTCCTGTGCCGCGGCCACGGCGGCAAGCGACTGGCGGCGGTCGAGCAACTGGCGGTGCGCGGCGAGCAGAACATCGCCAATGCGCTGGCGGCGCTGGCGTTGGTGGATGCCGCCACCGACACCGCAACGTCCGACACGCCGGCGGTCATTGAGGCGTTGCTCAACTTCCGCGGCTTGGAACACCGCTGCGAGCCGGTTGCGGAAATCGCCGGCGTGAAGTGGGTCAACGACTCCAAAGGCACCAACGTCGGCGCCACCGTCGCCGCGATTAACGGCAGCGCCGGCGGTGATGAAGACAACCTGATTCTAATCGCCGGCGGCATCGGCAAGGGCGCGGATTTTTCGCCGCTGCGGGAGCCGGTCGGCGCGCGCGTCCGCCACGCGGTGCTGTTCGGGCGGGACGCGGAGCGCATCGCCGACGCCCTCGCCGGGCAGACGGAGATTTCCCGCGCGACCGACCTGCCGCATGCGGTGGCGCGCGCCGCCGAGTTGGCGCGCGCCGGGCAGACGGTGCTGTT
The DNA here is from genome assembly GCA_963693025.1 of Arenicellales bacterium. Lineage (GTDB taxonomy): Bacteria > Pseudomonadota > Gammaproteobacteria > Arenicellales > Poriferihabitantaceae > JAHRAW01. The sequence goes on from OY843749.1 coordinate 2,599,086, forward strand.
TTCGCCGGCGTGCGCGAGTTTTGACCAGTTTGAGAACTACGCCGAGCGCGGGCTGGCATTCAAGCGGCTGGTGGCGGCGTTGGCGTCGACGGAGGAACGCGCGTGAGCACATCCGCCACCCTGCAAGCGCGGCGCGCAATAGGCGATGCGGGGTATGACCGCGTGTTGTTGCTGACCGTGGCGGCGCTGTTGTCCGGCGGCATCGTGATGGTCTATTCGGCGTCTATCGCGGTGGACAGCGCGACCCTGCGCATCAACTTCCACCACTTCTTCCGGCAACTCGCGCACATCGGCTTGGGCGCGGCGTTGCTGCTGGCGGGCGCATTCATCAAACTGGAATGGTTGCAGCGCGCCGGCAAGGCATTGCTGGTGGTCGGACTGCTGCTGCTGGTCGCGGTGCTGGTGCCGTCGGTCGGCGTGGAAGTCAACGGCAGTCTGCGCTGGCTTGAGTTCGGCGGGGTGCGCGTGCAGCCGTCGGAGGTGATGAAAATCGCCACGATTATCTACTTCGCCGATTATTTCGCACGCAAACAACACGACCTGCACCGCTTCCGGGTCGGCGTCATCAACGTCGGTCTGGTGGTCGGCGTCATCGGCTTCCTGCTGTTGCTGGAGCCGGACTTCGGCGCCACCGCCGTGATTGCCGCCAGCGTGACCGCGATGATGTTCCTCGCCGGCGTGCGCTTCTGGCATTTCTGCGCCAGCATCTGCGTGTCGGGCGCGCTCATGGCGTCGCTGGTCTGGCAGGAGTCATACCGCGTCCAACGGCTGATGGTGCACCGCGACCCGTGGGCGGAGCCGTTCGACGGCGGCTTCCAGTTGGTGCAGGCGCTCATCGCGATTGGCCGCGGCGAATGGTTCGGCGCCGGGCTCGGCAACAGCATCCAAAAACTCTTCTACCTGCCGCATGCCGGCACCGATTTTCTGATTGCGGTCATCGCCGAGGAACTCGGCGCGCTCGGCATTTTCGCCGTCCTGTTGTTGTATGCCCTGCTGCTGTGGCGGGCATTCGTCATCGCCCGGCGCGGGTTGGACCAGGGGCATCGCTTCGCCGGCTTCCTCGCGCAGGGAATCGGGTTGCTGATTGCCCTGCAAGCGGCGGTTCACATTGGCGTCAACACCGGGCTGCTGCCGACCAAGGGCTTGACCCTGCCGTTGATGAGTTACGGCGGGTCGAGCATGCTCAGCAACATGGCCGCCATCGGCCTGCTGTTTGCCGCCGACCGGCACACGCGCCCGCAACCGCGCCACGCCCGCGGCGCCGGCGCAGGAGGCGCGCAATGACTCGCGTCATGGTGATGGCGGGCGGCACCGGCGGCCACGTGATGCCGGCGCTGGCGGTCGCCGACTGCCTGCGCGCGCGCGGCGTGGAGGTGCTGTGGATTGGAACCGGCGGCGGCGTGGAAGCGACGCTGGTGCCGCGCGCCGGGTTTGAGTTGACGCTCATCCATATTAAAGGCGTGCGCCAGAGCGGCGTGGCGCGCGTGGCGGCGATGCCGTTCATGCTGGCGTGGGCAATGCTGCAAGCGCTGATTATCGTGCTGCGGCGCAAGCCGGATGCCGTGCTCGGCATGGGCGGTTTCGTCTCCGGTCCCGGCGGCTTGGTCGCGGGTTTGTTGCGTCGTCCGCTGGTGGTGCACGAACAAAACACCATCGCCGGGCTGACCAACCGCCATCTGGCGCGCTTCGCCACGCGGGTGCTGAGCGGCTTTCCGGCGGTCGCCGGCATCGCCGATTTCACCTGGGTCGGCAATCCGGTGCGCCGCGAAATCATCGACATTCCCGCCCCCGAAGCGCGGTTGGCCGGGCGCGAGGGCGCGTTGCGGTTGCTGGTGGTCGGCGGCAGCCGCGGCGCGGAGGCATTCAACCGCCACCTGCCCGGTTTGCTGGCGCGCGTGCGCGATTTGGCGCCGGAAGTCCGCCATCAATGCGGGCGTGGGGTCGGGGATGCTGCCACCGCCGATGCGGTGCGCCAGCGCTATCTGGACGCCGGCATCAGCGGCGAGGTGGTGGAGTTCATCGACGACATGGCGGCGGCCTACGCGTGGTGCGACCTCGTGATTTGCCGCGCCGGTGCGATGACCGTGTCGGAAGTGTGCGCCGCCGGCGTCGCCGCGATTTTCGTTCCCTATCCGCATGCCGTGAGCGACCATCAAGCCTGCAACGCCGACTATCTGCAATCGCGCTCGGCGGCGCATCTGGTGCGTCAGGATGACTTCATCGACGGCGGCTGGCTCGACCGTCTCGGCGAGTTTCAGCGCGACCGCGCGTTGCTCGTGAAAATGGCGCAAGCGGCGCGGCGGCTGGCGCGTCCCGAGGCGGCGACCGACGTGGCGCGCGCTTGCATGGAGGCTGCCGGTGCGTGAATTCGTCAAACGCATTCACTTCGTCGGCATCGGCGGCATCGGCATGAGCGGCATCGCCGAAGTGCTGTTGGAACTGGACTTCGCGGTGTCCGGCTCGGACATCGTTGGCGGCGCGACTTTGGAGCGTTTGGGCGAAGCGGGCGCGCGTGTGGTGTGCGGTCATCGCGCCGAAAACATCGCCGACGCCGAGGCGGTGGTGGCGTCGAGCGCGGTCGCCGACGACAACGTGGAACTGCAAGCGGCGCGCAAGCGCAACATTCCGGTGGTGCCGCGCGCCGAAATGCTGGGCGAGTTGATGCGCTTTCGCAGGGGCATAGCGGTCGCCGGCACGCACGGCAAGACCACCGCCACCAGTCTGGTGGCGGCGGTGCTGGCGCGCGCCGGTCTCGACCCGACCTTCATCGTCGGCGGCGTGGTCAACAGCGCGCACACCAACGCGCGCCTCGGGCGGGGCGAGCACATGGTGGTCGAAGCCGACGAAAGCGACGCCTCCTTCCTCCACCTGCACCCGCAAATCGCGGTGCTGACCAACATCGACGCCGACCACATGGCGACCTACGGCGGGGATTTCACGCAACTGAAAGCGGCGTGTCTGGCGTTCCTCAACAACCTGCCGTTCTACGGGCTGGCGGCGCTCTGCTTCGACGACCCGGCGGTGCGCGAAATCGCCGCGCAATTGCACAAGCCGGTGGCGAGTTACGGTTTCGCCGAGGGCGTGGATTTTCGCGCGATTGATGTCCGCCAGGAGGGGCGCGACAGTTTCTTCCGCGTGGAGCGCCACGGACAACCGGCGGGCGGCGAATACCGGCTCGCGCTGCCGGGACGGCACAACGTACAAAACGCGCTCGCGGCAATAGCGGTCGCCTCGCGTTTGGGCGTCGGCGATGACGCCGTGGCGCAGGCATTGTCCGGTTTTGAGGGCATCGGCAGGCGCTTCGACGCGCTCGGTGAAGTGGCGTTGGAGCGCGGCGGCGTGGAGTTGGTCGACGACTACGCCCACCACCCGACCGAACTCGCCGCGACCCTGCAAGCGGCGCGCGACTGCTGGCCGCGGCGCCGGTTGGTGGTGGTGTTTCAACCGCACCGCTACACCCGCACGCGCGACCTGTTCGACGATTTCGTGCGCGTGCTGGCGGGCATCGACAACCTCGTCATCACGCAAGTCTACCCCGCCGGCGAACCCCCCATCCCCGGCGCCGGCGCCCGCGCGCTATGCCGCGCCATACGCAAATGGGGCGCCGAGCCGGTATTCATAGAAGACCTGCCGGCGCTCGCGGAACTGCTGCCAAACATTTTGCGCGACGATGATGTGTTGCTGACCCTGGGCGCGGGTGATATTGGACGCTTCGCGCAGTCGCTGCCTGAGCGCGGGTTGCGTGGTGGCGCGGGAATGAAAACAAAGGAGGCTATCAATGAGAGTTGACAAAAACACCCAACAAAAACCACAACCTCGAAAACAACAACTTCGTCATTCTCGAGCGTTAGTGTCCGTTAGTCGCCGCGCTTTTTCTTTTAAGCGGCGGCTTACGGACACTTACGACCTCGGGAATCTCCCTAAGATTGGCACGGACTTGAACAAAGCCGTTGCGAGCTCAGCGCCAACCTTATGGAGATTCCCGAATCGAAGAAAATATGGTCGCCTAACGGCTCCCTATTTTCTACCGTTCGAGAATGACGGGCATAACTCGTCATTCTCGAGCGTTAGTGACCGTTGGCCGCCGCGCTTCTTCTTGCGGCGGCTTACGGACACTTGCGTCCTCGGGAATCTCCCTAAGACTGGCACGGGCTTTGTTGGAATTCACGGTAGCCTTAGGGAGATTCCCGAAGGCGATGAAAAATATAGTCGCTGGCGCTCCTTATTTTTCTATCGTTCGAGAATGACGGGGTTGGGGACTCCCTATTTTCTACCGTTCGAGAATGACGGAATAACCCCCAAAACAAAGGCGGCAACGGCATGATGGCGCAGGCGACCCACGACGACGCCCCGCCGTTTATGACCGGCTTGCGCGGGCGGTTGTGTGTTGACGAGCCGATGTCGCGCCATACCAGTTGGCGGGTTGGCGGGTTGGCGGACTATTTTTATACGCCGGCGGATAAAGCCGACTTGGTCAAACTGCTCACCCAACTGCCCGGCGACATACCGCTCTACTGGGTCGGACTCGGCAGCAATCTGCTGGTGCGCGACGGCGGCGTGGCGGGCATGGTGCTACGTACGTCGCAGGGATTGTCGGCGATGGACTTTTCCGCCACCCCCGATGGCGGCGGCTATGTGGAAGCGGGCGTGTCGTGCGCCAAGGTGGCGCGCGCGGCGGTCGCGCACGGGCTGAGCGGTGCCGAGTTTCTCGCCGGCGTGCCCGGCTCCTTCGGCGGCGCGCTGGCGATGAACGCCGGCGCTTTCGGCGGCGAGACCTGGGACTTGGTGACTGAGGTGGAATGCGTCAACCGCGCCGGCGAATGCCGGACATTGCGCGCCGCCGATGTCGCGGTCGGCTACCGTAGCGTGGAATTGCCGGCGCATTGCTGGTTGCTGAGCGCGCGCATCGCGCTGTCGCCCAATCCAAACACCGACTCCGCCACGCACGGCAAACAACGCATCCGCAGCCTGCTGGAAAAACGCAACGCCAGCCAGCCGGTGCAAAGCGCCAACGCCGGCTCGGTGTTTCGCAATCCGCGCGGCGACCACGCCGCCCGACTGCTGGAGCGCGCCGGGCTCAAGGGCAGGCGAATCGGCGACGCGGTCGTCTCCGAGACGCACGCCAACTTCATCATCAACCGCGGCAACGCGCGCGCCGACGACATTGAGCGGTTAATCGAGGCGGCGCGGCGCGAGGTGGCGGCGCAGACCGGCGTGGAACTCGCGACCGAAGTTCGCATCATCGGGAGGCGCGCATGAGCGCCGCCGCTCAGTCGGCGCGGCGCGGCGCGGCGTCCACCCTCGCGGGCTGGATTATCGCGCTGGCGCTGCTCGCGCTGGCGGTCTTGTTCGCCGCCGACCGTTTGTATAACGCCGAGCAGTTTCGCATCCGCGAAGTGGAGGTGCACGGGCGCTTCAGCCACGTCGATGGCGCGCGCGTCAAGGCGGTGGTCGAGCAGTCGCTGCCGGGCAACTATTTCTCGCTCAGCCTGGCGGCGGTGGAGGCGCGTATCGCGCAACTGCCCTGGGTGTTCAGCGCCTCGGTGCGCCGCAAATGGCCCCATACGCTGGTGGTGGACGTGGTTGAGGTGCAGCCGGTGGCGAAGTGGGGGCGGCGCCAGTGGCTCAACTTCACCGGCGACTTGGTCGCCCAACAACCCGGCGCGTCGGCGGACGAGCGCAGCCTGCCGGTGTTGTCCGGTCCCGACAGCCGCCGGGCTGAAGTGTGGCAAGCGTTCCGCGGCTGGTCGGAGATGTTTGCCGCCAACGGATTGAGTTTGGATGAACTCCGCTTTGATGCGCGCGGCTTGTGGTATCTGCAACTCTCGGTCGGCGCATTGGCGCGCACAAAATCCGCAACCGCAACCACAACCGCCACCGCAACAACGCCGGTCACCTTAATCGTGCAACGGGAACACGCCGAGGAGCGCATCGCGCGCTTCGTCGCGGCGTTGCGCGCGCGGCTCATCGGCGACTTCGCCGAGATGCGCATCGTCGACCTCCGGTATCCGAACGGCTTTGCCGTCAACCGCACCGCCGCACCCGAAGCGCGGCTGGCGCACAGCGAGCCCTAATCCCATGGCGAAGAAATCAAACAGCGACCTCATCGTCGGCCTCGATATTGGCACTTCCAAAGTGCTGGCAATCGTCGGTGAAATCAATCCGCACGGCGAGGTCGAAGTCATCGGCATCGGCCACCATCCGACGCGCGGTTTGCGCAAGGGCGTGGTCGCCGACATTGAATCGACCGTGCAGTCCATTCGGCGCGCCGTGGAAGAGGCGGAGATGATGGCGGACTGCCAGATTTACTCGGTGTTCGTCGGCATCGCCGGCGCGCATATCAACAGCGTCAACTCCCACGGCGTGGTCGCCATCCGCGACGGCGAGGTCGCGCAGCGCGACATTGACATGGTCATTGACGCCGCCAAAGCCCTGGCGATTCCGCAAGACCAGCGCATCCTGCACGTGATGCCGCAGGACTTCATCATCGACGGGCAGGACGGCATCCGCGAGCCGACCGGGATGTGCGGCGTGCGCATGGAGGCGAAGGTGCACATGGTGACCGGCGCCGACAGCGCGGCGCGCAACATCATCAAGTGCATCCGCCGCTGCGGGCTGGAGGTGGACGACATCATCCTCGAACAACTCGCGTCGAGCGAATCCGTGCTCACCGAAGACGAGCGCGAACTCGGCGTGTGCCTCATCGACATCGGCGGCGGCACCACCGACATCGCGGTGTTCTCGGACGGCGCGATTCAGCACTCCTCGGTCATCCCCATCGCCGGCGACCAGGTGACCAACGACATCGCGGTGGCGTTCCGCACGCCCGCGCAGTCGGCGGAGGAAATCAAGAAGAAATACGGCTGCACGCTGGTGCAGTTGGTGGGCGAAGGGCAGACCATCGAGGCGCCGAGCATGGGCGGACGCCCCGCGCGCACGGTGTCGCGGCAGAACCTCGCCGAAATAATAGAGCCGCGCATCGAGGAATTGCTGATGCTGGTGCAGGCGGAGTTGCGGCGCAGCGGGCTGGAGGGGTTGATTGGCTCCGGCGTGGTGCTGACCGGCGGCAGTTCGCGCATCGAGGGCATCGTCGATTTGGCGGAGGAAATCTTTCACCTGCCGGTGCGGCTGGGGATGCCGAACTACGCCGGCGGCCTGTCCGAAGTGGTGCGCAATCCCATCTACGCGACCGGCATCGGGCTGATGCAATTCGGCCACGCCAACCGCCACCGGCTGGAGCAGATGAAGACCAAACCGGGGCGCGTCAAAGCGCTGCTTGAGCGCGCGCGCGGTTGGTTCAGGGGGAGTTTTTAGTTTGGGTTCCAAGTGGGGATGAGTCGGTCGAGCAGCCCCGTCATCGTTGTTTTCTTTCACACGAGGATTAGCAGAAATGTTTGAGTTAGTAGAAGCGACAAGCAGGCAGGCGGTGATCAAGGTCATCGGTGTGGGCGGCGGCGGCGGCAATGCGGTCGAGCACATGGTGCAGGCGGACCTCGACGGGGTCGGCCTCATCAACGCCAACACGGACGCGCAGACGCTGGCGCGCTCCAAAGCGGCCACGGTGCTGCAAATCGGCGAGAGTCTGACCAAGGGGCTGGGCGCCGGCGCCAATCCGGAGATTGGCCGCCAGGCGGCGGTCGATGACCGCGACCGCATCGGCGCGGCGATTGAGGGCGCCGACATGGTGTTCATCGCCGCCGGCATGGGCGGCGGCACCGGCACCGGCGCGACCCCCATCATCGCCGAGTTGGCGCGCGAAATGAAAATGCTGACCGTGGCGGTGGTCACCAAGCCGTTTCCGTTCGAGGGCAAAAAGCGAATGGAAGTGGCGCTCGACGGCATCCGCGGGCTGCAAGACCACGTCGATTCGCTCATCATCATCCCCAACGAGAAAGTGCTGGCGGTGATGGGGCAGGAGACGCCGATGCTCGACGCCTTCAACAAAGCCGACGAGGTGCTGTTCAGCGCGGTGCAGGGCATCGCCGAACTGATTACGCGCCCCGGATTAATCAACGTGGATTTCGCCGACGTGCGCACGGTGATGGCGGAAATGGGCATGGCGATGATGGGCTCGGCGACGGCGAGCGGCGAAGCACGCGCGGTCGAGGCGGCAAAGAACGCCATCGAAAGCCCGCTGCTGGAAGACATCGACCTGCACGGCGCGAAGGGCATGCTGGTCAACATCACCGCCTCGGTCGATATGACCATCGGCGAGTACGAGGCGGTCGGCACCGCGATTGGCGAATACGCCGCCGCCGACGCCAACGTGGTGATTGGCACCGCCCTGGACCCGTCGATGCAAGGCGACCTGCGCGTGACCATGGTCGCCACCGGCTTGATGGAGCCGCGCGCCGAGGCGCAGCCCAAGCAGCCGCCGCGCATCGCGCAGACCCCCACGACCCGGCGTCCGCAGCCGGTGGCGGTGGTGCGTCCGGCGGTGCGGCGCGTGGCGAACGGCGGGGAAGTCGCCTCGGTCGAGGCGATTAACGCCAACATGCAGGACCTCGACCTCCCGGCATTTTTGCGCCGCCAGGCGGACTAGGCGCGGCGGACGCGCCCGGAGGCGCGGGTCCGATGCGCCCGGCGGCGGCTTGCGGCTTGTGCAAGCGAGCACGGTTTGGTGTAGTATCGCGCCTTCCGGGATTCCGACTTCACGCCGAGCAACCTCACGCCAGCGCCGCATGATAAAACAACGCACCCTCAAAAACGTCATCCGCGCGACCGGCGTTGGCTTGCATACCGGCGGCAAAGTCTATCTCACCCTGCGCCCGGCGCCGGCGGACACCGGCATCATCTTCCAGCGCGTCGATTTGGAGACGGTGGTCGATGTCCCCGCCAAGCCGGAAAATGTCAGCGACACGCGGCTTTCCACCACGCTGGAATTGGACGGCGTCAAAATCTCCACGGTCGAGCACCTGATGTCCGCCTTCGCGGGCTTGGGCATCGACAACGCCTATGTCGAAGTCAGCGCGCCCGAAGTGCCGATCATGGACGGCAGCGCTGGTCCGTTCGTGTTCCTGCTGCAATCCGCCGGCATCTGCGAGCAAGAACAACCCAAGCAATTCATCCGCATCAAAAAACCCCTGCAAATCGCCGACGGCGACAAGTGGGTTAAATTCGAGCCGTTCAACGGCTTCAAGGTGTCGTTCGCCATCGACTTCGAGCATCCGATTCTGCAGAACTCAACGCAAGTCGCGTCGGTGGACTTCTCCACCACCTCATTCGTCAAAGACGTCAGCCGCGCGCGCACCTTCGGTTTCATGGAAGACCTGGAAGCATTGCGCAACGCAGGCTTGGCGCAAGGCGGCAGTTTCGACAACGCCATCGTGCTGGACTCATTCCACATTCTCAACAACGACGGCTTGCGCTACAAGGACGAATTCGTCAAACACAAAGTCCTAGACGCCATCGGCGACCTCTACCTGCTGGGCCACCCCCTAATAGGCGCCTTCAGCGCCCACAAATCCGGCCACGCCCTCAACAACCGCCTGCTACGAAAACTAACCGCCGACCGCTCGGCCTGGGAGTTGGTCTCCTACGAAGACGAATCCAAAGTACCCATCGCCTTTGCTCGGACTGTGGCGGAGGTTTGAGCGACCAACTTCGTCATTCTCGAATGGTAGAAAATAGGGAGCCGCAACTTCGTCATTCTCGAATGATAGAAAAATAAGGAGCGATAGCGACTATATTTTTCATCACCTTCGGGAATCTCCCTAAGACTACCGTGAATTCCAACAAAGCCCGTGCCAACCTGAGGGAGATTGCGCGTATCGTCCCTGATACGCGCCCTTCGGGCTACGCGAAAATCCGCTCCCGGCGGATTTTTCCCGAGGACGCAAGTGTCCGTAAGCCGCCGCTTAAAAGAAGAAGCGCGGCGGCAACGGACACTAACGCTCGAGAATGACGGCGGGGTCGGCACACTTCGACAAATTAAGTAACGACTCCCTCAACGGCGGATAATCAACCGCCTCCGCCAATTGCACAATTTGTTCGGCGGTTTTTTGTGATAGCCGGAAAGGTTGCCGAGTTGCCCGTGTCGGCGGGGGCGAGTGGGGTTGGGTTTTTACGGTGATGTGGGTGGCGTGGATGCCGTGTTGTGCGAGGGCTTTTAGCAGGCTGGGAGCGCGGTGGCGGATTTCGTGGCCGTGAGCGGCGGATTGGACGAATACCACCAGGCGGCCCGAGGTGAATAGCAGGGGCCAACTCGACATAGTCGTCGCATCCATAGTCCCCACACCCGTAGCCGCCACACCCACAGCCCCCACACCACCTCCCAATTCCGCGCGCCAAAAATCGGCTAAGCGCCGTTGGACATCATGCCCGGCAGGTCGGTCGCCGCCCGATGGCAGCGCCGCGGTCAGCAATCTGGAAATCGGCTCAAGCCCTTTCATTGCGAAATTATAACCTGATAGTCGGGGGGCGACTCTGGCATAATGCGCGGAGACACAACCGCCCTCCATGCTGCAACACGCCCTCAAAAAATTCTTTGGCGACCGCAACCAGCGGCTGCTGAAAAACATCGGCAAGACGGTCGAGCGAATCAACGCGCTGGAGACCGGCTTGTCCGCGCTTGACGACCGCGCGTTGGCGGCGAAGACCGGCGAATTCCGCGAGCGCATTGCCGCCGGCGCGCACAAGGATGAGTTGCTCATCGAAGCCTTTGCGGTGGTGCGCGAGGCGTCGGTGCGCGCGCTTGGGTTGCGCCACTTCGATGTGCAACTGGTCGGCGGCGTGGTGCTCAACAACGGCAAAATCGCCGAGATGAAGACCGGCGAGGGCAAGACCCTGGTCGCCACTTTGCCGGCTTACCTGAACGCGCTCGCCGGCATTCCGGTGCATATCGTCACCGTGAATGATTACCTCGCGCGGCGCGACGCCGACTGGATGGGGAAGATTTACCAGTTCCTCGGGCTGAGCGTGGGCGTGATTTTGTCGGGGCAGGACCCGGCGGAAAAAAGGGCGGCTTACCAAAGCGACATCGTCTATGGCACCAACAACGAGTTCGGCTTTGACTACCTGCGCGACAACATGGCGTTCACCGCCGAAGACCGCTTCCAACAGGGGCTCGGTTTCGCCATCGTTGACGAGGTCGATTCAATCCTCATCGACGAAGCCCGAACGCCGCTCATCATCTCCGGTCCCGCCGAGGAAAGCACCGACCTGTATACCCATATTAACCAAATCGTGCCGCAACTCGAGCGCCAGGAATCCGAAGACGGTCCGGGCGATTTCACGCTGGATGAAAAAAGCCGGCAGGCCTACCTGACCGAGCAGGGGCATGAAACCGCCGAGAAACTGCTGGTCGGCGCCGGGCTGTTGCCGGAGGGCGGCAGCGTGTATGAGATTGGCAACATCAGCCTAATTCATCATCTGTATGCGGCGCTCAGGGCGCACAATTTGTTTCACCGCGATGTCGCTTATATCGTGCGCAACGACCAAATCATCATCATCGACGAGTTCACCGGGCGGATGATGCCGGGCAGGCGCTGGTCGGACGGGCTGCATCAGGCGATTGAAGCGAAGGAAGGCGTGACCATTCAGCAGGAAAACCAGACGCTGGCGTCGATTACCTTTCAGAACTACTTCCGGTTATACCAAACGCTCGCCGGCATGACCGGCACGGCGGACACCGAAGCGCCGGAGTTTTTGCAAATCTACCAACTTGAAGTGGTCATCATCCCGACCAACCGACCGATGGTGCGCACCGACGACGCCGACTTGGTGTACCGCACCGGCGAGGAAAAGTTCGCGGCGATTATCGAGGGCATTGAAGACTGCCGACGGCGCAACCAGCCGGTGTTGGTCGGCACCGCTTCCATTGAATCATCCGAGCGCCTCGCCGACATGCTGAACAAAGCCGGCATCGCGCACAAGGTGTTGAACGCCAAACACCACGGCGAGGAAGCGCAAATCATCGCCGAAGCCGGGCGCCCCGGCACCGTCACCATCGCCACCAACATGGCAGGGCGCGGCACCGACATCGTGCTCGGCGGCAATCTCGAACTGGAACTCGGCGGTTTGTCGGACGACGCCGAAATAGAGCAAGCGCGGGGCGCGTGGGAGCAGCGCCACCGGCAGGTAATCGACGCCGGCGGATTGCACGTGCTCGGCACCGAGCGGAACGAATCGCGCCGCGTTGACAATCAGTTGCGCGGGCGTTGCGGTCGCCAGGGCGACCCCGGCTCAAGCCGCTTCTACCTGTCGCTGGAAGACAACCTGATGCGAATTTTCGGCTCCGAGCGAATCGCCGGGCTGATGCACAAACTCGGCATGGAAGAGGGCGAGGCGATCGAGCATCCGTGGGTCACGCGCGCCATCGAGAACGCGCAGACCAAAGTGGAGGGGCATAACTTCGATGCGCGCAAGCAACTGCTTGAGTATGACGATGTGGCAAACGAGCAGCGCAAGGTGATTTACGAGCAGCGCGACATGCTGATGGAGACCGATGACATTTCCGAATACATCGACTTCACGCGGCGCGAGGTGACCGCCGAGGTCATCGACCGCAGCCTCGCGCCCAACAGCCTGGAAGAGCAGTGGGATGTGCCGGCGCTCACGCAGGACTTGGAAACTTCGTTCGGGGTCAAACTGCCGCTGGCCGAATGGCTTGAGCAAGACGAGTCGTTGCACGAAGAAACCCTCAGGCAGAAAATCGAGCAATCCATCGCCGACATGCTCGCCGCCAAGGAAGCGCGCGTCGGTGCCGAAGGCATGCGGCATTTTGAAAAGGCGGTCATGCTCAAGGTGCTGGACGAGCAGTGGAAGGAGCATCTGTTCAATATGGACCACCTGCGCCAGGGCATTCACCTGCGCGGCTACGCCCAGAAAAACCCCAAACAGGAATACAAGCGCGAGGCGTTTGAGATGTTTACCGCGCTGCTGGAGAATGTCAAATTTGAAGTCACTTCAATGCTGGCGCGCCTGCACATTCCGAGCGAAGAAGAGATAAACGAAATGGAAGCGCGCCGGCGTCAACAGTCGATGCGCTTCGTCCACGCCGAAGCCGAAACCCCGGCTGCGGAGCCCAACACTCCCCAACCCCGCCCCCGCGCCCGCCCCGCTTCCGCCGACCAACCCTTCGTTCGCAAAACCAAAAAAATAGGCCGCAATGATCCGTGTCCGTGTGGTTCGGGGAAGAAGTATAAGCAGTGTCATGGGCGGGGGTGAGGGTGGTGTGGATTTTCGCGAAGTTCGGAGGGTTTGTGTCAAGGGCGATACAAACCAAAATTCCCAACTACTCGTCATTCTCGAGCGTTAGTGTCCGTTGCCGCCGCGCTTTTTCTTTTAAGCGGCGGCTTACGGACACTTGCGTCCTCGGGAATCTCCCTAAGACTGGCACGGGCTTTGTTGAAATTCACGGTAGTCTTAGGGAGATTCCCGAATCGAAGAAAAATCCGCCCGGAGCGGATTTTCGCGTAGCCCGAAGGGTTTGTATCAGGGATGATACAAACAAAATATGGTCGCTGACGCTCCCTATTTTCTACCGTTCGAGAATGACGGGTATTTATAACTCGTCATTCTCGAGCGTTAGTGACCGTTGCCGCCGCGCTTCTTCTTTTAAGCGGCGGCTTACGGACACTTGCGTCCTCGGGAATCTCCCTAAGATTGGCACGGGCTTTGTTGAAATTCACGGTAGCCTTAGGGAGATTCCCGAAGCGAAGAAAATATGGTCGCTGACGCTCCCTATTTTCTACCGTTCGAGAATGACGGGGTTGTTGTTTTTGGTTTGTTATTTTTGGTTTGTTGTTTGTTGCTGGTTTGTTTTATGTTTGTCGTTAGGCAGTAAGAAACAATGAACCCTCCCCCCATTAAAAAATCCCCCCTAGCCCCAGCGGCTTTCCCCGAATTGCCGCCAATCCCCGGTGTGCAGTTGGCAACAACCGAGTCAGGTGCCAAGTATCGCGGACGGGACGATTTGATGTTGGCGGTGGTTGAGTCAGGCGCGACCGTTGCCGGGGTGTTGACGCAATCTACCACCGCCGGTGCGCCGGTGCGGTGGTGCAGGCGGCAACTGGAGGCGGAAAACGCGCCGCGCGCGTTGCTGGTCAACGCGGGCAACGCCAACACCTTTACCGGCGCAGCCGGCGACCGGCATTTGCTGGACACCTGCCGCGCGGTGGCGGCGGCGCTGGGTTGCGAGCCCGAGCAGGTGTTGGCGGCGTCCACCGGGGTGATTGGCGAGGCGTTGCCGGTGGATGAAATCGTGCGCGCCGTGCCGCATTTGGCATCAAAGTTGAGCGACGATGCATGGGAGCGCGCCGCCGCCGCGATTATGACCACCGACACCTTCGCCAAAGGCACCACCGCGCGCGCCACGATTTCGGGGCGGTCGGTGACCATCAACGGATTCGCCAAAGGCTCGGGCATGATTGAGCCGAACATGGCGACGATGCTCGCCTTCCTGTTCACCGACGCGGCCATTCCGCGCGCGGTGTTGCAGCCGATGCTGACCGCCGCCAACGCGCAATCGTTCAACGCCATCACCGTGGACGGCGACACCTCGACGAGCGATATTTGCCTGCTGCTGGCGACCGGCAAAGCGGGCAATCCGCCGCCCGCCTCCGTTGCCGACGACACCCTCGACGAGTTCAAGCGCGCGCTCGACGAGGTGATGTTGTCGCTCGCCTTGCAGGTGGTCGGCGACGGCGAAGGCGCGCAAAAATTAATCCGCGTGGAAGTGCGCGGCGGCGAAAACGACCGCGCCGCCAAGGCGGTCGCCAAGGCGGTCGCCAACTCGCCGCTGGTGAAAACCGCCATCGCCGGCGAAGACGCCAACTGGGGGCGCATCGTCATGGCGGTCGGCAAGTCGGGGCAGCGGGTCGAGCCGGCGCGGCTCAAAATCGCCATCGGCGGGGTGCCGGTCACCGAAGCGGGCAAGCGCATCGACGGCTTTGACGAGGCGCCGCTGAGCGCGCACCTTAAGGGCAGGGAGATTGCAATTGAGGTGGATTTGGGGCTGGCGGACGGTTGCGCGCGCGTCTGGACTTGCGACCTGACCCACGGCTACATCGACATCAATGCCGACTACCGCTCCTGATGCGCGCCTGCATGTGGTGGTCGGCATTCTGCGCCGGCGCGACGGCAAGTTCCTGATTCAACAACGCATGCCCGGCACGCCGTGCGCCGGGCAATGGGAATTCCCCGGCGGCAAGGTTGAAGCGGGCGAGTCGCCGCGCCGCGCGCTGGCGCGTGAACTTGCAGAAGAACTCGGGGTCGAGGCGCTGAGCGTACGCGAGTTGGTGAAGTTGCCGTTTGACTACGCCCACGCGCGCGTGTGGCTGGATGTCTTCGTGGTCGATTCCTTCGCCGGCGAAGCGCTCGGGCGGGAGGGGCAGGCAACGCGCTGGCGCACGCTCGATGAAATTCGTAGGCACGATATTCTCGCGGCGGTGCCGGCGATTTTGGATGCGTTGAGCGAGGCGGGCGATGGCGATGGCGACGCGGATGCGGCGGCGCACGGCGAGTCAGCCGAATAACTCTATATAAGTGTCGTGCAACCGCCGCACCTGCGGTTCAATATCCGCCGGGTCGCCGTTGTTGTCGATGACATCATCCGCCACCGCCCGGCGCTGCCGCTCGCTCGCCTGCGTGCGCATAACCCGCTCGATTTCCGCCGGCTTCATACCGCGCCGCCGCAGCCGCCGAACGCGCACATCGCGCGAACACGACACCACCAACACGCGCTCCATCTCCCGGTATTGCCCGCTCTCAACCAGCAACGGAATGTCAAGAATGCAATAACGCCCCGCATCGCGCGCCGCGCGGTCGTGCATTTCGGCGCGGATGGGCGGGTGCAAAATAGACTCAAGCAGTTCCCGCTGCGGCTTGGATGCGAACACAATGCGCCCGAGTTGCGCCCGGTCAAGCCGCCCCTGCTCATCCACAATCCCGGCGCCAAACTGCTCCACAATCCGCTCAAACTGCGCCGTCCCCGGCTCACTGATGCGCCGCGCAATCACATCGGCGTCAAGCACCGTCACACCAAGCGCGGCAAACGCATCGGCAACGGTCGTCTTGCCACCGCCGATGCCGCCGGTTAGTCCGACCCGGGCCGCCATCACGGGGCGCCGGTGCCGGTTTGCGCGGGGTGAGGCAAGATGAATTCGCTCCCCCGCGCCATGCGATAAAAAATCATGCGATAAAAACCTAGTAAAATACTCGGTTTTAGGTTATGCTCCGCGCTTTCCACCGCCGGCGTCGGCGGTACAGGGCAATACAGGCAATCAAGCCAACCCAACCCAAGCCATTTTCAATGCGACTAACCACCAAAGGGCGCTATGCCGTCACCGCGATGATTGATTTGGCGATGCACCAGCCGGATGGGCCGGTCACGCTCAAAAGCATAGCAGAAAATCAGGGGATTTCGCTGGCGTATCTGGAGCAGTTGTTTTCCATGTTGCGGCGGCGCGATTTGGTGGTCGGTGTGCGCGGTCCGGGCGGGGGGTATGTGCTGGCGCGCGATGTTGACCGCATCAGTATGGCGGACATTGTGGTGGCGGTGGATGAGCCGCTCGACATTACGCAATGCGACGGGCGCGAAGATTGTCACGACGGCAAGCGTTGTTTGTCGCACGATTTGTGGAGTGAGTTGAGCGATGAACTGTATTCCTTTCTCAACGGCATCCGGCTGGGTGAGTTGATGCGCCGTAGCGGTCTTGGGCGCGCGTCCGCCGACAGCGGCTCGCGGCAGGTGCCGATGCCGAGTTTGAATGAACGTTAAATCTAAAACGAGCAATTATCAATGAGCACTACCGAAAGAGACCTGGCGACGCTGGTTCAGCGTGAATACAAAGAAGGTTTTGTGACCGACATCGACGCCGACACGCTGCCGCCCGGCTTGGATGAAGATGTCATCCGCGCCATTTCATCCAAGAAGGGCGAGCCTGAATTTATGCTTGAATGGCGACTGGAAGCGTATCGGCGCTGGCTTGCGATGGCGCAGCCGCAGTGGGCGCAAGTGCACTATCCGCCCATCGATTATCAAGCCATCAGTTACTACTCCGCGCCCAAGCAGGTAGAGTTGCTGGACAGCCTCGACGAAGTCGACCCGAAACTGCTCGAGACTTACGAAAAACTCGGTATTCCCATCGACGAGCAGAAGACGCTGGCGGGCGTCAAGGTGGCGGTGGATGCGGTGTTTGACAGCGTGTCGGTGGCGACCACTTTCAAGAAAACGCTGTCCGAAGCGGGCGTGATTTTTTGTTCGTTCTCCGAGGCGGTCGCGGATTTTCCCGAACTGGTGCGACGCTATCTCGGCTCGGTGGTGCCGCCGGGCGACAATTATTACGCGGCGTTGAACTCGGCGGTGTTCAGCGACGGCTCATTCGTCTATATCCCCAAGGGCGTGCGCTGCCCAATGGAATTGTCCACCTACTTCCGCATCAACGCGATGAACACCGGGCAGTTTGAGCGCACGCTAATCGTCGCCGACGAGGACAGTTATGTCAGTTACCTCGAAGGATGCACCGCGCCGATGCGCGATGAAAATCAGTTGCACGCGGCGGTGGTTGAACTAGTGGCGATGAAGGGCGCGCAGATTAAATATTCCACGGTGCAGAACTGGTATCCCGGCGACGAGCAGGGCAGGGGGGGGATTTACAACTTCGTCACCAAGCGCGGCGCGTGCCGCGGGGATGGCGCCAAGATTTCATGGACGCAAGTGGAAACCGGCTCGGCAATCACCTGGAAATATCCCAGCGTGCTGCTCGAAGGCGACAACTCCATCGGCGAGTTCTACTCGGTGGCGCTGACCAACAACTACCAACAAGCCGACACCGGCACCAAGATGGTGCACATCGGCAAGAACACCGGCAGCACCATCATCTCCAAAGGCATCTCCGCGGGCCATGGCCAGAACGCCTACCGCGGCCTGGTCAAAGTAATCGCCGGCGCCGAAAACGCGCGCAACTATTCGCAATGCGACTCGCTCCTGATGGGCGACCAATGCGGCGCGCACACCTACCCCTACATGGAAATCAAAAACCCAACCGCCGTAGTAGAACACGAAGCCACCACCTCCCGCATAGGCGAAGACCAGTTGTTCTACTGCCGCCAACGCGGTCTGTCGGAAGAGGATGCGTTGTCGATGATTGTCAATGGGTTTTGTAAGGAAGTGTTTAAGGAGTTGCCGATGGAGTTTGCGGTTGAAGCGCAGAAGTTGCTGGGGATTAGTTTGGAGGGGGCGGTGGGGTGATGGGTTTCTTAACGCGACCAACAACAACAACGCCGTCATTCTCGAGCGTTAGTGTCCGTTGCCGCCGCGCTTTTTCTTTTGCGGCGGCTTACCGGACACTTGCGTCCTCGGGAATCTCCCTAAGGTTGGCACGGTCTTTGTTGGAGTCCACGGTAGCCTTATGGAGATTCCCGAATCGAAGAAAATATGGTCGCCTGTCGGCTCCCTATTTTCTACCGTTCGAGAATGACGGGGTTGTGGAATTTGTGATGGAGGGTGGGAGTTGTTTGTTTAGTTTGGATGGGGCGGTTGGTTAGCGACCGCGTGATTGTTATTTTTGCTTCGACATCAAGAGAGAAAACGATGGCTTATACATTTTTAAATTTAGCGCGTGATGTGCTGAAAGACGCACCTACCCCGCTTGCCTATGTTGAAATCTGGGAACAAGCAAAACAGAGCGGATTGGCTCAGAAACTCAACACGCAAGGCGCGACACCGCAGGCGACGCTGGGTGCAAGGCTCTCAACTGATATTCTTCACAACAAAGATGACTCGATATTTGTTCGAATTGGCAGGAGACCGCAACGATATTTTTTGAAAAACCGTTTGCACGAAATCGATGCGAACGCCATACCCAAATTAGATGAATTGAATGGTGCAACTACTGCGAAAACAGTAGGCTATGAGGAAAAAGACTTACACCCGCTACTGGCATATTTTGCATATACCAACGATAACTTTTCGGGGCAAAGGCAAATTTACACCAAAACGATCAAGCACCAAAGGACGAGGGTGAGAGCACTCAGGGAGTGGTTGCATCCTGATATGGTGGGCGTATATTTTCCTTTTGAAGACTTGGAAAAAAGCGTAATTAAGTTGAGCGGATCTCTTAATTCCAACTCCGTTTTTCAACTGTTCTCGTTTGAATTAAAACGAAGCATAGACAGAGGCAATTACCGAGAATATTTTTTCCAAGCGGTGTCAAATTCATCCTGGGCGCATGAAGGCTATCTTGTGGCCGCGGAAATATCGGGAGACGATGAACTCCGAAGAGAACTCGGGCGGCTCACCAATGCATTTGGTATCGGTGTGATTCATTTGAACGTTAAAGACATCGCCGCTTCCGACGTGCTATTCAGGGCGAGCACTAAAGCAGAATTGGACTGGGAGACGATTAACAAGTTATGCACGGTGAACGAAGATTTTGCGTCGTTTATTAATCGGCTGAACACCGATTTTGGCGCAGGCCAAATTCATCAAACAGAATACGATGCGATTATTACGGACCCGGCCACTTATGTTCGGGAGAAACTTAAAATAGATGCGGTTGAATAAACCGCAAAATGGAACTAACCCATGCTAACCATCAAAAACCTACACGCCACCGTCGACGACAAACCCATCCTCAACGGCATCAACCTCACCATCAAAGCCGGTGAAATCCACGCCGTTATGGGTCCCAACGGCTCCGGCAAAAGCACGCCGGCAAGGTGAAGCGTAAAAAATGAAAACCATAGCCACAATTAATTTCAAGGGCGGGGTCGGCAAGACCACCACTACTTGGTGTTTGGGGGATGTGTTGTCAACGCAGCCAAATTCGACTGTGTTGCTGGTCGACTTGGATGCGCAAGCATCGCTGACTGATTCTCTGGCGCTTCTGACTGATATTGATGACTTTCGATACTGGAAAGAAGCAAGAGAAACAAACGCTCAAACAACATTTGCGGTGCTGCAAAAATTCTTAACGGCGGAAAAAGGGTTTGATTTTCAACCCGGCGACAACTACATCTACAAATTGAAAGAAGGGTTTCATTTCATTCCTTCCACCGCCGACCTGTATTGGATGAGTTTAAATTCTTTTGACCCTGAAAAGGGAAGAGTGTTTGTCAGGCGTTTGCTTGAGAAAATCGAAAACTCCGCTGACCTGCCAAAATATGACTATGTTATTTTTGACTGTCCGCCATCGTTCACAACGCTCTCTTACAGCGTTTGCACCTGTTGCGATTTGATTTTGTTGCCGGTCAATCCGGACTTTTTTGCGGCGCGAGGTGTTGAAATACTGCTAACCGGGCTCAAAGAACGAATTGAAGCGCGCCCGCTGCCGCAGGTGGCAGTTTTTGCAAACCGGGTAAAAACTTGGCGGCGGCCGACAAAATTATCGAGACAATGGATTGCTGATGTGCAGGATGCTTGCGCAGAGATGAGGAGCAGATGGGGCATTGATGTGCGTTATCTGGACGCGTGGATCCCGGACCGCGCCGCGATACGCGATGCGATACCAAGCCGCAATACCCCGCGCAGACATTTTCGTGATTTCATCAATCTTTGGGAAGAAGCGGGAGGTAAATTGAAATGACAGATGACAATTTTTGGGG
This sequence comes from Arenicellales bacterium, assembly GCA_963693025.1. GTDB lineage: Bacteria > Pseudomonadota > Gammaproteobacteria > Arenicellales > Poriferihabitantaceae > JAHRAW01. The sequence continues at coordinate 2,619,633 of OY843749.1, forward strand.
TGACAAAGCGGAATACATTCAGAAGTTAGCCAGTGAGGTGGCTGGGCTGAAGGGCGTGGTGCAAGATGTTTCACAACAAATCAGGCGCATTGAGCGGCGCATTGATTTAGTCCTGCCCGAAAAGCCCCGGGAAAAAGGGCGAAAGACCCCCGTCAACGGCGGGCGTCGCCCGGCGAAAGCGCCGACCATGAGTGAAATCGAAGCGCGTCAAACCATTAAAAGGTTGACGGATAAACTTCACGAGCGCGGCACGATGGAATCCGTTCAAGCGGAATTGCGCAGTATGACGGTGAAGCATGGACTGACACCCATCGCGCGCGAGTTGGGCATGACCAACACCGCGCTGCCGCCCAAGACCGAACTGGTGCTGAACATCATCACCCGGCTCCGCCAAAGCGTAATGCTGACCGAAAACATCCGTAAGATGTCCCGCGTTGCCGAAGAGGAAGAACATTTTGGAAACTAACCCCATGCTAACCATCAAAAACCTACACGCCAACGTCGACGACAAACCCATCCTCAACGGCATCAACCTCACCATCAACGCCGGTGAAATCCACGCCGTTATGGGTCCCAATGGCTCCGGAAAAAGCACGCTGGCGAATGTGCTGGTGGAGCGCGGCCAGTATGAGGTGAGCGGTGGGGCGAGCCAATGAAAAAGCGGACAACTATCGGTCTGACCGCCGTGCTTGTCGCGCTCGGCGCCGGTCTTTTTGTTTTCCGCGGCGGAAGTTCCCCGGAAAATCCGAGTGCCGTTGGCGGGCGGTGGTATTCAGCGGCGATGGTTTCCTCCGGCGCGCGTATATTTGCGGCGAATTGCGCTTCCTGTCATGGCGCGTCCGGCGAAGGCGCGGCGAATTGGCAACTGCGCGGCGCCGACGGTTTTTTCCCGCCGCCGCCGCTCAACGGCAGCGGCCATACCTGGCACCATCCACTGAGCGCGTTGCGCGCCACCATTGAGCGCGGCGGCACCGCTTTCGGCGGCAAAATGCCGGCGTTCAAGGGGCAACTCGACCGCCGCCGGCAAGACGCCGTCATCGCCTATATCCAGAGCCTCTGGCCCAGCGCAATCTACACGGCATGGGCGCAACAAATCGAACGCATTAATTGATGCGGCATCTTTTTGCTTAACTGTGATGAAAGACACCAAAGAAAAACTATCGCCGCTTAGCGTCGCGTTGCACTGGACGGTCGGCCTCTTTGTGATCGCCATGCTCGCGCTCGGTTTGGCGATGGAATCCTATGAGTTGTTTTTCCTATACCCGGTTCACAAGTCCATCGGCATTTTATTGTTCGTTGTGATTGTATGGCGCGTATACTGGCGTTTGTTCAACGGCTGGTTGCCGCCGCTTGGAAATTACCCGCATTGGCGGCGGATGTTGGCGCGCGCTTCGCATTGGGTTTTACTTGCCGGCACATTGTGGATGCCGTTATCGGGGATGCTGATGTCCGCGCTCGGCGGGAGCGGATTGACGGTGTTCGGCATTGCGTTGCTGGCGGCGAACCGCGACGCCAACGGCAAGATAATCGCTTACAACGAGTCGCTGGCGCATTTTGCGCACACGCTGCATGCGCTCGGCGGTAAAATTTTAATCGCGGTGATTACGCTGCATGTTTGCGCGGCGCTTCATCATCATTTCATTGAAAAAGACAACGTGCTGCGCAGAATGCTGGCGCGCCTTTAACCTGAAACTTAACCTGAAACCGAAAAATGCTAACTATCAAAAACCTATCCGCCAACGTCGACGGCAAGCCCATCCTCAACGGCATCAACCTTGAAATAAAAGCCGGCGAAATCCACGCCGTTATGGGTCCCAACGGCTCCGGTAAAAGCACGCTGGCGAATGTGTTGGCGGGGCGGGAAGGGTATGAAGTGACCGGCGGAAAGGTGCGGTATAAGGAGCGGGATTTGCTGGAGATGGCGCCGGAGATTCGGGCGCGGGAGGGGGTGTTTTTGGCGTTTCAGTATCCGGTTGAGATTCCGGGGGTGACCAATCTTTACTTGCTCAAGGCGTCGCTCAATGCGATTCGCAAGCATCGTGGCGATGACGAGTTGAACGCGGTGGAGTTTCTTAAACTGATTAAGGAAAAGGCCGCGCTGGTGAAAATGAGCGAGGAGTTTTTGTATCGCTCGATTAACGAAGGCTTTTCCGGCGGCGAGAAAAAGCGCAACGAGATTTTGCAGATGGCGCTGCTTGAGCCGACCTTGAGCGTGCTCGATGAAACCGATTCGGGGCTGGACATAGACGCGCTGAAAGTCGTCGCCGACGGCGTCAACACGTTGCGCGGCGACGACCGCGCGATGCTGGTGGTGACGCATTACCAACGCTTGCTGGACTACATCGTGCCGGACTTCGTGCATGTGCTGCACGGCGGGCGCATCGTGCGCTCCGGCGACAAATCGCTGGCGCTGGAACTGGAGCGCGAGGGCTACGGCTGGCTGGCGGAGCAGGCGGCGGCGCCATGAATCCTGCCGCCGCGCACTATCTCGACCAGTGCCGCGCGCTCGCCGGCGAGTTGCCGGGGCGCCGGGTCGGGTGGTTGCAAGACCGCCGCCGCGCCGCGCTGGCGCGTTTTGAGGAAGTCGGTTTTCCAAGCCAACGCGATGAAGACTGGCGCTACACCGCCACGCGCCCAATCACCGCGAAGCGCTTTCACACCGCCGCCGACCGCGACCCGTCCCCGCCTGTCACGGCGGCGCAACTCGACGCCCTGCGCATCAAAGGGCTGCAAAGCCACCGGCTGGTTTTTGTTGACGGCCTGTTTTGCGCGGCGTTGTCCGACCGCAGCGAGGCGGGCGCCGCGAGCGGGGTGGTGGTTGAATCGCTGGCGCGCGTGCTTGAGGAGCGCCCCGAATGCGTCGAGCACGCGCTCGGCTCGGTCACGCCGCGCAAGCAGCACGGTTTCACCGCCCTCAACAACGCCTGCATCCGCGACGGCGTGGCGGTGCTGCTCGACGCCAACGCGCGCCCGGCGGCGCCGGTGGAAATGCTGTTCATCAGCGCCGCCGAAGACGGCTTCGCCCAGCCGCGCAACCTCGTCATCGCGGGCAAGGCAAGCAAAGCCGGTTTGATTGAGCGCCACTTGTCGGTCGGCGAGCACGCCGCCTTCACCAACAGCGCCACCGAAATCGTGCTGGGCGAGCGCGCGGAAATCGACTACTACCTGGTGCAGACGCAGTCGCCGGCGGCGCATCATATTTGCGGCATCTGGGCGAAGCAGGCGCGCGCCAGCCGCTTCCGTTGCCACACCGTCACCCTCGGCGGTGCGCTGGTGCGCAACGACCTCGGCGTTGAGTTGGCGGGCGAGCAGGCGCACTGCGACATGCTCGGGCTATACCATATTGCCGGCACGCAACACGTCGACAATCACACGACGATGACCCACGCCGCCGAAAATTGCAGCAGTCGTGAACTCTATAAAGGCGTGCTCGATGCGCGCTCGCGGGCGGTGTTTCACGGGCGCATCGTGGTAGCAAAGGGCGCCCAGCAAACCAACGCCGCGCAAACCAACAACAACTTGCTGCTGTCGCGCGGCGCCGAAATCGACAGCAAGCCGCAACTGGAAATTTACGCGGACGATGTCAAATGCTCGCACGGCGCAACGGTCGGGCGAATCGACGCCGACGCGCTGTTCTACCTGCGCTCGCGCGGCCTCGGCGAGGCCGAAGCCCGCGCGCTGCTGACCTTCGCTTTTGTCAACGATGTGGTCGGCGAAATCGCCATCGGCGAACTCAGAGAAGCGCTGGCGGACACGCTCGCCCAACACTTGACGGACAACCCGTGACCGCCCGCATACCAACCCAAACACGAACCCGAACCCGAACCGGAACCCCGCTATGAAGCACGTCAATCTCGACCCCCGCCTCGAAAAGAAGAAGGAGGAAATCATGCAGGAGTTCCGCCGGACTAACGATGACGGACCCGCGACGGTGCGCGTGAAGCCGCCGACGCTCGCGTCCGCCACCGCCAAGCCGGTTGCCGCTGAGCCGACGACCGCCGACGCCTCACCGCCGTCCGGAGAAGTCCTGAAAGAGCGCGTAATCGACGCGCTGAAAAACATCTACGACCCCGAAATCCCGGTCAACATCTATGACCTCGGGTTGATTTACCGGGTCGAAATCACCGACGGTTTCGCCGCCATCGACATGACCCTGACGGCGCCCGGCTGCCCGGTGGCGCAGACCTTCCCCGGCATGGTGGAGGGCGCGGTCAAACTCGTGCCGGGCATCGCCGATGCGACCGTGGAACTGGTGTGGGAGCCGCCGTGGACGCAGGCGTTGATCAGCGAGGCGGCGCGTTTGGAACTGGGCTTGATATGAGCGACTGGGTCAGCGTTCTGCCGGCGCGCGACATTCAACCGGGCGCACACGCGTTGGTTGAAATCGAAGGGGCGGCCATCGCCGTGTTCAATCTGGCGGGCGAGTTCTGCGCCATCGAAGATGTGTGCACGCACGACGGCAGCGAAATCGCGAGCGGCTGCATCGTTGACGGCGCCATCGAATGCCCCCGCCACGGCGCCCGATTCGACCTCAAAACCGGCGAGGTGACCGCGCCGCCGGCGTATGAGCCGGTCGCCGTCTTTCCGGTGCGGGTGGTGGACGGCATCGTGCAAGTGCGCGACGACCGCTGGGACTGACCCGGCGCCGGCAATTCGGCAATTCGGCGACCGCAAGCCGCCGTGCACCGAGCGCGCCAACTGCGCTACAATCACGCCAACCACTCGCCCCCCGATTCCGAATGGACAAACTCATCGCCACCGGCGGCGGCCCGCTCAACGGCGAGGTGCGCATCTCCGGCGCCAAAAATGCCGCCCTGCCGGTGATGATCTGCTCGTTGCTGACCGAGGAGACGCTGACCATCAGCAATATCCCGCATCTGAACGACATCACCACCACGATGGAGTTGCTCGCCCAACTCGGCGTCAAACTCCAGGTTGACGAGAAGTTGACCATCGAGGCGGACGCCTCCGAGGTCAGCAGTCTGGTCGCCCCGTACCAGTTGGTGCGCACGATGCGCGCATCCATTCTGGTGCTCGGTCCGCTGGTGGCGCGCTTCGGCAGGGCGGAGGTGTCGTTGCCCGGCGGCTGCGCAATCGGCTCGCGCCCCGTCAACCTGCACCTCAAAGGCTTGCAAGCGCTCGGCGCCGAGGTCTCCATCGACGGCGGCTATATCAAGGCGCGCGCCAAGCGCCTCACCGGCGCGCGCATTTTTATGGACATGATTTCGGTGACCGGCACCGAGAACCTGATGATGGCGGCGACCCTGGCGGAGGGCGTCACCGTCATAGAAAACGCCGCGCGCGAACCGGAAGTCATCGACCTCGCCGACTGCCTCAATGCGATGGGCGCGAAAATCAGCGGCGCCGGCGGCGACGAAATCACCATCGAGGGCGTGGAGCGGCTCGGCGGAGCCTGCCATCGCGTCATCCCCGACCGCATCGAAGCCGGCACGTTTCTGGTGGCGGCGGCGGTCTCCGGCGGGGAGATTAAAATCAAGGACGCCAAGCCGCAGCAAATCGATGCGGTGCTCGGCAAACTGCGCGAAGCGGGCGCCGAGGTGGAAGCCGGCGAGGACTGGGTGCACCTCAAATCGCCTGCGGAAAAACTCAAGTCGGTCAACATTCGCACCGCGCCCTATCCGGCTTTCCCGACCGACATGCAGGCGCAGTTTGTGCTGCTCAACAGCGTCGCCGAGGGCACCGCCACGGTGGTCGAAACCGTGTTTGAAAACCGCTTCATGCACATCCACGAGTTGCGGCGAATGGGCGCCGATATTGAACTGGACGGCAACACCGCCGTGGTGCGCGGGGTGGACCGGCTGCACGCCGCCCCGGTGATGGCGACCGACCTGCGCGCCTCGGCGTGCCTCGTGCTCGCCGGGCTCATCGCCGACGGCGAAACCCTCATCGACCGCATCTACCACATCGACCGCGGCTATCACTGCATCGAGGAAAAACTCTCGCAGGTGGGCGCCGCGATTCGCCGCGTCCCCGGCAACTATTTTGACCGAATGAGCGCGTAGGCGGCGGTTGCCTTGCGCCCACGGCTCCCCACCGCCCGAAAGATGACATGCCAGCGGTAATCAACAGCGCCGACGACAGTTTTGAACGCGACTTGGCGCGCTTGCTGGCGCGAGACGATGCGTATGACCGCGCGGTGGAAGCGGCGGTGGCGGACATCATCGCCGAAGTTCGGCGAGACGGCGACGCCGCGCTGGTCGCGTTGACCGCGCGCCTCGACCGCCGCGAAATCACTACGGCGAAAGACCTCGAACTGCCGCGCGAGCAAATCGAAGCGGCGCCGGATGCCATCGCGCCCGAAGTCGCCGACGCATTGCGCGCCGCGGCGCACCGAATCGAGCAATACCACCGCCACGAAGCGCAGCAGTCGTGGCAGGTTGAGGAAGCCGACGGCACCCGGCTCGGGCAGCGCATCACGGCGCTCGCGCGGGTCGGTGTCTATGTGCCGGGCGGCAAGGCGGCATACCCGTCGTCGGCGCTGATGACCATCATCCCCGCCAAGGTGGCGGGCGTCGGCGAAATCATCATGACCGTCCCGGCGCCGGGCGGCGAGGTCAACCCGGCGGTGCTGGCGGCGGCGGCGCTCGCCGGCGTTGACCGCGTGTTCACCATCGGCGGGGCGCAGGCGATTGCGGCGTTGGCGTATGCCACCGAAAGCGTGCCGGCGGTGGACAAAATCGTCGGACCGGGCAACAGTTATGTGGCGACCGCCAAGCGGCTGGTGTTCGGCAAGGTCGGCATCGACATGATTGCGGGACCTTCCGAGGTGGTGGTCATCTGCGACCAGTCCGCCGACAGCGACTGGGTGGCGATGGACTTATTCGCCCAGGCCGAGCACGACGAGCGCGCGCAATCCATCGCCATCACCGACAGCGACGCGATGGTCACCGCCATCCGGCGCTCGATGGAGCAACTGCTGCCGCAACTGGAGCGCCGCGCCATCATCGAATCCGCGCTCGCCCGCCACGGCGCGATTATCAAGGTCGCCGACCTGCGCGCCGCGGTGGCGCTGTCCAACCGCATCGCGCCGGAGCATCTCGAGTTGATGGTGGCGCAGCCGCAGCGGTTGCTCGACGCCGTTCGGCACGCCGGCGCTATTTTTGTCGGCGCGCACAGCGCCGAAGCGCTCGGCGATTACTGCGCCGGACCCAACCACGTGCTGCCGACCGCCGGCGCCGCCCGCTTCAGTTCGCCGCTCGGTGTGTATGACTTCCAGAAGCGCAGCAGCGTGATTTGCGCGAGCCGCGAAGGCGCTGCGAAAATGGCGGCAATCGCCTCCACGCTGGCGCGTTGCGAAGGTCTCGACGCGCACGCGCGCGCGGCGGAATACCGCCTGTCGTCTCCCAAACAAACGCGCAAGTGAGTCACGCATGAGCGCCAAGCCTGACAACGCGGATTCCGATTGCGAGCGCATCAGCGTGTGGGTGCGCAAGGAGGTGCTGGCGGCGGCGGCTTATCAAGTGCCGCCGGCGGACGGGCTGATTAAACTCGACGCGATGGAAAACCCCTATCCGCTGCCGGACGAACTCAAACCGCAGTGGCTCGCGCGCCTCGGCGAGGCGGACATCAACCGCTATCCCGACCCGCACTGCGCCGCGCTCAAACGCCAACTGCGCGCCACCTTCGACATCGCCGACGCGCACGGCGTGGTGCTCGGCAACGGCTCGGATGAATTGATTCAGATGATTGCGCTACTGGTCGGCGGACCGGGACGCTGCATCCTCGCGCCGACGCCGACCTTTTCGATGTATGCGTTGATTGCGGCGTTCACCGGCGCCGAATTTGCCGGCGTGCCGCTGCGCGCCGACTTCAGCCTGGACGGCGATGCGCTGCTCGACGCCATTCGCCGCCACCAACCGGCGTGCGTGTTCCTGGCATACCCCAACAACCCCACCGGCAACTGCTTTGACGAAGCCGTGATTGCCGAAGTGCTGGCACATGCGCCGGGGTTGGTGGTGCTGGACGAAGCGTATTTTTCATTTTGCCGGCGCAGTTTCCTCGCGCACCTCGCGCGCCACCCGCACCTGCTCATTCTGCGCACGCTCTCCAAAAGCGGCATGGCGGGGCTGCGGCTCGGACTGCTGGTCGCGCATCCGCGCTGGGCGGAGCAACTGGAGAAGGTGCGGCTGCCCTATAACATCAACAGCCTGACGCAGTTGAGCGCGGCGTTCTATCTTGAGCACCACGACGTCATGCAACGCCAAGCCGAGCGCATCATCCGCCACCGCCAGGACTTGCTGGACCAACTCGCTGAGCTGGAGAGTGAACCAACGGTGCGCGCCTTCCCGAGCGACGCCAATTTCATCCTGTTCCGGTTGGAGCGGGGCGCGGAGCAAATCCACGCCCGCCTCGTGGAGCGCGGAGTTCTGGTCAAGAACCTGCACCGCGCCGGCACGCCGCTGGAAAACTGCCTGCGCGTGACCGTCGGTACCGAGGACGAAAACAACCGCTTTGTTGAAGCGTTGCGCGACAGTCTGAAATAGCGGCGCGCGCTCAGTGCGAAGGCGTGCTTTCTGCTTCGGTCAAGCGTCGGTATTTATACAAGAGTTCGCGCCGCGATTCGGGGTGCGCCGGGTCGAGCGGGATGCAATCCACCGGGCAAATTTCCACGCACTGACTGGTGGCGAAATGCCCGACGCATTCGGTGCAGCGCGTCCAGTCGATTTGATAGATTTCCGCGCCTTGAAAGATCGCGTCGTTGGGGCATTCCGGCTCGCACACATCGCAGTTGATGCACTCGTCGGTAATCGTTAGCGCCATCGGAGTTGCTTACGCGCGCCGTCGCGCGCTATTCGGGAGGCTCGAATTTTTCTTTCAACGCGCGCAAGGTTTCGGCATGCACGAATGCGCCGATGTCGCCGCCGTGGCGCGCGATTTCCTTAATCAGCGAAGCGGACACGAAAGTATAATGCTCCGCCGGCGCGAGAAACACCGTCTCCAGTTGCGGGTCCAGCCGGCGGTTCATCGACGCCAGTTGAAACTCATACTCAAAATCGGACACCGCGCGCAACCCCCGCAGAATCACTCCGGCGTTGGACTGACGGGCGAAGTCGATCAGCAAACCCGAAAAGCCGACCACCTCAACGTTGTCGATTTCGCACAACGCCTTGCGCGCCAAACCGATGCGCTCGGTCAGCGAGAACACGGGAAATTTTTCCGCGTTGTCGGCAATCGCCAGAATGATGCGGTCGAACATACGCGCCGCGCGCACCACCAGGTCGCTGTGGCCATTGGTAATCGGGTCGAAGGTGCCCGGATAGACTGCGATTTTTTTCATATCTGAACCAGCGTTGATTGAACCATGCCGCGCCGCTTTTGCCGAATGATATGCCATTCGGACGGAATGGGTAAGGGGCAATCGGTGCGCGGCGACTCGATATACACCAGCGCATCCGGGTTCAGGAGGCCGCGCGCGCGCAAGTTTTCGCAGGTTGCCCCGATGAGACGGTTGTCGTCGTCGAACGGCGGGTCGAGGAAGACGATGTCAAATCGGTATGCGCCGCCGCCATCGTCACCGCCATCGTGCCGTTGCAAAAACGCCTCCGCCGTCCCGGCAAAAATCGCCACCTGATTTTCCGCCCGCAATGCGTCCCGGTTGACGCGCAACAGGCCGACCGCTTTGGGGTTGGACTCGACCATCGTCACCGCCGACGCCCCGCGCGAAGCGGCTTCAAAACCGAATGCGCCGCTGCCGGCAAACAAGTCCAGGCAGGACTTGTCGCACAACCGGTGCGGCAACCAGTTGAACAAGGTCTCGCGCACCGCATCCGGTGACGGTCGCAAGCCCGCCGTGGCGGCGAGGCGCAACCGGCGGCTCTTCCACCGCCCGCCGATGATTCGGACTTGCCCTCCCTTTTTCATCGAAGCCGACCGCGTGCGCTCGCGCGATGTCCCGCCGAAGCGGTCGTCGCTGCGGTCGCCGCTGCGGTCGCCGTTATGGAGTGGGTTTCTTTCGTTGCGTGTCATATGCCACCTCCGTTGCGATTACTACGCCGCGCGCGCCTTCAATGATACGATACGCGCTTTCCGGCAACCTCGGCAACCCACACATGCACGCCCCTCGCCCCCCGCCCGCCGACAGCGGCGGTTTGTTCGCCCGGCTGGCGAAGACCCGGCGCGGGTTGGCGAGCAGCCTCGCCGGGCTCTTCGGCGGCGGCGCGATCGACGATGCGCTGTTGGATGAATTGCACGACCATCTGTTGCTGGCGGATGTCGGCGTAGGCGCGAGCGAGCGCATTATAAACCGCGTGCGGCGCGACGCCAACGCCGGCGCGCCGGGCGACTTGCTCGACTCGTTGCGCGCGGCGCTGGCCGACCTGCTTGCGCCGTGCGAGCAACCGCTCGTCATCACCGAGACGCCCTTCGTCATCTTGATGGTCGGGGTCAACGGCGTCGGCAAGACCACCACGCTGGCGAAACTCGCCGCCCGCTTGCAGCACGAAAATCGCAAGGTCATGCTGGCGGCCTGCGACACCTTCCGCGCCGCCGCCATCGAGCAACTGCAAACCTGGGGGCAACGGCTGGACGTGCCGGTCATCGCGCAATCCCACGGCGCCGACCCCGCCGCCGTCGCGCACGACGCATGCAACGCCGCCCACGCCCGCGCGGCGGACGTGCTGCTAATCGACACCGCCGGTCGCCAACACACCCACGACGGCCTGATGGAGCAACTAAAAAAAATAGCGCGAGTAGTGCGTAAAGCCAACCCAACCACCCCCCAATTCCCCGGCGAAATCCTGCTAACCGTAGACGCCGGCAACGGCCAAAACGCCCTCTCCCAAGCAACCCACTTCCAACAAGCCGCAGGCCTCGACGGGCTATGCATAACCAAACTGGACGGCAGCGCCAAAGGCGGAACGGTAATAGCCCTGGCCGAGAGCTTCCAACTCCCCATCCGCTACATCGGCACCGGTCAAGAACCCGAAGACCTCCACCCTTTCTCTGCCGAAGACTTTATCCAAGCGTTGTTGCCGGAAGCGGTGTTGTAGTTTTTTTTCATGACTGCTTACCTCGTCATTCACCACTTCCTCGTCATTCTCGAATGATAGAAAAATAAGGAGCGACAGCGACTATATTTTTCATCACCTTCGGGAATCTCCCTAAGGCTACCGTGAATTTTACCGAAGCCCGTGCCAACCTGAGGGAGATTCCCGAGGACGCAAGTGTCCGTAAGCCGCCGCTTAAAAGAAGAAGCGCGGCGGCAACGGACACTAACGCTCGAGAATGACGAGTTGTAGCGTCATTCCCGAACGGTAGAAAATAGGGAGCCCCCCAACTTCGTCATTCTCGAATGATAGAAAAATAAGGAACGACAGCGACTATATTTTTGTTTGTATCATCCCTGATACAAACCCTTCGGGCTACGCGAAAATCCGCTCCCGGCGGATTTTTCATCACCTTCGGGAATCTCCCTAAGGCTAGCGTGGACTTTCAACAAAGCCCGTGCCAGTCGTAGGGAGATTCCCGAGGACGTAAGTGTCCGTAAGCCGCCGCTTAAAAGAAAAAGCGCGGCGACCAACGGACACTAACGCTCGAGAATGACGAAGTTGTGGTGGTGGCGGCGGCGGCGGACACTAACGCTCGAGAATGACGAGTAAATCACCGCGCCCGAAAAGTAATCCGCCCCTTCGACAAATCATAAGGTGTAAGTTGTACGGTCACCTGGTCGCCGCGGAGGATTCGGATGTAGTGTTTTCGCATTTTGCCGGAGATGTGGGCGATGACTTCGTGGCCGTTTTCGAGTTCTACGCGGAAACGGGTGTTTGGCAGGGTTTCGATAATCGTTCCCGCCATCTCGATGCTTTCTTCTTTTGCCATGCGCTCAGTGCGAAATAATGAAGGGCGGAGTGTACTCAAGATTGCCGTTGGATACAAACGAAAGCGCGCGCGGATTCACGCCGTGCGACTCAGTGCAACCGCTCCAACTCAACCAACAACACCGACAGCATTGCAAAGTCGGGGGCGTGTTCGGCTTTTAGGGTGGCGGTCATGTCGGCGATTTGTTGGATTGGGTGGCGGTTGGCGTCGAGCCAGTGGGTTAGCATGGCGTTGGGCGATGCGGCGCCTTTGCCTGACAGCACCTTGGCGGTGACGGCGGTGTGGCTGGCGCGCAGGTCGTTGCTGAGGGCGAAGCGCGCGCGCTCGTGCCAGTCGTTGCCCGCCGGCAGCGAGTCGATGGTTTGCTCCAGCCAGTCCAGACCGAGCGTTTCGCGGATGCGGAAATAGACCGCGGCGGTGTGCGCGATGCCGCGTTTGCCGTGCGCCGCCAGGTCGGCGATGTCGACCGCGTAGCCGAGCGCGGGCAATGCCGCGATTTGCGCGGCGAGCGCGGGAGGCGCGCCGTCCGCCGCCCCTTTCGCGGCGCGTTTTTCGAGCGCGGCGAGGGCGCCGGGTCCGAGCGTTTTTTTCAGCAGCGATTTGAGTTTGACGCAGCCGGGGCGGAAGGTTGAAACCAGCCGGCGGATGTTCAGCGGACCCGTTTGATTGTGCAGTAGCCAGGCGACGCACAATCGCATCGCGGCGGCGGTTTGCTCGAGCATTTCAATTTGCGCGCGCGCGCCGACTCGGTTGTCCAGCGCTTCGATGTCGGCGCGGATGCGCGGCGTGTCGAGAATGTCTCTGGCGGCGATGTAGGCGCGGGTGATGTCGTCGGCGTCGCGCCCGGTCAGCGCCGCGAAGCGCAGGTGGAAATTCGGACCCATCGCGCCGACCAAGTTGTTGGTGATTTGGGTTGCGATGATTTCCCGTTTGAGCCGGTGGGCGCGCACCAGTCGGGGGTATTTCTTCGCCAGTAGCGGCGGAAAGTAGCGGTCGATTTCCGGCGCCAGATAGGTGTCGTCGGGCACATCCGACGCCAGCAATGCGCGGCACAAATCCATCTTGCCATACGACAGCAAGACCGCCAGTTCGGGGCGCGTCAGCCACTTGCCCGCCTCAAACCGCTCGTCAATGGCGGCGTTGTCGGGCAGGAATTCGATTTCGCGGTGCAGCAATCCTTTGGCTTCGAGCGCGTCGATGGCGCGCGACTGCTGCGGCATCTGCGTCGTGGCGCGCGCCGCCTCCACGCTGAGCGCCTGCGCCTGCGCGTAGTTGTTGCCCAGCACCAGCGCGCCGACCTCGTCCTCCATCTTCGCCAGCAACGCGTTGCGCCGCTCCGGCGCCAGCAACTTGCGTTGAATCGCTGCGTTCAACAAGATTTTGATGTTGACCTCGTGGTCGGATGTGTCGACGCCGGCGGAGTTGTCAATCGCGTCGGTGTAGCAGAGCCCGCCGCCGAGGGCATATTCAACGCGCGCCAGTTGCGTCATGCCGAGATTGCCGCCTTCGCCAATTACCTTGCAGCGCAGTTGGCTCGCGTCGACGCGCAAGCCGTCGTTGTTTTTGTCCTGCGCGGCGGCGTCGGTCTCGGCGCTTGCCTTGACATAGGTGCCGATGCCGCCGTTCCACAGCAGTTCAACCTCGGCTTTGAGGATGAGGTTGATGAGGTCGTCCGGGGCGACTTTGTCGCGGCTTGCGCCGAGGGCTTTTTTGGCTTGCTTGGAGAGCGTGACGGATTTCGCGCTGCGCTCGAACACGCCGCCGCCGGCGGAGATTAACTCGCGCCGGTAATCGTCCCACGAGGAGCGCGGCAGTTTAAACAGGCGCTTCCTTTCCTTGTAGCCGGCGGCGGCGTCCGGCGCCGGGTCGATGAAAATGTGGCGATGGTTGAAAGCCGCGACCAGCCGAATGTGCTTGGACAGCAGCATGCCGTTGCCGAACACATCGCCCGCCATGTCGCCGATGCCGGCGACGGTGAAATCGGTGGACTGAATGTCCTTGCCGAGTTCGCGGAAGTGCCGCTTGACCGATTCCCACGCGCCGCGGGCGGTGATGCCCATCTTCTTGTGGTCGTAGCCGGCGGAGCCGCCCGAGGCGAAGGCATCGCCGAGCCAGAATTGGTAGTCCTGCGACAGGTCGTTGGCGATGTCGGAAAAGGTGGCGGTGCCTTTGTCCGCCGCCACCACCAAATACGGGTCGTCGCCGTCGATGCGCACCACATCCTTCGGCGGAATCACCTTGTTGCCCGAGAGGTTGTCGGTGAGGTCGAGCAAGCCGCTGATGAACACGCGGTAACACGCGACCACTTCGCGCTGGATGGCGTCGCGCCCGGTTTCGGGCAGGCGCTTGGCGACGAATCCGCCCTTGGAGCCGACCGGCACGATGACCGCGTTCTTGACGCGCTGCGCCTTGACCAGCCCCAGCACCTCGGTGCGAAAATCTTCGGGGCGCTCCGACCAGCGCAAGCCGCCGCGCGCGACCTTGCCGCCGCGCAGGTGCACGCCTTCGACGCGCGGCGAATAGACGAAGATTTCATACTCCGGCGCCGGTTCGGGAATGCGCGGGATGGCGCGCGAGTTGAGTTTCAATGCGAGGTAGGGTTTGCCGCCGCCGTGCTTGTCGGACTGGTAGTAGTTGGTGCGCAAGGTGGCGTCGATGACGTCGAGCAACGCGTGCAGGATGCGGTCTTCGTCGAGGGTGGCGACTTGTTCGAGTTGGCGCGCAATCGCCGACTTGATTTTGCGCAAGCCCGCGCCCTGGCTTTTGCCTTTGCGTTGCAGCGCCGGGTTGAAGCGGGCGTCGAAAAAGTCGGCGATTGAAACCACCAGTTCGGGGTTGTTGGCGAGCGCTTCGATGATGTAGTGCTCGCTGTATCGCAGCCGAATTTGTTTGAGGTAGCGGTAGTAGGCGCGCAGCAGGCTGGTCTGTTTCCAGTTCAACCCCGCCAGCAGCGTGAGTTGATTGAAGCCGTCGTTTTCGATGTTCGCGTGCCACGCCTGCGTGAAGGTGGACTGGAAGTTTTCCGCGCCGGCGTCGATGTCAAACTCGCGCCGGTCGTGCCGCACAATCTCAAAATCATGCAGCCAGCAGGTGGCGCCGTCGCATCGGCGGAACGAGTAGGGGCGCTCGCCGAGCACGCGCACGCTCATGTTTTCGAGGATTGGCAGCACGTCGGACAGGGCGATGGAGTCGCCCGAATACACCTTGAAACTGGCGCTTCGGTGGCCGCTCTCAACATCTCCGTCTCCGTCTCCCTGAGCGCGCTCACGGCGCGTCAGCACCGCGTGAATTTTGCCCGGTCCGACTTGCTCAAGCCGCTCCATGTCGGTAATTGCCTGCGCGACCGAAAACTCGTCTTGGTAACTCCCCGGAAACGCGTCGCGATACAAATCGAGCGCGCGGTTGGCGGCTTCGTAACCCGACTGCTGGCGAATGGATTCGTGCAAGTTGTCGTTCCAGTCGCGCGCCATCGCCTGCACCGCGCGCTCCAGTTTGGCGGTGTCCACCTTGCCGTGCGGGCGGTCACCACAATGGAGGAGATAGTGAATGCGCGTCAGGATGGAGTCCGAAAAGTGGGCGTTGAACGAGACCTCGTCGGCGCCCAACTGCTCGCCGAGAAACGCCTGAATGCGCTGGCGCAAGGTGCTGTTGAACAAGTCGCGCGGGATATACACCAGGCAGGAATAAAAATGCCCGCCAATGTTGCGGTGCAGATGCACGCGCGTTTTGCGGCGTTCCAGGTGGTTGAGAATGGTCATGCACAGGCTGTATAAACTGCGCGTGTCCATCTGAAAAAGTTTTTCCCTGGGCAGCGTTTCGAGGATGGAATGCAGCGCTTTGTAAGCGTATCCGCCGGGGCGCAGCGTGCTTTCTTTAAGGATATAAGCGGTCTTGTTACGCAGGTGCGGAATGGCGGCGGTCGGCAGCATCGCCGACGACCCGGCGAGAAAGCCGAGGATGCAACTGAGCCGGCGTTTGCGCGGCGGTGTTGCGGACGTGGCGCCGGGTTTGAAAGCGTGGTCGATGAGGATGCAGTCGAAATAATTGGCGCGGTGAATGGTCGAGCGCCGCCGCGATTTGGTGAAAATCACCGGCGAGGTTCGGCTGAATGCGAGCGGCGGCAGGATGTCCATCGCCGCGGACTTACCGTCGCGGCGATGCGCGGCGCGCAACACGCCCAGCAACGACTTCGCGTCAACGGATGCGCGCCGCCCGCCCGCGCTTTCGGTGACTTCCACCTCGGCATATCCGAGGAAGGCGAAGTTGTGATTTTCCATCCAGCGCAGCAGTTCGCCGTGCTCGGCGAAGGCTGGTCCCTGCTTGCGCGCGGCGAGCGTTTCGGCGAGCGACAACACATTGGCGCGCATCGCCGCCCAGTCCGCCACCACGCTTTCAATGTCGGCCATGACGGTGCGCAACTCCCGCGACAAACGCTGATGCTCGCGCTGCGGGGTGAAGTCCACGACGAACTGAATATAAGACTCAAGCAAGCCGCCGCGCGCATCCTCGTTGCCGTCGCCGTTATCGTTGTTCTCGCCGTCCTCCGCTTCGCCCTGGTAACGCGCCATTGTTTTGATGCGATGCCGGTGGTCGCGCCGCACCCGAAAACTGGGGTGAATGGTGCGGTGCGGCGTCTTGCGCATCGCATTCAGTGCAATCGTCAGCGAGTCGATGATGAAGGGCTTGTCGTCGGTGATGATGCTGATGACCGTGGCGGCGCGCGCATCGCTCAGGGGGTTACGCGTACCGCTCAGGGAGTCGCCCGCATCGCTCAGGTTATAAACCTCAATCAACGTCTCCCCCGGCGCGCGAGTCTCCCCAAGCCGCCGCTGCCTGAGCGCCGCCTCCCGAAACTCAAGCGCCTTATGCGGCGCAAAATCCTGCCCCGAAAGCCGATGATAAAACCCCCGCAAAAAAGCCGCCTCACTCTCACCGGGAACCGGCTTAACCGCCCGCCTGATAGTGGAAATAAGTTTTTCGGTAACCGCGTTTTTCATCTGAAAATACCGTTAGTATGAAACCAAAAGCGCCCCGCGCACAATGCCAAAGTATAAGCCATCCCGGACAACACAAACAAAAATTCGCCACCACTCGTCATTCCCAAGTACTCGTCATTCCCAAGTACTCGTCATTCTCGAGCGTTAGTGTCCGTTGCCGCCGCGCTTTTTCTTTTAAGCGGCGGCTTACGGACACTTACGTCCTCGGGAATCTCCCTAAGACTGGCACAGGCTTCGCCAAAGTCCACGCTAGCCTTAGGGAGATTCCCGAAGGCGATGAAAAATATGGTCGCTAGCGCTCCCTATTTTTCTATCGTTCGAGAATGACGAAGTTGGGGGCTCCCTATTTTTCTATCGTTCGAGAATGACGGGTATATAACTCGTCATTCTCGAGCGTTAGTGTCCGTTGCCGCCGCGCTTTTTCTTTAAGCGGCGGCTTACGGACACTTGCGTCCTCGGGAATCTCCCTAAGACTGGCACGGGCTTTGTTGGAATTCACGGTAGCCTTAGGGAGATTCCCGAAGGCGATGAAAAATATGGTCGCCTGTCGGCTCCCTATTTTTCTATCGTTCGAGAATGACGGGCTTTTTGTCGGCTCCCTATTTTCTACCGTTCGAGAATGACGAGGAGTTCCCTTTCTTTATTAATACCACCGATCCTCCCGACCACCCTTAATCCGCTCCATATACGCCAACAACCCCTCATCCACCCCTTCATCAATCGCCGGCGGTTGATATTCCGCCAGTTGTTTTTTCCAAATCGCATTGGCGCGTTGTTCGTCATTTAGTTGCCCTTGTTCCAGCCATTGTTCGTAGGAATTGCTGTCGGCGGTGGTGGATTCGTAGACTTGGGTGTAGTTGTTCATGGTGTGGGTGGTGCCGAGGAAGTGTTGGCCGTGTTCGGTTTCGCGGTAGGCGTCCAGGGCGAAGTCGTTGGCGTTTAGGGAGAGGCCGGCGAATAGTTTTGCCATCATCGCGCAGCGGTCGGCGTCCTGGATGAATTTTTCGTAGCCCATGGTGAGCCCGCCTTCCAGCCAGCCGGCGGCGTGCAGTACGAAATTGGCGCCGGACAGCAATGCCGGTAGCAGCGACTGGGCGCTTTCCTGGGCGGCTTGCGCGTCGCCGGTTTTGGACGAGGTGAATGCGCCGCCGCAGCGCAGCGGGATGCCGAGTCTTCTGCCGAGTTGACCGACCGCCATATACGCCAGCATCGCCTCGGGCTGGCCGAAGGTCGGCGCGCCGGAGCGCAGCGACATCGTGGTCAGGAAGTTGCCGTAGATGGCGGCGGCGCCGGGGCGCACCAGTTGCGTCAGCGCCACCCCGACCAGCGCTTCGGCGTGCGCCTGGGCGATGGTCGCCGCCGGCGTGACCGGTCCCATGGCGCCGCCGAGGATGAACGGGCAGACCACCACGCCCTGGCCCGCCTCGGCATAGGTGCGGATGACGCGCGAGACCATGCCGTCATACACCAGCGGCGAGTTGACGTTGATGTTGCCGAGGATGACGCAATGCTCGTCCACCGTCTCGGCGCCGAACAGGATGCGGCACATGTCGATGCATTCGCGCGCGCGCTCCGCCGTGGTCACCGAGCCCATGAACGGTTTGTCCGACCAGCGCATGTGCGCGTACACCATGTCGAGGTGGCGTTTGTTGACCGCGATGTCGCACGGCTCGCAGATGGTGCCGCCGGAGTAGTGAATCGGCGCGCTCAGGTAAGCCAGTTTGACGAGGTTGCAAAAATCCTCGATGGTGCCGTAGCGCCGCCCGCCCTCAAGGTCGCGCACGAACGGCGAGCCGTATGCCGGTGCCAGCGCCAAGTGCCGCCCGCCGATGCGCGCCGAGCGCGCCGGGTTGCGGGCGACGTGCACGAACTCGGCGGGCGTGGAGCGTTGCACGATGTGCTTGACCAGCCCCGGCTCGAAGGTCAGGCGCTCGCCGTTGAGTTCGGCGCCGGCTTGCTTGAACAAATCCAACGCCGCCGGGTCGCCGCGGATTTCGATGCCGAACTGGCTCAGAATCGTGTCGGCGTGTTGCTCGATGCGGTCAAGCCCTTCTTCGTCGAGCAGGTTGTAGGGCGGAAGCGCGCGGGTGATATACGGTGCTGCGGTGGGCGCGGTTTGCTGTTGCGCGGCGGAGCGCTTGCGCGCGCGACCACGCCGGGTTTTTCGGTCGGTGGTGGCGGTGGCGGCGGCGGTGGCGGCGACGGGTTGGGGCGCGGAGCGGGGCATTGAAAGGGCGGCGAAAAAACGCTATCAAACCAAATTCACCGCCGAATTGCCACCATCCCGCCGCTAAAAACGCCCGCCGGAATGGGGTTGACATTGCCGACAAACGCCGTTGTTTGTGTGCTACACTGCGCCAATCGAATCAGCGTGCGCCGCGCACTCCGACCCCGAATCCGCCATGTCCATCACCTTAACCCCGTCCGCCGCCGAGCGCGTCAAGTCCCACCTCCAAGCCCGCCAAGCGGGTGAAGGGTTGCGCGGCTTGCGTTTGAGCGTCAAAAATTCCGGTTGCTCCGGGCTGGCATACCGCCTCGACTACGCGACCGAGATTCACGCCGCCGACCGCGTGTTTGAAAGCCGCGGTGTCAAGGTCATCGTCGAAAGCGAGCATCTGGCGTTTCTGAACGGCACCGAAATCGACTATGTGGAAGAGGGGTTGTCGGCGGCGTTTCATTTCCGAAACCCCAACATGACCGAGCAATGCGGTTGCGGCGAGAGTTTTACGGTCAACTAACCGCCCCCGCCCCGCCATTTCCACCGCCGCTTCCATCGCAGTGCGCCCGCCACTGCCGCTGTCACCGCCGACACCGCCGCCCGCCGAGGGCAAACGATTTTCCATTTCAACGCTGGGCTGCAAAGTCAACAGTTTTGAGTCGGAATTCATCGCGCAGCAACTGGTGGCGCAACGCTATCGCCGGGTTGGGCGGCACGAGCGCGCCGACCTCTGCCTGATTAACACCTGCACCGTCACCGCCGAGGCCGACCGCCAGGCGCGTCAACTGGTGCGCCGCGCGGTGCGCGACAATCCGGCGGCCTGGGTTGTGGTCACGGGCTGCTACGCGCAGATTGACCCGCATGCCTGCGCGGCGATTCCCGGCGTCGATTGGGTGGTCGGCAACGGTCGCAAACTGGACATTCCGGCGTTGCTGGCGCGGCGCGGGCGCGATGGCGGCGAGTTGCCGCCGGTCATGGTGGGCGATGTCGACCGCGAAATCAGCCTGCCGGCGCAGTTGGTCAGCGGGCTGGACGGGCGCACGCGCGCCTTCGTGCAAATCCAGCAGGGCTGCGACCAGGGCTGCACCTTCTGCGTCATCCACAAAGCGCGCGGACCCAACCGCTCTTTTTCCGCCCGCTTGATTCGGCGGCAGGTCGAGCGGCTGGTGATGAACGGCTACCGCGAACTGGTGATTTGCGGCGTCGACATCGGCTCTTACGGCACCGATTTTGACGCCGAACCGAGCCGCAACTTGACCGCTTTGCTGCGCCAACTATGCGCCGTTGACGGGGACTTTCGCCTGCGCTTGAGTTCCATCGACCCGGCGCATATCACCGATGAACTCATCGACCTCATCGCCACCGAGCCGGTCATCTGCCCGCAACTGCACCTGTCCCTGCAAAGCGGCAACACGCTCATCCTGAAACGAATGAAGCGCCGGGCGACCCGCGAGG
This sequence comes from Arenicellales bacterium, assembly GCA_963693025.1. Taxonomy (GTDB): domain Bacteria; phylum Pseudomonadota; class Gammaproteobacteria; order Arenicellales; family Poriferihabitantaceae; genus JAHRAW01. Next base: position 2,640,141 of record OY843749.1, read on the forward strand.
TCATCTACGAGCGCATCGAAAAACTGCGCCGCGCGGCGCCGCATCTGGTGCTGAGCGCCGACATTCTGGTCGGCTTCCCGACCGAAACCGGCGCGCATTTTGCCGAGACCTTGCGCGCGGTGGAAGACCTGGAAATCGCGTATCCCCACGTGTTCACCTACTCTTCCCGCCCCGGCACGCCGGCGGCGAGAATCCCCTCCCAAGTGCCGCCGCCCGAGCGCAAACGCCGCGCCGCGCGGGTGCGCGAATGCGGCCGCGAAGTGTGGCGCGAAGTCGCCGCGCGGCACATCGGCGCGCGCCTCAGAGTGCTGACCGAGACACGCGACAACTTGCCGGACGGCTTCGCGTTCGCCCGCGCGGCGGATTATTTTCCGGTGATGTTTGAGTGGCGGCGGGGGGTGGCTGACTCAGAGTGCTCGGCGGGGGACTGGGTTGAAGTTGAGGTCAATGCCGTTGGCGTTGAGGGCGATGTGTTGATTGCCCGGCGGGTCGACTAATGGGTATAATCGCCACCCTTTGAAATCAGCGCAATGGGAAGCCTCGCTCCTCGTTGCAGTCGCCCCACCTACCTGACAAACCCCGGAGCAGTTGATGGCCATTGAGCGCACTTTGTCGATGATTAAACCGGACGCGGTCGGGGGAAACCTGATTGGCGAAATCTACCGGCGGTTTGAGGGCGCCGGTTTGCGGATTGTGGCGGCGCGGATGCTTCGCTTGAGCCGCGAGCAGGCCGAGCAATTTTACGCGGTTCACAAGGCGCGACCGTTCTACGCCGACTTGGTGGATTTTATGACGTCGGGTCCCATCGTGGCGCAGGTGCTGGAGGGGGAGAACGCCATCGCCCGCAACCGCGAAGTGATGGGCGCAACCGACCCGGCGGTCGCCGACGCCGGCACGATTCGCGCCGACTTCGCCGCCAATGTGGAGCAAAACGCGGTGCACGGCTCGGATGCGCCGGAAACCGCCGCGCAGGAAATCGCGTTTTTCTTCGACGACGCGCAGATTTGCCCGCGCACCGGAGTCGGGGCATAGAGGCGCCGCGCGCTGAGGAGCAACCGGCGCGAGTTTCAACAACCCCTCCAACGATGCCACCGACCGCCACCAACCTGATGTCCCTCGACCGCGCGTCGATGGAATCCCTGTTCAGCGACATGGGCGAAAAACGCTTCCACGCCCGCCAGGTGTTGCGCTGGATTTATCAGCGCCGGGTCACCTCCATCGACGCCATGACCGACCTCAGCAAGCCGTTGCGCGTGCGCCTGAGCCGCGAAGCCGGCATCCGCGCGCCCGAAATCGCCGCCGAGCAAGTGTCGGCGGACGGCACGGTCAAATGGCTGCTCAGGCTCGCCGACGGCAACTGCATCGAGACCGTCTTCATTCCACAACCGGAGCGTGGCACGTTGTGCGTGTCGTCTCAGGTCGGCTGCGGCCTCAACTGCAGTTTCTGCGCGACCGCCCGCCAGGGCTTCAACCGCAACCTGACGGTGGACGAAATCATCGGGCAGGTGTGGGTCGCCAATCGCGCGTTGCTGTCTATGAAACGCGACGCCGATGCGCCCGCCCGCGCAAGTCATGCCGATTCCGACCGCCAACCGGTCACCAACGTCGTCATGATGGGAATGGGCGAGCCGTTGCTCAATTTCAACCACGTCGTCTCCGCGATGCGCCTGATGATGGACGACCTCTCGTTTGGTTTGTCGCGTCGGCGCGTCACGCTCAGCACCGCCGGGCTGGCGCCCGCCATCGACCGGCTGGGCGCAACTTGCCCGGTCAGCCTCGCGGTCTCGCTGCACGCGCCCGACGACGAACTGCGCGACCAACTGGTTCCGCTCAACAAGAAGTATCCGATTGCGGTGTTGCTGGAGGCGTGCCGGCGCTATGCCGCGGCGCACGACCGCCGGCACATCACCTTTGAGTATGTGCTGCTGAAAGACATCAACGACCGCCCGGCGCAGGCGCGCGCGCTGGCGCGTCTCCTCGGCGACCTGCCCGCCAAAGTCAACCTGATTCCCTTCAACCCGTCGCCGGGCATTGAATACGCGCGCTCGGCGCGCCCGGCAATCGAGCGGTTTCGGGACATCTTGCTCGACAAAAACATCTTCACCATCACGCGCAAGACGCGCGGCGACGACATTGACGCCGCCTGCGGGCAACTGACCGGCAAGGTGATTGACCGCACCCAACGCTCCCGCCGACTCCGGCAAGCGGCGGCGCCGGCAACCCCCGCAACCTGCTAGCGGGCGTTTCACCCGCGCCGCCGTTTTGCTATCATTTTGCCGCTTTGATTGAGACTGCCCCCCGGTTGTGTACGACAAACTCTCCGATGTGAACCCGCCCCCACGCCCCGGCACACTGCTGCGCAACCAGCGGCTTGAGTACGGCTGGTCGGTGGACGACGTGGCGGGCGCGTTGTGCCTGTCGCGCGCGACGATGGATGCGCTGGAAAGCGACGCGTATCACAAACTGCCCGGCGAGACCTACATTCTCGGCTACTGGAAAACCTACGCGGGCTTGCTGGACATTTCCATTGATGCGTCCATCGAAGCGCACAAGCCGCAGTTGTCGGCGCCGACTTCGGACATTGCGCCGGAATTCGGGCATCAGCAACAGCACGGCAGCGCCGAGCAAGCGCGTCACCGCGTGGCGCTTTTGTTCGGGTTGCTGTCGGTGATTTTCCTCGGCTCGCTGTGGTATTGGCAGAGCCCGGATGACGCGTTTTTTCCGCAGTGGCATGGCTGGCGGGACGCGCAGCCGCAGACGCAAACGCCCGCTGCGGCGGCGGTGGCGTCGCCGACAGCCGCGTCAAAGGAGGCGTGGGGCGGCGATATAAATCACAACGACGCCCCCGATTCGCTCGCCCGGCACGAATCGCTGATTGCCCTGCCTGAGCCGAATTTTTCCGAAACGGATGACGCCGACACCGGTGATGCGTCGCCGGCAACCGGCGCGCAAGCCAACCCCGAAGACGAGTCGTCCGCCCAACCGCAAACGCCACTCGCTTCGCCCAACGAAATCATCCTGGCGGTCGAGCGCAAATCTTGGATTGACATTCGCGACGACGCCGGCGAGCGGTTGATTTATCGCACCGTGGACCGCGGGCAACGGCTGACGCTGGAAGGCAAGCCGCCGTTCTCGGTGTTCATCGGCAACGCCAAAGGCGTGGCGGTGGAATACCGCGGCAAACCGGTGCCGGTCACCTCGAATGTGCGCGGCTTGTTCGCGCGCTTCAACATCGGCACGCAATAACGATGCCGCAACGCCTGCAAGCCGTGCGCGGGATGAACGATTTGTTGCCGGAGCAAATCGGCGTTTGGCACCGCGTCGAAGCGGTGCTCAGGGAAACCGCTTGGGGCTATGGCTATCAGGAAATTCGCACGCCGGTGGTGGAGAAAACCGAGTTGTTCACGCAGTCCATCGGCGACCAGAGCGACATCGTCCAAAAGGAAATGTATACCTTTACCGACAGCGGGGACGAACATCTCGCGCTGCGCCCGGAGGCGACCGCCAGCACCGTGCGCGCCTGCAACCAGCACGGCTTGCTGCACAACCAGCAGCGGCGGCTGTGGTATATGGGTCCGATGTTCCGGCGCGAGCGACCGCAGAAAGGGCGCTACCGCCAGTTTCACCAGTTCGGCATTGAAGCGTTCGGCTGGCACGGTCCCGACATCGACGCCGAGGTGATTCGAGTCGGCGCCGGCATTTGGCGTCGGCTGGGGCTTGCGGACGGCGATGTTCACTTGCAAATCAATACGCTCGGCTCGCCGCAAACCGGGGCGGCTTACCGGCGTGCGTTGCAAGACTATTTTTCCGCGCACCGCCAACATCTGGACAGCGACAGCCTGAGACGGCTGACCACCAATCCGCTGCGTATACTGGACAGCAAGGTCGCCGCCACGCGCAAAGTGGTCATCGGCGCGCCCGACATCCTGCCCTTCCTCGACGACGCATCGCGCGCGCACTTCGACGGTTTATGCGAATCTTTGCGGCGCTCTGGTATAGAATACGCGGTTAATCCGCGCTTGGTGCGCGGGCTGGATTACTACACCGGCGCCGTGTTCGAGTGGATGACCGACAGCGAGCGGCTGGGCGCGCAAAATGCGGTGTGCGCGGGCGGGCGGTATGATTTGCTGGTGGAAAATCGCGGCGGCAAGCCGACCCCGGCGGTCGGTTTCGCCATCGGCATCGAGCGGTTGGTGGAACTGGTGCGCGCGCGTGACAACGGCGACGCCCGCTCCATCACCGATGTTTATGTGGTGTCCGCCGGTGACTCGTCGCAGGTGCAGGCGCAAGCGCAAGCCGAGGCGGTGGCGGTGTCGGAAACATTGCGCCACGCTGGGTTTGCGGTGACCACCCACTGCGGCGGCGGCAAACTGAAGAACCAGATGAGGCGCGCGGACTTAAGCGGCGCGCGCATCGCGGTCATCACCGATTCGGCATCCGCCGGCACGGTGCGGGTGAAGCCGTTGCGCGATGACGGCGAGAGCAGCGAAATCAGCGCCGATGCGTTGGTTGATTGGTGTCAAAAACATATTTAGCGAAGAGCAAGATGGCAGACGAAGACAAACCCCAATTCGCCGGAGACCCGGAGCTGGAGCGCGCCAAAGCGTGGTGGAAAGACCACGGTCGCGCGATTGTCGGCGGCGCCGTAATCGGCTTGTCGGCGGTCATCGGTTTCAACTACTGGCAGCATCACCAGGAAACCCAGGCGGAAACCGCGTCCAATTTGTTCGAGCAATTGCAGTATCTGATTCAGACTGAGGCTGAGGACGACGCCGACGAAACCGATGAAGCCGAAACCGAAACCGACTCCGAAACCACCGCCGCCATCCAAGCCACCGCCGATGAGTTGATGTCCGCGTATGCCTCCACCCCGTACGCGATTCACGCCGCATTCGCGCTCGCCAAACTCGCGGTTGACGGCGGCGACCTCGACCGCGGCGCGCAAGCCCTCGAATGGGTGCTGGCGAACAGCGAGGACGACGGCTTGCTGCATATCGCGCGTTTGCGGTTGGCGTCGGTTTTGCTGGCGACCGGGGCGGCGGATGATGCGGTCGCGTTGTTGCAATCGCAGATCGGCGAGACCGCCGGATTCGGCACGCGCTACAACGAGTTAATCGGCGACGCCTACCTGCAAAAGGGCGACACCGCCGGCGCGCGCAGCGCCTATGAAGCCAGCGTTGAAGCGTTGCCGCCGGCATCGGCGGAGCGCGCCGTACTCAAACTCAAACTGGACGGTCTCGGCGGCTAAGGTGAAGCGGTTGTTGATGATGTTGGTCGGCGCCGGGTTGCTGGTGTCGGGCTGTCAATCCCGGAACAAGGACGAGACGGAGTGGGGAACCTATCAGGAGCCGGTGGCGCCGCGGGCGCCGCCCAGCGCCGCCGGGGCGTCTGAGATCAGCGTGCTGTGGCGCAAGAGCCTCGGCGCCGGCGCGGAAAACGGCTATGCGCTCCTGCAACCGGTATATGGCGGCGACGGCGTGTATGCCGCCAGCCGCAACGGCAGCGTGTTCAAACTCAACCCGAAAAACGGCGCCACCCTCTGGCGGCGCGACCTCGGGGCGGACATTTTCTCCGGCGTCGGCGTCGGCGTGGATGATGCGATTGCGGCGGTGGCGCTGGATGATGGCAGGGTCGTGGCGCTGAGCGCCGATACCGGCGAGGTGCTGTGGGAGTCGCCGCTCAACCGCCAGATTTCGGCGATTCCGGCGGTCGGCAACGGGCGGGTGGTCGCGCGCACCGCCGGCGGGCTGGTCGCCGCCCTGGACGCCGATGCCGGCGAGGTCGTGTGGTCGTTTGAAAGGGAGGCGCCGGGTCTCAGCATCCACGGCGACTCGCCGCCGATGATTAGCGGCGATGCGGTCTTCATCGGCCTGGCAAACGGCAAACTGCTCGCCAACAGCGTGGTCACCGGGCGCGAATACTGGGAGACCGAGGTGTCGTTCGCCCGCGGGCGCAACGAGTTGGAGCGCATGACCGATTCGGACACCGCGCCGCTGGTGTCGCAGACCACGGTGTATACCGCGACCTATCAGGGCAATGTCGCGGCGCTGCAATTGCAGGACGCGGCGCTCAAATGGAAAGCCAAGGTGTCCTCGCGGCTGCCGATGTCGCTCGGCGGCGGGCGGCTGCTGGTCACCGGCGAATTCGGCGAAGTGGTCGCGCTTGACGCCGAAACGGGCGAGACGCTGTGGACGCAGGAAGGGTTTCGCGGGCACGGAATGAGCCGCCCGCTGGTGGTGCGCGAGCGCGTGCTGGTGGGCGATGCGCGCGGCAACATTCACTCGTTCGACCTCAGCGACGGCGCGCTGCTGGAAACCCGGCGCGTGGTGAGCGGCGCGGTGGTCGCGCTGGTGCCGGGACCGGAGCAGTTCGCGGTCTTCTCGTCGGCGGGCAACATCAGCGCGTTGTCGTTGCGCGCCGACGACAACTGACCGCGCGCCGTTGCGAATTGCGGTTGGCGTGAAATAACGACCCTTTCCGGTACCGCCACCGCCCGCAAACCCGCGCCGAACTTGCTCCCATCATGCTCCCCGTGCTCGCTCTGGTTGGAAGGCCGAATGTCGGCAAATCCACCCTGTTCAACCGCCTGACCCGCTCGCGCGACGCCATCGTCGACGACCAACCGGGCGTCACCCGCGACCGCCTGTATGGTCACGGCAAAATCGGGCGCAAGGGATTTCTGGCGGTGGACACCGGCGGCTTGGATGCGGAGCAGGGACCTTTCGGCGCCATCATCCGCGAGCAGGTCGCGCTGGCATTGGAAGAAGCGCAGGCGGTGCTGTTCATCGTGGATGCGGATGACGGGCTGGCGCCGCAGGACCGCGACATTGGCGCGCAGTTGCGGCACGGCGACGCGAAGGTCTTCGTGCTGGTCAACAAAAGCGAAGGCGTGGAGCCCGAACTCGCCGCCGCCGAGTTTCAGGCATTGGGCTTGGGCGAGCCGCTCGCGATTTCGGCGAAGCGCGGCGATGGCGTCGAGGAAATGCTCGACACCGTGCTCGGCGCTCTCGGCGATGAGGCGGCGGAGCGCGAACCGCAAGACACCGGCATCCCCAAAATCACGCTGGCGGGGCGCCCCAACGTCGGCAAATCCACCCTCGCCAACAAACTGGCGGGCGCCTCGCGCGTGCTGGTCAGCGACGTGCCCGGCACCACCCGCGACAGCGTGCGTATGCCGCTTTGCATCGACGGGCAAGACTTCATCCTGATTGACACCGCCGGCGTGCGCCGAAAATCGCGCGTTGATGAAACGCTGGAAAAGTTTTCGGTCATCAAGGCATTGCAAGCGGTGGAAGAAGCCAACGTCGCGCTCTTGATGCTGGACGCGACCAGTGAAATCGGTTTTCAAGACGCCGCCATCGCCGGCATGATTCAAGACATGGGGCGCTCGCTGGTGGTGGTGGTCAACAAATGGGACCGGCTGGAAAACCGCCAGCGCAAAAAAATCAAAGACGAACTGGAACTCAAACTGCCGTTCCTGCCCAACCCGGAAATCCTCTTCATCTCGGCGCTGCACGGCTCCAATCTGGCGGACGTGCTGCCGGCGGCGATGCGCGCCTACAAAAGCGCGATGATAAGCATCGCCACCTCCAGCCTCAACCGCACGCTGGAAAAAGCCATCCAACGCACCCCACCCCCCATGCAAAACCGCCGCCCAATGCGCCTGAAATTCGCCCACCAAGCCGGCAAAAACCCGCCCATCATCATAGTCCACGGCAACCGAGCCGAAAAACTCCCCAACACCTACCGCCGCTACCTAGCCAACTTCTTCGCCCGAACCTACCGCTTAGCCGGCACCCCCATCCGAATAATCCCCCGCTCCGGAGACAATCCTTACAAGAAACGTAAGTCGTAGTGAGCGAGTTGGCTACGCCAACACAAGAAGCCGGCGCGGGAAAGTGCGGCGGTACAAAGCGGCAAAGTCGCCCGCGCTTGGACAAGGCTAGCACTGAACCCAAGCAACGCCATTCCCAATTACTCGTCATTCTCGAGCGTTAGTGTCCGTTGCCGCCGCGCTTTTTCTTTTAAGCGGCGGCTTACGGACACTTACGACCTCGGGAATCTCCCTCAGATTGGCACGGGCTTTGTTGGAATTCACGGTAGTCTTAGGGAGATTCCCGAAGCGAAGAAAATATGGTCGCCTATCGGCTCCCTATTTTCTACCGTTCGAGAATGACGAAGTAGGGGATTATTTTTCTATCATTCGAGAATGACGAGCGATGGCAGACTCCTCACTAACAGTCCGCTCAACCACACACAAAAACCGCCCCCGCGCAACAGTAGCAGTTAGAGCCTGACCCTTCTGAGTTTCTGTCGGATCTCTTATGACTTCTTGGTGGTTGTTTTGGAGGATGGCGTAGCCGCGTTCGAGGGTGTGGGCGGGGCTTATTAGGTTTAGGGCGTTGGTTAGGTGGGCGGTGCGGTGGCGGGCGGTGGTTAGGTGGGTGGTGGTGGCGGTGGTTAGGCGGTTGTGGGTGGCGGTTAGGTGGCGGCGGTTTTTTGCCAGTTGTGCTTGCGGGGAGTGGTAGCGTAACTCGGCGGCTTGTTGTTGGATTTGCAGGCGGTGATGGCTGAGGCGGGCGTTGATTCGGTGTGTCAATTCTCTCGTCAGCGCGCGATGCGACTGCCGCGCCAGTTGCAGGCGGTGTCGCGGATGCACCAGGCGGTTGGCGGTGTAGTCCAGGTTCTGCCGTTGCACATCCAGCGCGTGTTGCATGGCGCGGCGCAGGGCGGCGGTTTGGTGGTGGAGCGCGGCGCGCAGCTGCGCGAGTTCGGGCGCGACCACTTCCGCCGCCGCGGTCGGGGTGGGGGCGCGTATGTCGGCGACCCAATCGGCGATGGTGAAGTCGGTTTCGTGGCCCACCGCGCTGACCACCGGCAACTCGGACGCGAAGATGGCGCGCGCCACGCGCTCGTCGTTGAATGCTTGCAAGTCCTCCAACGAGCCGCCGCCGCGCGCGAGGATGAGCAAGTCCGCCGCGCCGGTTTCCGCGCGTCGGCGGTTGGCGAGGGCGAGCATGCGGATGATGCCGTCGGCGGCGTCGGCGCCTTGCACCGGCGTCGGGTATACCACCAGCCGGGCGAGCGGGTAGCGCCGCTCCAGCGTGACGCGCACGTCGTGCAGCGCCGCGCCGCTGTGCGAGCTGATGACGCCGATGACGCTCGGGTAAGCCGGCAGCGGTTTTTTATGGCGCTCGTCGAACAAGCCCTCGGCGGACAGTTGCCGTTTGAGCCGCTCGAACTCGCGCCGCAACGCGCCTTCGCCGGCGTCTTCAAGGTGGGAGACTATTAGTTGCAAGTCGCCGCGCGGTTCATACAGCGAGATTCGCCCGCGCAACAGCGCCTGCATTCCGTCGGCGGGGTTCGCGGCGCAGTGCCGTCGGCGGTGCTTGAACAGCGCGCAGCGGATGACCGCGTCGTCCTCTTTGAGCGAAAAATACCGGTGCCCGGAAGCCGGCGCGGCGAGGTTGGATATTTCGCCTTCAACCCAGATTTCGCGGTAACCGCTTTCCAGCAATTCGCGGATTTCGCCGGTTAGGCGTTTGACCGAATAGACGTCGCTCATCCGATGCACACGGCTCAGCGCGAACTCACGGCGCGCGCGTTGTCCGGCAGCCAGGTGGCGATTTCCGGGAACGCGATGAGCAAGCCGACCATGACCACCATCAGCAGGAACATCGGCAGGGCGGTGCGCGCCACGTAGCCGATTTCGTGCCCGGCGATGCCCTGCATGACGAACAGGTTGAAGCCGATGGGCGGCGTGATTTGCGCCATTTCCACCACCACCACGATGAATATGCCGAACCAGATGATGTCGATTCCGGCTTGGCGAACCATCGGCTCGACCACCGCCATGGTCAGCACCACCGCCGAGATGCCGTCGAGGAAGCAGCCGATGATGATGTAGAACCCCATCAGCGCGAGCAGCAGCCCGACCTGGGTCAGCCCGAGCGCGGCAATCCATTCGGCGAGCGCGCGCGGCAAGCCGGTGAAGCCCATGCTGAGGGACAGGAACGCCGCCCCCATCAAAATCAGCGCAATCATCGCCGAAGTGCGAACCGCGCCCATCAGCGAGCCGCCGAAGGTGCGCAGGTTGAGCGAGCCCTGACTCGCCGCCAGCAGCAGCGAGCCGATGACGCCGAAGGCGGCGGCTTCGGTGGCGGTGGCGATGCCCGCATACATCGAGCCGATGACCGCGGTCACCAGCACGATGAGCGGAATCAGCAGGCGCGATTCGGCGAGCATGGTTTTGAGCGATTTGCGCGGCTCGCGCGGCGGCACCTCGGCGGGGCGCAACACCGACCACACCGCGACGTAGCCCATGAACAGCCCGGCGAGCACCAGCCCCGGCACGACCCCGGCGAGAAACAATTGGCTGATGGATTCGTTGATGGTGACGCCATAGACGATGAGCGTCAGCGAGGGCGGAATCATCAGCCCGAGCGTGGCGGCGCCGGCGAGCGTGCCGATGATCATAAACTCGGGATAGCCGCGCTTGCGCAACTCCGGGATGGACATCTTGCCGACGGTCGTCAGCGTTGCAGCCGACGAGCCCGACACCGCGGCGAAGATGGTGCAGCCGACTATATTGGTGTGCAACAAGCGCCCCGGCAGCCCCGCCATCCACGGCGCCAGCCCGCGGAACATGTCCTCGCTGAGGCGGGTGCGATAGAGAATCTCGCCCATCCAGATGAACAGCGGCAATGCGGTCAGCGACCAACTGGATGACGACGTCCAGATGGTCGTAATCATGGTGTCGCCCGCCGGTCGCAGGGTGAACAAATCCATGCCGACCAGCGCCACGCCGAGCAACGCCAGCCCGACCCACACGCCGGTGCCGAGCAGCAGAAACAGCGTGAACAGGAAGATGCCGGTGAGCGCGAAGTGCTCCATTGAAACGCCCGGTTACGGTGTCCGCGCCTGAGACGGCGGCGCGCGCTCGCCCGGTGGCGAGCGCCACAGTTCGCGCTTGCCGCTGAGCGCCCGCAGCAGGTGGTCGAGCATCGCGATGGCGAGCACCACGGTGCCGGCGGACATCGTCAGTTGCGGAATCCACAGCGGCGTGGCGTCCTGCCCCTGGGATATATCGTTGAGCCGCCACGACAGGTAGTTGGCTTTGACCGCGAACCACGCGAAATACACCGCCAGCGCGCTGCCGACCAGCAGGCACCAAATCTCGCCGATGCGCCGGAAGCGCCCGAGTTTGGAGAGCAGCAGGTTGACGCGAATGTGCGCGCCGTGGCCGAGCGCGTAGCCGAGCGCGAAGAACGAAGCCGCCGCCATCAGGTAGCCGGCGTAGTCGGTCGAGCCGGGGAAGGGGAAGCCCAGCCAGCGCGCCGCCATCTGGATGACGATGACCGTGAGCAACGCCAGCAAGCAGGCGCCGGCGAGCGCGCCGCACAGGCGGTAGAGTTGGTCCACGGCGGTGCGCAAGCGCGCGGTGGCGGTGGCGGGAGTTTTGTTCATAGCGCGCCGGTGTCAGTCGCGTCCGCCACGCCCGTCTGAAAGGGAAGGGCGGTCATGCGGGCGGGCTCAACGCTTAAAAGCATCCACAATACCGCGCCCATCGTCGCCGGCGGCTTCCAACCATTCATCGGTCATACGCTCGCCAATGGATTGAAAATCGCCGAGCAATTGCCCCGACGCCGGTCCCACGGTCATGCCGTTGGCAGCGAGTTGCGCGACATACCAGTCCGCCAACTGCTCGGAGCGCGCGGTGCCGGCGGCTTCCGCCATCAGCGCCACGCCCTTGACGATGTTGCGCGTCTGCGCGTCGAGGGCATCCCACGCCTCCTTGCTGGCGAACACGGTGTTGCGCGGCAGCCACGCATTGACCGAATAGAAGTGGCTCAGATGCTCCCACACCTTGCGGTCGTAGCCGGTCGAGCCGGACGACACGAACGCCTCGACCACGCCGGTGGCAAGCGCCTGCGACAATTCCGCCGCCTCAATCTGCACCGGCTGCATCCCCATCAACTCGGCGACGCGCGCGGTGGAGTTGTTATAAGAGCGGAACTTGAGCCCGCCGGTGTCGGCGACGGAATTGACTTCTTTGTTGAAATACAAACCCTGCGGCGGCCACGGCACTGAGTACAGCAACACCAGCCCTTGCGCGGCGAGAATTTCCTCAAGTTTGGGGCGCGCCGCCTCCCACAGTTTCTGCGAGTCGGCGTATGAAGTGGCGAGGAACGGCACCGAGTCGAAGCCGAACAGGACGTTCTCGTTCTGGTGACCCGACAACAAGCGCTCGCCGATCGGCACCTGATTGGTCTGCACCGCACGCTTGATTTCCGAGCCCTTGAAGAGCGAGCCGCTGCTGTGCACGACGATGTCCAACTCGCCGCCGGTGGCGATGCGAACCGCCTCGGCGAACGCCTTGCCGTTCTGCGTGTGGAAGTTGCTGTCGGCATAAGCCATCGGCATATCCCACTTCTCCGCCAGCGCCACACCCGGCGCCAACGCAACCAGCAGCAATGACAACGAAACGCCGCGCACGTGCATGCGGCGCGTTTTCTCTTTGATGTTTAGCATTGGTTTATCCTCTCAAGAGTTTTGGTGGTACTTGGGCGGCGCTCAGATGGACTTTGCGCCGGGGGCGACGCGGCCACGGTCCGCGCGATAGGCTGACACATCCACCCCCGGATTGCAATCGCAGACCATTTGCGCCACGAGGCGGCCGCTCTTGGCGCCGGCGGTCAGGCCGACGTGGTGGTGGCCGCAGGCGAAGAACACTCGCGGGTTGGACGGCGACGGTCCGAGCAGGGGTAGGCTGTCGGTGGTGGCGGGGCGGTGGCCGAGCCATTCGCTCTGCGATTCGGCGCGCATTTCCGGCAGCAACTCGCGCGCGGTGCGCCGCAACATCCGCAACGGCGCCGCGCGCGCGCCCGCCCGCAAGCCGCCGTATTCCACCGTGCCGGCGAGGCGCAGGTCGCCGTCCATCGGCGTCGCCACGACCTTGCGCTGCGCGTACATCAACGGCGTGCGCGGCGCGCCGTCGGCGTGGTGGAAGTGCAGGTGATAGCCGCGCTCGCTCTCCAATGGCACGTTGGCGCCGAAGCGCCGCCCGAGCGGACCCGACCACGCCCCCGACGCAATCACCGCCGCCGACACCGCGATGCCGTCCGCCGGACCGCCGCGCGTGATGATTGCCACGCCGTCATCGCGCGGGCGCAAGTCGGTGACCTCGGCGCGCGTTACTTCACCGCCGAGTCGCACGACCTCGCCGGCGAGTTCGCGCACATAGTCGCCGGGCGAGGCGATGGTGGCGTGATTGCCCAGCCGGACGGCGTAGCCGTGGGACGGTGAGACCGCCGGCTCAAACTCCCGCACCGCGCCGCCTTCCAACGCCTCCCAGGAAAAGCCGGCTTCGGCGCGCAACCCCCAGACGAAACGCTCGGCGTCAAACGCCGCGCGGTCACGATAGACGAACAGGTAATCGCAAGCCCGAATGCGCCGCGCCGCCACGCTGTCGGCGGCGAGCGCGCGGTGTTCGGCAACGCTGTCGCACACCAACGGCGCCAGCGCACGCGCAATATAACCCGCCCGCTCACGCCGCGCGTTGGCAACATACGGCAACAACCACGGCAACAACCGCGGCAAATAAACCCACCGCAAAAACAACGCCCCATCCCGCTCAAACAACATCCGAGGCGCCTGCCGCCACACCCCCGGCACCGTCACCGGCACAATCGCACAACAAGCGAGGATGCCGCCGTTGCCGGTGGAAGCGCCGGCGCCCGGTCCGGTTTTGTCGAAGACAATCACCTTGCGCCCCATACGCAACAAGTGCAGGGCGCTGGCGATGCCGACAATACCGGCGCCGATAATGCCGACGGGTTTTTGGTTGTTCATTGGGTTGGGGTTTTGTTTTGTCGATAATGCCGATGATACCGACCGATTGTTTGTTATGGGAACTATCAAGTCAAATTGACAAACAAAAAACAACTCCTCGTCATTCAAAAAACAACAACCTCGTCATTCTCGAACGGTAGAAAATAGGGAGCGCCAGCGACCATATTTTCTTCGATTCGGGAATCTCCCTAAGACTACCGTGAATTCCAACAAAGCCCGTGCCAATCTTAGGGAGATTCCCGAGGACGTAAGTGTCCGTAAGCCGCCGCTTAAAAGAAAAAGCGCGGCGGCAAACGGACACTAACGCTCGAGAATGACGAAGTAGGGGGAATGACGACGTTGTTGTGAATGACGAGATTTTGTTTTTGTTGGGGTCGTTGTTCTTGCCAACTTTGCTTAATAGCCCCCCGTGTCATCCATCCCATTGAAACATTGTCAGCCGTTATGCGAAGTGTCAATATCGCATCAATTTTACACCCGCTGACGCTCCACGATGCCCACGCACAACCCCACCGGCGAAAACCCGCCGCCGCCCGACCGCGCCTGCGTCGGCATTCTCATGCTGGACACCCGCTTCCCGCGCATCCCCGGCGATATTGGCAATGCCGACACCTGGCCCTTCCCGGTGCGCTACAAGGTGGTGCGCGGCGCGGCGCCCGGCGATGTGGTGCGCGCGTGCGGCGAGCAGACCACCGCGCGCTTCATCGCCGCGGCGCACGACTTGGTCGCCGACGGCGCCGACGGCATCACCAGCAGTTGCGGCTTTCTGTCGCTGATACAAGCGCAACTGGCCGACGCGCTGGCGGTGCCGGTGGCGGTCTCGTCGCTGATGCAAGTGCCGCTAATCAACCGCCTGCTGCCGCCGGGCAAGCGCGCCGGCATCGTCACCATCGAAAAGCTGAGCCTCAGCGAAGACCACCTGCGTGCCGCCGGCGCCCCACCGGACACGCCAATCATCGGCTTGGAAGGCGGGCGCGAGTTCAACCGCGCAATCCTCGGCAACGAGCCGCGACTCGACGTAACACAAAGCCGCGCCGACCTGCTAACCGCCGGCGCCAACCTACTAACCCACCACCCCGAAGTCGGCGCCATCGTACTGGAATGCACCAACATGCCCCCCTACGCCGCCGACCTACAACACGCGCTTGGGGTGCCGGTTTATAGCATTTACACTTTTGTGCAGTGGTTTCAGGGCGGCTTGCGGCCAAGGCGGTTTGGTTGAGGGGGTGTTGGGTGTGTGTTTTTTTTCTGATACGCGCCCTTCTGTCCGGCGCGGGAATTCCCAACCACTCGTCATTCTCGAGCGTTAGTGTCCGTTGCCGCCGCGCTTTTTCTTTTAAGCGGCGGCTTACGGACACTTGCGTCCTCGGGAATCTTTCTCAGACTGGCGCTGAGCCCAAACAACGCCATTCCCGCTTCCCCCGCTAACACACTGCGGGGGCAGGCTCTGCGGGAATGACGGCTTTGTTGGAATTCACGGTAGATTAGGGAGATTCCCGAGGTCGTAAGCGCCCGTAAGCCGCTACGCGGCAACGGGCGCTAACGCTCGAGAATGACGGAGTAGTGGAATGACGAAGTTGGCGGCTCCCCCTTCCACCCACCCCGTTTTATGCTAAAATCGCGCGCTTTTACGATGTAGCAACCATTTTAGCGGGGAACAAATCAGCGATGGTAACCATTCGTTTGTCTCGGGGCGGCTCGAAGAAGCGGCCGTTTTATTCGATTTTGGTGGCGGACCAGCGCCGCGCGTTGCGGGGGCGGTTTATTGAGCGGGTGGGTTTTTACAACCCGATTGCTTCCGGTCAGGAGATTAAACTGCGCCTCGACACCGAGCGGGTTGACCACTGGATCGCCCGGGGCGCCCGACCGAGTGAGCGGGTGAGCCAACTGTATAAGCAAGCCAAGACGGCGGCGGTGGCGAGGCCGGAAAAGCCCAAGCAGGCTGATAAGCCGGCGAAAACAGAGCCGTCCGCCAAGGAAGCCCCGGCATCGGCGGCGGCCAAGTCGAAAGAACCTGAGCCGTCTGATAAGCCGGCGGAAGCCAAGTCAGGGGAACCTGAGTCGACCGAGAAATCGGCGGAGGTCAAGCCGGAAAAAGCCGAGTCGTCTGCCGAGCCGACTGATAAGCCGGCGGAAGCCAAATCGAAAGAACCTGAGTCGACCGAGAAATCGGCGGAGGTCAAGTCGGAAAAAGCCGAGCCGTCTGATAAGCCAACGGAAGCCAAACCAAAAGAATCTGAGCCGACAGATAAACCTGAGAAATCAGACAAGCCTGCCAAGCAGTCAAAAGCGGTATCAGCATCTGCGGCATCAGCATCTGTGACATCTGTGTCATCTGCGGATGCGGACAACCCCGACGACCCCACCCCCCCCACAGAACCCAAAAAGCCGGCGGAGCCCGCGTCGTCTGCGTGAGCGGGTGACATGGGGGTGTCGGTGCGGGTGGGCGTTGCTTTGCGGGGGGGTGAGTCGGAGCGGGGCGGTTTTGTGGGGGCGCGTTCGGCGCCGCCGGACGAGGCGCCGCCGGTGATTGTGGGGAAGATTACCGGGCATCACGGCGTGCGTGGCTGGGTCAAGGTGTTTTCTTATACCCGCCCGGCGGAGCAGATTTTGGAGTATGAGCGTTGGTTGCTGGCGGCGCGGCGTGATGCGGGGCGTTGGCGGTCGGTGCGGGTTGCTTCCGCGCGGCGGCAGCGGCACAAACTGCTGGCGAAACTGGCGGGGATGGACGACCGCGAGGCGTCGGACGGGTTGCCCGGTCAGTGGATTGCGATTGCGCCGTCGCAACTCGCGCGGCTGCCGGACGGGGAGTATTACTGGAGCGAGCTGATTGGCTTGTCGGTGGTGACACAGGACGGCGTTGAACTGGGCGTCGTCGAGCATCTGGTCGAGACCGGCGCGAACGATGTGCTGGTGGTGCGCGACGGTGACGGCGACGGCGACGGTCAATCGGGCGGCGATGCGGTTGAACGGCTTCTGCCCTGGAGCCCGGATGTCATCGCCGCCGTCGATGTGGCGGGCGGGCGCATCCGGGTGGAGTGGGACCCGGACGCCGATTAGCGCTTGCGCGCGCGGGGCATGGGCGCGATGCGATGAACATAGCGGCGTTGAGCATTTTTCCGCGGATGTTTGACGCGGTGCTGGAGAACGGGATTTGCGCGCAAGCCGTGAACAAGGGCGCGCTGGCGGTGACGCTGTGGAATCCGCGCGATTTCACCGACGACGCGCATCGCGCGGTGGACGACCGCCCCTACGGTGGCGGCGCCGGAATGTTGATGAAACCGGCGCCGTTGGCGGGCGCGATTGACGCCGCGCGGCGGGAAAACGCGGGACCCGTGGTCTATCTCTCGCCGCAGGGCGAGCGGCTCGATCAGCGGATGCTGAGCGAATTGGCGGCGCTGCCGGCGCTCATTTTGCTCGCCGGCAGGTATGAGGGCATCGACGAGCGCATCGTGCAGAGCCGGGTTGACCGGGAAATATCGCTCGGCGACTATGTGCTGGCGGGCGGCGAACTGGCGGCGATGGTGCTGATTGAGGGCATCGCGCGCTTGTTGCCCGGCGTGCTGGGCAATGCGTTGTCGGCACGCCAGGATTCGTTTTCCGGCGATGTGGATGCGGGAGCGGATGATGACGGGCAGCCCGG
This sequence comes from Arenicellales bacterium, assembly GCA_963693025.1. GTDB lineage: Bacteria > Pseudomonadota > Gammaproteobacteria > Arenicellales > Poriferihabitantaceae > JAHRAW01. The sequence goes on from OY843749.1 coordinate 2,657,635, forward strand.
TGCGTTGCTGGATTGCCCGCATTACACGCGCCCGGAAGTGTTTGAGGGGCGCGCCGTGCCGGCGGTTTTGCTGAGCGGCGACCACGCCGAAATCCGGCGCTGGCGGTTAATGCAAGCGCTCGGCAGAACCGGCGAGCGCCGCCCCGATTTGCTGGAGCGGCGCGAACTGGGGCACGAACAGCGCGAGTTATTGAGAGCGTATCAACGCGGTAAAAACTAACGCGGCGGTGTGCTACACTGCGGGCATGCAAATGAAACTCAACCACGAACGCTTGCTTGGCTTCGGCGGAAACGTCGGTGTGGTTTTTATCGCGGTCGGGTTGGTCGATGGACTTTTGGTGCGAACCTTGACTGGACTTAATCCAACGCAAGGGTTGTGGCTGGCCGCGGTCGGCGTGCTGTTGATTGTTATTGCTTCGGTGGAGGAAGGCAAATGAACGATGTTGTGATTTTCGCTTTGGTTATCGGTATTGGCTTTGCCGCGCTGATGCTTTACTCGCATTACCGTGAACACCGCGCCGCCAAGCGCGACTCAAGTGGAGCAAGGCGATGACTAATGTGATTGATGAAATCGAGCGCGAGCAGTGCAAACAAGACCTGCCCGAGTTCGCCCCCGGCGACACCGTGCGGGTGCAAGTGCGGGTGCGGGAAGGCAACCGCGAGCGGCTTCAGGCGTATGAGGGCGTCGTGCTGGCGAAGAAAAATCGCGGGCTCAACTCGTCCTTCACGGTGCGCAAGATGACCGGCGGCGAGGGCGTCGAGCGGGTCTTCCAGACGCATAGCCCGTCGCTCGCGGGCATCGAGGTCGTGCGCCGCGGCGATGTGCGGCGCGCCAAGTTATATTACCTGCGGGAGCGAACCGGCAAAGCGGCGCGAATCAAGGAGAAAATTCGCGGCTAATCATGCCCGCGCGGGAGCGATGTCGGTGTGCGGGGCGGGGGCGGCGTTGTCGTTGCCCCGGAGGTGTGTGCGCGTATAAGCCGCTGACGTTGCCGGTCGGTTTGTTGTGTTGGTTATGTTTTGCCGGCGCCGTTTTCGCGCAAACCCCGACGGAAACCACAACCGAAGCGGAAGCCGAAACCACAACCGCCACCGAAACCACCCCACCGCCACCCTTCACGCAAGAACTGGCGCGCGTGCAAAATCTGGTGCGCGCCAACGTGCTGGAACTGGCGCAGGACATACTGGAAACCCAGGGACCCCCGCCGCAGCCGACGCCCGAATGGCTTCGCTGGGAGCGGCAACTGTGGGCGGTTTACCGGGTGCGGGGGCGCTGGCAGACACTCTATGAGCGCACCCGGCGGCTGCCGCGAACCTTCCCGCCGCCCATCCAACGCGAAGCGCGCTTGCAGGCAATCAAAGCCCTGACGGCGCTCAAACGGGGAAGCGCGGCGCGCGATTTAATCCGAAAGGCGTTGCCGGAGACGGACGCGCCGCCGCCGTATAAGCGGCAACTCCGCCAGTCCCTGATTGCCGCCTATCTGGCGGATGATTTGCTGGTGGAAGCCCGCATCGCGCTCGACAACTTCCAAAAGGACTACGGCTCCCAACAAACCGACTGGCTGCTGCTGAGCGCCGCCGTGCGGATTCGCTCGGGCGACGCCGACGCAGCCGTCAACCTGCTCGCCCCGCTCGACGCAGCGGCGGCGCGGCTGCTGCGCCTGTATGCCCGCCTCATCAACCGCACTCTGACGCCCGACCAGGTGATGGCGCGCGCGCGCGATTTGCGGGCGTCGTTGCAGGGGCGGGAGCGGAAGCGGGGCGAGCCGCCGGCGCGCGACATTCAGGCGGTGCTGGCGCAGGCGCAATTCGCCGCCGGCAATCGGGAGGGGGATGGGGATTCGCGGGTCGTCGTGCTGGAAGACTACCTGCTGGCGCCGCCCGCGCGCGAGCCGGATTGGAGCGGGGTTTATCCGCAGTTTGGCGTGCGGGATTTGTTTGACGCGTATGCCGACATTGCGCGCGACCAAGCCAATCGGGCGGGTTTGCTGGTCGGCGAGGAGGCGCGCTGGTTTGAGCATGCCCGGTCGCTGCCCGCCACGGCGGCGGTGGCGCGCCGCGCGTTGTTCGCGCATCTCGCCGCCACCGCCGACACCGCCACCGCCACGGGTGCGACGCTTCGCCAACGCGCGATTGACGCCTATGTCAACAGTCTAATCGACGCCGAGCGCACCGCCTTGCTCGCGCATCTGTTCGGCCACGATGCGGACGCGCGGCTCGGCAACCTGTCGCTCGGCGGGCAGACCGGGTTGCGCCTGTCCGCCTACGCGCTCGGCAAGGGCGACTTCACGCTGGCCGCCGAAGCCAACGCCAATCTGTTGGAATTCCCCGCCGGGGTAAACCGCAACGACTGGTTGTTGCAAGCCGGGCGAATCGACATTTTCGCGGGCCGCCACCGCCGCGGCGCCGAGCGACTGGATGAATGGCTCGCGTCGTTCAGCCCCGCCAACCGCATGAGCCCGGCGCAGACCGACGCCGTCCTGCAACCGCTCTTTGACTTGCAGACGGTCGGGCGGCATCAACTCGCGCTGGCGTTGTTGCACAAGGTCAACGCGCGCGCGCCGGCGGGCAAGCACGCGCGCGAAATCGCCTACTGGCTCGCCGAGTCATACGCCGGCGGCGGGCAATACATCACGGCGGCGGATTGGTTCCTGCACTCCGCGCTGCAACGCGACGGCGGGTTTGACAAGTGGGGCGAAGCGGCGCGCTATCGTGCCGCCGAAGCGCTGATGGACGGTGCCTTGTATGCCGACGCCGGGCGGTTGTTGCGCGGCCTGCTGTCGCGCGCCACCACGGACACCCGCCGCAACGCGCTGCGGCAAAAATTGCAGCGCGTGTGGCTGCTCGAGTCCAACCCAGACGACCATGACCCGCAAGCCGCCGACCGACCGTGACCATCAACTGGTCGATGAATTCCTCGACTCGGTCTGGCTTCAATCGGGGCTGAGCGACAACACGCTGGCGGCATACCGAAACGACCTCAAGCAATTCGTGCGCTGGCTTCACCGCCACGACCGTGCGCTGACCACGGCGGACGCGCCCCTCCTGCGGCGCTATCTCGGCGACCGCACCAACAAGCAGTCCAACCGCAGCGCGGCGCGCTCGCTGTCAAGCCTGAAACGGTTTTACCGCCACGCCCTCGCCGCGGAAATCATCGCCGCCGACCCGAGCGCCGACCTCGCCGCGCCCGCCATCGGTCGCGCGCTGCCCCACACCCTCTCCGAAGCCGAAGTGGAGCGCCTCATCAATGCGCCCGCCACCGACAGCGCGCTCGGGCTGCGCGACCGCGCGATGCTGGAAACCTTGTATGCCACCGGCTTGCGGGTGAGCGAAATGGTCAACCTGACATTGAACCAACTCGACCTGACCGCCGGGGTGTGCCGCGCGCTCGGCAAGGGCAACAAGGAGCGGCTGGTGCCGCTCGGCGAAGCCGCCATCGACTGGCTCGGGCGCTACCTGTCGGCGTCCCGCCCCGACCTCATCGGAAACCATCAAAGCGCCGCGGTGTTCGTCACCCGGCGCGGCGGCGCGATGACCCGCCAGGCGTTCTGGCAAAACATCCGGCGCTACGCAACCCTCGCCGGCGTAACCCACCACCTCTCGCCCCACACCCTGCGCCACGCCTTCGCCACCCACCTACTCAACCACGGCGCCGACCTGCGCAGCGTGCAGATGTTGCTGGGGCATTCGAGTGTGTCGACTACGCAGATTTACACGCATGTCGCGGGCGAGCGGTTGAAGTCGTTGCATCGGCGGCATCATCCGAGGGGGTGATTAATCAACCCACACACAATGCCACCACCCACCCCCACCGCCGACCTGCAACAAGTCTGCCACTGGGTCACCACGCAATGCCGCCCCAACGCCGGCGACGCGCTACGCACCGGAATGGAAACGGTAGACATCCTCCAACCGCTGGAAATGGACGCCCCCGGCTTGCTCGCCGCCTTGCTGCAACCCCTGCTCCCAATCGACAAAAAAGAGCAAACACTCCTCACCAACCAATTTGGGCAACAAACCTTAGACTTGCTGCAACGCGCCTCCCAAATGCGGCAACTCTCCGCGTTGTCGCAACACCACGGAAGTAAAACCAACCCGCGAGTCAACGAAGAAAACCTGCGGAAGATGTTGATTGCGATGGTGGATGACATTCGCGTGGTGCTGATTGAGTTGGCGCGTCATCTCGCCGCGTTGCGCCGGAGCAAGCGGGCGGATGCGCCGGTGCAGGCGGCGCTTGGGCGGCTCACGCTGGAGGTGTATGCGCCGCTCGCCAACCGGCTGGGCGTGCGGCAGATGAAGTGGCAGATGGAAGACCACGCGTTGCGCTGCCTGCACTCTGAGGAGTATCGCCGTCTGGCGGCGACGCTGGATGAAAAGCGCGCCGTCAGGGAAACCTATATCAGCGAATTCATCCGCGCCGTGCGCGCCGCGTTGGCGGAGTCGGCGCTCGCCTGCGAGGTGGAAGGCCGACCCAAACATCTGTTCAGTATCTGGAAAAAGATGCGGCGCAAGGACTTGGCGTTTGAAAATCTGCGCGACATTCGGGCGCTGCGCATCGTGGTCGACAGCGTCGCCGACTGCTATGCCGCGCTCGCCGTCGTGCACACTCACTGGCACGGCTTGCCGGCGGAGTTCGCCGATTACATCGCCACGCCCAAAGCCAACGGCTACCGCTCGATTCACACCGTCGTTATGGGCCCGCGCGAGCAGACCGTGGAAGTGCAGATTAGAACCCGCGAAATGCACCGCCAGAGCGAGTGGGGCGTGGCCGCGCATTGGCGTTACAAGGAGAATGTGCGCGCCGACGACAGCATCGACAACAAGGTGCTCAGGCTGCGGCAACTGCTCGAATGGAAAGACGAATTACGCGACGCCGGCGCGTTGGCGGAGAACATCCAACGCGCCGACGATGAAGAGTCGGACGCGCCCGACGAGCGCGTCTATGTGTTCACCCCGCAGGGCATGGTCATCGATTTGCCGCGCGGCGCAACGCCGATCGACTTCGCCTATGCGATTCACACGCAGGTCGGGCACTGCACCCGCGGCGCGCGCGTCAACGGCAAGATGGTGACCTTGAGCCACCGTCTGGAAACCGGCGAGCAAGTTCACATTCACACCGCGAAGGGCGGTCAGCCGAGCCGCGACTGGCTGCGCAAAGACCTCGGCTATGTGCGAACCCGGCGCGCGCGCAACCGCATCGCGCTGTGGTTCAAGCGCGCCGACTACGCGCAACATCTGGCAGAGGGGCGCAACCTGTTGGAGCGCGAATTATCCCGCTTGGGAATGGACGATTTGAGTTACGACAAAATCGCGCGCGCCACGCCGTTCCACAAAACCGACGACCTGCTGGCGGCGCTCGGCGCCAACGACTTCAAACTGTCCCGAGCGCTGGCGCCCTTCCGCAACGCGGCGCACGCCGGCGAAAGCGCGCAACAACCGGCAACGCTCCCACCCAAACCGCGGCGCACGCACAAACCCAAACCGCCGACCGACTTCAGCGTCAGCGGCGTCGGCAACCTGCTGACGCGCATGGCAAACTGCTGCAACCCCATCCCCGGCGACCCCATCACCGGCTTCATCACCACGGGCCGCGGCATCAGCATCCACCGCCAGGACTGCGCCAACCTACACAACCTAACCGAACCCCGCCGCAGCCGCCTGGTGGAAGTGCAATGGGGCAAGTCCAACCTCACCGCCTGGCCCGTAGACATAAAAATCACCGCCTACCCCCGCCACGGCCTACTCAACGACATCACGCAGTTGTTCAAAGACGAAAAAATCGAAGTGGTGAAACTGAATATGGAAACGGATGCTGACAATAACGCGAGTATACGGGTTCGGTTGGAAATATCAGGCTTGAAAAAACTGAGCCGAGTTTTGCATCGGTTGTCGACGATACCTGATGTGTTGCAAGCTTGGAGGGTGGAGTTGTAGTGGGGTGGGGGTGCCCTCGTCATTCACAACAACCTCGTCATTCTCCCCTACTTCGTCATTCTCGAGCGTTAGTGTCCGTTGCCGCCGCGCTTTTTCTTTTAAGCGGCGGCTTACGGACACTTACGTCCTCGGGAATCTCCCTAAGGTTGGCACGGGCTTCGGTAAAGTCCACGCTAGCCTTAGGGAGATTCCCGAAGGCGATGAAAAATATAGTCGCTATCGCTCCTTATTTTTCTATCATTCGAGAATGACGGCCATTACTCGTCATTCTCGAGCGTTAGTGTCCGTTGCCGCCGCGCTTTTTCTTTTAAGCGGCGGCTTACGGACACTTGCGTCCTCGGGAATCTCCCTAATATTGGCACGGGCTTTGTTGGAATTCACGGTAACCTTAGGGAGATTCCCGAAGGCGATGAAAAATATGGTCGCCTGTCGGCTCCCTATTTTTCTATCGTTCGAGAATGACGAAGTGGAGCCTCATCCAGGATACCAAAGCCTAATCCGCCGAAACCATTCGAACTCCGACAACATACAGTTAAGCCTTACACCAAGCGCCTCTTGCTCAGCCAAAGTTAACTCATTACGCACAGCCAAAAAAAGCTCCACCTCAATCCGCTCCTGCAAATAATGCAACAAAATCCGCTCACGCTTAAGCCCGCTTCCAGCCGCATCAAGCGCCTGGTCAACAAGCGCCGTAACTTCCGCGCGCAACGGGAGTTCCGAGTGGTGGCGGTTTTCGTCGTCGTGTTCGGTGTCGATGTGGAAGATGATGTGGCCGATGGTGTCGAACTCGCGCATCAACCGCATGACCACGCGGTCGCCGATGTAGTGGCTTTCGGATACGCTGAGGTAGGGCGCAACCTGCAAGTGCAATTCCAGCAGGATGTTGGCGCCCATCCGCCGCGACTTGGCGCTGTGCACGCCGCGGATGCCTTCCACCTTCATCGCCGCATCGGTCAGCGCTTTGAGTTCGTCGGGGTCGATGGCGGTGTCCACCAATTCGCGCAGCGCTTTGTGGCTCAGGTCCCAGCCGATTTTGGCGATGAAAAGCGCCACGCCGAACGCCGCCAGACTGTCCAGCCACGGGAAGCCCAGCATGGCGCCGCCGACGCCGGCGAACACCAGCAGCGACGACCACGCATCGGAGCGGCTGTGCCAGGCGTTGGCAATCAGCAAGTCGGAGCCGAGGCGCCGCCCCGCCGCGCGGGTGTAGCGGAAGACCCACTCTTTGGCGATGACGGACACCAGCGCCACCGCCAGCGCGGGCCAGCCGGGAATAGTGAGCGGCGCCACGGCGAGCAGGTCGCGGCCACTTTTATAAATCATCGCAACGGCGACCGCCAGCAACAGAAAGCCGAGAAAGGCGGCGCCCAACGTCTCAAAACGCGCGTGACCGTAAGGGTGCTCGGCATCGGCCTCGGCGCCGGACACCTTGACGATCGCCAGCACCATAAAATCGGTGAGCAAATCCGAGAGCGAGTGAATGCCATCGGCAATCAGCGCGTGGGAGAAGAACAGCCAGCCGGTGACGATTTTCCCGACCCCCAACACACCGTCAACCGCCGCGCCGATTGCGGTGACTTTGATGGCTTCGCGGGATTTGTCTGAGGGGTTTGGCATGGTGGTTTGGTGGTGTGGTGGTTTGTGATTATCGCTGATTTGCCTACTTCGTCATTCTCGAACGGTAGAAAATAGGGAGCCGACAGGCGACCATATTTTCTTCGATTCGGGAATCTCCCTAAGGTTACCGTGGACTTTGGCGAAGCCCGTGCCAACCTTAGGGAGATTCCCGAGGACGCAAGTGTCCGGTAAGCCGCCGCTTAAAAGAAAAAGCGCGGCGGCAACGGACACTAACGCTCGAGAATGACGAGGAGTTGGTTTTTCCTTCACTCTCGAATGACGCATAGTTGGTTTTTCCCCTCCACAAAATAAAATATAATCCCAACCTACTCATCCACCCCCAACAACCCAAAAAAACCCATGCTAAACAACCCCATCTACCTAACACTCGCAAACTGGACCGGCGAAAACGCCTGGATCGCACAAGTGTTTTTAGTCGTTTTCCTCTCCATGTTATGCAACCTCCTGCTACGCATCGCGCTCAACCGACTACATAAAAAACTGCAAGCCACCACCATGCGCTGGGACGATGCGGTTGTTTCGGCGTTGCAGGGGCCGGCGGTGTTGGTGGTGTGGGTGGTTGGTTTGACTTTTGCGGCGGATATTATTCATGCCGAAACTCAGGCGGCAATTTTTGAAGCGGTCGGTCCCCTGCGGCAGATTGGCGTGGTCGTCGCGATGACTTGGTTTCTGTTGCGCCTGACGCATCGCTTGCAAAGCAACATCATCGCGCGCAACAAAAAAACCGAGGGGCGGGTTGATGCGAGCACGGTGGATGCGATTGGCAAACTGCTGCGCGCTTCCATTCTGATTACGGCGGGGTTGGTGATGCTGCAGACGCTGGGCTTCAGCATCTCCGGCATCCTCGCATTCGGTGGCATCGGCGGCATTGCCGTCGGTTTCGCCGCCAGAGATTTGCTCGCCAACTTCTTTGGCGGGCTGATGTTGTATCTCGACCGCCCGTTCACGGTGGGCGACTGGGTGCGCTCGCCCGACCGGCAAATCGAAGGCACGGTCGAGCATATTGGCTGGCGGCAGACGCGCGTGCGCGCGTTTGACATGCGCCCGATTTACATTCCCAACGGCGTGTTTTCCACGATGGTCATCGTCAATCCGTCGCGCATGACGCACCGGCAGTTATACGAAACCATCGGCATCCGCTACCGCGACGCGGATAAGATGGCGGGCATCGTCGCCGATGTGTCGGCGATGCTTAAAGCGCATCCGGACATCGACCCATCGCAGACGACGATTGTCAATTTTGATTCCTTCGCGCCCTCGTCGCTGGACTTCTTTGTGTATGCCTACACGCGCACGACTTCGTGGGTGCGGTTTCACGAAGTCAAGCAGGATGTGTTGCTGAAAATCAACGACATCATCGCCGCGCACGGCGCGCAAATCGCGTTCCCGACTTCGACCTTGCATCTACCCGACGGCGTGCGCGTGACGCCTGACGATGGCGGCGGCGAGCAAGCGGCGCCCGGCGCCAGCGCACGCGACTAACGCGGCGCGACGATGCCGGCGTTGCGGTTTGTCGTCAGCGGTCGCGTGCAGGGCGTGGGGTTTCGCTACGCGACCCGGCGGATGGCAGAGCAATTGAACTTGTCGGGCTGGGTTGCGAACCGCCCGAATGGCGAGGTCGAGGCGCTGGCGCGGGGCGAGGCGGCGCATCTGGCGCGGTTTGAAGCGTGGCTATGGAGCGGTCCCGACTCCGCAAGCGTGAGCGAAGTGAAGGTGGAAACAGCGCCGGCGGACTCGGACAGCGCCGACACCGACACCGACACCGCCGACTTCCGCATCCGCGTATAATACCCCCTTCCAACGGAGCATTGCGTGATGAAACTGATTCTTCTGGGTGCCCCCGGCGCGGGCAAGGGCACCATCGCCAAACTGCTGTCCGCCAAAGACGGCTCGGTGCAGATTTCCACCGGCGACATTCTGCGCGGCGCGATCGATGCGCAGAACGAGTTGGGACGGCAGGCGCAAGACTACATGCGCCGCGGCGAACTGGTTCCGGACGAGTTGGTGATGGCGATTATGGAAGAGCGGCTGCGGCAACCCGACTGCGACAACGGCTTTCTGTTGGACGGCTTTCCGCGCACCATCCCGCAAGCCGAAGCGCTCAACCGCCTGCTGGATAAACTTGCGATTACGCTCGACATGGCGGTCAACATCGAGGTCGCGCGCGAAGTCATTTTGGAGCGCCTGACAACCCGCCGAACCTGCGAAAACCGCACCTGTCAGGAAATCTACAACATCATAAGCAAGCCGCCGGCGGTCGAGGGAATCTGCGACAAATGCGGCAGCGCGGTGGTTCAACGCGACGATGAAACCGAAGCGGCCATCAGCCGGCGCCTGGAAACCTACACCGAAAAAACCGCGCCGCTAATCGGGTTTTACGAAAAGCAGGGCTTGCTGGTGACGGTGCAATCAACCACCGGCGAGGAAGCAGTCAAAACCCTGACCGCTGAGTATCGGCGTCGAAGCAGAGACAGCGAATAGCGGTGCTCACCAAAGCCGCCGGCACGTAACCATGCACACCCTCAAACGAAAAATTGCGCGCAGACTGCCGGCCCCGGTCAAGTATTACCTCCGCGTTTTACCGGACAAACTGCGCTTGTGCGCGCTGGAGTGGGGTTATCGCCTACGCCTGCATAAATTACCCCCCCCCCCCCCCCCCGATTTGGGCGAGTGGCAATACAGCCTCAGCGCGGTGCAAGTCTATGGCGGCGCGCGCCGGCCCGGTGTCAGCGGTTATTACCGGCTATATGACGAGGAGGATTTTTTAACGGCTTCGGTGGAATCGCATCTGCCGTTTTTTGATGAATTGATTCTCGTTCACGACAGCACCACCACCGACAACACACCGGCCATCGCGCAGGCGTTGGCGGATAAATATCCGGGCAAGGTGAAGTATCATCCGTATGAACTCGCCGCGCATAAACTGCGCACCGCCGCCCGCCGCATGCTGCCCGCCAATCACCCGAGAGTGTTTGAGAACTATTCTAATTTTGCGCTCAGCAAAACCACGCGGCGGGTGGTTGCCAAAGTGGACGGTGACCACATCGCCATCGACACCGCCTTTGCGCGCGCCGCCGCTCAGTTTCAGTCAATGGACTTTATGCGCGATGTGTTTTACGCATTTGTCGGCATCAATCTGTGGTCGTATAACGGCCGGCTGTATGTTGACCCGCGCTCGCCGACGACCGCGTTTGGCGACACCGGATTTCACACCATGCGCGCGGAAAAACGCTACTACACCAAACTCTGGCGCAACGAAGACGGATACTTTGCAAGAAAAAACCGCGTCATTGAAAATGCCGGCTGCCTGTTCTTCCACCTCAAAAACATGCGCCACCGCATCCCGCATCGCTCCGACCGTGGCGAGGATGACGCAGTCTATGCGGCAAAATTCCGCCACCGCATGAGCGAAGCACAACGCCACTGGCTCGACTGGCCCGCTTTCGTGCGCCACTCGCGCACGCGTTTCCTCGCCGAGATGAATACCGACCTGACCGCGTTGCCCGACCCGAACGACTATCTGCGCGACCGGCTTGAGCGCGTGCCGACTTTAACCGGCGAGTGATGCCGCCGCCGCTACTCCATCCCCGCCTCATCCATCACCTTGCGCGCGACGCGGAAGCATTCCAGCGACTGCGGCACGCCGCAGTAGATTGCAATCACGTGGATGATGGCGCGCAGTTGTTCTTTGCTGACGCCGTTGCCGATTGCGCCGCGGCAGTGAATTTCCCATTCATGCATTTTGCCAAGCGCGCCAATCATCGTGAGGTTCATCATTGAGCGGGTCTTCGCATCGATGCAATCATCCCCCCAACCAAACCCCCAGCACCATTCGGTCATCATCTCCTGAAACGGCTTGCTAAAGTCATCCGCCGCCGCCAGATTTTTTTCCACATAGTCGGCGCCGAGCGTGGCTTTGCGCTGTGCGAGTCCGAGTTCAAATCGTTGTTTGTCCATGTTGTTCTCCGTGGGTTGAGTGGGTTGTGATTATGGCATTTTTTTGGGGGTTGGTATTTGCTAAAAAAATAACCACCACTTCGTCATTCCCGAACGGTAGAAAATAGGGAGCCGACAAGAAGCCCGTCATTCTCGAATGATAGAAAAATAAGGAGCGCTAGCGACTATATTTTTCATCACCTTCGGGAATCTCCCTAAGGCTACCGTGAATTCCAACAAAGCCCGTGCCAGTCTTAGGGAGATTCCCGAGGTCGTAAGTGTCCGTAAGCCGCCGCTTAAAAGAAAAAGCGCGGCGGCAACGGACACTAACGCTCGAGAATGACGAGTGGTGGCGGGTGTTGCGAGTGGTAGCGAATAGTTGCGCGTACCTCGACGAGCATTACCCGCCGTCAATCATCCACACGCAACAGTTCATTGTGCGGGTCGCGGAGGGGTTGTTTGACGATCACTGCGCGTCGTGGCGTGCCCAGCACCCATACATCCAGTTCGTCGCCGATGCTTGCCGCGTCGGGGGTCACATAGGCGAAGGCGAGATAGCGTCCGGTGGCATACCCGTATCCCCCTGAGGAGATTCGCCCGACCACTTCCGCCCGCTCTCGCCGGCACACCGCCTCCGAGCCGAGCGGGTCGGCGAGCGGCTGTCCGTCCGGCGGCTCATCCAGGCGCAGGCAAACCAGTTGCCATCGCTGCGCGCGCGCCACGGTCGCGGCGCGCCCTTGGAATTCACCATCACCATCACCGTCACCACCCCCCCGAGCAAACCGCAACATACCCGCCTCCGCCATCGTCACTTCATTGCTCAACTCATGCCCGGAACGATAGCCCTTTTCCATACGCATCGCGTTGAGCGCCGCGGAGCCGATGTGCACCATGTCGCCAGCGTGGCGAGCAGTCGTGAGCGCTTTGTAAATGGCGCGCATTCCCTGCATCGGAATATGCAATTCCCAGCCCAACTCGCCGGTGTAGGTCACGCGCATTGCGCGCACTTTTTTTATGCCGGCTAGCGAAATGGTCTGCATTGACAGCCATCCAAAACGGGCGTTGTCGAGTGCGGTGTCGGTGCATTCGGCGAGGATTTTTCTTGACTTGGGACCCGCCAGCATGAGCACGCCAAACGCTTGCGACACGTTGTCAAAGCGCACCGATTCGCCGCGCCGAACTTGTTGCTCCATCCAGTTGAGCAACGCCGCCTCGCGCGCCGCGGCATAGACCAGGTAGTAGTGGTTGTCGCCGAGTTTGGCGAGCGTCGCTTCGCCTTCGATTCGACCATTGTCTAACAGCAGACAGGTCAGGCGAATCCCGCCGGTTTGCGGCGGCAGTTGGTTGGAGGAAACCCGTTGCAAATACGTTGCCGCGTCCGCGCCCGACACCTCAACTTTGGCGAAGGCGGACAAGTCGGCGATGCCGGCGTGGGCGCGCAGTCCGGCGACTTCCTTGCCGACGATGTCGTGCAACGGCGAGCGCCGGAAGCCGTGAATGTGCGCCCGCCGCGCCCCGTCCGCCGCATACCACTGCGGGCGCTCCCAGCCAAAAACATCTTCATACACCGCGCCCTTTTGCTTGAGAATTTCATACAACGGCGAGGTCTTGGAATGCGAGGGGCGGCAGCCGGGGCGGTCGCGGGCGGGGTAGGGGATTTCGTGGCGCAGCAGGTAGTCTTCGGCGGCTTTGCCGAGGCGGTAGCGGTCATCGATTCGCGCGCCGAAACGCCGCGGGTCGAAACTTCGCATGCCGATGTCGGCGGCGCCGTGCGTCATCCACTGCGCCAAATACTTGCCCGCGCCCGGTCCCCAGGCGATGCCGACTTGTGCGCCGCAACATAGCCAGAAATTCCTGACCCCCGATGGACCCAGCAGCATGTTGCCGTCGGGTGGATGGGTGATGGCGCCGCGCACCACGCGCTTGATGCCGAGTTCCGCCAAGACCGGCATGCGCCGCATCGCGTTTTCCAGCCACGGCATAATGCTCGGATAGTCGGCTTCAAACAATTCGTTTTCCGATTCCCACGGCGCGCCGTCGTCCCAGACCGTGGTCGCGTTGGCTTTTTCGTAGATGCCGATCAGCCCCGCCTGCTGCTCCATTCGAATGTAGCCCGACACTTCGCGGTCGTCTCGCACCACCGGCAGTTCGCGTGGCAGCCGCGCGAACTCCGGCACGCGCTCGGTGACGAGGTAGTGATGCAGCAAGTTGGCGATGGGCAGGTCGAGACCGACCCAGCGTCCGATTTGGCGGGCGTAGGCGCCGCCGGCGTTGACCACCGTGTGCGCGGTGATGTCGCCCTGCTCGGTGTGCACGATGTATTCGCCGCTCGGCTGGCGGGTGATGCCGGTGGCGCGGTTGCGGCGCAGCACGGTGGCGCCGAGTTCGCGCGCGCCTTTGGCGAGGGCGAGGCACACTCCGGCGGGGTCAACGTGGCCGTCGTCGGGGGTATGCAACGCCGCCTTGATGCCGTCGAGTTGGTAGAACGGATGCAGTCGCGCGATGCGCGGCGGGTCGATGATTTCCATCGCATGCCCCAAGCCCTTGCCGACCGACAGCGTGTGGCGAAGCCAGTCCACCTCGTCGTCTTCATACGCGACCCGCAGGCTGCCGCAGCCGTGCCAGCCGCAGGACTGCCCCGTTTCCCGCTCGAGTTGCGGATACAATCGGGTGCCGTAGGCGGCCATTTGGGCGAGCGCGTAGTGGCTCACCGAGTGCGTGATTTGTCCCGCCGCGTGCCAGGTGGAGCCGCTGGTCAACTCGCCTTTTTCCAGTAGCAACAAGTCGGTTCGCCCCTCCTTGCACAGGTGATAGGCGAGCGAGCAACCCATGATGCCGCCGCCGATGATGACGATTTCCGCCTGGCTTTGCATGGCAAATGATTAGGGGGTTGCGATTTGGCTTGGATTTTGGTTATACAATCGATTATCGCATCAAACGGTATGAACGCGCGCGCCCGCCGCGCGATTCTATTTGCCCATGACCGCTAAGACACCGGCGAAAAATGCCCCCGCCCCCGCCGCCGCCGCCGCCGCCGCCCCCGCCGACAGCGCACCGCTGACCGGCTTGCCGGCGAAATACTACACCGACCGCGACCTGTTCGCCCGCATCGGCGAGCGCGTCTTTTTCCGCACCTGGCAATACGCCTGCCACGCCGGCGAAATCCCCAACGCGGGCGATTACATCGCGTTTGATATTCTCGACCAACAGGTGTTCGTGATTCGTGACCGCGCCGGCGACCTGCGCGCTTTTTACAACGTCTGCCGCCACCGCGGTCACCGCTTGCTCGATGGCGATGGCAATGACGCGCGCAACAGGGGCCACTGCAACGTCATCGTCTGCCCGTATCACGGCTGGAGTTACGAGTTGGACGGCGGCCTGCGCCGCGCCCCCAACGCGCACCGCGTCGCCGGTTTTGACCGCCGCGCCATTCGCTTAGCCGGCATTGCGCTGGAAGAATTTCTCGGCTTCGTGTTCGTCAACTTGGATGCCGACGCCGCGCCGATGGAGCGTTGTTATCCCGGCGTGCGCGATGCGATGCTGGCGTTGTGTCCGACGCTTGAGACGCGCGCATTCGCGTATGAATACGCCGTCAACGAGGGATGCAACTGGTTGATTGCGGTTGAAAACTACAACGAATGCTATCACTGCCAACTGGCGCATCCCGCCTTCGCCGAGGGCGTCATCGACCCGGATTCATACGACATCGCGCCCTTCGGCGGCTACTGCTTGCGCCACACCTCGCGCGCAACCCGCAGCGCGCGCGCGTGGTACGACGTCTCTGGCTCGGACTACGGCAGTTTCTATCTGTGGCCCGCGGTCGCGCTGCAGGTCTATCCCGGCGGGGTGGTCAACGGATATTACTGGCGGCCATTGGCGGTCGATGACACCGAGGTGCACCGCGTCTGGTATGCGCCCGGCGGCGAGGTCAGCGCGCAACTGCAAAAAATCATCGACCTGGACCGCGCCACCACCTTCGCCGAGGATTTGAGACTGGTGAGAAGCGTGCAACGCGGAATGAACAGCCGCGGCTTCGCCCCCGGTCCCTTGATGCTCGACCCCGACGGCGGCATCGGCAACGAACTCTCCGTCGCCACCTTGCACCGCTGGCTGCGCGCGGCGCTTGAACCCGAGCCGGGCGCATGAAAATCAAGCGCATCACCCTCTACCAAAAACTCCCGCCACTGTCGGCGGAACTCAATGAAGACACCTAACCGGACGCATAAACCCGCCACGGCGCCGGACGCAGCCGCCCAATCCGGCGCCGAGTTATTTGAAATGGCAGAGCGCTATCTGCCCGGCGCCGGGCTTGGCGGTTATGCGTTGGCGAATGACATTCGCCTTGTGTTTTCGCATGGGCGCGGGTCGCGGATGTGGGATGTCGATGGCGGGGAATATATCGACTATGTCGGCGGCGCCGGCGCGTTGATTTTGGGGCATTCGCATCCGGCGGTGGTGCGCGCGGCGCAGGCGCAGATGGCGCGCGGCGCGCATATGTTCGGCTCGCTCACCGAGCCCGCCATCCGGCTGGCGAAGCGGCTGGCGGACGACATTCCCTGCGCCGGCAAAATCGCCTACGCCACCACCGGCTCCGAGGCGACCGCCTACGCGATGCGCCTCGCCAGAGCATTCACCGGGCGCGACAAAATCCTCAAGTTTGAAGGCGCCTATCACGGCAACCACGACTACGCCATCGTGTCGGCTTTCCCCGCCGAAACCGGGCGCTATCCATCCGCGCTTCCCGACTCGTTCGGCCAGCCGCTGGCGACCACCTCCACCATGCTGGCGGCGCCCTACAACGACCTTGAGACGGTCGGCAAAATCGTCGCCGAACACGGCGCGGACATCGCCGCCATCATCGCCGAAGGGGTGCAGCGAATCATCCCCGCCACGCCCGAATTCCTGCACGGACTGCGCGCCCTCTGCGACCGCCACGACATCCTGCTAATCCTCGACGAAGTGGTCACCGGTTTTCGGCTGGGAGTCGGCGGCGCGCAAGCCTGGTATGACGTCAAACCCGACCTCGCCACCTACGGAAAAGTCGTCGGCGCGGGCGGTCCGCTGTCGTGCGTTGCAGGCCCCGCCGAAATCATCGACCAAGCCAACCCAAAGCGCAAAGGCGAGGACAAATACACCTACTTCAACGGCACACTACACGGCAACCCCATCGCCGCGGCAACCACGCTGGCAATGCTGGACACCCTCTCCGCCCCCGGCAACTACGCGCGCCTGAACCGCTACACCGACGACCTGTGCCGCGAATGCCAAACAGTGCTAAACAAACACAACCTCCCCGCCATCGCCTGCAACACCGGCTCGCTGTGGCAGATTCTATTCGTGTCCAAACCGCCCACTTGCCAAGCCGACCTACTGTCCGGCGACTTGGCATCCGCGCGGCGTTTGGATGCGGAGTTGATGAAGCAGGGGCAATATGTGTTGCCGGGCGTGCGGCGTTTTGTGTCGATGGTGCATGATGAGATTGACTTGGAGGACACCGTGCGTGGGTTGGATGCGGCTTGTCGGGTTTTTGGTCGGGGGGGTTGAGTTGGGGGGCTGGCTGTGGGTGGTGAACAAGCATGCAGTATTCCATCCGCCGCGCTATCCGCAAGTACTCGTCATTCCCAAATACCCGTCATTCTCGAGCGTTAGTGTCCGTTGCCGCCGCGCTTTTTCTTTTAGCGGCGGCTTACCGGACACTTGCGTCCTCGGGAATCTCCCTAAGACTGGCACGGGCTTCGCCGAAGTCCACGCTAGCCTTAGGGAGATTCCCGAAGGCGATGAAAAATATGGTCGCTGACGCTCCCTATTTTTCTATCGTTCGAGAATGACGGGTTGACTCGTCATTCTCGAGCGTTAGTGTCCGTTGCCGCCGCGCTTTTTCTTTTAAGCGGCGGCTTACCGGACACTTACGTCCTCGGGAATCTCCCTAAGACTGGCACGGGCTTTGTTGAAATTCACGGTAGCCTTAGGGAGATTCCCGAAGGCGATGAAAAATATGGTCGCTAACGCTCCCTATTTTTCTATCGTTCGAGAATGACGAAGTTGGGGCTCCCTATTTTCTACCGTTCGAGAATGACCACCACCACCAGAGTCGACACTAAGAAAAAACCACCCCATCCCCCTGCACACGCAAACGAGGATCAGCAGATTTCACCAACACAGGCTCACCTTGCAAAATCTCAAAACACCGCTCCAAAGTCTCATTCTCCAACCGGCGCATCGCCTCATCGGTATAAAAGGTAAGATGCGGAAACAAAATCACATTATCCAACGCATACAACTCACGCAACGGATGCGTTGTTTTTGACAGCGGCTCTTGCGCATACACATCCAGCGCGGCGGCGGCTATTTGTTGGGTTTTTAGGGCGTGTAGCAAGGCGGCTTCATCGACGATGGCGCCGCGTGAGACATTGATGAGTGCGGCGGTTGGTTTCATTCGGGCAAACTCTTCGGCGCCGATTAAGTGATGCGATGTTTTATTCAACGTGGCGTGGATGGAAACAAAATCACATTCGCCCAGCATACTCTTCAAGTCATCGCGCTTTTCAATGCCATGCGCCCGCATATCGTTTGCGCCGACGTTCGGGGCATAGCCCAGCACGCGCATCCTGAACCCGGCGCCTGCCATGCGCGCGAGTTTGCGACCGATGCGGCCCGTGCCCACCAGCCCGATGGTTTTTTCCGCGAGGTCGCTTCCCAGCCAACGGGCGCTCGGCCATGCCCAGCCGTCTTGTTGCATGGCGCGATGAATCGGCATCAATTTTTTGGCGAGCGCAAGCAGCAATGCGAACGCGCCCTCGGCGACCGTCTCCTCGGCGTATTCGGGAATGTTGACCACCGGAATGTTGCGCGCGATGGCGGCGTCAATGTCGATGGCGTCGATGCCGACGCCGTATTTGACGATGCCCTTCAGCCGGGCGGCGCCCTCAATGACGCGCGCGGTGACGGGGGTGTAGCACATCAAAATCAGGTCGGCGTCGCGCGCCTCCGACGCCAGTTGCGCCTCGCTGATATCGTCCGCCAACAGCACGAGGTCGTAGCCCCGCTCGCGCAACGCCCGGTCCACGCGCGGGCATTCCAGCCGCGCATCGGTGCGGATGATTTTGATGTTGCCGGGTGGTTTGCGCGTCGTCATATCGTCTCCCACTTGCTCGGTGTCCGTCGCCGATTATCCCTTATAATGGCGCAAGATTTTTACCACTGAGCCGCCGATGAACATGCAATCCGTCATTGAAAACAAACTGAGCGCGCTGCGCCCGAGTTTTTTGCGCGTGGAAAACGAGAGCCACAATCACAATGTGCCGCCGGGGTCGGAGTCGCATTTCAAGGTGACGGTGGTGTCGCCGCAATTCAGCGGGCAACCGCCGCTCGCCCGCCATCGCATGGTCAATGCCATTTTGTCGGATGAATTGTCAGGCGCAATCCACGCGCTGGCGTTGCACACCCTGACGCCGGATGAATGGGCTGGCGACGGCGAGTCGAAAGGAGTTGCTGATTCGCCGCCGTGTCTCGGCGGGTCGGCGGGCGAAGCGAAATAACCGGCACGTTTGATGAGCACCGACCACAATCATAACCCCATCGCCCACATTCGCCGGCGCATCGCCGACGATGAATGCGTGATTTTGGACGGCGCCATCGCCACCGAATTGCAGCGGCTTGGCGCGCACGATTTTCAGTTGAGCGATGCGTCTCACTGGGGGTTTGACGCGCTGCACAATTCGCCGGCGGCGGTGCTTGAGGTGCATCAATCCTACCTCAACGCCGGCGCCGACATTCTCACCACCAACACCTATTCCATTCTTGAGGCGCCGTCTTACACGGGCAACTACGACATCGACGAGGGGCATCCGGCGCACTGGATGGACATGACGCGCGCCGCCATCGAGTTGCCGCGGCAAGCGATTCAGCAAGCCGGCAAACAGGGCGAGGCGGCGGTCGCGTTCAGCATCGGCGGCGACATACAAACCGAGGCGCAGGCGGCGACCATCGACCTGCTGCTGCGCGTGTTCCGGCACGACCCGCCCGACCTGCTGTTGTTCGAGACGCTGTCCATGATTGAGGACAACCTGACGCTGGCTTGCATTGAAATGCTGGTCGGGCGCGGCTGGCCCGTGTGGGTGAGTTTCCGGCGCTGCCGCCAGGGGCTATGCGGCATCCACGGGCAACTGTGGGGCGGACCGGAAGGCGACCGCTTCGGGCGGCTGGCGCAACAACTGGAGAGCGCCGGCGCCGAGGCATTGCTGATTAACTGCCTGCCGATGGAGCGAGTCGGCGGCACGCTGGCGTGGCTCCGAGACTTCACCGACCTGCCGCTCGGCGTGTATCCGAATGTGGGGCGTTATGTTGAGAGCGGCTGGAAATTCGACCCCGACGCGGCACCCGAAGCCTTCGTCGAGCATGCGTTGTCGTGGCGCGCCGAGGGCGCACAGATTATCGGCGGCTGCTGCGGCGTGGGACCGGCGGAAATCGCGCTCGCCGGCAAACGGCTGGCGGGCGTGCCGCGCGGCAAGCACGTGGTCAAGCCGGGCGCGGAAGCACAAACCGCCGGCGCGCCCGGCGCGCCCGGCGATGCGCTTGAGACGCCGGCGGACATCAGCGCCAACTCGTGGCGGGACGCCGCCGACCGCCCGCTCTTTCCACTGTCGCTGCCCGCCATCGTGGTCGACCCCGGCGTCTTCATGCCGACCCAGGGCAGTTATTTGATATGGAAATTCCTGTTCAACGACAAAGTCGGCGAAGGCAAACGCTGCCTGGACATCGGCTGCGGCGTCGGCATCCTCGCAATCCAACTAGCGCTCAACGGCGCCACCTCGGTCACCGCCGTGGACATCCAACCCGAAGCCATCGACAACACCCTGACCAACGCGTTTAGAAACGGCGTCGCCGACAAAATAGTCGGCCTCGCCGAAGACTTATACTCCTTCACCCCGGAGAAAAAATTCGACCTAATAGTCGCCAGCCTATACCAAATGCCAACCGACCCCAGAGGCCAATACAGCGGCCACCGCGACGTCGACTACTGGGGCCGCAACTTGCTAGACCACTTCATCTCCGAACTCCCCAACTACTTGGAAGCCGACGGCGTCGCCTACGCCATGCAAATCTCAATGCTAGGCGCCCACCGCACCGAAACCCTGCTAAAACAACACGGCTATACCGTGCGAGTCATCGACTTCAACTTGTACCAATTCAACCCGGTATTCCACCAAAACTTGGAACAAATAAACCGAGTGGAGGAGTTGTCGGATGCGTATCACTTTACGCTGGGCGGGGATGAGCATGTGATGGTGATGTATTTGTTGGAGATAACTGCTGATTCCGTCTAGGGGTTGCGTAAGCCCGCCGGGTATACAAACCCCAAAAACATCCCCATAATCCGCCCCGCAAAAAAACACACCCACCTCAACCCAACACCAACACACCCATGTCAGACATAGAAATCGCACAAAGCGCGCCCATCAAGCCGATTACTGAAATTGCCGAAAGGCTGGACATTCCTTACGACGCGTTGGCGCCTTTTGGGCATACCAAGGCTAAGGTTGGGTTGGGGTTTATTGAGTCGTTGGGGGAGCGTCCCGATGGGAAGTTGATTTTGGTGACCGCGATTACTCCGACGCCGGCGGGGGAGGGGAAGACGACTACCTCGGTGGGGCTGACCGACGGGCTCAACCGCATCGGCAAAAAGGCGATGGTGTGTTTGCGCGAGCCTTCGCTCGGTCCGTGTTTCGGGATGAAGGGCGGGGCCGCGGGTGGGGGGTATGCGCAGGTGATTCCGATGGAGGACATCAACCTGCATTTCACCGGCGACTTCCACGCCATCACCTCGGCGCACGCGCTGCTGTCGGCGCTCATCGACAACCATATTTACTGGGGCAATGCGGCGGGGCTGGACACGCGGCGCGTGACCTGGCGGCGGGTGGTCGACATGAACGACCGCTCGCTGCGGGAAATCACCACGGCGCTCGGCGGCGCGGTCAACGGCTATCCGCGCGAAGACGGCTTCGACATCACCGTGGCGTCCGAAGTGATGGCGATTTTCTGCCTCGCGCGCGACGCCCAAGACCTGGAGCAGCGCCTCAGCCGCATCGTCATCGGCTACACGCGCGACCGCCAGCCGGTGCGCGCCGACGCGGTGCTCGCGCCCGGTCCGATGACGGTCTTGCTCAAGGACGCCATCGCGCCCAACTTGGTGCAGACGCTGGAACACAACCCGGCGTTCATCCACGGCGGTCCGTTCGCCAACATCGCGCACGGCTGCAACTCGGTCATCGCCACCCGCGCGGCGCTGAAACTGGCGGACTACGTGGTCACCGAAGCCGGCTTCGGCGCCGACCTGGGCGCGGAAAAATTCTTCAATATAAAATGCCGCAGCGCCGGCTTGTCGCCGGATGCGGTGGTGCTGGTCGCCACCGTGCGGGCGCTGAAAATGCACGCCGGGGTGGCGCGCGAAGACCTCGGCAAGGAGAACGCGCAGGCGGTCGCGGATGGCTGCGTCAACCTCGTGCGCCACATTGAAAATATTCAGTCCTTCGGCTTGCCGGTGGTGGTGGCGGTCAACCGCTTCAGCGCCGACAGCGACGCCGAGATGGCGGCGGTGCGCGATGCCGCCGCCGGCTGCGAAGTGCCCGCCATCGACGCCGACCACTGGGCGCAAGGCGGCGCCGGCGCCGAGCAACTCGCGCGCGAAGTGTTGCGCGTGGCGGACAGCGGCGCGAGCGACTTCCGCCAAGCCTACCCCGACGACATGCCCCTGTGGGACAAAATCAAAACCGTGGCGACCCAACTCTACCGCGCCGACGACATCATCGCCGACCAAAAAACCCGCAACCACATACGCGACCTGCAAGACACCGGCTTCGGTGACCTGCCGGTTTGCATCGCCAAAACCCAATACAGTTTTTCCACCGACCCCGACCTCAAAGGCGCCCCCAGCGGTCACGTCTTGCCGATTCGGGAAGTCCGGCTGTCCGCGGGCGCGGGCTTCGTGGTCGTGGTATGCGGCGACATCATGACCATGCCCGGCCTCCCCCGCACCCCCTCCGCCAACCACATTCGCCTCAACCCGCAAGGCGAGGTGGAGGGTTTGTTTTAGCGGTGAAAATCTGCGTGGCCGGCGCCGGCGCAATCGGCGGATTGCCGGGCGTGCGCCTCGCCGCCACTTCGTCATTCACAACAACGTCGTCATTCCAAAACCTCGTCATTCTCGAGCGTTAGCGCCCGTTGCCGCGTAGCGGCTTACGGGCGCTTACGACCTCGGGAATCTCATCCCGACTAGCGCTGAGTTCAAACAAAGCGAGCGAAGCAGGCGGCGAGTAAGCCGCCATTCCCGCTTAAAAGATTGTGGGAATGGCGTTGTTTGGGCTCAGTGCCAGTCTTAGGGAGATTCCCGAGGACGCAAGTGTCCGGTAAGCCGCCGCTTAAAAGAAAAGGCGCGGCGGCAACGGACACTAACGCTCGAGAATGACGAAGTAGTGGGGAATGACGAAGTTGTGACCGTAAGCCGCGGCAAGAAGCAGCGCAACACTAATGCCCAAACAACCCCCCATAACCCTCGACTGCAAAGGGCCGGTTCAGGAGTTTCAAAGCGTGCCAGAGTATTGCTTGGTTGCTGCTGACTACCGGTTTGTTGAGTTTTTGTTCTATTGTTTGGATGACTTGGGCGGCTCTGAGGGCGGTGCAGGAGATGAATAGCAGGTCGGCGTCGGGGTGGCAGGTGGCTAGGGCGGCTTGGGTTATTGAATCGTGGGTTACGCCGGTCATGTCGGCGTCGCTTTCTATGCCGAAGCCGTGGACGTTGAGTATGTCGATGCCGCGCCCTTGGAAGAAGGTTGCGAGTTCGCGGTTGACCGGCTCGATATACGGGGTCAGGATGGAGATTTGGGTGGCGGAGAAGCAGGCTAGGGCGGCGAGGGCGGCGGTTGCGGGGGTGGTGCATGGGAGGTCGTGCCAGTCGCTGCGGGCGGCGCGCAAGCGCTCGAAGACTTCGGCTTCGCCGATTGCGGCGGTGCCTGAGGTGCAGGCATAGATGAGGACGTCCAAGGTGTTGCCCGGCAGAATGTCGCCGGCGGCGCGGGTGATGTCGGGCGCCATCGCGCGCAGGTTTTCCAGCGTGACCGGGTTGCGGTTGTGCACGCGGTTGGTGAAGATTTCCACGCCGTCGGGCGCCATCCGGCGCAGGTCGGTTTCGCTGTTGACATCGGTCGCCAGCGCCACCAAACCGATGCGGCCATTGGGCCCGATTTTCTCGCTCGGCTCGGCGGGCGGGTGTTGTTCGTAGCGGGTTTGCATGGCGGGTGTCGGTGTGGATGTGAGCGGCGCGGCGCGCCTACACGGTTTCCCACCGCCCCTCGGCGGTCAGGTATTCGTCGTTGCGGTAAAAGGTCGGCTCGCCGCCGGCGTCCAGCAGGCGCAGCATGTTTGGCAACGTTGAGCCCGCCTGCTTGAGTGGCGCACTCAGCGCGTGCGCGCCGATTTCGTCAATCATCTCGAAGGGTCCGCGCTGCCAGCCAAACCCCCAGCGCATCGCGCGGTCTATATTGACGATGTCGTCGGATATTTCCGGCACGAGGTCGGCGGCATAGCACAACGTCGTGGTCACCAAATCCCTGACGAAGCGGCCATTGGCATTATCGTCGGCGCAGGCAAACAAGCCGGGCAGGGTTTGCTCGTCCGGCGGCAGTTCGACCGGTTGCGCCGCGCGCCAGCAATCGCCGTCCAGGTCGAAGACTTCCATGCTCTTGCTGCCGTCGTCGTGGCGCGTGAGTTTGTAAAACCCGCCGCCGGTTTTGCGCCCGAGTTGCCCGCGCTCATACAAACGTTGAACCGCGCCGGTGAATGCCGTGAATTGCCGCCCGGCATCATCCGCCGGCAGGTTGACTTGCAAGTTCTTGCCGACGTTGAACATCACATCCAACCCGATGAGGTCGATCAACCCATACAACCCGGCGGCGGGCGGCAACCCCAGCGGCGCGGAGGTCAGGGCGTCCACGGTCTCCGGCGTCAAGCCATCCTCGCGCATCGCCTTTTCCGCGAGGTGCAAACCCGCCAGCATCCAAAAGCAGCCGATGCGGTTGCCGATGAAGTTGACCGTGTCCTTGGCGTGCACCACGCCTTTGCCGAGCCGGTTGCCGAGGAAGTCCGCGAGCGCGTCGATGGTGGCGCGCTGGGTGTCTTCGCCCGGTACCAGTTCGACGAGTTTCATAATGTGCGCCGGGTTGAAAAAGTGGGTGACGGCGATGTCCTCGCGCAGGCGCCGCGGCATATCGGCGCAAATGTCCCTGAGCGGAATGCCGGATGTATTGGTAGTGACAATCGAGCCCTCGGAGCGCGCCGCCTCAACCTTGGCAAACAGTTCGCGCTTGACGCCGAGGTCTTCGACAACCGCTTCGCAAATCCAGTCGCAGCCGGCGATTTTGCCCAAGTCCGAATCAAACGACCCGGCGACAATGCGCTCTAGCACTGCGGTGTCTTGTATTACTGGCGCACGTCCTGCGCTTAGTTTTTCCTTCGCGGTTTCGCTTGCGGTTTGGTCTACGTCGAGTAGCAACACGTCGCAATCGGCATTGGCGCAGATGCCGGCAATGCCCGCGCCCATCGTGCCGGCGCCGAGCACGGCAATTTGTTTGATGTTAGTCATGTTTAATGTTGGTCGTAGTGTTAGTGCGTGAAAGTTTGGGATTATATACTACAAAAACCTCGTCATTCTCGAACGGTAGAAAACATGCCCCGTGCGCCGACACGGGGTAGGGAGCCCCCACTTCGTCATTTCGAGCGTTAGTGTCCGTTTGCCGCCGCGCTTCTTTTTGCGGCGGCTTACGGACACAGGCTTTGTTGGAATTCACGGTAGCCTTAGGGAGATTCCCGAAGGCGATGAAAAATATGGGGTTTATGTAGGAAAGTTGACAAAATTCGATAACTACTTGATTTCTCTCATTCTTTGTTTTCCACCACCAATATCTAATTTGAAGCATCTTTTCAGGTCGGATTTGTTTGCGGGTGGTATTTTGCTGTGATGCTTTGGCATCACTAGTAGTGCTTTGTCAACTTTCCTACATAATTCCCAAAAATATGGTCGCTGACGCTCCCTATTTTCTACCGTTCGAGAATGACGAAGTTGGACGACTCAAACCCGCGCACACTCACGATGCTCAAGGAACCAAGCGCAAGTCGTGGCGATGCCGTCGGTGAGGTTGATGGCGGCGTGCCAGCCGAGGCTGTCCAGTAGTGATGTGTCTAGCAGTTTGCGCGGTGCGCCGTCGGGTTTGTCGGAGTCGAACACGATATCGCCCGCATAGCCGGTCGCGTCTCGGATGATTTCCGCGCATTCGGCAATCGTCACTTCCACACCGGAGCCGGCGTTGATATGTGATTGCATCGGCGAGGTGCGCGCGGCGTAGGCGTCGTCGGCGAGCGCCATGACGTGGACGCAGGCGCCGGCGAGGTCGTCCACGTGCAGGAAGTCGCGCTTCGCCCGCCCGCTGCCCCACACGCGCACGCTCGGCTGCCCGCTGTCTTTGGCTTCGCGGAAGCGGCGAATCAATGCGGGAATGACATGGCTGTCCTCGGAATGAAAATTGTCGCCGGGTCCATACAGATTGGTCGGCATCAGGCTGCGGTAGGCGGTCGCATACTGGCGGTTGTAGGATTCGCACAACTTGATGCCGGCGATTTTGGCGAGCGCATACGGCTCGTTGGTCGGCTCCAGCGCGCCTTGCAACAGCGCCGACTCGCGCATCGGCTGCGCCGCAAGCCGCGGGTAGATGCACGAACTGCCGAAGAACACGAGCCGCCGCACGCCGGCGCGCCACGCCTCGTGAATGACGTTGGTTTCAATCGTCAGGTTGTCGCGGATGAACTCGGCGGGGTAGGTGTGGTTGGCGTGAATGCCGCCGACCTTGGCTGCCGCCAGCACGACATAATCCACCGGCGTGCTTTCAAAAAATGCGCGCACCGCGGACGGCTCGCGCAGATCCAAGTCGGCGCGCGTGCGCGTAATCAGGTTGTGATGCCCCAGACTTTCCAAGCGGCGCACGACCGCCGAGCCGACCATGCCACGATGACCGGCGACATAAATAGCCGTGTCTTCGTGCAAAGCCGGGGCGGGCATGGACTTAGACCTGGTCATGTTCGCGCGCGCGTTTTTCCCGCTTTGCCAACGCCAAATCGTGCGCCGCCATCTCCTTCACCAACTCGTCAAACGACACCTTCGGTTGCCACCCGAGTTTTTCGCGCGCGCGCGCCGCATCGCCGCGCAGGCTGTCGACTTCGGCGGGGCGAAAATAGCGCTCGTTGACTTGCACAATCACGCGCCCGTTGTCGTCGATGCCGCGCTCGTCGAGCCCCTCGCCCTGCCAGGTGATGCCGATGCCCATCTCGCGCGCCACCGCCTCTAAAAACTCGCGCACCGAATGCTGTATGCCGGTGGCGATGACGAGGTCTTCGGGCGTGTCGCGCTGCAGCATCAGCCACTGCGCCTCCACATAGTCGCGCGCGTGCCCCCAGTCGCGGCGCGCGTCGAGATTGCCGATATACAGGCAGTCCTGCGCGCCGATTTTGATGCGCGCCAGCGCGCGGGTAATTTTGCGGGTGACGAAGGTCTCGCCGCGCACCGGCGATTCGTGGTTGAACAAAATGCCGCCGCAGGCAAACAGCCCGTACGCTTCGCGGTAAATCCGGGTAATCCAATGCGCGTATACTTTGGCGGCGCCGTAGGGCGAGCGCGGCTCGAAGGGCGTGGTTTCGGATTGCAGGTCGTCCGATGCGTTGCCGAACATCTCGGAAGTGGACGCCTGATAAAAACGGGTCGTATCCGCCAACCCCAGCGTTCGAATCGCCTCCAACATCCGCAACACGCCGAGCGCATCCGAGTTGGCGGTATACTCCGGCTCCTCGAAAGAAACGGCAACATGCGACTGCGCCGCCAGGTTGTAAATTTCCACCGGACGGACGGCCTGCAAGATATGCGCCAGACTGGTGGCATCGGTCATGTCGCCCGCATGCAACACCAAGTCATACCCCGTCTCAAACGGGTCGTGATAAAAGCGCTCGATGCGGGCGGTATTAAACAACGAAGCACGCCGCATCACGCCATGAACTTCATAGCCCTTGCCAAGCAAAAACTCCGCCAAATAGGAGCCGTCCTGCCCCGTAATGCCGGTAATCAGCGCGCGTTTTTTCATTGGGTTTTCCGGGGGTTGTGTTGGAATGTTGGGGTTGTATTATAGCGGTGTTTTTGGGATTAAACTGGGAAAGACAACAACAAGTACCCGTCATTCTCGAACGGTAGAAAATAGGGAGCCCCTAACCTCGTCATTCTCGAACGATAGAAAAATAGGGAGCGCCAGCGACCATATTTTTCATCGCCTTCGGGAATCTCCCTAAGGTTAGCGTGGACTTTACCGAAGCCCGTGCCAGTCTTAGGGAGATTCCCGAGGACGCAAGTGTCCGTAAGCCGCCGCTTAAAAGAAAAAGCGCGGCGGCAAACGGACACTAACGCTCGAGAGACGAAGCAGGATTGATTTTCTCACCGACGGTGCGCTATGTTACGGCTATGCGACTTCCCTGCCTACGAGTTATTTCGGCAGTAACCCACACACATAAAACCACCAGCGTGAACTCATCAAAGTGTCCCCCCTACTACCGACTTGGCTCAAGTATCGCCTCGGCACGTTGCCGGAAAAACTGCGGTTGCGGGGGTGTGAATTGTGTTATCACTTGCGGAGACCGTTACTCCCCAAAAACAACCACGCGCCTAATCAACAATACAGCCTGAGCGCGCAACAAGTTTATGGCGATGCGCGCCTGCCCGGTGTCAGCGGGTATTACCGGTTGTATGACGAAGAGGATTTTTTGGCGGCTTCGGTTGAATCGCATTTGCCGTTTTTTGACGAACTGATTCTCGTGCACGACCGCACCACCGCCGACAACACACCGGCAATCGCGCAAGCGTTGGCGGAAAAATATCCCGGCAGGCTGCAATACCACCGGTATGAACCCGCCGCGCATAAACCGCGCACCACCGCCTACCGGATGCTGCCCGCCAACCACCCCGAATCGTTTGTCAACTACTATAACTTTGCGCTCAGCAAAACCACGCGGCGGGTTGTCTCCAAAGTGGATGGCGATCACATCGCCATCGATACGGCGTTTGCGCGCGCCGCCGAGAAGTTTCAGTCGATGGACTTTATGCGCGATGTGTTTTATGCGTATGCCGGCATCAACTTGTGGTCGTATGATGGCAGGCTGTATGTCGACCCCGCGTCGCCGGTCACCGCGGTCGGCGACATTGGGTTTTACGCGATGCGCGCCGAAAAGCGCTACTACACGAAGGCGTGGCTTTACGAAGACGGATATTTTTCGCGCAAAAACCGTGCGCTCAAAAATGCCGGCTGCCTGTTCTTCCACCTCAAAAACATGCGCCGACGCATTCCGCATCATTCGGACCGCGGCGAGGATGACGCGGTCTATGCGGAAAAATTCCGCCGGCGACTGCGGGAAGCGCGGCAACGCTGGCTTGACTGGCCCGCCTTTGTGCGACAATCGCGCGAGCGTTTTCTAGTTGAAATGGCCACCGACCTTGCCGAACTACCCGACCCGAATGACTACTTGCGTGCCCGCCTTGAGCGAGTGCCGACTTTTGTCGTTGGCGCCGACAACAATAACAACAACAATAGCAACAACAACAACCCCCACTTCGTCATTCTCGAACGATAGAAAAATAGGGAGCCGACAGGCGACCATATTTTTCATCGCCTTCGGGAATCTCCCTAAGGCTGGCGTGGACTTTGGCGAAGCCCGTGCCAATCTTAGGGAGATTCCCGAGGACGCAAGTGTCCGTAAGCCGCCGCTTAAAAGAAAAAGCGCGGCGGCAACGGACACTAACGCTCGAGAATGACGAAGTTGGGGGCTCCTTATTCTTCTACCATTCGAGAATGACGAAGTTTCGGTAACCACGAATGACCACCACCATACCCCTTAACCCCACCCGCCTAACACGCTGCCTAAACCCAAAATCGATTGCAGTGATCGGCGGCCTTGAGGCATCGCGCGTGATTCAGCAGTGTCGCAAACTGGGCTTCGGTGGCGACCTCTGGCCCGTCAACCCGACGCGGGACGCGCTCGAAGGGTTGCGTTGTTATCCCGATATTGATGCGTTGCCCGCGCCCCCGGACGCGGCGTTTGTTGCTATTCCGGCGGAGCCCAGCATCGATGTGGTCGCCGCCTTGTCGCGCGCCGGCGCGGGTGGCGCGGTGTGCTACGCCTCCGGCTTCAAGGAGACCGAGCAAACTGGGCAAACCGGTGGCGGGGGCGAGCGGCAGCAACGCCTGATTCGGGCGGCGGCGGCGATGCCCGTCATTGGGCCCAACTGCTACGGCTTCATCAACCTGCTGTCCGGCGCCGCGCTGTGGCCCGACTACCACGGCGCGGCGCGCGTCGAGCGGGGCGTGGCGGTCTTTTCGCAGAGCGGCAATATCAGTTTGAACCTCAGCATGCAGCGGCGGCTGTTGCCGCTGGCGTGGCTCGTCAGCCTCGGCAATCAGGCGGTGGTGGGCGTTGAAGAGGGCATCGCGGCGGCGCTCGACAGCGCGCGCATCACCGCCATCGGTTTGCACATCGAAGGGCTCAACAACCTGCCCCTGTTCGCGCGCCTCGCCGAGCGGGCGCGGCAAAAAGGCGTCCCGCTGGTGGCGCTCAAAGCGGGGCGCTCGGCGACCGGCGCGCGCATCACCTTTAGCCACACCGCCACGCTGGCGGGCGAAAACGCGCTGTATGACGCGCTGTTTGAGCGCCTCGGGGTGGGCTGCGTGGACACGCCGGAGGAATTCATCGAAGCGCTCAAACTGGCGTCGGTCACCGGCGCATTGCCCGGCAACCGCATCGCGTCGCTGAGTTGCTCCGGCGGCGAAGCCACCTTGGTCGCCGACCTCGCGCGCGCGCGCCAACTCCATTTCCCCGCGCTCAAGGACGCCCACCGGCGGCAAGTGCAAGCGACTCTTAACGACTACGTGCGCGTCGACAACCCGCTAGATTACCACACCTTCATCTGGGGCGACCGCGCGCGCATGACCGCCACTTTCAGCGCGATGATGGCGGCGGACGAAAACGGAAACGCGAACTACGACCTGACCCTGCTGGTGCTGGACACGCCCGGCGACGACCGCGACGCGACGGACATTTGGCTTCGCGCGGTGCACGCCTTCATCGACGCCTGCCGCGCAACCGGCGGCAAGGGCGCGCTGGTCGCATTGCTCAGCGAAAACCTGCCCGAGTCGGTCGGGCGGTTGCTGCTCGCCAACGACATCGCGCCGCTGCAGGGCTTGGCGCAAGCGCTGGCGGCGGTCGAGGTGGTTTGCGAAATGGGACGCGCGTGGGCGCAACGCGCGCCGCCGCCTTCGCTTGCGCCGGTCGCCGCCCTTGCCGAGGCGGGCGAAAGTCTGGATGAATACGCGGGCAAGAAACTGCTGGCGGAGGCCGGGTTGCCGGTTCCGCGCTCGGTGGTGGTGGATTCCGCCGGGGTTGATGCGGCTGATGCGGCGGTGGCTGCCGCCGACGAGTTGGGTTATCCGGTGGTGGTCAAAGCGCTGTCGGCGCAAATCGCCCACAAAACCGAAGCCGGCGCGGTGGCGGTCAACCTGCAAGACGCAACACAAGTGCGCGCACACGCCGCACGGATGCGAAACGACATCGGCGCCGAGCGCTTGCTGGTCGAAGAAATGGTCGCGGACGCGGTCGCGGAATTGCTACTCGGCATCAGCCACGACCCACAGTTCGGCCACTACCTAATCATCGGCTTCGGCGGCGAGTGGGTGGAGTTGCTCGGCGACCGCCAACTGCTGCTCCCCCCGGTCGATGAAACCCTAATCAAGCGCGCCCTAAACCGCCTGAAAACCGCCCCCCTACTACACGGCCACCGAAACCGCCCACCCGCCGATACGGACGCGGCGGTTCGCTATGCGCTACAACTCATCCGCTTAATCCAAAGCAACCCTGACCACATCAAAGAAATAGAAATCAACCCGCTAATTCTAAAGCCCAAAGCCTATGGCGGTGCGATAGCGGCTGATGTGTTGATAAGCGTTAATGCTCGTCATTCTTAAATCACCCAAATACCCGTCATTCTCTCGAGCGTTAGTGTCCGTTGCCGCCGCGCCTTTTCTTTTAAGCGGCGGCTTACGGACACTTGCGTCCTCGGGAATCTCCCTAAGGTTGGCACGGTCTTTGTTGAAATTCACGGTAGTCTTAGGGAGATTCCCGAAGGCGATGAAAAATATGGTCGCTAACGCTCCCTATTTTTCTATCGTTCGAGAATGACGGGTATATAACTCGTCATTCTCGAGCGTTAGTGTCCGTTGCCGCCGCGCTTTTTCTTTTAAGCGGCGGCTTACCGGACACTTACGTCCTCGGGAATCTCCCTAAGGTTGGCACGGTCTTTGTTGGAATTCACGGTAGCCTTAGGGAGATTCCCGAAGGCGATGAAAAATATGGTCGCCTATCGGCCCCCTATTTTTCTATCGTTCGAGAATGACGAGTTGTAGCCGTCATTCTCGAGCGTTAGTGTCCGTTGCCGCCGCGCTTTTTCTTTTAAGCGGCGGCTTACGGACACTTGCGTCCTCGGGAATCTTCCTAAGGTTGGCACGGGCTTTGTTGGAATTCACGGTAGTCTTAGGGAGATTCCCGAAGGCGATGAAAAATATGGTCGCCTAGCGGCTCCCTATTTTTCTATCGTTCGAGAATGACGGGGTTGAGGGCTCCCTATTTTCTACCGTTCGGGAATGACGGCTATAACTCGTCATTCTCGAGCGTTAGTGTCCGTTGCCGCCGCGCTTTTTCTTTTAAGCGGCGGCTTACGGACACTTGCGTCCTCGGGAATCTCCATAAGATTGGCACGGGTTTTGTTGGAATTCACGGTAGACTTAGGGAGATTCCCGAAGGTGATGAAAAATATAGTCGCTATCGCTCCTTATTTTTCTATCATTCGAGAATGACGAAGTTGGGGCTCCTTATTTTTCTATCGTTCGAATGACGAAGCCGAGCAAATTTCCCACCCACCCCAACCCACGAACCTATACAATACCGCCGCGAGGTGGATATGTGTAGTCACGCGATAACGACTCAAGTCAACGTGCGGTGCTGGAAGTGGTGCTGGATCGGCCCAAGGCGAATGCGATTGATTCTGCGACCAGTCGGGAAATGGGGCGGGTGTTTGCGGGGTTTCGGGATGATCCGGGGTTGCGGGTGGCGATTATTACCGGGGCGGGGGAGAAGTTTTTTTGTGCGGGGTGGGACTTGAAGGCGGCGGCGGAAGGCGAGGCGGCGACCGCTGATTTTGGCGTTGGCGGCTTTGGCGGGTTGCAGGAGTTGGCGGACTTGAACAAGCCGGTGATTGCCGCGGTCAACGGCATCGCCTGCGGCGGCGGGCTGGAGTTGGCGATTTCCGCCGACCTGATTATCGCCGCCGAGCACGCGCGTTTTGCGCTGCCGGAAATCAACGCCGGCACCCTCGCCGATGCCGCCACCATCAAACTGCCCAAGCGGATTCCCTATCACATTGCGATGGAGTTGCTGCTCACCGGGCGTTGGATGGACGCCGCCGAAGCGCGCCGCTGGGGGTTGGTGAACGAGACGGTGGCGGCGGCGGAGTTGATGCCGCGTGCGCGCGCGCTGGCGGGCATGCTGGCGGAGGGTCCGCCGCTGGTGTTCGCCGCGATTAAGGAGTGCATTCGCCTGACCGAAACGCTGCCCACCCAGGCGGCGTTTGACTTGCTGAACAGCAAGACGCCGGCGACCGTTGCGACGCTGTATGAAAGCGAGGACGCGCGCGAAGGCGCCAGGGCGTTCAGCGAAAAACGCAAGCCTGTGTGGAAGGGGCGCTGACGCGCGGCTTGTCCGGGGGCGCCCGCTCTGATTTCGATTCAAACTCGCATCAACCCACTCACTTAGCACGGGGAGCAACCATGAACCTGTCAACCGCCCGAATTCACGCCCGCCAGCACGGCGCGATGGAATACAGCGAAGCGCCCGCCGACCTCGATGTGGTGCGGCGCTACCGCGTCGGTCGCGTGCGCGAAAAACTGAAGGAATTGGATTACGCCGGCATCCTGCTGTTCAACCCAATCAACACGCGCTACGCCAGCGACACGAGCAACATGCAAATCTGGTGCACGCACTATGAAACCCGCTGCGTCTGGGTGGCCGCCGACGGGCCGATGATTTTGTTCGACTACGGCAATTTTCCGTATATCGCCGAGGGTATATCGACCATCGACGAATACCGCGTGAACACCTCGTTCTTCTACTTCGCCGCCGGCAATCGCGGTGCCGAAAAAGCGGCAAAGTTCGGCGCGGTCATCGCCGACCTCGTTAAAACTTACGGCGCCGGCAACACGCGCCTCGCCATCGACCGCTTGTCCGCGGTCGGCTGCGACGCCATCCGCAAGCACGGCGTTTCCATACACGACGGCGAGGAAGTGATGGAGTTGGCGCGGGTCATCAAGTCGCCGGAAGAACTCGCGTTGATGCAGCGGGCGATCGACGTGTGCGAGGTCGGCTTGCGGCGAATGCGCGAGGCGACGCAGCCGGGCATGACCGAGAACGCGTTGTGGGCGGTGTTGCACCACGCCAACATTGAGTTCGGCGGCGAGTGGATTGAGACGCGGCTGATGTCGTCGGGACCGCGAACTTTTCCGTGGTTCCGCGAGTCTTCGCTGCGCAAAATGGAAGCGGGCGACATGATTAGCCTCGACACCGACCTCATCGGACCCTACGGCTACTGCGCCGACATGTCGCGCTCGTGGCTATGCGGCGATGGCCGTCCAAGCGACCAACAAAAG
The DNA here is from genome assembly GCA_963693025.1 of Arenicellales bacterium. GTDB lineage: Bacteria > Pseudomonadota > Gammaproteobacteria > Arenicellales > Poriferihabitantaceae > JAHRAW01. The sequence continues at coordinate 2,691,972 of OY843749.1, forward strand.
CGGATTTACGCGCTCGCCCACGCGCAGATTCAATACAACAAATCCATACTGAAACCCGGCATGACCTTCCGGGAAGTCGCGGAAAAGGCGTGGAAGATTCCCGATGAATTCGTCGATTACAAATACAGCGTGTTGATGCACGGCGTCGGTCTCGCCGACGAGTATCCGGCGATTAAACACGTGCACGAGTTTGCCGACAAAGGGTATGACGGCGTGCTGGAAGAGAACATGACGATGTGCGTCGAGTCCTACATTGGCTCGCCGAAGAGCGGGGAGGGCGTGAAACTGGAAGAGCAGGTGTTGATTACCGCCGACGGTGTTCGCCAACTGACCAGCGACCCGCTGGAAACCGACTGGTTGTAGCGGTCGCCGACCGTGGTTATGAACGAAAGTTTTGACTACATCATCATCGGCGCCGGCTCAGCCGGCTGCGTGCTCGCCAACCGCCTGAGCGAGGACGCGGGCGCGACCACGCTGCTGCTCGAATACGGCGGCAGCGACAACAGCATCACTATCCAGATGCCGACCGCGTTGTCGATTCCGATGAACTCCGAGCGCTTCGCCTGGCAATTCCACACGTTGCCGGAGCCGGGACTCAACAACCGCCGAATGCACTGCCCGCGCGGCAAGGTGCTGGGCGGGTCGTCGTCAATCAACGGCATGGTCTATGTGCGCGGGCACGCGCATGACTTCGACGAATGGGCGCGCGCCGGCGCCACCGATTGGGACTACCGCCACTGCCTGCCGTATTTCAAGAAAGCCGACGACTGGAAATACGGCGGCGATGCGTATCGCAGTCAGGGCGGCCCGCTGAGCGTCAACAACGGCAACGAAATGCAAAACCCGTTATACCGGGCGTTCATCGACGCCGGCGTCCAAGCCGGTTACATGGAAACCGGCGACTACAACGGCGCGCGCCAGGAGGGCTTTGGCCCCATGCACATGACGGTGCGAGACGGCGTGCGCTGGTCAACCGCCAACGCCTACCTCAAGCCGGCGTTACGACGGTGGCAGCGGCGCAATCTGAAAGTCCAAACCGGCGCGCTGAGCCGGCGAATCTTGTTGGACGGAAAGAAGGCGGTGGGCGTCGAGTATGGCTTGGGGGACAAGGTCGTGCGCGCCACGGCGCGGCGTGAAGTCATCGTCTGCGCCGGTTCCATCGGCTCGCCGCAGTTGTTGCAGCGCTCAGGCATCGGACCCTCCCGCGTGCTCAAAGACGCCGGCGTGGCGGTCGCGCACGACCTGCCGGGCGTCGGCGAAAACCTGCAAGACCACTTGGAGTTCTACTTCCAGTTCCGCTGCAAACAACCGCTCACCCTCAACGCCGAACTGCGATGGTGGCGCAAATTGCTCATCGGCGCGCGCTGGCGCTTTTTCAAGTCGGGCTTGGGCGCCACCAATCACTTCGAGTCGTGCGCGTTCATCCGCTCCCGCCCCGGCATCGCCGCGCCCGACATTCAATACCACTTCCTGCCGGGCGCGATGCGCTACGACGGGCGCGCGGCGTTCAAGGGTCACGGCTTTCAAGTGCACGTTGGCCACAACAAACCGGCAAGCCGGGGCAGGGTGTGGATTACCTCCGCGCAGCCGTTGGCTCAACCGTCAATCTTGTTCAACTATCTCGACCAGCGCGAAGACGTTGAAGGCTTTCGCCAATGCGTGCGCCTGACCCGCGAAATCATCGAGCAACCGGCGATGCAACCGTATCGCGGAGCCGAAATTCAACCCGGCGAAGCGGTGCAAAGCGACGAAGAAATCGACGCCTTCGTCCGCCAGTTCGCCGAAAGCGCGTATCACCCGTCATGCACCTGCAAGATGGGCACGGATGCGATGGCGGTGGTTGACCCGCACACCAAAGTGCACGGCATCGCCGCCCTGCGCGTGGTCGATTCCTCCATTTTCCCCACCATCACCAACGGCAATCTCAACGCCCCCACCATCATGACCGCCGAGCGCGCCGCCGACCTAATCAAGGGCAAAACCCTCCCTCCGTCCGAAGCCGAACCGGCCCTCGCCGATGACTGGCGGGAGCGGCAGCGCTGACATCAACGGCAATCCGCACGGGAAGCGGGGCGGTAGCAGGGGCGACGCCGGTTGCGCTTTCGCGTTGAATCGGTCGCGGCAAAACAAAAGGTGGAATGGCGCCCGCGTGCTGTATAATCCTGCAATGGAATCCATAGAACTCGCGCTGACTTTTGATGATGTGTTGTTGCTCCCTGCGAGGTCGGAGGTTTTGCCGCGGGAGGTGGCGTTGGGGACTCGGTTTACTCGCGGTTTGACGCTCAACATTCCGATGCTTTCGGCGGCGATGGATACCGTGACCGGGGCGGATGCGGCGATTTGTTTGGCGCAGGCGGGGGGGGTTGGGGTGATTCACCGCAATTTTTCGCCGCAGCAGCAGGCAAGAGAAGTGAACCGCGTGAAGAAATACGAGAGCGGCGTGATTAGCGACCCTGTGCGGGTGGAGAAGACCGCGCGGGTGCGGGATGTGCTGGATTTGATGCGCAAATACAACATCTCCGGGGTGCCGGTGGTGGATGGCTCGCAGGCGATTGGAATCGTGACCAACCGCGATTTGCGCTTTGAGAAATCGATGGACACGCCGGTCAGCGCGGTGATGACGCCGCAGGACAAACTGGTGACGGTGCGCGAGGGCGCGGCTTCCGAGCAGGTCGAGAATTTGCTGCATCAACACCGCATCGAAAAGGTGCTGGTGGTGGATGAGGCGAACAACTTGAAGGGGCTGATTACGGTCAAGGACATTCAGAAGTCGAGCGATTTTCCGAATGCCTGCCGCGACCAGAAGGGCAGGTTGCTGGTCGCCGCGGCGGTCGGGGTCGGCGAGGACGCCGACGAGCGGGTCGAGGAATTGGTCGGCGTCGGGGTTGACGCGATCGTGGTGGACACCGCGCACGGCCATTCCGCCGGCGTGCTGGAGCGCGTGCGAATCATCAAGCGCAACCACGATGCGGTGCAGGTGCTCGGCGGCAACATCGCCACCGCGGAGGCGGCGCGCGACTTGGCGGAGGCGGGCGCGGACGGGGTCAAGGTCGGCATCGGTCCCGGCTCAATTTGCACCACGCGCATCGTCGCCGGCGTCGGCGTGCCGCAAATTCACGCCATCCAGCAAGTGCGCAAAGGGTTGGAAGGCAGCGGGATTCCGCTGGTCGCCGACGGCGGCATTCGCTATTCGGGGGACATCGCCAAGTGCATCGCCGCCGGCGCGCATTCGGTGATGATCGGCGGATTGCTCGCCGGCGCCGACGAAGCGCCGGGGGAAATCGAAATCTATCAGGGGCGCTCGTATAAATCCTATCGCGGCATGGGCTCCCTCGGCGCGCTGCAAAAAGGCTCCCGCGACCGCTACTTTCAAGACGGCGTGGACAGCGCCGACAAACTGGTGCCGGAAGGCATCGAAGGGCGGGTGCCGTACAAAGGTCCGATGACCAACATAATACACCAGTTGATGGGCGGCCTGCGCTCCAGCATGGGCTACACCGGCAACGCCGACATAGAACAAATGCGAACCCGCGCCCGCTTCGTCCGCATCACCAACGCCGGGATGAAGGAAAGCCATGTGCACGATGTGTCGGTGGTTAAGGAAGCGCCGAATTATCAGCGGGGTTGATTTTTTTTCAACACAATACTTTATGAGGTAGTTAACAATGAGCACACGAGGAAGACCAAAAGAACCGAAACTTGCGGTAATTGAAACCGCAGAGTGGTGGAGAAACGACCAGATTACTTCAGCAAAGCCGCTATTGCAGATTTTATGTCAAACAATTAAACCGACTCCGCGTTTTGCATATTCGACTTTTGTTAATAAAGAATCCTTTCAATCTACTATGGATTTCTACGCAAATAAGGATGGAGTGAAGTATATCTATATTTCATGCCACGGCGAAACCAAGCACTTGTTTGGTGTTACTGGAGATAAAATAGCTTCTACGATAATCAAGAATCGTTTAACCGGAGAAGGCATAAGACCAAGCGGCATTTATTTTGGGACTTGCGAGTTTGTGGATCAAGCGGCGGTAAACATACTACGCGCGGAAAATTGTAAGGTGAGTTGGGTTGCGGGGTATAGTGGAAGCCCTGATTGGGTCAGCTCGGCTTCTTTGGATATGTTGTTTTGGGGAAAAATGTTAACACCAAAACCTAACATTAAGGATGTTGTAAAGAATCTAAGAGAAGAATGCGCTGGTTTGATAGAAAAACTTAGGTTTAGGGTGTATTTCACTAGCTACGGAAAAATAAAAGAACTTGTAAGTGGCGATACTGTTAACTTGAAGTAGCCGTTTGAAAACAACAAGATGGACGCCCACGCTTCCCGAATCCTCATCCTCGACTTCGGCGCGCAATACACGCAACTGATTGGGCGCAGCATTCGTGAACTCGGTGTTTATTGCGAGATTTATTCGTGGGATGTGGCGTTTGAGCGGGTGGCGGAGTTTGAGCCGGACGGGGTGATTTTGTCGGGGGGACCCGCTTCGATTTACGAGGACGAAACTCCCATCGCGCCGCCGGGGATTTTTGACTTGGGTGTTCCCATTCTCGGCATTTGTTATGGGATGCAAACCCTGGCGGCGCAACTCGGCGGCGAAGTGGAGAACGCCGAACACCACGAATATGGCCATGCGCGCGTGCGAACTTGCGCCGACAGCATACTGCTCGGCGAGCGCGGCGCAACGCTGGATGTGTGGATGAGCCACGGCGACCGCGTGACGGCGTTGCCCGGCGGCTTCGAGGCGATTGCCGCCAGCGACAACTCGCCCTATGCCGCCATCGCCGACCCGGCGCGCAACTACTTCGGCGTGCAGTTTCACCCCGAAGTCACGCACACCGCCGGCGGCAAGGCGATGCTGTCGCGCTTCGTCCACGACCTGTGCGGCTGCGGGCATGACTGGGTTGCGGAAAACATCATCGACGGCATGATTGCGGACATTCGCCGGCGGGTCGGCGACGAGCCGGTGGTGTTGGGGTTGTCCGGCGGCGTCGATTCGTCGGTGACGGCGGCGTTGTTGCAGCGCGCCATCGGGGCGCAACTCACTTGCATTTTTGTCGACACCGGATTGTTGCGATTGCACGAAGGCGACCGCGTGATGCAAACCTTCGCCGAGCATCTGGGCGTGCGCGTGATTCGAGTCGATGCGGAAGCGCGCTTTCTCAAGCGGCTGAAAGGCATCGCCGACCCGGAGCGCAAGCGCAAAATAATAGGCAACCTGTTCGTTGAAATTTTTGAGCACGAAGCGGCTGCCCTCTCCGCCAAGTGGCTCGCGCAGGGAACGATTTACCCGGATGTCATCGAGTCCGCCGGCAGCAAGCATGGTCCCGCCAAGGTCATTAAATCCCACCACAATGTCGGCGGGCTGCCCGAGCGGATGAAACTCAAACTGCTCGAGCCGCTGCGCGAATTGTTCAAAGACGAGGTCAGGAAAATCGGTTTGGAACTCGGCCTGCCATCACACATGATCGACCGCCATCCCTTTCCGGGTCCGGGCCTGGGGGTTCGGATTCTCGGCGAAGTCAACAAGGAATTCGCCGACATCCTGCGCCAGGCGGACGCAATCTATCTGGAAGAACTCGAAAAGCACGACCTCTATCACCAAACCAGCCAAGCCTTCGCGGTCTTCCTGCCGGTCAAATCGGTCGGCGTGGTCGGCGACAACCGCGCCTATGAATACGTCATCGCGTTGCGCGCGGTCGAGACGGTTGACTTCATGACCGCCAACTGGAAGCGAATACCGCACGACATTCTCGCGGCGATTTCCAACCGCATCATCAACGAGGTGCGCGGCATCAGCCGGGTGACTTACGACATTTCCGGCAAACCGCCGGCGACCATCGAGTGGGAATGACGCAAGCGGGCGGGGCGGCGGAGCAAGCGCGTCTCGACCGCCGGCACATGGCGCACGCGCTGGCGTTGGCGGAGCAGGCGCGCGACGCCGAAGAAGTGCCGGTCGGGGCGGTGGTGGCGCTCGGCGATGAAATAGTAGGGCGCGGACATAACCAAACGATAACCCAATGCGACCCCGGCGCGCACGCCGAAATGCTGGCAATCCGAGACGCCGCCCACGCCATCGGCAACCACCGCCTGAACGGCGCCAGTTTATACGTAACGCTGGAGCCCTGCATCATGTGCGCCGGCGCCATCCTACACGCCCGCATCACCCGCCTAATTTTCGGCACCCCCGACAAAAAAACCGGCGCCGCCGGCAGCGCGCTGAACCTGTTGGAGTCGCCATTTCTTAACCACCAATGCAAGGTGATTGGCGGTGTTGAGGCGGAGCGGTGTGGGGAGTTGTTGGTGGGTTTTTTTGCGGAGAGGAGAGGGCGGTGAGGTAGATTGCGCGTTGTTCGCTAGTCGATGTTCGGCTGACGAAATGCAGAGAGTGCGGCAACGATGTCGTACTGTTTTGCCCGGTTTTCTTGATGTTCGGATGATTGGTCGAAAGCCGTTTTGGGGATGTAGCCTCCCTGCTGAGACATCAACTTGTCATTCAAGCCGAGCGCTATTTTCACGCTGTTGAGGTTTAATTCGCGGCGCTGTTGGCTGAGCTCGGTGACCACGACTTCAACCGGCACGGGTTCCCGTGTTTCGGTAAATTTTTTTGCAACGATGCCGGCGACCGCCGCATGCAAGTTTGTTTCAGGCCGCGAATAGCCGTGCTCCACAAGACCATAAGTGCCGTGTGTGCCTGTCCATACGATGCCGAATTTTTCATACTTCGCGCAACGCGACAGCGCAGCGTGCCAGTTATGCGTTGAATTGCGGCGTTGCGGAAATAGCCGGTTACACTCCGCCGCGATCTCTGCATAGTGCGCGGCGCGCCCCAGCGAGCGTAACGCACCACACAGCATCGACGCATGCGTTTTTTTATTTTGTTCGTTCGTATGTGCTTTCTCCGCCGCATCGATGCGTGCGCCGTCACGCCGCGATAGAAATGACAAAGCCTTGAATTTGGCAAGCATGGATTCCTCGCTTGCTTCACCGGATAACGCATCGCCGCCACGCAAGCGGGTTAAGTAATCCGTGAGCCTGGCCGGCGGCGCGATGAATCTGATATTGAGTTTGGGTATGGGCGTGGTGCGCACGCCAATGCTTTCGAAAAGCAGTTGTCGTTGCGGTGACGGGGTGAAATCCGGCAGTAGTAGCGCCCCCTGCGAGCGCAGAAAATCCAGCACAAAGATTTCCCACAAGCGTTGTTGACACGACCGGCCCTCCAGTTTGCGCCGCACTTTTTCTTGTATTTGCCGAATGCGCTCGCGGGAGACGCCATAGCGGTTTCCAACTTGTTGGAGAGTGGATCTAGCCCCCGTATTGAAACCGAAACGCAGCCGCATGACCTCGACCTCCCGCTGGGTTAACCGCGACAAAACGTCATCGAGTAGCCGGTCATGCGGTAACTCGGTGCATCCGCCGACCGCCGGCATGCGCTCAATCAGCGCGCGAAAACTTGCTTTACCGGCGGGATTTGCGTGCAGGATGAACGCCCACGGGAAGACGAAAGTGCCGGGCGTATAGCCCTCCGCCACCATCGCCCGCCGGCGGCCAACTTCCAGTAAATCGAGCGGAACGATATTCCATTTGTGGGCGTCAAAAGCCAGCGACATCGCGCCGGCAAGTTGTGCTTTCGTTAAGCAATACAGCCCCGCGTTTGCAAGTCTTAGCGTGTGGTTTTGCCACCACTTTTTTGCCGGCCGGATGCCAAGATAACAGTCATAGGGCGTGGCGTCGGCCCGCCGCTTGGTGACCTTGATTAGTGTTTTAAGTTTGCATTGCGTATGCAGCGCGTTTTCAATGGCATGCTCCATCCCTTTCAAATTCGCGGATGCGGCCACATCCGCCGCCGAAAAAATGACGGGTCGACTCGCCAGTTCTCTGATGACATGCATGATTTGCTCGTTGAGATACGACATATCTAGCCTTCCGGTTGCCGTCCGTTAGCGATCGCCTGACTGCTTGATTTAACCGTTTTTACAATGCGGTGCCACTTCGTGTTGTTCGGTATGGCATCTAAGTTATCGACATACCTGCGCAAGGTGGCGAATTCAGCCGTGCGTTTGGGTGGCAGTCCGGCGTGGCGTTGCAGGTGGTCGTAAACATGCCCCATTCGGCAGCCCTTCTCCAGCAGTCCGGCGTTCAAGCGGTATAGAATGTCTCCGAGTTCCCAAGCCTTTCGCGCGCTCATCGGGGAGTTGCTATTTTGCAGCGTGCGCACCTCACATTTCCAGCGCTTGATTTCGTTTAAAGATCGCCGGTAGATGTCGGTCACAACGCGTATTGTTTCCGCCGGGTCATTGCGCAACAACGGAAGATCGCTGAGCGCCACCGATCCACGATAGGCGCCCCCGCGCTTTTTGAATTCGACCACTGCGCACGCGTCTTCTTGCCGCTTCACGACTCCCCCCAAGTGGTCACAAATTTGTCCACATAACTCGCCACATCGGATGACCGAATCAAGCCGGCTTTATCCAACGCAACCCCGATCGCAAACATGCAGTAAGTGAGCCTTGCTTGATCATGCGTGATGCGGTTTCGATAGGCTGCATGCCCGCTGTTGATGATGATCGTGTCGGATTGAATCCAAGCGGTCTCGCCGCGATCAGAGTGATCCTCAAAGGCAACCCGCGGCCCGTGATTTTTGCGCGACCGCCGGTACTTGGCTTGGGCGTCTCCGACTTTATCCGGTTGGCGTGATTGACCGCCACTCGCCGGCGCCGGCCCGCTCGCATTGATGTTATCACCGCCGGTTATGGTTGCTTGCGCGTCGTTGTTTTCGGTGTGTGATTGGATGGGCGATGACAATATATCGCCCTCCGCGTTTTTTCGCAACGCGCGGGATTTTTGCAGAAGCCCGTCAAAATCTTGCAACTCCGGCAAGCGTTTCATCATTTTGGTTAACTCCCGTTCCAGTTTGGCGGACAGTTGATTTTTATGCGGCGTTGCCACTGAGACGCCATGCTTGCGCAAAAATGTTTGCATTACTTCACCGACCGCGCCGAGCATCCGGTTGAGTTTTATGTTGTGGCCCAAACCACCCTTGATATCCGACTTGTTAATCGTCAGATAGTCAATTAATCCCGGCATTTCCACGACACCGCAGAGTTTCGCTCCCAGCATGCCGGTTGACAGCCCAAAGAGTTCCGGCTTGATGACCTTGCCGTGCGTACACAACAAGATGCCGTAGTTGTGTTCGCCGAGGGGGTTGTCGTGCTCGGATATGCCAATTGCCCCCCAACCCACCGGATGCGCCTTCACTTTCGGCGCAAACGTTTCGTGGTATTTCAAAGCCGCTATCTCAGCCAGCGTGGTTTGCGGCACGGGCGAGCCGTTGACACGAAAGCGCAGGCGCACGGGATAGAAATTGATCTCGGCATACGAGCGCATAAACTCGGTGACAAAGAGCGGAAGATAGTGATGTTTCAACACCCGGATTAAATACTCGGATGTGATGCCTTGCGGCGCTTGTTTTGGATGAAAGTGTATTTCAACACGCGTACCGTCTTCGTGCAATTCGCCGAGTTCACTGAGTTCATCAGGCGTGATGTATTTCCAAACGAGCGAGCGGTTGTCAACCCAATACCAGTCCGACGCGCTCGCCACGCCGCCACAACGCGTTTGCGTAATCACCCGCTTTGCCATATTGAAACTAATTTTCGCGCCCACTCCGGCAAACCCGATGCCGTCCCCGCGCGTCTTCAACTCGGTGGCAAAATCGTGATATTGCGCGAACGCATCGGCGGTCATTCCTGCGCCATTATCCGCCACCGCCAGAACGTTGCGTTGCTTGTCCCAACTGACCGCTATGTCGGTCGCCTTTGCGTCGAGGGCGTTGGCGACGATTTCCGTTAGCGCGACATCGAAAGTCGAGTCCTGATACATGTCGGCCAAGTCGTTGACGAGTTTCCTGACATTGACCTTGCTGTGAATTGCTTGCACTTCGCGGGGCTTGCGTGGAACGGTTTTTACACGATATATCACCGGGCAGATTTGTCAAGTCACAAACTCGGAAGCGGTGGTGGGAACGCGGGGTGGAGCGCCGGCGTGCTCAGACGCTGTTTTCTTTTTCAATCACCAACACCCGCGCCTCGCCAAGTGGATGCGCGGCGTGTTCGATGCCGGCGGGTGCGTGGAAAATATCGCCGGGTTGGAGAAGCGCGGATTGTTCTTTTCCCGCCACGCGATAGCGCATTTCCACCCGACCGTCCAGTACCACAAACACTTCTTCGCCGTCGTTGACATGCCATTGATACGGCGCATCGGTCCAGTGCAGGCGCGTCGTGATGCCGTTCATGTTGGCGATGTCTTGCGCGCCCCAGGCGCGCGTTGCGGTGAATGTTTTGGCGCGGATTATTTTCACCGGGCGAGAGCGTAACACACTGACAAGACCGCCAGTCCAGCGACCGCTTGCGCGGTTGAGCCGCCGGCGAGGATGGCGAGCGCACGCGCCTCGCGCAAGCCCGGCAGCGCGTGGCGGCGGGTTAGCCAGTAGAAACTGTCGTTGGGTAGCACCGCCACGAATGAGCCGAGGCATACCGCCCATACCGCGAACGCCGGCGGTATGCCACCGGCGGCGGCGAGTGGCGCCGCGAGGGGTCCGGCTACGGCGAAGGTTGCCATGCTGGAGCCTTGTAGCAATTTGAACAGCGCGGCGAGCGCGGACAGGGCGAACAAGGTGAACCAGCCGCCGCGCGCGGCGAATACCGCGTGTGGCGCGAAGGTGTCGGTCAGCACGGCGCCGAATGCGCTGGCGGCGCCGATGAGCAACAGCAACGCGGCGGTTTGTTTCAAGCCGGTTTCAACGCATGCGCGCCGCTCGCCCCGGCGCAGCATCGTTAGCATCAGCGCCGCGGTCAGTAGTAGGGCGCCTTTGGGGTCGGTGGCGAAGTCCAGCCATGCGTTGACTTCCCCCGCCGCCACGCCCGCCACCAGCAAGCCCGGCAGCAACGCAAGCGGCAACAGCCGCCGCCATTCGCGGCTGTGGTTTTTGCGCTTCTCGTGCGCTTGCGCGACCGTCGGTGTCACCGCCCGCGCAAACACGATTCCGGTGAGCCATGCCGCGACAAAAACCGCCGCGCCAATCATAAGCAATGCGCCGTCTACTGCCGCCCCCAAACTGGTTGCGATGATTAAGGGTCCCGCCGGAGGCAACAACTTGAAACCGGCATAGGTGCCGAACGCGATCGACAACCGCCCGCGCACCCCGGTCGACGACAGAGTTGACGACAGCGCCGCGAAGGCGGTGTCCGGACACACCATCGCGGCGCCGGCGAACGGCGCGAGGCCGGTCGCCGCCGCCGGCGGGGCGCGGATGCTCAGGCGCTCGATGGCCGCCGCCAGCGTGAAAGCCGGCAACAGAATCAGCGCAAACTCCCCGACCGCCGCGCCCCAGCCGGCGTTGAAACCGGCGATGACGGAGCGCGCGCCGTCGCCGGAGAGCAAGCCGAGCGCGAGCGTGAGCAGGATGAGCCACACGACCAACGGCAGGTCGGGGAGGCGGCGCTTGAAAACGGCGAGGGCGGCGGGCATTGCGTTTTGCGGTGTGATTGAATAGGGTAGTATCGGCAAGTATCGGCAAGTGGCGTGAAAAAATCGCCTTACACATTGACAAGTTTTTGACACCTTGCCGGTTTTTAACGCGTTATTTTTTTACTTTTATAAACCACGATATAAAAACGCCCTCGCCATGCTCACCGAACTCGACAAAAAAATATTCGCCGCGTTGCGCGATGACGGGCGGGTGAGTTGGAGCGCGCTGGCGCGGCGTTTGTCGGTGTCGCGCGTGACCGTTCACAACCGCGTAGAGGCGATGCGCGCGCGCCACATCATCGGCGGTTATACGGTGGTCGCCGGCGACAACGCACGCAAAGCCGGCGCGCACGAGGCGGGCGCCGAGGAAGCGTTCCTGCTGGTGCAGTTCGCCGCCAACGACACGCTCGATGCCCTGCGCAAACTGCTCGCCGGATCAAAGTATGTGCGCGGCATCTGGTGCATCGCCGGCGAGTGGGATTGTTTCGTGCTGCTGCGCGCGCCGAGCCTACGCGAAGTGGCGCAACTGCGCGAGCGAATCTTCGACAAACTGTCCATCAAGCGCATAGAAACCCGCCCGGTGTTGAACGACTTTACGCCGCATTTCGGGTAAGGTTGCAGACGCGCACTCAATTCACCCTTGTTTGATTATTGAAAATGCCCCTCGCCACCCTTCCTCGCGGTGCGGTTTTGGCAACGCTTGCCGCGCTGTGTTGGGGCGCGGCGACGGTGATGTCGAAGAGCGTGCTCAGTGTCTTTCCGCCGGTTTTTTTGTTGGTGTTACAACTGCTCGCCAGCGTAATCTGCCTCTGGGTTTTTATTTTTCTGCGCCGCCGCCCGTTGCCAAAACCCGCCCCTGCGGAGGTGTTTAAATTCGCCTCCCTCGGTCTGCTGGAGCCGGGGCTTGCGTATCTGCTTTCGTTGATTGGGCTGGCGACCACCACGGCGAGCAACGCCACGCTGATTTATTCCACTGAGGCGATTATGATTATCGTTCTCGGTGTACTGTTGTTCGGCGAAAAACCGACGCTTCGGTTTGTCGTCTTCTCCCTCATCGCGGTCGGCGGCTTGTGTTTCGCGCTTGGCGTATTCTCGGCGGGCGATGGCGGCGGCAGCATCAAAGGCGATGCGTTGATTTTTGCCGGCACTCTGGTGGCCGCCCTGTATGTCGTCTTGTCCGCGCGTTTCGCCGCCCGAATCGATGCCGTGATTATCGTGGCTTGGCAACAAACCGTGGCGCTCATTTTCGCCGCGCTACTGTTGCCGGCGTCCGCGGCGTTAGAACTGCCAAGCGACGCCTTGACGGCGGCGTCTCCCGGAGATTGGTTGCTGGCCGCGCTCTCCGGCGTGGTGCAGTATGCGCTCGCCTTTTCGCTGTATATCGCCGCGCTCAAAACCATCAGCGCCAATTACGCCGGCAGTTTTCTCAACCTGATTCCGTTATTCGGACTCGCCGGCGCTTTTTTGTTCCTGCACGAAACCTTGTCATTACCGCAACTCATCGGCGCCGGAATCACCGTTCTTGCGGTCTCCTATATCAATCTGCGGCTGCAACCGGCGACGGATAAACCGGCGCAAGCCTAACCCTCACAAAACGCTTGCCGGCACCGGCACCGGGGCGGGCAAGGTATTGCCGCGCGCATTCAATCGTGATTAAATGTGCCGACATCCACACAACGGAGCACAACATGAAACACCAACACACCATTATAAGCGCCACCATCATCAGCGCCTGCACGTTGTTGAGCGGCGCGATGCCCGCCACCGCGCAAGAACGTGTCTTGAATGTAACCAACTGGGCGGAGTATATCGCCGAGGACACCATCGACAATTTTGAGAAAGAGTTCGGCATCAAGGTGGTCTATGACCACTATGATTCGGTCGAGTCGATCGACTCCAAACTGCTCGCCGGCAACACCGGCTACGATGTCGTCAGCCATTCGGGCTCCGCCATCGGGCGCTTGATTCCGGCGGACATTTTGCAAAAACTGGACACCTCCAAACTGCCCAACCTCAAACACATGCGCGACGATGTGATGGCGCAGTTGGCGGGCAACTGGGATCCGGGCAATGAATATGTCGTGCCGTATATGTGGGGCACGCACGGCGTGACTTACAACGCGGAACTGGTGCGCAGCGTTCACCCCGGCGCGCCGTTCGGCTCGATGGACTTGGTGTTCCAACCCGAGCATATGGAAAAACTGGCGCAGTGCGGCGTTGCGTTTCTCGATTCGCCGACCGATGTGATGCCGATGGCGCTCGCCTACCTGGGGTTGAACCCCAGTTCCAAAAACCCCGCCGACTACAAGCAGGCGGAGAAGATGCTGAGCGCGATTCGCCCCTATATCAAGACCTTTGACAACTACGCCTACCAGCGGATGATGGAGAAGGAATTCTGCGTGGCGATTACTTGATGTCCCGACAAACGCCCGGCGACTTTTCTTTTAAGCGCTCCTTCCTCCGCCGCCGTTTTAGTTAATCAAAAACTTCAGCGTGTCGCTGTCCGGACCCGCTTCGCCGCGTGAATTCACATAGCAGCATTTAACATACCCATGCGAGCCCACCGCCGTGTTCGGCGGCGGCGTCACGGTGAAGCGGTTGCGCCCGGACATGGTGATATGGTTGTAATCCCCGGCGGCCGGGGCGGGCGCATCGGCGGCGGCGAAGGCGGTTTTAATCAGCAGCGAGTTATACGCCGGCATGCGGCGGTGGAAATCGCCGGCGGAGTCGGGGTAGGAAGTGCGAAAGCGGGTTTCCATGTGTTTGATGTCATAAGCCTCCACCAGCGGCGCCACGGTCTGCACCGGCACGCGCGTGCGCGTGGTTTTGTCAATGTGGATTTGCAGCGCCGTGTGGTCTTCGCCGGTCAGCGTGATATTGGCGTTGTTTTTCAATTGTTGTTGCAATGCCTCCACCACCGACTTGGCGCTGTTGTATTGCGCCTCCACTTCGGCAGTCGCCGCCCGGGTGCGCGTGTTGGGGTTGCTGTAGGTCGCCAGCGCCGCCCCAAAAGCCACGGCGGCGGTCATCTCCGCCAGTTGCGCCGCCGGCACCATCAGGCGGGTGGCGTTGCCGTTGGTCGCCAGATAGGCGTTGGGTGCGTTATGAGGACGCTGAAATTGGCATAACGCGTTGAGTTACGCAAAGTGGCACGGCTTAATCGCCGATTTTCGTCAGTAGGCATGAGAAGTTACCAAAGGAGTTGCGGCGCAAAATTGCGTCGTGCGCGCACTCTCACACTTAATAGCCGCCATTGCCCCGCTCGAACTCCCGCCGCCAGGGTTGCGAGCGGCGGTAACAGGGGTGTTGGCAAAAAAACAAGGGTAATCACCGAAAAAGGAGAGTTAAAACCCACATAGGGCAGTGCGACATGCGTCTATTAGCGCTGTTTTTTGCACCAACAACGATAAAACACCCACCCCGACAGGAAGAAGTCCGCCTGACACCTTAGCCATTCCACCCGTGCCCCTTTGTTTATGCGGCTTTGCGGTTGAAAGGCGGTAAACAACGGCAAGCCGTGCTTTCAGCGGCGGCGGGTGAAAAAAGATGTTGACACGCGCGAAAATTTTGCTACATTCCCGCCCGCAAAGTTTTTACCAGGAATCCGCTCGTCGGGTTGCCTGCTTAATACAATAGCGTTTTTCTACACCCGCCCGGCGCCATGCCGTGCGGGGCGAATAGGCAGGAATTTCACTCTTCTGGTATGAACTTTGCAACGACCCGACACTGTCGGTGTTGGGTTTTGTCAATGAATCACGCCCAACGGAGGGTGAAATAATGAAATTCGCGCTTTCTTTTCTTGTGGCTTGCGGTCGCCATTCTAATCGCCTCGCTCGCCACCGTCGCCGTACACAACCCGAACAGAGTCCTCCAATTCGCTCAGGATTCCGCCGTTATATCAGGCGGTCTCCTGTGCTTTTTTTTGTCCGTGGTGACGGGTATGTAGCACAACCCGCAACCTATCACAAAAAAACCCATGGCTTGTTCGGATGCGCCCTTTCCTTTTTTCCTTTGGATTGGCGTCCGTCATCGCCGCTCTGGCTTGTCGACACTCGCCCCAACCGCAAGAGAGCAAACAGCATGGAAAAGACCATCCTGTTTTTGGCAACATCATTGACACTGACCTCGGCCCCGGCGTTTGCCGAATGCACCGACCGCTGGTCGTGTCTCTTTCAGTATCAAATGACGGAATTCAAGCAAGCATCCGTCAACAACGCCCTGCAAAGCGCACGCGAGATAGAAGGCGGCGATTTATCAGACCAGTCCGGTGAGTTCATGCGTCAGCAGGGTGATTTTGCCCATGAACAAGTAGCCAATCAGGTGATGAACGGCCTGCTTTCGCTCGCCGCCACAAACGGCAAGCGGTTGTTTGGTGCAAACTTTCGCATGGTTTCCGATCTTTCATACTCGCCCGGTCAAGGCATCACCGGCGATTGGGACGCGGTCGTGCCGCTCGGCTTTTCGGCGGCGCCGGTGGCCGGAGGCAAGGGCGCGCTTTTCCTGCAATCGGGCGCCACCCACTACCGGCAAGACGGCATCCACCGAAACGACAACCGCTATGGTAGCGTGTGGCGGTTTGCCGTGTCGGACAAACCGCAAGCGGATGTTTTCGGTACCTGGGCATTCATGCAAAGAAGCGCCGAATACGGCCACGAGAGGTTGCACCTCGGCGGCGATTACGCGAGCGGGCGGGCGAACTTATCGCTCGATTGGTTCCTGCCGTTGACCGACTGGCGCACCACGCGCGCCGGCTACGAAGAACGCGCCCTCGAAATCAGCAGCGTGGCGATGCACTACGCGCTGACCCCCGACCTGACGCTTGGCAGCGGCATACAGCGGCGCGAGGACGCGAACGGCGGTGGTGGTTTCTCCACCGGCGCGCTGTTGAACTTGGCATGGAGCCCGCCGCGCCGCCAATTCAGCATGAACACCATCATCAACGGCATCGGCAGTGGCGACGACCCAGCGTTCAACTTCATCTTCAACATGCCCCTCGGCGGCGTGCTGATGCAGGCGCGGCGCGAAGGCTTGCCCGTAAAGCAAACCAACAAAGCGGCATTCACCGACTTATACCGCCCGGTGGCAAGCACGGCGGGAAGAATTGAAGTCGCCGAGCGTGAAATCGTCTCACCGTCGCTGAGCATCGATGATGTCCGCCTGCGCTTCCTGCAGGCGAGCGCCGGCAGCGGTAGCAAAATAAGGTTGGAAGCCGAACTCTCCGCGCCGGCCTCCGCGGATGTCCGCTTGCTACTCAAACTCATGCCGGGAAATGGCGAAAACCCGGTCGTGCTCGGTGAGGACTACACCGATGAGCCTATCGAAGTGAAAATCCACCGAGGCGAATCGACCGCAACCGCCACCATCCGGTTGCTCATCAACCCGAGCCTGTCAACCGACCGGTCGCTGAGCGCCAAAGTGCTCTCAGTGTCATCTTGAGGAGGCGCGACATGAAAAATTCTGCCAAACAAACATGGGGCTGGGCGCGGCGCAACGCGCTGAAAGCCGCTTTGCTGAGCACAGCGTTGTTGTTCGGGCTGGCGGCGTGCGGCGGTGGTGGCGGCGGCAGTTCCGGCGGTGGTGCCGCCCCGGAGATGACGGTAACTCCGGTCACTGAGAATCCACCAGACACCGGCGGCATCAGTGTCCGGGTGACGGACACACACGACGACAACCTCAACATTCAGTATAAGTTGTTCTTCCTGTCCGATGACACCGCTCCATATGACAGCAGCACCCGGGTTGGCACAGCGCCTTCCGCCTCCAGCCACTGGAACAGCCGCGGGCTCAACCAACCAAGCACCCATGTCTATAGTTGTAGCACGGACCAGGGCGACATCGCACGTAGCGTGTGCTGGGGCGGGCAGTCATCAGACAGGTCGCGCTCATATGGAGCCGGCTACAGTGGCAGGGAAGCCTGCACTGGCTGTTGCGCCAGATGCCCCAGTTCCGGCACCCAAGGCAGCGTAGTGTTTGCCAGCGGCGCCGGCAGTGCGCCGCCGACAACACCGCCGCCGGCATCCGGGAATCCGGATTTGGATGTGCGCAGTTTTACGGTAAGCGACACCACTCCTGATGCCGGGGAAAGAATCACGCTGAGCGCTTCGGTTTACAACTATGGACCGGGGGCATCGCCTAGAACGACACTGCGTTACTATCGCTCTACCAACTCGACCATTACGAGTAGCGACACAGAGGTGGGCACAGATTCTGTCGGGGTGCTTATGGCGCGAGAAACGGATCCGGAATCGGTCCGTGTAAACGCGCCGCCAAGCGGCACCTATTACTACGGCGCCTGCGTCGATCGAGTGTCGGGAGAAAGTGACCCGAGTGATGACTGCACGAGCAGTAGCGAGGCGGTTCGTGTGGTGGTGAGTGGGGCGTCGCCTCCGCCGACTTCCGGTTCCGGCACCATCACCTTCACTTTAACAGACCGATGCACTCGCCCCGGCGCGGTTCAGGCCCGTTTCTTTGGCTATGTTGGCACCAGTACAGCGGGTAGCCCTGACTTTGTCTGGCCATCATCATCCAGAGTATATACCACGGATAATCGCAGAACCACTGGCGATAGCATAACCCAGACTCTTGGCGAGAGCGGCCGGGGCATAGGCGTCATTTGCTACGGCGCACAGCTGGAGAACACCCCCACTAGCTTTTGGGGCGTTGGGTTGGACGGCGATCAGAGTTGTTCGAGTTGCTGCATACAGGTCCCTTCATCGGGGAATAGCAGGCGCGAAATAGACTTGAGATGTTAATTAGTGAGGGATTTGTCGGTCCGCCCGGTTCGCGACAGACGCCCCGCCGTCTGTCAGCGAGCCGGGCGCCGCCCACGCCACCTTTGATGACAAATGCGGATCAGGAAACGCGCTCGACTTCATTCCCGCTTGTAGCCGCCGGACAAAATCGTTGTCCTCGCGGTCGGTGATGCGGTTGATGCGCGCGTTGAGATAGCGCACCGCGCGGACTTCCCGGCGCGCGTCGGGCAACGCATAAGCGCCGCCGACGAAGCGGGTCGATTCGGCTGACACCGGAATCGTCATATAAAATTCCATGCCGTCGGGATACATCGCCAGCACCAGATTCGGAAACACTCCGACATAAAGCCACAAGCGCTGCTGCTCCGCCGGCAAGTGGTCGAAGTCCGGCAGCAGTTTCTGGTAGTGCCGAACGCTCCACAGTTTCCCCTGTTTTTCATTCAAGTAGGCGAAGGAGACGGGAATGTGCGCGACCAACTCATCGCGGTAATCTCGACCATAGAGTTGTTGCAGCGTCGGATGACCGAGCGGAACGTGATAACCCTCGTTATCCACATCGTGAATCACCTTCCAGTTATATGGGCGCGTCTCCCCAAAGCGCGCGCCCTCAATCGGCGTCATATCGCCCATCCGGTAAGGCGCCAGCAAACGCTCCGCCGGCTGCATTGACTGCGCCACGGACTGAACAGCGTCATCGCCGCGGAAGCATACGAAAATAAAACCCATCCAAATTTCCATCCGCAACGGCGCCAAACCGTTTTCCGACAAGTCGAGGTTCTCAAAGGTGTCGACCGCCGGCACGCTCAGCAACGCGCCGTCCAAGTCATAAGTCCAGCCGTGGAAAGGGCAGGTCAGCCGGTGCGGGCATTGCCCGAGGTCATCGTCAAGCAACCGCGCGCCACGGTGACGGCAAACATTATGAAACGCGCGCAACCGGTTGTCGTTACCGCGCACCACCAGAGCGCTTTCGCCAAACGCATTGAAAGTCAAATAATCGCGCGCATCGGGCAAGTCACTGACATGCCCCGCCAACAACCAACGACGCTTAAACAAAACCTCCACCTCAAGCCCCAAAAACTCCTCACTCCCATAAGTCCACGGCGCCAACAGTTTCCCGCCGCGCGCCCGCCGAGTGTTCTCCTTGCGGGTAACGAAAGCGGATGGTTCTATTCGGGCGGTCATGTGAGTCGGTGTAGTGGTTTGCGCGAGCATAGCGCGATCTGGATGTGGGTTCAATGACCACTCCTCGTCATTCTCGAACGATAGAAAAATACCAACTACCCGTCATTCTCGAACGGTAGAAAATAGGGAGCCGACAGGCGACCATATTTTCTTCGATTCGGGAATCTCCCTAAGGCTACCGTGAATTCCAACAAAGCCCGTGCCAGTATTAGGGAGATTCCCGAGGACGCAAGTGTCCGTAAGCCGCCGCTTAAAAGAAAAAGCGCGGCGGCAACGGACACTAACGCTCGAGAATGACGAGTTATATACCCGTCATTCTCGAACGATAGAAAAATAAGGAGCGCCAGCGACTATATTTTTCATCGCCTTCGGGAATCTCCCTAAGGCTACCGTGAATTCCAACAAAGCCCGTGCCAGTATTAGGGAGATTCCCGAGGGCGCAAGTGTCCGTAAGCCGCCGCTTAAAAGAAGAAGCGCGGCGGCAAACGGACACTAACGCTCGAGAATGACGAAGTGGTGGTGAATGACGACGTTGTTGTGAATGACGTGGTTTTGTTCTTGTCAACTCTACTCGACAGCCCCCTAATAAAACGCCGCATCCCCCACAGGCCGAGTCTTAAACCGCCGGTGCGACCAGAAGTACTGCTCCGGCGCATACTCTATCAACGCTTCAACCGCCCGGTTCATCGCGGTGGCGTCGCGCACCTCATCACCGCAAGGGTAGTCGGCGAGTGGGGGTTGGAAGATGATTTCGAATCCTCGTCCGCCGGGTAGGATTCGTGTGGCGCAGGGGATTACCGTGGCGTTGGTCATGCGGGCGATGCGGCCTAGGGCGGCGAAGGTGGCGGTGGGGATGGTGTAGAACGGGGCGAACACGCCTTTGTTTCTTCCGGGGTCTTGGTCGGGCAGGTAGTAGAACTGGCAGCCTCGGCGAATCGATTTGATCATCGCCGCGGCGGCGCGCTTGCGGACATACTGCACCACGCCGAAGCGCGAGCGGTGTTGTTTGATGAGCGCGTCGAGCAGCGGGTTTTTGTTGTGCTGATACATGCTAACCATCGGCGCCAGCGTGGACAGGTAGATGCCGCCGTATTCCAAGCCGACAAAATGCGGCGCGAGGAGGATGATGTTTTCGCCGCGGTGTTTGGCGCGCTCGATGAACTCGTGGTTTCGCAGCCGGGTCAGCCGGTTGAGCCGGGCGGGACTGCTCCACCACGCCACCCCGCTCGCCAGAACCGCCACAACCAGCATGCGGAAATGGCGCTGCGCGAGCGCGTGAATTTCCGCGCCGGTTTTGTCCGGGAAGCAGGCGCTCAGGTTGCGGCGGGTGATGTTGCGCCGCGGACGATGCGCCCAGTAAGCGAGTTGCCCGCCGGCGATGCCGAGCCAATACACCACCGGCAGCGGCAGCCACGACAGCCCCCTCAGCGCGCCGACCATCAACCAGATGTGCCAGAAACGCGCGCCGCAAAACTGTTTGAACAGGGCGGTCAGCGACGGTTGCATGCGGAGGCTTTGGATTTTCACCGGCGGGAAAAAGGGGCGATTATGTCTGACAAGTTCAGGCGGTTGATGGTATACTCCGCCGTCGTGCGATGCACAAGGATTGTAAACCCTGCCGGGCTAGTCGACCGCCCATTAAAGCAGTTCTGAAACCCGTTTGCCCGTTGGGAGTCGTGAGTGACCGAAACCATACACCTTAGCGCTGAGATGATTGGGGTGTTGGGTATATTGGCTTTCACCATTTATTTATTCGCGTTTGAGGTGGTGCGGGTGGACGTCGCCGCCATCTCCATCATGGTGCTGATTGGGCTCAGCAGTCTGATTCCCGGTTACGGTGGGCTGATTGACCCGCAGGAAGTTTTCATCGGGTTGTCGAGCAACGCGGTCATCTCCATCGTCGCCGTCATGATTATCGGCGCCGGGCTCGACCGCACCGGCATCATGGGGCAACTGGCGGGCAAAATCCTCAAACTGGGCGGCGCCACCGAGGGCCGCGTGATTGTGCTCATCTCAAGCGTGGTCGGCGTGCTCTCCAGTTTCATGCAGAACATCGGCGCCGCCGCGCTGTTCCTGCCGGTGGTCAACCGCATCGCCCGGCAGGGCAATCTGGCGAGTTCCCGGCTGCTGATGCCGATGGGGTTTTGCGCGATTCTCGGCGGCACCATCACCATGATCGGCTCAAGCCCGCTGATTCTGCTCAACGACCTCATCGAAAAATCCAACCGCGCGCTGCCCGCCGACGCGCCGCCGATGGACACCTTCGGCTTGTTCGCGGTCACGCCGGTGGGAATCGCATTGCTGTTTCTCGGCGTGTGTTACTTCGTCTTTCTTGGCCGCTTCGTGTTGCCCGTCATCAAACACAAGCCGGGCGAATCGGGCAGCATGCTCAAATATTTCAAGGAAGTTTACGGCATCGCCGGGGAAGTCTATGAATGCAAGGTCACCCGCGACAGCCCGCTGATTGGCAAGGCGCTGTCGGATGTCGACGCCGCCGGCAGGGCGGGTTGGATCATCGCATTGCGCTCCGGCGACGACCTGACCGTCGCGCCCAGGGGGGATTCGGAATTCTTCGAGGGCAGCGAAATGGCAATCATGGGCAGGCGCGACGACGTCTTTGACTTCGCCAAGGAATACGCGCTTCGGGTGCGCAACGAGATGGATGTGTTCGCCGAGGTGCTGAGCACGACCAGCGCCGGCATCGCGGAAATCGTCATCATGCCGGACTCCTCCATCATCGGAAAGAGCATCAAGGAAGCGCAAATCCGCAAGAAATACGGCGCCACGGTGCTGGCGGTGTTTCGCGCCGACGACGTCATCGACCAAGACCTCGGCGACTTGGTCATGCAATCCGGCGACACGCTGGTGGTGCACATTCGCTGGGGGCAGTTGATTCCAATCGCCGACGACCGCCACGACTTCGCCGTGGTCACGGACTTCCCCCGCGAAGACAGCCGCCCGGAAAAAATCAAATACGCCGCCGGATTTTTCGCCCTGACGCTGTACCTTGCGCTGTTCACCGACATGCGCCTGTCTATCGCCCTGATGACCGGCGCCATCGGCATGATCCTCTCCGGCGTCATCAAAATCGAAGAAGCCTACCGCGCCATCGGCTGGCAAAGCGTCTTCCTGCTGGCAAGCCTCATCCCGCTCGGCATCGCCATGCAAGAAACCGGCACCGCAGCGTGGATCGCCCAGCAGATACTGCTGCTACTCGGCGATGTGCCGCAATGGGTGTTGCAAGCCGTGCTGGCAATCATGGCAACCGTATTCACCCTGCTGATGTCCAACGTCGGAGCCACCGTCCTACTGGTGCCACTCGCCATCAACATCGCCCTCCACACCGGCGCCAACCCCGCCGTATTCGCCCTAACCGTAGCGCTCGCCACCTCAAACTCCTTCCTAATCCCCACCCACCAAGTCAACGCCCTAATAATGGGCCCCGGCGGCTACCACGTATCCGACTTCCTAAAAGCCGGCAGTATTATGACTGTTATGTTTTTGGTGGTGATGATTTCGATGTTGACTTTGTTCTACTAGAACCTCCCTGCTTCGTCATTCCCAACTACTCGTCATTCTCGAGCGTTAGTGTCCGTTGCCGCCGCGCGCCCCGCCGTCATTCTCGAGCGTTAGTGTCCGTTGCCGCCGCGCTTTTTCTTTTAAGCGGCGGCTTACGGACACTTACGTCCTCGGGAATCTCCCTAAGGTTGGCGCTGAGCCCAAACAAAGCCATTCCCGCAGTCTTTTAAGCGACAACAGCGTCTTTTTGTCGGTGGCACAATGGACGTGGGAGGTGACGATGGTTTGCCATCCATGGACGACTGGATTCCCGCGTCCTCAGGCAGTGTAAAAACTCCAAAAATAAAGCGGCACATGAAAAATTTTCCCACCGACATAGCAAAAACTCGCATAAAAAGGGATAAGTTTCCCATCTCGCCCCTGTTTTATGCAATTTTGAGGAATATTTTCCCACCCTTTCGATATGCGGAGAGTTTTTACACAGGCTGGTCCTGCGAGAATGACGGCACGGGCTTCGGTAAAGTCCACGCTAAACTTAGGGAGATTCCCGAGGTCGTAAGCGCCCGTAAGCCGCTACGCGGCAACGGGCGCTAACGCTCGAGAATGACGAGTACTTGGGAATGACGAAGTTAGGCGCTCCCTATTTTTCAGAATGACGAGCGGTACCCATAACCCAAACCCCATTAACCACACGGTCATCCCCCAACATTTGCAGTATAAACAACTTCTCCGCAATGCTCGCACACGCCGCTATCCTGAATTGGATTAACGGGGTGGCGTGGTAGTTTAGGGTGATGAAGTCGGCTTCTTTGCCGGGTTCGAAGTTGCCGATGGTGCGTTGTAGGTCGAGGGCTTTGGCGCCGCCGAGGGTGGCCAGGTAGAGGGCGCGTAGTGGGGGGAGGTTGTGTTGTTGTAACTGTTGTACTTTGTAGGCTTCGTTGATGACTCTCAGCAGCGAAAAACTGTCGCCGCCGCCGATGTCGCTGCCTAAGCCGACTCGGACGCGGTGGGTGTCGGCTTTGTGTAGCGCGAACAGGCCGCTGCCGATGAACAGGTTGGAGGTCGGGCAGAATGCGATGTTGGAATCGCTTGCCGCGAGCCGCGCCCATTCGCGTTCGCTGAGGTGGATGCCGTGGGCGAATACCGAGCGTCTGCCGAGCAAGCCGTGGCGGTCATAGACATCCAGATAGTCGCGGCACTGCGGAAACAACTCCGCCACCCATTCGCATTCGCGGGCGTTTTCGGCGATGTGTGTCTGCAGGTGGACGCCGGGGTTTTCGGCGAGCAGTTTGCCCGCCGCTTGCAACTGCGCGTCGGATGAAGTGACGGCGAAGCGCGGGGTGACGGCGTAGCCCAGCCGCCCCTTGCCGTGCCACCGCGCGAGCAAGTCGCGGCTGTCGTCAAAACCGGATTGCGCGGTGTCGCACAGCGCTTCGGGGGCGTTGCGGTCCATCATCACCTTGCCGCAAATCATGCGCAGGTTTCGTGCTTCGGCGGCGCTGAAAAACGCGTCCACCGATTGCGGGTGAACCGTGCCGAACACGAGCGCGGTGGTGGTGCCGTTGCGCAACAATTCATCGAGGAAAAACGCGGCGATGCGCTCGGCATGCGCGCGCTCGGCGAAGCGCGCTTCCGCCGGATAGGTGTGCTCTTCCAACCAGTCCAGCAACTGCGCGCCATACGCCGCGACCACCTCGCACTGGGGGTAGTGAATGTGCGCGTCGATAAAACCGGGCACAATCAACGCATCCCGATGCTCGGTCACCTCGGCGCGGGGGTAGCGCGGCAGAACATCGGCGGCGTCGCCACACGCGGCGACATGCCCTTGCTCGACGACCAGCGCGCCGTCGGTGAAATGCCGCCACGCCGCCTCGCCGTGCTCGCCGGGGTCTTCTAAAAAATGCAGGATTTCGCCGCGGTGCGCCGCTACACTCATGGGCTCATGCGCTCATCGCTCATCAAAGGGTGGTATTTCAGTATAATGAATTGCCGCCCCGATTTGCCGGCGGCCAACGCATTTGATTCTTGACCGCCGCGCCGGAATTTTCAACAATCCATCCATGACGACCCTCGACCAATTCAACCGGCTGGGAGCCGCCGCCGCCTTTGAGCTGATTGCGCGTTGTTGCGCGAGCGCCCGCTGGTCCAAACGGATGGTCGCATCGCGCCCCTATGGCTCGGTTGACGAACTGACCCAAGCCGCCGACCGGCACTGGCGCTCGCTGGCACAACGCGATTGGCTCGAAGCCTTTGGCGGCCACCCTAAAATCGGCGACCCGAATTCCGCCAACGGCGCGCACGCCGGCAACCGCCGCATTGCCGCCGCCGAACAAGCCGGCGCCGCCGACGCAACGGCGCGGGTGAGCGCGTCGCTGGCACGGCACAACGGTGTCTACGAAGAAAAGTTTGGCTTCATCTTCATCGTCTGCGCGAGCGGCAAAACCGCCGAGCAAATGCTGAGCGGGTTGCGCGCGCGTCTGCACAACACGCGCGCCGAGGAACTCGTCAACGCCGCCGAAGAGCAGCGCAAAATCACGCAACTTCGCATCCGCAAACTGTTTGCGTAAATGAGCCAAATC
Source organism: Arenicellales bacterium (assembly GCA_963693025.1). Taxonomy (GTDB): domain Bacteria; phylum Pseudomonadota; class Gammaproteobacteria; order Arenicellales; family Poriferihabitantaceae; genus JAHRAW01. The sequence continues at coordinate 2,717,537 of OY843749.1, forward strand.
ACCACCCACATTCTGGACACCTCGCGCGGGAAACCGGCGGCGGGCGTGCGCGTGGTGTTGACGCAACGGTGCGGCGACCCCGCGAGCGAATGGCGCGAACTCGGCGCCGGCATCACCGACGACGACGGGCGCGTCTCCGGCTTGTTGGACGCCGGCGTCACATTGGCGGCGGGCGAATACAAACTGCTCTTCGACACCGGCGAATACTTCCGCGCCGCCGCCACGCCGTGCTTTTATCCGCGCGTGGAAATCACCTTCCATATCGCCGGCGACGGCGAGCATTACCACGTCCCGCTGTTGCTCAATCCCTTCGGCTATTCCACCTACCGGGGCAGTTGAGCCGAACACCGCACACCGAACACACCGAATGATAGCCAACTGGAATTACCCCACCGCCATCCGCGCGGGCGCCGGGCGCATCGGCGAACTGCCCGCCATCTGCGCGGAGTTTCATATCGCGGCGCCGTTGCTGGTGACCGACCCCGGTCTCGTGCGCCTGCCGCTGGTCGCCGAGCGCGTTGCCGCCTGTGAAAACGCCGGGCTGGCGATTGCGGTGTTCAGCGAGATTAAACCCAACCCGACCGGGCAGAATGTGCGCGCCGGCGTCGAGGCGTTTCGGCGCGGCGGGCACGACGGCGTCATCGCCTTCGGCGGCGGCAGCGGTTTGGATGTCGGCAAAACCGTCGCCGTCATCGCCCGGCAGACATGCCCGCTGTGGGAGTTGGAAGATGTCGGCGACAACTGGCGGCGCGCGGACTCGGCGCGCATCGCCCCCATCATCGCCGCGCCGACCACCGCCGGCACCGGCTCCGAGGTCGGGCGTGCTTCGCTCATCGTCAATCAAACCGAGCGGCGCAAGGTCATCATTTTCCACCCGCAGATGCTGCCCGGCTGCGTCATCCTCGACCCCGAACTGACCGTCGGACTGCCGCCCGCGCTGACCGCCGCCACCGGAATGGACGCGCTCTCGCACAACCTCGAAGCCTATTGCTCGCCGGCGTTTCACCCGATGGCGGAGGGCATCGCCATCGAGGGCATGCGCTTGATTAAGAACCACCTCGCCGCCGCGGTTGAAAACGGCGCCGACTTGGACGCGCGCCGCGCGATGCTGACCGCTTCGATGATGGGCGCGACCGCCTTCCAGCGCGGGCTCGGCGCCATGCACGCGCTCGCCCATCCGCTCGGCGCGCTGTATGACGCCCACCACGGCACGCTCAACGCCATCCTCATGCCATATATTTTGCTCGCCAACCGCGCGGCAATCGAGACGCGCATCGCCAGGCTGGCGCGCTACCTTGAATTGCCGCCCGACTTTGACGCCTTTCTGAATTGGGTGCTCGCGCTCAGAGAGCAAATCGCCATCCCCAACGACCTGTCGCAAATCGGAATAGACGCCGCGCGCGTGGACGAAATCGGCGCGATGGCGCTCGCCGACCCATCCGCCGCCACCAACCCCATCCCCTTCGCCGCCGACGCTTACGCCCAACTCGCCGCGCGCGCGGTGCGGGGCGAGTTGGGCTGAGCGGGCGCGCCACGCCGCCCCGGTAGCGAACATGGCAACCCGAAAAGCCGCCCGCAAGCCGCGCCGCAAGCCCAAGCCCTCGCCGCCGGTTTCAACCGCGTGCAAAACCGCGTCCGCATCCGGTGATGGCGCGACGGACGACAACCGCTCCGCGCGCAAGTCGCTTTTCCCGGCGCACACGCCTTACCCCGGCGCGCTCGCGGCGTTGGCGTTGTGCCTGCTGGTGGCGCTCGCTTATTTTCCCGCGACGCTGGCGGGGTTTGTGCTCGACGACAACGCGTTCACCGACGCCCGTCCGGTGCGAATGTGGTCGGGTCTGTGGTCGATTTGGTTTGAACCGGGCGCGCTCCAGCAGAGCGAGGGGCATTACTGGCCCGTGCTGTATTCCACCTTCTGGCTGGAGCACAAACTGTGGGGTTTCGCCCCCGCCGGTTATCACATCGTCAACCTGCTGCTGCACTGCGCGGTCACGCTGTTGCTGTGGCGTCTGCTGCGCCGGCTGGCGGTGCCGGGCGCGTGGATTGCGGCGGCGGTGTTCGCGGTGCATCCGCTGCACGTCGAGTCGGTGGCGTGGGTCATCGGGCGCAAGGATTCGCTGGCGGCGGCGTTCTATCTGGGCGCGGCGCTCGCCTACATTCGCTTCGCGCAAGACGGGCGGTGGCGGCGCTACGCCGGCGCGCTCATCCTGTTCGCGCTCGCCCTGTTGAGCAAGACCACCGTGGTCACGCTGCCCGCGTCGCTGCTGCTGTGGCACTGGTGGCAACGCGGGCGCGTCACCGCCGCCGACCTCGCGCGTGCGCTGCCGTTCGCCCTGCTGGGGCTGGGCATCACCGTCGCCGACTGGTCGTATTACCGCGCGCTCGAAACCGTCTCCTTCGACTATTCGCTGCTTGAGCGAATGCTGATTGCGGCGCACGCGTTGTGGTTTTATGTCGGCAAACTGCTGTTGCCCCTGGAGTTGGCGGTGATTTATCCGAAGTGGACGGTCAGCGCCGCCGACCCGCTCGGTTGGGGGTATCTCGCCGCCGCCGTGGCGGTGGTGGCGGCGTTGTGGTTCTACCGGCGGCGCATCGGGCGGGGTGCGCTCGCCGGCGTGGCGTTCTTCGCAATCACGCTGTCGCCGACGCTCGGTTTCGTGGACTACGGCTACATGCAATTCTCCTTCGTCGCCGACCGCTATCAATACCTCGCCGGCGCCGGCGTGATTGCGGTGTTAGTCGGCGCGGTCACCGTCGGCGTGCGCCGGTTGCCGCGCGCGCATCGGGCGGTCTCGGGCGTGGCGGTGGCGGCGGTGCTGGCGACGCTGGCGGCGCTCTCGTGGCAGCAGTCGGGCATCTACCAGAATAAATTCACCTACTACCGCCACATCATCGCGCTCAACCCGCAAGCCCGCTTCGCCCACTTCGGCCTCGGCAACTGGCTGTCCGCCGAAGGACGCCACGAGGAAGCGCTCGCCGCCTACCAAGCCGCCTACCGCGCCGCCCGCCAACACCCCGACGACACCACCTGGAACGGCTTCACGCTCGCCGCCATCGGTCGGGCATACGAAAAACTCGAGCGGCTGGACGAGGCGGAAGCGCACTACCGCCGGGCGGTCGAAGTCAGCGCCCGCCAGTCGAGCATCAACAGCCTCGGCGCGCTATGGCTCAAACAACGACGCTACCGCGAAGCGCTGGAACTATTCCAATCCGCCCTCGCCAGCACCCCCAACTACGCCAAAGCCCACTCCGGCGCCGGCGTCGCGCTATACGGACTCAACCGCTACGAAGAAGCGCTGCAGAGTTTCGAACGCGCGCTGGTGTTGGACCCGTTTTTGGAAGAAGCGCGCACCAATCGTGAGTTGGCGATTAAGGCGTTGGAGGGGGAGGGTGGGTAGTGGGGTGGGTGGGGAGCCCCCACTTCGTCATTCCAACCACTTCGTCATTCTCCACTACTTCGTCATTCTCGAGCGTTAGTGTCCGTTGCCGCCGCGCTTTTTCTTTTAAGCGGCGGCTTACGGACACTTACGACCTCGGGAATCTCCCTCAGTCTGGCACGGTCTTTGTTGAAATTCACCCTACCCCTCCCGCCGCCCCACCCCCGGCGCTTCCCGAAACGTCCAATAAGAATTAAGAAAATAATTAAGCAACGCCGCCGGCAGGATGCCGCAGCCTTGCAACCATACCGGCGCGACTTGTGGGAATAGCACGGACAGAATCACGAAGGTGGCGTAACTTAAAATTAGCGCGACCAGTGAGACGAGGTTGAACTTCAAGCCGCGCACGCGTTGGCGACCGGTCATGATGCGGTCGGCGAAAGTCCAGTAGTTGTTGAGCAGGAAGTTGAAGATGATGGACACCTCAATCGCGATCGGCGACGCCAGCAGTTTGTGCAGCCCCAAGTCGAGCATGATTTGGAAGAGGCCGAGGTTGACGACCGCGCCGCTGAGACCGGTCAGCGCAAATTTGATGAAGGTGCGGTGGCTCATCAGGCGCAGCCACCAGACGTTGTAGAAAAATTCAATCAGGTCTTTGACGCCCAGTTTGGTCTCCCCGCGCTCGCGTTCGCGGAAGTAAATCGGCTCTTCCACGACGCGCATGTTGGCGTGCAACAGGCGGTGCAACAGCGCGACTTGGAACGCATAACCTTGCACGCGGATGCCCTCAATTTTCACCGCCCGCAACGCCTCGGCGCGCAACGCCTTGAAGCCCGAAGTGCAGTCGCGCACCGCGGTCAAGCCGGCAATCCAGCGCGCCAGGAGATTGCCCCAGCGCGACAGCAACCGGCGACTGCGCGACCAGCGCTCGTCGATGGCGCCGTCGGTGACATAGCGGCTACCGATGGCGACTTGCGCGCCGTCTGCGATGTGGATGAGCAGTTTGCGCGCGTCCGCCGGGTCGTGCGAGAAGTCGGCGTCCATCTGCACGATGACCTGCGCGCCGAGCGTGTCCAGCGCATGCACGATGCCGCGCACATAAGCATTCCCCAACCCGCGCCGCCGCCCTTGCAACAGATGCACGCGGTCGTCGTCGCGCGCAAACTCCCGCACTTGTTGCGCGGTGCCGTCCGGGCTTTCATCATCGACGATGAGGAATCGAGTGTCGTCATCCCGATACAAATCGCACAGGCGCTGCAACAACGGCGTCACATTGGACGCTTCGTTATAAGTGGGAATGACAAAGCACACACCGGCAGGCAACGCCGACCGATGGCGCGCTCCGGCAGGTCTATTCATTGGTGCTGATTCGGATGATTCGTTGAACCCTAATCCGGCGCCCACGCCGGCAAAACAACGCCCCGCAAGTGTGTGGGGCGGGGGTGATTAAAGCACGGCTGGCCCGCCTGCTGCAACCACTTCGTCATTCCCCCAACTTCGTCATTCTCGAGCGTTAGTGTCCGTTTGCCGCCGCGCTTCTTCTTGCGGCGGCTTACGGACACTTACGACCTCGGGAATCTCCCTAAGACTACCGTGGACTTCACCAAAGCCCCCGCCATCATTCCCGCAGACCCTGCCCCCGCAGCGTGTCAGCGGGGGGCGCGGGAATCCAGTCGTCCATGGATGCAGACTACCGTCACCGCCGACACCAAAAAGACACTGTTCCCGCTCAAAAGACTGCGGGAATGGCGGCTTACTCGCCGCCTGCTTCGCCCGCTTTGTTTGGGCTCAGCGCTAACCTTAGGGAGATTCCCGAGGTCGTAAGTGTCCGGTAAGCCGCCGCTTAAAAGAAAAGGCGCGGCGGCAACGGACACTAACGCTCGAGAATGACGAGTACTTGGGAATGACGAGTTGTTGTTTTTTTGCGGTTTTAGCAGTAGCTGATTTGTCACCCTCTTAGTGAACATTTACAATGCGGGCGGTGGTGACCTATGGCAACAAGAAAATCCAAAAAACACGCTCGGCGCACGCGCACGGTTTCCAAGCCAACATCCGCAGGAAATAAAGCGGCGTCTGCAGACAAGTCGACTCAACCACCCAAGTCGTCGCCCACCACCACGCCCACCCCCGCCATCCCCAACACCCTCGCACTGGCAACACTCTGCCTGTTAATCGCCGTCAGTTATTTCCCCGCCACGCAGGCTGGCTTCGTCTGGGACGATGTTGTGTTGACCGGCGCCAAGCCGCTGCAGAGCGTCGGCGGTTTGTGGGAGATTTGGTTTGCGCCGCGCGCGCTGACCGATTACGAGGGGCATTATTGGCCCATCCTGTACACCACCTTCTGGCTGGAGCATCGGCTGTGGGGCGTCAATCCGCTCGGGTATCACATCGTCAGCGTGTTGTTGCACATGGCGGTCACGCTGTTGCTGTGGCATCTGTTACGGCGGTTGGCGGCGCCGGGGGCTTGGGTGGTGGCGGCGGTGTTTGCGGTGCATCCGTTGCATGTGGAATCGGTGGTGTGGGTGATTGGGCGCAAGGATTTGCTGGCGACTTTGTTCTATTTGGCGGCGGTGTTGTGCTACATCCGCTTCGTGCAAGCGCGGCGGTGGCGGAGTTACGCCGGCGCGCTCATCCTGTTCGTGTTGAGCCTGCTGAGCAAAGCCATCGCGGTGACGCTGCCGGTGTCGCTGCTGATTTGGCACGGGTGGAAACAGGGTCGCATCACCGGCGCCGACCTCGCGCGCGTGTTGCCGTTCGCGCTGCTGGGGCTCTGCGTAATCGCCGCCGACTTGTCGTTTTACAAAGGCAGAGACCCGACCACCTTCGACTACTCGCTGCTCGAGCGCGCGCTCATCGCGGCGCAGGCGTTGTGGTTTTACGCCGGCAAACTGCTGTGGCCCTCGGCGCTGGCGGTCATCTATCCGCGCTGGGAAGTCGGCGCGGGCAACGCGTTGGCGTGGGGATGTCTCGCCGCCGCCGTGGCGGTCGCGGCGTTGCTGTGGTTTTACCGCCGCCGCATCGGTCGCGGCGCGCTCGCGGGCGCGCTGTTCTTCGCGGTCACGCTGGCGCCGACGCTCGGCTTCGTGGACTACGGCTACATGCTCTATTCCTTCGTCGCCGACCGCTATCAATACCTCGCCGGCGCCGGAGTCATCGCGGTGGCGGTCGGCGCCGGCGCGTATGGCGTGAAGGCGTTGCCGGGCGCGCGGGTGGCGGTGGCGGCGGTGGTGGCGGTCGCGCTGGTGGTGCTGGGAGCGCTCACCTGGCGGCAGGCGGGCATCTACCGCGACAGCATGACCTTTTATAGCCACATCATCGCCCTCAACCCGCAAGCGCGATTCGCCCACGCCAGCCTCGGCACGGAATACCAAGCGCAGGGACGCTACGAAGAAGCGCTCGCCGCGTATCAAACCGACTACCGCCTGGCGCTAAAACAACCCGCCCCCCGCATCCGCAAGAGCAAGGCGATGATGGGAATGGGCAAAGCAATGGAAGCCCTAAAACGCCCCGACGAAGCCGAAGTTCACTACCGCAACGCAGTAAAAAACAGCCCGCGCTTTTCCTCCGCGCTCGACCACCTCGGCGCGTTTTATATCAACCAACGGCGTTATGAAGAGTCGCTGGAAATTTTTCAAGCGCTAAACCAACTGGAGCCGGGCAACGCCAAGTTTTATGTCGGCAAGGGTGTTTCGTTGGCTGGCTTGCAGCGGCTTGATGAAGCGTTGCAGAGTTACGACCGCGCGCTTGCGATTGACCCGGCTATGGGGAATGCGAGGAGTAATCGGGAGAATTTGTTGAAGAGGATGGGGGAGTAGTGGGTGGGGGGGCGCCGCAACAACAACAAAAAGCCCGTCATTCTCGATCGTTAGTGTCCGTTGCCGCGCCCCCCGCCGTCATTCTCGAGCGTTAGTGTCCGTTGCCGCCGCGCTTTTTCTTTTAAGCGGCGGCTTACGGACACTTACGACCTCGGGAATCTCCCTAAGACTGGCACGGGCTTTGTTGGAATTCACGCTAGCCTTAGGGAGATTCCCGAAGGCGATGAAAAATCCGCCGGGAGCGGATTTTCGCGTAGCCCGAAGGGTTTGTATCAGGGATGATACAAACAAAAATATGGTCGCTGACGCTCCCTATTTTTCTATCGTTCGAGAATGACGAAGTGGGAATTTGCTAAAATCCCCCCACCCCCACCCACCCCTCCCCCAAATGGTCAAACGAAGAAAACCCAAGCCGCTCAACCCCCCCCGCAAGCCGCAGCAAGCCTCCTCATTGCGGCGGCGGCGGTGGGGGTTGCCGGAGTTGTATGCGTGGGGCGGGGCGCGGGATTGGTTGATGTTGGGGGCGTTGTTTGTCGGGTTGCTTGCGTTGTATGCGGTGTCCACGCCGCGCACCGTGATGCTGGAGGACGACGGCTCGTTTATCTCTTCGGCGTGGTTCGCCGGCGTTGCGCATCCGCCGGGTTATCCGTTGTATATCCTGTTCGGCTGGCTGGTCTCGCACTTGTTGCCGTTCGGTAGCGTCGCCTGGCGCGTGCACACCCTGAGCGGGTTGATGGGCGCGTTGACTTGCGCTTGCATCGCCTGGATTATCATCCGGCGCACCGGCAACCGCCCGGTCGCCTATCTCGCCGCCGCCGCGCTCGGCTTCTCCGAGCACTTCTGGTCGCAAGCGATTATCGCCGATGTATACACCACCAACACCGCCATCGTCTTCCTGACCTTGGCGTTGCTGCAAGAAGCGGTGGCTAAACGCGACACCCGGCTGTGGGTCGCCGCCGCGCTCGTGTATGGGCTCGGCTTCGCCAACCACTACCCACTGCTGATTCTGGCAAGCCCGGTGTTCCTCGCCTTCGTCCTCGCCGCCGGCGGCGACTTCCGTAGCCGGCTCGCCTACCTCGCGCCCATCGCCGTGCTGGCGGCGGCGGCGATTTACGGCTGGATGGTGTGGCGCTCGCATCAGCCGGGACCCATCAACTTCTATGGTCCCCTCGAATCCTGGTCGCGCTTTATGTCATTCGTCGACCGCAGCATCTATGTGGATGTGGACACCAACATCAACGCCGGCTTCACCGACAAACTGCTGTATGCGAAATACTTCGTGACCGAGGCGTTGCTGCAATTCAGCGTGGTCGGCGGCGTGGTCGCGCTGTGGGGAATGCGTGCGATTTATCGCAGCGGCTGGCGGCTCGGTTTCCTGTGCGAAGCGCTGGCGCTCATCGGCAGCAGTTTCGCGCTGATTGCCTTGCTCGGCTTCAACTACGAACACGGAAAAATCGCCATCTTCCGCCCCTACCCGCTGGTCGCCTACGCCATCTTCGCGCTGTGGCTGGGCTATGGATTGCACGCGCTGACGCAACACGTACGCCGCCACCGCGAAAGCCTGTTGCCGGCGTTGTATGCGCTCGGCGGAGTCATCGTCGTCGGCTTGGGAGTGTGGAACGCCGGCGCCAATTACCGCCCGCACGACCGCTTCGCCGAAGAGCAGGCGCAGGCGATGCTCGGCCTCGTCGAGGAGAACGCCAATCTGGTCGTCAAGGGCGACGGCTTCGTGATGCCAATCGGCTATCTTCACTGGGTCGAGGGACAGCGCCGCGACATTCGGCTGCTGGAAGCGCACGGCCTCCTCTTCAACGACCGCATCGCCCCGCCGTATGTCATCGGCAAATATATCGACAAGGGGCACGCCGGCTGGGCGCAATTCATCCGCGAGGCGAAGCGCCCGGTCTACTTCCTCGCCAGTGGCCGCCCGCTGGTGCCGGGACTGGGCTACCGGGTGCTCGGATTCATCGACAAGTTTGACGACACCGTGCCGCCCAACGAAGCCCGCGCCGAGCCCAACGACCACGCCAAGGCGTATGTCAAGCGGCTGTTTGCGATGCCGCCGCCGCGCAACATTCAGGTCGCGCGCCAACGCAACACGCTGCTGCGCGAATACGGCAAATACTTGGGCTACGTGCTGGTCATCGACCACCCGCAAGCCAATCTGTATATCGAAGATATTCTGCCGCTGGCGGAGAACAATTACTGGTCGCTGGTCAGCATGGCGAACATCTTGCTGCACCAGCAAGGCGAAAAATACCTGCGCGCCGCCGAGCCGTATGTGCAAAAAGCAAAACAACTAGCCGAGCCCAACCGAAGCAAAGCACAACGCGCGCATCTGATTTTTATGGAAGGGCAAGTCGAGCAACGCAAAGGCAACGCCGACCGGGCGAGGGCGCTGTTTGAGGCATCGGTGAAAATCGACAAGCGAGAGGATAGCAAAGCGCGTGAGGCGCTTGATGCGCTTGGTGGTGAGTAGTGGTTAAAACCTCGTCATTCTTGAGCGTTAGTGTCCGGAGCCGCGCCCCCCGCCGTCATTCTCGAGCGTTAGTGTCCGTTTGCCGCCGCGCTTTTTCTTTTAAGCGGCGGCTTACGGACACTTGCGTCCTCGGGAATCTCCCTAAGATTGGCACGGGCTTTGTTGGAATTCACGGTAGCCTTAGGGAGATTCCCGAATCGAAGAAAATATGGTCGCCTAGCGGCTCCCTATTTTCTACCGTTCGAGAATGACGGGCAGTTGGTATTTTTCTACGGTTCGAGAATGACAACTACAACTCGTCATTCTCGAGCGTTAGTGTCCGTTTGTCGCCGCGCTTTTTCTTTTTAAGCGGCGGCTTACGGACACTTGCGTCCTCGGGAATCTCCCTAAGGTTGGCACGGGCTTCGATAAAGTCCACGCTAGCCTTAGGGAGATTCCCGAAGGTGATGAAAAATATAGTCGCTATCCAGCCCGTGTAAAAACTCGTCCCATTCGGGTAAAATTCTTTGACTTTGATTTTCATATGGGGGGATTCGGGGATGGGTCATGTTGAAGGGGTATCGCGTCATCAGTCGGCGTTGTTTGCGGTGACGCTGGATGAGCGTGTGGCGGCGGATAATGCGGTGCGAGTGATTGACCGTTTTGTGGATAAGTTGGATTTGTTAGAGTTGGGTTTTGGCAAGGTGGTGGCGGCGGCGACCGGTCGTCCGCCGTATCATCCGGGGATGATGTTGAAGTTGTTTGTGTATGGTTATTTGAATCAGATTCGGTCGAGTCGGCGTTTGGAGAGGGAGTGTGGTCGCAATCAGGAGTTGCAGTGGTTGTTGCGAGATTTGCGTCCGGACTTCAAGACGATTGCGAACTTTCGTCGGGACAATGCGGCGGCGTGGTCGGGGGTGTGCGCGCGGTTTGTGGATTTTTGTCGTCGGGCGGGGTTGTATGGCGGCGAGTTGGTGGCGGTGGATGGTTCCAAGTTTGGCGCGGTGTCGGGCAAGAAGTCGGTTTATACGGCGGCGCGGATACGGCGAGAGATGGCGCAAGTGGAGCGCGAAGTGGCGGCGTATAGAGAGTTGCTGGAAGCGTCGGATGCGTCGGATGCGCCGGTGGATGAAGTGGCGGAAGTGTCGGCGGTGCGCGCGGCGTTGGCGGCGTTGGATGCGCATAAGGGCAAGTTGGATGGGTTGTCGGCGGAGTTGCGCGGTCGCGGTGGTGCTCAGGTGGTGAAGGGCGAGGGAGATGCGCGGCTGATGCGTCAAGCGGGCGGCGGTCGAGCGGTGAGTTACAATGTGCAGACGGCGGTGGATGGCAAGCACAAGTTGATTGCGGCGCATGAAGTGACCACTGAGAGCAACGACCGTCGGCAGTTGTATGGCATGGCGAAGCGAGCGAAGGCGGCTTTGGGGGTGAAGGGATTGACGGTGTTGGCGGATGCGGGATATCAGAATGGCGCGCAGGGTGCGGCGTGTGAGGCGGCGGGGATAACGGCGGTGGTGCCGCGCGCGAAGTTGTCGCATCCGCGCGGTGATTATTTCAGCCGCGCGCGGTTTAGATATGATGGTCGGCGCGATGTTTATACTTGTCCGGCTGGCGAGGTGTTGCGGCGTTATCGCAACGAGGCGAAGAAGCAGACGCGGCATTACACGACTGATGCTTGCGGTGGTTGCGGTATGCGAAGTCAGTGCACTGGCAGTCGGCGGCGCAGCATCAGTCGTCCTTATCATGAGTCGGTGGTGGAGCGCATGCACCGGCGGTCGGTGGCGCATCCGGAGTTGATGCGTTTGCGGGCGAGTTTGAGCGAGCATCCGTTCGGCAACATCAAACAGATGATGGGTGGCGGTCGGTTTCTGCTGCGTGGTTTGGATAAAGTCAAGGCGGAAGCGGGTATGTGTATGCTGGCGTATAACCTGAAACGGGTCATCAACCTCATGGGCGTTGAGACGCTGTGCGCGAGATTGGCGGAGCCCTCCCCGGCGCCGGCTTGAGCGGCGTTTTTTAAGCAAGAACATCCCCGCCCGGCGCGAGCATCGCTAAAACAACAAACCGCGCCAGACGATTGGCTTGCGGCGGCTTGAGTTTTTGCACGGGCTGTATCGCTCCTTATTTTTCTATCATTCGAGAATGACGAAGTGGGGGGTATTTTTCTATCGTTCGGGAATGACGGCCACACCTCGTCATTCTCGAGCGTTAGTGTCCGTTTGTCGCCGCGCTTTTTCTTTTAAGCGGCGGCTTACGGACACTTGCGTCCTCGGGAATCTCCCTAAGATTGGCACGGGCTTTGTTGGAATTCACGGTAGACTTAGGGAGATTCCCGAAGGTGATGAAAAATATAGTCGCTATCGCTCCTTATTTTTCTATCATTCGAGAATGACGAGTAGTTGCAGCCATCATTCTCATTAACGCCTACCCCTGAGACGCCACCAACGCCTGACCAAGATCCCACAAAATATCATCCAACGTCTCAATACCAACCGACAAACGAATCATATCCGGCATCACCCCGGCTTTTTGTAACTCTTCTTCGTTGAGTTGGCGGTGGGTGGTGGATGCAGGGTGGATAATCAGCGTTTTGGCGTCGCCGATGTTGGCTAGGTGGCTCAGGAAGTTTACGCTTTCGATGAAGCGCGCGCCCGCTTGCCAGCCGCCCTTGATGCCGAAGGTGAGGATGGAGCCGGCGCCGTCCGGCAGGTATTTTCGCCCTAGGTCGTAGTAGGCGTTGTCCGGGTCGCCGGCGTATTTGACCCAGTTGACCGCCGCGTGACCTTTCAGGAATTCGCTCACCGCCACCGCGTTTTCGACGTGGCGCTGCATGCGAATCGGCAGCGTCTCCAGCCCCTGCAACAACATAAACGCATTGAACGGGCTGAGCGTCGGACCCAGCGTGCGCAGCGTCTCGCAGCGCGCCTTCATCGTGAACGCGAAGTCGCCGAAGGTCTCGTAGAAACGCACGCCGTGATAGCCTTCCGAAGGCTCGGTCATGCCCGGATGCAGGCCGTTGTCCCACGGAAATTTGCCCGACTCAATCACCACGCCGCCCATTGAAGTGCCGTGTCCGCAGATGAACTTGGTGGCGGAATGAACCACGATGTCGGCGCCGAATTCCATTGGCTTGCACAAATACGGCGAGGCGAAGGTGTTGTCGATGACCAGCGGCACGCCGGCGTCAGCGGCGATGCGGGCGACGGCTTCGATGTCGAGCACGTTGTTGTTGGGATTGCCCACGGTCTCGGCGTATAACACGCGGGTTTTGTCGGTGATGGCGCGCGCGAAATTGTCCGGGTCGTCCGGGTCCACCAGCACCGCCTTGATGCCCATGCGCCGGAAGGTCACGCCGAACTGCGTCACGGTGCCGCCGTATAAAGTGTTGGCGGAGACGAGTTCGTCGCCCGCCTGCAGGAGGGTCAGCAACGCGGTCATCTGCGCCGCCATGCCGGTGCTGGTCGCCACCGCCGCGCGCCCGCCCTCCAACGCCGCCATGCGCTCCTCGAACATCGCGGTGGTCGGGTTCATCAGGCGCGTGTAAATGTTGCCGAAGGTTTGCAGGTTGAACAGGCTGGCGGCGTGCTCGGTGTCGTCGAACACATAGGCGGCGGTTTGGTAGATGGGCGTTGCGCGCGAGCCGGTCGCCGGGTCGGGCTGCTGTCCCGCGTGCAGGCACAGCGTTTCAAAACCGTATTCGCGGTCGCTCATGGCGTCAGTTGGCGATGATTTTGTGGCGGTGGGATGACACGATTTGGGTGTTCACGCCGATGAAGTTGAGCCCGCCGAACAACCGCGCATGCTCGATTTTCACGCAGCGGTCCATCACCACCTCCAGCCCGCCATCCTCGGCAATACGCGCCGCCTCGTCGCTGACAACCCCCAGTTGCAACCACACCACCCGCGCCCCAATGGCAACCGCCTGCCGCGCCAATTCCGGAGCGCTTTCGGGCCGCCGAAAGACATCAACGATACCCACCGGCTCAGGAATCGCGCTCAGTTCCGGGTAGCACTTCTCGCCAAGCACTTCCGCGTAATTGGGATTGACCGGAATGATGCGATAGCCGTGGTCTTGCATATACTTCGCCGCGAAGAAACTGGGGCGATACCAGTTGGCGGAAAGCCCGACCATGGCGATGGTGCGGTGGTTGCTGAGGATGCGGCGCAGGGTGGGGATGTCGGGCATGGTTATGTCGTCATTCTCGAATGATAGAAAAATAAGGAGCGACAGCGACTATATTTTTCATCACCTTCGGGAATCTCCCTAAGTCTACCGTGAATTTCAACAAAGCCCGTGCCAGTCTTAGGGAGATTCCCGAGGACGCAAGTGTCCGTAAGCCGCCGCTTAAAAGAAAAAGCGCGGCGGCAACGGACACTAACGCTCGAGAATGACGAAGTAGGGAGGGCGGCAAACGGACACTAACGCTCGAGAATGACGAGTACTTGGGAATGACGAAGTAGGGAGGGCGGCGGCGGACACTAACGCTCGAGAATGACGGCGAAACTAAAACCGCATCTCCCCCTTAAGCCAAATCGCATGCTCAACCCCCACGCTGTCGCTCTCCTCCCGCTCCCCAACCAAGTTCAAGTCGAACAACGCACCCAGCCCCCAACTCAGACCTAAACGATAATTCTGAACTTCCTCACCAAGCGCCATCTCGCCGTAAGGCGTCAGCATGAACGCCGTTGCGGGCAGGCCGTAGCCAACCCGCGCATTCAAGTGCGCTTGCAGGTCGGTTTCGGTGTCGTCGGACAGGCCGTTTTGCCAGATTTCCTCGGCGCCGCCGCCGTAAGCCTTGCCGGCGCTGCCATACCCCGGTGTCAGCGACAGCGACAGACCCTGCCCGTCAGCCCCCTGAGCCAGCCGCATATGACCGCCCAGGCCGATTTCGTCGTAGTCGCCGCTGTGGCTCATTAGGGCTCGGGTGTAGCCTTCCAGTGTTAGGCCGCGCTCCGTGTTTATGTAGCGTAGTGCGCCGCCGACCTCTATTCCGCCGCCGGTTTCGCCGTCGCCGCCGTCGTAGCGGTAGCCCAGTTCCATCGAGGGCTCCAGTAAGCCGCCGCCGACGGTGACGCCGGCTTTTCTGGCTTGTAGCGCCACGCGCACGCGGCGGGCGTCGGCTTTTAGTTCGGACAGGCGGCGGTTGCTCGACTTGCTGCCTTCCACTTCGGTGCGCGTGGTGAATGCTTCGGCGCGCAGGCGCAGTTCGCCGTCTCCGCGCGCCAGCAAGCGGCTGTTGCCGCCGACGCCGAGCATCTGCAGGGTCACGTCGCTGGTCACGCTCGTGTTGTTGGTTTTGTTGCGGATTTCCAAATCGCCGCTGCCAAAGCCGAGCGTCGCCCACCAATCCAGCCGCCCGTCCATCATGGACGTGCCGATATACGGGTGAACGCTGACCATGTCCAAATCGTAGTCGCCGCGCTCGCGCGTGTCGGTGGTGTCGTCGATGTAGCCCACGCGCGCCTCATTCCACGACAGCATCAAGCCCGCCAGCAGGTCGCTCTGCAGTTTGCCGTCGATGCCGGCATTCACGCTCAGCAAATCGCCGTCCCATTCAATGTTGCCGCTCTTGCCGCCGAGTTGGAGGAATTCGCCGCCACCCCACATCGCCGCGCCCGCGTCCAACATCCCGCCGCCGTCCGCTGCGCCGAGCGGCAACACGAAGTCGGAAGCGCCGAGCAATGCCTTGCCGTCAAACTCGTTGCCGTTATTCGCGCCCGCGCGCATCGCCTCAGCCGCCCACGCCGCCACCGAATACCCGCCGGGGCTGTCAATCCCGCCGGCGCCCGAGCGCGCCTGACCGACGCGCCGCGCAATCGCGCCGATCTGCCGGTCGCTCATCGCGCGCGTGACTTCCGGCAGGATGACGCGGTTGAGCGCGTCCGCCGCGTGGTCAGTGACGGTCTCGCTGACCGTCACCGCAACCGCCCCGGCGGGGACGCCGTTGTAGTTCCCGCCGTGGGTCACCGCGTGCGTGATACGGGCGGTACCGCCGCTGACGCCGCGCACCTCAACCCTCTGCGGCGTCTCCCAGTTGGCGGCGCTGAAAACCAGCGGGGCGGAGACGGTCGCCACGGAAGTGTCGCCGCTAATCGGTCGTATCATCACATTGCCGCCGCCGGTCGGCGCGGCGTTCAGCGTCACGGTGTAACGCTCGGTGCTCTCCTGGTTCACGGCCAATGTGGGCGGGGTAATCGTCACCCCGGCGGGGAGGTCTCTCACCCTCAACGTCACCGTCAGCCGGGCAATGCTGACGTCACTCAAGCCGGGGTCGATGCCGCCGCCGGTCGCCGTGTGGGTGACGATGACTCTTTCGTCATCGAAGGAGGCATCCGCAATGGCGGTGACGGTAAACGCCTGCGGTACGTTCCAGTTGCCGCTGTCGAAAGTCAACTCGGGCGGTGACGGTGAAATCGTCAGTGGGTCACGGAGATCAACCACCGCCGCAATGATCACATTCTCGCCCGACGGCGGCGCGGCGGTCAGCACCGCGGTATAAATGCCGGGGCGACCGCCTTCATTCACGGTCAGGCTGGGCGGCGAAAGGAGCACGACCGGCGCCGCTAGCACGGTCACGCGGAAAGTCAACCTGGCGGCATCGTCGTTGGCGAGGTTGGCGTCGGCATCCGCGGCTCTGTAATTCAACACCACCGCGTCCGCCACCGCGGTCGGCGTGCCGCTCAGCGTGCGCGTGTCGGGGTCAAAAGCGAGACCGGGCACGGCGGTGGTGGCCAGCGCATAGGTTTTGCCTCCGTTGCCGCCGGTCGCCACCGGCAGCACCAAATCGTCAATCGGGACATTGACGGTATAAACCTGGTCGGGCTGCGTGGCGGGGTCGAAGACCGGGGCGGTGTCGTTGGCGTCGGAATCCGCCACCTGCACGAGAACATCAGCCGCGGTGACCGAGCCGTAGCCGCTAACCGCGTGGCTAATCGTCGCGATGTCGTCGATCGCGTCGGTATCGGTGGCGGCGGCGACGCTAATCGCCTGCGCGATGTTCCAGGTGGAGGATGTGAATTCGAGCGCGCCGCTTGGAGTCAAAGTCAAATTGTGTCCCGTCGGCGCAACGCTCGGCGTAATGGTTACCGCACCGCCGGGGTCGGTGGTCAGCACCACGGTATAGGTGGCGCTGGCGCTATCCCCCCCTTCGTCCACGGCAAGCGTGGTCGTTGAAATCGTGACCGCGGGCGTTACGACAACCGCCGGCGGCACCATCACGGTGATGCTGAACGTCAGGGTGTCGGTATCGGCGGCGGTGGTGGTGGCGTCGTTGTCGGCGGCGGTGTAGGTCAGCGTGACCGCCGCCGTCGCCGCGGTCGGCGTGCCGCTCACGACGCGCGTGTCGGCGTCAAACGCCAAGCCGGGGATGGCGGTGGCGATAGCCGGCGCCAGCGTGTAGGTGATGTCGCCGTTGCCGCCGGTGGCGGCGGGCAGCACCAGGTTGGCGATTGGCGTGCCGGTGGTGTAGGTCTGGTCGGGCTGCGTGGCGGGGTCTAAGACCGGGGCGGTGTCGGAGGCATCGGTGATGCGGAAAGTTTGCGGCGTGGCGCTGAATTCATAACTCGGGTGTCCCGTGAGGGTGACGACGAGGGTTTCGTCGTCATCGGACACCCCATCGTTCAGGAGACGGATGGGGATTCCGCGGGCATTTTGCCCGCTATACAGTTGGATGCTGCCCATCTCGGTGTTGGGGTCGAATCTGAGCACGGGTGCGAGTTCCCGTGTTATCACTTCGTAATCGGCGGTTGTGACAGTGCCGGAGATGGCGAATTCAACCACGGAGGAGAAGGGGCGGTGCGCGCCGTGTATATCCACTATCGCATTGACTGTCTCGCCTTCTGTGGCGGGCGTCTCCATGGTTGTGCTTGCATCGCGGAGGGAAGCCTCGGTGCCGTCGTTGCCGGGGATGGTGTAGGTGAGACGGTTTTCTGTCCTGTGGGCTCCCCAAAAACTTTGACCGGTATCCTCCGTCCCAATATTTTGAATGTTCTGTACCCGAAGGGTGAGTGTTTCGGCATCTTCGAGCAAATCGTCATCATTGACCAGCAAGGTGAAGCCTATACGCCCCCCATCTCCGCTTCCTCTGTGTTCAACCAGGACATAGGCAGATTCCCGAAGGAAGGCGGGTGCAACATCGTAGTCCATGTTGCTGGGGCCCGATCTCTCTCGGAACACGGCGGTCGACTCGTCCCTGAGGGCGACTACCCTCGCTCGAACGGTGCCACCCGTTTTGCCGTGAAAAGTGACGAAGCCTTGAATGGTGCCGCCTTCGGCGACCGACAAAGTATCGGCGGAGAGCGTCACATCCCCCGCCCTCACCGTCTGCGCCGCCGCCACACCGGACATCAACCCCCCCACCAACACCACAAAAAACCCCCAACCAACCCGCCGCATAACCGATTTTCCGGCGGACGGGGAAGGGGGCGGGGCAGCCCCTGCGGCGGCATCGCCCGCGCAACGGCGGGCATCGCCTGCGGCGGGAGCACCTGTGGAATGGGGGGCATTACCTGTGGGACGGGGAGGAGCGCTGATGGGGAGAGCCGCTTGAATTGCCATGGTCGTATGCTCGTCAAGGGTTAAAGAATACCCCCACAATGCCACACCGAACGCGCAAAGGCAAGGGCTGGGGTCCTACAACTCGTCATTCGAGCGTTAGCGCCCGTTGTCGCGTAGCGGCTTACGGGCGCTAACGACCTCGGGAATCTCGTCCCGTTTAGCGCTGAGCCCAAACAAAGTCGCCTGCTTCGCTCGCTTTGTTTGGGCTCAGCGCCAACCTTAGGGAGATTGCGCGTATCGTCCGTGATACGCGCCCTGCGGGCTACGCGAAAATCCGCTCCCGGCGGATTTTTCCCGAGGACGCAAGTGTCCGGTAAGCCGCCGCTTAAAAGAAAAAGCGCGGCGGCAACGGACACTAACGCTCGAGAATGACGGAGTCGGGAGGGCGGCGGCGGACACTAACGCTCGAGAGATGACGGAGTAGGGGGGAATGCCAAAGCAATGCAAAAATGACACCACCCCCACCCCCAATATAAAATCCCCACACCAACCAACCCCCACCCAAAAACCCCAATGCCCAACATCTACACCCAAAACCTCGACAAAACCCCCGCCAACCACGCGCCCTTAACCCCGCTCGGATTCCTCGAACGCGCGGCGGCGGTTTATCCTGAGCGCGTCGCCGTAATAGACGGCGCGACCACCGTTACCTGGGCGGAGTTGTATCGGCGTTGTCGGCGGTTGGCGTCGGCGTTGGTGCGGAAGGGTATTGGCAAAAACGACACCGTGGCGGTGGTGGCGCCGAACTCGTTGGCGATTTACGAATGCCATTTCGCCGTGCCGATGGCGGGCGCCGTGCTCAATACCATCAACACGCGGCTGGACGCGGACACCGTCGCCTTCATCCTCGACCACGGCGAAGCCAAAGCGCTGCTGGTGGACGCGGACTTGTCCGAACTCGCGCGCGCCGCGCTGCAAAAATCCGCCGTGGCGCCGCTGGTCATCGACATTGAAACCGGCGGTGCGGAGGCGGAGGCGCAACCGCAATCGCAGCGGGCGCGGGTCGGCGCGCTGACCTACGAAGAGGTTGTCGCATCCGGAGACGCGCACTACGAATGGCAGCCGCCGCAGGATGAATGGGACGCCATCTCGCTCAGTTACACCTCGGGCACCACCGGCGACCCCAAGGGCGTGGTCTATCACCACCGCGGCGCCTACTTGAACGCGGTGAGCAACATCGTCGGCTGGCAACTCCCGCACCACCCGGTGTATCTGTGGACGCTGCCGATGTTTCACTGCAACGGCTGGTGCTTCCCGTGGTCGCTGGCGGCGGTCGCCGGCGTCAGCGTGTGCCTGCGCGACATCAACTCGGCGAGCATCTACGCCGCCATCGCCGAACACCGCGTCACCCATTTCTGCGGCGCGCCCATCATCATGGACATGCTCATCAACGCCGCCGAACACGAGCAACGCGACTTCACCCACCGCGTCAACATGATGACCGCCGCCGCGCCCCCGCCGGCGGCGGTGCTGGCGGCGATGGAAGCCAAAGGCTTCGGCGTCACCCACGTATACGGCTTGACCGAAACCTACGGACCCGCGGTGATTTGCGCGTGGCACGATGAATGGGATGAACTGAGCGTGCACGACAAAGCCGAAAAAAACTCGCGCCAGGGCGTGCGCTATCACGCATTGGAAGCGTTGGATGTATGCGACCCAAAAACCCTGCAACCGGTCGCGCGCGACGGCGCGGACATGGGCGAGGCGATGTTCCGCGGCAACATCGTAATGAAAGGCTACCTAAAAAACCCCGCCGCCACCGCGCGCGCCTTCGCCGGCGGCTGGTTCCACTCCGGCGACCTCGGCGTCATCCACCCGGACAACTACCTGCAACTCAAAGACCGCTCCAAAGACATCATCATCTCCGGCGGCGAAAACATCTCCTCCATAGAAGTAGAAGACTGCCTATACCGCCACCCCGAAATCACCGACGCCGCCGTAGTCGCCAAACCCGACAAAAAATGGGGCGAAACCCCCTGCGCCTTCGTCCGCACCACCAAAGACTCAACCCTAACCGAACAGGAAATAATAACCCACTGCCGAAAAACCCTCGCCCACTACAAAGCGCCTACTACGGTGGTGTTTGGGGAACTGCCTAAGACTTCTACGGGGAAGGTGCAGAAATTTAAGCTGAGGGAGAGGGCGGCGGGGTTGTGATGTTTAATAACAACTCCGATAAAACAAAGCCTTGTTATTTACGACAGTGTTGTTATTCATAACGGCGTCGTCATTCACAACAACTTCGTCATTTCGAGCGTTAGTGTCCCCAACTCCATCATTCTCGAGCGTTAGTGTCCGTTGCCGCCGCGCTTTTTCTTTTAAGCGGCGGCTTACCGGACACTTACGACCTCGGGAATCTCCCTAAGTTTAGCGCTGAGCCCAAACAAAGCGAGCGAAGCAGGCGGCGAGTAAGCCGCCGTTCTTGTGGTTTTTTGGGTAGGGGGCTTTGGTGAAGTCCACGGTAGCCTTAGGGAGATTCCCGAGGTCGTAAGCGCCCGTAAGCCGCTACGCGGCAACGGGCGCTAACGCTCGAGAGACGAAGTAGGGGGGAATGACGACGTTGTTGTGAATGACGGAATAAGTAAACGGGTGAATTTGTATATCGTCTGTTTGTCACCCCCCAAAACTGGCATACTCCACACATCCTCCTTAACCCGCCCGCCCCGCCGCAGAAAAATCCCTTGTTTGCCAATGCCTTCCGTATCGCCGGTGCTTTTACTCTGCCGGTGGTGATTTCCAGTCGATTGGGGAGTGGGGAGTGTGCTAGTGCGGTGGGGGCTTGTGTGGTGGTTAATCGGGAGGGGTGGGTGCTTACGGCGGGGCATTTGTTGACGGAGATTATGCGCCAGCAGGAGAGCGTGTTGCAGCATCAGGCGCATCGAAGCGGGGTTCGGCAACTGGAGCGGGACACGGTTGCCGACAAGCGTTTTCGCAAGTCCAAGGTTCGCACTTTGAAGCGCCCGACGAAGCGCTCGGTGCGCAATCATTCCACTTGGTGGGGGCGCGATGGCGCGCAGTTGCGCGATGCGACTTTGCTGCCCGCCGCCGACTTGGCGCTCGGGCGATTGCAGCCGTTTGACCCGGACTCGGTCGCGCATTATCCGGTGTTCAAGGAGCCGGACGCCGATTATGCGCCGGGGCGCAGTTTGTGCAAACTGGGTTTTCCGTTCCACCGCATCCAGCCGGTTTTTGACGAGGAACAGGGCGCGTTCGTCTTGCCGCCGGGCACGGTGCCGTTGCCGTTGTTTCCGCTGGAGGGCATCTTCACCCGCGTGGTCGTTGCGCCGATGCCGCAGGCGGGCGGCGGCGAGGAGAGCCAGCCCGGCAAGTTCATCGAAACCTCCTCGCCCGGTTTGGTCGGGCAGAGCGGCGGACCCATCGTCGATGCGCACGGCGTGGTGTGGGCGCTGCAGTCGCACACGCGTCACTATTCGCTGGGCTTCAACCCGCCGGCGCCGGGGCGCGACAAGGGCGAAAAACACGCCGAACACCAGTTTCTGAATGTCGGCCTGGGCGTGCACGCCGAATCCATACTGGGCTTCTTGAAGAGTCAGGGCGTGGCGTATGAAAGCGCCGGGGAAAGCCGCGCCGCCGGCAAATAACCGCCGTCAGGTTGCCCGTGTGGGTGTGGGCGGTCGCTTTTCGCCCGGAGTTGTGGTATAAGGGCGGGACTTAAGCCAAATGCGGGCGCGAAAACTCGGCGGTTTTGGGCATTTATGCCGGCATTTGTCATGACGTGCGCGGGCGTTGTGAGCGACGCGTGAACCGCATATAATCACCTGACAGGCGCCGTTGGAGGCATATCACCATGAAAAAATTCACCACCTATTCACTACTCGCCGCCGCGCTGGCGTGCGGCGGCATTCTCGCCGGCACCGGCACCGCCGCGGCGCAACAAACCTTCGTGTCCATCGGCACCGGCGGCGTAACCGGAGTCTATTATCCGACCGGCGGCGCGATTTGCCGGCTGGTCAACAAGGACCGCAAAAGGCACGGCATCCGCTGCTCGGTCGAATCCACCGGCGGCTCGGTATACAACATCAACACCATTCGCGGCGGCGAACTGGACATGGGCGTGGCGCAGTCGGACTGGCAGTATCACGCCTACAACGGCAGCGGCAAGGAAGCGTTCATCAACGCCGGGCCGTTTAAGGAGTTGCGCGCGATTTTTTCAGTGCACCCGGAACCTTTCACCGTTGTCGCGCGTGCTGATTCGGGCATCAAAAACTTCTCCGACCTGCCGGGCAAGCGCGTCAACATCGGCAATCCCGGCTCCGGTCAACGCGGCACGATGGAAATCGTGATGGACGTCCTCGGCTGGAAGGAGAACACTTTCGCGCTCGCCTCCGAACTCAAATCCGCCGAGCAGAGTCAGGCGCTTTGCGATAACAAAATTGACGCGATGGTGTTCACAGTCGGTCATCCGAGCAGTTCGATTAAAGAAGCGGCGACCACTTGTGATTCCGTTATCGTGACCGTCGATGGCAAGGAGATCGACAAACTCGTGCAGGAAAACGATTACTACCGCTACGCTACCGTCCCCGGCGGCATGTATCGCGGCAATCCCAACGACATCAAAACTTTCGGCGTCGGCGCAACTTTTGTCACCTCAACCGCGGTGTCGAACGAAGTCATCTACGAGGTCGTCAAAGGGGTTTTCGACAACTTCGCGGACTTCAAGAAACTCCACCCGGCGTTCGCCAACTTGAAAGAAAGCGAAATGATTGTGGACGCCCTGTCCGCGCCCCTGCACGCCGGCGCGGTAAAATACTACAAGGAACGCGGCTGGATGTAAGCGTACTTTTCATTGCTGATTTGGGGCAAGGTCCGGGGGGGCCTGCCCCATTTTTTTTGTGGTTTAATGCCCGCATCCGACACTCGCACACGAAATGATTAAGCCAAGCAGAAATGATTAAGCCAAGCAGAAATGATTAAGCCAAGCAGAAATGATTAAGCCAAGCACCATTTTCACCGGCGACAATCTGCCGATTCTGCGCGGTATGGACAGCGCGAGCGTGGATTTGATTTACCTAGACCCGCCGTTCAACTCCAACCGCCACTATTCGGCGCCCATCGGCAGCAAGGCGGCGGGCGCCGAGTTTAAGGACACTTGGACGCTGGAGGACACCGATGATGCGTGGTGGGGCGAGTTGGCGGACGCGCATCCGGCGCTCTACCGGGTAATCGATGCCGCCGGCGCATCCGGCGGCAAGGGCGACAAAGCGTATTGCATTTATATGGCGGTGCGTTTGCTGGAGATGCACCGCGTGTTGAAATCCACCGGCTCGCTTTACTTGCATTGCGACCCGACCATGAGCCACGCGTTGAAGTTGCTGCTGGATGCAATTTTTGGCGCGCGGAATTTCATCAACGAGATTACTTGGAAACGCTATGCGGTGCACAGTTTGGCCACAACCGGTTTCGACACGGTGTCCGACATCTTGCTGTTTTTTTCCAAAAATAAAAAAGAGATTTCCTTCACCAATGTATTTTCTTCAAGAGACAACGCCGAGATGAAGAAACAGTTTCCGCTGGTTGAGCCGGAAACAAAACGGCGGTTTCAACATGTCGCGCTGGAGCAATCGTCCAATCAATCAAGCGCCTTTGAGACTCGAATCATCCAAGGCAAACGAGTTGTCAGCGATCTCGGATGGCGGTGGACGCAACAAACTTTCGACAAGCGTCTGGCAAAAAACCCGCATCTGATTTACTGGACGAGGACGGGTCGGCCACGATACAAACTATACGCCGACCAATACAAAGGCAAACCGGTCGGCAACATTTGGACGGACATCGCATACTTGTCGACGGGCAATGCCGAACGGCTCGGCTATCCGACGCAGAAACCGCTCAAACTTTTGCAGCGCATCGTCCAAGCCAGCAGCAACAAAGGCGATGTCGTGCTCGATCCGTTTTGCGGTTGCGCCACCGCTTGCCTGGCGGCGGAAAGTTTGCAGCGGCAATGGATTGGCATCGACATATCACCGAAGGCGTTTGAGTTGATTAATGTGCGCTTGAAAAAAGAGTTGGGCGGCATTTTCTCGCAGGTCATTCACCGCACCGACATTCCGGCGCGCATCGGCGGCAAACGCTCGAAAGACATCAAACATATTTTGTTCGGCAAGCAGGAGGGCTTGTGTAACGGTTGCCGGTCGGCATTTGAGTTTCGCAACTTTGAAATTGACCACATCGTGCCGAAAGACGCCGGCGGCGCGGATGACGACCACAACTTGCAGTTGCTGTGCGGGTGGTGCAACCGCAAGAAAGGCAAGCGCTCAATGGAATATCTAAAAGCGGAGTTAATACGGGACGGAATTTTATCCAAGTAAGAACCGATTCTTTCACGCGCGCACAACCAATGAGGTGCAACATGGCTGACCAAGACCCACATCACGACATAGACCAAGCTGCGCTCGATGAGATGGTGGCTTCGACCGATTCCGGTGCGCGGCATCCGGCTGGGGCGGTTGGCGTGTGGTTGGCGTGGACCGCGTTTGCGTGGTCGGCGTTTCAACTGTGGATTGCCTCGCCGTTGCCGTATATGGTGAGCGATTTTCTGCCGGTGTTGAACAACACCGACACGCGCTCGATTCATCTCGCCTTCGGGCTGTTGCTGGCGTTCCTCGCTTATCCGGCGCTCAAGTCGTCGCCACGCGAGCGCATTCCGGCGCAGGACTGGGCGCTGGCAGGGCTCGGGGTTTGTGCGGCGATGTATTTGTCGGTGCTCGCGGTGCAACTCGCCGAGCGCCCCGGCTTGCCGACCACGATGGACTTGATCATCGCCCCCATCGGGCTGGCGCTGGTGCTGGAAGGCGCGCGGCGGGCGCTCGGCGCGCCGTTGATGATCATCGCCGGCATCTTCCTGTTGTATGTGTTCTTCGGGCATCTCGCGCCGGATGTCATCGCCTGGAAAGGCGCGAGTTACGGCAAGGCGATGTCGCATATGTGGCTCACCCAGGAGGGCGTGTTCGGCGTGGCGCTGGGGGTGTCCGCCTCGATGGTGTTCCTGTTCGTGCTGTTCGGCTCGCTGCTGGAGCGCGCCGGCGCCGGCAACTATTTTATTTGGGTGGCGTTTTCGCTGCTGGGACACATGCGCGGCGGACCCGCCAAGGCGGCGGTGGTGTCGTCCGGGCTGACCGGGCTGGTGTCCGGCTCATCCATCGCCAACGTGGTGACCACCGGCACCTTCACCATCCCGCTGATGAAACGCGTCGGCTTCCCGGCGGAGAAAGCCGGCGCGGTCGAGGTCGCTTCGTCAACCAACGGGCAGTTGACCCCGCCGGTCATGGGCGCGGCGGCCTTTTTGATGATTGAATTCGTCGGCATCTCTTATATCGAAGTGATTAAGCACGCCTTCCTGCCGGCGATTATTTCCTACATCGCGCTGGTTTATATCGTTCATTTGGAAGCGTGCAAGGCGGGGCTCAAGGGCTTGCCGAAACCGCAAGTCACCACCTGGCGGCAAGCGGCGCTGGCGCTGGTGGTCAACGTGCTCGGCATCATCATCCTCTCCGGCGTCTGCTATTACTTCTTCAACGGTCTCAAAGGTTTCGCCGGCGCCTACACCTTCTGGGCGGCCTCGGCGATCATTCTGGCGGTGTATGTCGGCTTGGTTGCATACGCCACGCGCTTCCCGGAACTCGGGCACAGCGACAAAATCGACAAACTGCCGCCCTCCGCTCCCATCATCAAAGCCGGTTTGTATTACCTGCTGCCGGTGGTGGTGTTGATTTGGTGTCTGACCGTCGAGCGCCTTTCGCCGGGGCTGTCGGCGTTCTATGCGTCGTTGCTGATGGTCGTCATCCTGCTCACCCACAAGCCGCTCAAGGCGTTGGTCAGAAAACGGCACGCCGGTGCGCAGGGGGCGGCGCCTAATCTTGACGCGCAAGACGACGACGCACTCAACATCGGCGCGCAAGCCATCGAGGGTTTGGCTGATTTGAAAGACGGCATGATTAACGGCGCGCGCAACATGATAGGCATCTCGGTCGCCACCGCCTGCGCCGGCATCATCCTCGGCACCGTGACGCTGACCGGCATCGGCCTCGTGATGGCAGAGTTCGTGGAATTCATCTCCGCCGGCAACCTGATGTTGATGCTGTTGTTCACCGCCATCATCAGTTTGATTCTCGGCATGGGGCTGCCGACCACCGCCAACTACATCGTGGTCTCATCGCTGATGGCGCCGGTCATCGTGTCGGTCGGCGCCTCCAACGGGCTCATCGTGCCGCTCATCGCCGTGCATCTGTTCGTGTTCTACTTCGGCATCCTCGCCGACGACACGCCGCCGGTCGGCTTGGCTGCATACGCCGCCGCCGCCATCTCCGGCGGCGACCCGATAAGGACCGGCATTCAGGGTTTCACCTACGACATCCGCACCGCGATTCTGCCGTTCCTCTTCATCTTCAACACCGAATTGCTGATGGTCGGCATCGAAAGTTGGATTCACCTGTTGCTGGTGGTGACCTCGGCAACCGCCGCCATGCTGTTGTTCGCCTCCGCCACCCAGGGATTTTTCCTGACGCGCACCAAAGCGTGGGAAACCGCCGCGCTGCTGCTCATCTCCTTCACCTTTTTCAGGCCCGGCTTCTGGATGGACCAAATCTATCCGCCGCTGGAAAAAGTCGAAGCGAGCAAAATCTACGACGTGGTCGAAGCCATGCCGGTCAACTCGCTGGTGCGCGTGCACGTCGTCGGCGAAACGCTGGAAGGCGACCTGGTAGATAAAGTCGTGATGCTCCCACTCGGCCCCGCCGGCAACGGCGCACAACGGCTGGCAACCTCCGCCGGCTTAGAACTGCGCGAAGAAGACGGCAAACTCCTGGTAGACAACCTAACCTTCGGCGGCCCCGCCGAGCGCCAACAAATAGACTTCGACTGGGAAATAGCCGACCTCCAACGCAAAACCAACCGCCCCTCCAAACAATGGTTCTTCCTACCGGCGCTTGGGTTGCTGGGGTTGGTCGTCTTGCTGCAACGGCGGCGGCGGGATGCTGTTGCCGGCGAATCGATATCTTGATTTTTCGTACGATACAAAAATCTCTACCACCCGTCATTCCCACCTACTTCGTCATTCTCGAGCGTTAGTGTCCGTTGCCGCCGCGCCTTTTCTTTTAAGCGGCGGCTTATCGGACACTTACGACCTCGGGAATCTCCCTAAGACTGGCACGGGCTTTGTTGAAATTCACGGTAGCCTTAGGGAGATTCCCGAAGGCGATGAAAAATATGGTCGCCTGTCGGCTCCCTATTTTTCTATCGTTCGAGAATGACGAGTTGTAGGTATTTTCCCCAATACCCGCACCCCCAATCAAACTCAATCATTATCATGCAACCCCGCCCCCGCCCCGGCGAGGCGTGATGCTTCGGTGGCTTCTACATATGTGCGGCGGGCGTGGTGGTTTAGGCGGGTCCAGGCTTTGGGGGCGAGGGTTACTTCGCCGATGTGGGGGGTGTGGCGTTGGCTTGGGGGGGCGTGCGGCGGGGGGGCTTGGTGGCAGCGTAGGAACTTGGCGGTTTGGGTTTGTAGGGCGGTTTGGGTTGCCGTTAGCCATAGTTCGCCGCGGCGGCAGTGCAGGGTGACTTGGGGCCAGTCCAGCGTGAAGGCGAGGTCTTCGATTTCCGCCAGATTGCCGATGAAGCCGGCGGCCAGCAGCGGGTGGGCGATGGCGGCGGTCTCGATTGGCGCGCCGTTGGCTGACTCGATGCAGTCGCCGAGCGTGGCGCCCGTCACCAGCGGGTCGAGCGTCCCGCCCGGCGCCCGCCAGATGTCCGCCCGCCCGACCGACTGCGGCGCCAGCGCCGGGTAGTCGTAATCAGCGCGGCGGTCGAGCCAATCCGCCAGCGCCGGCGCGCCATTCAAGCCATAGGTGTGCAGCCAGCGCACCGCCCTGCCGACATCGTCCGCCAGCCCCCAGGGCAGCCCGGCGCCGCGCGCGGCTTTGCGCGATGTCTGGTCGATTTGATTGAGCGAAACCGTCACCCGTCGGTGCGCCCGCGCGCTGAGTCCAAGGGCGGATAGATCCAGTCGTCGGCGTCCATTTGCGCGAGTTCGTCGGGCAGCGGCGCGTGCTGGTACATCGTGATTCTGACCCAGCGGTCCGACTTCGGGTCGAATTGATTCGCGCCGAAAAACGACAGTTTGCAGCGCAACAGGTCGAGCGGTCGCAGGCGCGCGCTAATCAGGTTGTCGCGGATTTCGCCATACGGCAGGCGCGCCACCAGTTGGATGCGCCGCACGGCGTGGCGGTGTTGCGGATGGGTCAGCAGGAATTCGGCCACCGTCCGCTCGCGGTCGTGGTCGGTTTGGGCGAGGCGGGCGAGGTCGGCGTACAGCGCGGCGATATCGCGCGCGAAGGCGAGCGGCAATTCCTTGTCCGCGCCGGCTTCGGCAAAACGCTCACCCAGCCGCGGCTCCAATTTTTCCTCCGAGACATACCAAAATCGCGCGCACTGCGAGCGCGCCGTGTAGTCGGTTTGCAGCGCCCACCGATAGCCGCTTTCGATTGCGCGCATCACCTCGGCGAGGCTCGCCTCTCCGCGAATGCGCCAGTAGCGCGACTCGTCGATTGCCATCTGCGCCGTCAAGTCATCAACGAGGTCGCCGTGCGGTTCCAGCGCCAGGGTCACGAGCAACTCCTGCCCCTCCGGCGAGAGCGCGCTTTGTGACCAATTGATGAGCGCATCCCAGGGCGCCGCCCGCTCGAGCGCGCGCCGCGCAACGCGGTCTGCGATTTGGCGCAAGTCGGCCTTGAGCGTCGCGATGCGCCGGCGCTGGCGGCGGTCGCCGGTGCGCCAGTTGTCCAGCCCGGCTTTCATACGCACGAGCAACTCGGCGAACTGCGCGCGCGCGGCGGACTCGGCGGCGGGCAATGCGCGCACGCGGGCGAGCGCGGTTTCCCTGGCGTGCATCCAGCGATGCACCAGCGACGGATGCTGCAGCAGAAACGGCGCCATGCCGAGACCCGTGGCGTTGCCCACGCCCAGCCGGCGCGCCAAATCGCGGTCCAGTTTCACCGCCGTGTCCGGCGCCGCCACGCGCGCGAGGTGCTCGGCGATGTCGATGGTGAACCAGCGAATTAGCCACACCGCCAGCAACTCGGCGCGAAAGGGCGCTTCGAACTCGGGGCGCGCGGCGATTCGCTCGCGGTCGCTCAGTCCGAATTTGCCGTTGCCATAGACCGCCGTGGTGCGCATCAGATAGCCGCTGCGCTCGAGCAATTCGCGCTCCGGTTGCACGCCCCGCGCAAGCCGCTCGACCAGATGCCCGAACAGCCGGACGCTACGGTTGGCGCGCGCCAGCACCACCTCGCTTTGCCGGTAGCGCCCCGCCTCCTGCTTCGGCACGTTGTCCGCCAAGCGGGCGATTTCGCGCGCATCCGGCGCCCCGTCATAGAGCGCGAAGGTGGCGTCCCACGCCTCGGCGATGACGCGGTCGGAGCGCGCTTTGGCGGGCAAATCGTGGGCGAAACACACCAGCGTATAGCGGTGCTGCGGGCCCTGCGCGCCATACAACGCCAGCCCGGTGCCGCGCGCATCCACCTGCCAGCGCGTGCGCTCAAACCGCCAGCCCTCGCGCTTCAGGTCGCGCAACAGGGCGCGCATAAAACTCAGGCGGGTTTGGTGAAAACTCCCCATGCGCGCCAGCCGCATCACCTGCGCCGGCGGACGAAGCGCGAGCGGGGCTTCCGTGGCGGTGGTGGTGGTCGTTTTCATTTGAGCCGGAATCGTCAAGTTTGTCGTGAACGATGCGCAAGTGTATGCGATACGGCTTTGCTGCGGGCGCGATGGGCGCGGGGAAGCGAAGCGGGAGCCGGCCGATAAGCCGGGTTCTGTCGTGAACAGTTATTCATCTGGGACATCCGTCACCGAATGCCTCTAGCAACCTACCCGGATCCAGCGAGGGCGCGCAAAGGATCCCTATTTGGTCTTGCTCCAGGCGGGGTTTGCCCTGCCGCCACTGTTGCCAGCGACGCGGTGCGCTCTTACCGCACCATTTCACCCTTACCCCAAACGGGGCGGTATATTTTCTGTGGCACTTTCCGTCGGCTCGCGCCGCCCAGGAATTACCTGGCACCTTAGCCCAATGGAGCCCGGACTTTCCTCCCCGCCCCGAAAGACGAAGCAACTGCCTGGCCGACTCCCGGTGGGAAGATAACTGATTGGGGTTTTGAATGCAACATTCCAAAACCTCGTCATTCTCGAACGGTAGAAAATAGGGAGCCCCCAACCCCGTCATTCTCGAACGATAGAAAAATAGGGAGCCGTTAGGCGACCATATTTTTCATCGCCTTCGGGAATCTCCCTAAGGTTACCGTGAATTTCAACAAAGCCCGTGCCAACCTTAGGGAGATTCCCGAGGACGCAAGTGTCCGTAAGCCGCCGCTTAAAAGAAAAAGCGCGGCGGCAACGGACACTAACGCTCGAGAATGACGGGTGGCTACCCCAAAAAAAAAGGGCGATCTAGACGATCGCCCGAAACAAACACCAACGGAGGATGAAACGCTGTCAGGCCGCTTTTTTTACCCTGGGGGTGGTGGCGGCTTTGGGGTTTAGTTTCAGTATCTCGGAATGGGTGGAGTGCTTGACCGCTTCTGCGATTTGGTAGCGCTCGATGCCGATGTCGCGCAGCAGGGCGTCGGGCATGGCGCTCAATTCGCGGATGGCGACGCGGCGGTTGTTCCAATGTTTCAGCGCGGCCCAGGCTCGGGAAAGCGGGGCGATGGAAAAGCGCGCCGGTTGAAACCGGTTGTGTACGATGTTGCTGTCGGTTGCTGCGATATTCGTGTTCATGTCAGTTCTCTTCAGTTGAGTTCTCCGGTTTTCGTCTTACCCAATGACGACCATAATGACCGTCAGGATTGCCAGTGCGCCAATGTAGGCGCAGCCCACTTTGATCCACAATTCGTTTGCCATTTCTGCACTCTCATGTAAAATACGGCGTTGAAATTCGGTCGACAATTAACGCTGTTCATCGTCGGTGAAAGAAATATAGAGGGTGGGGGGCTTGAAAACAAACGAATTATGTTCATACTATGAATGAGTATTTATTCATAGGTGCAACACAACATGACTATTCGATTCCCGCCCATTTCCGCCCTGCGCGCGCTTGAAGCCGCCGCCCGGCATTTGAGTTTCACCCGCGCCGCCGAGGAGTTGTTCGTCACGCAGAGCGCGATTAGCCACCAAATCAAGCACGCCGAGGAGTTGTGGGGCGTGAAGTTGTTTGAGAAACGGGGGCGGCGCATCATCCTCACCGAGGCAGGGCACGCGCTCGTGCCGGTGATTCGCCACTTCATTCGCCGCATCACGCTCACGCTGGAAGACCTCAGCGAAAAAGCCGAGGGTCCGTCCGCGTTGCGCGTGACGCTGCTTCAATCGTTCGCTTTCAAGTGGCTGGTGCACCGCCTCGGGTATTTCAATCACGACTACCCGGAAATCGATGTATGGATTTCAACCACGGACAACCTGGTGGATTTCGATGCGAAAAACGCCGATGTCGGCATTCGGCTGGGCTACGGCAACTGGAACAATCTGCACGAAGAGTTGCTGTTGACCGAGTATGTTTTCCCGGTGTGCAGCCCGCATTTTTTGCGCGAGCATCCGGCGCTCGAAGCGCCCGCCGAGTTGCTCAAGTTGCCGTTGCTGCGGCGCAGCGTGATCGACATTTGCCCGCGCTGGCGGGACTGGTTCCGCGACGCCGGCGTGACGGTCAAGCGCATGCCCAAAGGCACCAAGTTCCCGCAGACCAGTTTGGCGATTCAAGGCGCCATCGACCACCAGGGCGTCGCGCTGGCGCGCAGCGCGCACGTGCTCGACGACCTGAACGCGGGGCGGCTGGTGCGCCTGTTCCCCGAAGTGCTGAGCCGCTCGAGCGTGTCCTACTATTTCGTGTGCGTGCCGGACCGCGAAACCGAGCCGCAAATCGCCGCGTTCCGGGAGTGGCTGTTGCGCGAGGCGAGGAAGTCGCAGGCGGAGTTTGACTGGATGATGACGATGCCGAATCAGGAGTCGGTCGCGCTTCAAGCGGGGCGGTTGGCGATTACTTCAAGCCGCGCGCGCAGCGCCGGAAAAACGGCGTCGGTGGAGAGGTTGCCGAGGCAGTAGCGCCGGCAGGCGGGGCGGTCGCAGCGGTCGCAGTCCGGCGCGCGGATGACCGTGTGCTCTGCTTCGGTTTCGGTTCCGGTTCCGACTGCGGCGCCGGCGGGACCCACCTTGCGCTCGTCCGTGGGCGCGAACAGCGCGATGACCGGGGTGTGTTGCGCGCACGCGACGTGCATCGGGAAACTGTCGCCGCACAGCATCAGCCCGGCGCGCCCGACCAACTCGGCGAACTGCGGCAGCGACAGGCGTCCCGCGAGGTTGACCGCCCCATCGACGCCGCGACCGTGTGCCGCCAGCGCGCGCTCGATGCGCTGCCGCGATTCCGCGGCGCCGGTGAGCGCCACGACCACATCCCATTCGCGCTCGTCCGCGAGGCGCGCGGCGATTTCGATGTAGCGGCGCAGCGGCCAGTCCTTGGACTGCCATCGGGAGAACGGGCTGAACACCAGCAGCGGGCGGTTGCGCGGATTGATTTGCGCGAGCAAGTCGTCTATGTGACGCCGCTCCGCCGCGCCGGTGAAAAATTCCATCGAGGTGTCGGTGACTTTCAGCCGCGCGCGCGCGAGCACGCCGTCCATCTCGGCAATCGCGTGCAGCGCGGGATTGCGAAAGCGCATCAAGCCGGGCCAGTTGCCTTTCACGACCTTCGTGGCGGCGCGCGCGGCATACAGAAAAATCACCGAGCGCCCGAGCCCTTGCAAATCAAACGCCAGGTCGAAGCGTTGCGCGCGCGTTTGGGAGATGACGCCGGCGATGTGCCGGACGGTTCGCAGCGGGTGGCGCCACCATTCGCGCTTGACCCGGTCGCGGTCGAACAGGATGAGAGCATCCACGCGGGGGTTGTGGCGGTAGATGCCGGCGGAGCCGGTGGCGGTCAGCAGGGTCAGGCGGCAGTGCGGAAAGTTTTCCTTGATGGCTCGGATATGCCCGGTGGAATGCAGCACATCGCCGAGCGATGTTTGTTTGATGACGAGGACATTCATCGGCGCGGCGCTCGCTCATCATCGTCATCGGACTCGGCGGCGGGCGCGCGTTTATACGGGCTCGGTCCGCCGTCGGGGCGCGTCTTGAACCAGCGAAAGGTCCACATATATTGCGCCGGTGCGCGCCGAATCAAGGCTTCCATCGCGCGGTTGAGGGCGGTTGCATCGGCTTGCGCGTCGGCGCCGGGGAAATTCTCCAGCGGCTCGCCGAGGGTCATTTCATAGCGTCCGGTGCGCGCGTCGAGGCGGGTTGCGCTCGGCACGACGCACGCGCCGGTCAGTTTCGCCAGCCGGCTGACCACGGTCAAGGTGGCGGTCTGCATGCCGAAAAACGGCGCGAACACGCTGCGTTTGTATTTGCCAAAATCCTCATCGGGAATAAAGAAACAGACGCGCCCGGCGCGCATCGCGCGCACCAGCGGGCGCAAACCCTGGTCGCGCATCAGCACGCGAATGTTGGCGCGGTCGAGATGCGTGCGCCCCTTCCACAGTTGCCATGTCAGCAGCGCGTTGCGGTCGCGTTTCATCATCGACACGCTCGGATGGACGCGCGCCAGAATGCTGCCGCTCATGTCGAGCGTGGTGAGGTGATAGGCGACCACGATGACGCGTTGGCGGCGCGACAGTTCGCGCAACCAGTCGCGCCGCTCCAGCCGGCAGAGCGCATCGATGCGCGCGGGCCTCGCCCACAGCACCAGCGCCATGTCCAGCAAGCCGCGCCCGTATTGACGAAAGTGCTCCACCAACAACCGCCGACGCTCGTGCGCGCTCAACTCAGGGAAACACAGCGCGAGGTTGATTTCGGCGAAGCGCCGGCGTTTGGCATTGCGCGCGCGCAGTTGGTCGCCCATCAATCCGCCCGCCGCCATCACCCATTTGCGCGGCAGGTGCAGGCTGAGGCGCAAGCCCAGCAACCAGCACCACGTTCCCCAGAAGCGCGGCGCAAGGAAGCGGGGTTGGAAGTGTGGGGTGGCGGTGGCACCGGCGGCGTCGGCGTGGGTTGCCGCGGGCGCGTTGGCGGGCGGGCGGTGGCGCAATCGGCGTTGGATTTGTTTGAGCATCGTCAGGCGACGAAGGGTTGATACGCCGCATCGACGCCGGCGAGCCATTGCAGGTCGGGGTAGCGGTCGATGTCGCGCAGCGGCGGCAACTCGCACAAGCGCACCCCGACCGCCGCCGCGCGCGCGCGCACCGCCGCCAGCGTCGCCGCCTCATTCCAATCGATGCCGTTGAACAGCGACTCGTCAACGCCGCGTTGCAATCCGATTAAATAGAAGCCGCCGTCCTCGGCGGGACCGACCGGGTTGTCGCCGCGCGCCAGCATGGCGTGCGCTGATGCCAGAATGTCGCCGCGGCAGTGTGGCACATCGCAGCCCAGCACCGCCGCACAACCGGCGCGCGCGATGCCGTGCGTCAACGCCGTCATCATCCTGACGCCGAGGTCGGCGTCCGCCTGGGGGGTGACCGCCAGCCGGTGCTTGCGGGCGAGTTGCGCGAAGGCCGGGTGGTCGGGGTGGGGCGACACGCACAGCGCCACTTCGCCGGGCCAGTGGCGGCAGGCGTTGTCCACGGTTTGCTCCAGCATCAGCCGCGCCAGTTGTGCCGACTCCGCGGGGTTGAGTTCAGGGCGCATTCGGGTTTTCACTTCGCCCGCCTGCGGCGCCTTTGCCATCAGGTAGAGGGGGATGGCGCGCGCGCGGGGTGAGCGGTCAGCGCACATGGTGATAGACCGCCGCGAGTTGGTCGGGGCTGCGGCCAAGCCAATACAGGAAGCGCAGTTTCCACATCAGCAACACCGTGCGCCACACGCCGTTTTGTTGCCAGCGCCGCGCCGAGGTGGTCGCCGGCAGCGCGATGACCCCCGGTCGCCCCCGCCGTCGCAGTCGGCGCGACAACTCGACATCCTCCATCAACGCAATCTCGGCGAAACCGCACTCGCGCTCAAACACGCGCCGCTGAATGAACATCGCCATGTCGCCGGTGGCAATCCCGCTGAGGCGCGCGCGCAGGCAAATCATTCGCTCAAGCAGCCGATACACCGCGCCGCGCGCATCCAGCCGCAATGTAAACCAACCCCACAAATGCCCGCGCGCCACGCAGTCGCCGATGCGCTCCGCCGCGCCGTGCGGCAAGCGGGTGTCGCAGTGCAAAAACAACAGCGTCTCCCCGCCGCACTGCGCCGCCCCGGCGTTCATCTGCGAAGCCCGCCCGGCGCGCGGACACCGCACCAGCCGGATGCGCGGCTCGCCCGTGTCCGTAAGCCGCGCCGCCAGTTGCGCGAGCGCCGCCTTGGAGCGGGCTTCGTCGCTGGCATCCGCCAACACCACCTCGCCCACCCCCGGCAGTTGCCGCAAATGCTCCACCAACGGCGCCACCCGCTCGCGCTCGTTATACAGCGGGACGATGACCGACAACACGCCGGGATGCCGCCTTGGGGAATGGGTTAGCGCGCTCCATTGCAGTCGGGTTGCCGCGAATCATCTTTGTTCGGGTGGGTTGGCGAGAGCAAGCGTGAAAATACCATATTCGGCGGGCAATCGCGCGCGCGGTTTCCTGCTACACTCGGCGGCGCGAATATGAACGACACGCGACAAACCTATCAAAAAACCGTCTGGATGTATTGGGAAAACCCGCCGGGGGGTTCCAAGCCCGCGTATCTCGACCTCTGCCTTGAGACCATCCAAAAACACCTCGGCGCATTCGAGTTAAAACTGCTCGACGAGCGCTCGGTCACCGACTACATCGCCCTGCCAAAAACCATCCGCCACCCGGCGCTGCCGCTCGACCGCAAAGCCGACTACATTCGCTACGCCCTGCTCTATGAATACGGCGGCGTGTGGATCGACTGCGATTTGATTTTACTGCGCGATGTGGATGCGTGGGTCGCCCCCGGTTTGGAGCAGACCGGCTTCGTCATCTTCGCGGAAATTGGGGGGGGGGGGGGGGGTAGGGAATTGCTTGTCCAGAGCAACGTGCTGGCTTCGGCTCGCCGCCACGCCATTGTCAAAGATGCGATGTCGGCGATGCGCCGCGCGACGAGTTGCACAAGCGTGCCGGGTTTGCAGTCGCGGCTCAAATACCTGATTAAGAAACACCTGTTGCGCACCGCTCCCAACCCGCCGCTGTGGGTTGAAAAAGGTCCCGCGATGTTCCGCCGCATTCTCCCCCAACACGCGCATTACGCGCACCCCATACGGCGGGGCGGCCTGTCGTGGACAGAGCACGAAGCCTATTACCGCGAAGCCCAAGACCTCACCCCCTACCTGCGCGACCACCCCTTCCTTTTCAACCTATACCACAGCGGCGGAATGGGCGAAGCCCTAAAACACCAAACCCGCGCGCAGTTGTTGAGTGGGCGGTCGTTGCTTTCGCAGATTTTTAGGTTGGGTTTGGGGGAGGGGGAGATTTGACTACTTCGTCATTCTCCACTACTCCGTCATTCTCGAGCGTTAGCGCCCGTTGCCGCGTAGCGGCTTACGGGCGCTTACGACCTCGGGAATCTCCCTAAGTCTACCGTGGACTTTACCGAAGCCCCCGCCGTCATTCCCGCAGTGTGTTAGCGGGGGGATGCGGGAATCTAGTCGTCCATGGATGGCAGACTATTGTCACCTCCCACGTTCGTCGTGCCGTTGACAAAAAGAAGACGATTCCCGCTCAAAAGACTGCGGGAATGGCGGCTTACTCGCCGCCTGCTTCGCTCGCTCCGTTTGAATCCGTGCCAGTCTTAGGGAGATTCCCGAGGACGTAAGTGTCCGTAAGCCGCCGCTTAAAAGAAAAGGCGCGGCGGCAACGGACACTAACGCTCGAGAATGACGAGTAGTGGGGAATGCCGAGGATTGGAGAATGACGGGTGGTAACACCTCACCCACCCCCCCGCCGACGCGCCGCTAGTCTCAGCCGCAACGCATTCAACCGAATAAACCCGCTGGCGTCGGCTTGGTTGTAGGCACCGGCGTCTTGCTCAAAAGTAACGACTTTTTGGTCGAACAACGAGTCGGCGGAGCGGCGGCCCAGGACTTCTATGTTGCCTTTGTACAGGCGGATTTGGACGTCGCCGTTGACCGGTTGTTGTGAGGCGTCGACCATCGCTTGTAGCATGTCGCGTTCGGGGCTGAACCAGTAGCCGTTGTAGATGAGTTGGGCGTAGCGCGGCATCAGTTCGTCTTTGAGGTGCGCGACTTCGCGGTCGAGGGTTAGCGATTCCATCGCGCGGTGGGCTTTGTGCATGATGGCGCCGGCGGGGGTTTCGTAGCAGCCGCGGTTTTTCATGCCGACATAGCGGTTCTCGACGATGTCGGCGCGGCCAACGCCGTGTTTTGAGCCGGCGGCGTTCAACACTTCCATGACTTTCGCCGGCGTCATGTCCACGCCGTTGACCGCGCTGAGGTCGCCGTTTTGGTAAGTCAGCAACATGTCTTCGGGCGCGTCCGGCGCGTCTCGCGGCGAGGTTGTCCAGCGCCACATTTCCTCCGCCGGCGCGCGCCACGGGTCTTCCAGTTCGCCGCCTTCGTAAGAGATGTGCAACAGGTTGGCGTCCATCGAATAGGGCGAGCCGCCGCCGCCGCGCGCTTCCAATGCGGCGTCTTTTTCCACCGCGATGCCGTGGGTTTGCGCGTAGTTCATCAAGTCATGGCGCGAGCGCAAATCCCATTCCCGCCACGGCGCAATCACCACGATGTCCGGGTTGAGCGCGTAGGCGCTTAACTCGAAGCGCACCTGGTCGTTGCCCTTGCCGGTGGCGCCGTGGGCGATGGCGTCGGCGCCGGTTTGCGCCGCGATTGCCACCAGATGTTTGGAAATCAGCGGGCGTGCGATGGAGGTGCCGAGCAGGTATTCGCCTTCGTAGATGGCGTTCGCGCGCAGCATCGGGAAGACGAAGTCGCGCGCGAATTCTTCCTTCAAATCTTCGACAAAAACTTCCACCGCGCCGCAGTCGCGCGCTTTGTTCCGCGCCGATTCGAGTTCCTCGCCCTGGCCAATGTCGGCGGTGAAGGTGACGACTTCGCAGTCATACACGGTTTGCAGCCATTTCAAGATGATGGAGGTGTCGAGCCCGCCGGAATAGGCGAGCACCGCTTTTTTTATGTCGGACATTGCCGTTTGCCAGCCGGTTGTGCGGGGGCGGGAGTATAGCATTGCCGCCGAAGTTTGCGTAAAATTATCGCTCAGCGGCACCCGGCACACCGGCGTCTTTTTGTTTTTCCACCAGCCAACTATTCAATACCAACCATGCCTACTCGTCATTTTTTATCGTTGATGGATTTGTCTCCGGCGGAGTTGCGGGAGATTATCGCGCGCGCGGTGGCGGCTAAAAAAGCCGGCGCCACTGCAACCACGACCGCGAATCACAGCGGCGACCTGCTGCGCAACCAAACCGCGGCGCTGGTGTTCGAGAAGTCATCCACGCGCACGCGGGTGTCGTTCGAGACCGGCGTCACGCAACTCGGCGGCAACGCCATTTTTCTGGCGCCGGCGGACTCCCATCTGGCGCGCGGCGAAGCGATTGAAGACACCGCGCGCGTGCTGTCGCGCATGGCGCGCCTGATTATCATGCGAACCGGTCCGCACGAGCGCGTCGAGCGCATGGCGGAATACGCCACGGTGCCGGTCATCAACGCGCTGTCCGATTTCAATCATCCCTGCCAGCAACTCGCGGACATTCAAACCTACGCCGAGCACCGCGGCGACCTCGCGGGCAAGCGCGTGGCGTGGGTCGGCGACGGCAACAACGTCTGCCATTCGTGGATGAACGCCGCCCGCCAACTCGACTTTCACCTCGCCATCGCCACGCCGAAAGGCTACGAGCCCGACCGCGCCCTGTCGCAACAATGCGCCGCGCAAATCGCGCTCGGCAACGACCCGGCGGCGGCGGTCGAAGCCGCCGACCTGGTGGTGACCGACTGCTGGATCAGCATGGGTCAAGAGTGCGAAAAAGCCGACCGCGAAGCCGCCTTCGCGGGGTTTTGCGTGGACCAAGCGATGATGTCGCGCGCCGCCACCGATGCGCTTTTCATGCACTGCCTGCCCGCCTACCGCGGCTACGAAGTCAGCGCCGAAGTCATCGACGGTCCGCAAAGCGTCGTCTGGGACCAAGCCGAAAACCGTTTGCATGCGCAGAAGGCGTTGATGGAATTTTTGTTGAGCCGCTAAGGGCTCGTCGCGGCAATGAAAAAAATCCTAATACTCTATTACAGCCGCCACGGCTCGGTGCGCGCTTTGGCGCAGGCGGTGGCGGGCGGGGTGGAGAGCGTGGCGCAGTGCGAGGCGGTTATTCGCACCGTGCCGCCGGTGTCGGCGGTGTGCGAGGCGGTCGAGAATGAGATTCCCGCCAGCGGCGATGTGTATGCGGCGTTGGCGGATTTGGAAGGGTGCGACGGGTTGATTGTCGGCAGCCCGACGCGGTTTGGCACGGTGGCGGCGCCGCTCAAATATTTTTTCGAGCAGACCGCGCCGCTGTGGTTGTCGGGCGCACTCGACGGCAAACCGGCGGGCGTGTTCACTTCAAGCGGCAGCATGCATGGCGGGCAGGAGAGTACGCTGCTGTCGATGATGCTGCCGTTGATTCACCACGGCATGCTCATGGTCGGCATTCCATTCAACGGCACACCGCTCGCCCAAACCACCACCGGCGGCACACCTTACGGCGCAAGTCATGTGGCGGGTGGGGACAATGCCTTGCCGCTTAGTGATGATGAGAAGCGTTTGGCTGAGGTGTTGGGGCGGCGGGTTGGGGAGATAGCCGTCATTCTTGAGCGTTAGAAAATAGGGAGTCGCCCACAACTCGTCATTCGAATGGTAGAAAATAAGGAGTCCCCCAACTCCGTCATTCTCGAACGGTAGAAAATAGGGAGCCAACAGGCGACCATATTTTCTTCGATTCGGGAATCTCCCTAAGACTACCGTGATTTCCAACAAAGCCCGTGCCAATCTTAGGGAGATTGCGCGTATCATCCCTGATACGCGCCCTTCGGGCTACGCGAAAATCCGCTCCCGGCGGATTTTTCCCGAGGACGTAAGTGTCCGGTAAGCCGCCGCTAAAAGAAGAAGCGCGGCGGCAACGGTCACTAACGCTCGAGAATGACGAAGTGGTTGGGAATGGCGTTGTTTGGGCTCAGCGCTAGTCTTAGGGAGATTCCCGAGGTCGTAAGTGTCCGGTAAGCCGCCGCTTAAAAGAAGAAGCGCGGCGGCAACGGACACTAACGCTCGAGAATGACGGGTAGTTGAGAATGACGGGTTGGTGTACTTAGATCAACGACTTAATAAACGGCACAGTAATCCTCCGTTGCTCCGCCAACGACGCATTGTCAATTCGGTCGAGCAGGGCGAACAGGGAGGCGGTGTCGCGGTGGTAGTAGGTTATGATGAATTGTAGTACCGGGTCGGTGAGTTCAAAGCCGCGGCGGCGGGCGCGGGATTTTAGGGCGGTGAGTTTGTCTTGCTCGCTCAGGCGCACGAGCCGGTAAACCCCGCCGCTCACTAGCCGTGATTCCAGGTCTTTCAAGCCGAGGTTGAGCGCGCCGATGGGCTGGGTGGCGCCGACCACGACGGCGCCGTCGTTGCTCAGCAGTTTTTCATACAAATCAAACAGCGCAGCTTGCCACGCCGGGCTCGCCGCCGCGGTTTGGAAGTCATCGATGCACACCAACGACGGCGGCGCGATGCGCTCGAGTTGCGCTTGAACTTGCGGCGCGGACGCCATGGCATCCACCGGCAGATACGCGTGCGGCTTGCCTTGTGCGCGCGCCAGATGGCAGCAGGCGTTCAGCAGGTGCGTCTTGCCGCTGCCCGCATCCCCCCAGAAATAGAGCACGCGCCGCGCGCGAGCGCCGCGCACGATGCGCCGCAACTCGGCGCGCAACTCGGTGTTGTCGCCGGCGCAGAAACTGTCAAAACTGCTCTCGGCTTCGACGCTGACCGGGATGAGCGTTTGCCGGTTCATTGCGCGGGCGGCGCCTTGTCGTCGCGCCGGATGCCCAACGCCCAGACATACTGGCAGCCGCTGGAGACGGTGGTCACCAGCACCCCGACCACCAGCGCATCCGCCACCAGCGGAACATACAACCAGCCGGCTTTTCCGCTCAGCACCGAAATCACCAGCGAGATTTGCAGGAAGGTGTTAATTTTGCTGAGGTAGGTCGGCTTCATCGGAATCTCGTCGCCCATCACCACCAACACCAAATAGCCGGCTACGATGACGAGGTCGCGGAACATCACCACGATGAGCAGCCAGAACGGGATGTCTTCGAGCATCGCCAGCATGATGTAGGCGCTGGCGATGAGCAGTTTGTCGGCGATGGGGTCGAGGATGGCGCCGAGACCGGAAATGTAGTTGTAGCGCTTGGCGATGTAGCCGTCCAGCCCGTCGGTGATGCCGGCGGCGAGGAACAGCAGCATCGCCAACTCGTAGCCGCGGTCGCGCAACAACAACACCAGCACCGGGCAGGCGGCGATGCGCAGCAGGGTCAGCAGGTTGGGTATCTGGGCTAGCACTCGGGGCGTGATGAAAGGGGCATCTGCGCGGGGATTTTACGACTCAACGGGGTTTGCGTCACCTCCTTCTTTGCGCCCCATCACCTGGTCAACCATTTGTTGCAGGAGCCGGATGTCCGGGATAATCAACTGCCGGTTCTTCTTCACCAAAATGCCTTCTTTTTCCAGCAATTTCAACTCCCGGCTGACCGCCTCACGATGACAACTCACGCGGCTGGCGAGTTGCGCGTGCGTCGGCGCGCCGGGGATGCGGGCGACGCCGTCGAGGTCGAGATTTTTGCGCGCAAGCCGCAGCAGTTCGGCGTGAATCCGGTTGTGCACGCCGGCGGTGGAGTATTCAAAGATTCGGTCGCACAGGCGGCGGATGATGGCGGTCAGTTGTTGCAGCAATTCCAGCGCCACCGCCGGATGCGAGTCGAGCATCCGCCGAAAGACTTGCGGCGGCATGATAATCATGTCGGTTTCGGTCAGCGCGATGACGGTGGCGGAGCGCGGCTTGCCGTCGATGATGGATATTTCACCAAAGTTTTCACCCGCCTCAAGATTGGCAAAACTGACCTCCCTGCCGTCTTTGGAAAACAACGTCACCCGCACCCTGCCACGCTCGATGAAATACATATTGCTGTCCTGCTCCCGCTCGCGCACAATCTGCTCGCCCCTCGCATACCGCCGCACGGCGCACTGCCGCAACGCCGCTTCCCGCTCCTCACGCCCCAGCAACCCAAGCAAGGCGGGTCCCCCCGTGTGTTGGTGTTTCATTGGCTAGTTGCCGAGATTGCCACGCCGTTGTCGCGGCGTTTTTATTGAACAATGATGTTTGGGTCAGGATAGCATAGATTGGGGTTTGTTGGTCAAGTCCGTCACCCCCGCCTGCACACCCAAAGCGCCTTTCCCTTATACTACACCCCCCGCCAAAACCCCCGCACGATGCCACAAAAACCACCCCGCTCGCGCCGCCCGCGCAACCGCCCGGACGACGCGGCGCCGCTGGTCACGATCGCCATTCCCACCAAAAACAACGCCGCCACCATCGGCGAGACGATTGAATCGTTGCTCGCGCAGACGCACCGCAACTGGGAGTTGGCGGTGTATGACAACGCCTCCGACGACGGCACGCGCGAGGTGGTTCGCGCCTTCGGGGACGCGCGCATCCGCGTGCGCGAACACGACGGCGCGCTGACCATGGCGGAAAACTGGCAGCGCTGCCTGAGCCGCATAGACGGCGAGTTTTTTCAACTGCTCTGCGCCGACGACACGCTGCATCCGAAGTGTTTGGAAGAAAAAATCCGCGCGGCGGGCAAGCCGGAAAACGCCGGTTGCGTGCTATTCACCAGCAACCGCATGCTGATGAACCTGTCGGGGCGACCGCTTTTTTCGCTGGGGTTTTCACGCCGCGCGCGGCGCGCAACGCACGCCGACGTGCTGCGCGGCGTCGTGAGCAAAACCAACCCCATCGGCGACCCCGCCACCGTGCTATTGCGCGCATCGGCGGTCAGGAAAGAGACGCGCCCGTTTAGCGGGCGGCTGATGGTCGACATCGACTTCTGGTTGCGCATGCTCGCGCACGGCGATTTATGCCACCTGCCCGAGACGCTCTCGTCCTTCCGGCTGGGCGGCGTCACCGGCAAGCAACTGGGCGCAAATTTCCGCGAATACTTCCGCTTCTACCGCAACACCGTCAAGCCGCACCTGCGCGGCATCGGGCGCGTGCGATATTACTGCGGCTATGGCATGGCGACGGCGCGCTTCCTATTACGCCAGGCGGTTTATCTCCTGTTCTCGGGCAATCCCGCGACGCGCCGCATCATCCGCTTCGGCTTGGTCGGCGGCTACAACACGGCGTTCGGTTACGCCATATATGCGCTGCTCATCTGGCTCGGCCTGCCCTATCAAGCGGCGCTGCTCGGCTCGCTGGCGCTGTCGATAATCAACAACTACCTCACCTTCAGCCGAATGGTCTTCCCCGACCGCTCCCGCCACCGCACCGTGCTCCTATACCTAGCCGGACAAGCGCTAATCTACGGCTTCTCCGTACTGCTGGTCGGCGCTTTCATCGGCTCCGGCTTCGGTGAATATCTCAGTGGGCTCATGGCGACTCCGTTCATTGCTTTGTTTTCTTTCTGTATTCAAAACTTTGTGGTTTTTCGGCATCCGAAACCGACTGAATAAATACTCCGTCATTTCGAGCGTTAGCGCCCGTTGCCGCGTAGCGGCTTACGGGCGCTTACGACCTCGGGAATCTCCCTAAGACTACCGTGGACTTTACCGAAGCCCGTGCCGTCATTCCCGCAGAGCCTGCCCCCGCAGTGTGTTAGCGGGGGACGCGGGAACCCAGACGTCCATGGATGGCAAACTATCGTCACCTCCCACGTCCATCATGCCACCGACAAAAAGACGCTGGATTGCGCGT
The DNA here is from genome assembly GCA_963693025.1 of Arenicellales bacterium. Lineage (GTDB taxonomy): Bacteria > Pseudomonadota > Gammaproteobacteria > Arenicellales > Poriferihabitantaceae > JAHRAW01. The sequence goes on from OY843749.1 coordinate 2,761,724, forward strand.
ATCATCCCTGATACGCGCCCTTCGGGCTACGCGAAAATCCGCTCCCGGCGGATTTTTCCCGCTTAAAAGACTGCGGGAATGGCGTTGTTGGAACTCAGCGCCAACCTTAGGGAGATTCCCGAGGACGCAAGTGTCCGTAAGCCGCCGCTTAAAAGAAAAAGCGCGGCGACTAACGGACACTAACGCTCGAGAATGACGAAGTAGGGGGAATGACGAAGTGGTTGGGAGTGGTTGGGAATGACGAAGTTGGGGCTTCCTACCCCTTCCGATAAATCATCTCCGGATCTTTCAGCACCGGCTCCACCTCACGCCATTCGTTTCCTTGGCAACTGCGGTAAAAGCAACTATGGCGACCCGTATGGCAGGCTATTCCGCCTGCTTGGTCTACTTGGAGTAGCACTACGTCGCCGTCGCAGTCTATGCGCATTTCCACCAGGCGTTGGTTGTGTCCGGATTCTTCGCCTTTGCGCCATAACTTTTTTCGTGAGCGCGAATAGTAGACCGCTTGCCCTTCGGCGAGGGTGGCGGTTAGGGCTTCGCGGTTCATCCATGCCAGCATCAGGATTTTGCCGGTGTCGTGTTGTTGGGCGATGGCGGGCACGAGTCCGGCGGGGTCCCACTTGATTTGCTCTAACAGGGTTGGTTTCATTTTTGTCGCTCAGGTTGATGCGAAGTCAGCGCCGCACTTCGATGCCGCGCTCCGCCATAAATTGTTTGGCTTGCTGCACCGTGTATTCGCCGAAGTGAAAAATGCTCGCCGCCAGGACCGCATCGGCGCCGCCTTCTAGGATGCCGTCCGCCAGATGTTGCAGACCGCCGACGCCGCCGGAGGCGATGACCGGCACGGTGACGGCTTCGGCGATTTGCGCGGTCAATGCCAGGTCGAAGCCGTCTCGCGTGCCGTCGCGGTCCATGCTGGTGACCAGCAACTCGCCCGCGCCCAGTTGCGCCATTCGGCTCGCCCATTCCACGGCGTCGATGCCGGTCGGCTTGCGCCCGCCGTGGGTGTAGATTTCCCACTTCGGATGGTCGCCGTCGCCGCCATCGCCACCACTACGCTTAGCGTCAATCGCCACCACGATGCACTGGTTGCCGAAATGCTCGCTCGCTTCGCGGATGAAATCCGGGCGCACCACGGCGGTGGTGTTGATGGACACCTTGTCGGCGCCGGCGCGCAGCAGCGTGTGGATGTCCTCAATGCGGCGGATGCCGCCGCCCACAGTCAGCGGGATGAACACCTCGCCCGCCACTTGCTCGACCACGCCCGCCATCGTGTCGCGCGCATCCGAGCTGGCGGTGATGTCGAGGAAGGTGATTTCGTCGGCGCCCTGGGCGTCGTAGCGCCGCGCCGCTTCCACCGGGTCGCCGGCGTCCACGATATCGACAAAGCGCACGCCCTTGACCACCCTGCCGGCATCGACGTCGAGACAGGGAATGATTCGTTTGGCGAGCGCCATCGATTCGCTTTCGCTAAGGCTGGCTTGGCGCGCGTTACAGGGCGAATGCGCCGCGCCCGGCAATCTCGTCGGCGGCGCGCTGCCCGGCGGCGAAGTCCAGCGTGCCTTCGTAAATCGCCCGCCCGGTGATGGCGCCGATGATGCCGGAGCCCGACAACGCGGCGAGTTTTTTCACGTTGTCGATGTTGTGAATGCCGCCGGAGGCGATGACCGGGATGTTGACCGCCTCGGCGAGTTTGAGCGTGGCTTCTATGTTGACCCCTTGCAGCATGCCGTCGCGCGCGATGTCGGTGTAGATGATGGCTTCGACCCCATCGGCTTCGAAGTGCTGCGCCATATCGATGACATCGTGGCGCGAGAGTTTCGACCAGCCTTCGGTCGCCACCTTGCCGTCGCGGGCGTCCAGACCGACGATGACATGCGTTGGAAACTCGGCGCACAAGTCGCTGATGAAATGCGGCTCGGCGACCGCCCGCGTGCCGATGATGACATAGCGCACGCCCGCCTGAATATAGACTTCCACGGCGTCCTCGTTGCGGATGCCGCCGCCGACTTGAATCGGCAAGTCCGGGTGGGCGTCGGCGATTTGGTGGATGATGTCGAGGTTGACCGGCGCGCCGGCGACGGCGCCGTCCAAATCCACGATATGCAACCGCCGTGCGCCCGCCTCAACCCAGCGCGCCGCCATCGCCACCGGGTCGTCGGAAAACACCGTGGCGTCGTTCATGTCGCCCTGGCGCAGGCGCACGCATTTGCCGTCTTTCAGGTCAATCGCCGGAATTAAAAGCATGTCGGTCAAGCCCCGTTCCAGTTGACGAAATTGTGCAGCAATTGTAGCCCCGCGCGCTGGCTTTTTTCGGGGTGGAATTGCGTGGCGAACAGGTTGTCGCGCGCCGCCGCCGCGGTGAAGGTGACGCCGTAATCGCATTCGCCGACCACCTCCGTGCCTTGCGCGCTATCGACAAAATAACTGTGCACGAAATAGAAGCGCTGGCGGTCGTCGATGCCGTGCCACAACGGATGGTCGCGCGACTGCCGCACGCGGTTCCAGCCCATGTGGGGGATTTTTAGTGGGGCGGCGTTATTGTTGCGGTTGGGGTTGCGGTGGTCGTGGTCGCCACCGCCGTCGTTGCCGCCACCGCCACCGCGCGAAACGCCGCCGGCGAAATGCCTGACCGTCCCCTTGAACAACCCAAGCCCCGGCAGCCCGCCGTTTTCCTCGCTGTGCGTGTACAGCGCTTCCAAGCCGAGGCAGATGCCGAGCACCGGTCCCTGCCGCAGCCGCCCAAGCACCGCCGAGCGCAACTCGGCGCCGGCGTTCAGGCGGTCAATCCATGCGCCGAGCGCGCCCTGGCCCGGCAGTATCAGATGCTCGGCGGCTGCGATGACCGGCGGCTCGGCGCTGACGCAGACGCCGTCGCCGCCGACATGCTCCACCGCCTTGCTGACGGAGCGCAGGTTGCCGGTGCCAAGGTCAACGATGACGATGCGTGACATGCGTTGCCCGCCGTTGCCGGCGCCCCAATCTAAAGCCGCCCTTTGGTCGAGGGAATGCCGATCATGCGCGGGTCCGCCTCCGCCGCCATGCGCACGGCGCGGCCAAACGCCTTGAAGATGGTCTCGGCAATGTGGTGCGAATTGGCGCCGCGCAGGTTGTCGATGTGCAGCGTCACCAGCGCGTGATTGCAGAAGCCCTGAAAAAACTCGTGAATCAACCCGGTGGCAAAACGCCCAATCATCGCGTCGGGAAAACGCGCGTTCAACGTCAACAACGGCCGCCCGGAAAAATCCACCACCACGCGGCTCAACGCCTCGTCCAGCGGCACATAAGCATGCCCATAACGCCGCACCCCCTTCTTGTCGCCCATCGCCTCACCCACCGCCTGCCCAAGCGTAATGCCGATGTCCTCCACCGTATGATGGTCATCAACATGCAAATCCCCCCGCGCCGCCACCTCCAAATCCATCACCCCATGCCGCGCCACCTGCTCCAACATATGCTCAAGAAACGGCACCCCGGTATCCAGTTTCGCGCTTCCGGCGCCGTCGAGGTTAACCTTGACGGAGATTTTGGTTTCTTTGGTGGTGCGGGTGATTTTGGCGGTGCGGTTGGTCATGGGAGTGGGTGGGTGAATGTGTTTGTTGCTGAGTATACAAGCAAATGAAGGGGGTGGGTAGGTGTTGGCTGGGTTGAGCGGTGGGGACCCAACGTCGTCATTCTCGAGCGTTAGTGTCCGTTGCCGCCGCGCCTTTTCTTTTAAGCGGCGGCTTACCGGACACTTACGACCTCGGGAATCTCCCTAAGACTGGCACAGGCTTCGCCAAAGTCCACGCTAGTATTAGGAAGATTCCCGAAGGTGATGAAAAATATGGTCGCCTGCCGGCTCCCTATTTTTCTATCATTCGAGAATGACGAGTAGTTGGTTATTTTTCTACCGTTCGAGAATGACGGGTATATATAACTCGTCATTCTCGAGCGTTAGTGTCCGTTGCCGCCGCGCTTCTTCTTTTAAGCGGCGGCTTACCGGACACTTACGACCTCGGGAATCTCCCTAAGACTGGCACGGGCTTTGTTGGAATTCACGGTAGTCTTAGGGAGATTCCCGAATCGAAGAAAATATGGTCGCCTATCGGCTCCCTATTTTCTACCGTTCGAGAATGACGGGTATATATAACTCGTCATTCTCGAGCGTTAGTGTCCGTTGCCGCCGCGCTTTTTCTTTTAAGCGGCGGCTTACCGGACACTTACGACCTCGGGAATCTCCCTAAGACTAGCGCTGAGCCCAAACAACGCCATTCCCAACCACTTCGTCATTCCCCAACTTCGTCATTCCCCCCACTTCGTCATTCCCCCCACTTCGTCATTCTCGAGCGTTAGTGTCCGTTGCCGCCGCGCTTTTTCTTTTAAGCGGCGGCTTACCGGACACTTACGACCTCGGGAATCTCCCTAAGGCTACCGTGAATTCCAACAAAGCCCGTCATTCACAACCCACCAACTTCGTGAAAAAAATCCCATTATATCGAGGAGTGAAGGCGGTTTGATTGAGGAGACAAACTCAGGTTATGGATAAAAAATCTTCCAAATTGCTATGGATGTGTTATAAACCAGATTGCAATCTACTTATGATGGAATACCACAATGAACAATCGATTAGAACAGCGGACACTGGGGCAGCCGGCACCGGGACAGCCGACACCGGGACAGCCGACACCGGGACAGCCGACACCGGGACAGCCGACACCGGGACAGCCGACACCAGGACAGCAACCATCGCCCCCGCCGGGACGGCAGCCGCATGAGCGGGAGATCCCAAGACCCGATCTACCGCCACCGAAAAAACCTGCCTGACAGGAGGCAATCATGAGCACAGACAACACATTAGAGGCCCAAGAGAGTCTCCTCACCAGAAGCGAAATGTCGGCGCACTATCACTCCCATCGGCTTCGGTTTCTGAATAGAGTGCATCGGTTCACGATGTTTTTCGTAGCCCTTACCGGCACCGCGATTTTCGCCAAAGTATTCGGCGAATATTCAAGTTGGTTAGGCGCAGCACCAGCTGTCATTGTGCTGTTGGAATTGGTTTTTAAAATCCAGGACGCGCACAGTTCGCATCAATATCTGTATCGAGAATTTACCCTTTTATCAGGAAAAATCGCATCCACCCCAAACGCCGATGAAAAAAAGGTGCGGCGTTGGAATGCGAAGTTGTATAAATTACATGCCGATGAGCCGCCGGTATATCGCGCACTGAACCAGCATATGCACAATGAACAGGCTATACGGGTCGGCGACTGCGATGCAGTCCGACCATTGGGTTGGTGGCATTCGATGCTGAAAAATTGGTTCACTTTCCCAGGATATGGTCACAAAGAAGCCGGTGCTTAACTCCGGTGGCGCAGGAGCCTACCGTTACTAAATCGCGCCAATTCTTTCCATAACTACCAACGCAACAATTACTCTCTGATAGTGCTTAATTTCATCCGAAGTCCGCGCTAAACGGGACGAGATTCCCGAGGACGCAAGTGTCCGTAAGCCGCCGCAAGAAGAAGCGCGGCGGCAAACGGACACTAACGCTCGAGAATGACGAGTAGTAGGGAATGACGGGGTTTGGGGTTTTTGTTGGTGGGCTGGCGCTGAGGCGCGACGGGTTTGTTCAGCGCCGTCAAATCTTATCTATCTCATCCATAACCCCCGCCGTCTCCACCAGCGCCACGATCACCTTCTGATAATGCTCAATTTCCTCCCAACTCAACACCCGCCCCTTGCGGTCTTTTAGCCACTTTTGCGCGGGCTGGTAACCGCCGATGTAAAACTCCCAGGCGGCTTTGGGGACACCGGCGAAGTGCTGGGTTTTGTTGAGCCATACTTTACCGGCGTCGTATTTGATTTGGGTGACGATGTTGTCGCCGGGTTGCGGGTAGGTGGTGATTAGGGTGTTGAGTTTGGCGCTTTCCATTAGGTGCAGTGCGCGCAATTCGGCGCCGAGCGCGGCTAGGGCGCGGAATTGTTTTTGGTTGGCGGGGTAGGGGACGCGCGGGAAGTCTATTTTCAGGAACTCGCGGTATTTGCGGCGGTAGGTTGGGCTATGGAGGGTGGCGTAGATGTAGTCCAGCAGGTCGATGGGGGCGAAGGTGTTGTCTTCGTCGGTTTTTTCCGGGGTGAAGCGCAGGGTGAGTTTGTCGGCAATGGTTTTTATGATGTCGGGGTTTAGGTTGGGTTTGCGGATTGGTTGTTTGTCCAGGGTTTGTTGTTTTTCTTCGGGGTATAAATAGAGAGGAAAGCCGTATCCTATTTCACTTGTTTTGTTGGAAACCAGAGACGACTCAAAAATTTGATTGGTGATGAACGAATGGAAATAGTTTTCAGAGCCTTTGAATTGTCGGCAAACAGCCAACCCTACATTTTCACCCTCAATCAAGTGCCGCATAACCTTGCCACGAGGCATACAGTGAAACCCTTTTGATTTGCCAGTGTAATAGGTATAGCGAATATCGAATGGACGGTAACTTATCAGCACCGGTTTGTCGTTGTTATTATCAAATATATTTTCCTCCATGTCTTTTCTCGCAAAACTCACTTTCCAATCCCTAACATCCCGACCAAGCGAATATTTTTCACGAGCGGTTTCATCGTCCATGGCACGAAATCCGGCAATGGCGCTTTTCAACTCTTGCGGTGTATGGTAAATGGTGAAACTGTCCCGTGCCGTGACGATGCCGACCGAATTGATTGGAAACAATTCATTGACCGAAAACCCTATCTCATACTCGCCTTGTAACTCATAGTTCATCGGCACAAAAAAGTATTGTGGCACCTGTGGTTTCAACTCTGCGAAATCAATCTGCTTGAAATCATTGCCCCACAAAAACTCGTATTTGCTTTCTCGTTCGCCGTATAAATCGTGGTGAAACACGCGCGCCAATTCGCCAATTTTCTTTTCGCCGGTTTTGATAAACAAATTGATAGAAACGCCCTGTTGAATATCAAACACGTTCTTATCGGCTGAACCATCAGGCGAGGTTTCTTTTTTCTTGCTGTTGCCGTGCAAGTCAATAATGTAAATCGCATCGAAACTTTGCAGCAAACTCCAGCGCATTCCGCGAAAGGTCGGGTTGTCTAAAAAACTGTGATTGTTGACGTAAGCAAGCACGCCTTCGCCGGTGCGGTCGATGTAATGCTGACCGTAGCAAATGAATTTCACATAGTCATCGTTGAGCCATTTAGAGTTTTTTTCCTTTAACTTTCCGCCACTTGGTTCTTGCTTGTAGTCTTGTAACAAATTTGTAATCCATTCGCCTTTGTTTGCCGATTCACCACTATACGGCGGATTACCAATCACCACCATCACCGGCGTATCACGCTTGATGAAGTTCGCTTCGTTGGCTTCGGTTGCAAGCCATTGCGAGAACAACGTGCCAGTGTCTGGATGGTGTTCTTCCAGCGAGTTGGTAAGAAAAACCCGCAAGCGTTTATTGCCCAAATCGCAACCGCTGTCGCGCAACACCATTTCCAGTTTGGTATGCGCCATTGCATACGATGCAAGCAACACTTCAAAGCCGTTCAAGCGCGGGATTAAATCCTGTTTTACATAGTCGGGCCAGATGCCTTCCTGACCGGCAAACTGCTTGCTGTAAATTTCCTGCACGATGGCGGCGAGGAAGGTGCCGGTGCCGGCGGCGGGGTCCAGGATTTGCACTTTGTGCACTTCGGTTTGGTATGTCTCCGCTTTGCCTTGCTTGCGTTTGTCGGTGGACGGCGCGCCTTCAATTTCAATGACGGTTTTGCTCGTGTCGGCGAGTCCGTCTTTCAGGTTGAATTCGGTTCGCAGGATTTCATCGACCGCGCGCACGATGAAATTGACCACCGGTTCGGGGGTGTAATAAACGCCTCTGCTCTTGCGCAGTTTGGGGTCGTATTCGCCGAGGAAGGTTTCGTAAAAGTGGATGAACGGGTCGTTTTGCTGGGTGGCTTTGCCGTAGCCTTTCATCAATTCGCCGACATCGGCGGCGCGAAAGACATCGGCGAGGTCGTCCACAATCCAGTGGATGCGCTTGTCCAAGTCGTAGCCGGCGATGTGTTGGAAAAACTTGCGCAGGAACGGGTTGGTGGAGGGAATCAATTCGCCCGCTTCAAAGCGCGTGAAGGTGGCGGGCGTGGGGTCGTGCAAGCGCGCGGCGAACATTCCGTAGGCGACGGTTTGCGCGTAAATATCGGCGAAACCGGCGGCGTCCAAGTCGTGGATTAGGTGTTTCTTGAATGCGCTCAGTTGCCCTTGCAGCGCGCTTTCCATTTCGTCTTGCCGCGCCCCGCGGGCTTGCGCGCGGTCGTCTCGAATCAGCGCTTCGGTAATGGTCGCCGCCAGCATCCGCGCTTTGTGCGCCATGCGCCCGGCGAGGTCGTTGGCGGCGGTGATGGTCTGTCCGTGGTAAGCGCCGAAGTTGGTGATTAGGTCGGCGAACTGGGCGAAGTTTTGCGGCAGAGGTTTGATTTTTCCGCCGCTGAGTTCGGCGATGGCAACCGAAGCGGCTGGTTTTATTTCGCCGTCACGATGGAAACGAAACTCGAGGTAGTTGGTGAAGATTAGATTGTCGAGCGATTCGACATAGCGTTTTAACTGTGCGCGGTGGGTGGTGTCGTCCAGTGATTTGTCGACGTTTTTCGCTTCGATGTAACCGAGTGGGATGCCGTCTCGCGCCAATACATAGTCGGGCGCACCGCATTCAATGCGGCGCGGTTCGTTGGTGATGTCCACATCGGGCAACAACGCACGAACCAGTTCCTGCAAGTCGCCGCGAAAACTGTGTTCGGTGGAAATGCCGCCGGCGTGGGTGGCGGCGATTGAGGTGATGTAGGTGTGGAGGGGTGGCATTGGGGGAATTTAGCATGGTGGGGGGTGTTGTTTGTGGGGGGTGACGGCTTTGTTGGAATTCGCGGTAGTCTTAGGGAGATTCCCGAGGTCGTAAGTGTCCGTAAGCCGCCGCTTAAAAGAAAAGGCGCGGCGGCAAACGGACACTAACGCTCGAGAATGACGAAGTTGGCGGCAACGGACACTAACGCTCGAAATGACGAAGTTGGGGGAATGACGAAGTTGTGGTCTTGACCCCAAACCAAAATACAACGACACTATCCCCGGTTGCCGCTCAACCACCGCAACCGATGTAAACCCAACCCCAAGGAACCCCCATGCAAAAGGAATGGCTTCAACTCATCCACTGGAAAGGGCTGCCGCTTGCCGCCAAGTATAAGTTGGTGCGGGTTTTGGGGTCGGCGGGGGCGGTTTTGGGGGCGGATTTGGGGACGGTGGCGGGGGTGTTGGGGGGGGATGTTAAGGTGCCTCGGCGGGTTTATCCTGATGTTAGCGCCGACTTGGAGATTTTGGAGCGCGTTGGGGGCGGGTTTGTCGGGTTTAATGAGGCGGGGTTTCCGCCGTTGCTTAATCAGATTAATTCGCCGCCGTTGGGGTTGTTTGTGTTGGGTGAGCGCGCGTTGTTGAGTTCGCCGCAACTGGCGGTGGTCGGCAGCCGCGACCCGACGCCGGCGGGGAAGCGCACCACCGAGCGGTTTGCGGCGGAGTTGTGCGCCACCGGGCTGACCATCACCAGCGGCATGGCGCGGGGCATCGACCACAGCGCGCATCGCGGCTGCCTCGACGCCGGCGGCAAGACCATCGCGGTGGTCGCCACCGGCATCGATGTGGCGTATCCGCGCGCCAACGAAGCGCTGAGCCGGGAGATTGCCGCGCGCGGGTTGCTGGTCTCCGAATACCCGCCCGGCACGCCGCCGCGGCGCGAGTATTTTCCGCAGCGCAACCGCATCATCAGCGGCTTGTCGCTCGGCACGCTGGTGGTCGAAGCCGGCATCCGCAGCGGCAGTTTGATTACCGCGCGGCTGGCGGGGGAGCAGGGGCGGGAGGTATTCGCCGTGCCCGGTTCAATCCACGTGCCGGTGAGCCGCGGCTGCCATCGCCTGCTGCGCCAGGGCGCCAAACTGGTGGAGACCACCGATGACATTCTCGAGGAAATCGGGCAGTTCTTCAGCGCACAACCGGGCGCAGAGCAGCGCCGCGCCGCCACCCAATCAACCCCCGCGCCCACGCCACGCGACGAACTCTCGCCGTTGTATAATCTGATAGACTACGCCCCCACTTCCATCGACCAACTAATCGAAGCCAGCGGATTGACGGCGGACCAAGTTTCATACATCCTAATGGAGTTGGAACTCAACGGATTCATCGCCGCCGCGTCCGGGGGCTATCAGCGACTGCCGAAATAACCACCGCGCCCAGCCGGTTTTTGCGGATTTTATCAATGAAAGAAAACGTGCTTGATGTGCTTATCTATATGTTTGAGAACTATATGTTTGATGAAGAAGAGGGGCATGGTCCCGACCAGGAGGCGCTGGCGCAGGAGCTCAGCCAAGCCGGTTTTGAGCACGGCATGATCGACCGCGCCTTTGACTGGTTGGAGAATTTGGCGCAACTGTGCGAGCAGAGCCCTGAGGGGGCTGGACCAGCCGCCAAGCAGGACGCGCTGCGCCACTACACGCCGCACGAAGCCGAGCGCCTCGGTATGGAAGCGCAGGGCTTGTTGCTCAACTTAGAGCAGTGCGGCGTGCTCGACCCGGTGTCGCGGGAAATGGTGATTAACCAACTGATGGCGCTCGGCGTCGACAGCATCGACCTCGACCACCTCAAGTGGGTCATCCTGATGGTGCTGAGCAACTACTCCGAAGGCGAGGGCATTTCCGACCTGACCGAATCGCTGGTGTTGGAAGGGTTGCATACTTGCATTCACTAGACCCGCGCAAACCGACACCCCACCGACAATGGCGAAACCGCTGAGCGCCGCCGCACCGCCGGCTGCGAAAACCGGCAAGACGCTGGTGATTGCCGAGAAGCCGTCGGTGGCGCGCGACATTACCCGCGCGCTCGGCAGTTTCCAAAACAAGAAGGAGTTTTTTGAAGGTCCCGAGCACGTCGTCACCTCGGCGATAGGTCATATGCTGGAACTGGTCGCGCCCGAAGGCGCCGAGGTCAAGCGCGGCAAATGGTCGCTCAAGAACCTGCCGGTGCTGCCCGACCACTTCGACCTCGCGCCGATTGCCAAGAGCGAATCCAAACTCAAGATGCTGGCGAAGTTATACAAACGCAAGGACATAGACGCGGTCATCAACGCCTGCGACGCCGGGCGCGAGGGCGAGTTGATTTTCCACTATCTGATTCGGCACTTCAAAGGCGCCAAGCCGGTGCAGCGTTTGTGGCTGCAATCCATGACGCCGCAGGCGATTCGCCAGGGGTTTGAAAATCTGCGCGACGGCGGCGACTTGTTGCCGCTGCAACACGCCGCCGTGTGCCGCGCGGAATCGGACTGGCTCATCGGCATCAACGCGACCCGCGCGATGACCGCGCTGAACTCCGGCGGCGGCGGTTTTTCGCTGACCACGGTCGGGCGGGTGCAAACCCCGACGCTCGCCATTTTGGTCGACCGCGAGAAAGAGATACAGCAGTTCACGCCGCGCGATTACTGGGAAATTGTCGCCACTTTTGAAATCGCCTCCGGGCAATACGAAGGGCGGCGGATTGACCCGCAGCGCAAGGCGAAGAAGGACGGCGGCGAGGACGGCGCGGCTAAAGACCCGCACGGCACGGCGCGCCCCGAGCGCATCTGGGACAAGGCGGAGGCCGAAGCCATCGTCGCCAAGTGCGAAGGGCGCGAGGGCGGCGCGACCGAGACCACCAAGCCGGCGAGCCAGCAAGCGCCGATGTTGTTTGATTTGACTTCGTTGCAGCGCGAAGCCAACCGCCGCTTCGGTTTTTCGGCGCGCGCCACGCTCGGCATCGCGCAGGCGTTATACGAGCGCCACAAAGCGCTGACCTATCCGCGCACCGATTCGCGCGCCTTGCCGGAGGACTATCCGCGCACGGTTAAGAAAACCCTGAAGTCGTTGTCGAGTTTGGACGGTGGCGGTGATGGCGATGCCGAAGCGCCGAGCATCGGCCACTGGGCGAAGCAAGCGTTGGACAAGGACTATGTCAAGAGCAACGATAAGCGCATATTCAACAACGCCCGCGTGTCGGATCACTTCGCCATCATTCCGACCGGCGAAATTCCGAGCAACCTCAAAGAGCAGGAGCGCCGCATCTACGAGTTGGTGACGCGTTGTTTCATCGCCGCCTTCTATCCGCCGGCGCGTTTCGAGAACACCACGCGCCACACCGTGGTCGAAGGCGAGACCTTTTTGACGCGCGGGCGCGTGCTGATTGACGGCGGCTGGTTGCGCGTGATGGGGCGCAAGGAAAGCAGCGAGACGCTGCCGCCGCTCGCGGTCGCAGCGGGCGAATCGGAGCCAGCCGGCATGGTTGACATCGAAATGGAGGGCAAGCAAACCAAGCCGCCGCCGCGTTACAGCGAGGCGACCCTGCTGTCGGCGATGGAAGGCGCGGGCAAACTGATGGAGGACGACGCGTTGCGCGAGGCGATGCGCGGGCGCGGCCTCGGCACGCCGGCGACGCGCGCTTCCATCATCGAGGAGTTAATCAAGGTTCGCTACATTCTGCGCGACGCCCGCGAGTTGATTCCGACGCCCAAAGCCAAGACGCTGCTCAGGCTGCTGCGCGCGCTCAAGATTCACGAACTGACCCGCGCCGAGTTGACCGGCGAGTGGGAGAAGAAACTCAAGCAAATCGAAAGCGATGAATTTTCTTCCGACGAATTCATGCGCCACATTCGCGAGATGACCGCGGCCATCGTCGCCGCCGCGCAGCGCTGCGATGTCGACCAGATTGACGGCGAGTATGTGACGCTCGACGCGCCCTGCCCGAAGTGCGGCACCGGCGAAGTACGCGAGAACTACCGCAAGTTTGTCTGCCGCTCGCCCGGTTGCGATTTTTCCATCTGGAAATCCATCGCCGCGCGCGAGTTGTCGCCCGACGAAGCGACCGCCTTGTTGCGCGAGCGGCGCGTCGGTCCCCTCGACGGTTTTCGCAGCCGCCTCGGGCGGGAGTTCTCCGCCGAACTGGTCATCACCGCCGACTTCACCGCCGCCTTCGATTTTGCCGACGCCGGCAACGACGATGACATCGACCCGCAGAGTTGCGAGCAAATCGGTCGCTGCCCGAAGTGCGGCACGGCGGTCATCGACACGCCCAAACGCCACACCTGCATCAACGCCCTGGGCGACAAAGCCGCCTGCGATTTCAGCATCAGCCGCCACATCCTGAGCCGCCCAATCGAAGCCGTCGAAGTGCGCCAACTACTAACCGACGGCAAGACCGAATTGCTGCAAGGCTTCGTATCAAAAAGAAACAACCGAAAGTTCGCCGCCCACCTGACAATGGACTTAACCGACAAATCCGGCAAACTGGGATTCGAATTCGCTCCGCGTAAGAGTGAGACGGATAATGATAAAAAGAAGTCCCCCGCGAAACGGAAGAAACCGGATATGCAGACAGCGCGGCATGTTAAGAGGGGGCGTGGGTGAGTTTTGGGTCCGACTTCGTCATTCTCCACTACTCCGTCATTCTCGAGCGTTAGCGCCCGTTGCCGCGTAGCGGCTTACGGGCGCTTACGACCTCGGGAATCTCCCTAAGGCTAGCGCTAAGCCCAAACAAAGCCGCCATCCCCACTCAAAAGACCACAGAAACGGCGGCTTACCCGCCGCCTGCTTCGCTCGCTTTATTTGGGCTCAGCGCTAGTCGGGACGAGATTCCCGAGGTCGTAAGTGTCCGGTAAGCCGCCGCTTAAAAGAAAAAGCGCGGCGGCAACGGACACTAACGCTCGAGAATGACGAGTAATATACCCGTCATTCTCGAACGGTAGAAAATAGGGAGCCGACAGGCGACCATATTTTCTTCGATTCGGGAATCTCCCTAAGGCTACCGTGAATTTCAACAAAGCCCGTGCCAGTCTTAGGGAGATTCCCGAGGTCGTAAGTGTCCGGTAAGCCGCCGCTTAAAAGAAAAAGCGCGGCGGCAACGGACACTAACGCTCGAGAATGACGAGTAATATACCCGTCATTCTCGAACGGTAGAAAATAGGGAGCCGATAGGCGACCATATTTTCTTCGATTCGGGAATCTCCCTAAGGCTACCGTGAATTTCAACAAAGCCCGTGCCAGTCTTAGGGAGATTCCCGAGGACGTAAGTGTCCGTAAGCCGCCGCTTAAAAGAAGAAGCGCGGCGGCAACGGTCACTAACGCTCGAGAATGACGAGTAATGCGTGACGCAATCACATATCTTCCGAATCAATGCCGGGAACTTCGGTTAAGCCAGCGCGTTGTTTCCAGTCTACGGGCCAGGCGGCGTAGAAGATGGTGCATCTTTCGTCGGCTTCGTAGCGGATGTGGTTGTCTTTTGGGACTAGCATCATGTCGCCGGGGTTGAGGGTGTAGTTTTTGCCGTCGCATACCAGCCGGAACACGCCTTCGTGGCAGTAGATGATTTCGTCGCAGGTCAGGTCCCAGGGAATGGACACCTTGTTTAGAAAGTTCACGCCGCCCGCCATGCTTTGGCAGTTGCGCGTGGTGATGAAGGGTTTGATGTAGGTGCCGTTTTCCGGCAACTCATCGTGGCGGTGTTGAATGTCGGCGCGTTTGAATACGGTGGGTTTTGGCATGACACACTCCGGTGGTGAGGGTTGAAGTTCAGGGCAGCAATTCGGCAATCGCCGCGTCCAGGAAAGCGGCGAATTGCGGGTCGTTGCCCGGTGAGGCGACGCAATGGCCCCAGGGCGAAGGGTAAACCCTGAGTTCGCCGGCGGGGATGTTTTCGGCTTCCGGCGCGTTGTCGGCGGGCGGGAAATAGAGGTCGTCGCTGCACGCGATGATGATGGTTTTGGCGCGGATGGCGTTGAGCGCGGCGCTCAGGTCGCCGTGGTGGCGGTCGTTGCGGCTAATATCGGCGTCTTGCCATGTGCGGAGTTTTGCCAGCAGGTCGTTGGCGTCCCAGCGGAGGTGGTCGTTCTCCCAATCAACCAGCAACTCCTCGACCGACTCAAAGCCGAGTTGGCGGTATAACCCGTCGCGGTAAAAAGTCTGCGAATACGCCCAGCCGGCGTATACCCGCGCGAAGGCTTTTAGCCCCGCGACCGGCGCGCTGGCATAGTCGCCACCGTTGTATTCGCAGTCCGCTTGCAGCGCCGCTTTGACGCCTTCGAGGAACACCTTGTTGTGCGGCGAGGTGCGCGCGGAGGCGCAGAACGGCAGGATTGCATCGACCGAATCGGGGTATTGGCTTGCCCAGTGGAACGCCTGACAGCCCGCCATCGACCAGCCCGCCACCAGCGCGATGCGCTCGACTCCCAAGCGCTCGCTCAGCAAGCGGCGTTGGCAGCGGACGTTGTCGTGCAAGGTGACGGCGGGGAATTTCGCCCCGCGGCACGGCGGCGATGCGTTGCTCGGCGATGACGACACGCCGTTGCCGAACAGGTTGACGGAGACGATGAAATGCCGCGCCGGGTCGATGGCTCTGCCCTCGCCGAAGAAGCCTTCGTTGCGCGCGTGCGTGCCGGTGTAGAAGGTCGGCAAGACCACCGCGTTGTCGCGCGCCGCGTTCAGTTCGCCGTAGGTTTTATACGCCAGTTTGGCATCGACCAAGGTCGCGCCCGATTGAAGGGCGACATCCCCCAGCGCGTAGAGGTGGTGGTCGGGCACTCGGCCAATCCGCTTGGCGCTCAAAAAAGCCGCAGGTATTCCCGGACTTCCCAATCCGTCACTTCCTGATGATAGCGCTCCCATTCATCGACTTTGTAGGCGAGATAGGAGCGGTGCATGACCTCGCCCATCGCGCGCTTCGCCAAGTCGTCGTCGCGCAACGCCTCGACCGCTTCGAGCAAATTGCGCGGCAGGCGTTGCGCGCCGGAGGTGGCAAGTTGCTGGTCGCTCATCGTGTAAAGGTCGCGGTTGAGCGGCTCGCCGGGGTCGTATTGATTGATTAACCCGTCGGTCATCGCGGCGATGGACATCGCGAAACTGAGATACGGATTCATGCACATATCGGCGGCGCGATTTTCAATGCAGAAACGACTCTGCGGCAGCCGCAGCATCGCCGAGCGGTTGTTCATTCCGTATGCCATGTGCGTCGGCGCCCAGGTGAACACGCCGCCCTCAAAGCCGCCGACTTTGGGCACCAAGCCGTTGTAGGAATTGACCGTCGAGCAGGCGAGGGCGGTGTGCGCGCCGCCGTGGCGCAGCAAGCCGGCGACCGCGTGATACGCCGACTCGTGCCATTGCCCGCCTTCGCCCTCAAACAGGTTTTGCTCCGGCGTGTCGGTGGCGCGCGCGGATATATTCATGTGCGCCCCGGAGCGCCAGTCGCCGAGCGTCGGCTTGGGCATGTAGGTGATGAAGACGCCGTGCTTCTTGGCGATTTCTTTGAGCAGGATGCGCAGGAACACGAAGCGGTCTGCCATTTCCAGCACATCCGTGTAGTGGAAGTCCAGTTCAAACTGCGAATACGCGCCCTCGGCGACCACGTCGTGCAAGTTCCAGCCGAGTTCCTCCAGCACATCGATGAGGTCGCCGAGAAACGGCATCGCGTCGATGCTGTATTCGACATCGTAGCCGAATGCCTGACGGCGCGGGCGCAGCCCTTCGCCCGGCGGCGGGTCGTTGTCGAATGCCTTGACCGGCTGGCCATCGCGCCAGCGCATGACGATGAACTCCGGCTCGATGCCGGCGTGGAATTGATAGCCGCCACCGCCGGGTTTGGCTTGCGCGGCGTCGCGGATTGCGCGCTTCAACGCGCTGCGCGGGCAGAGGTTATACGGCGCATCTTCCCACCACAAATCCGCCATCATCCACGCGCAGGTTCGGTCCCACGGGCAGATGGTCAGCGTGTCGAGGTCGGGCAGGGGGATTTGGTCGGAGTCGGCGGGACCGAGTTCGGGCACAAACGAAATGGAATGCACCGCAAACTGCGGACCCTTGCCCATGCACAGCAACTCAAAATCGCTGAGCGGCACCGGCTTGGTTTTCGGCTGCCCGAGCAGGTCAACCCAGCACGACAACACATACTTGACGCCGGCGTCTTCAAGTTTCTTTTTGGCGGCGGCGACATCGGCTTTGCGCGGCAGTGCGTCCGCCAGCGATTGAGGGTCGGCTAATGGCATGGTGTTTCCTCGTTGGTGAGTTGGTGGATTGTATCGCGCGGCGTTCGTGTTTGCCGCGCGGTATTTGTGTTTGCGTTCGCGTTCGGTTAGTAGCCCAAGTCCGCCCGGACTTGGTTTTCCAACGGCTCGCCATTCAGATAGCGCCGCATGTTTTCAAAGAACAGTTGGAGCGTGAGCGCGACATAGGCGTTGCCGTCGTCCGCGGAAATATGCGGCGTCACAATCAGGTTCGGCGCGCGCCAGAACGGCGAATCCGCCGGCAACGGCTCCTCCTCGAAGACATCCAAAATCGCCCCGCTCAACGCGCCGCTTTCGAGTTTTTCCAGCAGCGCGCGGTAATCAACCACCGCCGCCCTGCCGATGTTCACAAAGCCCGCGCCGGGTTTCAACAGGTCGAGGCGTTGGCGGCTGATGAGGTTGCGGGTCTCCGCGGTCAGCGGCGTGACCACGAAGACAAAATCCGCGCGCGGCAACGCCTCGTCCAACTGCGCCACCTTCAAGATTTCATCGACCCCGTCGACCGGTTTGCCGTGGCGGCTGACGCCGATGACGTGTAGCCGCAACGCTTTGGCTTGCCGGGCGACGGCGGCGCCGATGCTGCCGACGCCGACCACCAGCACGGTCTTGCCGGCGATGGAGGGCGAATAAATCGAGTCGTAAACCGCGCGCGCCTGATTGGCGATGACCGCCGGCATCGCGTTGTGCAACATCAACAACGCCATCGCGCCGAACTCGCCCGCCTTGGCGGCATGCACGCCCTTGTTGTTCACCAGCAACACGCCGTCGGGCAACCAGTCCATCGGCGTCAAATGCTCCACGCCGGCGCCGATGATGTGAATCCACTTCAAGCGCGGCGCCACCCGCGACAAATCGCCGGTCGGCAAATCCCAGCAGACCAGCGTCTCAGCGCTCGCCATGGACTCGGCGAAATGCTCGGTGTCCCAGTCGATGAACACATCCAGTTGCGCGGCGACATCCGCATACTCCGCCGCCGCCGCATCAAAACGCTCGCGCGTAATCGTGAACACTTGCTCGCCGCGGGCGGTGTTGGGGAAGGTGTCCGCGGCGTGGTGGTTGTTCTTGATATGAACTTTGATTTTGTCGGGCGGCGTCATGCGTGCGCTCGCAGTCGGCTGAGTTCGTCAATCACGAAGCGGTCGCGCTCGGCGCCTTGCATGTCGTCCGCGCGGAACAGGGTCTCCATTACCTGGTCGTTGATTCGGTTTAGCAAGTCGCGCTCATCGCTATCGTTATTGTTATCGTCGCCGTCGCCGCCCTCAGCGCGCGGCGCTTTGACGACGGTGTCGCTGCCATAAGTCGGAATGGCGCCGGGCGCGAGGTCGGCGGGCTGGGGCGGCGCGTTGCCGTCCGCCAAGTCGCGGCACAACCGCCGCAGCCGCCGGCGATACAGCGCAATCCCGCGGTCGCCGGGCACCAGATGCTCGTTGTCGTGGTCGGCAATCGCGCCCATTCCCTCGACCGCCTCAACATCACCGGGGCTGCGCTGTTTTTGCTCGTAACTGCGCTCGGTCGGCTCGCCCTGCTCGATTCGTTGCAACCCCTCCGGCGTATTCCACTCCGGCGGGTCGGCGCGCGCGCCAAAATTGCCCCACGCGCACGCCATGCAATGCGTGTCGTCAATCGGCACCACCCAGCGGGTAAACGCGCTGCGCCCGAAATGCTTCTCGACGCTTCCGTCAACCGCAAACGCCGCCCCCGACTGCGTGAAATTCGGCAGAATGAGTTCGTTGACCCGAACCCAGACATTCGCCCCGACCCGACGCGTGGCGGTGCCGAGGAAGCGGGTTTTATCGCGCTCGTAAAATCGGATTTCGCCGAGTTGACCAAAGCCGTCGGAGAACTGGTTGTGGTGCAAAAACGCAGTGTGAACCGGGTCGGCGATGGCGTCGAGCACCTGCAACCAGTTACAGTTAAACGGCGTCGCATAGGGCGACATCACCGTGTCCGGCAACTCAAACGTGTCGTAAATCGGAAACGGCGGGCGCGCGTCGGGCGGTCCCAGATAGGCGAAGATTAAGCCGTTGTATTCGCGCACCGGATAGGCGCCCAGCCGAGTCGTCTGCATGATTTTTTTGGCGGCGGGCGAGTCGGCGGGCTCGCCGGGAATGTCGAGAATGGCGCCGTCGATGTCAAAGCGCCAGCCGTGATAACAACAGCGAATGCCGCGCGCCTCGCAGCGTCCGAATTCCAGCGAAGCGCGGCGGTGCGGGCATTTTTTATGCACCAACCCAAGCCGCCCGCCGAGGTCGCGGAACAGCACCAAATCTTCCCCCAGTATGCGAATCAGTTTGGGCATGCCGCCCAACTCGGCGGTAAGAAAGACCGGATGCCAATAACGCCGCAAGTATTCGCCGCAAAGCGTGCCGGGTCCGACCTCGGTCAACTCGCGGTCGGGTTGTCCAGGGCGGGTTTGGTGATAGCCGCCGAACGGGACGCATTCGGGGTTGCTCTGAGGCTCGGGAGGCTGGGAAGGTTGCGCCGCCATAACGATTACGATTACGATTATTTTCGTTTCACGGGGTAACCGACCCACACCACATCGCCGTCAATTCGGGTCGGATAAACGGGAATATCCTCGGTGGCGGGCGCCGCCACCGCCTTGCCGGTTCTGAAATCAAAACGCGCCTGATGCAACGGGCACTCAACGCAGCCGTCTTTGATGACGCCATCGGACAAAAACGCAAACTCGTGACTGCAAATATCGCTAATAGCAAACACCTCATCGCCACCCCGGCACAACGCAAGCATCTTATTCCCAACGCGCACCTGCACCGGCTCACGCGGGTCGAGCGCCGACAATTGCGCGGCTTGATGCCAATCGTAGGCGTCGTCCGCCACCATCAACACCCGCCTCAACCGGGCTGCGACACCGGCTCGTTAAGTTCAATCGGATAGCCGTCCGGGTCTTTGATGAACGCGAGAATTCGCGTGCCGTGTTTCATCGGTGACGGCTCTTTGGTGAACTCCACGCCCTCGGATTTAAGGTAGTCGCTGGCGGCGCGCACGTCCGCCACCTTGAGCGCGATATGCCCCCACGCGCTGCCGCGCTCATACGGCTCGCGCTGGTCCCAGTTATAAGTCAACTCCAGCGAAGCGCCGTCATCCTCGCCGTGATAACCGACGAACGTATTGGTAAACCGCCCCTCCGGATAATCGGTTTTCCGCAACACCTTCATCCCCAAAATCCGCGTATAAAAATCCAGCGACTTATCCAAATCACTCACCCGGATCATCGCGTGGTCAATGCTAAAACTCGGCTTCGCGTCTGTGGTCATTTTGTTGCCCTCGTGTCGATACAATGTGGTTGGCTTATTTGCCCTCGCCCACAACCGCATCATACACCAACTCTTGAAAGCGCCGCACGCTGATTTCCCATTGGGGGGAGAGCCAGCCGCCGGTGTCGGCGACGGGGGATTGGCGGCCGAGTTGCAGGCGCTCGCACATGGCGTGGTCTTCCTCGTGGACTTTCCACCACAGGTTTTTCAGGTCGGTGATTTCTTGTGCGGGGGCGTTGTCGTTTCGCAGCAGATAGACGACTCGCTGCTGGCTGGTTTGCCCGGCGTTGAGCGCGGTGTTGAGGTGCACGCCCAGTTGGTCCGGCGCGTAGGTGGCGAGCACGAAGTTGGGGAACAAGGTCAGGAAACTGGAATTCACCGCCAGGGTGTCGCCGCGCGCGGGGGCTTTGTCGGCGGGCAATTCCACCGTGCAACCGAGGCAGTGGCGGTCGATGAATGCGGCGTGGTCGAGCAGCGGTTGGTCGGTGGTTGTGGAATGCACGAACTGGACGTGATAGGGCTCGATGAAGTTCTCCATCAGAAACTTCCAGTTGGTGTTGACCACGCCGAAGTCGAGCGTCGCCACCGGCTTGAGGCGCGTCATGTCGAGATGCGCGAGGCGGGCGGCGACCGGTTGAATGTAGTCCTCAAACGGCATCGCGTTGCCGTCGAGGTTGACGAATATCCAGTCGTGCCACACTTCGCAGCGGATGGGGACCAAGCCGTTGTCGGCCAGGCTGAAACCCGCCGGGGGTTGATTGTCGACGCCGCCGAAGAACGGCGCCGCGCGCAACGCGCCTTCGAGGTCGTATGCCCAACTGTGGTAGGGGCAACGAATCATCCGCCCGGCATTGCCCGCCCGCTCCACCAGTTTGAGGCAGCGATGCCGGCAGACATTATGAAACGCCGCAATCCCATCGCCGCCGCGCACCAACAAAACCGGCTGCCCGCCCACGCTAACCGGCTTGACATCCCCGCGCTTCGGCATCTCGTGAGCAAACCCCGCCAACATCCAAAACCGCGGAAACAACCGCTCGTTCTCCGTGGCATGAAACTGCGCGCAAGTATAAGCGCCCGCCGGCAAGCCGTGGCGAATGTCGCCGGGGTGGAGGAAGTTTTGGAACGAGTGGCTGTTCACGTTATCGCGGCTGCATACGACAGACCGACCCCCTTGCCGAAGTAGTGGCGGGGGATTGTAAAGTAAATTTTGTGAAACGGGCAATATTACTCGTCATTCTCGAGCGTTAGTGTCCGTTGTCGCCGCGCTTTTTCTTTTAAGCGGCGGCTTACGGACACTTGCGTCCTCGGGAATCTTTCTAAGACTGGCACGGGCTTTGTTGAAATTCACGGTAGCCTTAGGGAGATTCCCGAGGTCGTAAGCGCCCGTAAGCCGCTACGCGGCAACGGGCGCTAACGCTCGAGAATGACGAATAATTACATATTCCGCCGATACCGCCCACCCACCTCATACAACAAGTTTGAAATTTCCCCCAGCGAGCAGACTTTGACCGCTTCGACCAGTTCGGTGAAGATGTTTTCTCCGGCGAGGGCGGCTTGTTTTACTTTGTTCAACGCCGCTTCGGACTCGTCAGCGTGGCGGGTGTGGAAGTCTCTTAGGCGGTTGATTTGGCTTTGTTTTTCTTCTTCGCTGGAGCGCGCCAGTTCGATGTTGGGCGCTTCGGTTTGCTTTGGGTTGAGGAAGGTGTTGACGCCGATGATGGGCAGGCTGCCGTCGTGTTTGCGTTGCTCGTATAACATCGACTCGTCTTGGATTTTGCCCCGCTGGTAGCCGCTTTCCATCGCGCCGAGCACGCCGCCGCGTTCGGAGATTCGCTCGAATTCCAGCAGCACGGCTTCTTCCACCAACTCGCTCAACTGCTCGACGATGAAACTGCCCTGGTTGGGGTTGTGGTTGAACGCCAGCCCCCATTCGTTGTTGATGATTAACTGGATGGCGAGCGCGCGGCGCACCGATTCCTCGGTCGGCGTGGTGACGGCTTCGTCGAATGCGTTGGTATGCAAACTGTTGCAGTTGTCGTAGATTGCGATGAGCGCTTGCAGCGTGGTGCGAATGTCGTTGAAGTCCATCTCCTGGGCGTGCAGCGAGCGCCCGGAAGTCTGGATGTGGTATTTGAGTTTTTGCGAGCGCTCGCCGGCGCCGTATTTGTCGCGCAGCGTGACCGCCCAGATGCGCCGCGCGACTCGCCCCATGACGGTGTATTCGGGGTCCATTCCGTTGCTGAAAAAGAATGACAAGTTGGGCGCGAAATCATCGATGCGCATGCCGCGCGCGAGATAACTTTCGACATAGGTGAAACCGTTGGCGAGGGTGAACGCCAACTGCGTGATCGGGTTCGCGCCGGCTTCGGCGATGTGGTAGCCGGAAATGGAGACCGAGTAAAAATTCCGCACTTGGTGGCGAATAAAATACGCCTGAATATCGCCCATCAGTTTGAGCGAAAACTCGGTTGAGAAGATGCAAGTGTTCTGCCCCTGGTCTTCCTTGAGGATGTCCGCCTGCACGGTGCCGCGCACGTTGTGGAGCGCGGTTGCGGTAATTTCGCGGCGCTCGTCATCATCGGGTTCGCGGCGGTGTTCATCGTGGAATGCGGCGATTTTTTGGTTGACGGCGGCGTTCAGAAACATCGCCAGAATGATGGGCGCGGGACCGTTGATGGTCATCGACACCGAGGTCATCGGCTCGCATAAATCAAAGCCGTGATACAACGCTTCCAAGTCGTCCAAGGTGGCGATGGACACGCCCGAGTTGCCGACCTTGCCGTAAATGTCGGGTCGCTCGTCGGGGTCGCAGCCATACAATGTGACCGAGTCAAACGCGGTGGAAAGCCGCTTCGCGCGGGCGTGCGCCGACAGTTTTTTGAAGCGCCGGTTGGTGCGCATGGCGTCGCCTTCGCCGGCGAACATGCGGGTCGGGTCTTCGCTGTCGCGCTTGAACGAAAACACGCCGGCGGTGAACGGAAACCGCCCCGGCAGGTTTTCCAGCATCAACCAAACCAGCAGGTCGCCGTGGTCGTGGTAGGTCGGTAGCGCGACCTTGCGCAGGCGGTTGCCGGAGAGCGTGGAGACGGCGAGGTCGGTTTTCACTTCCCTTTCCCCCTCGCGCGCGCGGACTTTCACCACCAACTCATCCTCGCTGTAACGCGCGCGCAACGCGGGCCACTCGGCAAGCAAGTTTTTACAACGCGCGTCCATTTGCCGGTCGCGCGCTTCAATCAATCGCTCCAACTCGCCGGTTGCACGCCCTGCAGATTTCGCCGACTCCTGCGCGAGCATCGCCCGGCTGGCTTCGAGTTGCTGGCGTTGGCGCGCGATGACCGCCTGCGCCGCGGCGTGGGCTTTGTATGCCCTGACGGTGTCGGCAATCTCCGCCAGATAGCGCACGCGCTTGGACGGAATCAGTTTGTTTTTGTCGGTGGAGCAGCGCGTATGGAGGGGAGCCGCCGGCAACATACTTTTGCCTTGCCGCAAGCCGAGCGCGGTGAGCGTGGCGAGCATCCCTTGATAGAGCGCGGTCACGCCGTCGTCGTTGAACTGCGAGGCGATGGTTCCATAGACCGGCATCGCTTCGGGCGGTTGTGAAAACGCTTCGCGGTTGCGCTGCACTTGTTTGCAGACATCGCGGTGCGCGTCTTTGGCGCCGGCGCGGTCGAATTTATTGATGGCGACAAAGTCGGCGAAGTCGAGCATGTCGATTTTTTCCAGTTGGCTCTGCGCGCCGTATTCCGGGGTCATCACATAGAGCGAGCAGTCCGCCAAGTCGGACACGCCGGTGTCGCCCTGGCCGATGCCAGGCGTTTCGACAATCACCAAATCAAAGCCGGCGAGTTTGCAGGCGTTGACCATCAGCCCGAGTTGGCGCGGCAACCCGCCCTTGTTCGCGTCCGCACTGTGGTGACGGGTCGCCACCGAGCGCATGAAAATGTTCGGGTGGAAGATCGCGTTCATGCGAATGCGGTCGCCGAGCAATGCGCCGCCGCTTTTGCGCCGCGACGGGTCGACCGCGATGATGGCGATTTGCAAGTCGTCTCGCCGGTCCATACGAAAGCGCAAGATTAACTCGTCGGTCAACGACGATTTGCCGGCGCCGCCGGTGCCGGTGATGCCCAAAACCGGGATGTTGCCGCCGAGTTTGTCCGGCGCAAGGAGAGTGCCTAACCGCTCATCGCCCGGCGTTTTTTCAAGCGCGCTCAACACCCCGGCGAGCGCGCGCCGGTCGCCGTTTTTGACATCAAGCAACGCCGGCGGGGGCGCATCCGCATCGCGCGTTCGGCACTGCGCGATGGTGTCCTCAATCATCCCCACGAGCCCCATCTCCTGCCCGTCCGTGGGCGAGTAGACGCGCGTGACGCCGTACGCTTCCAGTTCGGCAATCTCGTCGGCGATGATGACGCCGCCGCCGCCGGCGAAAATCCGAATGCGCTCGCCGCCCCGCTGCCGCAACATGTCGACCATATACTTGAGGTATTCCACATGCCCGCCCTGATAGGAGCTGACCGCGATGCCGTGGGCGTCTTCTTGCAAGGCGGCGGTCACGATTTCCTCGACCGAGCGGTTGTGCCCCAGGTGAATGACCTCGGCGCCGAGCGATTGCAGGATGCGCCGCACAATGTTGATGGCGGCGTCGTGGCCGTCGAACAAACTGGCGGCGGTGACAAACCGGACCGGGGCGGCCACGTTCTGCCGGTTGGTTTCCCGGTTAATCGTCATAGTGGTTGGCTTGCCGGGCGGCGGGGCTGGCAATTCGGAGGGGAATAACGTACATTACCTTAACGTAAACGTCAAGTCACACTACCCGATGCGCCGATGTGCGCGATGCGCGCGAACCACGATGAACACCACCACCACCTACACCATCTCACAACTCGCCCGGCATTTTGACGTAACCCCGCGCACGGTGCGTTTCTACGAAGACAAAGGGCTGCTGTCGCCGCGGCGGGTGGATAACCGGCGCATCTACCGGCAACGCGATTTCGTGCGGCTGAAACTCATCCTGCGCGGGCGGCGTATCGGCTTTTCCCTGGCGGAACTCAAGCAGACCCTGGAATTGTACGATACGAAATCCGGCGAGGCGGCGCAAATTGAATATGTGCTCACGACCATCGCCAAACACCGAGACGAATTGCAACGCCGGCAACGCGATATCGCGGCGACGCTGAAAGACATGCGCGGCATCGAAGCGCGCATCCGCGCCTCCCACGCATGAGCAACTACGAAAACTATTCCCAAACCGCGCAACATTACGACAACACGCGCATCCCGGTCGGTGTGGAAATCATCACCGGCTGTCTGGCACAGGGCGCGGCGCCCCTCGCGCAACAACACCTGCTGGACGCCGGCTGCGGCACCGGCAATTACGCGCGGGCATTGCTGGCGCATGTCGGGCGCATCAGCGCGGTGGACATGAACGAGCCGATGCTGGAGCGCGCGCGCGGCAAACTCGCCGCCGAACACCGCCATGGCCGCATCGACTTTCACCGCGCCACCATAGACGCATTGCCCTTCGAAGACGCGGTGTTCGACGGCGTCATGGTCAACCAAGTGCTACACCACCTCGACCTCGCCGCCGCCGACGACTACCCGGTCTATCGCAAAGTATTCGCCGAATTCGCGCGCGTGCTAAAACCCGGCGGCGCAGTCATCATCAACACCTGCTCCCGCGAACAACTGCGCCACGGCTTCTGGTACTACCACCTCATCCCCGACCAAACCGCAACCATGTGCGCCCGCCACGCCCCCCTGGATGCGCTGCGGCAAATCATGCAAGCCGCCGGCATCACCCCCCAACAATGCTTCGTGCCAACCGACGCGCTAATGCAAGGCAAAGCCTACTTCAACCCCCAAGGCCCCCTAAAAAAATCCTGGCGCAACGGCGACTCCATCTGGAGCACCGTCCCCAAAAAAACCCTAACCACGGTATGCACCCGCATCCGCGAACTGGAAAAAACCGGCAAACTACAAAACCACTTCGACCAACACGATGCTCAACGTCAACACATCGGGCAGTTTTCGTTTTTGTATGGGCGGTGTTTGAGTTGAATTTGGGGTTATCAAGCAAAGTCGACAAGAACAACAACCTCAACAAAAACAATCCCTCGTCAGTCACAACAACTTCGGCAGTCACAACAGCGTCGTCAGTCACAACAACGTCGTCATTCCAAAACCGCGTCATTCACCCCCACTTCGTCATTCTCGAGCGTTAGTGTCCGTTGCCGCCGCGCTTTTTCTTTTTAAGCGGCGGCTTACGGACACTTGCGTCCTCGGGAATCTCCCTCATGTTGGCACGGGCTTTGTTGAAATTCACGGTAGACTTAGGGAGATTCCCGAAGGCGATGAAAAATATAGTCGCCTGTCGGCTCCCTATTTTTCTATCGTTCGAGAATGACGGGGTAGGGAGTTATCAAACCTTATCTATCTCCTCCATAACCCCCGCCGTCTCCGTCAGCGCTACGATTACTCTCTGGTAGTGCTTAATTTCATCCGCAGTCAGCGCTCGCCCCTTGCGGTCTTTTAGGTATTTTTGGGCGGGGTGGTAGCCGCCTATTTGGAAGTTCCAGGCGGTTTGGGGGATGCCGGTGAAGTGTTGGGTTTTGTTGATGGAGACTTTGCCGTCGGCGAATTGGATGGCGGTGATGGTGTTGTCGCCGGGTTGCGGGTAGGTGGTGATTGGCGTGTCGAGTTTGGCGCTTTCCATTAGGTGCAGTGCGCGCAATTCGGCGCCGAGCGCGGCGAGGGCGCGGAATTGTTTTTGGTTGGCGGGGTATGGGACGCGCGGGAAGTCTATTTTCAGGAACTCGCGGTATTTTTGGCGGTAGGTTGGGCTGTGCAGGGTGGCGTAGATGTAGTCCAGCAGGTCGATGGGGGCGAAGGTGTTGTGGTCGTCGGTTTTTTCCGGGGTGAAGCGCAGGGTGAGTTGGTCGGCGATTGTTTTTATGATGTCGGGGTTTAGGTTGGGTTTGCGTTCTGGTTTGCCGTCAAGGCATGTTTGTTTTTCGTCAGGGTAAAGGTAGAGAGGGAAGAAATAAGTTTGGTCGCTGGCTACGTGAATATCTGCGATATGGCGTGTGATAAAAACGCGATCAAAAACAACATTGGCTGAATACGACCGCGAGGTCAGAAACCCCAGATTGTCGCCTGCCAAAATATGGCGCATAGTCTCATAACCAGGTGTACCCACGAAGCCTTTCGATTTCCCGGTATAAAGAGTCTTTCTAATATCAAACGGTCGATACAGAATAGAAACCATACGGGGGTTGTGTTTTTGCACATCATTTTTCGCCAAGGCGATTTTCCAATCTCTCGAATCTGCAGGAAGGGAATATTTTTTCCGTATACTTTCTGCGTCTAACTCCAACATGTCCTTTTCAATTCTACCTATCTCGTTTGCAGAAAAAGCAATGGTAATTTTATCCCTTTCTGTTTTCACGCTGGAACTATAATTACTAAATAACTCACTCACAGCAAATCCGCTTTCATACTTTGCTTTCACAGAAAAATCTTTCGGCACGAAAAAGAAATAAGGCGATGGAGTTTCCAGTTTCGTGAAACCAAACTTGTTCAAGTCGTGTTCCCATAAAAATTCGTATTTGCTTTCCCGTTCGCCGAACAAGTCGCAATGAAATACTTCACCTAAATCGCCCTTTTTCTTTTTGCTGGTCTTGACAAATAAATTAATGGAAACGCCCTGCATAATATCAAAGACATTTTTATCCGGCGAACCATCGGGGCTGCGTTCTTTCTTTCTGCTGTCGCCGTGCAGATTAAGGATATAAATCTTGTCAAAAGTCTCCAGCAAATGGCGACGCATCTGGCGGTGGGTTATGCCGTCAATAAAACTGTTGTTGGAAATATAGGCGAGAATGCCTTCGCCGGTTCTTTCAATTAGATGCTCGCCGTAACGAATAAACTTGATGTAATCGTCGTCCAAATTGAGTTTTTTCTCATTCAAGTTTTTCTTGTAATCTTCCAATAATTCTTGAATCCATTCGCCCCTGTTGCTACTACTAACCGCATACGGCGGATTACCAATCACCACCATCACCGGCGTGTCGCGTTTGATAAAATTCGCTTCGTTGGCTTCGACAGAAAGCCATTGCGTAAACAAGGTTTCAGTATCAGGATGATGTTCTTCCAGCGAATTGGTAAGATAAACACGCAAACGGTTGCCGTTCAAATCGCAACCGCTATCGCGCAACACCATTTCCAGTTTGGTATGCGCCATTGCATACGATGCAAGCAACACTTCAAAGCCGTTCAAGCGCGGGATTAAATCCTGTTTTACATAGTCGGGCCAGACGCCTTCCTGACCGGCGAACTGTTTGCTGTAAATTTCCTGCACGATGGCGGCGAGGAAGGTGCCGGTGCCGGCGGCGGGGTCCAGGATTTGCACTTTGTGCACTTCCGTTTGGTAAGTCTCCGCTTTGCCTTGCTTGCGTTTGTCGGTGGACGGCGCGCCTTCAATTTCAATGACGGTTTTTCTCGTGTCGGCGAGTCCGTCTTTCAGGTTGAATTCGGTTCGCAGGATTTCATCGACCGCGCGCACGATGAAATTGACCACCGGTTCGGGGGTGTAATAAACGCCTCTGCTCTTGCGCAGTTTGGGGTCGTATTCGCCGAGGAAGGTTTCGTAAAAGTGGATGAACGGGTCGTTTTGCTGGGTGGCTTTGCCGTAGCCTTTCATCAATTCGCCGACATCGGCGGCGCGAAAGACATCGGCGAGGTCGTCCACAATCCAGTGGATGCGTTTGTCGAGGTCGTAGCCGGCGATGTGTTGGAAGAACTTGCGCAGGAACGGGTTGGTGGAGGGAATCAATTCGCCCGCTTCGAAGCGTGTGAAGGTGGCGGGCGTGGGGTCGTGCAAGCGCGCGGCGAACATTCCGTAGGCGACGGTTTGCGCGTAAATGTCGGCGAAACCGGCGGCGTCCAAGTCGTGGATTAGGTGTTTCTTGAATGCGCTCAGTTGCCCTTGCAACGCGCTTTCCATTTCGTCTTGCCGCGCCCCGCGGGCTTGCGCGCGGTCGTCTCGAATCAACGCTTCGGTAATGGTCGCCGCCAGCATCCGCGCTTTGTGCGCCATTCGCCCGGCGAGGTCGTTGGCGGCGGTGATGGTCTGTCCGTGGTAAGCGCCGAAGTTTGCGATGAGGTCGGCGAACTGGGCGAAGTTTTGCGGCAGGGGCTTGATTTTGCCGCCGCTGAGTTCGGCGATGGCAACCGAAGCGGCTGGTTTTATTTCGCCGTCGCGGTGGAAACGAAACTCCAGGTAGTTGGTGAAGATGAGATTGTCGAGCG
Source organism: Arenicellales bacterium (assembly GCA_963693025.1). Classification (GTDB taxonomy): domain Bacteria; phylum Pseudomonadota; class Gammaproteobacteria; order Arenicellales; family Poriferihabitantaceae; genus JAHRAW01. The sequence continues at coordinate 2,791,389 of OY843749.1, forward strand.
ATTCGACATAGCGTTTTAACTGCGCGCGGTGGGTGGTGTCGTCCAGTGATTTGTCGACGTTTTTCGCTTCGATGTAACCGAGTGGGATGCCGTCTCGCGCCAATACATAGTCCGGCGCACCGCATTCAATGCGGCGCGGTTCGTTGGTGATGTGGACGTCGGGCAGGAGTTCCTGCATCAGTTGTTGCAGGTCGGCGCGGAAACTGTGCTCAGTGGCATTGCCGCCGCTGTGGGTTGCGTTGAGTTGCTTGAGGTAGGCGGGGATGGGGGATGGGGGCATGGGGGGAATTTAGCATGGGAGGGGGTGCGGGAATGGCGGCTATTACTCGTCATTCTCGAACGATAGAAAAATAGGGAGCGTCAGCGACCATATTTTTCATCGCCTTCGGGAATCTCATCCCGACTGGCGCTGAGTTCAAACAAAGCCGTCATTCCCGTTTAAAAGACTGCGGGAGTGGCGTTGTTTGGGCTCAGCGCCAGTCTTAGGGAGATTCCCGAGGTCGTAAGTGTCCGTAAGCCGCCGCAAGAAGAAGCGCGGCGGCAACGGACACTAACGCTCGAGAATGACGAAGTGGGGGCGGCTCCCTACTTTCTACCGTTCCGGAATGGCGGCTATTACTCGTCGTAGTGTCCGTTTGCCGCCGCGCTGGTCTTCTACTTAGCGGGGAGTTCATAGCCGCCCGCTAGCGCAACTTGCCCCGACTGCGCCTGCAAGTCGGCGTGATAGGACGAGCGCACCATCGGTGCGGAGGCGACATTGTCGAAGCCGAGGGACTCGCCGATGGCGCCCAACTCGCTGAACTCATCCGGGCTCCAGTAGCGCTCCACCGCCAGATGGTGGCGGCTCGGTTGAAGGTATTGCCCGAGGGTCAGCAGGTTGACATCGTGCGCCCTCAAATCGCGCATGACTTGGATGACTTCTTCGCGGCGCTCGCCGAGACCCAGCATCAGCCCGGACTTGGTCGGCACTTGCGGGCAATGCCGTTTGCTGTGCAACAACAGCCGCAACGAGCCGGCGTAATCGGCGCCGGGGCGCGCGCTTTTATACAGCCTCGGCACGGTTTCCAGATTGTGGTTGAAAAAGTCCGGCGGCGCTTCGCCGAGAATGTCGAGCGCGGCTTCCATCCGCCCGCGGAAGTCCGGCGTCAGGATTTCAATCTTCGTGCCGGGGCAGTGCCGCCGCAAGTGGCGAATACAGTCCGCGAAATGCCCCGCGCCGCCGTCCCGCAAGTCGTCGCGATCCACCGAGGTGATGACCACATAGTTGAGTTTCATCGCCCCGACCGTCTCGCTCAAACGCCGCGGCTCGTTCGCGTCCAGCGGGTTGGGGCGGCCATGCGCGACATCGCAGAACGGGCAACGCCGAGTGCAAATATCGCCCATAATCAAAAAGGTGGCGGTGCCGTTGCTAAAACACTCGCCGAGATTCGGGCAGGCCGCCTCCTCGCAAATCGTGTGCAACCCCTTGTCACGCAACACACGCTTGAGCCCCACGACCGCCGGCGTGCCGGTAAAACTGGCACGAATCCACCGGGGCTTAGGCAAGCGTTGCGCCTGCGCCTGTGGCGACGGCGGGCGCACCTTAACCGGAATACGCGCCATCTTCTCAGCCCCCCGCAACTTCTCGCCGCGCACAATTGGATTGCGATTGCGATTGGGCTTGGGCTTCGGCGGCGGGTTAGTGGTCGGTAGTGGCATCGGTGGCGGGGCTCATTTCATCTTCTTCATACGGGTCAAACAGATTAGCACAAATCCGGCTATGGACACCGCCATCGTCCGCGCCAATGCGCTTGGAGCGAATGGGGAATGATAAAGCAGTCGGCGGCGTGGCGTTTACGAGGCGATAAATTCCGAGTATGCCCGGTCAAAGTCGTCGAGGTTTTTTTCTGTGTAGGCGGCGTAGTCCTCGTCGAGTTCGGAGTAGATTTCGGCGGTCATGCTCCACATGGCTTCGCGTTGATGCGAGGCGGCGCGTAGCGCTTTGAAGCGGCGCCAGCGCGTTTTGTCGGGCGGTTTGCCGTAGTAGCGCTCCAGCATTTCGCGTTCCAGCGCTTCGGGGAAGGCGCTGTTGGAGGCGATGTTGGCGAGGTCGAACAGCGGCGTGTTGAAGCCGGCGTGCTCCCAGTCGATGATCCAAATTTTGTGGTCGCCCTCGCCCTCGCCGGCGATGAAATTGGCGGCCAGCAGGTCGTTGTGGCATAGCGCGATGTCGATGGCGCCGACCGCCGCTTCCATGCGCTCGGATTGCTCCAGCAAGCGCGGCAGTTTCGCGGCGCTGCGGCATTCGCCGGCGCTGCGGCATTCGCATTGAGCCAGCAGTTTGCCGTAGTGGCGCACGACGTGGAACACCGAGAACCCCAGCACCGGTCCGCGCACCGCCCGGGTGCCGTCGCGGTGCAGCGCTTTGAGCGGCTGCAAGATGCGCCCGATGTTGGCGCGCACGCCGGCGGCGTCCAGCGTCGTGCCCTCGACGAACGCCATCACCAAGACATCCGCCTCGGCATACACGGGCTCGGGCGCGATGCCGATGTCCGCCGCCGCGCGCCCGCAGGCTTGCTCGTTGAAGCGCATCACGTTGTGCATCGGCATATCGCCGCCGATGCGCGCCACATATTTCGCGCCGGCGTCTTCCACCACAAAGTTGTGATTGCTCAAACCGCCGGACAACGCACGCGGCTCAACCGCGCCGCGCCAGCACGGCAGTTGCGCGACCCGGTCACCGGGTTTTGTCGTCAAATCGCTCCTCCCACCCCGCGCGTCGGTTGAAACGCCGGGTCGTTGTTTCGCGTGTTATCGCTATGGTCGCTATGGTCGGACGCGTAAATACACCGGAAACCGCGGCTTGCCGTTTCGTGTCAGACCGTAGTATTTGAAGGTGATGATGCTGCCCACGGGTGGCGGTTGGGCGCGTAATTGGTCGGTGAATCCGGAGCCGATTTTGACCGAGCGTCCGTCCGCCAGTCGGCAACGCAGCGCGCCCATTTTGCCGGTGTATTTGCCCTTGCCGGGCAGGATTTCGCGCACCGCGCATTCGGTGTCGAGGTGGTTTTTGGCTTTCAGGGCGGACGACAGGCGACCGGTTTCATACGGGCGGTCGGGGTCTCTGACCACCACGCCTTCGCCGCCGCCGGCGCTGACTTCGGCGAGGAATTGCGTGAGTTCGTCGGCGGCGTTGACGCGGGTTTGCGGGATGATGACGATGCGCTCGGCGGGGTGTTGAGCGAGGTAGTCGCGCAACACCGCCAGCCGGTCGAGCAGTCCGCCGGCTTGCTGCGGCACTTCAAACACGTGGTAGCGCACCTGCCGCCAGCGCGCATCGGAGGCTTCGGATGCGTGCGAGCGCACGATGGAGACGATGTTTTCGAAATCCGCGCGCTGGCTCCACAACTCGCCGTCGAGCGCAAACGGCGGGAAGTTTCGGGTGAACCACGGCGGCGCGTGCAGCGTCTTGCCGCCCCGGCTGAGCAACCGCTCGCCATCCCACACGCCGCGCACGCCGTCGAGTTTTTCGCTCATCACCCAGCCGACGACGTCTTGCGAGCCGTCGTAGGTTTTGAGCAGGAAGATGTCGGGTTTTTGTGCGCTTGCCGGGGTGGATAGTAGGCATGCCAGTAGGAGGGCGCGTAGGGGGATGGAGTTGGAGTTGAGCATGATGTCGTCCTTGTTGTGGTGTGGGTGGGGAGTTTAGCGTACGTATAGCCGCTTCGTCATTCATACCCCTTCGTCATTCTTGAGCGGTAGAAAAATACCAACTACCCGTCATTCTCGAACGGTAGAAAATAGGGAGCCGACAGGCGACCATATTTTCTTCGATTCGGGAATCTCGTCCCGTTTGGCGTGGTCTTGAACGGAGCGACACTCAGACACTGCATTCCGGCTCAAAAGACTGCGGGAATGGCGTTGTTTGGGCTCAGCGCTAGTCTTAGGGAGATTGCGCGTATCGTCCCTGATACGCGCCCTTCGGGCTACGCGAAAATCCGCTCCGGGCGGATTTTTCCCGAGGTCGTAAGTGTCCGTAAGCCGCCGCTTAAAAGAAAAGGCGCGGCGGCAACGGACACTAACGCTCGAGAATGACGGGTGGTTGGGAATTTATGGGATAATCGCGCATCCGATGACCCGACCGGGATGAGTCGATGATTTTGTTTTTGTTTGCGTTGTTGTTGTTGGTGGCGGTTTTTGTGCGGTTTCGGATGTCGTTGCAGGTTTGGTTGAGCGTGGCGGTGGCGGTGTTTGCGCTTGGCTTGTTCAGTGGCGGCGTCGGTGCGGTGCTGTCGTTGTTGATGTTGCTTGTGCTGGCGCCGTTGCTGGTGCTGTTGTTCCACGCCCCCGGACTGCGCCAAAAGTATCTGAGCGCGCCGTTGTTGGAGTGGGTGAAAACCGCGATGCCGACGATTTCGCAGACCGAGCGCGACGCGATTGACGCCGGCACGGTGTGGTGGGAGGCGGAGTTGTTTTCGGGGCAGCCGGACTGGGACAAACTGTTTTCGGTGGATGCGCCGGCGCTGAGCGAGCGCGAGCGCGCCTTCATCGACGGACCCGTGGAGCAACTGTGCGCGATGGTGGACGACTGGGAAGTCACCGGCGAACGCAACGACTTGCCGCCGGCGGTGTGGGACTTCATCAGGGGCAACGGGTTCTTCGGCTTGAACGCGGCGCGCGAATACGGCGGGCTCGGTTTTTCCGCTTACGCGCAGTCGTGCATCGTGCAAAAACTCTCCACGCGCAGCGCCACGGTGGCGGTCACGGTGATGGTGCCGAACTCGCTCGGTCCCGCCGAATTGCTCTACCACTACGGCACCGACGCGCAAAAACAATACTACCTGCCGCGCCTCGCCGGCGGCATTGAGACGCCCTGCTTCGGCCTGACCAACCCGTGGGCGGGCTCGGATGCGAGCGGCATGCCGGACAGCGGCGTGGTCTGCGAAGGCGTGCACGAGGGCGAGCCGACGCTCGGTTTCCGCCTCAACTGGGAGAAGCGCTACATCACCCTCGGACCGGTGGCGACGCTGCTCGGCCTAGCGTTCAAGGCGTATGACCCCGACGGACTGCTCGGCGGCGGCGACGGGGACGACCTCGGCATCACCTGCGCGCTCATCCCGACTACTACCGCCGGCATCACCATCGGTCGCCGCCACCTGCCGCTGAACGCCGCCTTCCAGAATGGTCCCAACCGCGGCGAGGATGTATTCATCCCGCTGGACTGGGTCATCGGCGGGCGCGAGCGCATCGGCCAGGGCTGGCGAATGTTGATGGAATCGCTCGCCGCCGGGCGCGGCGTCTCGCTGCCGGCGGCGGCGGCGGGCGGCGCGAAGGTGGCGGCGCGCAGCAGCGGCGCGTATGCCCGCATCCGCGAGCAGTTTGGCTTGGAGATCGGGAAATTTGAAGGCGTGGAAGAGGCGCTCGCGCGCATCGGCGGGCTGACCTATTTGCTCGACGCCGGGCGCACGCTGATGACCAGCGCGCTCGCCCTCGGCGAAAAACCGGCGGTGATGTCGGCCATCGTCAAACAGCAATGCACCGAGTTGTCGCGCATCGTCATCAACGACGCGATGGACATCCACGCCGGCAAGGGCATCTGCATGGGCCCGCGCAACTACCTCGCGCGCACCTACCAGCAGATTCCCATCGGCATCACCGTGGAAGGCGCGAACATCCTGACGCGCGGGCTCATCATCTTCGGGCAGGGCGCGTTGCGCTGCCATCCCCACCTGCTGGATGAAATCAACGCCGCCGCGCTGGACGACCCGGAGGCGGCGCTCGCCCGTTTCGACGACGCGCTCGCCCAACACATCGCCCACATCACCGCCAACAAACTGCGCGCGAGTGCATACGCCTTGAGCCGCGGTTGGTTGGCAAAGGGCAGCGGCGGCGGTTTGATTGCCAAACACAGCCGCGCGGTCGAGCACCTGAGCGCGGCGTTTGCATTCCTGGCGGATGTGACATTGTTCCTCCTCGGCGGCGACTTGAAACGCCGAGAGATGCTGTCGGGGCGTTTTGCCGATGCGCTCAGCAACTTGTATCTCGCGTCGGCGGCGCTCAAAAAATTCAGCGACCAGGGCGAGGCGGCGGACGAAGCGCCGCTCGCGGATTGGGCGTGCCGCTATGCGCTGTTCCACGCACAGCAAGCGCTCGACGGCATTCTGCGCAACTATCCGCGCCCGTGGCTGGGAAGGTTGTTGCGCATCGTCGTGTTCGGCGGCGGCAGGTATTTGCAACCGCCCGATGACGCGCTGTCGCAGCGCGTCTCCACGCAGGTGCAAACCGCCGGCGCGGTGCGCGACCGCCTGACCGAGCATATCTATATCGCCACCGACCCGGCGGACATCAGCGCGCAAATCGAGTCCGCGCTCGCGCTCGTGGACGAGAGCAAGCCGCTGCGTCGCCGCCTCAAAAAAGAGGGCGCGGGGCAGGGCGCGGCGCAGGCTTCGCAGACCTTTGACGCCCGGCTTGCCAGCCTGCGCGAAGCCGGCGCGCTGAGCGCGGATGAAGCGGAGTTGCTTGCGCGCACTCGGGAAATGGTCGGCAAGGTCATCAGCGTGGATGACTTCGCGCCCGCCGACATCGCCACCACCGACGCGTGAGCGCGCACGAAGCCAACTCCCCCGGCGGTGACCGCGGCGGCGGCGACGCAGCCTGTCGCGTGGCGGCGGTCTATCCGCAGGACGCGAGCGCCGCCAATCCGGACATGGATGTGATCGAGCCGGCGCAAGCCGAGACGCTGCACGGGTTGTTTCGTGAGCGCGTCGCCCGCTCGCCGGAGCAAACCGCCTATATTCAATACCAACCATCGGCGGAGGCGGGCGAGTGGGTGGAATACTCGTGGCGGCAAATCGCTGCGCAGGTGGCGCGCTGGCGCCGGGCGCTCGCCGCGGAAGGCTTGACGCACGGCGAGCGGGTTGCGGTGTGCATGCGCAACCGCGTGGAGTGGGTGCTGTATGACCAGGCGTGCATGGCTTGCGGGTTGGTGGTGACGCCGCTATACGCCGAAGACCGCGCCGACAATATTGCATACGTGATGGAGCAGACCGGCGCGCGCTTGTTGCTGGTCGAGACCGCCGATTTGTGGCGGCAGATGGCGGCTGAGTTGGCGCCGCTGAGTGCGCTAAAGCGCGTGGTGGTGCTTGAAGTGTCGGAGGATGCGGACGCCACGCCCGCCGACCCCAGAGTGGTATCGCTGACGCAATGGCTGGAATCGGCGCTTGAACCTGAACCTGAACCTGAACCCGACACCGCAACCAACGCATCCCCGCCAACGCAACCCGACGACCTCGCCGGCATCATCTACACCTCCGGCACCACCGGCAAGCCCAAGGGCGTGATGCTGTCGCACGCCAACATTCTGTCAAACGCGCGCGCCGGCTTGAAGAGCGTGGCGGTATTGCCGAGCGATAAATTCCTGTCGTTTCTGCCGTTGTCGCACATGTTTGAGCGCACCGTCGGCTACTACCTGCCGATGATGGCGGGGGCGTCGGTGGCGTTCAACCGCTCAATCGCGGACCTGCCGGACGACCTGCTGCGCCACCAACCGAGCGTGATGATCACCGTGCCGCGCATTTTCGAGCGCGCCTATGGCGCCATTACCACGCGGCTGGAGCAACGTCCGGCGCCGCTGAAATGGTTGTTTGAGCGCGCCGTCGCGGTCGGCTGGCGGCGCTTTGAAATCGCCCAGGGACGCGCCGGTTGGAGAGCAGAGCAGTGGCTGTGGCCGCTGCTCAAAGCGCTGGTGGCGAACCCGGTCAGGCGGCGCTTTGGCGGCAATCTGCGCTTCGTGATTAGCGGCGGCGCGCCGCTCGCGCCCGCCATTTCGCGCGTTTTCATCGCCTGCGGCATCGACATTTTGCAAGGCTACGGGCTGACCGAAACGGGACCGACGCTGACCGTCAACACGCTGCGGCACAACAAGCCGGCGAGCATCGGCCTGCCGTTCATCGGCGCCGAAATCCGGCTCTCGGCAAGCGGCGAACTTCAAGCCCGAAGCCCGAGCGTGATGCGCGGGTATTGGCAAAACGAGGACGCCACGCGCGGGTGCATCGACGCCGACGGCTGGTTTTCCACCGGCGACCTCGCCCGAATCGACGCCGACGGCTTCCTCTTCATCACCGGCAGGCTCAAGGAAATCATCGTCACCGCCACCGGCGAGAAGGTGCCGCCGGCGGACATGGAGGCGGCGATTTGCGACGACCCGTTGTTCGAGCAGGCGATGGTGCTGGGCGAGGGGCGCCCCTTTCTGTGCGCCGTGATTGTATTGAACCCCGACAGTTGGCAACAGCATGCCGCCAAGTTGGGGGTCGACCCGCACGATGCAACGGCGGTGGCGAGCGAGCGGGTGGAGCATTTTGTGCTGGACAAGGTCGCGCACCGCTTGCGCGACTTCCCCGGTTACGCGGCGGTGCGCCGGGTGTGCGTGACGACCGAGGCGTGGAGCGTGGACGACGGCTCCCTCACGCCGACCCTGAAAATCAAGCGAGCGGTATTGCGCGAGCGCTTTGCCGCGCAGATTGAACGCCTGTATGCGGAGCGCGCATGACAACCCTCGCCTTCGATGTATACGGCACGCTAATCGACACCGCCGGCGTCACCGGCGAGATTGAAACACTGCTCGGTGGTGGTCCGGCATCCGCTTCCGGCGCGGCATCCGCCGCCGAGTTCTCCAACCAGTGGCGCCTCAAGCAACTGGAATACACCTTCCGCTACGGCTTGATGGCGCATTACCGCGACTTTCGCGTCTGCACCCGCCAGGCGCTCGACCACTGCTGCGAGACATTGCGGGCGGACTTCTCCGCGCACGAACGCGAGCGCTTGATGGCGTGCTACCTCAAGTTGCCGGTGTTCGACGACGTCATCGCCGGGCTAGAGCGCCTGTCGCAAGCAAAGGTAAAACTATTCGCGTTTTCCAACGGTCGCCCCGACGACCTCGACCAACTGCTATGCCACGCCGGCATCCGCGCCTATTTCGCCGGCGTGGTCAGCGTCGACGAGGTGTCCACCTTCAAACCCAACCCGGCGGTCTATCGCCACTTCCTGACGCGCGCCGAAGTGAGCGCAAAAGACGCCTGGCTGATTTCCGGCAACCCCTTCGACATCTGCGGCGCGCGCGCCGTCGGCATGCAAGCGCTGTGGCTGCGCCGCCATCCGGCGACGGTGTTCGACCCGTGGGAATTCACGCCCACCGCCGAGGCCGCCACCTTCACCGAGATGGCGCTGCGTTTCAGCGGCGGTGAAAGTAAGGGCGGCAAGGGCGAGTAGGGCTCGTCAAATTGAGCCACCCGGAAGCGCCGCATTTTTTCATCCACGCGCCACATCGCGCGCCCGAGTGTGGCACAATCGCGCCTTTGCAATTCACCGGCGGGTTAGCCAACAACCCATAGCGAACAACCATCAAGGTCAATGTCATGGAAATAATCACGCGTTTTTTCATCTCCGATGCCTGGGCACAAGAAAGCGGCTTCGGCGGCGGCGGCTTCGTCAGCCTGCTGCCCATGGTGCTGATTTTCGTCATCTTCTACCTGCTGCTAATCCGCCCGCAACAAAAGCGCGCCAAGCAACACAAAACCATGGTCGCGGAACTCGCCAAAGGCGATGAAGTCGTCACCAACGGCGGCGCCCTCGGAAAAATCACCGGCGTAGACGACAACTTCATCACCCTAGAAATATCCGAAGGCGTCCGAATAAAAGTCCAACGCATGGCGGTGGCGCAGATGATGCCTAAGGGGACGGTTAAGGGGGAGAAGGGGGCGTAATTGCTTGAGTCCTTGCCCGTTGCGTCCGCGCTTGCTGTGCAGTCTATTGAAAAACCAACAACAACAAACCCGTCATTCCCAAGTACTCGTCATTCTCGAGCGTTAGTGTCCGTTGCCGCCGCGCTTTTTCTTTTAAGCGGCGGCTTACGGACACTTGCGTCCTCGGGAATCTCCCTAAGGTTGGCACGGACTTGAACAAAGTGGGCGAAGCAGGCGGCGGGTAAGCCGCCGTTTCTGTGGTCTTTTGAGTGGGGATGGCGGCTTTGTTTTAGTCCACGCTAGCCTTAGGGAGATTGCGCGTATCATCCCTGATACGCGCCCTGCGGGCTACGCGAAAATCCGCTCCGGGCGGATTTTTGTTTGTATCATCCCTGATACAAACCCTTCGGGCTTGCGCGAAAATCCGCTCCGGGCGGATTTTTCCCGAGGTCGTAAGCGCCCGTAAGCCGCTACGCGGCAACGGGCGCTAACGCTCGAGAATGACGCTCCGACTGGCGCGGGCTTTGTTGGAGTTCACGGTGTCATTCGCCTCAAAAGGCTTGGCGTGGTCAGTTTTTCAGAATTCCCTTGAAATTCTGGCATCAATCCCAAATTTAGGTATAATTAGCGAAAGTGCTAAATTTAGATATATCGCTAAATATATGTTAATTTGACCATGACCGATAACCCATACAGACCCGGCGCCGCGCACGCGCCTCCCTATCTTGCCGGACGTGACACCGAGCGACGCGAGTTTTCCCAGCTTTTGGAGCAAGCGCCGATACTGGAAAATCTGGTTTTGACCGGCATTCGCGGCATTGGCAAGACCGTGCTGATGCGCGAAGCGCTCCATAAGGACGCGGTGGCGAAAGGCTGGATTTGGCTGACCAGCGATATTTCCGAAGCGGTGTCCGTCAGCGAAAAACACCTCGCACAACGGCTGCTGACGGACTTGAACACCTTTTCCGGCGATTGGGAATACGCCGCAAGCGAGCGACATCCTCCCGGCTTCACCAGCCCCACCGAACACGAAACGATTCGCTTTGATTACCAGACCATGATGGCGTTGTTTGAGTATGAGCCGGGATTGACCTCAGACAAACTCAAGCGGGTTTTGCTTGAAGCATGGAATCTGATGCAAAAATTCATGCCGGACAAAAAGGGGATTATCTTTGCGTGGGACGAGGCGCAAAACCTGGCTGACCGAAGCAAAGACAAAGAATATCCTCTCGGCGTGCTGCTCGATGTTTTCAGTTCCCTGCAAAGTCAGGGCGTGCCGTTTATGCTGTTGCTGACCGGATTGCCGACCTTATTCCCCAAACTGGTCGGTTCGCGCACCTATGCCGAGCGTATGTTCCGGGTAGTGGCGCTGGATAACCTGAGCCCCGAAGAGTCGCGTGAGGCGGTCATCAAACCATTGACCGGGGAGGTGAAGAGCATTAAATCCATTTTCAGTGATCTTGATGAAATGATTTACGTTTTCACCAAAGGCTATCCCTATTTTATCCAATTCTGGTGTCGCGAACTTTACGACTATCTGACAGGCGCTTCTCCAACGACTGCCGAGCAAGCAAAAGATATCATCGAGCGCATTTCCGGCAAACTGGATATGGACTTTTTTGACGGCCGCTGGATGCAGTTAACCGATAGACAACGAGATTTATTGACCATTGTTGCCCATCTTGAAAATAGTGGAGAGGAATTCACCGTGCGGGAGATTGTAGAGCAGTCGCAATCCACCGAACAGGCTTTCAGCAACAGCCATGTCAACCAACTATTGGTCAAACTGTTTGACAAGGGTATGGTGTTCAAAAATCGGCATGGAAAATATACTTTGGCGGTGCCATTGTTGAATGAATATATTCTTCGGCGACACGTGACGAAGTAGTGGGAATGACGGCTACAACTCGTCATTCCCCCCGCCGTCATTCTCGAGCGTTAGTGTCCGTTTGTCGCCGCGCTTTTTCTTTTAAGCGGCGGCTTACGGACACTTGCGTCCTCGGGAATCTCCCTAAGATTGGCACGGACTTTGTTGAAATTCACGGTAGCCTTAGGGAGATTCCCGAAGGCGATGAAAAATCCGCCGGGAGCGGATTTTCGCGTAGCCCGAAGGGTTTGTATCAGGGATGATACAAACAAAAATATGGTCGCTGACGCTCCCTATTTTTCTATCGTTCGAGAATGACGAAGTTGTTGTTTTTTGGGGAGTGGGGGGTGGATTTGTTGGTTGTGGTTGGGTTTGCTTGTGTTATGCTTGGTTTGTTTTTAATCATCAACGGATGCCAGCGCTATGAAAATTAACAACGCTAACGTAATTAAGACTGAAACAATGCGTCCGCTCATCTGCCCCCCCCCCCCGATTTCATCGCTTAAGTTTTAGTCTCTGCGCCGTAGCGCTGGCGGTGTCGTTGTCCGGCGTGGCGGCGGCGCAGACCGCGGGGACCATCACCCTCTCCGCCACCAACAACAACGGCGACCGTGACCCTGACACGCCCGGCTTGCAGGTGGATGAGGGTGACATTGTGACATTCACCTACACCGGCAACAGCCTTACCGAGCTTGTAGGGGTCGATACCGTTACCACCGGTACCGCCGACAGCGGCATTGACTACGAGCGCATTCTGTTCCCCGGTACTGGCCTATCTGTTCAGCGTATCTTCACACCCAGCAATCCCGGGACTTCTATCCTTGTGCGTGTTGTGAACGACTCCGTTGCCGAAGACGATGAAACGGTCATTGCGACCCTAAGCAACCCGGTGGGTTTTGACACAGCCCCTAGCACCACTACTACCATCGGCACGCCCGGCAGTGTCACCATCACCATCCGCGCCAACGACGGTAGCGTGGCGTCGCTCGGCGGCGCGGATGCGGATGCGCCAGGGGGCGGCACGGTCAATGTGCCGGTGGAGTTCAGCAGCAGTCCGGCGCGCACCGCCGATTCCACCGTCGCCTTTGCCATCGCCGGCACCGCCACCGCCACGGATTACACGGTGACCACCGGCAGCGCCATCACCTTTGACGCCACCGCCGCAACCGGCACCATCGCGGTCGCCCAGGCCGACACCTCCGGCGCCATTCCCATCACCATCGCAAGCGGCGCCACCGCGGGCAGAACCCTCATCGTTACCCTCACGGGCCACAGCGGCGGCGGCGTGGGTAGCGTTGTGTCCTCCGCCGCGCGCACCTACACCCTTACCGAATCCACACCCGCTCCCGTCGCCGGCGTTACCCTTTCGGCAACCACATTGGCCGTGGGCGAAGGCGACAACGGCGCTTATAGCGTGGCGCTGACGACCGAGCCCGGCGGCGCGGTGGTGATTACGCCGAGTGTGTTGCCGGGGGGGCATGATTTGACGCTGACGCGCGGCGGCGTTGCGCTATTGCCGAGTGGCGCGCTGACTTTCACCGCCGCCAACTGGAATAGCGCGCAGACGGTTAGCGTTGCCGCCGGCGAGGATGCTGACACGACCGACGATACCGCGACGATTAGTCATGCGGTTAGCGGGTATGGCTCGGTTACCGCCGGGGCGGTTGTGGTGACGGTTAGCGATGATGACGCGGCGGATAGCGCGCCGGCTTTCGATGCCGCCGAAGAAATCGACGCCACCAACGCCGTCATCCTGCCCGAAGTGGCGCGCGTGATGGTGGGGAATCACGTCAGCACGATTACCAACCGCATCAACCAAGCGCGCACCCCAACCGGTCGCGCGGGCGCCGGCTTGCGCGCCAACCTCGGCGGGCATTCCACGCTGGAAGCGTTGGCGGCGACGCACGCGCAGACGATGGTGGACGGCGGGCTTGATACCAAAACGCTGCTCGGCGACTCGGACTTTGCGATGCCTTTGAATGCCGATGGCGGCGGGTTGGGCGGCGCAAACCTCGCGCTGTGGGGCAGCGGCGACTACCGCAACATCGGTGGCGACAGCAACAACGTCGACTGGGACGGCTCGCTGTTCAGCGCGCACCTCGGCGTGGACGTTGCGCTGCAACCCGGCTTGCTGGCGGGCGTGATGTTGGCGTGGAGCGAAGCGGATTTGGAATACACCAACAACCGCACCGCCACCGCCACGACCGGCGACTACGAATTGGACATGACCAGCCTCCACCCGTATGTCGGCTGGCGCGCATTGAACGGTCGCCTAGACCTGTGGACGACCGTCGGCTACGGCAGCGGCGACCTGAAAATCACCGAAACCAACGCCGCCCCAACCACCGCAGACGCGACCCTGCAAACCCTCGGCGCCGGCGGCAGCGCCCGCCTGCTGGCAAGCCGCGACACCGAGTTGCGCGTAAAAGGTGAAGTCCAAGCCACGCGACTGGAAGTGGAGCAAGCCGCGGACGACGCCTTCAACGAAATGGAAGTAAGCGCCACCCAAACGCGCCTGGCGCTGGAAGCCACCCGCACCGTGACCACCCGAAGCGGCGCGCAAGTGTCCCCATCGTTGGAACTAGGAATGCGCTACGACGGCGGAGACGGCGCGACCGGCAACGGCGTGGAAATCGGCGGCGGCTTCCGCTTCCAAAGCGCCGGTCACGGTTTGACTTTGGAGACCCGCGCACGCGCGTTGCTAGCCCACAGCGGCGAAACCGAAGACATAGGCATCAGCGCCACCCTGAAACTAACCCCCGGCGCCGATGGGCAGGGTTTGTCGTTGTCGTTGGCTCCGGCTTATGGGAATACCGGCGGCGGCGCTGAGGAGGTTTGGCGGGGCGGGTTGTCCGCTGATACCGACCCGCAAGCCAGCCTGAATGCGCGCGTTGGCTATGGCTTGCCGGCTGCGGCGTTTATGCTGACGCCTTACGGTGAGATGGCGCTTGGGGAGGATGTTCAGAATTACCGCTTGGGGTTGAGTTGGGGGGTGGGGGCGTTGTTTGACTTGAACTTGGTGGGTGAAAGGGAGGAGAAGGATGGTGTGGGGGCTGAGCATGCGATTTGGTTTGAGGGGGATGTGCGGTTCTAATTTCGCCGTCATTCTCTATTATTCGTCATTCTCGAGCGTTAGTGTCCGTTGCCGCCGCGCTTTTTCTTTTTAAGCGGCGGCTTACCGGACACTTGCGTCCTCGGGAATCTCCCTAAGATTGGCACGGACTTGAACAAAGCGGGCGAAGCAGGCGGCGGGTAAGCCGCCGGTTTTGTGGTCTTTTGAGTGGGGATGGGGGCTTTGTTTGGGCTTAGCGCTAGTCTTAGGGAGATTCCCGAGGTCGTAAGCGCCCGTAAGCCGCTACGCGGCAACGGGCGCTAACGCTCGAGAATGACGAGTTTTTGGGAATGACGGGCAGTTATCCTTTGTCAAACCCACCCCCGATGTAGTAATATCCGCCACCTTGCTTCCGCCGGGCATCCTGTGCGGTCGGGGGTGCTTTGGGTCGAACAACCTATTTAATTAGCAGGAATATGCTAAACCAAACCACATGGTGGAAATACTCGGTGATCGCGCTGGTGTTGGCGGTCGGGTTTTTTTATGCGTTGCCTAATATATTTGGCAATGACCCCGGCGTGCAGATTCGCGGGGCGCGGGGGGTGGGGATGGAGCGGGCGGCGTTGGAGCGGGTTGAGGGGGCGTTGGCGGAGGCGGGCATCGAGGTCAAGTGGATTGGGCGCGACGCCGACGGCATCAAGATTCGCTTCGACGATATTGAGAGCCAGTTGCAGGCGCGCGATGCGGTTGAGCGGGAGTTGGGCGATGGTTATACCACCGCGCTGACGCTGCTGTCGGGGGCGCCGGGGTGGCTGACGGATTCGGGCGCGAACCCGATGTATCTGGGGCTGGATTTGCGCGGCGGCGTGCATTTTCTGCTGGAGGTGGATATGGACAATGCCATCGAGCGCGCGCGCGAGCGTTATGCCGGGGACATCAAGAGTTTCCTGCGCGAGGGCAGTTTGCGTTACCGCCGCGTGCGCCCCGACCCCGGCGGGGAAATCGAAATCACCCTGCGCGAGGCGGCGCAACTGGAGCAGGCGAGGGACTTGATTGAAGAGCGCCTGCCGGAACTGCGCGTGCGCGACGACGACCAGCGCGCCGGCGTGCTGCTGGCGCGTATGGACGACGACCAGATTGCGGAGATTAAGAAGTTTGCGCTGGAGCAGAATATGACCGCGCTGCGCAACCGCATCGACCAACTGGGGGTCGCCGAGCCGGTGGTGCAGCGCCAGGGCGACGAGCGCCTGGTGATTCAGTTGCCGGGGGTGCAGGACACCGCCAGGGCGAAGCGCATTCTCGGGCGCGCCGCCACGCTGGAAATGCGAATGGTGGATGAGGAACACAACGCCGACGCGCTGGAGTCGGGGCAGGCGCCCGCCGGCTCGCGCTTCTACAAGTTCCGCGACAGCCGGCGCATTCTGCTCTTCAAGCGGGTCATTTACTCCGGCGACAACATCATCGACGCCGCCGCCAGTTTGGACACGCAAGCCGGCTCGCCGATTGTCAGCATCACGCTCGACGCCGCCGGCGCGCGCATCAACCAGCGCATCACCGGCGACAACATCGGCAAGCGCATGGCGGTGGTCTATCTGGAAATCACCTCGCAGATTAAACGCGACGCCGACGGCAATGTCGTGCGCGACGAGCAAGGGCAGCCGGTGCGCGTCAGCAGCAAAATTGAGGAAGTCCTGACCGCGCCGGTGATACGCGACCAGTTGGGCAAACGCTTCCAAATCGAGGGGCTGGACAGCGTCGCCGAAGCGCGCGATTTGGCGTTGATGTTGCGCGCCGGTGCGCTCGCGGCGCCGGTGGAAATCGTCGAAGAGCGCACTGTCGGTCCCAGCCTCGGGCGCGCCAACATCAGCCGCGGCTTCACCTCGGTGATGGCGGGCTTCCTGCTGGTGCTGGTGTTCATGCTGGTCTATTACCGCGTGTTCGGAATCGCCGCGACCACCGCGCTGACGCTCAATCTCGCGTTGATGGTGGCGGTGCTGTCCTTCTTTCAGGCGACCCTGACATTGCCCGGCGTCGCCGGCATCGTGCTGACCGTGGGTATGGCGGTGGACGCCAACGTGCTGATTTTCGAGCGCATCCGCGAGGAAGTGCGCAACGGCAATTCGCCGCAGGCGAGCATCCACCTCGGCTACGACCGCGCGCTGTCGACCATCGTCGACGCCAACATCACCACGCTCATCGCCGCCATCGTGCTGTTCAACTTCGGCACGGGTCCCATCAAGGGCTTCGCGGTCACATTGAGCATCGGCATTCTGACTTCAATGTTCACCGCCATCATGGTGACGCGGGCGCTGATTAACTGGTATTACGGCGGCAAGTCGGTGCGGAAGTTGTCAATCTAATATGGAATTCTTCAAACGAAAAACGCGCATCGACTTCTTAAGCCTGCGCAAACTCGCGCTGGTGGTCTCCACGCTCTTGTTGCTCACCGGCACGGCGTCGCTGGTCATGCGCGGCTTGAATTTCGGCATTGATTTCAGCGGCGGCACGCTGGTCGAGGTCGGCTATCAGCAGGCGGTTGAAATTGAATCGGTGCGCGGCGCGTTGCAGCAGGGCGATTTCAGCGACGCCGTGGTGCAACACTTCGGCACCGCCAGGGATGTGCTGGTGCGCCTGCCGGCGGCCACGGTCGCCGCCGCCACCGCTTCCTCCGACACCTCAACCAACGCCGCGCAAATCAGCGAGCGCGTAATCAGCGTGTTGCGCGCGCCCTTCGGCGAAGTGCTTGCCGACGACGATGGCGGCGAGTCGGGCGGCTTGCAGCGATGCGTCACCGCCGGCGCCGTCGACACGTTTGAATGCCAGGTGCAAATGCGCCGCGTGGAATTCGTCGGTCCGCAGGTCGGCGATGAACTCGCCAATCAGGGCGGGCTGGCGATGTTGTATGCGCTCATCGGCATCCTGATTTACGTCACCTTCCGCTTTGAATGGCGCTTCGCGGTCGGCTCGGTCATCGCGCTCGCGCACGACGTTCTCATCACCGTCGGCGTGTTCTCGGTGTTCCAGTTTGACTTCTCGCTGCCGGTGCTGGCGGCGGTGCTGGCGGTCATCGGCTATTCGCTCAACGACACCATCGTGGTGTACGACCGCATCCGCGAAAACTTCCGCAAGATGCGCAAGAGCGGCGCGATTGACATCATCAACACCGC
This sequence comes from Arenicellales bacterium, assembly GCA_963693025.1. Classification (GTDB taxonomy): domain Bacteria; phylum Pseudomonadota; class Gammaproteobacteria; order Arenicellales; family Poriferihabitantaceae; genus JAHRAW01. Next base: position 2,809,194 of record OY843749.1, read on the forward strand.
CATCAACCAAACCCTGCCGCGCACCGTGCTGACCTCGGTGACCACGCTCATCGTCGTGTTGACGCTGTTGATTTTCGGCGGCGAAGTGATTCGCGGGTTTTCAATCGCGCTGCTGGTCGGGGTGATTATCGGCACCTATTCCTCCATTTTCGTCGCCAGCCCGGTGGTGGTGGCGCTCGGCATCACCCGCGAAGACATGCTGCCGGTGAAGAAAGAAGGCGAAGACGAGGCGCCCCCAGAGCGGCTATAATTGTTGCGCGGAGGTGATGCCTGATGCGATGTCCTTACTGTGCGAGCGCCGACACCCGCGTGCTTGATTCACGCCTGGGCGACGGCGGTGAGTGCGTCCGGCGGCGGCGCGAATGCCAGTCGTGCGACGAGCGCTTCACCACCTTTGAGCAGATGGTCTTGCAGATGCCGCAGGTCATCAAGTCCAACGGCAGCCGGGAAAAATTCAGCGAAGCCAAACTGCGCAGCGGCATGACCCGCGCGCTGGAAAAACGACCGGTCGGCAGCGAAGCCGTGGAAGGGGCGATCAACCGCGTGATGCGCCGCTTCACCCACAAAGGCGAGCGCGAGATTCCGACCGCCCGAATCGGCGAGGCGGTGATGCATGAGTTGAGCGAGTTGGACGGGGTCGCCTATGTGCGCTTCGCGTCGGTGTATCGCCGTTTCCAGGACATCGACGCCTTCGGCGAGGAAGTGGAACGACTCAAGGGCTCGCTGTTGAGCCAGCCGAGCAAGGTTCAACTCTCCATTTTCGGCGGCGGCAAAAAGGGTTGAGCGGCGCAGATGATTGACGGCGTGAAGGAATTCGCCCGGCGTCGCCCGGCGCCGGAGGCTACTCAGCCCCCGCCCCGGTCTCGGCGGGCGGGCGAGGTGCGCCAACCCGCATTCCAGTCGGGCGACGACGAGCGGTTTATGGCGCGCGCGCTGGCGTTGGCGGCGAAAGGCATCAACACCACCCATCCCAATCCGAGGGTGGGATGCGTCGTGGTCAGCGGCGGCGAGGTGGCGGGCGAAGGCTGGCACCGCACCGCCGGCGGCGAGCACGCCGAAATCATTGCCCTCAAACAAGCCGGGAAGCGCGCGCAAGGGGCGACGCTGTATGTGACGCTGGAGCCGTGTTGCCACCACGGTCGCACGCCGCCGTGCGCCGATGCGGTGATTGCGGCGGGCGTCAGCCGCGCGGTGATTGCGATGGAAGACCCCAATCCGTTGGTCGACGGCGGCGGGGTCGCGGCGTTGCGGCGCGCCGGAATCGCCGTGACGCTGGGGGTCGGCGCACACACCGCGCGCCGCTTGAACCGGGGTTTTGCCAAGCGGCACATCAGTGGCAGGCCGTGGGTGACGCTGAAAATAGCGGCGAGTCTGGACGGCAAAACCGCGCTGGCGAGCGGGGAAAGCCAGTGGATTACCGCCGAGGCGGCGCGCCGAGACGCGCATAAACTGCGCGCCGCCGGCTCCGCGATTCTGACCGGCGTCGGCACGGTCTTGCGCGACGACCCGCGAATGACCGCGCGGCTGGACGACCTCGAACGCCAGCCCTTGCGAGTCATACTGGACAGCCATCTGAGCACCCCGCGGCGCGCCAAAATCCTGCAACCGCCGGGGCGCGTGCTAATCATCACCGCCGCCCAAGGCGATGACGCCGCTCGACTGAGTGACGATGCCGAGCGGCTGAGCGACGCCGGCGGCGGCAACGTGGAAGTCATCGCCTGCCGGGAACACGGCGGACGGGTTGATTTGCGGCAGGTGATGCGCGAGTTGGCGGCGCGCGAAATCAACGAACTGCTGCTCGAAGCCGGAGCGCGGCTCAGCGGCGGCATGCTGAAAGCGCAACTGGTGGATGAGGTCGTCGTCTATCTGTCGCCCGACCTGCTCGGCAACGACGCGCGCGGCATGTTCGACCTGCCGGGGCTGGCGGCGATGACCGACCGCCGCCGCCTGAAGTTTCGTGACGTGCGCCGGGTCGGCGGGGATTTGCGCCTCTCGCTGGATGTCGTCGCCGATGCCGATGAACCCGCGGCTGATTGCGGGTGATGCCGCTATGTTCACCGGCATCGTGCGCTCCCTGGGGGCGGTGCACTCAATCCGCCGGCACGATGGTAAGCGCGGCGGCAAGGGCGGCGGTTGTGTGCTGGAGGTTGACTTGGGCGCATTGGCGGCGGGCACAAACCCCGCTCCCGTCTGCGTCGGCGACAGCATCGCGGTGAACGGCGCCTGCCTGACCGTGGCAGAGTTGCGCGGGGCGCGCGCCCGTTTCGACGTGTCCCCGGAGACGCTGGCGCGGTGCCTGATTGGCGAATGGACTGCGGGCGACCGCCTCAACCTGGAGCCGGCGCTCACGCTGCAAACACCCCTCGGCGGGCATCTCATATCGGGTCACATAGACGGCGCCGGCACGCTGCTTGCGCGCCGCCGGGCGACGGATTCAGAGTGTACGCGCATGCAATTCGCGGCGCCGCGCGCCATCGGACGGTTGATTGCAAGCAAGGGCGCGATTGCCGTGGACGGCGTCAGCCTGACCAGCAACGCGGTGTCCGACCACGACCACGGACACGACCATGACCAAACCCGCTTCGATGTCATGCTGGTGCCGCACACGCTGGAGGCGACCACCCTCGGCGCGCTTCAGCCGGGCGCGCGCGTTCACCTTGAGGTGGATTCGGTGGCGCGCTATGTGGCGCGGCTGATGGAGGCGGACGGATGAGCGGCGGCGCAATCAAGGTCGATTCCATCGAGGATGTCCTCGCCGATTTTCGGCGCGGGGAAATGGTGATTTTGGTGGACGACGAAGACCGCGAAAACGAAGGCGACCTGTTGGTTGCCGCCGAGTGCGTGACCGCCGAGCACATCAATTTCATGGCGGCGCAGGGCAGGGGGCTGATTTGCCTCACGCTGACCGAAGAGCGCTGCGCTCAACTGGAATTGCCGCTGATGGTGAGCCGCAACAGCGCGCGTTTTTCCACCAACTTCACCGTCTCCATCGAGGCGGCGCAGGGCGTGACCACCGGCATTTCCGCGCACGACCGCGCCATCACCGTGCGCGCGGCGGTGCGGCGCGACGCGCGCCCCGAGCATCTGGTGACGCCGGGGCATATCTTCCCCATCAAGGCGCAACCGGGCGGCGTGCTGACGCGCGCCGGACACACCGAAGCGGGCAACGACCTGGCGCGCCTGTGCGGCTTCGAGCCCGCCAGCGTGATTTGCGAAGTGCTCAACCCCGACGGCGGCATGGCGCGGCTACCGGACTTGGTCGCCTTCGGGCAAGCCCACGGCATCCGCATCGGTACCATCGCCGAGTTAATCGGCTACCGCATGCAAAACGACCCGACCGTGGAGCGCGTGTCGGCGGGCGAGTTGCATCTCCGCCAGGGGCGCTTCGCGTCCTATATCTACCGCGATGTGGTCGAGGGCGGGGTGCACATGGCGCTGGTTCACGGCGAAATCGCCGCCGACCGACCGACCCCGGTGCGGGTGCACGTCCATCGCGGTTTGCTGGATGTGGTGTGTGAGCCGGCGTCGCCGTGGAGTTGGTCGCTGGAAAACGTGCTGGAGACCATCGCCGCGCAGCCCTGCGGCGTGGTGGTGCTGTTGTCGTATGATGAGTCCGCCGATGAGTTGGCGGGGCGGATTGCGATGAGTCGGCGTTCGGCGAAGTCCGCAAAGTCTGCAGAATCCGCAGATGAAGCAGATAATCCCGCCAATCTTCGGATGCTGGGTGCGGGGGGGCAAATTTTGGCGGACTTGAATGTCGGCAAGGTGATTGCGCTGGGGCGCGAAAAGCGCGCGCACGGGCTGTCCGGGTTCGGGCTTGAAATCGTCACCTACATTGCCGACCCGCAACAACTGCAAGCGTGGTATCAACAGCATGCGTGAATACACCGGAGACCTGACCAACTGCGGCGGGCGTTATGCCATCGTCGCCGCGCGCTTTAATCGGCGCATCACCGAGCAACTGCTGGCGGGCGCGGAGCGGGCGCTCGGCGAGCACGGCATTGCGCCGGATGACGTCGTGCGCGTGTGGGTGCCGGGCGCGTTTGAGATTCCGCTGGCGTGCAAGAAACTCATTGAAACGCCCGGCGGCGGCAAACACTATCAAGCGATTATCACGCTGGGCGCGGTCATTCGCGGCGAGACGCCGCATTTTGACTATGTCGCCGGCGAATGCGCGCGCGGCGTCGCCACGCTCAGTCTGGCGAGCGGCGTGCCGATTAGTTTCGGCGTGCTGACCACCGACAATGTCGAGCAAGCGCAACGCCGCGCCGACCCCGAAGCCGGCAACAAAGGCGCCGCCGCCGCCCTCGCCGCGCTGGAAATGGCGGCGCTGCTGCGCCAACCTCTGGTATAGCGACGTGGCAAAAAGCGGCAGACACCTCGCCCGCCGATGCGCGATGCAGGCGCTCTATCAATGGCGGATGACCGGCCAGGCGCCGTCTCAGATCGAAGAAACCTTCATCAAAAACAAACACCTGACCGGCAAGGCGAAGAGTTATTTTCTTTTACTTATAAATGACATACCGAAATATATTGAGAAAATAGATGAACTGATTGCCACGCGCCTGGACCGCGACCCGGCGAGCGTGGATTTGCTGGAGCAAGCCATTCTGCGAGTCGCCACCTACGAACTCGCCTACGACCGCCAGATTCCCGCCAAGGTCGTGCTGGACGAAGCCATCGAGCTCGCCAAAACGTTCTGCTCGGAAAACGGCTATAAATATGTCAACGGCGTGCTGGACAAACTGGCGCACGATGTCCGGGGCGGCACAATGGATGCGCCGGCGGCTTAGCGGATGCGCCGGCGGCACAGCGGATGAGCCGATGGCTCAGCGGATGAACCGGCAACCGGGCGTCCGGCGACCCGACCGGCGTGACCTGTTCCAAAGCCCGGCGAATTTTCTCGCATTCGGCTTCGGCGCGGGTCTCGCCCCGCTCGCCCCCGGAACCGCCGGCACCCTCGCCGCCATCCCCTTCTTCCTGCTACTACACCCGCTCGACCCGCTACTCTACGCCGCCACCGTCGCCGCCGCTTTCGCCCTCGGCATCCCACTATGCGCCCACGCCGCCCAATCCCTCAACACCCCCGACCACCCGGCAATCGTCTGGGACGAAATGGTCGGCCTGTGGGTCGCGCTATGCTTCATCCCCTTCTCCTTGCCCGCCGTGTTCCTGGCCTTCGCGTTGTTCCGCCTCTTCGACATCCTCAAACCGTGGCCCATCAACGTGTTAGACCGCCGCTTAACCGGCGGCCTCGGCATCATGCTGGATGACTTGGTTGCCGGTATTTTTGCGAATGGGGTGGTGAGGTTGTTGTTGCCGTATTTGCCGGGGTAGTCCGCAACTCGTCATTCTCGGACGGTAGAAAATCGGGAGCCGCCCCAACTTCGTCATTCTCGAATGATAGAAAAATAAGGAGCGCAGCGACTATATTTTTCATCACCTTCGGGAATCTCCCTAAGACTACCGTGAATTCCAACAAAGCCCGTGCCAGTCTTAGGGAGATTCCCGAGGACGCAAGTGTCCGTAAGCCGCCGCAAGAAGAAGCGCGGCGGCAACGGACACTAACGCTCGAGAATGACGAGGTTGTTGTGAATGACGTAGTAGTGGCGAATGACGAAGTAGTCGCGAATGACGAGTACTCATAATTTATGCTAAATTCCCGCCAACTCAATCAACCCAACCCCAACCCACCACCCAACCCCAACCCCAAAACCACCATGTTCGCCCCCACTCAACCCATCCTCAGAACCGACACCTCCGGTATGCCGTTGGAGTGGGTTGACTTCAAGCGGGCGGTTACGTTGCAGTGTCTCGGGCAGGTGGCTTACTCCTGCGGCTCGAATTCTATGCGTGTTCGTGGCGGGTTGAATCGGGTTAGTGGGCGGCGGAGTTGTATTGATGTGAACTCCATCATCGCCACGCACGGCGACAATCATGCGGTGATGAAGATGCGCGCGAGTTATATTCCGCCGTTGCATAACCTGCCGTTGTTTCAGCGCGATGGTCATATCTGCCTTTACTGCGGCGGTCGGTTTTCGCGCGGGCGGTTGTCGCGTGACCATGTGACGCCGCTCAGCCAGGGCGGCGCCGACAGTTGGAACAATGTCGTGACCGCGTGCGTGCGTTGCAACAACCGCAAAGCGGGCGGCACGCCGCAGCAGGCCGGGATGGAATTGCTGGCGGTGCCGTTCACCCCGACGCACGCCGAATACATCTACCTGCAGGGGCGGCGCGTGCTTGCCGACCAGATGGAATTCCTGCGCGCCCATTTTCCGCGTTCCAGTCCACTACATTTGCGAGCCTAATATGTCCCCGTTTCGCGCATACCGAATCAACCAAGTTGACGAGAAAATCGTCGCCGCTTTTGAAGAACTCACGCTGGACGACCTGACCGCCGGCGAGGTGGTCGTCCGGGTGTTGTGGTCGGGCATCAACTACAAGGACGCGCTGGCGGCGACCGGTCGCGGCAAAATCTTGCGGCGGTTTCCGCTCAACGGCGGCATCGACCTGTGCGGCACGGTGTTGCAATCGAGCGACAGCCGTTACCGGGAAGGCGATGAGGTGTTGGTGTGCGGCAGCGGGCTGTCCGAGACCGCCGACGGCGGCTATGCGGAGGTCGCGCGCGTGGCGGCGGAGTGGGTCGTGCCGTTGCCGAAAGGACTCAGCGCGCGCGAAGCGATGGCGATCGGCACCGCCGGCTTCACCGCCGCGCTGGCGGTCGTGCGCATGGAGCAAAACGGCCAGCGCAAAGACAACGGACCCGTGGTGGTCACCGGCGCGACCGGCGGGGTCGGCGGCATGGCAATCAACATCCTCAGCGCCGCGGGCTACGAGGTGGTCGCCTTCACCGGCAAGCAAGACCGGCACGACTATCTCCGCCAACTCGGCGCCGGCGATTTCATCGACCGCCGCACGGTGGAAATGGGCAACCGCCCGCTGGAAAAAGCGCAATGGGGCGGCGCCGTGGACAACGCCGGCGGCGAAACCCTGGCATGGCTGACGCGCACCGTCAAACCATGGGGCAACATCGCCAGCATCGGCCTGGTGGACGACTACAAACTCAACACCACGGTAATGCCGTTCATCCTGCGCAGCGTGTCGCTACTCGGCATCAACTCGGTGGAAATGCCGCTCGAAATACGAGACGAAATTTGGACGCGACTGGGCGGCGATTTGAAGCCGGATAAACTTGAGCAGATGGTGACTCGCGAAGTGGCGTTTGATGATTTGCCGGGGGTGTTTGACGGGTATTTGGACGGGTCGAATTGGGGGCGGACTGTGGTTAAGGTTGGGGGGTAGGGGGTGGGGCGTGGCGGTTGCGCTCGAATGACGAGGTTGTGTCGAGAATGACAAGTAATGCGAGGGAAAAACCAGTAAGCGATGGCAGCCAAAAAACACCGCAACAAGCCACGGCGTGAGCGCGGCGCGTCTTCGTCCGTAGCCGCACCCGCCAATGCACCGGCATGGCTGAGCCCGCCGTGGGTCGCGCCGGTCGCGTTGTGTTTGCTGATTGCGGTCAGTTATTTCCCCGCCACGCAAGCCGGCTTCGTCTGGGATGACGCCGTGTTGTCCGGCGCGAAGCCGTTGCAGAACCTCTCCGGGCTGTGGCAGATTTGGTTTGAGCCGCGCTCGCTGAAGGAATACGAAGGGCATTACTGGCCCGTTTTGTATACCACCTTTTGGTTGGAGCATCGGCTGTGGGGCTTGCATCCGCTCGGTTATCACCTCGTCAACCTGCTCCTGCACATGGGCGTCACGCTGTTGCTGTGGCGTTTGTTGTTGCGGCTGGCGATGCCGGTTGCGTGGGCGTGGGTGGCGGCGGCGGTGTTTGCGGTGCATCCGTTGCATGTGGAGTCGGTGGTGTGGGTGATGGGGCGCAAGGACTTGCTGGCGGCGGGCTTCTATCTGGCCGCCGCGCTGTATTACCTGCGCTTCGCCGAGCACCGGCGGCGGGCGGATTATGCCCGCGCGCTGGCGTTGTTTATGCTGAGCCTGCTGAGCAAATCGATTGCGGTCACGCTGCCCGTCGCGTTGCTGCTGTGGCATTGGTGGAAGCGTGGCCGCGTCATCGGCGCCGACTTCGCGCGCGCGTTGCCGTTCCTGCTACTGGGGCTGGGCGTGACGGTCATCGACTGGCTGGCTTACAAGGACGTCGAGGAAGTCTCGCTCGACTACTCGTCGCTCGAGCGCGTGCTAATCGCGGCGCAGGCGTTGTGGTTTTACGTCGGCAAACTGCTGTGGCCCGCCGGGCTGGTGGTCGTCTATCCGCACTGGGAAGTCGGCGCCGACCACCTGCCGGCGTGGGGATATTTCATCGCCGCCGTGGCGGTCGCGGCGCTGCTGTGGTTTTACCGCCAACGCATCACCCGCGCGCCGCTGGCGGCGGCGGCGTTCTTCGCGGTCACGCTGTCGCCGACGCTCGGTTTCGTCGACTACGGCTACATGCAATTCTCGTTCGTCGCCGACCGCTATCAATACCTCGCCGGCGCCGGCATCATCGCGCTTGGGGTCGGCGCCGTGGCGTGGGGCGCGCAGGTCGCATTGCCGCGTGTGTGGAAAGGCGCTCAGCCGACGGCGTTGGCGGCGCTGGCGCTCGTGCCGCTGATTCCGCTCAGCATCGCCACCTGGCAACACGCGGGCATCTACCGAAATGAAGGCGTGTTCTTTGCCCACATTACCGACCACAACCCGCATGCGCGGTCGGCGCACTACAACCTCGGCGGCTGGCTCAAGAACGAGGAGCGCCACGAGGAAGCGCTCGCCGCCTACCGCGCCGCTCTGGGAAATCTCGACCCGGACAATCCGGGGGCGGCGGTCTCCACGCATATCAACATGGGCGTCGTGCATGAAGGTTTGGAGGAGTATGAGCAGGCGGAGGAATACTACCGTCTGGCGTTGCAAGCCAAGCCGCGCTCCAAGAACGCGCTGCACAACCTCGCCCGGCTGCTGACCGGCAACCGGCAATACGATGAGAGTTTGGCTTTGTATCGCAAGTTGCTGACCATCGACCCCGACTATATGAAAGCGTATGCCGGCATGGCCGCCACGCTGGTGTGGCTGGAGCGCCCCGGTGAAGCGTTGCACAACCTTGAGCGCGCGTTGGAACTCGACCCGTCGCGTCAAGAACTGGGAAGCGCGCGCGAGCAACTGGACAAAATGCAGCAAGAAGTCGAGCAGCACGGACAGCGCCAACTGGCGGACACCCACTACCGCCGCGCGCTGGAGTACCGCAAGCAGGGTCGTCTGGAAGATGCGCTGGCGGCGCTACGCAAAAGCCGCGAGCAAAGCCCCGACTCGGTGGAAATCCACGCAACCCTGGGCTTCGTCGCCGAGGAAATGAACCGCCTAGACCAAGCCGCCGCCCACTACCAACGCGCACTGGAAATAGACCCCCGCTTCCCCGAAGCGCTCAACCACCTCGGCGCGCTGCGACTCAGACAACAACGCTACACCGAAGCCCTCACCCACTTCCAAACCCTAATAGAAATCCAACCCGACTACGCCAAAGTCTATTCCGGGATGGGGGTTGCGTTGTTTAACTTGAACCGCTCTGAGGAGGCAGTGCGGAGTTTCGACAAGGCGCTTTCGTTGGACCCGGGGCTTGAAGAGGCGAGGGTTAATCGGGATTATGTTTTGCAGATTTTGGGGGGTGGGGGGTGATGTCGAATAGTTCTCTTTATAAGCATTCAACATGACGCGCAAGCCCGCCAACAGGAAACGAAGCCGGCGTAGCAAGCACGCCGCCGCCTCAAACCACATTGCCCCCCCCCCCCACTTCAACTAAAAGGTTAGCCGCGGCGCTCAGCGTGTTGTTTTTGCTGGCCGCGAGTTGCTTCGCGTGGTCGTTGGAGATGCGGCAAGACTTGTTGAGCGTGCATTTTCAAGGGCACCTTAACGACGAGCGCCAGCCGGGCCCACATCACTGGTTGACCGCGCAAACCATTTTGCATACCAACCACTGGGTTGACGACGGCCCGCTCGAATCCGGGTTCGCGCTTATCTGGACTCCCAAATCGGTTGAAACACCGACGCTCGAAAGCCGTGTCGTGTATCAAAGTTTTCCGCCGGGCGCGATTGTTCCGATTTATTTTCTGACGCGCTTCACCGGCAAGCGCGCCGATGTCGGGCTGGTCATCGGCTACAACCTGTTCTGTCAGTTCGTCGTCACACTGTTGTTGTCGCTCACGCTATTTAGTTTGCTCACGCAACAACGTTTCGGTCTCGGCAACGCCACCGCATTGGCGGCGATTCCGATTCCGCTGGCGTTGTTCACGCCGATGGCGATGTATTTTAACTCGGTCGTCTATCTGGTTGACCAAGCGGTGCTGCCGCTGTTTGCGTTTTATGTGTTTTTGGAGACCATGCGCACATCGGTTACGGCTTCGACACGCGCGCGGCGCATCATCAATGCGTTACAAGCGGCGCTGATGTTCTGCGGCGTGTTGACCGACTACTTGTTCTTATGCGTGGCAGGCGTGGTATGGTTGGTGCGCGTGGTGCGCGGGCAATGCGGCCGCTCGTTTTCAGGGTGGGTGCGCGCAAGCGTGTTGTTCTGGGCGCCGGCAGCGCTCGCGCTCGGTTTGTTTATGTTGCAACTCTATTGGCTCGGCGAATTGCCGGCGTTGATGCAGCGCGCGCTGGAGCGAAGCGGTGTATCGGACGATGGGCGTTGGCTGGAGCGTCTCGGTGGATTTTTTAGAGTTTTTTGGCTGCAACATGTCCCGCTCGGATTGGGCAAGCCCGCGGTATTCATGCTTTGGGGCGGCCTCGCGGTGCTGCTGTTCGGCTTGGCGTTGTCGTGTGTGCGTGTGCCGCGGTCAAAAACGAACGCGAACGCAAACAACACACCGATTGCACAAAACACGCACTCGCTCACCTCCACTCTGGCGCTCATGGCGTGCGTCTTATTGCCGTGTTTATTGCAAGTGTATTTGCTGCGCCAGAACTCGGCGATACACAACTTTTCGGTGCTGAAATTTACATTGCCCTACGCGCTGCTCCCGGTGCTGGCGCCGCTCGCGCTCATCGGCATCACCGAACGCGCCGCCTTGCTCGGCGCGCGATTCACGCCGCCGGCGGTCATCCGCAAAACCTTAAAATCCGCCGCAACGGCACGGCGTTGGCTGCCCGTCGTGTTGTTGCCCGCCGTGCTGTTGTCATTGCCCTGGCAAGAAGCGGATGTGCGCAGCCTCAATCGATTCTTCGCCACCGACATCAAACCCACGCTGAAAGGAGTCGGCGATTTCATCAACCAACACACCGGCTACGCCGACGTGCTGTTCTCACCCATCTACCCCGCCCCGATATACCCGCCACATCGCGTAGCCTTCACCATGAAAATCATCCACCCGTTCACCGACGTGGCCACGATGAAGCAAACGGTAGCGCACATCACCGAGCCGTTCACGGTGGCGATTTTCCTGGCGGAAAGCGCTGAAACACCGGCGGCTTTGTTGCCGGTGGTTGAGCAAAGCGACAGCGTTGTCAGGGAGCGGGGGTTGGTGTTGTATAAAATTGATGGGGGTAAGTTTTTGCGGGAGTTTTGAGGGGAGGAGGGTTACTCGTCATTCGAGCGTTAGTGTCCGTTGTCGCCGCGCTTTTTCTGTTAAGCGGCGGCTTGCGGACACTTACGTCCTCGGGAATCTCCCTAAGGTTGGCACGGGCTTTGTTGGAATTCACGGTAACCTTAGGGAGATTCCCGAAGGCGATGAAAAATATGGTCGCTGACGCTCCCTATTTTTCTATCGTTCGAGAATGACGGGGTTGGGGCGCTCCCTATTTTCTACCGTTCGGGAATGACGAAGTGGTGGTGGTTGATGAATTCAACAACAACAACAACCACCCCCACAACCCGCACTCCCCTCCCCCCATTTGCTATCATCCCCCTCCCACCACCCAACCCCCCAACCAAATGCCCCCAGAATTCCCCCTCCCCGTCCTCCTCTGGTGCGCCTTCGCGTTAACCTGCGGCGGATTAATCAAAGGCGCGCTTGGGGTTGGCACGCCGTTGTTGACCGTGCCGTTGATGGCGTTGGTTTTGCCGCCGCAGATGGCGGTAGCGGTGATGGCTATTCCGGTGGTGGTGGCGAATTTGTGGCAGGTGGCGCAGGTGGGGCGGGTGGGGAATGTGGTTGGGCGGTTTTGGCCCGTTTTTGCAGCGATTTTGGTGGGCACTTGGGTCGGCGTGAATGTCCTGACGCGCATCGATGAGGCGGCGTTGCTGGTCATCGTCGGCGTGGCGGTCATCGTCTTTGCCCTGTTGCAGGGCAGCGGGCGCAAACTGCATATCCCGGCGTCGGCGGAGAAACCCGCCGGGCTGGTGTTTGGCCTCGCCAGCGGGGTGATTGGCGGCATCTCGTCTTTTTTTGGACCGATGCTGATTATCTACCTGGTCTCGCTGCAAAACCTCGGCAAAGACCAATTCATCGGCTCAATCAGTTTCCTGTATATTAGCGCGGTGCTTCCGTGGACCGCCGCGCTCTATTTTGCCGGCATCCTCGACGGCCCGCTGCTACTGTATTCAACCGCCGCCGCCGCGCCCGTGGTGCTGGGCATGCTGGTCGGGCAACGGCTGCGCGGGTCAATCAGCGAGGCGCGCTTCCAGCGGTTGATACTGGTGATTCTGCTGTGTTCGGGCGGCGTCATCCTCGCGCGGGCGGTGAGTTGACGCGCCGGCAAAAGTGCTACACTAGCGCGCATCAACGGATTGACGGTCCCGCCGCCGAGCGCTTGGCGGCGAACAACCGGACCGCGCGACACCCATTCAACCAACCACTATTGAGGAGTAGAAAGATGAAACGACGACCCTTCGTAACTTCCGCGGCAACCGCGCTGGCTGCCATGGCGCTGTCCGCCAATGCGGCGTATGCGGTGTGCGCGACCGATGCGCTGCCGGCGAACATCAATAATCCGGGCGGTTATCCGGCGCGCGCGTTGAGCATGATTGTGCCGTATGGTCCCGCCGGCGGCTCGGGTCAGGTGGCGCAGGCGATGGCGCAGGCGGTCACCGGGTTGACCGGCGTCGCCATCAACCGCGACCACAAACCGGGCGGCTCCGGCACCGTCGGCATGACCGCTTTCATGGCGACCCCGGCGGACGGCTACACCGTGCTGGAGCACATCGATGACTCGTCCAGCGCGCACGCGCTCGACTCGAGCCGCCCGAATCCGGCGACGGATTTGATTCCGCTGGTGACTTCGCAAATCACCTTCAACCAGATTTACATTCGCGCCAACGAAGACCGCTTTGACGACTGGCCGTCTTTCGTCGCATGGGTCAAGGCGCAGAACGGCAAGGCGACCATCGCCAACGTGTCCAAAGAGGGCTCGATGGAAAGGGTGCTGATGAAATTCATCACCGACGCGACCGGCATGAAAATCCAGCAAATCTCGTTTGACAAGGGCGCGCCGCGCTACGGCTCGCTCGCCGGCGGGCAGGTTGACGCGCTCTTTGAGCAGCCGGGGGATGTGCGCAAATTTCTCGACGCCGGGCTGTTCAAGCCCATCCTGACGCTGCTCAAAGAAGCGCCGTCGGCGTTCGCGGATGTGCCGAGCCTGACCGACGCGGGGCTGGATTTTGAGCCGCTATACCGCTTCCGCGGTTTCTTCGTGCACAAAGGCGCGCCGGCGGAGCGCGTGGCGTGGTTGCAGTGGGCGTTCCAAAAAGCCTTTTGCGAAACGAGTTATCAGGACTTCAACGAAAGCAAATATATGACCCTGATTGAAAGTTTTCGTGACACCGAAGGCAGCCGCGAGTTGATTAGCAACACCATCGAACAATACCGCGGCGTCTATAAACAGATGGGGTTGGATGTGAAATGACCTCCACCACTTCGTCATTCTCGAATGATAGAAAAATAAGGAGCGACAGCGACTATATTTTTCATCACCTTCGGGAATCTCCCTAAGGCTGGCGTGGACTTTGGCGAAGCCTGTGCCAACCTTAGGGAGATTCCCGAGGGCGTAAGTGTCCGTAAGCCGCCGCTTAAAAGAAAAAGCGCGGCGGCAAACGGACACTAACGCTCGAGAATGACGGGTAGTTGTAGCCGGAGGAGATGATGAAAATCAGCATGGGCAAGTTGAAAATCGGGCATCTGGTCGAGGTGGCGTTGTGGCTGGCGCTGGCGGCTGTCCTGTATGCCTATTCGTTTCCGTTCGACAAGGAAATCGAGATTTACAAATTCGGCGCCTCCGCGTGGCCGCGCACGGTGCTGTTGCTGATCGTCATCGCCGCCCTCGGACAACTCGCGTATAACTGGAAGACCGGCGGACACGGCGCCTCCGCGATGCTCCAAGCGGCAAGCGACGACGGCGCCGAGGCGGCGGCGCGGTCATCGGAAAACCGCCACAACAACCTCAAGTGGTATCTTTCCACCTTCCTCCTGCTGGCGTTGCCGCTCGCCTACTTGCTGTTGCCGGCGTGGGCGCTGGCGTGGTTTTCATTGGACGAGGCGGCGCTTCACCCGGTCAAACTGGGTTGCGCCGGCGTGCTGATTGCGCTCTACCTCGCCGCCGCGCGCACCAACCCGGTCGGCGCGATGCTGGCGTTGCCGGTCTTTTTCGGCGCGCTGCTGAGCGACATCGGCTTCTATTCGCTGGCGCCGTTTTTCGTGGTCGGCGTGATGTGCCTGATGGGCGAGCGCCGCCCCGGCTGGATGGCGCTCATCACCGCCATCATCATCGGTTTGCTGCTGCTGCTTTTCGTCAGCGTGCTGTATGTCGGATTGCCCACCGGCAACCTCAGCCCGTTCTACGAAATCGGCACCGGCATCGTCACCCTGCTGCAATAACCGCGCGCATTACAACGCCAAGCAATGGACACGTTCAACAATTTTCTCGGCGGCACGGTGGCGCTGTTCGGCGACCCCATCGGCGTGCTGGTCTTCATCGGCGGCGTGATTGGCGGCATGCTGTTCGGCGCCATTCCCGGCGTCAGCATGTTGACGCTGGCGGCCATCCTGCTGCCGTTCACCGCGCACCTCTCGCCGGAGCACGGCATCATGTTGTTCTCGGTGATTTACTGCACCGGGGTATACGGCGGCGCGATTACGGCGATTTTGTTCAACATCCCCGGCGCCCCGGAAAACGCGCCGACCGCGTTCGACGGCTACCCGATGACGCAGAAAGGGCAAGCCGGAAAAGCGGTCGGCGCGGCGGTCATGTGCTCCGCCATCGGCGGCACCCTGTCGGCGGTGGTGATGATGGCGGCGACCGCGCCGATTGCGGGCTGGGCGATTTCGGCGTTCGGCCCGCCGGAAATCTTTGCGCTGGTGTTCTTCGGGCTGGCGGTCGCCTCCTCGGTGGGCGCCAAGACCTTCTGGAAAGGCTGGCTGTCGATCCTCGCCGGGCTGCTGGTGGCGGTGGTCGGACTCGACCCGGTGGGCGGCATCGCGCGCTACGATTTCAGCATGCCCTACCTACTGGCGGGCATCCACTTCATCCCGACCATCCTCGGCTTCTTCGCGGTCTCGGAGATTTTTATTCAAGCCGAGAGGAAGGCGTCCGGCGCGTATAAAGCGCCCAAGATGAGCGTCAACTTCCCCTCCTTACACGAGTTGCTCGCGCATAAAATCGCCGTCATCCGCTCGATTATCATCGGGTTTTTCTGCGGCATTCTGCCGGGAATCGGCGCCACGCTGGCGGCGTTCATGGGCTATAACGAAGCGGTTCGCTGGTCGAAAAAACGCGAAGAATTCGGGCGCGGCAAACTGGA
Source organism: Arenicellales bacterium (assembly GCA_963693025.1). Classification (GTDB taxonomy): domain Bacteria; phylum Pseudomonadota; class Gammaproteobacteria; order Arenicellales; family Poriferihabitantaceae; genus JAHRAW01. The sequence continues at coordinate 2,824,909 of OY843749.1, forward strand.
AGGCGTCATAGCCTCCGAGACCGCCAACAACGCCGCCACCGGCGCCGCGATGATTCCGTTGCTCGCGCTCGGATTGCCCGGCGGCGCGCTAACCGCGATGATGGTCGGCGTGTTTCAGATGCACGACATGGAGCCGGGACCGCTGGTGTTCCTGAACAGCGCCGACCTCGTGTGGGTGGTCTTCGCCGCGATGTTTTTCGCCAACCTGTCCATCCTGCTCATCGGCTATCTGGAAACCCGAACCATCATCAACCTGCTGCGCATTCCGTTCCAATTTCTCGCGCCGATGATATTGCTGCTGGCGACGGTCGGCGCGTATGCCGTGCGCGGCTTGACCATCGACGTCATCGCAATGTTCGTCGCCGGCGTGGTCGGGTTTTTCCTGCGGCGCTCCGGCTACTCGGTGGCGGGCATCGTGCTCGGTCTCATCCTCGGAAAAATCGGCGAGCAAACCTTCGCTCAGGCGATGCAGATGTTGCACTTTGAATGGAGCGGTTTTCTCGCCCGCCCCATCGCGCTCGGGTTAATAGTAGCCGGCTTCGTGACGCTGCTGGCGAGCATCTATCGCGCGTTCTTCCAAAAAAAACCCGGCGCGCAAGCGAGCATGGGCTGAGCGCAAGGCATGTTCAGCGAGGCGCTGCTAGACGAAATTCGGGAGCGGTTTCACCACGTCGCCGAGTGCCCCTATCAGGGCGCGCGAATTTTTTTTGAAAACGCGGGCGGCTCGCTGACCTTGAAGTCGGTGGTCGAGGTCAACGCCCGGCTGTCCGCCATTCCCGACAATCAGGGCAGGGACAACCCGGCGTCCGTCGAGATGGGGCGCCTCATCGAGCGGGGCAGGGCGGACATGCTGGCCTTTCTCGGCGTTGAATCCGGCGAGCCTGGCGACAGTAATGGGCGAGTGTTCGTCGGCGAAAGCGGCACCGAGTGTTTGTTTCGCGTGATTCGCGCCGCGGTTCTGAGCGCCGCGAAAGACTATCCGGGCGCGCAGGTGTTGGGCGGCACGCTGGAGCATCCGGCGACGGCAAGCGCCGCCAAACGCTGGGCGGCGCAGGCGGGCGCCGACTACGTGGCGGTCGCGCACGACCCGCACACCGGCACGGTCGGCGTCGACGACTACCGGCGGCATCTGAGCGCCGATTTGCGCGTGGCGACCCTCATCCAGACCAGCCCGGTAACCGGCATATCGGTCGATGTGAAAGCGCTCGCGGCGGCGATTCGACAGGCGTCGCCGGACTGCTTCATCGTGGTCGACGGCATTCAGCACGCCCCGCACGGCGGCATTGATGTTGAAGACTACGCCATCGACGCCTACGCGGTGTCGGCGTATAAGGTGTTTTCCCGGCACAACTACGGTTTCGCCTGGGTGTCGCCGCGGCTGAGCGTCGTGCCGCACGACAAACTGGACGGCACCGCGGACGACTTCTGGGAATTGGGCACGCGCGACGCCGCCGCCTACGCGACCTTCAGCGAAGTGGTCGACTACTTCGACTGGCTGGGTGCGCAGGTGTCGCCGCATCCAAACGAGGCAAGCACGCGCCGGGAGCGAATCGCCGCGGCGGGCGACGCCATCGCCGCGCAGGAAAAACACCTGACCGAGGTGATGCTGCACGGCGCCGACGGTCAAAAAGGATTGGCGGACATGCCGGAAGTTTTCGTCATCGGCGGCGACGACAACGCCGGAAGGGAAGGGCTGGTGTCGCTCGCCGTGCGCGGCGTGCCGTCGGCGCAAGTCGTGAGCCGGCTGGGCGACCACGGCGTGCGCGTGCATATCCGAAAAAACGACTACTTCTCCGCCAACATCCTCACCCCGCTCAACCTGGAAACCTGCGTGCGCGTGTCGATGTGCCACTACAACACAGCAAAGGAAGTGAAGCATTTCCTCAAGGCGATGGAGGGCATCGTCGCCGGCGGCGGCTGAGATTAGGCCGTCAGGGGAGTTTCAATTCGCGGCAAAAAGTGGTGAAGGGCAGCACGCGAACTCCGCCGTAAAGGTAGTCGCGGCTGCCCGTGTGAACCTGATAGAACGCCGGGATATTCGTGCGCTCGCGGAAATAGCGTATCGCCGGGTTCACGCTTTTTTCGCCGGTTTTACACTCGACCGCAAACAGCGGCTTCTTCCCGCGAAGCACGACGAAATCAACTTCGCGCCGGTCGGTGTCGCGGATAAACCGCAACCCCATCGCATGCCCCTGCGTGTCCTCAATATGGTGGCAGTATTTGAGCAGTTGACAGGCGACCAGATTCTCAAACCGCGCGCCGCCTTCGGCGACCTGAGACCAATCCCACAGGTATAGTTTCTGCTCCTTTCTGACCGCGCGAATGGTCGGCGCGCCAAACGGCGGCAGGCGAAAACAGAGATACATATTTTCCAGAATTTTCACCCAGCGCTCGACCGTCTCGTGCGCCACGCCGAGATCCTCGCGCAGACTTTTGATGGAAAGCGGCGAGCCGACCCGCGCGGGCAGGGCTTCAACCAGCAATTCAATCAGCCCGATTTCCCGAATATTTTCCAGTTCGCGCACGTCTTCGTGGATGACTCGGGACAGCCGCTCCCGCTGCCACCGCCGCCAGGTTCGCGCGTTGTGGGAAATCAACGGCTCGGGAAAGCCGCCGAATTTGAGCAGCGTCTGCATGTCGTCCGGCGTCGGCTTCGCATTCATCTCGCGCAATGAAAACGGATGCAGGCGGTGGTAGTGATAGCGCCCCTGAAGCGAGTCGCCGCCCTTTCGGTAATAGTCGAGGCGCGCCGAGCCGGTAATCAAAAACGACACGCGTCCCGCGCCGGAGTCATAAAACCCCTTGACCAGATTTCGCCATTTCGGATACTTGTGAATTTCATCCAGGATAATCAGTTTTTCCTTGCCCGGAAGTTCGCCGCGCAACAGCGGCGGGCGAACCGCCGGGTCATCCCAGTTCAAGTAGCCGGGATGCTTCGCCGTCTTGGTCCCAGTCTTCAGCAGCGACAAAGCGAGCGTGGTTTTGCCGACCTGCCGCGGCCCGCCGACGAACACCATTTTCTTCCGCAAGTCGGCGCGGACGGGGGCGGACAAATAGCGATTTCGGGCGGATGCGGGCATGAGTAAAATCACATTAACTCGATTTTACTCATGAGTAAACTAGAGTCAACCTGATTTTACTCACGCGCCAATCGGCGCGGCGTGATGGCTAGCCCGGTTGCGCCGACAGCCTCGGCAGCGGCTTTTCGTTAATCAACAGGTGGATGATTCCCGCCAGTATGCCGGCGACGATGCCCGCCCACCACATGCCGTCGTATGAGCCACTGATGTCATACAACCGACCGCCGAGCCACACGCCGAGAAAACTGCCGACCTGGTGGCTGAGGAAGACGACGCCGAACAAGGTCGCCATGTAGCGCAGCCCGAACACCTGCACAACGATGCCCGTGGTCAGCGGGACCGTGGACAGCCACAAGATGCCCATGGCGCCGGCGAACAGGTAAATCGTGAGCTCGGTTTTCGGCGCCATCAGCAACAGAAAAATGCACACCGAGCGCGCCAGATAGATGCCGCTGAGGCTGCATTTTTTGCTCCAACGCTGCCCCATCATGCCGGACAAAAACGAGCCGGCGATATTCATCAGCCCAATCAATGCGAGCGCGTAGGCGCCGGTCGCCGGGTTGAGTCCGAGGTCTTTGACATACGCCGGGAAATGCACGGTGATAAACGACACGTGAAAACCGCACACGAAAAAGCCGGTGGTGAGCAGCAAAAAGCCGCGATGGGTCACCGCTTCGCTCAGCGCTTCGCCGATGCTCTGCTCGCTGTGCGGCTCGCTCGATTGGGACGGGTCGCCGGGCAACAGCAGCGCCAGCGGAATCATCAACAGCGTGGTGGCGGCGAGAATCAGCAGCGTCGTGTTCCAGCCGTAGGCGGCGATGAACCCCTGGCTGATGGGCGAAAACAAGACCTGCCCAAACGAGCCCGCCGCCGTGCCAAGCCCCAGCACCAGCGAGCGTTTTTCCGGACCCACCACGCGCGTCATCGCCGCCAGGGCGATGGAGAACGAGGAGAAGGCGATGCCGGTTCCGGTCAGAATGCCACCGGTCAAGTGCAGCGCCAAACCGCTCTCGGCGGCGCTCATGCCCCACACCCCGACGCTGTAAATAAGCGCCCCGATGATAATCACCCGCGCGGGTCCCATGCGGTCTGCCATCGCGCCGGCAAACGGCAACGCCACGCCCCACAACAAATTCTGCAACGCCATCGCCAGCGCAAAAGTCTCCCGCGGCCAGTCGCGCGCGATGGTCATCGGCTCAAGAAACAACCCAAAAACCGAGCGAATGCCAAACCCCACATTCGAAATCACGCACCCCGCCACGAGGACGATAAGTGCGGTGCGCCAGGTGAGGGTGGAGGTGTTCATTCGATAATATTGTAAAGAGCGGGTGCCGTCATTCCCACCGCTTCGTCATTCTCGAACGATAGAAAAATAGGGAGCGCCAGCGACCATATTTTTCATCGCCTTCGGGAATCTCCCTAAGTCTACCGTGAATTCCAACAAAGCCCGTGCCAATCTTAGGGAGATTGCGCGTATCATCCCTGATACGCGCCCTGCGGGCTACGCGAAAATCCGCTCCCGGCGGATTTTTCCCGAGGACGCAAGTGTCCGTAAGCCGCCGCTTAAAAGAAAAAGCGCGGCGGCAAACGGACACTAACGCTCGAGAATGACGAGTGATAGGAATGCTCGAGAATGACGAGTGATTGGAACGCTCGAGAATGACGAGTTGTAGGAATTTTTTATTTGTATCATTCATTGAGAACCCACACTACCGATGCTTCCACTCCGGCTTGCGCTTCTCCACGAACGCTGCCATGCCTTCTTTCTGGTCTTCGCTGGCGAACAGCGAATGGAATTGCCGGCGCTCAAACAATAACCCTTCGGACAAACCGCTATCAAAGGAACGGTTAATCGACTCCTTGCATATCATCAAAGCCGGCAGCGATTTCGCGGCGATGGCTTGCGCGGTTTTCATCGTCTCTTCGAGCAACGCGTCCGCCGGCACCACGCGCGCGACCAGCCCGGCGCGCTCGGCTTCCTCGGCGGACATTATCCGCCCCGACAAACACAATTCCATCGCCTTGGATTTGCCTACCGCGCGAATCAGCCGCTGCGTGCCGCCGGCGCCGGGGATGATGCCGAGGTTGATTTCCGGCTGCCCGAATTGCGCGCTGTCGGCGGCGATGATGAAGTCGCACATCATCGCCAACTCGCAACCGCCGCCGAGCGCATAACCGCCGACCGCAGCAATCACCGGCTTGCGGCAGCGCGTCACTTCCTCCCAGTGCTCGGTGATGAAATTCTCTTTATAAACATCCATATAGGTCTTGTCCTTCATCTCGGATATATCGGCGCCGGCGGCGAAGGATTTTTCATCGCCGGTGATAATCATCGCACCAATGGCATCGTCCCGCTCAAACCCCGCCAACGCCCGCCCCAGTTCAATCATCAACGCCGTGGAAAGGGCGTTGAGCATTTTGGGCCGATTGAGCGTGACGACACCGACCCGGTCGTGGGTTTCAACGATGAGATGGGAGTAGGGCATTTTGCGGAGGTTTGTTGGTTGAGGTTGATTGAGTTGCGCGCTGTTTGAGCAGGCGGATGTCGCGGGATAATGCCACCGTGCGGTGTGTATGGCAAGGGGCGACGGCATTCCCAACCCCGCCACCACTCAGACTACAACAACCGCCGAACACGCGACGAGCAAATCACCTCGCCATCGTTGGCGAACGCCTCATGATTACGCTCAATCGCATCCAAATCGTACAGATAGTTAACCATCACCCCCCAGGAATTTTTCCACCCGCGTGGGCTGGGGTCGGCGTTGGCGTTGAGCCATTCAAGCCGCGCGCCGTTGCCGAGGTGGAAGCGTGCCACGCGGTCGAGCGGGCCATTGCCGGGGGTTTTGGCTTTGATTAGGTAGCGCGCGGTCACCTCCGGCAGAATCTTGTCGGCGGCGTCCGCGCCTTCCGCGCCATCGCCGGACTCCAACGCCAACAACCCCGTGCGCTGCGCTTCGCTCAACGCGCCCGCTTCGCCGCGCTCGCATTCGGCGCGCGCCCAGCGCCGCAAGCCCGGAACCGGCGACAGCGTGGCGAAGGTTTTGAGCCCTTTGAGTTCCGCCTGCAATTCTTCAACCACTTGCTTGATGAGGAAATTGCCGAACGAGATGCCGCGCAAGCCGGCTTGGCAGTTGGAGATGGAGTAGAACGCCGCCACGGTCGCCGCGCCGGGATTGAGCGTCGCGCGCCCGCCGGCGAGTATGGGGCTGATGGCGCCGGGGATGTCGCCGGTCAGCGCCACCTCCACGAAAATCAACGGGTCATCGGCGAGCGCCGGGTGAAAAAACGCATACAGGCGGCGGTCGGGCGCGGCCACGCGCAGGCGCAAATCATCCCAGCCGTCGATGGCGTGCACCGCTTCGTAGGCGATGATTTTCTCCAAGACTTCCGCCGGGCTCGACCAGTCGATGCGCCGCAACTCAAGGAAGCCGCGATTGAACCACGACGCCAGCAAGTGGCGGAAATCCCCGTCCAACTGTTCCAGCGCGGCGTCCGCTTTGGCCGCCCGCAGCAGGTCGGCGCGCATCGCAACCAGCGCCCGCGTGCCGCCCGGCGCGCGGTTCAGGCGGCGAATCAACTTCTGGCTCTGCGGCTCGCTGGCGAAGTGAATGGTGCGCGGGTCAGCGCCGCCGTCCGAGCGTTGCCAGGCGTCAAGCGCGCGTTTGAGCGCCGCCTCGTCGACGCCGAAACGCCGCGCCGCCTCGGCGAAGAAGGCGCGCTTGCCGGCGTCGTCCAGGCGGCCATAGCGCTCAAGAATTTCCTGCGCCAGCGCCAGCCCGGTCGCTTCGCCCCGCCCCGACAGCAACGCCGCGCAAAAGTCGCCGAGGCTTTTTTGCGCGGCGCCGGAGGAGACCAGCGAATGCCCCACCTCGGCGATGCGCGAAAACAGGTCGAGCAGCCGCGGAGTTCTCATCGGGCGGTGGATGGCTTAGCGTAATACGCGCCGCTATCCCAAATTGGATTGATTTGCATTAGTATTGCCGTTGGAACGCTATCTTAAAGCCGCGCGAGCGCGCACGGCGACGATGGCACGGCGACGATTATAAATCCAATGAAGCGGAGATGCCCATGAGCAACGCATTTGACAAAATCTACCGGCGCTCCATCGACGACCCCGACGGTTTCTGGGGCGAAGCCGCCGAGGCGGTTCACTGGACAAAAAAATGGGATGCGGTACTGGACGATTCGGACGCGCCATTTTATCGCTGGTTCACCGGCGGCGAGACCAATGTCTGTTACAACGCGGTCGATTTGCACGTCGCGCAGGGCAGGGGCGCGCAGGCGGCAATCATCCACGACAGCCCGGTCACCGACAGCCAGCAAAACCTGACCTACGACGACCTCAAGGAGCGCACCTCAAAGTTAGCCGGCGTGCTGGCGGCGCACGGCGTCGTCAAAGGCGACCGCGTCATCCTCTATATGCCGATGGTGCCGGAAGCGGTCATCGCGATGCTCGCCTGCGCGCGAATCGGCGCCATCCACTCGGTGGTGTTCGGCGGATTCGCGCCCGGCGAACTAGCGGTGCGCATCGACGACGCCACGCCCAAAGTGATTATCGCCGCTTCCTGCGGCATCGAGCCGGGGCGGGTGGTGGAATACAAACCGTTGCTGGACGAGGCCATCGCGCTCGCCACCGCCGACTGCCCGCAGACCTGCATCATCCTGCAACGCCCGCAGGCGCGCGCGCGCATGGTCGCGGGCCGCGACATTGACTGGGACGAGGCGATGGCGCGCGCCACCGCCGCCGAGTGCGTGCCCGTGGCGGCCACCGACCCGCTGTATATTTTATACACATCGGGCACCACCGGCGCGCCGAAGGGCGTGGTCAGGGACACCGGCGGCGGCATCGTGTCGCTCAAATGGAGCATGAAAAACATCTACGACATCGCCCCCGGCGAGGTCTTCTGGACGGCCTCCGACGTCGGCTGGGTGGTGGGGCATTCCTATATCGTCTATGCGCCGCTGTTCAACGGCAGCACCACCGTGATGTTCGAGGGCAAGCCGGTCGGCACGCCCGACCCCGGCGTGTTCTGGCGGGTGATTGCCGAGCACAAAGTCAAGTCGCTGTTCACCGCCCCGACCGCGTTTCGCGCCATCAAAAAAGAAGACCCGCACGGCGAATACCTGAAAAAATACGACCTCGGCTGCCTTGAATCGCTGTTCCTCGCCGGCGAGCGCACCGACCCGGACACGCTCAACTGGGCAAAAAACAAACTCGGCGTGCCGGTCATCGACCACTGGTGGCAGACCGAAACCGGCTGGGCGATTTGCGCCAACTGCATCGGCATCGAGCGCCTGCCGGTCAAGGAAGGCTCGCCGACCAAGCCGGCGCCGGGCTGGCGGCTGGAAGCGCTGGACGCCGCCGGCGTGGCGGTCGAAGCGGGCGGCATCGGCGCGTTGGTTGCCAAACTGCCGCTGCCGCCCGGCACCTTCCCGACGCTGTGGAACGCGCGCCAACGCTACTTCGACTCCTACCTCAAAGCCTTCCCCGGCTACTACGAAACCGGCGACGCCGGCTATCTCGACGAGGACGGCTACGTGTTCGTGATGTCGCGCACCGACGATGTCATCAACGTCGCCGGTCACCGCCTGTCCACCGGCGCAATCGAAGAAGTGCTGGCGGCGCATCCCGACGTCGCCGAGTGCGCGGTTATGGGCGTGAACGACGACTTGAAGGGCGAGTTGCCGCTCGGCTGCCTGGTGCTGAGCGCTGGGGTGGAGCGCGATGACTCCGCCATCGTCGCCGAAGCCGTGCAACTAGTGCGCGACAAAATCGGTCCCGTGGCGGCGTTCAAACTGGCGGTCGTGGTCGCGCGCCTGCCGAAGACGCGCTCCGGCAAAATCTTGCGCGCCACGATGAAAAAAATCGCCGACAACGCGGAGTGGAAAATGCCGGCGACCATCGACGACCCCGCCATCCTCGATGAAATCACCGCCGCGCTGCAGACCCTCGGCTACGCCGGCGGGGGGAAGCGGGGGGGATGAAGCACGCCTTCGTCATGGACCCGCTGGCGGCGGTCAAGCCGTGGAAAGACACCACCTATTTTCTGATGCTGGCGGCGCGCCAACGCGGTCATCAAGTCTGCCATCTGGAACCGCATGCGCTGCGCCTCGAACACAACCGCGCGCACGCCCGCGTCAGTTGGCTGGACGTCAACGAAGACCCCGACCGCCCGTTCAACCTGCGCGAACAAACCGACTGCGCCTTGAGCGAAATGGACGCCGTATGGATTCGCGCCGACCCGCCATTCGACCGCCGCTATTTCTACACCACGCTACTACTCGACAACCTCCCCGCCACCACGCGCGTACTCAACCGCCCCAGCGGCATCCGCAACTGGAATGAAAAACTCGCGGCGCTCCACTACCCCGAACTCACCCCGCCCACGCGAGTCACCAACAACCGAGACGACCTCAAACAATTCTCCCAAACCCACGGCAGAATCACGATAAAACCGATAGACGGCTTCGGCGGTAAAGGCATCATCTTTTACGACGCCGGCGATGACAACGGTAGCGACAACGACCTAAACACCGCCACCCACAACAACCAACGCTGGGTCATCGCCCAACAATACCTGCCCGCCGCCCAAGAGGGCGACAAACGCATCCTCCTCCTAAACGGCGCCCCCCTCGGCGCCATCCTCCGCCTCCACGCCAAAGACGCCGAACTAAACAACCTGGACGCCGGCGCCACCCCCCACCCCGCCGAACTCACCCCCCAAGACCACCAAATCTGCCAAACCCTAAAACCCGGCCTACTCCAACAAGGCATCTTCCTAGCCGGCATAGACATCATCGGCGACATGCTAATAGAAATAAACGTAACCAGCCCAACGGGATTGCAAGAGTTATGCCAGTTCAACGACGAAGACTACCACCATCAAATTATCGAGGCGTTGGAACAATGAACACCACACTTCCCTCTGTCACCGTCAAACAACACAAGAATTCCCGATTACCCGCCATTCCCAATCACCCGTCATTCCCAATTACCCGTCATTCCCCATCACCCGTCATTCTCGAGCGTTAGTGACCGTTGCCGCCGCGCTTTTTCTTTTAAGCGGCGGCTTACGGACACTTACGACCTCGGGAAAAATCCGCCGGGAGCGGATTTTCGCGTAGCCCGCAGGGCGCGTATCAGGGACGATACGCGCAATCTCCCTAAGACTGGCGCTGAGCCCAAACAACGCCATTCCCGCAGTCTTTTGAGCGGGAATCCAGCGTCTTTTTGTTTGCATCATCTTGAATCAGCGGTCAATTAAAGTATAATCGCACCAGCAGGCAAAGCACTCCAAGCGAGTCCCTGTTGCTTATGTTATTTTTAGAACATACTCGTAACAACTTGATACCGTTACCAATTTCCCATCAGAAACAAGTTACCGAAAAACCCACACACACGTCACCCCCGCCGGGCACGCGCCCGCGTTGGGGTGGTTTTATTTTTTATTTAATTCTCACACGAGGTCAGCAATGTCCGTAGCAGATGCCCTGAAACTTATCAAAGACAGCGAAGCGAAGTTCATCGATTTTCGTTTTACCGATACTTGCGGCAAGGAGCAGCATGTGTCGGTGCCGGTGGCCACCATCGATGAAGACACCTTTGAGGAGGGCAAGATGTTTGATGGCTCTTCCATTTCCGGTTGGAAGGGGATTAACGAATCCGACATGATTTTGATGCCCGACGCCGCCTCGGCGGTGCTTGACCCGTTTTATCAGGAGGTCACCATCAACTTGCGTTGCGACATCATCGAGCCTACCAACATGCAGGGTTACGCGCGCGACCCCCGCTCCATCGCCAAGCGCGCCGAGGCTTATCTCGCTTCCACCGGCGTCGGCGACTGCGCTTATTTCGGTCCCGAAAACGAATTCTTTTTGTTTGATTCGGTGTGCTGGGGCAATGAAATGGGCGACGCCTTCTATGAAATCGATTCCACCGAAGCGGCGTGGAACAGCTCCAAGGACTACGAAGAAGGCAACATCGGCCACCGCCCGCGCGTCAAGGGGGGGTATTTTCCGGTGCCGCCGGTGGACAGCCAGTCGGATGTGCGCTCGTTGATGTGTTTGGTGCTCGCCGATATGGGCGTGGCGGCGGAGGTTCATCACCACGAGGTCGGCACCGCCGGGCAGGGGGAAATCGGCGCGCGCTTCAATACGCTGGTGAAAAAGGCCGACGAAGTTCAGATACTCAAATACGTCGTGCACAACGTCGCGCACAATCACGGGCTGACCGCGACCTTCATGCCCAAGCCGCTGGTCGGCGAAAACGGCACCGGCATGCACGTGCACCAATCCATATTCAAGGACGGCAAGAATATGTTTTCCGGCGACCAATACGGCGGGCTGAGCAAAACCGCGCTGTACTACATCGGCGGCATTTTCAAACACGCGCGCGCACTCAATGCCTTCACCAACGCCAGCACCAACAGTTACAAACGCCTCGTGCCCGGCTTCGAGGCGCCGGTGATGCTGGCATACTCGGCGCGCAATCGCTCCGCGTCGTGCCGCATTCCGTATGTGTCCAACCCCAAGCAGCACCGCATTGAAATTCGCTTCCCGGATTCGACCGCCAATCCGTATCTGGCGTTCTCCGCCATGCTGATGGCAGGGTTGGACGGCATCCACAACAAGATTCACCCCGGCGAGCCGGCGGACAAAGACTTGTATGACCTGCCGCCGGAAGAAGAAAAAATGCTGCCGACCGTGGCGCACGGGCTCGACATCGCGCTCGAAGCGCTCGATGGCGACCGCGATTTTCTGACCCAGGGCGGGGTGATGAGCGACGACATGATTGACGCCTACATCGAACTCAAGATGGAGGACGTCAACCGCCTGCGCTTGGAGACGCATCCGTGTGAATTTGACATGTATTACAGTTTGTAGGCATCGCACGCGTGGCGGCGTTGGCTTGCGGTTGTTGCGCCGGCGGTTGTTGCATTTGCCGTTGCTGCGTTGGCGCGCCCGGTTGCCCGCATCACCGCCCGCGGAGTTTTGACTCAGCGCGCTGAAACACCGGCGCCGGCGGCGCGTATGCGCGCCTACTTGCAGCGAGTCGCCACCGGTCCCGAACTGAGCAAGCCGCTCAGCCGCGCCGCCGCCGCCGATGCGATGACGATGCTCGTGCAGCGCGAGGTTGACCCGGTGCAGGCCGGGATTTACCTCATCGCCCTGCGGATGAAGCGCGAGACCGCCGAGGAAAACCTCGGCTCGCTGGACGCGCTGCTCAACCTGTGCGAGCGTCACGCGGTTGACTGCGAGCGCTTGGTCGATATCGCCGACCCGTTCAACGGCTACGCGCGCAGCGTGCCGGCAACCCCCTTCCTCGCCCCCGTGCTCGCCGCCTGCGGACTCAACGCGTATTCCCACGGCGTGCGCACGGTCGGTCCCAAATACGGCGTCACCCACCACCAAGTCTATGCCGCCGCCGGCATCCCGGTGGACTTGTCGCCGGCGGAAGCCGCACAACGCATCGCCGATGAGCAAATCGGGTGGAGTTATATCGACCAGGCGAGTTACCTGCCGCGGTTGCACGACTTGGTGGACTTGCGCGCGCAAATGGTAAAACGCTCCTGCATCACCACCCTGGAAGTCGCCCTCGGACCCCTGCGAGCGGCGGCAAGCGGCGAGACCCATTTGATGACCGGCTATGTACACAAAGAATACCCGCCGGTGTATGTCATGCTGGCGAAGGAAGCAGGCTACGACGGCGCGATGATTGTGCGCGGCGTTGAGGGCGGGTGTATTCCGTCGCTTAGCCAGCCGTCTCGGTTTTTTCGTTATGATGGTGGTGGCGGCGATGACGACGGCGATGAAAGCAACCAAGCAATAAAAATAACCCCCGAACAAGCCGGCATCACTCAGCCCGACAGAATGATCCCCATCCCGCCCCGTCTGGCACAAGAAACCCCGGTCTACCCCAACTCCGCCCAAGCCGGAATCGTCTCGCCGGTAGACGCACCCGGCGTCGCCGCCCACTGCGCCGAGTTAGGCAAGCAAGCGCTATCCGGGCAACCCGGCGCAATGCGCGACAGCCTAATCTACGCCACCGCCATCTGCCTAACCCACTGCGCCCAAGCCCCCAACCTCCCCCAAGCCGCCAAACAAGCCCGCAAAGCCCTCGACACGGGAAACGCACTGGCGCGTTTCGAGGCGGCAACGGGGGTGAGTCTTGCCAACAGACGCTGAGTTCCAACAACGCCGTCATTCACAACAACGCCGTCATTCTCGAGCGTTAGTGTCCGTTGCCGCCGCGCCTTTTCTTTTAAGCGGCGGCTTACCGGACACTTACGACCTCGGGAATCTTCCTAAGACTGGCACGGGCTTTGTTTGAACTCAGCGCTAGTCGGGATGAGATTCCCGAAGGCGATGAAAAATATGGTCGCCTATCGGCTCCCTATTTTTCTATCGTTCGAGAATGACGAGGTTAGGGGCTCCCTACTCCGTGTCGGGGCGCGGGGCATATTTTCTACCGTTCGAGAATGACGAAGCGAGATGCGTTTGCATCGGTTCACAATTCCCTTGCCGCGCGACTTCTATTAATATAGGCACCCCTTTTATGCACGGCAGGGCGGTTACGGTGTTTAGCCTATTATGAGCGCGAGGAAAAACAGAAAGCGGTCGCGGCGCGGGCGGGCGGGTGGCGTGGTGTCGGGTGGTGGTCACACTGCGGCGCCGGTGTCCGGTGGTGCGTCGTCTTCCGGTGGCGGTGATGCATCCGGCGGTGCCGACACGCCATCAATTTTATCGCGTGTTCCCGATTCGCTGGTAACGGCGGGTGCGGCGTTGGCTTTGTGTCTGTTAATTGCGGTTTGTTTTTTCCCGGCGACTCAGGCGGGTTTTATTTGGGACGATTTGGCGTTTACTTCGGCACAGCCGGTTTCGGACTGGTCGGGCTTGTGGCAGATTTGGTTTACCCCCGGCGACATTGACAAGGAAGGGCATTACTGGCCCGCGCTTTACACCACCTTTTGGTTGGAGCACAAACTCTGGGGCTTCAACCCGCTGGGTTATCACATCGTCAATCTGCTGTTGCACGCGGGCGTTACGTTGTTGTTGTGGCATCTGTTGCGGCGGTTGGCGGTGCCGGGCGCTTGGGCGTGGGTGGCGGCGGCGGTGTTTGCGGTGCATCCGTTGCATGTGGAATCGGTGGCGTGGGTGATTGGGCGCAAGGATTTGCTGGCGACCTTGTTCTATCTGGCGGCGGCGCTCAACTACATCCGTTTCGTGCAAGACCCGCACCCACAACACCGAAGCCGGCGGCACTACGCCTTTGCGTTGGCGTTTTTTATGCTGAGCCTGATGAGCAAGTCGATTGCGGTGACGTTTCCGGTTGCGTTGTTGCTGTGGCATTGGTGGCGGCGCGGGCGCGTGACCGGCGCCGACCTGGCGCGCGCGCTGCCGTTCCTGTTGCTGGGGGTGTGCGTCACGGTCCTCGACTGGCTGGCTTATAAAAACCTCGAGCAAATCTCCTTTGACTATTCGCAACTTGAGCGCGTGTTGCTGGCGGCGCAGGCGTTGTGGTTTTATGTCGGCAAACTGCTGTGGCCCGCCGGGTTGGCGGTCATCTATCCGAAGTGGGAAGTCAGCGCCGCCAGCCTGCCGGCGTGGGGGTATTTCATCGCCGCCGTGGCGGTGGTGGCGTTGCTGTGGTTTTACCGCCGGCGCATCACCCGCGCACCGTTGGCGGCGGCGGCGTTTTTCGCGGTCACGCTGTCGCCGACGCTCGGCTTCGTTGACTACGGCTACATGCAATTCTCATTCGTCGCCGACCGCTATCAATACCTCGCCGGCGCCGGCGTCATCGCGCTCGCGGTTTGCGCCGCGGCGTGGGGCGCGCAGGCGGCGCTCGGCGCGCGGAAGGGCGCTGAGTTGATGGTGTCGGCGGTGTTGATGGCGTTGGCGCTCGTGCTATTGATTCCGCTGGGCGTCGTCACCTGGCAGCACGCGGGCATTTATCGAAGCGAGGAATCCTTCTTTCACCACATCACCACCGTCAACCCGCGTGCGCGGCTCGCGTTTTACAACCTCGGCAGGGAATACATTCGGCAGGAGCGCTACGACGACGCGCACACCGCCTTCCGCAGCGAATACCGCTTTGCGCTGGCGCAACAGCCGCTCGACGCCAAGCGGCTCAGCAAGGCAAATCTCGGCATCGGCATCGTCGCCGAGCGCCAGGGGCGAATCGACGAAGCGGCGGCGCACTACCGCAGCAGCATGCGCGACAGCGAGATCGCCTTCCACCGCCTCGCCACGCTGTTGAGCAAGCAGAAGCGCTACCGGGAAGCGCTTGAACTCTACGAAACCTTCGTCCAAACCAACCCGAACAACGCCAAACTCCACTCCGACATGGGTATCACGCTGTTCCGGTTGAACCGGCCTGAGGAAGCGTTGCAGAGTTTTGAGCGGGCGTTGGTGTTGGATCCTAATCTGAAAGAAGCGTTGGGTAATCGGGAGGCGGTGTTGAAGTCGTTGCAGGGGGAGGGGGGGTAATACCAACTACCCGTCATTCTCGAGCGTTAGCGCCCGTTGTCGCGCAGCGACTTACGGGCGCTTACGACCTCGGGAAAAATCCGCCGGGAGCGGATTTTCGCGTAGCCCGAAGGGCGCGTATCAGGGATGATACGCGCAATCTCCCTAAGACTAGCGCTGAGCCCAAACAACGCCATTCCCGCTCAAAAGACTGCGGGAATGGCGGCTTACTCGCCGCCTGCTTCGCTCGCTTTGTTCAAGTTCGTGCCAATCTTAGGGAGATTCCCGAGGACGCAAGTGTCCGTAAGCCGCCGCTTAAAAAGAAAAAGCGCGGCGGCAAACGGACACTAACGCTCGAGAATGACGAAGTAGGGGGACACTAACGCTCGAGAATGACGAGTAATAAAAACCCCGTCATTCTCGAACGGTAGAAAATAGGGAGCCGATAGGCGACCATATTTTCTTCGATTCGGGAATCTCCCTAAGGCTACCGTGAATTTCAACAAAGCCCGTGCCAGTCTTAGGGAGATTCCCGAGGACGCAAGTGTCCGTAAGCCGCCGCTTAAAAGAAGAAGCGCGGCGGCAACGGACACTAATGCTCTCGAGAATGACGGGACTATTATTTTCTCCGCCGAGTTTGTTTCTTCTTCGGCAGCAGCGGGGCGGTGTGCTGTTGGTGTAGGGTGAATAGGTGGGCTACTCGGGTGGCTTCGTTGTTGAAGGGGGCGGGGCGGTAGGCTCGGTCTGTGGCTTTGTCCAGGGCTTGGTGGGCTTTTTGTAGGGTGGGTGGCATGGTCAGCGGGTCGTATAGGTCGGCGAGGGTGGAGTCGGGAAACTTTGCGCGCGCGTCCAGCACGGCCTGTGCTTTGCTTTCGATGTCGGCGGTTTGTTTGGCGGTGGGGTTTGGGGGCCAGGGGAAGTTGTTGTAGACGATTCCGGGCTGATAGCGATAATCACTTTTCAATCGCCCGCACACGACTCGCATCCATGCCATGTGCATTAGTGATGTTATTACGCCAAAGTGATACAGAGTTGCATAAGGCATAAGCAATAACATGTTCCCGGCGATATGGTCGGGAGGCAAATACCCAAGCGGGATGTAGGGTCTTCTCTCTGATGAAACTTGCGGGATGGCCAAGTATGCGCTTTCCGGCTGCCGGTTCTGTTCAAATAAGGACGGTGAGTTTGCTGCTTGTTGTGTGCCTTTTACTGGGCTTTTGAGCCGCATTTGTTTAACGGCTTCAATTCGTTTCATTACAAAAGGCATTTCACGCAACTCATTCGGCGGACATTCCACCAGCCACAAACAATATCGTGCGATACCATTGATAAATTCATAGCCCATCGAATACGGTTTAATCCATTTTTCGGCGCGTGGTTCAAGAGCAATCAATTCATCCCGTTCTTGAGCACTCAATATTAAGTTGCCGCCGTCAGTCGCGCCACTTCCCCGCCGAATTTTAGGAACGGGAAATATCGGTTCGCTACGACTTTCCACATAAACATCGGGGGCATCTATCAGATATGGGGTTATATTTTGCACTTTTACTTCGTGCGGATCGCCTTGAATGTTTTCGTATTCAAACAAGCGCTTGGTTTTTGCTTCGTGTAAACCAAAACCAATAATCACGCAAAACACGGCGGCTTTCCCCCGCGCTTCGTTAGTCCATTTGAAGGTGCGGTGTGCGAAGTGAATGTGGATTTTGTTGCGGGCGCGTAGTTCGTTCCATAGCGGCGCGACCTGTTCGCCTTGTGTGATGGAGTTGGTGGAGACAAAAGCGCATTTTATTTCTGGATTCCCGCTTTCGCGGGAATGACGGTCGGGGGAAATGTAGTCGACTGCTTTGCAATACCATGCCGCTACATAATCCATAACGCCTGCATTATTGATATGTTGATAACACGCCATCATTTCTTGTTTTTGTTTTTCCGTTCGCTGTTGTCGACCAACAAACGGCGGATTCCCCATAATAAAACTCAACCGCTCCGGCGCAATCACTTCGCGCCAATCCAGTTGTAGCGCGTTGCCGTGCACGATGTTGGCGCCGGTTTCTAATGGGATGCGGGCGAAATATAGACCGAACTCTTGCGAGACTAGCATGTTCATTTGGTGGTCGATTAGCCACATCGCCACTTGCGCGATTTGCGCGGGGAACTCTTCGACTTCTATGCCGTAGAATTGGTCGACATCAAGCGCGATGACGGCGCTGACATCGAAGGTGCGCGCGCCTTGTTGGGAGACGCGCAGCACTTCCAACTCCAGCAGGCGCAGTTCGCGGTAGGCGACGACGAGGAAGTTGCCGCAGCCGCAGGCGGGGTCGAGGAATTTCAAGGCGCGCAGTTTTTTGTGGAATTGAAACAGTTTGTTGCGGCTTTTTTTAACTTTGCCAAACTCCGCGCGCAGGTCGTCCATAAACAGCGGGTTGATGACTTTGAGTATGTTCTTTTCCGAGGTGTAGTGCGCGCCGAGGTTGCGGCGCGCGTCTTTGTCCATAATGGATTGAAACAGCGAGCCGAAAATCGCCGGCGAGATGCGGCTCCAGTCCAGCCCGCAGCATTGCAGTAGCGAGTCGCGCATGGCGCGGTCGAATGACGCGGGCGCGAGTTGCCCTTGAAACAACTTGCCGTTGATGAAGGGGAACGCGCTCATCTGCTCGTCCATGTTGCTGAGGCGGTTTTGCTCCGGCGTGTTGAGCGTGTGAAACAAGGTGCTCAGATGCGAGCCGAGGTCGGCGCCGTCTTCGCCGGTGCGGTCTTCGATGTAGCCTTGAAACTGCCAGCGGTTAAAGATGCCGGTGTCTTCGGCGAACATGCAAAACAGCAGGCGCACCAGATACACTTCCAAGTCGTGCCCGCCGTAACCGACATCGCGCAGCGTGTCGTGCAACCGCCCCATCAACTCGGCGGCTTGAATGTTTGCCGGGTCTTGCTCTTTGATTTTGTGGGTTTGATAACCGGCGATGAAGGCGAAGCGGTTGATGTTTTTGTGCAGGTCTTGGAGGGGGAATTCGTGGGTGTCGTCTTCTTCCAAATCATACAACCGAAAGCGCGCGAAGTCGCAGACCAGAATGTAACGCGGCAGTTCGCTGTCTTTGAGTCCGGGAAAATAATCCAGCGCCTGACGGTGTGCACGGTCGAGGTTTTTGCCGCGTGATTTATGCTCAATAAGCAACACGCCTTTCCACAGCAAGTCGATGTAACCGTCGGCGCCGTCTGTTTTCTTGACGCGGCTTTCGAAGGAGGCGACGCGGTAGCGGGATACGCCGAAGATGTTGAAGAAGTCGTCCCAGAAGGTTTTGGATTCAGCGCCTTCGGAGGTCTCGTCGCTCCACTTGCGGGAGAATTCGAGGGTGTTGGCGCGGATTTCGTTCCAGCTTAGGGGCATTTTTTGGTTGGGGTGGGTGTTTTGTTGGGTTATTTTACACTGGGATTTACAACCACTTCGTCATTCACAACCACCTACTCGCTTTGCCCCCCCTCCCGGCGCTGAATATCTCGCAAGACTTGGTCGCGTGATGCTTTGAGGTTTTCTAAATCCGGCGCCAGTGCGATTGCGCGCTCGAAACTTTGTAATGCTTCTTCGAGCCGTCCGAGGTTTCCCAGGGCGGCGGCTGTGCCGGCGTGGTAGTCGGGGTTGTTGGGTTTTCGGCGTGAGAGGTCTTGGAAGATGCCGAGCGCTTCTTCGGGTTGGAAGCCTTTGTTGACCAAAAATGCGCCCAGATACGCGAGGCCGGGCACGAATTGGGGGCGGATTTCCACTGCGCGGCGGTAGTGTTGCTCCGCCTCTTCTAGCCGCCCTAACTCGGATAACGCCTCTCCCAGACACATCTGCACCCAGCCATTCCAGCCTTTGTCGGTGGGGTGGTCTAGGGCTTGTTCCAGCGAGAGGCGGCACGATGCCAGCGCTTCCTCGTTCCGCCCCTCGCGCTGATACGCGAGGCCGAGATTGGAGTGCGCGTGTCCGGCGTCGGGATTGACCGAGGTGATGTGCTCGTAGAAGGTGATGCTGTCGCGGTAGATGCCGGACTGCTGCCAGGTGAGCGTGCTCAGCACCGCCAGCACCGCGATTGCCGGCGCCGCCGCAATCGCCGGCGCCGCACCCGTCCGCCACGCGCCCGCCAGCCGGCTGACACCGTGCGCGGCGGCGCCGACTACCAGCGCGATGATGCCGGCGCCGGCGAGATATTGATAGCGGTCGGCGACGAAGGAGTAGCGCATGTAGCCATACTCCACCAAGCCGAGCACCGGCGTGAGCGTGACCGCGAAGAACAGCACGGCGGCGAGCGGCGCGCGCCCGATTCGGTGGCGCGCGAGCCATAGCCCGATGACCACGGCGAGCGCGCCGAAGAGCGCCGCCCACGCCAGCGGGTTGGTCGCGCCGATGTCCCAGTGCGGGTAAATCACCGCCAGTTGGCTGGGCCACAGCAGGTTGAGCGCGTAGAACCACAGCGACTGCGACGCCATCAACACGCGCTCGAGCAGCGTGTAGTCGAACGACATCGCCTCGATGCTGTCGTAGTAGAACCAGTCGGTGATGATGATGGCGAGCCCGACCAGCAGCAGCGGTGCGATGCGCGCGACATCCACGCCGGTCACGCGCCCGCGCTTCCACCAGTGCCAAATCAGCAGCGACACCGGCAGGGTAATGGCGATGGCTTTGCTCAGCAGGCTCAGCACGAACAGCAACAACGCCAAGCCGTAATGCGCCCGCCGCCCGTCTTCGGTGAAGCGAATCCAGGCGAGCGCGCAGCCGATATAGAACAGGCTCGACAGCAAGTCCTTGCGCCCGATGACCCAGGCGGCGGACTCGACATGCGTCGGATGCACGGCGAACACCGCCGCCACGAGCCACGCCCACGCACCGGGCATGCCCAGCCGCACCAGCAAGCGCCACAGCATCAACGCGACGCCGAGGTGCAGCAGCAGGCTGACGATGTGATAGCCGCGCGGCTCGAGTTCCCACAGTTGATATTCCAGCCAGAAGGTGGTGTATAAAACGGGCCAGTAATGCGCTTCGTTCTCGATGTTGCGTGGCGCAAACCAAATGTCCCACAAACCCGACAGACGCTTGACCGGCTCGGCTTGCGTCAGCACGGAGTCGTCCCACACGAAACCTGCCATGGTTGCCGGAAAGAAACTGATTGCCACCAGCGCACAGAGCGCGAGCAGGGCGAGCAGGTTGTGCCGGGTCGACCATGCGTCCGCGTCCGCCGGTGAAAGCGCGCCGGCGGGCGATGCGCGGGCGGGCGTCTCCTCCCGCCGCGGTGACTTCGCCACCGCCGCCTTGTTACGCCGTTTCTTAGCGCCGCTCTTTCGCGCCATCGCGCTCTCCGAACACGCTCGCCACCGCCATCGCCATCGCCATCATTCCCCCTGACTGCTCATGTTGTTCAAGACCCATTCGCGGTTGCTTTTCGCCTCCTCCATATACGGCGCCAGCGCGAGCGCGCGGTCGTAACTGGCGAGCGCGTCGGCGTAGCGCCCCATGCGCGCGAACGAGGCGCCCATGCCGGAATGGTATTGGGGATTGCCCGGTTTCATTCGGGTCAATATCTTAAACAACTCCAACGCCTCTTCGGGGCGGTCGCCGCGGTTGACTAGAAACGCGCCGAGGTAGGCGATGACCGGCGGAAACGCCGGGCGAAGTTCATACGCGCGGCGAAAGTATTGCTCGGCCTCGTCGAGCCGCCCCAGCATCTCCGCCGCCTTGCCGACGCACACATTCGCCCAGCCGTTCCAGAGTTTGTCGGCGGGGCGCTCCTGCGCGTTTTGCTCTTCGCGGCGGCACGCTGCCAGCGCGTCCTCGTAGCGCCCGGCGGTTTGATACGCGAGGCCGAGGTTGGAATGCGCGTTGCGCGCCTTCGGGTTGATGGAGGTGATGTGGCTATAGAACGAAATGTTGTCGCGGTAGATGCCCGCCTGTTGCCAACTGAGCGCGCCGAGCGTCGCCAGCCACGCGACCGCCAACACCGGAACACCCGCGCGCCACGCACCGGGCAATCGTCGGGCGGCGTGCGCGGCGGCGCCGACTCCGAGCGCGATGAGTCCCGCGCCGGCGAGGTATTGATAGCGGTCGGCGACGAACGAGAATTGCATGTAGCCGAAATCCACGAGCGCGAGCACCGGCGAGAGCGTGACCGCGAAGAACAGCACGGCGGCGAGCGGCGCGCGGCCTATGCGGTGGCGCGCGCCCCACAGCGCGGCGAGCACGGCGACGCCGGCGATGACCGCGCCCCACGCCAGCGGGTTGGCGACGCTGAAATCCCAGTGCGGATAGATGACCGCCAGACGGAGGGGCCACACGAGGTTGAACGCGTAGAACCACAGCGACTGCGCCGCCGCCAGCACGCGCTCGAGCGGCGAGAGGGCGAAGCGGATGGTCTCGACGGTGCCGTAGTAGAACCAGTCGGCGACCACGATGGCAAGCCCGACCAGCAGGAACGGCGCGACGCGCGCGAGGTCGGTGCGGGTGATTTCGCCACGCCTCCACCAGCACGCAATCAGCAGCATCACCGGCAGCGTGACCGCGATGGATTTGCTCAACAGGCTGAGCACGAACAACAGCATCGCCAAGCCGTAGCGCCAGCGCCTGCCGTCTTCCACGAAGCGCAGCCAGACGAGCGCGCAGCCAATATAGAACGCGCTCGCCAGCAAGTCTTTGCGCCCGATGACCCAGGTGGCGGACTCGACATGCGTCGGGTGCACGGCGAACACCGCCGCCGTCATCCACGCCCACGCGCGCGGCATGCCGAGGCGGCGCATCAAGCGCCACAGCAGCAGCGTGACGCCGAGGTGGAGCAGCAGGCTGACGATGTGATAGCCGCGCGGGTCGAGCCCCCACAGTTTGTGCTCAACCCAAAACGTCGTATACAAAATAGGCCAGTAATGCGCTTCGTTTTCGGTGCTGCGCGGCGTCAGCCAGATTTCCCGCAAGCCCGACAAGGTCTGCACCGTGCGCGCCTGCGTCAGCACCGAGTCGTCCCACACGAAGCCCGCCTGCGTCGCCGGGAAGAGGGCGACCGCCACCAACGCACAGAGCGCCAGCAGGGCGAGGGGGTTGTGAAGGCGGGGATGCGCGCGCCACCACGGAAGCGACAGCGGAAACGATGCGGATGCGGACGGCGACGGACTGGCGGGCGTGGGCGTATCGCGCTCCGGCGACGGGCGGACCGACGACCTCGCTACCGCCGCGTTTCTGCGCCGCTTCTTGTTGCTATTTTTTCTTGCCATCGTCGTTTCGGGGTGCGCCAGTGTAACCGATTTATTCGGCTTTGTTGTTCAACAACGCCCGCGCGCGCTCGCCGCCGCTGCGCGCCTTTTTCATATACGGGTCGAGTTCGAGCGCGCGCTCAAACCGCCGCAGGGCGTCGGCGGGACGGTTCAATTCGAGCAGAATGCCGCCCACCTCAAACTGCAGCCGGGCGCTTCGCGGATTCGCCTCAATGAACGATTGATACAACGCCAGCGCCTCGTCACCGCGTTGGTGTTTGAGCAGCAATGCGCTCAGGCGGCGGAAGGAATCCGGGTGGACGATGCTGTTGCGGTAATGCGCCTCCGCTTCCGCAAGCCGCCCCTGCAACTCGGCGATGGCGCCCAGTCCCAAGTTCACTTTCAGCAAGCGCGCGTGGTCGGGCGGGCGTTGTGCGCGCGCGTAACGCTGCTCGGTGCGATAGGCGGCGAGCGCTTCGTCGTGGCGTCCCTGCGTGTGGTATTCGTGTCCCAGCGAGAAGTGCACCAGCCGGGCCGACGGGTTGAGGGCGGCGACGTGGCTATAGAAGGTGATGTTGTCGCGGTAGATGCCCGCCTGCTGCCAAGTGAGCGCGCCGAGCGCCGCCAGCGGCACGACCGCCAGCGCGCGCATCGCGGTGCGCCACGCATCCGGCAACCGGCGGGCGGCGTGCGCGGCGGCGCCGACACTGAGCGCGATGATGCCGGCGCCGGCGAGATACTGATAGCGGTCGGCGACGAACGAGAACTGCATGTAGCCGTAGTCGACAAACCCGAGCACCGGCGTGAGCGTGACCGCGAAGAACAGCACGGCGGCGAGCGGCGCGCGGCTTATGCGGTGGCGCGCGAGCCATAGCCCGATGGGCACGGCGAGCGCGCCGAAGAGCGCCGCCCACGCCAGCGGGTTGGTCGCGCGAATGTCAAAGTGCGGGTAAATCACCGCCAGATTCGCGGGCCACAGCAGGTTGAGCGCGTAGAACCACAGCGACTGCGCCGCCATCAACACGCGCTCAAGCGGCGAGTAATGCAGGGTGACCGCATCGACGCTGCCGTAATACAACCAGTCGGCGATGAGGATGGCGAGCCCCACCAGCAGGAACGGCGCCACGCGCGCCGCGTCGGTGCGCGTGATGCGCCCGCGCTTCCACCAGCACCCAATCAAGAGCGCCACCGGCAGGGTGACGGCGATGGTCTTGCTCAGCAGGGCGAGCACGAACAGCGCCAACGCCACCGCGTAATACCGATACCGATATTGCCGGTTTTCGGTGAAGCGCAGCCAAGCCAGCGCGCCCGCCAAATAGAACAGGCTCGCCAGCAA
The DNA here is from genome assembly GCA_963693025.1 of Arenicellales bacterium. GTDB lineage: Bacteria > Pseudomonadota > Gammaproteobacteria > Arenicellales > Poriferihabitantaceae > JAHRAW01. The sequence continues at coordinate 2,849,005 of OY843749.1, forward strand.
ATCCTTGCGCCCAATCACCCAGGCGGCGGATTCGACATGCGTCGGATGCACGGCGAACACCGCCGCCACGAGCCACGCGCCCGGCACGCCCAGGCGGCGCATCAGGCGCCACAGCAGCAGCGTGACGGCGAGGTGCAACAGCAGGTTGACGATGTGATAGCCGCGCGGGTTGAGCTCCCAGAGTTGGTGTTCCAGCCAGAAGGTGGTGTATAAGACGGGCCAGTAATGCGCCTCTTTGGCGATGGTTCTCGGCTCAAACCAAATCTGGCGGAGGCCCGACGGGGTTTGGACGGGCCACGCTTTGAGCAGCACCGAGTCGTCCCATACGAAGCCCGCCTGCGTCGCCGGAAAGAAGCAGACCGCCACCAGCAGGCACAACGCCGCCACGGCGAGCGCGTTTTGCGGGAAGGGGAGTGCGCCCGCACCATACGGCGAAGGCGCGCCGGCGACCGCCGCCCGTGGCGGGGCGCTCGCGTTCGTTTTGGGTTTGGGTTTGGCTTTGGCTTTGGAAGCCGTCCGCCCGTGCCGTGACTTCTTGCCGATTTTCCGGGTTGTCATGCGCGTTATAATGTGGGAAAGATGTATACACTCAAAAGCATACATCAGCATCGGCGGGATGTAACGATGCGGCTTGCGCTCCCGACGAATCTCCGCCCCCGACGACTCCCTCTATGGCACGCCCGAAGAAGAAAACCCACCCGCCCTCGTTAGCCACGCGCGCCAACGCACCGCCGCGCCGTGGCAAGCCGTCATCCCGCCCGCCCGTCACGCCGCGCGCCGCGCCAGTCGCGGTCGAATGGCGCACGCGCGACTGGCTCGCGCTCGCCGTGTCGGTGCTCGCCCCGTTGCTGCTGTATGTCCTGACCCTGCCGCGCACGGTGGTGCTGGAAGACGACGGCTTGTTCCTGATGGTCGGCGCGCACTGGGGCATCGCGCATCCGCCCGGCTATCCGCTATACACGCTCATCATCCATCTCTTCATGCAACTACCCTTCGGCTCGCCGGCGTTCCTCGGGCATCTGTCGAGCGCGTTTCTCGGCGCGCTTGCCTGCGGAGGCGTGTATGCCTGCGCGCGCTTGCTGGGCGCCTCGCGCGTGCCCGCCGTCACCGCCGCGTGGCTGTTCGCCGCCTCCGAGCATTTCTGGGCGCAAGCCATCATCGCCGAAGTGTACACGCTCAACGCCCTGCTATTTTTCGCCACCTACGCGCTGATTTTGAGCGGTGTCCGCCGAGCCCACAGCCGCAAGATATGGCTCGCCGCCGCCGTGGTATACGGCTTGAGTCTCGCCAATCACTGGCCGCTGATGGCGCTGGCGTTTCCGGGCTTGCTGGTCGCGGCGTGGCCCGCCTGGCGGACGGTGCGCCGGCGCTTGCCGGAACTCGCCGCCGCCGCCGCGGCGAGCGCCGCCCTGCCGTATGCGTGGATGGTGTTGCGCTCCTTGCAGGAGCCGTTGATGAGTTTCTACGGCGCCATCGACAGCGTCAAAGCGCTCGTCAAATATATCAGCCGCCAGGATTACGCCGGTGTCGATGTCAGCCCGAGCGCCGGCTGGGGCGACCGCTTGGAATTCCTCGGCTGGTTCGGCAACGAGGTCGTCTGGCAGTTGACGCTGCCGGGTTTCGTGCTGATGTTGGTCGGGCTTCACGCGCTGTTTCGCCGCGGGCAAACCGCCGAAGCCTACTCCGGTCTGCTGGTGTTTGCGGGCGCCAGCGTCGTGCTGATTGCGCTGCTGGCGTTTGATTTTGAATCGTTCAGCGTCGCGGTGTTTCGCCCCTATTCGCTGGTGTGCTACGGGCTCGCCGCGCTGTGGCTGGCGGTCGGTTTTCAGTCGCTGCTGGAGCACCGGTTTGTGGCGGCGGCGGCGCCGTGGCTCAAAACCGGCGTGGCGGCGCTCGCGGGTTTGGGGATGACGGCGGCCTCGGTGCACGCGCACTGGGCAATCAACGACCGCTCCGCCAGCGATTTCACCGAGCGCTACGCGAACGCCGTGTTCGGCCTCGTGCCGCAGAACGCGGTGCTGCTGGTATACGGCGACACGGACACGGCGTCGCTCGGCTACTACCGTTTCGTCGAGCAGCGCCGCCCGGACATTGCGCTGATGAATGTGCAGGGCATTCTGTATGGCAACCGGCTGTATCCGCCGCACCTGTCGCAGCGAAAAAAGGAAGACCGGTTGCGCGCCTTCGTGCGCACCACCGAGCGACCGGTGTTCCTGACCACCAACGCCGCCGACCGCAAGATGTTCACCGACAGCGCCATCCGCCACTACGCCTTCGTGCAGGAAGTGCGGCGCGGCGGCGACCCCGGCTCCATCCAGTTGCAACTCAACCCCGAAGCGACGCGGTATTTCGAATCGCTCATCGCATCAAAGCCGAGCGACGGCTGGGAGCGGTATCTGCGCAACCTGCTAATCGCCCAGTATGGCGACTTCCTCGGCTACGCCCTGGTCTCCGGCGACCCCGAACTGCTGGGCAAAATCGAGCCGATGGTCGCCGTCGCCCAGGGCAGTTTCTACAGCCTGATGGGCATGTCCGAAGTGCTGATGCAATACGGCAACAAAGTTCACTGGGAGCGGTTGCAAGGCTGGCTGGAACAAGCCGGCGAAATGCACGACGAAGCCCTAACCAAAAACCTGCGCAGCCGGCTGTATTACCTGCAAGGCTACCTATACGCCAAACTGGAACGCCGCGAAGAAGCCATAACCCAATTCCAAAAAGCCTACACCGCCTACCCCCACCCCGAAAACGGCGCTATCAACGCGCTACAACAACTGGGGGTGCCGTTGGAGTGATGGGGTGGTGGTTTTGAGGTGAGAGGGTAGGGCGAGCAAAAACTACCACTTCGTCATTCACCCAAAAAACAACAACAACAACCACCACTTCGTCATTCCCAAGTACTCGTCATTCTCGAGCGTTAGTGACCGTTTGCCGCCGCGCTTTTTCTTTTAAGCGGCGGCTTACGGACACTTACGACCTCGGGAATCTCCCTAAGATTGGCACGGGCTTCGCCAAAGTCCACGGTAGCCTTAGGGAGATTCCCGAAGGCGATGAAAAATATGGTCGCCTGTCGGCTCCCTATTTTTCTATCGTTCGAGAATGACGAAGTGGGGGCTCACTATTTTCTACCGTTCGAGAATGACGAAATGGGTAGTTGGGAATGGCGCGACGGATGACGAGAAAAAATACCACTTTTTGACACATTTCTGCACAAACTAAAAAACAAGAAAATCAACATAACTCATTGTATTATAATAAAATTATCCTAATTTCCTAATCTCACCACAAAAAATACCCAAAAAACTGCACAAAAAACTGCCCAAAAAACTGATATAAAATATAATCAATCACCCGCCATGATGAGAACACGCCATGCCATTTGACCACCTGCGGTTTTCCCGCCATTGGGAACTGTCCGCTGAAACCACCTATCAGTTGGGCCAATGCCGCGCCCTGCTCGGCAGCATTTCCACGGTCCCACTCAGGCCAAAAGTCGAGCGCGAACTCAAGCGGGTTTCCTTGATTAAAGGCGTTCAGGCGACGACCGCCATCGAAGGCAATACGCTCACGGAAACGGATATCATCAAAATCATTGAGGGGAAACCCCTTGCGGAAAGCAAGGCGTATCAAGAGCAGGAAGTGAATAACATCCTGGACGCGATGAATCAACTACCCGACCAATCGCAACCCGGTCCCCTCACCCCGCAACGCTTGCAAGAATTTCATTATTTTGTCGGCAAAGATTTGCCGGCGCCGTTCGGCGCAACGCCGGGAGAGTTCGCGCAATCACAGCGCGTAGTCGGAGGTTATCGCTGCCCGCCGCCCGGACCAAAGAGACATCAGGTGGAAGGGTTGGTTAAGCGGTTTTGCGACTGGCTACAAAAAGAATTTGGCGACTTGTCCGGCAAGCGCTCATTCAGCGACGGAATCATCCGGGCAATCGTCGCGCATGTGTATATCGAGTGGATACATCCGTTTGATGACGGCAACGGACGCACCGGCAGGCTGGTTGAATTTTATTTGTTGCTGAGAGCCGGCGTGCCGGATATTTGCGCGCATATTTTGTCCAATCACTACAACACCACCCGCCCGGAATACTATGCGCAAATACGGCAATGCCAGAATGAAGGCGACTTAACGTCATTCATAGCGTATGCGGTCACCGGTTTTTTAGACGGGCTTAATGAAGTGTGGGAAAGCATCGCCGACGAGTTGCTCAAAAGAATTTGGCAGGGGCATGTGCATGACCAATTCGCCGGCTTAAAATGGAGCAAGCCGGTGCGCGCAAGGCGGCGGAAATTGTTGTTGAATATGTCGCTGGTTGAACGATACAACATCCAATCCATTCAACTCGCATCGCCCGAAGTCGCGCGGGACTACGGCAAGGTCAACATCTCCACGGCAAAGAGAGATATTCGCGATTTGCTCGAAGCGAAACTGCTGGTGAAAGACCCGGAGTCGGGGGACATCTCAGCAAACATCGGGGTTTTGATAGCGCAGTATCCGGCAACGTTGCGAAAATAATCGCGCCATTCTTGGTTGCCGTTTTTACGGGCTTATTTGCCCTCAGAATCAACCCGCGGCCCAAGCATAATCGCCATCCAGCGAGTATTTTGATTGCTGTCGAGCGCGATTTTCATGGCGATGGTTAGCGGCACCGACAGCAGCATTCCGACCGCGCCGAGCACCCAGCCCCATAGAATCAGGGAGATGAAGACCACCAGCGTGGAGAGTCCCAGTCCGCGGCCCATCATGCGCGGTTCGAGCACGCTGCCGACGCCCACATTCACGCACAGATAGGCAAGCGCAGTCAGGGCGGAGGCGCCGACGCCGAGTTGCACCAGCGCGAGCAGCACCACGGGAATCGCCGCGATGACCGAGCCGATGTTCGGGATGAAGTTGAGCAAAAATGCCATCACCCCCCACAGCAGCGGATAGTCCACGCCGATCAGCCACAGCAACAACGCGACCAGCGCGCCGGTCAGCAAACTGGTCGAGGTCTTGATTGCCATGTAGCGGTTGACATTGCGCGCGGCGTCGCGGAAGCGGGCGAGGGAGGCGTCCGCATCCGCATCGCCCGCATCGGCGTGGGCGGCGCGCCACTTGTCGGGAATGGCGGGCGCTTCCAGCAGGATGAAAATCACCGTCAGCATAATCAGGAAACCGTTGGCGAGCAAACTCTGCATCCCGCTGAACACCGAAGCGGCCAGCCCCATCACCTTGCCGGGGTCGAGATAGCCGGCGACGAGGTTGTCGGACACGCTGATTCCCGACTGACTCAACCAGCCCAGCAACCCGGAAGTCATCTCCCGCAACCGCGCCTGATAAACCGGAAACTTGGTGGAAAACTCCTGCGCCGACGAGCCAATCAAAGACCCCACCAAAAAAACCGCGCCAAAGAAAACCAACAACACGCTGAGCAACGCCAGCGGTCGCGGCATTCCCTTCTCATGCAACCACGCATACGGCGAAGCAATCAGGATGGCGATAAACAACGCCAGCAACAACGACACCAACAACGGCGCCGCGATTTTCATCCCGCCTACGACGATGACGAAGGCGGCGAGGGAGGTTAGGAGGGTGGTGGTTTTGTGGGTGGTTTCTTTTGGCATTAGGCGTATTACTCGTCATTCTCGAGCGTTAGAAAAATAACCCCCAACTCCGTCATTCTCGAACGATAGAAAAATAAGGAGCGCCAGCGACTATATTTTTCATCGCCTTCGGGAATCTCCCTAAGGCTACCATGAATTTCAACAAAGCCCTTGCCAACCTTAGGGAGATTCCCGAGGACGTAAGTGTCCGTAAGCCGCCGCTTAAAAGAAAAAGCGCGGCGGCAACGGACACTAACGCTCGAGAATGACGAGTTATATACCCGTCATTCTCGAACGATAGAAAAATAGGGAGCGTCAGCGACTATATTTTTCATCGCCTTCGGGAATCTCCCTAAGGTTACCGTGAATTCCAACAAAGTCCGTGCCAACCTTAGGGAGATTCCCGAGGACGTAAGTGTCCGTAAGCCGCCGCTTAAAAGAAGAAGCGCGGCGGCCAACGGACACTAACGCTCGAGAATGACGAGTGTAGGGTGAATGACGATTCGTAGGTTGTACGAGTCGTAGGTCGTACGAATCGTAGGCTGTCAACGACTCAGTGAACCCATACATTTCCACAAAGCCTTCACGGTTTGTGCAACACAAAAAATACCTGTGAGTTGAGCAATCCGCCAAGTGGCTTAAACGGGGAGAAGGTTTTGGTGGTGATTTTTAATTTCGCATCGGTCAGCATTTTTTCCAGAGCGCGATAATCGAAACCGATGTGGCCATGTCCGCCCCCCCCCCCCCCCCTCATTATTTTCAACCCAAACAGGGAATAGAAAACGGTCTTTGCGGTGGTGTTAGGGTGGGTTTGGCGAAGCAATATCCTGACGGTGTTTTTCAGCAGCGAGGATATGCCGGTTTCAATCGGAACCGAAATGACGATCTTGCCGTGGTCGGCGGTGAAGTTAATCAAGTCCGCCAGGGCTTTTTGCTGATGCGCATCCGACAAATGCTCAAACACTTCCAAGCAACAAAGCACATCGAACGAGCGCACGGTCGTCGCATCCAAGTTGTCGATTAGCGAGAGGTGTGCGCTATCCCGCCGGTCACCCATCTTTTTAATCAGTTTGGCATATTCTTGCGGTTCGGGTTCATACCCCACGAGCCGGCACTGCGGATGCCGGTCGAGGATTCGTTGCAACATAAACCCTTCTCCGGTGCCATAGTCCAGCACGCGCTCGTTGCCGCTCAATTCGAGCAACTCCAGCGCCAAGTCAAACCGTCTTCCGTGCGAGAACCGCTTAAGCCATGACTTGGATTCTACGGTTGCTTCGGCTTCCATCTTACGCGCTCATACGGCGGCGCGTTTACACATAATCCTTATACTTATCCAAATACCGAATCGGCTTAGCCAGCGCATCACGCCGAAAAGGGTCGCCTAACTCGCGGGTGCACATAATTTCCACCACCGCGCTTTTGCCTTCGTTCATTTGCATATCCACCGCCTTGGTGAGCGCGGGTCCGACGTCTTCGAGTTGGTCGACGGTGATGCCTTCGGCGCCCATTGATTTGCCGATGTCGGCGAAACTCTGGTTTTGTAAATCGTCGGCGACGAAGCGGCGACCGTAGAAATCCACCTGGTTCTTTTTCTCCGCGCCCCATTGGCGGTTGTTGAAGACCACGCCGGTGACCGGGATGCCGTGGCGCACGCTGGTGATGATTTCGGACATGCTCATGGTCCACGCGCCGTCTCCGGAGTAGGCGATGGCGGGGCGCTCCATTGCCGCGCATTTGGCGCCGATCATGGTCGGCAGCGCGTAGCCGCAGTTGCCCCAACTCATCGGCGCGAGGAAACTGCGCGGCGTCTCGAAGCGGAGATAACTGTTGGCGATGGCGTTGATGTTGCCGATGTCGGTGGACACCATCGCGCCCGCGGGGATGGCCTTTTCAAGTTCGCGCAACACCTGCCGCGGATGCAGCCAGTTGCCCGGCTCTTTCTCTTGCTGCGCGATCATGTCGAGGCTGTATTGGTCGCTCTCGTGAACCCAGTCGTCCAACTCTTTTTCCCACGCGGCTTTTTCGCCGGCGATGGTGGTGGCGCGCGCGTCGCGGTTGTCGGCGCATGCCAGTTTCATCTCGCCGAGTCGCGCGCATAGGGATTGCGCGGCGGCGCCGGCGTCGCCGCAGATGCCGACCGAAATCTTTTTCACCAGCCCGAGCATTTTGTGGTCGGCGTCCACCTGAATGATTTTGGCGTCTTGCGGCCAGTAGTCGATGCCGTATTGCGGCAAGGTGCCGAATGGTCCCAGGCGCGAGCCGAGCGCGAGCACCACATCCGCCTTGCCGACGATTTTCATCGCCGCTTTGGAGCCGTGATAGCCGAGCGGCCCGCACCACAGCGGGTGGCTGGCGGGGAAGGAATCGTTGTGCAGGTAACTGTTGACCACCGGCGCGCCGAGCAACTCCGCGAGCGCCTTGCAGTCGTCCACCGCGTCCGCCATGACCACGCCGCCGCCGGAGACGATGACCGGAAATTTCGCGCCCGCCAGCAGTCGCGCCGCCTCGGACAGCGTCGCGTCGCCGCCGGGTCCGCGGTCGAGGCGCATCGGCTGCGCTATTTCCACATCCAAATCGCCGTAGAAATAGTCGCGCGGGATGTTCAATTGGGTGGGACCGAGTTCCGACATCGCGCGGTCAAAACAGCGCGCGGTGAACTCGGCGATGCGGTTGGGGTTGTTGACATGCCCCTGGTATTTGACGAATTCCTGGAACATCGGCAACTGATTGGCTTCCTGAAATCCGCCGAGCCCCTGCCCGAGCGTGCCGCTCTCCGGGGTAATCATCACCACCGGCGAATGCGCCCAGTAAGCCGCCGCGATGGCGGTCACGCAGTTGCTGATGCCGGGTCCGTTCTGCCCGATGACCACGCCGTGGCGCCCACTGACGCGCGAATAACCGTCAGCCATATGCCCCGCGCCCTGCTCGTGCACCACCGACACGAGGCGAATGCCGGCGGGAGCGAATATATCCATCGCATCCATAAAAGCGGAGCCCATAATGCCGAAAATTTCGGTCACGCCATTGGCGGCAAGGGTTTCGACGAAGGCTTCTGAAGGGGTCATTTTTGGCATGGTTCTGTCTCGTGATTGGGTTGGGTTATTCGGGGTTATCCGCGCGGTTATCTGTTGCGCGATTTCATCGTCATGGCGGCTACGCTTTCAACGCCGTCTCCGCCTCAACATATTCATAGCCGAGTTCCTCCGCCACCTGACGATAAGTAATTTTACCGGCATGCACATTCAAGCCGTTGCGCAAATGCGGGTCATTGAGCAACGCCTGCTTCGCGCCTTTGTCGGCGAGTTGGATGGCGAAGGGCAGGGTGACGTTGTTGAGCGCGTAGGTCGAGGTGCGCGGCACGCCGCCGGGCATGTTGGCGACGCAGTAATGCACCACATCGTCCACCACATAGGTCGGCTCGGCGTGCGTGGTCGGCTTGGAGGTCTCGCAGCAGCCGCCCTGGTCGATGGCGACATCGACGATGACCGAGCCGGGTTTCATCCGCCGCACCATCTCGGCGCTCACCAGTTTGGGCGCTTCGGCGCCGGGAATCAACACGCCGCCGATGACCAAGTCGGCGTCCAGCACATGCCGCTCGACCGCGTCCTCGGTGGAAAAAACCGAATTGGTGTTGCGCCCGAACTGCGCCCAGTGGCGCTCGATTGCCGCCGGGTTGTTGTCGATGACCCAGACATCCGCGCCCATGCCGGTGGCGATGTGCGTGGCGTGCGTGCCGACCATGCCGGCGCCGAGAACCACCACCTTGGCGGGGTCCACGCCCGGCACGCCGCCGAGCAACATTCCCAGCCCGCCGTGCGGTTGCTCCAGGCAGTACGCGCCCGCCTGAATGGACATGCGCCCGGCGACCTTGGACATCGGCGCCAGCAACGGCAGCCCGCCGTGCGGCGAGGTGACCGTCTCATACGCCAAACAGGTGGCGCCGCTGGCGAGCAAATCCGCGGTCTGCTGCGGGTCCGGCGCGAGGTGCAGATAGGTGTAGAGCAGTTGCCCCTCGCGCAACATCGCGCGCTCGCTCGCCTGCGGCTCCTTGACCTTGACGATCATGCCGGCTTTGGCGAACACCTCTTCGGCGCTGTCAACCACATCGGCGCCGGCGGTTCGGTATTCATCGTCGGCGGCGCCAATGCCAACGCCGGCGCCGGCTTCAACCACGACCGCGTGGCCATGCTTGACCATCTCCCGCACGCTGGCGGGGGACATCCCCACGCGGTATTCATGGTTTTTGATTTCTTTGGGTACGCCTACCAGCATAGTCGGTCTCCTCGGGTAATCTTGCCGCGCCCCGTCACCGGCGCCGCACCGTAAAACAGCCGTAAAATAGCGGCAGAAAGGGCGCGGATATAGTGCCAGACGGGACCGGTGTTATGTGCCAGATGCCCGCTCAATCATCGCGCAATCATCCCGTTCTTGGCGGTTATAATCCGGCAATGGCAACGGAAATAGTCAGCATCATCGATTCGTCGGACCGCGTCACCGGTGCCGCCCCGCGCACCGAAATGCGCCGCCAGGGCTTGATTTACCGGGTCAATTATATCCTGTTATTCAACCGCGCCGGAGAAATACTGGCGCAACGGCGCACCGCCGGCAAAGACATCTACCCCGGCCTGCTGGACTTCGCCGCCGGCGGCGTGGTGCTGGCAGGCGAAGACTACGAAGCCTCCGCCGCCAGAGAACTCAAAGAAGAACTGGGCATCACCCCCCCGCTAACCGCCCACTTCAACCTCTGGTTCGAAGACACCACCGAACCCCCCGCCAAACGCAACTGGGGCCGCGTCTTCTCTTGCGTCCACGAAGGCCCCTTCACCCTGCAAGCGAGCGAAGTCGCTTCGGTTGAATTCATGCCGGTAGAGCATGCGCTGGAAATGGATGCTAATGAAATTACGCCGGATAGTCGGCAGGCTTTGGTGGCTTATTTGATGTAGGGTGATTAGTCGGCATTCCCGAACGGTAGAAAACATGCCCCGTGCCCCGACACGGGGTAGGGAGCCCCCCACTTCGTCATTCTCGAATGATAGAAAAATAAGGAGCGACAGCGACTATATTTTTCATCACCTTCGGGAATCTCATCCCGACTAGCGCTGAGCCCAAACAACGCCATTCCCGTGTCAGCGGAAATGACGGCTTTGTTTGAACTCAGCGCCAATCTTAGGGAGATTCCCGAGGTCGTAAGTGTCCGTAAGCCGCCGCTTAAAAGAAAAAGCGCGGCGACAAACGGACACTAACGCTCGAGAATGACGAGTACTGGGAATTCCTACGCCGGACAGGAGCGCGTATCAGAAATAACACAAACACCGACACCAAGTCGAATCCACCCCCACCCCCACCCCCACCCTTGACTTTTCACACGCTGAGACTAACAATCCAACCTCGGTTGGGATGGGGCCGCCAACGCGGTCCTTTCGGACATCCGTCTGACCCGGCCGCCTTTTTTTACCCCTGTACCACCCCACCCGACCGCCATGATCCAAGTCAACGCTGTCTCCAAGCATTTCGGCGGTTTGAAGGCCGTTGATAATACGACCCTTGAGATTGCTCCGGGGACGATTACCGGGTTGATTGGGCCTAATGGGGCGGGGAAGACGACTTTGTTTAATATTGTGGCGGGGGTTTATACGCCGACTTCGGGGCGTATTCATCTCGATGGGGAAGACATCACCGGGCACAAGCCGCATCAGTTGTTTGCCAAGGGGTTGATTCGGACTTTTCAGATTGCGCATGAGTTTTCCAGCCTGACGGTGCTGGAAAATTTTATGATGGTGCCGGCGGCGCAGACCGGCGAGCAACTGCCCAGCACTTGGTTGCAGCGCCGCATGGTGGGCAGGCAGGAGGGGGAAATTCGCCGGCAGGCGGAAGCGGTGATTGAGTTTCTGAAACTGTCGCATGTCGCCGATGAACTGGCGGGGAACCTGTCCGGCGGGCAGAAAAAACTGCTCGAACTCGGGCGCACGATGATGATGGACGCCAAGGTGGTGTTGCTGGACGAAGTCGGGGCGGGCGTCAATCGCACCTTGCTGAACGACATCGGCGACGCCATCATCCGCCTCAACCGGGAGCGCGGTTACACCTTTTGCATGATTGAACACGACATGGAATTCATCAGCCGCCTGTGCGACCCGGTCATCGTGATGGCGGAGGGCTCGGTGTTGGCACAAGGCAGCGCCGACGAAGTGAAATCCAACGAGCAGGTGATTGAAGCCTATCTGGGACGCGGGCTTAAGAACAAACCGCCGGCGGCGGCATCGTCACCACCGCCACCACCGCAAGAGCATCCGGCGTGAGTTTTCTCATCGGGGAAAACATGACCGGCGGCTACGGCGGCGCGGACATCCTCAAAGGCTGCACGATTAGCGTGGACAAGGGCGAGATCGCGGTCATCGTCGGACCCAACGGCGCCGGCAAATCGACCGCGATGAAAGCCATGCTCGGCATGCTGACCCTGCACGAAGGGCGCGTCGTGCTGGACGGCGACGACATCACTTCGCGCACCCCGCAGGCGCGCGTGGCGTGCGGGATGGCGTTCGTGCCGCAGACCGCCAACGTGTTTGTCAGCATGACGGTGCAGGAAAATCTGGAAATGGGCGCGTATCTGCGGACGGACGATTTCACCGGCACGATGGAGCAGGTCTTCGCGCTCTTCCCCGTCCTCGCGCAAAAGCGCCGCCAGCCTGCCGGGGAATTGTCCGGCGGTCAACGCCAGCAAGTGGCGGTCGGTCGTGCGCTGATGACCCAGCCCTCGGTGCTGATGCTGGACGAGCCGACCGCCGGCGTGTCGCCCATCGTGATGGACGAGTTGTTCGACCGAATACTCGAAGTGCGAAAAACCGGCGTCGCCATCCTAATGGTCGAACAAAACGCACGCCAAGCCCTCGCCATCGCCGACCGCGGCTACGTCCTGGTCATAGGCCAAAACCGCCACACCGACAGCGGCGCCGCATTGCTCGCCAATCCGGAAGTGCGTAAGTCGTTTTTGGGTGGGTGACTGCTTTGACATTTCACGGCAAAGGCGGTCTGCACCACAAAAAAATCGTCGGCGATTTCGGCGAGCATTTAATGATGTATTGGCTCTCGAAGCACGGTTATGAATGCGCGCACATCGACCATGTCGGCATCGACCTCATCGCCGCGCACCCGGATGGCGACGGACGGCTCGGCATATCCGTCAAGTCCCGCAATAGGCAGGATCCAAAAACTGCTAACAGCCATATCAACATAATGGAAGACCTTGAGAAGGATTTGGAGAAGATCTGTTCCGCGTGTAAAGCGTTCGGCTGCGAGCCTTACATTGCCGTTGTCGTGGACAAAGATACAGAAGGGGATGAAAAGAAAATCTATGGCTTTATGACATCGGTGAAACATTTTCTTAAGATGCATAGACCGAACACAAAAACACTGACGTGGAAAATGAAAGATAAGGATTTGGAATCCTATCGCCGTGACGACAAGGTGAGAATGTTCGAGTGCGATTATAAAAGCGGTGGATGGCTGTGACCTAACCATGACCGACATCCTAAACGCCCTCGTCCTACTCTCCAACTTCGTGCTAATCCCGGCGTTGTCGTATGGCTCGCAACTTGCGCTGGGTGCGCTCGGTGTTACGCTGGTTTATGGCGTGTTGCGGTTTTCTAATTTTGCGCATGGCGACACGATGGCGTTTGGCGCGATGGTGACCATTCTTGCCACTTGGTGGTTGCAAGCCAACGGTGTTGGCATTGCGCCGTTGCCGACGGCGTTGCTTGGGCTGCCTTTCGGCATCGCCGCGACCGCCGTGTTGTGCGTGGTGGTGGATAAGGCGGTGTATAAGTATTACCGCCGCCACACGCGCCCGCCGGTGGTGTTCGTTATCGCCTCGGTCGGCGTGATGTTTATGATTCACGGCATCGTGCGCTTCATCATCGGGCCCGACGACCGGCATTTCGCCGATGGCGAGCGCTTCATCATCCGCGCGCGGGACTTCAAGGAGATGACCGGGTTGAGCGAAGGGCTGACCATCAAGGCGTCGCAGGGCTTGACCATCGTCATCGCGGTTCTGCTGGTCATCGCGCTGTTCTGGTTCCTGCAAAAAACGCGCACCGGAAAGGCGATGCGGGCGTTTTCGGACAACGAAGATTTGGCGCTGCTGTCGGGCATCGACCCCGACCGCGTGGTGATGATTACCTGGGTGATGGTCGCCGCCCTCGCCACCATCGCCGGCACGCTCTACGGGCTCGACAAAAGTTTCAAGCCGTTCACCTATTTTCAATTGCTGCTGCCGATTTTCGCCGCCGCCATCGTCGGCGGCATCGGCCAGCCCATCGGCGCCATCGCCGGCGGCTTCATCATCGCGTTCTCCGAAGTCACGATTACCTACGCCTATAAAAAATTCCTCATCTACCTGCTGCCCGCGCAGTGGGAGCCGAGCGGCTTGATGCAACTGCTGTCCACCGACTACAAGTTCGCGGTCTCGTTCATCATCCTCGTGGTGGTGCTGCTGGTGCGCCCGACCGGAATCTTCCGCGGGAGGGTGGTGTGAGTCACCCGCCCCGCCAAACCCGCCCGGCGCTGCGCGCGCTCATCGCCTTCGCAATCATGGCGGCGTTGCTGGCGCTGGTCGGCATCGGGCAGTCGTGGTCGCTCGCGCTCGCCATCCTGAACCTCTGCTTAATCTCCGCGTTGATGGCGCTCGGGGTCAACATTCAGTGGGGCTACGCGGGCTTGTTCAACGTCGGCATCATGGGCTTCGCCGCGCTCGGCGGCGTCGCCCCGGTGTTGATTTCCAAAGCGCCGGTGGCGGGCGCGTGGACGGCGGGCGGAACCAATCTGCTGCTCGCGGCGGTGTGCTGCGTCGCCACCATCGCCGGCGCGGTGTTGCTGCACCGCCGCCTGCCGAAAGGCGCCGCGCGTCTGGCGGCGATGACGGCGGTCATCACGGTGGGTTATTTCGCGGTGCGCTATTTCTACGACCCGGCGGTCGCGGCGATTGAGGCGCTCAACCCGGCGAAATACGGCTACCTCGGCGGGCTCGGTCTGCCGGTGATTTTTTCCTGGGTGGCGGGCGGCGTATTGGCCGCCGGCGCCGCCTGGGTCGTGGGCAAGGTCACGCTCGGGCTGCGCTCGGACTATCTCTGCATCGCCACCCTGGGCATATCGGAAATCATCATCGCGGTGTTGAAAAACGAAGACTGGCTGACCCGCGGCGTCAAAAACGTCACCGGGCTGGCGCGACCGGTACCGTACGAAATCGACCTGCAACAAACGCCGTGGTTCATCCGCGGCGTCGAAAACTGGAACGCCGCCGACCTCGCCGCGCTGCCGGCGGGGGCGCGAAGCGACGCGCTCAACCTGCTGGTCATCGACTACTCCAGCCTGTTCGTCAAACTCTGTTACAGCGCCCTGTTCGCCGGCGTGCTGGTGGTCGTCCTGGCGCTGTGCAGCGCCGCGCTCAACTCGCCGTGGGGCAGAATGATGCGCGCCATCCGCGACAACGAAATATCCGCCGGCGCGATGGGCAAAAACATCAACGCGCGCCACCTGCAAGTGTTCGTCCTCGGCTCGGCGGTGGTCGGCATCGCCGGCGCCATGCTGGTCACGCTGGACGGCCAATTCACCCCCGGCGCCTACAACCCGCTGCGCTTCACCTTCCTAATATGGGTCATGGTCATCGTCGGCGGCTCCGGCAACAACCTCGGCGCAGTCCTGGGCGGCTTCCTCATCTGGTTCGTCTGGATAGAAGCCGAACCGGCGGGCCTGTGGCTAATCGACACCACCACCACCTGGCTAGGCGAAGACAACCCCTTAAGAATCCACCTAATAAACAGCGCCCAACACATGCGCCTGTTCCTGATGGGCCTAGTCCTACTACTGGTAATGCGCTTCAGCCCCGGCGGAATTTTGCCGGAGGTGGGCGGGCGGCGGTAACCACGCGTCATTCCCACCTACTTCGTCATTCTCGAGCGTTAGTGTCCGTTGCCGCCCCAACTACCCGTCATTCTCGAGCGTTAGTGTCCGTTGCCGCCGCGCTTCTTCTTTTTAAGCGGCGGCTTACCGGACACTTACGTCCTCGGGAATCTCCCTAAGACTGGCACGGACTTCGGTAAAATCCACGCTAGCCTTAGGGAGATTCCCGAAGGCGATGAAAAATATAGTCGCTACCCAGCCCGTGCAAAAACTCAAGCCGCCGCAAGCCAATCGTCCGGCGCGGTTTGTTGTTTTAGCGATGCTCGCGCCGGGCGGGGATGTTCTTGCTTAAAAAACGCCGCTCAAGCCGGCGCCGGGGAGGGCTCCGCCAATCTCGCGCACAGCGTCTCAACGCCCATGAGGTTGATGACCCGTTTCAGGTTATACGCCAGCATACACATACCCGCTTCCGCCTTGACTTTATCCAAACCACGCAGCAGAAACCGACCGCCACCCATCATCTGTTTGATGTTGCCGAACGGATGCTCGCTCAAACTCGCCCGCAAACGCATCAACTCCGGATGCGCCACCGACCGCCGGTGCATGCGCTCCACCACCGACTCATGATAAGGACGACTGATGCTGCGCCGCCGACTGCCAGTGCACTGACTTCGCATACCGCAACCACCGCAAGCATCAGTCGTGTAATGCCGCGTCTGCTTCTTCGCCTCGTTGCGATAACGCCGCAACACCTCGCCAGCCGGACAAGTATAAACATCGCGCCGACCATCATATCTAAACCGCGCGCGGCTGAAATAATCACCGCGCGGATGCGACAACTTCGCGCGCGGCACCACCGCCGTTATACCCGCCGCCTCACACGCCGCACCCTGCGCGCCATTCTGATATCCCGCATCCGCCAACACCGTCAATCCCTTCACCCCCAAAGCCGCCTTCGCTCGCTTCGCCATGCCATACAACTGCCGACGGTCGTTGCTCTCAGTGGTCACTTCATGCGCCGCAATCAACTTGTGCTTGCCATCCACCGCCGTCTGCACATTGTAACTCACCGCTCGACCGCCGCCCGCTTGACGCATCAGCCGCGCATCTCCCTCGCCCTTCACCACCTGAGCACCACCGCGACCGCGCAACTCCGCCGACAACCCATCCAACTTGCCCTTATGCGCATCCAACGCCGCCAACGCCGCGCGCACCGCCGACACTTCCGCCACTTCATCCACCGGCGCATCCGACGCATCCGACGCTTCCAGCAACTCTCTATACGCCGCCACTTCGCGCTCCACTTGCGCCATCTCTCGCCGTATCCGCGCCGCCGTATAAACCGACTTCTTGCCCGACACCGCGCCAAACTTGGAACCATCCACCGCCACCAACTCGCCGCCATACAACCCCGCCCGACGACAAAAATCCACAAACCGCGCGCACACCCCCGACCACGCCGCCGCATTGTCCCGACGAAAGTTCGCAATCGTCTTGAAGTCCGGACGCAAATCTCGCAACAACCACTGCAACTCCTGATTGCGACCACACTCCCTCTCCAAACGCCGACTCGACCGAATCTGATTCAAATAACCATACACAAACAACTTCAACATCATCCCCGGATGATACGGCGGACGACCGGTCGCCGCCGCCACCACCTTGCCAAAACCCAACTCTAACAAATCCAACTTATCCACAAACCGGTCAATCACTCGCACCGCATTATCCGCCGCCACACGCTCATCCAGCGTCACCGCAAACAACGCCGACTGATGACGCGATACCCCTTCAACATGACCCATCCCCGAATCCCCCCATATGAAAATCAAAGTCAAAGAATTTTACCCGAATGGGACGAGTTTTTACACGGGCTGTACCGCTCCTTATTTTTCTATCGTTCGAGAATGACGGGTATATAACTCGTCATTCTCGAGCGTTAGTGTCCGTTGCCGCCGCGCTTCTTCTTTTAAGCGGCGGCTTACCGGACACTTACGACCTCGGGAATCTCCCTAAGACTGGCACGGACTTCGCTTCGCTTCACCAGCATTGATGTCAAGCAAACTTCAGTCGACGTCCTTTCGGCGCCGGAATTGGGTCACCGAATTCATTGGCCGTGTCGACCCACAACTCAATGGCTTCCTTCACATTAGCCAAAGCCGAATCAGGTGAATCGCCATGCGCCATACACCCCGGCAGTTCGGGAACTTCTCCGATGAATACACCGTCTTCGTCGCTCCAATAAATGATCGTTTCATATTTAAACATCATTTACCTCCAATAATTTCGTTCCTCACTTCGCACTCGATGACGCGATATTCGGGCTGTCCGGGTTGACGATGACTTGCCTTGTTTTTGGCACCACAACCAAATCCATATCCTCCATTGGAATCGCCCCCAAGAGCGGTTGGTCGCCCATCACCAGCGCGCCGGCAAAGCCGGTTCTGTTTTTATAGCGCAACTCAATGGGTCCGACATAAGGCACGAGTGTCCCGCCGCCGTCCGCCAGCGTGACTTCCTTTTTTTCGATTTCTTCGAGTTTCAGTTGAATTTGTATGTGCGCCGGAATGCACAAATGCACCGAGCCCGTGTCCGCCAGCGCATCGATTTCCACCGCCTCCAACTCGGGCAGTCTGGGGTTTCGCAAACGAATTTTTGCGTTGGTCAAACCCATTGTTGCGTCCTCAATCCATCAACACAATCGTTTCAGGGTCGTAGTCAATGCGTTTGACTTTGATTTGTTTCGCTTTCTTCTTCGCTTGCGCGATGTCGTAAGCCAGTTGAATTCGGCACCAGCATTCGGCGGTGCTGCCGAATGCTTTTTCAAGCCGGATTGCCATTTCCGCCGAGATGCCGGCGTTGCCGTTCACGATGTTGGACAAGTGCTTGCGGCTGACGCCGAGATGCTTGGCGGTGCCGGTTATGCTCATGCCAAGCGGCGCGATGCAATTATCCAGCAGCGATTGTCCGGGGTGCGGCGGATTTTTCATCATCATTTTCTTGCCCTGAAACCCCCGGCAACGACAACCGCCACCGGGGGTTGTGATTGCGAAGCGTTAGTGCACTCGCACGGTTTCGAATACGGGTTTGAGTTTGACTTCCTGTTCCTTGTAAGTGCCAAGCACTTCGCCGACTTCGTTGAACTCGACATTGATGGCACCGACATAGTCTACTTCGCCGCCGTCCGCCAAGATTTGCAAGCCCTTCGCCAACTCGCCGGCGGCGATTGGCTCGCCCGGGGCGTTCGCCACTCGCATCATGTTTGCTTGAATATCCGCGCGTTCGGCGGAGCCGCCCGCTTGCATCGCCAACATCAGCAATGCGGCGGCGTCGTAAGATGAAGCAACATACGGAGCGTCACCGTCGAGCCCGGCACCGGCGATGTATTCGTTGAACTTTGCGCCTGTCTCCTCATCGGCGCCGGGCAGCGTGCCGATGGCACCGAGTAGGTCGGGTCCAATGGCTTCGAGTAGCGAGTCGCCAATCATGCCGTCGGTCAGGATGAAACTGCCGAAGGCGCCGGAGTCGAGCGCGCCCTGGATGATGCCTTTGCCGCCCTGGTCGAGGTAGCCGAAGACCGCGAGGTGCTCCGCGCCGGATGCCGCCAGCGCGCCGACTTCGGCGGAGTAGTCGGCTTTGCCGTCTTCGTGCGCGGCGCTGATGGCGACCGAGCCGCCGACCGCGGCGAATGCGCCGGCGAACGATTCCGCCAAGCCCTTGCCGTAGTCGTTGTTGGTGTAGGTGACCGCGACATTTTTAATGCCCCGGTCTTTCAACACCGCCGCCAGCACCTGCCCCTGGCGCGCGTCCGAGGGCGCGGTTCGGTGGAAGAAGCCGTTGTCGTCGATGCTGGAAAGCGCCGGCGAGGTCGCCGACGGCGAGACCATAACCACGCCGTTGGGTATCGCCACGTTGTTGGCGATGGCGGTGGTGACGCCGGAGCAATCGGCGCCCATGATGGCGGCCACGCGCTCGGCGGTCACCAGCCGCTCGGCGGCGGCGGTGGCGGCGGCGGCGTCCACGCAGGTGGAATCGGCGCGCACCGGCACCACCTTCTCGCCGCCCAGCAACAAGCCGGAGTCGGAGACTTCTTTCATCGCCAACTCGGCGCTCGCCGCCATGTCCGGGGTCAGCGATTCGATGGGCCCCGTAAAGCCCAGAATCACGCCAACCTTGACATCCGCCAGCAACGCGGTTGACGGCAAGGCGGCGAGAATGCTTGCGACACAGGCGGCACGCGCAACCTGCTTGATTTTGGTAAACATAATGGCAGTCCTCTTATGAGCGTTATGAATGGGGTGGAAATGTGAAACGAGTATACTAAACCAAACCGCACCGACGGCGCCGGTAAACGGGTTGTTCGGCGGTGGGGGTTCGGCGCTTGGGGTGGGGATTATACTCTAATTACTCCGTCATTCTCGAACGATAGAAAAATAGGGAGCGTCAGCGACCATATTTTTCATCGCCTTCGGGAATCTCCCTAAGTCTACCGTGAATTTCAACAAAGCCCGTGCCAGTCTTAGGGAGATTCCCGAGGACGCAAGTGTCCGTAAGCCGCCGCTTAAAAGAAAAAGCGCGGCGGCAACGGACACTAACGCTCGAGAATGACGAGTACTTGGGAATGACGAGTGGTTGGGAGTTATTCCAACCACCGCCCAGTGGCGATACAATAGAGGCATCCTGAGACCATGCCTTTTGCCAGTCAAAGGATGCCAACGGGTGCGGGAACTCTGCCGCCGCACCGACCTCAAAATCCGCTATTCGGAGACCGCTCATGACCCTGCCCTGGCCCGTGCGCCTGTCGTTGTTGTTTTATTTTGTCCTGCTGGCGCTGGTCGCCTTCAATCTGGCGTTGGTGCTGGAATTGCCGTTGTGGCTGGCGGGCGCGCCGCCGGGGGTGGCGTTGGTGGCGCTGATTGCCACCTGGCTGGCGTTCGGCACGCGCGGCGCGTTGTTCGCTTGCTTGCTGACGCTCGGTAGCATCGGCTTGCTGGCGGTCGCGCTGGTGTTGGCGGCGCCGGCGTGGCAGGTGATTGCCGACGGCGCCAGCGGCTCGTGGGCGGGGCGCATGATGCCGCTGTTCCTCGCCGCGCTCGCGCTGCACGCCTGCAACCTGTGGGTCGCCACGGTCGCTTCCGGCGAGCACTTCGAGCCGCTTGAGCGCCTCGCGCGCCTGTTCTACGGACCCGGCATCCTGTCGTCGCTCATCACCGCCCTCATCCTGTGCGCCAGCCTGATTCTCGGCATGGAGTTGCTGGCGCGCGGCGGCTTTGACGCGCAGGCGGTCACGCGGCGCTTTTTGGAGCGCGGCATCATCCCGCCGCTCACCGTGCTGCTGTTCTTCTGGGGCGCGCTGCTGTTGCTTGGCAAATGGTGGAATGGCTGGTATCTGCGCCGCGTGCTGGCGCGCTGGCAGAGCGCCGCCGCGTTCATCAAACCGACGCCGTTTACCGCGGGCTTGGATGCGCTGACCGCCAACGCCGGCAGCCTCGACGACGGCTTGCAGATGCTGTGGCGGCGTCACGAAGAATCGTGGCTGTTGCCGCGCTATATTAGTTGGGCGGTGCCGGTGCTGGGCTTCATCGGCACCGTGCTCGGCATCTCGCTGGCGGCGGAGGGCATCCGCCGCATCATCGCCTCGGACGCCGGGCTGGCGAGCCTGTCGTCAGATTTGGACGGCGCCATCGCCCCGCTCGGCATCGCCTTCGACACCACGCTCATCGCGCTCTCGCTGAGCGTCGTGCTGACGCTGGTGCTGGCGCTGGTGCAGCGCGGCGAGGAGCGCCTGCTGGCGACGCTCGAGCGGCGCGCGCGGGAAGCGGCGCGTGGCGCGTAGAAGCGCGCCGTCGGGGCGCACCTCCGGCGGCGTCTTTGATGAGGAAAACAACACGCCGATGATGGCGATTTTCGGCGGCGTGTTCGGCTTGCTGCTGGTCTTCCTCGTGGTGGTCAATCTGTATTCCGAAGCGGCGCAGCGCGAGCGGCTGGAGCGCGGCGGCGAGGACGGCTTATACCGCATCGAGCGGCTCGACGGCGGCAGCGGGTATGTGGTCATCGCGTTCAGCGGCGAGTTGCGCATCATCGAAACCGGCGCCAGCGTGAGCCCGGAGTCGGTGTGCGCGGCGGGCAGTCCGTTCGTCGACTACGCGCGCCGCGTGTATGAAAACGACGGCCAGCAACTGGTGTTTTTCATACTGGAAGGCAGCGTGACGACCATGGCGGCGGCGCGCGAATGCCTGCGCCGGATGTGGCCCGAGCGCGTGCTGACCATCGGCTGGGTCATCGCCGACAACGAATTGCTGAAGTCGGTCGCGCTCAACGATATTCCCGACTATATTCGCGAATACACCGAGGACAAGCCGTGATGGCGCGCGCGCGCCGCCTGCCCGATTTCGCCGGCGTGGCGCTGGTGGACATCCTCGCCAACGGCCTGGCGATGCTGATTATCGTCATCGTGCTCAGCATCGCCTCGCGCGCCGAGCACGAGGAGCGCACCAGCGCGCAGGTGGAGGAGGTGGAAACCATGATGAGCCGGCGTTTCAGCACCTCGCTGGTGCTCAACAGTCTGGCGGCGAGCCCGCCGGCGCAACTGCACGACTACGACGCCTCGCCGCTCGACCGCGAACACGACCCCCACCTGCTGCCAATCATCGAACTGCACCGCCACTTCGTGCGCGAGTTCTACACCGGCGCGGTCTGGCACCGCGAGGAATTGCTGCGCGAGCCGAACGCGATGGACGCCTATCTGACCGGCTTCGACGACGAGCGCAAGCGGCGCCTGCGAACCGATGTCTATGATGTCGCGCAGTATTATTTGGCGATGTCCATTCTGCGCGACCACGGCATCGCGGTGCGCCACTGGCATTTCCTGCCGGGCGGGCTGAGCGTCGCGCAGGCGGGACGCTGTCCGCCCGGCGTCGCCGCCAAAGACTGCGCCGGCGGCGCCCTCAGCGAGGCGCCGCCGGATTTGCCGGCGTTGCTGTCTTCCGGCGGCGAGGGCAATGTCGGCGGCGATGGCGGCGGTGAGACCTGGCCCCCCCCCGGCTTTCCGGGCGAGGGCGGCGGCGGTGGCGAAGGCGCGGCGTCCGCTCCCTTCCCCGGCGGCGCCGCGCTCGGCGGGGTCGGCGGCGGCTTGCTGGGCGCGGGCGATGGGTTGTTGCGCGATGCGCCGGGCGGCGCGGGCGAGGGCAGTTTCCCGAACGCGCGACCGGGGCGTGGCGGCGGCAACGGCAGCGGCAACGGGTTGAGCGGGCTCGGCGGCAATCCCGACGGCGCGCCGCAGCGCACGCGCTTCCGCCTCTCCAGCCCGGAATCGCTGCGCGAAGACCAAGACCAGCCGGCGCTCGGCGGCGCGAACCCGAATCCGTCGCCCGATGAAATACTGGCGGTGCTGCTCGATTTCACCGCCCGCCTGCAGGCGACGCTGGACGCCGGCGCCTCGCCGAGCGCGCTACTGGAAAACTTCCAACGCCGCATTCAATTCGCGCTCGCCGCACCGCCCAAACTGGAAGGCGCGAAGCGCACGCTGGTGGATTTCCTGATGCTGGAATTGTGGGCGGCGGACGATGTGGGGGACACCTCGCCGCTCGAAGTGATTGCGTCTGAGCGTAGCGCGCGCGCGCCCACCGACCTCATCGTCGAAACCAACCGGCGGCTGCGGCGCGTCGCCGTGGCGCGCGCGGGCGAGGGCGGTGGCGGCGCATCGCTGCTACCCGACACCACCCACCCGACCCTGCGAATGAACGCCCACCCCGACGTGTGGCGCGGCTTGTCGCTGCCGTTGGAGCGCAACGCCATCCTTCTGCTGCCGCCCGACCCACAGCGCCGCGAGGAGTTGCGCTGGCGCGCGCTGGCTTACATTGCGCCCGGCTTTGACGACTTCATCATCGGCTTCGCCTACGCCGCCATCGACGCCGACGGACGGCTCGCGGTGCGCGCCGAAGACAACCGCGTGCGCCTCGATGGTCGCCCGCTGCACACCCCCTACCGCGAGGCGCTGTTCGGCGCGCGCACCTGGCTGGTGGCGCTGTATGCCGCGCTGGTGCTGGGTTTGCTCGGCTTCCTGCTGCTCGTGCGGCGCGTGGCGTGGGCGCGCCACGGGTGAGGCGCTACCACATCGCGGCGCTGGGTCTCGGCGTGCTGTTGCTGTCGCTGCTGGCGCTGACGCGCTTCGGCTGGTATGCGCTGCGCGGCGACACGGTGGCGGTGGAACTCGGCTTTGCGGCGTCGCACAGCGCGCGCGCGAAAGGCTTCGACGAGGCGCTGCTGAGCGCGCTTGAGCGCGGGCATTTCGGCGACGAACTGCGCCACCGCCTCGACCGCCCCGCGCACCGCGCGACAATCAGCCGCCTGTGGGCGGACACCTGCGAGGTGCGGCAAATCGACTTCGAGCGCTTCGCCCGCCAACGAGGCAACGGCAGCGGCGATGGCGCGGGCGCGCTCTTCAGTTCATCGAGCGGCCACCGCATCGCCGGCTTGCTGCAATCGCCGGCGAGCGGCGTGGACTACGCCGGCGCCGCCGCCTACTGCGAAGCCGCCGGCGGTCGCTTGCCGTGGGCGGAAGAATGGGAGGCGCTGGCGGTCGGGCGCGCCGGGCGGTTGTATCCGTGGGGCGACGCCTTCAACGGCGATTTCTGGCCCTATCAAGACAGCCACCGCAACGCCTCGCAATCGTGCGGCGCGCACCCGGCGGCGGCAACCCCCGCCGGCGTGCACGACCTCGCCGGCAATGTGATGGAGTGGAGTAGCGGGCGGCGACTGGCGGCGAGCGTGTCGCGGCTGGATGGCACAACCGAGACTCCCGTGACGGTCGATGGGCGCTATTCGCAACAGGCGGACACGGTGAAACTGCGCCCCGGCGCCCACGGCGCGCCGGCGGTGCGCGCGAGTGGGCGGGCGTTGTATGCGCTGTCCGCCGCGTGGCTGGAAATCGCGCCGCAAACGCGCAGCCACCACCTCGGCTTTCGCTGCGTCTATGACCGCCCGCCGCCCACGCCGACACCGTGGGGCGCGACACCGGCGGTGGCGGAACTTCCGGCGGGCGAATACGCGCTCGGCGTGCCGCGCGATTTGCGGCTGGCGCGCGTGGCGGTGTTGCTGCCGCCGGCGCAGCAGCGCACCGCGCGCAGCCTGGTCGGCAAGCAACACGCGCGGCGCGTCAAGGTGGCGCGATGCGAGGTCAGCCGGCGCGACTACCGCGCGTTTCTGCGCCATCCGCTGGTGCGCTTTGGGCTATTCGCCAACGAGCACGAGCCGCGCTGGCAAGACTACACGCCGCACAACTGGGCGCGGCAACTGGAGCAGCCCGACCTGCCGGTGAGCGGCGTCAACTGGTGGGCGGCGGACGCCTTCGCGCGCTGGGCGGGCGGGCGCCTGCCGCGAGTCGAGGAATGGCAACTGCTCGCCGCAGGCGCAGACGCCAACCCCTACCCCTGGGGCGACCACTACGAATCGGGCATCGCCGCCACCGGCGACCAACCCCAACCCGGCGCCCACCCCTGCGGCGCCGCAACCCGCGACCGCAGCGCCGACGGCGTGCACGACCTCGCCGGCAACCTCTCCGAATGGACCCTCTCAATCACCGCCGAACAAGGCGACTACGCCGCCTGGGTCCAAGGCGGAAACTGGCTACTCCCCGGCCCCACCACGGCACGCAGCGTGTTTGGGAGGCCGGTGCCGCTTAACCATCGGTCGGAAAGTATTGGGTTTCGGGTGATTTATGATTGAGGTTTTATGGGTTATTTACCTCGTCATTCTCGAACGATAGAAAAATAGGGAGCCGACAGGCGACCATATTTTTCATCGCCTTCGGGAATCTCCCTAAGGCTAGCGTGGACTTTACCGAAGCCCGTGCCAATCTTAGGGAGATTCCCGAGGACGCAAGTGTCCGTAAGCCGCCGCTTAAAAAGAAAAAGCGCGGCGGCAACGGACACTAACGCTCGAGAATGACGAGTTATGCCCGTCATTCTCGAACGATAGAAAAATAGGGAGCCGACAGGCGACCATATTTTTCATCGCCTTCGGGAATCTCCCTAAGTCTACCGTGAATTCCAACAAAGCCCGTGCCAGTCTTAGGGAGATTCCCGAGGACGCAAGTGTCCGTAAGCCGCCGCTTAAAAGAAAAAGCGCGGCGGCAAACGGACACTAACGCTCGAGAATGACGAGTTATAAATACCCGTCATTCTCGAACGATAGAAAAATAGGGAGCCGACAGGCGACCATATTTTCTTCGATTCGGGAATCTCCCTAAGGCTACCGTGGACTTCAACAAAGCCCGTGCCAGTCTTAGGAAGATTCCCGAGGACGCAAGTGTCCGGTAAGCCGCCGCTTAAAAGAAGAAGCGCGGCGGCAACGGACACTAACGCTCGAGAATGACGAGTTATAAATACCCGTCATTCTCGAACGGTAGAAAATAGGGAGCCGACAGGCGACCATATTTTCTTCGATTCGGGAATCTCCCTAAGGCTACCGTGGACTTCAACAAAGCCCGTGCCAGTCTTAGGGAGATTCCCGAGGACGCAAGTGTCCGTAAGCCGCCGCTTAAAAAGAAAAAGCGCGGCGGCAACGGACACTAACGCTCGAGAATGACGAGTTTTTTGTTGGGTTATTTTTCTATCGTTCGAGAATGACGGCTTGACAAACAATAGATTTTCCCCCGAATGTGTGTTATGTAGAGAGGCGCAACCGGAGGCGGAACGCCGCCGGGGTGTGGATTTACGGTGTCGCCACCGAGCGGCGTTTTTCAACGATGGGAGGAGAATGACAATGAAACACAATCTATCCAAACTGGCGGCGGGTGCGGTGTCCGCTTTGTTGATGGCATTCAGCACCGCCGGGCAGGCGGTTGACCTCACGGTCTATACGGCGGTTGAGGCCGAAGACCTCAAGCGTTATGCGGACACTTTCAACGAAGACCACCCCGACATCAATATTAAATGGGTGCGCGATTCCACCGGCATCGTCACCGCCAAACTGCTGGCGGAAAAAGACAACCCGCAGGCCGACATTATCTGGGGGCTGGCGGCGACTTCGTTGTTGCTGATGAAAGCCGAGGGGATGATGGAGCCCTACAAACCGAAAGGGCTCGAAAACCTCGACCCGAAATTCTACGACAGCGACCCGGTGCCGAGTTGGGTCGGGATGGACGCGTGGGTGGCGGCGGTTTGCTTCAACACCGTCGAAGGCGCCAAGCATAATCTGACGCCGCCGACCTCGTGGAAGGACTTGACCAAGCCGATGTATCGCGGCCACGTCATTATGCCGAACCCGAATTCATCCGGCACCGGTTTTCTCGACGTCTCCAGTTGGCTGCAAATCTTCGGCGAAGACGGCGGCTGGGAGTATATGGACGCGCTGCACGAGAACATCGCGCGCTACACGCACTCCGGCTCCAAGCCCTGCAAACTGGCGGCCGCCGGGGAAATCCCCATCGGCGTCTCCTTCGCCTTCCGCGGCGCACGCTCAAAAGAAGCCGGCGCACCGATCGACATCATCATCCCGAGCGAAGGCATCGGCTGGGACATGGAAGCGACCGCCATCGTTGCCGGCACCGACAAACTCGAAGCCGCCAAAACGCTGATGGACTGGTCGATCACCAAAAAAGCGATGGAAATGTATAACACCGCCTACGCCGTCATCGGTTACAAAAACCTGGCGAAGCCGGTCAAACACTTCCCGCCGGAAACCCTGTCGCGCCTAATCGAAAACGACTTCGAATTCGCCGCCAACAACCGCAGGCGCATTTTGGCAGAGTGGCAAAGCCGCTACGATTCCAAATCTGAGCCTAAGAACTAAACCAAGTAAAATTATCGGTCCCCCGGGGCCGGGAGGGAGAAACATGCGCAAGACCATGCTCGGCGCCATCGTCGCCGTGACCACTGTGCTGTCGTCGCCGAGCGCGATGGCGGAAACGAAAATCGAGTTCTGGCACGCCTTCACCGGGCGCCTTGGCGAGTTGGTGGCCGAGCAGGTGGATAGTTTCAACAAGAGCCAAAACGATTACACCGTCGTCGCCGCGCACAAAGGCAACTACTCGGAGACGCTGAACGCCGGTATTGCGGCGTTTCGCGCCGGTGAGCAGCCGCATATTCTGATGGTATTCGAAGTCGGAACCGCGACCATGATGTCGGCCAAGGGCGCCACCAAGCCGGTCTATGAAGTCATGGCCGAAGCGCAAGCCGAGTTCGACCCGGACGCCTATATCGGCTCGGTCAAGGGGTATTACACCGACCCCGGCGGCAAGATGTTGTCTTTGCCTTTCAACTCATCGACGCCGGTTCTGTGGGTCAACCGCGACGCGCTCGCCGCCGCCGGCATCGACCCCGACACTGACTTGTCCACGTGGCCGAAAATCGACCGGGTTCTCGACCGGCTGAAGAGCGCCGGCAGCAAATGCCCGCTGACCACCGCCTGGCAGAGTTGGGTTCATCTGGAAAATTTTTCCGCCTATCACAACACGCCCTTCGCCACCCAACAAAACGGCTTCGGCGGGCTGGACACCGAACTGGCTTTTAACGGCGCGGCGCAGGTCAGGCATATTCAGACCATCGGCGACTGGGCGCGGGACGGCAAATTCCTGTATGCGGGGCGGCGCAACGAAGGCGGCGCTAATTTCCGCGCCGGCGAATGCGCGCTGTTTACCGAGAGCTCCGCCGGCTATGCCGGAATCAAAGCCGAAGCCGAATTCGACTTTGATGTCCGCCCGTTGCCCTACTGGGATGACATCGGGGGCGCGCCGCAGAACACCATCATCGGCGGCGCCTCGTTGTGGGTTATGACCGGGCACAAGGCGCAGGAATACAAAGGCGCGGCGCGGTTTCTCAGCTTTCTGAGCTCGACGCCGATACAAGCCAAATGGCATCAGGACACCGGCTATCTGCCGATTACCTACAAAGCGGGGGACGCGACGCGCGCCGCCGGATTCTACGCCGCCAATCCCGGCACCGACGTGGCGGTCGCGCAGATGACCGCAAAACAACCGACCGCCAATTCCAAGGGGTTGCGTCTGGGCTCCTTCGACCAGATTCGCGGCATCATCGACGAAGAACTCGAAGGCGTATGGTCGGGCGACAAGACCGCGCAGGAGGCGCTTGACAGCGGCGTGCAACGCGGCAATGTCTTGTTGCGCCGTTTCGAACAAGCCAACCGTTAATTTGAATCAAGCAGGCGCGCCCTGTCTGCCGGGGCGCGCCGTTTCATGGAAAAGCGGGTAACGTTCAAAGGCTGGCTGTTGCCGCTTGCGCTGGTCGCGCCGCAGGTGGCGGTTTCCGCGGTTTTCTTTTTTTATCCGGCGGGGCAGGCGATTTGGCAGTCGCTCTTCATCCCCGACCCGTTCGGTCTGTCGTCGCGCTTCGTTGGGCTGGGTAATTTTGAATTCCTGCTCACCGACCGCTTCTATCTGGCAGCCTTTTGGACGACCGCGCTGTTCTCGACGCTGGTCACGGTCGCCGCGATGGCGCCCGCGTTATTCCTTGCCGTGCTTGCCGACCGGCTGATCAAAACATCGGGGGCTTACCGCACGCTTTTGGTCTGGCCATACGCCGTCGCCCCGGCTGTCGCCGGCGTGCTGTGGCTGTTCATGTTCAACACGCGGGTCGGCGTAATCGCCTGGTATCTCGACCGTCTCGGCTACGACTGGAACCACGTTCTCAACGGCGGCGAAGCCATGGGGCTGGTGGTCGTCGCCTCCGCCTGGGGCAGAATCAGTTACAACTTCCTGTTCTTTTTCGCGGCGCTCCAGGCGGTGCCGCGCTCCGTCATTGAGGCGGCTGCAATCGATGGCGCGCGGCCCTGGCGGCGCTTCTTCACCATCGTGCTGCCGCTGTTGTCGCCCATCACTTTCTTTCTGTTGGTCGTCAATGTGGTTTATGCGTTCTTCGAGACCTTCGGCGTGATTCACCTGATTACCGGCGGCGGGCCGCAACAAGCGACGACCATCTTGGTGTACAAAGTTTTTTCCGACGGCTTTGTCGGGCAGGACTTGGGCTCATCCGCCGCGCAATCCGTGATTCTGTTGGTCGTGGTCGGCTTGCTGACCGTTTTGCAGTTCAAGTTCATTGAAAAAAGGGTGCATTACTGATGGCCGAGGAACGCGCGGGCATGGTCGAACGCCACGGCGCGGGGGTGTGGCTGACCCACGGCCTGATGATTGCCGGGGTGCTGGTTATCGCCTTTCCGATTTGGCTGGCATTCGTCGCATCGACCGTGACACAGCCCGAAATCACCAACCCGCCGATGCCGCTGTTGCCCGGCGGACACTTTGTGGAGAACTACACCGCGGCGCTTTTTTCCGGCGTGAATGTGCCGGTCGCCACCATGCTGCTCAACTCGCTGGTCATGGCGACCGGCATCGCGGTGGGCAAAATCGCCATCTCACTGCTTTCGGCTTTCGCCATCGTCTATTTCCGCTTTGCCGGGCGAACCACATTTTTCTGGCTGATTTTCCTGACGCTCATGCTGCCGGTGGAGGTGCGAATCGTGCCGACCTACGAGGTGGTGGCGGGCTTCGGCATGCTGAACAGTTATTCCGGGCTGATTTTTCCGTTGATTGCTTCGGCCACCGCGACCTTCCTGTTTCGGCAGTTTTTCCTGACGGTGCCCGACGAACTGGCCGAAGCGGCGCGGGTTGACGGCGCACGACCGATGCGTTTCTTCATCGACATCATCCTGCCGATGAGCCGCACCAACATCGCCGCGCTGTTCGTGATTTTCTTCATCTACGGCTGGAACCAATATCTCTGGCCCCTGCTGATTACCACCGAGCCGGAGATGAACACCATCGTCATGGGCATCAAGCAAATGTTCCCGAGCGGCGACGACGTGGCCGACTGGCCCGTTATCATGGCGACTTCCATTCTTGCGATGATTCCGCCGGTCATCATCGTCGTCTCGATGCAGAAATTTTTTGTCCGCGGCCTCGTGGACAGTGAGAAGTAAGCGCGCATGGCAACCGTCGAATTGGAAAAAGTCAAAAAGCGCTTCGGCAAAATCGAAGTCATTCACGGCATCGATATTGAAATCGCCGACGGCGAATTCATCGTTATCGTGGGTCCCTCGGGTTGCGGAAAATCCACATTGCTGCGCATGGTGGCGGGGCTTGAGACCATTTCCGAAGGCGAGTTGCGCATCGACGGCGCGCGCGCCAACGAGAAGGAGCCGATGGAGCGCGACATCGCCATGGTGTTCCAGAACTACGCGCTGTATCCGCACATGTCGGTGGCGCAGAACATGGGCTACGGGCTCAAGATCGCCGGCGCATCCAAAGCCGAAATCGAAAGCAAGGTCTGCAATGCCGCCAAACTGCTGCAACTGAGCGAATTGCTCGACCGCAAGCCGCGGCAGTTGTCCGGCGGCCAGCGCCAGCGGGTTGCCATGGGGCGCGCCATCGTGCGCGAGCCGAAAGTCTTTTTGTTCGATGAGCCGCTGTCAAACCTCGACGCCAAACTGCGCGTTCAGATGCGCCTCGACATCAGGGAACTTCAATCCAAACTCGGCGTCACCGCGCTTTACGTGACTCACGACCAGGTCGAAGCCATGACGATGGCCGACCGGATGATCGTGATGAACGGCGGCGTCGTCGAGCAAATTGGCTCGCCGCTGGATGTGTATGAGCGGCCCGATACGCTGTTTGCGGCGCAATTCATCGGCAGCCCGTCGATGAATATCGTGGACGCGAGCGCGCGCGACGGCGTTCTGAATATCGGCGGGATGAGCGTGGCGCTGGAATGTCCGCGCGCCGCAACCGGACGGGTTAAACTCGGCATACGACCGGAGCATCTCCTGCACGCGGCGGACGGACCGCTGGAATTGCGGGTGCGCATGGCAGAGCCGTTGGGCGCGAACACGCTGTTACATGGTACGCTGGCGCACGACGGCCCGTCTTTCACCGCCAGCCTGCCGGGGGTTCACCGCATTGAGCGGGGCGGCGAATCCGCCCGGCTGACGGTGCGGCCTGATAACATGCACCTTTTTGACGCCGACACCGGTCGGCGACTGGCATAGATGAATACCAATCAACCCACCGAGCCTTCCCACCCAACGCCGTTTCTGCGGATTGAGCGGTTGCATAAGAAGTTTGAGGATTTTGTGGCGTTGGATGATGTATCGCTGGAGGTTTATGAGGGGGAGTTTGTTTGTTTTTTGGGGCCGTCGGGTTGTGGGAAGACGACTTTTTTGCGCGCGATTGCGGGGTTGGATATTCAGACCGCCGGCGTCGTGCGGCAGGCGGGCGAGGACATTTCGGCGTTGCCGCCTTCGGAGCGCGACTTTGGGATTGTGTTTCAATCATATGCGCTGTTTCCCAATCTGACCGTGGCGAAAAACATCGCGTTCGGGCTTGAGAATCAGAAAATTAGCAAACCCGATATTGACAAGCGCGTGCGCGAGTTGTTGGAACTCGTCAACCTGCCCGACCAGGGCGCGAAGTATCCGGCGCAACTGTCCGGCGGTGAGCAGCAGCGCGTGGCGTTGACTCGCGCGCTGGCGACTTCGCCGGGGTTGTTGTTGTTGGACGAGCCGCTGTCGGCGCTCGATGCGAAGGTGCGCACGCATCTGCGCCATGAGATGAAGGCACTGCAGCGGCGGCTGGGCATCACCACCATCATGGTGACGCACGACCAGGAGGAGGCGCTGACCATGGCCGACCGCATCGTGGTGATGAACCACGGTGTGATTGAGCAGGTCGGCACGCCGACCGAAATCTACCGCCAGCCCGACACCTTGTTCGTCGCCGATTTTGTCGGCGCGATGAATCAGGTGGCGGCGTTGTTGTCGGGAAGCAACACGTGTTGTTGCGAAGGCGGCGGTGTGCTGGCGACGCGCTTGTGCGATTTGTCGCCGGATGCGCCGGTGGTGGCGACCATTCGCCCCGAAGATATTATTCCCCACTTTGATGCGCCCGATGCGGAAAATGTGTTCGAGGCGCGGGTCGCGGACATGGAATTTCTCGGCTCGTTCTGGCGGCTGTCGCTGCAAAACGCCGCGCTCGGCGAGGCGGTGTTGACCGCAGATTTGTCCATCAACGCGATGCGGCGGATGGAGGCTCAGGTCGGCGGGATGATTACCGTGGAGTTGCCCGCCAACCGCATCTCGGTGTTTCCGCGGGCGGCGTCCGGCAAGACCGCCGCATAAACCATGAACGCCGGCATCACCACCGCCTCCGCCGCCGCCCCGTTAGTCCGCCCCAAAACCAGCAAGGACGACAAAATGATGGCCGGCTATATGCTGGTCATCGGGCTCTATCTGATTATCGCGCTGGCGCTTCCGCTTTACGCGATGCTGTCCAAATCCATTTCCACCTTTTACTTCGACCTCAACAATTTTGAGTTTCAGGTTGACCGCGGCGACGGCTGGAGCGCGCCGGCGAGCGCGTTTGCGCTCAATGAAGAGTCGCGGGTCGTGCAGCCGCAGGAGTTGACGACCAGTTCGGACGGTCGTCTGGCGGCCACCGTTTTTTTCCCTGACTTCAGTTTTCGCAGCCCCACGCGTTACAAAATCCGCCAGATTAACCCGGACACTTCCTTTCTGTCCGGCACGCAGCGCATCGATGACACCGACTGGCACGAGTTTGACTCCAACCAATTCAGGCGCATCGTTCTGCGCGCTTCGCGCTCGACCGGGCTGGACAACTACCGCACCTACTTCTCCACGCCGGCGCTCTTTCGGTCGATAAAAAACTCGCTGATTATTTCGCTCATCAGCACGCTCATTACGGTGATGCTGGCGTTCGGTTTTGCGTATGCGCTGACGCGCAGCACGATGCGCTTCAAGGGTTTGTTTCGCATCATTGCGATGGCGCCGATTCTCGTGCCGTCGCTACTGCCCGGCATCGCGCTGGTTTACCTGTTCGGCAATCAGGGGATGCTCAAAGCGTTTCTGCTCGGCGAGTCGATTTACGGTCCCATCGGCATCGTCATCGGCTCGGTGTTTTTCACCTTTCCGCACGCGATGATTATCATCACCACCGCCTTGTCGATTTCCGACGCGCGGTTGTATGAAGCCGCGATTTCGCTGCGCGCGAGCCGTTGGAAAACATTCTGGACGGTCACCATTCCCGGCGCGCGCTATGGGCTGGTGTCGGCGGCGTTCGTGGTTTTCAATCTGGTGATTACCGACTTCGGTTTGCCGAAAGTGATTGGCGGGCAATACAACATGCTGGCGGTTGACATTTACAAGCAGGTCATCGGCCAGCAAAACTTTGAAATGGGCGCGGTCGTCTCGGTGGTGCTGTTGATTCCGGCGTTGCTGGCGTTCTCCATCGACCGCGTCGTGCAAAAAAAGCAAGTCGCGCAACTCTCGGCGCGCTCGGTGCCGTTCGAGCCGAAACCGCACAAAACATTCGACCTCATTTGTCTCGCCTACTGCGTACTCGTGGCGGTGTTTATCGCCGGGCTCATCGGCGTCTGCCAGTATGCGGCGCTGATTAAATTCTGGCCCTATAACCTGAGCTTCAGTTTGAACAACTACAACTTTGATGTGATGGACGGCGGCGGCTGGGATTCGTGGAAGAACTCCATTCGTCTGGCGTTTTATACGGCGGTGGCGGGCACGGTCATCGTTTTCTGCGGCGCGTATATGGTGGAGAAACTCAACCGCTTCGCCGCCACGCGCTCGGCGTTTCAATTCCTCGCCATGATGCCGATGGCGATTCCCGGCATGGTGCTTGGCTTGGCGTATATCTTTTTCTTCAACAATCCTGATAACCCGCTGAACGGCTTGTATGGCACCATGGGCATTCTGGTGGTGTGCACGGTGACGCACTTTTACACGGTCTCGCACCTGACCGCGGTCACCGCGCTCAAACAAATGGACCGGGAATTTGAATCGGTCGCGGCGTCGCTCAAGCAGCCCTTCCACAAACTGTTCTCGCGCGTCACCGTGCCGGTCTGCCTGCCGTCGGTGCTGGATATTTCGATTTATCTTTTCGTCAACGCCATGACCACGGTGTCGGCGGTGATTTTTTTATACTCCCCCGACACGACCCTGGCGTCGGTGGCGGTGCTCAACATGGACGACGCCGGCGACATTGCACCGGCGGCGGCGATGGGGATGATGATTTTCTACTCCAACATCGGCGCGCGCTTAATCCACCTCGCGGTTACGCGAAGGGTGATGCGCAAAACGCAGGCTTGGCGCACGCGTCAGGGTGGGGGAGGGGAGGTGGGGTGAATGTTAATACCGTCATTCAAAACACCGTCATAAAATACCGTCACAAAACACCGTCATTCACAACAACCTCGTCATTCTCGAGCGTTAGCGCCCGTTGCCGCGTAGCGGCTTACGGGCGCTTACGACCTCGGGAATCTCATCCCGTTTAGCGCGGATTCAAACGGAGCGAGCGAAGCAGGCGGCGAGTAAGCCGCCATTCTCGAACGGTAGAAAAATAACCCCCCACTTCGTCATTCTCGAACGATAGAAAAATAGGGAGCCGACAGGCGACCATATTTTTCATCGCCTTCGGGAATCTCCCTAAGACTACCGTGAATTTCAACAAAGCCTGTGCCAATCTTAGGGAGATTCCCGAGGACGCAAGTGTCCGTAAGCCGCCGCTTAAAAGAAAAAGCGCGGCGGCAACGGACACTAACGCTCGAGAATGACGAGTTATATACCCGTCATTCTCGAACGATAGAAAAATAGGGAGCGTCAGCGACCATATTTTTCATCGCCTTCGGGAATCTCCCTAAGGCTAGCGTGGATTCCAACAAAGCCTGTGCCAACCTGAGGGAGATTCCCGAGGACGTAAGTGTCCGTAAGCCGCCGCTTAAAAGAAAAAGCGCGGCGGCAACGGACACTAACGCTCGAGAATGACGAGTTATATACCCGTCATTCTCGAACGATAGAAAAATAGGGAGCGTCAGCGACCATATTTTTCATCGCCTTCGGGAATCTCCCTAAGGCTAGCGTGGATTCCAACAAAGCCTGTGCCAGTCTTAGGGAGATTCCCGAGGTCGTAAGTGTCCGTAAGCCGCCGCTAAAAGAAAAAGCGCGGCGGCAAACGGACACTAACGCTCGAGAATGACGAGGTTGTTGTTGTGAATGACGTGGTTTTGTTTTTGTTGGGGTTGTTGTTCCTGACGCGGCAACCCCCGTTATTTATATTTCTTTATCTCACCACTATCAATACGCGCGAAGTAGGAATTCATTTCTTTCTTCACTATCGGGGCGAGGAAGTACAGGCCGAGGATGTTTGGCACGCAGATTAGGAACACCAGCGCATCCGAAATGTCGAGGATGGGACCGAGTTGCACGACGCAACCCAACGCCACGAAAACGCAGAAGATGACCTTGTAGTTGATTTGGCTTTTCGCGCCTTCGCCGAATAAATACGACCAGCCTTTCAAGCCGTAATACGACCACGAAATCATCGTGGAGAACGCGAACAGCACGGCGGCAAAAGCGAGCGGAACCGGGAACCACGAAAACTCGCGCTCAAACGCCGCCGAAGTCATCGCCACCCCTTGCGCGTCGCCGGCAAAATTCGGGTCGGCGACTTGTGCGGTGCCGATTACCAGCGCGGTGATGGTGCAGATTACGATGGTGTCGATGAACGGCTCGAGCAGGGAGACGATGCCCTCGGTAACCGGCTCGTCGGTTTTGACCGCGGAGTGGGCGATTGACGCCGAGCCGATGCCCGCTTCGTTGGAGAAGACCGCGCGTTGGAAGCCGATAATCAACGCGCCGAGCGCGCCACCGGCGACGCCTTCGCCGGTGAAAGCGCCGGTGAAAATGTTAGCGACCGCCTGGGGAATCGCGGCGCTGTTCATCACGATGACGATGACCGCAAACAAGCAGTAAAAAATCGCCATGAAGGGCACGACCTTTTCGGTGACTCGGGCGATGGATTTGATGCCGCCGATAATCACGATGAAGACCACGCCCGCCATAATCAAGCCGACCAGCCAGCCGAGCCCGTCGAGCGCGCCGCCGGCGACGTTGTTCAACTGCACATAGGCTTGGTTGGACTGGAACATATTGCCGATGCCGAGTGCGCCGATGAAGATGCCGATGGCGTAGAACGCGCCCATGAAGCGGCCAAAGCCTTCCATCCCGCGGTCCGAGAAGCCCTTTCTGAGGTAGTACATCGGACCGCCGGAGACGTGGCCGTCGTCAAATTCCTGGCGGTATTTGACGCCCAGCGTACATTCAACGAATTTGGTCGACATGCCGAGAAAGCCCGCCACGATGAGCCAGAAAGTCGCGCCGGCGCCGCCGACCGTCACCGCCACCGCCACCCCGCCAATATTACCGATGCCGACGGTTCCCGAGACCGCGGTTGCCAGCGCCTGGAAGTGCGAGACCTCGCCGTGGCTGTTGGGGTCGGCGTAATCGCCGCGCACCAGTTGTATGGCGTGCTTGAAACCGCGCAGGTTGATGAAGCCCATGTAGCAGGTGAAAAACACCGC
The DNA here is from genome assembly GCA_963693025.1 of Arenicellales bacterium. Taxonomy (GTDB): domain Bacteria; phylum Pseudomonadota; class Gammaproteobacteria; order Arenicellales; family Poriferihabitantaceae; genus JAHRAW01. The sequence goes on from OY843749.1 coordinate 2,885,885, forward strand.
GCCAATCACCAGCCACAGCACCACCAGCGGCAACTGCGCGCCGAAAATCGACATCTTGAAGAAAACGACCTTGCCGATAAACGCCGCAATCGGCGCCGTCACGGCGTTGATGGTGGCATCGATGCCGGTGGCGGCGGGCGCCGCCGGCTCCACGATGCCGTGAATCCATGAATGCCCGATATCCGGCACCTCGATGCCCTTAATCCAAGCCTGTCCGGGCGCCAATTCGCCCTGTTGGTCCTGCGCATAAGCCGGAGCGGCTGCAACGACAAAACAACAGAGTAAGCCCAATAAACTCTTCATCGCAATTTTGTTCATGCTCGTCCTCACTTTGTGTGGTGGTGTTTGTTCGGGTGCGTCGCTCCGCTGGGTTGCGGGAGACTTTAAGGAATGATGGTGACGGGTATGGACGCGGTTTGCACCAAGTGCCCCGCCACGCTGCCGAACAGCAAGTTCTTCAAACCCGAAGCCCCGGTCCGACCGATAAATATCTGCGAAGCCTTCTTTTCGTCCGCCACCTGATTGAGTATTTCCGCGGGCCGCCCGTGGCGCACCAGCCCCTCGGCTTTGCAGCCCGAATCGGCAAGCGAGGCGAGCAACGGCGTCAGCACCTTGGAGTGCGCCATTTCAATTTCCTCCTCCCGCCGCCGATGGCGCGACTCATTCTCTTCCGGCGTGTTGAAGGTAAAGGGCGACCACTGAATCACATAAACCACCAGCAACTCCGCACCCTGTGAACCGGCAACCCCCGCCGCAAACTCCGCCGCCCGCGCGCCGGGCTGGCTTCCATCTATTCCCACTAGCATGGTTTTTGTCATCGACATATCCCCCATTGCTCCCCACCGGCTCACACCGGCAAAGAATATTGATAAAGTGAAAGATTTTGACCCTAACCCCTTTTCCCGAAAAAGTCCAGTGTTGGGGGGGGAGTTGTAGCCGTCATTCCCCACTACTCCGTCATTCCCAACCACCCGTCATTCCCAACCACCCGTCATTCTCGAGCGTTAGTGTCCGTTGCCGCCGCGCTTCTTCTTTTAAGCGGCGGCTTACGGACACTTGCGTCCTCGGGAATCTCCCTAAGACTGGCGCTAAGCCCCAACAACGCCATTCCCGCAGTCTTTTAAGCGGGAAACAGCGTCTTTTTGTCGGTGGTACGATGGACGTGGGAGGCGACGGTGGCTTCGGTAAAGTCCACGGTAGCCTTAGGGAGATTCCCGAGGTCGTAAGCGCCCGTAAGCCGCTACGCGGCAACGGGCGCTAACGCTCGAGAATGACGGAGTAGTGGGGAATGACGGAGTAGTGGGGAATGACGGGTGCTAGTGACTAAGTATCTGACTAAGAAACAATCTAGTCCGCTCATGCTGAGGTTGGTCGAAAAACAGGTCAGGGGTGTTTTCTTCTATTATTTCTCCTACGTCCATGAAGATGACGCGGTTGGCGACGGTTTTGGCGAAGCCCATTTCGTGGGTTACGCAGAGCATGGTCATGCCTTCTTCCGCCAGTTCTACCATGACATCCAGCACTTCCTTAATCATTTCCGGGTCGAGCGCCGAGGTGGGCTCGTCGAACAGCATGATGCGCGGGTTCATGCACAGGCTGCGGGCGATTGCCACGCGTTGTTGCTGGCCGCCGGACAACTGCCCCGGATATTTGTTGGCTTGCTCCGGTATTTTGACCCGCTCCAGGTATTTCATCGCGGTTTCCACGGCTTCCGCCTTGGGCGTTTTTCGCACCCAGATGGGCGCCAGCGTGCAGTTCTCCAGAATGGTCAGGTGCGGGAACAGGTTGAAATGCTGGAACACCATGCCGACTTCGCGGCGGATGGTCTCGATGTTTTTCAGGTCGTTGGTGAGCGTGACGCCATCGACGATAATATCCCCCTGCTGGTGTTCTTCCAGCCGGTTGATGCAGCGAATCATGGTGGATTTGCCGGACCCGGACGGACCGCAAATCACGATGCGCTCGCCGCGCTTCACTTGGAGGTTGATGTCTTTCAACACATGAAACTCGCCATACCATTTGTGCATCGCCACGATATTGACGGCGAGTTCATCCTCGGCGGTGTGCGTGCTCGGTGTGTTATCGGTTTGGGTTTGGGTTTGATTGGACATAACAGCCTTGCCTCTTATCGTTTGTGCCCGGTTTCAAGTTTGCCCTCAAGATAGAGCGAATAGCGGGACATGCTAAAACAGGACACGAAGAAAAACAGCGCGACGAAAACATAGAGTTCGGTTGAAAGCCCGGCCCATTTGGTGTCGGCGACCGAGGCGCGGCCAATGCCGAGCGGGTCGAGCAAGCCGATGATGATGACCAGCGTGGTGTCTTTATACAAGCCGATGAAGGTGTTGACGATGCCCGGTATGGAGATTTTCAACGCCTGCGGCAGCACCACCAGGCGCATCGCCGACCAGTATTTCAAGCCGAGCGCATCGGCGGCTTCCACCTGCCCGGTGGCTATTGCTTGCAAGCCGCCGCGAATGACTTCCGCCATATAGCCGGACGCGAACAGCGTCACCATAATCAGCACGCGCAACAACAAGTCAAAGTTCGAGCCCGGCGGCAGGAAATAATTCAGCATCGTTGAAGCGACAAACAGCAGCGTAATCAGCGGCACGCCGCGGATGAATTCGATAAAGGAAACCGCGGAGATGTGGATAATCGGCAGTTTCGACATTCGCCCCAATGCCAGCACAATGCCAATCGGCAGCGAAAAGGCGATGCCGGTTACGCCGATAATCAAGGTCAGCATAAAGCCGCCGAACTTGTCGGTCGGCACCGGCGTCAGCCCGAACCCGCCAATCAGCAACCATGCGGCGATGAACGGAAACGCGACCGCATAATAGAGCCCGTATTTGCGGTGGGGGACGTGGTCGAACAGCACCGGAACGAGCGCCAGACACAACAACACGAACGAGAGGTTGACGCGCCAGCGCTCCTCGGCGGGATAAAAGCCGTAGGTGAACAACTGCAACCGCTCGCCGACGAATGCCCAGCACGCGCCGCCCGCTTTGGCGCGGCATTCGTTGCGGTCGGCGCCGGTGTAGGCGGCGTCGATGAAAAACCAGTCGACCGCGGGCGGGATGACCCACCACAAAAACCACAGCGACAGCGCGCTCAGAATGATGTTGAACGGCGACGACAAAAAGTTGCCGCGCACCCAGCCGGTGATGCCTCGGACGTTAGCCGGCGGCGGCAATTCGGGGTGTTCACCGGGTTTGTAGGATGCTTGCTCTGACATAATGCGTACGGTCAGCGCTCGACCAGTTTGATGCGCTTGTTATACCAATTCATAAACGCCGAAATGGCGAGCGAAATGGACAGATACAACATCAGCACGATAACCATGCATTCCATTTCGCGCCCGGTCTGGTTGAGCGAGATGCCGCCGATGGTGGCGACGATGTCCATATAACCGATGGCGATCGCCAGCGAGGAATTTTTGGTCAGGTTGAGGTATTGACTGGTCAGCGGCGGCACAATCACGCGCAACGCCTGCGGGATGACCACCAGATTGAGCGTGCGCCCGCGGCTCAAACCGAGCGCCGCCGACGCCTCGGTCTGCCCGTAGTCCACCGCGAGAATGCCGGCTCGCACGATTTCGCCGATGAACGCCGCGGTGTAAAGCGACAGCGCCAGCCACAAGGCGATGAACTCGGGGCGCAACACATAGCCGCCGGCAAAATTGAACCCTTTGAGCGCCGGCACTTCCCAGACGATGGGCGAGCCGAGAATGAAATAAACCAGCAACGGCGCGCCGACAACCGCGCCGAGGCTCACCCAGAAAACCGGCAACGCGCGCCCGGTGCGGTCTTGCAACTGCGCGGCGTAACGGCGAAACCACCAGGCGAAGATGACGCCCGCGATAAACACCGCGACCACCCCCCAGAACAGCGGCTCAAAAACCGGCTTCGGCACCTGCGCGCCGCGGTTCGACAAGAACACGCCGTCGCCGATCACGAGCGCATCTCTCGGATTCGGCAACGCGCGCACCAGCAAGCCGTGCACCATCAGGATATGCACCAGCACCGGCACGTTGCGGACGTATTCGATATAGCAGTAGGAAATTTTCGCGGTCAGGTAATTCTTCGACAAGCGCATCACGCCGAGCAGAAAACCGAGCAGAGTGGCGAGGATGACACCGGCAACCGCGACCGCCAGCGTGTTCATAATGCCGATGACGGTGGCGCGAATGTGCGGCGACCGCGAGGAGTATTCGATGAACGTTTGGTTGATGTCGTAGTTCGCCGGTTGAAACAGAAACGCAAAACTGAATCCCTTGCCAAGCGCTTCCAAATTCACCACCGCATTGCGCGCCATATAACCGAAGAACAGCAGAATGCCGATGAGGGTGATAATCTGAATGATGACCGAGCGCGCTTCTTTGTTGTTCCACAGGCGTGAAACGGCGTTGCGCTGAGTGGCGGTTTGGGTGGTCATAGCGGGATGGTGTTTGGGTGCAACTTATAATTTATAACTTACAACTTACAACTTACTCACAGCGCACAGTAACACAAAAACAGGCGGCGGCATTTCCCGCCGCCTGTCGTGTCCTGCGTTTATCCGCCGTTAGCGAATCGGTGCGCCGTACAGAATGCCACCGTCCCGCCACTGCGCGTTCAAGCCGCGTTCCAGACCGATGGAGGTGCCGGCACCCAGAAAGCGCTCGAAAATCTCGCCGTAGTTGCCAACCGCGGCGATGGCGCGCACCGCCCACTGCTTATCCAAGCCAATCATCGCGCCGAAGTCGCCCTCGGTGCCGAGCATGCGGTTGATGCTCGGATTGTCGCCGGCGGAAGCCGCCAAACTCGCAACATTCGCCTGCGTCACGCCGAGTTCTTCGGCATTGATGAGCGCGGTGAGAATCCACTTGACCGCATCAAACCACGCATCATCGTTATGTCGCACGGCGCCGCCAAGCGGCTCTTTGGAAACGAGTTCCGGCAGAATGAGGTGGTCTTGGGGGTTGTCAAAAGTGGCGCGAATTGCCGCCAGGGCTGAAGCATCACCAATGAAAGAGTCGCACCGGTTAGCCAAATAATTGACGCGCGCTTCTTCGCTGGTCTCAATCGGCACCGGCTCGTAAGTCATGTTGTTTTTACGGAAATAGTCCGACAAATTAAGTTCGGTGGTGGTGCCAGTTTGAATACAAATCGAAGCACCGCCCAATTCTCTGGCGGATGTTATCCCGAGGTCTTTGCGCGTGATAAATCCGGCGCCGTCATAATAGGTGACCGGCAGGAAACTGAGTTTCAAGTCAGCATCGCGGCTCATCGTCTCGGTGGTGTTGCGGAACAGCACATCGCCCTCGCCGGAATTCAACAGCGTAAAACGCGTCTTGCCGGTTGCGTTGATAAACTTCACTTTTTCAGGGTCACCAAGAACAGCAGCGGCAACCGCACGGCAATGCGCGACATCAAAACCGTCCCACCTGCCATTGGCGTCAGGCGAGGCAAAGCCGACAAGCCCAGTGTTGATGATGCAGTTGAGTTCTCCCCGTGCCTGAACATCTTCCAGCGTGCCAGCCTGAGCCGTCATCGCCGTCAAAGATAGCGTAGCGGCAATGGCCGCCGTTTTTGTCAATTTCATTTGAGTCTCCTCATGAATTACGATGGTTATGGAATATGAACCCAGCAGTCTACCACACCAACCCCCCCCACAAAAACAACCAATTTCGTCATTCTCGAGCGTTAGCGCCCGTTGCCGCCCCCCGCCGTCATTCTCGAGCGTTAGTGTCCGTTTGCCGCCGCGCTTTTTCTTTTAAGCGGCGGCTTACGGACACTTGCGTCCTCGGGAATCTCCCTAAGACTGGCGCTGAGCCCAAACAAAGCCGTCATCCCCCCAGAGCCTGCCCCGCAATGTGTTAGCGGGGGGATGCGGGAATGACGGCGGGGGCTTTGTTGGAATTCGCGGTAGACTTAGGGAGATTCCCGAGGTCGTAAGCGCCCGTAAGCCGCTACGCGGCAACGGACACTAACGCTCGAGAATGACGCCGTGGGCGGGTCCGCCTGCTCTAAAATCATCGCATCGGCGAATCACCACTCACACACCAATTGTGTTATATTCCCGCACTGATAACACCTAGCAGTCATTTTCTACCTGACGGGAGCGAGATAAATGCCTTGGAATCAATCCGGATCGGACGGTCCTGACGACAAAGACCCTTGGGGGCGGCACGATGGGCGGCGGCGGGCTCAGCGGGAGGGGCCGCCGGACATTGATGAGATTATTCGGGAAGCGAAGCGGCGCCTCGATTCGTTATTCGGCGGCGGCGGTGGCGGTGGTCGCCGTGCCAACGGTGGCGGCGGCGGCGATGGTCGTGGCGGTGACGGCGGCGGCGGGGGGGAGCGGCAAATCAATATCCCCGGTGGCGGGATGATTGTTTTGGCGGTGGTGGTCGGCATCGGCTTTTGGTTGTTCAGCGGGGTTTATACGGTCGACCAGGGCGAGCAGGCGGTGGAGTTGCGCTTTGGGCAGTATCAGGAGAGCAAGGACGCGGGTTTGCATTGGCATATTCCCACGCCGTTTGAGTCGGTTGAAATCATCAACACCCAGCAGGTCAACACCGTTGAAGTGGGTTACCGCAGGGGCGCGAGCCTGTCCACGGTGCCGCGCGAGGCGTTGATGCTGACGCAGGATGAAAACATCATCGATATTCAGTTCGCGGTTCAATACGACATCAAAGACCCCACCGACTTGCTGTTCAACGTCAGCGAATTCAACACCCGCAATATGGCGGAGACGGTGGTGCGCCAGGCGACCGAAAGCGCGGTGCGCGAAATCGTCGGGCGCAACACGATGGACTTTGCGATTACCGAAGGGCGCGCGCGGCTGGCGGCGGAGACCAAGAGTCTGGTGCAGCAGATTTTGGACCGCTACCAGACCGGCATCAATATCCGCACCGTGGAGATGCAGAACGCGCAGCCGCCGGAGCAGGTGAAAAACGCGTTTGACGATGTGGTCAGGGCGCGCGAGGACGAGGAGCGCATCAAGAATCTGGCGCAGGGCTACGCCAACGACATCATCCCCAAGGCGCGGGGTTTCGCCGCCCGCATCACGCAGGAGGCGGCGGCGTACAAGGAGTCGACCGTCGCCAAGGCGGAGGGGCAGGCGTCGCGCTTTGAGCAGGTGCTGGAGGAGTATGCGCGCGCGCCGAAGGTGACCCGCGACCGGCTGTATCTTGAGGCGATGGAGGAGGTGCTCGGCAATTCCAGCAAGATGATTATCGACCAGCAGGGCGGCAACAGCGTGATGTATTTGCCGCTGGACCAACTGCTGCGCAACCGCGACGCCTCCCAGGGAGCCAGCCGGCTGCCGGGTGCCGCGGGCGGCTCACCGGGCGCCACGAGCACCGGCGGCGGCGAGAGCGGGCTGGACGCGTCGGGCCGCAGTATCACCCGCACCGGGAGGAACTAGAGATGAAAGGTAAAAGCACGCTGTTCCTGATTGTCGCGGCGATTGCCGCGGCGTTGCTGTTTGCGTCGGCGTTCTACGTGGACGAGCGCGAAAGAGCCATCGTGTTCAAGTTCGGCGAAATCGTCGATGCCGACCTTGAGCCGGGATTGCATTTCAAGATTCCATTCATCAACAACGTCAAGTTCTTCGACGCGCGCGTGCAGACGATGGACGCCGACCCCGAACTCTATCTCACCGGCGAGAAGAAAAACCTCGTGGTGGATTCCTTCGTCAAGTGGCGCATCCGCGATGTGCATCAGTATTACACCCGGTTGCAGGGGCGCAAATCCAACGCGCGCTCGCGGCTGTCGCAGCGCGTCAACGACAACCTGCGCCAGGAATTCGGGCAGCGCTCGGTGCAGGATGTCATCTCCGGCGACCGGCGCAAAATCATGGACGTGGTGCGCCAGGCGATGGACTTGGACGCCGCCAGCCTCGGCATCGAAATCATCGACGTGCGCCTGAAGCGGGTTGACCTCGACCCGGCCATCAGCGAGCAGGTTTACGACCGGATGAACGCCGAGCGCGAGCGCGTCGCCAAGGAGTTGCGCGCCCAGGGCGAAGAGGAGGCGGAGAAAATTCGCGCCAACGCCGACCGCAAGCGGCAGATTATGCTGGCGAATGCCGAGCGCGACGGCCAGCGCGTGCGCGGTGAAGGCGACGCCATCGCCACCGATATTTACGCCAGGGCGTTCGGCAAAGACCGCGAATTCTACAATCTTTACCGCAGCCTCAACGCCTACAAAACGACCTTCGACAGCAAGGACAACCTGATGGTGCTTGACCCGAGCGCGGATTTCTTCCGCTATTTCAAGCAGTCGGAAGCGGCGGACGCAATCGGCAACTAGCGCCGCCGCCGCCCCCCACTCCACCTGACTGAGCGCCGGGGTATGGATTGGCGTGATTTGCTGACCGCGTTCGCGCTCTACCTGATGCTGGACGGCATGCTGCCCTTCGTCAGCCCGACCGGGTTCAAGCGGGTGATGGGGAATATGAGCAAAATGACCGACTCAACTCTGCGCACAATCGGCGTCGCCGGCATCACCGCCGGCGTGCTTCTGTTGCATTTCGTGCGCTAGTTTCGAGCGGAATCCGGCGCGGCGGAGGCGCGGCATGGCAAACAATGTCGTCTTACTCGGAACCCAGTGGGGCGACGAGGGCAAGGGGAAAATCGTCGACCTGCTGACCGCGCGCGCCGACGCGGTGGTGCGCTTCCAGGGGGGCCACAACGCGGGACACACGCTGGTGGTCAATGGCCACAAGACGGTGCTGCATCTGGTGCCGTCGGGCGCGATGCGCGCAGGGGCGGAATGCTTAATCGGCAACGGCGTGGTGGTGAGCATGGAGCAGTTGCTTGCGGAAATCGGCGAACTGGCGGACATCGGCGTCTCGGTGCGCGAGCGGTTGCGGGTGAGTTACGCCTGCCCCATCGTCTTCCCCCACCACATTGCGCTCGATGTCGCCCGCGAAAAAGCGCGCGGCAACCTCGCCATCGGCACGACCGGCAGGGGGATTGGTCCCGCCTACGAAGACAAAGTCGCGCGCCGCGGACTGCGGCTTGGGGATTTGCTGCAACCGGCGTCTTTCGCCGACAACCTCAAACAAGTGATGGACTACCACAATCACGCCCTGACGCATTTCTTCGACAGCGAGCCGGTGGATTACCGGCAAACCCTCGACCAAGCGCGCGCTCAGGGCGAGCAAATCGCGGACTTGCTCGGCGATGTCTCCGCCCGCCTCTGCGAACTGCGCGCGCAACGCAAGGCGGTGTTGTTTGAGGGCGCACAGGGGCTGCTGCTCGATATTGACCACGGCACCTATCCCTATGTGACTTCGTCCAACACCACCGCCGCGGCGGCGGCCACCGGCAGCGGCGTGGGTCCGCTCGAACTGGACTACGTGCTCGGCATCGTCAAAGCCTATTCCACGCGCGTGGGCGCGGGACCCTTTCCCACCGAGTTGTTCGACGAGACCGGCGCGTTGCTCGGCGAGAAGGGCGGCGAGTTCGGCGCCACCACCGGGCGACCGCGGCGCTGCGGCTGGCTGGACATGGTGGCGTTGCGCCGCAGCCGCCAGGTCTGCGGACTGAGCGCGTTGTGCGTGACCAAACTGGACGTGCTCGACGGGTTTGAGCAGGTGAAAATCTGCACCGCCTACCGCCGCAATGGCGAGCAAATGGACTTGCCGCCCTACGGCGCCGAGGCGATGGCGGAGTGCGAGCCGGTCTACGAAACCCTCAAAGGCTGGCGGCAGCCAACCGGCGGCATCCGACGCTACGACGACCTGCCCGCCAACGCCAAAGCCTACCTCGCCCGCGTGTCGGAACTGAGCGAATTGCCCATCGACATCATCTCGACCGGCGCCGAGCGCGACGACACCATCATCGTCAAGCATCCATTTGAACGCGTGAATTGATATGCGGAGCAACCTATGAAACTCAACGCTATGAAACTTAACGACGAGGCGCTATACCGCCAACAGTGTTACATCAACGGCCAATGGGTCGATGCCGACGGCGGCGACACCATCGAGGTCACCAATCCCGCCGACCAGTCGGTGATTGCAAGCATCCCCAACATGGGGGCGGCGGAGACGCGCGAGGCGATTGCGCACGCCCAACGGGCGCAACTTGCGTGGCGCGGTTTGCTGGCGAAGGAGCGCGCCGTCATTCTGCGCCGCTGGTCTGACTTAATGCTGGAAAATCAAGAAGACCTGGCGCTGATGATGACGCTGGAGCAGGGCAAGCCGCTCGCCGAGGCGCGCGGCGAAATTGGCTATTCGGCGTCGTTTCTGGAATGGTTTTCCGAGGAAGCCCGGCGGGTTTACGGCGAGACCATTCCGCAGCATCAGCACGACAAACGGCTGCTGGTGATTAAGCAGCCCATCGGCGTCTGCGTCGCCATCACGCCGTGGAATTTCCCGTCGGCGATGATTACCCGAAAAGCCGCGCCGGCGCTCGCCGCGGGCTGCGCGGTGGTGGTCAAGCCGGCGACGCAAACCCCGCTCTCGGCGCTCGCGTTGTGCGAGTTGGCGGCGCGGGCGGGCGTGCCGCCGGGCGTGTTCAACGTGGTGACCGGGCGCGCCGGGGAAATCGGCGCCGAGATGACTTCCAACCCGCAGGTGCGCCACCTGAGTTTCACCGGCTCGACCGAAATTGGCCGCCTGCTGATGCGCCAGTGCGCCGACTCGGTCATCAAGGTGGCGCTGGAACTCGGCGGCAACGCGCCCTTCATCGTGTTTGACGACGCCGACCTCGACGCCGCGGTCGAAGGCGCCATCATCTCCAAATACCGCAACGGCGGGCAGACCTGCGTGTGCAGCAACCGCCTCTATGTACAGAGCAAGGTGTACGACGAATTCGCCGCCCGGCTGACCGCCGCCGTGTCCAAGATGCGCGTCGGGTACGGGCTGGAAGAGGGCGTCTCGCAGGGTCCGCTCATCAACACGGCGGCGGTGGAGAAGGTGGAAGAGCACGTGGCGGACGCGCTCGGGAAGGGCGCGCAAGTGGCGCTCGGCGGCGCTCGCCACGAACTCGGCGGCAACTATTTTCAGCCGACCGTGCTGACCGGCGTGAGCGCAAAAATGAAGGTCGCGCGCGAGGAAACCTTCGGTCCGCTGGCGCCGCTGTTTCGCTTTGAAGACGAACAATCCGTGATTGAAATGGCGAACGACACCGAATTTGGCTTGGCTTCCTACTTCTACAGCGGCGACCCGGCGCGCATCTGGCGGGTCGCCGAGGCGTTGGACTACGGCATGGTCGGCATCAACACGGGCCTCATTTCCACCGCCGAAGCGCCCTTTGGCGGCGTCAAGCAGTCGGGCATCGGGCGCGAGGGCTCCCGCCACGGCATCGAGGAGTATTTGGAGATGAAATACCTGTGCGTGGGCGGAATCGGTTAAAATTGAACAAATTTGACATAGGCATTGCTTTTTTGCCGCCGATAGCGTTAAACTCCGCCCACTTGGGGCTCCGAACTACGAAACCGCGCCCTCCACTTAGACGCAAATAAATCTGGAGAGATTCCAGCATGCCAAAAATATCCGATATGTTCTCGATTCATTCGAGCCTGAAATTGACCGCAATTCTGCTCGCCGCCGTCGTGGCGACCGGCTGTATCAGCGCCAAGAGCCGACCGCCAACAGAAGCCGCCCCCGCCGCCCCCGCCGAGCCAGCGGCCCCCGTCCCGTCCACCCCCGTGGTGGTCGAGCCGCCGAGCGCCGACGACAGCGCAACCGACAGCCTGACCAGTTGGATCGTGGCAAAAGGCGAGCATTTGTGGGGTATTTCGGCGGTCGAGGAGGTCTACAACCTGCCCGAGCAATGGCCGTTGCTGTATAAATCCAACCTGGATCAAATCGAAGACGCGGACTTGATCTATCCGGGCCAGGTTTTACAGATCCCGCGCGACGTCACCCAAAGCGAAATCAACGCCGCCGTCCACCACGCCCAAAACCGAGGCGCCTGGGCGCTGGGTCCGGTGGAACTTTCAGATAAGGAATATCTGAAAAATAGTTATTGATCCAACCACTTCGTCATTCTCGAGCGTTAGCGCCCGTTGCCGCGTAGCGGCTTACGGGCGCTTACGACCTCGGGAATCTCCCTACGGCTACCGTGGACTTTACCGAAGCCCCCACCGTTTTCCCGCAGGAAGCGGGAACCCAGTCGTCCATGGATGGCAAACCATCGTCACCTCCCACGTCCACCTTGCCACCGACAAAAAGACGGACTCCCGCTTAAAAGACTGACTGCGGAAACGGCGGCTTACTCGCCGCCTGCTTCGCCCGCTCCGTTTGAATCCGTGCCAATCTTAGGGAGATTCCCGAGGACGCAAGTGTCCGTAAGCCGCCGCTTAAAAGAAAAAGCGCGGCGGCAAACGGACACTAACGCTCGAGAATGACGAAAGTAGGGGGGAATGACGAAGTAGGGGGGAATGACGAAGTAGGGGGAATGACGAGTACTTCAAGAATGCCGAGTCCTTCAAACAACCATCTTCCTCAACTCAAACTCCAAAATCCCCTCAGCCCCTGCGCCCTTAAGAATAGGAACCAAATCGCGGACTTCGTTTTTGTCTATGACGGTTTCCAGCGCCAGCCAGTCGTCGCCGTGGAGGCGGTTGATGGTGGGGGCGTGTAGGCTGGGGAGTTGGGCGACTACTTCTTCGAGGCGGTTGGCGGGGACGTTCATTTTTAGCAAGACTTTGTCGCGCGCGACCAGGGCGCTTTCCAGTAGCAGCGCGATTTTTTCGATTTTGCGTTTTTTCCACGGGTCTTTCAGCGCTTGCCGGTTGGCGACGAAGACCGTGTGGGTGTGCAGCAAATCGCACACGATTCGCAGGCCGTGGGCGCGGATGGTGCTGCCGGTTTCGGTGATTTCCACCGCCGCATCCGCCAACCCTTCAACGACCTTCGCCTCGGTGGCGCCCCACGAGAAATCGACCGTGGCGTCGATGCCGCGCTCCGCCATGAAGCGCTGGGTGAAGCCGACGAGTTCGGTGGCGATGCGTTTGCCGCGCAAATCTTCCAACGCGCGGATGTCCGAATCCTGGTCGACGATCAACACCCAGCGGCAGGGATTGTTGGACGCTTTGGAATAAACCAAGTCGCTGACCACCTCCACATCGGCGCCGGTCTCGGCAATCCAGTCCTGCCCCGTCAAGCCCGCGTCGATGGTGCCGCTGGCGATGTAGGGTCCCATTTCCTGCGAGCGCACCAGCGCGCAACTGATTTCCGGGTCGTCGATTGACGGGAAATAGTTGCGCGACCGAGTGGCGATATTCCAGCCCGCCTGGGAAAACAACTCCATCGTCGCCGCTTCCAGACTGCCTTTGGGAATGCCCAGTTTCAGGCGGTTGTTCGGGTGCTTGCTCATTGCGAGGGTGCGAAAAAAGGGTGGGCGATTATAACCGATAGCGGGGCGAATCGGCTATGATTATTCGCCACGGCGCCGAGTGTTTGCGCCGACTGCTCAATGATGAAACCCGAAGGCGCCCCGCGCAATAAGCGCAACAATTTTCCCGTCAGGCGCATCCACGCCGTCTTGCTGTGCGTGATTGCGCTCGTGCTGTGCAACCTCGTTGCCGGCTGGCTCGTTTGGCAACAGCAAATCAGCGCGGCGCTCGCCTGGGGCATTGAGATGGTATCGGGCGGCGCGTTGCTTGCGCTGATTGCCGCGCTTTTTGTGAGCAATCGCAAGGCGCCGGTGGAGCCGATTCGCGGCATCGCCGAGTGGGCGTCGCGTATTCGCCAGGGGGATTTTTCCGCGCGGTTGGAGGCGGGTGCAAGCGGGTTATACGGCTTGACCGACGACATCAACCGCCTCGCCGAGTGGCTCGAATCGCTGGCGGAGTTGAAGAACCGGGAGTTGCTTGAGCAAGCCGCCCGGCTGAAAACCCAGACCCATCTGGTGCGCCTGCTGTATGACATCTCCGGCGATTTTAGCCACAACGCCGGCGCCGCCGAATTGATGGAGCGCACCATTCAGCCGATGGCGGAAGTGCTGGACGCGCGCCGCATCGAATTCTGCCGCTTTGATGACGATGACGAGCCCGCGCAAGTGGCAACTTGCGGCGACCCTGATGACCGCGCGCAATGCGTCTCCATTCCGTTGCGCTTCAGCAAAAAGGTCTATGGCGAATGCCGCATCTGGTTCGCCGCCGAGCGCTTTCCGCTGCCCGACGAGTTTAGCCAACTGCTGTATGCCCTCGGGCGCAACATCGGCATGGCGATTGAGCGCATCGACTTGCACGCCGAATCGGCGCGCCTTTCGCGCATGCGCGAGCGCAGCCATCTGGCGAATGAACTGCACGATTCGCTGGCGCAAACCATCGCCGGGCTCGGCTTTCAGGTGCGGGTTCTGGATGATTTGCTGCACCAGCAGGAGGAGCAAGCGGTGTGGGAGCAGATGGAAAAGTTGGAGAATATGCTCGCCGAAGCCAACGCCGAGTTGCTCAGCCTGATTGCGTATTTCCGCGTGCCGATCGACCCCGGCGGCTGGCGCCCCGCGCTTCAATCGCTGGTGGAGCGCTTTCGCGGGCAAACCGACATTGCTTTGTTTTTTCAAGACCAGTGGGGCGAGGTCGACATCCCGGAAAAGTGGCAACTGGAAATCGTCCGCATCATCCAGGAAGCGCTAACTAATATCCGCAAACATAGCCACGCCAAAAACGCGCGCGTGTTGTTGCGTTGCGATGGCAGCGGCGGCGGGGATGAAACCTACACGGCGTTGGTCGAGGACGACGGCATCGGCATCGCCACCACCGCCACCGACACTATGACCGAGCCCGACAACCCCGGCGCGCACATCGGCTTGTCGGTGATGGCGCAGCGGGCGCGTGCGCTCGGCGCCGATTTTCGCATCGAGAGCGAGCCGGGCGAGGGAGCGCGAATTCTGCTATCCTTTCGCCCGCCGGAGGTCCCGTGATGCGCGTATTCCTCATTGACGACCACACCCTGTTTCGTGAAGGTTTGGTGGGCTTGCTGAAACGCAGGAATGTGGAGATTGCCGCCGCCGGCGACGGTCGCAGCGGAGTGCAACGGGCGGCGGAGTTCAACCCCGATGTCATTCTGCTCGACCTGCGCATGCCCGACATGGACGGGCTGGAAGTCCTCGAACACCTAATGCGAAAGCGAATCACCGCGCCGGTGGCAATGCTAACCACCAGCAACGACCGCGCCGACCTAGCCGAAGCGCTACGCAAAGGCGCAAAAGGCTACCTCCTCAAAGACATGGAGCCGGACGCGCTGGTGGCCGCAATGCGCGACATCGCCGCCGGCAAAACCATAGTAGCCCCCGACCTCACGCCAGTGCTCGCCGACCTGGTCAAGCGCGGTGGCGCCGGCAACGACAAACAGGCGAAACCTCCGGCGCCATTCAGCCGCTTGACACCACGCGAGTTGGAAATTTTGTGCCATTTGTCGGAAGGGCAGAGTAACAAGGCGATTGCTCGTAACCTGGACATCTCAGATGGTACGGTGAAACTGCATGTCAAGGCGGTGTTGCGTAAGTTGGAAGTTCATTCGAGAGTTGAGGCGGCGGTTATGGCGGTGGAGAATGGGTTGCGGCGACTACCTCGTCATTCTCGAACGATAGAAAAATAACCAACAAAAACCAACTTGTCATTCCCTACAACGCGTCATTCTCGAGCGTTAGTGTCCGTTGCCGCCGCGCTTCTTCTTTTAGCGGCGGCTTACGGACACTTACGACCTCGGGAATCTCCCTAAGGCTACCGTGAATTCCAACAAAGCGAGCGAAGCAGGCGGCGAGTAAGCCGCCATTCCCGCAGTCTTTTGAGCGGGAATCCCAAAGACCCGTCATTCTCGAGCGTTAGTGTCCGTTGCCGCCGCGCTTTTTCTTTTTAAGCGGCGGCTTACCGGACACTTGCGTCCTCGGGAATCTCCCTAAGACTGGCGCTGAGCCCAAACAAAGCGGGCGAAGCAGGCGGCTTTGTTTGGGCTCAGCGCCAAACGGGACGAGATTCCCGAGGTCGTAAGCGCCCGTAAGCCGCTACGCGGCAACGGGCGCTAACGCTCGAGAATGACGAAGTAGGGGTGAATGACAAAGTGGGAAGCCCCCCTCACCCAATCCCCCCCAAAACCCCCTCAATACTCTCCCTCGCATCACCAAACAACATACTCGTGTTCTCCTTAAAAAACAATGGATTATCCACACCAGCATAGCCGCTCGCCATGCTGCGCTTCAGCACGATGACGTTGCGCGCTTTCCATACCTCCAAAACTGGCATGCCGGCGATGGGGCTGTCTGGCGTGTCGAGGGCTGAGGGGTTGACGATGTCGTTGGCGCCGACGACCATGACCACGTCGGTTTCGCTGAGGCGCGCGTTGATTTGCTCCATTTCAAGCACGATGTCGTAGGGCACTTTGGCTTCGGCGAGCAGCACATTCATGTGTCCGGGCATTCGTCCGGCGACCGGGTGGATGCCGAAGGTGACCGCCACCTTTTTTTGGCGCAGGCGGCGCGTCAATTCCGAGATTGGGTGCTGCGCTTGCGCGACCGCCATGCCGTAGCCGGGGACGATGACCAGCGAGTTGGCGTTGTCCAGCAACTCGGCGGTGTCGGCGGCGGTGATGGCGGTTGTTTCGCCCGCAACCGCAACCCCCGCCGTGCCGCCGCCGACGCTGCCAAACCCGCCCATAATCACGCTGACGAAACGCCGGTTCATCGCGCGGCACATGATGTAACTGAGAATCGCGCCGCTCGAGCCGACCAGTGCGCCGGTGAGGATGAGCAGGTCGTTGGAGAGCATAAATCCGGTCGCCGCCGCCGCCCAGCCGGAGTAACTGTTGAGCATGGAAATCACCACCGGCATGTCGGCGCCGCCGATTGCCATGACCATGTGGACGCCGAACAGCAGGGCGAGCGCGGTCATCAGCAGCAGCGGCGTGAGCCCGTCGGACAGCGAGGCGGCGCCGACGAAAACCGCGCCGAGGTAGATGCACGCCAGCGCCAGCCCGGCGTTCAGCCAGTGGCGCGCCGGCAGCATCAGCGGCGCGCTGCCGATGACGCCTTGCAATTTGCCGAAGGCGATGACCGAGCCGGTGAAGGTGACCGCGCCAATCAGCACGCCGAGGTAGATTTCAATCTCAAAAATCGTTTGCTCGACTCCGGTGAACTGGTCGTGGCCGCTGCTGTTGAGGAAGGTGGTGAAGCCGACCAGCACCGCCGCCAGCCCGACAAAACTGTGCAGAATGGCGACCAGTTGCGGCATCGCGGTCATCTGCACGCGCAACGCCACGACCGCGCCCAGCGCGCCGCCGACTACCATCGGTACGGCAATCAGCGCGTAGTGCGTGACCGAATCGCTCAGCAGCGTGGCGACGAGCGCGAGCGCCATTCCGGTGATGCCGTAGAGGTTGCCGCGGCGCGCGCTCTGCTGGTCGCTCAGCCCGCCGAGGCTCAGAATGAAAAAAATGCCGGCGACCAAATACGCCGCGTTGACCATACCTTGAGACATCGGCGCGCTTATCTGCGAAACATTTTCAGCATGCGCTGAGTCACCAGAAAGCCGCCGGCGATGTTGATGGACGCCAGCAACAGCGCGAACAGCGCGAGGTAGCGCCAGTCCGGCGAGTCGGTCTGCAGCAGCGCGCCGATGACGATGATGCTGCTGATTGCGTTGGTGACGCTCATCAGCGGCGTGTGCAGCGCCGGGGTGACGTTCCAAATCACCTGCCAGCCGACAAAACACGCCAGCACGAACACGATGAAATGATTCATAAACGACGGCGGCGCCACCGCGCCCACGGCGAGGATGGCGGCGGCGCCGGCGGCGATTCCGGCGAGGGTTGCCCAGGCGCGGCTTCGGTTTTGGGTCGCCGCCGCCGCCGATTCGGCTTTTGCCGGTGTGGACTTAGACGGTGGCGCGGAGGCGGGCGCTGAAACCGGCGCCGGCGGTGGCGGCCAGGTAATCTCGCCGTTGTGCACGACCGTGGCGCCGCGAATCACTTGGTCGTCCATATTGACCACCAGATTGCCGTCTTTTTCCGGCGTCAATTCGGCAATCAAGTGGCGTATGTTGGCGGCGTATAACTGGCTCGCCTGCGCCGCCATTCGCCCCGGCAAATCGGTGTAGCCGATGATGCTGACGCCGTGCCGCTTTGCCACGCCGCCGACTTCGGTCAACTCGCAGTTGCCGCCTTGCTCGGCGGCGAGGTCTACGATCACGCTGCCGTTTTTCATCGATGCCACCATCTCAGCGGTAATCAGTTTCGGCGCCGGCTTGCCGGGAATCAACGCGGTCGTGATGATGATGTCCACCTCGCGCGCTTGCTCGGCGAACAACTTCATTTCCGCCTCGATGAACTGCGCGCTCATGACCTTCGCATAGCCGCCCTCGCCGCTGCCGTCCTCCTCAAAATCCACCTCCAGAAACTCGGCGTGCATGCTGGCGATTTGCTCGGCGACTTCGGGGCGGGTGTCGAATGCGCGCACCACCGCCCCGAGGCTCACCGCCGTGCCGATGGCGGACAGCCCGGCGACGCCGGCGCCGATGACCATCACCGTCGCCGGCGGAATCTTGCCGGCGGCGGTGATTTGCCCGGTGAAGAAGCGGCCAAAATGCTGCCCGGCTTCCAGCACCGCGCGGTATCCGGCGATGTTCGCCATGGAAGACAGCGCGTCCATTTTTTGCGCGCGCGACAGGCGCGGAATGGAGTCCATCGACAGCGCCGTGGCGCCCTGTGCTTTGAGGCGCGCGAGCAAGTCGGCGTTCTGCGCCGGTTGGAAAAAACTAATCAGGGTCTTGCCGGCGGTCAGCAGCGATGCTTCGTCGACGTCCGTTTTACGGCTCCGCCCCGGCAACGGCGGGCGCACCTTGCAAATCACTTGCGCCCGCTCCCAGAGATCGCGTGCGTCATCGACGATGGTCGCGCCGGCGCGTTGATAGTCGGGGTCGGTGAAGCCGGCGGCAAAACCGGCGCTGCGCTCAATCAACACCTCGTGTCCCAGCGCAATCAGCCGTGCCGCTTCGTCGGGGACGCAGGCGACGCGCCGCTCGTTTTCATCAACTTCTTTGGGGATTCCGATTTTCATGCGCGTTTGCTGGTATGATTGCCCGGCGGCGCCGCAGGTGCCGCTACTTTACCATCCCATCACCAGTGAATACACCTTCCAGCCGGGTCCCAGCGGCGCCCGGCGAGCATCCCCCCAGCGGTTTTCGCCCGGCGGACGATTCGGGCGTTGCGGTGCCGGCGCGCTTGTTGTTGCTGGAATTTCTCGCCGACACCGCGCGCCCGGTGGCGCTCGCGCAAATCTGCGAGCACTTCGCGCTCAAACGCAAAGCCGCGCACACGGCGGTCGCCACGCGGCTTGAGCGCATGCGGAGTCAGGGCTTGGTGCTTCAAGACCGCAAAGGGCGCTATGCGCTGCCGCAGAAAATGGACATCGTGGCGGGGCGGGTCAGCGGCCACGCCAACGGCTACGGTTTCGCGGTGCCGGATGACGGCTCGGACGACCTGTTCCTGCACCACCGGCAAATGCGAAAGGTGCTGCACGGCGACCGCGTGCTGGTGCGCGTCAAACGCATCGACGAGCGTGGCCGCAAGGAGGGCGCGGTGATTGAAGTGCTGGTCGAGCCGGAGCGCGAAATCGTCGGGCATTTTCATTTGGAGGGCGGGCTCGGTTTTGTCGAGCCGGATGATTCGCGCTACGCCAGGGACATCCCCATCCCCCCCGAACGCCGCAACGGCGCCGAAGCCGGCGACATCGTGGTCGCCCGAATCATACGCCACCCGGTGGAGCATGGCCACGCGGTCGGCGACATCGTGGAAGTGATGGGCAGGCAACTGGAGCCGGGTATGGAGACGAATATCGCCATTCGCAAGCACGGCATCCCCGGTGAATGGTCCCCCGAAGTGAAAGCGCAACTGGCGAAAATGCGCGGCGAGTTGCGCGCCGTCACCGTCAATCCCGAAAAAGACGCGCGCGCGCCGAGCGAGCGCAAGCGGCGCGACCTCCGCGCTCTGCCGCTGGTGACCATCGACGGCGAAGACGCCAGAGACTTTGACGATGCGGTGTATTGCGAGCAGCGCGCCGACGGCTGGCGGTTGCTGGTGGCCATCGCCGATGTCAGCCACTATGTACGCGCCGGCACCGCGCTCGACCGCGAAGCGCTCAAGCGCGGCAACTCGGTGTATTTCCCCAACCGCGTCGTGCCGATGTTGCCGAAGGAACTCTCCAACGGCATCTGCTCGCTCAACCCCGAAGAAGACCGCTACTGCATGGTCTGCGATATGCGCCTGAGCGCGCACGGCGAAATCGGCGAATATGAATTCTATCCGGGCATCATGCACTCGCAGGCGCGGCTGACCTACACCCTCGTCAACCGCATCGTCGAGCAGCGCGACGCCGACCTGCGCCAACGCTGGCAGCGGGTGACGCCGCATCTGGATGCGCTGCACGCGCTCTCGCAGCAGTTGCTCGTGCAGCGGCGCAAGCGCGGCAGCATCGATTTTGAATTCCCCGAGGCGTATATTGAGTTCGACAAGCAGCAGAAAATCCGCCGCATCTCCATTCGCCGCCGCAATCAGGCGCACCGCCTCATTGAAGAATGCATGCTGGCGGCGAACCTGTGCGCGGCGCGCTATTTGCAACAGCATCTGGGCAAGCGCGCGATTTACCGCAACCACCGCGGTCCGAGCAGCGAGTCGCTGGGCGAGTTGCGGCGTTTTCTCGGCGGGATGGGGCTCACCCTCGGCGGCGGCGAGCAACCGCAGGCAATCGACTACGCCCGGCTGGTGGACACAGTCGCGGCGCAGCCGGAAATTGCGCCGGTGGTGCAAATGCTGTTGCTCCGCAGCCTGAGCCAAGCCGAATACGGCACCGAGCAAGCCGGGCATTTCGCGCTGTCGTATCCGGTCTACACCCACTTCACTTCACCGATTCGGCGATACAGCGACCTCATCGTGCACCGCCAAATCCGCCAACTGCTCGACGGCAAACGTGCGCAGTCGCAACCGCAACCGGTCGCGCCGGACGACAACAGTTTTGAGAAAATCGCCGAGCAATGCTCGTTCACCGAGCGGCGCGCGGACGATGCGAGCCGCGATGTGGTCGCGTGGTTGAAAGCCGAATATATGCAAGACAAAATCGGCGAGCAGTTTGACGGGGTGATTTCCGGGGTGAAGGAATTCGGCGTGTTCGTGCAACTCAACGACATTTTCATCGACGGCTTGGTGCACGTGACCGGACTCGGCGACGACTACTATCACTTCGACCCGCTGCGCTTCCAACTCACCGGCGAGCGCACCGGCAAGCGCTTCCGGCTCGGCGATAAATTGCGCGTCAGCGTCTCGCGCGTCAGCCTTGAAGACGCGAAAATTGACTTTGAGTTATGCGGCGGCGGCGCTGGTGACGGCGGCGGTGCGCGGAAGCCAACCCGAGGCGGCAAGAAAAAACATCGTGGCGCAAGAACAGGAAAAGCCAAAAAAGCCGGCAAGCGACAACGGCGCTGAGGAAATCGTCTGCGGTTTTCACGCGGTTCAGTCGGCGTTGGCGAGGGCGGGCGCGGATGCGACTGTGATTGAAGTGCTAATCGACCGCCGCCGACGCGACGGTCGGGGAAAGCAGTTGCAGCGCGACCTCGTGAAAGCGGGCATTGTTTTCCGCCTAGTCGCGCGCGAGCAACTGGAGCGCCTGTCGCGCGGCGTCAAGCATCAGGGCGTGCTCGCCCGCGTGCGCCGTTCCGCGTCCGCTAAGTCCGCTTCTGGTGCAACCCATTCGCCGACCGAGCCCAACCTATACCGCCTGTTGGAGCAACTAGACCACCCGCCGTTGCTGCTAATCCTCGACCAAGTTCAAGACCCGCACAACCTCGGCGCCTGCCTACGCACCGCCGCCGGCGCGGGCGCGGATGCGGTAATTCTGCCAAAAGACCGCGCCTGCCCGGTAACCCCCGCAGTCACCCGCGTGGCGGCGGGCGCGGTCGGCAAAGTGCCGCTGTTCTACGTCCCCAACCTGGCGCGCACGCTAGAAAATTTACAACAACTCGGGGTCTGGATGACCGGCGGCGACGACCGCGCCGAGCGCACCCTATACGAAGTAGACTTCACCCCCGCCACCGCCATCGTCATGGGCGCCGAAGGAAGCGGCCTACGCCGCCTAACACGACAAGGCTGCGACCAACTGGCAAGAATTCCAATGCCCGGCGGCGTATCCAGCCTAAACGTATCAGTCGCCACCGGCTTGTTTTTATTTGAGGCGCTTAGGCAGAGGCAGGGGTAGTTGGTGGGGGCAACCACTTCGTCATTCCCAACAACTCGTCTCTCGAGCGTTAGTGTCCGTTTGCCGCCGCACCCCCGACTTCGTCATTCTCGAGCGTTAGTGTCCGTTGCCGCCGCGCTTTTTCTTTTAAGCGGCGGCTTACGGACACTTGCGTCCTCGGGAATCTCCCTAAGATTGGCACGGATTCAAACAAAGCGAGCGAAGCAGGCGGCGAGTAAGCCGCCATTCCCGCAATCTTTTGAGCGGGAATGACGGCTTTGTTGGAATTCACGGTAGACTTATGGAGATTGCGCGTATCATCCCTGATACGCGCCCTTCGGGCTACGCGAAAATCCGCTCCCGGCGGATTTTTCCCGAGGTCGTAAGCGCCCGTAAGCCGCTACGCGGCAACGGGCGCTAACGCTCGAGAATGACGAAGTTGCGGCTCCTTATTTTTCTATCGTTCGAGAATGACGGGGTAGTCACTCAAACAACCCCGCATACTCCCCATACCCCTCCGCCTGCAACTCCCCCGCCGCAATAAACCGCAAAGAAGCCGAGTTAATACAATACCGCAACCCAGTCGGCGCGGGTCCGTCGTTGAACAAATGCCCTAAGTGCGAGTCGCCGTATTTGCTGCGCACTTCAACGCGCGGAAAAATCAACTTGTAGTCGGTCTTCTGCACCAAAAACTGCTCGTCCAGCGGCCTGCTGAAACTGGGCCAGCCGGTGCCGGAGCGAAACTTGTCGGTGGAAGAAAACAACGGCTCGCCGGACACAATATCCACATAAATGCCCGCCTGTTTGTTGTCCCAGAATTCATTGCGAAAAGGCGGCTCGGTGCCTTCGTGCTGGGTCACCTGATACTGCATCTCGGTCAATGTCTGTTTAAGTTCCGAATCATCCGGCTTGCCATACGGACTATCCCCCGCGTCCGCCCCAACATCATCCGCATCATCCGCCGACCAGACCGCATGCAACTCCTCCCCCCAAATCTTCTCAAGAAACTGGTCACGCCCCGACCCATGCCGGTAAATCTTATAGCGATAAGGATTGGTCTTGTAATAGTCCTGATGATAATGCTCGGCTTCGTAGAACGTCTGCGCCTCGGTAATCTCAATCGTCACCGGGCGGTCGAAGCGCCCCGACGCTTGCAGTTGGTCGCGCGAAGCGGTCGCCAGCGTTTTTTCGCGCTCGTTGTGATAGAAAATCGCCGGGCGATACATACTGCCGCGGTCGACGAATTGTCCGGCGGAGTCGGTCGGGTCGATTTCCCGCCAGAAGTAATGCAGCAATCCCTCAAACGAAATCACCGCGGGGTCGTAGTGAACCTGCACCGCCTCGGTGTGCCCGGTGCCGCCGCCGCCGACCTGCGGGTAGGTGGGGTTTTTCGTATGCCCGGCGGTGTAGCCCGAGACGACATCGTGGACGCCGTCGATTTTTTCAAAGGTGGACTCGGTGCACCAAAAGCAACCGCCCGCGAGTGTGGCGACGGACAGCGCCGGCGCATCGGCGGCGGCGGCGGTTTCGGTTTCGGTGTTGGTTTCGGTTTCGGTGTTGGTTTGCGTCTCCGCCTCGGCGGTGCGGACGGCGGGGGCGGGGCGGTCAAGCGACGCCCACAGCAACACGGCGATGGCGGCGACGGCGATGCCGGCGGTAACAAGTCGTTTCATTTTTGCGCTCGCAGGTTGTGGGATTTGCCTATTATAGAGTCATCAACCCGCTAAAAGTCAAATATTCGCCGTGCGCAGGCGGGCATTTGCGCCGGCTTTGCGTTAGCATTCGCGGTTATCCACGGGTTTATTCATCGGGAAAACGCCATGCCATCCGCAACGCCAATCTACCTCGGCGTCAACGTCGACCACGTAGCCACCATCCGCCAAGCGCGCGGAACCGACTACCCCGACCCGGTGGAAATCGCGCTGCAAGCCGAAGAAGCCGGCGCCGACGGCATCACCATGCACCTGCGCGAAGACCGCCGCCACGTCATCGAAGCCGACATCGAGCGCATGGCACAGCGCACGCGCACCAAACTCAACATGGAAATGGCGGCAACCGATGAAATGCGCGACATCGCCCTCCGCGTCAAACCCGCCGACGCCTGCATCGTGCCCGAACGCCGCGTGGAACTGACCACCGAAGGCGGGCTGGACGTAGTCCGCCACCGCGACCCAATAACCGACCTCGTCGCCGCCTTCAACGAAGCCGGCATCCGCACCTCCCTATTCATCGACCCCGACCCAAAACAAATCGAAGCCACCTGCAAAACCGGCGCCCCCGCCATAGAACTACACACCGGAGAATACGCCAACGCCCAAACCCCCGCCGACCTCCGCCACCACCTAACCAAAATAACCACCGCCACCCACCACGCCCACCAAGCGGGTCTAATCGTCAACGCGGGCCACGGCCTACACTACACCAACACCCAACCCGTCGCCGCCCTCCCCGAAATCCACGAACTAAACATAGGCCACGCCATAGTGGCGCGTGCTATAGCCGTTGGTTTTCCAAGGGCGGTGGGGGAGATGAAGCGGTTGATGGTGGGGGCGAGGGTGGGGTGAGGGGGGGTGCCCGCCGTCATTCCACCTACTCCGTCATTCTCGAGCGTTAGTGTCCGTTGCCGCCCTCCCGACTCCGTCATTCTCGAGCGTTAGTGTCCGTTGCCGCCGCGCCTTTTCTTTTAAGCGGCGGCTTACCGGACACTTGCGTCCTCGGGAATCTCCCTAAGGTTGGCACGGACTTGAACAAAGCGGGCGAAGCAGGCGGCGGGTAAGCCGCCGTTTTTGTGGTCTTTTGGGCGGGGGCTTTGGTGAAGTCCACGGTAGACTTAGGGAGATTCCCGAGGTCGTAAGCGCCCGTAAGCCGCCGCAAGAAGAAGCGCGGCGGCAAACGGGCGCTAACGCTCGAGAATGACGAAGTAGGGGGAATGGCGAGTTGTAGGGCGAAAACCGCCGGATCCGGCTATTCAGGCGGGTCTTTGCGGGCGCGGCGGCGGTCGTCGAGATGAAACGAAATCCACAACGGCACGACGGCGATTAATGCGCCGATGACAGCAGCCCAGCCTGGTTCAATGTCCATCTAGAGTGGGGTTTTCCGCCGGAAACGGCTATTCGGGCGGGTCTTTGCGCGCGCGGCGACGGTCATCAAGATGGAACGAAATTGCGAGTGGCACGACGGCAACTAGCGCCACGATGACTGCAGCCCAACCGGGATCAATGTCCATTGTGTTACCTCTTCGGAGTGGAACAAAAAATGATGTAGATGCCGATGACCGCCAAGAATGCGCCCGAGATAACTCCGGTGTCGCCGGTGAATACGCTGACAATGCCAGCAGCAACACAAACAACACCTACGTTGCAACCCGCGCGTCTGCGTTCAAGGATGTGGTCGTCAGACATCAGAAGTGGAGTGTAGCAGATTTTACGAGAGCGTGGCACGGGCTTCGATAAAGTCCACGCCAGCCTTAGAAAGATTCCCGAGGTCGTAAGCGCCCGTAAGCCGCTACGCGGCAACGGGCGCTAACGCTCGAATGACGAAGTGGGTGAGCGCCTCGAATTCCCCGCCGAACGGCGAAAACGGCTATTCGGGCGGTTTTTTGCGGCGGAAGTGTCGCGCCACAGAATCGAGCTGGGAAAGCATCAAGACTGCGAGGGCTGCGCCGACGACTAGCAAAGCAATTCCGGCTGGAGTCATTTGTCAGTTCTCGATTACGGATATAAAAATTAACGCCGCTCATTCCCCGCCGGAAACGGCTATTCGGGCGGGTTTTTGCGTCGGAAGTGTCGCGCCACAGAATCGAGTTGGGAAAGCAGCAAGATTGAATACACTACCGCAAAGCAGAGCAGGGCTATTCCAGTTGGGGTCATTGGTCGTCGTCCTCGATAATGGATAAAAGAATCAGAGCAATTCCGGCCAATCTCGCGGAGCAGAGGTTTGTTGACTTTCATGCCGGGCAGTATAGCACGTTAATTCTTGCCTGCAAGCCGCCCCCCGCCGTCATTCCCACCCCCGCCGCCATTCCCGCCCCCCGCCGTCATTCTCGAGCGTTAGTGTCCGTTGCCGCCGCGCCTTTTCTTTTAGCGGCGGCTTACCGGACACTTACGACCTCGGGAATCTCCCTAAGGTTAGCGCTGAGCCCAAACAAAGCGAGCGAAGCAGGCGGCGGGTAAGCCGCCCCATTCTTGCGGGCTTTTGAGGGGGGTTGGGGGGTTGATTCGGGCGGGATTTGTGGTAGGGTTGGGGGTGTTTGACTTTGCCGGAGTGTGGTAAATTCTGGTGTTGGTTGCGGGGGTTGGATTTTTGGGGGGATTGTGTCATATTCGCGCTTGGCTGATTTGAACTGGATATTTGCTGAAGTAAGAACTGTGCCAATCTGGACGAGATTCCCGAGGTCGTAAGTGTCCGTAAGCCGCCGCAAAAGAAAAGGCGCGGCGGCAAACGGTCACTAACGCTCGAGAATGACGATGAATTGAATGACGAAGTTGTTGTGAATGACGAAGTATTTGTGAATGACGACGTATCCCATCCCAACCCAACCAACCCCGAGCAGGCTGATGACTTATTACATCCCTAATCTTCCCCGTGTTTTTTATGGAGTTTTTGTTATGTCTCTACGAAAGTCGTTTTTGAAAGTATTTGGTGCGTTGGCGCTGAGTTTGTTTGTGGGAGGGGCGTGGGCGCAGACGGCGGGGGTTACTATTACGCCTACTTCGCTGACGGTGACGGAGGAGCACGCCACTGACGCCAGCATGACTTATACCATCGTGCTGGATGCTGCGCCGGATGCCACTGCGGGCTCGATTCGCATCAACCTTACCTCGACTGGTGCGGGGCAATTCACCTACACCCCCAATACGGCGCTGTTCACCAGCGCCAATTATAATGAGGCGCAGACGATTACCGTGAGCACCGCTACGGACGCGGACGCGGCGGATGAGGTCTATAATATTAACCACGCAGTCGTCAATATGGGCGGCTCTTCGGCGGAGGGCAATTACGCCGGTGTTACCGCCGCGTCGGTGGAAGTTACCATTGTGGACAACGACACCGCCACCGCCACGCTCTCAGCCCCCACGTCGGGCGTTAACGAGGGCGACGATTTTCCCTTTGTCGTGACGCTGGGGGCGACCCCAGTTATTTCGGGATCTGTCGCCACCGCCACGGCGAGCGTGACGGGCGCCGCCGGTGCTACGATTATCGGCAGTCCGTTGAACTTCCTCTCCGGCAACTGGAACACCCCGCAGACATTCACAGTGCGCACGGCAACGGACGGCGACACCGACGACACCACGATGACGGTCAGCATCGCCTTCACCGGCGGCAGCGGCTACGCCGACATCGTGGTGGCGCCTCAAGTTGTTACGCTCACGGACACCAGCATGCCCGGCGTGACCATTTCACCCGCCAGTTTGTCCGTGACGGTGGTCGAAGGCGAGACGGCTAACTTCACCGTGGTGTTGGACACCATACCCACCGGGACTGTTACTTTCACTTCCTCCTCCACTAACAACGCCGCCGTCACCGTGACTTCCTCGCCGCTGGTTTTCGGCTCCGGCAACTGGAACACGCCGCAGACGGTTGACTTGATGGGTGTGGAGGACACCAACGCCGATGACGAAAGCGTCAACATTGCGAACGTCTTCAGCGGCGGCGGGGGTTACGACGCCGTCGTTCCGCCGGCGGTTACCGCCACGACCGATGACAACGACATCCTCGGCGTGGTGCTTACCCCCGAGACGATTACCGTTTCCGAAGGGCGGAGCGGTTTTTATACCGTGAGGCTCGGCACGCCGCCGAGTGGCACGGCGACGGTGGTGGCGGCCATTTCGGGGATACCGTCGTTGCACGATTTGACGCTGACGCCCAGCGCTGGCACGATGCTGACCTTCACCGCCACCACCTGGAATGTGGCGCAGACGGTGAGCGTGGCGGCGGCGGTGGATAACGACATCCACAACGAAAACATCGATATTACCCATGCGGTGACCGGCTACGGCAGCACCACGGGTCCGGTGTTGACGGTGCTGGCGGATGAGAAGCCGATTGTTGGTTTTCAGGCGGGGGGCGGGATTCATACTGAAGCCTCTACTACCCTTTCCAATTCTGAGTTTTGCGTACGTGTCGTTTCGGGACCGGTTTCCGCCCGATTTCCCTCCCTTTCTTTGCAACTAACCGTCACCGGCGGCACCGCCACTGCGGGCGATGACTATACTTTCACCCCCGCAGCCATCACTTTGACCGCCCCAAACGATGTCCCGTGCCAGACTATCTCTTATATCGAAGACGCCATTGATGAAGCTGACGAGACCATCATCGTCACGCTTGCCGTGGCGGGCGCCACGACGGCGGACGATGTGACGATTCAGACGCCAATCACCAGCACCAACACCATCACCGATGACGACACCGCCGACGTAAGGGTGGTTCAACCCGCCTCCGCCTCCATCGCAGAAGGCACGATGACCACCTACACCGTGGAGTTGCGCAGCGACCCGGAAGACGCCACGGTGACGGTAACGCCCGCCAGCAGCGACGCCATGGTCGCCACGGTCGCCCCGGCGGTGTTGACTTTTGTGAGCGCGGATTGGAATGTCGCGCAGACGGTAACGATTAGCGGCGTGGATGACGCGGACGCGATTGCCGACCCGGCGGTGATGATTACGCACACCGTGGCGGGCTACACCCAAGGCGACGGCACCGCCATCACCACCGCCACCGCCGTGCCGATGACCGTAACCGAAACCGACATGGCGCGCATCACGGTGGCGGCGACCGCCACGGCGGTGAACGAGGGCGCTGACGCGGTTTATACCGTGGTGCTGGACACGATGCCGAGCGCGCAGGTGGTGCTTAATCCGGATTCCGACCGGATGTATATGTCCACCCCTGCCGGCGGCGTGAGTTTCGATGATGCCGATTTCGCCGCTTTGACTTTCACCACCATGAACTGGAACACCGCGCAAACCGTGCGCCTGACCGTGGACGACGACGCCGACGCGGTCGGCGGCACTTTCAGCCCGGGCTACACCGCCACCGCCGGCAGCGGGGATTACGCGACTTTACAAAACACCGGTACCAACCGCCTGGTGTTCACGGTAACCGACCCGGAAGACGCCACGGTGACGGAGAGCGTGGCGGCGATTAGCGTGATGGAGGGGATGAGCGGCGCATACACGCTCGTGCTGACTTCTTCGCCGCTCGGCGGCAATGTGGAGATTACGCCGGTGAACCCGACGCCGGCGGTGGCGACGCTGGACACCGACACGCTGACCTTCACGGCGGATGACTGGAATGTGGCGCAGACGGTTTCGGTGAGCGGCGTGCAAGACCCCGATGCGGTGGAAGATGCGCCGGTGACTTTCACGCATACGCTCGCCGCCGCCGGCACGGATTATGCGGCGGTGGCGGTCGCCAATGTGGTGGCGACGATTACCGAGGACGAGATACGCGAGCTGGAAGTCTCGCTGAGCACGCTGTCGGTAACCGAAGGCACTTCCACCGCCACCTATACCGTGGCGCTGACTTCGCTGCCGGTCGGCGGGGATGGGAATGCCACCGTGAGCATCGCTACCAGCGACGCCAGCGTGGCGACGGTTTCGCCGGCGATGGTGGTGTTTGACGACGGCAGCAACAACAACATCTGGAATGTGCCGGTAACCATCGCCGTAACCGGCGTGATGGATGACGACGCCACCATCGCCGGCGATATCGCCACGCTGATGCATTCCATCAGCGGCGGCACGGATTATGTCGCGGGCGACACCGGCAGCGCCGACGATGTGGATATTATCGGGGTGGAGGATGACAAGCCGACGGTGCGGATTGACTGGTCGCCCAACCCGCTGGTGGTGGATGAAGCCGACGCCGCGGCGGGCGAAGTCGCCACGACCGCGATGTATAGGGTGAAGTTGGACTACGCGCCGTATGGCGGCAATGCGACCGTGACGCCGGTTGTTAGCGTCGGGAATCCCGACGGGGTGAAGAATCTGAGAATCATGAGCGCCAGCGCCCTGACCTTCACGATGGCGAACTGGAATGACTGGCAGACGGTGGTGGTCGGCGCCGCCGATGACCCGGACGCGGTCGGCGGCATCGGGCAGATTGCGCATCCTGTGATGGGCGCGGATTACAACCTCGGGGTAGGCGGCGGGGTGGATTATGTCAACAATCAACTAACGGGCAGTAGCGCCAGCAGCGTGCGGGTGATGGCGAATGACCATGATATTAAGGGTATTACGGTGACCCAGCCGCCGACCGTGGAGGAGGGAACCACCGAGACCTACACGGTGGTGCTGGATACGCAGCCGATTGGCGAGTCGGTGACGGTGACGGCGAGCATTCCGGCGAATGTCGGTGTTTCGACGCATAGCGACCCGCTGCAGCGATACACCTCCGCCAGGGTGTCGGGAACGGTGGTGTTCACCAACGCCAACTGGAATGTGCCGCAGAACATCAGCGTGTACGGCACGGAAGACCCGGATGCGGTGGATGAAAGATCCAACGGCATCGACACCGGGACTCTTCCGCCGGTGGTGATTACGCACGCCATCGTCGGCGGCGGGGTGAATCAAGGCTATGTGGCGGGCGACACCGGCGCCGCCGACAACGTGATGGTTACGGTGGAGGATGATGATGAGCGGGGGATTACGGTTTCGGGAGGGATCACCGTGATAGAAAGCCCCGAAAACGCGAACACTTATACCGTCGTGTTGCGCTCGCAGCCGGCGCTCGCCGACCCCATGGTGACGGTGACGCCGGCGCTGGTCGGTGTCCCCGCCGAGACGGCGACCATTTCGGACCCGGTGATTTTCACCGCACAGAACTGGAATGTCCCGCAGAATGTGACGGTCACCGTGCCGGAAGATGACGATGCGGTGGACGACGACCCGGTAACCGCCAGCCACACCGTGGCGGGGTCGGACTATGGCTTTCATAATGTCGTGCCAACGGAGACGGTGGTGGTGACGATTATGGATGACGACGAGGTTGGGATTTTTGTGCGGGGGGCGGCAATCCCCAATCCCGACCCCAGCATCCCCGCCATCCGCGCCACCCCCCCGGTGTCAACCGGGCAGGTCGCGCTGACCGTAACCGAGGGCTTGACCCGCGTCTATGAAGTGCGGCTGGGAGCGGCGCCCGCGGCGGGAGACGGCGTTGTGAACATTGTGCCGAGCAGCGGCGACACGTCGGTGGTGATGGCGCCGGGGAGTCTGGACTTCGACACGACCTCCTGGAGTAGGTGGCAACAGATTACCGTGAGCAGCGTGATGGACTTTGACGGCATTATGGATTTTGACACGACCATAACCCACGCGGTGACGACGCCCAGCGCGACTGCCACCAACGTCCCCGACAGTTATGCCGACGCCGGCAATCCGGTGACCGCCCCCTCTGTGGTGATGGTAACGCTGGAAGACGACCCGCTCGGAGTAACCCTTTCCGCGACGACGCTGATGGTGGATGAAGGGTTCTCCCAAAACTATACGGTGGTGCTGGACACGCAGCCGGGACCGGGCGAGAGCGTCACCGTAACGCCGAGCGCCGGCACGCACGCCGATGCGGAGATTACGGTTACCGGCGTGCCGGTGTTCACCGCCGCCGACTGGAATGTCGCGCAGGCGGTTACGGTCGGCGGCGT
The DNA here is from genome assembly GCA_963693025.1 of Arenicellales bacterium. Taxonomy (GTDB): domain Bacteria; phylum Pseudomonadota; class Gammaproteobacteria; order Arenicellales; family Poriferihabitantaceae; genus JAHRAW01. The sequence continues at coordinate 2,917,693 of OY843749.1, forward strand.
GATGGACCTTGACGCCGGCGACGGCAGCATTGTCATTACCCACGCGGTAACCAGTTACGTGGACACCGCGGTGACCGGCGCACGCACGGGGACGGATTATCAGAGCAACGGCATCACGGCGGAGAGCGTGACGGTGAGCGTGCGCGATGATGATATGCCGGGGATTATGGTCGCGCCGGCGGCGTTGACGCTGACCGAGGATGCCGTCGACCCCACGGAGGGGGAGACCCCCACTGATACCGTGGCGCCGGGGGAGCCGCGAGCGAGCGACATTTATACCGTGCGGCTGGATACGGAGCCGGTTCCGGAAGCCGGTGATGTGACGGTAACGATGACTTTTTCATCCAATGCGAGCGATGAGGAGATTCGCGAGTCCCTTGCGCTGTCAACCGAGCGCCTGATTTTCAATAGGGCGAACTGGAACATCGCGGCGACCGTTACGGCAACGGCGCTTTCCGACGACAACGGCTCGGATGAAAATATCAGCATCCATCACACCGCAGCCGGCGCCGACTACGACGGCGTAACCGCCGCCGTGAGCGTCATGATTGACGACGCCCAGGACGAAGCGGCGCTGAACGCGCTCAACGCGGTCGTGTTGCCGGAAGTGACCTATGTCATCTCCGGCGTGCAAATGGGCGCGATTGCCGGGCGCGTGGCGGCGGTGTCGAGCGCCGGCGGCGGCTCGGTGGCGGGTAGCGGCTTGCAATTCAACCTCAAAGGGCAGTCCTCGCTCGCGGCGCTCGCGGCAACGCAAGCCAAAGCGCTCGCCGACGACTCGGATATGGATATGAAATCACTGCTCAACGGCTCGGAGTTCTCCATGCCGCTGAGCGCGGCGGGCGACAGCAACCAAGCCGGCGGAGTCGGCATCTGGGGCGGCGGCGACTACCGCAGCATCGGCGGCGAAAACCGCACCAACGATTGGAGCGGCGACCTGTTCAGCATGAATCTGGGCGTGGACAAACGCCTGCACAACGACCTGCTGGTCGGCGTGATGGTGTCGTGGAGCGAAGCCGATATCGACTACGAAGTGACCCGCGACGGCACGAAACAGCAAGGCGAATACAGCCTCGACCTGACCAGCGTGCTGCCGTATATGAATTGGAGTTCGTCTGACGGCAAGTTGGACTTGTGGGCGGCGTTCGGCGGCGGCACGGGCGATGTGGAAGTCACGCCGCAGACCCAAGACGGCGAAGACCAGCCGAGTTCCGAAGGCGAAATCACCACGCGCACGGTCGGCATCGGCGGCAGCAGCGAAGTGCTGAGCGACGGCGCCAACACCCTGCGCGTCAAAGCCGAAGCCTTCGTCACCAACACCGAGTTTGAAGGCACCGGCGGCGAGTCGGTGTTGGGCGATATGGAAGTGAGCGTCAACCGCGTGCGCCTGGCGCTGGAAGCCGAGCGAAAATACACCACCGCCACCGGCGCCCAAGTCGCCCCGTCGCTGGAAGCCGGCATGCGCTACGACGGCGGCGACGGCGAACACACCGGCTCCGGCGTTGAAGTCGGCGGCGGCATCAACTACCAAAACCCCGCCAACGGCGTCACCCTCGAAACCCACGTCCGCGGCCTATTCGGCCACAGCGGCGGCGCCGAAGACTGGGGAATAGGCGGCAGCGCCAGAATAGAATCCGGCGCCGGCGGCCAAGGCCTCGCCCTAACCTTAGCCCCCGCCTACGGCAACACCAAAAGCGCCATCCAAAAAATCTGGAACCAAGGCACCCCCGACAACACCACCAACCCCACCACCCCCCTAAAAGCCCGCCTGGACGCCAAAGTAGGCTACGGCACATACACCGCCGGCTGGCTAATAACCCCCTACACCAAACTAACCCTCGCCCCTAAGGCGCAGACCTACCGCTTGGGGATGCAGTGGCAGAGGGAAGGGCGGTATGACTTGAACTTGTTTGGTACTCGGGAAGATAAGGAAGGGGTACAACATGGAGTTTGGTTGGAGGGGGAGGTTAGGTTCTAATGTGAGGTGGGCGTAAAACCCACCACCCACCACCCACCACCCCCGTCATTCTCGAGCGTTAGTGTCCGTCGCCGCGCAAGCGGCTTACCGGACACTTACGACCTCGGGAATCTCCCTAAGACTGGCACAGACGTCACCCAACCCAACAGAAAACGGCGGCTTACCCGCCGCCCGCTCCGCCCACTCCGTTTGAATCCACGCCAACCTTAGAAAGATTCCCGAGAACGCAAGTGTCCGTAAGCCGCCGCTTAAAAGAAAAAGCGCGGCGACAAACGGACACTAACGCTCGAGAATGACGAAGTTGGGGAATGCCGAAGTGGGGGGGACGGCGAGGGGCGCTGTCAGCGCGTGGAACTAAGCAACAAGACGGTACGCTTTCTGAGCATCCCCTTCACCTACAACCGAGAAATTCAAGCGAGTTGCTTTTTTTGCTTTACCCAAAGGTATCCAGTTATTGCTGAGTTCTTCCGGGTTTAGTTTTGCCAACTTCAACTTGTCGGACGCGAGGCTGCGTATCCGCGCGTCGGCGACGGCGCCGATTGGGGTTTCTTCGGTTTCCCAGCGTGCTATTGTCAGGCGTTTGCGGTGAACTAGTTCGCCCAGTTGGGTTTGTGTCAGTCCCATTTCGCTTCGTAGAAACTTCAACTCGGCTCCGCTCAGGGTGCCGGGTGAATGTACGACGTCGTGTGCGATTGCTTTATGCAACCCGTGTATATTGGGAATGATGAATGTTTTGTTTCCCGCATCGTCAATCACACACCTGCACCGAATCCAAACATTAGGCAACCCGCACACTTTGTAGTGGTGTTTTACTATTTCACTCATGATACATCCCGCCACATTATAAAATGCAAAGCATTACGCGGCTTCAATCCCCCTAAACCCCCAACAACGGCGCGATCACCAAACTGACGATAGCCATCACGTTGATGAGGATGTTCATTGAGGGGCCTGAGGTGTCTTTGAAGGGGTCGCCTACGGTGTCGCCGACTACGGCGGCGGCGTGGGCGGGGGAGCCTTTGCCGCCCAGGTTGCCTTTTTCTATGTATTTTTTGGCGTTGTCCCAGGCGCCGCCGGCGTTTGCCATGGTGAGCGCCATCAGCACGCAACCGAGCAGCGCGCCGGCGAGCATGCCGCCTAAGGCGGTGGCGCCGAGGGCGAAGCCGACCACCGCCGGGGCGGAGACGGCGAGCACGCCGGGGGCGATCATGCGTTTGAGGGCGGCTTGCGTGGCGATGTCGACGCAGCGGGCGGAGTCGGGCTCGGCGGTGCCTTCCATCAAGCCGGGGATTTCTTTGAATTGGCGGCGGATTTCGTGAATCATGTCGAAGGCGGCGGCGCCCACGGCTTTCATCGTCAGGCTGGAGACGAGCATCGGGAAGATGCCGCCGAGGAAGAGCCCCGCCAGCACTTTGGGGTCGCTGATGCGCAGCGCGAAGGTCGGGTGGTGGATGGACACGGTTTCGATGAAGGCGGAGATGATGGCGAGCGCCGCCAGCGCCGCGGCGCCGATGGCGAAGCCTTTGCCGATGGCGGCGGTGGTGTTGCCCAACTCGTCCAGCGAGTCGGTGATTTCGCGCACCTCGTCTCCCAGCCCGGCCATTTCGGCGAGCCCGCCGGCGTTGTCGGCGACCGGACCGTAGGCGTCGATTGCCATCGTGATGCCGACCGTCGCCAGCATGCCCACGGCGGCGATGCCGACGCCGTATAAGCCGGTGAGCGAACTGGCGGCGAGGATGATGGCGCTGATAATCAGCAGCGGCGCGACCACCGATTCCATACCCACGGCGAGCCCGCTAATCATGACCGTGGCGGGTCCGGTCTTCCCGCTGTTGGCGATGTCGCGCACGGGTTTTCCGCCGGTGTAGTATTCGGTAATCAAGCCGATGCCGATGCCGCCGACCGCGCCGACCAGCACCGCGCCCCAGACCTTGATGCTGATGTCCAGCCACAAAATCAGCGCGAGCGCGGCAGCGATGAACAGCACCGAGGCGCCGATGGTGCCGATGCGTAATGCCAGTTCGGGCGACTTGGCGGTGTTCATACGCACCAATTGGATGCCGCCGATGGAGGCGAGCAAGCCCGTCGAGGCGAGCGCCAGCGGCAGGAACATCAGGTCGCTCTGGCTGCCGAGGACGGCGAGCATCGCCGGCGAGAGGGTCGCGGCGATGGCGATGGAGGCGATCATGGAGCCGCAGTAGGATTCAAAAATGTCCGAGCCCATGCCGGCGACATCGCCGACGTTGTCGCCCACGTTGTCGGCGATGACCCCCGGATTGCGCGGGTCGTCTTCGGGGATGCCGGCTTCAATTTTGCCGACCAGGTCGGCGCCCACATCGGCGCTCTTGGTGAAGATGCCGCCGCCGACGCGCGAGAACAACGCGACCGACGACGCGCCCATGCCGAAGCCGTGGATGATGTGCGCGGTGTGCGGGTCGCCGCCGTAAAACAGGTACAGCAAGCCGAGCCCGAGCAGCCCCATGGCGGCGACGCACAAGCCCATGATGGAGCCGCCGTAAAACGCCACGGTGAGCGCCCCGGCGGCGCCTTCGTTGACCGCGGCGGTGGTGGTTCTGACGTTGGCGCGGGTCGCCGCATACATGCCGATATAACCCGCGAAGGCGGAACACAGCGCGCCCACCAAAAAGGCGAACATGCTGTGCACGCCGAGGTCGGAGATGAGAATAAGCGCCGCCAGCACCGCCACGAACACGGCGAGATAGGTGTACTCGGTGCGCATGAACACCATCGCGCCGCGGTGAATCTGCTCGGCAATTTCAACCACCTTGCCGTCACCCGCCGGATGCTGAAGCACCAACCGATAAACACCCCAAGCCACCACCAACCCAACCGCGCCCAACAGCATCGGAACGAGGGAAATCAACGACATCGCTTTGCTCCTTGATTGTTTGAAGGATGAAAATAAAACCGACAACTCGTTATTACAAGTGCGTCATTACAACAACTTCGTCATTCACAACCACCACTTCGTCATTCTCGAGCGTTAGTGTCCGTTGCCGCCGCGCTTCTTCTTTTAAGCGGCGGCTTACGGACACTTACGACCTCGGGAATCTCCCTAAGACTGGCACGGACTTCGACAAAGTCCACGCTAACCTTAGGGAGATTCCCGAAGGCGAAGAAAATATGGTCGCCTGTCGGCTCCCTATTTTCTACCGTTCGGGAATGACGGTAGTTGGTATTTTCTATCGTTCGAGAATGACGACGTTGCGGATTGGATTGTAAGTTATTTTTATTTGCTTGTCATTTACCCCGCTTCCGCGCCCGCGGATGCGCGCGGTCATACACTCCGGCGAGGTGCTGAAAATCCAAGTGGGTATAGACCTGCGTAGTGCCAATATCAGCGTGACCCAGCATTTCTTGCACGGCGCGCAGGTCGCCGCTTGAGGCGAGCACGTGGCTGGCGAATGAGTGGCGCAGCATGTGGGGGTGCAGGCGGCGGCCTAGGCCGTGTTTTTTTGCCCAGTGATTGACGCGGTATTGGATGCCGCGCACGCCGAGGCGGTGGCCGTTTTTGTTGACGAACAGCGCGGGCTCGGCGCGCGCGGCGATGTCGTCGCGGTGCGCCAGCCAGCATTTGAGCGCGCTCGCCGCCTTGGCGCCGACCGGCACGATGCGCTGCTTGTTGCCCTTGCCGGTGACGCGCACTTCGGCTTGCGCGAAATCAACGCCGTTGCAGTCGAGCGAAGCCAACTCGGCGAGGCGCAGTCCCGAGGAGTAAAACAACTCAAGCATGGCGTGGTCGCGCACCGACAATGCGCTGCCGTCGTGTTGCGCCAGCAACGCCGCCAACTCGTCCACGCTCAGGGTGGCGGGCAATGTGCTCCCCGATTTCGGCGCGCGGATGCCGTCGAACGGGTTGGCGGTGGCGCGCCCGCCCGCAATCAGGTGGCGGTAAAACGCGCGCGCGGCGGATAGCATTCGCCGAATGCTCCGCCCCGACAGCCCCGACTGGTGCAGTTTCGCCGGAAACGCGCGCGCCCGCTTGACCGACAAGCCGCCCCACTCCCCGCCGCCCGACTGCGCGACAAAGGCGGCGAGCCGGACGAGGTCGCGCCGGTAGGCATCCACGGTGTGCGGCGACAACCGCCGCTCGCGCAAGTGGGCGAGGAAGTCGCTCAGAGCATCGGCATCGGGCGCATCAGCGCGCGCGCGGTCGGTGGGTTGCATGGGGGCGAGTTGCGGGTTGCGGCGGGTTCCGGGTTGCGCTTGCGCGTCAGAACAAGTCGCGCCCCGCCAGATACGCGCTGAGCAGTTGCCCGAGGCGGTCGAGAATCACGACGCCCATGCCCGGTTGGAAGCGCCGCGGGTCGGCGGCGCCCAACACCATCACGCCGCCCAGTTTGCGCGCGCGCGTGAGCGGGATGAAGGCGCAGGAGGTGATGGCGGCGGTGCGCGGGAATAGGGTCGCGCTCAGTTTGCGCGACACGCGGTCGTCGCATACGCTGCCGAGGTGTTCGACGCGCCGGCACAGCAACGGATAATCAACCCGAGGAATGGAGTCCGGCGACCGCGACGCCAGAAAAATGGCGACCTCGTCAATGTCAAAACGCGCCTTCACCGCCACCGCCGGCGCGGCGGGGTCGGACCGGTCAATGTCCGTCTGGCTCATCAGCGTGACGGCGATTTCATGCAACCCGAGTTCAAGGTCTTGGTTGTTGCGGGCGGTGTCCAGCATCGAATCAAAACGCGCCTGTTGCTGCGCCTCGCGGTCGCGCAACGCCTGCACCTGCCGCGCGTGAAACGGCGCCGCGTCCGACTCCTCCGGCAGTTTCATCGCGGCAAGCAAATCCCGGCGCTTGGCAAAAAATTCCGGATTTTTTTTGAGGTAGGCGGCGACTTCCCGGGCGTTCGGCATGGGTGATGGCGGGCGTTGATTTGGGTGAATTGTACCCGCTTTTACAGGTCGATGTGGCCGCGGAAAACCGTGTGCGCCGAGCCGCGCAGAAAAATCGGATGGTCGCGCCCTTGCCAACTGACCTCGGCGTCGCCGCCGGGCAGCGACACGCGCACGCGGTTGTCGAGCAAGCCGAGGTTGACGCCGACGGCGACCGCCGCGCACGCGCCGCTGCCGCAGCCCAGAGTCTCGCCCACGCCGCGTTCGTGGACGCGCAACAGGATGCGGTCGCGGGCGGCGACTTGCATAAAACTGGCGTTGGCTCGGGCGGGAAATCGCGGGTGGTTTTCAATCAGCGGTCCGCGCGCGCCGACCGGCGCTTCGGCGACATCGTCCACGCGCTGCACCGCGTGCGGGTTGCCGATGGAGACCGCGGAAATTTCCGCCCGCCCGCCGTTTAAGTCGAGCGCGTAGGCGGGCGCCTCGCGCTCGGCGGCGAACGGGATGCGCGCCGGAGAAAATTCGGGCGTGCCCATTTCCACGGTGACCGACTCGTCCGCGTTGACGGTGAGCGTCATCGCCTGCTTGCAAGTGCGCGCGCGAATCACCTTGTTTTTTGTCAAGCCGACATCAGTTAAGAAGCGGGCGATGCAACGTGCGCCGTTGCCGCATTGCTCGGCTTCGCTGCCGTCGTGATTGAAAATCTTGAACGCGAATTCTTCGCCGCCGGCGGGACCCGCTTGCACCAGCAAAACCTGGTCGCAGCCGATGCCGAAATGCCGGTCAGCCAAACGCCGGGCGATGTCAGCGGTCACATTTAATTCACCGGACACGCCGTCTAGTACGATAAAATCGTTGCCCAGGGATTGCATTTTTGTGAACTCGTAACGCATCAATTTCACGCCTCAGACCGACCCGCGCCAGCCATTATCATTCGCGCCCGCATCATATAACAACCCACATCAGCAAAGAACCCCCGCCCGTGCACCGCCGCCTAAAAGCCTTCATCCGCCCCTTCAAATCCATGCCCTCACTGGCGCGCATCCTCCTGGGGCTGCTGCTGCTGCTCGGCGGACTACTAGGCGCGCTACCAGTGCTGGGCTTCTGGATGGTGCCACTCGGCTTACTGGTGCTATCCCTGGACTTCCGCTGGGCCCGCCGCGGCTACCTAGCCATCATCCTATGGTTCCGCCGCCGCCAAAACCGCAGGCGGCGGGGATGAGTTAAGGCGGGGATGAGTTAAGGCGGGGCTGCTCCGCTTGACAATTCCCAAGCACTCGTCATTCACCGCCACTTCGTCATTCACCGCCGCTTCGTCATTCACAACAACAACAACCTCGTCATTTCGAGCGTTAGTGTCCGTTGCCGCCGCGCTTCTTCTTTTAAGCGGCGGCTTACGGACACTTACGACCTCGGGAATCTCCCTAAGATTGGCACGGGCTTTGTTGGAATTCACGGCAGCCTTAGGGAGATTCCCGAAGGTGATGAAAAATATAGTCGCTGACGCTCCCTATTTTTCTATCGTTCGAGAATGACGGGTATGTATAACTCGTCATTCTCGAGCGTTAGTGTCCGTTGCCGCGGCCTTTTCTTTTAAGCGGCGGCTTACGGACACTTTGGTCCTCGGGAATCTCCCTAAGATTGGCACGGGCTTTGTTGGAGTTCACGGTAGTCTTAGGGAGATTCCCGAAGGCGATGAAAAATATGGTCGCCTAACGGCTCCCTATTTTTCTATCATTCGAGAATGACGAAGTAGGGGACTCCTACCCCTCCCCCGAAGCCGGCTTGACAGTTTCACCACGCAGTTTCACCAAACTCATCCCTTTCAACAAGTTAAGCGCTTCACTTACTTGATGGTCGCGTGTTGCCAAACTTGACTCCCCCTCGCCGGCTGCCGGTTCCGGGGTGTTGTCGTTTTGCAAGTGCCCCGCGAGGTCGGACTCTCTGACGCGGGCGCCTTGTTCGGATGCGGGCGGGGTGATTTGGGTGGTTTCCACGATGACGTCGGGGACGATTCCGCGTGCTTGGATGGAGCGGTTGGACGGCGTGTAGTAGCGCGCGGTGGTCAGTTTGAGCGCGCCGCCGTCGTTGATTGGGATGACGGTTTGCACCGAGCCTTTGCCGAAGGTTCGGGTGCCCATAATGATGGCGCGTTTGTGGTCTTGCAGCGCGCCGGCGACGATTTCCGAGGCCGATGCGGAGCCGCCGTTGACCAGCACCACGACCGGCGCGTCCGCGGTCAAGTCGGCGGAGGCTGCGCTGAAACTGTAGTCGGCATCCGCGTTGCGCCCGCGCGCCGACACGATGACGCCCGCATCCAAAAACACATCGCTGACTTCCACCGCGCTTTGCAACACGCCGCCGGGGTTGTCGCGCAAATCCAACACCAAGCCTTTGAGTTTGTGCGCGCTACGCGCCTGCAGTTTGCCGATTTCGTCGCGCAGGTTGGCGCCGGTGCGCCCCTGAAAACGGGTGATGCGAATGTAGCCGAATCCGTCTTCCAGCATTTCGCTCTTGACGCTGGCGACCTCGATGATGGCGCGCACCAGCGTGATGTCGAATGCGTTGCTTTCGCCCGCGCGCGAGAGGGTCAAGACCACTTCCGAGCCCTCGGGGCCGCGCATTTTTTCGACCGCCTCGTGCAGGCTCATACCGCGCACCGGCGCACCGTCCAGCCTCACGATAATATCGCCGGCGAGGATGCCGGCGCGCTGTGCCGGCGTGTCGGCAATCGGCGCGACCACTTTAATCAACCCGTCATCGGCGACCACCTCAATGCCCAGCCCGCCGAACCGCCCCTCGGTGGTGATTCGCATTTGCTTGAAAGCGTCCGGGTCGAGGAACGCCGAATGCGGGTCAAGCCCCGCGAGCATGCCCTTAATCGCATCGCGCAACAGAGTGACGTCATCGGCCTCGTCAACATACTCACTCTTAATCGCCCCAAACACCTCGGCAAACACCCGCAACTCCTCCAACGGCAAAGCCCGCTCGCCCTCCCGCGCGCCCTGCGCAAAAACCGCGCTACTCAACAACACAGCCGCCAGTAAAACCAGTTTCAATTTCATGCTGTTCATAACTGTCACCTATTCCGCGGGATTCGCCGTTTGGGTCAGCATAACACTTTTTTTGGGGGGTTATCCCACCCCCCGCCGGCGGGGCTTTCCGGCGGCTGTCTAACCGCCGTCGTGGAACAGGTCGATGTAACTCTGGTAACTAAATTGGCGGTTGCGCGCCTGGCCGGTAATCTCGTTCAAGATGTTGTCGTTGAGTAGCCGCATGGTCAGGTTGTTCGCCGCCTGATAGGTCGTTCCAATCAGGCGTTGCACATCGCCGACCGAGACAATCGGGTGTTCGTAGAGATGTTCGAGCACTCGGTGGCCGTTGCCGGCGGCGCGTCCGAAGTGGTCGGTGATGGCGTTTCTGTGTGCTTCGCGCAGGGCGAGGATTTGCCGCGCGGTGTCGGTTGCCTGCTCGCTGACTTCGAGAACACCGCGCAGAAAAAAGGTGAGCCACTCCTCCCATGTCCCGGCATCGCGCACCGATTGCAACTGCTCGTAATACTGCTGCCGGTGTTGTTTGAAGTAGTGCGACAAATACAACACCGGCTTGAGCAGAACCCGCCGCTCGCACAGCAGAAAGGTGATGAGCAGCCTGCCGACTCGACCGTTGCCGTCGAGGAACGGATGAATCGTCTCAAACTGCGCGTGCGCCAGGCCGATTTTGATCAACAGCGGCAACTGGGTGTCGCGGTGGATAAACTTCTCCAAATCCCCCAACATTTGCGGCACCGCCTGCGGTGGCGGCGGAACAAAACTGGCTTCCCTGAGCGCGCAACCTTGGGGGCCAATCCAATTCTGACTGGTTCGTAATTCCCCCGGTGTGCGCTCTGAGCCACGCACGCTTCCTTGCAGGAGCCGGTGGTGGATTTCACGGATGAGCCGGGTGGAAACCGGGAGTCTGGCGAGGCGCCGCAAGCCGTGGTTCATGGCGTCGATATAGTTCACCACTTCATCTGTATCGGTGGGGCGGTTGGGCTTGAGAATCTTCGCCTCGGCGGCCAGCACATCTTGCAAAGAACTCTGCGTTCCCTCAATCTGACTCGACAGCACCGCCTCCTTGCGGATATACATCAACACGAACAAATCGGGATACGGCAACGTCTGAATGGAGCCGTCCAGACGCCCCAGCGCCCGGTCGGCGCGGGAGAGCAGAACCTGTAAATCCCTTGCCATCTTGACGGGCGGGTCGGGTGGCAAAGCCGAGGGGATGAACGCCTTGTAGTCAGCGGATTGCGCAACATAGCGTCCCGCCCTGGTCAATGTTTTAGCGCGGGTTTTGGGAGGTTTCATCGGGGTTATCGTCCTGTTTCCTTCGGGGTGGGGCTGTTGCGGCGGATAATAAAGGTTGCGTTTAGTATGGGCTGAAAGTCGCGCCATATTGAACGCTGCGTTTAGTATGGACTAAAAACCATGCCATAGTAAAGGCTGCGTTTAGTATGGACTGCAAACCGCTCCATACTAAACGGTGTGTTGAATAGTCGCCACCATCACCCCCCCGGCATTTCCCCCACCAGCAACTGCGGGTCGAGGCGTTTGTTGAATAGGTTTATTCGCCAGTCCAGGTGTGCGCCGGTGGAGCGGCCGGTGGCGCCTACTTCGGCGATTGGGTCGCCTTGTTTTACGGCTTGCCCCTTTTTGACGAGGATGCGTTTCAGGTGGATGAAGGTGGAGGACAGGCCGTGGCCGTGGTCTATGATTAGCGTGCCGCCGGAGAAGAACATGTCGGGGTGCGCGAGGGTGACGACGCCGCCGGCGGGGGCGCGCACCGGGGCGCCGGCGGGGGCGGCGATGTCGATGCCGAAGTGCGGGCGGCGCGGTTTGCCGTTGAGGATGCGGCGACTGCCGTAGATGCCGGTGATGGGACCGTGCGCGGGCCATTGGAATTCCGCCAGAAACTCGGTGCGCGCGGCGTCCAGTTTTCTTGCGCGGGCGACCATCGCGTTTTCTTTTTTGATGCGCGCGAGGTTTTTGGCGCTCGGCGTGACTTTGGATTCCGGCAGGCCGTCCACGCGCTGCTCTTTGTATTGGCGTTTTGTGACTTCGACGGTGCGTGTTTCGGTTGTGCCGTCGGGTTGGGTGACTACGATGCGTGCGGGACCTGTTTCGTCGCGGTGGAAGCCGAGTAGGAAATAGCCTTGTGGTGAGACTCGCGTTGGGCGGTTGTCTATTGTGACTTGTGCGCCGGGGGCGGTGCGGGCGATGAGTAGGCCGCCTTGGGTTGGTTCGCCGTTTAGTTCGAGTGCTGTGGCGGGGGTGGAGAGTGTTAGTGTTGCTAGTGCTAGTGCGACGCGTGTGAATTTTATTGAAGTGCGTGCCAGTCTTAGGGAGATTCCCGAGGTCGTAAGTGTCCGGTAAGCCGCCGCTAAAAGAAGAAGCGCGGCGGCGACGGTCACTAACGCTCGAGAATGACGAGTTATGCCCGTCATTCTCGAACGATAGAAAAATAAGGAGCGCCAGCGACTATATTTTTCATCGCCTTCGGGAATCTCTCTCAGACTGGCGTGGACTTTGGCGAAGCCTGTGCCAACCTTAGGGAGATTCCCGAGGTCGTAAGTGTCCGTAAGCCGCCGCTTAAAAGAAAAAGCGCGGCGGCAACGGACACTAACGCTCGAGAATGACGAGGTTGTTGTGAATGACGACGTTGTTGTGAATGACGGCGTTGTTGTGAATGACGAAGTGGAGGTGAACGCCGAGTTTCTTTGCTTACTCATCCACACCCCCCTTCCTCCACACACTCGCAAGCCACGGTTGTTGTTGGCGGGGTTTTCCTGTTGGGCGGTAGTAGTGGCGGACTTCGGTGAAGCCGGTTGCCGTTGCATAGTCGCGCCATTGCGCCAGGTCGTGGTAGCAGCCGTAGCGGTTGCCGTTCCAGCCTTCCTGATTGTCGCCGCGCGGGTTGGAGGCGAATAACACGCCGCCGGGTTTGAGGGTTTCCGACAGCGCTTGCAGCACGCGCGGCAATTCCTGCGCGGGGATGTGGAACATCGAGGCGTTGGCGAAGACGCCGTCAAAATGCGACGGCGGCAGGTCGAGCGATAGGAAGTTTTGCAGCAGCACTTCGCAGCCGGCGTTTTGCCGCGCGAGGGCGGCCAATGCCTTTGAGCCGTCCAAGCCCACCGGCTGGTGGCCGAGCGCGATGAAGCGTTGCAGGTCGCGCCCCGGTCCGCAGCCGAAATCCAGGATGCGGCACGGCGGCGGGCGGGCGATGGCGTCCAGCAGCGCGGCGATGTTCTGGCTGACGTCGTGGTCTTGCGTGCCGGCGCAATAACCGTCGGCGTTGTCGTCGTAGTGCCGCAACGTGGTGCGCGTAATCGCGCGCAACTCCTCCGCGCGGAGGGCCGGGGCGGGCGTTGGCGTGTCGGCGGTCAAGTCGGTTTCGGTCGGTGGTGTTAGGGTGTCGCGTGTCGCGCGTTGCGGAAAATTCGCACAACCTTCGCGCACGATAGTATCATAGCGCCTCGCCCCCCGATATTGCCGGCGCCGCGGCGCATCACTTGCAGAGGGAGCATCTTGAAAATCGTCTTAATCAGCCCGTATGAAATCGGCCGCCAACCATTCGGTTTGGCGGAGCCGGCGGCGTTGCTCGGGCAAGCCGGGCACGCGGTTGACTGCATTGACTTGTCCGTGCAAAAACTCGACGACGCGCGGCTGAGCGGCGCCCGGTTGGTGGGCATTTATGTCGCCATGCACACCGCCACGCGCATCGCCATCGAAGCGCTGCCACGGGTGCGCGAGCGCGCGCCGGCGGCGCATATCTGCGTGTATGGTTTGTATGCGCCGATGAATGAGGCGCTGCTGCGCGAGATGGGCGTGGACAGCATTTTAGGCGGCGAGTTTGAGCCGGAGTTGCTGGCGCTGGCGGCGCGCGTGGAGGCGGACGGGCGGGCGACTCAGACGAGCGCCGTGGTCGACTTCCCCAAGGTGGCGTTCGTGACGCCGGCGCGCGCCGCATTGCCCGCGCTTTCCAACTACGCGCACTTGGTGCTACCCGACGGCGCGACCAAAACCGCGGGGTTCGCCGAAGCCTCGCGCGGCTGCAAACACCTGTGCCGCCACTGCCCGGTGGTGCCGGTCTATCAGGGGAAATTTCGCATCGTCGCGCGCGATGTGGTCGCCGACGACATCCGCAATCAAGTCGCCGCCGGCGCCGAACACATCTCATTCGGCGACCCGGATTTTTTCAACGGACCCGGTCACGCGCTCAAGGTGGCGCGCGCCCTGCACGCGGAATTTCCGCACCTCACCTACGACGCCACCATCAAAATTGAACACATCCTGCGCCACCGCGACCACCTAGCCGAGTTGAAAGCGACCGGCTGCCTGTTCATCACCTCGGCGGTGGAATCGGTCGATGACGACGTCTTGCGCCATCTGGACAAGGGTCACACGCGGCACGATTTCATCGCCGCAACACACGCGCTACGCGAAGCCGGCATCGCACTCGCGCCCACCTTCGTCGCATTCACGCCATGGACGACGCTGCGCGGCTACCTCGACCTACTACGCCAAATCGCCGAACTCGGCCTGGTGGAAAGCATCCCGCCGGTGCAGTTGTCGATTCGACTGCTAGTTCCCAGTGGCTCCTACTTGCTTAACCTGCCTGGCTTTTGCGAGCGTGTGCAAGACTTTGACCCGTTGACGCTTGGTTATCCGTGGCAGCATTCCGACTTGCGGGTGGATGAGTTGCAACGGGTGGTTCAACAATGCGCCGCTCAGGCTGAGCAGGACGACTTGCCGCGTGCTCAGACCTTTGCTGATATTTGGCAACTGGCGCATGAGGCCGCCGGGGAGGTTGTTGGTTCTTTGGCTTGTGTTGAGTTGGACCGGGCTATTCCGAGGTTGTCTGAGCCTTGGTATTGTTGTGCCGAGCCGACTGACGGGCAGTTGGCGGGGTTTTGAGTGGCGGGTATACCTCGTCATTCCGAACGGTAGAAAATACCAACTACCCGTCATTCTCGAACGGTAGAAAATAGGGAGCCCCCAACCCCGTCATTCTCGAACGATAGAAAAATAGGGAGCCGATAGGCGACCATATTTTTCATCGCCTTCGGGAATCTCCCTAAGGCTACCGTGGATTCCAACAAAGCCCGTGCCAATCTTAGGGAGATTCCCGAGGACGCAAGTGTCCGTAAGCCGCCGCTTAAAAGAAAAAGCGCGGCGACAACGGTCACTAACGCTCGAGAATGACGAGTTATATATACCCGTCATTCTCGAACGATAGAAAAATAGGGAGCGCCAGCGACCATATTTTTCATCGCCTTCGGGAATCTTCCTAAGGCTAGCGTGAATTTCAACAAAGCCCGTGCCAACCTTAGGGAGATTCCCGAGGTCGTAAGTGTCCGTAAGCCGCCGCTTAAAAGAAAAAGCGCGGCGGCAAACGGACACTAACGCTCGAGAATGACGAAATCGGGGGGAATGACGAAGTCGGGGGAATGACGAGGTTTTGTTTTTCCAATAGCGCCGCCCTCAAACTAGCAGCCCACCCCCAAATATGATAGTTTTTACCCCTCGAAACACCCACCCACCCCCAACAACCATGCCCAAACTCAACATCCTGGTATACCCCGACCCCCGCCTGCGGCAGATTGCTCGGGAGGTTACGGTGTTTGACGGGGCGTTGGAGCGGTTGGTGGGGGATATGGCGGAGACTATGTATTCGGCGCCGGGGATTGGGTTGGCGGCGGTGCAGGTTGATGTGCCGAAGCGGGTGGTGGTGTTGGATGTGTCGGCGGAGCGGAATGATTTGCGGGTGTTTGTCAATCCGGAGGTGTCCGAGTTGGCGGGCGTCACCGAGTCCGAGGAGGGGTGTTTGTCGGTGCCCGGTGTGTTCGCCACGGTGGAGCGCGCGAAGACGGTGAAAATCACGGCGCAGGACGTCAAGGGGCGCGCGTTTGAGATTGCCGCCGATGCGATGCTGGCGATCTGCATTCAGCACGAAATCGACCACCTCAACGGCAAGGTTTTCGTCGATTACCTGTCGCGCATGAAGCAGGGGCGGATTCGCAAGAAACTGCGCAAAGAAACCCAGGCCGCTGAAACAGAGGCTGCCTGACTCGCACGAGCCGCCCAATGCGCGTTGTGTTTGCGGGCACGCCGGAGTTCGCCGTTCCCAGCCTGAAGGCGTTGCTTCACGCCGGCGCGGTGGAGTTGGCGGGCGTGTATACCCAGCCCGACCGCCGCGGCGGGCGCGGCAAAAAACGCCGCCAAAGTCCGGTCAAGCAGTTTGCGCTAATGCACGGAGAGGGCGTGCCGGTTTTCCAGCCCGAATCGTTGCGCGACGAAGCCACGCTCACCCAACTTAAACGCCTGACTCCCGACTTGATGGTGGTGGTGGCGTATGGCTTGCGTTTGCCGGGCGCGGCGCTGGCAATCCCGCGCCTCGGCTGCGTCAACTTGCACGCCTCAATCCTGCCCCGCTGGCGCGGCGCGGCGCCGATTCAGCGCGCCATCGAAGCCGGCGACGCCGCCACCGGCGTCAGTTTGATGCGGATGGAGCGCGGCCTCGACACGGGTCCGGTGTTCGCCACCGCCGGCATCCCCATCGCGCCGGACGACACCGGCGGCAGCCTGCACGACAAACTGGCGCCACTGGCGGGCGAGTTGCTCGCCGCCAATTTGCCGGCGCTCGCCGCGCAAACGCTGAGCACGGTCGCGCAAGACGAAAGCGGGGTTTGCCACGCGCCCAAACTGGAAAAAGCCGAGGCGGAACTGGACTGGCGGCTGGACGCGGCGGCGCTTGAGCGCAAGGTGCGCGCCTTCAACCCGTGGCCCGTGGCGTTCACCGAACTGAACGGCACGCGGCTGAGGGTGTTGCGCGCCGCCGTCGCCGCCCCTCATTCCACACCGGCGACCGCCCGCCCCGGCGAGGTCGTGGCGGTTGCTCAAGCCGGCATTTCGGTGGCGACTGGTGAGGGCGAAGGCGGTAGCGTGCTGGTGCTGCGCGAAGTGCAAAAGCCGGGCGGCACGCCGATGCCTGTCGCCGACTTGCTCAACGGGATGGAGGTCGTGCCGGGAATGCGCTGCGTTTCCAAGTCCGAATCCGCGGCGCGGCATTGCGGATGAAACCGCCGACGCTTCAGATGAGCGCCGCGCGCACGGTGCTGGCGGTGGTCGACCACGGTCGCTCGCTGGACGCCGCCCTGGCGGCGGAGGCGCAACCCGACGACCACGCCCCGCCACAACCCAACGCTCACGCTTTGGTGCGCGAAATTTGCTACGGCGCGTGCCGCCACTACCACTACTTCGACGGCATTCTCGCGCGCCTGCTGAGCAAGCCGCTCAGACCGCATGACCGCGTGGTGCATTTCATTCTGGTGAACGGCTGCTATCAAATCGAGCACATGCGCACGCCCGACCACGCCGCGGTCAGCGAGAGCGTGGCGGCGGTGGCGGGCACGCGTTTTTCCTGGGCGGACAGCCTGATTAACGGCGTGCTGCGCAACTTCCTGCGGCGGCGCGAGCAATTGAAAAACGCCCTGGCGCCGGACGCGGCGCGGTGCGCGTTTCCGGCGTGGCTATACCGCGAGATTGTCGCCCACTGGTCCCAGCATGCCGGCGACATCGTGGCGGCGAGCAACCGCAAACCGCCGCTCACCCTGCGCGTCAACCGGCGCAAGATGGGGCGCGACGCCTACCTTGAGCGCTTGTCGCAAGCCGGCATTGACGCATCACCGACCACCGACAGCGAACTCGGCGTGACCCTTGCCCGACCGTTGCCGGTGGAGCGAATACCGGGGTTTGCCGACGGGCTGGCGTCGGTGCAGGACGAGTCGGCGCAGTTGGCGTTGGCGGCGAGCGGGTTGAGCGCGGCGGAGGCGGGGCGGCGGGTGTTGGACGGTTGCGCCGCGCCCGGCGGCAAGACCTGCCTGTTGCTCGAAGCGCTACCGCAACTGGCGGGGTTGGTGGCGGTGGATTTGCCGGAGCGCGTCGACGCGATTACGCGCGACCTGGCGCGCCTCGGGTTGTCCAATGAGGCGGATGTGGTCGCGGGCGATTTGACGCAGCCGGCGGCGTGGTGGGACGGCGCGTTGTTCGACCACATTTTGCTGGATGTGCCGTGTAGCGGCAGCGGAATCATACGGCGGCATCCCGACATCAAGCACCGCCGCCGCGCGGAAGATATTGCCAAATTCGCGCAACAGCAGTTTAATCTGTTGTCAAAAGCGTGGTCGTTGCTCGCCGGCGGCGGTACACTGTTGTATGTAACCTGCTCGATTCTGCCGGCGGAAAATGATGCGGTGATTGCACAATTCATAGCCGGGCGACATGACGCGTCGCCGCAAACGCTCGACTCGACGCCGGGGCTCGAAGGCGTGGCGACCGAGTGGGGCATCCAGCGCCTGCCCGGCGTCCATCCCGGAGACGGGTTTTACTTCTGCTTGCTCAAACGAGCATCCTAACCACAATGAAAATTATCATTCTCGGCGCCGGTCAGGTGGGCGCGTCCACCGCGGAAATTCTGTCGCGGGAGGACAACGACATCACGCTGGTGGACCACAACTCCGCGGTGCTCGACGGGCTGCAAGACCGCCTCGACATTCGCACCGTCAACGGGCCCGCGTCGTCGCCGGAGGTGTTGCTGCGCGCCGGGGTGGAGGATGCGGATATGTTGCTGGCGGTGACCAACAGCGACGAGACCAACATGATTGCCTGCCAAATCGCGCATTCGCTGTTCAACACGCCGAAAAAAATCGCGCGCGTGCGCTCGCCGGCGTATCTGAATCGGGGCTTGTTCTGCCCCGGCGCCATTCCCATCGACTACATCATCAGCCCCGAACAGGTCGTCACCGAAGAAATCCAGCGGCTGATTCAATACCCCGGCGCGCTGCAGGTCATCGACTTCGCCGACGGCAAAATCCGCCTCGTGGGGTTGCGTGCGTATTACGGCGGCGCGCTGGTCGGGCAGGAGTTGCGCGAACTGGTGAATCACCTGCCATCGGTCAGCACGCGGGTGGCGGCAATCTACCGCCGCGACCGCGCCATCATACCGACCGGCAAAACCATCATCGAGCCGGATGACGAAGTCTTTTTCATCGCCACCAAAGACGACATTCGCAAGGTCATGCAGGAGTTGCGCAGCCTCGAAGAAGTCGGCAAGCGGGTCATCATCGCCGGCGCCGGCAACATTGGTTTTCGGCTCGCGCAGTCGCTGGAGCAGACCGGCTTTCAAGTCAAACTAATCGAGCGCGATGCGGCGCGCGCACAGATGGTCGCGGAGAAACTGGAGAACACCGTGGTGCTGCAAGGCGACGCCGCCGATGAAGACTTGTTGCGGCAAGAGAACATCGACGCGATGGAATTGTTTTGCGCGCTGACCAACGAGGATGAAGCCAACATTTTGTCGGCGATGTTAGCCAAACGACTCGGCGCGCGCCGCGCGATGGCAATCGTCAACCGCTCGGCGTATATCGACCTGATCCAAAGCAGCGTGCTAGACATCGCCATCTCGCCGCGCCTCGCCACGGTCAGCGCCTTGCTGTCACACGTGCGCCGCGGCGACGTCCAAGCCGCGCACTCGCTGAGACGCGGCGTCGCCGAAGTCATAGAAGCCGTCGCCCACGGCGACCGCAACACCTCAAAAATAGTCGGACGCCAGTTACAAAACATAAAACTCCCCACCGGCGCCACCATCGGCGCCATCATGCGGGAAGATAAACTGGTGCGTTTGGATGATGAGAGTGTGATTGAGGAGAACGACCATGTGATTATCTTTGTCATAGATAAACGGCAAATTCCGGCGGTGGAGAATTTGTTTCAGGTGTCGGCTAGTTTTTTTTAGGGTTGGGTGTGTTTGCGATAACCACTTCGTCATTCTCGAGCGTTAGTGACCGTTGCCGCCGCGCCCCGCCGTCATTCTCGAGCGTTAGTGTCCGTTGCCGCCGCGCTTTTTCTTTTAAGCGGTGGCTTACGGACACTTACGTCCTCGGGAATCTCCCTAAGGTTGGCACGGGCTTTGTTGGAATTCACGGTAGCCTTAGGGAGATTCCCGAAGGTGATGAAAAATCCGCCGGGAGCGGATTTTCGCGTAGCCCGAAGGGTTTGTATCAGGGACGATACAAACAAAAATATAGTCGCTGTCGCTCCTTATTTTTCTATCATTCGAGAATGACGAATTAATATGCTAAGCAAAGCCGTAATTAAAATCCTAGGCATCCTACTGGTGCTATTCAGCGCCACGCTCATCCCGCCGATTTTGGTTTCTTGGTACACCAACGACGGCGTGATGACACCCTTCCTAATCGCACTCGCACTCAACCTCGCATTAGGCACGGTCTGTTGGTTGCCGTTGCGGAAGCAGCCGGGGGACTTGCGCGTGCGTGACGGCTTTCTGGTGGTGGTTTTGTTCTGGACGGTGTTGTCGGCGATGGGGGCGGTGCCGTTGATTTTGTTGCACGAGCCTGCCATCACCATAACCGACGCCATCTTCGAATCCATGTCGGGGCTGACCACGACCGGCGCCACCATCCTCACCGCCATCGACGACCTGCCGCCGTCCATTTTGTACTACCGCCAACAACTGCAATGGCTCGGCGGCATGGGCATCGTGGTGCTGGCGGTGGCGGTTATGCCGATGCTCGGTGTCGGCGGCATGCAGTTATACCGCGCCGAAACCTCCGGTCCGGTCAAGCACAACAAACTGACGCCGCGCATCACCGAAACCGCCAAAGGGCTCTGGTATATCTACCTCGGCCTCACCGTGGCTTGCGCGCTGTGTTATTTGCTCGCCGGCATGACGCTGTTCGACGCCGTCGGACACGCCTTTTCCACCATCGCCATCGGCGGCTTCTCCACCCACGACGCCAGCCTCGGCCATTTCAACAGCAACGCAATCAACGCCGTCGCCATCGTCTTCATGCTGCTGTCGGGCCTCAACTTCGCGTTGCACTTCACCGCGCTGCGCTCGCGCAACCTCGCGGCCTATCTGCGCGACCCGGAAGCCAAAGTGTATTTCGCGCTGCTGGCGGCGGTGTTGGTCGTCACCGTGGCGGTGTTGCTGCGTTACCGTGTGTTCGACCACGCCGGCGATACCGTCATGCAGGGCGCGCTGCAAGTCGTCTCCATCGCCACCACCACCGGCTTCACCACCACCGACTTCGCGCTGTGGCCCGCCTTCCTGCCGGTCATGCTGATTCTCGCCAGCACCGCCGGCGGCTGCGCCGGCTCGACCGCCGGCGGCATGAAAATCGTGCGCATGATTCTGCTCTACAAACAAGGCGCGCGCGAAATCTCCAAACTCGTGCACCCCAACGCGCTGATGCCGGTCAAACTCGGCGGCAAGGCGGTGCCGGACAACGTCATCAACGCGGTGTGGGGTTTTCTGTCGTTGTATATGTTGAGTTACGTCCTGCTGCTCCTGCTCATGCTCGCCGGCGGCGCCGACCCGGTCACCGCCTTCTCCGCCGTCACCGCCTGCCTGAACAACCTCGGTCCCGGCTTAGGCGAAGTCGCCCAAAACTACGCGGCGGTCAGCGACTCGGGGAAGATGGTGCTGACTTTTGCGATGCTGTTGGGGCGGTTGGAGTTGTTTACTTTGCTGGTGTTGTTTACGCCGGTTTTTTGGAAGGGGTAGGCTACTCCGTCACCCACCCCCCAACCACCCATTAACCCGCTTAACATCCCCCTCATCCAAATCCCCAGCCAACCGCTCCAAACGCAACACAGCCAAAATAAAGTCATACCGCGCGCTCAAATAGCTGGTGCGCGAGCGGGACAAGTCGCGTTGGGCGTCCAAGACATCCAAGTTGGTGGTCAGCCCCGCGCGGAAGCCTTCTTCTTTGGCTTTTAGCGAGCCTTCGCCGGCGCGGATGGCTTCGGAGAGGGCGGCGACTCGGCTGATGCCGCTGACGACCGCGAGGTAGGCCGAGGCGGTGTCGGACTCCACTTGCCGTTTGCGCTCTTCGCGCTGTTGTTCGGCGGCGTGGAAGCGGTGGGCGGCTTGGCGGGTTCTAATATGGATGGCGCCGCGCAGGTGCAGGGGCCAGTTGAGCGTGGCGCCGACCGAGGTGGAATCGGTGCCGCCGGTCGCGTTGGCGCCGGTGGAATGCGCGTGGCGCTGGCTGGCGTTGAGGGTGAGGCTGGGCCATCGCGCCGATTTTTGTTTGGCGATTTCCACGCGGGCGATTTCCAAGTCGAGGTTGGCGGCGCGGAGCGCGAGGTTGTGCTGCAGCGCTTTTTCCACCCAGGCGTTCACCGAGTCGGGAGCGGGGCGCGTGAGCGGCGCGTCGGCGCCGAGCGATGCCAGCGCCGCCGGCGCCGGCGTGGCGCCGATGACTCGCTTGAGCGCCTGCACCGCGTTGTCGATTCGGTTGTCGGCTTGAATCTCATCGGACACCGCCTGCTGGAAGCGGGCTTGCGCGTCCAGCAAGTCGGTCTCGGTGCCGAGGCCGACCGCGAGGCGTTTGGAGGCGAGGTCCATCTGCCGCTGAATGGCCGCGGTTTGCCGGCGCGCCACTTCCTTGCCGTCCACCGCCGCCAGCAACCCGAAATAGCGGTCGGCGGCGCGGATGATGAGGTCGTCGTGCGCCTGCGCGAAACGGATTTGCGCGTTGTCGGCTTGCAGTTTGGCTTGGTCAACTTCGCGGTATAAGGCGCGGTCGTACACGCGCAAGTCCGCGTTCAGGTTGATTTGGTCGGTGCGGGCGGTGTCCTCCGTGCCGGGTGTGCCGAAGGTGTCGGCGCGGTTGGCGGTGCCTTGCAGCGCGAGCGACGGGCGGAACGCGGACTTCGCCAACGGCAGGGCGAGGCGCGCGCTTTCGTATTCATAACCGGCGGCGCGATAGACCGCGTCGTGCGTGAGCGCGGTTTGGTAAATGTCCCACAGGTCGTCGCCGTGCGCGGCGTTTTGCAGCGCGAACAACGCAAACAGCGCGGCGGCGCTCAGGTGGCGCAAAGCAGGGAGCGTGGTTTTCACTAAAACTGAAACTCGGGCTTCTCGACCACGTTGCGCAATCGCGGCGCCACGGTTTCGAACAGGGTTTCGCGCACGACGCTATCGTCGGCTTTGGTCAACCGCACCACGGTCATCGCCGGCAGATGCCCTTCAATGCCGGTCAGGCGACCGCCGACGGCGAGCGCGTCCGCCCACGCATCGGTGATTTTCGGCAGCGAGCCGCTGATGAGGATGGCGTCAAATTGCTTGGTTGAACTCCAGCCGGCGTGGGCGTCGCCGAGTTCCAGCGTGACGTTGTCGATGCCTGCCATGGCGAGGTTGCGCCGGGCGAGGGCGAGCAGTTGCGCGTCGATTTCAACGGCGGTGACATGCGCGCTGACCGCCGCCAGCAGCGCGACCAGATAGCCGCTGCCGGCGCCGATTTCCAGCACGGTGTCGTCGGCGCCGAGCGCCAGGGCTTCCAACATGCGCGCGCCGACTTTGGGCTCAAGCATCACCTCGCCACCGTCACCACCACCGGGCGTCAGCGGAATTTGCACATCGGCGAACGCCAGATGGCAGCATTCGTCCGGCACAAAATCCTCGCGCCGAATCTGCCTGAGTGCGTTCAGGGTCTGCATCTCCAGCACATTCCAGGGGCGAATCTGCTGCTCAATCATATTGGCTCGCGCCGTCTCAATGTCCATCGTCCGCTCTGTGCAAGGTTTGCCCGTGGGCGGTTATTCTAGCAAAATGCCGTGCCAAGATGCGCGTGTTAGCATACGATTATTATCCGCCGCCCCGCCGCCCCATTCATTAGCCGAACGCCATGCCAACCAATTATCTCAGAGCCACGCTGAATGCCCGCGTTTATGACATTGCCGGCGAGACGCCGCTGCAGCGCGCGCGCTTGTTGTCGGAGCGGCTCGGCAATCGCATCTGGTTGAAGCGCGAAGACCAACAGCCGATTTTCTGCTACAAAATCCGCGGCGCGTATAACAAGATGGTGTCGCTGTCCGCCGAGCAGTTGAAGCGCGGGGTGGTCGCCGCGTCCGCCGGCAATCACGCCCAGGGCGTCGCCATGAGCGCCAGCCACTTGCGTTGCAAGGCGGTCATCGTCATGCCGGCGACCGCCTCCCCCGTCAAACTGGACGCGGTCAAACGCTGGGGCGCGCGCGTCGATTTGGTCGGCGACAACTTCGACGATGCGTATGAATACGCGCGCGCGTTGTGCCGCAAGCGCAACATGACCTTCATCCACCCGTTCGACGACCCGGCAGTGATTGCCGGACAAGCAACCGTAGGCGAGGAAATCCTCAAGCAGCACTCGCGCCCATTGGCGGCAATCTTCCTGCCGGTCGGCGGCGGCGGGCTGATTGCCGGCGTGGCGGCGTTCGTCAAACAAGTGCGCCCGGAGATTGCGATTATCGGCGTGGAGCCGTTCGAGTCGGACGCCATGCACCGCTCGCTGCGCGCCGGGCGGCGGCTTCGGCTGAAGGAGGTCGGCATCTTCGCCGACGGCGTGGCGGTCAAGCAGGTCGGTGCGGAGAATTTCAGGCTGTGCCGGCAATTCGTCGATGGCGTGGTGCGCGTGTCCACCGATGAAATCTGCGCCGCGGTCAAAGACATTTGCGAAGACACGCGCACGCTGGTGGAGCCGTCCGGCGCGCTCGCCGTCGCCGGCATCAAGCGCTGGCTTCGCGACGAACGGCACAACGGCAAACGCATCGCCAACAAAAACCTGGCGGCGGTGGTGTCCGGCGCCAACATCAACTTCGACCGCCTGCGCCACATCTCCGAGCGCGCCGAAATCGGCGAGCGCCGCGAAGCGATTCTCGCCGTCACCCTGCCGGAGAAGGCGGGCAGTTTCCGCCGCTTCTGCCACGCCATCGGCAACCGCAGCGTGTCCGAATTCAACTACCGCTACGCCAGCGACGCCGGGGCGCAAATCTTTGTCGGCGTGCAGACCGGGGGACCGGGGGAAATCGACGGGCTGGTGCGCCGGCTCAAACGCAAGGGCTTCGATTCGGTGGATTTGACCGACAACGAAATGGCGAAAATCCACGCCCGCCACATGGTCGGCGGGCGCGCGCCGCAACTGGCGGACGAGCGCGTCTTCAGTTTTGAATTTCCCGAACGCCCCGGCGCACTGCGCGATTTTCTTGATAAAATCGGCATCCAGTGGAGCATCACGCTGTTTCATTACCGCAACCACGGCTCGGACTTCGGGCGCGTGCTGTGCGGCATCCGCGTGCCGCCCGCATCCAAGGCGGAATTCAGGCGCTCGTTGAAGGAGTTGGGTTATCGTTACAACGAGCAGACCGACAACCCGGTGTACCGGCTTTTCCTGCGGTGAGTCGGGCGTACGAATGATGATTGTGGACCTCAGCGAAAAAACCGAACTCGGCGGCATCTACAACTTGCCCGGTCAGGGCTTCGTGGTGGAATTGCACCACGGCAGCGCGACCTATCTATTCGACAAGCAAGGCTTGCAACACCGCATCATCGAAAAGAAAAAACAGGGCTTGGACGCCGCCGTGGAAGAAGACGCGCTGCTGCGCATCAACACCTTCACCACGAACTTTGAGACATGGTGAGCGCGGCGGCGGATGCGTTGCCGCCTTGCTCGTGCGATTCGAACGGCGGCGACACGATTGCGCCGCGCTTCACCGAACGCGGATGCGCCGCGAGTTTGTTGCCCGGTCAGATTCATTTGTGGACGATGGATATTGACCTGAGCGTTGATGTTCCCGCCGGCATTCCCGCCGATTTTTCCGCAAGTGCATCGTCAACCGACACCCCGACAGCGTTGCTGAGTGCCGCCGAGTTGGCGCGTGCTCGCCGGCTGCGCAAACGCATGCGCCGCGCGATGTATCTCGGCGGGCGAATCGGTATGCGGCGCCTGCTGAGCGCCTACACCGGCATCGCCAACCGCCGCCTTCGTTTCGGCTACGGCGCGCGCGGCAAGCCGGTGTTGGCGAATGAATTGCCCGGCGGCGAGTTGTGTTTCAACTATTCGCTGTCCGGCGCCAAAGCGTTGTATGCGCTGGCGTGGAACCGGCAAGTCGGGGTGGATTTGGAATGCTTACCGCGCAAGGTTAACGCAGCCTCGCTTGCCCAACGGAAACTGTCGGCGGCGGAGCGGCGGGCGTGGCGGGCGCTTCCGCACGAGCGGCAAACGCGCGCGATGCTGGCGTGCTGGACGCGCAAAGAAGCCTACGGAAAAGCGCTCGGAGTCGGCATCCGCTACACGCTCAACCAAGCGCCGGTGTGCGCCGACTTGAATGCGCCGGTGTGGCAATGCGAAGTGCGCGGGTTGTTTGACGGCGATGGCGATGGCGGTGGCGCACAACAACCCGGCGCGCGCGTCTTGCACGGCATTCAACTGTCGCTGCCATTCAACGCCGCCGCCGCGCTGGTATACGACGGCGATGCGCTCAAGGCGCCGGACGGCGGCGAGTCGTTGCGCGCCTGGCATTGGCGCGACTAAGTGACTAAGTGACTGAGCGACTATGAAATTCGTTGACTTAGGCGCTCAGTTTCGCGCGCTGGAAGACGACATACGCGACGCCATCGAGCGCGTGTTGCAGCACGGTCAATTCATCATGGGACCGGAAGTGCATGCGTTGGAAGACGAACTCGCCGACTACTGCGGCGTCGCGCACGCCATCACCGCCGCCAGCGGCACCGACGCGCTGTTGATGGCATTGATGGCGTATGAAGTCGGACCCGGAGACGCGGTCATCGCCCCGCCGTTCACCTTCGTGGCAACCGCCGAAGTGATTCAACTGCTGGGCGCGACCCCGGTGTTCGTCGATGTCGAAGAAGACAGTTTCAACATCGACCCCGAGCAACTCGCCGCCACCATCGAGCGCATTCAACGCCGCGGCAAACTGCGCCTGCGCGGCGTCATCCCGGTGGACTTGTTCGGATTGCCGGCAAACTACGACGCCATCACGCCGCTCGCCGAAGACAACGGATTGTTCGTGCTCGCCGACGCCGCGCAGAGTTTCGGCGGCGCATTCAACGGCAAAAAAACCGGCGCCCTCGGCGACATCGCCGCCACCAGTTTTTTCCCCGCCAAACCGCTCGGCTGCTACGGCGACGGCGGCGCGGTTTTTACCGACGACGACAACCTCGCCGAACTGGCGCGCTCAATCCGCGTCCACGGCATGGGCGCCAACCGCTACGACAACGTGCGCACCGGCATCACCGGCAGGCTGGACACCCTCCAAGCGGCCATCCTGAGTTGCAAACTCAAAGTATTCAATAACGAACTGGCAACGCGCCAACGACTGGCGGACACCTACGCAAGCGCGCTGGACGGCATCGTCAAAACCCCGCGCATCCCCCAAGGAAGCCAAAGCGCCTGGGCGCAATACACCGTGCGAGCCCCCGCCCACCAACGCGACACAATCCGCGCCCACCTAAAAACCCAAAACATCCCCACCGCCCTATACTACCCCCGCCCCCTACACCTCCAACCCGCCTTCAACCAAGCCGACACCGCCGGCGTGAAAATGCCAACCGCAGAAAAACTGGCACACGAAGTTTTCAGTTTGCCGATACATCCTTACCTCAGCGAAGACGAGCAGATGGAAGTTATTGAGGCGGTGAAAACGGCGGTGGCGGATGTCTGACTTCATGATTGGTGTCAGGATGATACGGCCATTACTCGTCATTCTCGAGCGTTAGTGTCCGTTTGTCGCCGCGCTTTTTCTTTTAAGCGGCGGCTTACGGACACTTACGTCCTCGGGAATCTCCCTAAGGTTGGCACGGACTTCGGTAAAGTCCCGGCCAGTGGGAGGAAATTCTAAACAATCAACGCCGTCACCGCTTTTCTGCCGTCGCTGGCGAGGATGTTGTAGGTTCGGCAGGCGGCGGGGGTGGGCATTGGTTCTAGGCCGATGTGGTTTTGGATTAGGGGGTGGGTTAGGGGGGGTGGGGGGAAGGTGGTTTGGGCTCCGGTGCCGAGGATGACCACTTCTGCGCCGAGGTTGGCGAGGTGTTGGAAATGTTCCGCGGTGAGTGCGGAAACATCGTTGACATCCCACAATTCCACCGCCTGAGGTGTTAAAATCAGGCTTTGTTCATACGCCGTGCCCGCGATGCGGATGCGGTGGCGGTCGTGGTGGAGGACGCAGGAATGAATCAGCAGGCAATCAGGCCGGTCGTTGAGGTGAAGTTTCATAAAATCCCGCCTTTCGTTTTATAACACCCCATTTTGGAATAGTCCAGTTTTTTCACGGTGAATGCTGTCAATGTTGGTCTGCTGGGCTTGGGCACTGTCGGGGGCGGCACGCTGGGCGTGTTGCGCCGGAACGCGGATGAAATCAGCGGGCGCGCGGGGCGCGACATTCGCGTGGTCGCGGCGGCGGTGCGGGACTTGGCGAAGCAGCGGGCGGTCGGTGTCGGCGCCGACACCGGTGATTTAGCGCTGACCACCGACCCGTTGGAAATCGTCAACGACCCGACCATCGACATCGTGGTGGAGTTGATTGGCGGCGACGGCATCGCCAGGGAGGCGGTCTTGCGGGCGATTGACAACGGCAAGCACGTGGTCACCGCCAACAAGGCGCTGATTGCGCTGCACGGCAACACCATTTTTGCGAACGCCCAGCGGCGGGGAGTGATGGTCGCCTTTGAAGCGGCGGTCGCCGGCGGCATTCCGATCATCAAGTCGATTCGCGAAGGGCTGGCTGCCAATCGAATCGAGTGGCTGGCGGGCATCATCAACGGCACTTCCAACTACATCCTGAGCCGAATGGAAGAAGCCGGAAGCGACTTTGACGAAGTGTTGAAGGAAGCCCAGACGCTGGGTTACGCGGAAGCCGACCCGGCGTTTGACATTGAGGGCACCGACGCCGCGCACAAACTGACCATTCTGGCGTCGATTGCGTTCGGCATTCCGCTGCAATTTGAGCGCGTCTATGTGCAGGGCATCACCGCCGTGACCGGCGCGGACATCGCCTTCGCGCGCGAACTCGGTTACCGCATCAAGCATCTCGGGCTGGCGCGGCGCGGCGCGGACGGCATCGAATTGCGGGTTCACCCGACGCTGATTCCGCAGCGGCGTTTGATTGCCAATGTCAACGGCGTGATGAACGCGATACTGGTGCGCGCCGATGCGGTCGGGGCGACTTTATACTACGGCGCCGGCGCCGGCGCCGAGCCGACTGCTTCGTCGGTGGTGGCGGATTTGGTCGATGTGGTGCGCGCGATTACCACCGACCCGGAAAACCGGGTGCCGCATCTGGCGTTCCAACCCGGCTCGCTGGCGGCCTCGCCGATTCTGTCCATCGAGGAGGTTGAGACCGCCTATTACCTGCGCCTGACCGCCATCAACCGCCCCGGCGTGCTGGCGGCGATTACCGCGATTTTCGGCGACAGCGACATTAGCATCGACACGATTTTACAAAAGGGGCGGGGGAGACCGAACGAGAACGTGACGATTATCATGCTGACCCAGCAGACCCGCGAGCGCAATATGAACAACGCGCTGAAAAAACTCGGCAAACTGGACACCGTCACCGGCGAGACCGTGCGTATTCGGTTGGAGAAATTGTCCTGAGCGTCGTTGCCGCCGCCGCCTCCGATGCCGCCGGCTGAGCGGTCAAAGCGCATTACCCGGCGGCGGCCATTGTGCCGCCTTGAAAACGATGCCGGCGGCGGTGGCGAGGGCGAACTGTCTCCGTTACTGCGGCGAATTTTTGAGAACCGCAATGTCCGCACGCGCGGCGAATTGGACTATTCGCTCGACCGGCTGCTTCCGGCGGAAAGCCTGAAAGGCATCGACTCGGCCACCGCCATCCTGCAACAAGCGCTTGCCGAGCAATGGAATATTCTCGTCGTCGGCGACTACGATGTCGATGGCGCCACCGCCAGCACGGTGGCGTTGCTCGGGTTGCGCGCGTTGGGGGCGGCGCGGGCGGATTACCTCGTTCCCAATCGTTTCGTGCACGGCTATGGCTTGTCGGAGGAAATCGCGCGGATTGCGCTGACCCGGTCGCCGAACTTGGTGGTCACCGTGGACAACGGCATCTCAAGCATCGAGGGGGTCGCGTTGTTGCGCGCCGCCGGCGTGGCGGTGATTGTCACCGACCACCACCTCGCCGGGGCGGAGTTGCCGGCGGCCAACGCGGTCGTCAACCCCAACCAGCCCGGTTGCGACTTTCCGTCCAAAGCCCTCGCCGGGGTCGGCGTGATGTTTTATGTGCTGCTGTCGCTGCGCACGCGGCTGCGCGAGTCGGGCTGGTTTAGCGGCAACGGCGGCGGCAACGGCGGCAACCCTTCGCCGCAACCCAATCTGGCGGCGTTGCTCGACTTGGTGGCGCTCGGCACCGTGGCGGACATGGTTCCGCTCGACCACAACAACCGCATTCTGGTGGCGCAGGGCATCGCGCGGATTCGCGGGGGGCATTGCCGTCCCGGCGTCAAAGCGCTGGCGGAAGTGACGGGCAAGCGCTGCCAAAACCTCGACGCATCGGATTTGGGTTTCTTCATCGGACCCCGCCTGAACGCCGCCGGACGGATGGACGACATATCAACCGGCATCGAATGCCTGCTGGCGGACGACCAGCACGAGGCGCTGCGGATTGCGCGGCTGCTCGACCAGATGAACGCGCAGCGGCACCGGGTGCAGCAGTCGATGCAGCGGCAGGCGGCGCAGATGGTCGCGCGCTTGGAGCAGGGCGGCGGCAAACCGGAGCGCGCCGGCTGGTGCCTGTTTGACCCCGACTGGCATCAGGGAATCATCGGCCTGGTGGCGTCTCGCGTGGTGGAAAAATCCAACCAGCCGGTGGTCGCGTTTGCGCCGGGCGATGACGGGCGGCTGCGCGGCTCGGCGCGCTCGGTCGCCGGGCTGCATATCCGCGACCTGCTTGCCGCCATCGCCACGCGCCATCCGGGGCTCATCGAAAAATTCGGCGGACACGCGATGGCCGCGGGCTTGACGCTTTCGGCGGAGCGCTTTGACGCCTTTTCCGACTGCTTCAGCGAGTTGGTCGGCGACCACTTCAAAGACAACGCGCCGCGCGACGACATCCTCACCGACGGCGAACTCGCCGAGGAGGAATTGTCACTGGAAACCGCCGAGCGAATGCGCCGCGCCTCCCCCTGGGGGCAACATTTCCCGGCGCCTTTGTTCGACGGCGAATTCCGCGTGCTCGAACAAAAAGCGGTCGGGCAGGGCGGGCAGCACTTGAAGATGACGATGGAGCGCATCGGCGGCGGGCAGTCGCGGCGTTATGATGCGATTGCTTTTCGTCACGTGGAGCCGGGGGAAGAAGCGGCACGGCTTGATGTTGTGCATGCGGTTTATCAACTTCAGGTTAATGAATATCGGGGTCGGCGGTCGTTGCAGTTGTTGGTGGAGTATTTGCGGGCGCGGACTTGATTTTTGTTATAATGCGCGGCGGACATTCCGTCGTTTGCGTTATGGGCGGAAACTATCGGGTGCAAATCATCGGGTAATTGAATGCGATTCCGAGGTGAATGACCCTGCGGCGTTTCAACTGCGGCTTGGTTATCGGTTTAAGAATCAGGCGTTGCTGAGGCGCGCTTTGACTCATCGGAGCCGGGGCGGAGACAACAATGAGCGCCTTGAATATCTGGGCGACAGCGTTCTCGGTTTTGTGATGGCCGAAGCGTTGTTTGTGCGTTTCCCTGCGGTGCCGGAAGGGGACTTGACGCGCATGCGCTCGCGGTTGGTGCGCCGTGAAACGCTCGCCGGGCGGGCGCGTTGTCTGGCGATGCGGGAGTGTCTGCGGCTCGGCGGCAGCGTTCTCAAAAACGCCGGCGACGACCACGATGCGATTCTGGCGGACGCGCTGGAGGCGGTCATCGGCGCGGTCTATCTGGACAGCGATTTGCCGACGGTCAAGACCGTTTTGCTGAAGTTGTTCGAGCGGCAACTCGCGCAAATCTCCCCGCACAATCCCAAAGACCACAAAACGCGGTTGCAGGAGCGCCAGCAAAAACACGGCTTGCCGTTGCCCGACTACGAGGTGGTCGCGCAGGCGGGTGCGCGCCATGCGCTGACTTTTACCGTTGCCTGCACGGTGAGCAATCTCGCCGAGCCGGTGACCGCCACCGGTGGCAGCCGGCGCAATGCCGAGCAGAGCGCCGCGCGCAAGGTGTTGTCGCTACTCGACGCGGATGGCTGAGCCGCACCGCTTCGGCGTGGTGGCATTGTCGGGTCCGCCGAATGCCGGCAAATCGACCCTGCTCAACCGCATCATCGGCGAAAAAATATCGATTATGTCGCGGCGTCCGCAGACCACCCGGCATCGCATTCTCGGCATCAAGACGCTGGCGAATGCGCAACTGGTGTTTGTCGATACGCCGGGCTTGCAGCGCAATCCGCCGAAGCGGCTCAACCGCGCCATCAACCGCACCGCGCTCAACAGTTTGTCGGATGTCGACCTGATTTTGTTCATGATCGACTGCCGCGGCTGGACGCCCGAATTGGAAAAATTGTTTGCCCTGGTCGCCGACAAAAACACGCCGGTCATTCTGCTCATTAACAAAATTGATTTGCTGAGCGACCGCGCGCGCTTGTTGCCGCTGATGGAGCGCTCGGCGCAGATTCACGCCTTCAAGGAAATCATCCCGCTGTCGGCGCGCAAACTGACCGGGTCGGATGCGCTCCTCAAGGTCATCACGGCGGCGTTGCCGGAAGGCGCGCCGGGTTTTCCGGCGGACCAACACACCGACCGCAGCCAGCGTTTTTTAGCATCGGAACTGGTGCGCGAGCAGACCCTCCGATTGCTCGGGCGGGAATTGCCGTATGCCAGCGCGGTGGAGGTGACGCAGTTTCAATACGGTGGCGATGACGACCGGTTGCTGAGCGTGGCGGTGATTATCTGGGTGGAAAAGGCAAGCCAGAAAGCCATCGTTATTGGTCGCGGCGGGCGGCAACTCAAGGCGATTGGCCAAAACGCCCGCAAGCAAATGGAGCGGGCGTTCGACACGCGGGTCTATCTCGACCTGTGGGTGAAAGTAAAAAAAGGCTGGGCTGACAACGCCGCGATGCTGCGCGCGCTCGGCTACATGGAAGACTAGCGCGGGGCGCAGGCGTGAAAGTGGAGCAACAGCGGGCGTATGTGCTGCACGCGAGGCCCTTTTCCGAAAGCAGTCTGTTGGTGGACGTGTTCACCCGCGAGCATGGCCGCCTGATGCTCCTCGCCAAGGGCGCGCGCCGCGGCAAATCGCGCTCGCGCGGGGTGCTGTTGCCGTTCACGCCGCTGCTCGCCGGCTGGGCGGGCAGGGGTCAGTTGCCGATACTGACGACGGTCGAGCAGAGCGGACACGCCGCGCGGATGAAGGGCAAGCCGTTGGCGAGCGGGTTCTACTTGAATGAATTGCTGCTCCGGCTGTTGCACCGCCACGACGCCCACGAAGTGTTGTTTGAGCGCTATCACGACGCGATTTCGCAACTCGGGCAACTGACGCCGGCGCATTCGCCGCACCGGGTTTTGCGCGTCTTCGAGAAGCACTTGCTGCACCATATAGGCTTCGGCGCGGTGTTCGATCACGACGCCGAAACGGGCGAAGCCATCACCGCCCAGCGGCAGTATCACTATGTGCCGGAAAAGGGTCCCGTATGCGCCGAGCCACTGGGCCGCTACGAACACGCCCTGCGCATCAGCGGGCGCACGCTGCACGCGCTGCGAGACGAGCGCTTTCAATCCGACGAAGAACTACGCGAAGCCCAACACCTAACCCGCACCCTAATAGACCACCAACTAGACGGTCGCCCCTTGCGCTCGCGCCGGGTTATTCGGGAGATGAGTCGGTATTGGTGAGGGGGGGGTTGTGTAAACCTAACAAATGAAACCCGCCACCGCCCCAACAAACCTTTACAATACAACTCCCCATATTAAATAGCCGCGAAGGTGAGCGACAATGAAAATTCAGCGATTTTGGGCGGATTTGACGGTTTGGAATAAGTTTGGCGTTAGTTTTGTGCTGGCGGTGGCGGTGTTGTTGTTGCTGGTTGTGGTGTTTTAAGCGAGCGTCTTTCTAGCGTTTCTTTTTGGGCGCGTACAGGTCGGTGATGATGCCGGCGTGGGCTTCGGCGGCGAAGCCCAGGGTTTCGGCTAGCGTTGGGTGGGCGTGGATGGTGAGGGCGATGTCTTCGGCGTCGGCGTTCATTTCGATGGCGAGGGCGGCTTCGGCAATGAGGTCGCCGGCGTTGCCGCCGGTGATGCCGGCGCCGATGAGGCGGTCGGTCTCGGAGTCGAACAGGAGTTTGGTCACGCCTTCGGTTTTGCCTTGACTCAATGCGCGACCGCTCGCGGCCCAGGGGAAGGCGCCTTTGTCGTAGCGAAGTCCTTTTTGCTTGGCTTCGGTTTCGGTCACGCCGACCCACGCCACTTCGGGGTCGGTATAGGCGACCGACGGAATCGCGCGCGCGTCAAAACCGCTTTTCAAGCCCGCCGCCACTTCCGCCGCCACCTTGCCCTGATGCGCCGCTTTGTGCGCCAGCATCGGCTGCCCGACAATGTCGCCGATGGCGAATATGTGCGGCGCGGTGGTGCGCTGCTGGTTGTCAACTTCAATAAATCCGCGCGCGCTCACCGCAACGCCCGCGGCGTCGCCGTTAATTTGCCCGCCGTTGGGCGTCCTGCCGACCGACACCAGTACCTTGTCAAAGGTCATTTTCGGCGGCGCCGCATCGCCCTTGAACGCGACTTGGATGCCGCCTTTCAACGCCTTCATCGCGGTCACTTGGGTTTTCAGCCAGATGTTTTCATACTGCGCCGAGATGCGCTTGAACAAGGGGCGCACCAAGTCCGGGTCGGCGCCCGCCATCAAGCCGTCGAGCATTTCCACCACGCTGATTTGGCTGCCGAGGGCGTGGTATACCGTCGCCATTTCCAGCCCGATGATGCCGCCGCCGACGATGAGCAGCCGCTTGGGGATGTCGTCCAAGACCAGCGCGTCCGTGGAATCCATCACGCGCGCGTCGTCGTGGGGGAAGCCGGGTATTTCGATGGGCGCGGAGCCGGCGGCAATCACCGCTTGCTCGAAGCGCACGGTGCAGCCGCCGCCGTCGTGCGCCACTTCGATGGTGTGCGGGGAGGTGAACCGTCCGCTTCCCCGCACCACTTCAACCTTGCGCTTTTTCGCCAAGCCGGCGAGCCCGCCGGTGAGTTGTTGCACGATGCCGGCTTTCCATTGCTGCGTCCGGCGGAGGTCGACGGCGGGGTCGTTGAAAGCCAGACCGAGTTGTTTGGCGCGCTGCGATTCGGTAATCACCTCGGCGACATGCAACAGCGCTTTGGAGGGAATGCAGCCGACGTTGAGGCACACGCCGCCGAGGGTCGGATAACGCTCGATGAGCGCCACCTTCAAGCCGAGGTCGGCGGCGCGGAAGGCGGCGGTATAGCCCCCCGGACCCGCGCCGAGCACCGCAAGTTGCGATTTAATTTCTTTTTTTTCAGATGGTTGTGGCATTGACTAAATGTAATTTCTACAACGCAAGCCGCCGCACATCGCCGAACGATTCGCGCAGGAAGGCGACAAAGCGCGCCGCCTCGGCGCCGTCTATGACGCGGTGGTCGTATGACAGGTCGAGCGGCAACATCAGGCGTGGGCGGAACTCCTTGCCGTCCCACACCGGGGTCATGCTCGCGCGGGTGATGCCGAGGATTGCCACCTCCGGCGCATTCACGATGGGCGTGAACGCGGTGCCGCCGATGCCGCCGAGGCTGGAGATGCTGATGCAGCCGCCTTGCAGGTCATCCGCCTTCAAACGCCCGGCGCGCGCGCGCTCGCTCAACTCGCCCATCTCCCGCGCCAGTTCAAAAATCGTTTTGCGGTCGGCTTCCTTAATCACCGGCACCACCAAGCCCTGCGGCGTGTCCACGGCGATGCCGATGTTGTAGTATTTTTTGACAATCAACTGCTCGCCGTCGGGATGCAGCGACGCGTTGAACGAAGGGAATTTCTTGAGCGCGCGCGCCAGAATCTTGATGACAAAGCCGAGCAGGGTGATG
This sequence comes from Arenicellales bacterium, assembly GCA_963693025.1. Classification (GTDB taxonomy): domain Bacteria; phylum Pseudomonadota; class Gammaproteobacteria; order Arenicellales; family Poriferihabitantaceae; genus JAHRAW01. The sequence continues at coordinate 2,953,454 of OY843749.1, forward strand.
CGAATGCCCTCCTTTTCGGCTTCCACCTTGAGCGACTGGCGGAAACTCTCCAGTTCGGTGATGTCGGCCTGGTCGTGGTGGGTCACGTGCGGAATGTTGAGCCACGCGCGCCGCAGATGCGGTCCCGACAGTTTGGCGATGCGCGACAACGGCACGTTTTCCACCGCGCCGAATTGGGCGAAGTCTATTTCGGGAATCGGCGGAATGCCACCGCCGCCGGCGTGAGGCGCGGGCGCGCTCAGGCGTTGTTTGACCCAGGCTTTGACATCCGCCTTGAGGATGCGCCCCTTGTTGCCGCTGCCCGGAATCTGCGCCAACGGCGCGCCGAGTTCGCGGGCGAAACGGCGAATGGCGGGGCTGGCGTGGGGCAGGGCGGCGTCGCCATCGGCGTGCGCGACCGGCGGCGGCAGGGTCGGCGGCGGGCGGTGGCCGCTGGCGGTAGCGGCGGGTTGTGGGTCGGCGGACTGCGGTTTTTCCGCTTCGGCGTCGGGTTGCGCCGTCGGCGGTGGCGGTTCGGTTTTAGCCTTCGCCGGCTCTGCGGCGGCGGACGCGCCACCATCGCCCGCCTCGGCAACGGCTTTAAGCAACGCAATCGGCGTGCCCTGCGAAACCATCTGCCCGACCGCCACCAGCAGTTTGTCAATCGTGCCGTCCTGCGGGGCGGGGATGTCCATCGTCGCCTTGTCGCTTTCCAGCGTAATCAACGGGTCTTCCGCCGCCACTTGCTGCCCTTCGCCGACCAGCATCTCGATGACTTCCACCGCATCAAAATCGCCGATGTCCGGCACCACAATTTCAACTGGACTGGGCATGCCGAACTCAGACCGTGGCGGGGTTGGGTTTGTCGGGGTCAATGCCGTATTTCTTTATCGCCGCCGCGCCCTGTGCCGGCGCAATCAACTCGTGTTCGACCAACGCGTGCAGGGTGTTGACCACCACGTGCGCGCGGTCTACTTCAAAAAACTTTCGCAGTTGCGCGCGGGTGTCGGAGCGGCCAAAGCCGTCGGTGCCGAGCACGTAATAGCGGCGCGGCACGAAGGCGCGGATTTGCTCGGCGTATAGGCGCACGTAGTCGGTGGCGGCGATGACCGGACCTTCGGTGTTGGCGAGGCACATCTCCACATAACTCACGCGCCGCCTTGAAGGTTTGGCGCTCGGATGCAGGGTGTTGTGGCGCGCCGCCGCAACGCCGTCGCGCGCCAATTCGTTGAAACTGGTGACGCTCCAGACATCCGCGCTCACATCGTATTCCGCGTCCAGCATTTCCGCGGCGGCTTCCACTTCGCGCAAAATGGTGCCGCTGCCCAGCAACTGCACCTTGATTTTGTTTTTCTTTTTGCCGGTCGAGCGCAGCAGATACATGCCGCGCAAAATCCCTTCCTCCGCGCCTTTGGGCATCGCCGGATGCGGATAGTTTTCGTTCATCACCGTGATGTAGTAGTAGATGCTTTCCTGCTGTTGAACCATGCGGCGCAGGCCGTCGTGAATGATGACCGCCAACTCAAACCCGTATGCCGGGTCATACGAGACGCAGTTGGGCACCGTGCCGGCGAGCACGAGGCTGTGGCCATCTTGATGTTGCAAGCCTTCGCCGGCGAGCGTGGTGCGCCCGGCGGTGCCGCCGAGGATGAAACCGCGCGCGCGGCTGTCGCCCGCCGCCCAGCACAAGTCGCCGATGCGCTGGAAGCCGAACATGGAGTACAAAATGAAGAATGGAATCGCGCACACGTTGTGGTTGCTGTATGCGGTGCCGGCGGCAATCCACGACGACATCGCTCCGGCTTCGTTGATGCCTTCCTGCAACACCTGCCCCTCCTTGCTTTCGCGGTAGAACATCAACTGGTCGGCGTCTTCGGGCTCATACAACTGCCCTTTGGGCGAGTAAATGCCGAGTTGCCGGAACATGCCCTCCATGCCGAAAGTGCGCGACTCGTCCGGGATGATCGGCACGATGTATTTTTGCAGTTGCTTGTCGCGCACCAGCGCCGACAGGATGCGCACGAACGCCATCGTGGTGGAAATCTCGCGCTCGCCGCTGCCCTCCAGTTGCGACTTGAACAACGCCAGCGCCGGCAACTTGAACGGCGGCTTGCATGCGCTCTGCCGAGCCGGCAAAAATCCGCCGAGCGCGCGCCGGCGGTCGAGCAGATACTGGGTTTCGGGCGAGTCCTTGTCGGGGCGGTAGAACGGCGCCTTGGCGACCTGCTCGTCGGTCAGCGGAATGTTGAAACGGTCGCGGAACGCCAGCATCGCGTCCTCGCCCATCTTCTTCTGCTGATGCGTGGTGTTCTGCCCCTCGCCCGCCTCGCCCATGCCGTAGCCCTTGACGGTTTTCACCAGGATTGCGGTCGGCTGCCCGCGATGTTGAACCGCCGCGGCGTAGGCGGCATAGAGTTTGTGCGGGTCGTGACCGCCGCGATTCAAGCGCCAAATGTCCGCGTCGGTCATGTTGGAAACCATTTCCAGCAGTTCGGGATATTTGCCGAAGAATTTTTCCCGCACATAGGCGCCGTCTTTGGCTTTGAAGGCTTGGTATTCGCCGTCCACCGCCTCCTCCATTCGCGCTTTCAGCAAGCCCTTGTCGTCGCGCATCAGCAACGGGTCCCAGTAAGAACCCCAAATCACCTTGATGACATTCCAGCCGGCGCCGCGGAATTCGCTTTCCAGTTCCTGTATTATTTTGCCGTTGCCACGCACCGGACCGTCGAGCCGTTGCAGGTTGCAGTTGACCACGAAAATCAGGTTGTCGAGGTTTTCCCGCCCGGCCAGCGACAGCGCGCCCATCGACTCGGGCTCGTCCATTTCGCCGTCGCCGGGGAACGCCCAGACCTTGCGGTCGCCGGCGTCGATTAAGCCGCGGTGGTGCAGGTATTTCATAAAGCGCGCTTGGTACACCGCCATCAACGGACCCAGCCCCATGGAAACCGTCGGGAACTGCCAGAAGTCGGGCATCAGCCACGGATGCGGATAGGAGGAGATGCCGTCGCCGTCGACCTCCTGGCGGAAGTTGCGCAGGAATTCCTTGTCAAGGCGGCGCTCCAAATACGCGCGCGCGTAAATGCCCGGCGCCGAATGTCCCTGGATGAACAGCATGTCGCCGAGTTGTTGCGGGCTGGAGGCGCGCCAGAAGTGGTTGAAGCCGACGTCATACAAGGTGGCTGCCGAGGCAAAACTGGCGATGTGCCCGCCCAACTCGCTGGAGGTGCGGTTGGCGCGCACCACCATCGCCATCGCATTCCAACGCACCAACGCGCGAATACGCCGCTCCACCGCGTGGTCGCCGTCGCTGCGCTGCTCCAGATGAACCGGAATGGTGTTCAGATACGCGGTGTTGGCGCGATAAGGTATGTGCGCGCCCGAGCGCCGCGCGTGGTCAATCAGTTGCTCAATCAAAAAATGCGCCCGCTCATTCCCCTCGCGCTCAATCACCGAAGCGAGCGCGTCAATCCACTCGCCGGTCTCCAGCGCGTCAATGTCGGGCAATGTGTCGGGCTGTGGTTTGTCTTCGGGCATTCGGGTCGGCGGGGTGGTCGGCGCGGGGCGCTGGGGGCATTCTAACGCATCGGCGGGTTTTCTGCCAAACCGGTGGAATTTCTTCTGGACTGTTTGATACAATAACGCGGCTTAAACCCGAACCAAACCCGCATGGCAAAACAACTAAAACGCCGCAAACCCGCAACGCGCGGGAAGCCCACACCTACCCCCCCCCCCCAATTTTCCGAGGGTCGCGCCAGATTTGGTATCGCCGTATTCACCCTGTGCTTCCTCGCGTCCTGCGTAGTCGTCTATCAAACCATCGGTCCCCCCGCCACACCGGCGGCGCCCGGCGCTTCATGGTCATGGCTTGCATCTTTTCGCGCGCTCGTTGTGGGGGACCAGTTGGGCTATGCGGCGATTGCCGCCAATGTGAAGTGGTTGAATTTTGATTTCGTTGAGCCGTTCACCGCCACCGGCAACATTATTTACACACGGAACTGGTATGTCGCGATTGGTTTAGTCGCGTGGTTTTTTAACATTCCGGTCACGCTGAGTTGGCAGGTCTGCGGCATCGCCGGCTTCCTGCTGGGGCTGGGCTTGATGGCGACTGCCTGTTACCGAAACACATCGCGCTACTGGACTTCGCTAATCCCCGGAATGCTGGCGGTGACCGGGGTCTATCTTGGCATCGGGAGCGATGCGTGGTATCAGCCTGTGCCCGGAACGCCGCATGCGGTTTTCTGGTCTCCTTACGTCCTGTTCCACGCGCTCAACGCCGAAGTCGGCGCTTGCTTTCTGCTGATGGTCGCCGCGTTTTTATTTTTCCAATCGCTGTTTGCGCCGGCAAAGCGCGACAAAGTCATCCTGTTATGCGCGTCCGCCTTCATCGTCGGTTTTGTCAGCAGCGTCGCCTCCTATTTCTTTCTGGCCGCGACCCTGATTAGTTTGGCAACGATTGCGTTCTTTGAATTTCACCGGATTAAAAACAAAACGCATCGACTGCTGGCGTGGCTCATCCCCGCCGCGTTGTTCACCGGCTGGATTTTTCTGCGCCCCGATTCCCCCGGCGGCTTGGCATACTACGCAATCGGCGTGCTGCCCATCGCCTATCTGTTGCTCTCCTTCGCCGTCAAAAACTTCTATCCGGCGATGCTGGCGGGCGCTTCTTTCGTTGCCGGCATACTCCCCCAACTGCTTCCGACCCTGAAAGCCATCCTCGCCAACGACGCCTTCCTTGCATACCGCGAAACCTCATCGCAAGGCAACCTCAACGTCCCGTTCGTTGACGGGGTCATCGCCGCCGCGCCGTTTCTGATTCTCATCGCGGTTATCGTATGCCACACGCTGGCAACCAACACCCCGAATAAAAACCTGAAGCGCTCGCTGGCGCTCGGTTGTTTGTATGGATTTTTTATGTTGAGTTGGAACAACGTCTGGGGATTTCAGCAGGAACCTTACCGGTTATGGCTCAACACGATCACCCTCTCGGCGCTCATTCTCTCCCCGCTTTTTGCCGAAGCGCTGGTCGGCGCGTTCAAGGCGCTTCGCCGGGTTAACCTCCACCGCTTCCACCGTTTTGGCACGGCGTCCCTGCTGGCGTTATTCATGGCGTTGTATGTCAATGCGCTTCCCGGATTCACCGTATTTGCGAATTCAGTGCAATTCATCAACGTTGACACGCCCGACCTGCGCAGACAACTGTCGCTTATCAATTCAACCGATTACGCCGGCAGCGGCGCTTTGCTTTTGCTCGACCCCGGATGCCGCAGGATTTCTCCGTTGATATTGAAAACCGCCGCGGAAGTCAATGTCGCGTATTACCGGCTTGGCATGGCATGGCCCGACAACAAAGCATTGCTCGACAAACTAAAACATCAGTTGGAGACCGGCGCCGAACTGCAAGCCGGTGACTTAACCGCCGCCAACATTTTCGGCGTGCTGACACATTCCCAATGCCCGCCGCCGACCTTTCAGGCGGACGCGGCTGAAATAGTGCGCGAACCGGATAGCGGCGTTGGTGCGGACGATTACTATGCGTTGTATCGGGTAGTGGAATGACGTTGCCTGAAAAACAAGCATCCCAACTTCGTCATTCGAACGGTAGAAAAATAACCAACACCCCGTCATTCTCGAATGATAGAAAAATAGGGAGCGCCAGCGACCATATTTTTCATCACCTTCGGGAATCTCCCTAAGGCTAGCGTGGACTTTACCGAAGCCCCTGCCAACCTTAGGGAGATTCCCGAGGACGCAAGTGTCCGGTAAGCCGCCGCTTAAAAGAAAAAGCGCGGCGGCAACGGACACTAACGCTCGAGAATGACGGGTATTTGGGAATGACGGGTACTTGGGAATGACGAGTACTTGGGAATGACGCGTACTTGGGAATGACGGGGGCGCCGAAGGCTGTTGCGGCGGCGGTGTGTCTTGTTTATACTCCGCACGCGCCCGTCTCTTATCGCCTCTGACAATGCCGCCCACATCCTCTCGTTCACGCCGTAAGAAGGCGCGCAACCAAGCCACGCTTACCCCCCCCCCCCCCCCCCGAATTCTGACGCACGCCGTCACGACTTAGTTTGCCCGGCTAAACCCGCCACGCGCCGCCGGTGGGCGGGGGTGGCTTTGCCTGATTTAAGCGCGTTGCGTTATGCGTAAGTGCGTGCTGTTGTTGGGCGTGTCGGCCGCCGGAGTGGGGTTTTACTTGCTGGCTTATAGCGTCAAGCGGCGCTGGTTTGCGTCCGATATTGCGCTGACCGAGGGCGGGCATGTCCTGCTGGCGGTGATGCCGGTGGTGGTCGTTGCGTTGTGGGTTTTGTGGCGCAAGCGGTTGCTCGCGGTTGACGCTTGCGTGGCGGCGGGCGTGATTATTTTTCTCAGCGGACTGGTGTTCAATCTCATCGTGCCGTCGGTGTTCGACCGCTCGGTGAGTTTGTATTTGCTCAACACGGTTTATCACGCGCCCGACGGTCTGAGCGAAGCCGACATCCGCAACGAGTTCAACACGGTTTACTTCGGCGCCAACTACGGCATTAAAAAACGCCTGCGCGAGCAAACGCGCATGGGCAATATCGCGTTTGACGCCGGCGGTGACGAGCGCTACCGCATCACAAAAAGCGGGCGGCGGATGATGAACATCGTGCGCTTTGCGCATCGGTTATACGCGCTCGACCCGCAAATCGTGCAGCCCAAAAACAGCCTGCGTTGAGCAACGGATAAGCGGCATGGCAAAACGCAGAAGGGAGCGAAAATCCGGCGAGCGGAAACGCGCCGGGCGGGTAACCAAAGCGCGTCCGGCGCCCGTGCCTTACCGCCCGTTGGCGGGCGCGCAGGACGCTGAAGCGCGGCGCGCGGCGTTGTTGTGGATTGGCGGGGTGTGGCTGGCATCGCGGGTGGTGTTGACCGCGGTCGGTCTGTTTGCCAGGGCGACATTGGGTCTGGCGACGGAGGGGTGCGGCATTGATTCCGGGCATGCATGGCTCAATATTTGGGGCGCGTGGGATTCGGCTTGGTATTACGGCATCGCCGAGGACGGCTATGACAGCGAACCGCGGGCGGACGGCTACGCCAACTACAACTTCTTTCCGTTGTATCCGTGGCTGGCGCGGCTCATCGGCTGGCCGCTCGGCGAGGGCGGGAGTTATGTCGGCGGCTTGCTGCTTTCCAACTTCGCGTTGCTGGCCGGCGCGTGGATGTTATATCGCTGGCTGGAACTTGAAAAAGACCGTGACACCGCCAAAAAAGCCGTGCTGTTTATGTTCTTGTTCCCGACCGCCTATGTCTTCTCCGCGCTGATGACCGAGGCGCTGTTCATCGCGCTCAGCATCGGCGCATACTATTTCGCGCGTCGTGGCAACTGGATGCTGGCCGGCGCGCTCGGCGGCTTGAGCGCGATGACGCGCTCGCTGGGGCTGTTCATCGCGCCGTTGCTGGCGTGGGAATACTTGCGCCAACAATACTGGCGCACCACATCCGCTCCCCCGAGTTTTTCGCTTCAAGCCGCGCGGCGTTTGCTCATGGCGCTTGACTTCCGCATCCTGTGGCTGGGGCTGGTGCCGGCGGGCTTGGGCGTGTTCATCGTGGTTTGCTGGCAAGTGACCGGCGACCCGCTGGCGTTCGTCACCATCCAAAAAGATGCGTGGACGCATGGCGGGGAGCAGGGCGTCAACCCGCTGGCGGTGCTGGCGCGCTCGTTTGATTATTTGTCCACCGTGGCGACGAATGTGGACGAGCGGGTTGCGCTGTTCGGGCTGGACCGCCGCATTATCGGGATAATTTACGGCGCGCTGCTTTCCATTGCGGTGTTCGCGCTGCTGCTCGCCGGGTGCAAGAAAATCGGCGCGCCGCTCACGCTGTGGTCGATGGCGATGGTGCTGCTGCCGTTGTCGTCGGCTTACCGCTCGACCTATTCGATGCCGCGCTATCTGGCGGTCATCTTCCCGTTGTTCGTCATCTTCGCGGCGCTGAAGTGGCGCGGTTTTTTATGGGCGGTCGCCATCGCGCTCGCACTACTGCAGTTGCTCACTTGGTCGCTGTGGACGGTGTGCATTGGCGTCGCTATCTGAGGCAATGAGCCCGCATGACGAACAACGCGCGGCGGGCGCGGCTGAAGCGGACACCGCGCCGCTGGTCTGCGATGTGGACGGCACGCTGTTGCGCGGCGATTTGCTAATCGAAGGCGTGCTGCGCTTGCTGGCGGAGGAGCCGCAAATGCTGCTGCGGTTGCCGGGCTGGTTGGCGCGCGGGCGCGCGCACTTGAAGCGCAAGGTGGCGGAGGCGGTGGAGTTGCCGCCCGACACGCTGGTGTTCGCGCCGCCGGTGCTGGCTGAGCTCAAAGCCGCCGGCGCCGCCGGGCGCGAGGTCTGGCTGGCATCGGCGGCCGATGCGCGCGCGGTGGCGCCGCTCGCCCGGCGCGTTGCGGCGCGCGGTTATGTGGCGTCGGACGGCGCGGTTAATCTGGCCGGGCGCGCCAAAGCCGAGGCGCTGGTGGCGCGCTTCGGCGAGCGCGGCTTTGACTACATCGGCGATGCGCGCCGCGACCTCGCGGTGTGGCGGCATGCGCGCCGCGCCATCGGCATCAACTTGCCGCGCCGCCTGCAACGCCGCGTGCGCGCGCTCGACCGTGAGGCGCGTTTTCTGGCAACCGACGACGGCGGCGTGCGCGCTTATCTGAACGCGCTGCGCCCGTATCAGTGGCTGAAGAACGCCCTGGTGTTTGCGCCGTTGCTCGCCGACCACAGCGTTGCGCCCGCGCCGTATCTGGCGGCGGCGGTGTTGTTCGTGGCGCTCTCGGCGTGCGCGTCGGGGGCGTATATTTTCAACGACCTGCGCGACCTCGCGCACGACCGCCGCCACCCGCGCAAACGCCACCGCGCGCTGGCATCCGGCGCGTTGCGGTTGTTGCCCGCCATCGCCCTCAGCGCGCTGTTGATGAGCGCCGGCGTCGCGCTGGCGTTCGCGCTGTCCGCCACCGCCGGGCGCTGGGCGCTGGGCTACCTGCTGATTACGCTCGCCTATTCGCTGTGGCTCAAAACCAAACTGTATGCCGATGTGGTGACGCTCGGGCTGCTGTATACATTGCGCGTGCTGGCAGGTGGCGCGGTGGCGTCGGTCACGCCGTCGCACTGGCTGCTGGCGTTTTCCATCTTCTTGTTCCTCGCGCTGGCAATCACCAAGCGCCAAGCCGAGTTGCACCGCATGTTCGAATCCGCCCCATCGCGCGACTCCGGGCGTGGAGCAGGACGTGGCTCCGGGCGCGATTTCGGGCGCGACTATTTCGCCGCCGACCGGCTCGCGCTGGCGGCGCTCAATGCCGCCAGCGGCATCGCTGCGGTGGTGGTGATGCTGTTGTATTTCCATAGCCCCGAACTGTCCGCGCGCTATGTGCGCTCGGAGTTGTTGTGGCTGCTCTGCCCGCTCATTCTCTACTGGCTCGGGCGCATCACACTGCTGGCGGGGCGCGGCGCGATGCACGACGACCCGCTGGTCTTCACGTTGCGCGACAAAGCCAGTTGGCTATGCGGCGCGGGCGCGCTGGCGGTGCTGGTCGCCGCCAGCGGGGGCGCCGGATGACGGTGGCGCTCATCCTGCTGTCGGTGGGGCTCAACGCGCTGGCGCAAATCTTCCTGCGCGCCGCCATGCGCGAGGCGGAAATCGTCTGGTCGCTCGGCTTCTTTCTTGGCAAAGCGCTCTCGCCGGCGATGCTCGGCGGGCTGGCGTGCTACGCCCTCAGCATCTTTTTGTGGCTGGCGGTGCTGGCGCGCGTGCAGGTCTCCGTCGCCTATCCGTTTCAAGCGCTCGGCTATGTATTCGCCGCCGTGGTCGCGTGGCGCTTTCTGGGCGAAGGCGTGAGCGCGCTCAACTTGCTCGGCTTAGGCTTAATTTGCGCCGGCGTGGTGGTGCTGGCGCGCGCCGCCTGATGCCCGGCGATTGCGTCATCGTCGGCGGCTGCGGTTTCCTCGGCACTGCGCTGACGCGGCGGCTGGCGGCGCCGGGGAAGGGCGGCGGCGCGCGCGTGGTGGTCATCGACCGCCAAGCGCCGGCGGCGCCTTGTGCCGGGGTGGACTATCACACCGCCGACATCCGCGACGCCGCCGCGTTGCTGCGCTTGGCGCGGGCGTGTCCGCCGGGCGCGTGGGTCGTCAATCTGGCGGCGCGCCAGTATCAAGCCGCCATCCCCCGCCGCGGGCGCGCGCAGTGGTTCGCCGGCGTCAATGTAGACGGCGCGTTGCATGTCGGCCGCCTCGCGGCTGAAATCCGCGCCGCCGGCTGGGTGCAGTTCTCCACCGACATGGTCTATGGCTTGCCGCGCGCGGTGCCGGTCGGCGAAGACCACCCGCACAACCCGGTTGGCGAATACGGCGCGTCCAAAGCGCAAATGGAGCGGCGCGTGCGCGCGTTCGCCAATGCTCACCGCATCCCGCTGACCCTCTTCCGCCCGCGCCTGATTTCGGGACCCGGACGCCTCGGCGTATTCACCCGGCTGTTTGCGCTCATCCACCGCCACCGCCCGCTGCCCCTCATCGGCAACGGCCGCAACTTCTATCAAATGGTCGCGGTGGAAGATTGCGCGCGCGCGGTGCTGTGCGCCATTGAGCGCGGTTGCCCGAACACGGTTTACAACCTCGGCTCGACCCCAACGCTGTGTGTTCGTGACTTGCTCACCGCGTTGCGCGACCGCGTCCAATCCCGCTCCCCCCTCGTCCCCCTCCCCGCGGCCCCGGTGCGCGCCGCGCTGCGCACGCTCGCGCTGTTCGGCGTTGAGCCGCTCTATCCCGAACAATACCAACTCGCCGACCGCCACTTCATCGTCACCACCCAAAAAGCCCAGAGCGAACTCAACTGGCAGCCGTCTCGCGATGACCTGGAAATGCTCGTCGACGCCTACCGCTACTGGGAGCGCCTGTGAAACCTCGCGGTTGATTTTAGTTGGGTTGCCCTGCGCGCGCGACTCGGGTATACTCCGCCGCACAACTTTCAATCAACTCCTTTCTTCACCGCCGCCTTCATCAACACGCGCGGGAAGATATAACCCGTGGGGAGAAGCAAAATCCATGAGACATTACGAAATCGTGTTGCTGGTCCATCCCGACCAGAGCGAGCAGGCGCCGGCGATGCTGGAGAAGTACAAGGAGATGGTGACCGCCGAAAAGGGGGTGGTTCATCGCGCTGAGGATTGGGGCAGGCGGCGCTTGGCGTATATGATTAACGAGATTTACAAAGCGCATTACATTATGCTCAATGTGGAGTGCGGCTTGGAGACGCTGCGCGAACTTGAGAAGAATTTCAAGTTCAACGATTCCATCGTGCGCAGTTTGGTGATTCGGCGCACGCGCGCGATTAGCGAGCAATCCGCGCTCGCCAGGGCGAAAGTGGAAGAGGACAGGATGGAGGCGGAGAAGGAAGCGGCGCAGCGCAAGGAGGCGGCGAAACGCCAGAGCGCCGAGGCGGCGAAACCGCCGCCTTCGGAGCCGGAAGCCGAACCGAAAGCCGAACCGAAAGCCGAACCGGAAGCCGCCGAGCCGGTTGAGGCGAAGGACGATAACGCGGATGAAAGCGCCGGCGAAGAGTCCGGCAAAAAAACCGGCGAAGCCGCCGGCGACGAGGTCGGCGAAGCGGTTGTCGAAGCGCCTGATAAAAAAACCGACGCGAAGGCGGACGACAAACCGGATGAAGTCAAATCCGAATCCGAACCCGAACCCGAATCCGAACCCGAAGCACAACCGGAGAAAGTCTGATGGCAAGATTTCAACGCCGACCGCGCTTTTGTAAATTCACCGCCGAGGGGATTGAGTCCATCGACTACAAGGACTTGGACATTCTCAAAGCCAATATCAGCGAAACCGGCAAGATTTTGCCGCGGCGCAGCACCGGCACCAAGGCGCATTTCCAGAGGCAACTGGCGAGGGCAATCAAGCGCGCGCGCTATCTGGCGATGATTCCTTACACCGACCAACACGACAACTAGGCTCAGGCAATCAGAGGACAGGATGGAAATCATCTTACTGGAGAAAATCCGCAATCTCGGCGACCTCGGCGAAACCGTCAAGGTGGCAAACGGCTACGCCCGCAATTTCTTGATTCCGCGCAAAAAAGCGATGCGCGCGACCGAGGAAGCCAAAGCCGAGGTGGAAGAGCGCCGGCGCCAACTGGCGATGGAGGAAAGCCAGCGGCAGGAAGTCGCCCAGGCGCGCGCCGACCTGGCGATTCGGGAAATCACCGTCACCCGTCTGGCGGGCGAAGGCGGTGGTCTGTACGGCTCGGTCTCGCCGGCGGACATCGCCGAAGCGCTGGCGGAAGCGGGCACGCAGATTGAAAAAGCCGAGATATTTCAGCCCGACGGACCGATAAAACAAATCGGCGAGTTTGAGGCGGAGGTGATTCTGCATCCGGAAGTTCGGTTCGGTTTGAAAATCACCGTGCAAGAAGGGCAGAGCAATGCGGCGTCGGCGGTTGAGGCGGCGGGGGATGATGCCGGGGCTGAGAGCGAAGCCGAGCCCGACCTTCCCGATGCCGACGCCAAAGCCGAAACCGCCACCGCCACCGCCACCGACACTCCCGACGCCGACGCCGAGACCGACCTCCCCAAAGCGCCGCAGGGCGGGGAATAATCCGGTTGTTGTGCCTGCCATGCGCGTCAAAAAAAGCGCATCGCGGTTTATGTTCGAGCGCCGCACACGCGTGAATCGGCGGTGAGTTGAGCGCCATGGCAGAGCCTTCCGCTTCCGCCACCCTTCCGCCGCAGGCGCTGGAAGCGGAGCAATCGTTGCTCGGCGGGTTGTTGCTGGACAACCGCAAATGGGATGAAGTCATCAGCGATGTCGGGCTGGGGGCGGACGATTTCTACAACCACAATCACCGCCTAATCTTCGAAGCCATCGGCGCGCTGCAGGAAGCCAGCGACCCGGCGGACATCGTCACCGTCACCGAATGGCTGACCAAGAAAGACAGCCTGGAAAAGAGCGGCGGAATCGCCTACATCAGCACGCTGGCGAACAACACCCCTAGCACCGCCAACATCCTCACCTACGCCAGAATCGTGCACGAGCGCGCGATTTTGCGCCAGTTGATTGCCGCCGCCAACGACATAGCCGACAGCGCCTACAACACCGGCGGGCGCGCCCCGCGCGAGGTGCTGGACCACGCGGAAAAACTGGTCTTCGACATCGCCGAGCGCGACGGGCGCAATCGCGCGGGTTTTATCTCGTTGCAGAATTTGCTGACCGCATCCATCAATCGAATCGAAGAGTTGTATGAGTCGAAGGAAGCGATTACCGGCGTGCCGACCGGGTTTGCCGACATTGACGAAAAGACCTCGGGACTGCAGCGCGGCGACTTGGTCATCGTCGCCGGCAGGCCCTCCATGGGCAAGACGTCGTTCGCCATGAACATCGCCGAATACGCGGCGGTGGACAAGAAACTGCCGGTGGCGGTGTTCAGCATGGAGATGTCCGGCGAGCAATTGTGTATGCGCTTGCTGTCCTCCATGGGGCGCATCAATTCCGAGAAAATTCGCGCCGGCAGGCTGGCGGAACTGGATTGGTCACGGCTGACTTCAACCGCCGGAATGCTCGGCAAGGCGCCAATCTTTGTGGACGATTCGGTCGGCTTGACCGCGCTGGAACTGCGCTCAAGGTCGCGGCAGTTATTGCGTAAAAACAGAGAGATAGGGTTGATTATTGTGGATTATCTTCAACTGATGATGTCCACCGAAGAAAACGAAAACCGCGCCACGCAAATCTCCGGCATCACGCGCTCGCTCAAAATGCTGGCGAAGGAACTCAACGTGCCGGTGATTGCGTTGTCGCAACTCAATCGTGCGCTCGAACAGCGCCCCAACAAGCGACCGGTGATGTCCGACCTGCGCGAATCCGGCGCCATCGAGCAGGATGCCGATGTGATTTTCTTCATCTACCGGGATGAAATCTACAACGAAGAATCCGACCAAAAAGGCGTCGCCGAAGTGATTATCGGCAAGCAACGCAATGGCCCCATCGGCACCGTCAAACTGGCTTTCCTCGATGAATTCACGCGCTTTGAAAACCTGGCACGAACCGATTTTGAACCACACGCATAGCGCGCCACAGGGATACGATTTGCCCGAGACGGATTGGGAAAACTTAAACGGAACAAAGGAGGGATTTGCAATGGACAGTTTGAGCGTGCAGTTGGCGCCGCTAATCGTGGCGGTGATGGCGTTGTGTTTTAGTGTGTACAATTTCGCGCAATCGCGCCACAGAAGGCGGCGAAAGTTGCTCAACGCGATTTATCATCACGCCACCAGGGCGATGGAAAGTCTCAGCGAACAGCAAAAAGCCAACCGGGGAATTCGCAAAACCATTGAGAGCGATGAATCATACACGCCCTATGTGGTGGCGGTTTCGCCCGCCAATGAACTCGTCTATGATCAGGTGATCGAGGCGATGGAATGGTTGAATCCGGCGGACGAAAAAACCATGCTGCGCTATTTTCATAGCCAGTCGAACCTTCACGCGCTGGGGCAGAGTTTCAACTCCGATTTTGTCAGGAGTTGGAACCGGGAGAGGAAACTAGCAATGTGGAGTATTCTGGAAAAGGAACTGGATGGGACGCTACAACACGCCCGCGCGGTGAAATCCCTTTTGCACGCCAAAAGGTCTGCGTGGTGAGTGTGTCAGAGGATGGGGGGAATGCCGGGACCGAACCCGAAAATCGGGGGAATACCGGGTCCAAAACGCGTATTCACAAAACGCATAGTCATCATCTTGTCTCGTAATAAAGTGAAATCAGACCCAACTATGGACGCATCCGGCAAAAATGTCAAGTATGAACACCGAGCACTGGCGCGCCAGGGCGCTGATTGACGCGCGCGCGTTGCGCCATAATCTCGCGCTGGTTCGCCAACTGGCGCCCGGCTGCCGCGTGATGGCGGTCATCAAGTCGAACGCATACGGGCACGGCATGGCGGCGGTCAGCCGGGAAATCGCGGGGCGGGTGGATGCGTTTGCGGTGGCGACGCTGCAGGAAGGCATCGATTGCCGCAACGCCAATCCGGCGACGCCGGTGACGGTGTTGTCCGGCTTGCAGCAGCCGGCGGCGCTGGACTTGTGCCGGCGGTATCGGTTGGACCCGGTCTTGCATGCCGACGAACACCTGCGCTGGGTCGAGCAATATCGCGGTGCGCCGCTGGCGCCGTGGCTCAAAATCGATACCGGTATGAACCGGCTGGGCATTGCGCCGGGGCGGGTCGCCGAGGCGGTCGCCCGCTTGCGTCGCAACAAACGGGTCGGGAGCATCCGCCTGATGTCGCACTTGGCAAACGCCGACGACACCGAAGACGCGCATTCGGCGGCGCAGTTAAAGCGCTTCAAGCAGGCGAGCGATGCGTATGAAATGGAGCGCAGTCTTGCCAATTCCGCCGGGGTGATGCGCTGGCAGAAAACGCATTTTGAGTGGGTCAGACCGGGCATTATGCTGTATGGCGGCTCGCCGTTGCGCGGGTATTTGGGTCCCCAACTGGGCTTGCAACCGGTCATGCAACTGGAGGCGCGATTGCTGGCAATCAAAACCGTGGCGAAGGGTCAGCCGGTCGGCTACGGCGGCGTTTTTGTCGCGCCCAAATCATTGCGGCTTGGCGTGGTCGGCTTCGGTTACGGGGACGGCTATCCGCGACTCCTCAGGCCGACTGCCGAGGTGTTGATTGACGGCGAGCGCGCGCCGGTGGTTGGCAGGGTTGCGATGGACATGACCACGGTGGATTTGTCGCGCTGCGCGGATGCCGCCATCGGCGACAAGGTGGTGCTGTGGGGCAACGGGCTGAGCGTCGATGAAGTGGCGAATTGGGCTGGCACCATTTCCTATGAATTGCTGTGCAAGGTCAGCGAGCGCGTGCCGCGAGCCACCCTGCAGGCGGAGTAGAATGGCGAAACCTAAAAAAACCTATCACTGCGCCGAGTGCGGCGCCGACAGCCCGAAGTGGGCGGGGCAGTGCGGCGAGTGCGGCGCGTGGAATACGCTGGTCGAGCGCGCCGCGGCGCCGGACGTTTCGTCGCCCAGCCGCTTCGCCGGCTTCGCGCCGGCTTCCGTGGCGCAGGCGCTCGACCAAATAGACATCTCCGAAGTCAACCGGTTGTCCAGCGGCAGCGCCGAATTCGACCGCGTGCTCGGCGGCGGCTTGGTGTGCGGCTCCACCGTGCTGATTGGCGGCGACCCCGGCATCGGCAAATCGACCCTGTTGCTGCAACACCTGTCCATCATCAGCCGCGACTTGCCGGTGCTGTATGTCAGCGGCGAGGAATCCACCGAGCAACTCGCGTTGCGCGCCAAGCGGTTGGAACTGAGCAGCGGTCGCCTCAAAGTGATGGCAGAGACGCGCTTGGAAACGCTGCTCGAAACCGCGCACAAGGAAGCGCCGGCGGTGCTGGTGGCGGACTCGATTCAGACCCTGTATAGCGAGGCGGCCACGCAGGCGCCGGGCAGCGTGTCGCAGGTGCGCGAGTGCGCGGCGCGGCTGGTGCGCTACGCCAAGCAAAGCGGCTGCACCGTGCTGCTGGTCGGCCACGTGACCAAAGAGGGCGCGCTCGCCGGACCGCGCATTCTGGAGCACATGGTGGACAGCGTGCTGTATTTTGAGGGCGACAGCGCGAGTTCGTTTCGCCTCATCCGCGCCTTCAAGAACCGCTTCGGCGCGGTCAACGAAATCGGCGTGTTTGCGATGACCGAGCAGGGCTTGAAGGACGTCGCCAACCCCTCGGCGATGTTCGTCAGCCGGCAGGGCGCGTCGCGCCCCGGCAGCGTGGTGCTGGCGACGCAGGAAGGAACCCGCCCGCTGCTGGTCGAGGTGCAGGCGCTGGTCGCCGACAGCGCGCTCGCCAATCCGCGCCGCCTGTGCGTCGGCCTGGAACACAACCGGCTCGCCATGCTACTGGCGGTGGCGCACCGCCACGCCGGCATTTCCCTCAACAGTTACGATGTCTTCGCCAACGTGGTCGGCGGCGTGCGTGTGACCGAAACCGGCGCCGACCTGGCGCTGCTCATCGCGATTTTGTCAAGCGTCAAAAACCGCCCCGCCGGCGCCGACTTGGTGGTCTTCGGCGAAGTCGGATTGTCGGGCGAACTCCGCCCCGTGCAACGCGGACTGGAGCGCATCCGCGAAGCGCAGAAACTCGGCTTCGAACGCGCGCTGATTCCGAGAGCCAATAAACCAAAAGACCCGCCCAAAGGCATCGAGTTAATCGCGGCGCGCAAGGTTGAAGATGCGCTCGTCATTCTCGAACAGTAGAAAAATACCAACTACCCGTCATTCTCGAGCGTTAGTGTCCGTTTGCCGCCGCGCTTTTTCTTTTTAAGCGGCGGCTTACGGACACTTGCGTCCTCGGGAATCTCCCTAAGGTTGGCACGGGCTTTGTTGAAATTCACGGTAGCCTTAGGGAGATTCCCGAATCGAAGAAAATATGGTCGCCTATCGGCTCCCTATTTTCTACCGTTCGAGAATGACGAGGTGGTTGTTTTTTGTTTGTCAACTTTGCCTTGATAGTCCCCGGTATTTTTGATGCACGACTAAGCGAACGCCGCTATTGCCTAATAGCAAGAACCCCGGCAACGGTAAGCAACATCATCCCCAACACGGTAACGGCATCCGGTGTCTCGGCAAAAAACAGCATCCCCCAGATGACGGCGAATGCCAGATACGCGAAGTCAAACGTCGCCACCACCGGCAGGGGTCCGAGTTGGTAGGCGATCGCCGTTCCCGCGCTGGCGGTCGGGCGCTCGTTTCACGCGCGGTCAAACAGCGGCGGCGCGGGTGAGCGCCGCTCAGACATCGGGCGCTCCCGGCTTGTGCGTGTTGCGCAACAACTCGTTGATGCCGACTTTGGCGCGCGTTTTTTCGTCCACGGTCTTGACGATGACCGCGCAATACAGGCTGTGCGAGCCGTCCGACGCCGGCATCGAGCCGGACACCACCACCGCGCCGGGCGGGATTTCGCCGTAACTGACTTCGCCGCTGGCGCGGTCGAGGATGCGCGTGCTCTGCCCGATGAACACGCCCATCGAAATGACCGCGCCCTTGCCGACGCGCACGCCTTCCACGACCTCCGAGCGCGCGCCGATGAAGCAGTCGTCTTCGATGATGGTGGGGGCGGCCTGCAGCGGCTCCAGCACGCCGCCGATGCCGACGCCGCCGGAGAGGTGCACGTTGCTGCCGATTTGCGCGCACGAGCCGACCGTCGCCCAGGTGTCCACCATCGTCCCCGCCCCGACATACGCGCCGATGTTGACATAACTCGGCATCAGAATCACATCGGGCGAGATATGCGCGCCCTTGCGGACATGCGCCGGCGGCACCACGCGAAAATCGCCGCGCGCAAAATCTTCGCTGGTGTAGTCGGCGAACTTGAGGTCGATTTTGTCGTAGTAACTGGAAAAGCCGCCGCGAATGATGCGGTTCTCCTCAATCAAAAACGACAGCAGCACCGCCATCTTGAGCCACTGATTGACCTTCCAACCGTCGCCACTCGGCTCAGCGACCCGCGCCTTGCCCGAGTCCAACAACTCCAACGCATCGTTAATCGCCTCGCGCACCTCGGCGGTGACGGTATGCGGCTTAATCTCGCCCCGACGCTCCCAGGCGTCGAGAATCATCTGCTCGGTTTCTTTCATGGTGTTTGCGTGAATGAATGTCGGCGTATTATGCCATTGCAGTTCCCCAATATAATAGTAGCGGCTTAAACAACCGGCACAATCAACTTGGCATGAACACCCCCCCCGTTCTTTTCCTGATGGGACCGACCGCTTCCGGCAAGACCGAGTTGGCGGCGGCGTTGTTTGATGCGTTTGATGTTGAACTGGTGAGCGTGGATGCCGCGCAGGTTTACCGCGGGATGGACATCGGCACCGCCAAGCCGGCGCGCGAATTTCTGCGTCGCTATCCGCATCATTTGATCGACATTCGCGCGCCACAGGAGACATATAGCGCGGCGGAATTCTGCGCCGATGCGCGTGCGTTAATCAGTCAAATTCACTCGCGCGGCAAACTGCCGGTATTGGTCGGCGGGACGATGTTTTATTTTAACGCGCTGGAAAACGGGTTGTCGGATTTGCCCCCCGCCGACCCCGCGGCGCGCGCGCAAATCACGCGTGAAATTGAAACGCACGGGTTGGCGGCGATGCACGCGCGGTTGTCGCGTTTGGATGCCAAACTGGCGGCGGCGATTGCGCCTTCGGACGCGCAGCGCATTCAGCGCGCGATGGAGATTCACCGCGCAACCGGCAGCGCGCCGAGCGAGGTGATGGCGCAATCCGCCGCCACGCCATTGCCTTTTCCGCTGATTAAACTCGGCCTGTTCACCGCCGACCGGCGGTTGTTACACGCGCGAATTGAGACGCGCTTCCGGCGGATGTTAGAGCAGGGGTTGGTGGATGAAGTGAAAACGCTCGCCGCCGGTTTGTCCGATACCGACGCGGACCAACAAACCGCCATGCGCACCGTCGGCTACCGCCAGGCGCTCGGCTTCTTGCGCGGCGCGTTTGGTTACGACGAGATGATTGACCAAGCCATCGCCGCCACACGCCAACTCGCCAAACGCCAACTCACCTGGATGCGCAACCAGCGCAACTTGGTGTGGATTGACAATACCGAGGGTGTTGCTGTGGATGGGGTTTGTTTGTATTTGGGGGCTAGTGCGCAAAGTTGACAAACAAAAACAACTCTTCGTCATTCAAAAACCAATACCTCGTCATTCTCGAACGGTAGAAAATAGGGAGCCGACAGGCGACCATATTTTGTTTGTATCATCCCTGATACAAACCCTTCGGGCTACGCGAAAATCCGCTCCCGGCGGATTTTTCTTCGATTCGGGAATCTCGTCCCGTTTGACGTGGTCTTGAACGAAGCGACACTAAGACACTGTATGGATTCCCGCTCAAAAGACTGCCGGAATGGCGGCTTACTCGCCGCCTGCTTCGCTCGCTCCGTTTGAACTCAGCGCCAGTCTGAGGGAGATTCCCGAGGTCGTAAGTGTCCGTAAGCCGCCGCTTAAAAGAAAAAGCGCGGCGGCAAACGGACACTAACGCTCGAGAATGACGAAGTGGGCGGATTAGCCGGGCGGACTAATTCACCAATTTGCCGATAATGTCTGAAATCGTGCGGGCGAATTCGCTTTCCAGTGGGAAGGACAGCATGCCCATGACCGAGTAGCCGAGCAGCCACGGCATCAGGTAGAAGCGGATGATGTAGAAGAACCAGGCGATGAACAGCGGCACCAGCGGGCGCACGAGGAAGCGCGGTGTGATGGGGTCGAAGAGTTTAATCAGCGGGTCGGTGGCGCGCACGAAGAAGCGCATGAAAAAAAACGAACTGTCTTCGGGCAGGAAAATGCCCATGGCGAAGCGACCGAAGAGCGTCCACATGACCACGCCGAGGACGTAGTCGAGCGCGAGCACCCACAGCGGGAAGGCTTCAAGCACGCGCAATCTCCGGCATGTCCGGCACGGCGACCCGGTGACAAAAAGCCGGGGCGCGACACCCCGGCTTTTCGTTGGCTTGCATGTCAGCCGTTAGTGCGTGGAATCCAGCACGGTTTTGCCGCGCGGTATGCGGATTTCATCCACCATCGCCTGGGTTTCGGCGTCCGGTTCGGCGGTCATCAGTGAAGCGGCGACCATCGCCACCAGGCTGACCGGCATGCCGATGATGCCGAAGCGCAGGTGGTCGATGCCGAACCACGGGTCGTTGCCGAGGAATTGCGGCGCCACCCAATACAGGTAGGCGGTGCCGGCGATGAAGCCGCACACCATGCCGGCAACCGCCCCGGCGCGGTTGGCGCGCTTCCACCAGATGCCCAGCACAATCGGAAAGAACAGCCCGGAGCAGGCGAAGTCAAACGCCCAAATCACCGCGCCCAGGATGCCGGTTAGTTTGAGGCTGGCGACGAAAGCGCCGGCGGCGCCGATGCCGAGAAGCAGAACGCGCGCCACCAGCAAGCGGTGTTTGGTGTCGGCTTTCGGGTCGATGATTTTGTAATACAAATCATGCGACAACGCATTGGCGATTGCCAGCAACAAGCCGTCGGCGGTCGACATCGCCGCCGCCATGCCACCGGCGGCGACCAGCCCGGAGATGACATACGGCAACCCTGCAATCTCCGGCGTCGCCAGCACCACGATGTCCGGGCGCATGAAAAACTCGTTGATTTGCAAGATGCCGTCGCCGTTGCCGTCGGTAATCGCCAGCATGCCGACATTGCTCCATTTCTGCACCCATTCCAGCGCGTTCACATCGGCAATCGCCTGCCCAATCACGCTGGTGGCGAGGCTGGGGTCGAGCAACTGCAGTTTGGTGAAAGTCGCCAGCGCCGGTGCGGTGAAATACAGCAGGAAGATGAAGAACAGCGACCACGCCACCGACTGACGCGCGGCTTTCACCGACGGCGTGGTGAAGTAGCGCATCAGAATATGCGGCAGCGAAGCGGTGCCCGCCATCATGCACAGCACCAGCGTGACGAATTTCCAACTATACATCGCGCTGTCTTGCGGGGCGTTATGGAGCGTGGTCAGCACCCTCAGCCCGGCAACGCTTTCCACCGCCGGCGTGCCGACTCCCAGGGTCTGCTCCAACTCGCTGATTCGCACCACCGCTTCGCCGTAAGCGAACTGCGGAATGACGCCGAAATCTTGCACGTTGGACATCCAGAACACCGGCACCAGATACGCGATGATGAGCACGATGTATTGCGCGACTTGCGTCCACGTGACCGCGCGCATGCCGCCGAGCATCGAGCACAACAAAATGCCGGCAAGCCCAATCCACACGCCGACCTCAAAAGGAATCGTCAAGGCGCGCGCGGCGATGGTTCCGGTGGCGTTGATTTGCGCGGTCACATAAGTGAACGACGCGACCGCCAGCACCACCACGGCGCAGAGGCGCGGCAGGTTGCCGCCGTAGCGCGTGCCGACAAAATCGGGCACGGTGTAGCAGCCGAACTTGCGCAAGTAAGGCGCCATCAGCGCGGACACCAGCACATAGCCGCCGGTCCAGCCGACCACCAATGCGAGGTAGCCGTGGCCGCCGAAGTAGATGCCGCCGGCGAGCGCCACGAATGACGCGCCGGACATCCAGTCGGCGGCGGTCGCCATGCCGTTGAACACCGCCGGCACCTGGCGCCCGGCTACGTAGTAGGCGTCCACCTGCATGGTGCGCGACAGCACGCCGATGGTGGCGTAAATCGCGATGGTGAAGGCGACGAACAAAATACCGATGGTGTCAGACGCCACGCCGAGTTGCTCAAGCACCGCCATCAGCACGACGAAGAGGAGAAAGCCGCCGGTGTAGAGCCCGTATATTTTGGGCAGGTTGTCGATGAAGTTACCTTTCATGGCGCTAGTCCTCCTCCGCAAAACCGGTCTCCCGGTCGATGTTATGCTGCGTCCTGGCGAACCAGAAAATGAGAATCACAAAGATGATCTCAGAACCTTGCGCCGCCATGTAATAACCCAGCGGAAAGCCGATAAAGTTAAACGCATTGAGCGCGTTTGCAAACCAATGGACTGCAAACGAAAAGATAAACCAAAGCGCCAGGGTGATAAACATCAGCCGTTTTGTTCTCTGCCAATGAACGACCCGTTGTTGGGATGTGTCTGTCATGGTCTGTCCTCTTGTTGGGAAAGTAAGGAGAAAGGAAATTAACACGGAGTGCCTGAAGCACGATGGGCGGATACTATCCGATTTGGGGCGTCAGGGCAATACGGCGGAAACGGTTTGTGTTATGTTGTGTCTTGTTTTGTAAATCAAATAGTTATACTGTTTTTATCCGGCGATGGTTTTAGATAGGGGGCTAACTGGTCATATTTTGCATGAACTCGACAAGTTCATGGGCTTTGGTTGATGGATTGTCGGTGTGATTGTTGGCAGCGGCTTTCATCGACTTTTTTGCATGAGTTTTTGCGGTTTCCAACTTGTCGCGCACAATGTCGTATATGTTTTCTTTGCCTTTCCGGTATCCGCGGATATGTTTTTTCAATTCAGATAATACTTGCTTGCTGGTGTAGGGTGAGGTGGTGTATTTGTAGTGCAGTAGCAAAAAGTACTCAAAAGCCGGCACAGACATGATTGCGTGAAAAACGTGGCGCGGTTTCATGGCCGTGATTTGTGTCAACGCTTGTTGGTAATCCGTATGGCTATTTTTGTCGAACACACAGAAAACTTGGTCGAAAGGGAAGCCTGCTTTTTTCTCTTTCTCATAGCGTTCCCTGGCAAAGGCGACGACACTCGTGGGGGAGGGATTACTCTCCCCGGTAATTTCCGCGCCGCTGAGTCTGAGTTCGTTCTTGAGACCACCAAAATAGTTGGGTTCGGTTTTCTTGCCTTCGCAAACGATTAGAATCTTGGGATAAGTCTTCCGCTTGGCTCTTCGGCGCGAAAGCCCCCGGGCGCCTCTTGCCTTGCGCTTATGGAACAGGTTGTCCGTCCCCATTTCTGCGCTTACGCTTCTTGGATATAGGGCAGGGCGCCATAAGCGCCGGAGAGATAGCCCAGCTCCAGGTTTTCCCGCCCCTTGCGCGGGCTAAAATCAGTCAACGGATAAACCGCCGTCTCGCCCTGTTTGTTTTTTTCGCAGAACCAAATTTGGTCGCGGCGCATAATTTTCTGGTTCAGCATGGCGGTCTCGTGCGTGGTGAATACCAGTTGTGCGTTATGCGGGTTTGTTTTGTCGTTGTGAAACAGTTCCACCAGGAACTTGACCAGTTTCAAGTGAAGGTGTTCGTGCAATTCATCAACAAAAATCACGCGACCTTTCTTCAAGGCGTCAATCCAATAACCGGCGAAAGCAAACATTTTCCGGGTGCCCATTGACTCGTCACCAAAATCAAACGTCACCGGTTTCCCATCGGTGTCCGTATAAACCGTGGCAATTTCATAAACGGCTTCACCCTGCATTTCCCTGACAAAAAATTGTTGCACGTGCTCCGGCAAGTCTTGGGGCAACTCATCCCGGCTGAGCGCTTTCTTTTTGACATATAAGTCGTCAATATCCAAGTCAGCCGCTTTCAGAAAATTCAGCACTTTTTCCTTTCCATACGGGGATGAACCGGGGTTGTAATTCAATGCCGAACTACCGGGGGAAGGTGTATTATTCGTGAACCAATCGTAAAGCGGTTGCAATTGTTGGCTGTTTAACTGAACCGCGGTTGACAGAAACAACGCATTATCGCGGGTGGATTTTTTCCAGAGGCTCTTCTCACCGCTCAGGAACGCACCGAATTCCCATTCATATTCCCGCTTGTCCGATGACCATGTCCGCTCAAACCACCGTTGCGCGCGATTGCGCGGGTAAGCGATCAACCACTCTTCCCTGACTTGCTCTTGCGTAATCGAAAAACCATATTGATAGCGCACACCGTCAGCGATAAAGTGCATTTCAAATTCACTGGGCGCATTCCGTGTCTTGGAATCCAGCATAAACGGCCGCGCCGGAAGCGGGCCGCCTCGAAGTTGCTCCAAACCCGATTTCACCACCACCGACCGCATGGTCTTAAACGCCAGCAAGAGATTGGTCTTGCCCGCGGCATTGGCGCCGTAAATCGCCGCCGAACGCAGCAATCTGATATTGTTCTTGCCCGTGGCAATCGGGGCGTCAAAGGTGTGCGTGTCGGCCATATCCGTGCTTTTGGAAGCGACCAGACTGAAAGTCTGCCGCTCCTTAATGGACATGAAATTGCCCACGCTGAATTCAATCAACATTGATGTCTCCTCGTGTTTAGCAGCGAATTATGACAAATTTTGCCGAAATAAACCATAAAAAACTGCTTTTGTCCATTTTATTTGGCGCGATACGGCATGAATAATATACGAAAAGCAGTAAAAACATCCCTCAGCGCGCTGTTTTCAGTCCATTTTTGGCGGGTGGTGGGTGGGTATTTGGGCATCGGCAAGCGCGCCGGTGAGGGGGAGTTGAATCGGGCGGATTTGTTTGGGGAATTTTTGGATAGTCGAGCGAGTCATGTGGCGCAGACGGCGTTGTATGGGTATATGAAGACGCGGGCGGGGACGGGGTTTCCGGCGTTGTTTGAGGACTCGGCGATGCTGGCGTCCATCAATATCGCCAAGTGGCAGATTTGGTTGGCGTGTTTGTCGGATTTGGCGGTGTATGGCGGCGTGCTGATGCGCCTTCGCACGGGCGCGCCGGCGGGGGTGATTCGGGGGATGTTGGAGGGCGTGGTGGCGCGGGTGTTGGAGGCGGGCGGGGCGCGCGCGGCGGATGAAGCGGGCGAGGATTTTGCCGCCGGTGTGCGCCAAGTCAGGGAGCGCATCGCCGCTTGCGACTTCGATGCGTTGCGCGATGACGAGTCGGCATTCACCGAGAGCCCGCGGGCAGTGGTGTATTGGTCGCCGGTCGCCGATGAACTGAAAAACCGGGATGTGGACATCGTGCGCAACTCGGTGCGCTTTCGCTGGCAAGAAGTGCGCCGCGACCTGCGCCGGCGGTTGCGGGCGGAGGCGTTGGTTTCGGGTGTGGATGCGGACGGGTAAGTTCGCCGACCGGCGGCTTGTCAAATGCGGGCGTAGCCGCAAACCACGCCGGCGAAGGGACGCGGTGTGCGGGTCGGGCATGGGTTGAATTCGAGCGATGATATTGCCGGCGATAGAATGTTTGCAGTATCTTTGGAGTATGGCAAAAGGTGTTAATGTCCTTGCGGCAAACTATTAATGACATTGCAACGACACGGGTGTTTATTTGTGACAACCGACAATCCGGCGGACGCAAGCCGAGAAATTGAGCTGCTCAATCAACGGCTTTATGCGTTGGAAGTGGAAAAGTCACGACTGCTTTCCCACAAAGTCCGCTTGGAGTCTGCGGCTTCAAACTCGATGGCCGACTCGTCCACGCTGTCATCAAAAGACAAAGTGGCGCTGTTCCAAAAATTCTTTGCCGGCAGAAAAGATAGTTACGCTTTTCGGTGGGAAAATAAAACGGGCAGAAGCGGGTATGCGGTCGCTTGTCATAATGAATGGCAGCCCTGCTTATGCAATAAACCCAAAGTCAAATGCGGCGAATGTGCCAATAAAGCCTATAAAAAATTGGAGCCAAAGGTCATATACGAGCACTTGTCGGGTGTTCAAACTGTCGGGCTATACCCGCTGATGCGTGATGATACTTGCCGGTTGCTGGCGGTGGATTTTGATAAATCAGATTGGCAACAGGCGGTAAAAGCGTTTGCGCAAATTTGTGACGGTCAAGACATCCCCTTTGCGATTGAGCGTTCGCGGTCGGGGAATGGTGCGCATGTTTGGATTTTCTTTGAGAGCAAGGCGCCGGCAAAGGATGCGCGCCGTCTGGGATTTGGGCTGCTGGACCGAACGATGGAAAATTATCCCCACTTGTCGTTTGACTCCTATGACCGTTTATTTCCGAATCAAGATTCAATGCCAAGCGGTGGTTTTGGAAACTTGATTGCGCTGCCTTTGCAGTATCAACCGCGTCAATACGGCAACTCCGTATTTGTTGACCGCGAATTGGTTGCTTACGCTGACCAATGGCGGTTTCTTGGCGGACTTAAACGACTTGCCCCCGACAGGCTGCATAAACTCCTGCACCGGTTCGAAGAAGAAACGCCGGAGCCGTCCGCCAAGCCCTGGGAGCAGGGTATTCCCATTGCCCGCACAAAAATCGAGAATTGCCCCGCCAAACTGAAAATCGTGCTGGCAAATCAAGTTTTTATCCCCACCGCCACGCTGCCGTCTAACTTGTTGGCTCGCCTGAAGCGTCTTGCCAGTTTTGCCAATCCCGTGTTTTTCAAAACACAAGCGATGCGTTTCAGCACTCGCGGCATCCCGCGCTATATCAGCCTGGCGCACATTGAACAGGAATACCTTGTTGTTCCCCGCGGATGTCTGGATGATGTTCGGCAATTACTCACCGGGCAGAATATCTCGCTTGAGTTCGATGATAAGCGGGAACAGGGAAAGCGCCTGAAAAGCATTCGGTTTTTGGGCGAGTTGCGCGGCGACCAGAAAGATGCGGTTGACAAGTTAGTCACGCACGATGCGGGTATTCTTCACGCGCCAACGGCATTTGGAAAAACAGTGACTGCGATTGGGGTGCTCGCCCAACGCAAAACAAACACGCTGATACTGACGCATACCCGGCAGTTGCTCGACCAGTGGAAGGAGCGCTTAACCGCTTTTCTTGCAGGCGCGGACATTGGTGTTATCGGCGGGGGCAAACGCACGCCGACCGGCTGTGTTGATATTGCCACCTACCAAAGCCTTTTGAATCGAAAAGACAATAGTATTGCCCCGTTAGTGTTGGACTATGGTCAAGTCATTATCGACGAATGCCATCATCTGTCGGCACCAAATTATGACCGCTTGCTGTCGGATGTCCGGGCGCGCTATGTTCTCGGGCTAACGGCCACACCCGAACGGCAAGATGGTCATCATCCAATTATCTTTATGCAGGCGGGTCCCATCCGCCACCGGGTTAAAATCGACAAGCAGACCCATTTTGAACAGCAAGTCATCATAAGGCTCGTTGCGGACAAGCCGCCGGAACCGCTGGCTTCGGAAGAAAGGCCGCATATTGCGGATGTTTACCGATGGCTGATGGAATCAAGCAAGCGGGACGAGTTAATCGTGCAAGACATCGCGGCACAAATCGAGATGGGCGGCAACCCGCTGGTGTTGACGGAGCGCAGAGAACATGCCGGTTTGTTGAGTCAAGCGCTGTCTGAGCGGGGGTATGAAACCATTGTTTTGCGAGGCGCCATGCGCGCCAAAGAGCGCACACAAGCCATGGAGAAAGTCCAAACCGCGCAAGCGTTGATTGCCACGGGAAAGTATATTGGCGAAGGCTTCGACCTCCCCAGGCTGGATACGTTATTCCTGGCGCTGCCTATTTCATGGAAGGGCTCGCTTGTGCACTATGCGGGGCGTATTCACCGCGTCGCCGAGCGCAAAAAGAAAGTGACTATTTACGACTATGTGGACAGCGCGCTACCCATGTTGCAGCGCATGTTTCAACGCCGCCGCAAAGGCTATGAGGCGATGGGGTATCGTCTGGTTAGCGGTGATGATGCGCCGGTGATTCAATCCCGGCTGGAGGTTTGATTTGATTCAAGGCAACGCAGGCTTTAACTTCACCCCCCAAGAACACGCCGCCCGCCTCGCCAAAACCCGCCGGGCGATGGTGGCGCGTGGGGTGGAGGTTTTGTTGGTTAGCGACCCGTCCAATATGGCGTGGCTGACCGGTTATGACGGCTGGTCGTTTTATGTTCACCAGTGCGTGGTCGTGCCGCCGGACGGGGCGCCGTTGTGGTATGGGCGCGGGATGGATGCCGCCGGGGCGAGGAGGACCGTGGATGCGCGGGTGATGCCGCACGACCACATCATCGGTTATGCCGACGAGTATGTGCAGAATCCGGCGCAGCATCCGATGGAGCCGCTGAGCGCCTTGTTGCGCGAGCGCGGCTGGGCGGGGGCGGTGATTGGCGTGGAGATGGATAACTATTATTTCAGCGCGGCGGCTTATCGCGCGTTGACCGAGCAGTTGCCGGACGCCGAGTGGGTTGACGCCACTTCGTTGGTGAACTGGCAACGCGCGGTCAAGTCCGCCGCCGAAATTGACTATATGAAGCGCGCCGCCGCCATCGTCGAGCGGATGCACCGGCGCGCGTTTGAGTTGATTGAGCCGGGTCTGCGGAAAAACGAGTTGGTGGCGGAGATTTACCGCTGCGCGATCGAGGGCGCGGGCGGGCATGGCGGCGACTATCCTGCCATCGTCCCGCTGGTGCCGACCGGACGCGACGCCGGCGCGCCGCATCTGACCTGGGACGACCGCCCCATCCCCGCCAACTCGGGCACATTTTTTGAAATCGCCGGCGTGTATAAGCGCTATCACTGCCCGCTGTCCAGAACGATTTATCTCGGCGCGCCGCCGGATGAATTCTTGCGCGCCGAGGCCGCCCTGCAGGAAGGCATCGCCGCCGGGCTGGCGGTCGCCAAGCCGGGCAACCGGTGCCGCGACATTGCGCTGGCGTTGTTCGACGCGCTCGCGCGGCACGGGTTTGAGAAGGACAACCGTTGCGGCTACGCGATTGGCTTGAGTTACCCGCCCGACTGGGGCGAGCGCACCATGAGTTTCCGCGCCGAAGACGAGACCGTCCTCGCGCCCGGCATGACCTTTCATTTCATGCCGGGGCTATGGCTGGACGACTGGGGCATTGAGATTACTGAAAGCCTGCTGATTACCGAGTCGGGCTGCGAGACGCTGGCGGATTATCCGCGCGAACTGCTGGTCAAGCGCGGTTGAATTGCGCCATGCCGACCAGCCCGCATAGCCCGAGTCCGCCGAGCCCGCCAAGCCCGGTCACGGCGACGGTCGATTTCGCCGCCGACGGCATTCAACACGGCTACCTCAAACTGCCGCATTCGGACGACCAGTCCGCCTGGGGCGCGATTATGACGCCGTTGTCGGTCATCAAAAACGGCGAGGGTCCGACCGCGCTGCTGACCGGCGGCAACCACGGCGACGAATACGAGGGAGCAACCGCGTTGCTTGACTTGGTTAACCGGGTCGATTTGGGCGAAATCAAGGGCCGCATCATCGTCGTGCCGATGATGAACTACCCGGCATTCTGCGCCGGCACGCGCACCTCGCCGCTCGACCGGGGCAATATGAACCGCGTGTTTCCCGGTAAGCCGGACGGCGGCGCGACCGAGAAAATGGCGGACTATTTCCAGCGCGTGCTGCTGCCGGCGGCGGACTATGTGCTCGACATTCACTCGGGCGGCAAGACGCTGCACTTCATCCCATTCGCCGCCGCCCACGCGCTCGACGATGCCGCGCAGCAGGCTCGATGCGAAGCCGCCATGCTCGCATTCGCGGCGCCGTACAGCGTCCTGCTGAGGGAATTGGACGCCACCGGGATGTATGACAGCGCGGCGGAAGCCCTGGGCAAGGTGTTCGTGTCCACCGAGCTCGGCGGCGGCGGCACGAACACCCCGCACACCAATGAAATCGCGCGAACCGGCGTTGCCAACTTCCTGATTCACGCCGGCATCCTCGACCGGGCGCCGGTTTCGCGCCGCGGCGTGCGCCTGCACATGCCCGGCGACGAGTGCTTCGTGACCGCCGAACACGCCGGTTTGCTGGAAATGCTTGCCGACCCCGGCGAGCGCATTGAGGCGGGCGGGGAAATCGCCCGAATCTACGCCATCGACCGCACCGGCGCGCCGCCGGTGAAGGTTGCCGCCGGTTTGAGCGGCATCCTGCTGGGCCGCCACCATCCGGGGCTCATCCGCCGCGGCGACATGATTGCCGCGATTGCGCCGGAATCGCCGTGAACTTTTTGCTGGCATTGTCCTCAAACTTCTGATATAAGCGGAGCAACACCGACGAACCGCGACAATCGGCGGACTCATAAAATGCTGTATAAACGACGAACCACAGACTATAAGAGGGTGATAAAAATGGCTCAACAAAGAGGCACCGCGTTACAAGACCCGTTCCTCAACATCCTGCGCCGCGAAAAAATCCCAGTGTCGATTTTTCTGGTGAACGGGATAAAACTGCAAGGGCAGATCGAATCATTCGACCAATTCGTTGTGCTGCTGCGCAACAGCGTCAACCAGATGATTTACAAACACGCGATTTCGACCATCGTCCCGGCGCGCTCCATCCGCATTCCACACGATGGCGGCAGCGGCGGTGGTAGCAGCAGTGGCGGCAGTGGCGGCGGCGGCGGTTGGGACTACGGCAACAGTCCACAGAATGCCGACCATCAGCCGTCCTACTGACCGGCATCAACGAGCGGACGTTTGACCGGCGACCGAGCCAGGTTGCCGGCGGAGGACGGCGTTTCTGTCTGACTCCGCCGCCCGCTCAGGCGCCGCCGTAAAAACCGCGCACGGTTCCTCCGTGCGTGGCGAGCATGGCCATATTGAGCGGGCTATTCTGGTGGCGCAGATTGACCGCCCGCTTAACGTTACCGCCGACGCCGCCGCCGCCGGGCAACCGTTGCGCGAACTCGATGAATTGACGCGCTCCGCCGGCGCCGCGGTCTGCGAGCGGGTTGTGCTGACGCGCGGCAAGCCGGTGGCGGCGACCTTCATCGGCAAGGGCAGGGCGGAGGAACTCGGGCAGTTGGTGAAGCAACATTGCGCCACGCTGGTCATATTCGACCACCCGGTGTCGCCGATTCAGGAGCGCAACCTTGAGAAAATTCTGGAATGCCGAGTGCTCGACCGCACCGCGCTCATCCTCGACATTTTCGCCCAGCGCGCGACCACCAGCGAAGGCAAACTGCAGGTTGAACTGGCGCAACTCAAACACCTGTCCACGCGCTTGGTGCGCGGCTGGTCGCACCTTGAGCGCCAAAAAGGCGGCGTCGGCTTGCGCGGACCGGGCGAAACCCAACTGGAAACCGACCGCCGCCTAATCGGCGCGCGCATCAAATCCTTGACGCGCGCATTGCAACGGGTGGAGTCACAGCGCGCGTTGCGCCGCCGGGCGAGGCGCCGCGCCGCGCTGCCGACGGTGTCGCTGGTCGGCTACACCAACGCGGGCAAATCTTCGCTGTTCAACCGCTTGACCGGCGCGCGCGCGCACACCGCCGACCAATTATTCGCCACGCTCGACCCGACCATGCGGCGGCTGGAAATCCCCGGTTTCGGCGCGGCGGTGCTGTCGGACACGGTCGGCTTCATCCGCGAATTGCCGCATACGCTGGTCGCCGCCTTCCACTCCACGCTGGAGGAGATGGCGAGCGCGTCCTGCCTGCTGCTGGTGAGCGACTACGCCGACCCGGAATTCGCCGAGTACCGGCGCGCGGTCGAGCAAGTGCTGGACGAAATCGGCGCCGGCGAGGTGCCGGTCATCCACGTCAACAACAAGGTGGATTTGACCGCCGACCACGCGCGCGTGCAACGCGGCAAGGACGGCTTGACTGGCACCGTGTGGCTGTCGGCGCACAGCGGCGAGGGAATCGACCTGCTGCAGCGGGCGCTCGGCGAGTTGCTTGGCCGCCGCCGCCGCGCGACGGTGCTCAGCCTGAAACCGCAAGCCGGGGCATTACGCGCCAAGTTATACCAGCGCTGCGAGGTGCTCGATGAGCAGACCGACGAGACGGGCTTAATCCGGCTGAAGTTGAAGATGGAAAGCGCCGACCGCGGCTGGCTGAAGGCGCAGAAACAGTTCGCCGGCAGTTGGTCGGAGCGGAAGTGAGCGGTGGGCGGGCGACGGCGGCGCCCGGCGGGCGCCGACTAGCGAGCGCCCCCGATTAGCCCAAATTGCCCCGTCCGGTGTCGCAAATAGAAAGGTGCGAGAAGTGATATTGCGCCCGATTTCGGTATAATGACCCCCGCACCAACAACAGAGGACTAGAATATGTCAACCAAAAACCAACTTGAGTGCGCCCGTAGCGGGATTTGGAGCGGCCTCCACCCCGGCATGAGCATCGCCTCCAAAGGCATGGTGATTGCTTTCGTGGTATTCACCGTGCTGAATGTGGATTTCGCCGGCGGCATCTACAAAACCATCCGCACCTGGATCGAATCGACGCTGAACTGGTATTACGTCACCGTCGTGTGCGTGATGTTGTTCGCGTGTTTGTATTTGATGTTCAGCCGCTTCGGTAGCGTCAGACTCGGCGACGACGATTCCAAACCCGAGTTCAGTTACTTCTCGTGGTTTTCGATGTTGTTCAGCGCCGGCGTCGGCATCGGCTTGCTGTTCTGGTCAATCGCCGAGCCGATTTACCACTTCCAAGGCAACCCGTTCATCGACCAAGCCGGCGTCATGCCGCAGTCGGAAGCGGCGGCGGTGGTGGCGATGCGCGTCACCTATTTCCACTGGGGCTTCCACGGCTGGGCGGTCTACGTGTTGGTCGCGCTGTGCCTCGCCTACTTCGGCTTCCGCAAAAAACTGCCGCTCACCCTGCGCTCGGCGCTGCACCCGATTATCGGCGACAAAATCTACGGACCCCTCGGCCACGCGGTCGATTTGCTCGCCGTGTTCGGCACGGTGTTCGGCGTCGCCACCTCGCTCGGGCTCGGCGTCAGCCAGATGGGCGCCGGACTCAATTACCTGTTCGGCTTGGACAACACCGTGATTACGCAGGTCGTGCTGATTGCAATCATATCGTTGCTCGCCACCGTGTCGGCGGTGTCCGGGGTCGGCAAGGGCATCCGCATCATCAGCGAGTGGAACATCTGGCTGAGCGTGATTTTAATCCTCGCCTTCCTGTTTTACGGACCCACCAAATACCTCATCAGTTTCTACCTGACCACCTTCGGCGACTACCTGTGGAACGCGATTCCGATGGGCTTCTGGACCGCCGGCGGCGGGCAATACGCCGGCTGGCAGGGCGGCTGGACGATCTTCTACTGGGGCTGGTGGATTTCGTGGGCGCCGTTTGTCGGCATGTTCATCGCGCGCATCTCGCGCGGGCGCACCATCCGCGAATTCATGTTCGGCGCGATGTTCGTGCCGACCTCCATCGCCTTTCTGTGGCTCGCGATTTTCGGCGGCTCGGCGTTGCATCTGGAACTGTTCGGCCTGCAAGGCTCGGTGCTCGGTGGCGACACCTCCTCACCGCTGGCGGCGCTGATTCAACCCGAACAAGGCGTCATCGCCGCAGTCAACGAGGACATTTCGCAGGCGCTGTATCGCACCATCGAGTTGATGGGCTTCGGCTGGCTGGAATGGATCGTGGCGGCGCTGGCAACCTTCCTCATCGCCACCTGGTTCATCACCTCATCCGACTCCGGCACGCTGGTCATCACCACGATGCTCAGCATGGGCGACGAAAACCCGCCGCAACGCTTCCGCATCGTATGGGGAGTCGGCGAAGGCGTGGTCGCCGCGGTGCTGCTACTCGCCGGCGGCCTCGGCGCCCTACAAACCGCCGCCATCGCCGCCGCGCTACCGGTCAGCGTCATCATGCTGCTAATGACCTGGGGCGTAATAAAATCCCTGTCCCAAGACTCCTCCGCCGTCCCCGCCCACTCCGTCCCACCCGGCGCGGCGCCTGAGACCGAAACCAACTGACGCAACCCAAAACTCAAAGCGTCACTTAAACCCCCGGCGGCTGCCTAACCTCAGCCGCCGTTTTTTTATGCAACTCGTCATTCTCGAGCGTTAGTGTCCGTTGCCGCCGCGCTTTTTCTTTTAAGCGGCGGCTTACGGACACTTACGTCCTCGGGAATCTCCCTAAGGTTGGCACGGGCTTCGGTAAAGTCCACGGTAGCCTTAGGGAGATTCCCGAAGGCGATGAAAAATATGGTCGCCTAACGGCTCCCTATTTTTCTATCGTTCGAGAATGACGAGTTGTGGGGGGCTCCCTGTTTTCTGCCGTTCGAGACGAAATCTGGTAGTTGTTTTTTAAGCGAATCCCACTAACCCCCACCCCCCCGCCCCAGCATTTCTTTAAGATACCTACCAGTATGCGACTTAGCAGATTTAGCAATAGTTTCCGGAGGCCCCTTAGCGATTATTTGCCCGCCTCCTTCACCGCCTTCGGGACCCAGGTCTATTATCCAGTCAGCGGTTTTGATCACGTCCAGGTTGTGCTCTATGACGATGACGGTGTTGCCGTGGTCGCGCAGGCGGTGTAGGACGGTGAGCAGTTGCCGGATGTCGTGGAAATGCAGTCCGGTGGTCGGTTCGTCCAGCACGTATAGCGTGCGCCCGGTGTCGCGTTTGGAGAGTTCGCGCGACAGTTTGACGCGCTGGGCTTCCCCGCCCGAGAGCGTGGTTGCGCTCTGGCCGAGGGTGATGTAGCCGAGGCCGACGTCGAGCAGCGTGTCCAGTTTGCGCGCGATGACCGGCACGGCGGCGAAGAAGGTTTGGGCGTCTTCGATGGTCAGGTTGAGCGTTTCGCTGATGGTGTTGCCTTTGTAGCGTATGTCCAGGGTTTCGCGGTTGTAGCGGTCGCCTTTGCACACATCGCAGGGCACGTAGATGTCCGGCAGGAAGTGCATTTCCACGCGGATTAAGCCGTCTCCCCGGCACGCTTCGCAGCGCCCGCCGGCGACGTTGAACGAGAACCGCCCCGGCTTGTAGCCGCGTGCGCGCGCCTCGCGGGTGTTGGCGAACAGTTCGCGGATGGGCGTGAACAGCCCGGTGTAGGTCGCCGGGTTTGAGCGCGGCGTGCGCCCGATGGGGCTTTGGTCGATGGAGATGATTTTGTCGAAATGCTCGAGCCCGTGAATCGTCTCGAACGGCTGCGGGGTGGCGTGCAGCAGCCTGAGTTGGCGCGCGACCGCCGGGTAGACGGTGCCGTTGACCAGCGTGGATTTGCCCGACCCGGACACCCCGGTGACGCAGGTCAGCAAGCCGACCGGAATGCGCGCGGTGATGCGTTTGAGGTTGTTGCCGCCGGCGCCGGTGACGGTGAGCGTCTTGTCGCGTTTGATGGGGCTGCGTTTGCGAGGCACCGGAATGCGCTCGGCGCCGCTCAGGTAACGCCCGGTCAGCGACTCGGCGCAGCCCTCCACCGCCGCCGGCTTGCCCTGCGCGACGATGGCGCCGCCGTGCCTGCCGGCGCCGGGTCCGAGGTCTACCACGTGGTCGGCGTGGCGAATCGCCTCTTCGTCGTGCTCGACCACGATGACGGTGTTGCCGAGGTCGCGCAGATGCACCAGCGTGTCGAGCAATTTGGCGTTGTCGCGCTGGTGCAACCCGATGGACGGCTCGTCCAGCACATACATCACCCCGACCAGCCCGGAGCCGATTTGCGAAGCCAGCCGGATGCGCTGCGCTTCGCCGCCGGACAGGGTCTCCGCGGCGCGCGAGAGGGACAGGTAGTTGAGCCCGACGTTGATTAAGAAGCCCAGCCGGGCGGCGATTTCCTTGACGATTTTGTCGGCGATTTCGGCGCGCCAGCCGCGCAGTTTGAGCGCGCTGAAAAACGCCAGGCAGTCGCCCACCGGCAGGCGTGTCAAATCCTGAATGCCGCGCCCTTCGAGAAAGACGTGGCGCGCCGCGCGGCGCAAGCGGCTGCCTTCGCACGCGCCGCAGACTTTGGTGCTCATCGCCTTCGCCAACTCTTCGCGCGCGAACGCCGAATCGGTTTCCCGGTAGCGGCGCTCAAAGTTGGCGACCACGCCCTCGAAGGCTTGCCGCCGCCGGTATTTGCGCCTGCCGCGCACATAGACGAACTCGATGCGCTCGCCGGCGCTGCCATACAACACCCGGTTGCGGTGCTCCTCGCTCAACTCCTGAAACGGGGTTTCGATGCTGAAACCGTAGTGTTTGGCGAGCGAGTTCAACTTGGCGTAGTGGTAGGCGTTGCGCCGGTCCCAGCCGCGAATCGCGCCGGCGGCGAGGGAAAGCGTTTGGTTTTGGATGATGCGCTGCGGGTCAAAAAATTGCTTGAAGCCGAGCCCGTCGCAATCCCGGCAGGCGCCCGCCGGGTTGTTGAAGGAAAACAGGCGCGGCTCCAATTCGTTGAGGCTATAGCCGCAATGCGGGCAGGCGAACTTGCTGGAGAACAGCAGCGTGTCGGTGACTTCCCGCTGCTCGTCGAGCAACGCGACTTTGGCGACGCCGTCTGCCAGATTGAGCGCGGTCTCAAACGATTCGGCGAGGCGTTGCTGGTTGCCATCGCGCGCGGTCACGCGGTCGACGATGACCTCGATGCTGTGTTTGTAACGCTTGTCCAGCCGCGGCGGGTCGTCCAACTCAACCGTGTCGCCGTCTATGCGCGCGCGGATGAAGCCCTGCGAATGCAACTCGCCCAGCAGTTGTTGAAACTCTCCCTTGCGCTGGTCGACCACCGGCGCCAGCAGCAACAGGCGGGAGGCGTCCGGCAACTCCATCACCTGGTCGACCATCTGGCTCACGGTTTGCGCGCTCAGGGTGATGTCGTGAGTCGGGCAGCGCGGCTCGCCGACTCGCGCGAACAGCAAGCGCAGGTAGTCGTAAATCTCGGTCACCGTGCCGACCGTGGAGCGGGGATTGTGCGAAGACGACTTCTGCTCGATGCTAATCGCGGGCGACAAGCCTTCGATTAAATCGACTTCCGGTTTTTCCATCATCGACAGGAACTGCCGGGCGTAGGTGGACAGCGATTCCACATAACGCCGCTGCCCCTCGGCGTAAATCGTGTCGAAGGCGAGCGACGATTTGCCGGAGCCCGACAGCCCGGTGATGACAATCAGGCGGTCGCGCGGCAGGCTGAGGTCGATGCGTTTGAGATTGTGGGTGCGCGCCCCGCGTATCTCGATGGTGTTGATGCTCACGGATGATTCACGACGGCAAATTGTTCACGACGGGCAACCTGATACTATACGCGCCTTTGCTTTCGCGGAACAAATAAATTGCAGGATTGTCGCTTCTCGTCGTCATCGTCGCCGTCATCGCCGTCGCCGCCGCCAATGAGCGCGCCGGAAAAAAAGGCGGTGTCGGCGCTCGCCGGCATCTTCGCGTTGCGGATGTTCGGCTTGTTTCTGCTGCTGCCGGTGCTGGCAATCTACGCCGCCCGGCTGCCCGCGAGCACGCCGCTGCTGGTCGGCCTGGCGCTCGGCGTCTATGGGCTCACCCAGGGGCTGTTCCAAATCGCCTTCGGAATCGCCTCCGACCGCTTTGGCCGCAAGCCGGTGATTACCGCCGGATTGCTGGTGTTCGCCGCCGGCAGCCTCATTGCGGCGCTGGCGGACAACATCGGCGCGCTCATCATCGGCAGGGCGATTCAAGGCGCCGGGGCGGTCTCGGCGGCGGCGCTGGCGCTGACCGCCGACCTCACCTCGGAAGCGCAGCGCACCAAAGCGATGGCGGTGATTGGCGTCAGCATCGGCGCCGTCTTCCTGCTCTCGCTGATGCTCGCCCCGCCGCTACAAGGCATCATCGGCGTGGCGGGCATTTTCTGGCTGGGCGCGGCGCTGGCGCTGGCGGCGGTCGGGGTGTTGTGGCGCTGGGTGCCTGAGCCGGACGCCTCGCCGCGGCGCGAACACGCACCGGTGGCGTGGCACTTACGCCGCATCCTCGCCGACGCCCACCTGATGCGCCTCAACGCCGGCGTATTCTGCCTGCACGCATCGCTGACCGCCGTGTTCGTGGTGCTGCCGGCGCTACTACAAACCCAAAGCGGCATCCCGCTGGCGGGACACTGGCAACTCTATGTGCCGGTGCTGCTGCTGTCGGTGGTCGGCATGGTGCCGCTGGTGCTACTCGGCTCGCGCGACACCGGCATCGCCGCGGCATTCGGCGGCGCGGTCGGGTTGCTACTGCTGGCAAGCGGCGCGCTGGCATGGAGCGCCGGCGGCGGACTAGTGGCATTGCTCGCCGCACTGTGGCTGTTTTTCGTGGCATTCAACGCACTCGAAGCGCTGCTACCCTCACTGGTCTCCCGCACCGCCCCCCCCGCCGACAAAGGCGCCGCCATCGGCGTATATACCAGTTTTCAATTCCTCGGCATGTTCGCCGGCGGCCTAATAGCCGGCTACCTAACCACCCCCTTCGGCGCCACCGGCGTCTTCTACTTCTGCACCGTCGCCGCTGGGTTGTGGTTGGTGAGTATTCTGGTCGCGCCGAAAACAAACAAGCCGCCAACTTCGTCATTCCCGAACGGTAGAAAATAGGTAGGGGGAATCCCGAAGTAGTAGAATTCCCCCCGGATTATTTGCTAAACTAACCCGGCTTATCCAAGCAAAGGAGCGCAGGAAGCCTGTGCTTGACAATCAATCTGAAATCAAAGGAGTTACGACCATGGCACGAGGTATCAACAAAGTTATCCTGATTGGAAATCTGGGGCAGGACCCCGAAGTTCGCTATACGCAGGGCGGGTCGGCGGTTGCTAATGTATCGATTGCGACCAGCGAATCGTGGAAAGACAAGCAGACCGGGGAGCAGCAGGAGCGCACCGAATGGCACCGGGTGGTGTTCTTCGACCGCCGCGCCGAAGTCGTCGGCGAATACCTGAAAAAAGGCTCGAAGGTTTATATCGAGGGGCGTTTGCAGACGCGCAAGTGGCAGGACAAAGAGGGACACGACCGCTACTCCACCGAAGTGGTCGCCAACGATATGCAAATGCTGGACAGCCGCGGCGGCGGCGGCTCGTCCGGAGACTTCAATCAATCCGCACCGCCCTCAGCGCCCGCATCAAAAGGGCAGGGCGGCGCGCCTGCCAGCCAGCCGGCGGATGATTTTGACGATGACATTCCGTTTTAGGGCGGGTTTTCATCGGCGCGGTCGCGCGCTCGTTGTTTGCGCTGAGTGAGTCCGCCTTCGATCCCGCGCGAGCAGTATGCCGCCCGGCTTGCCCGCGCGGACGTGGACGGCGACCCGCTGGTTCAATTCCGCCGCTGGCTTGACGACGCGCGCGCCGCCGGCATCGCGGAGCCCAATGCGATGTCGCTCGCCACGGTGTCCGCGCCGCCGGACAACGCGCCCTCGCAGCGCAACGTGTTGATGAAGGGGGTCGATGAAAACGGCTTCGTCTTCTTCACCAATCACGGCAGCCGCAAAGCCGGGCAGATGCGCCACAACAGCGCCGTGTCCGCGCTGTTTCCGTGGTATGCGCTGCACCGCCAGGTAATCATCGAGGGCAACGTCCGGCGGGTCGGCGAGGACGAGTCGCGAGCATATTTTCACTCACGCCCGCGCGACGCCCAGTTGGGCGCATGGGCTTCCCGGCAAAGCGAGTCGCTGGCGTCCCGGCGCACGCTGGAGGAGCGCATGGCGCGCATCACCGAGCGCTTCGGCGACGGCGAAGTGCCACTACCCGAATTCTGGGGCGGCTACCGCATCATCCCCCACCGCATCGAATTCTGGCAGGGGCAAACTCACCGCTTGCATGACCGCATACTCTATACACGCCGTGACCAAGTTGCTGGTTGGGAGATTAGTCGGTTGTATCCCTGAGTGGGCGTGTGGTGAAGGGTCGAAAGCGGCGGTTTAGTACTCGTCATTCCCGAACAGTAGAAAATAGGGAGCCCCCAACCCCGTCATTCTCGAACGATAGAAAAATAGGGAGCCGTTAGGCGACCATATTTTTCATCGCCTTCGGGAATCTCCCTAAGGCTGCCGTGAATTCCAACAAAGCCCGTGCCAACCTGATGGAGATTCCCGAGGACGCAAGTGTCCGTAAGCCGCCGCTTAAAAGAAAAAGCGCGGCGGCAACGGACACTAACGCTCGAGAATGACGGGTAGGGGGGATTTCCTCATCGTATTGCCCACCAACTTGATATACTCCCCTCCACCGGCGAGGACCCCCGGTCAACCGGAGAGATGTCTGAGTGGTTGAAAGAGCACGCCTGGAAAGTGTGTATACGTTAATAGCGTATCGAGGGTTCGAATCCCTCTCTCTCCGCCAGTTTACAACATCCAATTTTACGCCCGCCAAGCCATAGCGCGTAGCAGAATGAGGGATTGACCAGCGGCTCGCGTGGGTGGAATGACGAGTTGTGGCAGATTTTCCCCGCCAAATTGCTATACTCCCCCCGGCGCACGATGGTTGCTATAAACCGCAGTCCGCCGATTTATCAACACTAAATTTCCACGCTACGGGGGTTTCCATGAGTATAAAAAGCAAATTGTATCAATGCCTTGTTTCGGCTTGGGTGGCGGTTGTGGGCTTTGCCGCCGGGGCGGTGTCGG
This sequence comes from Arenicellales bacterium, assembly GCA_963693025.1. Classification (GTDB taxonomy): domain Bacteria; phylum Pseudomonadota; class Gammaproteobacteria; order Arenicellales; family Poriferihabitantaceae; genus JAHRAW01. The sequence continues at coordinate 2,993,995 of OY843749.1, forward strand.
CTGATATGGTGACCGATATTGGCGCCGGTGAGGGGGTGGTCGATATTGTTGCTTGGCCCGGCTACATTGAGCGCGGCGAGACCGATAAGGCGTTTGACTGGGTGAGCGGGTTTGAGGCGGCCACTGGGTGCCGTGTGCGCGTGAAGACCGCCGGCACTTCGGATGAGATGGTCGCGCTGATGAACGAGGGCGGTTTTGATTTGGTGACCGCTTCGGGCGACGCCAGTTTGCGGTTGATTGCGGGCAAGCGGGTGCAGCCGGTCAATATCGGCTTGATTCCATCCTGGAAAGACATCGACCCGCGCTTGCAGAATGCGCCTTGGCACACCGTGGACGGCACGCATTACGGCACGCCCTACCAGTGGGGGACGAATGTGCTGATGTATAACTCCGACACCTTCAAGCAGGCGCCGGACAGTTGGCGCGTGGTGTTTGAGGAAACCACGCTGCCCGACGGCCAGTCCAACAAGGGGCGCATTCAGGCGTTTGACGGGCCGATTTATATCGCCGACGCCGCCTTGTATTTGATGGCGACCCAGCCGGGCCTCGGCATCGCGGATCCTTATGAGTTGACCGAGGAACAATATCAGGCTTCGCTCAACCTGCTGCGCCAGCAACGCGCGATCATCAACCGCTACTGGCACGACCCGTTCATGCAGATGGACGACTTCACCAACGAGGGCGTGGTGGCGTCTTCGTCCTGGCCCTTTCAGGTCAATATCTTGAAATCGCAGGACGCGCCCATCGCCAGCGTGGTGCCGAAAGAGGGCGCCACCGGCTGGGCCGACACCACCATGATGCACGTCGATGCGCCGCATCCCAACTGCGCCTATCGCTGGCTTGAGCATTCGCTCAACCCCAAGTTGCAGGGCGATTTGGCCGCGTGGTTTGGCTCCGTGCCGGTCAACCTGAATGCGTGCACGGGCAACCCGTTGCTGGGAGACGGCGGCTGCCAGACCAACGGCCTCGGCAACTTCGACAAGGTGCATTTCTGGCGCACCCCGGTGTCCGCCTGCGCGACCCAGAGCGCCTGCGTGCCGTACTATCGCTGGGTCACCGACTACATCGCCGTATTGGGCGGCCGCTAATACGCCCAACCGAATGGGCCCGCGCGCCCCGCCGCGCGCGGCTCCGGCATCCCGCCTATCCGCTGCCCGCTGCCTGATGTGAACGCGGTGACCTCAAGGAGTCATGCGGTCGAGTTTGAGCGCGTGACATTGCGCTTCGGTGACATCGTCGCGGTCGATGAGGTGTCGCTCGCCATTGAACACGGCGAGTTTTTCTCGTTGCTGGGACCTTCCGGCTCGGGCAAGACTTCCTGCCTGCGCATGATTGCCGGGTTTGAGCGTCCGAGCGCCGGGCGCATCTTTCTGGATGGCGCCGCCACCGAGATGCTGCCGCCTTTCCGCCGGGATGTGAACACCGTGTTCCAGGATTACGCGCTGTTCCCCCACATGACGGTGCGGGAAAACGTCGCTTACAGCCTGATGATTCAGCGGGTCGCCAAAGCGGAGCGCAACCGGCGCGCCGAGCGCATGCTCGAAAAAGTGCGTCTGGACGGCATGGCACAGCGCAAGCCGGCGGAGTTGTCGGGGGGCCAGCGTCAGCGCGTGTCGCTGGCGCGTGCGTTGATCAACCGGCCGCGCGTGCTGTTGCTGGACGAGCCCCTGGGTGCGCTCGACCTCAAGTTGCGCGAGCAGATGCAGGAAGAGTTGAAGGCGTTGCAACGCGACCTCGGCATCACCTTCATCCACGTGACCCACGACCAGCAGGAAGCGCTCGCCATGAGCGACCGCGTGGCGGTTTTCAACCACGGTCGTGTCCGTCAGGTCAGCACGCCCAGAGACATCTACACCTACCCCGCCAACCCCTTCGTCGCCAACTTCGTCGGCGTCTCCAACCTGCTGAGCGCCACCGAAGCGAAGGCGTTGTTTGGAATAGATTCCGCGCTGGCAATTCGCCCGGAGTGCATCGTGTTGCGGCGAGACGCCGATAGCGATGACGCGGGCGATGGCGATCCCGACGCCAAGCGGTTGCGGCTGTCCGCCGTCGTCAAGGATGTGGTGTTTCAGGGGCATAGCCACAAACTCGCGCTCGACTGCGGGCGCGGCGTGACGCTGACCGGCGTGCTCGAACACCAACGAGAGAAATCCCTCGGCTTGCCGCGCGTCGGCGAGCGGTTGCGGTTGGACATCGACCGCAACGACATTCAGTTGCTCGGCGAGGACGCATGATGCGGTCGGCGGCGCGCTTCGCGGTCTGGAGTTACCGCCATCCGAAAGGACTGCTGTTGTTGTTCCTGTTGCCGCCACTGTTGTGGCTCGGCGTGGTTTATCTCGGTGCGCTGTTTGCGTTGCTGGCGCAGAGTTTTTTCTCCATCGACGAATTCTCCGGCGCCATCGTGCGCGAGTTGACATTCAAGACCTACGGCGAATTGCTGAGCGCCGCCAATCTGGATGTCATCGCGCGCACCGTGTTGATGGCTGCCGCGGTCACCATCGCCGCCGCCGTCATCGCCTTCCCCATCGCCTACTTCGCCGCCCGTTACGCGCGCGGCTACCTGCGCGCGGTGTTCTACATCGGCATCATGCTGCCGTTGTGGTCGAGTTATCTCGTGCGGGTGTATGCGTGGAAATTGATTCTGGCGAAGGAGGGCATCCTCAACTGGGTGCTCGTCAAGTTGCATCTGACCTGGCTGCTGGAGGCGTTGCTGTCGCTGCCGACGCTGGGCGGCTCATCGCTGTCGGTCAGTTACTTCGGCACCTTTCTGGTGTTCGTGTATATCTGGTTGCCGTTCATGATTCTGCCGCTCCAGTCCGCATTGGAGCGGGTGCCGCGCTCGGTCACCGAAGCCTCCGCCGACCTCGGCGCGCGCCCGTGGGCGACGCTTCGCCACGTCGTCCTGCCACTGGCGTTGCCCGGCGCGATTGCCGGCTCCATCTTCACCTTTTCCCTGACGCTCGGCGACTACATCATCCCCGGCATCATCGGCTCATCGCGCCCCTTCATCGGCCAGGTGGTCTTCCTGCACCAGGGAACCGCCGGCAACATCCCGATGGCGGCGGCGTTTTCCGTGGTGCCGATTGTGGTGATGTTCGTCTACCTCACGCTCGCGCGGCGCGCCGGGGCGTTCGATGCGCTTTAGGCGCGATCAACGCGTGTCGTTGCCGCTTGCGCTCGCGGCGGGCGCGGGCTTGCTGTTCCTGCTCGCGCCGCTGTGCCTGATTTTGTTGTATGCGCTGACCACCGAAGACAAGACCTTTCAGTTCCCGCCGCCGGGCTTGACCCTGAAATGGTTCGGCATCGCCTGGGAGCGTCAGGACATTCGTGATGCGCTGTTTCTGTCGTTCAAGGTGGCGCTGATTTCCACCGCCATCGCGCTGGTGCTCGGCACGCTGGCGGCGGCGGCGATGTACCGCCACCGTTTCTTTGGCCGCGAAAGCATCACCCTGCTCATCATCCTGCCAATCGCCTTGCCCGGCATCGTCACCGGCATCGCGTTGCGCTCGGCGTTCAGCCTGATGGAGATTCCGTTCAGCATCTGGACGATTATCCTGGGCCACGCCACCTTCTGCATCGTGGTGGTCTATAACAACGTCATCGCGCGCTTTCGCCGGACGTCGTATTCGCTCATCGAGGCGTCGATGGATCTCGGCGCCGGCGGCTGGCGGACTTTCTGGCATGTGGTGCTGCCCAACACCGCCACCGCGTTGCTGGTCGGCGGGTTGCTCGCGTTTGCGCTCAGTTTTGACGAGGTCATCGTCACCACCTTCACCGCGGGTCAACAGACCACGCTGCCGATTTGGATGTTGAGCGAGTTGGTGCGGCCACGGCAACGGCCCGTGACCAATGTTGTGGCGGTGTTCGTGATTGCGGTAACCTTTGTGCCGATTCTGCTGGCGTATTTTTTGACGCGCGATGCAGGCGGTGGCGCGGGGAAGTGAGTGGCGCGCATCGAATGGCGTGCGCGCCGCATTGTTGAAACCAACCGGGTGATAAGTGATGACTGAAAGCAAAAAGCAAAAAGACCACGCGACTATGCTGGACGGGTTGTATTGGTGGGGTATTCCGACTTTGTTTCGGTGTCCGCATAATCCCGACCTCGCGCAGTGCGATATTGGCTTGGTCGGCGTGCCGCACAGCACCGGTAACGGCACTACCGAGCGCGACCAGCATCTTGGTCCGCGTGCGGTTCGGAATGTTAGTGCGATGGGGCGGCGGGTGCATATGGAATTTAATATTGACCCGTGGCGGCGTTGTCGTATCAGCGATTTGGGGGATGTGCCGTTGCCGCATGCCAACGACAACGAAAAGTGCATCGAACATATCACGCAGTTCTACCGCGACATCGACGCCGCCGGAGTCAAGCCGGTGTCCGTCGGCGGCGACCACTCGGTCACCGGCGGTATCTTGCAAGCGATTGCCGGCAAGCAAGCGCGGTTGAGCGGCGGCGAAAAAGCGGTGCTGTTGCATTTTGACGCGCACACCGACGCCTATCACAACCTCGACCACTTCCTCGGGGCGGTCAAGTCGGCGGCGCACTGGGCGAGTTATTTGGTCAGGGACGGACACGTGGACGCGGCGCACAGCGTGCAAGTCGGCATTCGCGGCAACCCGCGCACGCTCGACTGGCTGGAGCCGAGCCGCGACCTCGGCTACGAAGTCATTCGCAAGGACGACTTCGACGAGTTGGGCGTTGAGAAGTGCATCGAAATCATTCACCAACGCATCGGCGACCGCCCGCTGTATATCACCTTTGATTTGGACTGCCTCGACCCCACCGTGGCGCCGGGGGTTGCCAACATCGAGGCCGGTTGCGAAGGGTTGCGAATGGCCGATGTGACGCGCATTCTGCAGGCGATGCGCGGGCGCAACATCATCGGCGGCGATGTGGTGTGCCTGATGCCGAGCAAAGATTCGCCCAATCAAATCACCGCGCTGGTGGCGATGTCGGTGATGTTTGAAATCGTCAGTTTGATTGCCGACGGTGTTGCGGTGGAGTGACTGCGGCGGCGGTTTATTTTTCCTCGCCGGGTGTTTCGTTTTCGTTTTCGCTTTCGTTAAGGTCGCCGTCATCCGCGCCTTCTTCATACCATTCGGGGTCGAGTAGCGCGTCTTCCTCGTCCATGTAATACGGCTCCAATTCGTCATCGGTATTGTCATCGTCATACGGTGGCGGGCTCTCCGCCGGCGCCGCCACCGGCAAGCGCCACTGGTCGCCAATCACCGGGTCTTCCGAATCGTCATCCTCCCAGTCGTATTTCTCGGCGGGCGGTTGCGGGTCGTGCGCGCGCAGAACAAACGCGCAAGCCGCGCCCGCCAGCGCGCCGAAGAGGTGATATTCAAACGAGATGCCGGAATCTTCCGGCAGCAATCCAATCAGCATCCCGCTGTAAAGAAACAACACCGCCGTGGAAAACCCAACCGAGCCGCGGTCTTTACGCAGCATCCCGACCACCAACAGAAAAAACATCATCCCGTACACCAAACCGCTGGCGCCAAGATGATAAGCATCACGCGCAAACAACCACACACCGACACCCGGCGCAAGATGCAGAAACGGCAACGCAAACTGAGACGCGCGCGGATAGAGAAACAACATCCCCGTTCCCAGCAACAACAACGGCAGCGTGTTGGAAATCAAATGCTCAAACGAGCCATGCACCAACGGCGCCAACGGAATTCCAACAAGCCCCGCTATGGTGCGCGGGTAAACTCCGGGTTTGATTGCGGTTGGCAGGAGCAATGCATCGACGAAGTGGATTAACCACAGTAGCAACGCGAAAGCCGCGGTTAAGAGCGCGGCGTTGCGTAGGGAGATGGTTTTTGGCGGCGGGTGTGTTGGCAAGGGTTGATGGTTTGTGTGGGAGTTGTGTTGTATTTTGCCATGGTTGGCGTTTACTTAAAAACCACCACTTCGTCATCGAGAGCGGTAGAAAACAGGGAGCCCCAAACCCCGTCATTCTCGAACGATAGAAAAATAGGGAGCGTCAGCGACCATATTTTTCATCGCCTTCGGGAATCTTCCTAAGTCTACCGTGAATTCCAACAAAGCCCGTGCCAGTATTAGGAAGATTCCCGAGGACGCAAGTGTCCGTAAGCCGCCGCTTAAAAGAAGAAGCGCGGCGACTAACGGACACTAACGCTCGAGAATGACGAGTAGTAGGCGCGCGGCGGTGGTAGGATGTGGCGTGTTGGGGTTGGGGGTGGCGCGGCGGTGGTTGTGGTGGCGCGAAGAAAGAAATACCGCATAGCCGCCAAGCGCCCACAGGTATATAATCCCTCATCAAACCACCGCCGCAACCCGCTTGCTTTTTCGGTGAACGGACAGCGAACGCCGCGTGTTGTCATACCGGTAATTAAATTTTGTTGAACGCGAACAGCACTATGAAAAAACTAAACATTGCCGACTGGAATAAACTCGAAGAACGACAACCAACCCACGCATTGGTCTCCAACGTCGACCTGGTCATCATCCGCTACGGCGAATCGGTCTCCGTGTTGTATGGGCGTTGTGCTCATCGGGGGGCGTTGATGGCGGATGGTTATATCACCGGCGACAACATCATCTGCGGTTTGCATGGGTGGGATTACCGCTTTGACACGGGTGTCAGCGAATACAACAACAGCGAAACCCTGCCCAAGTTCACCGCGTGGATTGAGCAAGGCAAGGTGTGCGTGGATGAGGATGAAATTCTCGACTGGGAGCGCGCGCATCCGCAGCCTTATCGCCGCGCGTCTTATCAGGGCGCGTATCAAGACCCGGTCGGCACGCCCGATGAGCCGCATGTTAAATTGATTCGCCAACTCGCCGGTTCCGGGCTGAGCAAGACCGGGCACCACGGGCCGATGGGCGCGATGGGCGTGAGTCGGGAGCAACTGCCGCAGTGGGATGAATTGCAATTCGTCGTCGGGCAACTGGCGACTATGCCGCGGCTGGACGACGATGCGGTCGGCACCGACCTGGTCATCGGCGCCGCGGCGGCGAAGCCGTTGAAACTCGCCATCCCGTTGTTCGTGTCGGACATGAGTTTTGGCGCGTTGTCGGAGGAGGCGAAAATCGCGTTGTCCAAAGGCGCGGAACTCGCCGGCACCGGCATTTGCTCCGGCGAGGGCGGCGTGCTTCCCGAAGAGCAAGCCGCCAACAGCCGCTATTTTTATCAACTGGCGTCGGCGCGCTTCGGGTTTGGCTGGGACAAGGTGAAAAAATGCCAGGCGTTTCATTTCAAGGGCGGGCAGGGCGCGAAAACGGGCACCGGCGGGCATCTGCCCGGTGTCAAGGTGCAGGGCAAAATTGCGGAGGTGCGGGGCTTGCAAGCGGGGCAGCCGGCGATTTCCCCGGCGCGCTTTCCGGACTGGGACAGCGTGGCGCAGATTGCCGATTACGCCGCCGAAGTGCGCGAACAAACCGGCGGAATTCCGGTCGGCTACAAGTTGTCGGCGCAGCACATTGAGCGGGACATCGACGCCGCGCTGGAGGTCGGCGTGGATTACATCATCTTGGACGGACGCGGCGGCGGCACCGGCGCGGCGCCGTTGATATTCAGGGAGAACATCTCAGTGCCGACGATTGCGGCGGTCGCGCGCGCGCGCCGTCATCTCGACCGGTGCGAGCAGAAACAAGTCGCCTTGATCGCCACCGGCGGGCTCAGAACGCCGGCTGATTTCGCCAAGGCGATGGCGCTCGGCGCCGATGGCGTGGCGCTCTCCAACGCCGCGTTGCAAGCCATCGGCTGCCTCGGCATGCGCGCCTGCCACACCAACAACTGCCCGGTCGGCATCGCCACGCAGAAAAAAGATTTGCGCGCGCGCCTGATTGTGGACGACGCCGCCAAGCGCCTCGACCGCTTCTTTCGCGCCTCGGTCGAGCTCATGCAAATCCTCGCGCGCGCATGCGGACACACGCACTTGAATCAGTTTACGCTTTCCGACCTCACCACTTTCAACCGCGACATGGCGTATTTGACCGGTGTCGCTTATGGCGGCGTGGTTTCGTTGTAACCGCCCGCCGCGCGACAACCAACAATGCCCATGACCCAAACGCACACGCCCGAATTACAATGGCACAAAATCGCCGACCTCGACGAGTTGCCCGAGGGCCGCGTCAAGACCGTAACCGCCGGCGCCAAGTCGATGGCGTTGACGCATGTCAACGGCGAATACACCGCGATGGACAACCACTGCCCGCATCAGGGCGGACCGCTCGGCGAGGGCTCCATTGAAGTCGGCAACGATGGCAAATGCTGGTTGCGTTGTCCGTGGCACGGCTGGGATTTTGACCCGCAGACCGGCAAGCCGCCCGGCGGACACGCGGACTCGGGGCAGACACTCTACGCGCTGGAAACCCGCGAAGACGGCATCTATCTCGGGCTGGAAGTTGAGCCGGAAAAAATCCCGACCATTTCCGATGTGATGGTGGAAACCATGGTGAACTGGGGCGTGAAATCCGTGTTCGGCATGGTCGGGCATTCCAACCTGGGGCTCGCCGATGCGTTGCGCGTGCAAGAGGCGAAGGGCAAGGTCAACTACTACGGCATCCGGCACGAGGGCAGCGCCGCGTTTGCCTGCTCCGGCTACGCCAAAGCATCGGGCAAACCGGCGGCGTGCCTGACCATCGCCGGTCCCGGCGCAACCAATCTGCTGACCGGGTTGTGGGACGCCAAGGTGGACCGCGCGCCGGTGTTGGCGCTCACCGGTCAGGTCAATGTGCAGGTGTTCGGTCCCGGCGCGTTTCAGGAAATCGACCTCGCATCGGCGTTTGAATCGGTGGCGGAGTTTAGCCAAACCGTCTTGCACACCAGCAAGCACGGCGAGTTGATGAGCCTGGCGTGCAAGAACGCCATCGTCAACCGCCTGCCGGCGCATCTGATTTTTCCGGACGACGTGCAGACCATTGAAGCGGGCGCGAATGCCAAGGCGCAGGCGGGACATCCGCAGGGGCGTCTGGGCAATCCCGCTATCACGCCTTCCGAGGAGTCGGTGGCGCAGGCGGTCGCGCTGCTGGCGCAACATCGCAGACCCATCATCATCGCCGGCTATGGCGCCAAGCACGCTATGCGCGAGGTCATTGCGCTGGCGGAAAAACTGGGCGCGCCAATACTCACCACCTTCAAGGGCAAGGGGCAAATTGCGGACGACCATCCGCTGGCGGCGGGCGTGCTCGGGCGGTCGGGAACGCCGATTGCGAGTTGGTTTATGAATGAATGCGATTTGATTCTGGCGTTTGGCTCGTCGTTTTCTAATCACACCGGCATCACCGAAAAACGCCCGATTATTCAGGTTGATTTTGAGCAGATGGCGCTCGGTAAATTTCATCCGGTGACGCTGCCGGTGTGGGGCGAAATCGCCACCACCGCGCGCTTGCTCGGCGAGCGCATCCGAGTCGCCGGCAAAGTTGAAACCGTCGACCAACGCGATGAAGTCGCCGAGCGTTGGAAAATTTGGCGCAGCGAAAAACAAAACCGCCGCAGCGACGAGCGCGGCAAAGGCATCAACTCCGCCGTCATCTTCGATGCGTTGACGCGCTTGCTGCCCGGCGATGCAATCATTGCGGTCGATGTCGGCAACAACACCTATTCATTCGGCCGCTATTTTGAATGCGCGCAGCAGTCGGTGTTGATGTCGGGCTATCTCGGCTCCATCGGGTTTTCATTCCCCGCCGCGATGGGCGCGTGGGCGGCGACGCGGGATTGCGAAGAATTGCGCGGTCGTCCGGTGGTCTCAATCAGCGGCGACGGCGGCTTTGGGCAATACCTCGCGGACTTCACCACCGCCGTCAAATACAAAATGAACATCACGCACATCTTGCTGAACAACCACCAGTTGGGAAAAATTACCAAAGAGCAGCGCGCGGCGGAGTGGCAAGTGTGGCAGACCGCGTTGCATAATCCGAACTTCGCCGCGTATGCAAAGTTATGCGGCGCGTTTGGCGAGCGCGTGACGCAGCCCGGCAAGTTGGATGAAGCGGTAACGCGCGCGCTCGCCCACGACGGTCCGGCGCTGGTTGAAATTATTTCCGACCCGGATGCAATATAAATTGCGGGAACACCCCAAGCGCTAAACGCGCCGCACTTCGAGCGATGAACTACGAAACGATCACCGCCCTGACGGTCTTTGCGCTGGTCGCCGCCATGACACCGGGTCCCAATACCTTGATGCTGCTGACATCCGGCGCCAACTTCGGATTCAGGCGAAGCCTCCCGCACATGTCGGGCATCCTCGCCGGGTTTGCCCTCATGGTGGTGTTGGTGGGCATCGGCTTGATGCAGTTATTCAACGCCTTCCCGGTCAGTTATCTCGTGCTAAAGTTTGCCAGCATCGCCTACCTGTTGTTCCTCGCGTGGAAAATTGCGACCGCCTCCAAACCCGATGACGGCGGCGGTGGCGAGGGCGGCGAAATCGTGCAAGGCAAACCATTCACTTTCTTACAAGCCGCGCTCTTTCAATGGGTCAATCCCAAAGCCTGGGCGGCTGTGCTCGCCGCCCTCAGCGCCTACACGCCGCCGTCGCGCCCGCTATCCGGCGTCTTTCTGGTCGCGCTAATTTTCACGCTGGTGAACGTGCTGTCCGCTTGCACCTGGACGGTGGCGGGCGTGCAGGCAAGACGCTTGTTATCCGAGCCGTTGAAACTGCGCGTCTTCAACGTGACGATGGCGTTGTTGTTGGTCGCCACGCTGTATCCCATTTTGTTTAACCGCATTTGAGCGCACGATGACCGTCATCAACTTCATCCTCGCCGACGGCAGCCGCCACGCCGTTGAAGCCACCGACGGCGAAGTGGTCATGCGCGTCGCCGTGCGCAGCGGCTTCTCCGGCATTCTCGCGGAATGCGGCGGCGCGTGCAGTTGCGCCACCTGCCATGTGCATATCGACCCGTCGTGGGTCGACAAACTGCCGCCCAAAGACGAACTGGAAACCGAGATGTTGGACTTTGCCGAAGGCGTGGACGCGACCAGCCGCCTCAGTTGCCAAATCAAAATCACCCCGGCGTTGGATGGTTTAATCGTCCACGTGCCGGAGTCGCAGTATTGATGCAAGGAAAGTCAGCACGCGCAGACGACGCGCAACCGATGTGGCAACCATCGCCCGACGCCATGCGCGCGAGCGCGATGTTTCGCTTCATGCAACGCGCGGCTGAGCGACACGGCATAGAAGAAAACTACGAGGCGTTATACCGCTGGAGCATCGAGCAACGCGCGGCGTTCTGGTCAGAGGTGTGGGCGTTCACCGGCATCCAATCGAGCCGGCGTTGGGACAGCGTGTTGGAAGACGGCGACGCCATGCCCGGCGCGCGCTGGTTTGCCGGCAGCCGCCTGAACTTTGCCGAAAACCTGTTGCGCTACCGCGACCAACAACCCGCCCTCATTTTCCACGGCGAGAATGCCGACACCACCACGCTGACTTACCGGCAACTCTACGCCGAAGTCGTGCGCGTCAACGAGTTGCTGCGCTCGCTGGGCGTCAAGGCGGGCGATCGGGTGGCGGGCTATTTGTCAAACTGCCCGGAGTGCGTCATCGCCATGCTGGCGACGGCGAGCATCGGCGCGATTTGGTCGTCGTGCTCGCCGGACTTCGGCGTCAAAGGCGTGCTGGAGCGGTTCGCGCAAATCAAACCCAAGGTGTTGTTTGCCATCGACGGCTACCGCTACAACGGCAAGCCAATCGACGTGAGCGAGTCGGTCGCCATTGTGGTGGAGCGCCTCGACAGCATCCAACATCTGGTGGTCGTGCCGTTTCTCAATTCATCGCCCGACCTTTCATCGCTGCAACTTTCCCCGCCGCGCAGCGTCACGCGCTTCGACGAATTCAACGCCACGCAAACCGAGATCGAATTCGCGCAACTGCCGTTCGACCACCCGCTGTATATCCTCTATTCATCCGGCACCACCGGCGCCCCCAAGTGCATCGTCCACGGCGTCGGCGGCACCTTGCTCCAACACCTCAAAGAACACCAACTGCACACCGGCATCACGCGCGCGGACAACCTGTTCTACTTCACCACCTGCGGCTGGATGATGTGGAACTGGCTGGTCAGCGGATTGGCAAGCGGCTGCACGCTAATACTGTATGACGGCTCGCCGTTCTTCCCGCGCCGCTTGAGCCTGTGGCAACTCGCGGAGCAACTGGGCATCACCGTGTTCGGCGTCAGCGCAAGATATATCGCAGCGCTCGCCAAAGCGCGCATCCATCCCGGCGAAGAAGCCGACCTCGCCGCCTTGCGCATGCTCTTATCCACCGGCTCGCCCCTCGCGCCGGAAAGTTATGACTACGTCTATCAACACGTCAAATCCGACCTGCAACTCGCATCGGTTTCCGGCGGCACCGACATCGTCTCCTGCTTCGTCATCGGCAACCCGTTGCGAGCGGTTTATCGCGGCGAAATTCAAGGCGCGGGCCTCGGCATGGCGGTGGACATCTACGCCGACGGCAAACCGGTGCGCGAGCAACGCGGCGAATTGGTATGCACCAAACCCTTCCCCAGCATGCCGCTAGGATTCTGGGGCGAGCCCGACCACCGCCGCTATCACGCCGCCTACTTCGCGCGCTTTGCGAACATCTGGACACAAGGCGACTACGCCGAAATCACCGCACAAGACGGCATCATCATCCACGGTCGCTCCGACGCCGTCCTCAACCCCGGCGGCATCCGCATCGGCACCGCCGAAATCTACCGGCAAGTGGAAAAGGTCGACGAAGTGCTGGACAGCCTGTGCATCGCGCAAGAATGGGAAGACGACGTGCGCATCGTCCTCTTCGTAGTCCTACAAGAAAACCACCCCCTAACCCCCGCCTTGGTGACCCGCATCCGCAACACCATCCAAACCAACACCACCCGCCGCCACGTCCCCCAAAAAATCCTCCAAGTTCCTGACTTGCCTCGCACTCTCAGCGGGAAAATAGTTGAGTTGGCGGTTAGGAATGTGGTGCATGGGGAGGCGGTTAAGAATACTGAGGCGTTGGCTAATCCTGAGGCGTTGGAGTATTTTCGGGATTTGGTGGAGTTGGGGTCGTGATAGTGCTAAAATTGCCGTTTGGCGATGCCAATTTTAGTGGTTTATCGAGCCGCCAAAAGCGTTATAGTGCTATCTCTAATATCGGATGACATAATGAACACCATTCACAGTTTGTTAAGGAATAAGGTCGAGACATGGGTAAGACTGGAGAAAGAAAATAACCAATCTCTTGTCAAAAATATGCTTCAACACATTGACAAAGTCGGAAAGCTTCGCCCACCGCAGAAAGAAGCCATAGAAACCCACCTTTGGATTAAATTCGTGGGCAATAATAAAAAACTCTCTGATGTGGTAAGGAACGGGCTTTTATATGACGATAGCGTTGCCATGACGTATGGAAATTATCTCACTTTCAAAAAAGGCGATTATGTTGCCCAATTCTTGAATCAATTCTTTCAAGATAACAGGTTAAAGAACCTGCACAAGGAACTCTTAAATGATCCAAATGGAAAAGAAATCAGTTGGAATTCCACGCTTGATGACTTGCTCCACAATTTCGAGTACCCAAATTACCTCTACAGTCTTCCAATGGGGGCAGGCAAAACATTTTTAATGGCTTGTTTCATTTACCTTGATCTTTATTTTGCTACTTTATTCAAAGAAGATAAAAGATTTGCTCACAACTTCGTTGTTTTCGCGCCACACTCTGCAAAAACCGCAATCCTTCCATCCCTCCGAACAATCAAGGATTTCAACCCTGAATGGATACTGCCAAAGAATGATGCCGATAAACTGAAACAAGTTATTTCTATTGAGATACTTGATAGTTTAAGTTCCAAAAGAAAAGACAAGTTGCATGGAAATAACCCAAACCTTGAAAAAGTAAATCGAATGAAACAGACAAAAGATTTTGGGCTTGTCTTTATAACCAACGCTGAGAAAGTAGTACTTGAAAAGTATGATGATAGGGATAAAGCGCTGGTAGATAGCCTTGAGAGAGGACAAGCAGATGCGCTTGATGCGCGCTCGATCGATGAAATAAAGAAATCGAATCAACTCAGAGAAGCATTATCGCAGATACCAAATCTAACGGTAATACTTGATGAAGTGCACCATTCTTACGGAAGCACGGGAAACGGAGAGAAAAAACTGAGGCAGGCGGTCAATATACTAAACCAGCATAAACACATTAATACCGTTATCGGATTATCCGGTACACCCTACGTTAAAAGTGAAATTAAAGTTGCCGACAACAGTATACGATTAAGTCAGATACAAGACATAGTTTATAACTACCCCTTAAATATTGGCATTGGCAAGTTTCTAAAGAAACCTGTCATTAAAAAAGCAAGCGTAAGAGAAAAAGCATTTATCCAACAGGCTCTTTCAGACTTTTTTAAGGATTATGACAAAAAGTATAAGGATGGAACAAAAAGCAAAATAGCTTTTTACTGTCCTTCGATTAAAAAATTGAATGATGATATTCTTCCTGTCGTTCAGGAATGGTACCGCAAAAATCGCTCTAAAAAAGAAGAAGAAATATTTAGATATTATTCGAAAGTAAAAAAGGATAATAAGCAGTATGCGTTACCAAGAGATAGCCTTGCTATTTTCAACAATCTCGACAGACCATACTCAAAAAAACGGGTAATTTTATTGGTTGCAGTCGGCACGGAAGGTTGGGATTGCAGAAGTCTGACAGCGGTTGTATTGCCAAGACAAGACACGCCTAAGAATTTTGTATTGCAGACAGCTTGCAGATGTTTGAGAGAGGTTGATGATTCGGCGCACGAAAGTGCGCTTATTTATTTATCAGAAGAAAACCATGAAACTCTCGACAAAGAATTGAAGGAAAATTATCAGCTTTCAATATCCGATTTCTCTGAAAGGAAAGAACAAACGATACAAGTTCAAGTTCGCAAACCAAAACTGGGAAAACTCAAATACAAGCAAATTGACACTCGTTACAAGATTGTCAAAAAAATGGCGCCCGACATAAAGAAAGAATTGACAAAGTTAAGATTTTCAAAATTGAAAAGCAAGTATAAGTATGACAAGAGCATCGTCTCCGGCACGATCGGTAAAACGGGGATAACAGGTGAGGTAGCAGCAGATCACATCAAGGAAAAAAGCAACGGCATGTTTTCTTTTGCAGAATTTATTTACAGTCTGTCTGCCAATACATATGCAAAGTTTAGCGAACACGAACTGGAGAGTAAGTATAAAGATGACCTTTCACAAATACATAAACAAATTTCTAGAAATTTGGAATGGATAAATTTAAATCCTTATATCGGATTAACTGATATTGTAAAGTTTATCGCGGCCAGTTTTATGGACAAGGTGGAATACACCAAAGATATTATAAAAAACGAAACTGAGATTGAACTTCTGGAGTGGGCAGGCACTGACAATGAGATGAGTTTCTTTTCTCCAACCGGATCAACTTATAAGTTTATGCCGAAAATTAGTATGGCGAATTATGGGGGAAATAGAGGCTACGGGAAACACCTAGAATATATGGAAGACGACTTTTTTGGAGAGAGCGGTATCGACCCACAGGACATCAGTTTTAATTACATTCCTTACAAAATGGACAGCGAATTTGAGCAAAATACTCTTGCGGAAATGTTGAAATTGGCTGAACTCAAGGGGCTTGAAATTTATTTTAACGGGTATAAAGATGAAAAACTGCAGTCATTTTGGATACAAACACCGCGAGGAAAATATACTCCGGATTTTTTGATATTGAAAAGAAAGGGGGGTAAATACAGGAAAAACAGAAAGGCGATTATTGACAAGGTGTTTATTGTCGAGACAAAGGGGAAACCTTATTACAACGATGAATTTAAAGCGAAAGAGAAGTTTGTTAATGACGAGTTTTTGAGGCATAATGAGCACTTCGAATATCGTTGTTTCCTCGATGACGGAAAAAACGATTTCACAAAGCATCTTGGTAGATTTAAGAAACTTTTGGAAAATTTCTAACGATGAAAAAATCGAAACCATACAACCTATCGCCGGCAAGAGGGCAAGCGCTTCTTAACTTTGAGGGTAGAAGGTTCCCTGACAAACTAGATGTGTTTGAAACTGAAGTCATTGAAACAGTCCGAAAGAAACAGTCGAAAGCGCAGTCCTTGTTAAGCGAGGAAAGTGATTTAAATGCTGATTTCAGGAATTTACTCATTCAAGGTGATTGTTTATCTGCTTGCGCCTATTTGAAGTCAAGGAGCATTAAGGTCGATTTAGTTTATATTGATCCACCGTTTGCAAGCGGAGCAAATTATGCCAAGAAGATTTACCTGCGTAATGGGGGCAAATCTCAGATCGAAGCGGACGACAATACTATTGGTGAAGAGGTGATGTATGGAGACATCTGGCAAAAAGAAGATTACCTTAATTGGTTGTATGAAAGATTGCTCGTAATTAAAGATGTTATGAATGAAACAGCAAGCATTTATGTGCATTTGGACTGGCATATTGGGCATTATGTAAAGATATTGATGGATGAAATATTTGGGGAGGAGAATTTTAGGAACGAGATTATTTGGCATTATCCGGATAACTTCCAAGGCAATGTAAACCGGTATCCTATTAACCATAATGTAATTTTTTATTATGTGAAAACAGCAGACAATTTTGTTTATAAAAGATTGCAAGAGAAATTGGATAAAAAAGTAAAACGACCAACAAGAATATGGGATAAAACTACACAAAAACTAGAAATTGACCGCGATCATAACGGTGCTCCGGTATACAAAGAGTATAGTGAGAAATTTATTGATGATGTTTGGCGGATTGCACAAAGACCGGTTGTAGTGCCGGGTAATAAAGAACATACTGGCTATACAACTCAAAAACCTGAAGCTCTTTTAGAGCGTATCATCAAAGCATCGTCAGACGAAGGGATGATAGTTGCTGATTTCTTTTCCGGTTCTGGAACAACAACCAAAGTAACCAGCGATCTAAACCGTAAATTCGTAGCTTGCGATATAGGCATCAATGCCCTGCAAACTACAAGAGATCGCCTTGTCAAGGCTGGGGCAAATTTTGATATATTGAAAATTAATGATGGTTTACGCCTTTTCAGAAACCCAGCACAAACAACCGCAAAAATATTCAGCATCATTGATGGTTTCAGGTCCAGAACAGATTTGGATTTAAATGACTTCTGGGATGGTGGTATCGCTCAGGCAAAAGGCTCCTACACCCCTGTAAAATTTTCAGGCATTCACGACAAACTCACCAAAGAACTCTTGGATGTATATCTGGAAGAAATCTATAAACTCGAAGACACCGACAGCGCCAGTGAAGTGGTTATTATTTATGCCCATAAAGATGTGGATATTGACCAAGCATCGTTGGATAAACGACTCAAGAGAATTGCTAAAACAGAGATACAGGTAAAACTTGTTTCTTTGGATAGCCTGCTAGGTGAGAAAAAAGACGCTCTTTTCACGCCTGACAACGCAGATATTAAAATAACCAAGAAAGGAAATAAATACAAAGTAGAAATCAAGAAATTTTACAGCCCTTACCTGAAAAATAAAATTGACGAGTACAACGCAAAGAAAGTGAAAAGTGGCACGATAGTAAAAATCGGCAATGCTGGATTAGAAATGATTGAAGCGGTGCAATTTGATACTACTTGTCGGAAAGTTTGGAAAAGCAACAGTGATTTAGAAGATAAAGCAGGCGTTAAAGACAGAGTCAAAGCCGTTTATACACTCGCCACGAGCAACTTTAGAATGAAAATTAGAAACATAGCAGGTGATGAAATAATAATTGATAGCAAGGAAATAAGCGGCTAGAAAACCATTTCCGCGGTTGAGAAGAGCAGTAGGTCACCTTAAGTCGAGCGACACATGACAAAAAATTTTTTCAACGAAAGCACGAAACAGTCACGGGTCAAGTCTGCCATCGTTGCCAAATATTTTACAGCTTGGGCAAGGATAATTATTGGGGCCCAAAACAAGAATCCAGCGCAAGAGGATAAAAGAATTGCTTACATAGATTTGTTTGCCGGGCCGGGTCGATATTCAGATGGCACAACTTCAACGCCTTTGCGGATTTTGGGAGTGGCCATTAAGAACGAAGATATTCGTCAAAGACTCGTAACATTTTTCAATGATAAAGATCAAGAGCAAATGAATTCGTTAGAGAAATCTATCGGTCAATTATCGGATGTAGATTCACTCAAACATCCTCCAGAAATTTCAAATCAGGAAGTTGATGAAACTATCGCTAATACGTTTGAAAATAAAAAACTCGTTCCCACACTCTTTTTCTTCGACCCATGGGGTTATAAAGGGGTTACTTTGCGCTTGCTTAAGTCTGTACTGAAAGATTGGGGTTGTGATTGCATTTTTTTCTTTAACTATAATCGTATCAATATGGGGCTGAATAATCCTATGGTCAAAGAACATATGAATATGCTTTTTGGTGCGGAGCGTGCAGACAAATTAAGGAGGAAATTAAGTAGACTTTCCACGACTAAACGGGAATCGACTATCCTCGATGAATTGTGCGGTGCGCTACACGAATCTGGACCAGAATATGTATTACCGTTTTGCTTCAAGAATGACCGGGGGACAAGAGTGAGTCATTACCTAATATTTGTGAGTAAGAATTTCAAAGGTTATGAAGTTATGAAGGAAATTATGGCCAAAGAATCTTCGACAATTGTACAGGGTGTTGCCAGCTTCGAGTATAATCCAGCGGCGACACAAGTGCGGCAGGTGCTATTCTTTCCGTCACGCCCCCATGAAGCGTTGCGTCCTCTTGATGATTTGGGTGATATGCTTCTCAAAGAATTTTCTGGAGAAACAATCACGATGCGACAAATCTACAAACGACACAGCGTTAATCGCCCTTACATCAGTGCAAACTATAAGGAAGTACTCCAACAATTGGATCAACAACAAAAAATTACAGCACCTAAACACAAAAAAGGTACATTCGGAGATGATGTTCCCGTAACATTTCCTCGATTAAAAGGAAATGAGCAATGAGCGGAACATCGTCAATCGAATGGACCGAGACTACTTGGAATCCAGTCACAGGCTGTACCAAAATCAGCGCCGGATGCAAGCATTGCTATGCTCATCGTATGGCTTTTCGGCTTCAGGCTATGGGTAATAAACGCTACCAGAATGGGTTCAAAATTACCCTCCACGACGACCTGATTGATGCGCCGAGAAGGTGGCGTTCATCACGTATAATTTTTGTCAACTCCATGAGCGATTTGTTTCATAAGGACGTGCCAACCGAATTCATTCAGCGCGTATTCCAAACGATGAACGATTGCCCGCAGCATACCTTTCAAGTATTAACCAAACGCGGCGGTCGCTTGAAAACTCTGGCGAACAAGCTCAACTGGACACCGAATATCTGGATGGGTGTCAGTGTAGAGGACGAACGTGTTTATCACCGCATCCATGACTTGCTTGAAGTGCCCGCTCATGTCCGTTTTCTTTCCTGCGAACCGCTAATTGGGCCAACGGAAAATCTGCCGCTTGATGGCATCCACTGGGTGATTGTTGGCGGTGAATCGGGACCTAAAGCAAGACCGATGGAAAAAACTTGGGTTTGGTCAATCAGAAAACAATGTCGTGCTGTTGATGCCGCTTTCTTTTTCAAGCAATGGGGTGGTGTTCAAAAGCATCGGCACGGGCGTCTGCTTAACAATCGGACATACGATGAAATGCCGGAAACTCAACCGGCATAGCTGAGCGCGTTTTACGCGCGTTTGTTTTAATCGGATTTCGATTTTCTCCGTTGCCATCGTCAGTCAGAGGTTTTGAACACTAATGCCATCTGTGTCAAAAAGTTATGGAACTATCAAGCAAAGTTGATAAGAACAACAACTCCAACAAAAACAAAACCTCGTCATTCACAACAACCTCGTCATTCTCGAGCGTTAGTGTCCGTTGCCGCCGCGCTTTTTCTTTTAAGCGGCGGCTTACCGGACACTTGCGTCCTCGGGAATCTCCCTAAGACTGACGCGGACTTGAACAAAGCGAGCGAAGCAGGCGGCGGGTAAGCCGCCATTCCCGCAGTCTTTTGAGCGGGAATGACGTTGTTTGGGCTCAGCGCTAGTCTTAGGGAGATTCCCGAGGACGTAAGCGCCCGTAAGTCGCTGCGCGACAACGGGCGCTAACGCTCGAGAATGACGAGGTTATTGTGAATGACGGAGTAGGGGGACACTAACGCTCGGGAATGACGCCTACTTCCCACAACGACACCGTCGGGCTCTGCACAAAAGCGTGACGGAAGTAAGCGGGGTTCATTGTGTGGCGGATGAATAGGCGGTTGATTAGTGACTCGGCTACTTCGTGGGTCATTAGCATTCCGAATGCGGCGCTGGGTATCCATTCGAAGTGCAGGCCGCCGGGGTGTCCGTAGTCGGTTTCTTCTAGCGCGTGTCCGGTGTGGGTGATGAATTTGTTGAGGGGTTGGCGGATGGTTTCGTCGTTGACCGAGAACACGGTGTTTTTTCCCTCGCGCACGTCGAAGGAGAAGTCGCCGCCGGTCATCAGCCTGTCGCCTTGCAGGCGCACGTTGTGGAAGAGCAGATGCGCCGGCGGCAAGCCCTTCCCGCGCGCCGCGTCCCAGGTGCCATACCAGAACCATTTGCTGGTTAGTTGCTCGTGATAGATGGACAGGAAAATCGGCTCGGTGTTGTTGGGAAACAGGAAAGCGCGGCACGCTTCCACGGTGGCGAACTCATCGCCGTCGTTAGCGGTGCTTGATGCCGGCGCATCGGCAGCGAGTTGGTGCAGGCTTTGCGCGGCTGCATCGGCGGGCTTGCCAAACCATTCCCGCATCCAGCGCAAGCCCGTGTCGGTCGAGCCGGCGAGTTGGTTGATTTTCCGCAAGCCGCTCAGACCGCGTTGCGCGTAAAAACGAATGAAGTGGCGCGCGAACGCCGGGTCGTTGCTCGCCAGCGGCATATTCGCATAGACCTGCCGCTCGCCGCTCATAAACTCGCCATCCGCAATCACGCGCCGCCCGGTGTAATACATAATCGGATAGCCGAGCGACCACGGCGCCCACAGGAGCGCGTCGGGCGGGGTGTGCGCGCGAATGGCTTGGATGACCGGCAGCGCCAGCGTGATGCGCGGCGACAGCACCGATGAATCCAACTCGCGCGCCGCCGCCGGCACGATGGCGAGCGCCGCGCCCGCCGCGAAGAGGGGAGCGGCGAGCCAGTGCGCGGGCATTTCCAACCCAAACCGCAACCCCAATCGCCGCGCATGGCGGGCGGCGAGGGCGAGGATGAAGCCGGTGCCGATGCCGAGCGGCGGTCCCCAGAACAGCAGCCCGCGCTGGCCGAAGTAGAACGCGCTGAGGGCGAGCAGCACCGGCACGGCGAGCGCGGTGAATGCCGCTTTGGGTTGCGCGCACGCCAGCCACGCGAGACCGGCGATGCCGAGTAGCAGGCTCGCGAGGAGACCCGTGGTGTTGTTAATCAGCGATTGCAGACCGAAGCCGCCGAGTTCGGCGATGTCGGTCGCCACGTTGGGAAAGCCGCCGCCACCGCCACCGCTTTTGATGCCGTAGAACAAGATTTCCCGGATGTTGCGCACGAGCGCGACCAGTTGTTCGCCCCACACGCCCGCCACGACGATGAGCAGAACCAACCCGAGCGCGGCGGCGGCGAGCGCTTCACCGCGCGGCGGGCGGTAATACCACGCGGCGCTGATGAGCAACGGCGTGAGGCAAATCACCGCGACCACTTCCGGCGCCAGGTCCCACCACAGCGCGAAGAGTGCGGCGTTGAGCGCGGCGCCGAGCAGATAGAAATACCGCCGGCGGTCGCGGCATAAGCCGAAGCCCAGCGCCGCCGCCTGCGCGCCCAGGGTGAAGGCGACGATGAGGCAGTCGGTGTCGAATGCGCCGAGGCGCGTGCGCGTGACGAACCACTGGGTGTTGAGCGCAACCAGCGTGGCGACCAGCGCGGCGAAGGGCGGGATGCGCAACTGCCGGCAGAGCATCAGCACCGGAATGGACAGCAACAGGGCGAGGGCAATCGGCAGCAGCACGGCGGTCCACGCCAGCGACAGGGGAGTGGCGGCGCTGACCGTGGCGGTCATCCACGAGAGCAGCGGCACCGGCGCAGGGCGCGGCGGATGCTCCGGCGTGGTTCGCAATTCGTCGGTGGGCGCATAGCGGTCGTCGCGATAGTCGCGCGCCAAGCGCAGGTAGTGGTAGCCGTCGGCGTTCAGCAACACCGGCTGGTCGTCAAAGAAATACCGCTCGCGATGGTCTTGCCACGCGCCGTAATCGGCAACGCGCAATGCGGCGCTGATGCCCAGCACCAGTAATAGGAGCAGCCACCATGTCGTGCGTGCGAGGCGGGTGGTGCTGAGCTCAGCGGTGGCGGTGGCGGTTGGCGACGACGGTTCCGGCGGCAACGGCGGCAACGTCGGCTTAGCGTCAGCCACCGCCGCCGTGTCGGTTACCGCCGACTTGCGACCCGGCTTTCTTTTCCGGTGGGAGCGATTGGATGCCAAGAGGTCTGCGGCGCGGGTTTATGTTTCGTGCGAGGTCACGCCTTCCACAATCCTTCGCGGGTCAGGTCGTCCATCACTTCAACGATGGACTCGCGCAACACCGACACCAGCGTATCGATTTGCTCGCGTGTCAATATCAGCGGCGGGGACAGCACATTCAAGTGACCGATGGGGCGCACCAGCACGCCGCGTTTTTCCGCCGCATCGGCGATGCGATTGCCGACTTCAACCTCGTCCGCCAGCAGCGCTTTGCTGTGCTTGTCGGCGACGTTCTCCACGCACATCATAAAATGACTGCCGCGAATGTCGCCGACTATGTCGAGGTCGGCGAGGGTCGCAAGTTGCGCTTCCAGATAGGGTCCGACTTCGCGCACATGTCCGCAAATATCTTCGCGCTCCATAATCTCAATATTTTTGAGCCCGGCGGCGCAGCACACCGGATGCCCCGAGTAGGTGAAGCCGTGGGTGAGCAATGCGCCTTTGGAGCGGGGGGCGCTGATGACGTCGTAGAACTCGTCGGACATGATGGTGGCGGACAGCGGGGCGTAGGCGGAAGACAACCCTTTGGCGCTGGTGATTAAGTCGGGCACGATGCCGAACACGTCTTGCGATGCGAAGAAGTGCCCGAGGCGCCCGAAGGCGGTGACGACTTCGTCGGCGATATACAGCACGCCGTGGCGGCGGCACACTTCCAGCATGCGGCGGTGGTAGTCGGGCGGGGCGACGATGACGCCGCCGGCGCCCATAATCGGCTCGGCGATAAAAGCGGCGACGTTGTCGGCGCCGAGCGCGGCGATTTTGTTTTCAAACTCATCGACCAGTTCATCGCAGAACTGCGCCGGCGACAAGCCGTCGGGGCGGCGGTAAGTGTTGGGCGATGACACGCGCTCAATCAAGCCGTCGTCGATGATGTCAAAACCTTGATGGTCGAACGCCACGCCGGTCAGCGACATCGCCAAATAAGTGCTGCCGTGATAGCCGTCGTGGCGCGTGATGATTTTCTTTTTGGATTGTTTGCCGAGCCGGTTGAAGTAGAAATGAACCATGCGAATGGCGGTGTCGTTAGCCATCGACCCGCCGGTGCCGAACTGAATGTGGTTGAGCCCGGCGGGGGCGAGCGAAGCCAGTTTATGCGCCAACTCGGCGGCGGGGATGGAGGTGTGCGCGCCGAACGAGGAGTAATAAACCATCTTCCCCGCCTGCGCCGCCATCGCCTCGGCAATCTCGGTGCGCCCATAACCCACATTAACACACCACAACCCGCCAATCCCATCGAGATATTTATTCCCAACCGAATCACAAACATAAGCCCCCTCAGCATCAGTCAAAACCAACGACCCCTTCTCCTCAAGCCCGGCAAAATCAGTCCACGGATGAAGATGATGCGCGCGGTCTTTACGCTGGATTTCCTGAGTGTCGTAGGGTGGGGTGGGTGTTTTCATGGGGTTATGTTAAAAATTATTTGGTGATAATCGTTTCTTCTCCCAGCATATCTACAATCTTTACTGCGATTTTAGCTTTGGCGCTGGGAAGGGACAACGTATACCGGCCTTTGATGAAGTCGCTTTTCTTTTGCGGGATGTCACTTTCCACGATGTTGAAGTGCTTGTTATTGTAGTTGGTGTCAATCAGTACGCAGTCGATTTGCGCGCGGAAGTCATCGATATGCTCATCAAAAAGCGTTCGGTCAATATTTAATCTAGCAAGGATGGTCGGGCTGATGTACTGCTCAATAGTTACGGTTGCCCGTTTCCCTCTTTTTGTGATTTTCACTTCTGATTCTGCGGGTTGATTGGTTATCATACCGTCCTGTTGAATATCGTGGACGGTGATTTTATTGATGGGACTCTTCTCCTCGGAAAGTTCGTTGATTATTTCCAATTCGGAACCGTTGCAGAACACTGCAATATCTCGAATATCGTCCGCCCGGTTGTTGGCAATTTCATCTTTGATGATTTGTATATCCAATCGAGTCAACGGTCTGTTCAGGTCAATAACTTTTGCCAGCAAACCACCGACCGTTCCATCAAAGAACATATCCTGACGATCTATTTGAATGCCGTATTTGGAGATAATTATTTTCTTGAGATCGTTCTGTTTGGCACAGTCGTAATTGTTCACCCGATAGTGGATAAGTCCATGCCCATTTTTTTCCGTCAGTTTGTCGTTTTTTTCTTTGATTATGCTTTGTAATCTGTTGATGGTGGTTTGGATTGCGCCTTTGTTCAAATCAGCCATAATCCAGCGACGGCCTAATTTTTCCGTGACTGCGGCGGTTGTACCGGAGCCACAGAAGCAGTCAAGGATGATAGAATTTTCGTTGCTAGATGCTTTGATTATGCGCTCTAAAAGGGCTTCTGGTTTTTGGGTTGGGTAAGGTGTTCTTTCGAGGGCCACAGGATTTATCATTGAAATCTCCCAAAAATCACTAGTTCCTTCTTCAAATTTCCATACATCTGGCATAGGAACGCCTTTCGTCGGTTCTTTAGTTTGAATTGACACTCTTTGCCCATATTCATTAACGACACTTTTCCACGCAACTCCTTGAGCACTGGATTGTTCGCTTTTTGGAATAAACATTTGATTGAAAATATGAGACCCTTTTGTTTTGGCATACCAAAACACATTGTCGTAATTACTTGCAAATGATTTGGCTTCAATATTCCAGCGTCTGTAATACCATGCGATATTATTGCAAAAATTCTCCTCCCCAAAAACTTCATCTAATAAAAATCGCAAGTGATGATTTTTGCGCCAATCGCAATGCAAATAAATACTGCCTTGATCGCTCAACAACTCCCGTAGCAAAATCAATCGCTCATACATGAACTGTAAATAATTATCATTTGCCCAAATGTCCTCATACTGCGCTTGTTCTACTCTTGAGTAACCTTCACTCGCAATTTCGTTACTATTTCCGTTACCATTTCCATTGCCTACACCGCGCAACTTGACCTTGCGCACATAATCCGCGCCACTGTCAAATGGTGGATCAATATAAATTAAATCAATCTTTCCCCTAAACCCCGAAATCAAAAGGGAAGACAGAATTTCTTTGTTATCGCCGTGAAGCAGTAGATTGTAATTATTTTCGGCAAATTGCTTGTAAGAGGGCTCCGCGGGTGGATTGCTTATGCCAACTCCTTCACACAATTGTGCGGGAAAATGCTTGACAACATCAAGCGGCTTTTTGCCTACCCAATGCAATAATGGACGACCTTTGACGGAACTAATTTTAAGCGACTTCTTTTTCATTTCCTCACCCAGTCCATAACTGGCTTGATGTCTTCGATACCGATAGCGTTTGTCGAAGTATAGACGATGTTGTACTTGAACCTGTCCGGTTGTATTTTTTGCAACCTCTCGACCGCCTTTCTCTTGGCTTCCACGATAGCGTCCTTGCGTCTACTTTCGTCTTTAACCTCAACGATGTAAAATTCCCCAGTCTTTTTTACAATCACGAAATCGGGAAAATAGCGGTGATACCGCTTGTCCTCACCCAGATATTCAAAGTGAAAATCGGTTTTTCTCGAATCGGTCATTCCACCGGTGAATAAGAACGCTTCCACATCATCGGGGTCAGTATTCAGCACGGATAAAACCTGTTGAAATAATGAACGCTCTGGCTGGCTGTCAAAGTTGTAAGGATCATAGTGAAAACTCAGATTATGCTTGTCCGAATACTGGCCGCTTTCAGCAAACAGGTCATTTTGCTTCATTTCATCGTATGTTTTTTCCAGCAAGCGCAAATTATGAACATAAACATCATTTGCATCTTTCTCAAAAACATCCTCCCCGTTCTCATCCTGCATTCGAATTAACGCCATCACTTCTGTTACCGTATCTTTAACTGTTTTGTAGTTCGCTTGCTGTTGTTCGACCTGACGAAAAAGTCCGTATAGATGATTATCCGGTATTTCCCCTTTCGGGTAAAAGTTGTTCAGTTTTTCCAATATCCACATCACAGGCAAATGATATCGCGATGCGATTTTCCAAGCGGCGGTGTGGCAATCTGTTCCTCGCTTTTCCGCAGGCAACTCCATGGTTTCGCCTGTCGGCAACAATATTTCCCTCGGTCCGCTGAAATCCGGTGTTAATATGCTACGCAGAATTCCGGGCATTTGTTGCGCTTTTGGTTTTGTTAAAGCGACCTTCCCGCATTTTGCGTCATCCCTTTCCGCTCTTTTCACCGTACGGGTGATTTCCAGTTTCGGTAGTTCGGTTTTGAGGATGCGCAGAGTGACGGTTTTTTTGTTGCGTTCCCTAAATCTAAGATCATCCAAATTGGAACGAAAATTTTCCTGCAACTGTTTGTTTAGCGTGTTGGAATTTCCGGAGTCGAGAAAGATTTTTGCCGAATGTGTGTTGCCCGGAACCTGCCGCAAACATCGAGTTGCCGCTTGTAAGACGTAGTTGTTGCTTGATGTTTGTTCTTTAATTAACGCACAAGCAAACAAACTTGGGCAATTCCAGCCTTCCACCCCTTTGCTGATAAGTAAAATCACCCGCTTTTGATTGCCGGGATTATTAAGCCGTTTGAATTCGTCTATCTGGGCGGCGGCGGATGTTTGCGTATTTACCAGTATCTGTGCAGCATTTTCCCCGACTTTGGCCATCGCCAATTCAATCAGCGGTCGGGAGTTGTCCAAGTGCGCTTGCGTTTTGAAATAGAAAGCAATTTTTGCTTTCGCTCCGTTGGGAAGTGAAACATCGCCGTAATTATTGAAAAATTCCTCTATGATGTCGGCAAATACGATTTTTTCTGAGCGTTTTTTCAAGTTGTATTGATGAATGCCATTATTCAGGTCTTTCAAAATGTTGTCTTTGATGCCTTCCCCAAGTCCATACCAGACAATCACCTCTTTCAAGGGTTGCTTTTTATAGTATGGCGTTCCGGTTGTGTTGATTACTGCAATTATCTGTGTTTGTTGATGTATGTAATCAATTGTTTCCCGCACTCGTTTTATTTTGTCAAAAGTATTTCCATAGGTATGGTGGGCTTCATCGGAAAACACGCCGAGATTCGGCAGACTTGCAATTTTTTGCAATCTTAAATTTGCTTGCGCTTCTTTGTGCTCAAAAGCTAGCGCGCTCTGATTGCTTCTTTGCTTGGCGCGCAGGCTGATTTTTTCGGTGTTGGTTACAATCAAGTTATAACTGCTTGCTCTTTGTGCTTGTATGTCTTTTTGGCTACCCGGAAATTCTATCTTTAAGTTGGCAAGAAAATCTCGATTGATGTCAGGTGGCAAAATCTTTTCAAAGGGCATTTCACTGAGTTCGCGCAGGCTCTCTATAATCGTGGTACCGGGAGCAAAAACCAGCGCGTTTTTCATAAATTTTCCTTCTGGGTGGCGGAGAGACATCGCAAATTCAGTTGCAATAATTGTCCCAATCAAAACAGTTTTCCCCGCGCCCATCGCCAAAGCGAGTATGTAACTGGGATAATCTAAATTCAGAGCTTCGTTCAACGCCTGAATTTTCTTTTTTTTAACAAATTGACTATCTTCTTTAACCTTCTTAATAATGCTGTCTATTTCGGCATACTCCACAGCATCGCTTGATATTGGAATGCCCAGCGCGTCAAAGAATTCTTTTTTATCATTCCCGTAGTAATGTTCGTAAATGCCCTTGATGTGCGGAGTTTTCAATACGAGACGGACATACCAATACACCTCAAGAGCAAGAAACTGGGGTTCGCGCAGAAATTTGAGCGTGGAGTGTGGCACATCAGCCGCCATCTCGGTTTCCGTTTGCCACGCAAGTATCTCGCCAATCAGCGGGAAATCCGTGCCGTTATAGCCATTTTTCCGCCATTCGGCGACATCGCTGGCAAGTTTTTCAAATAAAGGTTCAGCCATGCTTAAATTATACGGTAGTTCATCAGCAAATGCTTGAAAATTTTCCCCCTGATAGTCGCGCAAAACGCGCAACTTTAAACGCCTTTGTCGGTCACCCCCGCCCGGCTTGCTGGTCGAAGAACGAAGCCGATTCGGGCACTTCGGGCAGCGCCATTTCGTAACGGCTGCAGCGCACGCGGTGGGTTTGTTGGCCGCGGATGATTTCGCCGGCGTGGTGGCTGGGTAGTGGGTTGGGGGAGAGGGGTAGGGCGTCTTCGGCGCTGTAGATGGCAATGAACAGGGTGCGCGGGTGGTCGGACAGGTTGGCGGCGGAGCCGTGTAGCAGGCGGGTGTGCATCAGGCAGGCGGCGCCGGCGGGTCCGGTGCATTCGACCGTCTCTTGCGCGACCTCGGCGGCAACGCGGTTGTCGATGGCGCCGGTAAAAACGCCGTCGTGCCATAGTTCGTATAACGGTCCCGTGTGGGAGCCGGGGACGACCTCCAGGGGGCCGTTTTGCGCGGTCACCTCGTCGATAAACATCAGCACGGTGATTAGGTCGTCGTTGGAATGCGGCTCATACAAGAAGTCCTGGTGGAACTTCACCGCCGTGGCGGCGCCCGGCAGTTTGGAATTGATTTTGCAGTGGTGGAACTTGATGTTGGCGCCCAGCAAGTCGGTGAGGGCGTCGACCGCCTTGTTCTCCCGCATCGCCCGCAGGTAGTCGGCGGAAATCTCAAGCGGTGACGCGATTCGCCTGAGCGCCGGTTGGCTCGCGCGGTGTCCCGGTTCCAGGTCAAACCGCGAGCGTCCGTCCAGGGTCTCGCCGTAGGGTTGGCGATGCGCGCGGCTTTCCTCCGTCCAGCGGTCAAACTGCTCGCGCAACGGGCGCAGTTGCGCGGGCGACAGCGCGTCCTCAATCATCAGGAAACCGTCTCGGTTGAACCGCCGGATTTGCTGAAGGGACAGGGTTGGCATTGCGGGCGGAGGCTGGCGGGCTGGCGTTGGTGTTGGTGTTGGTGTCGGGCGGACAGTTTACCGCACCCGGCGGCTACGGGTGGCAATCTCGGTGGGGTTTGGTGAAAAAAGTGCTTGACAGGGGGGATAGGTATAGTTAGGGTTAGCATTCCATAAATCACTATACCTATTGGAGGTGTGATATGAGCAACAAATACGACCCGTTGCAGGCGTATCTGAAAGCGCAGGCGGGCGATTCGCTGCCGATGTCGTTTGCCGAAATCGAGGACATCATCAAGTCGAAATTGCCGTCGTCAGCGCGCAAACACCGTCCGTGGTGGAGCAACAATCCGAGCAACAGCGTGATTACCAAAGCGTGGCTGAACGCGGGTTATCGCAGCGAGCAGGTTGATATGCAGCACGAGCGTTTGGTTTTTCGCCGTCAAGCGACGCACGCTGAACCGGCGCACTATGAACGTTTGGCGAGCCGCGATTTTTTACAGGATTCCGCCGCCATGCATGCCAAGTATGCGACGCCGCTTTACGGCTGCATGAAGGGCATGATTACGGTGTCGGACGACTGCGACCTGACCGCGCCGGCGGATGCGAATTGGGACGCGAGCGCCGAGGAAATCTGATGCCGACGCCCTTACTGCTGGATACCTGCGCGCTGATTTGGAGTCTCAGCGGCGCCAAGATGAGCGCGCAGTCGGTCGACGCGCTCGAGGAGTGCGGCAAGCACGGACTGGCAATTTTTATGTCGCCGATTTCGATGTGGGAGGTTGGGTTGCTGATTGCGCGCGGGCGCATTTCGTTCACGGTGCGGCAGTGGTTTGAAGTCATGCAGGCGCAGCGCGGGCTGGTGCTCGCCGATATGCCGCCGGCGGTGTTGATCGACTCGTCCTTTCTACCCGGCGAGCCCCCCGCCGACCCCGCCGACCGAATCTTGCTCGCCACCGCGCGGCAATACGGTTACAGCCTCGTCACCCGCGACCGGAAAATTCTCGACTACGCGCGTCAGGGGCACGCGGCTTGGTTGGCGTGTTAGCGCGAGGCTGCGCCGCTGTGGTCGACCACGGTAACTTGGCAGTATGCCAGATGCGGGCGGTTTTGCAACGCCGCCAACAACCCCGCCTCACCAATAAGCAACCCAAAGGGGGCTATCAAGGATAGGTTTCCTTAGCATACCCCCCGTTAAATATAATACCAGTACCGCAGTCCCCACTCATCGGTCCCTCGCAACGCACTTCGTATCCATTTTCAACCATGCAAGATTCAAAGAATTTTCCTACAATTTGTTGGTTGGCAATCACTCCTCTCGCTGTCGTTACGCTGCCGGTGACCAGAGTCCCCAAAATACCACCAGTAGAAACCCCTGATGAAGCGGAAGACTGTCCACTGCCAATAGCAACCGACTGTCCTGCTTCCTTTATGCATTTAGCCCTTATCTGCGCAAAGGGTTGGGTATGCTCCACGCCGGGAACAGGGATATAGTTTACTTTGGTGGCACACCCCGCCAAAAAAGCCATCCCAACTACAATCAAAAGCAGTTTACTGATTTGTTTCATTACTACACCCTCCGGCGCGTGAACATTGCAATTTTCCGGCGCACAGGCGCCGGGCCGTTGCTAACATCACATCAACAGAAAGTGAAATTCCTGCCTATTCGCCCCGCACGGTAAGGCACCGGGCGGGTGTAAAAAAATCGCTGTTGTATTAAGCAGGTAACCCGACAAGCGGGGTCTGCTGATGAAAATGTTAGCAACCGCGATTAAACGGATTTCCCCGCCGATGTCAATCTTTTTTTGCCCGCCGCCGCTGAAAGCGTGGCTTGCCGTTGTTGAACTGCCTTCCAAGCGCAAAACCGCATAAACAAAGGGATGCTGGCGGATTTTTTACGGTGTTTGGCGGATTTCTTCCTGTAATGGCGCGCGGTTTAGTGTTGTTTGTGCGAGAAACAGTGCTCAACGCGGAAGAATTAGTGTTGTTTTTTGCGTAAACAGCACTGTTTCTCGCGTAAACAACACTGTTTTGAGCGCAAACAACACTATTTCTCGCGTAAACAACACTGTTTCTCGCGCAAACAACACTGTTTTTTCCTTAAACAACACTGTCGGCGCAAAGAACAACACTAAAAAGACGCTGGACTCCCGCTCAACAGACTGCGGGGTTATTGGTCGCCGCCTTCGTTGACGAGGTCGCCGGGCACACCATAAGCGGGCGCGTTGGCGGGGTCGAGCGCGCGCACGAGATAGTCGTCCATCTGCGGGCGATAGGCGTGCCACAACTCGCGCAACGCGCCCACCGGGTCGTGGTCGCGCCAGTCGATTCGCAAATCCACCAACGGAAACGAGTGCTTATCCGCCACCAGCAGGGCGGCGGAATGAACTTCGCCCTGCTCGCCGCCGCCCGCCAATCCCGCTTCAATCGCCTTGAGCAACCGCTCGGCGAGGTGGTCTTCGCTGTGCCGCTCGAAACCCTGGATGATTTCGGCGATGACCGACTCGTTGGCGAGCAGGTTTCCCGCGCCATAGCAATCGTCGCCCGCCAATGCCGCGTGTTTGCCGAGAATGCGCTCGCCCGAATGACAGGCGGTCGCGCCGCGATGGTCGATCACGGTGACTTGCCGGTAAGCCAGATGCGGGCGGTCTTCCAACGCGTCGCGTAACGCGCTTTGGGCGTCGCGTCCCGACTCGATGCGGTCGAGAACCGCGGGACCGAGGGAGGGGTCGGTGATGTTCTGCGTGGCGACCGCGCCGACGCCGGCGCGCACATGCGGGCAGCGGGCGCCGACCGCGATGCTGGAAGTGGTGAGCGCCACGCCGAGCATGCCGCTGCGCCGGCAACGACCGACGACGGAGAAAGTCATCGCTCAGTCACCCTCATCCCCGCCGCCCTCAGGAATCACCGCAGTCACCTCAATCTCCATCACCCATTCGGGCCGCGCGAGGCCGCTGACAATCAAGCCCGTGGAGACCGGATACACGCCCTTCAACCATTTGCCAATCGTTTGATACACCTCGTCCCGGTGCGCGCGGTCGGTGATATAAACCTGAATGCGGCAAATGTGGCTGAGGTCGGAGCCGACTTCGCTGAGCAGTTGCGCGACATTACGCATCGCCTGGTCGGCCTGCGCGCCGGGACCGGCATCGGCGATGCTCGCAAAGCCGTCAATTTCCTGCCCGACCTGCCCGCGCACGAACACCACCGCGCCGCGCGCCACCACCGCCTGACACAAGTCGTTGTCCAGATTTTGGTTCGGATAGGTGTCGCGGGTGTTGAAAGTGCGATGGCGGTGATGCGGGTTCTTGGCGTTCATGTCGTTTTCGGTGTTGGCGGCTAAGTCGCGCTCACATTATCCGACAAGTCGGCGGAATGTTTCACCAAATCAAGCGGACCATCCCAGCCGAAATTTCGATACACCGCCGCCAGATGCGCGAACGGCGGCGACTGCGCGAACAACTGAAAGGTCAGGCGGTGGCTGGCGTAGCCGGAGTTGAGCAAGTCGCGCGCGAATGCCAGCAGTTTGCGCCGGTCGTTTGCCACCCAGTTCTCGTTGATGGAGTAGAATTTGTCGAGCCACGGACCGGTCGCTTCCGACTCAAACGAGGCGGCGTCCGGGGTCACGCAAATCTGCCCGCCGCACAGTTCCCGCGCGATATGCATCATCGCCGGCAGGTTCGCGCAGGCATGCACGCGCCCCGTGAACAGCAACGACTGGTTGGGCATCAACAAGCCGCTCGGACTCACTTCCCCGGTGGCGATGGCGGCGGTCAGGTGCGCGTTGATGCCTTCGCGGTAAACCGCCAGTTGCGCCAGTTTTTCCTGCACCGCGGGTTGGTTTTCGAGACCCGTTTGTTTGATGTTCCACAGCGCCGCGCCGATCATCATGTCGCTGTAAGTCAGGATGCGCTGGACGAACGGAAACGCCGAGTAGCGGTGCAGCGTGGCGCGAATGAAAGACGCCGCGCGGGTGTGCCGGTAGAAGAGCACATCCTCCCACGGAATCTGCACATCATCCAAAATGATGAGCGTATCAACCTCGTCAAAACGATTCGACAACGGATAGTCCCGCTTTGATCCCACGCCGGCGAAACCGGCGCGGCAAATGTGTTTCACGCCGCTTGCATTCATCCGCAGAATGCAGCCGACCGCGTAGTCGGACAACGCATCGTCGCCCCAGTTGGCAATCGTCGGCTTCAAGAAAGCCTGGTCGGAATACGCCGCCGCGGTCTCAAATTTCGCCCCGCGGATGACGATGCCGTTGTCGTTTTCCGCGACCACATGCACGAGCATATCCGGGTCTTGGTCTTGCGGTTTTTTCGAGCGGTCGCCTTTGGGGTCGGTGTTGGCGGACACGTGGAACGGGTCGTTGCGCACCGCGGTTTTAATATGGCGCTCGATGTTGTCGGCAAAGCGCGAATCGATTTCATTGAGAATGTCGGCGCCGTCCCACAGCGACCACATCTCGCCGATGGTCTCGTCGCCGACCCGGGTGACGACGCCGCCGATGTCGGTCATCACCAAATCCACGGCGTTGCGTTTCGCCTCCCAATCGTCGCGGGATGTCGGCGGTCGCAAGCCGATGGCACAGCGCTCGCCGTCGGCTTCGTAGGTCATCGCATCGCGCGTGTCGTCGGCGTGCGCCATGTCGTAAATGCGCGCGCGCACATCCACCACCGGCTTGAACTGGCGATGCCCGGTCACATCCTCAACGCGCGCGCCATCCACATACACCTCGCGCCCGTCTCGCAAGCCCTCACGATATTGCTCGCCGGTTCGTATCATTGAATACTCCTGCTGGTTGCGCTGCCGATAAAGTGTGCTAGATTATGCGACCGACCATCTGATTCTCGGAGGTTATCATGGCGGCGGTAACTCGCGCTAAGGCTAATGCCGAGGCTAAGACAGAACTCCCCAACGCCGTGCCTTGGGGGCTGGACAACGACTACGCCCGGTTGCGCGATGTGTTGCTCGGCAAGCCATTATACTACCGCTGGGTTGAAGCCGGTCCCATCATCGGCCGCACGCTGGCAAACCAGCACAAAACCGGCGTCACCTTCGACCTCGAACTCGCCGCCGCGCAGCACAATGAGATGGTGCGCATCTACGAGCAAGCCGGCGTCACCTGCCACTACTTAGACGCCGACGAAAGCCTGCACCGCAACTTCTTCGCGCGCGACTCCAGCGCGATGACGCCGTGGGGCGCGCTCATCTGCCACATGCAACTTAAATGCCGGCGCGCCGATTACGTCACCGCGATTCGCTTCTATCAGGAACATCACATCCCGATTTGGAAATACGCCAGCGCCGGACACTTTGAAGGCGGCGATTTTGTCATTCTTGAGCCGGGCCTCGTGCTCATCG
This sequence comes from Arenicellales bacterium, assembly GCA_963693025.1. GTDB lineage: Bacteria > Pseudomonadota > Gammaproteobacteria > Arenicellales > Poriferihabitantaceae > JAHRAW01. The sequence continues at coordinate 3,028,622 of OY843749.1, forward strand.
GCTACTGCGGCGAGCGCTCCGAGCAAGCCGGCGCCGAGCAAGTCGCCGGCTGGGTGCGCGAGGAAGGTTGGGAAGCGCAGGTGGCGCCGATTTCGCGCGAATTCGTTCACATGGACGGCTTGGTCGTGCCGCTGGCGCCGAAACTATTGGTGGCGTGTTTGGACGCGCTCGAAGACTGGTTGGTGGAGTGGCTACGCGACAAAGGCTTTGATTTCATCGATGTCAACTACGGCGAAGCCAAAGACCTCGGCGTCAACCTCGTCAGCCTCGGCGAGCAGCGCGTGCTGGCGATGAAAGGCTCGGACGCGCTCATTGCACAAATGCGCGCGCGCGGTTTTGAAGTGTTCGCCCCGGACATGTCGATGTTCACGCTCGGCGGCGGCGGCGTCCATTGCCTGTGCCAAGCGCTACGCCGAGACCCCGCCTAATGAATGCGACTATGACCCAAAATCTGCAACATCTGCGGATAAACGGCGAGCGCCTGTGGAGCAGCATCATGGCGATGGCGGAAATCGGCGCGACCGCCGCCGGCGGCTCGTGCCGGCTGGCGCTCACCGACGAAGACCGCGCCGGGCGCGAACTCTTTTCGCGCTGGTGCCGCGAAGCCAACTGCGACATCACCGTCGACCAAATGGGCAACATCTTCGCGCGCTATTCCGGGCGCGACCCGCAGCGCTTGCCGGTCGGCATGGGCAGCCACTTGGACACGCAGCCGCACGGCGGCAAGTTTGACGGCATCTTCGGCGTGCTCGCCGGTTTGGAGGTGGTGCGCACGCTCAACGACCACGGCATCGAGACCGCCGCGCCGCTTGAAATAATCGACTGGACCAACGAAGAAGGCAGCCGCTTCGCCCCGGCGATGCTCGCGTCAGGCGTGTATGCCGGGCTGTTTGAATTGGATTTTGCGCTCGCGCGCGCCGACGCCGACGGGCGGAGCGTGGAAGCCGAGTTGGCGCGCATCGGCTACGCCGGAGACGCGCCCTGTGCCTGCGACCGCCGCCCGCTCGGCGCCTTCTTGGAAGCGCACATTGAGCAAGGTCCTATCTTAGAGCGCCACGGCGAAATCGTCGGCGTGGTGACCGGCGGTCAGGGACAGCGCTGGTATGACCTGACATTGCGCGGACAAGATGCGCACACCGGCTCCACGCCGATGGCGGGGCGCAAAGACGCGCTGGTGGCGGCGGCGGCGGTGATTCAAGGCGTCGAGCAAATCGCCGAGCAGTTCGCGCCGCACGCGGTCGGCACCGTCGGCGAACTCCACGTCCGCCCCAACTCGCGCAACACCATCCCCGGCGAGGTGCGGATGAGCGTCGACCTCCGCAACCCCGACGACGACGTGCTGAGCGCGATGGCGGCGCAACTGAATCAACAAGTGGCGGAAGTGGAACGCAACCGCAAAGTGGAAATCCAAGTCGATGAGATTTGGTATTGCCCGCCGGTGCATTTCGATGCGGGATGCGTCGACGTCGTGCAACAAGCCGCCGACCACCTCGGCTACGCCAACCGCCGCATGGTCTCCGGCGCGGGCCACGACGCCTGCCAAGTGGCGCGCAAAGTGCCGACGGCGATGATCTTCGTGCCCTGCGCCGGCGGCATCAGCCACAACGAAGCCGAATCCGCCGAACCCGAACACCTTGAAGCCGGCGCCAACACGCTGTTGCACGCCGCGCTCCAACTGGCTATGGGAACTATCAATGAAAGTTGACAAAGACACCCAACAAAAACAAAACCCCCGTCATTCTCGAGCGTTAGTGACCGTTTGCCGCCGCGCTTTTTCTTTTAAGCGGCGGCTTACGGACACTTGCGTCCTCGGGAATCTCCATAAGGCTGGCGCTGAGCCTGCAACGGCTTTGTTCAAGTCCGTGCCAACCTTATGGAGATTCCCGAAGCGAAGAAAATATAGTCGCTACGCTCCTTACCCCGTGTCGGGGCACGGGGCATGCTTTCTACCGTTCGAGAAAAATCCGCCGGGAGCGGATTTTCGCGTAGCCCGAAGGGTTTGTATCAGGGATGATACAAACAATGACGAGGAGTTGTTTTTTTAACTCTCATTGATAGTTCCCATTTTTTCCACTCAATCACGAGGAGGCACAAGATGAAAGACATCACCCATCTGACGCCGCTGCTGCAACGCGGCAACATTAGCCGGCGGCGTTTTATTTCCACCGCCATCGCCATGGGATTGACGCTCCCCGCCGCCGGTTTGCTCGCGCGGCAAGCGCTCGCCGCGACCCCCAAACGCGGCGGCTTGTTCCGCATCGGCATCAACCACGGCTCGACCACCGACTCGCTCGACCCGGCGACCTTTGAGGACACCTACATGCAAAACGTCGGGCTGGCGTTGCGCAACTGCCTGACCGAGGTGGACAACAACGACCAGTTGGTCGGCGAGTTGGCGGAGAGTTGGGAAGCCAGCCCCGACGCCAAAATCTGGCATTTCCACCTGCGCAAAGGCATCGAGTTTCACAACGGCAAGACTCTGACCTCCGACGATGTGGTCGCTTCGCTGTTGCACCACCTCACCGAAGACTCCACCTCGCGCGCCAAGGGTTTCTTGAAACCGATTACCTCGGTCACAAAAGACGGCGCGAACACGGTGCGAATTGAACTCACTGAAGGCAATGTCGACCTGCCGTTTTTGATGAGCGACTATCATGTGCCGGTGTTGCCGGCGAAAGACGGCGAAGTCGATTGGCGCTCCGGCGTCGGCACCGGCGGCTACGTCCTCAAGCGCTACGACCCCGGCGTGCGCGCCGACTTGACGCGCAACCCAAATTACTGGAAAGCCGGCAACGCGCACTTCGATGAAATCCAGGCGTTGGTGATGCCCGATGTGGTCGCCCGAACCAGCGCGCTCAAGTCCGACGGCATCGACGCGATGAATCAGGTGGACGGCAAGACCGTGAGCCGGTTGGCGCAGGACGACAACATCAAGATACATGAAACCCAGGGCACGCTGCACTTCGGCTATGCGATGCGCTGCGATGTCGCGCCCTTTGACAATGTGGATGTGCGTCTGGCGTTGAAGTTTGCCATCGACCGCGAAGAGTTCTTGCAGAAAATTTTGCAAGGGCACGGCTATATCGGCAACGACCACCCCATCGGCAAGTCGCAGGTCTATTTCAACGACGAGATGCCGCAGCGCGCGTTCGACCCGGAGCAAGCTAAGTTTCATCTTAAGAAGGCGGGCTTGAGCAAGTTGCAAGTCGAACTCAGCGTCGCCGATGTCGGCTTCGCCGCCGTCGATGGCGCGGTGCTGTATAGCGAATCGGCGCGCCAAGCCGGCATCGACATCAAGGTCAAGCGCGTGTCCCGAGACGGCTACTGGTCGGATGTGTGGGGTCAGGACCCGTGGGCGGCGGAGTATTGGGCGGGGCGGGTGACCGAAGACTGGATGTTCAGCACCGGCTATATTGCCGAATCGGGCGGCTGGTTCAGAACCAAGTGGGAGACGCCGCGATTCAAGTCATTGATCAAGCAAGCGCGGGTTGAACTCGACGACGATAAACGCCGCGCGATGTATTACGAGATGCAGCAACTGTGCAGCGACGAAGACGGCGCGCTCATCCCGGTGTTCGGCAACTACGTGTTCGCCACCCGCAGCACCGTCGGCCAGAACCGGCTGTCGGCGGCGTGGGATTTGGACGGCATCAAGTGCATGGAGCGATGGTGGTTTGTGTAATTTGAGCCGCGCTTTGGCGGCTGTTGTCACCGCCGCCGCCGTGCCGCTATGTTGCATGTGCGGGCGGCGGCGGTGGCGTTGATTGCGCGCCATAACTAAAGAGTAAACTAAAAAACGATGTGTGGAATAGTCGGCTTATATTACAAATCCGCCGCGCTTGAGGCGCAACTCGGGCGGATGCTGGCGGCTATGTTGGTGCAGATGACCGAGCGCGGACCCGACAGCGCCGGCGTGGCGATTTACCGCGACCCGGTTGATGACGGGCACAGCAAAATCACCTTGCAGTCGGGCGCGGGTGACGACACCGACTGGGACGGCATTCACGCCCGCATCCGAGACGCGCTCGACTCGGGCGCCACGCTTTCGCCGCTGGCGAACCACGCGGTGGTGACGCTCAAGGGCGACGGCGCGCAGGCGGCGGATTGGATGGTCGCCAATCTGGATGGCGTCAACATCACCGGCATCGGCGGCGCGATTGAAATCTATAAAGAGAAGGGGCTGCCCGGCGATGTCATCGCGCGCTTCGACTTGCCTGCGATGTCCGGCTCGCACGCGCTCGGGCATACGCGCATGGCGACCGAAAGCGCGGTCACCACGGAGCATTCGCATCCGTTTTCCACCGGCTTGGATTTGTGTTTGGTGCACAACGGCTCGCTGTCCAACCACAACCGCCTGCGCGAAAAACTGCGCGCCGAAGGCATTCGCTTTCAGACCGACAACGACAGCGAAGTCGCGGCGGGCTATTTAACCTGGCGGCTGTCGCAGGGCGCGACGCTGGTCGAGGCGATGCAAGCGGCGCTCAAAGACCTCGACGGTTTCTACACCTTCGCCATCGGCTCGCGCGACGGCTTCGCGGTGATGCGCGACCCCATCGCCTGCAAACCCGCCATCCTCGCCGAGACCGATGACTGGGTGGCGATGTCATCGGAATACCGCGCCATCGCGCAACTCCCCGGCAGCGAGCACGCCGCCATTTGGGAGCCGCAACCGGCGAAGATTTACAGTTGGGAGCGGGGCGCGTGAAGCATAACTTTCGATGCGCGTTGCGCGATGAGTGAGGTTGTGAACTTCGACTTAAACAACTCGCCGGTGCGCGAACTCAACCGCGCGTTGCACGAGCGCGCCGCCGAGGGCGCGACCATTCGCGTATCAAACCCCGGCGGCAAACACAACATCGCGGTCGGCGCGCGCTATGCCGGTGACGTCATCATCGACGGACACGCGGGCTACTACTGCGCCGGGATGACTGCGCGCGCCGATGTGTTGGTCACTGGCAACGCGGGACCGGGGCTGGCGGAGAACATGATGTCGGGGACGGTGACGGTCAAGGGCGACGCCTCGCAATACTGCGGCGCGACCGCGCACGGCGGGTTGCTGGTGATTGAAGGCAACGCGGCGGCGCGCTGCGGCATCTCAATGAAGGGCGTGGACATCGTGGTCGGCGGCTCCATCGGTCACATGAGCGCGTTCATGGCGCAGCGTGGCCGCCTCGTGGTGTGCGGCGACGCCGGCGATGCGCTCGGCGACTCGCTCTACGAAGCGCGCATCTATGTGCGCGGCAAGGTCGCGAGTTGCGGCGCGGACTGCGTCGAAAAACCGATGCAAGAAGAACACCGCGATGAACTGACGCAGTTGTTGGAGCGCGCCGGTTTTGACGGTATGAAAGCGGCTGACTTTCGGCGCTACGGCTCGGCGCGCGAATTGTATAACTTCCAAGTTGACAACGCCGCGGCGTATTAAAAACATGAGCGCGCGGAAAATCGCATGAGCAAAAAAATCGACCGTTCGTGGCTCACCGAGTCGCATTCCTTCCCGCGCCCGGTGATTCGGGAAATCCAGCGCGCCGCGCGCGAAGGCATCTACGACATTCGCGGCTTCGGCGCCAAGCGGCAAGTGCCGACCTTCGACGACCTGCTCCTGCTCGGCGCCAGCATGTCGCGCTACCCGCTGGAAGGCTACCGCGAAAAATGCGACACGCGCGTCACGCTCGGCACGCGCCACGCGCGCAACCCCATCACCATCGCCACCCCCATCACCATCGCCGGCATGAGTTTCGGCGCGCTCTCGGCGCAGGCGAAGGAAGCGCTCGGCAGGGGCGCCTCGGAAGTCGGCACCAGCACGACCACCGGCGACGGCGGCATGACGCGCGAAGAACGCCGCCACTCCAAGTTGCTGGTGTATCAATACTTGCCGTCGCGTTACGGTATGAACCCGGACGACCTGCGCGCCGCCGACGCCATCGAAATCGTGGTCGGGCAGGGCGCCAAACCGGGCGGCGGCGGCATGCTGTTGGGGCAGAAAATCACCGAGCGCGTCGCCGAAATGCGCGACCTGCCCGAAGGCATAGACCAGCGAAGCGCGTGCCGCCATCCCGACTGGACGGGACCCGACGACCTAGAAATCAAGATACAAGAACTGCGCGAAATCACCGACTGGAAGGTGCCGATTTACACCAAAGTCGGCGCGAGCAGACCGTTCTACGACGTGCAACTGGCGGTCAAGGCGGGCGCGGATGTGGTCGTGGTGGACGGCATGCAAGGCGGCACCGCCGCCACGCAGGAAGTGTTCATCGAACACGTCGGCATCCCCACGCTACCGGCGACGCGAATGGCGGTGGAAGCGCTGGTTGACGCCGGCGTACACCGCGAAGTTCAACTCATCGTCTCCGGCGGCATCCGCTCCGGCGCCGACGTCGCCAAAGCCTTAGCCTTAGGCGCCGACGCCGTCTCCATCGGCACCGCCGCCCTAATCGCCATGGGCGACAACAGCCCCGAGTTTGAAGACGACTACAACGCCATCGGCACCAGCGCCGGCTACTACGACGACTACCAACAAGGCCGCGACCCGTCCGGCATCTCCACCCAAGACACGGAGTTAAGCAAACGCTTGGACCCCGTAGAAGCGGGGCGGCGAGTTGCCAACTATCTGCGCTGTTTGACCTTGGAAACCCAAACTCTGGCGCGCGCCGCCGGCAAAAGCGATGTGCGGAATTTGGAACCGGAAGATTTGGTCGCGCTGACGGTGGAAGCGGCGGCAATGGCGAAGGTGCCGCTGGCGGGGACGGAGTGGGTGCCGGGTAAGTAACATGCGCACAAGTAGCTGGTGGCAGTTGGGTGAGAATTCTGGGCATCATGGCAACGAGCTTGCTTTGAGGAATATTACATGCCCATTTTGCATGGAAAGAGGAAATTTCAAAGCGGTTTTTCATGCCGAAAAGAAAAAACCTAATTCAGGTAAAAAGCTAAATTTTGATACTCTAGAATGTGGAAATTGCAAAGGGTATGTGATGGCTTTATGATCTGCAGGTGAGTATGGAACTCGTAAGGGTGTGCATGACTATCGTGTTCTACCCTGGCCAAGGAAGATAACTCAATACCCGCAACATTGGCCCAAACAAGTTGGTCGATATTGGATGCAAGCAAAAGATAACATTCATAATGAGAATTGGGATGCTGCTGCGCTAATGGCCAGATCCGCTTTACAAGCAGCGTTGAGGTATCGTGAAGGAGAGGTAGAGGGTGGAGAGCATGCAAAGAAAAGGGAATTACATACATAAATCCGCAAGCCGCATATTTACTCGGCGGCACGAACAAGTCGATATTTACGCTTTGCCTGTTCTGGCGTTGTGTTCGCTACCCTCTTTTTATATCAAAAATCCCCCACGATTGGCTTTATTGCTGTATTCGCGGATTTTGCGGCAAACAAGAATGAAATGTCAAATGTTTTTTCTGCGGATTTATGTATGTAATTCCCAAAGAAAAGAATCAACCTGAAACAAGAAATAGATGATTTAGCAAAGAAAGGGATATTGCCTCCGCTGATGAAAGACTGGTCCGACCACGTGCGTCAGCTTGGGAATGATTCTGCACACCCGGGCACCGAACAGGAGCCCATAAAGCCTCAAGATGTAAGAGATATAATGGCTTTTCTGGACTTCTTGCTAGAGTATCTTTATTCTCTACCGCATGATATAAGGCAGTACAGGAGTCGAAGAAACGATCGAGAACAGCAGGGAAAATAACCGTAAAATGTCTGCTGCCTTTTTAGAAAACGATGCAATGCGTGTGAATGGAGTTTTGATGAAACTATTTGTTTCATTTCTATTTTTGCTTTCATCGAATTTGCTTTTAGCACAAAGCATTCCAGGTAACTCTTCACCGACCAGTTACGGGATTGGTTGGGAATGCGATAGAGGCTATCGCAAATTGGGGCAAGAATGTGTGAAAGTACAGGTGCCTGATAATGCGAGTATCAACTACCAAGGCAACGGTTGGGCATGCAATCGAGGATATTACAGGGCAGGGCAAGGGTGCGCGAAGGTGCAGGTGCCTGATAATGCGAGTATCAACTACCAAGGCAACGGTTGGGCATGCAATCGAGGATATTACAGGGCAGGGCAAGGGTGTGCGAAGGTGCAGGTGCCTGATAATGCGAGCATCAACTACCAAGGCAACGGTTGGACATGCAATCGAGGTTATTACAGGGCGGGGCAAGGGTGCGCGAAAGTGCAGGCACCTGATAATGCGAGTATCAACTACCAAGGTAACGGTTGGGTATGCAACCGAGGATATTACAGGGCGGGGCAAGGGTGCGCGAAAGTGCAGGTGCCTGATAATGCGAGTATCAACTACCAAGGCAACGGTTGGGCATGTAATCGAGGTTATTACAGGGCGGGGCAAGGGTGCGCGAAAGTGCAGGTGCCTGATAATGCGAGCATCAACTATCAAGGTAACGGTTGGGCATGCAACCGAGGATATTACAAAGTGAGGCAAGGATGTACTGAAGTACAGGTGCCAGAGAATGCAGCGATTAACTACTCTGGCAATGGCTGGGTATGCAACAGAGGATTCAAAAGAATTAATGATTTTTGTAGGCAGATGACAAAAAATGAATTCCAAAAGAAGTTGAAAGAAGAACAAGATTTTATTGCGAAGATGTTGCGCAGTAAAACCGACCTAAGCGGAGACTGCGAAACTGAGTATAAAACAAATGATGAGGTGTGCGTAAAAATAAATCATGTCGAGTTGGATTGTAATGAAAGTCGCCACGGAAACTACTACAACGACTGTGATGTTACATTAAACTATCGAGTTCATACCGACTACGATGGTGGCAGTCATCTGGATGTAGATGTAGAGTGCGAGGTTTATATTGAATACAGAGGTGCACAAACACGATACACTCAGTCAGATTCGATCGACCAAGATGAATCGCACAGTTTATACGCATACGACAGCGATAGAGAGTATCTGAATTTTAATTTTTCCTTTAGTCGTAATGAAGAAATAACTAGTGTAGATATAACATCTGCCGAATGTGAGATTGATAGTATAGATTTATACTGATGAAAAATTGGAATGTGTCTGGAATATGACATGTTGTCAGAGAAAACCTAAATCAAACACAAAGAGACAATTTCATGCCCGCCAACTACTGACAAATTTCATCCTACTCCGTCATTCTCGAGCGTTAGTGTCCGTTGCCGCCGCGCTTTTTCTTTTAAGCGGCGGCTTACGGACACTTGCGTCCTCGGGAATCTCTCGCAATCTGGCACTGAGTCCGCAGGCCGTCATTCCGGCAATCTTTTTAAGTTGGAATCCAGCACCTTTAAGAACGGTATGGGTGGTGTGCGGAATTTACGGCGGATGGTGTAAAATAGCGGCAACAAACAAATTCATTGAAAATTAAGATAATGAAAATTCCTTCCACCTGGCAGATATTCTGTCCAGACAGCGAACCAGAAAATATGTGGATTGCTGAAAAAAGAAACCGTGCCGGAAAGGTGTTTAATATCTCTCGCAATTTCTGGGCGTACTTGTCTGACAGGTATAGTAGCAATCTGGAAAATCCGGGGATTTATGTGCTTGTCGGAGGTAATGACGAACGAACCATCTACATCGGGCAATCAGAAAATTTATTCAAACGAATCGGAGAACATCTGCAGGATGCGGGAAAATCTTTTTTCAACAGAGCGATTTTCGTCACGGAAAGCAATCTTAACAACGCACATTTCCGATGGATGGAAGCGCACTTAATTCAACAAGGGAGAGATACTAAACGTTACCACATAATCAACGGCTCTACCCCAAACAAACCACGCTTATCAGAGTCGGATGCATCTGCCGCACAGGAATTCCTTGACGAATTGAAACAACTATTTTCCATAATAGGAATAGACGCATTTATTACACCAAAAACGATTTCTTTGACAGAACAGAGTCAAACGGAAACCCGTGAACGAACAAGACTTGATACAGAATTGCTGGAATACATTCTGGCATTCGTCCACCGCTTTCAGTCGGGGACGGGGTTTGCTGAACTTACGATTGGCGAAATGATTGCCACTGCGTATGACGGGCTACCGACCAATGAACTCTCGCGCGCGCTGCCGCGGTGGGGGGTGAAAATCAGGCGACCTAAAGCCGGTGGGGCGTTGGTTTGCTTTTCGCTGTCCGGCCAAGGCATAAACCAAGCGCTGCGGGGGACGCGCTGGCAGGACGGCTGGAAAGTCACGCTGGCGCGTATGCCCGGCGCGGTCAAATCCACAACACCGATGTCATTCGACGGCAAAAGCGCGCGTTTTGTGTCGTTGCCGATTGCGGCGGTTTTACCTGATTGCCACGAGATTCCCGAGCCGCAAGTGTCCGTAAGCCGCCGAAAAAGCACGGCGGCAAACGGACACTAACGCTCGAGAATGACGAGTAGTTGGAGTTTCCGTCTTTGTGGAAACGAGAAAATCGCGCTTTGGGATTATATTCACCGAGCGCCATGAACGTCCAAATCCCTCCGCTCCAACCGCTCAGCCAGCCATCTTTTTATAACCAACTGCCGAGTTATCCCCAGTCGACCGGCTTCCTTGTCCACCAATTCAAGCATCCAAACGGGAAAATCAATAGACACTTGATTTTGCGTTTGTCCGGGACGACATGCTGTGGAATAATCGAGGAAGTGTGTAATATCCTCGCCGTTGTCAAAAGCAGCGTCAAATTCTTTGGCTTTCATAATCTTTCACCTCTTCTATTCGAGAACGACGAACCGATATAATAATGCATAAAAAATAACCCATTAAAATCTCAAATTCAACTACTTTTCCGACGCGTCCTTGACTATCACCACACCCCCGCCTACCCTACACTCAAACCCAAACCCCTCGCATCCAATGTCATTAAAACTTACCCGCCGCCGCTTCCTTTCCACTGGCGCGGCGTTGCTTGGCGCGGGTTATTTGCCTTGCGCCCGAAGTCAAACGAAACCGACTCGCTTGCCGATACCGCCTTTGGTTGATGGCGGCAAGGGGATGCCGGTTGAATTGCAAATCCGCGCCGGCGAATGGTCTTTCCTGCCCGGCGTCAAAACGCCCACGCTGGGGTTGAGTCAAAATTACTTGGGACCGACGATTAGAACCCGGCAACACAGCGAACTCAATTTGCATTACCACAACACGCTAACCGAAAGCGTCGCCATGCACGGTCACGGCTTGCACGTGCCGGGCGAGGTTGATGGCGGTCCGCAACGCGCCATCGCGCCGGGCGCGGCGTGGCAGCCGAGTTTATCCATCGTGCAACCGGCGGCGACTTGCTGGTATCACTCGCACACCCACGGCAAAACCGGCGAACAAGTTTATCGCGGGCTGGCGGGCATGCTCATCATCGATGACGAACAAGCCGACTCGCTGGCGTTGCCGCGGCGTTATGGCGTCGATGATTTGCCCGTCATCATTCAAGACCGCACTTTCGATGCGCAAGGCCGTTTGGCGTATTCGTTATACGACGCGGGCGAGGACGGCTGGTTGGGCGACACCGTCGTCATCAACGGCGCGGCGGCGGCGCTCGCCCGCGTCCCCGCCGGCAAAGTGCGGTTGCGATTATTGAATGGCGCCAACGCGCGTTTTTATATCGTCCAATTTGCCGACAACCGCGTGTTTCACAAAATCGCCGGCGATGGCGGTTTGCTGGAATCGCCGGTGCCGCTGACCACGATGGAAATGGTGCCCGGCGAGCGCTGTGAAATCATCGTCGACATGGCGGACGGCAAACCCGCCGGACTGCTGACTTTGTTTGAAGATGAATTTGACGAAGAGGAAGAAGGCATCGTTGAAAGTTTGTTGAATCTTTTCGCATCCGAGAAACCCCTGCCGCCGCCATCGCTGACGTTGATGGTTGATGACACTTTACCGGCGCATACCGCACCGCTGCCTGAGCGGCTGGCGACCATCGTCCGCCCGAAAGAAAACGAGATAACACGCACCCGCGATTTTATGCTCGTGATGCAGGAGGGCGGCGGCGATAAAAACGCCGGCGCTCAGGGCAAACACGCCGCGATGGACATGACCATCAACGGCGCATCGATGGATATGAAGGTCATCAACGAACGCGTTAAACGCGGCGTCTGGGAGCGCTGGCGCATTCGCTCCAACCAAGGCGCGCATCCGTTTCACGTGCACGGCTGCTCATTCCTAATCGAGCGAATGGAAGGCGCCGCAACCCCGCCGGATCAGCGGTGCTGGAAAGACACAGTAGTGCTGGACGACGACGACTGGTCAGAAATCATCGTGCGCTTCGACCACACGGCAACCGAGCAATACCCCTACATGTATCACTGCCACATACTCGAACACGAAGACCGCGGAATGATGGGGCAATTCACGGTGAGTTAACCTTGCCGTAAGGGTATGCTTACGGTAAATAGCGATGGCGGGGGCTGAGTGGGTGTTGGGTTGCGCTGTCAGTCCCGAATGACAGGAAAATAAACCAAGCCTCGTCATTCTCGAGCGTTAGTGACCGTTTGCCGCCGCGCTTTTTCTTTTAAGCGGCGGCTTACGGACACTTACGTCCTCGGGAATCTCCCTAAGATTGGCACGGGCTTTGTTGGAGTCCACGCTAGCCTTAGGGAGATTCCCGAAGGCGATGAAAAATCCGCCCAGAGCGGATTTTCGCGTAGCCCGAAGGGTTTGTATCAGGGATGATACAAACAAAAATATGGTCACTGACGCTCCCTGTTTTCTATCGTTCGAGAATGACGGCTACAACTCGTCATTCTCGAGCGTTAGTGTCCGTTGCCGCCGCGCTTTTTCTTTTAAGCGGCGGCTTACGGACACTTGCGTCCTCGGGAATCTCCCTCAGGTTGGCACGGGCTTTGTTGAAATTCACGGTAACCTTAGGGAGATTCCCGAAGGCGATGAAAAATATGGTCGCTGACGCTCCCTATTTTTCTATCGTTCGAGAATGACGAGGTTGGGGCTCCCTATTTTCTACCGTTCGAGAATGACGAAGTGGGGGGGCTCCCTGTTTTCTATCCCTTAAAGTTTCCCACATTTTCTTGACTACCACCACGCCCACGCATACCATCCAAAAACACCAACCACTCATACCACATCGCCATGCCAACCAACCTAACCACCATCGCCAAAGCGAAAAAAATCCAATACTTCCTCATCAGTTTCGTCGACCTCTTCGGCGTCTTGCGCGCCAAGTTGGTGCCGGCGCGGGCAATAGGCGATATGCAAAAAGACGGCGCCGGGTTTGCCGGGTTTGCGTCTTGGCTTGATATGACGCCGGCGCATCCCGATATGTTTGCGTTGCCCGACGCGGACAGTTTGATTCAGTTGCCGTGGAAGCCGGAAGTGGGTTGGCTGGCGAGTGACCTTTATATGGACGGTGCGCCGGTGGCGGCGTCGCCGCGGGTTGCGCTTAAGAGCCAGATTGCCAAGGCGAAAAAAATGGGTTACCGGCTGAAGACCGGCGTGGAGTGCGAATACTTTTTGCTTGCGCCGGACGGTGGCGGCGGCTCCGACCTTAACATTTCCGACCCGCGCGACACGCAAGCGAAGCCGTGCTACGACCAGTCCGCCTTGATGCGCCGCTTTGAGGTGGTGTCGAGTATCTGCGACAGCATGATTGCGCTCGGCTGGGGTCCGTATCAGAACGACCACGAGGATGCCAACGGCCAGTTTGAAATGAACTGGGACTACGCCGATTGTTTGCAGACCGCCGACCGGCATGTGTTTTTCAAGTATATGACGCGGCAGATTGCCGAGGACAACGGCATGCGCGCCACCTTCATGCCCAAGCCGTTTTCGCATCTCACCGGCAACGGTTGCCACGCGCATGTCTCGTTGTGGGACACGCGCGGCGCGAAAAATTTGTTTGCAAGCGGCAGGGATGAACTGGGGCTTTCCAAACTCGCGTATCAGTTTCTCGGCGGCATCATGCACAACGTCGAGGCGCTCGCTTCAATCTTCAATCCGTCGGTCAACAGTTACAAACGCATCAACGCGCCGCGCACGCTCTCGGGCGCGACCTGGGCGCCCAACGCGGTCAGTTATTCGGGCAACAACCGCACCCACATGATTCGCGTGCCGGACGCCGGACGCTTCGAACTGCGCCTGATGGACGGCGCCGCCAACCCCTACCTGATGCAAGCCGGCATCCTCGCCGCCGGCATAGACGGCATCGCCAACAAACGCGACCCCGGCAAACGGCTGGACATCAACATGTATACCGAAAGGCACAAGGTTAAAGGACTGAAGAAATTGCCGCTTAACCTGCTGGATGCGATTCGCGCGACCGAGAAAAACCAGACGTTGAAGGCGCAACTCGGCGCGGAGTTGGTGGAGAGTTATTGCAAGTTGAAGCGGGAGGAGTGGGATGAGTATACGAGAGCGATTAGTCAGTGGGAGTATGATCATACGTTGGATTGTTAGAAGGCCAGGTGGTGGTTATGAATTTCAGCGAACATTTAGCCGAACATGGTGTATCCCGCCTGTTTTATATAGCCTCGTTGAAAAATTTGGAATCGATTTTGGAGCGAGGAATTTTGTGCAGACAGTCAGCCGGGAAGTATCAACCTGTGGACATTTCGTCCGAAGATGTGCAACGACTCCGGGCGGCATATCACTCGAAGGTGCCTTTGTTTTTCGCTCCAAATACACCAATGCTTTATGTTTGCATCAATTCGAAAGGTGAAGGGAGCCAAGATGTCATTATGCTTGATATTTCACCTGAAGTGACCAACCGTGGTGGGGTTTCATTTTTCGATGGGAATGCGGCGGCAGGTGGAACCAAAAAATACAGCGATCCTGTCGATTTGGATAAATTGAATTGGGATGTTATCTTGAAACGGGTGGCATGGTACGGAGAATGGAAACGCATTAAAGGGGCTGAAATCCATATACCCAAAGTTTGCCCGCCGTCTTATATTCGCGGGATTTATTTTCAATCATGTCTGGTGGATGGGTATTCAAAATTGAGTAAAATAGTAAGCAAATTTTCGCAATCGCACGAAATTCTCATCAACAATTCTTTGCAATCAATAGGTATACCGGTCGAATGACAAAAACCAACATATCACTCATGCGTGGAAATTTGTTTGACAGCGAAATGCAAACTCTGTGCAATACGGTTAACGTTGTCGGAGTTATGGGCGCCGGCATAGCGAAAGAATTCAAGTTTCGTTATCCGGAAATGTTTGAAGAATACAAGGATATGTGCGCGCAACAGAAGGTTATCCCGGGGGAGCCGTATTGCTGGAAACCGGCGGATGACGGTGCATACCGGGTGGCGGATGACGATGCGCACTGGGTGCTAAATTTCCCAACCAAAAAGCATTGGCGGCATCCGTCTAAAATAGAGTGGTTGGAAAGCGGCTTGCAATACTTGCAAGAAAACTATCTGCGCTGGGGCATCGTTTCGCTGGCTGTTCCCGCGCTGGGTTGCAGTTTGGGGAAATTGAGTTGGGAGCAAGTCAGACCGCTGATGGAAAAATATCTGAGCGAAATGGATATACCGGTTGAGATTTACGAACCGCTTCCCAGTCGCAAAAAACGGCTGATAGCCCGCCCGCCGAGCCCCCGTGAAAGCCGACCGGCGTTACAGCAAAGATTGTTTCAGTAAGGTTGGGCTATGCGCGTGCCGGCATGCATCAGGCGTGTAGTTCCTGCAACACATCAATCACCCGCGTCACCTCTTCTTCGGTATTGTAGTGAGAGAAACTAATACGCAATACACCGTCTTCGCTGTCTTTCAACCCCAAACTGTCCAGCAAACGTTTCGCGTAAAAGTGCCCGTGGCCGGCGGCTATGTTTTTGTTTGCCAGCGCTTTTGAGAGTTCCGAGGAAGAGTGGCGGGGTGATGTCAGGGCGATGTTTGCTTCGCGGTTTTTCATGTTGTTTCGTCCGATGATTCGCAGTGGCAGTTGTCGTATCGCCTCCAGCAACGGCGCGCAGAGTTCGGTTTCGTGTTGGTGCATGAGTTTCGACACCGCCAGCGTTTTTTGTGCCAGGGTTTTGTGTTGGGATGCGGTAGCATCGGCTTGACCGAAATGATGCCGGTGGCTGGCGGCGAAGTAGTCGCCGAGGCCCGTCAGTGCGGCGATGGTGGCGTGGTCGGGACCGGCGGTGTCGAAGCGTTTGTGCGGGTAGCCGCGGTTGAAATAGTGGCACTGCGGGTCGAGCGTCTCGGCGAATTTGGGCGCGGTGTACATCACGCCGAGGTGCGTGGCATAGGTTTTGTAGGCGCTGAAACAATACGCGTCGGGTCGGATGGCGGCGAGGTCGGGCCATTGGTGCGGGGCGAAGGACACGCCATCCAAGACAACGCGCGCGCCGTGCTGCCGGCAAAGGGCGATGACTTCTTCAACCGGATTGACCGAGCCGATGATGTTGGAGCTGTGGGTCATGCACACGACCTTCACGCTGGAATCGAGCAACCGCCGAAACACATCGAGCGACAACTCGCCGGACTGCGGGTCGACGGGCCAGACCACCAGTTCGCCGCCGCCACGCCGGCAAAGCCGCTCCCACGCGCCAATGTTGGCTTCGTGATCCTGCTCCGACACGATGACCTTGTCGCCCGGCGCGACAATCGCGGCGCAGGCGTGCGCCAGCGTGTTGATGTTCTGCGTGGTTGAAGGTCCGAGCGTCAGCGTGTCCGCCGCCACGCCGAGCAAGTCGGCCATGGTTTGACGTCCGCAGTCCATCTGCTCGCCGGCGGCGTGGCAGATTTCGCTGGCGCCGTAGGGCTGCGCTTTGTTGGCGCGGTAAAAGTGCATCAACCTGTCAATCACCGCAGCGGCGACAAAACTGCCGCCGGCGTTTTCAAAAAACGCGGTCTTTGCCGGCAAGGGCTGTTGAAAGGCGGGGAAGCAAGCGCGCACGAATTCCAAGTCGAGGCGCGGAGTGGTTGTGTGGTTCATCGGAGCGTT
This sequence comes from Arenicellales bacterium, assembly GCA_963693025.1. Taxonomy (GTDB): domain Bacteria; phylum Pseudomonadota; class Gammaproteobacteria; order Arenicellales; family Poriferihabitantaceae; genus JAHRAW01. The sequence goes on from OY843749.1 coordinate 3,045,504, forward strand.
GGGGTTGTCGTGCCGTTCGTCAGGCGCATACTACAACGATTCCAGCGACAACAGCGACGCATTTCCGCCGGCGGCGGTGGTGTCGGTGCTGACCGCGCGCTCAAGCGCAAACGCATGCAGATAGTGGGGTCCGCCCGCTTTGGGACCGGTGCCCGACCGCCCCTCGCCGCCGAATGGCTGCACCCCGACCACCGCGCCGATGGTGTTGCGGTTGACATAAACATTGCCCGCCTTGATGCGCGCGACGACGCGCTCCACCGTGGACTGGATGCGGCTGTGAATGCCGAAGGTCAGTCCGTAGCCGGTCGCGTTGATTGCGTCCACCACTTGGTCGATGTCCGCCGCATCGAAGCGGGCGATGTGCAATACGGGTCCAAACACTTCGCGGTCGAGGTCGGCGATGCCGTTCACTTGGATGATTGCCGGGTTGAAGAAACAACCACCACCATCGCCGTCACCGCCGGCGGTCTCAATCGTAAAACCTTTTTCACGGCAACGGTCGAGATGCGCGCTGAGTAAATCCCGCGCCGCCGGGTCGATAATCGGACCGATGTCGGTGGCGATGTCCATCGGGTCGCCGACTTTCAACTCGGCCATCGCGCCGCGTAGCATGTCAGTAATCTGCTCCGCCACTTCGCGTTGCAGGTACAACATTCTGAGCGCCGAGCAGCGCTGACCCGCGCTCTGGAAGGACGACGCAATCACATCGCCGACGACCTGCTCGGGCAGGGCGGTTGAGTCCACAATCATGGCGTTGATGCCGCCGGTCTCGGCAATCAGCGGGCGAATGGGTCCCTCGCCCCCGACGCCGCCACCGCCGCCCGCGAGCGCGCGTTGAATCAGTTTGGCGGTGTCGCCGGAGCCGGTGAATGCCACCCCGGCGATGCGCCCGTCCGCGACCAGTCGCGCGCCGACCGTTGCGCCGTCGCCGGGCAGGCAGTGCAAGACCGCTTCGGGGATGCCGGCGCGGTGCAGCAGTTGAACCGCGCGCGCGGCGATTAGCGGCGTTTGCTCGGCGGGCTTGGCGATGACGCAGTTGCCAGCAGCGAGGGCCGCGCTCACCTGACCCGTGAATATCGCCAGCGGGAAATTCCACGGGCTGATGCAGGCGAACACCCCCCGTCCGTGCAACGCCAGCCGGTTGCTTTCGCCGGTCGGTCCGCGCAGCGTCTGGGCGTCGGCAAAATCGCGCCGCGCGAGTCCGGCGTAGTAGCGCAGAAAGTCCACCGCTTCGCGCAACTCAGCGACCGCATCCGGCAAGGTCTTGCCCGCCTCCGCGTTGCACAAAAACAACAACTCGTCCCGATGGCGCTCATACAAATCGGCGGCGGCTTCAAGCAACTCCGCGCGCGCGCCGCCGCCGAGCCGGTCCCAACCGTCCGCCGCGGCGGTGGCGGAGGTGATGGCGTTTTCAATATCAAGGTTGCAGGCGGAGTAAACTGCGCCGACTTTTTCCCCGGTGGCGGGGTTAATCACCGCGGCGGTTTGCCGCGCCGGTGCGGGAGTGGCGGTGGCGGTGATGGGAGCCGCTTCCCACGACTTAGCGGACAATCCGCGAACGGCGCGATAGTATCGCCCCAAAGTCTCGCCGTCAGACAAATTCATTCCGGCGGAGTTTGCGCGGTCGGGATAGAGGCGCGGCGGCGCGGGGATGTCGGGGTGCGGTGCGGGTTGGAGTTGCGCGAGCGCCGCCACCGGGTCGCGGATGATTTGTTCGACCGGCAGTTTCGCATCCACCAGCCGGTTGACGAACGAGCTGTTGGCGCCGTTTTCAAGCAGGCGCCTGACCAGATAGGCGAGCAGGTCTTTGTGCGGACCGACCGGCGCATAAATGCGGCAAGCCGCGCGGTGCCGCTCGATGACCCGGTCATACAAAATTTCCCCCATGCCGTGCAGGCATTGAAACTCAAAATCCCGGCGCTCGCCGGCGAAGGTCAGAATCGCCGCCACGGTGTGGGCGTTGTGCGTGGCAAACAACGGGAAGAATCGCGCGGGTCGGGCGAGCAGTTTCTGCGCGCATCGCAAGTAGGAAACATCGGTCGCCGGCTTGCGCGTGAACACCGGATAATCGGCAAATCCTTGGAGTTGCGCCTGCTTGATTTCGCTGTCCCAGTAAGCGCCTTTTACCAGCCGAATCATTAGTTTGCGGCGGCTTCTTGCGGCAACGTCCTCCAACCAGTCGATGACCGCCGGCGCGCGTTTCTGATACGCCTGAACGGCAAAGCCGAGCCCGTCCCAATCGCGCAAGTCCGCATCCAACGCCAGCGATTCGAGCAGCGACAGCGACGGGTCAAGCCGCTCCGATTCCTCGGCGTCGATGGTCAGCCCGATGCCGTGCGAGCGCGCCGCCGCGCACAGCGTTTTAATGCGCGGCAGCAGTTCATTCATCACGCGCCGCGCTTGCGCAAATTCATAACGCGGATGAAGCGCGGACAACTTGACCGACAAGCCCGCGCTGCGCAGCGGGTCGCCCGCGGTGTCGTTTTTTCCAATCGCCTCGACCGCTTCCAGGTAGGCGTCGAAATAACGCCGAGCATCCGCCGCCGTGCGCGCCGCTTCGCCTAAGATGTCATACGAATAGGCATAGCCCCGGCTTTCTTTTATGCGCGCCGTTTTTAGACCCGCGTGTATCGTCTCTGCCAGCACAAACTGCCGCCCCATGATTTTCATCGCGCGGACAAGCGCGGCGCGAATCACCGGCTCGCCGCTGCGCGCAATCAGGCGGGCAAGATAGTCGCCGATGTTCTCCGCCGCCCTCTTGTCCGCCGGCTCAAGGGAAATCACCTTGCCGGTCAGCAGCAAACCCCAGGTGGAAACATTGACGAACAGCGAATCGCTGTGACCCAAATGCGATTGCCAATCCGCCCCCGCCAGTTTGTCTTCAATCAACGCATCGGCGGTGCGCGCATCGGGAACCCGCAACAACGCCTCCGCCAAACACATCAACGCCACACCCTCCTCGCCGGACAACCGATACTCCCGCAAAAACGCATCCAACCCACCATGCGCCCCATGCTCCGCCCGAATCGCCTCAACCAACCACCGCGCAATGTCGCCGATTTGCCGGCGCTGTTTGTCGCTAACCACAACCTCATCCAGCAACCGCGCAACACACTCGCTCTCATCGGCATGATATTGCTGAGCAATGGCGGTGCGTAGGGGGTTGGCTTGCGTGTAGAGGTTTGCCAATTCGTTGACAGATTTCATTCGGCGAGTTTACGCGAAAATTCGCACTTACTCGTCATTCCACTTACTCGTCATTCCACTCCCCCGTCATTTCGAGCGTTAGTGTCCGTTGTCGCCGCGCTTTTTCTTTTAAGCGGCGGCTTACGGACACTTGCGTCCTCGGGAATCTCCCTAAGATTGGCACGGACTTTGTTGGAATTCACGGTAGCCTTAGGGAGATTCCCGAAGGTGATGAAAAATCCGCCGGGAGCGGATTTTCGCGTAAGCCCGAAGGGTTTGTATCAGGGATGATACAAACAAAAATATAGTCGCTGGCGCTCCTTATTTTTCTATCATTCGAGAATGACGAAGTAGGGGGTTATTTTTCCGCCACTCAAGTCGCATAAAAAATTGCACAAACCCACCCCCAACCCCTTATAATCCCCACCAATGGCGGTGAAGGTCGGTCTGTGTGGTGACGGGAGGTTGTGAACCCGGTCAGGTCCGGAAGGAAGCAGCCGTAGCAGCCGTTTCGGGCGCCGAATACTCAGCCGACCGGATCCGCCACCCAAATTGTCGCCGGGCGCGAGCCGGTGATTTCGATGAACCCACGCCGACCCATTTTTGACCGCCGATGAGTTATCAAGCCCTCGCCCGCAAGTGGCGACCGAAGACATTTGAGCAGGTAATCGGGCAGGCGCACGTGGTGTCGGCGCTGACCAACGGGCTTGACAGCGAGCGCGTGCATCACGCCTTTTTGTTCACCGGCACGCGCGGGGTGGGCAAGACGACGCTGGCGCGGATTTTTGCCAAGGCGTTGAATTGCGAGCGGGGCGTGAGTTCCACGCCGTGCGGCGAGTGCGTGGCGTGCCGCGGGGTTGACGCCGGCAATTTTATCGACCTGATTGAGGTGGACGCCGCTTCGCGCACCAAGGTGGACGACACGCGCGAGTTGCTCGACAACGTGCAATACACCCCGACCCAGGGGCGTTTCAAGATTTACCTCATCGACGAGGTGCATATGCTGTCCACGCACAGTTTTAATGCGCTGTTGAAAACCCTGGAAGAGCCGCCCGAGCATGTCAAGTTTCTGCTCGCCACCACCGACCCGCAAAAACTGCCGACCACGATTCTGTCGCGCTGCATTCAGTTCAACCTGAAGGCGCTGGACATGACGCGGCTGACCGGGCTGCTCGAAGAAATCCTCAAAACCGAAGAGGTCGGTTATGACCCCGGCGCGCTGCTGATTCTGGCGCGCTCCGCCAACGGCAGCGCGCGCGATGCGCTGAGTCTGCTCGACCAGGGCATCGCGTTTGGCAACGGCGAAGTGCGGGTTGAGCAAATTCGCACGATGCTGGGAATGATTGACGATGAATTCACCCGGCAGTTGCTGGGGCAAGTGGGCAACGGGCAGGCGGCGGAAGCGTTGGAGACGGTCGCGGCGATGGCGTTGCGCTCGGCTGATTTCGGCGCGGCGCTGGATGAAATTTTGACCGCGCTGCACAACGTTTCGCTGTATCAGGTCAGCCCGCAGGCGGTCGAATGGAAGGGCATCGACGCGTCGCCGTTGTCGGAATTGGCGCAGCAACTCGACGCCGAATTGCTGCAACTGATTTATCAAATCGCGCTCATCGGCAAGCGCGACCTGCCGCTCGCGCCCGACCCTCGCAGCGGGTTTGAAATGGTGTTGCTGCGCATGATTGCGTTCCACCCCGAGCAGTCCGCCGCCAGGTCGGTAGGCGGAAAACAACCCGTGCAGACTGCAGCCGGCACGGGTCATGCGCGCGCCGCAAAAAGCGCGGCGAAAGGTGCGCCGCCGACTGCCGCCGCGGCGGTCGCGCAATCGGGTGGCGGGGTTGATGTACGCGGCGTTACCACTAAGGCGGACGCCGTCGCTGAGCCCGACGCCATCGCCGAACCCGACACCCCGACCCCGATAAACATCACGCCGGAGCAACTCGGCGAGGACGAGCATTGGACAACCTGCATTGCGCAATCCGGGCTGAGCGGCCTGCCGCGGGAAATGATGATGAACATGTTGCCGGAGTCGGTGAGCGGCAACACCTTGCACCTGACGCTGGACGCGGGGCACGCGCATTTGCTGGACCCGAACCGCGTGAAAAAAATCGAACAACATCTGGCCGCGCGGTTGCCGCAGCCGGTCAAACTCAAGGTGACGGTGCGCGAGCCGGCGGGCGCTTCGGAGCGCGAAACGCCTTCCCGGCGGCAAGACCGCGCCCAGCGGGAAACACAGCAGGCGGCGGAGCAAGCCTTCCGCGACGACCCCAAGGTGCGGGAACTGGAGGATTTGTTCGACGCCGAAGTCGTCGGCGATTCCATCAGCCCGCCCACGCCGTGACCGCCGCCGGCATTTTTTTACGACACTCAGACACTCATACGCTCAGCGAGGTAACAGAATGACAGGCGGACTCGGCGACATTATGAAGCAGGCCCAGGCCATGCAGGAAACCATGCAGAAGGCGCAGCAGGAATTGGCGCATACCGAGGTGCGCGGTCAGTCCGGCGGCGGCTTGGTGACGGTCACCATGACCTGCCGCTATGACGTGCGCAAAATCGAAATCGCCCCGGCGTTGATGGAGGATGACCGCGAAGTGCTCGAAGATTTGGTGGCGGCGGGCATCAACGATGCGGTGCGCAAAATCGAGCAGGTGACCCAGGAAAAAATGGGCGGGCTGACTTCGGGGTTGAATATCCCCGGTCTCAAACTGCCGTTTTAGATGGCCGACCCGCGCGCAGTTGAAGCGCTCAAATCGGCGTTGCGGCGGCTTCCCGGCGTCGGTCCGAAATCGGCGCAGCGGATGGCGTTCCACCTGCTGGAGCGCGACCGCGAAGGCGCGCGGCAAATCGGCGAAGCCATCGGTCAGGCGCTTTCCAAAGTGAACCACTGCGAGCGTTGCAACAATTTCAGCGAGTCGGCGAAATGCCCGATTTGCGCGTCCGCCAAACGAGACGCATCGCGGCTATGCATCGTCGAAACCCCCGCGGATCTCGAAGCCATCGAGCAAGCCGGCGCCTATCAGGGGATGTATTTTGTATTGATGGGACGCCTCTCGCCGCTCGACGATGTGGGTCCCGCGCAACTCGGAATCGACCGCCTGCTGGCGCTGGTCAAAAGCGAAGCGGTCAGCGAAATCATCCTGGCGACCAACCTCACCACCGAAGGCCAGGCGACGGCGGACTTCATCGTTGACCTGATGCAACCGAGCGGCGTCACGGTGACGCAACTGGCGCGCGGAATGCCGGTCGGAAGCGAGTTGGAATACATGGACGCCGGCACGCTCAACCAGGCATTTTCAGACCGCCGGGCGGTGTAAATGGTTGAGCAAACCTTGAAGTGGATTGCGCTGGCGCTGGGAATCATCAGTACCATCGCCATCGTTCAGGATTGGTATCCCTACACGATGTTCATCGCCCTGCCGTTTTGCCTGATTTGGGTCTATTGCGCGTGGCTGCACACCGAAAAGCAACTCAAATGGATCAACATCATTTTCACGCTGCTGTATGCGTACGGCATCGCCCGATACTACTTAAACCTCTGACACGCTCGCCGACATTTGCTGTTTAGTTTGCCGTGCGCTTCCTTATGGGCTATATTCGGGGCGGGCATAGGTGCCATAACAATCAACTTCACACCACGAGGAGAACCATCATGCAGTTATCTTTCACCCATTCGGCGCGCGCCATCCGCGTTGCCGCACTCATCGCGCTCAGCGCATCGGTGGCGTTGCCGCTTCACGCCAAAACCTTGAACCTTGCATACGACGCCGACCCGGTCTCGCTGGACATTCACGAGCAACTGTCCGGCGGCACCTTGCAGTTCTCGCACATGGTATGCGACCCACTGTTGCGCTGGAATCAGGAATTGGGATTTGACGCGCGCGTGGCAAGCGGCTGGGAGCGCCGCAACGACAACACGGTGCGCTTCACCCTGCGCCGCGGAGTGAAGTTTCATTCGGGGCGCGAAATGACCGCCGCGGATGTGGCGTTCACCTTCAAGCGGCTCAAGAACAGCGAGGACTTCAAGGGCATCTTCGCCAATTTCACCGACGCCAAAATCATCGATGATTACACCATCGACTTGATTACCGACGGACCCTATCCGCTGGTCGAGCACACCGCCACCTACATCTTCCCGCTCGACAGCGCGTATTACAGCGGCGCCGATGCGCGCGGCAGGGACAAGGGCGAAATCGTCAAGCACGGCGACTCTTTCGCCTCCACCAATATATCCTGCACTGGTCCCTACAAGGTCGCTTCGCGCGAGCAGGGCGTCAAGGTGGTGTTCGAGCGCTTCGCCGATTACTGGGACGCCGACTCGCCCGGCAACGTCGAGCGCATCGTGTTCACGCCCATCAAAGAAGACCCGACCCGGGTGGCGGCGCTGCTGTCCGGCGACATCGATTTTGCCGCGCCGATTCCGCCCACCGACCTCGCGCGCATCGAGCGCAGCGACAAGGTTGACTTGGTCACCATGAGCGGCACGCGCATCATCACCTTCCAGTTGAATCAGCAACGCAAACCGGAACTCGCCGATGCGCGCGTGCGCCAAGCCATCGTGTATGCGGTCAACAACACCGGCATCGTGGCGAAAATTATGAAAAACTTCGGCACCGCCGCCGCCCAGCAAAGCCCCAAAGGCTACCTCGGCTACAACCCGGCGCTGCAACCGCGCTACGACCTGCAAAAAGCCAAAGCGCTGATGGCGGAAGCCGGCTATGCCGACGGTTTCGGCGTCACCATGATGGCGCCCAACAACCGCTATGTAAACGACGCCAAAATCGCCGAAGCGGTCGCCGGCATGCTCGCCAAAATCAACATCAAGGTCGACCTGACCACCATGCCCAAGGCGCAATACTGGCCCAAGTTCGACGAGCGCGCCGCCGACATCATGATGATAGGCTGGCATTCCGACACCGAAGACTCCGCCAATTTCAGCGAGTTCCTGACCATGACACCGGACGAAGAAACCGGCTACGGGCAATACAACAGCGGCAACTATTCCAACGCGGAAGTCGACCAACTGGTGCTGGACAGCGCCAAAGAAACCAACCCCGCCAAACGCGCGCAAATGCTGCAACGCATAGAAAAAATCCTATACGACGAAGCAGCATTCGTCCCCCTACACTGGCAAGACCGAGCCTGGGCCGCCCGCAAAGGCGTACACATCGACAAAATCGTCAACGTGATGAACTTCCCGTATTTGGGGGACTTGGTGGTGGAGTGAGGTTGGTTGGGGGTCGTCATTCTCGAGCGTTAGTGTCCGTTTGCCGCCGCGCTTTTTCTTGCGGCGGCTTACGGACACTTGCGTCCTCGGGAATCTCCCTAAGACTACCGTGAATTCCAACAAAGCCCCAACACCGCCACCGCCCCCTTCCGAATACCCCAACACGCCATTCCGGAACGGTGAAAAATAAGGAGCGCAGCGACTATATTTTTCTCGTATCCGGAATCCATGTGTCTTAAATTCCAACGCCACTATCTAAGACATGGATTCCGGCTCAAAAGACTGCCGGAATGGCGGGGTTTGGGTTTCTCGTTTGCAAGAAAGCGGGAATGGCGGCTTTGTTTGGGCTCAGCGCCAACCTTAGGGAGATTCCCGAGGTCGTAAGTGTCCGGTAAGCCGCCGCTTAAAAGAAGAAGCGCGGCGGCAACGGACACTAACGCTCGAGAATGACGAGTACTTGGGAATGACGGCTTTGTTTGGGCTCAGCGCTAGTCTTAGGGAGATTCCCGAGGTCGTAAGTGTCCGGTAAGCCGCCGCTTAAAAAGAAAAAGCGCGGCGGCAACGGACACTAACGCTCGAGAATGACGAGTACTTGGGAATGACGGCTTTGTTTGGGCTCAGCGCTAGTCTTAGGGAGATTCCCGAGGTCGTAAGTGTCCGGTAAGCCGCCGCTTAAAAGAAGAAGCGCGGCGGCAACGGACACTAACGCTCGAGAATGACGGGTGGTTGGGAATGACGGGTGGTTGGGAATGACGGCGAGTAGCGGGAATGTCAGAACCACAACACCCCTTCCAACCAAACCCCCAAGTCCGAGTTTTCATTTTCCTTTCGGCTGTGTTGGGTGAATAGGTTGATGTTGATTTGTTTGCCGCAATCCCAGTCCAAGCCCATACGGTAGGTTTTGGTTTTTTGGGTTAGGGTTAGTTCGGTGTAGGGGGTTAGGGTGGTGTTGTTGGGGGTGGGGAGGCCGTAGGCTATTCGGGCGGTTAGGGTGGCGGTTAGGTTGGGGGTTTCGTTGTCGGTGGTGGTGGTGGTGGCGGCGTTGTTGGATAGTACGCCGTTGTCCCAGATGTCTTGTATGTTGCCGGACAGGTTGCCGTAGTGGGGGCTTAGGGTCAGGGACAGGCCTTGTTGGTCGGCGCCGGGTTGCAGGCGGAGGCTGCCGCCGATTCCCCAGTCTTCGTAGTCGGCTTCGTGGTCTAGCAGGGTGCGGGCGTGGGTTTCTATTTTCAGGCTGCCGGAGGCGTTTTGGTAGCGCAGGTGGATGCCGACTTCGGCGCCGGCGCCTTCGATGCCGTCTCCGGTGTCGTTGCGCACGCCGAGTTCCACTGACGGCTCAAAGCGCCCGCCGGTGGCGGTGATGTGGCTATATTTGGTTTCAAACGCCACGCGCATTTGGCTCGCGTGCACGGTCATGTCCGCGAGCGGGGCGGCGCCTTCTTCGGGTTCGCCGCCGACCACGTCGGTTTGCGAGACCAAGCCCTCCACCTTGAAGCGCAACTCGGCGCCGCCGCTTTCCAGCATCGCGTGGCTGCCGCCGATGCCCGCCATTTTCATCGTCACCTCGGCGTTGGAGGCGGGGCGTTCTTCGCCGTCGGCGTCTTCCGGCGTGATGACCAAATCTCCCTCGCCGTAGCCCGCGGTCACCCACCAGTCGCCGCGCCCGTCCGCCGTGCTCCAACTCAAATACGGATGCGCGCTCGTCAGGTCGAGTTGATATTGCCCGCTCTCCGCGTTGCCCGCGGCGGGCGCGCGCGTGTAGTCTATGTCGGCTTCGCTGTATGAAATCATCAGCCCCGCCAGCAGGTTGGGGCGCACCCGCGCGTCGAAGCCCAGGTTGACGCTGAACTGGTCGCCCTCCCAGTCGATGTCCTCGTTTTCGCCGACATTTTCCGCGCCGAGTTCGCGGTAGTCGCCGCCGCCCCAGAACGCCGGTTGCGACAACCCGCCGCCGCCATCCGCCGCGCTGAGCGGCAAGACAAAATCCGAAGCGCCGAGCAGTCGCTGCATGTCCATGCCGTCGTCCGCCGAGGTCTGCGCCTGACTCGCCACCATCCCCGCCAGCGTGGATTGCCCCGCCATGTTGAAACTCGGCGTGGCAACGCCGCCGCCACCGCCGCCACCGACCTGACTAATCCGCCCGACAATCGCCGTGGCGCGCACCAGCCCCATGGATTGCAGCACTTCCGGCGTCACCACGGCGCTCACCGCATTCAACGCCGCGCTGCTGCCGGTCACGGAGAGGGTGACGAGCACGCTGGCGGCGGTGGTCACCGCGCTCGCTCCGGCGTAGCCCGCCACCGCGTGGGTAATCCTCACCGGCTCGTCGGGCACGTTGCCGGCATTCGCCACGTTTAAGACCGTCACCGTCTGCGCGCTGTCCCAGTTCGCGGCGCTGAAGGTCAATGCCGCCGGGGACACGCTCGCCACCACCGGGTTGGCGCTACTCGGCGTCACCGTCGCCAACGTCGCCGCGGCGGGCGCGGAGGTCAGCGCGACGGTGTAAATCCCGGAGTCGCCATCGCTCAGTGCGAGCGCGGTCGGCGCAATCTCCACCGACGCCGTGTCGTTCTCCGCCACCGTCACCGTCACCGCGGGGGCGGTGGTCACCGGACTCGCGCCGGCGTAGCCCGCGACCGCGTGGGTCATCATCAGCGGCGCGTCGGGTATGGCGTCGTCGTCCTCGACGCCGGCGACCGTCACCGTCTGCGCGCGGTCCCAGTTCGCGGCGCTGAAAGTCAACGCCGCCGGGGAAACAGTCGCCACCGCCGCGTCGCCGCTGCTCGGCGTCACCGTGGCGAGGAGGGCGGGCGCGGAGGTCAGCGTGACGGTGTAAGTCTCGATTCCGCCTTCGCGCACGATGAGCGTGGTCGGCGAAATCAGCACTCCCGCCATGTCGTTCTCGGTCACCGTCGCCGTCACCGTCTCGGCGGTGGTCACCGGGCTCGCGCCCGCGTAGCCGGCGACCGCGTGGGTAATCATCACCGGGTCGTCGGGGATGGCGTCGTCGTCCTCAACGCCCGCCACCGTCACCGTCTGCGCGCTGTCCCAGTTCGCGGCGGTGAACGTCAACGCCGCCGGAGCAACGGTCGCCACTGCCGCGTCGCTGCCGGACGGCGTCACCGTGGCGGCGAGCAAGGGCGCGGAAGTCAGCGCGACGGTGTAAGTCCGCATGCCGCCTTCGAGCACGGTCAGCGTGGTCGGCGCAATCTCCACCCCCGCCATGTCGCTCTCGGCGACCGTCACCGTCACCGCCTCGGCGGTGGTCACCGCGCTCGCGCCGGCGTAGCCCGCCACCGCGTGGGCAATCGTCACCGCCTCGGCGGGCACGGCATCGGCGTCGTCAACGCCGGAGACCGTCACCGTCTGCGCGGTGTCCCAATTCGCGGCGCTGAACATCAACGCCGCCGGGGAGAAGGTCGCCACCGCCGGGTCGCCGCCGGACGGCGTCACCGTGGCGGCGATGGCGGGCGCGGAGGTCAGCACGACGGTGTAAATCCCCGCCTCGCCTTCGAGCATCGCCAGCGTGGTCGGCGCAATCTCCACCCCCGCCATGTCGTTCTCGGTCACCGTCGCCGTCACCGCCTCGGCGGTGGTAATCGCGCTCGCGCCCGCGTAGCCGGCGACCGCGTGGGTAATCATCACCGGGTCGTCGGGGATGGCGTCGTCGTCTTCAACGCCCGCCACCGTCACCGTCTGCGCGCTGTCCCAGTTCGCGGCGGTGAAGGTCAGTGCCGCCGGGGAAAAGCCCACCACCGCCACTACCGATTGGCCGCCGCCCGGCGTCACCGTCGCGGCGATGGCGGGCGCGGAAGTCAGCGCGACGGTGTAAGTCTCCACTGCGCCTTCGAGCACGGTCAGCGTGGTCGGCGTAATCTCCACCGCCGCCGTGTCGCCCTCCGCCACCGTCACCGTCACCGCCTCGGCGGTGGCGTCCGCGCCGGCGTAGTTCGCCACCGCGTGGGCAATCGTCACCGGCGCGTCGGGTATGGCGTCGGCGTCATCCACGCCGGTGACCGTCACCGTCTGCGCGGTGTTCCAGTTCGCGGCGCTGAAAATCAACGCCGCCGTGGAGAAAGTCGCCACCGCCATTACCGATTGACCGCCGCCCGGCGTCACCGTCGCCAGCGCGGCGGGCGCGGAACTCAGCACGACGGTGTAAATCCGCGCCTCGCCCTCGGTCATCGCCAGCGTGTTCGGCGAAATCTCCACCCGCGGCACGTCGTCCTCCGCCACCGTCGCCACGACATCCTCGGCGGTGGTAATCGCGCTCGCGCCCGCGTAGCCGGCGACCGCGTGGGCAATCGTCACCGGCGCATCGGCGATGGCGTCGGGGTCTTGAACGCCGGCGACCGTCACCGTCTGCGCGCCCGCCCAGTTCGCGGCGGTGAAGGTCAGCGCCGCCGGGGCGACAGTCGCCACCGCTGCATCGCTACCGGAAGGCGTCACCGTGGCGGCGGCAAGGGGCGCGGAAGTCAGCGTTACGGTGTAAATCCCCGCCTCGCCTTCGAGCACCGCCAACGTGGTCGGCGCAATCTCCACCGCCGCCGTGTCGCCCTCCGCCACCGTCACCGTCACCGCCTCGGCGGTGGTAATCGCGCTCGCGCCGGCGTAGCCCGCCACCGCGTGGGCAATCGTCAAAGGCTCGGCGGGCAGGGCGTCGGCGTCTTCAACGCCCGCCACCGTCACCGTCTGCGCGGTGTTCCAGTTGGCGGCGCTGAAGGTCAACGCCGCCGGGGCGAAGGTCGCCACCGCCGGGTCGGCGCCGGAGGGCGTCACGGTGGCATCGGCAACGGGCGCGGAAGTCAGCGTCACGGTGTAAGTCCGCATGCCGTCTTCGGGCACGGTGAGCGTGGTCGGCGCAATCTCCACCGCCGCCGTGTCGCCCTCCGGCACCGTGACCGTCACCGTCACGTTGCCGGCGTCCACGTCGGAGTAATCCCCGCCCGCCACCGTGTGCGTGATGACGACCGGGTCGTTGGGAATGGCGTCCGCATCCGCCCTGGCGGTGACGGTAATCGTCTGCGCCATATTCCAGTTCATCGCGTCCGCGGTGAAGGTCAGCGCGCCGGGGGAGATGCCCGCCACCGCGCTCCCGCTCCCGCCGCCGGCGGGCGTGATAGTCACCGAAGCGCTCGGCTCCGAGGTCAGCCGCACGGTATAGGTACCGTTCTCGCCCTCGCCGATGCTCAGCGCGCTCACCGAGAGCCGCACCTCGGCGGTCTCGTCGTCGGTCACCGTCACGCGCACGTCGGCGGCGGTGATGTCGGCGTAAGGCGCCCCGCCGCCGCTCACGGCGTGGGTAATCGTCACCTCGTCATCGGCGACCGCGTCGGCATCGTCAATCGCGGTGACGGTCACCCGCTGCTCCGTATTCCAGTTGCCGCTCGTGAAAGTCAGCGCCGCGCTCACGGCGGCGGTGGTGGAATCCGAGCTCATCGGCGTCACCGTCAAGTCCGGGCTGGGCGGCGCGGTCAGGGTCACGCCATACGCCCCGCTTTCGGTCTCGGCGATTTGCAGCGTGGCGCTGGAAATGACGACCCCCGGCATCGTGTCATCGCGCACCGTCACGCGCACACCGGCGGCGGGGACGTCGTCGTATTCCGCCCCCACCACGCTGTGCGTGATGTCCGCGATGCCGCCGAGGTCGGCGCCGCCTTCGACGCCGGTGACGACCACCGTCTGCCGCACATTCCAATCGCCGGCGGTGAACACCAGCGTGGTACTCACCGCGGCGATGGTGAGGTCGCTGCTGTCGGGCGTCACCTGCACGGCGGCGCTCGGCTCCACATCCAGCACGATGGTGTAGGTGGCGGTGGCGTTTTCTTCCACCGACAAGGCGGTCTCGGACACGCTGACCGCGGGGACTTCATCGTCTCGGATGACGGCGGTCACGGCGGCGGCGGTGGTCACCGTGCCGTAGCCGGCGACCGTGTGGCTAATCGTGGCGGTGGCGTCGGCGCCGTTGGCATCGTCCACGGCGACCACGGTCACCGTCTGCGCCGTATTGAAGTTGGCGGTGGTGAAGGTCAGCGCGGCGGGGGAGACGCCCGCCGCCGCGTCATCGCTCATCGGCGTCACCGTCACCGCGCCGGCGGGCACGCTGTTCAGCGCCAGCGTATAAAAGCCGGTCGCGCTCTCGCTTGCCTCGCCGCCGCCTTCCACCAGCGACAGCATGCGCGGCGTCACCCGAACCCCCGCCACGTCGTCGTCGGTTACCGTCACCGTGACCGCGGCGGCGGTCACGGCGGCGTAATCCCCGCCCGCCACGGTGTGCGTGATGGTGGCGGTTTCGGCGTTAGTATCCGCATCGTCCACGCCGGACACCCGCACCGTCTGCTCCGTGTTCCAGTTGGCGGTGGTGAAGGTCAGGGCGGCGGGGGAGGCGCTGACCGCCGCGGTGTCGTCGCTCATCGGCGTGACCGTGACCGCGGCGGTCGGCTGTGTGGTCAGCGCAACGCGGTAGGTGTCGTCGCCGTTTTCATCCACGCGCAGGGAAGTGGCGGAAAACGCCACACCGCGAATGTCGGTGTCGACGACCGTCACCCTCACCGTATCCAAGACACGGTCGGCGCTACTCAAGACGTTAAAGAATATGGTCTCGGAAGAGGCGGGGTTGTTGGGGTCAAAGGCGGGGTTGGGGAACTCACGCTCGCCGGAATGCACCGTGGTGATGTCGACGGCGCCGGGTGCGATGGCGTCCGCATCGTCGGCGGCGGTGACGGTTACCGGCTGCGGAGTGCGCCAGTTGTCGGCGGTGAAAGTCAGCGCGTGGTTGACCGTGGCGATGGCGGGGGCGGAACTTTCAAAAGTGACGATGTAGGGATAATCCGGGTGCGGGTTGGTGTCCAGCGAAACCGAGTAGGTGGCGGCTTCGCCCTCGTTGAGGGTGAGGGTTTGCGGCGTGGTGCGGAGTCGGGCAACCTCGTTTTCCAAGATACGGACGGTGGTGTCGGCGAAGTTGAAATCCTTATATTCCTCCGCCTCGGTACTGACCGCAACGGAGACGCGAATATCGGGATTGCTACCGGCATCGACATCTTCCTCAATACGGAATTCGAAGCTTTGTAGTTGGCGCCAGTTATCGGGGGTGAAGGTCAACGTGTCTCTGGTGAGGAAGCCGATGGTGGCGAAGAGCGGCGGGAGGTTGTAGTGAAAGGTCGCCGTGAGCGTAACCGGCGCGCTGGGTTGGGTCTCCATGATGACAAAGAGGACAGGTGGGGCACGGGTGTCTTCGACAAAGTCGTATATTTCACGCAGGAATTCGACATTCGGCGTATCGTCATCGCCGACCGTGGCGGTGACGGTGGCGGCTTCAATCGCGGCGTAATCGCCGCCGCCGTCGACCGCGTGGGTGATTGAGACGACATCGTTCACGGCGTTGTCGTCGTTGGCGCCGGTCACCACCACCGTCTGCGCCGTGTTCCAGTTCATCGGGGTGAAGGTCAGCGCCCCGCTCACCGTGGCGGCGGGGTTGCTGCGGCTGGGCGTCACCGTCACATCCGCCGCCGGCGCCGAGTTCAGCGCCACCGTATACTCCGCCCGGTTGCCGGCGCCGCTCTCGGACAGCGCCACCGCCGTGGGCGTGATTTTGACCCCGGCGGCATCGTCGTCCGCCACCGTGACGGTGACGGCGGCGGCTTGGAGCGCGGCATAATCCCCGCCCGCCACCGTGAAACTCACCACGGCGGTGTCGTCCACAGCGTTGGCATCATCCACGCCGGCGACCACCACCGCCTGCGCCGCGCTCCAGTTGTCGGCGGTGAAGGTCAATGCGCCCGCCGGGGTGAGGCTGGCGGCGGCGGCGTTGTCGTTGCTCGGCGTAACCGTCACCGTGGCGGTCGGCTGCGTGGCGAGCGACACGCGGTATTCGCCGGCGCCGCTTTCGCTCACCGCCAGCGCGCTCGGGGCGATGCGCACAGCGCGCGTGTCGTTGTCGCGGATGATGCCGATGCCGACGTTGGAGGTCGGGCTGCGCCGAATGTCGCCCGACGCCGCGCCTTTGCTGAAACGCCCGTCGGTGGCTTCGGTAAGGGTGACAATCACAAACTCGGTTTCCTCGTCCACATTGTCCCCGAGGACATCAACGAGCAACTGCACGCGGTCGGTGTAGGCGGGGATGGTCACGGTGCCGGACGGCGCGGTGTAGTCCGTGCCGGCGCTCGCGCTGCCGGTAATCACATAGGGAATGACCACCTCGCCCTCCGACACCGGGTTGATTCTGAGCGAGAAATTCAAGGTCGCGCGCGCCTCAACCACGCGGCGGGGGTGGGCGATGAGGTAGGTGGCGGCGTCGGATGGCTCGATGAAGACGCGCAACGGGGCGGCGAGCGCGAGACCGCCGTTGGAAGCGCGCGCGGCGGAGGAGGCGGACAGGCTGAGGATGAAGTTCTCCCCGGCTTCGTTCAGCGCATCGTTATTCACGGTGACGACGAAGGTCTGGGCGGCCTCGTTGTCGGCGGCGGCGAAGGTCAAATCGCCGCTCGTCGCGCCGGTGAAGTCCGCGCCTTCGGTGTTGCCGTGGGTGAGCGACCAGCCGACCACGATGTCGCTGTCAAAGTCGGGACCAACGCGCGTGACCGTGTAGGTGATGACGCGGTGGGAGGTGCCGTCATCGCCCGCTTCGCTGACGCGCGCCACCGGCTCGGCGAAGTTGAACACATGCGCGCCGGGGTGGTAGTTGACGGTCGCCGATGCGCTGTTGCGCGCGGCGTCAATGGCGGCGACTCCGCCGGGCGGCGCGCCGCTCACGCTGTCGAGGGTGACGGTGAGCAACTCCGAGCCGCTGTTGCGCTCGTCCGACAACGGAATCGCCAGCCGGATGACGCCGGCGGTGTTGGCGGGAATGATGATGCTGCCGGCGTTGTCGTCGGTGGCGGTCGCGCCGCTGGGGGTATACGCCACGGTCAGCGCCGTCGCCGAAGCCGAAGCGCCGCCCAGGGTGAGCGCGAAAGCCGCCACCTCGCCCTCGCCCACGCGCCGCGTCGGGGCGCGGATGCCGAGCGCAATGTCGTCGTCGTCGGTAATCGTCGTCACCTTCGCCGCCGCGTGCGTCAGCGGCAGCGGGGTCACCCCCGCGCCCGCGCCGTCGCCGCTGGTGGCGATGGAGAAGGTCTCGATGCTTTCGCTGATGTCGTCGCCGACGACCGTCACCGTGAAGGTCTGCATATCCTCCCCGGCGGCAAAAGTCACCGCCGCCGGGACGATGAGGTCATCGGCATCGGTCGTGGTATGAGCGACCTCCAGCATAACGGTGGTGTCGGCGGCAAACGCCGCGCCACTGCGGGTAACCGTATACTCCCCCCGAACCGCAACATCCCCCTCAGCCAACGAGTCGGGTCCCGTCACCGTCAAAGTCTGCGCCTGCCCCACCCCCCAAACCAACCCCACCCCGGCTGCGGCAATCAGTCGCAGTATATTCATCGCTTCATCCCCTCTGATTTAATTTTGCCTGCCGAAGCCCCGCTTGCCCACACCAACAAAAAACCGCATCCGGTTCAACATCAACAGATTTTGCAAGGCAATATACAAAAATATCAACACCATAACAACCCCAACCAACCCACCACCACACGCCGCCACAACACGTCGCCACTACGCGTCGCCACAACTCGTCATTCCCAAGTACTCGTCATTCCAAGTACTCGTCATTCTCGAGCGTTAGTGTGGTCCGTAAGCCGCCGCTTAAAAGAAAAAGCGCGGCGGCAACGGACACTAACGCTCGAGAATGACGACGTGGCGGTGAATGACGAAGTAGGGGTTGTTGGTTTTTCAATGGACGCCACAACAACCACGAACACCACGGGCGAGGGCGTAGCCCAAGCCCAACGCGACAATCAATGAATAGTCGTTCCCTCAGGACTATCCGATTCCGCTTCCGCTTCTTCCCCGGCATCTTCCACCTTACTCACGCCCACCAAGTGCTCTTCTTTTTTCAGCGAAATCAGGCGCACGCCCTGGGTGTTGCGGCCTACTGAGGAGACTTCGGCGGTGCGGGTGCGGATTAGGATTCCGCCGTCGGTTATTAGCATGACTTCGTCGTCGGCGCCGACGGTTAGGGCGCTGACTACTTTGCCGTTGCGCGCGGAGGTTTTGATGGCGATGACGCCTTTGCCGCCGCGCCGTTTGCGTGGGAAGTCGGCCATCGGCGTGCGTTTGCCGTAGCCGTTTTCGGTGCTGATTAGCAGTTGGTCGATGGTTGCATCAGCCGCCGCACTCGCATACACACCCGCCGCGCCATCCGCACCCGCCGCCGCCGCCCCCACATCCGCGACCGTATCCACCGCCGCATCGCCCCCGACCCCCGCCGTCACAATCAGCGCGATGACTTTGCTCCCCCCGTCCAGCCGGATGCCGCGCACGCCGGCGGCGGTTCGGCCCATGGCGCGTACGTCGTCTTCGGAGAAGCGGGTGGCTTTGCCGTTGTCGACGATAAGCAGCACGTCGTCGCCGCCGTCGGTCAGGGCGACGCCGATTAGATGGTCGTCGGGTTTGAGTTTGACCGCGATGATGCCGGAGGCGCGCGGGCGTGAAAAATCTTCCAGTTTGCACTTCTTGACCACGCCGTTGGCGGTCGCCATCACCACATACTTGCCTTCGCTTTTGTCGTAACCCTTGACCGGCAAAATCGCGGTGACTTGCTCGCCGGCGTCCAGCGGCAGCAAGTTGACCAACGGTTTGCCGCGCGCTTGCCTGCCCGCTTGCGGCAGTTGAAACACGCGCAGCCAATAGACCTTGCCGCGGTCGGAAAAACACAGAATCGTGTCGTGCGAATTGGCGATGAACATGCGCCCGACAAAATCTTCCTCCTTGGTGCGCGTGGCGATGCGCCCCTTGCCGCCGCGCCGCTGCGCGCTGTAATCGGCGACCGGTTGCGCCTTCGCGTAGCCGGCGTGCGACAGCGTCACCACCACCTCCTCTTCGGGAATCAGATGCTCCATCGACAAGTCAATTTCGCCTTCAATGATTTCGGTGCGGCGCGGGTCGCCGTATTGCCGCCGAACCTCCAGCAACTCTTCGCTGATGACTTCCATCAAGCGCTCGGGGTTGTGCAGGATTGCAAGGAAGCCGGTGATTTCATCCATCAAGCCCGCATACTCGCTCTGGATTTTTTCCTGCTCAAGCCCGGTCAGGCGGTGCAGGCGCAAATCCAAAATCGCTTGCGCTTGGGCAGGCGACAACAGATACCCGTTCTCGCCCGCGCCATACTTTTCATCCAAGCCTTCGGGGCGCGACAGCACGAGGTCGTCGCGCGCCAGCATCGCCTCCACCGCCGACGATTCCCAGCCGACCGCCAGCAGGCTCTCCTTCGCCTCCGCCGGCGTTTGCGCCGCCTTAATCGCCGCGATAATCGCGTCTATGTTGGCAAGCGCGACCGCCAGCCCTTCCAAAATGTGCGCGCGCTCGCGCGCCTTGCGCAACTCAAACAGCGTGCGCCGCGTCACCACTTCGCGGCGGTGCTTGACGAATTCTTCCAGCGTTTCTTTGAGGTTGAACAGGCGCGGCTGGTTGTTGCCGAGCGCCACCATGTTGATGCCGAACACCGACTGCAACTGCGTGTGCTTATACAAATTATTCAGCGCCACTTCCGCCTGCTCGCCGCGCTTCAACTCAATCACCATCCGCATCCCGGACTTGTCCGACTCATCGCGCATCGCGGAAATGCCTTCAATCCGCTTGCTCTTCACCAACTCGGCAATCTTCTCCATCAGCCGCGCTTTGTTAACTTGATACGGCAACTCGTGCACGATAATCGCCTCGCGCCCGCTCTTGAACGGCTCGACTTCCACCCGCGCGCGCACGTAAATACGCCCGCGCCCGGTCTCGTAAGCCTCGCGGATTCCGCTGCGGCCATTGATGATGCCGGCGGTGGGAAAGTCCGGTCCCGGCAGATGCTCCATCAACTCGGCGATGCTGATGTCCGGGTTGGCGATGAGCGCGAGCGTCGCGTCAATGGTTTCGCTCAAGTTATGCGGCGGCACGTTGGTCGCCATCCCGACCGCGATGCCGGTCGAGCCGTTGACCAGCAAGTTGGGCACGCGAGTCGGCAACGCCAGCGGCTGGGTTTCGGTCTCGTCGTAGTTGGGTCCAAACTCCACCGTCTCCTTGTCCAAATCGGACAGCAATTCATGCGCAATCCGCGACAAACGAATCTCCGTATAACGCATCGCCGCCGGCGAATCGCCGTCAACCGAGCCGAAGTTCCCCTGCCCGTCAACCAGCGGATAACGCATCGAAAACCCCTGCGCCATGCGCACGATGGCGTCATACACCGCGGTGTCGCCATGCGGATGATACTTGCCAATCACATCCCCGACCACGCGCGCCGATTTTTTATAAGGCTTGTTCCACTCGTTCCCCAACACCGACATCGCATACAACACCCGCCGATGAACCGGCTTCAACCCATCCCGAATATCCGGCAAAGCCCGCCCCACAATGACGCTCATCGCATAATCCAAATAAGACCGCCGCATCTCCTGCTCCAAGTTGGAGGGCACGGTTTCTTTGGCGAATGTTTGGGTGGTCATGGGGGTGGTTGGGAGAGGGTGAATTGAGGGTTGGATTTTAGCATAGACGGCGGTGGTGATTCATGCTGTGGGCTTGTTTTCACGGCGGTTTTTCCCACTAGCAAAAATCCAACAGCGGATGACGATTGACCGACCGGGTGACGAAAGCATTGAGGTCGGCGGGCAGTCGCTCGGCGGCGGTTGTTGCTTGTGCGCGGGAGTTGAATTGGGCGTAGACCGCGCCTCCGCTGCCGCTCATTTGGGCGTTGGGGTTTCCGTGTTGTCTTAGGTATGCCAGTGCGTTGCCGACTTCGGGGTGGAGTTGTGTGGTGATGGGTTCCAGGTCGTTGCCGGGCGCGGGTGGGCGGTTTGTTGATGTGAGTTGCGGGTGGGCGAAGACGGTGGCGGTGGAGACGTTGACCGGGGGCAGGCAGACGCATAGCCAGCGCTCGGGCGGCTCGGTGGGCTCCAGCAATTCGCCGATGCCGTGTGCCAGCGCCGCCCGACCGTGCACGAACAGCGGCACATCCGCGCCCAGTTGCAAGCCGAGTTCCGTCAGCCGGTTGCGCGTCAGGCCGAGTTGCCACAGGTGGTTGAGCGCCAGCAGCGTGGTGGCGGCGTTGGAGCTGCCGCCGCCCAGTCCGCTGCCGGGCGGGATGACCTTGTGCAGGGTGATGGCGACGCCGCGTTCGGTGGCGGCGGGGCAAGTTGCTTGTAGCAGTCTGGCGGCGCGCACGCTGATGTCATCTTCGGGCAGTTGAAAGTCGTGTTGGTCGATGCGGCGGATGGACGGTTGGTCGAGCGTCTTGAAGCGGAGGGTGTCGGCGAATTCCAAAAATTGAAACTGCGTTTCCAGTTGATGGAAGCCGTTGGCGCGCACGCCGAGAACATGCAGGAACAAGTTGATTTTCGCCGGCGCGGGCCATTCCTCTTTTGCCCAGTCACGCGGCGCGCGGCTAGTCGTCAAACCGAATGTCCTGCCAGCGTTTCAAGACCACTTTGACGCTCAGTTGGTCGCCGATATAGGCGCCGTCGTCGTCGTAAATTTCCATGCTGCCGGGCACGGCGGTGATGGACAGCCGCTGCGGTAAATCCCATTGCCCGACGGTCGCGTAGTTCTGGTATTCCACCCGCCAGTCGCCCTGTTGGAAACGCCGCAGACGACCGGCGCCGTCCACGACCAGCCCGGTCGCGCCCTCATCCGCGCCGGGTATGCCGCGCACCCAGTCGCGCAGTTGCGTGAACGGCACTTGCCAGCCGAGCCGTTGATACAACGCTTCCGCGGCGCTCGCCCCCTCGCTGGTGCGCCCTTTGGTGTCCACCAGCACGGCGTGACCGGGGCGCGCGTTGATGCGAACTCGCCCACTGCCGAAAGGTCCGTAGAGTTCGATTTCCTGACGCGCTTGCCGATGCGCCCACAGCAGCGTCGCGTTGCCGCCTTTGCGCCCGGTCTTGACCGCGATTTTCGCTTTGATGCGCCACTCGGACAGGGTTGCCATCGTCGCCTTGTGCTGCCGCCAGAGGGCTTTCGCATCGGGCGCGTCCGGCGGCGGGATGTCCGGCGGCGCCACGCAACCGGTCAGCGCCACCGCCACCGCCAGCGCCGCCACCGCCAGCCTGCTCGAATTCGTCATCATCGGATGCGCGGCGGGTCGGCGACCGCGACCCACTACGGATGCGGATGCGAAGACGAAGACGAAGACGAAGACGGAAAGGGACGCACCGCCACCGCCGTCAGCGTGCGCCGAATCCCGCGCACGCCGGACGAGTTTTCGCCGGAAAATCGTCTCATAGTGTCCAGCAGCGTGGCGTTGTCCGGCGACCACGCCTTGCCCTGTTTCCAGATTTCCCGCGCCTCGCGCTTGTTGCCCGCCACCCACAACGCCTCGCCGAGGTGGGCGGCGATTTCGGCGTCTTTTTTCACCGCCAGCGCGCGCCGCAGGTAGTCAATCGCCTTGCCGGTGTCGCCGATGCGGAAGTTGACCCAGCCCATGCTGTCGAGGATGAACGGGTCGTTCGGCAGCATTTCCAGCGCCGTGGTAATCAACTCCAACGCTTCGTCCAGCCGCTCGGTTTGGTCGGCGAGGGTATATCCCAGCGCGTTGTAGGCGTGGGCGTTGTCCGGCTGCTGCTCTATCAATTCGCGCATGTCGCGCTCGTGCAATTCCAGCAAGTTCATTTGCGCCGCCAGCAAGCCGCGGTTATACAACAGGTCGGGGTGTCCTGGTAGGCGCTCCAAGCCGTCGTCCAGCACCGCCTTGGCGCGCTCCAACAAATCGAATTCCCGGTATAACAAATCCTGCTCCAGAATGACGTGCACGACCTCGTCCTCGGTGTGCACCGCCAACTCGCGCAGGTGACGGATGCCCGCTTCAACGCCGCTTTGATGCGCGATGACCGTGGCGAGCGTGACCTGGGCGTCGAAGTGATACTCGTGCGACGCCACGCTTCGCAAGACCGCCCCCGCCGCCGCAAACTCCCGCCGCAGAATGTGAATGTCGGCTATCGCCAGCCGCGCCGTGTCGCTGTGCGGGTTCAGCGCCAGAAACTTCCGCATCCGCTTGAGCGCTTTGGGCAGGTTGTCCTGTTTCAGATACACCAGCGCGCTGCTGAACAACGCGTCCGACGCTTGCGGGTCGCGGCGCAACGCGGCTTCCAGTTGGCTCAGGGATTCGGTGTTTTTATCGGCGCGATGCAGTAGCCGTCCGTAGTGAATGCGGAATCGCTGGGCGGCGGGAAACTGTTTTAGAAAGCCATCGGCAAACGCCGGCATCTGCGCGGGGGAGGCGTCCGCCAGATGCGTCAGTTTCAGCATCGCCGGGCTTTGCCAGCCGGGGCGCAGTTGCAACGTCCGGTCAATCAATTCGCGGAAGGCATCGTTTTGTTGGAGTTCCAGCGCCAGCAGCGCGGCGGTCAGCGTCAGTTCTGCGTTGTCGGGCCACGGGGCAATTTCGGCGCGAAAGCGCGGCAGGATTTGCGCCGCGGGTTGCTTGGCGAGTAGCGATGCAATCGCCTGCAACACCTGCTCCCCCTCCGCCCCCTTCGCCGACTGTTGGCGCGCGAGGTCAATCAGGAGCGCAAACGCCGGCGCGTCCTGCCCGGTTTCCAACTGCGCGTTTGCCAGCGCGAGTTGGTTGCGGAAGTTGTGCGGGTCGATGGCGGCGAGCAGGCGGGACAATTCAATGACGCGCTGATGGTCTTTCAACCGCACCGCCAGACGAACCGCCTGAGCGACGATGCGGCGGTCGCGCGACAAATACGCGGCGCGCGACAGCGACTCCACCGCCGCTTGGTGGTCGCCGCGCTGACCCGCGATTTCCGCCAGCAACAAGTCATACAACAACTCGGCGCTGAGCGCGCTCTTGCCTCCGCGTTCGGCGTCGTGCGCGGACAGCGCGCTACTTTCGCGCGCGTGTCCGCCGTCCGGGGCGCCCGCGCAACCGAGCAACAGCGCGGGCGTTACCGCAACCGCCGCCGCGAGCGCAACGCCTTGCAGACGCTTGACGAGCGGCAACGGCTCAGGCGGACGCGCTGAGCGCCTGCTCGATGTCGGCGATGATGTCGTCGATGTTTTCGATGCCGATGGACAGGCGAACCAAGTCGGTTGACACGCCGGATGCCGCCAACTCCTCTTCGGAGAGTTGCCGGTGCGTGGTGGAGGCGGGATGACACGCCAGCGACTTGGCGTCGCCGATGTTCACCAGGCGCGTGATGAGTTGCAGCGCGTCGATGAATTTCACGCCGGCGTCAACGCCGCCTTTGATGCCGAAACTCAATATGCCGGAAGCGCGCCCGCCCATATACTTGTCCAGCAACGCCTTGTGCGGGCTGCCGTCGAGCCCGGCGTAACGCACCCAGTTGACGCTTGCGTGACTTTCAAGATGCCTGGCGACCGCCAGCGTGTTGTCGCAAATTCGGTCCATCCGCAGCGGCAATGTCTCAAGCCCTTGCAACGCCAGCCACGCGTTCTGCGGCGCCATCGCGGCGCCCATATTGCGCAGCGGCACGACGCGCGCGCGCAGGATATACGGCGGCAATCCGGTCTCCGTATACACCACGCCGTGATACGACACATCGGGCTCGTTGAGCCGCTTGAAGCGCGCCGCATTCGCCACCCAGTCGAACTGATTGGAGTCGATGAGCGCGCCGCCGATGATGGTGCCGTGGCCGCTGATGTACTTGGTCACCGAATGAACCACGATGTCGCAGCCCCATTCAAACGGGCGGCACAGGTACGGCGTCGGCACGGTGTTGTCGACGATGACCGGCACGCCGTGCGCGTGCGCTATTTCGGCGATTTTCTCCAGGTCGAGCACGTTGCCCGCCGGGTTGCCGATGGATTCGCAATACACCGCCTTGGTCCTGTCGTCGATGAGCGCCGCCATCGCGTCCAGATTGTCCGGGTCGGCGAAGCGCGCCTCGATTCCGATTTGCGGGAAGGTGTGCGCGAACAGGTTGTAAGTGCCGCCGTATAACGTGGACATTGAGATGAAATTGTCCCCGGCTTCGGCGATGGTCAGGAGGGCGTAGGTGGTCGCCGCCTGCCCCGAAGACACCGCCAGCCCGGCGGCGCCGCCCTCCATGTCCGCCAGCCGCTGCTCGAGCACATCGTTGGTCGGGTTCATAATGCGCGTGTAGATATTGCCGAGCACTTTCAGGTCGAACAGGTCGGCGCCGTGCTGGGTGTTGTCGAACGCATACGCGGTGGTTTGATACACGGGAACGGCCACGGCGCGGGTCGTCGGCTCCGGTTGGTAGCCGGAGTGAACCGCCTTCGTTTCTATTTTCATGTCGGACTCCTTGCAGTCTGTATGGTGGCGGGGCGCCGCTTGCGGGCATCGCTTGCGGCAAGCCCCGTTGGGTTTGTGCGCGAAGTGTAGCAGAAAAGCCGCGCGCGGAAATCGCCCCGGCATGCCGCGCCCTTGCGGTATAATGCCGCCATTCGCTGCGGATTAGCGGCGCCATGCCGCACCTTCGATGAAACTCCTTGCCCTCGGTCTGAACCACGAAACGGCTTCCATTGAATTGCGGGAGCAGGCGGCTTTCGCCCCGGAATCGTTGCGCCCGGCGTTGCGCGATTTGACCTCCGATGGCGGCGTCAGCGAGGCGGCGATTTTGTCCACCTGCAACCGCACCGAAATCTATTGCGGCGGTGGCGGTGGCGAGGCGCGGGTGCTGGATTGGTTCGGGCGGCACACCGGATTCAGCCGCGCCACCCTGAGCGGCAACCTCTACCAATTCCCCAACGAGCAGGCGGTCAAGCACGCCTTCCGCGTGGCGTCGGGGCTGGATTCGCTGGTGCTCGGCGAGCCGCAAATCCTCGGGCAGATGAAGGAGGCGTTCCACACCGCCGCCACCGCCGGCGCCACCGGCAAGGTGCTCAACCGGCTGTTTCAGCACACTTTTTCGGTCGCCAAACAGGTGCGCACGCAGACCGCCATCGGCGCCCATTCGGTGTCGGTGGCGACCACCGGCGCGACCCTCGCCAAGCGGGTTTTCGCGCGCCTCAGCGAGCAGACCGCGCTGCTCATCGGCGCCGGCGAGACCATCGAACTGGTGGCGCGTCATCTCAAAGAAAGCGGGGTGGCGCGCATGCTGATTGCCAACCGCTCGATCGACAAGGCGCAGACCCTGGCGCAGGCGGTGGACTGCCGGGCAATCACGCTGGGGCAGATTCCCGACCACCTCGCGCACGCCGATATTGTGGTCTCATCGACCGCCAGCACGCTGCCCATTCTCGGCAAGGGCGCGGTTGAGCGGGCGCTCGCCGCGCGCAAGCACAAGCCGATGTTCATCCTCGACCTCGCCGTCCCGCGCGATGTGGAAGCGGAAGTCAGCCGGCTGCGCGATGTCTATTTGTATACCGTGGACGACCTCAAATCCGTGGTTGACCGTCACCGCGGCTTGCGCGAACTCGCCGCCGTGGAAGCGGAAACGATTATCGACTTGCAGGTGGTTCGCTTCATGCGCTGGATGCGCTCGCTGGATTCAATCCCCGCAATACGCGCGTTGCGGCGGGAACTGGATGCCATCGGGCGCGCCGAGGCGGACAAGGCGGTGCGGCGAATACAAAACGGCGAAGACCCGCAGGCGGTCGCGCGCCAACTCGCCGCCAACCTCGCCGCCAAATTCGCCCACCGCCCCGGCGAAGCGCTCAAGCAAGCGCACAGCGACGGCGACCCCGGGCTAACCGCCGCCGCGCGCAAGTTGTTCGGGTTGTGACTCGCGTGGCGGCGATGGCGCTACCGTTGCTGTCGCCGGACTGAGACCGCTTCGCGCCTTCCAAAATGAATCCGACCACCCTGGACAAACTGCGGCAACTCGCCGAGCGGCACGAGGAAATCCACTTGCTGCTGGCGGACCCGGCGGTCATCGCCGACCAGGCGCGCTTTCGCAAACTGTCGATTGAACTGGCGGAAATCGAGCCGGTCGTGGATGCCTTCTCCCACTTCCGGCAACTCGACCGCCAACTCGCGGAAACCCGCGCGATGCTCACCGACGAAGACGAAGCCATTCGCGAGATGGCGAAAGAGGAGATGCCGGCGTTGCAGCGGGCGGTGAGCGCGCGCGAGTCGTCGTTGCAAACGCTGTTGCTGCCGAAGGAGCGCAACGACGGGCGCAACGTCTTCCTCGAAATCCGCGCCGGCACCGGCGGCGACGAGGCGGCGCTGTTCGCCGGCGACCTGTTCAGGATGTATCACGCCTACGCCGAGGGGCGGCGCTGGAAGGTGGAAATCGTCAGCCGCAGCGAGGGCGAACACGGCGGCTACAAGGAAATCATCAGCCGCATCGAAGGCGCGCAGGCGTATGCGCGGCTCAAGTTTGAATCCGGCGCCCACCGCGTGCAGCGCGTGCCGGAAACCGAGTCGCAAGGGCGCATCCACACCTCGGCGTGCACCGTGGCGGTGCTGCCCGAGGCGGATGAAATGGACGATATAGAAGTCAATCCCGCCGACCTGCGCACGGACACCTTCCGCGCCTCGGGCGCCGGCGGCCAGCACGTCAACAAGACCGATTCCGCCATCCGCCTGACGCACCTGCCGACCGGCGTGGTGGTCGAATGCCAGGACCACCGCTCACAACACAAAAACCGCGCGCAAGCGATGTCGGTGCTGAAATCGCGCCTGCTGGAAGCCGAGGAACAAAAACAACGCCAACAAGAAGCCAGCACGCGCAAACTACTGGTCGGCAGCGGCGACCGCTCGCAACGCATCCGAACCTACAACTTCCCCCAGGGCAGAGTAACCGACCACCGCATCGCCCTAACCCTGCGCAAACTGGACGACATCCTATCGGGCCACCTGGATTCCCTAATAGACCCATTGATAACCAAACACCACGCTGAGTTGTTGACGGAGGGGAAGAGTGGTTGAGGGGGTGTGTGTACTCGTCATTCCCAAGTACTCGTCATTCTCGAGCGTTAGTGTCCGTTGCCGCCGCCCCCCGCCGTCATTCTCGAGCGTTAGTGACCGTTTGCCGCCGCGCTTCTTCTTTTAAGCGGCGGCTTACGGACACTTACGTCCTCGGGAATCTCCCTAAGGTTGGCACGGTCTTCGCCAAAGTCCACGCTAACCCGCTAAAATCAAACCATGCAACCCGCCAACTACCAACTCCAAAGCGAGTTCCAACCCGCCGGCGACCAACCCGGAGCCATCGCCGCACTGCTTGAAGGCTTAACAAACGGCGAGGCGTTCCAAACGTTGTTGGGGGTGACCGGGTCGGGTAAGACTTTTACTATGGCGAACATCATCGCCGCCACCGGCAGGCCCGCGTTGATATTGGCGCATAACAAAACGTTGGCGGCGCAGTTGTATTCGGAGATGCGCGATTTCTTTCCGGGCAACGCGGTGGAATATTTTGTTTCCTATTACGATTATTACCAGCCCGAGGCGTATGTTCCGAGTTCCGACACCTACATAGAAAAGGACGCCTCGGTCAACGACCACATTGACCAGATGCGTTTGTCGGCGACCAAGGCGTTGTTGGAGCGCGCCGATGTCATCATCGTGGCGACCGTGTCGGCGATTTACGGGCTGGGCGACCCGCAGGTTTATCACGGCATGATTTTGCACTTGAAGCAGGGCGACCGCATCGACCAGCGCGCGATTTTGCAACGGCTTGCGGAGATGCAATACACGCGCAACGACCTTGAGTTGCACCGCGCCACCTTCCGCGTGCGCGGCGATGTCATCGATGTTTATCCCGCCGAGTCCGAGCGCATGGCGACGCGCATTGAATTGTTTGGCGACGAAGTGGAGAGCCTGACGCGCTTTGACCCGCTGAGCGGCGCGGTGGAGAGTCAACTGAAGCGCGTGACGATTTATCCCAAGAGCCATTACGTAACCGCGCCGGACACCATTCTCGGCATCCTCGACCGCATCCGCGATGAGTTGCACGAGCGTTTGCAGGCGTTGCGTCAAGAGGAAAAACTGGTGGAGGCGCAGCGCTTGGAACAGCGCACTTTGTATGACCTTGAGATGATGCGCGAGTTGGGTTATTGCGCCGGCATTGAAAACTATTCGCGTTATCTTTCCGGGCGCGAGGCGGGCATGCCGCCGCCGACGTTGATGGACTATTTGCCGGACAACGCGCTGCTGTTTGTCGATGAAAGCCACGCCACCATTCCGCAGGTCGGGGCGATGTATCGCGGCGACCGCTCGCGCAAGGAGAACCTGGTGGAATACGGTTTTCGCCTGCCGTCGGCGCTCGACAACCGCCCGCTGCGCTTCGATGAATTTGAAGGCTTGCTGCCGCAAACGATTTTCGTCTCGGCGACCCCCGGCGACTACGAAGCGCGCCGCGCGCCGCATTCCATCGACCAGGTGGTGCGACCAACCGGCTTGCTCGACCCGGAACTGGAAGTGCGGCCCGTGGAGTTTCAGGTGGACGATTTGCTCTCGGAAATCAACTTGCGCGCCGCGCGCAAAGAGCGCGTGCTGGTGACCACGCTGACCAAACGCATGGCCGAAGACCTGACCGAGTACCTGCACGAACATGGCGTGCGCGTGCGCTATCTGCATTCCGACATTGACACGGTCGAGCGCGTAGAAATCATCCGCGACCTGCGCGCCGCCGTGTTCGACGTGCTGGTCGGCATCAACCTGCTGCGCGAAGGGCTGGACATTCCCGAAGTGTCGTTGGTGGCAATTTTAGACGCCGACAAAGAAGGCTTCCTGCGCTCAACCCGCTCGCTAATCCAAACCATCGGCCGCGCCGCCCGCAACATCAACGGTCGCGTCATCCTGTACGCCGACCGCATCACCAACTCAATCGAGCAAGCCATAAACGAAACCGACCGCCGCCGCAAAAAACAACGCACCCACAACCGCCGCCACAACATAAAACCAAAAAGCATCGTCAAGCCGGTCAAAGACATCATAGAAGGCATAAACGCCGACAACACCGTCTTCGAGAACTTGCCCGACTACACCATAGCCGACGAACCCGAACACTACGCCCGCGCCTCCGCCAAGGAGTTGGGCAAGGTGTTGAAACAACTCGAAAAGGAAATGTATGCCCATGCGAAAAACCTGGAATTCGAATCGGCGGCTGTTGCACGCGACCGGATTAAGCGGATTCGGGATGGGAGTTTTTTGGATGGGGGTGAGTGATGGATGATAAAAACCATTATTCAATAAAAGCCGTCATTCAATAAAAACCGTCATTCAATAAAAACCGTCATTCCCCAACCACTCGTCATTCGAGCGTTAGTGTCCGTTGCCGCCGCGCTTTTTCTTTTAAGCGGCGGCTTACGGACACTTGCGTCCTCGGGAATCTCCCTAAGATTGGCACGGTCTTCGGTAAAGTCCACGCTAGTCTTAGGGAGATTCCCGAAGGTGATGAAAAATATAGTCGCTGTCGCTCCTTATTTTTCTATCATTCGAGAATGACGGGTGGGGGGTTATTTTTCAACCGTTCGAGAATGACGAAGTAGAAAAGTCATACCAACGTTACCCCCGCGTCATACAACATATCAATTAGACGAATCAACGGCAGTCCGATTAGCGTGTTGGGGTCGTTGCCGGTTAGGCGGGTTAGTAGGGCGATGCCGAGGCCTTCGGCTTTTAGGCTGCCGCAACATTGGTAGGGTTGTTCGGTTTTTAGGTAGCGTTCTATCAGGGCGGGGTCGAGTTGGCGGAACTCTACTACGAATGGCTCCACCGCCGATTGGAAATCACCGGTGGCGGTGTCGTAGAGGGCTACGCCGGTGTGCAGGGTGATTGTGTCGCCGGAGAGGCGTTGCAACTGTTGCACCGCGGCTTCGTGGTTGCCGGGTTTGCCGATGATTTTTCCGTGGTGGTCGCCGGCTTGGTCTGAGCCGATGATTAGCGCGTCGGGGTAGTGCCCGGCGACCGCCTGGGCTTTCGCCAGCGACAAGCGCGCCGCCAGCGTGGGTGCGGATTCGCCGGGTAGGGCGGTTTCGTCGATGTCCGGGGCGTGGCAGGTGAAGGGCAGGTTGACGCGCTCCAGCATCTCTCGCCGCCACGGTGAAGAGGATGCCAGCACGATGCGGCGGTTCATTGTTGTTTGTTCATTGGTTATGCCGGCGGCGAAAATGGCGGGCCTGGAGGGACTCGAACCCCCGACCACCTGGTTCGAAGCCAGGTACTCTATCCGGCTGAGCTACAGGCCCGCGTGTGTGGGTATTGTAGCGTAAAAGGGGGTTGGTTGGTTGTTGGGTGTTAGTTGGGTGTCAGTCGGGAACTGTCAAGCAGAGTTGACAAGAACAACAACCCCAATAAAAACAAGACCTCGTCATTCACCACCACTTCGTCATTCTCGAGCGTTAGTGTCCGTTGCCGCCGCGCTTTTTCTTTTAAGCGGCGGCTTACGGACACTTACGTCCTCGGGAATCTCCCTAAGACTGGCACGGGCTTCGGTAAAGTCCACGCTAGCCTTAGGGAGATTCCCGAAGGCGATGAAAAATATAGTCGCTGGCGCTCCTTATTTTTCTATCGTTCGAGAATGACGAAGTTGGGGCTCCTTATTTTCTACCGTTGCACATCAACCCAACACCCGCCGCAGAATTTCGTTAACTTGCCCAGGGTTCGCTTTGCCGCCGGTTTGTTTCATCACCTGACCAACGAAAAAGCCAAACACTTTTTGCTTGCCTTGACGATATTGGCTGACTTGCTGTGGGTTGTCTTGTACTACGCGCTCAACGATGGATTCTATTTCGGCGCTGTTGGTCATTTGTTTTAGGCCCTTGGCGGCGATGATTTCGTCTGGGTTTCCTTCGCCGTTCCATAGGGCGGTGAAGACTTCTTTGGCGATTTTGCCGGAGATGGTTTGGTCGGCGATGCGCTCCAACAGTTGCGCGAGTTGGTGGGTTTTTAGCGGGGATTGCTCGATGGGGAGGTCGTGTTTGTTGAGGGCGGCGCTTAGGTCTCCGAGAATCCAGTTGGCGGCGGTTTTGGCGTCCGCGCCAGCGCCGGCGACCGCCTCGAAGTAGTCGGCGAGTGCGCGCTCGGTGGTTAGTTGGGCGGCATCGCTTTCGGGCAGGTTGAAGTCGGATTGGAAGCGGCGCTTGCGCGCGTCCGGCAACTCGGGGAGTTGCGCGCGCACGGCTTCGATGAAGGCGTCATCCAGCCGCATCTCCGGCAGGTCGGGGTCGGGGAAATAGCGGTAGTCGTGCGCCTCCTCTTTGGAGCGCATCGGGCGCGTGAGGTCGCGGTCGGCGTCATACAAGCGCGTCTCCTGGGTGATTTCACCGCCGCCTTCGAGCGCTTCAATCTGCCGTTCAATCTCGTATTCAATCGCCTTTTCCACGAAGCGGAAGGAGTTGATGTTCTTGAGTTCGGTGCGCGTGCCGAGTTCGCGTTCGCCCGCCTGGCGCACCGACACGTTGGCGTCGCAGCGAAACGATCCTTCCTGCATGTTGCCGTCGGAGATGTCGAGATAGCGCACCAGCGCATGCACCTTTCTAAGATAGGCGACCGCTTCGGCGGGCGAGCGCATGTCGGGCTCCGAGACGATTTCCAGCAACGGCGTGCCGGCGCGGTTGAGGTCGATGCCGGTCATGCCGTGCAAGTCTTCGTGCAGCGATTTGCCGGCGTCTTCCTCAAGGTGCGCGCGCGTGATGCCGATGACTTTCGCGCCGTCGGCGGTGGCGATTTCCAGTTGTCCCTCGCCGACTATGGGGTGTTCATACTGGCTGATTTGATAGCCCTTCGGCAGGTCGGGGTAGAAATAGTGCTTGCGCGCGAACACCGAGCGTTGGTTGATTTGCGCGCCGATTGCCAGACCGAACTTGACCGCCAGCCGCGCCGCTTCCAGGTTCATCACCGGCAGCGTGCCGGGCAATGCGATGCTGAGCCCGCATGCCTGCGTATTCGCGTCGGCGCCGTAGTCGGTGGCGGATTCGGCGAAGATTTTGCTGCGCGTCTTCAACTGTACATGCACCTCCAGCCCGATGACCGCCTCCCATCGCGTGTCGTCCATCAGTCCATCACTCCCAACCCGGCGGCGTTTGCAGATGCCAGTCGGTTTCTTGCTGATAGCGGTGCGCGACATTCAGCAGCGTGGCTTCATCCAGATAACGCCCGATAAGATGCAGTCCGACCGGCAGTCCGCGGCGGTCGAAGCCGGCGGGGATGGACATCCCGGGCAGCCCGGCGAGGTTGACCGCGTTGGTGAAAATGTCGTTGAGATACATCGCCACCGGGTCGTCGTTTTTCTCGCCCAGCGCGAACGCGGTCGCCGGCGTGGTCGGACCGGCAATCAAGTCGCATTTCTCAAAGGCGCGCGCAAAGTCGTCGGCAATCATGCGGCGCAACTTCTGCGCTTTGAGATAGTAGGCGTCGTAGTAGCCGGACGACAGCACATAGGCGCCGATCATGATGCGGCGTTTGACTTCGGCGCCGAAGCCCTCGGCGCGGGTCTTGGCATACAGGTCGGTCAGGTCGTCGTATTCGGCGGCGCGGTGGCCATAGCGAACGCCGTCGAAGCGCGCCAGATTAGACGATGCCTCGGCGGGGGCGATGACGTAGTAGCAGGGTATGCCGGCGGCGCTGAGCGGCAACTCCACGGGCGTGGTTTTCGCGCCCAGCGCGCGCAACTGCGCGACTGCCTCTTCAACGCGCGCGGCGACTTCATCGTCCACGCCGTCGCCAAAAAACTCGCTCGGCAGGCCGATGGTTTTGCCGGCGATGGGCGCGTCCAGCAGGGCGGGGTCGGCGTAGGGCGGCACCTCGTCTTGTAGCGACGTGGCATCCCTCGGGTCAAACCCGGAAATGGCGTGCAGCACGATGGCGGCGTCCTCGGCGCAGCGCGACAGCACGCCGCCCTGGTCGAGCGAGGAGGCGAAGGCGATCATGCCGTGGCGCGAGACGCGCCCGTAACTCGGCTTGATGCCGGTCAGCCCGCACAGCGCCGCGGGTTGGCGAATCGAGCCGCCGGTGTCGGTGCCGGTGGCGACGCTCGCCAGCCGCGCCGCGACCGCCGCCGCCGAGCCGCCGGAACTGCCGCCCGGCACGGTGGCGGTGTCCCATGGATTGCGCGCGGGACCGTAGTAACTGGTCTCGTTGGATGAGCCCATGGCGAACTCGTCCATATTGCTCTTCGCCAGCATCACCGCGCCGCAGCGCTTCAAGCGGCTGACCACGGTGGCGTCGTAGGGGGAGATGAAGTTTTGCAGGATTTTTGACCCGCAACTGGTCAACACGCCGCGCGTGCAAAACAAGTCTTTGTGCACCAGCGGGATGCCGGTGAGGAGGGAGTCGTCGCCACCGCCATTGCCATTGCCGGTGGCGGCTTTGATTCGCCGGTCGGCTTCGTGCGCCTGCTCGAGCGCGAGGTCGGCGGTCACCGTGATGAAAGCGTTGAGTTCCGCCGCCGCTGTCGACTCGATGCGCGCGAGGAAATGCCGGGTCAGTTCGACGCAGGAATACTCGCCCTTGCGCAGGGAGCGCGCGTGCGCGGCGATGGATTTTTGGTGCAGTGCGGTGGCGGCGGGCATGCGGCTCCCACTAGCGGCGGGCGCGGCTCATTCGATTACCCGCGGTACCAAATAAAGCCCGTGCTCGGCGGACGGGGCGATTTGCTGGTATTCTTCGCGCCGGTTTTCCGCCGTCACGCGGTCGTCGCGCAGCCGCAGCGGGCTTTCCTGCGGATGCGACATCGGCGCGACGCCGTCCGTGTCAATGCGGTTCATTTGCTCGACCAGCGCGAGGATGCGCGACAACTGGTGCGCGTAAAACTCGGCCTCTTCCGGGTCGGTCGGGTCGAATTTCAGGCGCGCGAGGTGGGCGATATGGGCGACTTGTTCGCGGGTGATGGACATAACGGCGGGGCGGGGCGAGCATAAAAACCGCAACATTTTACCACAGGAACGCCACGCTTGAATAGTGCGCCGGCAATGCTAGAATACCCCCGTCTTATTTCCCGACCCGCAGTCCGGGTCCCCACTCCAACCGCCACCGAATTCGCGGAACGTGAACTATGCTGAAACGCCTTCTCGGCTTCTTTTCCAACGACCTCGCCATTGACCTCGGCACCGCCAACACGCTCATCTATGTGAGGAACAAGGGCATCATCCTCAACGAGCCGTCGGTGGTGGCGATCAAAAGCACGACGCACGGCGGCACCGGGCGCAGCGTGCTCGCCGTCGGCCAGGACGCCAAGCGCATGCTCGGGCGCACGCCGTCGTCCATCAGCGCCATCCGCCCGATGAAGGACGGCGTCATCGCCGACTTCGACATCACCGAGGACATGCTCAAGTATTTCATCCGCAAGGTGCAGGAAAACCGCATTTTCACCAGCCCGCGCATCATCATCTGCGTGCCCTGCGGCGCCACGCAGGTGGAGCGCCGCGCCATCCGCGATTCCGCCAGCAGCGCCGGCGCGCGCGAGGTGTATTTGATTGAAGAGCCGATGGCGGTGGCAATCGGCGCCAACCTGCCGGTCGCCGAGCCGACCGCGTCGATGGTGGTGGACATCGGCGGCGGCACCACCGAAATCGGCATCCTGTCGCTCGGCGGCGTGGTCCACGCGCGCTCCCGCCCGGTCGCCGGCAACGCCTTCGACGAAGCCATTATGAACTACGTGCGCCAGCGCCACGGCGTGCTCATCGGCGAGACCACCGCCGAGCGCGTCAAACACAGCATCGGCGCCGCGTGGTCGGAATCGGAGCACATGGAAACCGAAATTAAGGGCCGCGACATCTCCGAAGGAATGTCGCGCAGTCTGGTCATCACCAGCGAGGAAGTCTACGAAGCCATCAACGACGCCCTGCGCCAAATCGTCCAGGAAATCCGCCTCGCGCTGGAAAACACCCCCCCCGAACTGAGCGCCGACATCGGCGAAAAAGGAATGGTCATCGCCGGCGGCGGCGCGCTGCTACGCGACATCGACCGGCGGTTGATGCAGGAGACCGGGTTGCCGGTGGTGGTCAGCGAAGAGCCGATGACTTGCGTGGCGAAGGGGTGCGGGCGGGCGTTGGAGGAGATGGAT
This sequence comes from Arenicellales bacterium, assembly GCA_963693025.1. GTDB lineage: Bacteria > Pseudomonadota > Gammaproteobacteria > Arenicellales > Poriferihabitantaceae > JAHRAW01. Next base: position 3,081,873 of record OY843749.1, read on the forward strand.
ATGTTGGGTGATATTTTTGCTTATGATAGGTGATATTCGCCGTCATTCTCGAATGGTAGAAAATTGGGAGCCCCTTACTTCGTCATTCCCGAGCGGTAGAAAAGAGGGAGCCCCAACTTCGTCATTCTCGAGCGTTAGTGTCCGTTTGCCGCCGCGCTTTTTCTTTTTAAGCGGCGGCTTACGGACACTTGCGACCTCGGGAATCTCCCTAAGATTGGCACGGGCTTCGGTAAAGTCCACGCCAGCCTTAGGGAGATTCCCGAAGGCGATGAAAAATATGGTCGCTGACGCTCCCTATTTTTCTATCGTTCGAGAATGACGAAGTGGCGGGGAATGACGAAGTGGTGGGGAATGACGAAGTAGGGAGAATGTCGAGTCGTAATGAATGACGACCCATAATCCAATGCACCACAACCAACTAACCCCCCTCTACCGTTTCCTCTTCCTGCTCGTCTTCTCAGTCGCGCTGATGATTGTCGACCACCGCAGCCAACTCCTCGCCCCAATACGCGCAGCAGGTTCGGTCGTCAACCTGCCTTTCCAGTTCATCATCAACCTGCCATCCGACACCCGCGAGTGGGTTGATACGCATTACCGCGACGGCAGTTTGCATAAGAAATACCGCGCGTTGCTTGCCAAGCAGGCGGCGTTGGAGGTTCGGTTGCAGCGGTATGATGCGCTTGAGGCGGAGAATCGGCGGTTGTCGGAGTTGGTGTCGGCTTCGCGGCGGAGTGGGGAGCGGGCGGTGTTGGCGGAGATTGTTGAATTGGGGTTGGAGCCGTTTACCCACCGCGCCGGGCTCAATCTCGGCGTGGAGTCCGGGGTTTATCTGGGGCAGGCGGTGATGACGCCGGACGGCGTGTTGGGGCAGGTTTCCGGGTTGGGCGTCAAGCACAGCGTGGTCACGCTCATCACCGACCCCAGCCACGCGATTCCGGTGCAGATTCAGCGCAACGGCTTGCGCACGATTGTGCAGGGGCTGGGGCTGGCGGAGCGCGTCTCGGTGCCGTTCTTGTCGGCGCAGGCGGACATCCGCAAGGACGACATTCTGGTCACATCGGGTCTCGGCGGCGGCTTTCCGTCGGGCTACAAGGTGGCGCAGGTGCGCGAAATCGTCACCGACAGCCACGCGGAATTCCTGACCGTCAACGCCCGCCCATTCGCGCATATCAAATTCGTCAAGGAAGTGCTGCTGCTGTTCAAACACGCGCCTGAGCCGAATGCGCCGCCCGAGCCGGCGGCGGACAAAAACGATGAGTAGGTTCAACCGCCCGCTGCAAGGTCGCTGGCTCATCATCCCGGCGACCTTGCTGCTGGCGCTCTTCCTCAATGTCATTCCCTATCCCGACTGGGTGGCGCACGCGCGCCCGGACTGGGTCACGCTGGTGCTGTTCTACTGGTGTCTGGCGACGCCGCAGTGGGTCGGCGTCGGCACCGGCTGGACGATGGGGCTGCTGCTCGACCTCGTTCACTTCACGCTCTTCGGGCAGCACGCCATCGGCAAAGCGCTCATCGCCGCCAGCGCCCACCCGCGCTTGCGCCTGTGCCATTTGTGGCAGCAGTGCGTGGTCGTGCTGGTGATTTCCTCGCTGGATATTGCCGGCGTGATGTGGGTTTATCACCTGATTAACGGCGTCGAAATTCACGCGTACTACTGGCAGAGCGCGGTCACCACCGCCTTGCTGTGGCCCGTGGCGTATGCCGTGTTGCGCGCGTTGCGCCGGCGAAGCGGAATCGTGCGCGGATGATTCCGGCGAGCGACTACCGGCGCGACCGCAACATCGTCCGCAGCCGCATCACCCTCGCCGCCACCGGCGTCGTGTTGCTGGCGGCGATTCTGGTCGCGCGGCTGGCGTATATCCAAATCTCCCAGCACCAGCGGTTCTCCACGCTGGCGCAGAACAACCGCATCGACTTCACCCCGGTGGCGCCGCTCAGGGGGCTGATTTACGACCGCAACGGCAAACTGCTGGCGGAAAACCGTCGCGTCTATAACCTTGAAATCCTGCCCGACCAAATCGACGATATAAACCGTTTATTGAACGAACTGGGGCAACTGGTTGAATTGACGGAAGAAGATGTTACCCGTTTCAAGGCGCTCCTGCGCCGCCGCCCGTCGTTTGAGCGTCAGACCCTGCGCACCGACCTGAACGAAGAAGAGGCCGCCCGCATCGCGCTCCACCAGCACCGCTATCCCGGCGTGGAACTGCAAGCGCGGCTGCAGCGCCACTATCCCTACGGCGAATCGACCGCGCATTTAATCGGCTATGTCGGGCGCATCAACGCCGACGACTTGAAGACCATCGACCCGCGCGCCTATCGCGGGCTGCAATACCTCGGGCGCAGCGGCATTGAGGCGCAGTATGAGCAAGCGCTGCGTGGCCGGCCCGGCATCGAGCGCGTGGAGACCAACGCGCACGGCAAGGTCGCGCGCAGCCTCGGCAAAACCGCGCCGGGCACCGGGCTGACCGTCCACCTGAGCCTCGACATTGAACTCCAGCGCAAGAGCATGGAGGCGCTGCGCGGATACGAAGGCGCGGTCGTTGCCATCGCGCCCGACAGCGGCGAAGTGCTGGCGCTCGCCAGCGCACCGGGCTTCGACCCCAACCCGTTCGTCAACGGCATCAGCAAAAGCGATTACGCGCGCCTGCTCGACTCGGAGGAGAAGTCGCTGCTGAACCGCGCGCTGTATGGCCGCTACGCGCCCGGCTCCACCATCAAGGGCTTCATGTTGCTGGTCGGGCTGCGGCACGGCGTCGACCCCGCCATGCGCCGCTTCTGCCCCGGCTGGTATAGCCTGCCGCGCCGCGCGCACCGCTACCGCGACTGGAAGCGCGGCGGCCACGGCAGCGTTGACGGGTACGACAGCATCGTCCAATCCTGCGATGTGTATTTCTATCAACTGGCGCGGCGGCTCGGCATCGAGCGCATTCACGACGGCATGGCGCGCTTCGGTTTCGGCGAGCGCACCGGCATCGATTTGCCCGGTGAGCCGAGCGGGCTGATGCCGTCTCCGCAGTGGAAACACGCGGCGCGCGGGCAGGCGTGGTATCCCGGCGAAACCGTGATTACCGGCATCGGCCAGGGCTATATGCTGGTGACCCCGCTGCAACTCGCCGCCGCCACCGCGATGCTGGCAAACCGCGGCCAGCCGGTGACGCCGCGCTTTCTGGTCGCGCTGGAAAACCCGCAGAATCAAGTGCGCCGCAAAGTCGCCCCCCCACCCCGCAAACCGCAAGCCGCGCGCGGCGAATACTACGACTACGTCATCAACAGCATGCGCGATGTAGTCCACGGGCGCAAAGGCACCGCCCGCGCCATCAACAAGGGCTTGCGCTACGAAATGGCAGGCAAAACCGGCACCGCCCAAGTCAAAAGCATCCCGCAAAACGTCCCCAACCAACGCGACGCGCAAACCACCGTGGAAAAAAAATTCGAAGACCACTCCCTATTCATAGCCTTCGCCCCCCTGAATAACCCCAAAATCGCCATAGCCGTAATAGCCGAACACGCCGGCAGCGGCAGCGCCACCGCCGCGCCGATTGCGAGGGAGTTGATTGATTTTTATTTGCAGGAGCAGTTGGGGTTGTTTGTTGAGGGGGGTGCTGCAAACCTAAACTCGCCTGACGAAAAACTGACGACAATTCAACAACAAACCAACAACAACCTCGCCATTCACAACAACCTCGTCATTCTCGAGCGTTAGTGTCCGTTAGTCGCCGCGCTTTTTCTTTTAAGCGGCGGCTTACGGAGACTTACGTCCTCGGGAATCTCCCTAAGGCTAGCGCTGAGCCCAAACAAAGCGAGCGAAGCAGGCGGCTTTGTTTGGGCTCAGCGCCAAACGGGACGAGATTCCCGAGGTCGTAAGCGCCCGTAAGCCGCTACGCGGCAACGGGCGCTAACGCTCGAGAATGACGAAGTAATGGTGGTTTTTTTAAGCAAATAACAAAGAACAAGAGCCGTTTACGCGTATCATCCACACCACAACCCCATCACCCCAACCCATGCAAAAACCCCCCGTAACAATCGACATGCCCCTCTTCACCGCCATCATTATGCTATGCGCGCTCAGCATGCTCGTGCAATATAGCGCCACCGGCGAAAATCTCGAACTACTCGGCAGGCAAGGCGCAAGAATCGGGTTCGCGTTTATGTTGATGTTGTTATTCACACGCATCCCAACCGCCGCGCTACTACGTTGGTCGCCGTGGTTGTATGGCGCCGGGCTCCTGTTGTTGGTGATTGTGCTGATAACCGGCATCATCGGCAAAGGCGCGCAGCGGTGGCTTGACTTGGGGGTGTTGCGGTTTCAGCCGGCGGAGATGATGAAACTGGCGGTGCCGATGATGGTGGCGTGGATATTGACGCGCCTGCCGTTGCCGCCGCGCCCGTTCCAGTCGCTGTTTGCGCTGGCGGCGGTGTTGCTACCGTTCGGGTTGGTGGTGGTGCAGCCCGACCTCGGCACCGCGATTTTAATCGCCATCGCCGGCATCGTGGTGATTTTCCTCGCCGGCGTCGGTTGGAAACCCATCGTCGCCGTGTTCATCGCGCTGAGCGCCGCCGCCCCGGCGATGTGGGTGTTGCTGTTGCGCGACTACCAACGCCAGCGCGTCTTGACGCTGTTCGACCCCTGGGCCGACCCGCTCGGCGCCGGCTACCACATCGTGCAATCCATCATCGCCGTCGGCTCGGGCGGCTTGCGCGGCAAGGGCTGGCTGGCGGGCACGCAATCGCGGTTGGACTTCATCCCGGAGCGCAGCACCGACTTCATCTTCGCCATCTACGCCGAAGAGTTCGGCTTCCTCGGCAACCTGATTTTGCTGCTGCTCTATCTCTTCATCGGGCTGCGCGGGCTGGTCATTTCATACTACGCGCACGACAGTTACGCGCGCCTGCTCGGCAGCGGCCTGTCCATCACCTTCTTCGTCTGCGTGTTCGTCAATATCGGCATGGCCGCCGGCATCTTGCCGGTGGTCGGCGTGCCGTTGCCGCTGCTCAGCCACGGCGGCTCGTCAATGGCGATTATAATGATTGGTTTCGGAATTCTAATGAGCATCAACCAACAGCGAAGCACGCTGAGCAAAAGATGAAACGCGCCGCCGGTATTGTCATTTTCCTCATCGGTTGCGCCACCGCGCACGCGCTCGACTACACGCGCTACCCCAAACTGGTCGAGTTGCTGGGCGCGATGGTCGCCGAAGACGGCTATCCGCGCGCGCAACTGGAAGCCGTCCTCAACGCCGCCGTCATCGACCCCAGCGTCATCCGCAAGATGAACCGCCAATACGAAGCGTTGCCGTGGCATCAATACCGCAAACGCTTCCTCAACGCGGCGCGCATCCGCAAGGGCGTGGCGTATTGGAGCGCGCACGATGCCACGCTGCAACGCGCGGCGCAGAAGTTCGGCGTGTCGCCGGCAATCATCGTCGCGCTCATCGGCGTGGAAACCCAGTTCGGCGACATCATGGGCAACGACCGCGTGCTCGATTCGCTGGTCACCCTGAGCGCCGACTACCCGCGCCGCAGCGCCTACTTCTCCAAAGAACTGCGCGCCTTCCTCAACACCGCGCGCACTGAGAACATCGACCCGCAATCGGTCACCGGCTCCTTCGCCGGCGCCATCGGCATCCCGCAATTTATGCCAACGAGTTACCAAGCCTACGCCGTGGACTTCAACGACAACGGCCAGCGCGACCTGGTCAACGAGCCCGAAGACGCCATCGGCTCGGTCGCCAACTACCTGAAACGCCACGGCTGGAAACCCAACCAACCCATCGTCACCCCCCTGACCGCCCCGTTACCCAAAGCCGCCATCCCCCTAATAACCCAACGCGCCAAACCCACCCTAACCCCCGCCCAACTAACCACCGCCGGCATCCCCTTAGACCCCGCCGCCGCCAACCTAAAAACCGCGCTACTCCGCCTAAAAGAAAAACAAACCCCCCGCCACATCCTCGCCTACCCCAACTTCTACGCGCTCACTCGCTACAACCCAAGCATCAACTACGCGATGGCGGTGGTGGAACTTTCGCGGGAGATTAGTGAGTTGCGGGGGAGGTGAGGTGGCACCGTCATTCTCGAGCGTTAGTGACCGTTGCCGCCGCGCTTTTTCTTTTAAGCGGCGGCTTACGGACACTTACGTCCTCGGGAATCTCCCTAATACTGGCACGGGCTTTGTTGAAATTCGCGGTAGACTTAGGGAGATTCCCGAAGGCGATGAAAAATATGGTCGCTAACGCTCCCTATTTTTCTATCGTTCGAGAGTGACGAGGAGTTGTGACTTTTACACCTATCACCCCCAACACCACCCCCCCCAAAACAATGAAAACCCCAACAACCCTAACCCTACTAACCACCCTAACCCTAACCGCCTGCACCACCACCCCACCCACCACCACCGACAACGGCTACTACGGCGGCGACCGCCCCCCACAACACCTGCCGATAAACCCCGACTCAGTCCCCGACGCAATCCCCCAACACGAGCCACTAAGCCCCACCGGCAACAACCCCTACACCGCACTCGGCAAGCGCTACCACCCGCTACCCACCGCAGCCGGCTACATACGGCGCGGAACCGCTTCATGGTATGGCAAAAAATTCCACGGACGGCGCACCTCAAGCGGCGAGCCATACGACATGTTCGCCATGACTGCCGCGCATCCCGTGCTGCCGCTGCCGTCGTATGTGCGCGTGACCAACTTGGACACCGGCAAGTCGGTGGTCGTCAAAGTCAACGACCGCGGCCCCTTCCTGCACGACCGCATCATAGACCTCTCCTACATAGCCGCCCACAAACTAGGCATCGCCGCCCACGGCACGGGTCGAGTGGAAGTGCGCGCTATTATTCCTGATGACGACGGCGGCGGTGCGGGTTTGGGGCAGGGCGGCCAAGCCAGCGACACCCCCACAACCCTCCTCCAAGTCGGCGCCTACGCCAAACACGACAACGCCCGCCACATGCGCCGCTTGCTGGAACTCGCCGGCTACCGCGTAACCCCCCTCACCACCACCCACCCCCCAGACCGCCAAACCCCTCTCTACCACGTCCGAGTCGGGCCCTTCCCCCACCCCGACAAAGCCCGCGCCACGCAACAAAAACTGGAAGCGTTGCTGGGGCATTCGGTTACGCCAATCACCGAATAACAAACCCGCGCCGCCACCTCCACCGCTAATCAAATTTGTCAGCCATTTGGCAAACCTATACAATCCCCATTCACCACGCACTCCGGCAATCCGCAGCCCCGCTTCATTCGGCATCAACCCTTCCCGACAACCGCCCCCGAGCCGCATGAGCAAAGAGACCGAATCCAGGCTGAAAGTCTATCGCGACCGCATCGATGAAATCGATGAGCAGATGCTGGCGTTGATGCACCGGCGCATTGAGGCCGCGCAGGAGATTGGGGCGGTCAAGGCGGGGTTGGATGAGCCGGCGTTTTATCGTCCCGAGCGGGAGGCGCGCGTGCTTAAGCGGTTGCGCAAGTTGAACCGCGGGCGGCTGGATAACGCGGCGTTGGAGGCGTTGTTTCGGGAGGTGATGTCGATTACGCGCGGCTCGGAGGCGGGTTTGTCGGTCGCCATTCTGGGGCCGCTCGGCACCTACACCGAGTCCGCCGCGCGGCAGCATTTCGGCAGTTCCATTGCGGTCGTGCCGTTCGCCGCCATCGATGAAATTTTTCGCGCGGCGGAAACCGGGCAGACCGATTTCGCGGTCGCGCCGGTGGAGAATTCAACCGAGGGCGGGGTCAGCGGCACGCTCGACCGGCTGGTCACCACCTCGCTGATTATCTGCGGGGAAATCAACCTGCCGATTCACCACAACCTGCTCGGCGTCGGCGAGCGTTTGGATTCGATTGAGCGCGTGATCGCGCATTCGCAGTCGCTGGCGCAGTGCCGGCGCTGGCTCGACCGCAACCTGCCGGGGGCTCGCTTGATTGCGGCGGGCAGCAACGCCGACGCCGCCATTCAGGCGAAGGACGACCCGGCGGCGGCGGCCATCGCCGGCGACAGCGCCGCCGAGCGTTATGAATTGAGCCACCTGGCGGCGAACATCGAGGACGAGCCGGGCAACGCCACCCGCTTCCTGGTGTTCTCCAACCGCCCGACCCCGCCGAGCGGCGACGACAAAACCAGCCTGCTGCTGTCGTGCAGAAACCGCCCCGGCGCGCTCTTCCACCTGCTCAAGCCGCTGCTTGAACACGAGGTGGACATGACTCGAATCGAATCGCGGCCATCCAAAACCGGGCTATGGGAATACATTTTTTTCGTAGACATCATCGGCCATCAGGACGACGCAACAATCGCCGCCGCGTTGAAGGAGTTGCGCGCCGAAGCGGGGCTATATAAAAACCTCGGCTCCTATCCGGTGTCGGGTTGAGCGGCGTGGCGGGTATGGACGGCGGCGACGCTAACGCCGGCGCGTGCGGCGAGCCCTTCCACGTGCCGACGCTGGCGGTCATCGGCGTCGGCTTGATTGGCGGCTCGGCGGCGCTGGCGTTGAAGCGCCGGCGGGCGGTCGGCAAGGTCATCGGCGCGGGGCGCTCGCGCGCCAATCTGGAGCGGGCGCTGGAGTTGGGCGTCATCGACCATATCGCCGACGACCCGGCGAGCGCCGCCGCGCAGTCCGACATCGTGTTGCTGGCGGCGCCGGTCAACGCCATCGTCGGGTTGTTCGAGGCGATTCTGCCGGCGCTCGACCGCCACAAGGTGGTCACCGATGTCGGCAGCGTCAAGCGCGAAATCTGCGAAGCGGCGGCGGCCACGCTGGGCTCGCAGGCGCGCCGCTTTGTGCCGGGGCATCCGGTCGCCGGCAAGGAGCATTCGGGGGTCGCCGCCGCCGGCGCCGATTTATTCGACAACCACAACGTCGTGCTGACGCCAACGGCGCACACCGATGCGGACGCGCTCGCGATGATTCGGCGGATGTGGGAAGCCGCCGGCGCGCGCGTCAGCGAGGTGGACGCCGAAGTGCACGACCGCGTGCTGTCGGTCACCAGCCACCTGCCGCACGTGCTCGCCTACGCCATGGTGGACTTTTTCGCCGCCGCCGACGACCCCGCGCTGTGCCGCGACATGGCCGCCGGCGGCTTCTACGATTTCACCCGAACCGCTTCCAGCGACACCGAGATGTGGCGCGATATTTGCCTGATGAACCGCGCGCAAATCCTGCAACACCTGCGCCAGTTCACGCGGCGATTGGAGCGCATCGGCGAACTGATTGAGCGCTCGGACGGCGACGCGCTGGCGCGTTTGTTCGACGCCGCCGCCGCGACGCGCGCGACGGTCGCCGAAAGGCGCAAGCCGCGCGCCTGAGCCTTTGAGCGCCTGAGTCGCCGCGCTGACGATGCATCTGGTGGTGACTCCGGGCGGTCCCTTGCGCGGTGAAATCCGCGTCTCGGCGGACAAGTCCATCTCCCACCGCGCGGTCATATTCGGCGCCATCGCCGACGGCACGAGCCGCATACGCAACCTGTCGCAGGGCGAGGATGTGCGCGCCACCGTCGCCGCATTCCGGCAAATGGGCGTGGCAATCCGGCAGTCGGATGAGGGCGGCGGCGAGGGCGAATGGGAAATAGACGGCGTCGGTTTGCACGGACTGAGCCAACCACCGGACGCGCTCGACTTCGGCAATTCGGGCACCGCATTGCGGTTGGTCGCCGGGCTGATGTGCGGGCAGCGCTGGCAATCCACGCTGGTCGGCGACGCCTCCCTGAGCGCGCGACCCATGGCGCGCATCATCGAGCCGCTGACGCAAATGGGCGCGCGCATCCAAGCCCGCGACGCCAAGCTCCCGCTGACGATTTCCCCCGCGCCCCGGCTGAAGGGCATTTCCCACCGGATGCCGGTCGCCAGCGCGCAGGTCAAGTCCGCCGTGTTGCTGGCGGGGTTGTATGCCGAGGGCGTCACCTCGGTGTTCGGACCCGCGCCGACCCGCGACCACACCGAGCGGATGCTGGCGGGCTTTGGGGGGCTCGTGTATAGCGAGGGGGACAAGGTCGCCGTGCGCGGTGGCGGGGAAGGGAAGCGGGAGTGGGGATTGCGCGCCGGCGAAACCCCCATCCGCGTGCCGGCGGATTTGTCATCGGCGGCGTTTTTTCTGGTCGGCGCTTCAATCATCCCCGGCAGCGATGTGCTGCTTCGCGGCGTCGGCGTCAACCCGAGCCGCAACGGCGTGCTGACCCTCCTGCGGCGAATGGGCGCCGACATTGAACTGCACGAATGCGCCACCGCCGGCGGCGAGCCGGTGGCCGACATTCGCGTGCGCCACCCCGGACGGCCATTGCGCGGCTGCCGAATTGACGGCGACGACATCGCGCTGGCAATCGACGAAATCCCCGCGATTGCCATCGCCGCCGCCTGCGCCCAAGGCCCCACCGAAATCCGAGACGCCGCCGAGTTGCGCGTCAAAGAAAGCGACCGCATCAGCAGCGTGGCGCAAGGCTTGACCGCCCTCGGCGTCAAAATCAAAGAACACCCCGACGGCCTGACCATCGCCGGCGCCCCCGCCACCGGCCTCAAAAGCGCCCAAGTAGACAGCCACGGCGACCACCGCATCGCCATGGCCTTCGCCATAGCCGCCGCCACCGCCAACGGCGCAGTCCAAGTCCAAAACACCCAAAACATCGCCACCTCATTCCCTGAATTTTACCAAGTCGCACGACAGGCTGGGTTGGATGTTGTGGGGGTTGAGGGGGGATGAGTCTGATTCTTGAAGTGTGTCTCAGTGGCGCGGGCTTTGGTGAAGTCTGTGAAACCACCACCACTTCGTCATCAAACAACAGAAAAATAATCCCCACTTCGTCATTCTCGAATGATAGAAAAATAGGGAGCGCCAGCGACCATATTTTTCATCACCTTCGGGAATCTCCCTAAGACTACCGTGAATTTCAACAAAGCCTGTGCCAGACTGAGGGAGATTCCCGAGGACGCAAGTGTCCGTAAGCCGCCGCTTAAAAGAAAAAGCGCGGCGACAAACGGTCACTAACGCTCGAGAATGACGAGTAGTAGGAATGACGAAGTGGGGCGGGATCTTCGTTCACGCCTTACTCAGCCGCCCGATTCAAAGCCAGCAACGCCTTGTTAAAAATCCGCAACGCTTCGGGACCATCTATTTCCAACACCTGTTCCAGCGTCCATTTGTTGGTTTGGTCTTGCCCCATGCAGTCTCGGATATGCAGGCCCAGGGCGCGGAAGGTGGCGTGACCGGGTTGGTTGTCAATGAAGCGGGTTGTGGCGTAGCCGGTTAGGCGTTGGTTGAGGTGTTGGATGAAGCGTTCGGCGGGTGGGTTGGGTTGGGTTGGCGTGAGGAGGTCGTGTTCGTTTTCGCGGTAGTGGCGGGCGCATTCGTGTGAGAGTTGGGTGGTGAAGCGGGTGCGCGCGTCTTCGTCTCGTTTGGCTTGCATCACGCGGTCGGCGCAGTGGATTAGGAAGCAGAGATATTCGCGTATGACGCCGAGGCGTTGTGCGTCGTCGGCGTAGACGAAGTCTTGTTCGTGCAGGTTTTTGGCGGCGTTGAGCGACACCCGCCACGCCACCGCCGCGACCGCCGCGGCGTGTTCTTCGATGGAAATTTCGCGGTGTTTATTCTTCCATGCGGTTCTGATTCGTGCGGAGCGCATGCGCGTTAATCCAACAGCCGCTAGCGCGAAGTGCCTTGCTCGCGGTGCGCGAGGTCAACCAGCCGGGCTGCCATTTCGGTGTATTCATTGCCGTATCCGCTCAACTCATCGTCTTCACCGGGCAGATAGTATTCTTGCGAGCTGATGCCGGACTGGCGTTGCTTGGCGATGAATTTTTTCTGCATTTCAATCATTTGCCGAATCAGTTTTTGCTTTTCATTCATCATAGTCTCCGAAATAAAATTCAACTCAGTTATGTTTGGGCACGGCGGCGATGTTTTTGTGCGGCAGGAAGATGCCGCAGCCGAGTTTCAAGTCCGCGCCCAAGCCGCATTGTTGGAGGCGAATCGATTCGTCCGCGCCGAGTTCCGCCAGCATCACGCTGCGCGCGCCGAGCGTTGCGCCGTCCGTTGCGCCGTCCGTTGCGATGGAATGCGCGAGTCCGCACAAGAGTTTCGGTGCGCGGATGTTCATTGCCGTCAAACGCTCGGCGACCGCGCGCGAGAAGGCTGTTTCATCGCCGGTCTCAATGTGCGCGCCCGCCACCGATACCGCCACCGAGCGGGCGAACACCGTCGACGAGGCGCGCAAGGGTTTGACCTGACTGCTTCCCACGGCGAGGGAATGACCGCCAATGTCGAGCGCGCGCCCGCTCAGCCGGGCCGCCGCCGAGACGCGATGTTGCGGGAGGCGCAGCGACAGGCGCGTGCGTTTGGACAACTGAATCAACGCGCTCGCCGATGCCGGGGGGCGCGTCCATCCGTTGCCGGAGGCGGCGCCGAAAATGCTGTGAACCGCCGCGCACGGCTCGGCTTGCAACCACGGCAACACGCGCGCCAGCGCCCGGTACAGAAGCCACGCGTGGTCGACCGGCAGTTGTGAGCAGTCGATGCGAAACGCCAAATCAACCACGGCATCGGACGCGCTGAGCGCCGACTCATGGTCGTCTGCCGGGTCATCCGCCTGCCACATCGTTTGTCGTTGCATCACGCGCGTGATTGTGCCACAAGGCGGCGGCGTTGGGTCATGCGCGCGGCGCAATGCTCTATCTAAAAAGGGATAGTCGCGCGCGCAAGACTATATCTTTTGGGATTTATGGCGCGTCCAAAGAGCGGTTACAATCGCCGCCACTTCGCCCAACCAACAATCAACACGCAACGCGAGAGCAACACGCAATGACAAACCAGACAGACCCCAAACATCAAACGCCGATGCTCGATGAACTGGAGAACGGTCCGTGGCCGAGTTTCGTGTCGGGCATCAAACGCCTGCGCGATGAACACGGCGACACCCGCGTCAACGGCGTCGCCAACGACTTGCTCGGGCAACTGGAGCATTCATACGAAACCCGCAAAGGCTACTGGAAGGGCGGCACCGTCAGCGTGTTCGGCTACGGCGGCGGCATCATCCCGCGGTTCTCCGAAGTCGGCGCGCAGTTTCCCGAATCAAAAGAGTTTCACACATTGCGCGTGCAGCCGCCGGCGGGCAACTTCTACTCCACCGACATTCTGCGCCAACTCGCCGACAGTTGGGAAAAGTGGGGCTCCGGGTTGGTCACCTTTCACGGGCAGACCGGCAACATCATGTTCATCGGCGCGAGCACCGAAAACACCCAGCACTTCTTTGACGAGATTAACGAATACGGCTTCGACCTCGGCGGCGCGGGTCCGTGCGTGCGCACCGCGATGTCGTGCGTCGGCGCGGCGCGCTGCGAGCAGTCGTGCGCCAACGAGCAGCGCTTGCATCGTGAACTGGTCAACAATTTCACCGACGATGTTCACCGCCCGGCGTTGCCCTATAAATTCAAGTTCAAGATTTCCGGCTGCCCCAACGACTGCACCAATTCCATTGAGCGCGCCGACTTCGCGGTCATCGGCAGTTGGCGCGACGATATACAAATCAACCAGCCGGAGTTTGCCAAATACCTCGCCGAAAAGGGGCGCCGGCATGTCATCGACAACGTCATCACGCGCTGCCCGACGAATTGCATCACGCTGACCGACGACGACCAAATTGAAATCGACAACCGCAACTGCGTCAAGTGCATGCATTGCCTCAACGTGATGCCGAAGTCGCTGTCGCCGGGCGACGACAAAGGCGTGACGGTGTTGATTGGCGGCAAGCGCACGCTCAAAATCGGCGACCTGATGGGCACCGTGGTGGTGCCGTTTATGAAACTGGACACCGATGAAGACTACGCGCGCATCGTTGAGTTGGCGGAGGAAGTCATCGACTTCTGGGCGGAGAACGGCTTGGAGCACGAGCGTTGCGGCGAGATGATTGAGCGCATCGGGCTGGTCAATTTCCTCGAAGGCGTCGGCGTGGATGTCGACCCCAACATGATTAGCCATCCGCGCGAGAGTTCGTATGTGCGCATGGACGGCTGGGACGAGGAAGCCGCCAAGTGGTTCGCGCGAAAGCGGGAAGCCAAGCGTGAGGCGAAAGTTGCGGTTTCTTGAATTTGTTTCGCATCAGGAATGAAAAATGCTTGAGCTAAGACCAAATTGCGAATGTTGCGACAAAGATATTTCTGCGGAAGCGGAAGACGCTTTTATTTGTACCTTTGAATGTACTTTTTGCCGAGCGTGCGCCGAAGAAATACTCAAAGGGAAGTGCCCCAACTGCGGAGGTAATTTGGTTTCCCGACCGGTCCGTCCGAGTCATTTATTTGAAAAATATCCCGCTTCCACCAAAAGAGTAGTGAAAGAAGGTGGTTGTGCAATCACTGTATAGCGAGAGACGACTATGGCACCCGCAAAACCTTTGAGCGAAATGCGCCGGCCAATCGAGTCCGGCTGCCCCGACGGAATGCAGTATATGCACCCGACGATGCTCCGCAACTTCGGTCAGTGGAAGTGGCACACGCATCCGCGACCCGGTGTTTTATATCACGAGGCGCACAGCGGAGACGGCATCTGGACGGTCAAAGCCGGCACGCAGCGCATCCTTGATGTGTACACCTTGCGCAAGTTATGCGACATCGGCGACCAGTATGCCGACGGTCATGTGCGCTTCACCATTCGCAGCAATATCGAATATCTGGTCGCCCTAGAGTCCAAAGTGGCGCCGTTGATTGCGGCGTTGGAAGACGCCGGCTTTGTGGTCGGCGGCACCGCCAACTCGGTGGCGTTTATTTCGCACACGCAGGGCTGGTTGCATTGCGACATCCCCGGCACCGATGCATCCGGCGTGGTCAAGGCGATGATGGACGAACTCATCGACGAATTCAAAAACTGCAACATGCCGAACCGCGTCCACATCACCACGTCGTGCTGCCAAATCAACTGCGGTGGGCAGGGCGACATCGCCATCAACGTTCAACACACCAAGCCGCCGAAAATCAACCACGATTTGGTGGCGAATGTATGCGAGCGGCCCTCGGTGGTGGCGCGCTGCCCGGTGGCGGCGATTCGCCCGGCGCTGGTCAACGGCAAACCCAGCCTCGAAGTGGATGAGAAAAAATGTATCTGTTGCGGCGCGTGCTATCCGCCGTGCCCGCCGATGCAAATCAACGACCCCGAACACTCCAAACTGGCGATCTGGGTCGGCGGCAATCACTCCAACGCGCGCAGCAAACCGAGTTTTCAGAAACTGGTCGCCGGCGGCATCCCCAACAACCCGCCCCGCTGGCCCGAGGCGACCGCCATCGTCAAAAACATCCTAACCGCCTACAAAAACGACGCCCGCGACTGGGAGCGCGTTAACGATTGGATAGACCGAATAGGCTGGCCGCGATTCTTTGAATTGACCGGCTTGCCGTTTACCAAATATCACATAGACCATTGGCGCGGGTCGCGGAAGAGTCTTAATTCTTCGACTTATATTCGGTTGTGATTGCTTGCACTTACTCGTCATTCGCGAGCGACAGAAAAATAACCAACCACCCGTCATTCTCGAGCGTTAGTGTCCGTTGCCGCCGCGCTTCTTCTTTTAGCGGCGGCTTACGGACACTTACGTCCTCGGGAATCTCCCTAAGACTGGCGCTGAGTTCCAACAACGCCGTCATTCCCGCAGGGATGCGGGAATCCAGTCGCCCATGGATGGCAAACCGGAATGCGGCATGGATGTGGGGGCGACTTGCTGTCCGTGCGTCTGGGTTCCCGCTTCCTGCGGGAATGACGGCGGGGGCTTCGTCAAAGTCCACGCTAGCCTTAGGAAGATTCCCGAATCGAAGAAAATATGGTCGCCTGTCGGCTCCCTATTTTCTACCGTTCGAGAATGACGAAGTTGGGGCTATTTTTCTAAGACTCAAGAATGACGGCTGTGTGTTAGAGAACCATTAAACCAACGCAATGAAATTCTCAATCCTAGTCAACGAAGGCCCCTACACGCACCAAGCAAGCGACACGGCCTATCACTTCACCAAAGCCGCGCTCGCATGCGGCCATGAAATCTTTCGCGTGTTTTTTTATCACGACGGCGTCAACAACGGCACCCGGCTGACCATTCCGCCGCAGGACGACCGGCACATCGTCAACCGCTGGTCGGAACTCGCCGCCGAACACGGCCTCGACCTGGTGGTGTGCGTGGCGGCGGCGCAGCGGCGGGGCATCGTCGATGAAGGCGAGCAAACGCGCGCCGGCAAAGACGCCAACAACATCGCCGCCGGCTTTCGCATCTCCGGGCTGGGGCAACTCATCGAGTCGGGCATACAAGCCGACCGGTTGGTTTCGTTTGGCGACTAACGCGACTAATCGCAAGCGGAGTTAACAGTGAGCGAAGAACAAACCAAAGGCACGGTCAAAAAATTTATGTATATCAACCGCCGCGCCCCGCATGGCAGCAACTACGCCCAGGAAGGGTTGGAAGTCGCGTTGATTGGCGCCGCCTTCGACCAGGATGTATCCATCGCGTTTATCGATGACGGCGTGTTTCAACTCAAAACCGCGCAGGACACCGGCGAAATCGGCGTCAAGAATTTCACCGCCGCATTCCGCGCGCTCGGCGATTATGAAGTCAAGACACTCTATGTCGAACGCGAGTCGCTTGAGCGGCGCGGGCTGACCGCCGACGACTTGATGCCGCTGGTGTATGAAGACGAAGACGACGACTGGGCGGAAAAGCCGCTGGTGCAAATCATTGATGGCGACACGCTGGCGGGTATTATCGAAGCGCAAGACGTATTGCTGAATTTTTAACCGCGATGCTGCACACCGTCAACAAATCGCCGTTCGAGAAAAACAGCCTCGACACCTGCCTGCGGCTTTCCACCGCCGGCAGCCATGTCTTGCTAATCGAAGACGGCGTCTATGGCGCGCTCGCCGGCGGCGCGTTTGAAGCGCAAGTGCGCGACGGCATGCGCGAGCGGAAACTCTACGCCCTCGGCGCCGACCTCAAAGCGCGCGGCATCGACGCACCGCAACTCATCAAAGGCATCGAAGTGGTCGGCTACGACGAGTTTGTCGAACTCGCGGTGCGCTGCGGCAAAGTACAATCCTGGTTCTAAACCCACCCTTTCATCTACCTATCTACCCGGAGATTTCCGATGGCATTACAAGTAAACGGCTCAACCTATGAAACCGACGAAGAGGGCTATCTGTCGAATCTCAGCGACTGGAGCGCTGAGTTGGCGGAGGCGATGGCGACCGAAGACGGCTGCGATATGTCGGAAAATCACTGGGAAGTGGTGAATTTTCTGCGCGAATATTACGACGAATATCAGATTGCGCCGGCGGTGCGCGTACTGACCAAAGCGATCGGCAAGCGGCTCGGCAAAGACAAGGGCAACAGCAAATACCTGTATGAACTGTTCCCCTACGGTCCCGCCAAGCAAGCGTGCAAATACGCCGGCTTGCCCAAGCCGACCGGCTGCGTCTAACCGGGCAACGGCGCCGTTAGCCGAGCCCGGATTGCCGCCGCCGACAGCCTAAACACCGAGCGCGAAATCATCGCACAATGCCGGCGGCGACCCTCCTCTTTGCGGCGCTTTTCTACATCGCCACCGCCACGCTGACACTCGGTATACTCCACCGAGTCCGGCTCTACGCGCGCATCCCGGCGCCGCTAAAAATCCCCACCACCCCCGCGCCCACCACCCGCCGCGGCGTGGCGTGGCGCCTGCTGCGCGAAGTGGTTTTATTCGAGAGCCTGTTCAAGGCGAGCAAATGGACTTGGCTATTCGGCTGGCTGTTCCACTTCGGCCTGTTGCTCGCGCTGCTGCGCCACCTCCGCTACTTCACCGACCCGGTATGGGGCTGGGTGCAATGGCTGCAATCCGCCGGCATCTACGCCGGCTTCGCCATGCTCATCGGCCTAGCAGGCTTATGGCTTCGCCGCATCGCCGTCGACCGCGTGCGCCACATCTCATCGCCATCCGACCACCTGATGCTCGCCCTCCTGCTCGCCATCGCCGCCACCGGCCTGCTAATCAAATACATCTGGCACACCGACATAGTCGCCGTAAAATCCTTCGCCCTCGGCCTGCTCACCCTCACCCCCCACCCCCTCCCCACCGACCCCACCCTACTCATCCACCTCGCGCTGGTCATCATACTAATGCTCATCTTCCCCCTCAGCAAACTACTCCACGCCCCCGGCCTATTCTTCAGCCCAACACGCAATCAGGCTGATGATCCGCGTGAGCGGCGGCATCATCCGGCGAACTCAACCTAACCCATGCCCACCAAAATCCAATACACAAACCGCACAGTCGGCGACATATTAACCGACATCCGCGCCGACAGCCCAACTCATCGCGACAAAGGCACAAATTTCGAGGAGTTATTCCTCAAAGCCGCGCCGCTCATCCCCGAGTTGGAAATTAAAAACGTCTGGCGATTGGCGGATTGGCCCGGCTTGACGCAACACGGACTGAGCGCCAAAGACACTGGCATAGACCTCGTTGCCGAACTGACCGACGGCAACGAGGTTGCCATCCAATGCAAGTGCTACGCCGAAGAGCACAAAGTTGGCAAAGCGGATATTCAGAGTTTTATTGCCGGCGCAAAGCCGGAAATTTTTCCACTGCGCTGGTTTATCGCTGTCAACGAATACACCGACAACGCCGTAGGTCTTATCAAGGAACACAGCATCCGCATTGTTGATTTCCGCGAACACCTTGCTCTCAAGTTTGACGAAACCAAAAAATCTCCGCGTAAGCCGTGGCGACTTCAACAAGAAGCGATTGACGACGTTATTGAGGGGTTTGATAAATCAGCACACGACCGTGGCCGTTTAATTATGGCGTGTGGTACCGGTAAGACTTTCACCGCCTTGCGAATTGCCGAACGGCTTGTGCCGGACAGCGCGAAAATTTTATTCGTCGCGCCGTCCATCGCGCTAGTCGCGCAAGCCCGCCGCGAATGGTTGCAACATACCTGCCGCCCGCTCGCCTGCACCGTGATTTGTTCCGACCAAACAACCGGACGAAATGCGTCAGAGGACATTGGCACCACCGAGATTTCGTGCGAGGTAACCACCGACCCCGAGAAAATTGCCGCCGCGCTCAAAACTCCGCTTCCGCAAGGTGTCGCCCGCGCCGTTTTTTGCACCTATCAATCGCTAAAAAAATTGCGGGACGCACAACACAAACACGGCGCGCCTGGTTTTCATCTCGCCCTGATAGACGAAGCCCACCGCACCACCGGTTACTTGGACGAAGACCGCGCCGGTTTATTCCAACTCATCCACAAGGCGGACGAAATCAGCGCGGTCAAACGCCTCTACATGACCGCTACGCCGCGCATCTATGATGTTAGCAAAAGTAAAAAAGACGACCACGCGCACATCGTGGATATGAATGACATCGAAGCGTATGGTCCGGAATTTCACCGCCTCACTTTTAAGAAAGCGATCGAAGCCGACATGCTGTGCGATTACCGTGTCATCGCGCTCGGCATCACCGAAGACAGCATGAGCGTTGGACTCAAAGGCAAATTACTAGACCTCAATGAAGACAAAGCCGTCGGCAAAACCGCCGATGAGCAAGCATTTCTCGCGCTCGGCGCGATTGCGCTTGCCATCAACGGTATTGTGGAAGGCGAAAATACGCCGGGCATATTAGCGCGCACCATTGCCTACGCCAGCAATATTCGTCGCTCGAAGTGGCTCGTGCGCGCGTTGGATGCGGCACAGATGAAAAGTTGGATTACCCGCGCCGGCAAAAAACAAAGCGACACCGCCAACCGCGCGGTCACTATTCACGCGGAGCATTTGGATGGCACCAGTAGCGCACTACGGCGCAACGCCGCCTTGCGCGATCTCAACTACGATGCCAGCGAGAAAAAGCCACGCCTCATAACCAACGCGCAACTTTTCACCGAAGGCGTGGATGTGCCGGCGCTGAACGCCATCGCATTTTTAGACCCGCGCCAGAGCAAGGTTGACACCATTCAAGCCGTTGGGCGCGTTATGCGGCGCGACCAGGGTAAAACCCTCGGTTACATCATAGTACCGGTCATTCTGCCACCCGGCGCAGACTTGCTGGAAACCCTTACCGCCGACCAATCGCGCTTTAAGAGTTTGGGTAATGTTCTGCGCGCGTTGCAATCGCACGACGAACGGCTATACACCGAACTGACCGAGCGATTGACTTTTGCCACGATGAACCGCGATTACAAGAACGACCCTAACCGCCCGCCATCCGAAGACTATGACCCGGTGCAACAGTCGTTACTTGATGAAGATGCAAAGCAAGCGATTTTCGCGCAAATCGCCAGCAAAACGGGCATCGCTCAGCGTGGCAAAATCATCGCCGATGCAATCACTCAGGCGATTGAAACGGCCTCTCGACTGCTCGTGCAGGAAGGCGCAACCCAGGTGATTGCCGATACCATCGGTACGCCGAGCGATAACGAGGAGGAAAGTTGTAAAACTGCCGCGTTGTTAATTGCCAATGCTTGTATCATGCACAAACGACTGGAGGAAACGGGCAACCTCGGCGGCTTAACTCGAATCGAATATGCCAACTTAACCGAAAACCCCGCCAGCACTTTGGCGGGCGCATGGCTCACCATCCTTGAAAAAGATTACGCGCCAGTTTTTCAAGATGCCACCGCTTTGCTACGAAAACTTTCGCAGATTGATTCCATTAGCAGCGCTATTCGCACCTTAATACAATGCGCAATCGATAATGCTACCACCTTGAACGAACTCGGCTTTGACCACGCCGGACCCCTTTATCACAAGGTGTTGGGTACTGCGCAGAGCGATGGCGCGTTTTATACCAAAAACTTGTCCGGGTATCTCCTCGCCGGTCTCGCTTTTGACAAAGGTTTTATCGATTGGAAAGACCCGGAAGCCGTTAACAACTTACACATCATAGACCCCGCCTGTGGCACTGGCACTCTGCTAATGGCGGCGCTCAACATCATTAAAAAACGCGCGGCGGTAGCACAAAATCTAAACGAAGCCGGCGTCAATAAACTACACAAACGCTTGGTGGAAACCGGCATCTATGGCTTTGATATCAACAAATACAGCGTGCAATTGGCGGCGTGTAATCTCACCATCGGCGCGCCTGATACCGACTATGAACGCATCAACCTACATACCTTGCAACATGGCCCAATAGCAGGCACGGACGGCGATACGCCGGATGATGTGCGGCATGGCGTATTGGAAAAACTGCTTGACCATCATATGGGAAAAATGGTGCTGGAACCGCCGCCGCTTTTTGGCGAAGACATCTCGCGCAAAGAAATGGCTGAAGTGGTTATGCCAAAAGAGTTTGATGCGGTGATTTATAACCCGCCGTTCACGGAAACGCTGAATCAAAGCAAAAAATATACTGAGCAAACAAAAAATGCGATGGCGACACGTCTTCAATATATTAAGGCAAGTTTGGGTGAGCGAGACCTAGCGGCGGAAAAGGCAATCGGCAAAAGAAGTATCCAACCATTTTTTACGCCACTGACAACTGGTCTTTTGTCAAAAAACAAGGGGAAACTGGCAAAAATAATTCCAGCAACGGCCTGTACTGCGAAAAATGCGCGCACACAGCGGCAATACCTCGCCGATAATTTCCATATTGAAATGGTCGTCACTTCCCACGACCCGAAGCGCATCAACTTTTCGGAAAACACTAGCATTCACGAATGCCTTGTCATTGGAAAGCGTAGCGCACACAACGACAAGCCGACTCGCTTTATCCAACTGGCTACCTACCCAAACAGTGTTAAAGAAGCCGAAGCATTGATTGACAAAATCCAAAACGGCGACGCTGGAGGATTGTATTCTGAAACGCCGTGGTCTGCGGAGAAAATGCGTGCTGGAGATTGGTCGCCGGTGCAATGGTTTAAATCGAATCTTGCACATACCGCTGGCGAAATTAATGCCTTGCCAAAAATGATTGAGATTGGCGACATTTGTTTATTAAGAAATCCGATAGCCGTCAGATTGAATTTTGATTATGAGCGTAGTGATGACGGTGATGCATTTTGCACGATTGCCGAAGGCATTATGCAAACCATGCAAGCCAAGCCTGAAAGCAAGGCGATGCCAAAAATCGGAAAAGAGGATAAAGCGCTATCTTGCCGGGAAAAGGCAACCTGCTTTCTAATCACACAACGATTTAGAACAACTAACAATCGGCTACTAGCTATCCACAGTAAAGAGCCTGCGATTAGTAGTGCATATTATGCGGTGGCGGTCAAAACTTCCGAGCAAGAAAAGGCGTTTGTAGCGTTTCTTAATTCGTCTTTCGGCGTTATTCAAATGTTGAATCGACGAACTGGGTTGCTCACTTATCCTAGTTTTGAAGTGGGTCACCTAAAAACTCTAATGCTTCCCGACCCAAACAAAGCCGACCTCACACCGCTACTAGACGCTTTCGAGCAAGTCAAAGACACGCCCCTTGAACGATTGAAAAACTGCGCCGAAGACCCGGCGCGAAAAATCCTTGACCACGCCGCCGCCAAATCAATCGGCATAGACCCCGCAACCACCGACCAATGGCGTCAATGGCTCAGCCAAGAACCCACCATCACCAACAAACCCTATCAACCGTGACTCACTTCACCACCCCTCCGCCCGCCACCCCTCCGCCGTCATTCCCGAGCGTTAGTGTCCGTTGCCGCGTAGCGGCTTACGGACACTTACCATCGGGAATCCAGAGTCTTTTTGTCGGCGACGGTGGCTTGCCATCCATGGCGACTGGATTCCCGCGTCCTGCGGGAATGACGGCGGAGGAGGCGGGGATGGCGGAGGTGGGAATGCTGGCTGAAGAGATGGGAATGGCGGCAACGGACGGCAGGGCTTTGGCAGGCGCAGGCGGCGCGGCAAAAGACGAGGTTTCGGCGGGCATTGTTGACTGGATTCCCGCCTACGCGGGAATGACGGCGGAGAAGGCGGGAATGACGGCGGCGGGAATGTTGGCTGAGGAAATGGGAATGACGGCAACGGACGGCAAGACTTTGGCAGGTGCAAGTGGTGCATTTTATCCACCATTGACTAATCCCTCGCCCACCACTCCTTCGCCCGCCACCTCTCCGCCGTCATTCCCGAGCGTTAGTGTCCGTTGCCGCGTAGCGGCTTACGGACACTTACCATCGGGAATCCAGAGTCTTTGTGTCGGTGACGGTGGCTTGCCATCCATGGCGACTGGATTCCCGCGTCCCCCGCTAACACACTGCGGGGGCAGGCCTGCGGGAATGACGGCGGAGGAGTCGGGGATGGCGGTGGTGAACGGTAAGGCTTTGGCAAGCGTAGGCGGCGCAACAAAAGTCGAGGCTTCGGCGGGCATTGTTGACTGGATTCCCGCCTACGCGGGAATGACGGCGGAGGCGAACGGCAAGGCTTTGGCAGGCGGTGGCGCGTTTTATCCGCCATTGACTACTCCCCCGTCCACCACTCTCCGACCCGCCACTCCCTCGCCCGCCACTCCTTCGCCCGCCACCCCACCGCCGTCATTCCCGAGCGTTAGTGTCCGTTGCCGCGTAGCGGCTTACGGACACTTACCATCGGGAATCCAGAAAGCCCGCAAGGCACGCATCAAGACGACACGCGCAACTCAGTGTCTTTTTGCCGGCGACGGTAGATTGCCATCCATGGCAACTGGATTCCCGCATCCCCCGCTAACACACT
The DNA here is from genome assembly GCA_963693025.1 of Arenicellales bacterium. Lineage (GTDB taxonomy): Bacteria > Pseudomonadota > Gammaproteobacteria > Arenicellales > Poriferihabitantaceae > JAHRAW01. Next base: position 3,105,512 of record OY843749.1, read on the forward strand.
GCGGGGGCAGGCCTGCGGGAATGACGGCGGGGGAGGCTGGAATGGCGGTGGTGAACGGCAGGGCTTCGGCAAGCGCAGGCGGCGCGGCAAACGGCAAGGCTTCGGCAAGCGCAGACGGTGCGTATTACCCGCCATTGACTACCCTCCCGCCCACTACTCCCCCGCCCACCACCCCTCAGCCGTCATTCCCGAGCGTTAGTGTCCGTTGCCGCGCAGCGGCTTACGGACACTTACCATCGGGAATCCAGAAAGCCCGCAAGGCACGCATCAGGACGACACGCGCAACCCAGTGTCTTTTTGTCGGCGATGGTAGATTGCCATCCATGGCGACTGGATTCCCGCGTCCTGCGGGAATGACGGCGGAGGAGGCTGGAATGGCGGTGGCGAACGATAGGGCTTCGGCAGGCGCAGGTGGTGCGTATTACCCGCCATTGACTACCCTCCAGCCTACTACTCCCCCGCCTACCACCCCTCCGCCGTCATTCCCGAGCGTTAGTGTCCGTTGCCGCGTAGCGGCTTACGGACACTTACCATCGGGAATCCAGAAAGCCCGCAAGGTGCGTATCAGGACGACGCGCGCAACCCAGTGCCTTTTTGTCAGCAACGGTAGCCTGCCATCCGTGGCAACTGGATTCCCGCATCCCCCGCTAACACACTGCGGGGGCAGGCCTGCGGGAATGACGGCGGAGGAGTCAGGGATGGCGGAGGTAGGAATGCTGGCTGAGGAAATGGCGGCGGCGGCGAACGGCAAGACTTTGGCAGGTGCAGGTAGCGCGTTTTATCCGCCATTGACTACTCCCTCACCCACCACTCCTCCGCCCGCCACTCCTCCGCCGTCATTCCCGAGCGTTAGTGTCCGTTGCCGCGTAGCGGCTTACGGACACTTACCATCGGGAATCCAGAGTCTTTTCGTCGGCGACGGTGGCTTGCCATCCATGGCAACTGGATTCCCGCATCCCCCGCTAACACACTGCGGGGGCAGGCCTGCGGGAATGGCGGCGGCGGGCATTGTTGACTGGATTCCCGCCTGCGCGGGAATGACGGCGGAGGAGGCGGGGAGCCGGTGAAGGTTTATGTGTGAGAAGCAGCCGGTTGTTTATATGATGGCGAGCAAACGCAATGGGACGTTGTATACCGGCGTAACGAGCGACTTGCCCGCGCGTGTATGGCAGCACAAGAACAATGTCGTGGACAGTTTTACGCAAAGATATGGAGTGCACAAATTGGTTTACTATGAACTGCACGGCGATATGGAATCGGCGATTTTTCGAGAGAAGCAGATGAAGAAATGGAATAGGCAATGGAAGTTGGCGCTCATCGAAAAAGACAATGCCGAGTGGCGGGATTTGTATGATGATGTTGTTTAGTTACGTTGTCATTGTTTATGTCTGTGTCGATGGTGGCGGCTTGCCATCCGTGGCGACTGGATTCCCGCATCCTGCGGGAATGACGGCGGGGGAGGCTGGGATGGCGGCGGTGGGAATGATGGCGTTGGAGCAATCGCAATGAAAGCGAAAGTTGAATTCGACATCCCGGTTATCGTCAATTACCCCGAAACTCCGGCGTTGCAAGTCGGAACGATGGCGCATAGTAAGCCCTTTGTTGCGAAGGGTGAACATCAGCAGGCGTTGGGGTTTCCGGGGGAGTTGGTGGAGGGGTGGCGGGATCGGGCGTTGGGTAAGTTTGAGGAGTTGTTGGGGAGTAATCGGTCGTTGCAGGTTTTTATGGATTCTTGTGTTAAGTGCGGGGCTTGCACCGATAAGTGTCATTATTATCTTGGCACCGCCGATGCGAATAATATGCCGGTGGCGCGGCAGGATTTGTTGCGCAAGGTTTATCGGCGGTATTTTACTTTTGCGGGCAAGTATTTTCCGTGGTTGGTTGGCGCGGTGGATTTGACCGAGGAGGTGTTGCAGGAGTGGTATACCTATTATCACCAGTGCTCCGAGTGCCGGCGTTGCTCGGTGTATTGTCCGTTTGGCATCGACACCGCCGAGGTGACGATGGCGGGGCGGGAGATACTGGCGAGCGTTGGGATTGGGCAGAAGTATTCCAATGAAATCATCGGCAAGGTGCATACCATCGGCAACAACCTCGGGCTGCCCGAGCCGGCGTTGGCGAACACGCTGGAAGAGTTGGCTGACGAGGTGTTGGATGACACCGGCGTCGGGGTGGCGTTTCCGTTGGATGTGCGCGATGCGGATGTGCTGTTGGTGACGCCGTCGGCTGACTTCTTCGCCGAGCCGCATGTCGATGGGTTGATTGGTTACGCCAAAGTTTTTCACCGCGCCGGCATCAGTTGGACGCTGAGTTCGCACGCTTCGGAAGCCGCCAATTTCGGTTTGTTCATCGGCAGCCGCGAGCATATGAAGAAGGTGGCGGAGCGCGTGCGCGAAGCCGCGCTTGAACTCGGCGTCAAGCGCATCGTGGTCGGCGAATGCGGTCACGCGTGGCGCGTGGCGTATAGTTATTGGAACACGCTGATTGGCCCGTTTGATTTCCTCGACGCAAACTACCCGGTGCCGCAACATATTTGCGAGACCACTTACGATTTAATCCAACAGGGCGCGTTGTCGTTCGACAAAGCCGCGCACGACGACAAGGTGCTGACCTTCCACGACTCGTGCAATGTGTCGCGCGCCTCGCGCATGGGCGGCGTGCCCGGCGGGCAGTTCACCATTCCGCGCGCGATTATCCGCGCGTGCTGCAATCACTTTGTCGACATGCGCGCCGACACGATTGGCGAGGCGACCTTCTGCTGCGGCGGCGGCGGCGGCTTGCTGACCGATGACTTGGTTGAACTCCGGGTCAAGGGCGCGTTCCCCCGCATGCAGGCGCTGCACGAAGTCGTCGCCGAGCATGGCGTCACGCACATGGCGGCGATTTGCGCGATTTGCAAAAGCCAGTTCACCAAGACCTTGCCGTATTACGACTTCGATATGAACATGATCGTCAGCGTCCACCAGTTGGTCGGCGACGCGCTCCGACTTGAAAGCGGGAATCATTAATATGGCATCACCCTCCAAACCAAACGAAACGCGCGAGCAAAACCTCACCTTCCGCGCCTACACCGACGGCGAGCATCGCTGGGCGAGTTGGCAGGATGCGATTTTCAACGAGGACCGCTCGCATAAATGCCCGACCTATGTTCACCGCACGCCGCCGTGCCAGGGCAGTTGTCCGTCCGGCGAGGATGTGCGCGGCTGGTTGCAAATCGTGCGCGGCATTGAGAAGCCGCCCGAGGGGTTGGACTGGCGGGAGTATGCGTTTCGCCGCGCCACCGCCGCCAATCCGTTTCCGGCGATGATGGGGCGGGTTTGCCCGGCGCCGTGCGAGCAGGGTTGCAACCGCAATGCGGTGGACGACTTTGTCGGCATCAACGCGGTCGAGCAATTCATCGGCGACCACGCCTTCGCCGAAGCCTACGCGCTCGCCTGCGACGCGCCCCTCGGCGAGCGGCGCGTCGCCATCGTCGGCGCCGGTCCCGCGGGGCTCGCCGCCGCCTGCCAACTGCGCCGCAAGGGGCACGCCAGCACTCTCTTCGACGACCACGCCGAACCCGGTGGCATGATGCGCTACGGCATCCCCGGCTACCGCACGCCGCGCGCGGTGCTCGACCGCGAGATTGAGCGCATCCTCGACCTCGGCGGCATTGACCTCAGAATGAACACGCGCGTCGGCACCGACCTCGGCATCGCCGACCTGGAGCGCGAGTTTGACGCGGTGTTGTGGGCGCTCGGCTGCAAGGCGGGGCGCGCGTTGCCGGTCGCCGGCGGCGATGCGCCCAACTGCGTCAGCGGCGTTGAATTCCTCGAAGCCTTCAACCAGGGACGCCTGCGCGCCGCCACCGAGCGCGTCGTGTGCGTCGGCGGCGGCGACACCTCCATCGATGTGGTGTCGGTGGCGCGCCGCCTCGGCAACATCAGAGCCGAAAACAAATCGGCGCGCCCCGAGGCGGTCATCGGCGGCTATGTGGCGCACGACTCCGCTTATGCCGCATTGCGCGAAGGCGCCGACGTGACGCTGACCTCGCTGTTCCCGCGCGCGCAGATGACCGCCACCGAGCACGAAGTGGAAGACGCGCTCAACGAAGGCGTCGAAATACACTACGGCGTGATGCCGGTCGAAGTCGTCCTCGGCGGGGACGGGCGCGCGGTGGCGTTGCGAATGACGAAATGCAGCGTCGATGAAAAAGGCCGCCCGAGCGCAATCGCCGGCGAAGAGTTTGAGATTGAATGCGACCTCATCATCTCCGCCATCGGTCAAGGCGGCGACCTGAGTGGGCTGGAGGAGTTGGACAACGGCGGCGGACTCATCAATGCCGACAAGTTCTACCGCCTGCCGGAGCGCCGCGGACATTTCGCCGCCGGCGACATCATCAAGCCGCACTTGCTGACCACCGCCATCGGTCAGGCGTCAATCGCCGCCGACAGCATCGACCGCTTCTTGCAAGCGTCCGACACCGAGCCGGTCAAACGCCCCAAAGTGGATGTGCATCATTTTGACTTGCTCGACAAACTCCGCGAAAGCGGTCTGTCGCCGCAGGAATACGACCACAAGCAGGAATGGGGAACCGCGCAAAGTTCATCCGCCGTGCACAACTACGAAGACCGCGGCAAACACGAAATCGTCTCCTCGGACAAACTCTTCCTCGGACACTTCGGCTACGCGCCCCGCCAACTGCGCGAAAGCAAAGGACCGAATGCGGATGAAGTGCTCAGCCACTTCGCCGAACGCCGCGCCGGTTTGGACGGCGACGAAGCCCAACGCGAAGCCGAGCGTTGCATGAGTTGCGGGATGTGTTTTGAATGCGACAACTGCATCGTCTATTGCCCGCAGAACGCGGTGTTCAAAGTCAAAAAAACCGAGTCAACATTGGGGCGTTATGTCGACACCGATTACGACCGCTGCATCGGCTGCCACATTTGCGCCGAAGTTTGTCCGACCGGATATATCGATATGGGGTTGGGGGAATGAGCGGATGAAAAAAACGCTCGGCAAAATGCTCAGTGGCATCGTCGTCATCTTGCCTTTGCTGCTGGCGGGCGATGGCGTTACTGCGGACATGCCGGATTTGCCGCGGGGCAAGGGCGACCAATGCGTTGAGCCGACCGAATTGATGCGCAAAAATCATATGGACTATCTCAATCACCAGCGCGACTTGACGGTGCGCAGCGGCATTCGCACGCGCAAACACAGCCTCGTTCAATGCGTGCAATGCCACGCGCAACAGGACGGCGAAGGGCGTTTCATTTCCATCAACGCGCCCGGACAGTTCTGCTACGCCTGCCATCAGTTCACCGGCGTGGACCCGGATTGTTTTGAATGCCACGCAACCCAACCCGACGCCGAGATGCCCGACGACCACCCCGCGCAAACTTCCTTCGCCACGACGGAGGCGCGGCAATGAGCGCTTGCGACAAGCCGCCAAGCCCGCGCCCGAACGCCAAGCGGCGCTCGCTGCTGGCGGCGACCGCAACCGTAGCCGCGACCGGATTGGCGGCATTGTTGCCCGCGCCGGGGCTGCGGCTGATTGCGTTGGCGACCGCCAAGCCCGATGATGAAGCGGTCACCGGCGCGACCCGCTGGGGCATGCTAATCGACACCGAGCAATGCACCGATTGCGACGCCTGCGTCACCGCCTGCAACGATGAACATGGTTTGAAGTCAACCGGGCGCAGGGAAACGGACGCGCAATGGATACGCAAAGTCACGCTCACCGACAACACCGAGCGCGTAACTTCGCTGCCGATGCTCTGCCAGCACTGCGAAAACCCGCCGTGCGTCGATGTCTGCCCGACCGGCGCATCTTTCAAGCGCGAAGACGGCGTGGTGTTGGTGGACAAACACACCTGCATCGGCTGCCGCTACTGCGTCATCGCCTGCCCGTATAAAGCGCGCTCGTTCATCCACGAAAACCTGACGGAACAAAAACCCCATTCACCGCGTGGCAAGGGCACCGTGGAAGGCTGCACATTCTGCGTTCACCGCGTGGACAAGGGGCGCACCCCTGCCTGCGTCGAGGCTTGCAATCACGCCGGCGAGGGCGGCGGCAATGGCGCGATGTTGTTCGGCGACCTCAACGACCCGCAAAGCGCCATCGCAACGCGCATCCAATCCGCCGCTGGTTCCAGTGCGCAAGTGCGCGCTGACCTCGGCTTGAACACCGGCGTGCGCTATCAAAACCTCTAAACCTAAACCTGAGCCGCCGCGATGCCCCTTCAATTCAACTGCCTGACGAGCGCCAAGCCGGATTACCGCATCGTCCTCGCCACCCTGAGCGCGTTGGCGGCGCTTGGCTTGGGCGCGGCGCATTATATGGACGCCAACGGCCACTTTGTTACCGGAATGAACAACCAGGTGGTGTGGGGGATTCCGCATGTCTTCGCGCTCGGTTTGATTCTCGCCGCCTCCGGCGCGCTCAATGTGGCGTCGTTGTCGTCGGTGTTCGGCAACGCGTTGTATGCGCCGCTGGCGAGGTTGTCGGCGTTGCTGGCGGTCGTGCTGTTGATTGGCGGCGTGCTGGTGTTGGTGTTGGATTTGGGACGCCCCGACCGTTTGCTCATCGCCTTGACGCACTACAACTTCAAGTCGGTATTCGCCTGGAACATCTTGTTATACACCGGCTTCGTCGCGCTCGCGCTGGTGTATTTGTGGCTGCTGTTTGAGCCGCGCTTAGCCGCTTACACGCGACCCGCCGGCGTGCTGTCGCTGCTGTGGCGCTTCGTCCTCACCAGCGGCAGCGGCGCGATTTTCGGCTTCTTGGTGGCGCGCCCGGCATACGACGCCGCCATTCTGGTGCCGTTATTCATCGCTTTGTCGCTGTCCCTCGGCGCCGCCGCCTTCGTGCTGGTGGCAACCGCCCTCGCGCGCTGGCACGGCAACTACCTGGACGCGCGCGTATTAGCGCAACAAGGGCGCTTGCTGGCGCTGTTCGTCTCCGCCACGCTCTTCATCACGGCGGTTTTTCACCTGACCAACTTGTATGCCGCCGAGCATCACGCCGTGGAGCGTTTCATCCTGTTGCAAGGCGGCATTTACACCGCGCTGTTCTGGGCGCAAGTCGGCATCGGCGGCGTGTTGCCGCTGGCGTTGTTGTTTATGCCGCGCCTTCGCGCGCGCGCCGGCTCGCTCATCATCGCCGCCGCATTGGTGACGCTCGGCGGCTTCGCCCAACTCTATGTGATCATCATCGGCGGTCAGGCGTTCCCGCTAACCCTTTTCCCCGGCAAGGTCGTAAGCAGTCCTTTTTACGACGGCGAAATTGCTTCTTACGCGCCGTCGTTACCCGAGTGGTTGCTCGGGCTGGGTGGCGTGGCGGTGGCGTTGTTGTTGTTACTGTTGACGTTGCGGGTCTTGCCGTTTCTGCCGCCGCCGCAACCGCCGCAACCGTCGGACGCCGCCGAGCAAGGATAACCATGTCCCGCCTCCTGCTCTCCGCCACGCGCAAGTCGTCCGGCAAAACCACCCTCGCCGTCGGCTTGTGCGCCGCGCTGAGGCGCCGGCACGGGCTGACCATTCGCCCGTTCAAAAAGGGACCCGACTACATCGACCCGATGTGGCTCAGCCGCGCCGCCGGCAATGCGTGCATCAACCTGGATTTTCACACCATGCGCAAAACGGAAATCCGCGAAGCGTTTTGCCGCCGGATGCGCGCCGGTGACTGCGCCATCATTGAAGGCAACAAGGGATTGTTCGACGGCATTGACCTCACCGGCGGCGACAGCAACGCCGCGCTCGCCAAAACGCTCGATGCGCCGGTGGCGCTGGTGGTGGATGCGCGCGGCATGACCCGCGGCGTCGCCCCGTTGCTACTCGGCTACCAGTCGTTTGACCCCGGCATCACGCTGGCGGGCGTCATCCTGAACCGCGTCGGCGGCGCGCGGCACGAAGCCAAACTGCGCGCCGCGATTTCGCATTACACCGATGTTGAAGTGCTCGGCGCGGTGCATGACGACCGCGACCTGAACATCGCCGAGCGCCACCTCGGGCTGACCACCGACTCCGAAGTCGCCGCCGCCGACCGGCGCATCGAGCGCATCGCCGATGCCGTCGCCGAGCAGGTCGACCTCGATGCCGTCATGGCAATCGCCGCCACCGCCACGCCGCCGGCGCGCGCCGCATCGCCCTCGGCGGCGGAAACGGCAACCACCGCCGACCTGACAATCGCCATCGCCCGCGACGCCGCCTTCGGGTTTTACTACGCCGATGACTTGACCTCGTTCGCCGCTCACGGCGCGCGCCTCGTCCCCTTCGATGCGATGAATGACGCCGCGTTGCCGGAGGCGGACGGGCTTTATATTGGCGGCGGATTTCCCGAAACGCATGCGGCGCGGTTGTCGGGCAACCGCGCGATGCGCGCCGCGGTGAAGCGTTTTGTCGAGCGCGGCGGACCGGTGTATGCCGAATGCGGCGGGCTGATGTATTTGGCGCGGAGCCTGACCTGGGCGGACAAAACCTACGACATGGCGGGCGCGATTCCGGCGCGCATCGAGATGAGCGAGCGACCGGTCGGGCGCGGCTATGTCGTGCTGAGCGAAACCGGGCAGAGTCCGTGGTCCGCCAACGGCAACGCCAACGGCGGAGCGGACATTCCCGCGCACGAGTTTCACTACTCGCGCCTGACCGGGCTGGCGGACGACGCCCGATTCGCCTATCGCGTGAAACGGGGACACGGCATCAACGGGCGTTTTGACGGGCTGGTGCATCGCAACGTGCTCGCCAACTATTCGCATTTCCGAAACACCGCCGCCAACCCGTGGGTCGCGCGCTTCGTGGATTTTGTGCGGGCGCACAAGGTCGGGGCGCCGGCGTAAATGATTACCATCACCCCAAACGCCGCGATAAAAGTGCTCGAATCGCTGGCGCAGGCGGACTCAAAAGACCTCTCCCTGCGCGTGGCGGCGAAGCGGTTGGCGGACGGCTCGTTCGACTACGCGATGGGGCTGGACACGCCGACCCGGCACGACACGCAGGCGGTCTCAAACGGCGTCAATGTCGTCGTCGCGCCGACCAGCATCGAGTTTCTGAAAGACGCGACGCTGGACTACGTTGAACTGGAAGCGGGCGAGCATCAATTCATTTTTATGAACCCGAACGACCCCGCTTATGTCCCACCCGATGCCTGAATCGGACATGGACTTGGCGAGCGGCATCGCCGCATTTGAAGCCAAGAATTTCTCGCAGGCGATGGCGTTGCTCGCGCCGCTGGCGGAGCAGGGGCTGCCCGAGGCGCAATACCGGCTGGCAATCATGCGTCAAAACGGGCTCGGCGTTTTGCGCAACGAAGCGCAGGCGATGAAATGGATGCGCGCCGCCGCCACGCAAGACTTCGCGCTCGCGCAGCACGGTTTGGGCTTTATGTATCTGCACGGCGACTGCGCCGCCAAAGACGGCGCGGCGGCGGCGCATTGGTTTGAGCGCGCCGCGGCGCAGGGTTTGCCCGGCGCGCAGGCGGCATTGGGGCTGATGTATGAGCAGGGCGAGGGCGTGGAAAAAGACCGCGAAAAAGCCAGAGAGTGGTATCGTCGCGCCGGCTTGGAGGAGGCGGGTTAGGCGCGCGTGGCACTGTGCCGGCGGGCGGGATTGGGCAAGGGTTGGCGCCCCAGAGAGGATTCGAACCTCCGACCTGCCGCTTAGGAGGCGGCTGCTCTATCCGACTGAGCTACCGGGGCGACGCAACAGGGAGGGCTCCGCGAATGGTTATGTCGCCGAAGCCGCCGCGATGGCGTCGATGGACGCGCGCAATGTGGCGGTAAATTCCTCGGCGCTTTGCGCAACCGACAAGCCTTCGGTCAGCGCGCGGGAGAAACTGGCAATCATGCCGTGGTTTTCCGCCAAGCGCCGGCACGCCTCGATGCGGCTGTAACCGCCGGACAACGCCGCCACCCTGATACAGTTGGGATTCCCGCCGCAGGTGTCATACAAGTTCGCGCGCTCCGGCAGCGTCAGTTTGAGCATAACCAGCTCGTCTTCTTCAAGGTTGCCGATGTGCGAAATCAGTTCGTCTTCGAGCATCGCCTCGGCTTCGGCTTTTTGCGGAGAGTTGATGTCCACTTCGGGCTCGATGATGGGGACCAAGCCGTGCGCGATGATGGTTTTGCCGATCTCAAATTGTTGCGCGACCACTTCGCAGATGGCGTCCGCGTTCGCGCGTTTAATCATCGAGCGCATTTTGGTGCCAAAAATCCCGCCCGCCACCGCGCGCTCCAGCAACGCCTCAAGCCCCGGATTGGGCTTCATCAACTGCACGCCATCCGCCTCGTCCGCCAAGCCTTTATCGACTTTGAGAATGGGGATAACGTTCTTCTCCTCCCACAAATAACGCGCGGTCGGCATCCCCTCAATTTCGCGCTCCATCGTGTCTTCAAACAAAATGGCGGCGAGGATTTTGTCGCCGCTGAAAGCCGGGTCGGTGATGATGCGCGTGCGCATTTCATGGACTTTGTCAAACATCCCCGCGTCGCCGGAATAAGCGCTTTCATCGACGCCATACAAACGCAACGCTTTGGGCGTGCTACCACCGCTTTGGTCAAGGGCTGCAATAAAACCGCCGGCGCGCCGGGCTTTTTCAAGTTGCTGGGCTGATGCTGTCATTGGGCTATGAGGTCGGTTGAAGGTGCGGGTATTGTCGCGGAAATGGGAGGAGTTGACAAGTGGGTTTGTCAGTACTCGTCATTCCCCCCCCCCCCCACTTCGTCATTCTCGAGCGTTAGTGTCCGTTGCCGCCGCGCTTTTTCTTTTAAGCGGCGGCTTACGGACACTTACGACCTCGGGAATCTCCCTAAGACTGGCACGGGCTTTGTTGAAATTCACGGTAGTCTTAGGGAGATTCCCGAAGGTGATGAAAAATATAGTCGCTGTCGCTCCTTATTTTTCTATCATTCGAGAATGACGAGTAGTTTCATCCTGCCGCCGAAAATAATCACTCAAAAACTCATCAAAATCCATCCTGTCCCCCTCTTCAATTTCCTTCTGCCGACGATGCGAGCGCTCAGCCTCCGCTTGCATCCTCTGGCAATCTCCCGCCTCCATATTCATACTCTGGAACAATGCAGCATGTTGCTCCGCCATACCCATTGCAAACTCGTAAAAACTCACCTGTTGCACCGCCATCTGCTGCAAGATTTTTGCCGACGGCGTGAGCGCCGGGTCTTCTACTTTGTCTAACTGCGCTTGTAAAGACGCGCGGTAGGCGGTTTGTCCGGTTACCTGGTCGAGCAACTCGGCAAGCGGCGCTAAGTTGTTCAACGCATCGCGCGCGCGCTCGCTGAAAGGCGACTCGCGTCTCGTGCCGTCCGACTGTTGATATTCGCACAACGCCAAGCCGGCGCGGCGACCGTTCATTACCACGCGCTGGCGGTTGTCCGCCGCGCATTCCCATTCCGCGCGGCTGATGCCGGGGCTGTCGGCGAACAGGCAATACAGCAGTAGCATGTCGAAGAAGCGAACGCATTCGGCGTCGATGCCGATGGGGACGAATGGGTTGAGGTCAACGCTGCGCACTTCCACATATTGCACCCCGCGTTGTTGCAATGCGCGCGCCGGGCTTTCGCCCGAATCGGCGACGCGCTTTGGGCGAATGACGGAATAGAATTCGTTTTCTATTTGCAACAGGCTGGCGTTGAGTTGCCGGTAAACGCCGTCCACCTTGACTCCAAATTTTTCATAGTCCGCGTGCGGCAAGCGTATCGCCCGGCGCAATGAAGAAACGAAACCCTCGACGCTGTTGTAGGTGATTTCAATGCCGGCTTGGGCGGTGCTGTTGTAGCCGAGGCCGCTGAGCCGCAAGGATGTGGCAAAGGGCGCGTAAAAACTGTGTGAGTCGAGGTCGTCGAGCAGATGTTCGCGCCCTTGCAGAAAGGTTTTGCAGACCGCCGGCGAGGCGCCGAAGAGGTAGCAGCCGAGCCACGAGAGGCGGTGGAAATTGCGAATCAGGGCAAAGTAATAGACCGACTTTTGCTCCCGGATTGCCGTCTCGTCATCGCTGTTCAGGAACTCGCCCCAGAAGGCTTCCGGCAGCGAGAAGTTGAAGTGAATGCCGGCGATGGTCTGCATGAAAGCGCCGTAGCGAAGGCTCAGCCCGCGCCGGTATGCCTCTTTCATCTGCGCGACGTTGGATGCGCCGTAGCGGGCAATCGGGATGTGTTCCTCGCCGCGCACGATGCACGGCATGCTGTTCACCCATAACTTTTCGCGGTCGAGATTTTGATAGGTGAAGTGGTGAATGTTGAAGAGGTCTTGAAGCAGGTCGTCGACACTCGTGTGTGTCGGCGTGATGAATTCGAGCAGCGCTTCGGAGTAGTCGGTGGTGATGGAGGGATGGGTCAGCGCCGAGCCGAGCGCGTGCGGATGCGGGCTCTGCGCGAGCGTCCCGTCGGCGGTGACGCGCAGGCTCTCCTTTTCGATTCCCCGGTTGAGGTTGGCGAGGTGGCGGTCGAGCCCGGTGGCGCACAAATGCTCCAGAGTCTGGCGCAGGTTTTTCAAGGGTGCATCCGCGTTGCGAAGGGGGCGTTAGAGTGTCCTGAGTGGCGCGGAAAAGCAACCGTTTTATGGCGGCGTCAAGGGCTTGCCGGGCGCGCACGGCGGCGCCGGTGTTAGAATGGCGCGGCTGATGATGCGGGACAACGCGGAGGTGTCCGTGGGGGGAAAGTTTTCTGTTGCGCCGATGCTGGATGTGACCGACCGTCACTGCCGGGCGTTTCTGCGCCTGCTTTCCGGGCGGATGACGTTGTATACCGAGATGACGGTGAGCGGCGCAATCATCCACGGCGCGCGCGCGCGTTTCCTGACCTTCGACCCGCGCGAGCGCCCGCTGGCGATTCAACTGGCGGGCTCCGACCCGGCGCAACTGGCGGTGTGCGCGCGCCTCGCCGAAAGCGCGGGATACGACGAAGTCAACCTCAACATTGGCTGCCCCAGCAAGCGCGTCCGGAACGGGCAGTTCGGCGCCTGCCTGATGGCAAAGCCGGCGCTGGTGGCGGACTGCGTGGCGGCGATGCGCGCGGCGGTCGGCATTCCGGTGACCGTGAAAACCCGCATCGGCATCGACAACCGCGACAGTTACGCCCACCTCGCGGAGTTCGTCGCCCGCGTTGCCGACGGCGGCTGCGAACACTTCATCATCCACGCGCGCAAGGCGTGGCTGCGCGGGCTCAGCCCGAAGGAAAACCGACATGTGCCGACCTTGCGCTACGACCGCGTGTATCGCTTGAAGCGGGATTTCCCCGCCATCCGCTTCACCATCAACGGCGGCATCACCACCCTGAGCGAAGCGCGCGAGCATTTGCGGCATGTCGATGGCGTGATGATCGGGCGCCAGGCGCGCAAACATCCGTGGATGCTGAGCGCGGTTGACCGAATGATTTTCAACGCCACCGATTGCGCGCCATCGGCGGTGGCGGTGGTAAGAACCCGCGCCGACATCGTCAACGCCTATCTGCCGTATATCGAACAACAACTCGCGCAAGGCGTCGAACTGCGACACATGACGCGGCACCTACTGGGCTTGTTCCACGCCCAACCCGGCGCCACCGCCTGGCGCCGCCACCTGTCCGAACACGGACCCAAAAAAGGCGCGGGCGTGGAGGTGGTTTACGATGCGCTAAAGATCGTGACTGCGGCGTCGGGTGGGCGGTGTTAGATTAGAATAGAGGGTGCGGCGCAGGTTGTAAAAACATCGGACAAACAGGGGATACGGAATGTCACTCGATGCGTTACAGGTTTGGCGGGAACTGGCGGCTGAATGCGGCCCGGCGGTGAATTATTATTCCCGCAAGGGCGCGAATGGGCGGCGCATACTGCAACGCGGCGCGGCTGATTTTGATGCAAAATGTTTTCCCGATGACGCGCGCGAGCGAGCGCATTACCGAGCGGACTACTATGTGAGTCAGTCGGGTTATATGGACATGCATATCAAGCACAATCTGGCGGCCCTTCGGCATGGCTTCCAAGGCGGAACTCCGCAACCTTTGTTGTTTGTTGATTTCGGTTGCGGGCCAATGACATCCGGGTTGGCGCTGGCCGAGCTTTTATCCCGGCAAACTTCCGGCTACAAAAAGCAAACGGCATATTTTGGCGTGGATGCTTCCGCTAACATGGTCGCTACGGCGAACCGCATCAACGCAAGATACGGTTTGTTTGCGCCGGAGCGTTTCAAGGTGGTGCGGGGGACGCGGTTTGATTCGCGGAAGATTCCACATTTTTTTCCAAAGCCACGGGCTGTGGTGCTTTGCCTTTCGTTTGTGCTGGCGCAGGGAACATTGAAGTCTGATACGACCGCAAAGAAAGCGGTGATGGAATTGTCCGCTGATTGGAAAAAGTATGTTGCCGGTGAAACCCGGTGCCGGGAGACAACCATCATTTACCTCAATCCGGGTTATTTTGACAACACGAATTGGTCAAAATTTTTTCATCCGGTTATGCTGAATTCCGACACTACGGATGGTTTCAGGTATACTGGGCAAAGATTGAAGAATATACCGGTACCTGGCTTGTCCAAGGACATCGCTCTTGGACTCATCCGAGGACTCCGCGAATGACCCAATTAGCACAACAAACCATCCCGGCAATCGCCGAACAACAACTCAACTGGGTGCGCCTGGGGGTGCCGGTGGAGCAAATGGCGCGCTTGCTCGGCGGCGGCGCGCAATACCTTGCCGATTTCATCACGCCGAGCGAAGAAACTAGTCTGCTTGCCGCCGTTGATGCCGCGCCGTGGCGCACCGATTTACAGCGGCGGGTGCAGCACTACGGCTATCGTTATGATTACACCGAGCGTAACATCGAGGCCGCCGACCGGTTGGGCGCGTTGCCGTTGTGGGCGGAAAAAATAAGCGACCGGTTGCTGCAGAGCAACCTCTTCGCGGCGAAGCCCGACCAGTTAATCGTGAACGAATACCAGCCGGGGCAGGGCATCGCGCCACATACCGACCGCGACTGTTTTGGTCCCGTGGTCGCTTCGCTGTCGCTGGGCGGCGATTGCATGATGCGCATTCTGCCGCACGACAAAAGCGACCGGGAGCGGTTCGACATTGTGCTACAACGCCGCAGTCTGGTTGTGTTTCGGGGCGCGAGCCGCAATGTGTGGCGGCACGGCATCGCGCCACGACAAAGCGACCGGCAGGACGGCCATAAAATACCGCGTCAACGGCGGGTGTCGCTCACCTTTCGCACCGTCATACCGTCCCCCCGTCCCACCGCCCGTAACAACGCACGGACATAACGGCTCGCCATGGTCAAGCCGACCGGATACATTGACGGCACCATCGGGCCGCTGGATGAAATTCGTGTGCCGGTGCTCGACCGCGGGTTTCTTTATGGCGATTCGATTTATGAGGTGATTCGCACTTATTCGGGCATTCCGTTTATGTTTGACGAGCACCATGCGCGGCTGATGAATTCCGCGCGGTTGAGTATGATGAGCGTCAGCCAGGGGAAGCGAGAAATCGTCGATGCGATTGTCGATACCATCAAAGCCGCCGGCGTTGCGCCGGGTGAAGATGTTTATGTGCGTTATCAGATTACGCGCGGCGAGGGCGCGGTGGATTTGTATCCCGACCCGGACCTTCAATCACGGTTGATTATCATCGTCAAGCAAACCCCGAAGTGGAATCCGAACTTCTACCGAAAGGGTATGTCGCTTGCCATCCCCGGCTTGCGGCGCAACGCGGTCAACACGCTCGACCCCAACATCAAGGGCGGCAATTATCTGAACAACATCCTCGGCCTGGCGGAGGCGCGCGCGATGGGCGCGGATGAATGTTTGATGCTGGACGCGGACGGTTGGGTGACCGAGTGCTCCAACAGCAATGCGTGGTTCGTGCTGGAGGGCAAACTGGTTACGCCGGCGACCGGCAATCTGCTCGGCTTGACGCGCAAGTCGCTGGTTGCGTTGCTGGACGCCGCCGGTCATGCCGGTACCGATATTGAGCGCACGCTGCACTGCGATGAGTTGGCGAACGCCACGGAGTGTTTTGTGACCAGCGCGACGCGCGAGGTGATGCCAGTGGCGAGCCTGCGGTTGCAGAACGGCGAGACGTTGACATTTCCAAGCGGCGGCGGCGATATGACGCGCCTGGCGATGAAACTCTACGCCGACATGCTGGCGGATTTCGTCAGCAACAATCGGGACAAGGCGTGGTTTTGATGAGACGCAACCCAACCGCGATGCCACCCAACCGCCCCCGCCCGCTATGAATCCCGAAACCCAAATTCGGCTTGCCGTGTTTTTCGTCATCTTGATTGTGATGATGAGTTGGGAAGCGCTTGCGCCGCGCCGGACAACACCGGGGCGCGCCGTTCGCTGGCCCGCCAATCTCGGCATCGTTGCGCTCAACACCGCGTTGCTGATGCTGGCGCCGGTGAGCGCCGTCGGCGCGGCGTTGTTTTCGGTGTTCAACCACTTCGGCCTGTTCCTGTGGCTTCAACTGCCGCTGTGGCCCGCCATCATCCTGTCGCTACTGCTACTCGACTTGACGATTTACTGGCAACACCGCCTGTTCCACGCCATCCCCCAAGCCTGGCCCATTCACCGAATGCACCACACCGACACCGAATTCGACGTAACCACCGGTCTGCGTTTTCATCCAATAGAAATCGTCATCTCCATCGCCATCAAAGCCGCGGTGATTATCCTGCTGGGCGTCCCGGTGCTGGCGGCAATCGCCTTCGAAATCATCCTCAACGCCACCGCGATGTTCAACCACGGCAACATCAAACTGCCGGCGGCGGCGGACAAAGTCCTGCGATGGTTTATCGTCACCCCGGACATGCACCGCGTTCACCACTCCGTCGATGCGCGCGAATACAACACCAATTACGGATTCAATCTGTCGCTCTGGGACCGGCTATTTTCCAGTTACACCGCGCAACCAAAAGCGGGCCACCGTGAAATGCAAATAGGCCAACACCAATACCGCAACCCAACCGAAGCGCGGCTGGACAAGTTGCTAACCCAGCCGTTTCGCTGAGCGCAACAATGCTATAATCCACCCATGACGCTTGACAGAAAACTACTCGAAATCCTGGTCTGCCCGATCACCAAACAACCCGTGTTCCCGCTCGACCAACCCCGGCTGGACAAAGTCAACCGCTTAATAGCGCAAGGCAAACTGCACACGCTGGACGGAACCCAATTAGACACACCACTACAACAAGCGCTAATCACGCGAAACGAAAATACGCTGTATCCGGTGGAAGGAAATGTGCCGGTGATGCTGGAGGAGCGGAGTATACCTTGTGAGCAGATTGAGGATTGGTAAACCCCCGTCATTCTCGAGCGTTAGTGACCCAACCCCGTCATTCTCTCGAGCGTTAGTGTCCGTTGCCGCCGCGCTTTTTCTTTTAAGCGGCGGCTTACGGACACTTACGTCCTCGGGAATCTCCCTGAGACTGGCACGGGCTTTGTTGAAATTCACGGTAGCCTTAGGGAGATTCCCGAAGGCGATGAAAAATCCGCCGGGAGCGGATTTTCGCGTAGCCCGAAGGGTTTGTATCAGGGATGATACAAACAAAAATATGGTCGCCTGTCGGCTCCCTATTTTTCTATCGTTCGAGAATGACGGCTATTACTCGTCATTCTCGAGCGTTAGTGTCCGTTGCCGCCGCGCTTTTTCTTTTAAGCGGCGGCTTACGGACACTTACGACCTCGGGAATCTCCCTAATATTGGCACGGACTTCGATAAAGTTCACGCTAGCCTTAGGAAGATTCCCGAAGGCGATGAAAAATATAGTCGCTGGCGCTCCTTATTTTTCTATCGTTCGAGAATGACGAAGTGAGGGGCTCCCTCTTTTCTACCGCTCGAGAATGACGGTTACAACTCGTCATTCTCGAGCGTTAGTGTCCGTTGCCGCCGCGCTTTTTCTTTTAAGCGGCGGCTTACGGACACTTACGACCTCGGGAATCTCCCTAAGACTGGCACGGACTTTGTTGAAATTCACGCCAACCTTAGGAAGATTCCCGAAGGCGATGAAAAATATAGTCGCTGGCGCTCCTTATTTTTCTATCGTTCGAGAATGACGAAGTGGGGGGTTCCCTATTTTCTACCGTTCGAGAATGACGAGTTGTAGGGAGTTTTCACACGCCGTTATTACCTAATAGTTAAAGTGTTGGTTGCCGAATTGTAGCTACAGTAGCCTGTTGCTTTTTGTATGTAGCTCATTAATTGTTCGTAATTGAGTTTAGTTTCAGGTAGTTTTTCCAGAGGAATAGCATACAAATAATCGGGTTTTTCCTCAGTACCTCCAACGCCGAGCACAATAAAAAATGGGTGGCCATGTGCTTTTTGATACTCTTTGTATTTTTGCAATTTCTCTCTACCTTTAATAACGTTATATCGGCCTTTATAGAATGAATTCCGCCATTTACATTCTAAAAATATTCTTTGATTTTCGCTGAGAATTTCCATTTCAAAATCAGGGTAATCATACTTGTTGGATGGTTTTAACAGTTTAACATTTTCACGGTTAGCCAGCAAATTTTCCACGTAACTCTCAAATGTTTTCCCTTGCTCATCATCTGATTTTTCTTTATCGACATCCACATTTTCCGCAACCGTAATCTCGCCATCTTGAACTATTTTATTTTTTGAGAGAGATGTCTGTCGCACAAAGACTACGACAAAAATGACAAGTGCAAGTATAGCAATGAGGCCTATGGCAACCGTAATTGATTGCGCTTTGAATGGCAGCGTAGTGGTTTTTGTAACTGCTGTTGCATCGGAGGCTACTATGGACTGTTTTGGCGAAGCCCACCCAAACGACAAAGAAATCCCCGCCTTGTCGCTATCATATAATTTTTGCATTTGAATGGAACGAACCCCGAAGAGTCCAAGAAATACCCCATAATCCCGAAACGCTTCCTGGTTTGGTGCAAAAGAATGAATAACAACCGCAGCACAATCAGCATTAAAGCGCTCGGCTTCGATTACCGCCGCTGCTGTGCGATGAAGGAGTTGATAGCGAATTTTGTCAGCGGGTGGATAACGAAGCCCTAATTTCTTGGAAATATATTTTAGTCTTTCTATTTTCCCTGCTGATGCGTTTTTCAACCATTCCCCCACTGTTGGACCAAAAGACTCGTCCATTTTTCCTTCAACCGCAAGCGCGCATACATTGTCTTCCATGCGGATGAAAGCAAGCACATCCGACTTGCTGGAAGTTTTACCGCCCGGTAGCGGTGTTGCATGCTCAGGCGTTGCAATCAACAATTCCGCCGAATCGCCAAACAACGCTTGTATTTCTTGCGGCAAATCAGGGTTGGCGTTATACCATGAAGCGGCCGTTTCATAGGCGGAGTAACCCTTTTTCCAATGGCGTTTCGAGACCAATTTCTGCCAGTCCTCGATGCCTTCGGCGGGGGTGTAGTGTTCGACGATTTCCTCCCAACTTAACTTGGGGGTTTTCAGGAAGTTTGATGAACCTTTGTCACCGGGAACATAAATCTTGTTATTCAAATCGACGGTCATACCAGTTGTTGGCAACAGGCTGATGATAATCATTAATCCTCCCGCCAATAGGCCGGAAAAAGTTGTACTCTTCATGCGAAATTTCCTACTGTTGATTTAAC
Organism: Arenicellales bacterium; assembly: GCA_963693025.1. Classification (GTDB taxonomy): domain Bacteria; phylum Pseudomonadota; class Gammaproteobacteria; order Arenicellales; family Poriferihabitantaceae; genus JAHRAW01. The sequence goes on from OY843749.1 coordinate 3,125,079, forward strand.
CAAATCTAAACTTACCACAACCCAATCAATTCCGCTTCCTCTGCCGCCCACTCCGCAACAACTTCTTATGCTTCTTACTCTTCAACCGCGCCTGAGCAAATTCTATTTGTTGCAACTGACTGGCTCTGGCTTCTTCCGAATCCGGACAGCGTTTTACGTACACGCCGTTGGGTTGCATTTCCCAGGCGTTTTGGTTGTCGTCGAACAGGGTGTTGAGGGCGAGGCGTAGTTCGTTTTTTAGGGGGGCGGGGGTGATGCGGACGACGACTTCTACGCGGCTTTCCAAGTTGCGTTTCATCAGGTCGGCGGAGCCGATTAGGTATTCTTCCTCGCCGCCGTTTTGGAAATAGAAAATGCGGCTGTGTTCCAGGAAGCGGCCAACGATGCTGATGACCGTGATGTTGTCGGAGATGCCTTTGATGCCGGGGCGCAGGCGGCAGGTGTCGCGGATGAGGAGTTCCACTTTGACTCCGGCTTGCGATGCCTGATACAGCGCTTTCACCAAGTCGCTGTCTTCCAACGCATTGGTTTTGATTTGAATCAAGCCGGGCTTGTCGGCGCTGTGTTTTTCGATTTCACGTTCGATGTTTGCCAGCAATGTTTTTTTCAAGTGCTTGGGCGCGGGGATAATTTTGCGGTAGTTGCGCCGCGGCGCGTAGCCGGTGGTCAGGTAGTTGAACAATTCGGTGACGTCGTGGCCAATGTCTTCATCGCAACTCAGCAGGCCGAGGTCGGTATACAGCCGCGCGGTGCCGCCGTGATAATTTCCGGTGCCGATGTGCGCGTAGCGCCGCAGGCCGCTGTAATCCTGGCGCACCACCATCAGCACTTTGCAGTGCGTCTTCAAACCGATGACGCCATAAGTCACGTGGATGCCGGCTTGCTCCATTCGCTCCGACCATTCTATATTCGCGGCCTCGTCAAACTTCGCTTTGAGTTCCACCACCACCGCCACTTGTTTGCCATTGCGCGCCGCTTCAATCAACAGGTCGACGATGCGCGTTTCGCGGTCGGTGCGATACAGCGTCATCTTGAGCGCCCGCACTTTCGGGTCGCGCGCCGCTTCCTCCAGAAACCTCACCACCGAAGTGGCGAACGATTCATACGGATGCTGCAGCAGGAGCGACTCCGCCTCGCGCACGATGTAGAAAATGCTGCGCGTCTGGTCTTGCAGGCGGTGGTGGTTGACCGGAACATGCGGCGGGTGGCGCAACTCGGCGATGGGCAGCGACGCAAGTTGCATCAGTTCGCGCTGCATCATCAGACCGTCTTGCACGAACACATCGCGCTCCATGTCGAGGCCGAGTTCCGCCGCCAGCATGCCCTTGCGGTCGGCGTCCATCGCGTGATTCACCACCATGCGCACGATGGGCGCGATGCGGCGGTCGCGCAGTTCCAATTCAATCATCGCCATCAAATCGTTGGCGCCGGATTCCTGCCGCTCGGCGGCGGCGTTGCGCGCGACAAAATAAAAATCGCGGGCGATGATTTCCACTTCGGGAAACAACAGGTCGAGGTTGTTCGCCATCACATCTTCCAGCGGCACGAAGTGGTTGCTCTCCCCCACTTGAATGAAGCGCGCAATGCCCGTGCCCACCGGCACCTTGACGCGCGCGAACATTGGCTCCTCGTCGTTGGCGGCGCGGATGGTCACCATGATATTCAGCGACAGGTTGGAGATGAACGGAAACGGATGCGCCGGGTCGATGACCTGCGGCGTAACCAGCGGGAAAATGTTGTCGATGTAACGCCGCCGGATTTCGTCTTGCGTGGCTTGCTCAAGTTTCCGGTATTTGACGATGCGAATGTCGTGCTCGGCGAGTTGCTCAAGCAAGCCGGGCAGTTGCCGGTCGCGCTCGCTTTCAATCTCCGTCACCAGCGCGCGCACTTCGGTGAGTTGTTGCTGCGGCGTGCGCCCGTCAACCGAGAGCTCCGACACGCCAGTGGCGGCTTGCAGAATCAGGCCGCCGATGCGCTTCATAAAAAACTCGTCGATGTTGGACGCAAAGATGGCGAAAAATTTGAGGCGCTCGAGCAGCGGGTTGCGCGGGTCGGTGGCTTCGTGCAGCACGCGGCGGTTGAAGCGCAGCCAGGTCAGTTCGCGGTTGAGATAGAGTTCCGGGTTGTCCAAGTCGGACGCGGACGGCGTTTGCGGTTGTGCCGGTAGCGGTGACGGCGCGTCTTTGCGGAGTGGGGTCACGTTCGGGGTCATTTTTTCAGCGGCGGTTATGCCCGCGCGGGGCTATGGAACATAAACGCAATTATATCTTGAAATCAATTCCATATTGGGCGATATTAACGCCAATTCCACACCGAGGCGATCCTGACCGGATGAACGCGCACCCTCCGTCGATATTTTCCAATGGAACAGATTCTGTCAACCACCAGTCAGTACTGGCAGTCGGTTCAGCCTGCGCTGTCGGCCATCACCTCAGTGCAGTCGGCCATCGCCTCAGCCTTGGCGTTCGACACCGCGTTGCTGTCCGAGCCGGGCATGCTGTTGCGCCTCGCGCTGCAATTCTGCCTGCTGGTGTGCTCGGCTTTCTTTTCAAGCGCCGAGACCGCGCTGTTCTCGTTGTCGCGGCTCGACCTGCAACAACTGCGCCGCGAAAAAAATCCGCGCGCCGAATCGATTCATGAGTTACTCGATCAGCCGCGCACGCTGATCATCTCCATCCTGAGCGGCAACGAGTTGGTCAACGTTGCCGCCACCGCCAACATGACCTCCATTTTGTTCACGCTGTACGGCGGCGCCGGCGCCGGTTGGATTAACCTGTTGGTGATGATGCCGTTGCTGTTGTTGTTCGGGGAAGTGACGCCCAAGACGGTGGCGGTGCACAACCCGGTTCGTTACAGCACGCGAATCGTCGCCGAGCCGATGCGTTTTTGGGTGCGGCTGATTGCTCCCTTTCGCTGGGCGATTCGCGGCATCGCCGAGCGCATCACCACGCGCATGGTCGGCGAAGCGCAGACCGCCGACAACATTCTGCAAGTGGATGAGTTCCTGACGCTGGTCGAGCAAGTCGCCGAAGAGGGCGAACTGGACGCCACCGAAAGGGCGCTGATTTACAACCTGCTGGAAGCCTCCGACACCGAAATCGTCGAGATGATGACGCCGCGCACGCGCATGGCGTTTCTGAATGTGGAGATGAGCGTGCCGGAGATGGTGGAAAAATTCACCCTCTACCGCCACTCCCGCCTGCCGGTTTTCAAGACCCACCGCGACAACCTGGTCGGCTTCGTGCACGCCGAAGACATTCTGCGCCTGGTGCTGGACGGCGACGACCTGCGCGCGCTTTCCCCCGAAGACATCATGCACCCGCCGGTGGTCGTGCCGCTGACCAAGAAGGTCGATGAGATGTTTGATTTCTTTCAAGGCAACGAAGTGCGCGCCGCCGCTTGCCTCAACGAATTTGGCGGGGTCGAAGGCTTCATCACCATGCGCGGCGTCATCAACTTCATCTTCGGCGATGTCAGCGGCGGAATGCGCGCGACCGCCGGCTTGTATGCGGAAAAAGACAACAACATCTACGAAGTGCCCGGCGATATGAAACTCAACGACTTCAACAACCTCGCCAACTTCGGCATCGAAGACCCGCGCATGACCACCATCGGCGGGGTCGCCTTCCGCCTGCTCGACCGCCTGCCAAAGGAGGGCGACAAGGTGCAGATGGACGACATTCTGATTCAGGTACTGGAAATGGACGCCCACCGCATCGCCCGCGTGCGCGTCGCGCAGGGCGTGCAGACGCACGACTTCGAGCGCGCGCAGGAAGTCATCGCCGAGGGCGCGCCGCCGGACGACAGCCGGACCGAGCGCGACGACGCCCGCGAGGCGGAAGACATGCCGGAAGGCATCGACGACAATCTGCGGGTCGAGCCTGAGGATGCGGACGAGGACGCTCACGCGCAACTCAATAGCCCAACCCAAACCCAAACCAGTAAGGGCGCAAGGTCATGACGGCGCTCGGCATCATCTTGTTGTTCATCCTCTTGCTGTTGCTCAAGGGCTTCTTCTCCGGCTCGGAAATCGCGCTGGTGAATTCGGACAAGGTCAAGTTGAACGCGCGCGCAAATCAGGGCGACAACGGCGCGAAAAAAGTGTTGGCGTTATACAAAGAGCCGGACTTGCTACTCGGCACCACGCTGGTCGGCGCCAACATCGCCACCGTGGCGCTGACCACGCTCGGCACGCTGTTGTGCATCCGGCTGTTCGGCGCCAACGGCGACTTATACGCCTTCCTCGCGCTCACCCCGCTGCTGCTCATCCTCGGCGAAATCGTCCCGAAAAGCGTCTATCAGCAGAAGTCGGATGAAATCGCACCCATCGCCATCTACCCGCTGCGAATCTTTTCCTTCCTCTTCTACCCCATCATCTTCGTCTTTTCGCGGATTGCGCGGCTGTGCGCGCGCGCGTTCGGCGGCGGCAAGGTCGAGCAAAACTTGTTTATGACGCGCGAGCAAATCCGCTCGGTGGTTGACATGGCAGAGCGCACTTCCAAGGTCGATGCCTTCGACCGCGGGCGCATCCGCCGCGTCATCCGCTTCGGCGAGACCACGGTCGGCGAAGCGATGATTCCCATCGCCGAAGTCACCGCCATCAACCGCAACAGCGGCATCCTGCGCGTCATCGCCACGGTGCGGCGCAAAGGCTACAACCGCCTGCCGGCGTATCGCGGCAACACCAGCAACATCACCGGCATCGTCACCGTAACCACCTGGGACTTGCTGGACAAATCCCTGCGCGATAAAAAACTGGATGAGTTAATCAAGCCGGCGCACTACGTGCTGCAATTCCAAACCATAGACCAGTTGCTGCCGACATTGCGCCAGCGGGACGACCACATGGCCGTGGTGGTGGATGAATTCGGCTCCGCCATCGGCATCATCACGATGGAAGACATCGTCGAAGAAGTGGTCGGCGACATCGATGTCGGCTACGACTTCGACGAATACCTGCCACGCCGCAAACGCGTCATCGAAAGGCTCGGCGAGGGCAAATACCTCATCGATTCGCGGTCATCGGTGTCCGAAGTCAACGAAGTCCTGGAAATCAACCTCAACAGCCGCATCTCCCACACCATCGGCGGTCTGGTCATGGCACAACTAGGACACATCCCCGAACGCGGCGAGAACGTGGTGGAAATGGGATACCGCTTCACCGTGGAGGAAGTTACCGAACGTGCTATTGTTAAGTTGCGGGTTGAGTCGGTGTGAGATTTTTGTACTTCCGTCATTCACTACCCCTTCGTCATTCACCACCACTTCGTCATTCTCGAGCGTTAGTGTCCGTTTGTCGCCGCGCTTCTTCTTTTAAGCGGCGGCTTACGGACACTTACGTCCTCGGGAATCTCCCTAAGACTGGCACGGGCTTTGTTGGAATTCACGGTAGACTTAGGGAGATTCCCGAAGGTGATGAAAAATATAGTCGCTATCGCTCCTTATTTTTCTATCATTCGAGAATGACGAAGTTGGGGCTCCCTATTTTTCTAACGCTCGAGAATGACGAGTAGTAGAGAATGACGAACTAACAAAGCAACAAAATGTACGAACAAGAAATCAAACTAACCGCCACCGACCGCACGACCCTCGACCGCGTGCTGCAATCCGAATTAGTGCAACGCCTAAACACAAACATAGGCACCCAAGACGCAACCCGCTACATCGGCGACTACTACGACACCGACACGCGCGCATTGGCCGCTAAGCGCTATTCGCTGCGCGCACGGCGGGAAGGTGAGCGTTGGCGGGCGGCGCTTAAGTATGGTGGGGTGATTGAAGACGGTTTTTCTCGCCGCCACGAACTGGAAACGGACATCGGCGGCTGGCTCGACCGCGCCGCGCAGTTGCCGCCGGGGGAACTCAAGGACAAGGTGCTCGAAGTCATCCCCGCCGATGCGCCGTTGAGCGTGATGGTGCGCGTGGACATGCTGCGCAGCATCCGCAACCTGGACTTTCACGGCACCGCCATCGAGTTGTCCGCCGACCAAGCCACCATATCAGGCACAAAACCCGACCGGCAAGTTGCGCTGTATGAAGTTGAACTGGAATTCAAACGCGGCGAGGTCGAGCGACTGCTTGAACTGGGCGCGTTGCTCAGGCAACAATTTCCGCTGACGCCATCCACCGTCACCAAACACCGCATGGGCTTGCAACTGGGATGAACGCCGCCGCCAACACCGCCCCCGCCACCGCATTCCAACTGGCGCGCGCGAGCGGACGGGTGTCGCCGGCTCGCTTCGTGCGCTCGCCAAACTGCGACGAACGCCCCGCCGGCGCGTCCATCGATGTGCTGGTCATCCACGCCATCAGCCTGCCGCCCGGCTGCTATGGCGGCGACTACATCGAGCGGTTTTTCACCAACCGCCTCGACGAAGTCGCCGATGCGCCCGGCGCGCCCGACTGCTTTGCCGACATACGCGACCTGCGCGTGTCGTCCCACTTCCTCATCCGGCGAGACGGCGAGTTGCTCCAATTCGTCCCGACTCATCTGCGCGCCTGGCACGCCGGGGTCTCCGACTTCCGTGGCCGCCCGCGGGTCAACGACTTCTCCCTGGGGGTTGAGTTGGAAGGCTGCGACGACGCGCCGTTTGAAGCCGCCCAGTATGACGCGCTGTCCGGTCTGGCGCGATTGTTGATGGACTGCTACCCCGCCATTGCGCCCGACCACATCGTGGGGCACAGCGACATCGCCCCCGGTCGCAAAACCGACCCCGGACCCCGCTTCGACTGGCGCCGCCTGCGCGCCGGGCTGGCGCGCCGCGCATAGGGTAAACTCACGCTAAAACCCAGCCCGCCCGCCATGCCCCTGCATATCACCATGCGCCAACTCCAGGTGTTTGAATCGGTCGCCCGCCATCTTAGTTTCACCAAGGCCGCGGGCGAACTGCATCTGACTCAGCCGGCGGTGTCGATGCAAGTCAAACAACTGGAATCCATGATTGGGCTGCCGCTGTTCGAGTTGCTTGGGAAAAAAGTGCACCTCACCGAAGCGGGCAAAACGATGCTCGGCCACAGCCGCGCGATGATTGCCCGGCTGAGTGAGATTGAGCGCGACGTCAACCACATGAAAGGCGTGGACGGCGGCAGCCTGAAAATCTGCATCGCCCCGACGGTCAACTACTTCGCCACGCGCCTGCTGTCCAAATTCTGCGCCGCCCACCGAGCGGTCAAAGTCAGTCTCGAAGTCACCGACCGGGAAGAGTTGAGCCGGCGTCTGGCAATCAACCAACCCGACCTGGTCTTGATGGGACCCCCGCCGCCGGGCATGGCGGTGGAAGCGCGCGCGTTTATGGAAAACCCGCTCATCGTCATCGCCAACCCGCGCCATCCCCTGGCGGGCAAGGAAAAAATCCCCCTGGAGGACATCGAAAACGAGCCCTTCGTGGTGCGCGAACCGGGCTCCGACACGCGCATGGCGATGCAGCGCATCTTCGACAAACACGGCATCGCCCCCGCCCCCGGCATCCAATCCTCCAGCAACGAGACCATCAAACAAAACGTGGAAGCCGGTCTCGGCCTGGCGGTCATCTCCGCCCACACGGTGGAACTGGAACTCAGCGCCGGTCGCCTGGTCGCGCTCGACCTCCGCCACTTCCCCATCATGCGAAAATGGTACATCGCCCACCGCAAAGGCAAACGCTTGTCGCAAACCGGCAAGGTCTTCCTGGAATTCATCCTGAAAGAAGGCAAAAAAACCCACAACCCCGCGCCACCGGACAGGGTGTAGCGAGATGAGCGCGCCAATTGTCGCCGTAGACGGACCCAGCGGCTCCGGCAAGGGGACGGTTGCTCAGGCGTTGGCGCGGCGGTTGGGGTGGCATTATTTGGAGAGTGGGGCGTTGTATCGGGTGTTGGGGTTGTTGGCGCATCGGGGCGGGGTGGGGTTGGATGATGTGGAGGGGTTGGCGGCGTTGGCGCGCGGGCTTGAGTTGTCGTTCAAGGACGGCGCGGTTTTTCTGGGGGACGAAGAGGTCGGCGAGCAGATTCGCACCGAGCGGGCGGGGGCGCGGGCTTCCAGGGTGGCGCCTGTGCCGGAGGTGCGCGCGGCGTTGCTGGTTTGGCAGCGGGGGCGCGCGCGCCCGCCGGGGCTGGTGGCGGACGGGCGCGATATGGGCACCGTGGTTTTTCCCGCGGCGGATTGCAAGATATTCCTCACCGCCAGCGCCGAGGCGCGCGCAAAAAGGCGCTTTACGCAGTTGAGAGAAAAAGGGTTTGATGTTAGTATCGCGCGGCTTCTGAGGGACATCAGCGAGCGGGACCGGCGCGATTTGAGCCGCTCCGTGTCGCCCCTTAGACGCGCCGGCGATGCCTTTGAGTTGGATACCACCGAGTTATCCGCAGATGAAGTGATGGCGGTGGTTTTCGAGCGGGTCGTAACACTGTGCAAACTGCGCTGACCCGCTCGCTTGTTTCCAACCGGGCGCCGACCGGCGGGGGCGCAACGGCGCGCATTGTGCCGCCGATGCGTAAACGGCAACCATAACCTATTGACCGAGGCGCCCGTGCCATTTATTCGTCGCATGTGATTGCAACACGACGACTGAGTGACCGCGGGTTTTTTTAACTATGACAGAAAGTTTTGCGGCGTTACTGGAAGAGAATTTGGCGGGCGTGATTATGCGCCCCGGTGAGTTGATTACCGGCGATGTGGTGGAGGCGAATGACGACTATGTGATTGTCAGCGCCGGTTTGAAGTCGGATGCGGAAATTCCGGCGGCGGAGTTCAAGAATTCAGCCGGCGAGTTGACCGTCAAGGTCGGCGACCAAGTTGAGGTGACGCTGGAGGCGGTGGAGGACGGCAGCGGCAACACCCGCATGTCGAGGGAGCGGGCGATGCGCGCGCGCGCGTGGGCGGACTTGGCGAAAGCGCACGAGGAAAGCGCCATCATCAGCGGCATGATTACCGGCAAGGTCAAGGGCGGGTTCACGGTCGAGGTGAACGGCTTGCGCGCGTTTCTGCCCGGCTCGCTGGTGGATGTGCGCCCGGTCAAGGACGCCGCCTTTATCGAAGGGCGCGACCTCGAATTCAAAATCATCAAACTCGACCAGCAGCGCAACAACATCGTGGTCTCACGGCGCGCCATCGTGGAAAACGAACTGAGCGAAGAGCGCGAAAAACTGCTCAACACGCTCGAAGAGGGCATGGTGGTCAAGGGCGTGGTCAAGAACCTGACCGACTACGGCGCATTCGTCAATCTCGGCGGCTTGGACGGGCTGCTGCATATCACCGACCTCGCGTGGCGGCGGGTCAAACATCCTTCCGAAGTCGTGAATGTCGGCGACGAAATCGAGGCGCGCGTGCTCAAATTCGACCGCGAACAATGCCGCGTTTCGCTCGGGCTGAAACAACTGGGCGAAGACCCGTGGCTCGACCTCGCGCGCCGCTACCCCGTCCAGTCCCGCCTGTTCGGCAAGGTCACCAACCTGACCGACTACGGCGCGTTCGTGGAACTGGAAGAGGGGGTCGAGGGGCTCGTGCACCTGTCGGAAATGGACTGGACCAACAAGAACATTCACCCCGGCAAGGTCTGCCGTATCGGCGATGAAGTGGAGGTGATGATCCTCGATATTGACCCGGAACGGCGCCGCGTTTCGCTCGGGATGAAGCAGTGCAAACCCAATCCGTGGGATGAATTCGCCGCCGCCCACAAGAAGGGCGACATCATCAACGGCAGGATTCGCTCCATCACCGACTTCGGCGTGTTCATCGGCATTGAAGGCGGCATCGACGGCTTGGTTCACCTGTCCGATTTGTCGTGGGAGCGCCCCGGCGAGGAAGCCGTCACCGATTACAAGAAGGGCGATGAACTGGCGGTGGCGGTGCTCGCCGTGGACGCCGAGCGCGAGCGCATTTCGCTTGGCCTCAAGCAAGCCACCGAAGACCCGTTCATCGGCTACGTCGCCCGTAACAGCAAGGGCAGCGCGGTCAAGGGCGTGGTCAAGGAGGTCACCGCCAAGGGCGCCACCATCGAACTCGCGCCCAGCGTGGACGGCTATTTGCGCGCTTCTGAAATTTCCCGCGACCGGGTTGAGGACGCGCGCACCGCGCTTTCTCCGGGCGATGAAGTGGAAGCCAAAATCACCAGCATCGAGCGCAAAGACCGCCACATTTCGCTGTCGGTCAAGGTCAGGGAAACCGAGATTGAAGGCGAGGTGACGCAGGAGTATGCGCGCGACGCGAATCTGGGGGGCGCCAAATTGGGGGACAAACTCAAAGAGCAACTCAGCAAACAGACCTCCTGATATACTTTCGCCATGGCGACCCGCAACAGCAAGCAGCCCGACCCGCCGGCGCTGACCAAATCCGAACTGGTGGCGCGCCTCAGCGAAGACCATCCGGAACTGGAGATGAAGGCGGTGGAAGACGCGGTCAACAGCATTCTCGAGCGCATGGCTTCGGCGCTTGCCACCGGCGAGCGCATAGAAATTCGCGGCTTCGGCAGCATGGCGTTGCGCTACCGACCGCCGCGAACCGGGCGCAATCCCAAGACCGGCGAGCAGGTGTCGGTGCCGGAAAAATATGTGCCGCACTTCAAGCCCGGTGCCAACCTGCGCAGACGCGTTAACGGTGGCGGTGGCGGCGGCGCGCGGGGCAAGCGATGAAAAAACTGCTCTATGTCGTGTTGGTTGTAACGCTCGCCCTCTTCGGGTTGACTTTCAGTTACCGGAATCATCAGACCATCGAAATCGACTACTACTTCGGCGTCGACTTCCAAATGGAATTGTCGCTGCTGCTGTTTCTGACCTTCGCACTCGGTTTGCTGGCGGGCTATCTGGCGACGCTGCTCGGCGCGCTCAAAGCCCGACGCAAACGCTCACGCGCGAGGCGGCAGACCCGCACCCTGCAGAGCGCCGGCTCCTGAGCGCAAACGCTCCGCCTTGCGGCGACAACCCACGCTCCGACATCATGGACCCCATCTGGTTACTGTTGCTATTGCCGACCGCCGCCGCCAGCGGGTGGCTGATGGCGAAGCGGGAGCGCCGCACGGCGAGCGCAAAGAAACTCCCCGAAGCGTATTTCAAGGGGCTGAGTTTCTTGCTCAACGAACAACCCGACAAAGCGTTGCGCGTGTTCCTCGAAGCGGTGGAAATGGACAGCGAAACCGTGGAGATGCACCTCGCGCTCGGCAACCTCTTCCGCCGCCGCGGCGAAATCGAGAGGGCGACGCGCATCCACCGCAATCTGGCGACGCGCCCAGACCTGGAAGAAAGGTTGCGCACGCTGGCGTTGTTCGAGTTGGCGCAGGATTATTTTAAGGCGGGCTTGTTCGACCGCGCCGAAACGCTGTTCCAGAAACTGCGGCGGGTGCCGGAACACCGCGAGCAAGCCGGGCGCTTCCTGTTGCAAATCTACGACCAGGAAAAGGAATGGGGCAACGCCATCCTAATCGCCGAGGAATTGACCCGCCTGTCGGACATTGACCTGTCCGAATCGCTCGCGCAGTATTGCTGCGAGTTGGCGGAAAAGGCAATCATCGATGGCCGCAACAACCTCGCCGAGAACCATCTCGAATCCGCATTCAAATACGACCCGCACTGCGTCCGCGCGGTCATCCAATCGGGACGGCTGGCGTCCATGCGCGGCAACCACAACAGCGCCATCGCCATCTGGCGCGGGCTGGAACACTGGGCGCCGGAAGCGCTCGGCGAAGTGGTCGACCATCTCGCCAACAGTTACACGGCGCTCGGCGACCGGGAAAACTACAAGCGTTTTCTGGAAACCGCCATCGCCCACAACGCCGATTCGCGCATTATGGCGGCGTTAATCGACCTCGCGAAACAGGAAAAAACAGGCGAAGCGGGGCAAGCCCTGTTGCTGGACTTGGTCAGAACCTATCCGAGTCTGGAAGGCTTATGCGAACTAATCAAATCCCGCGCCGCGAACAACCGCTCAGCCCGCGAGAAAAAAGATTTCACCGTGCTCGCAGAACTACTCTCGCAAGTAGTCGGACAAGGGCAAGCCTACCACTGTCACACCTGCGGCTTCCAAGCCACCTCCCTACACTGGCAATGCCCCGGCTGCAAGGGCTGGGGGACTGTACAGAAACAGGATGCGTTGCATGGCGGGAAGGGATCCCCCCACTCCGTCATTCTCGAACGGTAGAAAATAGGGAGCGCCAGCGACCATATTTTCTTCGATTCGGGAATCTCCCTAAGACTACCGTGAATTCCAACAAAGCCCGTGCCAACCTGAGAAAGATTCCCGAGGTCGTAAGTGTCCGTAAGCCGCCGCTTAAAAGAAAAAGCGCGGCGACAACGGACACTAACGCTCGAGAATGACGAGTTATTAATCCCTCACACCAAACACCAAGCACAAAACAGCGAAAATGAATATCACCGTCGTCGGCACAGGGTATGTTGGGTTGGTTACCGGCGCTTGTTTGGCGGAAATGGGTAACCGGGTGGTTTGTGTTGATAGCGACCGGGGCAAAGTTGATGGTTTGCTTGCCGGGCGGTTGCCGATTTATGAGCCGGGGTTGGATTTGTTGGTGAGCGGGAATGCGGGGGTTGAGCGGTTGCATTTCACCACCGACATTGCGCGCGGCATCGAGCATGGGGAGGTGATTTTCATCGCCGTGGGCACGCCGCCGGGCGAGGATGGCTCGGCTGATTTGCGGCATGTGCTGGCGGTGGCGGAGTCCATCGGCGAGCGCATGGACGGCTATCGCGTGGTGGCGACCAAGTCCACCGTGCCGGTGGGCACCGCGGACAAGGTGCGCGGCGTCATCAAGAAAACGCTGGAGCGGCGCGGCATTGATGTTCCGTTCGGCATGGTCTCCAACCCCGAGTTTCTCAAACAAGGCGCGGCGGTCGAGGATTTTATGAAGCCCGACCGCATCATCATCGGCGCGCAAGACGAGCGCGCGCTGGGGATTATGCGCACGCTGTATGCGCCGTTTAACCGCAACCACGAGCGCGTGATTGTGATGGATATCGCCTCCGCCGAGTTGACCAAATACGCCGCCAACGCGATGCTGGCGACCAAGATTTCGTGCATGAACGAGTTGTCCAATCTGGCCGGGCGGCTGGGCGCCGATATTGAATCGGTTCGGGTCGGCATCGGCGCCGACCCCCGCATCGGCTATTCCTTCATCTATCCCGGCTGCGGCTACGGCGGCTCCTGCCTGCCCAAGGATATGCAGGCATTGCGCCGCACCGCCGGCGAGGTCGGTTACGAGGCGCGCATTTTGGATGCGGTGGAAGCGGTCAATCACCGGCAAAAGCGCCAACCGGTAGCGCAAGTCGTGCGCCACTTCGGCGAGGATTTGTCGGGCAAACGCTTCGCGCTGTGGGGGCTGGCGTTCAAGCCGGACACCGACGACATGCGCGCCGCGCCGAGCCGGGTGGTGCTGGAAGCGTTGTGGGAGCGGGGCGCCGTGGTGCACGCCTTCGACCCGGCGGCGACCGAGCGCGCGCGCCAAATTTACGGAAGCCGACCCGACTTGACGCTGTCCGCCGACGACCCCTATGACGCGCTGAGCGACGCCGACGGCTTAATCGTGGTGACCGAGTGGCGCGTGCTGCGCGCGGTTGACCCGGCGCGAATCAAAGCGGCGATGCGCGGCGACGTGGTGATTGACGGGCGCAACCTGTATGACCCCGCCGCGATGCGCGAAGCGGGCTTGATTTACTATGGCATCGGTCGCCGCTAGCCTCGACAAACTCGCCGCCTGCAACATTTTGGTGGCGGGCGATGTCATGCTCGACCGCTACTGGTTTGGCAACGTCGACCGCATCTCCCCCGAAGCGCCGGTGCCGGTGGTGACGGTCGACCAGCGCCTGAGCGAGGAGCGGCTCGGCGGCGCCGGCAATGTCGCCTGCAACATCACCTCGCTCGGCGCGCGCTGCGCGTTGCTGTCGGTGGTCGGCGACGATGAAGCCGGACGCCAGGTTTCCGGCATCGCGGCGCGCGCGGGCGTTGAAGACCAACTCGTGATTGACCGCGGCGGGCAGACCACGATTAAACTGCGGGCAATCTCCCGCAACCAGCAGTTGCTGCGCGCCGATTTTGAATCCGCCCCCGGCGCGGCGGCGCTGGAAGCCGCGCGCTCGAAGTTCGCCGACCTGCTTGCACGCGACTCCCTTCAGGCGGTGGTGTTGTCGGACTACGGCAAGGGCGGTTTGGACGACAGCGAAAAATTGATTGCGCTGGCGGCGCAGAAAAATGTCCCGGTGCTGGTGGACCCGAAAGGCGCGGATTTCGCCCGCTACCGGGGCGCCGCGATGGTGACCCCGAACCTCGCCGAGTTCGAGCAGGTGGCGGGCGCGGTGGCGGACGACGACGACATGCGGCGCAAGGCGAATGCGTTGATGCGCCAACACCGCCTGAGCAAACTGCTGGTGACGCTGAGCGACCGCGGGATGGTGTTGTTTTCGTCATCGCCGGAAGGTGAAGTCATCCGCCGCCCGGCGCGCGCCAAAGAAGTCTATGATGTCAGCGGCGCCGGCGACACCGTGATTGCGGTGATGGCGCTGGCGCTGGCGGCGGCGCTGGACGACCGCGACGCGCTGGCGCTCGCCAACGCCGCCGCCGGCGTGGTGGTCTCCAAAGTCGGCACCGCCACCGCCGGCATAGACGAGTTGAAAGCCGCGCTCAGCCAAGACGACGGCGGAGGCGAGCGATGCTCATAGTCACCGGCGGCGCCGGTTTCATCGGCTCTAACTTAGTAAAGGCGCTGAACCGCCGCGGGGTCAGCGACATTTTGGTGGTGGACGACCTCACCGCCGCCGACAAAACCCGCAACCTCTCCGACCTCAATATTGGCGACTATATGGACAAGCACGAGTTTCTCGCCGCCATCCGGCGCGACGAATCGCTCGCCGGCAAGGTCGCGGCGGTGCTGCATCAGGGGGCGTGCACCGACACCATGGCGACCGACGGCAAGTATGTGTTGGAGAACAATTTCACTTATTCCAAGGCGCTATACCGGTTCTGTCAGACGCACGGCGCGCAGTATATCTACGCCTCTTCGGCGTCGGTCTACGGCGCCGGTGCGGTGTTCGCCGAGGCGCCGCAACACGAATCCGCGTTGAATGCGTATGCGTGGTCGAAACTGTTGTTCGACCAATTCGTCAGACGCCAGCCCGCCGCGCGGTTTCAGTGCGCGGGCTTGCGGTATTTCAATGTGTATGGTCCGCGCGAGCAGCACAAGGGCAAGATGGCGTCGGTCGCGTGGCATTTTTTCAACCAGTATCAGGAGACCGGCAGGGTGCGCTTGTTTGAGGGAAGCGACGGCTACGCGGACGGCGAACAGCAGCGCGATTTTGTCTCGGTGGATGATGTGGTCGCGGTCAACCTCTTCCTGCTGGACAACCCGGCGATTAGCGGAATCTACAACGCGGGCAGCGGTCGCAGCCACAGTTTTAACGAAGTCGCGGTGGCAGTCATCAACGCCTGCCGGCGGCGTGATGGCGGCGCGCAGACTTCCCTCCGGCAAGCGGTCAAAGACGGGGAAATCGTCTATATCCCGATGCCGCAGGCGTTACACGGCAAGTATCAGAGTTACACCTGCGCGGACTTGGAACAACTTCGCGCCGCCGGTTACGGCGAAGAATTTCTCGACGTCGCGCAGGGCGTGGGCAACTATGTGGATGAGTTGTTGGGAGCGCCGGCTGAGTCGGACGCATAGGGCGTGAGGGGCATTATTTTTGCCGCCGGCGGTGGCGCCAAGCCGCTGCTACCGGTGTACGACAAACCGATGATTTACTACCCGCTTTCGGCGTTGATGCTGGCGGGCATTCGCACGATTCTGGTGGTCGCCACACCCGGCGACACGCCGCGCTGTCAACAACTCCTCGGCGGCGGCGAGCGGTGGGGCATCCGTCTGTCGTATGCGCTCCAGCCTTCGTCCGGCGGAGCGGTTCAGGCATTGGTCACCGGCTCGGAATTCATCGGCGACCGGTGCGTGGCGTTCATCCTCGCCAATCACATTTTTTATGGCAACCGGTTGTCCGCCGACCTTCAATCCGCCGCCGCCTTGAAAAAAGGCGCGCGGGTGGTTGTCCGACGCGTGGATGAGCCGGAAGGTTGCGCGTCGGTGTGTTTTGATAAGAACGGCAGGGCGACTGGACTTGTTGACTCGTTGGAGAAGGGGTCAAAACCGCAGTCTCGTTATGCGGTAACCGGGCTTGGTTTTTACGACAACACGGTGGGTGAACGCGCGCGTGCGTTGCAATCGTCCCGGCGCACCTTCCCTGACATCACCGACCTCAACCGAGCCTATTTGGAAGAGGGCGCGCTCAGCGTGTCCGTCTGTGCGCGCGCGACAACTTGGTTGGACATCGGCGGTCCCGACTCCCTGCTGGCTGCTGCTCGGCGCGTTGAAACCGCTGAGCAACGTTGCGGTGTGATGGTGGGTTGTCCTGAAGAGGCTGCTTGGCGTATGGGGTTTATCGATGATGAGGGTTTGTTGGAATTGGGCGCTGTTGCGGGTGAGACGTGTTATGGGCGGTATTTGCGGGGGTTGGTGGGAGGTGGGGGGTGATAGTAAACGGCGTGGTGGGGGCGTTCCCGAAGTCCGTGCTAGCCTTAGGGAGATTCCCGAGGACGCAAGTGTCCGTAAGCCGCCGCTTAAAAGAAAAAGCGCGGCGGCAACGGACACTAACGCTATAAATGACGGGTAATAACGGACACTAACGCTCGAGAATGACGAGTCTAGCCCTCATCGGCGGAACCGGTTTTGACCGCTTGGTTGGATTGGAAGTTGCGCGTCAGGAGGCGGTTAAAACACCCTACGGCGAGCCGTCGGGACCGTTGTTGTTTGGGCGGTTGGGGGAGCGTGAGTGGGTGTTTTTGCCTCGTCATGGGGCGGGGCATACCATCGCGCCGCATCAGATTAACTATCGCGCCAATATCCGGGCGTTGAAAGATGCCGGGGTGACGCGGGTGATTGGGTTGGCGGCGGTCGGCGGGATTGCCGCCGGTTTGACACCGGGGCGCGTCGTGTTGCCCGAGCAGATTATCGACTACACCTGGGGCAGGGCGCACACTTTTTTTGACAGCCCGGATGCCGCGGTCAAGCACATCGAGTTTGCCCAGCCATACAGCGCGCCGCTCCGCGCGAAAATTATCGCGGCGGCGGAAGCGGGCGGGGTGGAGTTGGCGAGCGAGGCGGTTTATGCGGTGACGCAGGGTCCGCGGCTGGAAACCGCGGCGGAAATCGACCGCTTGGAGCGGGACGGGGCAAGCATCGTCGGCATGACCGGCATGCCCGAGGCGGCGCTGGCGCGGGAAGCGGGGATGGACTACGCGACCCTCGCCATCGTGGTCAACCCCGCCGCCGGTCGTGGCGGTGGCGGCGAAATCAATATGGAGACGATTGCCGAAAACCTTGAAGTCGGCGGTGCGAAAGTCATGGAAATCATCACGCGCTTGTGACGGCGGCTCGCACCACGCGCATCAAAAATCCAAGACCTCGTCGGCGGGTTGAGCCTGCGGCACCTCAGGCGTGGTCGCATCCACGGGCCAGACCCCCAGAATCGCGCCGAATAGCGGGTGGTCGAAATAGTGAATTTGCTTGAACTTCAGGCGGCGTTTTTCGGCGATGAAATAGTGCGGCGGCTGCGTTGCCAAGTCCGCTTCCAAACTCGCTTCCGTCTCCAAATCCGAATCCAGACCCGAATCCGAACCCAAGTCAAACAACGGAAAATATCCCGGTATCGGCGACAGCGGGGAGAGTTGCAGGTTGAGGTCGGCGTAAATCAGGGAGGTCGTGTAAATCCGCACAAAGCCGGAAGCCGGCACGCGGTCAACACCGATGGCGGTGGCGTCGGCATCGGCATTGCCGAGCGGAATCAACGGCGCGTTTTGGTAGAAACTCGGCGGCTGCCGCCAGCGCGTCGTGTCGAGAATGCGGTAACCCGATTCGAGCAACCGGGTGCGCAGCGGCGCCAGCCGGTAGATTCTGTCGGAGGTCGGATGCGTGGAAGCCGCGTCCGCCAGCGCGGTCATTTCGCGCAGACGCTCGGCAATGCGCGGCGATGAAAAATCCCACTGCTCGTGCGTGCTGACTTCCTTGTCCAGCCGGTCGAAGACGATGACTTCAATCTCGTATTCCCGCGCCGCCACCGCGTGGCTCGTGAGCGCGGTAACGGTCGCAACGGTGACGGCAACGGCGGCGAGCAGGCAGACTGTCAACTTCGGCGGCATATCAATTCATGGCACGGGTTTCGCCCAGTCTAGCACAACGGCGGCGAAAGTGTTTGGTGCGGGCGCGAACATCGGTTAAAATCGCGCCATCCGCGCACGCGCACAGTTTTCAATTTTTTCTTTACGCAACAAACGAGCATACGATGGCAACGACCGTGGCAGCGAGCAGCCCGCAGGTTGAGTTGATGGATGTCACCCTGCGCGACGGCGAGCAGACGCAGGGGGTGTCTTTTTCCCAGGCGGAGAAGGTCAGCATCGCCAAAGCGCTGCTGCATTCCCTCAAGGTTGACCGAATAGAAGTCGCCTCGGCGGGCGTTTCCGAAGGCGAGCGGGAAGCGCTTGCGCGCATCGCGGAATGGGCGGCGGCGGAAGGCTATCGCGAGCGCGTCGAAGTGCTCGGGTTTATCGACCACCGGCGCAGCGTTGACTGGATTCACAGCGCCGGCGGGGCGGTGCTCAACCTACTCACCAAAGGCAGCGAAAAGCACTGCCGCGAGCAGTTGGGTCACACGCTCGAACAGCACCTCGAAAAAATCGAGCGCACCGTGGACTACGCGCGCGAGCAGGGCTTGCGGGTCAACGCCTATCTGGAGGACTGGTCGAACGGCTACGCCGACAGCCGCGACTATGTGTATCAAATGATGGAGCGCCTGCAAGCGCTGCCCATCGACCACTACATGCTGCCCGACACCCTCGGCGTGATGTCGCCGGACGAAGTGCGCGAGAGTTTAGCGGACATGTGCCGGCGCTTTCCGCAGTGCCGGTTTGATTTTCACCCGCACAACGACTACGGCCTCGGCACCGCGAATTGCATGGCGGCGGTGGCCGCCGGGGTGTCGACCATCCACTGCACCGTGAACTGCCTCGGCGAGCGCGCCGGCAACGCCTCGCTGGCGGAGGTGTGCCTGGTGTTGCGCGATAAAATGGGCGCACGCTTATCGATTGACGAAACCAAAATCTACACCTTGAGCCGCATGGTGGAAAATTTTTCCGGCAAGCGGGTGGCGGACAACGCGCCCGTGGTCGGCGCCGATGTGTTCACCCAGACCGCCGGCATCCACGCCGACGGCGACCGCAAGGGCGGGCTCTACCAGACGACGCTGAGCCCGCAACGCTTCAACCGCTCGCGCTCGTATGCGCTCGGCAAGATGAGTGGCAAGGCGTCGCTGGAAAAAAACCTGGAAGCGCTCGGCATCAGTTTGTCCGCCGAAGACCGCACCAAGGTGCTGAAACGAATCGTCCAACTGGGCGATTCCAAAGCCGCGATTACCCCGGAAGATTTGCCGTTCATCATCGCCGATGTATTGGAAAGCAAGGGCGACCGCCATCTGGAATTGCTCAACTGCTCCATCACCAGCGGCCTCGACCTGGAATCCATCGTCAGCATCCGCGTGCGCCTGTATGACGAAATCCAAAAGTCCACCGGCGCCGGCAACGGCGGCTTCGACGCGTTCATCGTGGCGGTGCGAAAAATCCTCGACCCGCGCGATTTCGACTTCCCTGAATTGCTCGACTACCAAGTCCGCATCCCCAAAGGCGGCACCGCCAGCGCCTTGGTGGAATGCTCAATCACCTGGCACACCCAAGACCGAGACATCCGCACCCGCGGCGTCAGCGCCAACCAGGTATTCGCCGGAATTGAAGCGACTTTGCGGATGCTGAATATGATGCTTCATCGGGATGAGGGGGAGGGGTAGTGTGCTACAATCCCGCACCCTTAAACCATCCCGACCCACCCAGCGAGACACACCATGCCCACCTATCCAACCCTGAGCGAAATGGGAATCAACAATCCGGGGGAGATCGAGCGGTTTTCTCTGAATACGGTTAACAACATCGACATTCTGCGCGTCGTTTATAAGCGCAAGAAGGGCTCGTTGTTGCCTGCCAGCAAGCGGTTTCGCTTTGGGCGGGCGGCGAAGACGGTGATTGCCGACAGCGGCACCCGGAAAACCGAAGTGGTGCATGAGATTTCGCCGTTTGTGCAAAAGGCGGTGCGCGAGTTGGAGCAGATTCTCGATGCCAAGGACTCGGCGGTGGAGCATGCGAAGTTGGTCAGGGAGGAAGTGCGGCGTTTGCATGAAGAGGTGGCGAGCCGGCTGGCTTACATTGAATCGCTGCTCGACGAGATGTAGGCGGTCGCGCACAAACACAAGCAGCACAACCAACACAACCAACACAAGCGGCAACAAAGAATCAAATGAACACCCCGCACCTCGTTCGAATCTATGCGCTGGCGGTGTGCTTCGTCTCGGTCATCGTGTTCAGCATTTCGTTCGGGGTCGCCGTGTATGATGTGATTGAAGCCAACTGGCCCGAAACCACGATGAGCCGTTGGCAACACGAGCGCTTCCAAAGCGACGACAATTTTATCCGCGACTGGTCGGTGAACAGAGCGGTGCCGGATGCGGCGGAACTTGCGCGGCTGCGGGAAGAGGGCTATCGCATCGCGCTCGAAGGCGAGCGCAGGCACGCGCGGCAGAGCCTCGTCATTTCCGGCATCACTATGCTGATTATGGTCGCGCTTTTTCTGATTCACTGGAAACTGTCGCGCAATGAAAAAACCGTGCAATGAAACGCCGGTTGATGATGCGGCGCCCCGCGTCGCGCGCTTGAGGAGTCGGGCGTTATGAGCGGGAAAGTGGCGCTGATTATTATCTATAATCACCACCAACATGCCGACAACATTCCGCTACTGGAAAAAATGTACCGGGCGCGGTTTCCCGATATTTATCATCTGGTGCCGGTGATGCGCGGCTTTGCGCCGTCGGCGGATTTGCTCGGCGGCAATGTCATACCGGTGCGCGGCAAATCGTTTCACTTTCACGGATATATGGCGCAAGGTTTGCGGCATTATTTCCGCGAAGAATACACGCACTATATTTTTATTCACGACGACTTGGTTCTGAATCCGGGCATCAACGAAGACAATTTTCGGGATTACTTGAAGTTGGAGCGCGAAGACACCGCGTTTTTGTCGAACTTCTATGTGCTGCACCAGCGGCTGGAATGGATTTACACCCCGGACGCCTATGCTTATGAGGGAAGGGTCGAGCCGCTTCCCGCTTATGATGAGGCGCTGGAAAAATTCTCCGCGCATGGCTTGAACATCAAGCCGTTGTCGTTTAACTGGTCGCTGTTGTTCCGCGGTCACTATGTTCCGCCGGCTGGCTCTTTCCTGCAAAAAATGGTTTCTCCGTTGCGCTGGTTGAAGGTCGTGCTTCGGCGGTTGCAACGTTTGCTGACATGGTCTCCGAACAAAAGAAAACTCGCTTACCCGCTGGTCGGCGGTTTTTCGGATATGGTGGTCGTGCCGGCGGCGAGCATCACGGATTTCTGCCGCTACTGCGAGGCGTTTGTTGCGCCCAAACTGTTCGTTCTCATTGCGGTGCCGACCGCGCTGGCGTTGTCCTGCCGAAAAGTCAATACGCACGACGACATTCGGATGCGCGGCTTGCATTACTGGCCCGGCAAAACATGGGGCGCGGTGCGCTCACGGTATGATGCGATGGGGTTGAACAGCCTGCTTGAAAATTTTCCCGACGAATGTCTCTTCATTCACCCGGTCAAACTGTCGCAATGGAATACGGACAGCGCGTGAAAACCGCGTCTTCTTTGGAAAAGGAGCCGGCATGAACGGGAAAGCGGCGTTGGTTATTATCTATGATTATCACCAGCATCACGTCGATTATATTCCGCAACAGGAGAAGGCATACGGCGGGCGGTTTTCCGACATCTATCATCTCGTGCCGGCGCTACCGGGCTTTGCGCCGTCGGCGGATTTGGAGTTGATCGGCGCCAATGTCATACCGGTTCACGGCAAGCCATACCGCTTTCAGGGCTATATCGCGCAGGGCTTGCAACGCTATTTCCGCGAGGAATACACGCATTATCTTTTCATTCACTACCGCTTGATTTGGAATGCGCGCATTAGCCAGGACAGTTTTTGCGACCACCTGCGGCTGGACGGGGACACCGCCTTCTTCCCGGAGTTTTCCCCGTTGCATCAGACGTTGGACTGGGCGCACACATCGGAAGCGTATGCTTTCCGTTTGCGTTCCGGCGAAGACGCCGCATCACTCCCCGCTTACGAACAAGCGCTGGGGAAATTCGCCGCGCATGGCTTGGAAATCAAACCCGTGTCTTTTCACTGGCGATTGTTGTTACGCGGTCACTATGCCCCGCCGCGCCCGCCCGCGAATGCACTCCTGCAACCCGTCATCGCGCCGCTTCGCTGGGCGAGAATGGTGTTTCGCCGCTTGAAACGTCTGGCAACATGGTCACCAAGCGGCAGAGAACTCGCCTACCCGTTGGTCGGCGGTTTTTCCGATGCGCTGGTCGTCCCGGCGATAAACGTTGCCGAGTTCTGCCGCTATTGCGGCGCGTTTGCCGATGCCAACTTGCCCGCCACCATCGCGTTGCCGACCGCCGTGGCATTGTCATGCGACAAAGTCAGCACGCGCAAAAACATCGCCGATGCAACGCCGGTGGTGTTGCCGAATTCCACATGACACCCGCCGCGCCAAATCAACAACGCCCGCTTGCGCTAATGTACCTTGCCCGATGACCCGGCGCGCATTGATTATGGACGCCCATATTGGCTGCCAACTTTGGCAGCGCGCCGTGCTGCGGGAGTTGGGCGTGGAGAGCAAGGTGCTGTCGTTGCGAAAGAAGCGCCGCCGCCTGCAAATCGACCAGCCACCCCTGGCGGCGGCGGAAGAGAGAGTACGGAACGCCATCCAATGCCTGTGGCGGTACAAACCGCGGCGTTACCGGTGGAGCGCGACCGACGGCAAACTGCTGTCTCTGGCGGGCGGCAAGCGGGGCATCAAAGCGCTCTTCGGTGAGACTGATTTTATCGTCGGGGGGTATCCGCCTGTTATCGGCGAGTTGCTGCTGGACTTGGCGCGCCGGCATCAAAAGCGCGTCATCTTCAACCTTGCAAACCGCTTCACGCAAAGAACCCCCAGAGACACCGCAGACTTCACCGCGGTATTGAAAGAAATCCACCAAAGCCCGGAGCACACGCTGGCGGTCATGGGTGAATACGACTATCAGTATGTGCGCCACTATCTCGGCATCGAGCCGCTCAAACTCTATACATCGTGCCACCATATTCCGCTCAGCAAACACCGCCCGGTTGACGACACGGTGCTACTCGACGCCCCCCCCCCCCCGATTTTGGGGGTCGTCTGAGGAAATGAATTCGCGTTACAAAAACTGGTGCGCGCGAAATGGCATCAAGACGGCGTTTCGGTTTAACCGCATAAGGGAGCGCTACCCGGCCTATGACTGGCAGGATTTGGCAAAGCATCCCGCCGTGGTCATTTTCCCGCATTCCGCTTACTCCATCACGATGGTTGAGTTGTATGAAATGAACATCCCGCTGTTTGTTCCGTCGGTGGATGTCATGATTAAGCACGGCATGCCGAGCGAGGTGATGCGGCATCGTTACGCTGGGGCGCCTCAGCCGCAAAGCGGCCTCCCGCGCTCCTTCCACGACAGCGAGTCGGCGATGGCGCACTGGCTGCGGTTTTGTTATTTTTATCAGGTGGAAAACGCCATCGTCTGGGATTCGCCGGACGACCTGTTTCGGAAATTGAACGAGTATGACCTGGCAGGCGTGTCGGAGAAAATGTATCTTGAGAACAAAGCCAGCCGGGAAGAATCGTTGCGCCGCTGGGCGGGCGCGCTCAATCAACAAACACTGGATGAAGAATGATGACTAAAAAATGCGTCGTGTTGACCACGATAAACAAACCGACCGAAGCCGTGCAGCGGTTTATCGAAACCGACTACGATGTCATCATCGTCGGGGATGTGAAAACGCCCGGCGACTACGCGGCGTTGGATTGCGTTTTCCTCGACCTGCGCGCACAGCGCAAACTCTTCCCCGCCATCAGCGACCTGCTGCCCGAGAACAGTTACGCGCGTAAAAACGCCGGCTATCTGTATGCGATACAAAACGGCTACGAGGTGATTGCCGAAAGCGACGACGACACCATTCCGTATCCAAACTGGGGGCAACTGAATCACGATTTTTCGCAGACCATCGTCGCGCCGGCGTATCCGAATGTTTATTCGTTGTATACCGATGAATTGATTTGGCCCCGGGGTTTTCCGCTGGAAAAAATCAACGCCGGCGAGCGCATCGTCATTGAGGAAAAAAGCGCCGGCGTGTCTGTCATCCAGAGCCTCGTGGACGGCGACCCGGATGTGGACGCCATCTTCCGGCTGGTTTTCACCGGGCGGGATGAAGTCCGCTTCGGCGAAGGCGAATACGCGCTCGCGCGCAACGTCGTCTCGCCCTTCAACACGCAGAACACCTTCTGGGTCAACCGCCTCGCGTTTCCGTTTTTGTATCTCCCCGCCACGGTCACCTTCCGCTACTGCGACATCCTGCGCTCCTATGTTGCGCAACATGGAATCTGGCAACAGGGCGGGCAACTCGGCTTCACCGCCGCCAGCGCGCGCCAGGAGCGAAACCCGCACGACCTGATGGCAGACTTCCACTCGGAAGTCCCGGTCTATCTG